>CAWEPB010000016.1:0-22190 GCA_963810815.1 uncultured beta proteobacterium | reverse complement strand
GCCGAAGGTATCGCCATCCGCGGCGGCCGCGCGCCGGTGTGCGGTGGTCAAGGACGCGAACGGTCGGGGATCGCGCCGCGCGTCGCCCGCTGCGAGGCGAAGTCGCGGCCCCAAGCCGAGTCAAGATGATCGAGGGCACCGAGGAAGACATCCCGGCCGACCTCATCGTGTCGGCGATCGGACAGGCCGTCGACTTCACCGGCCTCGAGGAGTTCGACAGCGGCCGCGGCACGGTCGCCGCCGACAAGAACTACCAGGTCCCGGGCAAGCCGGGGACGTTCGCCGGCGGCGACGTGCTGCGCCCGCACCTGCTCACGACGGCCATCGGTCACGGCGCGATCGCCGCCGACGGCATCGACCGCTTCCTCCGCGGCGAGGAGCAGGGCAAGCGGCCGAAGATCGACGTCCACGCGTTCGACCTGCAGCGCAAGATGATCGAGAAGGGCCTCACGTTCAGCGAAACGCACGAGCCGATCCACGGCACCGACAGCACCAACGTCGGCATCCACAACTACGACAACCGCTCCGACCGCTACGTGATCCCGCACGAGGAGCTGTTCCTCGGCCACTTCGGGTTCACGCCGCGCCTCAAGCGCAACGTCATCACGCTGACGCGCGAAACGGCGCTCGGCAACTTCGACGAGCGGCTCGAGCCGCTGTCCGAAGCCGAGGCCGTGGCCGAGGCCAAGCGCTGCATGAGCTGCGGCCAGTGCTTCGAGTGCGACAACTGCGTCGTGTACTGCCCGCAGCTCGCGGTGGCCAAGGTGCCGAAGAAGGACGCGACGACCGGGCGCTACGTGTACACCGACTACGACAGGTGCATCGGCTGCCACATCTGCAAGGACGTCTGCCCGACCGGCTACATCCAGATGGGGCTCGGCGAATAGCGGCATGGCGAAGCGCGGCACCTCGGCAGGCACTCCAGGCGGCACCACGGCCGGCAGCTCGACTGCCAGGCCCGGCGGCGGGTTCCGTGCGCGCATCGCGCGGCTCGCGCTGGCGTTCGCCTTCGCGGCGGTCGCCGCGACCCCGGCGACCGCGGCCGACGGTGCTGCCTCGCGGGTGCCGATGCCGGCGGTCGCGATCAGCGCGCCGGGCCAGTGCGTCGAGGACACGCAGTTCATGCGGCGCAATCACATGGAGCTGCTGAAGCACCACCGCGACCGCACCGTGCACGAGGGCGTTCGCACGACGCAGCACAGCCTCGCCAACTGCGTCGCCTGCCACGCCGGCCGGGAGACGGGCCGGGTCACCGGCAGCAGCGACGCGTTCTGCGAAGGCTGCCACCGGTACGCCGCGGTCAAGCTCGACTGCTTCGAATGCCACACCGACCGGCGGGCGGGCGGCCTCGCCGCCAACGCCGTGGCGCCGACGGAGGCACCGCGATGAGCGAAGTCGATCGCGGCCGGCGGCAGGTGCTGGGCTGGGGCGCGGCGCTCGCCGGCGTCACGCTCGCGCCCGGCATCACGCTGTTCGAGCTCGCGCAGGGCCGCGCGCCCGCCGAGCCGGCGGCGAAGACGGTGCGCTGGGGCATGCTGGTCGACGTCAACCGCTGCGCGTCGGACTGCGACGCCTGCGTCGTCGCGTGCGACAGGGAGAACGGACTCGCCGGCGCGAAGACGTCGACGTCGGCGCAGTGGATCCGCAAGGTCGAGCTGAAGGACCTGCGCGGCGGCCCGGCGAAGACGGCGCCGGTGATGTGCCAGCACTGCGCCGAGCCCCCCTGCGTCGACGTCTGCCCGACCGGCGCGTCGTTCAAGCGCGCCGACGGCATCGTCCTGGTCGACCGCCACACCTGCATCGGCTGCCGCTACTGCATGATGGCCTGCCCGTACCAGGCCCGCTCGTTCGTCCACGAGCCGGTCACCGGCCAGAAGCCCGAGGTGCCGCGCGGCAAGGGTTGCGTGGAATCGTGCACGCTGTGCGTCCATCGCATCGACCGCGACCAGATCCCGGCGTGCGTCGAGGCCTGCGCCGCGACGGGCCACAAGGCGATCCTGTTCGGCAACCTCAACGATCCGGCGAGCGAGATCGCGCAGCGGATCGCCACCCTCGCCACCACGGCGCTGCGGCCCGACCTGCGGCTCGGCCCGGGCGTGCGCTACCAGGGGCTCTGACGCGCCATGGCCGCCGCCGACCTCACGCCACGGGAATCGCGCCGCTTCTGGGTGCTGGCGGCGCTGCTCGGGCTGGTCGTGCTGGCCGGACTCGCGGCGGCGCACTACATGGAGGAGAACGGGCACATCGTCACGGGGATGAACAACCGGATCGTCTGGGGTCTCCCGCACGTGTTCGCGATATTCCTGATCGTCGCCGCCTCCGGCGCGCTCAACGTGGCGTCGATCGGGTCGGTGTTCGGCCAGGCCCCGTACAAGCTGCGGGCGCCGCTGTCCGGCCTGCTGTGCCTCGCGCTGCTCGCGGGCGGCCTCGCCGTGCTGATGCTCGACCTCGGCCGGCCGGAGCGCATGATCGTCGCTGCGACGCACTACAACTTCACGTCGGTGTTCGCCTGGAACGTGTTCCTCTATTCCGGCATGTTCTCGATCGTCGCCGTCTACCTGTGGACGCTGATGGAGCGGCGGATGAAGGTCCACTCCGGCCGGGTCGGGCTCGCCGCCTTCGTCTGGCGCCTCGTGCTCACCACCGGCACCGGGGCGATCTTCGCCTTCCTCGTCGCGCGGCAGGCCTACGGCAGCGCGCTGCTGCCGCCGCTGTTCATCGTGATGTCGTTCGCCTGGGGCCTCGCCGTCTTCCTCGTCGTCGAGTCCGCGATCTGCGCGTGGAAGGGCTGCAGCGTCCCGGCCGACGTGCTGCGGCGGATGCGCAACCTGCTGGGGCTGTTCATCGCCGCGGTCCTCTACCTGACCCTCGTCTATCACCTGACCAACGCCTACTTCGCGCGCCAGATGCCCTTCACCCAGTTCATCCTGGTCACCGGCGGCGTCTATCCGGCGCTGTTCTGGTGGGGCTACGTCGTCGTCGGCAGCGTGGCGCCGCTGGTCCTCGTGTTCCATCCGCGGCTGGGGGGGCCGGCGTCGGTGCTCGCGGCATCGCTGCTGACGATCGCGGGCGCGTTCGCGCTGCTGTACGTGTTCATCATCGGCGGGCAGTCGTGGCCGCTCGAGATCTTCCCGGGCTACCAGGCGAGCAGCAGCTTCGGCGACGGACAGATCGCCCACTATGCCCCGCGGCTGCCCGAATTGCTGCTGGGGCTGGGCGGGGTCGGCATCGCGATGCTGATCACCGTCGTCGGCCTGCGCGTGCTGCCGTTCGCGCCCGAGGACGAGGCCTACGCCGCCCGCACCGCGCCAGCCGGAAACGACTGATGGCGGCCGCGCTCAACCCACGTCGCCTGCTGGTCTCCGCGACGCACAAGTCGTCGGGCAAGACGACCATCGCCATCGGCCTGTGCCGCGCCTTCCGCGACCGCGGGCTCGCGGTCCAGGCGTTCAAGAAGGGGCCGGACTACATCGACCCGATGTGGCTGACGACGGCGACGGGCCGGCGTTGCCGGAACCTCGATCCCTACCTGTCGGACGCGGCCGAGTATCGCGGCGCGTTCCGGCGGCACGCCGCCGCGGCCGACGTCTGCGTCGTCGAGGGCAACAAGGGCCTCTACGACGGCCTGGCGCTCGACGGCAGCAACAGCAACGCGGCGCTGGCGAAGGCGCTCGGGCTGCCGGTCGTGCTGGTCATCGACGCGCGCGGGATGACCCGCGGCGTCGCGCCGCTGATCCTCGGCTACCAGGCGTTCGACCGCGACGTGAAGTTCGCCGGCGTGATCCTGAACAACCTGGGCGGCAGCCGGCACGAGGCCAAGCTGCGGATGGTGGTCGAGCATTACACGGACATGCGCGTGCTGGGCGCCGTGCATGGCGACCCGCGGCTCGAGATCGCCGAGCGTCACCTGGGGCTCACGCCCAGCAACGAAGCCGACGGCGCCGAGCAGCGCGTCGCCGCGATCGGCGCCATCGTCGGGGCGCAGGTCGACCTCGACGAGCTGTTGCGCGTCGCGGCCGACGTGCCGCCGCTGGCCATCCCCGGCGACGCCGTCGCCGACCCGTATCCACCGGCCGCCGCGCCGGACCTGCGCATCGGCGTGCTGCAGGATCGCGCGTTCGGCTTCTACTATGCCGACGACCTCGACGCGCTGCGCGCCGCCGGCGCGACGCTGGTCGGCGTCGACGCCCTCAGCGACACCCAGCTGCCCAGCGTCGACGGGCTGTTCATCGGCGGCGGCTTTCCCGAGCTCTTCGCCGCGGAGCTCGAGGCGAACGCCGCGCTGCGCACGCGGATCCGCGCCGCGATCGACACCGGCCTGCCTGTCTACGCCGAGTGCGGCGGCCTGATGTACCTCGCCCGCACGCTGACGTACAAGGGGCAGTCGTACAAGATGGTCGGCGCGATTCCCGGTGACGTCGTGATGCACGAGCGGCCCGTCGGCCGCGGTTACGTCAACCTCGAGGAGTCCGCGGACTTCCCGTGGCCGGCGGCGAAGGCGAAGCCGGAGGCCGGAACGGCGACGGCAGCGGCAATGGCGATGGCAACCGGGACCGGCGGCGCCGCGGTGCGCGCGCACGAGTTCCACTATTCGAGCCTCGAGAACCTGCCCGCCGACCTGCACTACGCGTACACCGTCAAGCGCGGCCACGGCGTCGACGGGCGCCGCGACGGCATCGTCGTGCAGAACGTGCTGGCGTCCTATGCGCACCTGCGCAGCGCCGGCGGCAACGCGTGGGCCGCGCGCTTCGTCGACTTCGTCCGGCACGCCGACTACCGCCTGCGGCGCCAGGACAACATCGTCTACCTGTCGCCTTCGCGCGGCCGGGAAGCGATGGTGCTGTGACGGCGCAGGGGAATCCAGGATGATCCGCAACCCATCAACCGGTGCACTGCGTCGAGGTCGACGGCAAGCGCATCGAAACCGACAGCGAGGGCTACCTGGTCGATCGCGAGCAGTGGTCGGAGGCATTCGCCCGCGAACTGGCGCGCCAGGAAGGGCTGGCGCTCACGCCGGCGCACTGGGAGGTCATCCGCTTCCTGCGCAACTACTATTTTGAGCACGGCGTCCAGGCGCAGGTGCGGGTGATGATCCCGCACTTCACCGACGCCTGGGGACCGGAGCGCGGCTCGAACCACCACCTGCACGAGATGTTCCCGCGCGGCGGTCCGCAGAAGCAGGGCAACCGGCTGGCCGGACTGCTGCGCACCAAGGGCGAGCACTGACATGGCCGGCGCGCGACCCGCATCGCCCGGCTCCGGCCACCCCGGCCCCGAAGGAGAGTCCCGATGATCACCGTCACCCCCGGTGCGGCGCAGCAGATCCGGATCGCCGCCACGCAGTCCGATTCCGACGAGCTGGGGCTGCGGATCGCGGCGCGCCGCGACACCGACGGCTCGCTCCATTACGCGATGGGCTTCGACGAGGCGCGCAACGACGATCTGGTCGTGACCTCGGAGGGCATCGCGCTGGTCGTGTCGCCGCGCGAAACCGCCCTCCTCGACGGCATGACCATCGATTACGTCGAGTACGAGCCCGGCGACTTCCGCTTCATC
Organism: uncultured beta proteobacterium; assembly: GCA_963810815.1. Lineage (GTDB taxonomy): Bacteria > Pseudomonadota > Gammaproteobacteria > Burkholderiales > Casimicrobiaceae > CAVQWT01. The sequence goes on along the minus strand of CAWEPB010000016.1, from coordinate 16,634 downwards.
TTCGTCAACCCCAACGACGTCGCGCCGCCGGCTGCCGCCGGGCCGGCCCCCGGGCCGACGACCGCGCCCGGGGGTTGCGGGCGAGCGGCGGCTGCGGCTGCGGCGCGGCCTGAACGGTGCATTTTCGTGCGAGGACGAAACCCATGGCTACGAATCCACACGATGTTTCCGGACCCGCCGCGCGCGGGGAGGTCTTCCTCGTCGGCGCCGGTCCCGGCGACCCGGAGCTGCTGACGCTCCGCGCGTACCGGCTGATGCAGAGCGCGGACGTCGCGCTCTACGACCACCTGGTGTCGAAGGACGTGCTCGACCTGCTGCCCGCGTCGACCCGCCGCATCTACGTCGGCAAGGAACGCGAAAAGCACACGATGCCGCAGGAGGCGATCAACGGGCTGCTGGTCCGGCTGGCGAACGAGGGCCTGCGGGTGCTGCGACTGAAGGGCGGCGACCCGTTCATCTTCGGCCGCGGCGGCGAGGAGATCGACACGCTGGCGGCCGAGGGCGTGCGGTTCGAGGTCGTGCCCGGCATCACCGCCGCGCTGGGGGTGGCGTCGTACGCCGGCATTCCGCTGACGCATCGCGACTGCGCGCAGGCCTGCCTGTTCGTGACCGGTCACCTGAAGGACGGCAGCATGGACCTCGACTGGCCGGCGCTGGCGCGGCCCCGGCAGACGGTGGTCGTCTACATGGGGCTGCTCGGCCTGCCGGTGCTGTGCGCGGGGCTGGTCGCGCACGGCCTGTCGGCCGATACGCCGGCGGCGGTCGTCCAGCAGGGGACGACGCGGGACCAGCGGGTCGTCACCGGCACGCTGCGCACGCTGGCGAGCCAGGTTGCCGACGCGATGCTGATGCCGCCGACGCTGATCATCATCGGCGACGTCGTGCGGCTGCGCGAGCGGCTGAACTGGTATCGCCCGGGCGAAGCCGGGCGGCTCCCCGCGGACCCGCTGTCGGTGGACCAGCTGCCCGTGGATCCGGGCGCCGTCGCGTCCTAGCCAGACGTCGCCGCGGCCCGGTGCTCGACTGCGAACACCGCGGCCTCGACGCGCGACCGCAGGCCGAGCTTCGACAGGATGTGGCGGACGTGCAGCTTCACCGTGTCGTGGCTGATGCCCAGCGCCAGCGCGATCGCCTTGTTGCTCTTGCCGTTGGACAGGTGCTGCAGGATTTCGCGCTCGCGCTCGGTCAGCGACTTCATGTAGTCCGCGCGCGTGGTGCCCGGCTGCGCCGGCAGCAGCAGGTCGACCAGCTTCAGCGCCATCACCGGCGCGACGACCACCTCGCCGCGCGCCGTGCGGCGGATGGCGTCGATGACGTCGTCGGGATCCATGTCCTTCAGCAGGTAGCCGCGCACGCCGGCGCGGAAGGCCCGCCCCAGGTCTTCCTGCGAATCGCTCATCGTCAGCACCACGACCGGGGTTTCGATGCCCTCGGCGCGGAACCGGGTCAGCAGGTGGTGGCCGTCGACCGGCACCATGCGCAGGTCCATGATCGCGAGGTCGGGCCGCTCGTCGCGCAGCAGGCGCACCGCCTCGTCGGCGTTGCCGGTGTGGCCGGCGACCTTGATGCCGGCGCGCGCTTCGAGCAGCTCGGACAGGCCCCGGCGGCACAGCGCGTGATCGTCGATCAGGACGACCCGGATGGGATCATTCGTTGTCATTGTGGAGTCTCGTCCGTCGGCGGATGCACGGGAAACGTGAGTTCGAGCCGGGTGCCGGTCCCGCCGGCCCGCCCCAGGGTGATGGTCCCGCCGAGGCGGTGTGCGCGCTCGCGCATGATCGCGATCCCGTAGTGCCCGGAATCGCCGTGGCCCGGCTCGCCCGAGGCGGCGGCGAAGCCGACGCCGTCGTCCTCGACGACCAGCCGGTAGCCGTCCTGCGTGTAGCCCAGCGACAGCGCGGCGCTGGTCGCGTGGGCATGGCGCGCGACGTTGGCGAGCGCCTCCTGGACGATGTGGAAGACCTCGATCTCGCGTTCGGGCGGCAGGCAGAGGTTGAGGACCTGGTTGTCGAACGACAGGGCGATGCCGGTGCGGTCGAGGAAGCGCTCGCTGATCTCGCGCAGCGCGTGCACCAGACCCTGCGGATCCATCTGGCTGCGGAAGTAGGTGATCAGCTCGCGCAGCCGGCGCTGGGAATTGCCCAGCGTGTCGTCGACGTCGCTGCAGTACTTGCGCGCGCGCAGCTCGTCGTTGTCGTGGATCGCGTCGCGCAACAGGGTCATCCGCATCCGCATGTAGGTGAGGCCCTGCGCCAGCGAGTCGTGGACTTCGTTGGCGAGCATCTGGCGCTCGCTGGTCAGGCGGATGCGCAGGTTCTCGCACGACAGGCGGGCGTTGTCGAGCGTCATCCCGATCAGGTCGCCGGCGGCACGCAGCAGCGGCGTCATGGCCGGCGGCAGCGCGCATTCGGCGGCGAACATGAGGTTGAGCGCGCCCACCGGGCGGTCCCGGTGGCGCAGGGGCACCGCGACCAGGTGCTTGCAGACGGGGCCCAGCGCGTCGGCGGGGATCCGGTCGTCGTGGCCGCAGAGGTCGCTGCGGACGCACTGGCTGTCCGCGTTGCGCGATTCGGCGCAGGTCGTGCACCACGACTGGAGCACGCCGTGGCTCCGCGCGAGCCCGACGGTGACGGCCGGATCGAAGAAAGCCCCGCTCCGGCCGATGACCTTGATCGTCCCCGCGTCGGCCTCGGCCAGGCGCACGATCGCCTCCAGCATCGGCTGCAGCACCGACGCGAGTTCGGCGTCCAGGCGACCATCCGCATCCACCCGCTCCCCGTTGCTGCTGGCGAGGCGCGGCGGGGCCGTCGGGTCGGCGGTCGGGGGGGCGTCGTTGCGCAGGCAACCGACGGACAGCGGGATCAAGGGACTTCCTCCGGCAGGGGCGTGCTTACGGCCGGTCGGCAAAGCTGTCCGCCGCCCGGTCCAATACTCCCTTATGGACTAATTATGGAGCCTGCGCCACCCCGGTGCAACCGACGGCGCCGGAACGCTTGACCAGTCGTGACCGACGCGACGCCGTCGCATTCATCACCCATCCGGGGTATTCCTGTCTCCCCATCGCGGTTATAGACAGGTGGCCACGGTTCTTGTGATAAACGAAATCCTGACTCCCGGCGCGATCGGCCCCGGCCTCGTGCCCGGACGGGCGGGGAAACGGCCGGCCCGCCGGCACCACAAGACCAACCCGATGCCCCCCTCCGTCGTCCACGATCCGCTCGCTGCGCCCGCTCCCGGCGCCAACACCGAGATGCGCATGACCACGTGCTACATGTGCGCGTGCCGATGCGGCATCCGCGTGCACCTGCGCGACGGCGTGGTCCGGTACATCGACGGCAATCCCGATCACCCGCTCAACGCCGGCGTGATCTGCGCCAAGGGTTCGTCCGGGATCATGAAGCAGTACTCGCCGGCGCGGCTGACCAGGCCGCTGGTGCGCCGGCCCGGTGCCGAACGCGGGGCGGGGGACTTCGTCGAGACCACGTGGGAGGAGGCGTTCTCGCTGCTCGAGAAGCGCCTGCGCACGATCCGCGCGACCGATCCCAAGCGCTTCGCGCTGTTCACCGGCCGCGACCAGATGCAGGCGCTGACGGGCCTCTTCGCCCGGCAGTTCGGCACGCCGAACTACGCCGCCCACGGTGGCTTCTGCTCGGTCAACATGGCTGCCGGCATGATCTACACCATCGGCGGCTCGTTCTGGGAGTTCGGCGGCCCCGACCTCGAGCGGGCCAAGCTGTTCGTGATGATCGGCACCGCCGAGGACCATCACTCGAACCCGCTGAAGATCGCGATCTCGAAGTTCAAGCGCGACGGCGGGCGCTTCATCTCGATCAACCCGATCCGCACCGGCTATTCGGCCATCGCCGACGAATGGCTGCCGATCAAGCCGGGGACCGACGGCGCGCTGCTGCTCGCGCTGATCCACGAGCTGATCGCCCTCGGCCTCTACGACCGCGAGTTCCTGGTCCGCTGCACGAACGCCGGCCAGCTCGTCAACGTGGACGAGGCGAACGACGAGTTCGGCATGTTCGTCCGCACCGAGGTGCCGAAGGAGGAGGGCTGCTTCGACCCGCAGAACAAGCTGTGGTGGGACCGCGCGACGAACCGGCCGGTGGTCACGCATTCGGAGGGCACCGATCCGTTCCTGCTGGGCGAGTTCCACCTGTCCGACGGCACGGTGGTGAAGCCCTCGTTCCAGCTGCTCAAGGATCGCGTCGACGACTACACGCCGGAGTGGGCGGCGGGCATCACCGGCATACCGGCCGAGGCGATCCGGCGGCTCGCCCACGAGATGGGCATCACGGCCCGCGACCAGAAGATCGAGCTGCCGATCGCGTGGACCGACATCTGGGGCAAGGAGCACGACACCGTCACCGGCAATCCGGTCGCCTTCCACGCCATGCGCGGCCTCGCGGCGCACTCGAACGGCTTCCACACGATCCGCGCGCTGGCGATCCTGATGACGCTGCTCGGCACGATCGACCGGCCGGGCGGCTTCCGCCACAAGGCGCCGTTCCCGCGCCCGATCCCGCCGTGTGCCAAGACGCCGAACACCCCGCTCGCCGTCAAGCCCGACCACCCGCTCGACGGACTGGCGCTGGGCTGGCCGGCCGAGCCGGACGACCTGTTCGTCAACGACGACGGCACGCCCGTGCGGATCGACAAGGCGTTCTCGTGGGAGTACCCGCTGGCCGTGCACGGGATGATGCACAACGTGATCACCAACGCGTGGCGCGGGGATCCGTACCCGATCGACACGCTGATGATCTTCATGGCCAACATGGCGTGGAACTCGACGATGAACACGTCCGAGGTCCGGCGCATGCTGAACGACAAGCACGCGGACGGGAAGGACGCCGGCGAGTACAAGATCCCGTTCCTCGTCGTCTGCGATGCATTCCAGTCCGAGATGACGGCGTTCGCCGACCTCGTGCTGCCCGACACGACGTATCTCGAGCGGCACGACGTGATGTCGATGCTCGACCGGCCGATCTCCGAGTTCGACGGCCCCGTCGATTCGGTGCGCATCCCCGTCGTGCCGCCGACCGGCGAGTGCAAGCCGTTCCAGGAGGTGCTGATCGAGCTTGCGGGCCGGCTCAAGCTGCCGGCGTTCGTCCGGCCCGACGGCACGCGCAAGTACCGCGACTACCCGGATTTCGTCGTCAACTACGAGACGGAACCGGGCTCCGGCATCGGCTTTCTCGCCGGCTGGCGCGGCAAGGGCGGCGAGAAGTTCATGCGCGGCGAGCCGAACCCGCGGCAGTGGGAGATGTACGCGCAGAACAACTGCGTCTACCAGCACAAGCTGCCGCCCTCGTACCAGTACATGCGCAACTGGAACAAGGGCTACCTCGAGTGGTCGCAGCGAAACCGGATCCAGCGCTACGCCGAGCCGATCCTGATCCACCTCTATTCCGAGGTGCTGCAGAAGTTCCGGCTCGCCGCGCAGGGCAAGGGGATGTCGCGCAAGCCGCCGGAACACCTGAGGAAGCGGATCGAGACCTACTTCGACCCGCTGCCGTTCTACTACGAGCCGCTGGAGGCGCAGCAATCGGAACTCGCCAAGTACCCGCTCAACGCGGTGACCCAGCGGCCGATGGCGATGTACCACTCGTGGGATTCGCAGAACGCGTGGCTGCGGCAGATCCACGCCCACAACCACCTGTTCGTCAACCCGGCGGTCGCGCGCGCGGCGGGGATCGAGGATGGCGGGTGGATGTGGGTCGAGTCGCAATGGGGCAAGGTGCGCTGCCTGTGCAGCTACTCGGAGGCCGTCGAGCCCGGCACCGTCTGGACCTGGAACGCCATCGGCAAGGCGCCGGGCGCCTGGCGCCTCTCGCCGGACGCCAACGAGTCCCAGCGCGGATTCCTGCTCAACCACCTGATTTCCGAGGAATTGCCCGGCGGCGCCGGGGCGAAGATCTCGAACTCCGACCCCGTCACCGGGCAGGCGGCGTGGTACGACGTCCGGGTCCGGATCTATCCGGCCGAACCCGGCGAGCCCGAGACCACGTGGCCGCAGTTCGCGACGGTCCCGGCCGCGCCCGGAACCGCCGCCGCAACGCCGCGCTGGCAGGCGTTCTTCGCGGGCCGCGGGGTGCGCAAATGAGCCGGCTGTGCGACCGGGAGTGCCTGCGGTGACCCAGCTCGCGTTGGTCATCGACCTCAACGTCTGCGTCGGCTGCCACGCCTGCGTGACGAGCTGCAAGGAGTGGAACACCTCCGGCTCGGCGGGGCCGCTCGCCGATCTCGAGCCGTACGGGAAGGATCCGACCGGGGCGTTCTTCAACCGCGTGCAGACGTTCGAAGTGGGCGAGTACCCGAACACGCAGACCGTTCACTTCCCCAAGTCCTGCCTGCACTGCGAGGATCCGCCGTGCGTGCCGGTGTGCCCGACCGGCGCCAGCTACAAGCGCGAAGCGGACGGCATCGTGCTCGTCGATTACGACAAGTGCATCGGGTGCAAGTACTGCTCGTGGGCCTGCCCGTACGGGGCGCGCGAGGTCGATCCCAAGCGCAAGGTGATGACCAAGTGCACGCTGTGCGTCGACCGGATCTACGACCAGACGCGGCCCGAGTCCGAGCGCAAGCCCGCGTGCGTGATGGCGTGCCCGACGTCGGCGCGGCTGTTCGGCGACATCCACGACCCCGATTCGGTGGTGTCGCAGGCGATTCGCGACAACGCCGGCTACCCGCTGATGCCGGAGTGGGGAACGCACCCGGCGAACCACTACCTGCCGCGCCGCAAGACGCCGATGCACATCCACGAGGACGAGCTCGCCCGGGCGGACAACCCGCTCAAGGTCGACGGCCTGCTGCCGAAGCCGGCCAAGTCGGAGCCGTCGCTCGACGACGTGATGTCCTGGTAGACGCGGAACGACGATGCGGCCCGATTTCTCGGTACTTCTCCTCACCACGCTGATCGGCGTCGGGCAGGGCCTGTTCCTGGCGCTGTTCACCGTGCAGCTCTACGCGCTCGCCGGCCTGCTGCCGCCGCCCTCCGGCCACGCGTTCTACGCGTACGGCAGCCTGGTCGCGCTGCTGTTCCTCGTCGGCGGGCTGGTCGCCTCGTTCTTCCACCTGGGACGGCCGGAGCGCGCGTGGCGGACTGCGACGAGGTGGCGCACGTCGTGGCTGTCGCGCGAGGTGATCGTGCTGCCCGCGCTGATGGGGACCGTGTTCCTGTTCGGCGTCGCGCACCTGGCCGGCTGGAAGCCGGTGCTGGCGACGCTGCCGTCGGGGCTCGCGATCGACACGACCGTCGCGCTCGGCGTCGTCGGCACCGTGCTCGCCTTCGCGCTGTTCCTCTGCACGGCGATGATCTACGCCTGCCTGCCGTTCCTCCGCGAATGGGCGAGCCCGCTGACGGTGGTCAACTACACGCTGCTGGGCGGCGCCTCCGGCTTCACGCTGGCGGCGGCGTTCGCGTCCGGCGTCGCGCCGGAGCTGACGCGGTTCCTGGCCGGCTGGGCGTTCGTCATCACGCTGCTCGGCGCGGTGAGCCGCATCGCGTCGCTGATCCGCAACAGCCGGCTGAAGCCGAAGTCGACGCTGCAGACGGCGATCGGCATCAAGCACCCGCGCATCGCCCAGAAGTCGATGGGGTTCATGGGCGGTTCGTACAACACCAAGGAATTCTTCCACGGCCGGTCCGGCGCCGTGCTGCGGTCGGTCAAGTGGGTGTTCCTGCTCGCCGTGTTCGCGGTCCCGCTGGCGCTGCTCGCCTGGGGCGGGTCGGGGGGGCCGGCGGGCGTGCTGGCGGCGGCGTTCGTCGTCCAGTACCTGGGGCTGCTTGCCGAGCGCTGGTTCTTCTTCGCGCAGGCCAATCATCCGCAGAACCTCTACTACCAGGCCGTCGCCTAGGCTTGCCGCGGATCAGGTATTTTCCCGTCCCGAGCTTCTATGGTTATCGAGTTAGGTCCAATCGGCAGGAGGACGCGAGGTACCGGCCGCCGCGCCGGCTCCCGCACCGCCTGCCGCCTGCGAGGAGAACGCCGTCATGGCCCTGGTTGACCCGCACGGCGGCCGCGATCTGCGGCCGCTCCTTCTAACCGGCGCCGCGCTGGAAGCGGAACGGCGCCGCGCCGCGACGCTGCCCCGGCTCACCGTCAGTTCGCGCGAAAAGGGCGACATCGTCATGCTCGGCATCGGCGGCTTCACGCCGCTCGAGGGCTTCATGACGCACGCCGACTGGCAGGGCGTCTGCGACGGCATGAAGACGGCGAGCGGGCTGTTCTGGCCGATCCCGATCACGCTGTCGGCCGGCCAGGAGTTCGTCGACTCGATCCGCACCGGGCACGAGATCGCGCTCGTCGATCCCGACGACGGGCAGCCGCTGGCGACGATGCTGGTGACGGAGAAGTACGCGATCAACAAGGCGCACGAGTGCGCGACGATCTTCCGCACGACCGACCCCGAGCACCCTGGCGTGAAGATGGTGCTCGGGCAGCCCGACGTGAACCTCGCGGGCCCGATCAAGGTGCTGTCGACCGGCGGATTCGCCGAGCAGTACGGTGCGCTGTTCATGACGCCGGCCGAGACCCGCGCGCTGTTCACCTCGCTCGGCTGGAAGACGATCGCCGCGTTCCAGACGCGCAACCCGATGCACCGCTCGCACGAATACCTGGCCAAGATCGCGATCGAGGTCTGCGACGGCCTGCTCGTGCATTCGCTGCTGGGCGCGCTCAAGCCGGGCGACATCCCGGCCGCCGTGCGCACGCGCGCGATCTCCGTGCTCGCGGAGCGGTACTTCGTCGGCGGGACCGTGGTCCAGGCGGGCTATCCGCTGGACATGCGCTATGCCGGGCCGCGCGAGGCGCTGCTGCACGCGCTGTTCCGCCAGAACTACGGCTGCTCGCACCAGATCGTCGGCCGCGACCACGCCGGCGTCGGCAGCTACTACGGGCCGTTCGACGCGCACCACATCTTCGACCAGATCCCGAAGGGCACGCTGCAGACGCGGCCGCTCAAGATCGACGTGGCGTTCTGGTGCTACAAGTGCGGCGGCATGGCGTCCGGGCGCACCTGCCCGCACGACGACGCCGATCGGCTGCAGGTGTCCGGCACGCAGCTGCGCAAGTCGCTTTCGGAGGGCGCCGACGTGCCGCCCGAATTCAGCCGGCCCGAGGTGGTCGCGATCCTGCGCGAGCACTACGCGGACATCGATGCGCGGAAGAACGCCGCAGCGAAGCCGGCCGGCCATTCGCCGGGGTGACCGGTCGGCGCACCAGGATCGCGGCTCAACCGCTCCGGGAACAAATGGTTCCCGCCGCGCGCCTGGAGCCGCGTGCCTTCCTGACCTCCGCGAGCGGCGCGGCGCAGAGATTCTGCTTCGCGAACTGGACGAAGCTGCTCACCAGTTGCGAATGGATCCGCTCCTTGGGATAGATGACCGACATCCGGCGGATCAGCCGCGGCGCGAGCGGAACCTGCACCAGCTGCCCGAGGCGGATCTCGTTGACGACGGTCGCGCGCGACATGATGGCGAACCCCAGCCCGGTGGCAACCAGCCCCTTCAAGGCCTCCGGGCTGCCGAGTTCCATCACGCGCTGCAGGGTGTCCGGTGCGACGCCCGCCTCCTGCAGGTAGTGATCGACGACCTCGCGCGTGCCCGACCCGGGCTCGCGGCTGATGTTGGCGTAGTGCGTGAGAGACTCGGGCGTCGCGGCCTTGAGCTTCGCCAGCGGATGGGACGGCGCGCACGTGACCAGCAACTCGTCCTCGCAGCAGACGTCCGTCGCAAGCAGGGCAAGATGCGAGTCGCCTTCGATGAAGCCGAGGTCGAGGCTGCGCTCGGCGACGCGATTCTGCACCGCTTCCGAGTTGGCGACGAACAGCCGCGGCACGACGGCCGGAAAGCGCGCCTTGTACGCGCCCAACACCCGGGGCAGCAGGTAATCCGCGATCGTCGTGCTGGCGCCGATGAGCAGCGGTCCGCCGAGCTGTCCGCTCATCTCCTGCAGCCGGCTATCGAGCTCGGCCGAGACCTCGAGAATGCGCTCGACGTACTCCAGGGCCAGATTGCCTGCGGCAGTGAGCGAAATGCGCCCGTGCCCGCGATCGAACAGGCGCGTGTTGAAATGCTCCTCGAGCTGGCGGATCTGGGACGTGACCGCCGGCTGGGTCATGAACAGCGCCTCCGCCGCCTTGGTGAAGGAGAGGTGCTTTGCGACCGCGTGGAATACCTGGAGGCGGCGATCCGCCATCGCTCTGTCCGGAGAATAGTCGACTGTTCTCCATTGAAGCACAAAGCCGGCCGGCCGCAAAGAATCGGCCCGGCGGCCTCGCGATCCGCCGAGTGCCCGCGCGATTCGGCCAATCGATGCTACGGCATCGCCCCTACGGCTGTTTCGGCGTCTTGTATTCGACTTCCTTCTGGAACGGTTTCCAGACCGTTTCGTAACCGACAAATCCCTTTTCGTTGGGCGCCATCTGACGCGTCGTAAAGAAGCGCGTATGGCCGTCAGGAACCTTGGTGGTGGGTTTTTGCTCGCTCATAAGTCACCTTTCTCGACGCGAAGGAAGGATTGCAGGTGCAAGTAACCAAAGCCGTAAATTGCCCGATGCCATTCAGCACCGCTGCCTAGACAGGTCTCATGAGCGACGGATCGACATCCGCGCTCGCAATGATCGCCCCGCCCACTCTCGTCTCTTCATCCGTTGCGTCGCGCACGGTGAGTATCTCGAGCGTAAAGACGACCTCCCTGCCGCAAAGCGGATTGTTGCCGTCGACGGTCAGTTTCTCGTCGTCCATCCACGTCACGACAAAGCTGCGGGTCTGGCCCTTGTCGTTTTCCATGAGGATGGAGCCGCCGACTTGCCGGTACTCCTCGGGGACGTTCTCGATGTCGATCGGTAAACACCAGCGACTCGTCTCTGGGACCGAAGATCTGATTGCCGTCGATCGGCACTTCGATCACGTCGCCAACGGACCTGCCCTCCAGTTCCCTGTGGACGGAAGGGGACAGAATTTCGTTGTGTCCGTGAACATAGCCCAGCGGGAAGTCGACCCTGGTGAGGACATGCCTCGTCTTCCTGTCGGTCACCTTGTAGGTCAGTTCGACGAACTTGCCGTCCTGGATGGTTTCACTCATGTCGAATCCGAACGAACTGCTCAGAAGATGGATGCACCGAAGATCCTGACCTCTCCGCCTTCATGGCCGAGGACAAGCCGGCCAAGCCATTCGCCTTGCTTCTTGGTGCTCCGCTGCCGGTAAAGAACCGTCACATGCTCGCCCCGGCGGATGATGCCGAGCGCGTCGACGTCCTCGGACAGGCTTCTCGCCAGTTCGCTGTTTGCGAACTGGTGGCCTGCCACGACTTGATCCATGGCGAGCGCCAGGGAACTGGAGAAGTTCTTTACGAACTCTCCGTACTTGCCTTCGTTCGAATGCCTGACGAGGTCGCGCCACAGGGGGTCGGCAATGGCCCGAATCGCCTCGTCGGTGTATTCAATGATGTTCACGCGCGGCTATCCGCGGCCGGAAGAGAGCGGCCTCACGGGGCGCACGACAGACGAACATGCCGGTTCCGCTTCCGCCAAGCAGACGGTCAACGCGAGCTTCTGCCGGAGCGATATTGCTACTCGTCATCTGCAACCAGGTGATAACAAGGCGCCTTCTCCATGGTGTATTCGCCGGTTTTCGGATCGCGACGCGAAACGGTCAGCACGTGCCAGTTTTCGTCGTCCACCTTCATGGCGTCGCCGCGGTAGTAGTAACCCGGCCAACGGGTCTCCTTGCGGAACAGCGTGTGCTGCGTGACGCACTCTGCGGCGCGATGACGGTGCTTCAACTCCCATGCACGCAGCAATTCGTGAATATCCTCGGCGGCCAGCTTCTCGAGGTCTTCCTCCATGATCGCGAGCTTCTTGAGACCGATATTCAGGAGCTTCTCGTTGGTCATGTAGTTGACGGTCACTCCGCCGCAATACTCGTCCATCAGCTTCTGCAGACGGTCCAGGCCCTGCTTGGGATTGATGTAGTGCGGATTGACGGAGCCCGCCACGATCGCATTGCGGTAGGTCTTGTAGTGCTCCAGGGGCTTGTAGATCTCTTTCCTGCGGCGGTTGATCTGCTCGTCGGATACGACGATGCCTTCGGCCTTTCCGTCGTCGATGTACTTGCACGCGGCCTTCGCGGCGAGACGACCTTCGGTGAACGAGCCGGACGAGAAGGCGTGCGGCGTGCCGCCGACCGCGTCACCGGCGCCGAACAGTCCTTCGATCGTCGTCATGCGGTTGTAGCCCCAGAAATACTCGGGGGGGAGACGTCCTCGGGACCCGAGCACCAGGCGCCCGAGCCTGTCGCGTGGGAACCCATGACGTAGGGCTCGGATGTGGTCAGCTCGGGATTCTCGTTCTTGGGATCCACGTCGGTGGAGGCCCACAGAACCGCCTGGCCGACGGTCATGCCGAGGAAGTTCTCCCAGCCGACCTCTTCCAGATGCGGATCCTGGAAGGCGCGCATGGTCACCATGTGGATGGGGCCGCGGCCGGCATTCACTTCACTGATGATGCAATGGTTGCGCAGACAGGTCGGGATCGGCCGATGGGTCAAGTGCGACGCTTCCGGATCCAGATATTCCTTGCCGACCATTTTCTGCAGGTCAGGGAACCACTTGGATTCGTACTCTTCGCCCAGGCAATTTTGCGTATAGGTCTTCAGGTGCAGGAAGTAGGCGCCGACCGGGCCGTAACCATCCTTGAAACGCGCCAGCACGATGCGATTTTCCATCTGCGTCATCTTGGCGCCGGCGTCGATCATGAGGCCATAGGCCGACGCGGACGACCAGGGCGCGTACCAGGTGCGGCCGGAACCTTCGCCCACGGAACGCGGCTTGAAGATGTTGGAGGCGCCGCCCGCGCCGCAGATCACGGTCTTGGACTTGAAGACGTGGTAGTTGCCCGTGCGGACGTTGAAGCCGACGGCGCCGGCAATCCGGTTCTCCTTGCTTTCGTCCATCAGCAGGTGGGTGACGCAGATGCGGTTGAAGACCTTGTCCGCCGATTTCTTGGCGGCCTCGGCCACGATGGGCTTGTAGGACTCGCCGTGAATCATGATCTGCCATCGCCCTTCACGCAGATAGCGCCCGGTCTTCGGGTCCTTCATGATGGGCAGGCCCCACTCCTCGAACTGATGCACCGTGGAGTCGACGTGACGGGCCATGTCGAACAGCAGGTCTTCGCGCACCATGCCCATCAGGTCGATGCGGGCGTAGCGGACATGGTCCTCCGGCTTGTTCTCGCCCCAGCGGGTGCCCATGTAGCAGTTGATGGCGTACAGACCCTGGGCGACCGCACCGGAGCGATCGATATTGGCCTTCTCGGCAATGACGATCTTCTTGTCCTTGCCCCAGAACCTGGCCTCCCATGCGGCACCGGTGCCGCCAAGGCCCGCACCGACGACCAGAATGTCGATGCCGTCTTCGACGATCGTTTCGTAAGCCATCAGTAGTACACGCCTTTCTTCAGCTTGAGACCAGCGGACTCGAGCGTATGCAGACCGCCGTCATCCATGCGGATATATTTCGGCTCGTTGTACAGCAGATGTCCGTCGCGCATTTCCTTGCTGGGTCCGGGAACATCGGCGAGCTTGGGGATCGCCGTCCCCCAGGGCTTGGTGGTGATGGGCGACAGGAAGTTCTTTTCCGTGCCGTTGCGGAACTTGATCCTCCAGGCGATCGTGCCTTTCTCCTCGTCGCGGTGGACACGAACGCTGTGACCGAGCGGGGCGAAGTCGGCATATCCGCGCACGTCGATCGCATGCTGCGGGCAGGCCTTGACGCAGGAGTAGCACTCCCAGCACATGTTGGGCTCGATGTTGTAGGCCCGGCGATAGGTCTTGTCGATGTGCATGATGTCCGAGGGACAGATGTCGACGCAATGTCCGCATCCGTCGCACCTTGTCATATAGACGAAGGTAGGCATTGTTCCGGCTCCTTGGCTAGTCCAGCAGAACTTGCGGGCTGCTTCTCGATTCAATAGTGGCGGGGCGCTTCTCGCTTGATGCCGAGCCCCATGTTCATCGGAGCGTCTCGCAACAGTTCCATGGAGTGTCTTTGCTGCTGCTCGGGATCGTCACGCGTCTGCGTCGGCAAATTCTCGACCGTACCATTGGCCTCGGTTACTCTTTTCTCGAAAGCCGCCGCGGGCTTGAAGAACATGTGGGCGAACTTGGACCAGGGCACGCCCGCGAACAGCACCGTCGTGGCCAGGATGTACAGGCCGAAGAACACGCCGGCGCCGGCGCTGCCCTTCGACTGCAGGAAAGCCCAGATCAGGCCAAGCGTCGTGCTCGCGAGCAGCGAGAGGATGAACAGGTCCGCGCGCACGAGGCGAAACGGCGAGTGGCCCTCGGCGGCGACGTCGACGCGGATGAAGAACCAGAACCAGTATCCGCCGACGCAGATCATCAGGCCGCCGATCCACCACAGCAGCGGCAGGATGCCGGGCGCGGGTGTCGCCGTGGTCGGGTAGCCGAATATCAGGATGGCGGTGGTGACGACGTAGATCACGAATCCGTACATGCCCAGCAGGTGGGCGATCCGGCGCCGCGGGTTGCAGAATTCGCCGGAGGTGAGGACGTCGACCACGCCGGTCTTGACTGCGATCGACACCAATTCGCCGCCACCGAGCGGCTTGGCGCCCTTGCCTTTCGACTTGCGCCAGTTCTCGAAGAAATACGCAGCACTTCCCTTGTGCACGACGTCGAACAGCGTCCCTGCCGCGACCAGCACGATCATGAGGACGACATAGGCCTGCATGACGGCAGGCGGAACGGACGCCGAGAGCTCGGCAAACGGATTGCTGGCGAACACTATTTTCTCCCTGCCCCGGGAACGGGGCGCGCGCGCGGTACTTGTGGCGAAGCTCATTCGGGCTTCTTGCAGTCGATAATTCTACAGAGGGCCCCTGCGCCGGCCGACAAAAAAAAGCTATGGCGCCATAGATTCGATCAATTGGGCCATGCGTCGGGTCAGACGCCGGGGATTCAACGCGGTCCCGGACGGCATTGCGTGCGACGCCGCCGAACGATGCGCCGCGCGGCCCCGCCTCCAATCCTTCGTGCAGGCACGGGTCAAGGCGCCTGGAGTTTGCGGATGTCGAACTGCATCGACGCGAGGTCGCCGAGGATCCACGTCGCCGGAGCCCCCAGCGCCGCCACCGTGCCGGGGTTGGCGAGCCAGCTCCGCCCGCCCTTGACGTTGGCGACCTGCTCGACGCCGGCGCAGTGCGAATGGCCGCAGCAGACCAGGTCCCACTCGCCGGTACAGGCCATCGCGTAGCCGTAGTCGGGGTAATGGACCAGGAAGATCCTCCGCCCGCCGAGTTCGATGCGCGCGTCCGCGCCGTGATACTGGACGAGTCCGCCGCTATCCCGCGCGAGCCGGTGCAGCATCATCGAGTCGCCGAGGTTGTTGCCGTGGATGACGTGCAGCGGCAGCCCCAGTTCGCGGAGCGGCTGCAACGTCATCGCGCCGATTACGTCGCCGCAGTGGACGACGGCCTCGGCGCCGGCTTGCTTGGCCTGCGCGACCGCGTCGCGCAGCATCGGCGCGCGGTCGTGGCTGTCCGAAACGATGCAGATTTTCACGCCCGGGACTCGGGTCTCGCCACGCCGCTGCCGCGACAGGGCGCCGCGGCGGCGGCGTGGCGGGCAGGCGTGGAGTCGGGGAACGGGAGGGTCACGGCTTGACTCTGCGCCCGATTGCGCATCCGGGCGCAACCTGCGTCGGGCGTCATCGGCAATGGCGGGGTGCACTGGGATTATCGGGGGTGCGTCTGGCGCGCGCAAGCGAAGGTGGTCCGCGACCGACGCCCTACGCCGTCCGGGTGATGTGCATCACGCCAAAGCGGCTATTGACGGATGCCCTGCGGATTGCGTATTTGTGGGTTGGTGGCCGAATTCAAACCGACGCGGTCCGCGGCGCGCCGCGCGGATGGGCCAGCGCGGCGCCGTCCACCTGCGAACCCCCGACCGCGCTCCCAATTGACCCCGATCGAGTCCGCGACTGCACCCATCGGCCGCGACCGCCTCCCGGCGGCGCGGTTGGTCGCGGCCTTCATTCTGCTCGCCACGGTCGCCGCGCCGGCCGCCGCCGCGGGCGCCGCGCAGGCGGACGTCGCGTGGTGGGTCTGGCCGCTGGCGCTGTTCGTCGTCTGCTTCCTGCTGGGCATCGTCGCGGTACCCGCCGGCGTCGGCGGGGGCGTGCTGTTCGTGCCGATCGTCAGCGGCTTCTTCCCGTTCCACCTCGATTTCGTCCGCGGCGCGGGGCTGCTGGTGGCGCTGGCGAGCGCGCTCGCCGCCGGGCCCAACCTGCTGCGCGGCGGTCTCGCCGACCTGCGGCTCGCGCTGCCGCTGGCGCTGCTGGCCTCCGCCAGCTCGATCGGCGGGGCGATGATCGGCCTCGCGCTGCCGGCGTCCGTCGTGCAGGTTGCGCTGGGCGTCACGATCCTCGGCATCGTCGCGCTGATGGCGACTGCCCGCAAGTCCGAGCTGCCGGACGTCGCGGTGCCCGACCGGCTGTCCGAGGCGCTCGCGATCCACGGCGTGTTCCACGACGCGGCGACCGGACGCGACGTCGGCTGGCAGGTCCATCGCACGCCGGCCGGGCTCGTGCTGTTCACGTTCATC
>CAWEPB010000015.1:0-8840 GCA_963810815.1 uncultured beta proteobacterium | reverse complement strand
GGTCTTCCTCCATGATCGCGAGCTTCTTGAGACCGATATTCAGGAGCTTCTCGTTGGTCATGTAGTTGACGGTCACTCCGCCGCAATACTCGTCCATCAGCTTCTGCAGACGGTCCAGGCCCTGCTTGGGATTGATGTAGTGCGGATTGACGGAGCCCGCCACGATCGCATTGCGGTAGGTCTTGTAGTGCTCCAGGGGCTTGTAGATCTCGTTCCTGCGGCGGTTGATCTGCTCATCGGATACGACGATGCCTTCGGCCTTTCCGTCGTCGATGTACTTGCACGCGGCCTTCGCGGCGAGACGACCTTCGGTGAACGAGCCGGATGAGAAGGCGTGCGGCGTGCCGCCGACCGCGTCACCGGCGCCGAACAGTCCTTCGATCGTCGTCATGCGGTTGTAGCCCCAGAAATACTCGGGCGGGGAGACGTCCTCGGGACCCGAGCACCAGGCACCCGAGCCTGTCGCGTGGGAACCCATGACGTAGGGCTCGGACGTGGTCAGCTCGGGATTCTCGTTCTTGGGATCCACATCGGTGGAGGCCCACAGAACCGCCTGGCCGACGGTCATGCCGAGGAAGTTCTCCCAGCCGACCTCTTCCAGATGGGGATCCTGGAAGGCGCGCATGGTCACCATGTGGATGGGGCCGCGGCCGGCATTCACTTCGCTGATCAATGCATGGTTGCGCAAACAGGTCGGGATCGGCCGATGGGTCAGGTGCGAGGCTTCCGGATCCAGATATTCCTTGCCGACCATTTTCTGCAGCTCGGGGAACCACTTGGATTCGTACTCTTCGCCCAGGCCGTTTTGCGTATAGGTCTTCAGGTGCAGGAAGTAGGCGCCGACCGGGCCGTAACCATCCTTGAAACGCGCCAGCACGATGCGATTTTCCATCTGCGTCATCTTGGCGCCGGCGTCGATCATGAGGCCATAGGCCGACGCGGACGACCAGGGCGCGTACCAGGTGCGGCCGGAACCTTCGCCCACGGAACGCGGCTTGAAGATGTTGGAGGCGCCGCCCGCGCCGCAGATCACGGTCTTGGACTTGAAGACGTGGTAGTTGCCGGTGCGGACGTTGAAGCCAACGGCGCCGGCAATCCGGTTCTCCTTGCTTTCGTCCATCAGCAGGTGGGTGACGCAGATGCGGTTGAAGACCTTGTCCGCCGATTTCTTGGCGGCCTCGGCCACGATGGGCTTGTAGGACTCGCCGTGAATCATGATCTGCCATCGCCCTTCACGCAGATAGCGCCCGGTTTTCGGGTCCTTCATGATGGGCAGGCCCCACTCCTCGAACTGATGCACCGTGGAGTCGACGTGACGGGCCATGTCGAACAGCAGGTCTTCCCGCACCATGCCCATCAGGTCGATGCGGGCGTAGCGGACATGGTCCTCCGGCTTGTTCTCGCCCCAGCGGGTGCCCATGTAGCAATTGATGGCGTACAGACCCTGGGCGACCGCACCGGAGCGATCGATATTGGCCTTCTCGGCAATGACGATCTTCTTGTCCTTGCCCCAGAACCTGGCCTCCCATGCGGCACCGGTGCCGCCAAGGCCTGCACCGACGACCAGAATGTCGATGCCGTCTTCGACGATCGTTTCGTAAGCCATCAGTAGTACACGCCTTTCTTCATCTTGAGACCAGCGGACTCAAGCGTGTGCAGACCGCCGTCATCCATGCGGATATATTTCGGCTCGTTGTACAACAGATGTCCGTCGCGCATTTCCTTGCTGGGTCCGGGAACATCCGCGAGCTTGGGGATCGCCGTCCCCCAGGGCTTGGTGGTGATGGGCGACAGGAAGTTCTTTTCCGTACCGTTGCGGAACTTGATCCTCCAGGCGATCGTGCCTTTCTCCTCGTCGCGGTGGACACGAACGCTGTGACCGAGCGGGGCAAAGTCGGCATATCCGCGCACGTCGATCGCATGCTGCGGGCAGGCCTTGACGCAGGAGTAGCACTCCCAGCACATGTTGGGCTCGATGTTGTAGGCCCGGCGATAGGTCTTGTCGATGTGCATGATGTCCGAGGGACAGATGTCGACGCAATGTCCGCATCCGTCGCACCTTGTCATGTAGACGAAGGTAGGCATTGTTCCGGCTCCTTGGCTAGTCCAGCAGAACTTGCGGGCTGCTTCTCGATTCAATAGTGGCGGGGCGCTTCTCGCTTGATGCCGAGCCCCATGTTCATCGGAGCGTCTCGCAACAGCTCCATGGAGTGTCTTTGCTGCTGCTCGGGATCGTCACGCGTCTGCGTCGGCAAATTCTCGACCGTACCATTGGCCTCGGTTACTCTTTTCTCGAAAGCCGCCGCGGGCTTGAAGAACATGTGGGCGAACTTGGACCAGGGCACGCCCGCGAACAGCACCGTCGTAGCCAGGATGTACAGGCCGAAGAACACGCCGGCGCCGGCGCTGCCCTTCGACTGCAGGAAAGCCCAGATCAGGCCAAGCGTCGTGCTCGCGAGCAGCGAGAGGATGAACAGGTCCGCGCGCACGAGGCGAAACGGAGAGTGGCCCTCGGCGGCGACATCGACGCGGATGAAGAACCAGAACCAGTATCCGCCGACGCAGATCATCAGGCCGCCGATCCACCACAGCAGCGGCAGGATGCCGGGCGCGGGTGTCGCCGTGGTCGGGTAGCCGAATATCAGGATGGCGGTGGTGACGACGTAGATCACGAATCCGTACATGCCCAGCAGGTGGGCGATCCGCCGCCGCGGGTTGCAGAATTCGCCGGAGGTGAGGACGTCGACCACGCCGGTCTTGACTGCGATCGACACCAATTCGCCGCCACCGAGCGGCTTGGCGCCCTTGCCTTTCGACTTGCGCCAGTTCTCGAAGAAATACTTCGCACTTCCCTTGTGCACGACGTCGAACAGCGTCCCTGCCGCGACCAGCACGATCATGAGGACGACATAGGCCTGCATGACGGCAGGCGGAACGGACGCCGAGAGCTCGGCAAACGGATTGCTGGCGAACACTATTTTCTCCCTGCCCCGGGAACGGGGCGCGCGCGGGTACTTCTGGCGAAGCTCATTCGGGCTTCTTGCAGTCGATAATTCTACAGAGGGCCCCTGCGCCGGCCGACAAAAAAAAGCTATGGCGCCATAGATTCGATCAATTGGGCCATGCGTCGGGTCAGACGCCGGGGATTCAATGCGGTCCCGGACGGCATTGCGTGCGACGCCGCCGAACGATACGCCGCGCGGCCCCGCCTCCAATCCTTCGTGCAGGCACGGGTCAAGGCGCCTGGAGTTTGCGGATGTCGAACTGCATCGACGCGAGGTCGCCGAGGATCCACGTCGCGGGCGCTGCCAGCGCTGCCACCGTGCCGGGGTTGGCCAGCCAGGTCTTCCCGCCCTTGACGTTGGCGACCTGCTCGATCGCCGGCGCAGTGCGAATGGCCGCAGCACACGAGGTCCCACTCGCCTGTGCACGCCATCGCGTAGCCGTAGTCGGGATAGTGCACCAGGAAGATCTTCCGTCCGCCCAGTTCGATGCGCGCGTCGGCGCCGTGATACTCGAGCAGCCCGCCGCTCTCTCGCGCCAACCTGTGCAGCATGACCGAATCGCCCAGGTTGTTGCCGTGAATCACGTGCACGGGCAGCCCGACTTCGAGCAGCGGGCGCAACGTCATCGCGCCGATCACGTCGCCGCAGTGAACGACGGCCTCGGCGCCGGCCTGCTTGGCCTGCGCGACCGCGTCGCGCAGCATCGGCGCGCGGTCGTGACTGTCCGAAACGATGCAGATTTTCACGGTGCGTGCTCCGGCTCCGGCGCCGCGCTGCGTCGGCTTGCATCGACGGTGGCGGGCGGCGTGGAGTCGGGAACGGAGGGTCACGGCTTGACTCTGCGCCCGATTGCGCATCGGGCGACCGCGTGAGCGTCATGGCAATGCGAGTGCACGGGATTATCCGGGTGCGTCTGGCTCGCGCAAGCGAGGTGGTCCGCGACCGACGCCCTACGCCGTCCGGGTAATGCGCACCACGCCATGCGGCTATTGACGGTTGGCCTCGATATTGCGTAATGATGCGACGGTAGCCGAATTCACTCTGCGTTGGCGCGACGTGCGGCCCGGCTGTGCCGAATTCGGCGTCATCGACTTCCAACCCCCGATCCACGCTCCTCCACGGCCCCGATGAATCAGCGCCCGTTCGCATCGGCAGGGACCGGACTCCGCGTGGATTGGCGGCCGCGGCGTTCATTCTGCTGGCCATCGGCGCGTCTCCCGCGCTCGCCGCCGCCGGCGCCGCGCCGACGGACGTCGCGTGGTGGGTCTGGCCGCTGGCGCTGTTCGTCGTCTGCTTCCTGCTGGGCATCGTCGCGGTGCCCGCCGGCGTCGGCGGGGGCGTGCTGTTCGTGCCGATCGTCAGCGGCTTCTTCCCGTTCCACCTCGATTTCGTCCGCGGCGCGGGGCTGCTGGTGGCGCTGGCGAGCGCGCTCGCCGCCGGGCCCAACCTGCTGCGCGGCGGTCTCGCCGACCTGCGGCTCGCGCTGCCGCTGGCGCTGCTGGCCTCCGCCAGCTCGATCGGCGGGGCGATGATCGGCCTCGCGCTGCCGGCGTCCGTCGTGCAGGTTGCGCTGGGCGTCACGATCCTCGGCATCGTCGCGCTGATGGCGACTGCCCGCAAGTCCGAGCTGCCGGACGTCGCGGTGCCCGACCGGCTGTCCGAGGCGCTCGCGATCCACGGCGTGTTCCACGACGCGGCGACCGGACGCGACGTCGGCTGGCAGGTCCATCGCACGCCGGCCGGGCTCGTGCTGTTCACGTTCATCGGCGTGCTCGCCGGCATGTTCGGCATGGGCGCGGGCTGGGCCAACGTGCCGGTGCTGAACCTGCTGATGGGCGCGCCGCTCAAGGTCTCCGCGGGGACGTCGAGCTTCATCCTGTCGCTGGTCGACTCGGCTGCCGCGTGGGTGTACATGATCGAAGGCGCGGTGCTGATGGTCATCGCCGTGCCATCGGTCATCGGCATGATGATCGGCGCCCGCATCGGCGCCCGGCTGCTGACGGTGCTGAAGGCGTCGGTCGTCCGCAAACTGGTGCTGACGCTGCTGCTGTTCGCCGGCCTGCGCGCGCTGCTGAAGGGCCTCGGGATCTGGAACTGAAGGACGCGACGATGCCGCCCCCCGAATCCCCCAACCCCGTGCAGGTCGAGCAGCTGCTCTACGCACGGCTGCTCGACATCACGTCGAAGCTCGGCTTCGTGGCGCTCGTCGTCGGCTATGTCGCCTACGTGATGGGCTGGCTCGAAGAGCACGTGACGGTCGAGCAGCTGCCGCACCTCTGGACACTGCCCCTCGCCGAATATCTCGCCAGGACCGGCTCGCCGACCGGCTGGGGCTGGCTCGCGCACCTGCACAAGGGCGAGTTCGCCGGGCTCCTCGGCATCGTCATTCTCGCGGGATGCTCGGCCGTGTGCCTGCTCGCGATCGTCCCCACCTACGTGCGCCGGCGCGACCGCGTGTACGCCGGCATCTGCATACTCGAGATCATGGTGCTGCTGCTCGCGGCGTCGGGTATCCTGGCCCCGACGCATTGACGGTGCGGCCATGACGATCCCCTATACGCATCTGCTGCTGGCGACCGAGCACACGGAGTTCGACGCGGGCGCCGAGGCGGTCGCCGTCGAGCTCGCGCGGGAGCGCGGCGTGCCGCTCGCCGGTGTGGTGCCGATCGTCAGCAACGACGAGTACGAGTCGGTTGCGTCCGAACTCGTCGCGCGCGTGGAAGAGGGCGTCCACGCGCGCCTCGTCGCGCTGCGCGCCGACGCCGCGCGTGCCGGCGTCGACCTCGAAGTCCGCGTCCGGCGCGGCGAGGAGCCGTGGCGCGAGATCGTCGCGGAGGCGAAGGAGCGCAACGCCGACCTGCTCGTCATCCGCCGCCGCGGCAAGCGCAGCTTCCTCGCGAATCTGATGGTGGGCGAGATGGTCGGCAAGGTCGCGACGCACGCGCCCTGCAGCGCGCTGCTGGTCCCGCGCGCCGCGCGCCTGTGGACGCGGCGCGTGCTGGCGGCGGTGGACGCCACCCGGGCGGCGCCGAGCGTCGTTCAGGCCGCGGCGCGCGTGGCGGTCGAGGCGGGGCTGCCGCTGACGGTGGTCTCGGTGGCCGTCCACGACACGGCGGAGGAGCGCGCCACCGCGGATGCCGCGGTGGCAGGCGCGATCGCTGCCGCCCGCGCCCTCGGCGCCGACGTCGACGGCCGCACCGTCGCGGGCCGCGCCGCCGAGGCGATCGTGGCGCTGGCCGCGGAATTGAACGCCGACCTCATCGTCGCCGGCCGCGGCGGCCCGAGCAGCCACGGGCGATTCCATCTCGGCGGCAACGCCCACCGGATCGTCGGGCTCGCCGCCTGCGCGGTCCTCGTCGTCAAGCCCTGACCGCGGCCCCGGCTACTTCGCCGCGAACAGCTTCACCACGTCGGACCGCGACACGACGCCGCGGACGTGGTGCAGCGAGTCGGTGACGACGAGCCGCTTGACCTTGTTCTTGTCCATCCGCCGGATCGCGTGCTCCAGCGTGTCGTCGGCGCGGATGGTGATCGGCTCCCGGGTCATGATGTCGTCGACGATCGTGCCCATGCCCTTGCGCACCCGCCGCTTGCGCACCAGCGTCTCCAGCGCGCTGGCGACGACGCCGGCCTCGAGGTTCATCGCCGACATGAAGTCGGCGCTGGTGAGGATCCCGACCAGCCGGTCCTCGGCGTCGAGCACCGGCAGTCCGCTCACCTTCTTCGCGACCATCAGCTCGGCGGCCGCCGGCAGCGCGGAGCCCTGGCGCACGGTCACGACGTCGCTGGTCATCACGTCGCGCACGTGCATCGCCCGCGCCACGCGGATCTGCGGCGCGCCGTTGAGGTCCTTGCCCATGAAGCTCATGTGCGCGGGCAGCAGCGGCACGTTGGGCAGGTGACCCGGCAGCAGCATGTTCCAGTACACCCACTTGAACGCGAGCTTGCCCAGGTGGTTGAGGTGGCTCTCCTCGAGCAGCGAGAAGGGACCCGCGAGCGGCAGCGGGAACGAGCCCTCGAGCGGCTCGATGTCGTAGTTGAAGTCGAGCAGCATCGCCTTGTGGTGGCCGGTCTCGACGAAGCAGTTGGCGTGGCCGTCGAAGGTCTGCAGCGGCGGCTTGCCGTCGATCTCGCGCAGCAGGTTCTCGACCACGGTCTCGGCCTCGAAGTGCGCGACCGACCCGGCCTTCGACGTGGCGACGTTGGTGTTGTCGCCCAGCAGGTAGATGCGCTCGGCCTGGCGGCTCTTCAGCGTCCGCGGGTCGGTGATCGCGTAGCCGGCGCCGTCGCCGAGTCCCGAGCCGTCGATCACCGCGGGACCGAGGTTGGGCGGGATCGCGCACAGCAGGTCGTAGTCGACGGTGCGGCCGTCGAAGGTCCGGATCAGCCGCCGGCCGGTGTCGACGGCGGAGGTCGCGAAGTTCGGCACCACGCGGATGCCCTTCTCGTCGGCGACCTTCGACAGGATGCGGTTGGCGTTGGGCTTGGTGAACGCGCCGGTGTACGGCGTGACCAGCGAGATCTCGATCCGGTCGCGGACGCCCTTCTCGCGGAAATGCCAGTCGGCGAGGAAGGCGAACTCGAGCGGCGCCACCGGGCACTTGATCGGCATCTCGCAGATGTCGATGACGAGCTTTCCCTCCTTCATCCCGGCGATCGCCTCGCGCATCGCCAGCGCGCCCTCCAGCGTGTAGAAGGTGTGCACGTCGCGCCCCATCGCCGGCGCCATGCCCTCGATCTCCTCGGGGGCGGTGCGGCAGCCCAGCGCGCAGACCAGGAAGTCGTAGGGGATGTTGCCCTGCTCGGTGTGGATCTCGCGCTGCTCGTGGTCGATCAGGTGGACCTCGGAGGTGATGAACCCGACGCCGCGCGGCAAGGGCTCGACGATCGGCTTCACCACGTCGGCCAGCTCGCGATAGCCGTACATGCCGAACGGCAGGAACAGCAGGCCCGGCTGGTAGACGTGCAGGTCGGCGCGGTCGATCACCGTGATCTTCCACTGCGTGAGATCGAGCCGGTGCGACAGCAGGTTGGCCGTCAGCGCGCCGCCGGTGCCGGCGCCGAGGATCACGATGTTCTTCATGGCGGGGTCGTCTCCCGAGCGGGCGCGATGCCCGTACCGACCCACCCGGGCGGCGGCGCATGCCCGTGCCCAGTGTTGCACCGCCGCCGCTGCGGCCGCTTGACGTGCGTCAACCGGCGGTGCGGCGTTTTGCCGCTGCCGGAACGGCCGCTACCAGAACGCCAGCAGCCGCTTCTGCTCGACCTTGTGCGGGAACTCGGTCAGCGGGCGGTCGCCCTTGGCGATGCAGCGGCCCGACTCGATGTCGAACGCCCACTCGTGCTTCGGGCAGGTCAGCGTCGTCCCGGCGAGCGCCAGGTGCGGGATGTTCGTGACCTGGTGCGGGCAGCGGCTGTCGTAGACCTTGATCGTGGTGCCCTTGCGGTACACGAAGAGGTTGCGGCCGTCGCAGTCGAAGTACGTGGTCTTGCCCGCCTTGACCGCGGTCAGCGGCGCGACGTCGTGCCACGACGGCGCGACGGTCTCGCGGTCGAGGCGGAACTGCGGCAGGTCCATGCCGAGGATCACGTCCACCGCCCAGACGATCTTCGCCAGCCCCAGCGCGGGAAACGCCATCAGCAGCGCGTCGAGAACCTCGTCGGCGGTCGCGCCTTCGCGCAGGGCGCGCGTCAGGTACTGGCGCAGCCCGTTCTCCGTCTGCGCGTGCACCTTGGTGATCACCGAGATCAGGTTGCGCGTCTTCGGGTCGAGGTGCGTGCCGGCGCCCTTGAGGAACTTGAAGTACGCGCCCATCGCTTCGGGCCGGGCCTTGA
>CAWEPB010000014.1:0-169021 GCA_963810815.1 uncultured beta proteobacterium | reverse complement strand
CTGGGCTTCGTCGCGATCCTGGGCATCCTGGCGCTGATCGGGATGATCGCGAAGAACGCGGTGATTCTCGTCGTGCAGATCGAATCCGATCGCGCCGAGGGGCGCGGCGTCCTCGAGGCGGTCATGGCATCGGCGACCGGACGCTTTCGTCCGATGATGCTGGCGGCGTTCTCGACCGTGCTCGGGCTCATCCCCATCGCGCCGACGGTGTTCTGGGGTCCGATGGCGTTCGCGATCATGGGCGGGCTGCTGGTCGCCACCCTGTTGACGCTGGTGCTGCTGCCAGTGCTCTACGTCACGGTGTTCGGCAACGAGAAGGCGCCGCCGGTCGCTGCGGAGTCCGGGGCGGCGTGACGGCCGCGCTTCCTTCCATGACCACCGAACGCGCCACGCATCTTGCGGCGCCGCCGCGCACCGGCGACGCCGCGGCCGACGCTGGGGTCGCGGTGCTCGAACTGCGAATCGGGGAACTGCGGCAGCTCTTCAACGCGATGGATCCGGCGCCCTTCCGCGAACGCGACCTCGATCCGAACGCGGAGACCTACATCGTGGAGTGGGCGCGCGAGACCCGCCCCGGCCAGCCGCTGCGGCTCGTGGTTCACCTCGGCCGCGAGGCGGCGCCGGCCGGCCACGAGACCATGCTGCGGGAGGCGGTCGACGGCTATTTCATGCAACGCGCGAAGTCGACGCGGCGCGAGCTGCGCCAGCTCTTCCGCGTCGGTCGCATCAGCCTGCTGATCGGCCTCGCCTTCCTCGCCGGCGCCATCGTGATCGGCGAATTCGTCGCGGGCTTCGTCGACAAGGCCTCCTACGGGGGGATCATCAAGGAAAGTTTCGTCATCGGCGGCTGGGTCGCGCTGTGGCGGCCGCTCGAGATATTTCTATACGACTGGTGGCCGATCCGCGCGCAGGCGCGCCTCTTCGAGCGCCTTGGCGAAATGGACGTGCGCGTGCTCGGCATGGCTCCGGCCACGGCGACGGCGGGAGCCGCGCCGTGAACACCAACGCGGCGGCCCCGCCGGCTGGCCCACCCGAGTCGGGACGGCGCGAAGGGCTGGCGCGTGCCGGCGCGTTCTTCCTGCTGTGGATGGTGCTCATGCAGAGCGTGAAGCCCGCCGATCTCGCGATGGGCGCGTTCGCGACGGGCTGCGCGACCTGGGCGAGCCTGCGCCTGTTCCCGCCCGCGGCGGGGGAGCTGCACTTCGTCGCACTGCTCAAGCTCGTGCCGCACTTCGTGTGGGAGTCGGTGGTCGCCGGGGTCGACGTTGCCCGCCGCGTGTTCGATCCGCGCCTGCCGGTCCGCCCGGGCTTCGTCAAGTGCCCGCTGGACTTCCCGCCGGGGTTTGCGCGCAACACGTTCGCCACGATCACCAGCCTGATGCCGGGCGCGGTCCCCATCGACGGCGACGAGGAGGCGCTGGAGTACCACTGCCTCGACACCTCGCAGCCGGTCGTCGAGCAGCTGTGGAAGGAGGAGGCCCTGCTCGCGCGCGCGCTCGAGGCGGGGCGGCGTCATGGCTGAGTTCCTGCAGGGGGCATCGGTCTTCGTGCTGGCGATGGTCGCGCTCGGGCTCGCGCGCATCCTGCACGGACCGGGCGACGCCGATCGCATGATGGCGGCGCAGCTGCTCGGCACCGGCGGCATCGCCGCGCTGCTGCTGCTGGGCGCGGCCTCCGGCGTGGGCGCCATCGTCGACGTGGCGCTGACGCTCGCGCTGCTGGCGGCGTTCGCGACCATCGCGTTCGTGAAGGCGTCGGTGCCGGGCATGTCCGACGACAGCGAGGCGGATCGCGAATGACGACCCTGCTGAACGTCGCGTCCATCGTCGCCATCGTGGCTGGCGCGATTTTTTTCCTCGCCGGGACGCTGGGCCTGCTGCGCTTTCCGGACACGTTCACGCGGCTGCACGCGCTGACCAAGGCCGACAATCTCGGGCTGGGACTGGTGGTGCTCGGCCTGCTGCCGCAGGCGGACGGCGTGGTCGCGGGGCTGAAGCTCGTGGTCGTGTGGCTGCTCGTGATGCTGGCCGGCGCGTGCGCGTCGCAGATGGTCGCGCGGGCGGCGCGGCGCGAGGAGCGCCGTGACTGACGTGCTAAACGTCGGCCTCGTGGCGCTGATCGTCGCGCTCGCGCTCTGGGCGGTGTTCGCGCGCGATGCGTTCGCCGCGGTCGTGGGCTTCATCGCCTATGGCCTGCTGCTGACGCTGGTCTGGGTGCAGCTCCATGGCGTCGACGTGGCGCTGACCGAAGCCGCCATCGGCGGCGGCCTGACCGGCGCGCTGCTGATCGGCGCGGCGTCGCGCCTGCGCGGCACCGAAGCGGCCGCGCGGGCCGAGCGGCCGCACGCGTTCACGCGCGTCGTCGCGGCCGCCGGTGCCGCCGCGGTGACGGCGACGCTCGCGCTGTGCGTGCTGACGCTGCCGGAGCCCGCGCCCACACTCGCACCTCAGACCGTCGCCAACATGGCGGTGACCGGCGTCGGCAATCCGATCACCGCCGTGCTGCTCGCGTTCCGCGCGATGGACACGCTGCTCGAGGCGATCGTGCTGGTGTTCGCGCTCGTCGGCGTGTGGTCGCTCGGACCGGACAGCGCATGGGGCGGTCGTCCGGGCCTGCGCCACCGTGCCGATCCCAACGGCATCCTCGCGTACCTCGCGCGCGTGCTGCCGCCGATCGGCATCATCGTCGGCATGTACGTCTTCTGGGTGGGCGCCGATCATCCGGGCGGCAAGTTCCAGGGCGCGACGATCGTCGCCGCGATGTGGCTGCTGGTCATCATGGCGGGCCTCGCGGACGCGCCGCCGATCAGCCGGACCTGGGTGCGCGTCGGGCTCGTGGCCGGCCCGCTGGTGTTCATCGCGATCGGGCTCGTGGGCGCGGCGACCGCCGGGGCGTTCCTGGCCTATCCGGTCGGTCTCGCGAAGCCGCTCATCATCGTCATCGAGCTGGCGCTGATGCCGACGCTCGCGCTGATCCTCGCGCTGCTGCTCACCGGCGCGCCGTTAAGGCCGGTCCGGTAATGAGCGGCGGCACGCTCTTCGGGCTCTGCGCGGCGCTGCTGGTGGGCGTCGGCCTGTACGGCATGGTCGCCAATGCGCACCCGCTGCGCAAGATCCTCGCGTTCAACGTCGTCGGCAGCGGCGTGTTCCTGTTGCTGGGCGCCATCGCGCGCCGCGGCGCGGCGGCAGGCCTCGGCGGCGACCCGGTGCCGCAGGCGCTGCTGATCACCGGCATCGTCGTCGCGTTCTCCGCCACGGCGCTTGCGGTCGCCGTGCTGCTGCGGCTGTTCGACGTCACGGGGTCGGTTACCCTCTCTGCCGACGTGCCTGCGAAGCCAGAGGCGGATCCTCCGGAAGCCCCGGCGGGACTCCCGCAATGAGCGACCGTGCCGGCACCTCGGCGTGCGTACGGCCAGTTCGATTCGACTAGCCGGCGCAGACGATGCCCGCCTCCGACATGACGACTCCCGGCGGACTGCTGCTCGCGCTCGCCGTGCTCGTGCCGTTCATCGGCGTCCTTGTGGGCCTGGTGCTGGGCAGCCGCAATGCGCAGCGCGTCGCGTTCCTGACGATGGCCGTCGGGTTCGGCATCGCGGTCGCCGTCGCCGATCACTACATGCGGTTGGGCGCCCCGGTGGTCTACCTGCTGGGCGGCTGGGCGCCGCCGCTGGGCGTCGCGCTGCGCGCCGACGCGCTGGCCGTGGTCATGCTGCTCGTTGTCGCCGTGGTGATCTTCGGCATCGGCGTGTACGCCTGCGCCGATTTCGGCACGCCGTCCGGCCAACGCGAGGCGCGCGCGCCGTTCACCTACTGGCTGCTGCTGATGGCGGTGTGGGGCTCGCTCAACCTCGTGTTCGTCAGCGGCGACCTCTTCACGCTGTACGTCGCGCTGGAACTGCTGACGTTCGCCGGCGTGCCGCTCGTGTCGCTCGAAGGCCGCGGCGAGACGCTGCGCGCCGCGCTGCGCTACCTGCTGTTCGCGTTGCTCGGCTCGGTGCTCTACCTGCTGGGGGCGGTGCTGCTGTACGGCGCCTACGGCACGCTGGACATCGCGCTGCTCGCGGCGCGCATCCGTCCCGACCCCGCCACGCTCGCGGCGGCGGCACTGATGACCACCGGCCTTCTCGCGAAGACCGCACTCTTCCCGCTGCACATCTGGCTGCCGCCCGCGCACGCCGGCGCACCGGCGGCGGCGAGTGCGGTGCTGTCCGCGCTGGTGGTCAAGGGCTCCTGGTTCCTCGTCGTCCGCCTGTGGTTCGACGTGATGCCGGGCGTGATCACGCTGTCCGCGGCGCAGCTGCTGGCGGGCATGGGCGCGGCGGCGATCGTCTTCGGCAGCATCGTCGCCGTGCGGCAGGAGCGGCTGAAGCTGCTGGTCGCCTATTCGACGCTGGCGCAGATCGGCTACCTGTTCCTGATGTTCCCGCTGGCCTTCGACGCCAGTGGGACCGCGCTGGTGCACGGCGGGGCGCTGACGGGCGGGCTCCTGCAGGCGATCTCGCATGCGACCGCCAAGGCCGGCATGTTCATGGCGGCCGGCCTCGTCTACGCGGCGCTCGGCCACGACCGCATCGCCGACCTTGGCGGCGTCGCGCGTGCGATGCCCGTCACCGTGCTCACGTTCGCGGTGGCGGGACTGGCGCTGATGGGCGTCGTGCCGAGCGGCGCCTATCTCGCGAAGAAGCTGCTGCTCTACGCCGCCGCCGACTCGGGCCAGTGGTGGTGGACGATCGTGCTGCAGGGTGGTGCCGTCTTCACGGCGGGCTACGTCGTGCTCGTCCTCGTCAGCGCGCTGCGCCGCGCGCGCGAGCCGGTCACACTTGTGAAGCGCGTCTCGCGCTTGTCCGAGTTCGCGGCGCTGGCGCTCGCCGTGTGCTCGCTGCTGCTCGCGCTGGCCGCGCTCGGGCCCGTTCCGGGCGATCTCGTTTCGAATCCGCTGGCGCCCGCGGAACTGGGGTCGACGCTGCTGACGTTCGCCGGCGGTGCGCTGCTGGCGCTGGGATTCGCGCGCCGGTCGCTGCTCGCGCCCGGGCGCGCCGATGCCGACGCCGGGCCCGTGCGACGCGGCATGGTCGCGGTGGGTGCCGCCGTCGCGAGTGCGGACGCGCTGGTCCGGCGCTGGCCCTCCGCGAGCGTCGCGATGCTCGCGGTGACCGCGCTGTTCGGCTGGGCGCTCGCCGCCGGCGCGATGTCGAACTAAGTGTCATGGCCGCGCGCCGCAACCTCCTCCCGAATCGCTGACGACGGCATTTTTCCATCAAAGGAGCACCACCATGGCGTACACGATGATTACGGCCCGACGACTGTGCAGCGCTTCCGAGCTCGAGCTGGTCGCGGCGAGCTACGCAAGCGACAAGACCGCCTGGACAAGCGCCCGCCTCCAGAACAAGATCCAGCGCACGCGGAAACTGCGCGACAAGTATCGCGACCTCGTCCGCCGTACGCGCGCGGCCGGACGCGTCGCGAGCGGAGGGCGCTACGGCGCGCAGCCGAAGACCCAGATGCTCGCGGCGCAGCGAGTTAAGCTGTTCGACGAAACGCTCGCGCGCTACATCGCCAAGCTCGCACGGCTCAATGCGGCCGAGCGCGCGGCGAAGGAGCGGGCAGCGGGCAAGCGCAAGTTGCAGGGTCTGTTTGCCCGCGGAGTGGCGTCTCCCAAGACCGCTTCGCGACCACGGGCGGGCAAGACGGGGGAGCCGCGCGCAGCTACCCCGCCGGCACCTGCCAAGCGCAGGCCGGTACCGCGGCACGCCGTGAGCGCCCACGTGCGAGCGCGCAACCAGCGCAGGCAGGCGGCCCGAGACGCCAAGTGACGGTTGCTGACATCCTGCGGCGTCCGGGTCCGCCGCGCGCGTCTCCCAGGTTCAGAACGATCCGAACATGGTTCCAAGCACGATCACCGCGACGAGCCCGAGGATCGCGCTGACGATGCCGACCATCACGATGTCGAAGTAGCTTTCCTTGTGGGTCGTGCCGCACACGGCCAGCAGCGTCACGACGGCGCCGTTGTGCGGCAGGCTGTCGAGGGTGCCGGCGCCGATCACCGCCACGCGGTGCATCAGCGCGGGATCGATGGCGAGTTCGGCGGCCATCTGCATGAACGGGCCGCCGAGGGCCTCCAGCGCGATCGTCAGCCCGCCCGAAGCCGATCCGGTCAGCGCGGCGAGGATGTTGGTCGCCAGCGCCAGCGAGACCAGCGGCCCGCCGCCGATCGACAGCACCCAGTCGCGGACGACGGCGAACGCCGGCATCGCCGCGACGACGGCGCCGAAGCCGACCAGGCTGGCCACGCTCAGCACCGGCAGCACCGACGCGGTCGCGCCGGCGTCGACGGTGTCGCGCAGCGCGGGCAGCCGCCGGTGATTGAGCGCCACCAGCGTGACGATGGCGATCGCCAGCGCGAGCAGCACCGACCATACGCCGGTGACCGACGCGCCTCCCGCGCCGCCCCAGCGCTCGCTGGCCAGGAAGCTCAAGTCGAGGCGCGGCAGCACCAGCAACGACGCGACCAGGTTGACCGCCACCACGACGATCAGCGGCAGCGCCGCGACGAACGCCCCCGGCGCTTCGGCGCTCTTGTGGCCACGGTGGATTTCCGCCGGATCGAACGCACTCGCCGTCGTCGCCCGCTCGCGAAACGGCGGATCGCCGGCGGCGGTTTCCGGTGCCGCCAGCGCGACGCCGAAGCCCTCGCCCGCACGCCGGGCGGCATTTTCCGCGCGCGCCAGCCACCACAGGCCGAAGGCCAGCATGATGGCTGTCGCGACGAGACCCAGGCCGGGCGCGGCGAACGGCGTGGTCCCGAAGAACGGCATCGGGATGGCGTTCTGGATCGCCGGCGTGCCGGGCAACGCCGACATCGTGAACGTCATCGTGCCCAGCGCGATCGCCGCGGGCATCAGACGGTTGGGGATGTCCGCCGCGCGGAACAGTGCCTGCCCCATCGGCACCAGCACGAAGAATGCGACGAACAGGCTGACGCCGCCGTACGTGACGGCCGTGCCCGCGAGCACGACGGCAAGCACCGCGCGCTTGGGACCGAGCCGCCCGGTCATCCACCGGGCGATCGCCGCGACGGAACCGCTGTCCTCCATCAGCTTGCCGAAGACGGCGCCGAGCAGGAACAGCGGGAAGAACTGCAGGATGAAGCCCGCCGCCGCACCCATGAAGGTGATGGTCCAGTTGGCGAGCAGCGGCTCCTGCGCGGCGGCCGCCGCCACCAGGGCCGCGGCCGGCGCCAGCACCAGCACGCTCCAGCCGCGAAACGACAGCCAGACGAGCCCGGCCAGGCCGAGCAGGATGCCGAGCAATCCGATGCCCATGGCGTCTAGACCCCTTCCGTGAGGGCGTCGAGGTCCAGCGTCGAACGCACGCCCAGGTCCGCGCCGTGCGCGTCGAGAAACGCGGTGGCGGCCTTGCGGCCTTCGTCGCGCAGCATGCAGAAGAACGGCCACTCGGCGATCAGCTTGGAGGAGTAGCCGAGGTCGAGCATGACGTCGCTGGCGATGCGGTGCAGGCGCATCTTCGCCCAGATCGCGCCCTCACCCGTGCCGGGGTCGGTGACATGGCGGAGCAGGGCGCCGGCGTGCAGTTCCTTCAGCAGCACCGAATTGAAGGCGATTTCGTTCAGCCGGTTGTGGATCTCCCGTGCCGAACGCGGCGTTCCCGGGCGCTCGATCGGATTGATCTGCACCAGGATCGTGTCCGACGCCGTGCATTCGCGGATCAGCGGCGCCATCGACGGATTGCCGGAGTAGCCGCCGTCCCAGTAGGGCTCGCCGTCGATCTCGACCGCCTGGAACATCGTCGGCAGGCACGCGGATGCCAGCAGCACGTCGGCGGTGAGGTCGGCGTTGCGGAAGATGTGGCCGCGGCCGGTCCGCACGTTGGTCGCCGTGACGAACAGCTTGATCGACGCGGTGGTGAGCCGCCTGAAGTCGACGCTGTCCTCCAGGATCCGCCGCAGCGGGTTCGTGCCCATCGGATTCGTGTCGTAGGGCGACAGGACCCGCGCCGCGATGTCCAGCGCGGCGAACACCGGCGAATAATCGAGCGTCCAGGTGCCGGTCAGGATCTCGAGCGGCCCGCGGCGCAGCGGGCTCAACTGCGCCGCATCCGACACGCGCCGCCAGAACGCCTCGAGCGCCGCGCGTGCCCCCTCGGGCCCGCCCGTGGTCAGCCCGTCGGCCATCACCACCGCGTTCATCGCGCCGGCGGAGGTTCCGGAGATGCCGTCGAAGGAGATCCACCGCTCCTCCAGCAGGCGGTCGAGGACGCCCCAGGTGAAGGCGCCGTGCGCGCCTCCGCCCTGCAACGCGAGGTCGACGCGGGCGGTCCTGGCCTTCGGCGCCGCCTTGCCGGTGGGCGCACGGGTGGCAGCGGACTTTGCGCGTGCCGGGCGTCGTTTGGGTTTCGATGCAGTGCGCTGGACCACGGGATGCTCCTCGATCGATTCTGCGCCGGCAACCACCGGCGAATGTCGCAGCATCCACGAGGGCGAACCCACCCCTCGGCGCCCCCGCCGCCCGGTGCCGCACCGAACGCGTTTCATCGAACCCGAGGGAGAAATGCTGCGGTGCAATAATGCCACTTTTCCGGCGATGCGGCGACCCCTGCGGGGGGAGGCGGGGGCGCCCCGGGGCGCGGGTCCGGCGCTGCAGGGGAAGGGTCCGCTACCGGTGCGGGCGGGTGGGGGGGGCCGCCGCAGCCCGATCGGCGCGCGCCGCGCGGGGTTCAGCGGGCCGGCCTGGGCCCGCTGCCGAGGCCTTCCTCGATTCGTTGCATCAGGTAGGGAAAGAACGGGTTCGCCGACATCCGGACCAGCGAATCCATGCTGACGATCAGCGTCCCGCGCTCGCCGCGCGTCGCGATCGCGCCCAGGTTCGCCCCGTACTCGTCGGGTTGCGCCGGCTCCAGCCCGTAGAGCGAATCGTCCATCGGAAACGGGAGCGCCAGGTGCGACAGCGAGAACACGTCCCGCGGGTACGTCATTCCGAGCTGGCGCGTCTGCTCGGTGGTCGCGCCCGCCTCGGTGACGCGCTCGACGACCTGCGGGTCACCGGGACCGGCATTGGTGATCACCGTCGTCCTGAACGTCCGCGGCGCCTCGGGCAGGAGCCGGGCCAGCACGGTGTCGGTGCTCCGGCGCAGGAGCGGACCGAATCGCGCCGACCGGTTGAGGTCGAACAGCACGAGTTCGCTGCCGTTCGCGGGCAGGTTCACGTACAGCGCATTGACGATCGCGCGCGTGCTGACCGTGAAGTCGACCACCGACTGGAAGGTGAGGATCGGGGCCAGCTCGGCCAGCTTGCCCTCGCCGGCATACCGGGCGATCTGCTGCTGCAGCGTCCGTGCCACCAGCGACGACTGGCGCGCGCCGTTGACCGGGAACGAGTTGTACTTGAACGGATTGAACTCGGGCACGATGCCGAGCCACGAGGCCTTGGCGAAGGCGGGAAACACCGCCGGCCAGCCGAAGATGCCGGCGAAACGCGCCATGCTGGTGATGCCGATCATCGGCGAGATCAGCACGATGCGGTCGGGCCGCGCCAGCGACTTGTCGCCGAGGGCGTCGAGCGCGTACTTCATCGCCAGCGCGCCGCCGTTCGAAAAGCCGACCACGTGCAGCGGGGTCGAGGGCCCCGCGCGCCGGCGCGCCTCCCGGACCGCCAGTCGGGTGGCCTCGGTCCACTGTTCCCACTCGACGTCGGTGAGGCCGCTCGGCACCGTGCCATGGCCGGGCAGCCGGACCGCGACCGCCACGTATCCGTCGTCGCGATAGCGCCGCGCGATGTGCCGCAGGCTGTACGGCGAATCCGTCAGTCCGTGGAGCAGGACCACGGCGCCGGCGGGAGCGCCGGCGGGCTCCATGACGTACGAGCGGTTCCAGTCCTGCGCGAAATTGCCCGGGTAGATCGGGCTGCCGGCGAAATAGCGGTTGGCGGGATCGCGGGACTCGGGATCGAGCTTGTCCGTCACCTCCGCGCGCACCTCGTCGAGGATCCGCTGCTCCGCGGCGACGTACTTGACCCAATCGGACTTGGCGATCTCTGCGGCCGTCAGCTCGTGCGGGACGTAGGTGTGCCACAGTTCCAGCGGGGGGCCGCGCTGCGAGTCGTAGGCCCGCAGGACGAGCACCGTCAGCAGCACGACGCCCAGCACGACCGCGCCCCACTTGATCAGCTTGACCGCTTTGGCTCTCATTGCCTCGATCCGGGAGTGCAGCGCGGCGGACGATCAGGCAGCAATCGGTCCGCAGCAGCCGAAGGTGGGAGGGTGCCTCGGGCCCGCTGCGCCCGACCGCCCGAAGCGGTTGCGGCCGCGTGTGCGCGCGTAGAATCGGATCCGGAAAATCGCCGCGGCGGGCAGGAGCGCGATCGATGGGTCGGGTGGTCGGAGCGGTCGGAGAAGATCGAACGTCGCCCGCAAGGATAGCGTCACCGGGAGCGCGCCGCAATACCGGAACGACGTGTCCGCCGCGCCCGACGGCGCGGCCGTCCGGCAGGACGCGCCCGCGCAGCAACCAGGAACTTCGGCATGAACTACAGGGATATCGCGGATCTGCTCAAGGCCGCCGCCGTCGCGTGGGTGAAGGACTACGCGCAGAGCATGGGCGCGGCGCTGGCCTTCTACACGATGTTCTCGATCGCACCGCTGCTGCTCATCGTCATTTCGGTCGCCGGACTGGTCATCGGCGAAGAGGCCGCGCGCGGCGAGATCTTCAAGCAGATCGACGGCATGCTCGGCGCGCAGGGAGCGCTGGCGGTGGATGGCCTGCTCGAGACCGCGCGCCGGCCGGCCGAAAGCGTGCTGCCGGGTGTCATCGGCCTGGTCGTGCTGTTCATCGGCGCGACGTCGGTCTTCGCCGAACTGCAGGACGCGCTCGATCGGATCTGGCGGGCGCCGGCAAGGCACCGGAGCCCGGGCCTGTGGGGCATCGTGCGCGCGCGGCTGCTGTCGTTCGGGATGATCCTGGGGATCGGGTTCCTGCTGATGGTGTCGCTGGCGTTCAGCGCCGGCCTTGCCGCGTTGAACCGCTGGTGGCATCCGCTGTTCGAGACGTGGACCGAGCTGGCGGGTGCGATGGACCTCGCGATAAGCGTCGTGCTGTCGACGCTGGTGTTCGCGATGATCTACAAGGCCATGCCGCGCGTGCGGATCGACTGGAAGGACGTCTGGATCGGCGCGGCGTTCACGTCGGTGCTGTTCGTCGCCGGCAAGTACCTGATCGGCGTCTACATCGGCCGGACCGGCATCTCGTCGGCCTTCGGCGCGGCCGCGTCGCTCGTCGTCGTGCTGCTCTGGGTCTATTACTCGGCGCAGATCTTCCTGTTCGGCGCCGAGTTCACGTGGGTGTACTCCCACCGGTTCGGCTCGCGCAAGGGCGTCCCGCGGCCCGGCGCTCCGGCCGAGCCCGCTGCGGCCGCCTGATCGTCGCCGCCGACCTCGCCCGTCACTGCGGGGCGACCTTCGCGGCGGCCACGCCTTGCGGCGGCAGCGCGATCGCCCCCGCGGTGTCCACCCAGCCGCCACCCATGGCCTGGTAGACGTTGACGACCTGGACGTACCGGTCGGCGAGCAGGCGCACCGAGGCAAGCTCGGCGGCGAAGAGTTCGTTCTCGGCGATCAGCACGTCGAGGTAGCCCGCCACGCCCTTGTCGAACTTGAGGTTGGAAAGCCGCGCGAACTCCCGCAGGGCCGCCACGCGCTGTTGCTGCATCGAGACTTCCTCGATCCTCCGCTGCGTGCCCGACAGCGCGTCGTTCGTTTCGCGGAATGCGTTGAAGATCGTCTGCTGGTAGAAGAAGAGCGCCTGCTGCTGCTGCGCCTCGGCCGAGCGCACCTGACCTTCGATGGCGCCGAAGGTGAAGATCGGGCCGGCGAATCCGGCGCCGAGCGCCCAGGCGCTGGCGGGGCCGGTCAGGAAGTTGCCGAACGCCGTGCTGGCGGTCCCGAGGGCGCCGGTCAGCGAGATCGACGGATAGTAGAGCGCGCGCGCTGCGCCGATGCTGGCGTTGGCGGCGACGAGATTCTGCTCGGCCTGCAGAATGTCCGGCCGTCGCTGCAGCAGCGCCGAGGGCAGGTCCGCCGGAATCAGCGGCGCGACCAGCTGGTCGATGGTCTTCCCCCGCGGGATCGGCTCCGGATTGCGTCCGAGCAGGATCGAGATCAGGTTCTCCTGGGCCGCGATCTGCAGCTGGAAGGATGGAATCGCGGCCAGCGCCTGCTGGTACTGCGAGCGTATCTGGACGACTTCCGTCTGCGACACGATGCCGGCCTTGAAGCGCAGGTCGAAGATGCGCGCCGTCTCGCCGAAGTTCGCCGCCGTCCCCTGGGCGATCTCGAGCTGCCGGTCGAGCGCGCGCAGTGCGATGTAGCTCGACGCAACTCCGCTGACCACCGACAGCACGACCCCCCGCTGCGCCTGCTCGCTCGCGTAGACCTGCGCCTGCGCCGCCTCGTTCAGGCGACGGACCCGGCCGAACAGGTCGAGTTGCCAGGACGCGCCGAGCGACCCCTGGTACAGCGTGAAATACGGGTCGGCCCCGGCGGGAATCGGCGGCTGGCCGACCCGGCTGGCCTTGGCGCGGGTGACGTCCCCGCCGTAGCCGATCTGGGGAAACAACTGCGAGCGCGACGAATCGAGGACACCGATGAACTGGTCGACCCGCGCGGCGGCGATTCGCACGTCGCGATTCTCGCGCAACGCCGTCTCGATCAGGTCGTTCAGCACCGGATCGCCGAACTGCTCCCACCACTTCGTGTTCGCGACGTCGGCGGCCTTCGGGTAGTCGATCCGCCAGGCGGTCGGCGCGTCCACGGCGGGGCGCACGTAGTCCGGTCCGACGGTGCAGCCGGCGAGGGCAACGGCAACGAGCGCTGCGAGCGCGCGGTTCTTCATCTGGGTCTCCTTGCGGTGATGCCCGGGCGGCGTCGGGGCCGGCAACGCACCAACATCGCGCGGCGCTGGCGCGACGCACTTGCCTTCCTGGACCATCGGGCAACCCGTCAATCATATTCGCGCCCGGATGCCGCCGTCCACCTTTCGGGGCGGCCGATGTCGGCGCTGCGATCCGCGCGGCCGTGCCGGCCGGGCGCGAAAGAGCGGCCGGATCTGGCGTATCATTTCACGCAATCGCGGCGGCCGCCGGGCCGCCGCCGGTCGACACATCCGGGACCGGGGAGGTCGTGCCATGAGGTTTTTGTACATCGGACTGATCGTCGTCTTCACGGGGCTCGTCCTGCTGTTCAAGTTCCAGAATCTCGAAACCGTCACGGTTTCGCTGTTCTCGTCGAGCATCACGCTTCCGGTGTCGCTGCTGGTCGTCGGAATCTACGTGCTCGGCATGCTGACGGGCGGATTCGTGCTCGCGCTGCTGCGCAGCTGGATCGGCGGCGCCCGAGGGCGCCGCTGACCGTCGTCGCGCTGCGGGCTGCGCCGCCCGCCATCCTGATCACTCCAACAACAACAATGGGAGAAGCCGCTTGAGCAATTTCTGGGACCTGATACTGCTGATCGCATCGACCTTCATCTTCATCGCCTACCTTCTGGTCCTGTTCCAGATCATCGTCGACCTCTTCCGGGATCCCGACCTGGGGGGCGGCTCGAAGGTGCTCTGGATCATCGGGCTCATCTTCGTTCCGGTGTTGACGTCGCTCGTCTACATCCTGACCCGCGGCCGCGGCATGGCGGCAAGGCAGCGCTCCGAGGTTCAGCGGGCGCGGTCGGACGCGGAGTCGTACATCCGCGAAGTGGCGGGGAAATCGCCGGCGGATCAGATCGCCGACGCGAAACGTCTGCTCGACGCCGGCACCATCAATGCCGACGAGTTCGCCCGCCTGAAGGCCAAGGCGCTCGGCTGATCGGGGCGCACGGACCCCGTGCCGGGACTCCTCCGCGTCATTGTCGTCGGCGCCGCGATCGGCCTCGCGGGCTGCGGCAGCCTGCCGCGCAATGCGGTGCCGGTCGAGTTGATGGGCCAGGTCGCGATTCCGGACATGCCCGAGGTCCGCGCGGCGGGGGGCATCCCCAGTCCGTACATGGAGCGCGATCTGTCCCGCTCCTTCGAGCAGGAATCGGCGGCGGAATTCCCGGTCGGTCCGGACGGAAGCGTTCACTACGCGCACCTCGCGCTGTCCGGGGGCGGCGCGAACGGGGCGTTCGGCGCCGGGTTGCTGGTCGGCTGGACCAAATCCGGCAAGCGCCCGCCGTTCAAGATCGTCACCGGCGTCTCGACCGGCGCATTGATGGCGCCGTTTGCGTTTCTCGGCAGCGGGTACGACGAGGCCCTGACCGAGTTCTACACGACGACGTCGTCGCTCAACATCTTCCGGATGCTGTCGATCGTCCCGCAGCTCCTCGGCGGCGAATCGCTGGCCGACACCGGGCCGCTGCGGCTGATGATCGAGCAGCAGGTCGACGCCCGGCTGCTGCGCCAGATCGCGGAGGCGCACAACAACGGCCGGCGGCTGTACATCGCAACGGTGGACCTGGACTCGCAGCGCGTCTGGATCTGGAACATGGGGCTGATCGCGGCCAGCGGCCGGCCGGGAGCCGGGGACCTGTTCCGGCAGGTCATGCTGGCCTCGGCTTCGATCCCGGTCGCGTTCCCGCCGGTGTTCATCGACGTGGAGGCTGGCGGGCGCCGCTACGACGAGATGCACGTCGACGGCGGGGTCGGCGCGCGCGTCTTCTTCACCGGCGGCGTGTTCAGTTTCACGACCGCGCGGGCCGGTGTCGGTCGCGGTCAGGCGCGCGAGGAGGTCTACATCATCCACAACGGGCAGCTGCTGCCGGCGCCGGACACGACGCGCCGGTCGCTGCGGAGCATCGCGTTGCGCACGTTCGAGTCGGCGAGCAAGTCGGCCGTGGTCGGCGACCTGTTCCGCATCTACGCCGTGACGCTGCGGGAGCAGGCCGGATTCAACTGGGTCACGATTCCCGAAAACGTCGACCTCGTCGGGAACGAACTGTTCGACCCGGTCAAGATGCGCGAGCTGTACGACCTGGGTCACCGGCAGGCGCTGATGGATTCTCCCTGGATGACCGACCCGCCGGGACTGCGGTGGAGAGCCCCGCCCTGACGCGCCGCGCGCGTGGCCGCACTCGCGTAGAATCCGAAGAATGATGGGAATGCGATGCGGCGGCGGCCCGAACGGGCTGTCCGGTTCGCCTCGGATCCCGTTCCCACAACGTTGAAAGCCACATCGTGAACCTACGCGTACTCAGCTCGCTCGCGCTCGTCGCGCTGGCCGCGGCCAGCGCGCCCCCGGTCGCGGCGCAGGACACCCATCCGTACTTCAAGAAGTCCCTGTCGCTGTCGGCGGGCGCCTTCCGCCCGTCGATCGACCTCAGCGCCAGCTACGAGGCCAACGGCGTCGCCGGCACCGAAGTCGACTTCGTTCGGGACGTCGGTCTCGACGACACCCAGACATTGCCCTGGGTGAAGGCATCCGTCCGCCTCGGCGACCGCTGGCTCATCGATGGCGAGTGGTTCCGGCTGTCCAACGACGGCAGCAAGCGCCTCGACAGGACCATCGAGTGGGGCGGCGTTTCGTTCCCGATCAACACCACGGTCACCGGCGAATTCAAGGTCGACCAGTACCGGCTCGGCGTCGGCTATTCGTTCCTGCGGGGTGCCGACCACGAAGCGGGACTGGCGCTGGGCGTGCACGGCTACGACCTGCAGGCGACGCTGTCGGCCGACAACGTCGGGTCGGTGCGGGCGAGCCAGGTGTTTCCGCTGCCGACCGTCGGGGCCTACGTGAACTATGCGTTCACGGCGAACGTGCTTGCGCGTGCGCGCGTCGACTGGTTCGGTCTGACCTACAACGACATCAGCGGCAGCTTCTGGAACGCGGGGGCTTCGGTCGAGTACACGCTGCCGATGGGTTTCGGCGTCGGCATCGGCTACCGCTACATCGACTTCAACGTCGATTCGAACAAGGCCGACTGGCGCGGCGACGCGAACTTCAAGTTCAGCGGCCCGACGCTGTACGTAAGCGGCTACCTGTAGCGTTCCCGCGGCCGCCCGCGGACCGCGGCCCCCTCCGCCGGCGCTACTTCTTCCGCGCCGCCGGCAGGTCGGTGCACACGCCTTCCGCCGCCTCCGCCGCGAGGCCCACCGATTCGCCCAGCGTCGGGTGCGGATGGATGGTGCGGCCGATGTCGACCGCGTCCGCACCCATCTCGATCGCCAGCGCGATCTCGCCGATCAGGTCGCCGGCGTGCGTGCCGACGATGCCGCCGCCGACGATCCGGTGCGTCGTCGTGTCGAACAGCAGCTTGGTGTGCCCTTCGTCGCGGCCGTTGGCGATCGCACGGCCGGACGCGGCCCACGGGAACAGCCCCTTGGTGACCGCGATGCCCTTCGCCTTGGCGTCGTCCTCGGTGAGTCCGACCCAGGCGATCTCGGGGTCGGTGTACGCGACCGACGGGATCACGCGCGCGTCGAAGTAGCTCTTCTCGCCGGCCGCGGCCTCGGCCGCGACGTGGCCCTCGTGCACCGCCTTGTGCGCGAGCATCGGCTGGCCGACGAGGTCGCCGATGGCGAAGATGTGGGCGACGTTGGTGCGCATCTGCGCGTCGACGGCGATGAACCCGCGGTCGCCGACGGCGACGCCGGCCTTCTCCGCGGCGATCTTCCTGCCGTTCGGCGCGCGGCCCACGCTCATCAGCACGGCGTCGTAGGGTTGCGGCTCCTTCGGCGCGCCGGGGCCCTCGAACGTCACCCAGAGCGCGTCGGGCCTGGCCTCGACCGCCGTCGTGCGCGTCCCCGTCATGATGCGGTCGAAGCGATGCTTGTTCACCTTCTCCCAGACGCGGACGAGGTCGCGGTCCGCCCCCGGCATCAGGCCGTCGAGCATCTCGACGACGTCGAGGCGCGCGCCGAGCGTCGAGTAGACGGTGCCCATCTCCAGGCCGATGATGCCCCCGCCGATCACCAGCATCCGCTTGGGGACTTCCTTCAGTTCGAGGGCGCCGGTCGAGTCGAGAACCCGCGGGTCCTCGGGGATGAACGGCAGCCGCACCACCTGCGAGCCGGCGGCGATGATCGCCTTGGCGAACCTGACCACCTTCTTCGCGCCGGTCTTCGCCTGCGCGGGGCCTTCCGTCAGCTCGACCTCGAGGTGGTGCGGGTCGAGGAACTGGCCGACGCCGCGGACCACGTCGACCTTGCGTCCCTTGGCCATGCCGGCGAGCCCGCCGGTCAGTTTGCCGACCACCTTGTCCTTCCACCCCTTCAGCGCAACCAGGTCGATCTGCGGCGCGCCGAACGCGACACCGTGCTCGGACAGGTGCTTCGTCTCGTCGACGACGGCCGCGACGTGCAGCAGCGCCTTGGACGGGATGCAGCCGACGTTGAGGCAGACACCACCCAGCGTCGGGTAACGCTCGACGATCACGGTCTTCATCCCGAGATCGGCCGCGCGGAACGCCGCGCTGTAGCCGCCGGGGCCGGCACCGAGGACCAGCATCTCGCATTCGACGTCGACCTTGCCCGTGTAGGTTCCGGCGGGCGCGGGCGCGGCGGGCTTGGCGGTCGCGGCAGCGGGCGCGGGTGAGCCGACCGCGGCGGGCTTCGCCGACGGCGCCGTGCCGGAGGCACCGGAAGCGGCGGCGGGCTGGGGCGAGGACGCCGCCGCGGCTTCGAGCAGCAGCACCAGCGAGCCCTGGCTCAGCTTGTCGCCGACCTTGACGTGGACTTCCTTCACCGTGCCGGCGGCCGGCGACGGCACGTCCATCGTGGCCTTGTCCGACTCCAGCGT
Source organism: uncultured beta proteobacterium (assembly GCA_963810815.1). GTDB lineage: Bacteria > Pseudomonadota > Gammaproteobacteria > Burkholderiales > Casimicrobiaceae > CAVQWT01. The sequence continues at coordinate 151,253 of CAWEPB010000014.1, read as the reverse complement.
GACCAGCGAATCCTCGGCGGCGACGGTGTCGCCCGGCTTCACCAGCACCTCGATGACGGGGACGTCGGTGAAGTCGCCGATGTCCGGAACCTTGACTTCGATTGTGCTCATCAGTGTCTCGCTAGCGGTGCGTGCGGGGTGGCGGTGGTGGCGTCTTGCGGGGGGAAGGTCAAGTTCAACGCCTGACGCGAAGACACCAAGGCGCGAAGTTTTTCATAGACTCTTCGCGTCTTCGCGCCTTCGCGCTTTGAGTTGACCTTGACCTTGACCTCGACCTTCCAGCCTACAGGACCGCGCGGCGCAGGTCGCCGAGCAGCGTGGCCAGATAGGCGGTGAAGCGCGCGGCGGCGGCGCCGTCGATGACGCGGTGATCGTACGACAGCGACAGCGGCAGCATCATCCGCGGCGCGAAGGCCTTGCCGTCCCAGACCGGCTTGGTCGCGCTCTTCGACACGCCGAGGATCGCGACTTCGGGCGCGTTGATGATCGGCGTGAACGCCGTGCCGCCGATGCCGCCGAGCGACGAGATCGAAAAGCAGCCGCCCTGCATGTCGGCGGGACCGAGCTTGCCGTCGCGCGCCTTCGCCGACAGCTCGCCCATTTCCTTCGCGATCTGCAGCACGCCCTTCTGGTCGGCGTTCTTGAGCACCGGAACGACCAGGCCGTTGGGCGTGTCGGCGGCGAAGCCGATGTGGAAGTACTGCTTGTAGACGAGGTTCTCACCGTCCAGCGAGGCGTTGAAGTCGGGGAACTTCTTCAGCGCCGAGACGCTGGCCTTGATCAGGAACGCGAGCATCGTCAGCTTGATGCCGGCTTTCTCGTTCTCCTTGTTGAGGCGGACGCGCAGCGCCTCGAGCTCGGTGATGTCGGCCTCGTCGAACTGCGTGACGTGCGGAATCATCACCCAGTTGCGCGCGAGGTTGGCGCCGGAGAGCTTCTTGATCCGCGACAGCGGCTTCGATTCGACGGCGCCGAACTTGGCGAAGTCGACCTGCGGCCAGGGCAGCAGGTTGAGCGCGCCGCCTCCGGTGATCGCGCCGCCCGCCGCCGGCGCACCCTGGCCGGACATCACCTTCTTGACGAAGGCCTGCACGTCGTCCTGCAGGATGCGGCCCTTCGGCCCGGTGCCGGTGACCTTCGACACGTCGACGCCGAGCTCGCGGGCGAACTTCCGCACCGACGGCGACGCGTGCGCGCCCTTGAGCGCCTCGGCGTCCACGGGCGCTGTGGCAGGAACCGGCGCCGGTCGCGGCGCGGCGGGGGCGACCGGCGCCGCCGCTGCGGCGGGCGCGGCCGCGGGTGCCGCGGGCAGGGGGCGCGGCCGGTGCCGGCTTCGCGGCGCCGCCCTCGGCGGCTTCGAGCAGCAGCACCAGCGAGCCCTGGCTCAGCTTGTCGCCGACCTTGACGTGGACTTCCTTCACCGTGCCGGCGGCCGGCGAGGGCACGTCCATCGTGGCCTTGTCCGACTCCAGCGTGACCAGCGAATCCTCGGCGGCAACGGTGTCGCCCGGCTTCACCAGCACCTCGATGACGGGGACGTCGGTGAAGTCGCCGATGTCCGGAACCTTGACTTCGATCGTGCTCATGGTCGGCGCTCCGTCAGACGGTCCACGGCGCCGGCTTCGCCGGATCGATGCCGTATTTGGCGATCGCCTCGGCGACCGTCTTCGCCGGCAGCGTGCCTTCGTCGGCGAGCGCCTTCAGCGCAGCCACCGTCACCCAGCGGCGGTCGACTTCGAAGAAGTGGCGCAGTTTCTCGCGGGTGTCCGAGCGCCCGAAGCCGTCGGTGCCGAGAACGACGTAGCGGCGCGGCACGCAGGCGCGAATCTTGTCCGCGTACATCCGCATGTAGTCGGTGGCGGCGATGACGGGCCCGGCGGTGCCGGCGAGGCGGGTCTCGACGTGCGACGCGCGCGGCGGCTCGGTCGGGTGCAGCAGGTTCCAGCGACTGACGTCGCGGCAGTCGCGCGCGAGCTCGGTGAAGCTCGGGCAGCTCCACAGGTCGGCGTCGACACCCCAGTCGTCGCGCAGCAGGTCGGCGGCGGCGATCACCTCGCGGAAGATCGTGCCCGAGCCCAGCAGCTGCACCCGCGGCGCGCCCTTCTTCGCCTTGCCGGCGTCGCGGAACCGGTACATCCCCTTGAGGATGTCCGCCTGCGAGCCCTCGGGCATCGCCGGCTGGGGATAGTTCTCGTTCATCACCGTGATGTAGTAGTAGACGTCCTCCTGCTCGGCGACCATCCGCCGCAGGCCGTCCTGGATGATCGTCACCACCTCGTAGGCGAAGGTCGGGTCGTAGGAAATGCAGTTGGGGATCGTCGCCGCCAGGATCTGCGAGTGTCCGTCCTCGTGCTGCAGGCCTTCGCCGTTCAGCGTCGTCCGGCCCGCGGTGCCGCCCAGCAGGAAGCCGCGCGAGCGCATGTCGCCGGCCGCCCACGCGAGGTCGCCGATGCGCTGGAAACCGAACATCGAGTAGAAGATGTAGAAGGGGATCGTCTGCACGCCGTGCGTCGAGTACGACGTCGCCGCGGCGATCCAGTCGCACATCGCACCGGGCTCGTTGATGCCCTCCTGCAGGATCTGGCCGTCCTTCGACTCCTTGTAGAACATCAGCTGGTCGGCGTCCTCGGGCGTGTACAGCTGGCCCAGCTGGTTCCAGATGCCGAGCTGGCGGAACATGCCTTCCATGCCGAAGGTCCGCGACTCGTCGGGGACGATCGGGACGATGTGCTTGCCGATCGCCTTGTCGCGCAGCAGCATCTGCAGCATCTGCACGAAGGCCATCGTGGTCGAGATCTCGCGCTCGTCGCTGCTCTTCAGCAGGCGCTCGAAGGTCGCCAGCGGCGGCACCGTCATAGGCTCGACGCGCTGCCGGCGCGACGGCAGGTAGCCGCCCAGCTCCATGCGCCGGGCGCGCATGTACTCGAGCTCCTTCGAGCCCTCCGGAAAGTTGATGTACGGCACCTGCTCCAGCTGGTCGTCGGGGATCGGGATCTGGAACCGGTCGCGGTAGTGGCGGACCGCGTCGATGTCCATCTTCTTCTGCTGGTGGGTGATGTTCTGCGCCTCGCCGGCGCTGCCCATGCCGAAGCCCTTGATGGTCTTGGCCAGGATGACCGTCGGCTGGCCCTTGTGGTTCACCGCCTGGTGGTAGGCGGCGTAAACCTTGTACGGGTCGAGGCCGCCGCGGTTGAGCGACCAGATGTCGTCGTCGGACCAGTCGGCGACGAGCTCCAGCAGTTCCGGATACTTGCCGAAGAAGTGCTTGCGGACGTACGCACCGTCCTTGGCCTTGAAGGTCTGGTACTCGCCGTCGACCGCCTCCATCATCCGCCGGCGCAGCAGCCCCGACTTGTCGCGCGCCAGCAGCGAGTCCCAGCGCGTGCCCCAGATCACCTTCAGCACGTTCCAGCCGGCGCCGCGGAAGTCGCTCTCCAGTTCCTGGATGATCTTGCCGTTGCCGCGCACCGGCCCGTCGAGCCGCTGCAGGTTGCAGTTGATGACGAAGATCAGGTTCTCGAGGCGCTCGCGCCCGGCCATCCCGATCGCGCCCAGCGATTCGGGCTCGTCCATCTCGCCGTCGCCGCAGAAGCACCAGACCTTGCGGCCCTCGGTGGTCAGCAGCGAGCGGTCCTGCAGGTACTTCATGAAGCGCGCCTGGTAGATCGCCATCAGCGGCCCCAGGCCCATCGACACGGTGGGGAACTGCCAGAAATCGGGCATCAGCCACGGGTGCGGATACGACGATATGCCCTTGCCGTCGACCTCCTGCCGGAAGTTGTCGAGCTGCTCGGCGGTGATCCGGCCCAGCATGTGCGCCCGGGCGTAGACCCCGGGGGCCGAGTGGCCCTGGACGAACACCAGGTCGCCGCCGTGCGCGTCCGACGGCGCGTGCCAGAAATGGTTGAAGCCGATGTCGTAGAGCGTCGCCGCCGACGCGTAGCTCGCGATGTGGCCGCCGACGTTGGTGTGCTTGTTCGCACGCAGCACCATCGCCATCGCGTTCCAGCGCGCGTAGTTGCGGATCTTTTCCTCGATCGCCGCGTCGCCGGGCAGCTTGACCTGCTGGTCGACGGGAATCGTGTTGATGTAGTCGGTGGTCGCCGCGAACGGCAGGTTGGCGCCGGCGCGACGCGCCTGGCCGATCAGCGATTCGAGCAGGAAATGCGCGCGATCGTGGCCTTCGGCCTTGATGACCGCGTCGAGCGCTTCCAGCCACTCGCGGGTTTCCTGCGGGTCGCCGTCCGGATAGGGAACCGGGGTATCCATCGCGCACTCCTCCTGGAAAGGCATCGCGACGATCGGCGACGCTCGGGTTGTCGTCAGATTGTATGCGCCGGCTTCGGCCAATGCATCGCTGCGCCGCAGCGGCGTCGCGGCAGGGGTCGGATTCGCCGTCCGCGGCGGCACCTTAGCATGAAGTGGAAATTATTTCCAAAATGTACTCAGGACAAGTCAGTGAGCGCACGCTCTCGACCGGATCGAAGCAGCCAAAGCCCGCATCCCAGCGAGACGATCCCGATCGCGGCGAATCCCGCGCGGTAGCTGCCGGCCAGCGACGCCAGCAGCGCGAACGACGGCGGCCCCACGACCACGCCGGCGAACGTGATGACCCCGGCGCCCCCGGTGATCGCGCCGGCCTGGCCGGGAGGCGCATGGCGGGCGAGTTCGGCCAGCTGGACCCCGTTCCAGCCGATCGCCGTCGCGCCGAACGCGGCGCCCACGGCGACGACCAGTGGCCACGGCCAGTCGGCGCCGAACGAGGCGGTCGTGAACGCCGCCAGCGCGGCCGCGATGCCCAGCCCCGCGAGCACCTCGCGAGGCGCCGCCAGCCGGTCGGCCAGCGCGCCCCACACGACGCGACCGACGACACCGCCGATCGTCGCCACGGTCAGGGCCAGGCCGGCGGCGACCAGCGAATGGCCGAGACCGTCGACGAGATAGACGACGAGGAAGCTGGTCAGCGACACCTGCGTCGCGGCGTAGCCGAACGAGACGAGCGCGAGTTCGCGCAGCGTCCGGTCGGCGAGCACCCGTCGCAGCGGTCCGACGATCCCGCCCCGGGCCCGCGGCGCGTCGGGGTCGCGGGCCGCGGTGTCCAGCACCTTGCGCGACGGCTCGGCGGCCAGCGCGATGACCAGGCCGATCGCGACGACGGCGAACAACGCGGGCCGCCAGCCGAAGGACAGCGCCAGCGCCGGCAGCGTGGCGCCCGCCAGCGCCGCGCCCGCGGGTACGCCGGTCTGCTTGATCGAAAAGGTCAGCGCCATCCGTTCCGGCGGCGCGGTGCGCGCGAGGACCTGCGAGGACGCCGGCGTGATGGGTCCGTACCCCAGGCCGATCACCAGCGCCCCGACGACCAGCGCCGCCGCCGCGCCCGCGGTTCCGGTCGCCAGCGGCACCAGCGCCAGGCCACCGGCGCAGAGGAGCACGCAGATCTGCGAGACCCGGATCGGGCCGAGGCGCTCGATCGCGCGCCCCGACATCAGGCTCGCCGCCATCGCGCCGCAGTAGACCAGGCCGACGAACACCCCCACCAGCGCCGGCGCGACGCCCGCATCGCTAGCGATCGCCGGCGCCAGCACGGCGGTCGCCGTGCCCGCCAGCGAGGTGAAGACCTGGATCGCGAGGGTGACCGCCAGCGCCACCGCCGCGGTGCCCCGCCCGGTCATCGCGCCGCCGCGATCGTGCGCCGCTCGGTCACGATGGCGTCGACGCCGAGGTCGTGCGGCGCGGCCGGCACCTGGGGCACGACCTGCAGGTCGAAGGCACCGGCGATGCGTGGCGACGAGGGCGGCACCAGCGGGAGGAGGCGGTCGTAATAGCCCCCGCCGTAGCCCAGACGGCGGCCGGCGGCGTCGAAGGCGACCCCGGGCACCAGCACCCAGTCGATCGCCGCGGGCTCGACCCGCGGACAGCGGCTCCGCGGCTCCGGGATCCCGTGGTGACCCGGCTCGGCATCGACGTCCGGATCGACGATCGCCCGCAGTTCGAGCATCCGCGTCGCGACGTCGACGCGCGGGACCGCGACGACCTTGCCGGCGGCCACCGCGGCGCGCACCAGCGACCGCGTATCCCACTCGCTGCGGTAGGCGAGCGTCAGCAGCACGCAGCGCGCCGCCGCGAACGACGGCAGCGCGACCAGCCGGCCGACGATCGCCGCGGCCGCGGCGGCGCGGGTCGCCGCCGGCAGCGCGTCGCGGGCGGCGAGCACGTCGCGGCGCAGCGCGAGCTTCGCTTCGCGCAGCGCCGGTCCGTGCGGCTCGGCGGGGCGTTCGGCGGATTCCGGCATGGGACGATGGTAACCGATGGCCGTCGCGTGACGATGACGTTCCCGCCCGGCGGGCGCGCAGGCGCGCGGCGCGGGTCCGGGCGGGATCGAGCGCGCAGTGTCGGGCGCGCGGTGTCGAGCGGGCGGTGTCGAGCGGGCGCGGTTCGCCGCAGCGCCTATAATTGCCGGTCCCGCCGTCCGGAACGACCCATGAACCACAACCACCAGATCTATCGCGAGCGCCGCACGGCGCTGCTGGCCGAGATGCGCCGCCACACCGGTGGCGGACTTGCGCTGGTGCCGACCGCCCCGGAAGTCGCCCGCAACCGCGATTCGCACTTCCCGTACCGCTTCGACAGCTACTTCTATTACCTCACCGGCTTTCCGGAGCCGGAGGCCGTCGTCGCGCTGATCGCGGGCGAAGGCGGCGAGCGGCACGTGCTGTTCTGCCGCCAGAAGAACGAGGAGCGCGAGATCTGGGACGGCTTTCGCTACGGGCCCGATGCCGCGATGGAGATCTTCGGGTTCGACGAGGCGCACCCGATCGACGAACTCGCCGCGCGGCTGCCGGACCTCGCCGCGGACCGGCCCGCGCTGTTCACCCCGGTCGGGATGACGGCCGCGTGGGACAAGCGGATCGCGGATACGCTCAACGAGGTGCGGGACCGCGTGCGCACCGGGGTCGCCGCGCCCGAAACCCTCGTCGACGTCCGGCAGAGCATCGATGCCATGCGCCTGGTGAAGGACGCGCACGAGCTCGACCTCATGCGGCGCGCGGCGCAGATTTCGTCGGGCGCCCACCGCCGCGCGATGGAGCGCACCCGACCCGGATGGTTCGAGTACCAGGTCGAGGCCGAGCTGCTGCACGAATTCCTGCGCCACGGCGCGCAGGCGGTCGCGTATCCGTCGATCGTCGCCGGCGGTCCCAATGCCTGCGTGCTCCATTATCGCGACAACAACCGCCAGCTGCAGGACGGCGAGCTGCTGCTGATCGACGCCGGCTGCGAATTCCAGGGCTACGCTTCGGACATCACCCGGACCTTCCCTGCCAGCGGCAGGTTCTCGGGGCCGCAGAAGGATGTCTACGAACTGGTGCTCGCCGCGCAGCTCGCGTGCATGGACGCGGTGAAGCCGGGGGCCGAGTTCCACGACTACCACAAGGTCGCCGAGCGCGTGCTGGCGCAGGGATTCATCGACCTCGGCCTCTGCCAGGGCACCCTCGACGCGGTGATGGAGTCCGGCGCGTACAAGCAGTTCTACATGCACCGGGCCGGGCACTGGCTGGGCATGGACGTGCACGACGCCGGGCTCTACCAGGTCAAGGGCGCGTCGCAGCGGCTCGCCCCGGGGATGGTGCTCACCGTCGAGCCGGGCGCGTACATCCGCCGCGCCGAGAACGTGCCCCAGCATTTCTGGGACATCGGCGTGCGCATCGAGGACGACGTGCTGGTCACGGCGCAGGGCTGCGACAACCTGACCGCCGCGGCGCCGAAGACCGTCGCCGACGTCGAGGCGGCCTGCCGCCGCTGATGCTGCACGACCTCGTCATCGCCGGCGCCGGGCCGGTCGGCGCGACGCTCGCGCTGGCGGTCGCCGACGCCGACCTCGACGTCGTCGTCGTCGACGCGCGTCCCGAGGGCGGCACGCTGCGCGGCGACCGGTCGCTGGCGCTTTCGCACGGCGCGCGGCTGACGCTCGAGCGGCTAGGCGTATGGACCCCCCTCGCGGCGCAGCCCGGCGCGGTGACGCCGATCGTCGACATCGACATTTCCCAGGCCCGCGGCTTCGGTACCGCGCGGCTCACCGCGGCCGAGGCCGGGCTGCCCGCGCTGGGCTACGTCGTCCGCTACCTCGCGCTGCAGCGGGCGCTCGACGCCGAGCTCGCGCGCCGCGGCATCGCCGTGCGCTGGAATGCGCGCGTCCGCAGCGTCGGCGGCACGCCCGCCTACGCCGCGGTCGACCTCGAGGGTGCCCCGGACCCGCTGCTCGCGCGGCTGGCTGTCGTTGCCGACGGCACCGGCGCGGCGGTGGCGGGCCTCGAGCGACGACGGCACGACTACGGCGAGTCGGCGCTGGTGGCCGCGGTATGGGTCGACGGCGCGCCGCCCGGCCTCGCGTTCGAGCGGTTCACCGGCGACGGCCCCGTCGCGCTGCTGCCCGAGGGCGACCATCACGGGCTCGTCTGGACGGCCAAGCCGGGCCGGGCGGCCGAGCTGCTCGCGCTCGACGACGACGCCTTTCTCGCGCGGCTCGCCGGCCATTTCGGTCCGCGCGCGGGCCGCTTCGTTCGCGTGGCCGACCGGCGAAGCTTCCCGCTGGTGCTCGAATTCGTCCCGCGCCCGGCGGCGAGCCGCACCGTCGCCATCGGCAACGCGGCGCAGACGCTGCACCCGGTCGCCGGTCAGGGCTTCAACGTCGGCCTGCGCGATGCGTACGAGCTGTCCCGGGTCATCGTCGCCACGCCGCGCGAGGCGCTGGGCGAGCGGGACATGCTCGACCGCTACGTGTCCCGGCGCCGGTCCGACCGCGGCGCCGGCATCGCCTTCACCCATGGCCTGGTGACCCTGTTCGGCGCCGACCATCCGCTGCTGCGCTGGCCGCGCGGGCTGGGGCTCGCGCTGCTCGACGCGCTGCCCCCGGCCAAGCGCGCGTTCACTCGCACGATGCTTTTCGGCCTGCGCTGAACGCCGTCCGGGCCCCGCGGGCCCGGAAAATTGCGGCCCGTGGTTGATCTGCGTTAATCGCCGGTGTCGCCGGCCGGCAGGAACGATTCGCCGCGCGCGCGGAATCGGTATAATCCGCCTCCCCTCGCCGCATTCTCGCGTTCCAGCCCGCCCCAATTCCGTGCGCATCGGACCTTACGAACTGCCGAACAACCTCGCCGTCGCGCCGATGGCGGGCGTGACCGACCGGCCGTTCCGGCAGCTTTGCCGGAGGCTGGGCGCGGGCTACGCGGTGTCCGAGATGCTGGCGTCGAATCCGCTGCTGCGCGACACCGCCAAGTCGCGGCGCCGCGCCGACCACGCCGGCGAGCCGGGACCCGTCGCCGTGCAGATCGCCGGCGCCGACCCGGCGCTGATGGCCGATGCCGCGCGCCACAACGTCGACCGCGGCGCCCAGATCATCGACATCAACATGGGCTGCCCGGCGAAGAAGGTGTGCAGCGTGGCCGCCGGCTCCGCGCTGCTTGCCAACGAGGCGCTCGCGGCGGCGATCGTCGCCGCCGTGGTCCGTGCGGTCGACGTGCCGGTCACGCTGAAGATCCGCACCGGCCCCGATCCGTCGCGGCGCAACGCGGTGCGCATCGCGCGCATCGCCGAGGACGCGGGCGTCCGCGCGCTCGCCGTGCACGGCCGCACGCGGGCCTGCGCGTTCGTCGGCGCCGTCGAGTACGACACCGTGCGCGAAGTCAAGGCGGCGGTGTCGATCCCCGTCTTCGCCAACGGCGACATCGCGACGCCGGCGCAGGCCCTCGACGTGCTGGCCGCCACCGGCGCCGACGGCGTGATGATCGGCCGCGCCGCGCAGGGGCGGCCGTGGCTGTTCCGCGAGATCGCCCATTTCCTCGCGACCGGCGAGGCGCTGCCGGCGCCGACCGTCGGCGAGGCGCACGCGCTGATCGTCGAGCATCTGCACGACCACTACGCGTTCCACGGCGAGTGGAGCGGCGTGCGCACCGCACGCAAGCATCTGGGCTGGTACGTGCGCGACCTCGCCGATGGCGAAGCGCTGCGTGCCGAGATCAACGTGGCCGAGAGCGCGGCGGAGCAACTCGCCGCCGTCGGCCGCTTTTTCGGACGCCTCGCCGGAAAGAGCGAGCGTCTGGTCTATCGCACGGCGGACGCCGCGCCGGGCGTCGTCGACGCCCGCGCCGCATTCGCGGTGCCGCGCAACGAAGCGCAACGGGGCGGGGAGGCCCTGGCCGCGTGAAGAAGAAGATCCGCCTCAACGGCAGCAACGAGATCGGTCGCAGCGTCGAGAACTCGCTCGAGGAATATTTCCGCAAGCTCGACGGCGAGCCGCCGCACGACATCTACGACATGGTGATCGGGCACGTCGAGAAGGCGCTGCTGGCGTCGGTGCTCGCCCGCGCCAACGGCAACCAGACGCAGGCGGCCGACATGCTCGGCCTCAATCGCGGCACGCTGCGCAGCAAGCTCGACAAGTACAAGCTGCGCTGAGTCGCCGGCACCAACCACGGAAACCCGTCCCCATGCCGGCCCCGATTGCGCAAGCGCTGATCTCCGTCTCCGACAAGACCGGCGTCGTCGAGTTCGCCCGCGCGCTGTCCCGGCTCGGCGTGCGGCTGCTGTCGACCGGCGGCACCGCGAAGGCCCTCGCCGACGCGGGCCTCGCCGTCACCGAGATCGGCGACTACACCGGCTTTCCGGAGATGCTCGACGGGCGCGTCAAGACGCTGCACCCCAAGGTGCACGGCGGCATCCTCGCCCGCCGCGACCTGCCGGCACACGTCGCGGCGCTGGAGCAGCACGCGATTCCGCCGATCGACCTGGTCGTCGTCAACCTGTACCCGTTCCGCGAAACGGTGGCGCGGCCCGGGTGCACGCTCGACGACGCCATCGAGAACATCGACATCGGCGGCCCGACGATGGTGCGCGCCGCGGCGAAGAACTGGCAGCACGTCGGCATCGTCGTCGACCCCGCCGACTACCCCGCGCTGGTGTCCGAGCTCGAGAAGAGCGGCCGCACGCTGTCGACCGCGACGCGCTTCGCGCTGGCGAGGAAGGCGTTCTCGCACACGGCGGCCTACGACGGCGCGATCAGCAACTGGCTGACGGCGCGCGGCCCGGACGGCGCGGCCGCGGCCTTTCCCGACCGCTTCAACCTGCAGGCCGTGAAGGTGCAGGACCTGCGCTACGGCGAGAATCCGCACCAGCAGGCGGCGTTCTACCGCGACGAGCGGCCGGCCGCCGGCACCATCGCCACCTACCGGCAGCTGCAGGGGAAGGAGCTGTCGTACAACAACATCGGCGACGCCGACGCCGCGTGGGAGTGCGTGAAGACCCTCGCCGCGCCCGCCTGCGTCATCGTCAAGCACGCGAATCCCTGCGGTGTGGCGATTGCCGCGACGCCGCTCGAGGCGTACCGGCTCGCCCTCGCCACCGACTCCACCAGCGCGTTCGGCGGCATCATCGCGTTCAACCGGCCCGTCGACGCAGCGGCGCTGGAGGCCGTTTCGGCGCAATTCCTCGAAGTGCTGATCGCACCCTCGTACACGGCGGATGCGCTCGCGGTCATCGCGCAGAAGAAGAACGTGCGCGTGCTGGAGGTGACGATGCGCGCGGGGGACGTCCCGGGGCAGCTCGACTTCAAGCGCGTCGGCGGCGGGCTGCTGGTGCAGAGCGCGACGCGCGCAACGTCGCGCCGGGCGAGCTGCGCGTCGTCACGAAGAAGGCGCCGACCGCGGCGCAGCTCGATGACCTGATGTTCGCCTGGCGCGTCGCCAAGTTCGTGAAGTCGAACGCCATCGTCTACTGCGGCGGCGGTCGCACGCTGGGCATCGGCGCCGGCCAGATGAGCCGCGTCGACTCGACCCGCATCGCCGCGATCAAGGCGCAGCACGCCGGCCTTTCGCTCGCCGGATCGGTGGTGGCGTCGGACGCGTTCTTTCCGTTCCGCGACGGGCTCGACGTGGTCGCGGACAACGGCGCGGTCGCGGTGATCCAGCCGGGCGGCAGCGTTCGCGACGACGAGGTGATCGCGGCCGCCGACGAGCGCGGCATCGCGATGCTGTTCACCGGCATCCGCCATTTTCGCCACTGACGCGCCCGCGCGCTGACGGCCCGAACCGAGGATTGACCATGAAGCGTGGGCGACGCCTGCTGCGGATGCTGTGCGTGCTGACGGCGTGTGTCGCCGGCGCGGCCGGGGCGCAGGCCCCCGCCGCGCCGGCCGGGAAGCCGGGGTCGGACCCGCAGACCGTGGACGCGGCTGCAACGGGGAAGCCGGCAGCGGAGGCGTCGCCGGCCGGGAAGCCCGCCGCCGACACGCCGTGGATCGACTGCGCCGCGATGTGGAAGTGGGCCGAGTACCAGTGCGTCGGCGTCAAGGATGCCTGGCACAACGGCGGCCCGGTCCTCTACGTCACCGGCCTGACGTACCACGACCGCGGCACCTACTCGCAGGAGCAGCTCGACGGGTACAACGAGGCCTCGTACGGTGGTGGGTTCGGCTGGGGCCGGACCAACGAGCAGGGCGACCACTTCGGCTGGTATGGAATCGTCTTCCGCGACTCGCATTACAAGTACACCAAGATGTTCGGCTGGAACTGGATGACCTACTGGCCGAAGCAGAACGACTACGCTCTGGGCCTGGGCTACACGATCTTCCTCGGGTCGCGGCCCGACATCTACAACAACATTCCGTTCCCGGGGATCCTGCCGCTGGCCTCGGTCAAGCTGTCGAAGCTCGAGATCATGGGCACCTACATCCCGAAGGTCAGCGCCGGCACGACCGGCAACGGCAACGTGGCCTTCGTCTTCGGCCGCTGGCTGTTCTGACGGAGTCCGGGCGATGAATGTCCTGGTGATCGGTGGCGGCGGGCGCGAACACGCGCTGGCATGGAAGCTCGCGCAGTCGACGCGCGTGGCCAAGGTCTTCGTCGCGCCGGGAAACGCCGGGACCGCGCGCGAGCCCGGCCTGACCAACGCCGCGCCGACCGCCATTGCCGACCTCGTCGCCTTCGCGCAGCGCGAGCGGATCGGTCTCACCGTGGTCGGTCCCGAGGCGCCGCTGGCCGCCGGCGTCGTCGACGCCTTCCGCGCCGCCGGCCTGCCGATCTTCGGTCCCGCACAGGCCGCCGCGCAGCTCGAGGCGTCGAAGGACTTCGCCAAGGCCTTCATGGCGCGGCACGGCATCCCGACCGCGGCCTACCGGACGTTCACCGACGCCGGCGCCGCCCGCGCCTACGTGACCGAGCGCGGCGCGCCGATCGTCGTCAAGGCCGACGGGCTTGCGGCCGGCAAGGGCGTCGTCGTCGCGGCGACCGTCGCCGAGGCGCATGCGGCGATCGACGGCATGCTGGTCGGCAACGCCATGGGCGACGCCGGCGCGCGGGTCGTCGTCGAGGATTTCCTCGAAGGCGAGGAGGCGAGCTTCATCGTCATGGTCGACGGCCGCCATGTGCTGCCGCTGGCATCGAGCCAGGATCACAAGCGGCTGCGCGACGGCGACGCCGGTCCGAACACCGGCGGCATGGGCGCGTACTCGCCCGCGCCCGTCGTCACGCCCGCGCTGCACGCCAGGATCATGCGCGAAATCATCCTGCCGACGGTGCAGGGGATGACGGCCGATGGCGTGCCGTACACCGGCTTCCTCTACGCCGGCGTGATGATCGACGCCGCCGGCACGCCGCGCGTGCTCGAGTTCAACTGCCGGCTGGGCGACCCCGAGACGCAGCCGATCATGGTGCGGCTGAAGAGCGACCTGGTCGACCTGCTGCAGCACGCGGTGAACGGCACTCTGGACCGCGTCGAGGCGGAGTGGGATCGCCGCGCCGCGCTGGGCGTCACGCTCGCCGCGCACGGTTACCCCGAGGCGCCGCGCAAGGGCGATGTCGTCGCCGGGCTCGATCGGGTGACGCCGGAGACGCACCCGGACGTCAAGGTCTTCCACGCCGGCACGGCGCTGGACGGTGACCGCGTCGTCGCGACCGGCGGCCGCGTGCTGACCGTCACCGCGCTCGGGGATTCGGTCAGGCAGGCGCAGCGCGCGGCGTACGCCGCCATCGCCGAACTCCACTTCGACGGCATGCAGTACCGCAGCGACATCGGCCACCGCGCGCTCGCCCCGCGCCGGGGCTGATCCGCGAGCCGGCGATGCCCGGGCCGCGAACCCGGCGATCCCTCCGATCAGCGCCCGTCGTCCCGGCTTCCCCGCCAACCGCTTGCGCCCCCACCTCCCCAACGCCACGATGAACGTCGACGCCGTCCGCCACTACTTCCTCGACCTGCAGCAGCGCATCGTCGCCGACCTCGAGCGCATCGACGGCCAGCCGTTCCGCCGCGACGAGTGGACGCGGCCCGAAGGCGGCGGCGGCGTGTCGCGACTGCTGGAGGAGGGCACGGTGCTCGAGCGCGGCGGCGTCAACTTCTCGCACGTCCAGGGCGCCAAGCTGCCGCCGTCCGCGACGGCGCACCGGCCGGAACTCGCCGGCCGTCCCTGGGACGCGATGGGCGTGTCGCTGGTGCTGCATCCGCGCAACCCGTACGCGCCGACCGTGCACCTCAACGTGCGCATGTTCGTCGCGCACGCGGCGAAGGGCGGCGATGACGCGTGGTGGTTCGGCGGCGGCATGGACCTGACGCCCTACTACCCGTTCGTCGAGGACGCCGTCAATTTCCACCGGAGCTGCCGCGACGCGCTGCTGCCGTTCGGCGGACCGGAGCTGCACGCGAAGTACAAGCGCTGGTGCGACGACTACTTCTATCTCAGGCACCGGAAGGAACCGCGCGGGGTCGGCGGCATCTTCTTCGACGACCTGTCGGAGGGCGGCTTCGACCGCTGCTTCGCGCTGACCGGAAGCGTCGGCGATCACTTCCTGCCGGCGTACGCGCCGATCCTCGAGCGCCGGCGCGACCACCCGTATGGCGAGCGTGAGCGGGACTTCCAGGCCTACCGTCGCGGCCGCTACGTCGAGTTCAACCTGGTCTGGGACCGCGGCACGCTGTTCGGCCTGCAGAGCAACGGCCGCACCGAGGCGATCCTGATGTCGTTGCCGCCGCTGGTGAAGTGGCGCTACGACTGGAAGCCCGAGCCTGGCACGCCCGAGGCGCTGCTGTACACCGACTTCCTGATCGGGCGCGACTGGCTGGCCGAGCCGGTCGCGACGCCCGCCCCCTGACCGGCGCGCGATGTCCGCGGCCACCGCCGACGATCCGCGACCACCGTCGGAGCGACACCCCGGCGACGAGCGGCTGGTCGAGGCGCGCATCGACGGCGAGCGCGTGTTCGACGGCCGGCTGCTGCACGCCCGCCGCGACACCGTGCGGCTGCCCGACGGGGGCACCGCGACGCGCGAGTACATCGCCCATCCCGGTGCGGTGCTGATCCTGCCGGTGCACGACGACGGCCGGCTCGTCGTCGAGCGGCAGTTCCGCTACCCGCTCGACCGCGTGTTCCTCGAATTCCCCGCCGGCAAGCTCGACCACGGCGAACTTCCGCTCGACACGGCCCGGCGCGAGCTGGTCGAGGAAGCGGGCTACACGGCGCGGACCTGGACACATCTCGGGGTCATCCACCCGGTGATTTCCTACTCGACCGAGCGCATCGAACTGTGGCTCGCCGAGGGCCTCGTGCACGTCGGCGCGAAGCTCGACCACGGGGAATTCCTGGAGATCGTCGCGCTGACCGAGGCGGAATTGCTCGCCGCCTACGACCGCGGCGAGGTCACCGACGCCAAGACCGTCGCCGCGCTGTTCGCGTGGCGCCGGCGGCGGGGCCTGGCCTGACCGCCGCGGGCGGCGCCTGGAGCCCGCACATGGCCGGCACCGATCGTCCAGCCACCGTCGCACCGGGCGAAGCGGTGGTCGCGGTCCTGCTGTCGATTCGAGGAAGGGTCCAGGGCGTCGGCTTTCGCGAGTCGATGGTGGCCATCGCGCGCGCCGCCGGTGCCGCCGGCTGGGTCCGCAACCGCCGCGACGGCGGCGTGGAAGCGCTGGTGCAGGGTCCGGCCGCGGCGGTCGACGCGACGCTGGCCTGGGCGCACCGCGGTCCGCCGCTCGCGCGCGTCGACGGCGTCGACGCGGTGCCGGTCGACGTCGACACCGCGCTCTCCACGTTCGAGCGCCGTCCGACGTCCTGATCTGGTGCTGGAAGCCTTGCCGCGGCCCCCCGTCAGGGCAGCGGCGGCGCCGCGCCGACGCCGAAGATGTCCTTCCATGCGAGGTAGCTTGCCGCCGCGATCGCCGGCAGCGCGAACGCGAGCCCGAGCAGGAACGTCAGCATCCCGAGCGCCAGCAGTACCATCGCCGCGGCGGTGAACACCGCCAGCGGCAGCGGGTTCAGCACGAACGCCTGCCAGCTCGCGCGCAGCGCCGCGCCGGGTCCGGCGCCCTCCAGCAGCGCGTGGTACGGCACGAACGCGAACGGCAGCGTCGCCAGGACCGACAGCACCATCGCCGCCAGCGCCTCGGCGACGGTCGCCGCGCCGGCGCGCGAGCCGCCCAGCGGCGGTTCGCCGGTGAGCCACCACAGGGCGAGCGAAGAGAGCAGCCACGACAGTGCGTTCGCGGCCACGACCGCGATGACGGCACCGGCGCTGGCGCGGAACGCACGGAACGCGAGCGCCGGCGAGGGGCGCGTTCCCCGGTCGATCGCCGCCGCCGCGTACACCAGTCCGCCCCCCACCAGCGGCGTGACGGCCACGCCGATCAGCGTCCACGGCTCCGGCAGCAGCGCGAACGAGAACTCGACGGCGACCAGCAGCACCGTCAGCACGATCCAGACCGCGGGCGCGCGGCGCCAGAGCGCGAGGCCGTCCTCGTACCAGGCCAGCGCGTGCCGCCAGGGCACCGCGCGGGCGTGCAGGTGCATCGGCGGGGGCTCGATCGCGTCCTGCATCAGCAGTCGTCCGCACGGCACGACGCTGGCGAGAGAGCGCCGCTTGCGCTGCTGAGGAGTGGGGTATCGACGAAGCGGAGCAAGCGGCGCTCTCTCGCCCTACGGATGGCACACTGCCGCGCGCCAACGACGAAGGACATCTGCGCTTCCGCGCATCAGGCCGCTTCGCCGAGGTACGCCGCGCGCACCGCCGGATCGTGCAGCAGCTGCTTCGCGTCCCCCGACAGCGTGATCTCGCCCGACTCCATCACGTACCCGCGGTTCGACACCTCCAGCGCCAGCTTCGCGTTCTGCTCGATCAGCAGGATCGTCGTGCCCTCGGCGGAGATCATCATGACGGTCTCGAACACCTTCTGCACCATCAGCGGGGCCAGGCCCATCGACGGTTCGTCGAGCAACAGCAGCTTCGGCCGCGACATCATCGCGCGTCCCATCGCCAGCATCTGCTGCTCGCCGCCCGAAAGCGTGCCGGCGGTCTGGCGGCGGCGCTCCTTCAGCCGGGGAAAGAGCTGGTACACGCGCTCGATGTCGGCGGCGATCCCGCCGCGGTCGCTGCGGATGTACGCGCCCATCGCCAGGTTTTCCTCGATCGTCAGCGCGCCGAACACACCGCGACCCTCGGGCACCATCGCGAGGCCGCGGCGCACCAGCTCGAACGCCGGCCGCCCGACGATGTCCTCGCCGGCGTAGCGGATCGAGCCGCTTTTCACCGGTTGCAGGCCGCAGATGCCCTTCAGCGTCGTCGTCTTGCCGGCGCCGTTCGCGCCGATCAGGCACACCAGCTCGCCCGGGTCGACGTGGAGATCGATGCCCTTGACTGCGTGGATGCCGCCGTAGGACACGGCGAGCTTCGCAAGCTCCAGCAGCGGGGTCGGCTTGACGTCGGCCATCGTCACGCGCCCTTCAGGTTCAGCGAGACTTCGCCGCCGAGGTAAGCCGCGATCACCGCCGGGTCCTGCTGCACTTCGGCGGCCGGCCCTTCGGCGATCTTCTTGCCGTAGTCGAGGACGAGCACACGATCGCAGACGCTCATCACCAGCTTCATGTCGTGCTCGATCAGCAGGATCGTCGTGCCGTCGTGGCGGATACCCTCGAGCAGGCTCCTGAGCGAAGCCGTTTCGGTGGCGTTCATGCCCGCCGCCGGCTCGTCGAGCGCCAGCAGCTCCGGCTCGGTGGCCAGCGCGCGCGCGATCTCGAGCCGGCGCTGGTCGCCGTAGGGAAGGTGCCTCGCCTGGTCGTCGGCGCGCCTGGCGATGCCCACGTACTCGAGCAGTTCGTACGCACGAGCCTCGATCGCCCGTTCCTCGGCGCGCGTCCGCGCGTCGCGGAAGATCGCGCCCCAGACGCCGGCCTGGGTGCGGACGTGGCGGCCGATCATCACGTTCTCCAGCGCCGACAGGTTGCCGAACAGCCGGATGTTCTGGAAGGTGCGCGCGATGCCGCGCGCGGCAACCTCGTGCGGCTTCAGGCCGGTCAGCGGCAGGCCCTCGAAGATGAACTCGCCGCGGTCCGGCGTGTAGATGCCGGTCAGCACGTTGAACAGGCTGGTCTTGCCCGCGCCGTTGGGGCCGATCAGGCCGTAGATCTCGCCGTGGTTGATGGTGAAGCTGACGTCGGCAAGCGCCTGCACGCCGCCGAAGCTCTTGCCGACGCCATTCGCCCTGAGCAGCGCGAGATGAGGGCTTCCGGCCGGCGCGGCGGCGTCGACGTCGGGGGCGGCGCGCACTGGATTACCTTCGTGCTGCGCACTCCGGTATTCGCCCTCGGGGCGGCCCGTCGGGCTCATGTGCGCTTGACCTCCAGCTCGCGCTTGCGCAGCGCCGACGGCAGCAGGCCGGCGGGGCGGAACAGCATCATCAGGACCAGCGCGAGCCCGAACAACAGCATCCGGATCACTTCGGGCTCGATGAGCATCCGGCCGAACAGCGCCTTCTGCGCGGGCTCGACCGTGTAGCGCAGGACCTCGGGCACGAACGAGAGCAGCAGCGCGCCGACGATCACGCCCCAGATGTTGCCCATGCCGCCGAGCACCACCATGGACAGGACCATCACCGACTCGACGAGTATGAAGCTCTCCGGACTGATGAAGCCCTGCATCGCGCTGAACATGCCGCCGGCGATGCCGCCGAACGACGCGCCCATCGCGAACGCCATGAGCTTGATCCGGGTGGTGTTGATGCCCATCGCGCGCGCGGCGATTTCGTCCTCGCGGATCGCCTCCCACGCGCGGCCCAGCCGCGAGTCCTGCAGCCGCAGGTTGATGACGATGACGACCAGCAGCACCAGCGTGAGCAGGTAGTAGTACTTGATCGGCCCGCTGAACGACAGGCCGAGAACGACGTCGGTCTTCGCGAAGCTGAAATCGCCGATGTGGAACGGGTCGATCAGCGTGATGCCCTGCGGGCCGTTGGTCAGGTTGAACGGCTGCGACAGGTTGTTGAAGAAGATCCGGACGATCTCGCCGAAGCCGAGCGTGACGATGGCGAGGTAGTCGCCGCGCAGCTTGAGTGTCGGGGTGCCCAGCAGCACGCCGAACAGGCAGGCGATCGCGGCGCCGATGGGCAGGATGATCCAGAACGGCAGGTGGATGTTGAAGTGCGGACTCGCCAGCAGCGCGTAGGTGTAGGCGCCGACGGCGTAGAACGCGATGTACCCGAGATCGAGCAGCCCGGCGAAGCCGACGACGATGTTCAGTCCCAGCGACAGCAGCACGAACAGGATCGCGAGATTGGTGATGCGCACCCACGCCGTGCCGACCTGCGCCAGCGCGAACGGGAGCGCGAGGAGCGCGATGCCGACCAGCGCGAAGCCGATCCAGGTGGCCGCGGGGTGCTTCCTGAGGTCGACGAGTGCCTGCACGTCCGGCTCCGTTCAGGCGCGGTCGGCGACGCGTTCGCCCAGCAGCCCGGACGGCCGGAACACCAGCACCAGGATCAGGACCAGGAAGGCGAAGACGTCCTGGTAGTTCGACCCGAACAGCGGCATGTTGGGATTGGCGACGCAGCGCTCGGCCAGGCTGTCGAACCAGCCGGACATGTGGCAGAGGTTGGTGATGTCGCCGACGTAGCCCGCGCCCAGCGCCTCGATCACGCCGAGCAGCAGGCCGCCGAGCATCGCGCCCGCGAGATTGCCGATGCCGCCCAGCACTGCGGCGGAGAACGCCTTCAGCCCCAGCAGGAACCCCATCTGGTACTGCGCGATGCCGTAGTAGGTCCCGACCATCACCCCTGCCATCGCGCCCAGCGCCGCGCCGATCACGAACGTCAGCGCGATGACGCGGTTGATGTCGATCCCCATGAGGCCCGCGATCTGCTGATTCTGCGACGTCGCGCGCATCGCGATGCCGAGCTTGGTCCGGTACACCAGCGCCAGCAGTCCGCCCATCATCATCACCGACGCGACGATGATCACGACCTGGACGTTGGTGATCGTCGCGCCGTTGGGCGTGTCGGTCAGGTAGTACGGGGTGACGGTGACGATCTGCGGGAACGCGATCGGGTTGCGGCTCCAGATCACCATCGCCAGGTGCTGGAGGATGATCGACAGGCCGATGGCGGTGATCAGCGGGGCGAGGCGCGGCGCGCGGCGCAGCGGCCGGTAGGCGACGCGCTCGAGCGTGTAGCCGACGGCCATGCACACGGGCACGGCGACCAGCACGCCGGCGGCGACGATCAGCACCGGCGGCAGGCCGGACCCGGCCAGCGCGGTGATGACCGAGAATGCGACCATCGCGCCGATCATGACGACCTCGCCGTGGGCGAAGTTGATGAGCTGGACGATCCCGTAGACCATCGTGTAGCCCAGCGCGACCACGGCATAGACGCTGCCGAGCGTCAGGCCGTTGATCAGCTGCTGCAGGAAGATGTCCACGCGGGGGTCCTTGCGGCGTCGGTACGTTGGTGCGTCGGGGCTCGGTCGGAGCGGGGGGGTGACCTGGGGCCGGCGAGTGGCGGGCCCGCGCCGGCGATTGTGCGGGTGAAGGCGCGCCGCGGCAATCCCCGTCGCCTCGGAGCCGGCGGGCGAAAAAAAACGGCGCCCCCGAAAGGGCGCCGTTTGCGCGGTGCGACTGCCGATTACTGCTTCGGCGCCGGGGCCGGGGCCGCGGGGGCCGGAGCCGGAGCCGGTGTCGCCGGCGCGGCCGCCGGGGCCGCTGCCGCGGCCGCCTTCAGGAACTCCTCGAACGGGACGCTCTTGCCGGCCTGCACGACCGCGATCGGCTCGACCTTGCCGCCCTTCAGCGTGAAGATCGTGATTTCGGCGTTCTTGCGGTCGCCCTTCTCGTCGAACTCGATCTTGCCCGTGGCGCCGTTGTAGCTGATCTTCTGCAGCTCGGGCAGGTACTTGGCCGGGTCGGTCGAGTCCGCCTTCTGCATCGCCGCGATCATCAGGCCGACCGCGTCGTAGAAGAACGGCGCGTACTGCTTGACGTCGCCGTACTTCGCCTTGAACGCGTCGTTGAACTGCTTGCTGGCGGCCGAGGCGGGGAGGCCGGCCTGCGAGCAGATCAGGCCTTCCGCAGCGGCGCCGGCGAGCTTCGCCATCTCGTCGGTGCAGGCGCCGTCGCCGAAGCTGAACATCGCCTTCATGCCGAGCTCGCGGGCCTGCTTGATCATCGGGCCGCCGGTCGCGTCCATGCCGCCGTAGAACACGGCATCCGGGTTCTTGCCCTTGATCTTGGTGAGGATCGCCTTGAAGTCGGTCGCCTTGTCGTTGGTCTTCTCGCGGGCGACGACCTGGACCCCGGCCGCCTTGAGCGTCTTCTCGACTTCGTTCGCGAGGCCTTCGCCGTACGCGGTCGCGTCGTCGGCGATCGCGACCTTCTTGATCTTCTGCGCGGCGAGGTATTGCGCGACCGCCGGACCCTGCTGGTCGTCGCGGCCGACGGTGCGGAAGATGTTCTTGAAGCCCTGCTCGGTCAGCTTCGGGTTCGTGGCCGAGCCGGAGATCATCGGGATGCCGGCCTGGTGGTAGACCGCCGAGGCCGGGATCGTGACGCCCGAGTTCAGGTGACCCGCGACGCCCGCGACCTTCGCGTCGGCGAACTTCTGCGCGATCGTCGGGCCGAGCTTCGGGTCGGCCTGGTCGTCCTCGCTCATCAGCTCGAACTTCACCAGCTTGCCGCCGATCTTCAGCTTGCGGGCGGTGGCTTCCTCGACGGCCAGGCGCGCGCCGTTCTCGTCGTCCTTGCCGAGGTGCGCGATGCCGCCCGTCAGCGGGCCGGCGTGGCCGATCTTGACGACGACGACCTCTTCGACGGGCGCGGCGGCCTTGGGGGCCTCGGCCTTCTTGGGCTCTTCCT
Source organism: uncultured beta proteobacterium (assembly GCA_963810815.1). Taxonomy (GTDB): domain Bacteria; phylum Pseudomonadota; class Gammaproteobacteria; order Burkholderiales; family Casimicrobiaceae; genus CAVQWT01. Next base: position 129,102 of record CAWEPB010000014.1, on the reverse strand, counting down.
TGCCGCAGCCGTACAGGGCGACGAGGGCAGCCGCGACGAGCGTGAGGCCGAGCTGGCGGGACTTGGTCATGAAACCTCCGGGGATCGGTAAAGGGGGTGGAGTCGGGGAGAAAAATGGGGGTGAATCAAGGCAACAGAGGATTATTCGCTGTGCGCCCTGACGTGTCAATCCACCGGGCGGGTCCGCCGCGCCCGCCCGGGCCCTGGCCGTCGTCGGGAGTGTCCCGGCGACGGCCCGTCGGCGCCGGCGGCGGCTCGTCGCATGGCCTTTGGGCGGCGGACGCGGTCGCGCGTAAACTCTCGCCTTCGCAAATCCGGAATGCCGGTCGGCCGCATCCAACCGGCAGCACCCCGACCGGACGCAGCATCGGCGCCACCGCGCCGGGCCCTGCGTCCCGCGTCGGACCGGTCCTGGCCGCACCCGTCCACCGGCGGGCAGGCCGTATGGGGAGCATGGATGGCCATGAAAATAACTCGGCGTCGCCTGATCGGCGCCTTTGTCGTGCTGCTGGCCGTCGCGGGTGTCGGCGTCGCGGTGTCCCAGCGTGCCGGCAAGTCGGGCGGCGGCGGCGAAGGCGGCCCGGGCAAGGGCGGCGAGCCGCCGGTGACCCTCCAGTTCACCGCGGCGGACCTCGCCCGGGTCGAACCGAAGGCGCTCGGCCGCTGGCTGCCGGTTTCGGGCGCGGTGCAGCCCGCACGCTCCGCCGTCGTCAAGGCCAAGGTGGCCGGCGAAGTCCGCGCGCTGACGGTGCGCGAAGGCGAGGCGGTCCAGGCGGGCCAGGTGATCGGCCGCATCGACACCGCGGATCTCGAGGCGCGGCTCATCGAACGGCAGGGCGCGCTCGAGTCGGCGCGCGCCCAGATGGCGCTCGCGGAGAAGACCCGCGCGACCAACCAGACGCTGCTCAAGCAGAGCTTCATTTCGCAGAATGCGTTCGACAACTCCGAGTCGAGCTTCAACGTCGCCCGCGGCGGCGTGAAGTCGGCCGAGGCGCAGGTCCAGATTGCCCGCAACGCGCTCAAGGACGCGGTGCTGACGGCGCCGCTGTCGGGAATCGTCGCCAAGCGCCACCTGCAGGCGGGGGAGAAGGTCAATTTCGACACGCCGGTGGTGACCGTCGTCGACCTCGGGACGCTCGAGCTCAACGCGATGGTTCCGGCCGTCGACGTGCCGGAGCTCAAGCTCGGCATGCCGGTCGAGCTCGCGATCGACGGTTTCGGCGAACGCCGATTCAGCGGGCGCGTCGAGCGGATCAATCCCGCCACCGAGCCGGGGACGCGCGCGATCGTCGTCTACGTCGGCATCCCCAACGCCGACGGCACGCTCAAGGGGGGGATGTTCGCCACCGGCCGGATCGCGCTCGCCGCCGCGCCGCCGGTGCCGACGCTGCCGGCCGGCGCCGTGCGCACCGAGGCCGGGCAGTCGTACGTGTGGACGATCGACGACGGCAAGCTCGTCCGCCGCCCCGTGGTGACCGGCCGTCGCGACGACGAGGCGGGACGCGTCGAGATCAAGACCGCGCTGCCCGCCGGCGCGCAGGTGCTTGCGGCCCGCTTCGACAACCTCAAGGAAGGCGCGCCGGCGATGGTCAAGGCGCCGTCGTCGTCGACCAACGCCATCACCGCACCGGCCGGCGGCTCGGGCTGACCGCGAGGGGCTGACCGGGGCGCGCCGGCGGCGACGTTCGCGGCCCCCGCCCGCTGCCGCACTGCCTCCGCCCGCCCGAACCTGCCCCCGCGCGCGAGCGCCACGACGACCGCCGCACGCCAGAAAGCGCCCCTGCCATGTGGATCACCCGCGTTTCCATCAACAACCCGGTCTTCGCGACGATGGTCATGGTCGCGATCGCCGTGCTCGGGATCTTCTCGTACGCGCGGCTCAAGGTCGAGCAGATGCCCGACGTCAGTCTGCCGTTCGTGTTCGTGCAGACCGCGTACCCGGGCGCCTCGCCCGAGGCCGTCGAGGCCGACGTCACCAAGCCGCTCGAGTACGCGCTCAACACCGTCGCCGGGGTCAAGCTGATCCGCTCGAACTCGCTCGAAGGCGCGAGTCAGGTGTTCGCGGAGTTCCGGCTCAACACCGACATGACCAAGGCGATGCAGGACGTCCGCGACAAGATCGCGATGGCCCGCCCCGGGTTCCCGCGCGACGTCAAGGATCCGCTGGTCGTGCGCGCCGACCAGGAGAACCAGCAGCCCGTCCTGCAGCTGGCGGTGCTGTCGCCGACGATGTCGCTGCGCGAGCTCACGTCGCTCACCGACCAGGTCATCGTCAAGGGCCTCGAGAACGTCCCCGGCGTCGCGCGCATCGACGTCAACGGCCGCGTCACCCGGCAGATCCTGATCCAGGTCCGGCCGCAGGCGCTCACGGGCCTGGGAATCGGCATCGACCAGGTGATGAACGCGATCCGCGCCGCGAACCAGGACATGCCCGCCGGCCGGCTGTCGCGCGGGCAATCGGACATGAGCGTGCGCGTCGAAGGCAAGATCAAGGACCCGGCGCAGTTCGGACGCATCATCGTCGCCCAGCAGGGCGGTTCGACCGTGTATCTGTCGCAGGTCGCCGACGTCATCGACGGCGAGAAGGAGGAGACGTCGCTGGCCCGGATCAACGGCCGCCCGTCGGTCACGCTCGACCTGCAGAAGGCGCAGGACGCCAACATCGTCGACACGGGCACGGGCGTGATGACGGCGATCGAGGAGCTGAAGAAGCGGCTGCCGAAGGACGTCGAGCTCACCGTCATCAACAACACGGCCGAGCAGGTCGAGAAGAGCGTCACCCGCGTCAAGCACACGATCATCGAGGGTGCGCTGCTGACCGTGCTGATCGTGTTCCTGTTCCTGCACAGCTGGCGCAGCACCGTCATCACCGGCCTCACGCTCCCGATCGCGGTGGTGGCGACGTTCATCGCGCTCAACGCCTTCGGCTTCACGCTCAACTTCCTCACGCTGATGGCGCTGTCGCTGTGCATCGGCCTGCTGATCGACGACGCCATCGTCGTGCGCGAGAACATCGTCCGCCACCTCGGCATGGGCAAGGATCACCCGACCGCGGCGCGCGAGGGCACCGACGAGATCGGGCTCGCGGTGATGGCGACCACGTTCGCGATCGTCGCCGTGTTCGTGCCCATCGCGTTCATGAGCGGCATCATCGGCCGCTTCTTCTTCCAGTTCGGCGTGACGGTCGCGGTGGCGGTGCTGGTCAGCCTGTTCGTCAGCTTCACGCTCGACCCGATGCTGTCGTCGATCTGGCACGATCCGCCGGGCTCCCGCTTCAAGCGGGTGCCGTGGCTCGGCCGGCTGATGGACCGCGTCGAGAGCTTCATCGAGTGGCTGCACTCGGTCTACGGCCGGCGGCTCGGCTGGGCGCTCGGTCATCGCAAGACGGTGCTCGCGGTCGCGACCGTCACCTTCCTCGGCAGCTTCGCGCTGGTGCCGCTGATCGGCACCGAGTTCGTCCCCGAGTCCGACCAGGGGTTCGTCTCGCTGCGGCTCAATACGCCGGTCGGCTCGAGCCTCGAGTACACCGACGGCAAGGTGCGGCAGGTCGAGGAGGCGCTGAAGGCCTTCCCCGAGGTGCGGCTGACGATGACGACGGTCGGCACCGACGAGGGCCGGAACTACGCGCGGCTCAACCTCAAGCTCGTCGACAGGACCGAGCGCTCGCGCTCGCAGAAGGAGGTCGAGAAGGCGATCCGCGAGGAGCTTCGGCCGATCGCCGGCGTCGAGCTCACGTTCGGCTTCAACCGTCCGATCTTCGTCAACGTGCTGGGCCCGGATCCCGACACGCTGTCGCAGATCATCGCGACGCTCAAGGAGCGTGCCGCGAAGGTGCCCGGAATCGCCGACCTCGAGACCTCGGACAAGGCAGCGAACCCGGCGCTGCGGGTCCGCCTCAACAACGACGCCGCCGCCGAGCTCGGCATCACCGTGCAGCAGGTCGGGCAGACGGTGCGCCCGCTGCTCGCCGGCGACACCGTGAGCTACTGGCTCGGCCCCGACGGGCAGAACTACGAGGTCAATGTCCAGCTGCCGAAGGACCGCCGGCAGCTGGTCTCGGATGTCGCCAACCTGTACCTGTCGACCAACAAGCGGGGCCCGGACGGCGAGCTGCGGATGGTGCCGCTGCGGCAGGTCGCCGAGATCAGCGAGACGACGAGCCCGCAGATCATCAAGCGGCAGGACCTGCAGCGGCGGGTGGCGCTGTACGCCAATGCGCAGGGGCGCCCGTCCGGGGACGTCGGCAGCGACGTCGACAAGCTGGTCAAGGAAATGACCCGTGAGCTGCCGCCCGGCTACCGCTTCTCGCTCGGCGGGCAGACGCAGGACATGCAGGAATCGTTCAGCGCGGCGCTGGCCGCCCTGGGCCTCGCCGTGATCTTCATCTACCTGATCCTGGCGTCGCAGTTCGCGAGTTTCCTGCAGCCGGTCGCGATCATGGCCTCGCTGCCGTTCTCGCTCATCGGCGTGTTCCTCGCGCTGCTGCTCACCCGGACGACGCTCAACATCTTCTCGATCATCGGCTTCATCATGCTGATGGGCCTGGTGACCAAGAACGCGATCCTGCTGGTCGACTTCGCGAACCGCGCGCGCCGGGACGGCCTGCCGATCCGGGAGGCGCTGCTGGAGGCGGGCCAGGTGCGGCTGCGGCCGATCCTGATGACGACCGCGGCGATGGTCTTCGGCATGCTGCCCCTGGCGCTCGGCATCGGCGAGGGCGGCGAAACCCAGGCGCCGATGGGCCGCGCGATCATCGGCGGGGTCATCACGTCGACGCTGCTCACGCTGATCGTCGTGCCGGTGCTCTACACCTACCTCGAGAACTGGTCGCAGCAGCGGCGCGACCGGCGGGCCGCCCGCCGCGCCGCCGCCGCCGGCGGAACCGCCCCCGCCGCGCCGGCGACCGGGGCGAAGGCCCCTGCGCATGGCGATTGACCCGGCGGAAGGGTCGATTTGACGTGCGATAATTCAAGGCTGCATAATAACTGACCGCGAGTCAGTTGCCGCGGCCGGGTGGGGCTCGAGGCCTGCGCCGGGGCGCGGCGGCTCGGGGACTCGTCGGTCCCACGCCGTGTGATCCGGGTCACCGACGCGCGCGCGGGGACCGGGCATGCTGGAACGACGCGACGCACTGGACGTATGCCACGGATGGACATCGAACACGCACGGTTCAACATGGTCGAGCAGCAGATCCGCACCTGGGAGGTGCTGGATCAGGACGTGCTCGACCTGCTGTTCACGGTGCGGCGCGAGGAATTCGTCCCGGCCGCGTACCGCTCCCTCGCGTTTGCCGACCTCGAGCTTCCTCTGGGCGACGGCCAGAGGATGTGGACGCCCAAGATGGAGGCGCGCGTGCTGCAGGACCTGCGCCTCCAGCCAGGCGAGTCGGTGCTGGAGGTCGGAACGGGCAGCGGCTACCTGACGGCGCTGCTCGCAAGCCGCGGGGCGCGCGTGACCAGTGTCGAGATCATTCCGCGCCTCGCCGCCGAGGCGAAGGCGAAGCTCGCGCGCGCCGGCGTCCGCGACGTCGACCTCCGCACGGGGGACGCCGCGCGCGGCTTCTCGGCGGCGACGTTCGACGCCGTCGTCCTCACCGGCTCGACGCCGATCCTGCCCGACGAGCTCGTCGCCCAGCTGAAGCCGGGCGGTCGCCTGTTCGCGGTCGTCGGCGACCCGCCGGTGATGACCGCGCGGCTGGTCCGCTATGTCGGCCCCGGGTCGTGGACGACCGCCGACCTGTTCGAGACCGTGGTGGACCCGCTGATCAATGCCGCGGCTCCGGCGCGGTTCACATTTTGATCCCGCAGATCGACCCGGCCGACCTGGTCGCGTGGCGGGCCGATGCCGCGCGCCCGGCGCCCCTGCTCGTCGACGTCCGCGAGCCGTGGGAGTTCGAATACTGCCGGATCGAAGGCTCGCGGCACCTTCCTCTGGGACAGTTGCCCGCCCGCGTCGGCGAACTGCCGCGCGACTGCGATCTCGTACTCGTCTGCCATCACGGCCACCGCAGCCAGCACGCCGCGATGTGGTTGCGGCAAGCCGGCTTCGCCAACGTCCACAACCTGCGCGGCGGTGTCGCCGCGTGGGCGGACCGCGTCGAACCCGCCATGAAGCGCTATTGATCCCAGGAACCGAAGCGATGCCCAAGTTCAACCGTCGTCTTGCCGTCATTGCACTGTCGCTCGCGCTCGGCGTTCCCGCCGCCGTTCGTGCCGAGGACCTGATGCAGGTCTACCGCGAGGCGCAGCAGTACGACCCCGTCCTCGCCTCCGCTCGCGCATCGTGGAGCGCGACGCAGGAACGCGTGCCGCAGGCCCGTGCCGGGCTGCTGCCCACGGTCGGCCTCGCCGGCACCGCCAACCACAACGACGGCCGCGTGACGATCAAGGGCGACCAGCGCAGCGTCACCGCCAACTCCTACCAGAACTGGAACTACTCGATCTCCGCGTCGCAGCCGCTGTTCCGCATGCAGAACATGATCGTGGTCGACCAGGCGAACCAGCAGGTCGCGCAGGCCGATTACATTCTGGGGCTCGCGCAGCAGGACCTGATCCTGCGCGTGACCGTCGCCTACTTCGACATTCTGCTCGCCGAGTTCACGGTCGAGCTCAACGAGGCGCAGAAGGCGGCGGTGTCCGAGCAGCTCGCGCAGGCCAAGCGCAATTTCGAGGTCGGCGTGGCAACGATCACCGACACCAATGAAGCGCAGGCCAAGTACGATTCGATCATCGCGCAGGAAATCGCCGCGCGGAACGACCTCGAGAACAAGCGCACGGCGATGCGGGCGATCATCGGGCGGTTCCCCAAGGACCTGAAGAAGCTGGGGGCCAGTTTCACCCCGGTAGCCGCCGACACCGAACGTACTCGAATCCTGGGTCGAGCGCGCGCTCGCCGAGAACCTCTCGGTGCGCGTCGCGCAGTACAACTTCGACGTCGCCGCCCTCGAGGTCGACCGCGCCCGCGCCGCGCACTATCCGACCGTCGACCTGGTCGGCAGCTACGGCAACGGCGCCGGCACCGGCTCGCTCGGCAGCGACTTCGACACCAGCAGTCGCTCGGCCAACATCGGACTCGCGCTCAACGTGCCGATCTACCTGGGGCGGCGCCCTCAATTCGCGCGTCCGCGAGGCGATCGCGCAGCAGGAGACGGTTCCGGCAGGACCTGGAAATCGCGCGCCGCAACGCGCTGTACAACGCGCAGACGGGCTTCTCCGGCGTCAACAGCGCGGTCGCACTGGTCAAGGCGTTCGAGCAGACCGTGATCTCGACGCAGGTCGCGCTCGAATCCAATCGCCTCGGCCAGGAGGTCGGCGTCCGGACCAACCTCGACGTGCTCAACGTCCAGCAGCTGGTCTTCTCCGCCCGGCGCGACCTCGCGCAGGCTTACTTCAACTACCTGACCGCGACGCTGCGCCTGAAGGCCGCGGCCGGCGCGCTCACCGAAGCCGACCTCGAGGAACTCAACCGCCGTCTGGGGGGATAGTCCGGGCCGCGCGCACGGCCAGCGCGGCGTCGAGCGCCGGCGCGAGCCAGGCCCAGAGCCGGTCGGCCGCGCCGCGGTGCGCGGCATGGAACGCGGCCGCCGCGGCGGCCATCGCCGCCCGCGCTTCCGGATCCTCCAGCAGCGTCGAGACCGCCGCGACCAGCGCGTCGGCGTCCGGCACCTCCCTCGCGGCGCCCGCGGTGACTGCATTGGCCGTCGCATCGGCGAAGTTGAACATGTGCGGGCCGACCAGCGTCGGCCGCCCCGCGGCGATCGCCTCGATCAGGTTCTGGCCACCCAGCGGCAGCAGGCTGCCGCCGACGAACGCGACGTCGGCCGCCGCGTAGTACGCGGGCAACTCGCCCATCGAGTCCCCGAGCACGAAGGCGACGTCCGGCGGCACCCTGATCCCTTCGCTGCGGCGGACGAAGCGGAGGTTGCGCGCGGCGAGCAGGCCGGCGACGTCGTCGAAGCGCTGCGGATGCCGCGGCACGATGACCGTCAGCGTGTGCGCGGGCAGCGTGCCCCGGGCGAGCGCGTCGAGCAGCAGGGCTTCCTCGCCCTCGCGCGTCGACGCGGCAACCCACAGCGGCCGCCGGTCGCCGAACCGCTGCCGCAGTTCGCGACCCAGCGCGCGGGCCTGCCCCGACAGTTCGACGTCGAACTTGAGGTTGCCCGTCACCACCGGCGCCACGCTCCCGAGCGCCGCGATCCGCCTCGCGTCGGCGGGACTCTGTGCCGCCACCCCCGACAGCCCGGCGAAGGCCGGCTGTGCGAGCGACCGCGCCTTCGCGTAGCCGGCCGCCGAACGCTCCGACAGCCGCGCGTTGACGAGGAACAGCGGGACGTCGGCGGCGCGAGCGAGCCGCACCAGGTTCGGCCAGACTTCGGTTTCCATCAGCAGCCCGGCCACCGGACGGAAATGGCGGAGAAACCCGCGCACCGCGAACGGAACGTCGTAGGGGAGCCAGGCCTGCACGACACGCTCGCCCCACAGCTCGCGTCCGGCGGCCCGGCCGGTCGCCGTCATGTGGGTCAGCAACAGCGTGGCCTGCGGATAGCTGTCCAGGAGGCGACGCACCAGCGGGACGGCGGCGCGCGTCTCGCCGAGCGACACCGCGTGCAGCCACAGCACCGGGCCCGGTGGCGCCGGTCCCTCGTAGCGCCCGAAACGCTCGCCGATCCGTTCGCCGTACCCGGGTTCGCGGCGGGCGCGCCACCACAGCCGCAGCGGCAGCAGCGGCACCGCGAGCCACCAGAGCAGGGTGTAGAGGGTTCGCATCGGCGGCCCGGCGTCAGCGGCGCGGCGCGGCGGCGAGGAGGGCGGCGAAGGCCGCCGCCGCCGCCTCGACGGTCGGCGTCATGCCGACGCCGCCCAGGTCCCGGGCGTGCGTCCCGCTGCGGGCGACGCCGGCCTGCGCGGGATCGGTGGCGATGAACAGCGCGACGGTCGGCGTGCCCAGCGCGGCGGCCAGGTGCACCAGGCCGGTGTCGACGCCGATGGTCCCCTCGGCGCGCGCGATCAGCCCGGCGAGCGCGGGCAGCGGCAGCCTCGGCGGGACGATCGCCGTCGGCGCGCCCTTCGCCAGCCGCTCGCTGCGCGCCCGTTCGTCGTCGCTGCCCCAGGGCAGCAGCACCGCGAAGCCGGCGCCGCCGAGCGCAGCGACCAGCGCGCGCCAGCGCTCCTCGGGCCAGAGCTTGTCGACGCGGCTGGTCGAGTGGAACAGCGTGACGTACCGGCCCGCGGGCTGTGTCGCGGCCGGCGGCGGCGGTGCGACGAGGCCGTAGTGCGGCGGTCCCGACGGCGCGTACCCGAGCGCGGCGCCGGTCAGCTGCCGGCAGCGGTCCTCGAAATGCTGCCCCTGGCCGATGCGGTGCTGGTGCTGGTGGAACAGCGTCGCCAGCGGCTCCCGCAACGTCGCGCGGTCGGGGCCGTGCCGCGGCCCGCGCGCCAGGCGCGACAGGATCGCGCCCTTGATCTGCTCCTGCAGGTCGACGATCGCCGCGTACCGTTCCCGTCGCAGCTCGTCGCGGAACGCGCCGAACTCGCGCCAGGTGGAAGCCGCGAGCGGCCGCCTTCGCCACCGGCGGAGCGCGACCGGAATCACCCGGCGCACGCCCGGGTGCAGCGCGACCAGCGGCGCGAAGGCCTCTTCCGCGACCCAGTCGACGGCGAGCTCCGGCCGGTGGCGGCGGACGTCGTCGACGAGCGCGAGCGCGTGGACGACGTCGCCGAGCGATGAGGGCCGGATGACGAGGACCGCGTTCATGGAGAGGGGGGACGATGCCGGCGGGGCCAAAGCACGTAGAATGCGCGCATTGCAGTTCCGGACGGGGCGCTTCGCCCCGCGATCGACCACCGCATGACAGCGCCCCTGCCGATGAGTGTTTGCGTGATCACGCGCGACGCGGCCGCGCAGCTGCCCGAGTGCCTCGCGTCGGCGCGCTTCGCCGCCGAGACCGTCGTCGTCGACTCGGGCAGCCGCGATGATACCGTGGAACTCGCGCGCCGCTCGGGTGCAAGGGTGATCACCCGGGACTGGCTGGGCTTCGGCCCGCAGAAGAACTTCGCCGTCGCCGCGGCGGCCCACGACTGGGTGCTCTGTCTCGACGCCGACGAGCGCGTCACGCCGGAACTCGCCGCGTCGATCGCCGCACTGTTCGCGACCGGGGCGCCGTCCGCCGTCGGCTACGCCTGTGCGCGGCGCAACCGCTTCCTCGGCCGCTGGCTGGCGCACGGCGAGGGCTACCCCGACTGGAACCTGCGGCTGTTCGACCGCCGCCGCGCGCGCTGGACCGACGACCCGGTGCACGAGCACGTCGTCGCCGCCGGGCCCGTGGCGCGGATCCGCGGCGACCTGCTCCACGCCTCCGCCGAGTCGATCGACGCGTACTGGGCCAAGCAGAACCGCTACACGACGCTGCAGGCCGAGGCGATGCACGCCCGCGGCGAGCGTGCCGGCGCGCTGCGGCTCGTCGCCTCGCCGGTCGCGCGATTCGTCCGCTTCTACCTCCTGAAGCTCGGCTGCCTCGACGGCGTCGCCGGGCTCGTTCACATCGCGATCGGCAGCTTCGCGAGCTTCATGAAGTACGCGAAGCTGCGGGCGCTGGCGCAGGGCGAGCCGCAATGACGCCTGCGACACCGGCACGACCGCCGGCGGGACCGGTCCTCGTCACGGGAGCGGCCGGCTTCATCGGCATGCACGTCTGTGCGCGGTTGCTCGACGCGGGGGTCGTCGTCACCGGCGTCGACAATTTCGACCCGTACTACGACGTCGCGCTGAAACGGGCGCGGCTCGCGCGGCTCGACGGGCGTGCGGGGTTCTCCTTCGCCCGGGTCGACCTCGCCGACGCCGACGCGACCGCCGCACTGTTCGCCGGCGGTGGGTTCGGCGCCGTCGTCCATCTCGCTGCGCAGCCGGGCGTGCGCTATTCGCTGGAGAACCCGGCCGCGTACCTCCGGAACAACGTCACGGCGTTCGGCCACGTGCTCGAGGGCTGCCGCCACGGCACGATCGGCCACCTCGTCTACGCGTCGAGTTCGAGTGTCTACGGAGCCAACCACACGCTGCCGTTCTCGGAGGACCAGAGCGTCGACCACCCGGTCAGCCTGTACGCGGCGACCAAGAAGGCCGACGAGCTGATGGCGCACAGCTACAGTCACCTGTACCGGCTGCCGACGACCGGCCTGCGCTTCTTCACCGTCTACGGGCCGTGGGGACGGCCCGACATGGCGCCGATGCTGTTCACGCGGGCGATCCTCGCCGGCGAGGCGATCAAGGTGTTCAATCAGGGCCGGATGCGCCGCGACTTCACCTATGTCGACGACATCGTCGAAGGCGTGGTCCGCGTGCTCGAACGCCCGCCGGCGCCCGCGGCCGGCGCCCCCTACGCGATCTACAACATCGGCAACCACGAAGCAGTCGAGCTCACCGACTTCATCGCGACGCTGGAGCGGCTGCTCGGGCGCGCGGCGCGGCGCGAGTACCTGCCGATGCAGTCGGGCGACGTGCCGGAGACCTACGCGTCGATCGACCGGCTGCGCGCGCTGACCGGATTCGCGCCGTCGACGCCGCTGGCAGTCGGCCTCGAGCGCTTCGTCGCCTGGTACCGGGACTACCACCGCGCCTGACTCCGGGACCGTGCCGCCCGCCCGGGCGCCCCGGCGGGGAGTGGTAAAATCAACAGGTTTGCGCGCTGCCGCCGCCCGGCGGCCGGCGGTGCACGGAGCCCCCCATGATTCTCGTGACCGGCGGCGCCGGCTTCATCGGCGCGAATTTCGTTCTCGACTGGATCGCCGCCACCGGCGAACCGGTCGTCAATCTCGACCTCCTGACCTACGCGGGGAACCTCGGCAATCTCGCGGCACTGAAGGACGACCCGCGGCACGTCTTCGTGCGCGGCGACATCGGCGACCGGGCCCAGGTGGCCGCGCTGCTGGCGCAGCACCGGCCGCGCGCGATCGTCCATTTTGCCGCCGAGAGCCACGTCGACCGCTCGATCCACGGTCCCGCGGCGTTCGTCGCCACCAACGTGGTCGGCACGTTCACGCTGCTCGACGCGACGCGCGAATACTGGGCGGCGCTGCCCGATGCCGAGAAGGCGGCGTTCCGCTTCCTCCACGTGTCGACCGACGAGGTCTACGGGACGCTCCGGCCCGACGACCCCGCGTTCAGCGAGGCGACCCCGTACGCGCCGAACAGCCCGTACTCGGCGTCGAAGGCTGCGTCCGACCATTTCGTCCGCGCGTGGCACCACACCTACGGCCTGCCGACGCTGACGACCAACTGCTCGAACAACTACGGACCGCGGCAGTTTCCCGAGAAACTGATCCCGCTGATGATCACCAACGCGCTGGCCGGCAAGCCGCTGCCGGTGTACGGCGACGGTCAGCAGGTCCGCGACTGGCTCTACGTCGGCGACCACTGCGCGGCGATCCGTGCGGTGCTTGCGCGCGGACGGCCCGGCGAAACCTACAACATCGGCGGCAACGCCGAGATGAAGAACCTCGACGTCGTCCGCACGCTGTGCCGCCTGCTCGGCGAGATGGCACCCGGCCGCGACTACGCGAGCCAGATCGCCTTCGTCCAGGACCGGCCCGGCCACGACCGCCGCTACGCGATCGACCCGACGAAGATCCGCTCCGAGATCGGCTGGACGCCGGCCGAGACGTTCGCGACGGGGCTCGCGCAGACGATTCGCTGGTACCTCGACAACGGGGCCTGGCTCGCCGCCGTGACGTCCGGCGAATACCAGCGCTGGATCGACCTCAACTACGCCGGCGCGCGCGCCGCGGCCTGAACGGAGCGGACATGGCGCGCAAGGGCATCATCCTCGCCGGCGGCTCCGGCACCCGGCTCTACCCGGTGACGCAGGTCGTCTCCAAGCAGCTGCTGCCGGTGTACGACAAGCCGATGATCTATTACCCGCTGACGACGCTGATGCTGGCCGGGATCCGCGACATCCTGCTGATCTCCACGCCGCAGGACACGCCGCGGTTCAGCGAGCTCCTGGGCGACGGGTCCAAGTGGGGGCTGAACCTCTCCTACGCCGTGCAGCCGTCGCCGGACGGACTGGCCCAGGCGTTCATCATCGGCCGCGGGTTCGTCGCCGGCGGCCCGTCGGCACTGGTCCTCGGCGACAACATCTTCTACGGCCACGACCTGCAGGCCCAGCTCGCCCGCGCCAGCGCCCGCGAGGCGGGGGCGACGGTCTTCGCCTACCCGGTCGCCGACCCGGAGCGCTACGGCGTGGCCGAGTTCGACTCGACCGGGCGGGTCGTCAGCCTCGAGGAAAAGCCGAAGCTCCCGAAGTCGCGCTACGCGGTCACCGGACTCTATTTCTACGACGATCGGGTGGCCGACGTCGCGGCGGCGCTCGAGCCGTCCGCGCGCGGCGAGCTCGAGATCACCGACGTCAACCGGCAGTACCTCGACTGGGGCGAACTCGCCTGCGAGGTGATGGGCCGCGGCATGGCCTGGCTGGACACCGGCACGCACGAGTCGCTGCTCGAGGCGTCGCAGTACATCGAGACCATCGAGCGGCGGCAGGGCCTCAAGATCGCCTGCCCCGAGGAGATCGCGTACCGGCAGGGCTGGATCGATGCCGCCGGAGTCGAGCGTCTGGGCCAGGCGATGGCGAAGAACGCCTACGGCCAGTACCTGCTCGCGCTGCTGCGCGAGCCCGCCGTCCGATGATCGTCACGCCGACGGCCATCCCCGACGTGAAGCTGGTCGAGCCGAAGGTCTTCGGCGACTCGCGCGGGTTCTTCTTCGAGAGCTGGAACCGGCGCGCGCTCGCCGCGGCGGGCATCGACGTCGACTTCGTGCAGGACAACCACTCGCGGTCCGGACGCGGCGTGCTGCGGGGGCTCCACTATCAGATCGAACGGCCGCAGGGCAAGCTGGTGCGTGTCGTCGCCGGCGAGGTCTTCGACGTCGCGGTCGACCTGCGCCGCCGCTCCCCCACGTTCGGCCGCTGGGTCGGCGTGACCCTGTCCGCGGACAACAGGCGGATGTTCTGGGTCCCGCCCGGTTTCGCCCACGGCTTCGTCGTCCTGTCCGACAGCGCGGATTTCCTCTACAAGACGACCGATTACTGGTACCCCGAGCACGAGCGGACGCTGCTCTGGAACGACCCCGAGGTCGGCATCGCGTGGCCGTACGACGGTGCGCCGACGCTGGCACCCAAGGACGCCGCGGGCAAGCCGCTCGCCGCGACCGAGACCTACGGCTGATCGCGTCCGGATGTCGCGACCGAGAATCCTCGTCACCGGCGCCAACGGGCAGGTCGGCGCCGAACTCGCCGCGCAGATGCGCGCGCTCGGCGACGTCACGGCGGTCGACCGGGCGACGCTCGACCTCGCCGACCCCGACGCGATCGTCGCGACGGTGCGCGCGCTGAAGCCCGACCTCATCGTCAACGCCGCCGCGTACACCGCCGTCGACCGCGCCGAGACCGAGCGTGATCTCGCGTACGCAGTCAACGCGACAGCGCCCGGCATCCTTGCCGCCGAGGCGAAGCGGCTGTCCGCCGTGCTGATCCACTACTCGACCGACTACGTCTTCGACGGGGCGGCGCGCACCCCGTACACGGAGGAGGCCGCGGTCGCCCCGTTGGGCGTGTACGGCGCGTCGAAGCTCGCCGGCGAACAGGCGGTCGCCGCGGCCGGTGCGCACGCGCTGACGCTGCGCACCAGCTGGGTCTACGGATTGCGCGGCAGCAACTTCCTGCTCACCATACGGCGGCTTGCGGCGACGCGCGACGAACTGCGCATCGTCGCCGACCAGACCGGAGTGCCCAACTGGTGCCGCGAGCTTGCCCTCGCCACCGCGCGTATCGTCGCCCGGGGGCTGCCCGAGCTGGCCGGGCGCGCCGGGCTCTATCACCTTTCGTCGACGGGCCAGGCGACCTGGTTCGACTTCGCCCGCGCGATCGTCGGCGACGTGGCTGTTCCGCGCGTGGTCCCGATCACGACCGCCGAGTATCCGCTGCCGGCGCGCCGTCCGGCCTTCGGCGTTCTGGCGACGGCGAAGTTCGAGCGGACCTTCGGCTTCTCGCTGCCGCCCTGGCGCGATGCGCTCGCCGCGTGCGTCGCGGCCCCGGCGGATCCCGGATGAAGCGAGCGCCGGCCGCGGGCTGGTTCGTCCATGGCGGCGCTGTCAGCGGAACCACCCCCTGCCGCGTTGATCGAATGTTCGCCAGCGTACCGATGCCCGCTGCCCGTTGCCGTATCCTCCACGTCCCCGCCCCCGCCCCAAGGAGTACCTGCATGCCGTTGCCGTATCTTCGTGTCGCTGTCGCTGCCTGCGCTTTCGCCATGGCCGGCGCCAGTCTGGCTGCAGGCGTGGTCGCCGTGGGTCCGGCGCGTTACGATCCCCCGCCGCGGGCGCTCAAGGCTGCGGTCGTGCCGCGGCTGCTCGCTCCCGATGCGCCGGCGCGCGCCATCGTGCTGCCGGCGGTGTCCGCGGCGGAACGCGGGGCACTCAAGTCGGCCAATGCCGGACGCCTCGACGTTCCCGCGACCGCGGGTGCCGCCGCCCGGAAGGGTGGGGCCAAGGCGCGGCCGCTCGCGATCGGCTACGGCCGCGCGGTGCCTTCCGGCGCCCGCTCGGTCGCGGGTTCGACGCTCGATTGGGTCGCCGTCGACGGCGGCCGCGCCGCACGCATCGAGGTCCGGTCCGAAGGCGCGGCGGCGCTGCGCGTGGCGCTGGCGGTGGACGCGCCCGTCGGCGTCGCGGTGCGGGTCCGCGGATCCGCTGCCGACGCGCCGGTGTTCGGCCCGTACGACGTTTCCGCGCTGGTCGCCGCTGCGCCCGGTACTGCTGCCGGTGTGGCTCTCTGGTGGTCGCCGGTGCTCGACGGTGCGGTCGCCGTCGTCGAGGTCTTCGCGCCGGCGGCGGTCGACCCCGCCAGCGTCACCGTAACCATCGCCCGGGTCTCGCATCTGGCGGTCGACGGGGCCGGCGCGAGGCGGATCGACCCGAAGGCCGCCTCGGAAATCGGCGACGCCGGCGCCTGCGAGATCGACGTCGCCTGCATCGCGAATCCCTCGACCGCGGTGCTCGACACCGCGCGCGCGGTCGCGAAGATGGTCTTCACCGTCGGCGATGGCTACAGCTACCTCTGCACCGGCACGCTGCTCAACGATTCGCAGACCTCGTTCACGCCGAATTTCTTCGCGGCAAACCACTGCATCGATTCGGCCTATGCGGCGTCGACGCTGACGACGTTCTGGTTTTTCGACGCCGTCGCGTGCCGCAGCCTCCAGACGCCGCCGTTCGCGCAGATCGCCGGCGGCGCGAAGCTGCTCGCCCGCAGCGACGATTGGGACTTCGCGCTGCTGCGCCTCAACGACATGCCGCCGGCGGGCGCGTTCTACTCCGCGTGGCGCGCCGAGCCCGTGCCGGCGCTCGCAGTCGGAACCAGCATTCACCATCCGATGGGCGATCTCAAGAAGTGGTCGCAGGGGACGACCCCGGGCTACGAGTTCTTCTCCGACGGCTCCAGCTTCCTGTCGATGCAGTGGAGCCAGGGCGTCACCGAAGGCGGCTCGAGCGGCGCGGGCCTGTTCACGTTCCTCGACGCCGGGGGCTTTTACGAACTGCGCGGCGGACTGACGGGTGGCGACTCCAGCTGCGTCCTGCCGGACGCGACCGACTACTACTCGCGCCTCGACGTCGCGCTGCCGCTGCTGCGCGAGTACCTCGCCCCCGATGCGGCGAATCCGAACGGCTACGCACCCGTCGTCGAGTTCTACAACGCGACGCTCGACCACTATTTCATCACCGCCAGCGCCCACGAGATAGAGCTCCTCGACACCGGCGTGCTGAAGGGCTGGGTGCGCACGGGACTGCGTTTCCTCGGCTACAGCAGCGCCGCGCAGGCACCCGAGCCGGTCAACCCGGTCTGCCGCTTCTATCTGCGCCCCGAGGTCGGGGACTCGCATTTCTATTCGGGCGATCCGACCGAATGCGCGGACGTGCTGAAGAAATTCGGCGCCTCGTGGATCTACGAGAGTGCGAACGTGTTCTACATGCCGCTGCCGAACAAGGTGAACGGCGCCTGCCCCGCGGGGACGCGGCCGGTGTGGCGATTCTTCAACACCCTGCGGACCAACCACCGCTACACGTCCGAGGTGACGGTGCGCGACAAGCTGCGGGATGATCCCGTGCGTTGGATCCCGGAGGGTTACGGCGACGACGCCGTGATCCTGTGCTCGCCCAACGGCTGACCGCCGCAGGGCCTTCGCGGGCACCGGCGCCCCGGACCCGGTCCGGCGCCGGTCAGAACGCGTATTCGACGCTGACGGGCGCGCCGACTCCGACCCGGGACCCGGCGCCCGACGCGACGACGGCGTTCATGCCGAAGGTGACGCCGCCGAAGCGTTCGCTCATCCGGTAGCCGGCGAGCGTCGCCAGCGGTTCCGTGCCGACCGCGGCGCTGTCCTGGTCGGTGGTGGTGATCTGACAGCGAACGCAGGGCTTGACCGGCCTGATGACGACGTCGCCGCACACGATGGCAGTCAGGTGGTCCTCGTCGTGCGGCGGCAATCCCGCGATGACGAGGTTCGGCCGGAAGCGGTTCATCGGGAGCGCCGGGTGTCCCCGGACCGCCAGCCGTGCATTCAGCTCGTCGAGCGACGCACGACCGATGACCAGCAGCGGGTAGCCGTCGGCGAAGGCCGTGTGCGCGCCGATATCGCCGGCGAAGGCCGGATTGCACCAGCGGCGGTGCGCGTCGTCGAACCGGACGAGCCGCACGTCGCGCCCGAGCCAGGCCGAAAGCAGCACCGCCGCCCCGTCGCCGGCGTCGTGCGCCGGAACCCGGCTTTCCCACACCTGGACGTCTCGCGGCGGCCCTGCGGACTGCACGGCGACCGTCACCGCCCCGAGCTGCGGGACCGACAGCACGATGCCGTCCGCACCGGTGCCGATGCCGACCAGCGCCAGACGCGGCGCTTCCCGCTGCGTGACGAAACGGCCGGCCCGGTCGACGACCATCCACTCGCGGTCGCCGCCGACCGTCCGGCCGCTGGCGTCCGTGGCGACGAGGCCGCGGACCTCGACCCGCGCCTCGTCCAGGTCGATGCCCCGGGCGCTCTTGACGGGGTAGATGTGGAGGGCTTCGATCCTGGGCGTCATGGGCGTCATGGGCGTCATGGGCGTCGTCGCTGGGTTTGCGTCCTGGGTGTCATTGGCGCCGTTTCCGGCGTGGGTTCCCGGGATGTCGGCCGGCGCCGCTGCCGCCGGCTGCGATCGTTCCGCGAGCGGCGGCGCAAACGACGACGGGCGGCAGGATCGCCCCCGCCGCCCGTCGCGCGCGCAGCGTCGGGATCAGCGAAGGCCCTGCGTGAACTCCGCGGCCGCGCGCATCTGCGCGTCCGTCATCCGGGCGGCGATCGTCGCCATGATGCGGCCGTTGAGGTCCTTGCCGCCCTTGTCGGCGCCGCGCTCGCCGGCCCTGAACGCCTTGAGCTGGGCAAGGGTGTAGTCGCCGTGCTGTCCGGCGAGCCGCGGGTAGTTCTTCGGGATCCCGGCCCCCGCGGGCCCGTGGCAGGCCGAACACGCGGGAATGCCCGCGGCGGCGACACCGGTGCGGTAGAGCGAGCGGCCCGCTTCGACCAGCGCCGGATCCTTGGCTGCGAGGCCCTTCGGCTTCTGCTGCGAGTAGTAGATCCCGAGCGCCTTCATGTCGGCGTCGGTGAGGGCCGCGGACATGCCCAGCATCACCGGATTCGCGCGGATGCCGACCTTGAAGTGCGCGAGTTGCAGGCTGATATACTCGGCCGGCAGCCCCGCGAGATTCGGATTGGCGGGAGTCGGACTGTTGCCGTCGACGCCATGACAGGCCGCGCAGACCTGATCGACGATGGTTCGGGCCTTGGCCAGGTCCGGCTTGTCGCCCGCGGGTTGGGCGAAGCTGACGGCCGCAGGGAAGGCGAACGCGCCCACCAGCAGCAACATGCGTTTCATCGGGAAGCTCCTCGAGGGCGGCCCTGCTGCTCCCGATCACCCGCTGCCCGGCCAATCCGGGCACATCGAGCGACCCGCCGGCAGCCGGTCCAATCAATCGTGCAAAAACAGCCTATTGTAACGGATCGGCTCGACGCCGCGAAATCCGAACCTCGCCCGGCCACCGTGATCCGCGGGCCACGACCGGAGCGGCCGCGCGCAGGCGTCCGGCGCGACCTGGTCGTGGGTCGGCCGGGGCCGCTTGCCGGGGGCGGGCGATGAAGCATCCGCTGCAGCAGGCGGTGTTCCACCTGACGGTCGCCGACGATAGCCAGATGCCGCCCCCGGGCCCGCCGGAACTGGCGTTCGCCGGCCGGTCGAATTCCGGCAAATCGAGCGCGATCAACGCGTTGGCCAACCAGACCCGGCTTGCATTCACCAGCAAGACCCCCGGTCGGACGCAGCAGATCAATTTCTTCCAGCTTCGCGGCGGCGCGCTGCTCGCCGACCTGCCCGGCTACGGCTATGCGGCGGTCCCGCACAAGCTGAAACGGCACTGGCAGGCATTCCTCGCGCGCTACCTTGCCACGCGCCAGACGCTGATCGGACTGGCGCTCGTCGTCGACGCCCGCCATGGCCTGTCGGACCTGGACCGGCAGCTGCTGACCGGCTTCCTGCCCAGCGGCCGGCCGGTCGCCGTCCTCGCGACCAAGATGGACAAGCTGACCCCGACGGCGCAGCGGGCCGCCGCCGCCGCCATCGAGCGCGATGTCACGGCGGCATTCCCGGCACAGGCCCGCAACGTGACGGTGATTCCGTTCTCGGCGACCAAGCGAACCGGCGTCGAACGGGCGGAAACGCTGATCGCGTATTGGCTGGGCGAGGGGGCCCCGCCGGGCGAGGCGGCGATCCCGGAAGGCAAAAAGAAAGGGCCTCGCGCTCAAGGGGAGTGACGCGAGGCCCGAAACGCCCCGCGCAGGGACACTGCCGCTGCGGGGGCACCCGCTCAGGGAGGGAAGCGGGAGACGCAAATGCCGTCTGCAATCTCGGACAGTTGACCACGATCAGAGTTCCCGCCGGCCGGTCCCGCGAGAATCCCAGCAGGCGTGGCGGCATGCGCGGACGGCCCGGCCCCCGCTGTTTCGGACCCGGCATGCGCGGCCCGATTTCCCGGGGCGATCCCAGGCTCAGCCTCAACCGAACGTCAGCCGACACCCTGCCGACCCATGTCCAACCCGCCGATTCCCGCCCCTTCCGTCATCGCCGGCCTCAAGTTCGCACTGCGGCCGCATGCGCCCTTCGCGGCGATGGGCGATGCCGACCTCGAGCGCGTCGTGCGGGCGTCGCAGATCCGTTACTTCGAGCCCGGGGAGGTCATCCTGGCCCCGGAATCCACCCGCCCGGCGCACTGCTACGTGATCCGGCAGGGCACCGTTCGCGGCGAGCGTCCCGGCGCGACCGGCGACGCGGCCGCGCGATGGGAACTGTCCGCCGGAGAGATGTTTCCGTTGGGTGCGCTGCTTGCCCGCCGTGGGGTGA
This sequence comes from uncultured beta proteobacterium, assembly GCA_963810815.1. GTDB lineage: Bacteria > Pseudomonadota > Gammaproteobacteria > Burkholderiales > Casimicrobiaceae > CAVQWT01. The sequence continues at coordinate 108,627 of CAWEPB010000014.1, read as the reverse complement.
CCAGCGTCTACCGCGCCACGCGGGACACGTTCTGCCTCGCGTTCCCGGTCGCGCTGTTCGATGCGCTGATCGAGAGCTCCTCGGTATTCCAGGACTTCTGCACGCGTCGGCTCGCCTACCTGCTGGACCTGTCCCGCGCCGCATTGCAGGCCGAGTACGCGGCGAACGTGACCGAGCAGCGGGGTCTGGCGACGGGCCTGGCGGTGCTGGTCCGTCAGGCTCCGCTGTCCTGTTCGCCGGCGACACCGCTGGCCGAAGTGCTGGCGACGATGGAGGAATCGCGGATCGGGTCGATGCCGGTCGTCGACGACGCCCGCCGGCCGCTGGGCATCTTCACGCGACAGGACGTGATCGGCCGCATCGTGCTGCCGGGCCGGCCGCTTGCCACGCCGATCGCCGAAGTCATGAGCGCGCCGCCGATCACGCTGCCCCTGTCGGCGACCGCGGGCGACGCGGCGCTGATGATGGCGCGCCGGGGCATCCGGCACGTGCTGCTGACCGACGACGACGGCGGCCTCGCCGGCGTGGTGTCCGAGCGCGACCTGTTCAGCCTGCAGCGACTGTCGGTGCGCGAACTCGCGTCGGCGATGCAGCGCGCCCCCGACCTCGCGACGCTGGTGCAATGCGCGACCGACATCCGCGCGCTGTCGCTGTCGCTGGTCGCGCAGGGGGTGGCCGCCGGCCAGTTGACTCGAATGATATCGAGCCTCAACGACCAGATCGCCGTTCGCATCCTGGAGCTGACCGCGCCGCGGCACGACCTCGGCGGGCTGGCGCTTTGCTGGCTGGGGCTGGGCTCGGAGGGACGCAGCGAGCAGACGGTGGCGACCGACCAGGACAACGGCCTCATCTTCGTCAGCAACGACGAGGCAACGGCGCCCGACGACGTCCGCCGCCGGCTCCTGCCCTTCGCGCGCGAGGTGAACGAAGGGCTCGACCGTTGCGGCTATCCGCTCTGCAAGGGCGGGGTCATGGCGATGAATCCGCGGTGGTGCGCGAGCCTCGGCGAGTGGAAGACGTCGTTCGCGAACTGGATCGACCGGGGCGATCCGAACAGCCTGCTGGCCGCCAACATCTTCTTCGACTTCCGGGCGCTCTGGGGCGAGGCCGGACTCGCCGACGCCCTGCGCGAGGAGATCGCCGTCCACGCGACCAACAACCCGCGGTTCCTGAAGCAGATGTCGGACAACGCGCTTGCCAACCGGCCGCCGATCAACTGGCGCGGCGAGCTCGCCACCGCCGAGGACACGTCGGGGGTGGAGGGGGTCGACCTGAAGATGAGCGGCAGCGTCCCGTTCGTCGACGGGGCGCGCATCCTCGCGCTCGCGACCGGTGTCCGTGCGACCAACACCGTCGAGCGGCTGACCGAGGCCGGCGCGCGGAAGGGCATTCCACCCGACGAAATCCGGGCCTGGTGCGACGCCTTCGAATTCGTGCAGCTGCTGCGTCTGCGTGAACAGCATCGGCGGGCGGGCCGAGGCACGATGGGCGAAGGCAATCCGAACGTGGTGCCGCTGGCGGAGCTGTCGGCCCTCGACCGCCGGATTCTGAAGGAGGCGATGCGCCAGGTGCGCAAGCTTCAACAGCGGCTCGAACTCGACTATCCCGGATGAGCCTGCTCTCCCGCCTTTTCGGTGGCGCCCGCGGCGGCGACGCGGGCGCCGCGTCCCGCTGGATCGTCGTCGATACGGAGACGTCGGGACTCGACCCCGAGACGGACCGGCTGATCGCCATCGGTGCCGTTGCCGTCGACGATGACGGGGTGCTGCCGGGCGACAGTTTCGAGATCGTGCTGCAGGGCGCCGCCTCCGGCGAGGCAGCCAACATCGTCGTCCACGGCATCGGCCACGAGGCACAGCGTGCCGGCGTGCCGGCGCGCGACGCGCTCGCGGCCTATCTCGAGTGGTCCGCCGGCGCGCCGCGTGTCGGCTTCCACACCGACTTCGACCGGGTCGTGCTGGCGCGCGCGTTCGCGGCGCAGGGACTGGACGACGACCGGCGGGCCTGGCTCGACCTGGCGCCGCTGGCCGGCGCGCTGGTGCCCGACACCTATCGATACGGAGGCCGCAGCCTCGACGATTGGCTCGCGGCGTTCGGCATCGAGTGCGTCGTGCGGCACAATGCGGCAGCCGATGCGCTCGCCACCGCCGAACTGTTGCTGCGTCTGCGTGCGCTCGCGGCGAAGCAGGGAACGCGGGGTTTCGCCGCGCTGGTCAAGGCAGCGAAGCAGCAGAAATGGCTGGGTTCCAGCGACTGACGGTTGCCCCCGCCGGGGCCGCGCGGCTACGATGGGCGGCTGAATTCCAACGACGGAAACGACGATGACCTTCGATTTCGCAGGACGCTTTCCAGCCGTGCGGATGCGCCGGATGCGGCGCGACGACTTCTCCAGGCGTCTGATGCGCGAAACGCGCCTCACCGCCGACGACCTCATCTATCCGGTGTTCGTCCTCGACGGCACCGGGCGCGAGGAGCCGGTGCCGTCGCTGCCCGGCGTGTCGCGGAAGAGCATCGACCTGCTGCTCGCCGACGCCGAGCGCTGCGTCGCGCTCGGGATTCCCGCGCTGGCCCTGTTCCCCGTGATACCCGCCGAACTCAAATCGCTCGATGCCGCCGGCGCCTGGCATCCCGAGGGGCTCGTCCCGCGGACCGTACGCGCGCTGAAGGAGCGCTTCCCGGGGCTGGGCGTCATCACGGACGTCGCGCTCGACCCGTACACCAGCCACGGGCAGGACGGGCTGCTCGACGAAACCGGGTACGTCGCGAACGACGCGACGGTCGCCGCACTGGTGAAGCAGGCGCTCTGCCACGCCGACGCGGGTGTCGACATGGTCGCGCCTTCGGACATGATGGACGGCCGGATCGGCGCCGTGCGCGCCGCGCTCGATGGAGCCGGCCACGACCGGGTGCGCATCATGGCGTACTCGGCCAAGTACGCGTCGTCGTTCTACGGACCCTTCCGCGATGCGGTCGGCTCGTCGGGCAGTCTGGGGGGGGGCAACAAGTACACCTACCAGATGGACCCGGCGAACTCGAACGAGGCGCTGTGGGAGGTCTACCTCGACCTCGACGAGGCCGCCGACATGGTGATGGTGAAGCCAGGGATGCCGTATCTCGACATCGTCCGCCGGGTGAAGGACACGTTCGGGGTGCCGACGGCCGTCTACCAGGTGTCGGGCGAATACGCGATGCTGAAGGCCGCCGCGCAGAACGGCTGGCTCGACGAGCGCGCCTGCGCGCTGGAGGCGCTGACCGGGATGAAGCGCGCGGGCGCGGACGCGATCCTGACCTACTACGCGATGGCGGCCGCCGCGTGGCTGAAGGAAGGCGCCTAGGCGGAACCCGACGCGGAAGGCCGCGTCAGCTGCGCGACGGGCCGTCCGGAGACCCCGGTTCCGGTGTCTCGATCAGCGCGGCGAGTGCGGCGATCGACATCCGCGGGGCGTCGTCCCGGGGGCGCTGCCGGCGCTCCTCGGGCGTCACGATCGACAGCCGGATGCCCCCGGCCGGCGTCTCGACCAGCAGTTCCGCGGCACGCGTGCCGCGCCGACTTTCCGGCGACGGTCCGCCTGCGGCGTACTCGACACCGTCCCCGGTGAGCGCGATCTCGACCATCTTCGGGTCGTCGGCGACCAGCTCGATCCGGATGTCGCTGTGCGCCCCGGCCCAGCCGGCGGCAACGCCACCGACCAGCCGCGGCGACCAGGCCTCGAGCCGGCGCATCCACCGCAGCGCGGATTCGCGCTGTGCCCGCAGGCCCGCCGCATGGGCGGCCCCGCCGTACAGCGCATGGTATTCGGCCAGCGCCTGCTCGATCTCCTCGTTGCCGGGCAGTGCCGCGTTGGCCGGCAGCATCAGCTGGTGCGCCGCCTTGCGCTTGGCCAGCGACCAGTCGACGAGCCCGTGCTCGGCGATCAACCGCGCCGCAACCTGGGCGATCCGGGTCCGATCGCGTGTCATCAGAAGATCTGGTCGCGGACGTCGCGGCCGGCCGGCGCAGGCGTTGCCGGCGGGCCGGGCTGGCCCGGCTGCCCCGGCGCCGGGGCGGTGAGGCTGTCGTCGCGCGCCCGTGGCGGGAACTCGCTGAAGAAGTACTCGGAGAGTGCTCCCGAGTCGTCGCGCAGGCCGGAGTCGGCGTTGATGTGCAGGACGGTGATGCCGTCCGGCATCGGCAGGTTGGCCGGCGGTGTGCCCTTCAGGGTGCGCTGCATGTACCCGATCCAGATCGGCAGCGCGGCCACGCCACCGGTTTCGTTGGTGCCCAGTGACTTCGGCTGGTCGAAGCCGATCCAGGCCACCGCGACCGTGGCGGCGTTGTAACCGCAGAACCACGCGTCGACGTACTCGTTGGTCGTGCCGGTCTTGCCGGCGAGGTCGGTGCGGCCCAGCGACAGCGCGCGGGTCCCGGTGCCGACCCGGATGACGTCCTTGAGCAGCGAGGTCATGATCCAGGCGTTGCGCGGGTCGATCACGCGCTCCGCCCCGCCACCGGCCATTGGCGGATTCGCCTCCGACAGGACGTTGCCCCGCGCGTCGACGACGCGGGCGATGAGGTACGGCGCGACGCGGTACCCGCCGTTGGCGAACACCGCGTACGCACCGACCATCTGCAGCGGGGTGACCGACCCGGCGCCGAGCCCCATCGTGAGGTACGGGGGGTGGAGCTTCGGATCGAAGCCGAACCGCGAGATGTAGTCCTGCGCGTACTGCGGCCCGATCGCCTGCAGCACGCGAACCGTCACCAGGTTCTTCGACTTCGCCAGCGCCATCCGCACGCGCATCGGGCCCTCGAATTTCCCGTCGTAGTTCTTCGGCTCCCAGTCCTCGCCGCCGGCCCGGTCCGCGGGTACGAAGAACGGTGCGTCGTTGACGATCGTCGCCGGCGTGAAGCCCTTCTCGAGCGCCGCCGAATAGATGAACGGCTTGAAGCTCGACCCCGGCTGCCGCAGCGCCTGCGTGACATGGTTGAACTTGTTGCGCTCGAAATCGAAGCCGCCGACGAGCGACAGGATCGCGCCGCTCTCCGGCTGGAGCGACACGAACGCGGATTCGGCCTGCGGCAGCTGGACGATCCCGAACCGTCCCTTGTCGTCGCGCAGCACCCGCACGACCGCCCCGCGGCGGATGCGGGTCGCGGCCGCCGCCTTGTCGCCCAGGTTGCGGCTCGCGAAGCGCAGGCCCTCGCCGGTGATGGAGACCGCTTCGCCGTCGGCCGCGACCGCCGTCACCTCGGTGGGCGTGGCCTCGAGCACCACCGCGGCCGGCAGCCCGTCGACGTCGGGCGCTTCGGCGAACGCGCGTTCGAGGGTGGCGTCCAGCGCGTCGGCAGCGTCCGGCAGGCTGACGTAGGCCTCCGGACCCCGGTAGCCGTGGCGACGGTCGTAATCGAGCACTCCTCGCCGCAGAGCGGCATGCGCCGCCTCCTGGTCGGCCTTGCGGATCGTCGGTCCAGACCGTGAGGCCCTTGGTGTAGGCGTCCTCGCCCCAAGCCTCGAACACCACCTGGCGCGCCATCTCGGCGACGAACTCGGCGCGCGTCGGCGACGCGCTTCGCAGTCCCTGGCCAACCACGAGTGGCGCAGTTTGTGCTTCCTTGAACTGCTCGTCGGTGAGGAATCCGAGGTCATGCATCCGTCGCAATACATAGAGCTGCCGCGCCTTGGCCCGCTTGGGGTTGGTGACGGGGTTGTACGCCGACGGCGCCTTGGGCAGGCCCGCGAGCATCGCCGCCTCGGCGGGATTCAGGTCCTTGAGCGGCTTGCCGAAATAGATCTGCGCCGCGGCCGCGAAGCCGTACGCCCGCTGGCCGAGGAAGATCTGGTTGACGTAAAGCTGGAGGATCTCGTCCTTGGACAGGTTGGCCTCGATCTTCCAGGCCAGCAGCACCTCCCGGAGCTTGCGGGTGATCGTCTTCTCCCGGGTCAGGAAGAAGTTCCGGGCCACCTGCATGGTGATCGTCCCGGCGCCTTGCTGGCTGCCGCTGGTGAGGTTGGCGACCGCCGCCCGGAGCACCGACAGATAGTCGACGCCGCCATGCTGGTAGAAGCGCTCGTCCTCGGCGGCCAAAATGGCCTGTTTCATGACATCCGGGACCTCGGCGATCGTGACGATCGCCCGGCGCTCCTCCCCGAATTCCCCCAGGAGCTCCCCCTCGGCCGAAACCACCCGGAGCGGGATTTTAGGGTGGTATTCGGTCAGGGACTCGAGCGACGGCAGCGTCGGATAGAGCAGAGCCAGGACGAAGGCCCCGAGCAGCGCGCCCACGGCCGCCAGGCCCAGCAGGACCGAGCCGACATAGAGCAGCCAGCGATTTAGCATGGGGGAATAAAACTTGCCGTACGGAAGGGGGGGGACCCCGGATTATAGGCGGGCTTACAACAGGTCATGTGCCGGGAGGGAAACAAATTGACAAGATCCATAGTTGCTGCCAACCTTTAATGTAAATTATCAGCATTGCGCGGGAAGGCCGCCATGCTCGCAGACAAACTCTCCTCGACCCTCGACCTCTTCAAGACGAAAGCCCCGGCCCTGGTGGGCGTCGACATCAGTTCGACGTCAATCAAGCTGGTGGAGCTCGTCGACACGGGAAAGGGCACCTTCCGGCTCGAACGGTACGCCATCGAGCCGTTGCCCAAGGACTGTGTCACCGACGGCAACATCGCCAACCTGGACCAGGTCAGCGATGCGCTCCGCCGCGCCCACAGGCGCCTGGGCAGCCGCAACCGGAACGTCGCCATGGCCCTCCCGGCGGCAATGGTAATCACCAAGAAGATCATCGTACCCTCCGGCCAGAAGGAGGAGGAGCTCGAACTGACCGTCGAGGCCGAGGCGAACCAGTACATCCCGTTCGCCCTCGACGAGGTCAACCTCGACTTCCAGATCCTGGGCCCCGCGCCCAACAATCCCGACGAAGTCGAGGTCCTGATCGCCGCCTCCCGCAAGGAGAAGGTGGAGGACCGCGTCGCCATCGCCGAGGCCTCCGGCCTCAAGCCGCGGGTGATGGACGTCGAGTCGTACGCGACGCAGGAAGCCTTCGCCCAGATCTCGTCGGCGCTTCCGGCGAGCGGGCGCGACCAGAACGTCGCGTTCGTCGACATCGGCGCGCATGTGACCCACTTCTACGTGCTGCGCAACGGGCAATTCCTGTTCTCGCGGGACCAGGCGTTCGGCGGCAACCAGCTGACCGTGGACATCCAGCGCGCGTTCAACCTCTCCCCGGAGGAAGCCGAGTCGGCCAAGAAGAACCAGGGCCTCCCGGAGAACTACGACAACGACGTGCTCCAGCCGTTCATGGAGACGCTCGCCCTCGAAGTCACCCGCGCGCTGCAGTTCTTCTTCACGTCGACGTCGTACAACCAGGTCGACCAGATCGTCCTCGCCGGCGGCTGCGCACTGCTGCCGGGGCTCGATGAACTCGTCGCCAAGCGCGCGGGCGTCGCGACGCTGATCGCCAACCCATTCGGCGGCATGGCGGTGTCGGATCGGATCCGACCGCGCCAGCTCGCACAGGATGCGCCGCTGCTGATGATCGCGACCGGACTCGCGCTGCGGGGCTTCGAATGAGCGCCGTCGTTCGCATCAACCTGCTCCCCCACCGCGAGCAGAAGCGGCAGGCGCGGCAGCGGCAGTTCGTCTCGCTCGCGATCGGCCTGGCGATCCTGGGGCTCGGCGTCGTCGGCCTCGTCCACCTCGCTTTCTCCCAGCAGATCGAGACCCAGGAGAGCCGCAACCGGTTGCTCAAGACCGAAATCGCGAAGCTGGACGAGCAGATCAAGGAAATCGACAAGCTGCGCGAACAGACGCAGGCGCTGCTGGCCCGGAAGCAGGTCGTCGAGACCCTCCAGACCAACCGGACCGAGGCGGTGCACCTGCTCGACCAGATGGTCCGGCAACTGCCGGACGGCATCTACCTCAAGTCGCTGAAGCAGGTCGGCACCAAGGTCACGATGGTCGGGTACGCCCAGTCCAACGCCCGCGTCTCGACCCTGATGCGCAACATCGAGGGCTCGCCGTGGCTCGACAAGCCTGAGCTGGTCGAGATCAAGTCGGTGCCGGCGCCCGGCGTCCGTGGCACGGACCTGCGCGTCAACGAATTCACGCTCAATCTGCAGGTGAAGCGGCAGGCCCCGCCGGCCGAGGCCAAGCCCGCGGCCGGCGCGCCTCCGGCGGCTCCACGGGCGCCCGCGGCGCCGGCGCCCGCCGCCAAGGGAGCGAAGGCATGACGTTCGACGACATCCGCCGCCTCAACATCCGCGACGTCGGCAACTGGCCGCTGCTGCCGAAGGTCGTCGTCCTCGGGGTCATCTTCCTGGTGATCGTCGCCGTCGGCGCGCTGTTCGACTGGAAGGACCAGTACGAGGCGCTCGACCGCGTCCAGCAGGAGGAGCAGAAGCTCCGCGTGCAGTACCAGGAAAAGAAGTCGAAGGCCGTCAATTTCGACCTCTACGTCCAGCAGCTGAAGGAGATCGAGCAATCGTTCGGCGCCCTGCTGAAGCAGCTGCCCAACAAGTCCGAGATGGACGCGCTGCTCACCGACATCAACCAGGCCGGTCTCGGCCGCGGGCTCGCAGTTCGAGCTGTTCAAGCCCGCCGCGCAGGAAAAGCTCGCCGAGTTCTACGCCGAGCTGCCGATCAGCGTGAAGATCACCGGCAGCTACCACGACATGGGCGCGTTCGCGAGCGACGTCGCGCAGCTGCCGCGGATCGTGACGCTCAACGACGTGACGATCAACAACGACAAGGGCCTGCTGCGCATGGATGCGGTCGCCAAGACCTTCCGCTACCTCGACGAAGAGGAGATCGCGAAGCAGCGGCGCCTGGCCAAGGAAGCCAAGGACAAGGCAGGGAAGGGCAAGAAATGAAACGCTGGCTGGCGCTTGTGGTTGGCGCGGGCCTCGGGCTCGCCGGTTGCGGGGGGGAGAGCCACCAGGATCTCCGTGCGTGGATGGCCGACCAGGGCAAGGCGCAGAAGGGCAAGCTCGAGCCGCTGCCCCAGGTGAAGCCCTACGAGCCGTTCACCTACAACGCCTTCGACCTGCCGGACCCGTTCAAGCCGCGCAAGATCGAGCCGACCAAGGGTGGCAGCAAGCTCGCGCCGGACCTCACGCGGCGACGCGAGCCGCTGGAGAGCTTTCCGCTGGAGTCGCTGACGATGGTGGGGACGCTGGCGAAGGATCGCACGACGTACGCGCTGATACGGACGCCGGAGCGCGACATCTATCAGGTGCGCCAGGGCAATTACATGGGGCAGAACTACGGCGTCGTGATCGGCGTGGCCGACGGCGAGGTCAAGTTGAAGGAACTGGTCCAGGATGGCGCCGGCGACTGGACCGAGCGGTCCAGCACGCTGCTGCTCCAGCAGGGCGAAGCGAAACGACAGGAGCGAAAGAGATGAGCGCGTTCGTCTGGCTTGACACCGTCGCGGTGGGGTCGCGGGTGGCCCGCGGCATCACGTGGCTGCTTGCCGCGGTCGCGATGGCGGCCTCGGCTTCGGCCTTCGCCCAGGGGGGCAACAGCATCGACGCGGTGACGGTGTCCAAGGGCACGTCCGGGAACACCATCGTCAAGTTCACGCTGAAGGCGCCGCCGGCGAACCCGCCCGCGGGCTTCGCGATCGCGAGTCCGCCGCGGATCGCCCTCGACTTCCTCGACACCGGCAATTCGCTCGGCAGCAACCAGCGCACCATCGACGACGCGTCGCTGCGCAGCCTCAACGTGGTCCAGGCGGGCAACCGCACGCGCGTGGTGTTCAACCTCAACAAGCCCGCGACCTTCCAGACCCAGGTCGAGGGCAACAACGTGCTGGTCACGCTGTACGACCAGTCCGAGCAGATGGACGCCAAGCAGCAGACGGTCCAGCGCTTCGCCGAGGCGCGTCCCGGGGACGTGCAGCACGCGCTGCGCGACGTCGACTTCCGGCGCGGCACGCAACGGCGAGGGCCGCATCGTCGTCGACCTCTCGGATGCCGCCACCGGCATCGACATCCGCCAGCAGGGTCGCACGCTCATCGTCGACTTCATGAAGACGCTCGCTGCCCCGCAACCTCGAGCGCCGCCTCGATGTGCAGGACTTCGGCACCCCCGTGGTCAGCGTCGACACCTTCAGCCAGGGGCCGAACGCCCGCATGGTGATCGAGCCGAAGGGGCTGTGGGAGCACTCGGCCTACCAGGCGGACAACAAGTTCATCCTCGAGGTGAAGCCGGTCCAGGAAGACCCGAACCGGCTGGTGCAGGGAAGCCGCCAGGGCTACAAGGGCGAGAAGCTGTCGCTGAATTTCCAGAACATCGAAGTCCGCGCGGTGCTGCAGGTGATCGCCGACTTCACGGGCCTCAACATCATCACCAGCGACACGGTGACCGGAAGCCTGACGCTGCGGCTCAAGGACATTCCCTGGGACCAGGCCCTCGACATCATCATGCAGACCAAGGGCCTCGACATGCGCAAGAACGGCAATGTCGTGCTCATCGCGCCGCGCGAGGAGCTCGCCCTCAAGGAGAAGGCGCAACTGGAGCAGCAGATCCAGATCGCCGAGCTCGAGCCCCTGATCTCCGAGTCCTTCCAGCTCAACTACATGAAGGCGTCGGACCTGCAGAACCTGATCATGTCGAACCGGCAGCAGCAGTTCGGGCTGGGTGCCGGCCAGACCGTCGGGACCGGGGGGCAGGGGTCGATCCTGTCGAAGCGCGGCATCGCCACCGTCGACCCGCGGACCAACATCCTGTTCGTGACCGACACCGCCTCGCGACTCGAGGAAGTGCGGCGGATCATCCGGCAGATCGACACGCCGATCCGGCAGGTCCTGATCGAGGCGCGCATCGTCGTCGCGGGCGACCGATTCAGCCGCCAGCTCGGCGTTCGCTTCGGCCAGCAGACCGGCTTCACGCTCGGCAAGCGCTTCGCAGTCGGCTCCACCGGCAGTCTGTCGACGCAGCCGGTCGTCAAGACCGAGGGCGACCGGCTCACCCGCGAAACGCGGACGCCGACGCCGTTCGAGATCGCGTCGCAGACGGTCGCGCCGCTGGGGTACCCGGGATATTCCGATTCGCCGGCGCTCAACGTCAACCTGCCCGTCACGAGTCCCGCCGGCCAGCTTGCGCTGACGCTGATCAACCTCGGCAGCGGCAACCTGATCAACCTCGAGCTGTCCGCGCTCGAGGCCGAGGCGCGCGGCAAGGTCATCTCGAGCCCGCGCGTGGTCACCGCCGACAACCAGAAGGCGCACATCGAGCAGGGCACGGAAATCCCGTACGTGACACCCGGGTCCGCCAACAACCCGGCCACGGTGTCGTTCAAGAAGGCGGTGCTGCGGCTCGACGTCACGCCGCAGATCACGCCGGACAACCGGATCATCATGACGGTCGAAATCCGCAAGGACTCGGTGGGGCAGTACGTCCAGCTGGGCGGCGGCTTCCAGGTGCCGTCGATCGACACCAAGAACGTGACGACGCAGATTTCGGTCAACAACGGCGACACCGCGGTCATCGGCGGCATCTACGAAGAGACGATCCGGAACGACACCGACAAGGTGCCCTTCCTCGGCGACCTCCCGTTCCTCGGCTACCTGTTCAAGACGACGGGCAAGTCGAACGAAAAGACCGAGCTGCTGATCTTCCTCACGCCGCGCGTGGTCAAGGACACCGTGACCTCGGTGAGGTAGCCGACCGGCGCGGACGCCTCGTCCGCATCTGCCGATTGACTTACAATGCCCCGGTGCAACTGCATCGGGGCAATTTGTTTCTGGTGGGCCTGCCCGGCGCGGGCAAGTCGACCCTTGGCCGGCAGCTGGCGCGCCGGCTCGGCCGCCGCTTCGTCGACGCCGATCACGAGCTCGAGCGCCGTCTCGGCGTATCGATCCCGACGATCTTCGAAATCGAGGGCGAAGCCGCCTTCAGGGACCGGGAGGAAGGCGTGATCGCCGACCTGACCACGGAGAAGGACATCGTGCTCGCGACCGGGGGCGGCGCGGTGCTGCGACCGGCCAATCGCGAGCGGCTGCGCGCCAACGGCACGGTCGTGTACCTCCATGCCGAGCCCGAGACCCTCCACGCGCGCGTCGGCCGCAGCAAGCATCGGCCCCTGCTGAACGTGTCGGATCCGTTCGCGCGGCTGCGCGAACTCTACGCGGTGCGGGATTCGCTCTATCGCGAGGTCGCCGACTGCGTCGTCGACTCGGATCGCGACGCCATCGCCCGGTTCATCGCGCAGCTGGAGGCGGCGCAGCGGGACGTCGCGCGGCCATGACCACCGGCGTGCGCACGATCGACGTCGCGCTGGGCGAGCGCAGCTACCCGATCCACATCGGCGCCGGGCTGCTGCCTCGCGCCGGCGAACTGCTCGCGTCGGCGTTCGCGCGTCCGCGCGCGATGGTCGTCACCAACCCCGTCGTCGCCGCGCAGTATCTCGAACCGCTGCGCTCGAGCCTGCGGGGCGCCGGGATCGAGAGCGACGCGATGCTCATTCCCGACGGCGAGGCGTACAAGACGCTGGCGACGCTCGACGACGTGCTGACGCGGCTGCTGCAGTCGAAGGCCGAGCGCTCCACCACGCTGGTCGCCCTGGGCGGCGGCGTCGTCGGGGACCTCGCCGGATTCGCCGCGGCGGTGTACCAGCGGGGCATGCCGTTCATCCAGGTGCCGACGACGCTGCTGGCGCAGGTGGACTCGTCGGTCGGCGGCAAGACGGCGGTGAACCACCCGCTGGGCAAGAACATGGTCGGGGCGTTCCATCAGCCGCGCGCCGTCCTGATCGACACGCGCTGCCTGCGCACGCTGCCCGGGCGGGAGGTCGCCGCCGGGCTCGCCGAGGTGATCAAGTACGGCGCGATCCGGGACGCGGAGTTCTTTTCCTGGCTCGAAGCGAACCTCGACCGCCTGGTCGCCCGTGACGACGACGCGCTCGCCCACGCGATCGGCGAGAGCTGCCGGATCAAGGCCGAGATCGTCGCGCAGGACGAGCGCGAGACCGGCGAGCGGGCGCTGCTCAACTTCGGGCACACCTTCGGTCACGCGATCGAGGCCGGGCTCGGCTACGGCCAATGGCTTCACGGCGAGGCCGTCGCGGCCGGCATGGTGATGGCGGCACGGACGTCCGTCCGGATGGGCACGCTGCCCGAGGCCGACGTCGCGCGACTGTCGGCGCTGCTCGAGCGTGCCCGGCTTCCCGTCGTCGCACCCGCGCTGGGCGCGGACCGGTGGCTGGAGCTGATGGGGCGCGACAAGAAGGTCGAAGGCGGAACGCTGCGCTTCGTGCTGCTCGACGCCATCGGGCAGGCGCGGGTCAGGGCCGACGTGCCCGTGACCGCACTCTCCGACCTGATTCGCTGATCCCGCGGCGGTGGCCGCAAACGACGACGGCGGCCCGCGGGCCGCCGTCGCTGTTGCCGTCTCAGCGTCCGATCAGTTGCAGGTGATCGTCCCGGTGATGGTCTTCTGCGGGCTGCTCGAATCGACGACGACCACCGGCACTATGCCGACGAGCGTGGCCGGGGTGACGGTGAACCCGCCGCCAGCGGTGCCGATCACCGCCGGGTTGACGGTGCCGCCCGCGGCCGACGCGTTGTACGGCGGCGTGCCGCCCGCAACGATGAAGTTCGCCGTCCGGGTGCCGTTGCAGCCGGTGATGGTGACGGTCGTCGGTGCGAGGACGAGCGCTGCCGGGGCGACCGGCACCGGCGGTGCCGTGCTGCCCGGCACGTTCTTGAGCGTTGCCGTCACCTGCTTGCCGGCGGCGTCGACGATCGTGAAGACCAGCGGGTCGACGCAGGTGCCGTTGGTGATCGCCTGGAAGAAGCCGCCACTCGCCGCCACCGTCGAATTCACGAGGTTCACCGACCCGGGGAAGGTCGACGACACGCGGTACGGCGGGTTGCCGCCGTAGAGGTAGTAATCGATGATGAACCCGGCCGAGCAGCGGTCGCTGTAAAGCGTGGTGATCGTCGCGGTGTCGGGCACGACGGTCAGCGGCGACTGGCCGCCGGTGGTGCTGTTCTGGACGACGAAGTTGATGACCTGCTGCTGGCCGGTCGTGATGTCGGTCGCGCGGATCTGCGCCGTCTGGGTCGGCGCGCTGGCCGTGGCCTCGATCGCCGCCTGGGCCACGCCGGTGGCGTCGGTGGTCACCGTCAGCGTTTGCGCCAGCGGGATCGCCGGATTCGAGGTGCGGATCAGCACCGGTCCGAACACGACGTCGAACTTGACCAGCCGGTTGGCCAGCGGCGCGCCGGCGGCGCCCTTCGCGGATACCGACAGGGTGCCGACCTGCCCGCTGCACAGGTTGGTGCCGCAGTCGGCCGACGCCGGGGTCATCGAAAGCGTGTTGAACAGCGGGGCGGGAACGACCGTTATGCTGATCGGCTGTGAAACGCCGGCTGCGTCCTGCACCGTCACGACCAGCGAGACGTTGGCCTCGACCGGGTTGGCGGACAGCACGATCTTGTCGCCCGCCGCGGACTCGGCCACGGGCAGGACGGCGGAGTTGCTCGAGAAGGCGCGATACGGCGGGGTGCCCCCGGTGGCGGTCAGCGCCTGCGGAGATCCGGGGTAGACCACCGCCGAGGCGGGCAGCACCGCCAGCGGATTGGGGGTCGTGGTCGGGGGCGCGTACGGGTTGTTGACCGAGCCGCTGCCGCCGCCACAGGCGGACAGCCCGACGACGCCCAGCAGGGCCAGGAAACTGGCGAACGGCCGCAGGCGCGCGGCGAGGTCTCGGAGGTTCATGGTGGCGAAATTCCCGATGATGTTGTCCTAAAGTCCGGCCTCCGACCGTGCGAAATAGAACGTCGCAACAATCATCTAGCCGAGTTTGTTCAGATTAAATCCCAAGAAGGGCGCTGGCGCAAGCCTTTCGAGCGGGTGGCCGCCGCCGCCGGGGCGGGCTGTTGCATCCGGCCCCCGGCTTTCGCCCTGTCTTGCCGCAATGCAGCATCGCGGTTAGTATAAAAAGGTTTCGCTCCAGAAAATGCGAGTACCGTGCCGGCGCGCCAGGGAATCGGGCGCCGGGTGGCGCCGTTCATCGAACGCAGGTGAGGTCAACGTGGAAGCTTCCGACCAGCAGCAGGGCCATCGACCGCCGTCGCGCCAGGGCCTTTACGACCCGGCCAATGAACACGACGCCTGCGGACTCGGGTTCGTCGCGCACATCAAGGGACGGAAAAGCCACTCGATCGTCACCCAGGGGCTGGCGATCCTGCGCAACCTCACCCATCGCGGCGCGACCGGCGCCGACCCGCTGCAGGGCGACGGGGCCGGGATCCTTATCCAGCTTCCGGACGCGTTCTTCCGCCGCGCCTGCGGCAAGCTGGGGATCACGCTGCCGGCGATCGGCCAATACGGCGTCGGCATGGTGTTCCTGCCGCAGGAAGCGGCGTCGCGGGTTGCCTGCGAACAGGAAATCGAGCGGGCGATCGCCGCCGAGGGCCAGGTGCTGCTCGGCTGGCGCGACGTTCCGGTCGACAACGGCGGACTTTCCGAGCGGACGAAGGAAGTCGAGCCCGTCATCCGGCAGGTGTTCGTCGGCCGCGGTGCGCGCGACATGGATGCGGACGCGCTGGAACGCAAGCTGTACGTCATCCGCAAGCGCGCGGGACACGCGATCCAGGCGCTCAACCTGCGGCACGGCAAGGAGTTCTACGTGCCGTCGTTCTCGACGCGGACGATCGTCTACAAGGGCATGCTCCTCGCCGACCAGGTCGGCGAGTTCTATCGCGACCTGTGCGACGAGTCGATGGTCTCGGCGCTGGCGATGGTGCACCAGCGCTTTTCCACCAACACGTTCCCGACCTGGGACCTCGCGCATCCGTTTCGTTTCGTCTGCCACAACGGCGAGATCAACACGCTGCGGGGGAACTTCAACTGGATCCGCGCGCGTGAAGGAGCGATCGCCTCGGTGGTGCTCGGCGACGACCTGCCGAAGCTGTGGCCGCTGATCTACGACGGCCAGTCCGACTCGGCATCGTTCGACAACTGCCTCGAGCTCCTGGCCATGGGCGGCTATCCGCTGTCCCAGGCGATGATGATGATGATTCCCGAGGCCTGGTCCGGCAACCCGCTGATGGACGAGGACCGCCGGGCCTTCTACGAATACCACGCGGCGCTGATGGAGCCGTGGGACGGGCCCGCGGCGATGGCGTTCACCGACGGCCACCAGATCGGCGCGACGCTCGACCGGAACGGCCTGCGCCCGGCGCGCTTCGTCGTCACCGACGACGATTTCATCGTCATGGCGTCGGAAGTGGGCGTGCTCGACATTCCGGAACGCAAGATCGTCAAGAAGTGGCGGCTGCAGCCGGGCAGGATGCTGCTGGTCGACCTCGACGAGGGGCGCATCGTCGACGACGAGGAGCTGAAGCGCAATCTCTCCACCGCCAAGCCCTACCGGGACTGGATCGCGCGCTGTCGCCTGTCGCTCGAGGACATGCCCGAGCCCGCGCCGGCGCCGGAATCGGACGTCCCGCTGATCGATCGCCAGCAGGCCTTCGGCTATACGCAGGAGGACGTCAAGGTCATCCTGGCGCCGATGGCGCAGACCGGCGAGGAGGCGCTCGGCTCGATGGGCAACGACGCCGCCCTGCCGGTGCTCTCCGACCGCCCGAAGGTGTTCTACAACTACTTCAAGCAGCTGTTCGCGCAGGTGACGAACCCGCCGATCGATCCGATCCGCGAGGAGCTCGTGATGAGCCTCGTCTCGTTCATCGGGCCGCGGCCGAACCTGCTGGGAATCGACGTCGACGAGCCGCCGATGCGACTCGAGGTCGCGCAGCCGATCCTCACCGCCGACAACATGCAGAAGCTGCGGCACGTCGAACTGTTCACCGGCGGCGCGTTCAAGGCCGAGGAGCTCGACATCTGCTATCCGGCGCCCTGGGGCGCGAACGGCATGGAGGCGGCGCTCGCCAGCCTCGCTGCGCACGCCGAGGACGCGATCCGGAAGGGACGCAACATCCTGATCCTGTCCGACCGCGGCGTGTCCGCCGGCCTGCTGCCGATCCCGGCGCTGCTGGCGACCGCGGCGGTGCACGAGCACCTGGTCAAGAAGGGGTTGCGCACCAGCGCGGGCCTGGTCGTCGAGACCGGATCGGCGCGCGAGGTCCACCACTTCGCGCTGCTCGCCGGCTACGGCGCCGAGGCCATCCACCCCTACCTTGCGCTGGAGACCCTCGCTTCGACGGCGGCGTCGATTCCCGAGAACGATGCGAGGGAATCGCAGAAGCGCTTCATCAAGGCGGTGTGCAAGGGGCTCAACAAGGTGATGTCCAAGATGGGCATCTCGACGTACCAGTCGTACTGCGGCGCGCAGATCTTCGAGGCGGTCGGCCTGCAGAAGGCATTCGTCGACAAGTACTTCACCGGCACGGCGAGCAACATCGAGGGCATCGGCCTGTTCGAGGTCGCCGAGGAATCCGCGCGGCTGCACCGCGCGGCGTTCGGCAGCGATCCGCTGCTGCGGCAGATGCTCGACGCCGGCGGCGAGTACCAGTACCGGATCCGCGGCGAGGAGCACATGTGGACGCCGGATTCGATCGCCAAGCTGCAGCACGCCGCCCGCTCGAACTCGTTCGCGACGTACAAGGAATACGCGGCGCTGATCAACGACCAGAGCCGCCGGATGAAGACGCTGCGGGGCCTGTTCGGCTTCCGCACCGCGGAGCGCACGCCCGTGCCGCTGTCCGAGGTCGAGCCCGCCACCGAGATCGTCAAGCGCTTCGCCACCGGCGCGATGAGCCTGGGTTCGATCTCGACGGAGGCGCACACGACCCTCGCGATCGCGATGAACCGGATCGGCGGCAAGTCGAACACCGGCGAAGGCGGCGAGGACCAGGCGCGCTATCGCGCCGAGATGCGGACCGGCGAGAGCCCGGTCAAGGACGGCGACAAGGTCTCGTCGGTGCTCGGACCGGACCGCGTGCTGCACGACATCACGCTCAAGGCCGGCGACAGCCTGCGCTCGAAGATCAAGCAGGTCGCGTCGGGGCGCTTCGGCGTCACCGCCGAGTACCTGGCGTCGGCCGACCAGATCCAGATCAAGATGGCGCAGGGCGCGAAGCCGGGCGAGGGCGGACAGCTTCCCGGGCACAAGGTGTCCGAGTACATCGCCAAGCTCCGGTACTCGGTGCCGGGCGTCGGGCTCATCTCGCCGCCGCCGCACCACGACATCTACTCGATCGAGGACCTGGCGCAGCTGATCCACGACCTCAAGAACGCGAACCCGCGGGCTTCGATCTCGGTGAAGCTGGTCTCGGAGGTCGGCGTGGGCACCGTCGCGGCCGGCGTCGCGAAGGCCAAGGCCGACCACGTGACGATCGCCGGCCACGACGGCGGCACCGGGGCGTCGCCGGTGTCGTCGATCAAGCACGCCGGCACGCCGTGGGAGCTCGGACTCGCCGAGACCCAGCAGACGCTGGTGCTCAACCGGCTGCGCGGCCGCATCGTCGTCCAGGTCGACGGCCAGATGAAGACCGGCCGCGACGTCGCGATCGGCGCGCTGCTGGGAGCCGACGAGTTCGGCTTCGCGACGGCACCGCTGGTCGTCGAAGGCTGCATCATGATGCGCAAGTGCCACCTCAACACCTGTCCCGTGGGCATCGCCACGCAGGACCCGCTGCTGCGCGCCCGGTTCGCCGGCCAACCCGAGCACGTGATCAATTTCTTCTTCTTCGTCGCCGAGGAAGTGCGCGCGATCATGGCCGAGCTGGGCTTCCGCAGATTCGAGGAAATGATCGGCCGCGCGGACCTGCTCGACATGCGAGCGGGCATCGATCACTGGAAGGCGAAGGGGCTCGACTTCTCCCGCGTGTTCTTCCTGCCGAAGATGCCGGCCGAAGTGGCGCGGCACCAGTGCGAGTCGCAGGACCACGGCCTCGCGCGGGCGCTCGACCACCAGCTGCTCGCCGGCGCCGGTCCGGCGCTGGAGAAGCAGCAGCCGGTGCGTCTCACGTTCAAGATCCGCAACGCGCACCGCTCGGTCGGCGCCATGCTCTCCGGCGAGGTCGCGCGCCGCTACGGCCACGAAGGCCTCGCCGACGACACGATCCACGTCGCGTTCGACGGGATCGCCGGCCAGAGCTTCGGCGCGTTCCTCGCCCGCGGCGTCACGTTCGAACTGCAGGGCGCGACCAACGACTACGTGGGCAAGGGAATGTCGGGTGGGCGCATCGTCGTCTACCCGGACCCGACCTGCCCGGCGAAGCCCGAGGAGAACATCGTCATCGGCAACACGGTGATGTACGGCGCGATCGAGGGCGAGGCGTACTTCCGCGGCGTCGCCGGCGAGCGCTTCTGCGTCCGCAACTCGGGGGCGTCCGCCGTCGTCGAGGGGACGGGCGACCATGGCTGCGAGTACATGACGGGAGGCACCGTGGTCGTGCTCGGCCGGACCGGCCGCAATTTCGCCGCCGGCATGAGCGGCGGCCACGCCTTCGTGTACGACGACGACGGGTCCTTCGCGTCGCGCTGCAACGCGTCGATGGTCGCGCTGGAGCCGGTGCTGCCCGAGGCCGAGCAGGCGAAGGCCGAGAAGGAGCTCGCCGCCGCGGGCAAGGGCCGCCAGCGGCACGCGGGAAGGTCCGACGAGGCGCTGCTGCGCGACCTGATCGAGCGCCACCTGCGCTTCACGGGCAGCACCCGTGCGCTCTCGATACTGGACGACTGGGAGTCGGCGCGCGCGAAGTTCGTCAAGGTCTTCCCGCACGAGTACCGGCGGGCGCTGGGCGAGATGCACGCCAGGGCCGCGGCCAAGCCGGCCGCAACCCCGCGCCAGCGTGCCGCCGCCTGATCGCCGCGACCGTCAACGCACCGCAACGAGAACGAGATCAACGATGGGCAAGATCACCGGCTTCATGGAACTGCAGCGCCTGTCCGAAGTGGCGCTGCCGGTTGCCGAGCGCGTGAAGAACTATCGCGAGTTCGTTCTCGCGCTGGACGACGACGCGGCGTCGAAGCAGGGTGCGCGCTGCATGGACTGCGGCATCCCGTTCTGCCAGAGCGGCTGCCCGGTCAACAACGTCATCCCGGACTGGAATGACCTCGTCTATCGGCGCCAGTGGAAAGAGGCGCTCGACGTGCTGCACTCGACCAACAATTTCCCCGAGTTCACCGGCCGAATCTGTCCCGCGCCGTGCGAGGCCGCGTGCACGCTCAACATCAACGACGACGCCGTCGGAATCAAGTCGATCGAGCATTTCATCATCGACAAGGGCTGGGACGAGGGCTGGGTCGTGCCGCTGCCGCCGGCGGCGAAGACCGGTCGCCGCGTCGCCGTCGTCGGGTCCGGTCCGGCGGGGCTCGCCTGCGCCCAGCAGCTCGCCCGCGCCGGGCACGACGTCGTCGTGTTCGAGAAGGCCGATCGCATCGGCGGACTGCTGCGCTACGGCATTCCGGATTTCAAGATGGAGAAGCAGCTCATCGACCGGCGGATGGCGCAGATGTCGCTCGAAGGCGTCGAGTTCCGGCCCAACTCGAACATCGGGGGCAACGTGCCGGCGCAGGAACTCCTGGCCGGCTTCGACGCGGTCGTCCTGTCCGGCGGCGCCGAGCAGCCACGCGACCTGCCGGTGCCCGGCCGCGATCTCGCCGGCGTGCACTTCGCGATGGAGTTCCTGCCGCAGCAGAACAAGGTCGTCGCGGGCGACGCGCTGGCGTCGCAGATCCGCGCGACCGGCAAGCACGTCGTCGTGATCGGGGGCGGCGATACCGGCTCCGACTGCGTCGGCACGTCGAACCGGCACGGCGCGAAGTCGGTCACCCAGTTCGAGCTGCTGCCGCAGCCCCCCGAGACCGAGAACAAGCCGATGGTGTGGCCGTACTGGCCGGTCCGGCTGCGCACCTCGTCCTCGCACGAGGAAGGCTGTGCCCGCGACTGGGCGGTGGCCACCAAGCGCTTCGAGGGCCGCGACGGCAAGGTCGAGAAGCTGATCGCGGTGCGGGTCGAATGGCAGAAGGGTGCCGACGGCCAGACGAAGATGGTCGAGGTGGCCGGCAGCGAGTTCGAGCTGAAGGCGGACCTGGTGCTGCTGGCGATGGGCTTCGTCGGTCCCGCGCCGGGCGGTCTGCTCGAGCAGTTCGGCGTCGAGCGCGACCCGCGCAGCAACGTGAAGGCCAACACCGACGATTACCGGACGTCGGTGGCGAAGGTGTTCGCCGCCGGCGACATGCGTCGCGGGCAGTCGCTGGTGGTGTGGGCGATCCGCGAAGGCCGCCAATGTGCGCGGGCGGTCGACGAGTTCCTGATGGGCGCGAGCGAGCTGCCGCGCTGACGCCACCGGCTTCCCGCTCGCGCGGCGCGGCGATCCCGCGCCGCGCGCGTTTTGCGCGGCCCCCATTTCCTGACCTTCCCGAGCGGACTTCCCGATGCCCCTGGCCAACGACACGTTCCTGCGCGCGCTCGACCGCGAGCCCACGCCCTACACCCCCGTCTGGCTGATGCGGCAGGCCGGACGCTACCTGCCCGAGTACAACGCGACGCGATCGCGCGCTGGCAGCTTCCTGGCCCTCGCGAAGAACCCCGCGTTCGCCTGCGAGGTCACGCTGCAGCCGCTCGACCGGTACCCGCTCGACGCCGCGATCCTGTTCTCGGACATCCTCACCGTTCCCGACGCCATGGGACTCGGCCTCGATTTCGCCGCCGGCGAGGGGCCGCGCTTCGCGCGCACGGTTCGCGACGAGGCCGCGGTCGCGGCGCTCGCCGTGCCGGACATGGCCTCGCTCTCCTACGTGTTCGACGCGGTGCGCGAGATCAAGTCCGCGCTGGCCGGCCGCGTTCCGCTGATCGGCTTCGCCGGCAGTCCGTTCACGCTGGCCTGCTACATGATCGAGGGCGGCGGCAGTGACGACTTTGCCACCGTGCGCCGGATGGCGTACGGGCGCCCGGACCTGCTGGCGCGGATCGTGGACATCAATGCGCAGGCGACCGCGGCGTACCTGAACGAGCAGATCGCTGCCGGCGCCGATGCGGTGATGATCTTCGACACCTGGGGGGGCATGCTGTCGGCGGCGGCGTACCGCCGGTTTTCGCTCGCGTCGATGCGAGCCGTGCTGGCAGCGCTGGCGCCGGCCCCCGACGGCCGGCGCGTGCCGACGATCGTCTTCACCAAGGGGGGCGGCGGCTGGCTCGACGAGATCGCGCAATCGGGCGCATCGGGCGTGGGCCTCGACTGGACGGTCGACATCGCCGATGCCCGCCGCCGGGTCGGCGACCGCGTGGCGCTGCAGGGCAACCTGGACCCGCTGGTGCTGCTGACCGATCCGGCCACGATCGAGCGGGAGGCGACCGCGATCGTCCGCGCCGCGGGCCCGGCCCCGGGGCACATCTTCAATCTGGGCCATGGCATCGTGCAGCAGACTCCGCCCGAGCACGTCGCGGTCCTGGTCGAAGCCGTGCATCGGGAATCGCGGGCAATGCGCGCGGCGGCGGCCGGCTGAGCGACTTTGCGACTTTGGCGTTTTCCTGACGCCGGTACTTGACAAATGGCGCAGACCCGATTCTCCGGGGCGTACTTATGCACACGCGGATGTCAAGGGCTCCGGATAACCGCGGCTCCTTGAAGGCCAAGGGCGGCGATTTTGCAACCCCATGAAATAGAAAGAATTTTTTTGCCGGTCGCCTGGGGATTCTCCGGCATTGCCGCGACGGTGGCCGCGGGCTTCCCGCGCGAGCGATCACTTACGCACAAAGTTATCCACAGCGCTTGTGCGTTATTTCCCGATTCCCTGAAAAACAATTACTTGCGGCGAGTACTTCCGATCAAGTCTGAAGATTTCGAACACTACAACTTGCGCGGTGTCGCACCCTGATTCGATGACCATCGCCCGCGTCGCGTTGCCGCTGGCCGCGGCGGCGACGTTCGATTACTGGATTCCCGACGGCTTGCCGGTCACGGCCGGCACGCTGGTGCGCGTGCGCCTGGCGCGACGCGCGCTGGTGGGCGTGGTGCTGGCGATCGCCGAGGATTCCACCGTCGATCCGGCGAAGCTGCAGCCGCTGGAATCGCTGGTCGAGGGGGTGCCCGCTCTGCCCGCCGATCTGCTCGCGCTCGCCGCGTT
The DNA here is from genome assembly GCA_963810815.1 of uncultured beta proteobacterium. Taxonomy (GTDB): domain Bacteria; phylum Pseudomonadota; class Gammaproteobacteria; order Burkholderiales; family Casimicrobiaceae; genus CAVQWT01. The sequence goes on along the minus strand of CAWEPB010000014.1, from coordinate 85,593 downwards.
CGTCGCCGGCTACTACGTCGAGCCGATCGGCCTCGTCCTGGCGCAGATGCTGCCTCCGCTGGGCGCGCGCGACCCGACGACGCGCCGTGCGCGGCGCGCTCCGGTGGCGCTGCCGGCCGACGCTCCGACGCCCCCGATTGCGCAAAACGAAGCGCAGCGGTCGGCCTGCCTGGCGATCACCGCCGCCTTCGGCGCCTATGCGCCGTTCCTGCTGGCCGGCGTCACCGGCAGCGGGAAGACCGACGTCTACCTCGCGGCGGCCGGCGAAGCCATCGCGCGGGGCGGCCAGGTGCTGCTGCTGGTGCCCGAGATCAACCTGACGCCGCAACTCGAGCAGCGCATCGCCGCCGCGCTGCCCGTGGGACGGATGGTCTCGCTGCACAGCGGCCTTGCCGCGGGAGAACGCCGACGGCACTGGCTTGCCGCGGCGACCGGAGACGCCGATCTCGTCGTCGGCACGCGGCTTGCGGTGTTCGCGCCGCTGCCGCGCCTTGCCCTGGTGATCGTCGACGAGGAACACGATCCCTCGTACAAGCAGCAGGACGGTGTCCGCTATCACGCGCGCGACGTGGCCGTGTGGCGTTCGCGGCAGCGCGCGGTGCCGGTGGTGCTGGGCTCGGCGACGCCGTCGCTGGAATCCGTCGAGCACGCGTCGCGGCAGCGCTACCGGCGCCTCGACCTGCCGGCGCGTGCGGTCGTCGGTGCGGGCCTGCCCAGGATCGAATTCGTCCCCGCCGTCGAGGCGGCGAGACACGAGGGGCTGGCCCCGGCGCTGGTGGCGGCGATCGAGACGCGACTTGCCCGCGGCGAGCAGTCGCTGGTCTTCGTCAACCGCCGCGGCTTCGCACCGTCGTTGCTGTGCGCGGCCTGCGGCTGGCAGGCCGGCTGCCCGCGCTGCAGCGCGCGGGTCGTCGTACATCGCGACGAGGGGATGCTGCGCTGCCACCACTGCGGCCATGCGCGCCGCCTGCCACGCGCGTGTCCGGATTGCGGCAACGTGGACCTGCTTCCGCTCGGGCACGGCACGCAGCGCCTCGAGCGCGCACTGGCGGCGCGGTTTCCCGATGCCCGCATCGCCCGCATCGACCGCGACAGCACGGCACGACGGCATGCGTTCGAAGGCGCGCTGGCGCGGATCCACGCGGGGGAACTCGACATCCTCGTCGGTACCCAGATGCTGGCGAAGGGGCACGATTTCCCGCGGCTCACGCTGGTCGGCGTGCTCGGGGCCGACAACGCGCTGTACAGCGCGGACTTTCGCGCGACCGAGCGACTGGGCGCGCTGCTGTTCCAGGTCGCCGGCCGCTCCGGCCGGGCGCAGCTGCCGGGCGAGGTCATCGTGCAGACCGACTTCCCGGCGCACCCGCTCTACCGCGCGCTCGCCACGCACGACTACGACGCGCTGGCGGCGGCGCTGCTGGCGGAACGACGCGTGGCCGGGCTGCCGCCGTTCGCGCATCTCGCGCTGCTCGCCGCCGAGGCGCCGGCGCGGGCCACGGTCGATGCCTTCCTCGCCAAGGCGCACGCGGCAGGGACGGCGCTGGCGTCCGGGGCCGGGGACCTCGAGGTGTTCGCGCCGGCGCCGGCCGGCCTCGCGCGCCGGGCGGGAATGGAGCGCGGGCACGTGCTGGTGCGCGCCGGCACCCGGGCCCCGCTGCAGCGGTTCCTGCCGTCGTGGCACGAAGCCGTCGCGGCGCTGCCGGGCCGCAGCGTGCGCTGGTCGCTCGACGTCGATCCGATGGGCTTCCTGTGAGCGTCGTGTCCGGAGCGATGCAGTGGCGCAGGCTATAATTCACGATTGCGCGCGGGCAGGCCATGCTTCGTCGAAACCCCGCGCGCGTCCGCCCATGCCCATGTCAGTCGCCGATCCCAAGTCCCGCCTCGAAACCTGGCTCGCCGCCGGGCTGGCCGCCGTTGCTCCGGACCGCGCCGGTCCGGTCGCGCTGGATCGTCCCAAGCAGGCGGCGCACGGTGACTACGCGACCAACGTCGCGCTCCAGCACGCGAAGGCCCTCGGGCGCAATCCGCGCGAGTTCGCGCAGGCGCTGATCGCCGCGCTCCCACCGTCGGACCTCGTCGCGAAGACGGAGATCGCGGGCGCCGGATTCATCAACGTCTTCCTCACGCCGGCGGCGCGGCGGGCGGTCGTCGCCACCGTGCTCTCGCGACGCGGCGTCTTCGGCCGCAGCGACGCGCGGCACGGCGAGTCGGTGATGGTCGAATTCGTGTCGGCGAACCCCACCGGGCCGCTCCATGTCGGCCACGGGCGCCAGGCGGCGCTGGGCGATTCGCTCGCGACGCTGCTCGAGTGGCAGGGCGCGAAGGTGACGCGGGAGTTCTACTACAACGATGCGGGCCAGCAGATCCAGAATCTGGCGATCTCGGTGCGCGCGCGTGCGCGCGAGCTGCTCGGGGAAACGACGACGTTTCCCGAGGACGGCTACCACGGCGAGTACATCCGCGAGATCGCGCGCGCCTTTCTCGACGAGGTAGGCCACGACCTGTCCGACATCGAGTCGATCCGCCGCTTTGCCGTCGCCGCGCTTCGCCGCGAGCAGGATCGCGACCTCGACGCCTTCGGCGTGCGCTTCGACAACTTCTACCTCGAGAGCTCGCTCTACGCCGACGGCCGCGTCGAAGCGACCGTCGAACGGCTGCGCGCGTCCGGCATGACCTACGAGCACGAGGGCGCGCTGTGGCTCAGGACCACCGCGTTCGGCGACGACAAGGACCGCGTGATGCGGAAATCCGACGGCGGCTACACGTATTTCGTGCCCGACGTCGCGTACCACATCACCAAATGGGAACGCGGCTTCCGGAAGGTCGTCAACGTGCAGGGTTCCGACCACCACAGCACCGTCACCCGGGTGCGCGCGGGGCTGCAGGCGGCAGGCCTCGGCATCACCCCCGGCTATCCCGATTACGTGCTGCACAAGATGGTGACGGTGATGAAGGGCGGCGAGGAGGTCAGGATCTCCAAGCGCGCCGGCAGCTACGTCACGGTGCGCGACCTCATCGACGACGTCGGCCGCGACGCCGTGCGCTTCTTCCTGGTTTCGCGCAAGGCCGATACCGAGTTCACCTTCGACCTCGATCTCGCCCGCGCGCAGTCCGAGGAGAATCCCGTGTACTACGTGCAGTACGCGCACGCCCGTGTCGCGTCGGTGCTCAGGCAGGCCGGCATTCCGCTGGCGACCGCCGCGGAGGCGTTCGCCGACGCCGATCTCTCGCCGCTCGGTTCGAGCTACGAAGACGCGCTGATGCGCAGGATGGCCGACTTTCCGCACGAACTTGCGGCGGCCGCGCAGGACCTCGCGCCGCACCAGATCGCCGTGTACCTGAAGGACCTGGCCGGCGATTTCCACAGTTACTATAATGCCGAGCGCTTCCTGATCGACGACGCGCCGGTGCAGCGGGCGCGCCTCGCGCTCGCCGTGGCGGCCGGCCAGGTCCTGCGCAACGGCCTCGCGGTGCTCGGTATCGCCGCGCCCGAGCAGATGTGACCCACGGCGAACGCCACGCTCCCACCATGACCTCCCGCCCGACTTCCTCCCGACCGGTCGCCGCCAATGCGCGTCCGCGCGCCCGGCGCAAGGGTGCGCTCGGCGGTACGCTGATCGGACTCTTCGTCGGCGTCATCGTCGGCCTCGCCATCGCCGCAGGCGCCGCCTGGTACCTGATGAAATCCGGCAATCCCTACCAGCCTTCGACGGCGAAGGAGTCGCCGCGCGAAGGCGGGCGGGAGCCGGCGCGGAGCGCGAAGGCCGAACCGGCGACGCCCGACAAGCCGCGGTTCGACTTCTACAAGATCCTGCCCGGCGCCGAAGAGGCGAAGCCGCAGTCGAAGGCGGCGGAAAAATCGGCGGACCGGGCGACGCTGGAGCGGGCGAAGGAGCCGGGCCGCGAACCTTCCGGCCGCGACGCGACGACGAAGGAACCCGACAAAACGATCGCCAAGGCCGACGAGCGCGCGACGACCCGGCCGCCCGAGCCGGTGCCGCCGGCGGCGAAGCCCGGGGAGCGGTTCTGGCTGCAGGCGGGTTCGTTCGCCGGCGAGGCGGACGCCGAGAACCTCAGGGCGCGGCTCGCGCTGGCGGGATGGGAAGCGGCGGTGCAGAAGGCCGACATCCCCGACAAGGGGACCCGGTACCGCGTGCGCCTCGGCCCCTACGACAATACCGACGAGCTTTCGCGCACCCGGGCCGAGCTCGGCAAGCGCGGCTTCGACGTCGCGGTGATCCGCCAGTGAGGGCCGCCGGTCGACCCGGCGGGAACTCCGGTCGGCCGCGCGTGACCAACGAACGTTATTGATCACCATCCGGGCGCCTTCGCGTCCCCAACGGAGAATCCAACGATGTCCACGCCGAGCTTGCTGACCCGCCGCGCCTTCGCCGGTGTCCTGCTTGCCGTCGCCACCGGCCTGCTGGCCCCCGGTGCCGGTGCGCAGGGCCTGCAGGAAGGAAAGAACTACTTTCGCCTGAAGAGCCCGCAGCCGGTCGAGACCGGCAAGAAGATCGAGGTCATCGAGTTCTTTTCGTACGGCTGCCCGCATTGCGCCGACCTCGACCCGGAGCTGCAGGCGTGGCAGAAGACGCTGCCCGCCGACGTCGCCTTCCGTCGCGTGCCGGTGATGTTCCAGGACCGCTGGATCGGGCTCGCCAAGGTGTTCTTCACGCTCGAGGCGCTCGGCGTCGACGACCGCATGACGCCGGAAGTCTTCGTCGCGGTCCACAAGAGCGGCATGCCGCTGTGGAACGAGAAGACGTTCTTCGACTGGGCCGCGTCGCGCGGACTGGACCGCAAGAAGGTCGAGGAGATGTACACGTCGTTCGCGATCAACGGCAAGGTCAACCGGGCGAAGCAGCTGGCGCAGGCCTACAACGTGCAGTCGGTGCCGATGGTCATCGTCGACGGCAAGTTCACGACGGCCTCCGACAAGGTCGGCACGCACGCGGCGATGCCCGCCGCGATCAACGAGCTGATCGCGAAGGCGCGCGCCGAACGGCCCAAGTCCTGACCGTCGCGGTGCCGGCGCCGGTTCGCCGCCCGGTTCGCGCGTGAACGTCTTCATCACCGGCGCGAACAGCGGGATCGGCGCGGCGCTGGCACGCCACTACGCGGCGGCGGGCGCCAGCGTCGGGCTGTTCGCGCGCCGGGAGCCCGAGCTTGCGGCGCTCGCCGCGACGCTGCCAGCCGGCCGCGTCGCCATCTGGGCGGGCGACGTGCGCGATGCCGCGGCACTGGCGAGCGCCGGCGCCGACTTCGTCACCCGTTTCGGCGCGCCCGACGTCGTCTACGCCAACGCCGGCGTTTCGCGCGGCACGCTGACCGAGCACGCCGCCGACCTGCCGGCGTTCCGCGCGGTCTTCGACACCAACGTGCTCGGCCTCGTCCACACGTTCCAGCCCTTCGTCGCGCCGATGTGTGCGGCGCGGCGCGGTGCGCTGGTCGGTATCGCCAGCGTCGCCGGTTTCCGCGGCCTGCCGGGCTCCGGCGCGTACTCGGCGTCGAAGGCGGCGGCGATCGCCTATCTCGAGAGCCTGCGGGTCGAGCTGCGCGACAGCGGCGTCGCCGTCGTCACCGTCTGCCCCGGCTACATCGCGACGCCGATGACGGCGAAGAACCCGTACCGGATGCCGTTCCTGCTCGATGCCGACCGAGCGGCCCGCCTGATCGCGCGCGCGGTCGCGGCGCGCCGGCGGTTCTACGTGCTGCCCTGGCCGATGGCCGTCGTCGGGCGCCTCCTGCGCTGGTTGCCGCGGCCCCTGTACGACGCCGCGTTCGCGCGCGCACCGCGGAAGCCGCGGCAGCCCACGTGATCGATCCAGGCGACTCCGGGGACCGCAACGGCCGGAGCGACCGGAGCGACCGGAGCGATTGCGGCGGCCGCACCGACGACCCGGTCGCGCGCATCGACTGGGCGGGCGTCGAGCACGCCGTCGCGGGCGCCAGGCCACGCATCGCGTGCCTGGTGCCGAGCCTGACCGAGCTGCTGTTCGCGCTGGGCCTCGGCGAGCGGGTCGTCGCGCGCACCGGCTTCTGCGTGCATCCGCGCGACGCGGTCCGCGCGGTGCCGAAGGTGGGCGGCACCAAGGACGTCGACCTCGCCGCGCTGGCGGCGACCGCGCCGACGCATCTCGTCGTCAACGTCGACGAGAACCGCCGCGACCTCGTCGACGCCGCGCGCGCGTTCGTGCCGCAGGTGATCGTCACGCATCCGCTCGGGCCGCTGGACAACCGGCGCCTGTTCCGCCTCTTCGGCGCCATATTCGGTCGCGCGCGCGTCGCCGACCGCCTGATCGCCGACTTCGACGCCGGACTCGCCGACCTCGACGCCGCCGTCGCGTCGCTGCCGCGCGAGCCGGTGCTCTACCTGATCTGGCGCAAGCCCTGGATGACCGTCACCCGCGGCACCTACGTCGGCGCGACGCTGGCGCGCGCCGGCTGGGACGTGGTGCCGGCGTCCGCGGACCGCCGCTATCCGGAGGTCGCCGACGACGACCCGGCGTGGCGCGACGCCGCGCGCATCCTCGTGTCGTCGGAGCCGTACGCGTTTCGCGCCGGCGACGCGCGGGCGCTGGCGGAGGCACGCGGCCGCCCGGCCCACCTGGTCGACGGCGAGATGACGTCGTGGTACGGACCGCGCGCGATTGCGGGGCTGCGCTACCTGGCGTCGCTGCGGCGCTCGCTCGCGGCCGGCTGAAAGATGACTCCCGGAAACAGCGAGGCCGCCTCGTGGGCGGCCTCGCTGGCACTGCGGCTTCGATTTCGATTACAGGGGCACGCGCAGCCCGACGGTGACGCCGTAGCCGTCGCCGTCGTTCTTGCTGCCGGTGCCCGAACCCGAGATGAATCCGGTGACGCCGCCGAAGTCCATCGCCGCGCCGACCTGGTACTGGATCCAGTTGTCGTCAGGCGTGAATCCGGGGACGGTGTAGGTGCCGCCCAGCGTGAGCGAGCTCGCCTCCACGCTGCGCTGGTCCGCCATCGAGTCGTACTCCCAGGTCACGCGCGCCCAGGGACGCACCTGCCCGATCTTGCCCGCCACCTGCCAGCCGAGGCTGGTCTGCAGCGACTCGCGCTCCTGCTGGTTGTATCGCAGCCCCGTCGAGCTCGAGCCCGTTTCGCTGAACGCGCGGACGATGATGTCCTGGTAGGCGACCTTGGCGAACGGTCCGTGCACCAGCCCCGAAGACGTGTTGAACCAGTAGCCGCCGAGCAGCCGCAGCGCGTACGTCCAGCCGCCGGTGCCGCCGGACTCGGTGCGGGTGCCGGCGCCGAGCGTGATGTTGCGCTTGACGTCGTAGTCGAGGTCGCCGACCAGCATCGACAGCCCGACGTACCAGGGTCCGGTGCCGTAGCCGGCGTAGACCGAGCCGGTCGTCTCGGTCAGCTTGAAGTCGCCGGTGCCGTTGTCGAAGTCGCTCTTGTTCTCGGTGTAGCCGGCCGCCATGCCGATCACCATGCTGTCCGACATCCGCACGTCGCCACCGACCGTGAGGGTGTTGAGGTCGGCGCTGCCGGACAGCCCGGTGCCCTCGATGTCGTTGGTGCCGTAGTCGTACGCGGCCCAGGCGTTGAACTTCTTGTTGGTCGGCGCGCTGTTGACGTTCGACCACATCCGGTCGTCCAGCGCGCGGAAGTTGGCCTGCTCGACCGCGAGCGGGGCCTCGCCCAGCGCCACCATCTGCATCGGGCCTTCGATCATCGACGCGACGGCTTGCGCGAGGATGGCGTGTCCGGCGGTGGTCGGGTGCACGCCGTCGGCGAAGAGGTAGGTGGTCGCAGCATTGGACGCGACGAGGTTGGCCGGCGTGCACAGCAGCGACGGTGTCGCGCCGCAGGCGCGCGTCGTCGTGTTCGTGAGGCCGTAGGCTGCGGGGTTGGAGAGAATCTCGTTGACGATCGCCGCCGCGTTGAAGCGAATCACGTTGCCGCCGACCTGGTTGAGCGCGGCGTTGAGCGTGCTGTTGTAGAGACCGGTGACGCGCGGAAATCTGGCCCGCGAGGACCGGACCGCCGGCGGCGCCGTCGGGCGACTTGCCGGTGTCGTAGAGATTCATGACGAAGATGTAGTTCGCGCCGTTCGCCTTCAGCGTGCCGACCTGCTGGGCAAGCTGCGTGGCGGCGAGCGCGACGTTGGCCTGCAGCTGCGCCGACGTGATCTGGCCGGCCTGCAGCTGGGCGAACGCGGTGAAGAGGTCGTTGTAGCCGCCCTGGACGGCGTAGAAGGCGTTGCCGTCGATACCCTTGGCGACGGCCTGCGACACCTGCGTCGCGACCGGTACCGCGCCGCCCGTCGGCGCCTGCGGCGGATAGCCCGGCGTCTGCGTGACGCGCGCGCCGCCCTGCGCGTAGTCGGTGCCGCCCTGGTTCGCCGGCGTGATCGAGAACCCGTAGTGGCTGCCGAGCATCTGAGCCCACACTTCGCCCGGATTGGTCGTGAAGCGGCCGGTGCCCGGGGGCAGGACCGGCTTGTACGAACCGGCGTCGGTCGCGCTGTCGCCGAAGAAGTACATGTTGCTGAACTGTGCCGCGGCGGGGCCGGAGACAAACGCGGTCGCCAGCGCGGCGGCGAGCAGCGTCGAACGGAACTTGGGCATGGAGTTTCTCCTCGGGATGGACGGGCTCCGTGGGCGGAGCGCATTCGGATGGACGGTGGCGCGTCGAACAGTGGCTTGCCGGAGTGCATTCTAATCCAAAAGTACCGTTCCGCCGGCGCGTCCACGGTGCGGTCAACGGCGCCGGGCGCCCGCCCGTTCTGGACGGCAGACGCGAGGAAATCACGATGACCGACCTGACCACGGGGCATGGCCCCGACCCGGCCCAGCCAGGGCGCCGTTCCTGTCACCCGGATCGCCGTGCGGGAGCGCGATCCGCGCCGCGGTCGCTGGTCGCGTCCGTGGCGGCGTTCCTGGCCGCCCTGGTCGTCCTTCTTCTGCCTGCGCCTGCATCGGCGCAGGATTCGGTCCAGGACGCCGACCTGCCGGGCCGCGTCGGCCGCGTTGCCGATCTCGCCGGCGAACTCTTCCTGTCGGCACGGGAACGCGCGACCGACTGGACGGGCATCGGCCTCAACACGACGATCACCACCGGCGACAACCTCTGGGTGTCCGCGGAAGGCCGCAGCGAGGTCGATTACGGCGGCGGCCAGTTCCGGCTGGCCGGGGACACCAACCTCCACGTGGCCCGCCTCGACGACACGCAGCTCGCGCTGTTCCTCGCGCAGGGCCGCCTGATCGTCCGCGTCCGCATCCTCGACGGCGGCGAGGCGGCGCGCGTCGATACGCCGAACGCGCAGATCCAGCTGCTGCGGCCAGGGCTCTACCGGATCGACGTCAATCCCGACCGCCAGGCGACGCAGCTCGTCGTCCGCGAGGGCGAGGCGAACGTCTGGCTGCCCTCGGGCAGCCAGCAGGTGCTGCCGGGCCAGACGGCGACGGTGACCGGAAGCGAGTCCGCGACCGGCGACGTCCGCAACGGCGCGGCGCAGGACATGTTCGACGCGTGGAGCGCGAGCCGCGACCGTCACTACGAGCGGGGCCGCAGCGCGGCGTACGTGTCGCGGCAGATGGTCGGCTGGGCCGACCTCGACGACAACGGCGTCTGGAACACCGATGCCACCTACGGCGCGGTCTGGTTCCCGACGACGGTCGCCGACGACTGGGCCCCGTATCGCTACGGCAGCTGGTCGTGGCTTCCGGGCTGGGGCTGGACCTGGGTCGACGACGCGCCGTGGGGCTACGCGCCGTTCCATTACGGCCGGTGGGCGTTCGTCGGCAGCCGCTGGGGCTGGATCCCCGGCGGCTACATCGCGCGGCCGGTCTGGGCGCCCGCGCTCGTCGGGTGGTACGGCGGCGCCGGGTGGAGCGTGTCGGTCGGTGTCGGTGCCCCGGTCTTCGGCTGGGTGCCGCTGGGCTGGGGCGACCCGTACCTGCCGTCGTGGAACAACTGCTCCCGCCGCTGCTGGACGCTCTACAACCGACCCTACGCCGTCAGCCACGCGGAGCGTCCGCGCGCGCCGCCGACGCGGTACGCGAATTACGGGGTCCCGGGCGCCGTCACCGCCGTGGGCGGCGCGACGCTGGTCGAACGCAAACCCGTCGCCGCGAACCGGGTGCCGCTGCCGCGCGATCCGGCGTCGGCGCCGCCGGTGCTCGCCGCGGCACCCGCGGTGAAGCCGCACATGGTGCCCGGCGCGCGGCCGGCGTCCGCGGCACCGGCACCGCTGCCGGCCGAGCGTTTCATTCGGGAAAAGCCCGCTGTCGGTGCGGGTCCGGGCGGAAGGCTCGGGGTCGCGCCGGCGGTTCCCGTGGGCGCCGCAGGCGCAGGCAGGGCGGGGGGCAGCGCACCGCCTGCCGGGTTGGGTGGCGCGGCCGGCGGCAGTGCGCCGGGCGCCATCGCGCCGGCGCCGCAGGGACATCCGGCGGCGGTGCCGCCAAGGGAGGCGCGGCCAGCGTTGCCGCCAGGCGACGCGCGGCCGGCGGTCCCGCCAGGATCAGCCGCGCCGCCGGCCTCGGCACGCGGCGCAAGCCCGAGCCTGACCCCCTCGCCGACCCCGTCCCCGCGCGCCGCGCCTCCGGCCGCCGTGGCCGTCCCTGCCGCACCCGCGCAGCCGGGCCGGGCCGTGGGGACTCCGCCGGCCGCTGCCGGCGGGTCGGCTGCCGCGCCGGTCTGGCGCGCCACCCCGCCCGCCCGGTACGATCCGCAGCCGGCGCCGCGCGCGCCGAGCGGCGCGGTGGCCGCACCGGCTTCGCCCCCGCAGACGTCCGTGCCCGGCGGCAGCGCGCAGCCGGCGCCGAGGGCCCCGGGCCTGCGTCCGGAGCGTGGCGGCGGCGCCCCGCAGGGCGCGCCGGCGGCCCTCCCGGCGGCGCCGAGGTCCGTCGCCCCGGCGGTCGCACCGCGGGCGGTGCCGGTACCCGTCGCCCCGCCGGCAGCGGTTCCCGTGGCGCCGCACGCGGTTCCCCATGGCGCCGCGCCGCAGGTCGCGCCGGCCGTTCCGCCGGCGGGCGGCGATCGCGGCGGTGGCAAGCCCGTCCCGAAGCAGGACGGGATCGCTCCGGACCGGCCGGGCGCCCGCTGAGACGGGCGAAATTCCGCGCCTGGGCTCCGGGCGCGCCTCGCCAGCCGCGGTCGCCGACCTCGGTTGCGAACCTCGTTTGCCAACCCCGGTTGCCAAAGGAAACGCCGGGCGAACCCGGCGTTTTCGTTGGTGCTCTGCCGCAGTTCCGGCGCGTCGCCGGAACGCGCGGCAGGTGCCGCCCCCCGCGTCAGTTGGCGAGCAGCGCGAGGCGCTTGCCGCCGTCGACGAGCTTGACCCGCTCGCCTTCCTTGACCGTGGGCTTGGCGCTGTAGGTGAAGGTGCGCGTCGTGCCGCCGTCCATCCGGATGTCGACCGACCAGTACGTGGTCTTCTTCTGGTTCTTCTCGATCTGGTGACCGGCGTAGGCGCCGCCGCCGGCGCCCGCGATCGTCGCCAGCGTGTTGCCGCGGCCGCTGCCGATCTGGTGCCCGATCACGCCGCCGACGACGCCGCCGGCGATCGCGCCGAGTCCCGAGCCTTCGCCCTGCTTCTCGACGTAGCGGATGGTCTGGACGACGCCGCAATCGGCGCAGCTCTTCTGCGCCAGCGCCGGCGCGGTGGGTGCGGCCAGCGCCAGTGCGGCGAGGCCGAAGGATGCTGCGAGCTTGCGAAATGAAGACATGGCGGACCTCCCTGATTCGGTACCTGGACGACACGTGACCATAGCGACGCCGCCGCGCACCGGCTCCCCGACGAACCCGCGCGCGGGACGCGCCGGTCCGGGGCTGCGGTCCGTCACTTGGCGTCGGAACGCATGCGCACGAAGCTGCCCGGCGCGGCCTCGAGCACCTTGAGCTTGCCCTTGCCCGGAACGCGCGCAGGCACCTGCGGGCCCGACAGGTCGGACAACCATGCGTGCCAGTCGTTCCACCACGAGCCCTCGTGCTGGCGCGCGCCCGCAAGCCACTCGTCCGGGTTCCCGGGCAGCGAGTCGTTGGTCCAGTAGCCGTACTTGTTCGCGACCGGCGGGTTGATCATGCCGGCGATGTGGCCGGAGCCCGAGAGCACGAAGCGCGACTTGCCGCGGAAGAGCTGCGGACCCGAGTACGTCGCCTTCCACGGCGCGATGTGATCCTCCATCGCCGAGACGAAGTAGGTCGGGATCGCGACCTTGCCGAGGTCGATCGGCACGCCGTCGAGGGTGATGCCGCCCGGCTCGCGCAGCAGGTTCTTCATGTACATGTTGCGCAGGTAGAAGCTGTGCATCGTCGCCGGCATCCGGGTGGCGTCGGCGTTCCAGTGCAGCAGGTCGAACGGGAACGGCGCCCGGCCCATCAGGTAGTTGTTGATGACGAACGACCAGATCAGGTCGTTGCCGCGCAGCATGTTGAACGTCGTGGCCATCTCGCTGCCTTCGAGGTAGCCGCGCTTCTCCATCTTCTTTTCCAGCGAGGCGACCTGCTCCTCGTCGATGAACACCTCGAGCTCGCCGGTGCCGGTGAAGTCGACCAGCGACGTCATGAAGCCCGCGGCGGCGATCCGCTTGTCCTTCTTCGCCGCCATGTACCCGAGCACCGCGGCCAGCAGCGTCCCGCCGAGGCAGTAGCCGAGTGCGGTGACCTCGCGTTCGCCGGTCGCCTTCTCGATGGCGTCGAGCGCGGCCAGCGGGCCCTGCTGCATGTAGTCGACGAAGTCCATGTGCGCGAGGCGCTCGTCGGGATTGACCCACGACAGGACGAACACCGTGTAGCCCTGGTCGACCGCCCACTTGATCAGCGAGTTCTTCTCGCGCAGGTCGAGGATGTAGAACTTGTTGATCCACGGGGGGATGATCAGCAGCGGCCGCTGGAAGACCTTCTTCGTCGTCGGCTCGTACTGCAGCAGCTGCGCGAGTTCGGTCTGGAACACCACCTTGCCCGGCGTCGTGGCGATGTTGACGCCGAGCTCGAACGCCTTCGGGTCGGTCATCGAGATCTTGACCTGGCCGTTGCCGCGCTCGATGTCGTCGAGCAGGTTGTGCAGGCCGTTGACGAGGTTCATCCCGCCGGTGGTGACGGTTTCGCGGAACACCTCGGGATTGGTCAGCGCGAAATTGGACGGCGCCATCGCGTCGATGTACTGCCGGGTGAAGAACTCGACCTTCTTCTTGGTCTGGTCGTCGAGTCCCTCGACGCCGGCGACCGCCCCGTGCATCCAGCGCGCGGCGATGAGGTAGCTCTGCTTCACGTAGTCGAACATGAAGTGCTCTTCCCAATCCTCGTGACGGAAGCGCTTGTCGCCCTTGGCGGGCTCGGCCACCGGCTCGGCCGTCGCGCCCATCATCTTGAGCAGCGACGACTGCCAGAGGCTCATGTAGTCCCACCACAGGTTCATCTGCGATTCGGCCATCCGGTACGGGTTCGCCATCATCTTCGAGGCGAGTTCCATGAAGGCCTTGCCGATGCCGAGTTCGTCGGCGACGAGCGACTTGCCGGCCTCGGCCTGGCGCGTGGCGAAGTCGCCCATCAGCTTGGCGCTCTTCTCGGCGGCGGAGGCGAGCGATTCGGCCAGCGCGACCGGGTCGTAGGACGGCGCGGCGGGGGTTTCGGGGGCGACGGTCTTGGCAGGTGGGGTGGCCATGGGCTTCTTTCGGGCGGGTCGGCGAAGGTGAGGTCAGGCCGGCGCGAAACGCAGCGCGCCGTCGGCGTCCGCGCGGCGGTCGAGCCGCCGCGTGCGCCAGAGGTGGTTGAGGTGCGCGATCGCTTCGCCCATCGCGAAGAACCGCTGCTGCAGGTCGAGCTCGCGACGGAACAGCACCGGCACGACGTCGGCGGCGCTGACGGGCGCGCCGGAGGCGGCCGCCAGCGTGGCCACCGCCGCGACGAGTTCGTCGAGGCGCGCGGCATGGTGGTCGCGCAGCTGGCCGACGCGGGTGGCGATGCCGCGGAAAGGCAGCCCGTGCGACGGCAGCACCAGCGTGTCGGCGGGCAGCGCCTCGAACGCCGCGAGCGAGTCGAGGAAGCGGCCCAGCGGATCCGCGTCGGGCTCGGCCGGCCAGACGCTGACGTTGGTCGTGATCCGGGGCAGCAGCATGTCGCCGGACACCAGCAGGGCGCGCTCCGCGCAGTGCAGCGACGCGTGCTCGGGCGAGTGGCCATGGCCCTCGATCACGCGCCATGACGCGCCGCCGAGCGTCAACGCATCGCGATCGAGCATGCGTTCGAACGCGAATGGCAGCTCGGGGACGCCGCGCCGGTACGCATTGCCGCGGCCGTCGAGTGCCGCCAGGTGGTCGGCGTGCATCCCGTGGCGCGCAAACAGCGCGATGGTGTCGGCCAGCGCGTAGCCCGAGGTCTGTCCGGCGATAGCGTGCGCGGTCAGGTACTCCGCGCTGGTCATCGCGACGCCGCAGCCGAATCGTCCGGCGAGCCAGGCGGCGTTGCCGGCATGGTCCGGATGGTAGTGGGTGGCGATGATCCGGGTCAGCGGGCGGCCGCCGAGGGTGGCGGCGAAGTGCTGCTCCCACAGCGCGCGCGTCGGGGCGTCGCCGTAGCCGCAGTCGACGAGGGTCCAGCCGCGGGATTCCTCGACCAGCCACAGATTGATGTGGTCCAGCGCGAACGGCAGCGGCATGCGGAGCCACAGGATGCCCGGGGCGACCGCCGTCGCCGCGCCCGGGGGCGGCGGGCCGGTGAAGGGAAACTCGAGCACGGCGGGAAGCGAGGCGTTCATCTTGAGGGGCCGGCGGTTGCCGCCGGCAGCCGTCCGGTACGTGCCGGCGGATATTTTGTGCAGCGCAACATAATCGACGGGTTCGGGCCTGAAGTCAAGGGATGCCGCCGGCGCCGGCTGGCGCCGCCGGCCGTCCGTCCCGCCGCGGATCGCTATGGTATCGTGAGCCGGAGATCATCGCGCCACCCCATTCCCCGTTCCCGCCGATGCCCCCCGCGCGCCCGAACGCCGTCCGTGCGCCGTCGCCTGCCGACCGCGCCGTACCCACCTGGTCGATTTCCGACCTGGCCCAGGAGTTCGCGCTGACCACGCGCGCGATCCGCTTCTACGAGGACGAGGGCCTGCTCTCCCCGCGTCGCAAGGGCACCACGCGCATCTACGGCGAGCGCGAGCGAACGCGAATCAAGCTGATCCTGCGCGGCAAGCGGCTCGGGCTGTCGCTGTCCGAGATCGGCGAGCTGTTCGACCTGTACGAGGCCACCCGGAGCGAGCGGCCGCAGCTGGCGAAGTTCCTGCAGATGCTGTCCGACCGGCGCGCGATGCTGGCGCAGCAGCGCGAGGACATCGATGCGGTCCTCGCCGAGATCGGCTCGCTGGAGCGCGAATGCCGGCGCCGGCTGAAGCGCGGCGAGGACGCACGCCCGCCTGCCGGGGCCGGCGCGGGCGGCGCGGGCGGCGAGTGACCGGGTGACGCGGCCGAAGCCCGGGGCGAGGCCCCTGAAAAGTTGACGTTTACGTAAACGGAATTCACAATCGCGCACCCACGCGCAATCCCGGACGACGGGCGTTACCGCCGCGGTCCGGCTGCGCTCCCCGCCGGACGTCCTCCACCACCGCGACCATGCCGCTACCCGCCACCGCCGCTCCACCCGTCTTCGACCCGCCGAGCCCGGACTGGGAGGCGCGGGTCCGCGCAAGCTTCGTGCGGCAGGGGGCGATGGCCACGCTCGGGGCGCGTCTCGCGGCGGTCGAGCCCGGTTACTGCGCGATCGAACTCACGCCGCGGCCGGAGGTCGCCCAGCAGCACGGCTACGTCCACGCGGGCGTCATCGCGGCGATCGTCGATTCGGCGGGCGGCTACGCGGGGTTCACGCTGTTCCCCGCCGACAGCTCGGTGCTTTCGGTCGAGTTCAAGCTCAACCTGCTCGCGCCGGCGCGGGGGGAACGGCTGGTCGCGGAAGGATTCGTCGTCAAGCCCGGCCGGCGGCTGTGCATCGTCCGCGGCGAGGTGCACGCCGAGGAGGGCGGCCGGCGCACGCTGGTCGCATTGATGCAGCAGACCCTGATGGTCATGCACGGGCAGCCGGACGCCTGAATCCGCCGGCGTCCCCCAGGCCAACGATCCACGAACCGGAACCGCCATGCCGAACGTTCCCTCGATCGACTTCCATCACGGCGAGACCCTGGACATGCTGCGCGCGACCGTGCAGCAGTTTGCCGCCGACGAGATCGCACCGCGCGCCGCCGAGATCGACCGGACCAACCAGTTCCCCGCCGACCTCTGGCGCAAGATGGGCGACCTCGGCCTCCTCGGCATCACCGTGCCCGAGGAGGACGGCGGCGCCGGCATGGGCTACCTCGCGCACGTGATCGCGATGGAGGAGGTGTCGCGGGCGTCGGGCTCGGTCGGCCTGTCGTACGGCGCGCACTCGAACCTCTGCGTCAACCAGATCAAGCGCAACGCGAGCCCGGAGCAGAAGCGCAGGTACCTGCCGAAGCTGATCTCGGGCGAGCACGTCGGCGCGCTGGCGATGAGCGAGCCCGGCGCCGGCTCCGACGTCGTGTCGATGCGCCTCACCGCGCGCCGCGACGGCGAACGCTGGCTGCTCAACGGCAGCAAGATGTGGATCACCAACGGCCCGGACGCCGACACGCTGGTCGTCTACGCCAAGACCGACGCGCAGGCCGGCGCGCGCGGAATCACGGCGTTCCTGATCGAGAAGGGCATGCCGGGATTCACGACGGCACCGAAGCTGGACAAGCTGGGCATGCGCGGGTCCAATACCTGCGAGCTGGTGTTCGAGGACTGCGCGGTGCCGGCAGAGAACGTGATGGGCGCCGAGGGCCGCGGCGTCAACATCCTGATGAGCGGGCTCGACTACGAGCGCGCGGTGCTCGCCGGCGGGTCGCTGGGCATCATGGCGGCGTGCATGGACGTCGTCGTGCCCTACGTCCACGAGCGCACCCAGTTCGGCCAGCCGATCGGCGAGTTCCAGCTGATGCAGGGCAAGCTCGCCGACATGTACACGACGATGCAGGCCTGCCGGTCCTACGTCTACGCGGTCGCCCAGTCCCTCGACCGCGGGCACGGCGGCAGCGCGGCGCGCAAGGACGCCGCCGGCGCGATCCTGTACGCGTCGGAGAAGGCGACCTGGATGGCCGGCGAGGCGATCCAGTGCCTCGGCGGCAACGGCTACATCAACGACTACCCGGCCGGTCGCCTGTGGCGCGACGCCAAGCTCTACGAGATCGGCGCCGGCACCAGCGAGATCCGCCGGATGCTGATCGGCCGCGAACTCTTCAACGAAACGAAGTGAGGTTCCCGATGCTAAACGATCCGGTCGTCATCGTCGGCGCCGCCCGCACGCCGATGGGCGGCTTCCAGGGCGATTTCGCGTCGCTCGCCGCCAGCGAACTCGGCGCCGTCGCGATCCGCGCTGCCGTCGCGCGCGCCGGGGTCGCGCCGGCCGACGTCGGCAAGACGATCTTCGGCTGCGTGCTGCCCGCGGGGCAGGGCCAGGCGCCGGCCCGGCAGGCGGCGCTGAAGGCCGGGCTGCCGCTGGCGACCGGCTGCACCACCGTCAACAAGATGTGCGGCTCGGCGATGGAGGCGACGATGCTGGCGCACGACGCGCTGGTGGCCGGCTCCGACGAGGTCATCGTCGCCGGCGGCATGGAGTCGATGTCGAACGCGCCGTACCTGATGCCGAAGGCCCGCACCGGCTACCGGATGGGGCACCAGACGGTCTACGACCACATGTTCCTCGACGGACTCGAGGACGCGTACGACAAGGGCCGGCTGATGGGCACCTTCGCCGAGGAATGCGCGACCTCGTTCGCGTTCACCCGCGCGGCGCAGGACGAGTTCGCGCTGGCGTCGCTGTCGCGCGCGCTCGCCGCCAACAACGACGGCAGCTTCGCCTGGGAGATCGCACCGGTGACGGTGGCGGGTCGCAAGGGGGAGGTCGTCCACGACAAGGACGAGCAGCCGGCCAAGGCCGCGCCGGAAAAGATCCCGCTGCTGAAGCCCGCGTTTCGCAAGGACGGCACCGTCACCGCGGCGAACTCGAGCTCGATCTCGGACGGCGCCGCGGCGCTGGTGCTGATGCGGCGGTCGACGGCGGAGAAGCGCGGGCTCAAGTCCCTCGCGGTGATCCACGGCCACGCGACGCACGCGCAGGAACCGGGCCTGTTCACGACGGCGCCGATCGGCGCGATCCGCAAGCTGCTGGCGCGGACCGGCTGGACCGTCGCCGACGTCGACCTGTGGGAGATCAACGAGGCGTTCGCCGTCGTGACCATGGCGGCGATGAAGGAGCTCGCGCTGCCGCACGACCGCGTCAACGTCCACGGCGGGGCCTGCGCGCTGGGTCACCCGATCGGCGCCTCGGGCGCGCGGATCGTCGTGACGCTCCTCGGGGCACTGCGCAAGCGCGGGCTGAAGCGCGGCGTGGCGTCGCTGTGCATCGGCGGCGGCGAAGCGACGGCGCTCGCGGTCGAGCTGGCCTGATCGGGACGACGCCGGGCGCGGCCGTCTCCGATCGCACCCCGCAACGCACCGCGACCGTCCACCATGCCCGCCTTCGACGCCTGGCTGCTGTTCGTCGTCGCCAGCGTGATGCTCGTGCTCACGCCCGGCCCGAACCTGCTCTACCTGGTGTCGCGCACGCTGTGCCAGGGCCGCGCCGCGGGCTTCGTCTCGCTCGCCGGGACCGCGCTGGGCTTCGTGTTCCACATCGTGGCGGCGGCGGCCGGGCTGTCCGCGGTGCTGGCCGCGGTGCCCGTCGCGTACGACGCGCTGCGCTGGGCCGGCGCCGCGTACCTCGTCTACCTTGCCTGGGACACGCTGCGCGCCGGCGGCGGCGTCTTCTCGCCGCGCCCGCTGCCCGCCGATCCGCCGGCACGGCTGTTCCGCATCGGACTCTTCACCAGCATCCTCAACCCGAAGGTGGCGCTGTTCTACATCGCGCTGTTCCCGCAGTTCGTCGACCCGGCCCGCGGCAGCGTGTTCGCGCAGTCGCTGGCGCTGGGGGCGACGCAGATCGTCATCTCGCTGGTCGGCGACGGGCTCTTCATCCTCGCGGCGGCCGGCATCGCGCGCTGGCTCGCACTGCGCCCGGCGTGGGCGGCCGCGCAGCGCTGGGCGATGGCCGCGGTATTCGCCGGCATCGCCGCCAAGCTCGTCACGGACGACCGGCGATGAGCACCGGCGCGATCCGCGTCGCCGCCCGTCGGCCGGCCCGCCGGCCGGCCGCTCAGGGGGGCCGCCGGAGGGCCCGTCCGTGGCCCGTCCGGCGGCCCCATCGGCGCGCCCACCCGCCGATCCGTCCACCCAACCCGGGCGCCGCGCCGCCGCGCCCGACGACCCCGGACCTCCCATGCTGCTGACCGAAGAACAGACCCTGATCCGCGACACCATGCGCGCGTTCGCGCAGGAGCAGCTCGCGCCCCACGCGGCGCGCTGGGACCGCGAACACCACTTTCCGCGCGAGGAACTCGCGGCGCTGGGCGAGCTGGGCGCGCTGGGAATGGTCGTGCCCGAGCGCTGGGGCGGCGCCGGCATGGACTACGTGTCGCTCGCGCTGGCGCTCGAGGAAATCGCCGCCGGCGACGGCGCGACGAGCACCATCGTCAGCGTGCAGAACTCGGTGGTGTGCGGACCGATCAACGCCTACGGCACCGACGCGCAGAAGGCCCGCTGGCTGGTTCCGCTGGCGCGCGGCGAGGCGCTGGGCTGCTTCTGCCTGACCGAGCCGCACGTGGGCTCCGACGCCGGCGCGATCACGACGCGCGCCGACCGCGACGGCGACGACTACGTCCTCAGCGGCGTCAAGCAGTTCATCACCACCGGGAAGCACGCCGACGTCGCCGTGGTGTTCGCGGTCACCGACCGCGGCGCCGGCAAGAAGGGAATATCGGGCTTCATCGTCGACACGGCGACCCCCGGCTACGTCGTCGCCCGCGTCGAGGACAAGCTCGGCCAGCGCGCGTCCGACACCGCGCAGATCGTGTTCGAGGATTGCCGCGTCCCCGCCGCCAACCGGCTGGGCGCGGAAGGCGAGGGTTACCGGATCGCACTGTCGAACCTCGAGGCCGGCCGCATCGGCATCGCCGCGCAGGCGGTGGGGATGGCCCGCGCCGCGCTCGAGGCCGCGCTCGCCTACGCGAAGGAGCGGACGAGCTTCGGCAAGGTGCTCGCCGACCACCAGGCCATCAATTTCAAGCTGGCCGACATGGCGGTCGAGGTCGAGGCCGCGCGGCAGCTGGTGCTGCACGCCGCCGCGCTGCGCGACGCCGGGCAGCCGTGCCTCAAGGAGGCGTCGATGGCCAAGCTGTTTGCGTCGGAGATGGCCGAACGGGTCTGCTCCGCGGCGATCCAGGTCCACGGCGGCTACGGCTACGTCAACGACTTCCCGGTCGAGCGCATCTGGCGCGACGTCCGGGTCTGCCAGATCTACGAAGGCACCAGCGAGATCCAGCGGCTCGTCATCGGCCGCGCGCTGCTGGCGTGAACGAGAGGACGACGATGCCCGCACCGGTGGAGTTCTTCTTCGATTTCAGCTCGCCCTACGGCTACCTCGCCGCGCAGCGGATCGACGCGCTCGCCGCGCGCCACGGCCGCGGCGTCGACTGGAAGCCGATGCTGCTGGGCGTCGTGTTCAAGCACGTGGGCACCGCGCCGCTGACGACGATCCCGCTGAAGGGCGAGTACTCGAAGCTCGATTTCGAGCGCAGCGCGCGGCATCACGGCATCTCCGGGTTCCGCATGCCGTCGAAGTTCCCGATCCCGACGCAGGCGGCGGCGCGCATCGTGCTGTGGCTGAAGTCGTCCGATCCTGCGCGCGCGGTGCCCGTCGCGCAGGCGCTCTTCCGCGCCTACTGGGTCGACGACCGCGACATCTCGGCGGTCGACGTCGCCGTCGCGGTGGCCGCCGAAGCCGGCGTCGACGCGGCGGCGGCGCGTGCCGCCGTCGACGACCCGGTGTGGAAGGACGCGTTGAAGCGGGAGACCGAGGCGGCGATCGCGCGCGGCGTGTTCGGCTCGCCGTTCATGGTCGTCGACGGCGAGCCCTTCTGGGGGCTCGACCGCTTCGACCAGCTCGAACGCAGGCTCGCGGCGACCGCGCCGCGCGACGGCCGCGTGCTCGCCGTCTCGCACCTGCGCCTCGTCGTCGGCGACCTCCCGGCCGCGGTCGCGTTCTACCGCGACATGCTCGATCTCGCGCTGGCCGTCGACGTTCCCGGGATCTACGCCGAGTTCGCGACCGCCGGGGCGAAGCTCGCGCTGTGCGCCGAGGCGACGATGGGCGCGGTCGTCGGGCGCTCGCCGCCGCGCGCCGGCGACGCCGGCGTCGTCTGCCTTCGGGTCGACGACGTCGACCGGATGCACGCGAAGCTCGCGGCGCGCGGCGTGGCGTTCGTGCGCACGCCGCACGACCAGGCCGCGTGGCGCCAGCGGGTGGCGCACCTGCGCGATCCCGCCGGCAACCTGGTCGAGCTGTGGACTCCGCTCGCCGCGCCCGCGCGCGCGGGAGGCTGAGCCGTGGCCGAGTACACGCTCTGGTGCTTCGCCCAGTCCGGCAACGCGTACAAGGCGGCGCTGGCGCTCGAACTCGCCGGCGCCGACTGGTCGCCCCGGTTCGTCGACTTCTTCGGGGGCGAAACCCGGACCGCGGCCTTTCGCGCGGTCAACGTGATGGGCGAGGTACCGCTGCTCGAGCACGGCGGCCGACGGCTGGCGCAGTCCGGGGTGATCCTCGACTACCTCGCCGGAACGCTTGCGCGCTTCGGCGCCCGCGACGACGACGAGCGCCGCGAGATCCTGCGCTGGCTGTTCTGGGACAACCACAAGCTGACGAGCTACACGGCGACGTACCGGTTCATGCGGACCTTTGCGCCGAATCCCGATCCGGCGGTCGTGGCCGAGTTCGGCAAGCGCGCGCAGGCGGCGTGGGGCGTGCTCGACGCCCACCTCGCCGGACGCGCGTGGATCGTCGGCGACCGGACCACCATCGCCGACCTCTCGTGCTGCGGCTACCTGTACTTCGCCGACGAACTCGGGGTCGACTGGAACGGG
The DNA here is from genome assembly GCA_963810815.1 of uncultured beta proteobacterium. Classification (GTDB taxonomy): domain Bacteria; phylum Pseudomonadota; class Gammaproteobacteria; order Burkholderiales; family Casimicrobiaceae; genus CAVQWT01. Next base: position 63,562 of record CAWEPB010000014.1, on the reverse strand, counting down.
TATCCTAACGTCCGCGACTGGCTGGCGCGGCTCGCCGCGCTGCCGGGCTGGCGCCATCCGTACGACCTGATGCCCGGCCACCCGCTGCCCGCCGCCTCCGCTCCCGTCCGCGCGCGCTGACGCCCCGCCACCGACCGCCATGCCCGCCCTCGAATCGAAGCTCGACACCCGCAGCGAGACGTTCGCGCAGAACCGCGCGGCGATGAGCGCGCTCGTCGCCGACCTCCGCGCGAAGATCGCCACGGTCGAGCAGGGCGGGGGCGCCGCCGCGTGCGCGAAGCACGTCGCCCGGGGCAAGCTGCTGCCGCGCGACCGCATCCGCGCGCTGCTCGATCCGGGCAGCCCGTTCCTCGAATTCTCGGCGCTCGCCGCGCACGGCATGTACGACGACACCATCGCCGCCGCCGGCATCATCACCGGCATGGGCCGCGTGGCCGGTCGCGAATGCGTGATCGTCTGCAACGACGCCACCGTCAAGGGCGGCACCTACTTTCCGCTGACGGTGAAGAAGCACCTGCGGGCGCAGGACATCGCGCGCGAGAACGGCGTCCCTTGCATCTACCTCGTCGATTCGGGGGGCGCGAACCTGCCCAACCAGTTCGACGTGTTCCCCGACCGCGACCACTTCGGCCGGATCTTCTACAACCAGGCGACGATGTCGGCGGAGGGAATCCCGCAGATCGCCGTCGTCATGGGTTCCTGCACCGCCGGCGGCGCGTACGTGCCGGCGATGGCCGACGAGTCGATCATCGTGCGCGAGCAGGGGACGATCTTCCTCGCCGGACCGCCGCTGGTGAAGGCCGCCACCGGGGAGATCGTCACCGCCGAGGCGCTGGGCGGCGCCGACGTGCACACGCGGGTGTCGGGCGTCGCCGACCACTACGCGCAGAACGACCACCACGCGCTCGCGATCGCGCGCGGCATCGTCGGTCACCTGAACCGCCGCAAGACGGTCGCGCTGGACGTCGCGCCGCCGGCGCCGCCGAAGTTCCCGGTCGACGAGCTCTACGGCGTGATCAACGCCGACATCCGCAAGCCCTACGACGTGCGCGAGGTCATCGCCCGCATCGTCGATGGCAGCGAGTTCGACGAGTTCAAGGCCCGCTACGGCGCGACGCTGGTGACCGGGTTCGCGCGGCTGTACGGCTATCCGGTCGGCGTGGTCGCCAACAACGGCGTGCTGTACTCCGAATCGGCGCAGAAGGGCGCCCACTTCGTCGAGCTCTGCGGCCAGCGCGGCATTCCGCTGGTGTTCCTGCAGAACATCACCGGCTTCATGGTCGGGCAGAAGTACGAGGCCGGCGGCATCGCCAAGGATGGCGCGAAGATGGTGATGGCCGTCTCCTGCGTGAAGGTGCCGAAGTTCACGGTGATCATCGGCGGCAGCTACGGGGCGGGCAACTACGGCATGTGCGGCCGCGCATTCAACCCCCGCTTCCTCTGGATGTGGCCCAACGCGAGGATTTCCGTGATGGGCGGCGAGCAGGCCGCGACGGTGCTCGCGACGGTGCGCCGCGACGCCATCGAGGCCAAGGGCGGCAGCTGGAGCGCCGAGGACGAGGCGGCGTTCCGCGCGCCGGTGCGGGCGCAGTACGAGCGCGAGGGCCATCCGTACTTCGCCAGCGCCCGGCTGTGGGACGACGGCGTCATCGACCCTGCCGACACGCGCCGCGTGCTCGGCCTCGCGATCTCGGCGGCGCAGAACCGCGCCCCCGAACCCACGACCTACGGCGTGTTCCGGATGTGAGACCCATGGCGACCAGACGCAAGACGACCCCTTCCACGCGCAAGACGGCCACGCGCGGCAAGGCGAAGCCCGCCACGGTGGGCGGACGCGGCGCCCCCGCGACGAAGCCGCCCGCGGCCGCGAAGAAGCGCGTTGCGGCCGGCCGGCCGGCCGCGGCGAAGCCTTCCGCCGCCAGGCGCGGGACTGCGGCCACGCCGCTGTCGACGACGACCGTCGCGCTCGACATCCGCGACGGCATCGCGCTGGTGACGCTGGCGCGGCCCGAGGTGCACAACGCGTTCGACGACACGCTGATCGCCGAGCTCACCGCGCTGCTGCGCGCGATCGATGCCGACGACGGCGTTCGCGCCGTCGTGCTGCTGGGCGACGGACGCAGCTTCTGTGCCGGGGGCGACCTCAACTGGATGCGCCGGATGGCGGGCTACCGCCGCGCCGAGAATCTCGCCGATGCCGCGGCGCTGGCGACGCTGCTCGCGACGCTCGCCAATCTCGGCAAGCCGACGATCGCCCGGGTCCACGGCAACGCGTTCGGCGGCGGCGTCGGACTGGTCGCCTGCTGCGACATCGCGGTCGGCGCGCAAGACGCGACGTTCGCGCTGTCGGAGGCGAAGCTCGGGCTGATTCCCGCGACCATCGCGCCGTACGTGATCGAGGCGATCGGCGCGCGGGCGGCGCGTCGCTACTTCCTGACCGCCGAGCGCTTCACCGCGGCCGAGGCGTACCGGATCGGACTCCTCCACGACATCGTGCCGGCCGACGAGCTGGACGCCCGCATCAACGAGTTCCTCGGTGCGCTGCTGCTCGCGGGACCGGCGGCGCAGCGGGAGGCGAAGCTGCTGGTCCGCGCGGTCGCGCATCGCCCGATCGATGCGGCGGTGATCGCCGACACCGTGCAGCGCATCGCCGCGATTCGGGCGTCGGACGAAGGCCGCGAGGGCGTGGCCGCATTCCTGGCCAAGCGCGCCGCCGCGTGGGTGCCGCCGGCGCTCCGCGAGGATTGAGCCGCGGCGCCGGACGACTCCTGCCCGCGATTTCCGCCGATGCCCGCCCTCGATCATTTCGACACGCTGCAGCTCGTCGCGCTGGCCGCGGCGCTGGGCTGGGCGAGCGGCGTGCGCCTGTACGCGGTGCTGTTCATCGTCGGCGGTCTGGGCTACCTCGGCTGGATTCCGCTGCCCGGCGGCCTCACCGCGCTCGCGCATCCATGGGTGCTGGTGGCGTCGGGCCTGATGTTCACCGTCGAGTTCGTCGCCGACAAGATCCCGGGGGTGGATTCGCTGTGGGACGTCGTGCAGACCTTCATCCGCATTCCCGCCGGTGCTGCGCTGGCCGCCAGCGTCTTCGGCGACGCCTCGACCGCGGCGGCGCTGGCGGCGGCGATCCTCGGCGGCTCGCTCGCGGCCGGCAGCCACTTCGCGAAATCCGGCAGCCGGGCGGTGATCAACACCTCGCCGGAACCGATATCGAACTGGGCCGCGTCGTTCGGCGAGGAGCTCGCCGTCGGCACGGTGCTGTGGCTGGCGTTCGAGCACCCGGTGGCGGCGATCGTCGTCGTCGTCGTGCTCGTCGTCCTGACGGTCTGGCTGATCGGCAGGTGCTGGCGCTTCGTCAGGGCGCTGATCAACCGCGTCACCGGCACCGGCGGGCAGCCGCCTCCCGCCGCTCCGCCGAGGGCTTCGGCGTGAGCCCGCGTCCGGCCTCCGGTCCCCCCGTCACCGGCGAGCCGTCGCCACGATCCCCCCTGCGCGCATGTTCGACAAGATCCTGATCGCCAATCGCGGCGAAATCGCCTGCCGAGTCGCCAGGAGCGCGCGGCGGCTGGGCATCGCCACCGTCGCCGTCTACTCCGACGCCGACGCCGATGCGCTGCACGTCGCCGCCTGCGACGAGGCGTACCGCATCGGCCCGCCGGCGCCGCGCGAGAGCTACCTCGACGGCGCGCGGATCCTCGCCGTCGCGAAAGCCGCCGGCGCGCAGGCGATCCACCCCGGCTACGGCTTCCTGTCCGAGAACGAAGCGTTCGCGCAGGCCTGCGCCGATGCCGGCGTCGTGTTCGTCGGCCCGCCGCCCGCGGCGATCGCCGCGATGGGCTCGAAGTCCGCCGCCAAGACCATCATGGGCGCGGCCGGCGTACCGCTGGTTCCCGGGTACCACGGCGACGACCAGGACCCGGCGCGGCTCGCGCGCGAAGCGGCGGTGATCGGCTACCCGGTGCTGATCAAGGCGACCGCCGGCGGTGGCGGCAAGGGGATGAAGATCGTCGAGCGCGCCGAGGATTTCGACGCCGCGCTCGCATCGGCCCGGCGCGAGGCGAAGGCGGGCTTCGGCGACGACCGCGTGCTGATCGAGCGCTACCTGACCGCGCCCCGGCACATCGAGATCCAGGTCTTTGCCGACCACCACGGCAACGCGGTCTGGCTGTTCGAGCGCGACTGCTCGGTGCAGCGCCGCCACCAGAAGGTGCTGGAGGAGGCGCCGGCGCCGGGCATGACGCCCGAGCGCCGCCGCGCGATGGGCGAGGCCGCGGTGGCCGCGGCGCGCGCGATCGGCTACGCCGGCGCGGGCACCGTCGAGTTCATCGCCGAGCAGGACGGCCGGTTCTATTTCATGGAAATGAACACGCGCCTGCAGGTCGAGCATCCGGTCACCGAAATGGTCACCGGCCTCGATCTCGTAGAGTGGCAGCTTCGCGTCGCCGCCGGGGAGCGCCTGCCGCTGACGCAGGATCGGCTCACGCTGACCGGCCACGCGATCGAGGCGCGGATCTACGCCGAGGACCCGGACCGCGGCTTCCTGCCGTCGATCGGAACGCTCGCGCACCTCGTGGCGCCCCCGACTTCCGCCGTCGTCCGCGTCGACACCGGCGTGCGTGCCGGCGACGAGATCACGCCGTACTACGATCCGATGATCGCCAAGCTCATCGTTCACGGCGAGGACCGCGCGATGGCGCTGCGGCGCCTCGACGACGCCCTGGCGGGCTGGCAGATCGTCGGCGTCGCGACCAACGTCGCGTTCCTGCGCCGCGTCGTCCGCCACGACGCCTTCGCCTCGGGGGCGCTCGACACCGGCCTCATCGCGCGCCACCACGCCGCGCTGTTCCCTCCCGCCCGACCCGTGTCGCGCGACACGCTGCTCGCCGCGGCGCTGGCCGAAGCCCGGGCGCTGGAAGTGCGGGCGGCGGCGGCCGCCGCCGCGTCCGGCGATCCCGGCTCGCCGTGGCACGCGATCGATCCGTGGTGGCCGGGCACCGACGCGCACGCGCTGTCGTTCGAATTCGACGACGGCGATCGACGCCACGCCGTTGCGCTGCGCCGTCGCGGCGACGGCTGGCACGCGACGCTGCCCGACGCCGCGGTGCTCGCGCGGGCGACGCCGCGCGGCGACCGGCTGGTGATCGCGGTCGACGGCGCCGAGTTCGTCACCACGGTGGTCGCGCTGGGCGACGAGCGTCACGTGTTCATCGACGGCGACGCGCGGCGCCTGACGCTGGTCGACCCGCTGGCGCACGCCGGCGACGACGAGCCGCACGGCGGCCACCTGATGGCGCCGATGTCGGGGGCCGTCGTCGCGGTGATGGTCGAGGCGGGCGATCGGGTTGCGAGGGGCGCTCCGCTGCTGATCCTCGAGGCGATGAAGATGGAGCACACGATCACCGCGCCCGCCGACGGCATCGTCGCCGCCGTCCATTTCCGCGTCGGCGACCGCGTGGCCGAGGGCGCGGACCTCGTCGACATCGACGACGACTGAAGGGCGGGGGCGGTGCGCATACTGTTGCAGTTTCCCGGCCGCGGCGCGGCCGCGTGGCGCGAGGCGGTGGCCGCCGCGCTGCCCGAGGCGACGATCGACAGCTGGCCGGAAATCCGCTCCGGCCCCGCCACCCCCGCCATCGCGCGGCCCGACTACGCGCTGGTCTGGAAGCCGCCGCCGGAACTGTTCACCGCCGCGGCCCCGACGCGGGCCGTGTTCAACCTCGGCGCCGGCGTCGATGCGCTGGTCGCGGTGCCCACGCTGCCGCGGGACGTGCCGGTGATACGCCTCGAGGATGCCGGCATGGCCGCACAGATGGCCGGGTACGCGGCGCTGGCGGTGCTGGCGGCGCACCGTGAAATGCGCGCGTACGCCGAAGCCCAGCGCGAGGCGCGGTGGACGCCGCGACCGCGGCGGGCGCCGGAGGATTTCGGCGTGGGCCTGTTGGGGCTGGGGGTGCTCGGGCAGGCGGTGGCGGCGGCGCTCTCGCCGTTCGCGTTTCCGCTCCACGGATGGAGCCGCTCGCCGCGCACGCTGCCGGGCGTGACCTGCCATGCCGGGGAGGCGGAGCTGCCGGCGTTCCTCGCACGCTCGCGGGTGCTCGTCTGCCTGTTGCCGTCGACCGTGGAAACCCGGGGCCTGCTGAACCGCGCCCGGCTGGCGCTGCTGCCGGTCGGCGCCGAGGTCGTCAACGCCGGCCGCGGCGACCTGATCGTCGATGCCGATCTCCTCGCCCTGCTCGACGACGGGCGCCTGGGTGGCGCCACGCTCGACGTGTTCCGCGACGAGCCGCTGCCGCCGACGCATCCGTTCTGGCATCATCCGAGGGTGACGATCACGCCGCACGTTTCCGCCGTCACCGACGTCGGAGCCTCGGTGGCGCAGGTCGCCGCCAAGATCCGCCGGCTCGAGCGCGGCGAGGCGGTGTCCGGCGTCGTCGACGTCGCCCGCGGCTATTGAGCGATCCGCTTCCCCCCATGACCCCGCGTCTTCCCGCTGCCGTCCGCCTGGTCGAGGTCGGCCCCCGCGACGGCCTGCAGAACGAGACGACGCCCGTGTCCACGGCCGTCAAGGTCGGGCTGATCGACCTCCTGGGCGCCGCCGGGTTTCCCGCGATCGAGGCCACGGCGTTCGTGTCGCCGAAGTGGGTGCCGCAGATGGCCGACGCCGCCGAGGTGATGGCCCAGATCCGCCGCCGCCCCGGCGTGCGCTATCCGGTGCTGACGCCCAACCTCAAGGGTTTCGAGGCGGCGCTGGCGGCGAAGGCCGATGAAGTCGCGGTCTTCGTCGCCGCCTCGGAGACCTTCTCGCAGCGGAACATCAACTGCTCGATCGCCGAGAGCCTCGAGCGGGCGCGGCCGGTGTTCGCGGCGGCCCGCGCGAACGGCGTGCGCGTGCGCGGCTACATCTCCTGCGTGCTCGGCTGTCCCTACGAGGGCGACGTCGACGCCGGACGGGTCGCCGACATCGCCGCGGCGCTGCACGCGATGGGCGCCTACGAAGTCTCGCTGGGCGACACCATCGGCACCGGCACCGCCGGGCGGACGCAGGCGCTGATCGAACGGGTGGCCGAGCGCGTCCCCGTCGGACTGCTGGCCGGGCATTTTCACGACACCTACGGGCAGGCGCTGGCGAACGTCTTCGCCGCGCTGCAGATGGGCGTGGCGACGTTCGACTGCTCGGTCGCCGGCCTCGGCGGGTGTCCGTACGCCAAGGGCGCGACCGGCAACGTCGCCAGCGAGGACGTGGTGTACCTGCTGCACGGGCTCGGCATCGCCACCGGCGTCGACATGACGAAGCTGCGCGTCGCGGGCCGCTTCATTTCGCGGGCGCTGGGCCGGCCGCCCGTTTCCCGCGTCGCGCGCGCGCTCGACGCCAGGGATCCGCTGCCGGAAGGGGCGGGCGCATCGTGAGCGTTGCCGCCAGCCGCAAGCCCGGCGCCGACCCCGGCCACGTCGCCTCGCCGTGCATCTCCGTGTGCACGATGGACGCGGCCTCCGGACTTTGCATCGGTTGCCTGCGTACCCTCGACGAAATCGCCGCGTGGAGCGTCATCGACGACGAAACCCGGCGCGCCATCGTCGAGGCGCTGCCGGGGCGCCGCGCGCGGCTCGCGGGCCCGCCGCGCTGAATTTCCGCCGCCGTGCCGACCGCCGACTGGTATTTCGATTTCGTCTCGCCGTTTGCGTACCTGCAGAGCGAGCGGCTGGCCGAGCTGGGGCCGCGGGTGTCGCTGCGGCTGCGGCCGGTGCTGTTCGCGGCGCTGCTCGATCACCACGGGCAACTCGGCCCGGCCGAGATTCCGGCCAAGCGCGCATTCACGTACCGCTTCGTGGCCTGGCAGGCGAAGTCGCTGGGCATCCCGCTCAAGTTCCCGCACGAGCACCCGTTCAATCCGCTGCCGCTGCTGCGGCTGGCGATCGCCTGCGACTGCGCGCCGGACGCGGTGCGGCGGATCTTCCGCTTCGTCTGGCGCGACGGGCGCCTGCCGGACCTGCCGATCGAATGGGCCGAGCTGACCGGCGACCTCGGGCTGCCGGACGCCGCGGAGCGCATCGCGCAGCCGGAGGTGAAGCTCGCGCTGCGGCGGAACACCGACGAGGCGATCGCCCGCGGCGTGTTCGGCGTGCCGACGCTGGCGATCGGCAACCAGCTGTTCTGGGGCGCCGATGCGACGGCGATGGCCGCCGAGTACGTCGCCGCCGGCTGCCGCATCGACGATCCCGAATCCGTGCGCGTGTCGTCGCTGCCGATGGGCGCCACCCGCTCGGTGCCGGGGTCGTCGCCCCGCATGGGAAGTTCCGGCAAGCCGCGCAGGCGCACGAGGATCGTCGGCACGGCGTCCTAGCGGCGCGCGCGGGGTTCCTCCCGCATCGCGTGCCGCCGACCTCCGCGGTCGCGGCCCCGTTCGGGCCGGCTCAGGCCTGCCGGACGACGCCGTCCGCGACCAGCGCGTCGACCGCCTCGGCAGCCAAGCCGGCCGCGCGCAGGATCTCGACGCTGTGCTCGCCCTGCGCCGGGGCCGGTCGCCGGACCGCGAAGGGCGCGCCGCTCATCGCGAACGGCGGCGCCCACGAACGCTCGCCGGCGGCGTCGGTGACGAACATCCCGCGCCCCGCGAACTGCGGATCGGCGAGCGCCTCGTCGAGATTGGCCACCGGCGTGACGCAGGCGTCCACTCCGTCGAAGCGGCGCTTCCATTCGGCGAGCGGCGCGGTCGCGAACAGGATTTCCAGCTCGGCGCGCACGCGGGCGCCCTCGTCGCCCTGCGCGTACTGGCCGGGCAGGAGGTCGTCGCGACCGATCGTCGCGCACAGCGTCCGCCAGAACTTCTCCTCCAGCGCGCCCACGGCCAGCCAGCGGCCGTCGGCGGTCGGATAGACGCCGTAGCAGGGCACGCCGCCGGTGAGCAGATCCTCGCCGCGCGGCAGTGTGCGGCCCCACTGCTCCCGGGCGTGCAGCGAAAAGATGTTGTGCGCGAGCACGCCGTCGGCCATCGCGACGTCGATGCAGCGGCCGCGTCCCTGTCGCTGCGCGCCGACCAGCGCCGCGAGAATCGCGGTCGCCGCGCCGGCCGCGCCGCCCAGGAGGTCGGCGATCTGCAGGTTCGACAGCGCCGGCGGACCGCCGCGGACGCCGGTCTGGTCGAGCACGCCGGCCCACCCGAGATAGTTGATGTCGTGGCCCGCCAGTGCGGCGCGCGGGCCGGTCTGGCCGTAGCCGGTGATCGACGCGTAGACGACGCGCGGGTTGACCGCCGCACACGCCGCGTGGTCGACGCCCAGCGTCGTGACCACGCCGGGCCGGAAACTCTCGACGACGACGTCGGCGCCTTCGGCCAGGCGCAGGAACGCGGCGCGGCCGCGCGCGTCCTTGAGATCGAGCGCGACCGAGCGCTTGTTGCGGTTGACCATGCGGAAAAACGCGCTGACCGCACCTGCCCGGCTGCCCAGCGTGCGCGCGTAGTCGCCGGCCCCCGTGTCCTCGACCTTGACCACGTCCGCGCCGAGGTCGGCGAGGTGCAGGGTGCAGACCGGCCCCGGCAGCAGGCGCGTCAGGTCCAGCACCCGGATCCCGTCGAGCGGGCCCCGCTCGGCGCCGGTCATCGCGCCGGTCATGGCGCCGCAGGGGCGATTTCGTCGGCGCCGGGAATGCCGAGGTCGCGCTTGATCGCCGCGGCGACGGCGAGGGCCTCGGCCAGGGTCGGCGCGAGGCAGGTGACGTGCCCCATCTTGCGGCCGCGCCGGGGCTCCGCCTTGCCGTACAGATGCAGCTTCGCCTGCGCGTGCGACAGCACCCGCGACCATTCGGGCTCGCGCGGGGTCGTCGCGTCCGCTCCCGCGAACCAGAGGTCGCCCAGCAGGTTCAGCATCACCGCCGGCTCGTGCTGCCGCGTGTCGCCGAGCGGCAGGCCGGCCAGCACCCGCGCCTGCTGCTCGAACTGCGAAGTCACGCAGGCGTCGATCGAGTAGTGGCCGCTGTTGTGCGGCCGAGGCGCCATTTCGTTGACCAGCAGCATGCCGTCGCGGGTGACGAACATCTCGACGCAGAGCACGCCCCGGTAATCCAGTTTCGTCGCCACCGCCAGCGCGATCGCGCGGGCGCGTTCGGCCAGCGCCGCGTCGACTCGCGCGGGGACGATCGAGACGTCGAGGATGCCGTCGCGGTGCCGGTTCTCGGCCACCGGCCACGTGGTCGCGGCGCCTCGCTCGTCGCGCGCCACGATCACCGACACCTCGCAGGCGAGGTCGACGAAGCGCTCGAGCACGCAGGGCACGCCGCCCATCGCGGCGAAGGCGCGCTCGACCTCGGGCACCGCACCCACCCGGATCTGGCCCTTGCCGTCGTAGCCCAGCCGGGCGCTCTTGACGATGCCGGGGACCAGCGCCGGGTCCACGCCGCGGGCGTCGGCCGCGGTCGAGAGCACGGCGAACGGCGCGACCGCGAAGCCGTTCGCGGCGAAGAAGGCCTTCTCGCGGATGCGGTCCTGCGCGATCGCCACGCTTTCCGCCTGCGGGCACACGCGCGCGCTCCGGGCGAGGAACTCGAGCGCCGAGGCCGGAACATTCTCGAACTCGGTCGTCGCCGCGGTGGCCAGGCCGGCGAGCCGCGCGAGCCCCGCGGGGTCGAGGTAATCGGCATGAAGGTGGCGGTCGGCGACACCGGCGGCCGGCCCGTCGGCCCCGGGGTCGAGCACGGCGACGCGATAGCCGAGGCTTTGCGCCGCCATGCAGAACATCCGGCCGAGCTGGCCGCCGCCCAGCAGGCCGAGCCATGCCCCGGGCGGAATCGGGAACGGTGCCGCCATCAGGTCGCGGGCGGAACGCGCATCGCGCGGGCCGTGTTCGTCTGCTTCTGCCGGAACGCGGCGAGTTTCCTGGCGAGCACCGGATCGCCGGTCGCGAGCATCGCCACGGCGAACAGCCCGGCGTTCGCGGCGCCCGCTTCGCCGATGGCGAAGGTCGCGACCGGAATGCCCTTGGGCATCTGGACGATCGACAGCAGCGAGTCCTCGCCGCGCAGGTACTTCGACGGCACCGGCACGCCGAGCACCGGAACGGTCGTCTTGGCGGCGAGCATGCCGGGAAGATGTGCGGCGCCGCCGGCACCGGCGATGATCGCGCGCAACCCGCGCGGCAGCGCATCCTCGGCGTACTCGAACATGTCGTCGGGCATCCGGTGCGCCGACAGCACCCGGGTTTCGAACGGCACGCCGAAGGCCTCGAGCTGCGTGACGGCGTGCTTCATCACTTCCCAGTCGCTGTCGCTGCCCATGACGACACCGACCTGCGCCGTCCTGTTCCGTTGTGCCATCGGCCCTCCCCGGTGCCGGCCGGCGTGCATGTCGCCGCCTGGCCTGATCGGCAATTTTAGCGCGCCGCCTGCGAACCCGGGGTACCGAAAGACGGTCTCATCCGGATCTCATTGCCCGCGGGCACCCGCATCGCGGACAATGGGGCCATGATGGTGCCGATGAATTCCTTTCTCCGCTCTTTCCTTCGTCCCTGCGCCCGCCCGCTCCGTCGCGGTGCCGTCGTCGTACTGGTCCTCGTCGCGCTCGCACCGGGAGGGGTCCTGCCCGCCGCGGCGCAGGCGCCGGCCGAGGTCACCGATGCCGATTTTCTCGCGGCCAAGGCGGCGTTCGACCGGCAGGACGCCGCCCGGCTCGCCTCGTTGGGCCCCAGGTTCGGCGGCCACCTGCTCGAGCCCTACGTCGAGTACTGGCGCTTCAGCCTGCGACTGGCCGCCGCCGCTCCCGTGCCGCACGAGGACTTCCGGCGCTACGCCGAGCGCTGGCCCGACACCCCGCTCGTCGACCGCCTCCGGGCCGACTGGCTGAAGTCCGCGGGCAAGCGCGCCGACTGGACGGCGTTCGCGCTCGAGTACCCGCCCGCCGCGGGCGAGGACACCGAACTCGCGTGCTACGGCGTCCAGTACCGGCGCCAGCGCGACGGCGACGCCGCGCTGGCCGCCGCGAAGCCGCTGTACTTCACCGACCGGTCGACGCCGGACGCCTGCGAACCGCTGTTCGCGGCGCTGATCGCGAAGGGCGAACTCTCGACCGCCGACCGGCTCGCGCGCTTCCGGCTCGCCGTCGAGGCGGGCAACCTGCGCACGGCGCACGCCATCGGCGAGGACCTGCCGGGCGCCGAGCGGATCCCGGCCGCGGCGCTGCGTGCCGTCGACCGCAATCCGCTGCAGGCGCTCGAACGCGGCGATTTCCGCTGGCACCAGCCCGGCGGACGCGCGGTGGCACTGTACGCGCTGGAGCGCGCCGCACGCACCGACGCGGCGAGTGCGCATGCCGCATGGATCAGGCACCGGGTCCAGCTGCCGGAGGCGGACCGCAAATTCGGCAACGCGCGCGTCGCCTATCACGCGGCGCGCCAGCTCGATCCGCGCGCCAACAACTGGTTCCGCGAAGCCGACGGCGCCGCGCTGAACGAGGACGGTCGCGTCCTGGCGCGTGCGCGCCGCGCTGCGCGCCGGCAACTGGCCGGACGTCGCGGCGGCGATCGACGCCATGCCCGCGTCCCAGGCGCAGGAACCGGCGTGGCGGTACTGGAAGGCGCGGGCGCTGGCCGCTGCCGGACGCAACGACGAGGCCGGGGTCCTGTTCGCCGCACTCGCGTCCGAGCACCACTTCTACGGTGTGCTCGCAGCGGAGGCGACCGGTCAGGGCGAGGCGAGGCTCAAGACGCTGCCCGGCGCGTCGCGGCCCGTCGCCGAGCCCGCGCTGCTGGCGGCGTTCGGCGCCAATCCCGGCGTGCGCCGGGCCGTCAAGCTCGCCGAGCTCGACCTGCGCCCGGAGTCGCAGCGTGAATGGGCGTACGTCGTGCGCGGCATGGACGACGCCCGGCTGCTGCTGGCGGCCGACTACGCGCATCGGGCGGGACTCTACGACCGCGCGATCAATACCGCGGAGCGCACGACCGGGCAGCACGATTTCGGGTTGCGCTACCTGACGCCGTACGGCGAGCAGTTCGCCGCGGCCGCCCGCGAGCAGGCGATCGACCGCTCGCTGCTGTTCGGCGTCGCCCGGCAGGAGTCGCGGTTCATCGCCGACATCGTGTCGTCGGCGGGCGCGTCGGGGCTGATGCAGCTGATGCCCGCGACGGCGCGCTGGGTGGCGAAGCAGCTCAACGAGCCTTCGTTCCAGCCGGCGAAGATCGCCGACCCGGCGCTCAATACGCGCTTCGGCGCGTTCTACTTCCGGTACTGGCTCGACCGGCTCGACCGGATGCCGGCGCTGGCGGCGGCTGCCTACAATGCGGGACCCGGGCGTGCGCAAGCGTGGCGCGGGGCCGAATCGCTGGAAGGGGCGGTGTGGGTCGAGACCATCCCGTTCAACGAAACGCGCGACTACGTGAAGAAGGTGCTGGCCAACACCATGTACTACGCGCAGTTGCTGCGCGAGCCGTACGTGCCGCTGACCACGCGGCTGTCGACCATCGCGGCGCGCAACGGCGGGCCGACGCTCGCCGCGAAGGGGGACTGATGCCGCGCACCGTGCTGGTCGTCGGCGGCAGCGGTTTCGTCGGCGGTCATATCGTCAATCGTCTCGCCGCCGTCGGCGACCGGGTCGTCGTCCCCACCCGGCGGCGCGACAACGCCCGCGGGCTGTTCCTGCTGCCGACGGTCAACGTCGTCGAGACCGACGTCGGCGACCCGCGGTCGCTGCCGCGGCTGGCAGAGGGGGCCGATGCCGTGGTCAACCTCGTGGGCATCCTCAACGAATCCGGCGGCGCGACGTTCTCGCGGGCGCACGTGGAGGTCACCCGCAACGCCATCGCCGCGTGCAAGGCGGCCGGCGTCCGCCGTTTCGTCCACATGAGCGCGCTCAATGCCAGCGCCGACGGTCCCAGCGACTACCAGCGCAGCAAGGCCGAGGCCGAGGCCGCCGTGCGCGCGTCCGACCTCGACTGGACCATCTTCCAGCCGTCGGTGATCTTCGGCCCCGGCGACTCGTTCCTCAACATGTTCGCGAAGCTCGCGCGGATCCTGCCGGTGATCGCGCTGCCCGGGGCCGGCGTCCGGTTCCAGCCGGTGTACGTCGGCGACGTCGCCGACTGCTTCGTGCGCGCGCTCGACCTCGACGTCGCGATCGGGCGGACCTATCCGCTGTGCGGCCCGCGCGTGTACACGCTCGCCGAGCTCGTCCGCTACGTGGCGGCGACGATCGACCGTCCGCGCCCCGTCATCGGCATGCCGGACGCCATCGCCAGGCTGCAGGCGACGGTGCTGGAATTCCTGCCCGGCGGCCTGATGAGCCGCGACAACCTGAAATCGATGTCGCGCGACAGCGTCTGCGGCTGCGATTTCCCGGCCGAATTCGGCGTCACGCCGACGCCGCTGGAGGCGATCGCGCCCGGCTACCTGGCGCCGGCGGCGACCCTGGGCCGGTACGACGACTACCGGACCCACGGCGGGCGCTGACCGGGTCGCCACGCCGCGACGGCCGGCGTGGCCGCGTAACCGCTGGCGGCCGGACCGCGCGCCCGCCGGCGTAAACTGGCGGCGATGGCCTCCATCCGCGCCGCGGCGCCCCGCACCGTGAAGATCTACCGCGTCGGCGGATCCGTCCGCGACGAACTCATCGGCCGCCCGGTCGTCGACCGCGACTGGGTCGTCGTCGGCGCGACGCCCGAGACGATGCTGGCGTCGGGCTTCCGGCCCGTGGGGCGCGACTTCCCGGTCTTCCTGCACCCGGAGACGCGCGAGGAGTATGCCCTCGCGCGCACCGAGCGCAAGCACGGGCAGGGCTACCGGGGATTCGAGTTCTTCGCGTCGCCCGAGGTGACGCTCGAGGACGATCTCGCGCGGCGCGACCTCACGATCAACGCGATGGCGCGCGGTCCCGACGGCAGCCTGATCGATCCCCACGGCGGCGCGCGCGACCTGGCCGCCGGCGTGCTGCGCCACGTGTCGCCGGCGTTCGCCGAGGATCCGCTGCGCATCCTGCGCGTCGCCCGCTTTGCCGCGCGCTTCGGCTTCGTCGTCGCGCCGGAGACCGAGATGCTGATGCGGCGGCTCGTCGCCTCGGGCGAACTCGCGACGCTCGCGGCGGAGCGGGTCTGGCAGGAACTCGCGCGCGGGCTCATGGAGGCGCATCCGTCGCGGATGCTGTCGGTGCTGCGCGACTGCGGCGCGCTGCACCGGCTGCTGCCGGAGGTCGACGCGCTGTACGGCGTCCCGCAGCCGCTGGCCCATCATCCCGAGTTCGACACCGGCGTTCACGTCGCGCTGGCGCTCGACTGGGCCGCGGCATCGGCGGACCGCGGCGCGACGCTGCCGGTGCGATTCGCGATCCTGGCGCACGACCTGGGCAAGGCCGCGACCCCCGCCGCCGAGTGGCCGCGGCACCTCCGCCACGAGCAGCGCGGCGCGCGGCTGGCCGAACGGCTGTCGGCGCGGCTCAGGGTGCCGCAGGAATGCCGCGATGCGGCGCGGCTGGCCGCGCGCTTCCACGGCACCGTCCACCGCGCGGCCGAGTTGCGGCCGGCGACGCTGCTGGACCTCCTGACCGCCGCCGACGCGCTGCGCCGGCCGGACCGCTTCGACACGCTGCTCGCCGCGTGCCGCGCCGATGCCTGCTCCCGCCCGGGCGCCGGCGACGACTATCCGCCGGAACGAGTCCTGCGGGCGGCCTTCGACGTCGTCCGCTCGGTCGACGCCGGTTCCGTCGCGCGGAGCGCAGCGCGCGTCGCCGCGACTCCGCCGTCCCGCACCGATGGGAACGGCGTGGCCGCCGGCGACCGCATCGCCGCGGCGGTGCGGCGTGCCCGGCTCGCGGCGCTGCGCGCCTGGCGCGCCGGTCAGAGCCGGTAGGCGACCGCGCGCATCACGTCCGCCGCGCGACGCATCAGGAACGGGACGGGAAAGGGCAGCGGGGCCGCGCCGGCGGCCAGCGCCATCGCGCCGTGCCGCGCCTCGTCGTCGCGCATCTGCTCGACGATCGCGCGGCTCCTCTGGTCGCCGGGGGGAAGCTGGTCCATGTGGCCCGACAGGTGTTCCTCGACCTGCCGCTCGGTCTCGACGACGAAGCCGAGGTTCACCGCATCGCCGGCCAGGCCCGCGGCGACGCCGATCGCGAACGCGCCGGTGAACCAGAGCGGGTTGAGCAGCGACGGCCGGGAACCGAGATCGTCGAGCCGCGCCTGCGTCCAGGCGAGGTGCTCTTCCTCCTCGCGCGCCGCCTGCGCGAACCGGTCGCGGATCGAGGCATCGCGCGCGACCAGCGCCTGCGCAGCGTAGAGCGCCTGCGCGCAGACCTCGCCGGTGTGGTTGACGCGCATCAGCCCGGCGGCGTGCCGGCGCTCGGCGTCGGCGAGCGGGGCGTCGGCGAGGTCGGCGCCGGGGACGCCGCGCGCGGTGGCGGCCACGCCGGCGAGCGTGCGCAGGCCGCGGTCGAAGCTCTGGATCAGGTCGTCGATCATGCCTCGATGCTAGCGCAAAACCGGGCAAAAAAACGGGCGCCCGAAGGCGCCCGCGTGATCACTTCAAACCTGTTGTCAGGTCGTGCTGCGATACGGCTTAGAAGAAGTGGACCGCGCCCATCACGAGGCCGCTCGGCTTGGCGCCGTTGGCAACCGGGTACGGGTTGATGTTGAACGTGTAGTTCGCGTTCTTGTCGTTGTCGATCTGGACGAAGCCGGTGTACAGCAGGGTGCGCTTCGACAGCGGGTAGGTGTAGCTGATTTCCCACTGCGTCGAACCCGTGTCGTCGCCCTTGGCCAGCGCGCCGACGCGGGTGCCCGTCGCCGCCGAGCCCTTGCCGTCGTAGGCCAGGCCGACGAACGCGTACAGTTGGCCGGGACCGAAGTTGCCGGTCAGGCCCACGCCCCAGAAGTCGCGCTTCAGGTTGCCCGTCGCGGTGTCGTAGTCGAGGCGTTCCCACACGCCGCCGAGGCGGACGATGCCGAAGTTGTAGCCGCCGGCGACCGACAGCGCCTTGTCGGTGAGACCCGCGCCGCGAATCTGGTTGTTCTGTTCGTAGGCGACGCCGACCTGGATCGGGCCGTTGTTGTAGAAGCCGCCCATGCTGACGATGCCCGAGTTCGCCTTGAGCGACGGCGCGCCGCCTTCCCACGACGAGTACTGGATGCCGCCGGTGAAGCCGGCGTAGTTCGGCGAGTCGTAACGGACCGAGTTGGCCAGCCGCGCGTCGAAGCCGCCGTTGGTCTTGGACTGTCCGCCTTGCGACCACAGCGAAGCCGTCGACAGGATCGACGTCGTCAGGGTCGGGACGTTACCGAAGACCGGGTGAATGTCGTCGTACGGGGCGAGGAAGTTGCCCATCTTCACCGTGCCCCACGCGCCCTGCAGGCCGACGAAGGTTTCACGATTGCCCAGCCCGGTGCCGCTGTTGCCGGAGTCGGCCGAGACGTTGGATTCGATCTGGAAGATCGCGTTCAGGCCGCCACCGAGCGATTCGGTGCCACGGACGCCGAGGCGCGACGAGTTCGAGCTGACGCGGAACGTGCTGGGGTTGCCGCCGCCCGCCGCAGCGGTACGCTCCCCGCGAACGAGTTCCATGTCGAGGTTGACGCGACCGTACAGCGTAACGTTCGCGGTTTGCGCCTGCGCAGCCAGCGGGGCGGCCAGCACGCCCGCGACGGCGAGAGCGACGAGTTTCTTGTTCATTGAATCTCTCCTCTAACGGATAAAATTGGCCAGGAAACGACCCAGCGGCGACATCCTTCGACGATAAATCCGTCCGACGCTCGGAGCCTGCCAGTGGAACCTTCTCATTAATGGCGAGAAGTTGACCTGATTGTGCCAAACCGCCCGAGGCCGAGGCAAGGTAATCCCCCGGTTCCGGCTCTCCCCCTTGCCCCATGTTGGAAAAATGCCACAAGCGGACCCGGTCGCCGATGTGCGGGAAGGCGCATAATGCCCCCGGACACTACATGAAATGAGGCGTCTAACGCCATGATCGGACAAGATAATCGGCGATCTTGCCCCGTTTTGTCGCGCGGCCGGTTCCAAGCGCCCGATTTGCGCAAATTTTCTCCGGTGGCACCTCGGCTGGCGGTGATCGCCGCGCGGCAGTTTCCCGGCGATCGTCCCCCCGGGGCGCGGGAGTGAGCGACCTGCTGGCGCCGCTGGTCGCCGCCGGCACCGCCGCCGCGGTCGGGGTGGTGGTGGCGGCGCTGCTGTTGCGGTGCGCGGATTCGCTGCCGCACGATCGGCCCAACGCGCGGTCGCTGCACCTCCGGCCGGTGCCCCGGGTCGGCGGCCTGGCGGTTTGGGCCGGGGCGCTCGCCGGATGGGCGGCGGCCGGCATCGCAGCGCTCGCGGCCGCAGGGGCGGGCGCCGAGCCGCTCGCGGGCAGCGGGACGACGTCGGCGCGGTGGCGCTCGCCCTCGCCGCGGTGGCCGCGGTCTCGCTGGCGGATGACTGGACCGGACTGCCCGCCCGGGTGCGCCTGTCGGTCCACCTCCTGGCGGGGCTCGCCGCCGCCACGGCGATCCTGCCCGACGCCGGTTGGCCGCTGCGCTGCGCGCTGGCCGTCACGCTGGCGTGGGCGGCCAACCTGTACAACTTCATGGACGGCAGCGACGGCCTCGCCGCCTCGATGGCGGTCTGCGGCTTCGGCGCGCTCGCCGGCGGGGCGGCGCTGGGCGCCGGGCCCGGCGGCTGGCTCGGCCCCGGCCGCGGCGGCGATCGCGGGCGGCGCCATCGCCTTGCTCGCCTTCAACGCGCCGCCGGCGCGGCTGTTCATGGGCGACGTCGGCTCGGTGCCGCTCGGCTTTGCCGCCGCGGCGCTGGGCGCGCTGGGCGTCGCGCTCGGGCGCTGGCCGCCGTGGTTCCCGCTGCTGGTGTTCCTGCCCTTCGTGGCGGACGCGACGGTGACGCTGGCGCGTCGCACGCTTGCCGGCGAGCGCGTGTACGAAGCGCATCGCGGCCACTACTACCAGCGCCTGTGGCAAATGGGCGCAGGTCACCGCGGTACGTTGGCCGTTTATGCGGCGCTGGCGGTGGCGACCGCCTCCTCCGCCCTCGGGATGCTGGCCTGGCTTCCCCGGTACGGTCCGCTCGCGCTGGCGGCCTGGATCGCAATCATCGCGGCGGGATTCGCCGGCATTGATTATCATTGGAGGCTGCACTGCATCAAATCCCGATGACCCTCCCCCGAAACTGGCGCGCCTGGCTCGCCTTCGCCTATGACCTCGCGGCGGCCGCGCTCGCGTGGACCGCCGTCTACCTGCTGCGCTTCAACCTGGACTTTCGCGAGCCGTACCTCGCCGACATGGCGTGGACGCTGGCGTGGATCGTGCCGCTGCAGGGAGCGATCCTCCTGCTCTTCGGTCTCTATCGCGGCCTGTGGCGCTTCGCGAGTCTCGTCGACCTGCAGCGGATCGTCCTCGCGGCCGGACTGGGCGCGCTGCTGATTCCGCTCGGGCTGGTGATGTTCCAGCTGCAGGCGGTGGTGCCGCGCACCGTGCTGATCCTGTACCCGGTCGTGCTGATATTCCTCATGGCCGGCGCGCGCTTCGCCTACCGCAGCTGGAAGGAGCACCGTCTCTACAGCCCGTTTGCCGCGCTGGGCGAGCCGGTGCTGGTGGTCGGTGCCGGCGAGGCCGGTGCGCGGCTCACCCGGGAACTGGCGCGCAGCTCGAAGTGGCGCGTCGTGGGGCTCGTCGACGACGACCCGACCAAGCGCGGCCTGATGCTGCGCGACGTCGCGGTGCTGGGCCCGCTGGCGTCGCTGCCGGACTGGGCCCGCAAGTACGGGGTGCGCAAGGTGATCATCGCGCTGCCCTCGGCGGCGCACGTCGTGCGCCGCCGGGCCGCCGAGGTCTGCGCCGCCGCGGGACTGGAAGCGCTGACGGTGCCGTCCTACGAGGACCTGATCAGCGGTCGCTCGGCGCTCACCACGATCCGCAACATCGAGCTCGACGACCTGCTCGGACGCGACCCGGTCGAGCTCGACACCGCGGGACTGGCGGAGTGGCTCGGCAACCGCGTGGTCATGGTCACCGGGGCCGGCGGATCGATCGGCGCCGAGCTGACGCGGCAGATCGCGCGCTACCGGCCGGCGCGCCTGGTGCTGTTCGACATCTCCGAGGCCGCGCTCTACGAGGTCCAGACGGCGCTCGGCGACGCGTTTCCGCAGTTGCCGCTGGTCGCCATCGTCGGCGACGTCAAGCACGCGGCGCTCGTGGCGAACGTGCTCGAGCGCGAGCGGCCGAACGTCATCTTCCACGCGGGCGCATACAAGCACGTCCCGCTGATGGAGGAGCTGAATGCCTGGCAGGCGGTGCGCAACAACGCGTTCGGCACCTGGGTGCTGGGGCGGGCGGCGGTCGAAGCGAAGGTCGAGAAGTTCGTGCTCGTGTCGACGGACAAGGCGGTCAACCCGACCAACGTCATGGGCGCGACCAAGCGCCTGGCCGAGATCGCCTGCCAGACGCTGCAGGGCGGCGGCACGCAGTTCGTGCTCGTGCGCTTCGGCAACGTGTTCGGCAGCGCGGGCAGCGTGATCCCGCGCTTTCGCGAGCAGATCGGCCGCGGCGGCCCGGTGACCGTCACCCATCCCGAGATCACGCGCTACTTCATGTCGCTGTCGGAGGCCACCCAGCTCCTCCTGCAGGCGGGGCTGCAGGGCCGGGGCGGGCAGATCCTCGTGCTCGACATGGGCGAGCCGGTTCGCATCGTCGACCTGGCCCGCGACATGATCAAACTCTCCGGCGCCGATCCGGACAAGATCCCGGTCGTGTTCACCGGGCTGCGTCCCGGCGAGAAGCTCTACGAGGAACCGCTCGCGTCCGAGGAGGAAACGCTGCCGACGACGCATCCGAAGCTGTTCATCGCCCGGGCGCGCGAGGCGAGCCGTACTGCGGTCGGGCAGATGGTCGTCTGGTGCGAGCGCGATCGCGCCGCCGACGACGCCGAAGTCCGCGCGCGGCTGAAGACCTGGATTCCCGAGTACATGCCGCCGGCCGGCGCGCCGGTCGCCCCGATCCCGACCGAGACTGCCGACGGCGAGGGCGCAGTCCCGCTGCCGCTGCGCGGACCGCGTCGGCGCTGAACCGCGCGGTTCAGCGCCGCGCGTCGGCGCCGCCTGGCGCCGCTCCTTCGCCCCTGTCCGCCGGTTCCGCCGGTTCCGCCGGTTCCGCCAGTTCCGTCGCACCCGCCGCGCGCCGCGTCCCGAAGCCGAGCAGCAGCGCGTTGAGCGCGAAGAACTCCTTCGCGTTGGAGCGGAAGAGGAAATCGTCGGTCAGGTTCTTGACGACGAAGCCGACGAGCAGGGCGAGCCCGACGAGCCCGACGAACGCCAGCGCGTCGTCGCGGGCGCGGAAGTACGCTGCGTAGCGCCACGCCAGCGCGGCGAGCAGCGCGACGAACAGCGTCGCGCCGACGGCGCCGGTCTGCAGCCACTGGCTGACGAAGACGTTGTGCGCGTGGGTCAGCAGCGGGTCGTGCAGTGCCCGCTCCATCTCGGGTGCGAGGATCGCGCGACCGAACCCGTGGCCGGTCATCGGACGCTCGCGGATGCGCCCGGCGGTGTAGTCCCACAGGGCCAGCCGGGGGTCGTGCTTCAGCGTGTCCTCGACGGTCGTGTGCGGCGGATAGTGCACGGCCGCCTTCTCGCGCGCGGCGTCGACGAACAGCAGCGAGAACACCATCAGCAGCGCGACCAGCGCCGCGGCCCAGCGCAGCGGCGACCGCCAGAACGCCGCGCGCCAGCGCGCCGCCGCCAGCAATGCCGCCGTCGCGAACACCGCGCCCAGCGCGAGCCACACCATCCGGTTGTCGGTGAGCCGCGCGCTCGCGAGCAGCAGCGCGACCAGCGCGACGAGCAGGGCGAACGCCGCCGGGCGCCGTCGCGCGCCGAGCGGCGGGGGCGCGATCGGCAGCAGCGCGAACGGCGCGATCAGCACGATCCACATCGACCAGACGCCGGTGCCGTGATGCCAGCGGCCGGCGTCCCAGCCGCCGTCGGCCGCGAGGCCCAGCGCCAGCGCGGTGAGCACGGCGAAGCCCGCCAGCGCCAGCCCGATCAGGACCCGGACGGCGAAGGCATCCCGGGCGGCGAGGAAGAACGCCGTGGCGACCAGCGCGGTATCGAACACCTCGCGCTCGATCTGGTCCGCGCTGTACGCGGGCCGCAGCGACCAGAACCAGGAGGCCGCCGACCACAGCGCCCAGGCCGCGAACGCGGCGGCGACCGCGCGGGGCGGCGCGGGCAGCGTCGAAGCCGAGCCGCCGGGCGGCCCGCCCGTCACGCGGGCGCGGCCGGTGGCGACGGCCAGCAGCACCAGCATCAGCAGCAGGCCGCCGAATGCGATCGACCGCGGGGCCACGGCGGCGTTCGTCGGCAGCAGGACAAGGTAGGCCGCGGCGAAGCCGCCGAGCCAGCGGGTAGAATATTCGATCATCCGGAACGCATTCGCGGCGCAGGCCCGCGGAGCGCGCGCAATTCTACCGCCTTCGCCCAAACGCCATGCGCATCCTCGTCGTCAAGCGCGACAAACTCGGCGATCTGCTGCTGACGACGCCCGTGCTGGCGCATCTGGCCGCCGCAGTGCCGGACGTCGAGGTCCACCTGCTGGCCAACGACTACAACGCCTGGGTCGTCGCCGGAAATCCGGCGCTCGCCCGGGTCTGGGTCTATCCCCGCGTCAGGCACGGCGGACGCGTTCGCCTCGGCGCGGCGCTGGCGCAGGTGCCGCTCGCGTGGCGGCTCCGCCGCGCCGGCTTCGACGCGGCCATCGCGATGGGCGGCGAGGAGTCGCCGCGGGCGATCCGCCGGGCCATGGCTTCCGGCGCCCGACGCGTGATCGCCTACGCCTCGCAGCCGTCCCGGTACGGGGCGCGGCTGACGGATCCGCTGCCGCCGCCTGCGGTCGGTCACGAGGTTGCGCGGATGATGGCGCTGCTCGCGCCGCTCGGGATCGCGCCGCCGGCGACGACCGCCGCGCCGGTGTGGACGCCCCCTGCGGCCACGCTGGCGCGCGCTCGCGGCTGGCTCGCCGAGCGCGGCCTCGCGCCCGACGGCTTCGTGCTGCTGGGACTGAACGCCCGCTTCGCCTGCAAGCAGCCCGAGCCGGCGCAGGTCGCGCGCTGGACCACGCACTTCCACGCCGCCTGGGGGCTGCCCACGGTCCTCGTCTGGACGCCGGGGCGCCGCGACGATCCGCACTACCCCGGCGACGACGAGCTCGCCGCGCGCGTGCTGGCGCAGCCGTTGCCGTTCGTGCGGACCCACGTCGGCAGCTTCGACGACACGCTGGGACTCGCCGCGCTGGCGCGGACCACGGTGGTCCCGGATTCGGGGCTGATGCACTTCGCCGCCGCCTGCCCCGGCGGCGTCCTGGGGCTGTTCGCCGACCCCGCGCACGCCGGCGCGGCGGCGCGCTGGGCGCCGCTGGGACCGCGCGCGGCCTTCCTCGAGGCGCCGCGCGCCGTGGCTGAGCTGGCCGACGCGGACGTCTACGCGGCGCTGGCGCCGCTCGCCATCGGCGCCGGCCCGGCGCGGGTTTTGGGTTAGACTTCGGCGCGATCCGCCTTCTGCCTCGGTCGCGATCCCCTCCACCCGTTCCCCATCCCCTGCCGGCCGCGTCGCGCGCGCCGACGCCCGACCCCCACCATGTGCGGCATCGCCGGATTCGTCAGCGCCGCCGAAGCGCCCGTCGGCGCGCCGGCCGGCACGCTCGCCGAAATGACGCGGCGGCTCGCGCACCGCGGGCCCGACGCCCAGGGCATGTTCGACGAGGGACCGGCGCACCTCGGCCACACGCGGCTGTCGGTGATCGACGTCGCCGGCAGTCCGCAGCCGATGTCGACGGCCGACGGCCGCCAGACGGTCGTGTTCAACGGCGAGCTCTACAACTTCCGCGCGCTGCGCGACGAACTCGCGCGCGGCGGATACGCGTTTCGCACCGCGGGCGACACCGAGGTCCTGCTGGCCGCCTGGCGCGCGTGGGGCGAAGCGCTCGTCGGCCGGCTGCGCGGGATGTTCGCGTTCGCGCTGTGGGACGCGCCGACGCGCACGCTGTTCGCGGCGCGCGACCACCTGGGCGTCAAGCCCTTCCACTACGCCTGGGACGGCACGACTTTCGTGTTCGGTTCGGAGCTGAAGGCGGTCTGCGCGCATCCGGCGGTCGGCCGCGACATCGACCTCGGCGCGCTGCGGCTCTACCTCGAAGGCCAGTTCATCCCCGGCGCGCACTCGATCTGGCGCGGCGTCGCCAAGCTGCCGCCCGCGCACGCGCTGACGCTGCGCGACGGTGCGCTCGCGGTGCGGCGCTTCTGGTCGCCGGACTACGCCGACAAGCTCGCGCTGACCGACGACGAGGCGGTCGCCGCGCTCGACCGCGAGTTGCGGACCTCGGTCGAGGGCATGCTGATCGCCGACGTGCCGCTCGGCGCGTTCGTCAGCGGCGGCGTCGACTCGAGCCTCATCGCTGCGCTGATGACCGACCTCACCGGGCGTCCGGTCGAGACCTTCAACATCGGGTTCGAGGGCGGCGTCGCCGTCAGCGAGCACCGCGAGGCCGCACGCGTCGCCGAACACCTGGGCAGCCGGCACCACGCGGTGATGCTGTCGCCCGACCACGTGCTCGACGCCTTCGACCGCTGGGTCGACGTGTTCGACGAGCCCTTCGCCGACCAGGCGGCGCTGCCGACGATGCTGCTCGCGCAGCACGCCCGCAGGCACGTCACCGTCGTGCTGACCGGCGAGGGCGCCGACGAGGTGTTCGGCGGCTACTCGAACTACCGCAAGCGCGTCCGCGAGGAGCGGTGGACGCGCTGGCTGGGCGCGCGCGCGTCGCCGGTGCCGGCCCTGCTGCGCGCGCTGCCGCTCGGCGCGCGCAAGGACCGGCTGCTGCGCGCGATCGCCGAGCCGCTGCCGCGCCGCTACCGGACCATTCCGAACCTCTTCGACGCGCTGCTGCTGCCGTCGCTGCTGTCGCCCGCGATGCTCGCCGCGACGCGCGGCGGCGAGGACATCGGCGACTGCGCGGCGCGCGCTTACGCCGAGTGCAATTCGGCGCATTACCTCGACCGGCTGCTGCACGTCGACACGCGGCTGTGGCTGCCCGACGACCTCCTCACCAAGGTCGACCGCGCGACGATGGCGCATTCGCTCGAGGCGCGTGTGCCCTACCTCGACCATCGCCTGGTCGAGTTCTGCGCGCGGCTCGATCCCGCGCTCAAGGTCCGCGGCGACGGACACAAGTGGCTGCTGAAACGGGTGGCCGAGCGCTACCTGCCGCGCGACCTGGTCCATCGCGGCAAGCAGGGCTTCGTGATGCCGCTGTCCGAGTGGCTCGCCGGCCGGCTCGCCGGCGAGCTCGACGCGCACCTGCTCGGCGGCGAGGGCCTCGCGCGCCGGGGGCTGTTCCGCGAGGGCATCGTCGAGGGCCTGCTCGCCGCGCATCGCGGCGGCCGCCGCAACAACGCGGGCCGGCTGTGGGCGCTGCTGATCCTCGAGCGCTGGTTTCGCCGCTGGGCGCCGTCGTGGACGCTCGCGGCGTGACGGCGGCGACGGCGCAGCGATGACGGCAACCCGATGACCGCGATGCGACCACTCGCCATCCTGCACACCGAGGCGTCGACCGGCTGGGGCGGCCAGGAATTGCGCATCCTCACCGAAATGGAAGGTTTCGCGCGCCGCGGCCATCGCGTCCAGCTGCTGACGCCCGGGAACGCAGGCATCTTCGGCGCCGCGCGCGAGCGCGGGCTGCCCGTGGTCGCGCTGCCGATCGAGTGGAAGCGCTGGCCGGGGTTTCGCGCGCTGCGCGGCTGGCTCGCCCGCGAAGGCCGCGCCTTCGACGTCATCAATACGCACAGTTCGACCGACGCCTGGCTCGTCGCGTACGCGCGGCTGACGCTGCCCGGGATGCCGCCGGTGGTGCGGACGCGGCACGTTTCGACGCGGGTCAACCGCTCGCCGACGACGCGCTGGATGTACCAGCGGGCGACGGCGCACGTCGTCGTCACCGGCGAGGCGCTCAAGGAACAGCTCGTCCGCGACAACGGCTTCGACGCGGCCCGCATCACGTCGGTCCGCACCGGCATCGACCTCGACCGTTTCGCGGCGGGCGACCGGGCGGCGATGCGCGCGCGCTGCGGTGTCGACGACCGCCCCGCCGTCGGCATCGTCGCGACGCTGCGCGACTGGAAAGGCCACGACCAGTTGCTCGACGCCTGGGCGACGCTGCGCGCGCGGGTGCCCGGCTGGCAGCTCCTCGTCATCGGCGACGGCCCGCGGCGCGCGCACCTGGAGGCGCGCGTCGATGCGATGGGATTGCGCGCCGACGTGCGCTTCGTCGGCAACCGCGACGACGTTCCCGCCTGGCTGTCCTGCCTCGACGTCGTCGCCTTGCCGTCGTACGGCGAGGAGGGGGTTCCGCAGTCGCTGATGCAGGCGGCGGCCTGCGGCCTGCCCGCGGTGTCGACGACCGTCGGCGCCATCCGCGAGGCGCGTGATCGACGGCGAGACCGGCCTCATCGTGCCGCCGAAGGACGTCCCGGCGCTGTCGGCGGCGCTCGAGCGCCTGATGACCGACGCCGGGCTGCGGACGCGGATGGGCGTCGCCGCGCGCGCGCGCGCCGAGCGCGAGTTCGGCATCGACCGGATGCTCGACGCCATGGAACGCGTGTTCGCCGCCGCCGCGCCGTCGGCCGCGACCGACGGCGCCCGCATCGGGGGGAACCGCTGATGTGCGGCATCGGCGGTCACTTCGGGCGCCCGGTGGGTCCGGCGACGCGCGCGCGGATGCTGGCCACGCTCGCCGCCCGGGGCCCCGATGCGCAGCACGTCGCCGCCTTCGCCGCCGACGGCACCCTGCAGCCGGCCGATGCGGCGGCGCCGATCGGCCTCGTCCACGCGCGGCTGTCGATCATCGATCCGCGCCCGGAGGCCGACCAGCCGATGGCGAGCGACGATGGCCGGGTGTGGATCTGCTACAACGGCGAGGTCTACGGCTGGCGCGACGAGGCGCGGGCGCTCGAGGCCCGCGGGGTGCGCTTCCGCACGCGGTCGGACACCGAGTTCATCCTGCGCGCCTACGAAGCCTACGGCATCGACGGCGCGCTGGAGCGGATGACGGGCATGTTCGCCTTCGCGCTGGTCGACTTCGGCGCGCGGCGCGTGCATCTGGTCCGCGACCGGCTGGGCAAGAAGCCGCTGGTCTACGCGCACGTCGACGGCGCGCTGGCCTTCGGGTCGACGGTGCGGAGCGTGCTGCCGTGGCTGCCGCGCGACCGGCGCGGCTTCTCCGCAGCGGCGATCGACGCCTACCTCGCGCATCGCTACGTGCCGGCGCCGCGCACGATCCTGGAGCACGTGGCCCGGCTGCCCAACGCGCACCGGGCCGAGTTCGACCTCGACGCGGGAACGCTCGCCGTGCGCCGCTACTGGACGCCGGCGCCGGCGACCGCGCCGGCATCGACCGGGGGCGGCGCCATCGACGCGCGCGCATGTCTCGACCGGTCGATCGAGGCGAGGCTGGTCGCCGACCGGCCGTTGGGCCTGTTCCTGTCCGGCGGCGTCGATTCCGGCACCATCGCCTGCCGCCTCGCGGCGACCGGCCACCGGTCGCTCCGCTCGTTCTCGGCGGCGTTTCCCGGTTCCAGCTTCGACGAGTCCGACGACGCGCGGGCGACCGCCGAGGCGCTGGGCCTGCCCAACGAGCGCGTCGTCGTGCCGACGGCGATCGGCACCGACTTCGCGCGCATCGTCGCGGCGCTCGACGAGCCCTTCGCCGACCCGTCGTCGTTCCCGACCTGGTACCTCGCCCGCGGCACCTCGCGCGAGGTCAAGGTGGTGCTCGGCGGCGACGGCGGCGACGAACTCTTCGCCGGCTACAAGCGGATCACCAAGCACCTGCGCAATCGCTGGCGCGGCTTCGCGCTGCCGATGCCGGTGCTGCCGGACGCCCGGCCCAAGGGCTGGCGCAAGACGCTGACCGAACTGTCGCTCGACTGGGAGAGTGCGTACGCGCTGCGCTTCTCCGGCCTCACCCCGAACCAGCGGCGCTTCCTGCAGCCGGACGGCGGCGCGCTGCCCGCGCACTACTGGCGCACCCCCGACCTCGTGCCGCGCTCGCCGGCCGACCGGCTGCTGCGCTGGGACTTCGCCAACTACCTGCCCGAGTACGTGCTGCGCAAGGCGGACCTGTGCACGATGGCGCACGGACTGGAACTGCGCACGCCTTTCCTGGACCACCGGTTCGTCGAGGCGGTGCTGGCGCTGCCGGAACGCGAGCGCTTCACGCGGCCGCCGAAGCGCTGGCTGGCGACGGCGGCGCCGGAGCTGGATCGGCTGGGCGTCTTCGCGCGCAAGAAGCGCGGCTTCAACCCGCCGCTCGCCGGCTGGCTCGGCGGCGACCTCGCGGAACGGCTGCCGGGCGCCGGCGCATCGCTGGCGGCGCTGACGGGCGGGCAGCTCGCCGCCGCACGGGTCGATGCGATGATCGCCGCGTACGCGACGACGCCGGCGCTCGCCGAACAGGTGCTTTCGCTGGCGATTCTCGACGAAAGCCTGCGGCAGCTCGCGGCGGAGGCGGCGGATGCCGGGTAGCCGCGCCCCGCTGCGCCTCAAGGCGGTGACGCTCGCGGTCGCGCGCTGGGGCGTCGCCCGCAGGCGCCTCGGCGCGCCGCGGCGGATCCTCGTGCTGCATCACCTGCTGCTCGGCGACACGCTGATGGTGACGGCGCTGCTCGCCAAGCTGCGCGAGCGCCATCCCGGCGCGGCGATCGTCATGACGGTCGCGCCCGCGATCGCGCCGCTCTACGCGGGTCGCCCGTACGGAGTCGACGTCGTCGCGCTCGATCCGCGCGACGCGGCCAGCGCGCGGCCGCTGTTCGACGCGCCGCGCTTCGACGTCGCCTACCTTCCGGCCGACAACCGCTGGTCGTGGCTCGCGCGCGCGCTTCGCATCCGCTGGATCGTGGGGATCGCCGGCGACCGCCCCGCGCGCAAGAACTGGCCGGTCGACGAGCTGGTGCCGTATTCGGCGGCGCCGACGGCCTTCTGCGACACCGCCGCCGAACTGGTCGCCGGGCCCGCGCCGGCACCGTTTCGGCCCGCGCATTGGCCGGCGCCGCCCTGCGCCGACCCGCCGGCGGTGGCCGGGCGCTACGCCGTGCTGCACGTCGGCGCCGGTTCGCCGCTGAAGCAGTGGGAGCCGGCGCGCTGGCGCGCACTGGCCGCGTGGCTGGAGACGCGCGGCCTCGCCGTCGTGTGGAGCGCCGGGCCGGGGGAGGCGGCGCTGGTCGACGCGATCGACGGCGCGGACGGGGCCGCGGGTGAAATCGGGAACGACGACGGGAACGAAGATGCGCGCCGGGCCGGCCCGAAGCGGACGCGCTTCGCCGGATCGCTGTCGCTGGCGGCGCTCTGGCACCTGCTGGCGCGCGCGGCGCTGCTCGTCGTTCCCGACACCGGCGATCGCACACCTCGGTCGCATCGTCGGCGTGCCGACGGTGACGCTGTACGGCCCCGGCTCCGCGACGATCTGCGGGCCCGGGGAATTCTTCGCCGGAGTGCGCTGCCGCGCCGTGACCGTGGATCCGTTTCCCTGCCGCGACCAGACCGTGCAGTTCTTTCGCGACGTGCCCTGGGCCCGGCGCTGCGAACGGCTGCCCGGCGCGCCGCCGGAGCGCTGCGCCCGCGCGCGGTGCATGGAGGCGATCGACGTGGCGGCGGTCACCGCCGCCATCGAGGAACTGGGCGTCGTGCCGTCGGAGCGGGGCGCCGCGAACTAGCCGGCGGCGTCGGCGTCGGCGGTCGCGGCGGCTTCCGGGGCCGGCGCGGTGGCGAACTGCATCCGGTGCAGCTTCGCGTAGACGCCGTCGTTGGCGATCAGCGCGGCGTGCGGGCCGACCTCGACGATGCGCCCGCCGTCGAGCACCACGATCCGGTCGGCACCCTCGATGGTCGACAGCCGGTGCGCGATGACGATGGTCGTGCGGCCCTGCATCAGCGCGTCGAGCGCCGCCTGCACCTGGCGCTCGGACTCGGTGTCGAGCGCGCTGGTCGCCTCGTCGAGGATCAGGATCGGCGCGTTCTTCAGGATCGCGCGCGCGATCGCGATCCGCTGGCGCTGCCCGCCCGACAGCTTGACGCCGTGCTCGCCGACGTTGGTGTCGAAGCCCTGCGGCAGGGCGCGGATGAAGTCGAGCGCGTGCGCAGCCGTCGCGGCGCGCTCGATCTCGTCGCGCGGGGACCCGCCCATCGCGCCGTAGGCGATGTTCGCGGCGATGGTGTCGTTGAACAGCAGCACGTCCTGCGACACCATCGCGATCTGGTCGCGCAGGCTCTTCAGCGTCAGCGTCGTGATGTCGTGCCCGTCGACGAACAGGCGTCCGGCGGTCGGCTCGTAGAACCGGGGAATCAGGTTGACCAGCGACGTCTTGCCGCTGCCGGACGCGCCGACGAGCGCGACGGTCTCGCCCGGCGCGACGGTCAGCGTGATGTCGGTCAGCGCCTCGCGCTCGTTGCCGGGATAGCGCAGGTGCAGGCGGTCGAACCGAAGCTCGCCGCGGCAGCGCCCGAGCGCGACCGTGCCGGTGTCGGCCTCTTCCTCGTGGTCGAGCAGGCCGAAGATGCTCTCCGACGCCGCGATGCCGCGCTGCATCGCGGCGTTGATGCCGGACAGCCCCTTCAGGCGTTCCAGCAGCGTCAGCAGCGCGACGCAGTACGACAGGAACATCGCGAAGTCGAGCCGGCCCGCCTCGCTCTGCGTCAGCGCGACCCAGACGATGAACCCGACGGCGCAGGCCGCGAGGAACACGGTGAGCGGCGAGCTGGCGGCGGTCGCCTGCGACTCCTTCGACATCGCGTTGCGCAGCCGGTTGGCGGCTTCGATCGCACGGCCGCGCTCGTAGGCCTCGCCGCCGAAGATGCGGACGACGCGGTGGCCGGTGATCAGTTCCTCGAGCACCTTGGTCAGCGCGCCCGACCGGTCCTGGATGTCGTGCGCGATGCGGCGCAGCCGGCGGCTGAAGTAGCGGATCGCGCCGCCGACGACCGGCACGATCGCGAAGGTCATGATCGTCAGCCGCCAGTTGAGCCACAGCAGGTAGCCGAGGCTCGCGGTGATCGTCAGCGTCGACCGCAGCAGATTGGTGATCGCGCCCGACGCCGCGGATGCGAGCTGGTGTGCGTCGAACGAGATCTTGGATTGCACGACTCCGGCGGCGTGCGTGTCGTAATACGGGGTCGGCAGCCGCAGCAGCTTGTCGATCAGGTCGCGGCGCAGGTCGAACACGACGCGGTAGCCGGTCCAGCCCATCCCGTACTCGGAGATGAACGCGCCGACGCCGCGCAGCAGGAACACGGCGATGATCGTCAGCGGCAGCCACGACGTCTGCGCCGTCTCGCTGTTCTGGAAGCCGCGCACGATCGGGATCACCAGCCATGCCAGCAGCAGGTCGCCGGCGGCGACGATGACCATGCCGACGATCGCCAGGCCGAAGGTCCACTTGTACGGGCGGACGTAGCGCAGGAGGCGGCGGTAGACGGCGAGGCCCGTCATGGTTGGCGGCGGGTGCGGGTGAGCGGGAGGGGAGGGGGGCGGCGGCGGCCGCCGACGGGAACGCGGCGCAACGTCCCGCATTCTAGCGCAGCGGGCAGGTCGGCGATCCCGAGGGCCCCCGGCGCCATCGACGGGGCACCCGCGCCGGCCGGCGCGTCATTCGCGTCCGGCCAGCAGCGCGTCGTACAGCGCGACGAGGCGCACCGCCATCGCGTCGGGCGTCAGCGCCGCCACGGCCGCCCGGGCGTTGGCGCCTGCGCGCACGCGGCGCGCAGGATCGGCGGCGAGCGCGCCCATCGCCGCCGCCAGCGCGTCGACGTCGCGGGCACCGACGATGGCGCCGGCGTCGTGGGCGGCGACCAGTTCGCCGGCGCCGCAGCGGTCGCTGGTGATCACCGGCAGCCCGCAGGACAGCGCCTCGAGAACGGCGTTGGACAGCGCGTCGTACAGCGTCGGCAGCACGAAGACGTCGGCGGCGCCGTAGTAGGGCCCTGGATCGTCCCGCGGGCCCGTGAAGCTGACGCGCGCGGCGACCCCGAGGCGTCGCGCGAGGCGCGCGTAGCGCGGCGCGTGTCGGTCGCGTCCGACGACGACGAGATGCGCCGGCGGCGGCAGCAGCGCCAGCGCCTCGATCGCGCGGCCGACGCCCTTGCGGTCGAAGCCGGAGCCGACCAGCAGGAACACGACGGTGTCGGCGCCGATGCCGAGGCTGCGCCGCACGGCGTCGCGATGGGTCCGCAGAGCGGGGTGGAAGACGGCGGCGTCGATCGCGTTGTAGATCACCGGCAGTCGCGCCAGCGGCAATCCGAAGCGCGTGTGTATCTCCCGCTGCACCATCTGCGAGATGCAGATCACCGCCTTCAGGCGCGGGCTGGCGAACAGGCGGCGCTCTGCCGCGACCAGGTAGCGGTGGAACGGCGACAGCGCGAGCGCCACGCGCTCGAGGGGACCCGCGCCGTCGCGCTTGGCCTCGAGCCAGACCGCGTGCACGCCGTCGCCGGCGCGGAAGACGTCGCAGCAGGCGATCCGCTCGTGCGACTGCACCAACGCCGCCGGCGCGCGCGCGAGCGCCGCGCAGGCCGCGTGGTCGAAGCTCCACTGGCGCCACATCCGGCCGAGGTAGGGCGGATCGACGATCAGCGGCGTCGCCCCGGTCGCAGCGTCGCGCGGCCAGGCGCGGGTGACGATGGTGAGTTCGACGCCGCGCGCGGCGAGCGCGGCCAGCGCCCGCTCGATGAACCTTTCGGCGCCGCCGAAGGGCGTATAGCGCTGGCGGACGATGGCCAGCCGCATCAGCGCGGCGGATCGGAGGACGGCGGGGGCGCCGGCCCGTCGTCGGCGTCGGGCGGCGATTCAGCCGCCGCCGGGTCGAGATGCGGGTCGCCGCCGCCGGCGGCCGTCGAAGCGTTCCCGGCGTCGTCGTCGGCCGTCGCCGGGTCGGGCGTCCGCCCGTCGTCGGCGGCGTCGGAAACGTCGGCACCGTCCGGACCGTCCGGGGTGCCGGGACCGTCGGGACCGTCGGCAGTGTCCGGACCCCCCGCGGCGCCGGAACCGTCCGCGGCTTCGGCCGCGTCGGAGGTCGGGCCGGCGTTCGCGCCTTCCGGCGACGGTGCCGGGGCCGGCTCCAGCGCCGCGTCCGCGCGCGCGCCGTCGGCGGCAGCGACCGCCTCCTCGGTGCGCTCGGCCTCGACCCCCGCCGCGGCGGCGGCCACCGCGGCGGCGGCAGCGGCGGCCCGCGCGCTGCTGCGCCGGGCCGCATCCTGCTTCGCGCGTTCCGCGGACTCCTCGAACAGGTCCTTGTAGAGCAGCACCAGCTTCAGCGTCATCGCCGCCGGCGACAGCGGCAGCACGGCGCCGCGCGCGTTCGCGGCGAGCCGCGCCCGCGTCGCGTCGTCGGACAGCGCGCGCATCTGCGCCGCGAGACCCGGCACGTCGCGCGCCGGACACACCAGCCCGCAGTCGTGCTCCAGCACGAGCTCGGCGATGCCGCACTTGGTGCTGGTGATCAGCGGCAGCCCGCAGGCCATGGCCTCTAGCGCCGCGTCAGGGCAGGGATCGTAGACGGTGGGCAGCAGGAACACGTCGGCGGCGCCGTACAGCGGCCTCGGGTCGCGATCGTCGGCGACGAAGGTGACCCGTCCGGCGACGCCGTGCTGCTGGGCCAGCGCGTGGTAGCGCGCTGCCCGCCGGTCGCGCCCGGCGACCAGCAGGTGCGCGTTCGACGGCAGCTCGGCCAGCGCCTCGATCGCCGCCGCGACGCCCAGCCGCTCGAAGCCCGAGCCCGCCAGCAGGTACAGCAGCGCGTCGCCCGGCACGCCCAGGCGGGCACGCGCTTCGTCGCGGTGCCCCGAGACCCCGGGATGGAAGGTTTCGCTGTCGACGCAGCGCGGGATCACGTGCACGCGCGCCGCCGGAAGCCGGTAGCGTTCGACGAGTTCGTCGCGCACCATGGCCGAGCCGACGACGACGGCGCGCAGCCACTGACTCGCATACATCGCGCGCTCGGCGGCCACGAGGTAGCGGTGCCAGGGGCTCGCGGCGAGCCTGAGCCGCTGTCCGATCGACGCGCCCCGCCGCCATTCGTCGAGTCGCGCGGCGTGCACGCCGTCGTTGGCGAAGTAGGCGTCGCAGCAGAGAACGCGATCGTACGAAACGACGAGGTCGGCCTTGGCGCCGGCGATGCCGCGGCAGACCTCGCGCGCGAATCCGGCATCGCGCCGCCAGCGGCCGACGTAGCCGGGGTCGACGGTCTTCGGCTCGATCAGCTGCAGTCGCGTCTGCGGCCAGTCGCGCGAGTACAGCGTGATCGCGACGTTCCGCTCGAGCAGCGCCTCGAGGGCGTCCTCCTGGAAGCGCTCGCCGCCGGTGAACGGGTCGGCGCGCTGGCGGATCAGCGCGAGTCTCATGCGCCGGCGCTCCCGGTGACGCGAAGGAATGCGTCGTGCACGCGCTCGACCGGCAACGTCGTCAGGCACTCCGAGACCTTGCCACCACCGCAGCCGTCGATGCCGCAGGGTCGGCAGGCGTGGTGGGTCGACACGACGACTTCCGCACGGACCCGCCACGGCCCCCATTCCCGCTCGCCCGACGGCCCGAACAGCACGACCACCGGCGTGCCGACGGCCGCGGCGATGTGCATCGGCGCCGAGTCGACGCCGACGAAGGCGAGGGCGCGCGACGTCAGCGCGGCGAGCTCCGACAGCGTCAGCGCGCCGCGGAGGTCGACGACGCGGCTGCGGGTCGCCGGCGCGATCGCCGCCAGCACCTCGGCGACCAGGGCGCGCTCCCGCTCGTCGGGCGCGCCCGTGACCACGATGGCGTGATCGGCGGCGATGCGGTCCAGCAGCGCCGCGGTGCTGGCGGCCGGCCAGCACTTGAACAGCCAGCGCGAACCCGGATGGCACTGGACGAACGCGCCGCGTTGCAGACCGTGCTGCGCGAGCAGCGCATCGGCCCTCGCTTCGGCGGCGGCGCCGGGAACCAGCACCAGCCGCCGGTCGTCCTCGCCGGGCTGCACGCCCAGCCGGCGCAGCGCGTCGAGGTTCGCTTCGACCGCGTGGCGCGGCGTCGCCAGCGGCTGCCGGTAGAGGTGGGTGAAGCTCCGCGCCCACCAGCGCGACGCCCCCGGCCGTTCGCGCGCGACCGCGTAGCGCGGCTTCAGCGTGCGGGCGAGCGTCGCTCCCCGCGGGTGCTCGGTCAGGTGGACGATGAGGTCGTAGCGACGCGCCCGGAGCGCGGCGTGGAGGCCGCGCTCGGCGCGGAACTGCGCGAGGACGCCCTGCCGCTTCCAGTCCCGGTCGATGGTGTGCAGGTCGGCGATCGCCGGGTGGCCGGCCAGCATCGGCGCCGTTTCCCGGTAGACCAGCGCATCGATCTCGGCGTGCGGCGCCGCCCGGCGCAGCGTCGTGAAGACGGGGGAGGCAAGCAACACGTCGCCGTGGTGGCGAAGCTTGGTGACCAGCACGCGGCGCACCGAGGCGAGGTCCACGGCGTCCGGCAGGGGACTAGGCATGGGCGCGACGATAGCAAAAAAAGCGGCGGCGGTCGCCCGGCCGCGGCGGTGGCTGCCCGGGGCCGCCCCGCCCGGCGGTGCCGCGGGCGCCGGCGCCGGGCCGACTTCCGTGCCCGAACGCCCCATGGCGGCGCGCGCTGCTCATGTAGAATGGGCACTCACTTCGCACTCCGTCGCGCCACCTCCCGTCCCCTCGCCCGCTCCCGCCGACCGCCATGCCGATCGACGCCGTAAATGCCGCGCTCAAGGCGCACATCCTGGCCGAGGCGCTGCCGTACATCCAGCGTTTCCACGACAAGACCATCGTCGTGAAATACGGCGGCAACGCGATGACCGAGCCGGCCCTGAAGGCCGGCTTCGCGCGCGACGTGGTCATGCTGAAGCTGGTCGGCATGAACCCCGTGATCGTTCACGGCGGCGGTCCGCAGATCGGCGACCTGCTCGGCAAGATGGGCATCAAGAGCGAATTCCGGCAGGGCATGCGCGTCACCGACGAAAGCGTGATGAACGTCGTCGAGATGGTGCTGGGCGAGCTCAACCAGGAGATCGTCGGCCTGATCAACCAGCACGGCGGCAAGGCGGTGGGGCTGACCGGCCAGGACGGCGCGTTCATCCACGCCCGCAAGATGATGCTGAAGAGCGACACCAAGGCCGGCGAGCTGGTCGACATCGGCTTCGTCGGCGAGATCGAGCGCATCGACCCGGAAATCATCCAGCTGCTCGACTCGCGCGACTTCATCCCGGTGGTGGCGCCGATCGGCGTCGGCGCGGACGGCGTCGCCTTCAACATCAACGCCGACCTCGTCGCCGGCAAGCTCGCCGAGACGCTCAGGGCCGAGAAGCTCGTGCTGATGACCAACACCACCGGCGTCCTCGACAAGAACGGGACGCTGCTGACCGGCCTCACCGCCAGCGAGATCGACGCGCTGTTCGCCGACGGCACGATCCACGGCGGCATGCTCCCCAAGATCGGCTCGGCGCTCGACGCCGT
This sequence comes from uncultured beta proteobacterium, assembly GCA_963810815.1. Taxonomy (GTDB): domain Bacteria; phylum Pseudomonadota; class Gammaproteobacteria; order Burkholderiales; family Casimicrobiaceae; genus CAVQWT01. Next base: position 27,068 of record CAWEPB010000014.1, on the reverse strand, counting down.
GAAGAACGGGGTCGAGAGCTCGCACATCATCGACGGCCGCGTCGAGCACGCGCTGCTGCTCGAGGTGCTCACCAACGAAGGCGTCGGCACGATGATCCGCGCCGACGCCAGCGCGCCGCGGTACTGACGCGCGACGCCCAGGCCGAACCCGATGCCCGCGCGACCCGGCGAACGGCGGCTGCAGATCCTGCAGACGCTGGCCACGATGCTCGAGGCGCCGCGGGGCGAGCGGATCACGACCGCCGCGCTGGCGGCGAAGCTCGACGTGTCGGAGGCCGCGCTCTACCGGCACTTCGCCAGCAAGGCGCAGATGTTCGAGGGGCTGATCGAGTTCATCGAGTCGTCGCTGTTCGGTCTGGTCAACAAGATCGCCGGGGAGACGACCGACGGCGTCGCGCAGGCGCAGCAGATCGTCGCGGTCCTGCTGGGATTCGCCGAGAAGAACCCGGGGATGACGAGGGTGCTGATCGGCGACGCGCTGGTGAACGAGGACGAGCGGCTGCAGGCGCGCATCAACCAGCTCGTCGACCGGCTCGAGGCGTCGCTCCGGCAGGCGCTGCGCATCGCGCACGCGGCCGGCGCCTGGACGGGCGACCCCGGCGCCGACGCCAACCTGCTGACGGCGTTCGTCGTCGGCCGCTGGCAGCTCTTCGCCAAGAGCGGCTTCAAGCGGCTGCCGCAGGATGGCTGGGAAGCGCAGCGCGCGTACCTGTTCCGCTGAGCCCGCGGGCCGCCGGATCCCGTTCCCGCGCCTGTCCTTCCCGACACGATGGCGAGCCTGCTCGATCCGGCCATACTGTTCTTCTTCTTCGGGGTCGCCGCCGCGCTCGTCCGCAGCAACCTCGAGATCCCCGGCGCGCTCGCCAAGTTCTTTTCGCTCTACCTGCTGCTCGCGATCGGCTTCAAGGGCGGCGTCGCGCTGTCGGAGACCGGCATCACGCGCGAGGCCGCGACGGCGGTCGCGCTCGGCATCGCGTTCGCGTTCGCCGTCCCGATGTGGAGCTACGCGATTCTCAAGCGCCGGCTCGCCGCCTTCGATGCCGCCGCCGTCGCCGCCGCCTACGGCTCGGTGTCGGCGGTGACTTTCATCACCGCGGGGGCGTTCGCGGCGCGCCAGGGCGTCAACGGCGGCGGCCACATGGCGCTGGCGCTCGCGCTGATGGAGACCCCGGCGATCCTGATGGCGATCGTGCTCGCCAACCGCGCCCGTCGCGGCGCAGCGCCGGCGGCCGTCGGGGCGGGTGGGACGCCGGAAGGGCGCGCGCCCGCGGGCATCTCCGCGGTGCTGGTCGAGGCGTTCACCGACGGCGCGCACCTGATGCTGCTCGGGAGCATCGCCATCGGCGCGCTGACCGGGACGGCGGGAAAGGCGACCATCGACCCGCTGATCACCGGACTGTTCAAGGGCATCCTGCTCTTCTTCCTGCTCGACATGGGCCTGGTCGTCGGCCGGCGGCTGCGCGAGGCGCGGTCGCTGCCGCCCTTCCTGGTCGGGTTCGCCCTGCTGATGCCGATGGTGCACGCGGCGCTGGCGCTGCTCGCATGCCGGCTGCTGGGCGTCGCGCAGGGGGACGCGTTCCTGCTCGCGGTGCTGGTCGCGAGCGCGTCGTACATCGTCGTGCCGGCGGTGGTGCGCTATGCGATTCCCGAGGCGAACCCGGCGTATTACTTCGGCATGGCCCTGGCGGTGACGTTCCCGTTCAACATCGCGATCGGGCTGCCGCTGTACTTCGGCGCGACGACCTGGCTGTGGGGCCGCGGATGACACGGACGCGAGACGCCGGGCCGTCGGCCGCGGCGACGGTCGCAGGGAGGCGCGGATGAAACCGGTGAAGCGGCTGGAAATCGTCGTCGACGAGGCCGAGCTGCCGCGGCTCCTCGACGCGCTGGACGCGGCGGGGGTCGCAGGCTACACGGTGCTGCGCGACGCGCAGGGCAAGGGGCGGCGCGGCCGGCGCGGCGGCGACGGGCTGTCCGGCGAATTCAGCAACGGCGTGGTGATCATCGCGGCGCCGGCCGACGACGTGCGGCGCATCGTCGACCTCGTCCGGCCCATCCTCGTCCGGCACGGTGGCGTCGCGCTGCTGTCGGACGCCGAGTGGGTCGTCCACTGACCGGGCGACCCGCGGCCGGCGTCTCCTCGGGCCGCGCCGGCCCGGGACCTCATCCCGCGGTTGCGCAGACCGGGCAGCCGGGATCGCGCGCGACCTTCACCTCGCGCCAGTGCATCGACAGCGCGTCGAGCAGCAGCAGCCGGCCGGCGAGCGACTCGCCTGCGCGTGCGACGAGCTTCAGCGCCTCGGCCGCCTGCACGGCGCCGACGATGCCCACCACCGGCGCGAACACGCCCATCACGGCGCAGCGGGTCTCCTCGAGGTCCTCGCCCTCGCCGAACAGGCAGTGGTAGCAGGGCGCGTCCGGCACCCGCGGGTCGAACACCGCGATCTGGCCATCGAAGCGGATCGCGGCGCCGGATACCAGCGGCTTGCGGGCGGCGACGCAGGCCCGGTTCACCGCATGACGGGTGGCGAAGTTGTCGCAGCAGTCGAGGACGACGTCGGCCCGCGCGACCAGAGGCCCGAGTTCGGCGGGTCCGACGCGCGCGTGGATCGCCTCGAAGCGCACTTCGGGATTGATCGCCGCGATCCGGTGCCGCGCCGCCTTCACCTTGGGTTCGCCGATGTCGGTCGTCGAGTAGAGGATCTGCCGCTGCAGGTTGGTCAGGTCGACGGCGTCGGGGTCCGCCACCGTCAGCGTGCCCAGGCCCGCCGCCGCCAGGAACTGCAGCGCCGGCGCCCCCAGCCCGCCGGCACCGATGACCAGCGCGTGCGCGGCGGCGAACCGCTCCTGCGCCTCGATGCCGAATTCCGGCAGCAGGACATGACGGCTGTAGCGGAGAAGTTGCGCATCGTCCATGTCGGGTCGTCCGTGCCGCGAAACGAAGACGCCCGGCGCGGGCCGGGCGTCGGGTCGGGCGGGTGTGCGTTATTGCGGCTTCGCTTGCGCCGCGATCGACTTGGTCGACGCGATCACCGGCTGGCCCTTGAGGTGATTCATCGCCTGCTGCAGCTGGAAGTCGTCGTTGGCGCCGAACTCGAAGCGCGGCAGCGGCGGCGTCGCTTCGGGCTTGCCCGCCGTTTCGGCCTTGGCGGGCACCTTGGGGGCGGCCGCCGTGGGGGCGTCCTTCGCCCCCGCCTTGCCGGTCTCGAGGTGACCGTCGAGATTGGCTTCGCGGATCCGGTTCGGCGAGTCGCGGCCGTCGTCGACATAGATGTCCGGCTCGATGCCCTTGGCCTGGATCGAGCGGCCCGACGGGGTGTAGTAGCGCGCCGTGGTCAGCTTGAGGCCGGCGTTGTTGCCGAGCGGCAGGATCGTCTGCACCGAACCCTTGCCGAAGGTCTGCGCGCCGATGACCGTGGCGCGCTTGTGGTCCTGCAGCGCGCCGGCGACGATCTCCGAGGCCGACGCGGTCCCGCCGTCGACGAGCACCACCAGCGGCACCTTCTTCACCGCGGCCGGCAGGTCGCGGAAGTAATCCTCGCCGCGGCGCGAGTAATCCTCGCGGCGGGCGGACAGGCGCATCTTCGCGTCGGGCGTGCGGCCATCGGTGTAGACGACGAGCGCATCCTTGGGCAGGAACGCCGCCGACACCGCAACCGCCTGGTTCAGCAGGCCGCCCGGGTCGCTGCGCACGTCGAGCACGATGCCCTTGACGTCGCCGGCCTTGTAGAAGTCCTTGATGGCCCGCGCGAGGTCCTCGCCGGTGCGGTCCTGGAACTGCCGGACGCGGATGTAGCCGTAGCCCGGCTCCAGCATCTTGGCGCGGACGCTCTTGACGTTGATTTCCTCGCGCGTCAGCGTGAACGTCAGCGGCGCCTCGGCGTCCTTGCGGAACACCGTCAGCACGACGTCGGTCCCCGGCTTGCCGCGCATCTTCTCGACGGCCTTCGACAGCGGAACGCCGCGGGTCGCCAAGTCGTCGATCTTGACGATGAGGTCGCCGGACTTGATGCCGGCGCGGAACGCGGGGGTGTCCTCGATCGGCGAGATCACGCGGACGACGCCGTCCTCGACGCCCACCTCGATGCCGAGGCCGCCGAACTTGCCCTGCGTGCTGACCTGCATCTCCTTGAACGCGTCGGCGTCCAGGAAGTCGCTGTGCGGATCGAGGCCGTGCACCATCCCGTTGATGGCTTCCTTGATCAGCTTGTCGTCGGGCACCGTCTCGACGTAGTCGCTCTTGATGCGGCCGAACACGGCAGCCAGCAGCTGCAGGTCCTCGTAGGGGATCGGGAGCCTCGCCTCGCGCTGCGCGACGGCCGAGAAGTTGAGCGAGAGCAGCACGCCCAACACCGCGCCCAATCCGATCAGACCTGCCTTTTTCCAGCTGTTGCCCATGCTCGTCGATCCTTCCTGCGGTATTGCGGTTGAGGCCGCGCGGTGGGCGGGGCCCGTCGATCCCGATCTGCGGCCCTTGCGGTGGCGGCTGCAGCGAGGCGGTCGGTGCTAGCGGACTGCCCAGGAGGCGGGGTCCACCGCCGACCCGTCGAACCGGACTTCAAAATATACACCGGAATCCGGACTGCCACCGGAAGCCCCCGCCTGGGCCACCGGGTCCCCCTCCCGGACCTCGTCACCGAGGCGCGCGAGCAGGGCGTCGTTGTTGCCGTAGAGGGTCATCCAACCCCCGCCGTGGTCGAGAATCAACAGGTTGCCGAAGCCCCGCAGCCAGTCGGCGTAGACGACCCGACCGGCGGCAACGGCCCTGACCTCCTGTCCAACAGTGCAGCGGATGAACCAACCCTTCCACTTCGTGCCGCCGGACTCTCTTGGGACGCCGAAACGGTTGATCAGTTCCCCGGCGACCGGGACCGACCGACGGCGGGCCGGCAGCGGGCCGACTGCCGGCCCGGGCGGGACCGGCCGGGCGGCGCCGGGCAAGCCCGGCGGCGGGGGGCCCGACGGCGCCGGTTTCGGGCGGGCCGCCGGCGGCTCGGTCCGCGGGGCGCGCGCGAGGCGCTCGAGCAACTGGTCGAGCCTGGCCTCGTCGCGGCGCAGCGTTTCCAGCGCGCGCCGCTGCCGCTGGACGTCCTCGGCGACGCGGGCGAGCACCCGTGCCCGGGCCGCGCGCTCGCGTTCCAGCTCGGTCCGCGCCGCCGCCTCGTCGCGCAGCAGGGCGTCCAGCGCCTTCTGCTCGGCGGCGGCCTCGTCCGCGAGCGCCGCCAGCCGGTCCCGGTCGGCGGCCAGCTCGGCGATCACCTGCGCCCGTGCCTCGCCGATCCGGCGGTAGTACGTCATCAGGCGGTCGATGTCGCCGGGGTCGCGGCCGGACAGCAGCAGCTTGAGCGGGTCGGTCTCGCCGCCGGCGTAGCGCTGGGCGAGGAGCTGCGCCAGCCGCGACTGCTCGGTCTGGGTGCGCGCCTCGACCCGGGCGCGCTCGTTGGCCAGCGTCACCAGCCGCGCGCGCGCGGCGGCCTGCGCCTGCCCCAGCTCGTAGAGGCGGCGATTGGCCTCGGAGATCGCGCGCTCGGAATCGCGCAGCGCGTCCGCGGCCTCGCTCCTCGTCGCTTCGGCGGCGGCGAGCTCGCGCTGCACGGCTTCGGCGCGTGCCTTGACCGCCTGGCGCTGCGCCTCGATGTCGCGCGCGGTGCGGGGCGCGGGCGCCGGCGCCGCGGAGGGCGCTGAGGCGGTCGGTGAGGCAGCCGGCGAGGCGGGGGCCGTGCCCGCCGCCCGGGCCGCGCGTTCGGCCGGGGGCGCCGACGGGGCCGCGGCCCCGGGCGCCGGTGCGTGCAGCACGACCGCGGCGAGCATCGCCGCAAGTTGCCGCCGCCGGCGCGCCGCCGTCACTCTAACGTGACGAGCGAACGGCCGGTCATCTCGGGCGGCTGCGGTAGCCCCATCAGCGCGAGCAGCGTCGGCGCGACATCGGCCAGCACGCCGCCCGGTGCGAGCCGCGCGCTGCGGCCGACGTAGACGAAGGGGACGACGTTCAGCGTGTGCGCGGTGTGCGCCTGGCCGGTGGCCGGATCGTGCATCATTTCCGCGTTGCCGTGGTCGGCGGTGATCAGCACTTCGGCGCCGGCGGCGCGCGCCGCGTCGACGACGCGGCCGACGCAAAGGTCCAGCGCCTCGACCGCCTTGACCGCCGCGGCGAAGTTGCCGGTGTGGCCGACCATGTCGCCGTTGGCGTAATTGCAGACGATGGCGTCGTAGCGCCGGCTGCCGATCGCCGCGACGAGCTTGTCGGTGACCTCGAACGCGCTCATCTCCGGCTTCAGGTCGTAGGTCGCCACCTTCGGCGAGGGCACCAGCACGCGGTCCTCGCCGGGCCACGGCGTCTCGACGCCGCCGCTGAAGAAATAGGTGACGTGCGCGTACTTCTCGGTCTCGGCGATGCGCAGCTGGGTCAGGCCGCGCGCGGCCAGGTACTCGCCGAAGCCGTTGCCGATCGACTGCGGCCCGAACGCGACGGGCAGGTGGGCGTAGTCGTCGCCGTAATTCGTCAGGCAGACGAAGCGCGCGAGCCGCGGGACGCGCGGCCGCGGGAAGCCGTCGAACGCGGGATCGGTGAACGCGCGGGTGAGCTCGCGCGCGCGGTCGGCGCGGAAGTTCATGAACACGACGACGTCGCCGTCGGCGACCGCGGCCGCGTCGCCGGGCGCACCGGCGATGACTGTCGCCGCGACGAACTCGTCGGTCTCGCCGCGCGCGTACGCGGCGTCGAGCGCCGCCGCGGCCGACGGCGCCGTGTGCTCCGCACGGGCATCGACGATCGCGTCCCACGCCTTGCGCACGCGGTCCCAGCGCTGGTCGCGGTCCATCGCGAAATAGCGGCCGGTGACCGTCGCGATGCGCGCGCCGGCGTGCCGCGCGCAGACGCCTTCCATGAACGCCAGCGAGGCGGCGGCACTCTTCGGCGGCGTGTCGCGACCGTCGAGGAAGGCGTGGACGCGCACCGGCGCGCCCGCGGCCGCGGCCAGGTCCACCATCGCGGCGAGCTGCCGCTCGTGGCTGTGGACGCCGCCCGGCGACAGCAGGCCCAGCACGTGAACGACCCGCCCGGTCGCGGCGGCGGTGCGCGCGGCGTCGGCGAGCACCGGGTTGCGCGCGAAATCGCCGTCGGCGATCGCCTTGTCGATGCGGGTGAAGTCCTGGTAGACGACGCGGCCGGCGCCGATGTTCAGGTGGCCGACCTCCGAATTGCCCATCTGGCCCACGGGCAGGCCGACGTGGAGCTCGGAGGCGTCGATCGTCGTGTGCGGACACGAGGCCAGCAGCGCCTTCCAGCGCGGCATCCGCGCGGCGGCGATCGCGTTGTCGGGGCCGTCGGGACGGCAGCCGAACCCGTCGAGGATCAGCAGCACCACGGGCCGGACGGCGGGGCGGGCCGCGGGACCGGACATCGGGCCGGTACTGGGGCCGGTACTGGGGTCGGTACTGGGGTCGGGACGGGCGGCGGCGGGCGTGGTGGAGGCCATGGAGTCCTGTCGGGCGGCGGGCGAGGGCCCGCTGCGCTATCATTTTACCTTTGCCCACCGCCGGCCCCCGGCGGCCCGTTCCCCGGCCGGCTCCCGCCGGTCCTCTTCCCGGTCCCGATTTCCCCATGTCCTTCATACAGAACAACTGGATGCTCATCCTCGTCGCGTTCCTGTCGGGCGCGATGCTGGTGTGGCCGCTGGTGCACCGCCGCTTCTCGCCGATGAAGGAAGTCGGCAACCTCAACGCGACGCACCTGATCAATCACAGCGACGCGGTGCTGCTCGACGTGCGCGAAACCAAGGAGTACGAGGGCGGCCGCCTGCCCAACGCCGTGCACATTCCGCTGTCGCAGCTCGACGGCCGCGCCGCGGAACTCGCCAAGTTCAAGGGCCGGCCGATCATCGCGTACTGCGCCAGCGGGGCCCGGTCGCGCATGGCCGGCAACGCGCTGGCCAAGCAGGGCTTCACCGAACTCTACAATCTCGACGGCGGCATCAAGGCATGGAAGGACGCCGGCCTGCCACTGGAGAAGTGACCATGGCCGCCGCCCCGAAGATCACGATGTACGCGACCGCCGTGTGCCCGTACTGCGTCCAGGCCGAGCGGCTGCTCAGGTCCAGGGGAGTCACCGCCATCGACAAGCTGCGCGTGGACCTCGACCCGGCGCTGCGCGACGTGATGATCGAGAAGACCGGCCGGCGGACGGTGCCGCAGATCTACATCGGCGACTTCCACGTCGGCGGCTACGACGACCTGGCCGCGCTCGATCATGCCGGACGGCTGGCCCCGATGCTTGCGGGGGCGGAAACTCCACCGCCGGCGTGAGCGGCGGAACGGGCGCATCCGTGGCGCCGCCGGGAGGCCGTCGCGGGGCCCACGCGGTGCCTTGAACCCGATGCGGTAAAATCGCGCCTTTGACCCCATTCGAAGGACCGCATCATGGCTGAAGCTCCGCAGGCCGCCGGCAACGGCAATGGCAACGACGTCGTCGCGTTTTCGATCGACAAGATCTACGTGAAGGACCTGTCGCTCGAGAATCCGGGCGCGCCGCAGTCGTTCCTGGCGCCCGAGAACCCGCAGATCGAGGTCGGGCTGCGCACCAAGGCCGAGCAGATCCAGCCGGACGTCTACGAGGCGGTGCTCACCGTCACGCTGACGGCGAAGGTCGCCGACCGCACGCTGTTCCTCGTGGAGGCGTCGCAGGCGGGGATCTTCACCATCAAGGGCGTGCCGCCCGAAGGCCTGCAGCCGGTGCTGGCGATCCATTGCCCGACGGTGCTGTTCCCTTACATCCGCGAGACGCTCGCCGACGCCGTCGGTCGCGCCGGCTTCCCGCCGATCCACCTGGCGCCGATCAATTTCGAGGCGCTGTACGCGCAGCAGGCCGCGCAGCAGGCGGCCGCGCCGGCCGTCGCCTCCGCCGCCAACTGATCCCGCGGCGGGCCTGCCCCGCCGTCCGACCCGGTCCCGCGTCGTGCCGACGACCCCATCGCCCATCCCGCCGCGCGGGTTCTCCCGCGCGGCGCGCGGCGTGCTGCTGCCGGCCCTGGCGGCGATGGCGGCCTTCGCCGCGACGGCTGCGCACGGCGCCGATTTCCGCACCACCGGCGAGGCCACGGTCCTCTTCGACGCGCCGTCGGCCAAGGCCAAGCCGCTGTTCGTGCTCGGCCGCGACACGCCGCTCGAGGTGATCGTCCCGATCGAGGGCTGGATCAAGGTGCGCGACTCCGGCGGCAGCATCGGCTGGGTCGAGCGCAAGTCGCTGGGCGACCGGCGGATGCTCGTGGTCCGGGTGCCGGTCGCCGACGTCCGCGCCGCGGCCGAGGACGCCTCGCCGCTGGTGTTTCGCGCCGAGCAGAACGTGCTGCTCGAACTGGCCGAACCCGCCGCATCGGCGGCGACCACCACCGCCCCCGGCTGGGTGAAGGTGAGGCACCGCGACGGCCAGGTCGGCTTCGTCCGGCTGCCGCAGGTGTTCGGGCTGTGACCGGCCACCCGTCGTCGGCGCCCCGCCGGCGCTGAAACCCGTGCTCCGCGACGTCCTGTTCGCCGGCGCCGGCGCCTGGGGCACGGCGCTCGCCGCGCACGTGGCGCGCCGCGGCGACGTGCGCGTCACGCTGTGGGCGCGCGACGCCGCGCAGGCGGCGGCCATCGCCGCCGCGCGCGAGAACGTCCGCTACCTGCCCGGCATCCGGCTGCCCGACGCGCTGGAACTCACCCACGATGCGACCGCCGCGGCGCGCGCCTCGCTGGTCGTCGTCGCCACCCCGGTGGCCGCGCTGGCCGACGTCGCCGACGCGCTGGCCGCGGCCGGCGCGCGCGCGCCGCTGGTCTGGCTGTCCAAGGGCTTCGTCGCCGTCGCGCCGTCGGCCGGGTTTCCGGCCGGCGCAGCGCTCGCCCACCAGCAGATCGCCCCGCGCTGGCCCGCACCGGTGGGGGTGATTTCCGGCCCCAGCTTCGCCGAGGAAGTCGCGCGCGGGCTCCCCACCGCCGTGGCGGTCGCAGCGACGGCGCCGTCGCTCGCCGCCGACGTCGTCGCCCTGCTGCACGCGGGCACGCTGCGCGCGTACGCCAGCGACGACATCGCGGGCGTCGAGACGGGAGGCGCGGTGAAGAACGTGCTCGCCATCGCCGCCGGCGCGAGCGACGGCCTGGGCTTCGGCCACAACGCCCGCGCCGCACTGATCACGCGCGGCCTGGCCGAGACGGGGCGCCTGTCAGCGGCGCTCGGCGGCCGGCGGGAGACGCTGATGGGACTGGCCGGGCTGGGCGACCTCGTGCTGACCTGCACCGGCGACCTGTCGCGCAACCGCCGCGTCGGGCTGGCGCTCGCGCGCGGGCAGGGCCTCGCCGACATCCTGCGCGAGCTCGGGCACGTGGCCGAGGGCGTCACCGCGGCGGCGGCCGTCCGCGCGCTCGCCCGCCACCATCGGATCGACATGCCCATCGCGACGGCGGTCGACCGCGTGCTGCACGAAGGACTGCCGGTGCGCGACGCCGTCGAGGGGCTGCTCGCCCGCGAGCCGAAGTCCGAATCCTGATCCGGACCCGCGCTCAGCGCGGCTTCAGCCGGTAGAGCATTTCCCCTGCGCGCGGGACCAGCAGGATGCCCTCCGCCTCGCGGCCCTGCCAGGCGCGGACGTCGATCGACGCCGGGTCGCGGTAGCCGAGATTGATCTTCCGACAGCGCGCCTCGGAAATGCCGGTGGCGAGCGTCACCTGCACGCGCGGCGTCTCGATCCCCGCGCCCGCGTCGTAGGTGCCCATGCCCTTGACGTGCGTCGAGTGCGCGAGCACGCCGCCCGGGTATTGTGCGAAGCGCTCGGGCTGCGCGAGGAAGTAGTCGCGGCAGTGATAGCCGATTTCCTCGAGGATGCGGCCGTGCGTGACGCTGACCTCGGTGATGTGCGGAGCGTAGATGATCACCTCGCCGCCGTCGGCGACGGCGGGCTCGATCTTGTACATGCCCTTGCCCGCGGTCCAGATGTCGGCGTACATCGGCGGCATCACCGACAGCACCTGCCGCATCGGCCGGTCGAGCCAGACGATGTGCCGCTTCGACGACAGCGCCGACGCGCGCTCCCAGGCTTCGCGCGCCGACCCGAAATAGAGACCGGCCAGACCCTCCGGCGTGACGACCAGCGCGAGGCAGGACGTGGGCACGGTCACCATCGACGCGGCGCGGTCGATCACCGCGCGCACCGGCGTGTACCCGGACCCGATCACCTCGAAATTGGTGATCAGGGCGCCGAGCCAGTGCGTGAAGTTGATGATTTCGGGGCCGGCGATGCCGGGGAAGTAGTACTTGTTGCCGCCCGAGAAGCCGACGACCTCGTGCGGGAACACCGGTCCGCAGATCACGACGTGGTCGTAGTCGAAGATGCGGCGGTTGAGCGACACCGGGACGTCCTGCGCCAGCCGGCCGCCGGTGAGCGCCGAGATCTCCGCGGCGGGAATCACGCCGATGGGCGCGAACATCGCCGGGTCGTGCCACTCGTGGTTGTGGATGCGCGACGCGCCGGCCCGTCCCGCGACCACCGGCTGCCCGACGAGCTTCGACAGCGCCGCGTCGTCCATCGGCTGGTGGGTGCCGAGCGCGACGAGGAAGTCGAGCGCCGCGACCCGGCCGCCGAGCAGGGACTGGAAGAGTCCGAACAGCATCGGCATCGGCATCGTGCGCGTGCCGTCGGGAATGATGAAGAGCACGCGCTTGCCGTCGACCGGGAGCGAGGCGAGCGCGTCGCCGACGATCGCCCGCGTCTCGTCGTCGGTGAGGTAGCCGTCGGTGCGACCCGATCCGATCATCCCGCATAGCCTACACGCCTTGCGGTGGACGTTCGCCCCCCCGCCGGATGGACGGATGGACGGAGCCGCGGCGCCGTGCCGCGGCCTCCGCCGCGCCGGGCGGTACCCCGTTCGGCCCGGTCCAACGCACGCGGCGGGACGCGGTAGACTCCCCGTCGGCGGGCCGTGCCGGCAAAAAACCCCACCTGGCGTGGGGCCGGCCGCGCGCCGCCGGCGACGACCCGAGGCAGTCATGAGCGAACTCCCCGCAGGAAGCACCGTCGAGATCCTCTACGGCCGGACCGGGCTGCGCGTCCCGCTGCCCGCGGGGGCGCGCGCGACCGTCATCGGCAAGCCGCCGCTGCCGAAGCTCCCCGATCCGCGCGCCGCGGTGCGCGACGCGCTGGCGCGCCCGGTCGGCGCGCCGACCTTCGCGGTGCTGGCGCGGGGGCGCAGCAGCGCCTGCATCCTGATCTGCGACATCACGCGGCCCGTTCCCAATCACCTGTTCCTGCGGCCGCTGATCGAAGGCATGCTCGCCGCCGGCATGCCGCGCGAGCGCATCACCGTGCTGGTGGCGACGGGCCTGCATCGGCCGAACGAGGGACCGGAGCTCGAGGCGCTGGTCGGCGACCCCTGGGTGCTCGCGACCGTGCGCGTGGAGAACCACTTCGCGCGCGATGCCGCCGCGCACGTCGACCTCGGCGTCACCCCCGGCCGGAACACGCCGGTCAGGCTCGACCGCCGCTTCGTCGAGGCGGAGCTGCGGATCGCCACCGGGCTGGTCGAGCCGCACTTCATGGCCGGCTACTCCGGCGGGCGGAAGGTCATCGCGCCGGGGATCGCCCACGAGGACACGATCCGCACCTTCCACAGCGCGCGCTTCATGGAGGACCCGGCGGCGATCCAGTGCAACCTGTCCGGCAATCCGCTGCACGAGGAGCAGCTCGCGATCGTGCGCATGCTGGGCGAGGTCTACGCGGTCAACACGGTGATCGACGAGGATCGCGACCTCGTGCACGTCAACTTCGGCGAAGTGGTCGAAAGCCACCTCGCCGCGGTGGAGTTCGTGGCCGGAAGCACGCGGTTGCCCGTCGGCCGGCGCTTTGCGACGGTGCTGACGTCCGCCGCCGGCGACCCGCTGGACAAGACCTACTACCAGACCGTCAAGGGCATGGTGACGCCGCTCGACATCCTGGCGCCGGGAGGCACGCTGATCGTCGCCTCCGCCTGCTCGGAAGGCTTCGGATCGCACGAGTTTCGCGCGTCGCAGCGCCGCCTGTGCGAGCTCGGTCCCGATGCGTTCCTGCAGACGCTGCTGGCCAAGCGCTTCGCCGACGTCGACGAGTGGCAGACCGAGATGCAGCTGAAGTCGTTGCGCGCCGGGCGCGTGCAGCTCTACACGACGGGCCTCGACGACGAGGAGCGCCGCCTGACCGGCGTAGAGAACGTCGGCTCGGTCGAGGGCGCGCTGACGGCCGCGGTCGCGCGCGCCGGCGACGGCGCGGTCGCCGTGATTCCCGAAGGGCCGTATGTCGTCCCCGTCGTCGCCTGAAGCGGCCGCGATGCCGGCACCCGGCGCGCTCGCCATCCATCTCGACCTGGTCGGCGGGATCAGCGGGGACATGTTCGTCGCGGCGATCGTCGACGCCTTTCCCGCGCTCGCGGAACCGGTGCTCGCCGAATTGACGAAGGTTCGGCCCGCCGGCGCCGCCGCGCCCGCGTTCCGGGAGACGACGAACGCCGGCCTTCGCGCACGCGGCTTCGGTCTCGATCCCGCCGGTCGGCCCTGTCGCGGCGCGCCCGCACAGCACACGACAACCACAACGACAACCACGACGACGACGACCACGGCCACGACCGCGGAAACCACGCCATCCACGACGCGCACGGGTCGCTGCACGGCAGCGTCGGGACCTCGTATCCGCAGCTGCGCCACGAGCTCGTGAACGCGCCGCTGTCGGCGCCGACCCGGCGGCACGCGCTGGCGCTGCTCGAGCTGCTGGCCGAAGCCGAGGCCGCAGTGCACGGCGTCGCAGCCGACGACGTCCATTTCCACGAGCTGGCGGACTGGGATTCGCGGCTGGACCTGGTCGCCGCCGGCGCGATCGCGGCGGCGCTCGAGGGTGCGCGCTGGACCGCGTCGGCGCTGCCGTTGGGCGGCGGCACGGTGCGAACCGCGCACGGCCTGCTGCCGGTGCCCGCGCCGGCGACGGCCCGGCTGCTCGCGGGCTATCCGTGGCGCGACGACGGCGTGCCCGGCGAGCGCGTGACCCCGACCGGGGCGGCGATCCTGCGCCACCTCGTTCCCGCCGCGGCCTGCAGCGCGCGCCGCGATGGCGGGCGCCTCGTCGCCGCCGGCAGCGGCGCGGGAACGCGCACGCTTCCGGGCATCCCGAACCTGCTGCGCGCGCTGGTGTTCGAGCGCGACGACGGCTTCGACGCCGACCAGATCGCGCTGCTCGAATTCGACATCGACGACATGACCGGTGAGGAAATCGCCCTCGCCGCCGACCGGCTCCGCGCGACGCCGGGCGTGCTGGACGTGTCGGTCGGCTCGCGCGCCGGGAAGAAGGGCCGCCCGGTCGCCGACTACCGGGTGCTGGCGCGCGCCGCCGCGGCCGACGCGGTGGCGACCGCGTGCTTCACCGAGACGTCGACGCTGGGCCTGCGCCTTCGCGAGGAGCGCCGGCGCACGCTGCCGCGCGCGGAAGTCGCCTGCGCCGTCGGCGGCGCGACGCTGTCCGTGAAGGTCGCCACCCGACCCGGCGGCGAGCGTACCGCGAAGGCCGCGCACGACGACGTCGCCGCCTCGGGCGGGCTCGCGGCCCGGCGGCGAGCGCGCACCGCCGCCGAAGCGCGCTCGCTCGGAGACCCCGACGAATGAGCGCCCCGTCGACCGCGCACGGCGTGCCGACCGCGCTCGCCGCCGAGCTCGACCGCCACGAGACGCTCGCGCTCGCGGTCTCCGGCGGCGTGGACTCGATGACGCTCGCGCACGTCGCGCACCGGTATTCCCGGGCGCGCGTCACGATGTATCACGCCGCGGGCCCGGCGGTGCCGGCGGCGGCGCGGTCCCGAGTCGAGACGCACGCCGCGCGGCACGGCTGGCCGCTGGTGGTCATCGACGCGGGGGAGCTCGGCGACGAGCGCTACCGCGCCAATCCCGTCGACCGCTGCTACTGGTGCAAGACGAACCTGTATGCGCGGATCCGCCAGGCCACGGCCGATCCGATCGCCTCGGGCACGAACCTGGACGATCTTTCGGACTATCGGCCGGGGCTTCGCGCGGCGGCCGAGCGCGGCGTCGTGCATCCCTACGTCGACGCGGGCCTCGACAAGGCGGCGGTGTACGCGCTCGCCGCGCGCCTCGGCCTCGCCGATCTCGAGCGGCTGCCGGCGCAGCCCTGCCTGTCGAGCCGCGTCGAGACCGGGATCGCGATCGACCCGGGCGACCTCGCGTTCATCGACGGCGTCGAGTCGCGGCTCGCGGCGGCGCTCGGTCGCGACGCCGTCGTGCGCTGCCGCGTCACCCACGCCGGCGTCGTCATCGAGCTGGGGATTGCGCAGGACCCCGCTGCCGACGCGATCGCCCGCGAAATCGGCGCGCGCGAGTGCCGGGGGAGCGGCCGCGCGTTCGCCGGCGTCCGTCCCTACGTGCGCGGCGCCGCGTTCCTGACCGGGGCGCCGCGTGGTTGAGCACCGGCTCGACTGGGACCGCGCCGCCCGCACCGGCACGAGCGAGGCGGTGCTCTGCGAGCCCAAGACCGCGGCGCAGATCGACGCCATCGTCGCGCACGCCGCGGAACTGGGGCGACGGCTGCTGCTCACCCGCCTCGGCGAACGCAAGTTCGCACGACTCGCCGCCCCCGCGAGCGGCGCGCTCGACTACGACGCCCCGTCGCGCACCGCGATCCTCGGCGGCATTCCCGCGCCGCGCGGGGCGGAGCGCATCGCGATCGTTTCCGGCGGCACTTCGGATGCACCGGTTGCGGGCGAGGCCGCGCGCACGCTCGCGTTCGAGGGCGAGTCGGCGACGCTGATCGTCGACGTCGGCGTGGCCGGACTCTGGCGGCTGATGGAGCGGGTGGAGGAGATCCGCCGGCACCGGGTCGTGATCGCGGTCGCCGGGATGGAGGGCGCGCTCTTCAGCGTGCTGGCCGGGCTCGTGCCCTGCCCGGTGCTCGCCGTGCCGACCTCGGTCGGCTACGGCGTCGGCGCCGGCGGCCGGACGGCGCTCCGGGCGGCACTGGCGAGTTGCGCGTCGGGCCTCGCGGTGCTCAACATCGACAACGGCTTCGGCGCGGCGCATGCGGCGCTGCGGATCCTCGGCGCCCATGCGCGCGGTTGACCCGCACGCAATGCCTTGCCCTCCGTGCCGGACCACCCGTTCCACGCGCGCGGCCGACGACCCCGTCCGCCGCCGCCACGCGTCCATTCCCGTCGGAGATCCCATGTCGCTGTTCCGCAACGCTGCCGGCCTGCCGCTTTCACTTGGCGTCGCCGCGCTCGCGCTGATGCTGCCCGCCCTTCCGCTCGGCGCGCAGGACCGCGCGTTCCAGCCGCCGCCGACGTCGTCGAAGCCCGTCGTCGAGACGCTGCACGGCGTCACCCTCACCGACGAATTCCGCTGGCTGGAGAGCGGCAAGGACCCGGCGGTCGTCGAGTGGACGAAGGCGCAGCACGACGCCGCGCGCGCGTTCCTGGACCGGCGCGCGCCCCCGGTCCCCGGATTGCGCGACGAGCTCACGCGGATCATCGACCGCGACCGCACGTCGCCGCCGCAGTTCCGCAACGGCCGCATGTTCATCCAGCGCACGCTCAAGGGCGAACCGCAGGCGAAGCTCTTCACCAAGGTCGACGGCCGCGACGTGCAGCTGTTCGACCCGATCGCGCTCGACCCGTCGGGCAAGACCACGATCGGCGCGGTGACGCCCAGCCCGGACGGATCGCTGGTGGCGGTCGGCACCTACCTCAAGGGCTCGGAGATCCTCGAGTTCCGCATCCTCGATTCGCGCACCGGCGCGCAGCAGGGGGTGCCGGTCGTCGGCGTCTGGGGCATCGCGTGGGCGCGCGACCAGCGGCACGTCTACATCTCGCCGCGCACGGCCGAGGGCGACGCGAAGCAGGAGCCGCGCCGCTGCTACCGCCACCGGCTCGGCAGCGACCGCCGGGACGACGAGCTGCTGGTCGCGCTGACCGACCCGAAGCGCTGGTGCGCCGTCTACGAGCCCCAGGACACCGACCTCGTGGTGTTCGAGGACGGCGACTTCTGGTCGAATCGGATCCGCATCCGGCGCGGTGGCGGCGCCGGCGAGCCGCAGACGATCTTCGAAAGCGACAGGTTCCGCGCCTTCGCGGACTTTCGCCGCGACCGCGTCTACATCCGCACCAACCACGACGCGCCGAAGTGGAAGCTGATGACGGCGACGTACGACAAGCCGGCGTTCGCCGACTGGCGGACGCTGCTGCCCGAGCAGACGTCGGTGCTCGAGGACGTCGAGGCGACCAGCGGCGCGATCCTCGCGCTCGACCGCGAGGACGTGCTGACGCGGCTGACGGCGTTCGACCTCGAAGGCCGGCGCCTGCGCGAACTGCCGCCGCCCGCGTTCGGCAACGTCTCGGGGCTGGCCTACGACCTGCGCACCGACACCGCCTATGCGACGCTCGCTTCGCACACGGTGCCGCTGCGGGTGTACGAGCTGCCGGGACGCACGCTCGCCTGGGACCTCGTCTGGGCCGACAATCCGCCGGTCGACACCTCGGCGCTCGTCGCCGAGCGGCTGTACGTGCCGGCGAAGGACGGCGCGAAGATTCCCGTCTTCGTGGTACGCCGCAAGGACGCGGCGATGGACGGCGGCAACCCGGTGCTGCTCCACGGCTACGGCGGCTTCAACAACGCGATCGACCCGTTCTTCATCAGCACGCTGTCGACCTTCGTCAACCGCGGCGGCATCTTCGTCGATGCCGGCATCCGCGGCGGATCGGAGTACGGCGAGACCTGGCACCGGCAGGGCATGCTGGAGAGCAAGCAGAACAGCTTCGACGATTTCATCGCCGTCGCCGAGTGGCTGGTGCGGGAGAAGTGGACGACCCCGGCGCGGCTCGCGATCATGGGCGGCAGCAACGGCGGCCTCCTCGTCGGGGCGGCGATCACGCAGCGGCCGGAACTCTTCCGCGCCGCGGTGTGCCAGGTGCCGCTGCTCGACATGATCCGGTACCCGAAATTCCTGATCGCGCCGCTGTGGATCCCCGAGTACGGCGACCCGCAGAAGGCCGATGCGTTCGGCTGGCTGCTGCGCTACTCGCCGTACCACAACGTGCGCAAGGGAGTGGACCTGCCGGAGACGCTGGTCGTCGCGGGCGAATACGATTCGCGCGTGGATCCGCTGCACGCGAAGAAGTTCGTCGCCCGGGTCCAGAACAATCCGGGCCAGGTGTCGCCGTTCCTGCTGTACATGGATTTCGACGCGGGCCACGGCACCGGCAAGACGACGCAGCAGCGCATCGACGACTACGAGTACCAGATGCGCTTCATCATGAACGTGCTGGGGATGAATGCGGCGGCCGGCGCGCGCTGACGCTCGACGAATCCCGTCCCGACGCTTCCCGTCGCCGGTTCAGCCGGCGCCGGCGAAACCGAGCTGCCGCCACGCCTCGAACACCGCCACCGCGGCCGCGTTCGACAGGTTGAGGCTGCGCTGGCCGGCGCGCATCGGCAGCCGCAGCTGCCGCTCGGGCGGAAAGTCGGCGAGCACCGCGTCCGGCAGTCCGGCGGCCTCGGACCCGAGCACGAACACGTCGCCGGCGGCGAAGCGCTCGTCGTACAGCGAACGCGGCGCGCGCGTGCTGAGGGCGAACAGGCGCGTGCGGCCCTCGGCGGCGAGCGCCGCGCGACAGGCGCCCCAGTCGCCGTGGACGACGACGCGCGCGTACTCGTGGTAGTCCAGCCCCGCGCGCTTCAGCTCCCGGTCGTCCATCCGGAAGCCCAGCGGTTCGACCAGGTGCAGGTGTGCGCCGGCGTTGGCGGTCATCCGGATCACGTTGCCGGTGTTGGGCGGGATCTCCGGGTGGACGAGGACGACGGCGAGCGGTCGGGCGAGCATGCCGGCAAGGATAGCGTGCCGGGCGCGGCCGCGGCCGGTCGCGCCCGCGGCGGATCCGGACGGGGACGAGCCGATGCAAGCTCAGCGGGGGCGCTGCTGCTCCGGCCGTACCTTCGGCAGGAGTCGGCGATCCGCCTCGTCGCCATCGACGGCGAGTCCCCGCCCGTCGACCAGCGGTTGCTCGAAGTCGTTCCAGCCGCGCACGCCGGTCTTCAGCGACACCACGTCGACGAATCCCATTTCGAGCATCACGTCGGCGGCGAGCACGGAACGATTGCCCGAGCGGCAGACGACCACGATCGTCCGCTCGTGCCGGCTCGCGAGCTCGGGCACGGTTTCCTCGTAGTCCCACTCGCAGGCCTGCTCCAGCACGCCGCGCGGCACGTTGATCGAGCCCGGGATCTGCGCCAGGGCGAATTCCGCCGGCTCGCGGACGTCGAGCACCAGCGGCGGCGGCTCGCGCTCCAGCTGCTTGCTGAGATCCCAGGGCTGGATTTCCCGCACGCGCAGCAACGCGTCGGCCAGGAGGTCGGAATAGCGTCTCATCGGTGTTTCCCTCCGCGCCAGGATCCGGGGTTCGGGCACCGTGTCCGCTACCGGGCCTCGGGCGCGCCCTGCCAGAGCATCTCGTAGCCGAGTTCCCTGCTCTCGCTGCACATGCTGGCCAGCGCGGCGAATTTCTCGTTGAAGGTCTGGTCGGCGTGCGAGCGCTCGTGCTCCTCGAACGAACGCCAGTACGTGACGATCGCGAGGTGCGCGTCGGCCGGCTGGATGCCGCCCAGCGAGCCCTCGGCCGAGGCGAAGCCCGAGAACCGGAACACCTGGCCGCCGCAGAAGCCGCCCTTGTCGCCGCCGTAGGTGTCCTTGACGACGTTGCACATTTCGCCGATGGCGAGCTCGACGTCTTCCGCGGTCACCCCGGGTTTCAGCTTGACGGTGTTGAACAGCATCCTGGCCCCGAAGGGGACCGAAAGCGGGCCGAACATGGCGTGGCTCCATCTGGTTGAAATGCGGGCGCAGATCATGCACGAAGACCGGGGCGATCGGCAACTCATCGTCCGGGCGGCAGCGTGCGCGCGACGACCCACGCCTCGACCGCCGCGGCGCCGGCATCGACCAGCGCCGTCGCGGCCGCGGCGACCGTCGCGCCGGTGGTCATCACGTCGTCGACCAGCGCGATCCGCATCCCGCGGACGTCGCCGGTGCAGGCGAACGCGCCGGCGACGTTGCGCACGCGCGCCGACCACGCCAGCGCCGCCTGGGGGTCGCCGTGGCGGCGGCGCTCGAGCGGCGCGGCGAGCGGCAAGCCGAGCGCGGCGGCGACGCGGCGCGCGAGTTCCTGCGCCTGGTTGAACCCGCGTTCGCGCTGTCGAGCCGGCGCGAGCGGCATCGCGCACACGACCTGCGGCCGGCGTCCGGGGCCGTCGACGGCCAGCGCCGCGGCGACCGTCGCCGCGAGCTCCGCGCCGGCATAGTCGGCCAGCGCGACGCGGCCGCCGTACTTCAGCGCCTGCAGCAGCCGGTCGACCGGAAAGGCGTAGACGAACGCCGCCAGCGTGGCGGCATACGGTGGCGGATGCCCGAGGCAGGCACCGCAGGGCGCGGCCGTTCCACCGGCGAGGCCCGCGGCGCCCGACGGCAGCGCGCAGACCGGGCAGGGCGATGCCAGCCGTGGCATCCCGCGGGCGCAGGTTGCGCACACCAGCGCCGTGCCCGCGGCCCCGGCGCACAGCACGCAGCGTTGCGGCAGGCCGGAGCGAAGCAGCGCGAGCCCGGCGGACGCGCGCAGCGGCGGCGTCATCGGGGGCCCGGGCGGTCCGTGCCCGCCCCGCGACGGCTAAAGCAGTCAAATGCCGCGCCGCGTTCGTTTGACAAGGCGAAGGCCTCCCCCGATAGTCGGCCGCAACCTGCCGATCCGGAGCCTCGCACCACGATGTCCGTCCCGCCATCCGCCGAACGCATGACCGCCGCCGCCTGCTCCGACCATGCCGCGAAGGCCGCGAAGGCCGCGAAGGCCGAGGAGGCCGAGAAGGCCGAGAAGGCCGAGAAGGCCGAGAAGCCCGGCGCCGCCCGCGATGTACCCGCGGCGCGGGTGCGGTGGACCGTCGACGCCGTCGAAGCGCTGTTCGCATTGCCGTTCACCGACCTGCTGCACCGGGCGCAGGCGACGCACCGCGAGCACCATGCGCCGGACACCGTGCAGCTGTCGACGCTGCTGTCGATCAAGACCGGCGGCTGTTCCGAGGACTGCGGCTACTGCCCGCAGGCGGCGCGGCACCACACCGGCGTCGGGAACGAGGCGCTGCTCGCAGTCGACGAGGTCGTCGCCGCCGCGCGCGCGGCCAGGGCCGCCGGGGCGTCCCGGTTCTGCATGGGTGCCGCCTGGCGCGGCCCGAAGGACCGTGACCTTGCGCCGGTGCTCGACATGGTCCGCGCGGTCAAGGCCGAGGGCCTCGAGACCTGCTGCACGCTCGGGATGCTGAAGGACGGGCAGGCGCAGGCGCTGAAGGACGCCGGGCTCGACTACTACAACCACAATCTCGACACCGCGCCGGAGTTCTACGGCGACATCGTCACCACCCGCGACTACCGCGATCGCCTCGACACGCTCGATCGCGTGCGCGAGGCGGGCATCAACGTCTGCTGCGGCGGCATCGTCGGCATGGGCGAATCGCGGCGCGAGCGCGCGGGGCTGATCGCGCAGCTCGCCAACCTGGACCCGTACCCCGAATCGGTGCCGATCAACCACCTCGTGCAGGTCGAGGGCACGCCGCTGCACGACCGGCTCGGCGGCGAATCCGCGCTGGCGCCGCTGGAGTTCGTGCGCACCATCGCCGTCGCGCGGCTGACGATGCCGAAGGCGATGGTGCGGCTGTCGGCCGGGCGGCGCGAGCTGGGCGACGCGGTGCAGGCGCTGTGCTTCCTCGCCGGCGCCAACTCGATCTTCTACGGCGACCGGCTGCTGACGACCGGCAATCCCGACGTCGACGCCGATCGCGCACTGCTGTCCGCGCTGGGCCTCGCGACGGCGTGACCGCGGCGCCGCAGAACACCCTCATCGCCGCGCTCGACGGCGACCTCGAAGCGCGGCGCGCGGCGGGCCTCGCGCGCAGCCGCCGCACGCTCGAGACGCCGGCGGCGCCGCGCGCCGTCATCGACGGCCGCACCGTCATCGCGTTCTCGAGCAACGACTATCTGGGCCTCGCCGCGGATCCGGGCGTCGTGGCCGCGCTGCGCGACGGCGCGACGCGCTGGGGCGCCGGCGCCGGCGCGTCGCACCTGGTCGGCGGCCACGGTGCCGCGCACGCGGCGCTCGAGACGGCGCTCGCCGAATTCGTCGCGCCGCTGCCCGGCGCCGCGGCGCTGACGTTCTCGTCGGGCTGGCTCGCCAACCTCGCGCTGCTCACCGCGCTGGCCGGCCGCGACGACGCGATCTTCGCCGACCGGCTCAATCACGCCTGCCTCAACGACGGCGCGCTGCTGTCGCGCGCGCGCTTCGTCCGCTATCCCCACGCCGACGTCGACGGGCTTGCCGCCGCGCTCGAGCGCACGCCGGCAAGGCGCCGGCTCATCGTCACCGACGGCGTGTTCAGCATGGACGGCGACGTGGCGCCGCTGGCCGGGCTCTTCGCGCTGGCCGAGCGCCACGACGCCTGGCTGGTCGTCGACGACGCCCACGGCTTCGGCGTGCTGGGTGAAGGGCGCGGCAGCGTTGCCGCCGCCGGCCTCGAGTCCGATCGCATCGTCGTGATGGGCACGCTGGGGAAGGCCGCCGGCGTCGCCGGGGCATTCGTCGCCGCGCACCCGTCGGTGATCGAGACGCTGGTCCAGACCGCCCGGCCGTACATCTACACGACCGCCGCGCCGCCGGCGCTCGCGCATGCGCTGTCGACGAGCGTCGCGCTGATCCGCGACGAGCCGCTGCGGAGGGCGCGCCTGTTCGCGAACATCGCGCGCTTCCGCGCCGGGATGGCGGCGCTGCCGTGGCGCCTCGCGGCGTCGTCGACGGCGATCCAGCCGGTGATCGTCGGCGCCAACGACGCGGCGATGGCGCTCGCCGAGGGCCTGTGGCAGCGCGGCTTCTACGTGCCGGCCATCCGGCCGCCGACGGTGCCGGAGGGCACGGCGCGGCTGCGCGTGTCGCTGTCGGCGGCCCACACGGGCGACGACATCGACGCGCTGCTCGCGGCGTTCGCGGCGCTGGCGCCGGCGTGCACGCGGAGCGACCTCGGATGAGCGCGGCCACCCACGATCGGGGCGCCACCGCGGATCGGGGCGCCACCGCGGCAGCCTCCGCCGGCGTCGTCGCGCGGTCGCAGGACCGGCGCCTGCACGTCGAAAGCGCGGGCGCCGGTTCGCCGGTCGTGCTGCTGCACGGCTGGGCGATGCACGGCGGCCTGTTCGCGCCGGTGATGGCGCGCCTGTCGCCACGACACCGGGTGCACGCGGTGGACCTGCCCGGGCACGGGCACAGCCCGGCGCCGGTGGAGTGTTCGCTGGATGCCGTGGTCGCCGCGCTCGATGCCACGCTCGACTCGCTGGACGACGCGGCCGCCGCCGACGGCGAGGGGGGGGAAGGGCGCCGTGGCGTTCGAGCGCCCGTCGCGCTGGTCGGCTGGTCGCTCGGCGCGGCCGTCGCCCTGGCGTACGCGCACGCGCACCCCGACCGCGTGAGCCGGCTGGCGCTGGTCGGTGCCTCGCCGCGCTTCGTCGCCGGTGCGGACTGGCCGCACGCGATGGGCGCGGAGACGCTCGCGCGCTTCGGCGACGAACTTGCGGTGTCGTGGCGGCACACGCTGCAACGCTTCCTGGCTTTGCAGGTGCACGGCAGCGACCACGGCCGCGCGGCGCTGCACGCGCTGCGGCACGAGCTGTTCGCGCGCGGCGAGCCGTCGCCGACCGTGCTGCGCGACGCGCTGGCGCTGCTCGCGGGCCTGGACCTGCGCCCCGAGGTGCCCGCGATCGCCGCGCCGACGCTGGTCATCGGCGGCGGGCGCGACACGCTGACGCCGCCCGGGGCGGGGCGCTGGCTCGCCGCGACGCTGCCGAACGCGAGCGGCGTCGAGATCGCCGGCGCCGCGCACGTGCCGTTCCTTTCCCATCCCGACGAGTTCCACGCCGCCATGGACGCGTTCCTCGATGGCCGCTGATCCGACCGCGGGACCGAACCGTCCGCCCGCGCCCGCCCGGGCGCTCGACCCGCAGGCGGTGCGCCGCCATTTCGGTCGCGCCGCGGCGACCTACGATGCCGCGGCCGTGCTGCAGAAGGAGATCGGCGCGCGGATGATGGAGCGGCTCGACGTCGTCCGCCTCGCGCCGGCGCGCATTCTCGATCTCGGCTGCGGCACCGGCGAAGCGCTGGGCGAACTCGCGCTGCGCTACCCCCAGGCGCAACGCGTCGCCGTCGACATCGCGCTGCCGATGCTCGAGTGCGCGCGGCTGAAGACGAAGGAGCGCCGCGGGGCGCTCGCGCGGCTCGCCTCGGCGCTGGGGCCCGGGTGGGGTCGGACCGCGCCGCGCCCGGCGGCGTTCGTCGGTGCGGACATGGCGGCGCTGCCGCTGGCGCCCGCGACGTTCGAACTGGCCTGGAGCAATCTCGCGCTGCAGTGGGAGAACGATCCGGCGCGGGTGTTCGCCGAGGTGCATCGCGTGCTCGCGGTCGGCGGCCTGTTCACGTTCACGACCTTCGGTCCCGACACGCTGCGCGAGCTGCGCGCGGCTTTCGCCGCCGCCGACGGCCGGCCCCGCGTGTCGCAGTTCGTCGACATGCACGACCTGGGCGACGCGCTGGTGCACACCGGCTTCGCCGACCCGGTGATGCAGATGGAGACGATGACGCTGACCTACGCCGAGCCGAAGGCGATGCTGCGCGACCTGAAGGCGATCGGCGCGACCAACGCGGCGCTCGGCCGCGCGCGCGGGCTGACCGGCCGCCACCGCTTCGCGCGCGCGCTCGCGGTCCTGGACGGGATGCGCCGCGACGGCCGCATCCCGTCGACCTGGGAAGTGATCTACGGCCACGCGTGGAAAGTCGCGCCGACGCGATCGCCCGAAGGACACGCGCTCGCCGCCGTGCCGTCGCCGCGCCGGCGCGGCACTGCCGGCGGCGGTCGTCCGTGAACGCCCCCCCGTCCGCGCGCGGCATCCTCGTCACCGGCACCGACACCGGCGTCGGGAAGACGCGGGTCGCCGCCGCGCTGCTGCGCGCCTTCGGCGCCGCCGGCGGCCGCGCGGTCGGCATGAAGCCGGTGGCGGCGGGCGTCGAGCCCGGCACCGGCGTCAACGCCGACGTCCTCGCGCTCGACGCCGCGGGCAACGTCGCGGCGCCGCTCGACGCCGTCAACCCCTACGCCTTCGTGCCCGCGATCGCGCCGCATGTCGCCGCGACGGCGGCCGGCCGTCGCATCGATCTCGACGTCATCGCCGCCGCGTACGCGGCGCTCGCGCGGCGGGCGGACCTGGTCGTCGTCGAGGGCGCCGGCGGCGCGCTGGTGCCGCTCGACGACCGCAGCGACGTGCTCGACATCGCCGTGCGCCTGCGCCTGCCGGTGCTGCTCGTCGTCGGCATCCGGCTGGGCTGCCTCAACCACGCGCTGCTGTCGGCAGTCGCGATCCACGCCCGCGGCCTCGAGCTCGCGGGCTGGGTCGCCAACCGGATCGATCCGGCGATGGCGGCGGCGGCGGAAAGCGTGGCGGCGCTCGATGCGCGCCTGGCCGCGCCGCGCTGGGACGATCTCGACTGGCAGCCGGATCCCGTGGTCCCCACCGTGCTGGCGCTGCCGGCTGCGTGGCGCCCGCGGGCGCCCGGAGGAGCCCGCGGGGACCCATCCGGCGGCGACACGACCCTGAACGAAGCCGACCGACGCTGGACGACACTGGGCGACGCCGGGCAAAACTGAGCCAGCGGACGGGATTCGCGGCCGATGCCGGAAAATCGCGCCAAAGGTGCGTTCTGCGGCGGCAGCCCGCCGGCATGTTCGCTCCGGCGCATATACGATGTCCGGGGAGTTGCGCCACCCCCCGTTCGTGGCGCGCCGCGCGCCCGCGTCCGCGACATCGGTTGGCGATACTTGTCGCTTTCTTGATCCATGCTAATATCCGCCGGCTTTGCAGCAGCCCGGTCGAGGAAATTTCGCGATGCAGAACGCGTCAATGGCGCCGCCGCCGGCCGATTCCGAATTCTGCGTCGTGTCCCGGCGCAACAATTCGTTGCGGCGGGGGCAGCGGTGGACGCTTTTCGCGTCGCTGGCGACGATCTCCTTCGGGATCGCCCTGCTATTCAGCGCCGCCGGGGCGTGGCCCGTGGCGGCGTATTCGGTGCTCGAGATCGGGGTTCTTGCCGGTGCGTTCGCGTGGATCGAACGGCGATCCGGCGATTGGGAGCGGTTGACCGTCGTCGGCGACCGGGTGCGGGTCGAGCAGGCGATCGCCGGCCGGTTTTCGGTGCGCGAGTGGAACCGCGCCTGGCTGCGGGTGGAAGTGAACGGCGCGGGAGCGGCCGGATGGGGCGGCGCGCCGCGGGCATTTCGCCGGGACGACGCGCGGATCACTCTGCGCTACGCCGGCGAGGCGATCGAATTCGGCGCTGCGCTGCCGCCCGACGAGCGGGTGCGCGTGGCGCGGTCGTTGCGGCGGCTCACCGGGCGATAGCGGCGCCGGCCGGCCGCCGGCGACGGGGCAGGGGTGACGAAGGACCGGTGCGACGGACCGGCAGCGCGGGCGGGGCTCCCGGCGGCGCGCCCGAGCGGAGTCCGGCGATCCAGCGAACAGGGAACCACGGAGTCGAGGTCAGCATGGTGAGCAGTGAAGCGATGAAGCAGGGGTCCGGCGGATTGCGGCGGCGGATGACCGATGCCGCCACCCGTGCGGCGACCCGGCTGGCGATGGCGGCCGCGGCCGCGCTGCCGGCGATGGCGCAGGCGGCGCGGGAGGTCAACTTCCAGCCGCCGGTGACCCCGATCGCCTCGCAGATCCAGGACCTGCACGTGTTCATCATGTGGGTCTGCGTGGTCATCTTCGTCCTCGTGTTCGGCGTGATGTTCTACTCGATCTTCAAGCACCGGAAGTCGGTGGGCCACCAGGCCGCGCAATTCCACGAGAACACGACGGTCGAGGTGATCTGGACCGTCATTCCCTTCCTCATCCTGCTGTTCATGGCGTTCCCCGCGACGCGCACCGTGCTCGCGATGCGGGACACCA
>CAWEPB010000013.1:0-11760 GCA_963810815.1 uncultured beta proteobacterium | reverse complement strand
CGAGCTCGGTCGGGATCGCGACCATCGGCTTCACCTCGCGACCGGTGACCATCCGGAACGCGCCGATCGTGTACTCGTCGGTCGGGTCCGCCATCGCCAGGGCGAGTTCGTGCTCGTCCTCGCGCACCGGCAGCGCCCGGCACTCGCGCAGGAACCGCTGCGAGATGCGCTCCTCGAGGATCGGGAATTCCGGATACGCGGCGACGTCGACCATCGGCAGGCCGAGCTGCGCGGCCAGCGCCTCGGCGACGTCGCGCTGCGCGCAGGCCCCCAGCGTGACCAGCAGCGCGCCCAGCTTCTCGCCGGAATCCTGCTGCAGGCGCAGCGCGCGTTCCAGCCCGGCGGCGTCGAGCTTGCCGCGCTCGATCAGGATTTCGCCGAGGCGTTTGCGGGCAGGGGCGTTCAAGGGGGGCGGCGGCGCCGACGGCGCGTTGGACAAAATGGGGTCAAGCATACCACACGGACCCCCGGGACCCCCCTTAAGTTCCCCGGCAAATCAAGTGGTTGCGGACGTTTTCTGCAACAGACTGTCGCATTTCCCCGACGCGGGCGCCGAAATGGGGCGGATCAGCGGAACGCCCGTTCCGCGGCGGCGACCGTCGCCGCGATGTCCTCGGCGGTGTGCGCCGCCGACACGAAGCCGGCCTCGAACGCGCTCGGCGCGAGGTAGATGCCGGCGTCGAGCATCGCGTGGAAGAACTTGTTGAAGCGCTCCTTGTCGCAGGCCATCACGGTGTCGTACGTGTCCGGCACCGCCGCGGCGAAGTAGATCCCGAACATGCCGCCGACCGACTGCGCCACGAACGGCACGCCGGCGCGCTTCGCCGCCGCCGTCAGCCCGTCGCACAGCGACTTGGTCGTCGCGGCGAGGCGGTCGTAGAACCCCGGCGCCTGGATTTCCTTCAGCGTCGCGAGGCCCGCCGCGACCGCGACCGGGTTGCCCGACAGCGTTCCGGCCTGATAGACGGGCCCGAGCGGCGCGATCTTCTCCATGATCGCGCGCCTGCCGCCGAAAGCCCCTACCGGCATGCCGCCGCCGATCACCTTGCCCAGCGTCGTCAGGTCCGGCGTGATCCCGTACAGCCCCTGCACGCCGCGCGGGTGCACACGGAAGCCGGTCATCACCTCGTCGAAGATCAGCACGGCGCCGTATTGGTCGCACACCGCGCGCAGGCCCTGCAGGAAGCCCGCCTTCGGCACGATCAGGTTCATGTTGCCGACGATCGGCTCGACGATGATGCAGGCGATGTCCGCGCCGTCCTTCGCGAACGCCGCCTCGACCGCGGCGAGGTCGTTGTACGGCAGCACGATGGTCTCGTTGGCGATCGCCGGCGGCACGCCGGCCGACGACGGCTGGCCGAAGGTCAGCGCGCCGCTGCCCGCCTTCACCAGCAGGCTGTCGCCGTGACCGTGGTAGCAGCCCTCGAACTTGACGATCTTGCTGCGCCCGGTGAACCCGCGCGCGAGCCGCAGCGCGCTCATCGTCGCCTCGGTGCCCGACGACACCAGGCGCACCATCTCGAGCGACGGCAGCAGCCGGCACAGCGTCTCGGCCATCTCGACCTCGACCTCGGTCGGCGCGCCGAACGACAGCCCCTTCGGCGCGGCGTCGACGACGGCCTTCACCACCGCCGGATGCGCGTGGCCGAGGATCGCCGGGCCCCAGGAGCCGACGTAGTCGATGTACCGGTTTCCGTCGGCGTCCCACAGGTACGCGCCCTGCCCGCGCTCGAAGAAGCGCGGCGTGCCGCCGACCGAGCGGAACGCGCGGACCGGCGAGTTGACGCCGGCGGGAATGGTGCGCTGGGCGCGGGCGAAGAGTTCGTCGTTGCGGCTCATGGGGGGGATCCGGGTCGAGTGAAGTCGGAGGGGGAGCCGGGCGGGATCGGCGGAATCCGACGCCCGGGAACGTGGAGCGCCGTCGGCGCGGTTTCAGGTCGGCGCAACGTCGCGCACTGCGATGGCCGCTTCAGCCGCGCCCGTGCCGGCGCACGACCTTCATCAGCGCTTCGGTCGCATCGGCGACGGCACCGGCGGCGAACACCGCGGAGATGACGGCCACGGCGTCGGCGCCGGCGGCAAAGAGGTCGCCGGCGTTGCCGGCGTCGATGCCGCCGATCGCGACCACCGGCACGCCCAGCGACGACGCATCGCGCAGCAGCGAAAGCTCGGCTCGCAGCGCGTCCGGCTTCACGCTGGAGAGATAGAAGCTGCCGAACGCGACGTAGTCGGCGCCGGCGGCGACGGCGGCGCGCGCGCGATCGAAGTCGTTGTAGCAGGAGACGCCGACCAGGCGGTCCGGACCGACGATCGCGCGCGCCGCGGCGATGGCGCCGTCGTCCTCGCCGACGTGGACGCCGTCGGCGCCGACGGCCGCCGCCAGCACCGGATCGTCGTTGACGAAGAACAGCGCGCCGCGGGCCGCGTGCACGCGGGCCAGCGCGGTGGCCTGCGCGCGGGCGAGCGCTGCGTCGGCGGTCTTGTTGCGGTACTGGATCGCGCTGGCGCCGCCGGTGACCGCCGCTTCGACGCGCGCGACGAGATCGGCGGTGTCGACCAGGTCCGGCGTCACCGCGTAGAGACCGGCCAGCCGGCGCACGCGGGCGCGTCGCCGCGCGACCGGATCGTCAGTGGCTGCTGCGGACATCGGAACCCCGTGGCGCCGGCGCCGGCGTTTCCTCCGCGGCGGCGTCATCGTCTTCGCGCGCCCAGAACAGGCGGTCGGGCAGGTGCTGGCCCATGCCGGGCCGGTACGCCTTGTTCAGCGTGTTCCAGGTGTAGTCCTGCGCCTCGCGCACCGCCTCGGGCAGCTCGAGGCCGTTGGCGAGCATCGCGGCGATGGCCGAGGCCAGCGTGCAGCCGGACCCGTGGTAGCTGCCGGGCAGTCGCGGCCAGGTGTCGGCGCGCACGACGCCTTCGCGGCCGTACAGCGTGTTGACGACCTGCGCGGTCGCCTCGTGCGTGCCGGTGATCAGCACGTACTCGGCGCCCATCTCGATCAGGCGCTCGGCGCAGGCGGCCAGCGTCGGCTCCTCGTCGCCGTCCTCGCCGAGGTCGGCGAGGCGCCGCGCCTCGAGGCTGTTGGGCGTGAGGATGGTCGTGCGCGGCAGCAGCAGTTCGCGCAGCGCGTGCGTCATGTCGTCGGTCGCGAGCTCGTCGCCGCGCCCGGACGCCAGCACCGGGTCGAGCACCAGCGGCACGTCGGGATAGTCGGACAGGATCTCGGCGATGGCGGCGATGCTCTCGACGCTGCCCAGCACGCCGATCTTGAACGCGTCGACCGGCATGTCCTCGAGCAGGCAGCGCGCCTGGTCGGCGACCCATTCGGCCTCGAGCGGCATCACGCCCTCGACGCCCATCGTGTCCTGCACCGTGACCGCCGTCAGCACCGACAGCGGATGACAGCCCATGCTGGCCAGCGTCAGCACGTCCGCCTGCAGCCCGGCGCCGCCGGTGGGGTCGCTGGCGGCGAAGGTCATCACGATCGGGGGGAACTCGGCTTCGTCGGCGGCGGGAGGCATGGGAAACGACCGGTTGGGCCAGCCGCGGCTGTCCGCCATACGCGGGCGGTCGGCGGGAGGCGGTCGGACTTGCTAGAATTCGACGATTTTACTCCAACGACAACGACCCCATGAAAAAGTACATGTGCCTCATCTGCGGCTGGATCTACGACGAGGCCGCCGGCGCGCCCGACGAAGGCATCGCGCCGGGAACCAAGTGGGACGACGTGCCGCCGAACTGGACCTGTCCGGAATGCGGCGCGCGCAAGGAAGACTTCGAAATGGTCGAGTTCTAGCCAACCGCCCGAGGAGCGCCACGATGCGGATCCTGCACACGATGCTGCGCGTCGGCGACCTGCCCCGGTCGCTCGACTTCTACACCCGGATTCTCGGGATGAAGCTGCTGCGCACGACGGACCGGCCCGACCAGAACTACACCCTCGCCTTCGTCGGCTACGGCGACGAGGCCGGCGGCGCGGTGCTCGAGCTCACCTACAACTACGGCGTCGAGCGGTACGACATCGGCACCGGCTTCGGACACATCGCCATCGCGGTCGCCGACGCCGCGGCCGCCTGCGCCGCGGTCCGCGCGGCCGGCGGCACGGTCACCCGCGACGCGGGGCCGGTCAAGGGCGGCACCACCGTCATCGCCTTCGTGCAGGATCCCGACGGCTACAAGATCGAGCTGATCGAGCACCGCGGCTGAGCGGACGCGTCACGCGGCTCCGCGCGAAGCGTCGGGATCGGCACGAAGCGCGACGCGGCGCGGGAGGCCCCCGACCCGGCGCTACCGACGCCGTCACGCCGCGGCGGCGAGCAGGTGCTCGAAGTCGCGGGTGAAGGTCTCGGTGTCGAACAGCGGCAGCGCGAACCGCTCCCGCTCGAGGTGCGCGCGCGCCGCCGCGAGCTCGTCGCGGCGGGCGAGCAGTTCCGACAGCCGGGCGCGGTAGGCGGCGACCGAGTCCGTGACGAACGACGACAACCCGGCGGCAGCGGCGAGGCTGGCGCCGACGCGTCCCGCGAACGTGCTGCCCAGGCAGGTCAGGAGCGGCACGCCGGCCCACAGCGCGTCGCTGCCGGTCGTGTGCGAACCGTAGGGCAGCACGTCGAGCGCCAGGTCGGCGCAGCGCAGCCGCGCGACGTGCGCAGGCTGCGCGACGTGCGGTGCGAACACCAGGCGCTCCGCGGCGACGCCGCGCGCGCTCGCCGCCGCGCGCAGGTTCGCCTGCGCGCGCGCGTGCGGCACCGTCAGCCACAGCACGGCGTCGCCGTGCGCGGCGAGCGCGTCGAGCCACGCGTCGAGGAACGGCGGCGTGAGCTTGTACGTCTG
This sequence comes from uncultured beta proteobacterium, assembly GCA_963810815.1. Taxonomy (GTDB): domain Bacteria; phylum Pseudomonadota; class Gammaproteobacteria; order Burkholderiales; family Casimicrobiaceae; genus CAVQWT01. The sequence goes on along the minus strand of CAWEPB010000013.1, from coordinate 6,930 downwards.
GTTGAAGCAGGCGAGCACGGCGCCGCGCTCCGGCAGCCCGACACTCGCGCGGGCCGGCGCCGGCGGCAGCGGCCGGTCGCGGTCGTTGGGCTGGTAACACACCGGCATCCGCAGCACCGCCTCGGCGTAGTGGCGCTCGGCGCCGGGCGGCACGACCACCGGATCGGCGACCAGCGCGTCGATCGCCTCGTGCGCCAGCGTGCCCGGGAACCCCAGCCAGTGGATCTGGCGGGGCGCCGGGCGGCGCGCGAGGATGCCGAAGCGCGCGCCGTGCGTGTGTCCCTTGAGGTCGACCAGCAGGTCGAGCCCGTCGGCGGCGATGCGCGCGGCGACTTCGGCGTCGGGCAGCGCACGCACGTCGGCGAAGTGGTCGAACGCGGCGATCAGGCGACGTCGCATCGCGCCGCCGTCGTCCCGGTCGAACGCGTAGGCGAAAGTTTCGACGCGGCGTCGATCGTGGCGCTCGAACACTCCGGCGGTCAGGTACGCCGTCGCGTGATCGTGGAAATCGGACGACAGGTAGCCGATGCGCAGGCGGTCGCCGCGGCGGGCGACGACCGCGGGCGCGGACGCGTCGGCCGTGCCCGCGGTCGTCGCCGCCGTCGCACCGGCGCGCGCCGCGGCCGCCGGCAGCGAAGCCCGCGCCCAGTTCGCGATCGCCGCGCGCTGCAGGTCCGGATCGTCGAGCAGCGCGGCGGCCATCAGCGGCGACACCGCGAACGAGCGGCCGGCCGCCGCGTTGCCGGCGGTTGCCCCCAGCGCCGCCAGCCTCGCCTCGGCCGCGCCCGAGTCGCGCCAGGCGCAGGCATAGCGGAGCGCCATCGCGTGCTGCGCGACGACCAGCGCCGACGACGGCGCCAGCGCCTCGGCGCGGGCGAAGGCGTCGATGGCGACGTCCAGGCGATCGGGAGCGTTGCGGGCGTGCGCATCGGCGCCGATGCCCGCGGCAGCGCTCCCGGTGGCACCCGGCGCGGCGGGTGCGGCCAGCTCGACCTCCATCGCGAACCCGCCGCGGGCGAGCCAGGCGTCGACGCTGCCCGGCGCCGCGCGCGTCGCCGCGGCGAAGGCGGCCTCGGCGTCGGCAAGGCGCCCCCGACCCTTCTGCACCTGCCCGAGCAGCAGCGCGAGCCCGGCGTTCGCCGGCTCGAGCGCCAGCGCCGCGTCGAATTCGCGCGCCGCGGCGGCGGAATCGCCGGCCGCGAGCGCGATCAGTCCCAGGCCTGCGCGGGCGCCGGCGAGCCGCGGCGCCTCGGCCAGCGCCGCCGTGTACGCGGCGCGCGCGGCGTCGGGCTCGCCGGCCGCGCGGAACAGTTCGCCTTGCGCGAGCAGCACCGGCGCGGTGCCGACGCGCTGCCGCTTCGCCGCGGCCAGCGCGCGTTCGAGCCCGGCACGCGCGGCGGCAAGGTCGCCCGCCGCCTGCGCGAAGACCGCGAGCTTGAGCAGCGCGCCGGGGTGCCCGGGGGAAAGTGCCAGCGCGCGTTCGTACAGCGCGCGCGCCGACGCGATGTCGCCGCGCCGTTCGTGCGCGATCGCCTGCGTGAGGAGGTCGGGGAGCGACGCGCTCATCGGCGCGGGCCGCGATGCGCGCCGGGCGTCAGGACTTCGCCGTGCGCAGCAGTTCGGCGAGATCGTGGGCGAAGACTTCGGCCCCCTGCCCGTAGCCGACGTAGAGGCGCAGCCGGCCCTTCGGATCGAACACGAAGGTGCCCGCCGAATGGTCCATGGTGTAGCTCTCGGGCGTCTGGCCTTCCTGCTTCCGGTAGATGACGCGGAATTCCTTCGCCGTGCGCTCGAGCGCCGCGGCGTCGCCGTAGAGTCCGACGAACGACGGATTGAACGCGGGCACGTACTCGGCGAGCAGCGCCGGCGTGTCGCGCTCCGGATCGACGGTCACGAACAGCACCTGCACGTCCTTCGCCGCGGGGCCCAGCTTCTCCATCGCCGCCGCGAGTTCCGACAGCGTCGTCGGGCAGACGTCGGGGCAGTGCGTGTAGCCGAAGAACAGCACGACGGCCTTGCCGCGGTAGTCGGCGAGGGTGACCGCCTTGCCGCGATGGTCGGTCAGCGCGAAGTCGCGGCCGTAGGTCGTGCCGGTGATGTCGGCGGAGCGGAACTGCGGCTCGGAGGGTCCGCAGGCGGCCAGCGCCAGCGAGGCGACCAGCAGCAGCGCGCCCGCGCCCCGGGCCAGTGCGTTCATCGCAGGTAGTGGTCGACCAGCAGCGCCGAGAACAGCGCGGCGAGGTAGTAGATCGAATACCTGAACGTCGCGCGCGCGAGCTGGTCGCTGTAGTCGCGGTACAGCTGCACCGCGTAGAGCAGGAACAGGCCGCCCAGGCCCATCGCGGCGGCGAGGTACAGGTATCCGCTCATCCGGACCGCGAACGGCAGCAGCGTCACCGCGACCAGCGCGACCGTGTAGAGCACGATCATCAGCTGCGTGTAGCGGCGACCGTGGGTGACCGGCAGCATCGGCAGTCCGGCCTTCGCGTAGTCCTGCGTCCGGTACAGCGCCAGCGCCCAGAAGTGCGGCGGCGTCCACACGAAGATGATCAGGAACAGCAGCAGCGCCTCGGGCGCGACGTCGCCGGTGACGGCGACCCAGCCCAGCACCGGCGGCATGGCGCCGGACGCGCCGCCGATGACGATGTTCTGCGGCGTCGCCGGCTTCAGCAGCACCGTGTAGACGATCGCGTAGCCGACGAAGGTGGCGAGCGTCAGCCACATCGTCAGCGGATTCACGTAGACGTAAAGCAGCCAGAGTCCGAGGCCGCCGACCATCGCGGCGAACACCAGCGTCGAGCGCGACGTCACCTCGCCGCGCGGCAGCGGCCGCCGGCGCGTGCGTTGCATCACCGCGTCGATCTTCTGCTCGACCAGGCAGTTGATCGCGGCCGCCGCGCCGGCGACCAGGGCGATGCCCACGGTGGCGAAGAAGACCACCTTCGGCGGCGGCAGGCCCGGCACCGCCAGGAACATCCCGATCACCGCGCAGAAGACGACCAGCGACACCACGCGCGGCTTGGTCAGCGCGAGGAACTGGCGGAATCGCGATTCGGCGAGGGCGAGGGCGGTCATGGCGGCAGGCGCGCGGGCGGAGGGACGGCCGGACCGGACAACGGCCGGCGACGCCACCGCAACTGCGCATTTTAACAAGTTTTCGGTGATCCCGCCCGCTCGCCCGCGACCCGCATCCGGCGGCCGCCCGGCGCCGGGCGTCAGCCGATCCGCGACGCCTTGAGTACCCGCGTCAGGTCCTTCGCCATCCCCTTGATGTCGGGGTCGGCGCCGTAATGCAGCACCCAGTTGCCCAGCGGGTCGACCAGGTAGACGCCGGCTTCTCCCTGCGGCCAGCGGGCCAGCGTGCCGGGCGGCGCGGACACGATCGCGAGGCCGGGGTGCTCGGCGGCCAGCGCGGCCGGAACCATCGCATCGCCGGTGGCCAGCCAGACGCGCGCGACGCGGTCCTGCTCGCGCCCCTGCATCGTGACGGCCTGCCGCGTCGCGTACAGCGTCCGCCGGCAAAGCTCGTCGCAGCCGGCCGGCGCGGCGATCAGCAGCGTCCAGCGGCCCTTCAGGTCGCCGTCGCCGAACGCGGCGCCGGTGGCCGTCGCCGCGCGGAACGGCTGCACCGGCCCCACCGCCAGCAGCGTGCCGTAGTTGGTCTGCGCCGCGCGGGGAAAGAAGTAGTAGGCGGTGTAACTCGCGACGACCGGCGCGATCGTGACCAGCGCGAGCAGGATCAGCGTGCGCCGCGACCGGGCGCGGATCCTGGCGGCGGCCTCGGCGGTGGGGACGGCGGGCGCGGGCGGGCCCGGCGGCGATGCGGGGCGTTCGGTCGGTTCGGAGGTCGGCATCGGGGCGGTCACGGAGCACGGGAACGGGATTCGCCGGCGGGCGCGGAGGTACGGGCGCGGCGCCGGCGCACGAAGAAGAAGAGCCACAGGCCCGCGGCCAGCGCGGCAAACGCGTACCACTGCACCATGTAGATCCGGTGCTTGTCGACGCCGGCGTCGGGGGCGGGCCAGTCGCGGACCAGCGCCGCGTCCTCGGCCGCCGCCGGCGCGGTCGCCTCGATGACGATCGGCAGCACGCGCACCCCCGTCGCAGCGGCGAAGCGCGCCGGGTCGAGGTTCTGGCGGACGCGGCCCGAGCCGTCGTCGGCCCGCAGTTCGACGTAGCTCGTCGTGGGCAACGCGACGCGGCCGGTGACGACGACGGGTCCCGCCGGCGGCGGCACCTCGGGCAGCTCGTCGCGCGTCGGTCCCGCCGCGACCCAGCCGCGATCCACCAGCACGACGCGGCCGTCGGCGAGGGCCAGCGGCGCCACGACGTGGTACCCGGCGCGGCCCGCGTGCACCCGGTTGTCGACGAGGAACTGGCGCGCGGCGTCGAACGTCCCCTCGACGCGCACCGTGCGGAAGCGCCACGCGAGCCAGGCGCCGCCGGCCGGCGTCGGTCCCGCACCCGGCTCGCCGGTCGGCACCACGGACGGCTGCTCCGCCACCGTGTCGTGCAGCACCGGCAGCGCGACGGCCGGCATCGCCATCGCCGCGTCGAGCTGGAGGCGCAGGGCGTCCTTCGCCTCCATCCGCCCGCGCTGCCAGTTGCCGGCGGTGACGAACACCGCGACGGCGACGATCGTCGCCACCGTCGGGAGCGCGTCGCGCCAGCGCCGCGGGGGCGCGCCCGCGTCATCGCGGCGGGGCTGCGTCGGGTCGTCGTCGTGGGCCATCGCCCGGGTTCCTGTATCCTTGGGGCTGTTCGAGACCGCGCCCCGCGCGGCCCCTTCCCCGCCATGAAGATCATCGTCGTCGGCGCGCTGCTCGCGGTCATCGCGAGCCTCTTTTCCGCGCTCTACTTCCTCTACCGCGACCGCGGGCACGGCACCCGGATGCTGAAGATGCTCGCGTTGCGCGTCGCGCTGTCCGCGAGCCTCGTCGTGTTCCTGGTCGTCAGCTACCGGATGGGCTGGATCGCACCGACCGGCCTGCGCTGACGCCGCGCGCGGATCGTCCCGGGTCAGGCAGCGCGGCGGCGGCCTTCGTTCCCCCGGCACCGACAAAAAAGCCGCACGGCGGGCCGTGCGGCTTCCTGTGGTCGCGGGCCGCCGGGCTACAGCCAGTACACCAGCACGAACAGCAGCAGCCACACGACGTCGACGAAGTGCCAGTACCACGCGGCCGCCTCGAACGCGAAGTGGTGGTCCGGGGTGAAGTGGCCCTTGACCGCGCGGAAGAACATCACCGACAGCATGATCGCGCCGATCGTCACGTGCGCGCCGTGGAAACCCGTCAGCATGAAGAACGTCGAGCCGTACACGCCGGTCGTGAGCCTGAGGTTGAGCTCGCTGTACGCGTGGATGTACTCGTAGGCCTGGAAGCCGAGGAAGACCATGCCGAGAAGCACGGTCACGGCGAGCCACAGCTTCAGCGCACCGCGGTGGTTCGACTTGAGCCCGTGATGCGCCAGCGTCAGCGTGAAGCCCGACGTCAGCAGGATGATGGTGTTCAGCAGCGGGATGCCGATCGCGCCCATCGGCGTGAACTGCTCCTTGACGTACGGTCCCACGCTGGGCCAGCCGGCGGAGAAGTCGGGCCACAGCAGCTTGGAATTCAGGCTGCCGAGGTCGGGCACCGACAGGTTGCGCACGTAGAACAGCGCGCCGAAGAACGCCGCGAAGAACATCACTTCGGAGAAGATGAACCAGCCCATGCTCCAGCGGAACGACCGGTCGACCTGGGCGCTGTAGCGGTGTCCCTCGGACTCGCCGATGACGGTGCCGAACCAGCCGAACAGCATGACCAGCAGGATGACGAAGCCGGCGCCGACCATCCACGGTCCCGCGCCGACGCTGTTCATCCAGAACGCCGCGCCCATGCCCATCAGGAGCAACGCGACCGAGCCGGTGATCGGCCAGTGCGAAGGCTGCGGAACGTAGTAGGCGGGGGTGGCGCCGTGCTGGGCTGCGCTCATCGGTGACTCCTCGGTCTGTCTCTGCGTTGGTTCGCTCGCCTCGCGGCGGGTTTGTCTTGTTCCGGCGCGGCGGCCCCGGGGGCCTCGTTGCCGCGGCGGAGGGAATCAGCTGCCGTTGCCCTCGACCTCGAAGAACGTGTAGGAGAGCGTCACGGCGTTGAGGTCCTCCGGCAGCTTCGGATCGAGCACGAACACCACCGGCATCTGGCGCCGCTCGCCCGGCTGCAGCGTCTGGCGGGTGAAGCAGAAGCACTCGAGCTTCTGGAAGTATTCGGCGGCGCGGGGCGGCCCGTAGCTGGGGATCGCCTGGCCCGTGATCGCGCGGTCGGTCGTGTTGACGATCTCGTACATCACCTGCCGCACCTCGCCCGGGTGGACGGCGATGATGGTTTCGAGCGGGCGAAACTCCCACGGCAGCTTGCGCACGTTGGAATCGAGCTCGAGGCGCACGCTGCGCGAGAGGTCGACCTGCGTGTTGCGCGCGACGTCGGCGGTCCCGATGTCGCGGATGCCGGTGACCTCGCAGATCTTCTCGTAGAAGGGCACCATCGCGAAGCCGAAGCCGAACATCGCCAGCACGACGACGCCGAGCTTGATCAGCAGCTGGCGGTTCTCGGCGGCGACGCCGTCGCGGTCGGCGGTGCTGGCGGACGTCGTCATTTGCGCAGGTTGCGGCCGATCGCCACGAGCAGGAACAGCAGCACCGCCGATCCGAGCACCCCGATCGAGACCTGCGGCGTGCCCATCCACTTGGCCGCGATCACGCCGACGAAGAACGTCAGCGCGATCGACAGCAGGATCACGGCGGTGCGCAGGTTCGACGTCCGCAGCTTCTTCGCGGCGGAGTCGGCATCGGCGGCGTTGCGGGCGGCGGGAGGGGGCGGCTGGCTCATCGGGGCGGGCGGATGGTGTCGCAGGCGCGGACCCGGCCGGGTCCGCGCGCGGCGGGGATCACCG
>CAWEPB010000012.1:0-42996 GCA_963810815.1 uncultured beta proteobacterium | reverse complement strand
GTCGAGCGGATTCTGGGTCACGAAGTAGACGCCGACCCCCTTCGACCTGATGAGCCGCACGACCTGTTCGATCTTCTCGAGCAGCGCCTTGGGCGCGTCGGTGAACAGCAGGTGCGCCTCGTCGAAGAAGAATACGAGCTTGGGCTTGTCGCGGTCGCCGACCTCGGGCAGGCGCTCGTAGAGTTCGGAAAGCAGCCACAGCAGCAGCGTCGAGTACACCTTCGGCGACTGCATCAGGCGGTCGGCGGCGAGGACGCTGACCATCCCGCGGCCGCCGGCGGTCTGCAGCAGATCGTCGACGTTGAGCATCGGCTCGCCCAGGAAGCGATCGACACCCTGCTGCTCGAGCGTCAGCAGCCCGCGCTGGATGGCCCCGATCGACGCCGCCGAGACGTTGCCGTAGCGGGTCTGGAAGTCGCGCGCGTTCTCGCCGACGTGCTGGAGCAGCGCACGCAGGTCCTTGAGGTCCAGCAGCAGCAGGCCGTTGTCGTCGGCGATGCGGAAGGCGAGGGTCAGCACGCCTTCCTGGGTCTCGTTGAGATCGAGGATGCGTCCGATCAGCAGCGGACCCATGTCCGACACGGTCGCCCGGATCGGATGCCCCTGTTCGCCGTAGAGGTCCCAGAACATCGTCGGGCACCCCGCGAAGGCCGGCGCGTCGACGCCGACGAGCTTGAGCCGCTCCTCGAACTTCGGCGACGTCTTGCCGGGCTGGCTGAGGCCCGCAAGATCGCCCTTGACGTCGGCCATGAAGACCGGGATGCCGATCGCCGACAGCCGCTCGGTGATCACCTGCAGGGTGACGGTCTTGCCGGTGCCGGTGGCGCCGGTGATCAGGCCGTGCCGGTTGACCAGGGCGGGAAGCAGCGCGCATTCGATGTTGCCGTGCTTGGCGATCAGGAGCGGGTCGGACATGGGCAGATCCTCGAGGCGGGTACGGGGGGCAGCGGCAAGTGTAGCCCGACCGGCCGCTGCGGCGGGGCCGCAATCCCGGAGCGCGACCCCGGCCCGGGCCTTGGGCCGGCGCCCGCGCGGGATGCCGTCCGTCGGCGGCGCCGGTTCGCTAACCCCTTCAAATCCGATGGATTTTCTGCTATGATGTTTGGTGATGGGAAGAAGAAATGGGCTGGGCGCAGCCCATTTTTTTTTGCCGAACCAAGTTTCGAAGGACGAACCCGACCCGATGGACCTGAGTCTGCTGCTCGAGCGCACGGTGCCGCCGCTTGGCTATGAACTCGTGGATGTCGAGACGACCCCGAAGGGGCGCCTGATCCGCGTGTTCATCGACAAGCCCGAAGGCGTCGACGTGGAGGATTGCGCGCGCGTGAGCCAGCACCTGACGCGGCTGTTCGCGGTCGAGAACGTCGACTTCGATCGCCTCGAGGTGTCGTCGCCGGGCCTCGACCGGCCGCTGAAGAAGCCGGATGACTTCGTCCGGTTCGCGGGCCAGGAAGCGGAGTTGCGCATCGCCGCTCCCGAGGCGGGGCGGTCGCGCAAGCTCAAGGGTGTCGTCAAGGGTTGCACCGACGGGGTCGTGCGGATCGAGACGGCGGAAGGCGAGCATCAGGTCGCCTTCGCCGACATCGACCGCGCGCGCCTCGTGCCGAAGATCGAGTGGAGACGAGCATGAGCAACACGAACCGGGAAATCCTGCTGCTGGTGGATGCGCTGGCGCGCGAGAAGAACGTGGGCAAGGAGATCGTGTTCTCCGCCCTCGAGTCGGCGCTCGCGTCCGCGACGAAGAAGCGCTTTCCCAACGAGGAGATCGACGCCCGCGTGGCGATCGACCGCGAAACCGGCGCCTACGATTCGTTCCGTCGCTGGACCGTCGTCCCCGACGAGGAGCACGAGGAGCCGTCGCACCAGCTGGCGATCACCGATGCGATCGAGCGCGACCCCAGCCTCAAGCTCGGCGACGTGATCGAGGAGCCGCTCGAGCCGATCGAGTTCGGCCGCATCGGTGCCCAGGCGGCCAAGCAGGTGATCCTGCAGAAGATCCGCGACGCCGAGCGCGAACAGATCCTCAACGACTTCCTCGAGCGGCAGGACAACCTCCTGACCGGCACCGTCAAGCGCATCGAACGCGGCAACGTGATCGTCGAGTCCGGACGGATCGAGGGCGTGATCCCGCGCGACCAGCTGATCCCGAAGGAAATGCTGCGCGTCGGTGACCGCATCCGCGCCTACGTGATGAAGATCGACCGCACGGCGAAGGGTCCGCAGCTGATCCTGTCCCGGATCGCCCCCGAGTTCATCATGCGGCTGTTCGAGCTCGAGGTGCCCGAGATCGAGGAGGGCCTCATCGAGATCAGGGCCGCCGCGCGCGACCCCGGAGTCCGCGCCAAGATCGCGGTCAAGTCGAACGACCCGCGGCTCGACCCGCAGGGCACCTGCATCGGCATGCGCGGCTCGCGCGTGACCGCGGTCACCAACGAGCTGGCGGGCGAGCGCGTCGACATCATCCTGTTCTCCGAGGACCCGGCGAAGTTCGTCATCAACGCCCTGGCCCCCGCCGAGATCTCGTCGATCGTCGTCGACGAGGAGAAGCATGCGATGGACGTCGTCGTCGACGAGGAAAACCTCGCCATCGCCATCGGCCGGCTCGGCCAGAACGTCCGGCTCGCATCGGAGCTGACCGGCTGGGAACTCAACCTGATGAGCGTCGAGGAATCGCAGCAGAAGCACGTGGCCGAGAGCGACCGGCTGCGCGCGATGTTCATGGAAAAGCTCGACGTCGACGAGGAAGTCGCGGAAATCCTCATCGGCGAGGGATTCACCTCGCTCGAGGAAGTCGCCTACGTGCCGATCACCGAGATGCTCGAGATCGAGTCTTTCGACGAGGACACCGTCAACGAGCTGCGCAGCCGGGCCCGCAACGCCCTGCTGACCGAGGCGATCGTGCGCGAGGAGTCGGTCGAGAACGTCGAGGAGGCGCTGCTCAACCTCGAGGGCATGGACACCGAAATCGCCAGCACGCTCGCGGCGAAGGGCATCACGACGCGCGACGCGCTCGCCGACCTTGCGGTCGACGAGCTGACCGAACTCACCGCGCTGCCGGCCGAGCGCGCCCAGGATCTGATCATGAAGGCGCGCGCGCACTGGTTCGAAGAGCCTGCTGCTGCCGCCGCCCCGGCGCCGGTCCAGCACTGACGCCCACGGCGAGCGACGCGATAACGCGGGAGACGCGCAACATGGCGCATACGACGATCGAACAATTCGCAACCGAACTGAAGATGCCCGCCGGGGTGCTGCTGGAGCAGCTCGCCCGCGCCGGGGTCGACGGCAAGCAGGAAGGCGACCAGCTTTCCGAGCACGACAAGACCAAGCTGCTGGATTACCTGCGCAAGCAGCACGGAGCCGCCGGCGAGCCGAAGAAGAAGATCACGCTGACGCGCAAGCAGACGACGGAGATCAAGGCCGCCGACTCCACGGGCAAGGCGCGCACGATCCAGGTCGAGGTGCGCAAGAAGCGCGTCTTCGTCAAGCGCGACGAGCCGGAGGCGCTGCCGGTGGCCGAGGAGCCGGCGGTGGTCGAGGAGGTGCCGGTCGTCGAGCCGGTCGCCCCGCCCGAGCCGGAGATCGTCGTCGAGGCGGCCCCCGAGGTCACGCCCGAGGTGGTGCCGGCGCCCGAGCCCGAGCCGGCGCCCGCCCCGGCGGCGCGGCCCTCGCTGCTGTCGCCGGCGGAGATCGCGGCGCGCGAGGCCGAGGAGCGCAAGGGGCAGGAGCTGCGCTCGCGCCAGCAGGCGGACATTGCCCGCAAGCAGGAAGAGGAAGCCCGGCGCAAGACGCGCAAGGAAGAAGAGGCGGCGAAGATCGCGGCCGAGGCCGCCGCGGCGGAAGCCGCGAAAGCCGCCGCGGCGAAGCCGGCCGCGCCGGCCAAGGCGCCGACCGAGGGCACGCTGCATCGTCCGGCGGTCAAGCCCGGCGAAAAGGCGCGGCCGACCAAGAAGACCAGCGCGACCGCGTTCCAGGAAGACGCCGCGCGCCGCCGCGCGCTCAAGTTGCGCGGCGACACCTCCGGCGGCACCCCCGGCGGCGGCTGGCGCCAGCCGAAGGTGGGTCGTCACCGCCACGAGGACGAGGCCGGGGTCGATGCCGGCGGCGCCGGGCCGGTGGTGCGCGAGATCTCGGTTCCCGAGACGATCAGCGTCGGCGACCTCGCGCACAAGATGGCCGTGAAGGCCGCCGAAGTCATCAAGACGATGATGAAGATGGGCACGATGGTCACGATCAACCAGGTCCTCGACCAGGAGACCGCGATGATCGTGGTCGAGGAGATGGGCCACAAGGCGAAGGCGGCCAAGCTCGACGATCCGGACGCGCTGCTGGCCGAGGTCGAGGGCGAAGGCGACGTCGTCGCGCTGCCGCGGCCGCCGGTCGTCACCGTCATGGGCCACGTCGACCACGGCAAGACCTCGCTGCTCGACACCATCCGACGCACGCGGGTCGCGGTCGGCGAGGCCGGCGGCATCACGCAGCACATCGGCGCCTACCACGTGGAGACGCCGAAGGGCGTGATCACGTTCCTCGACACGCCGGGCCACGAGGCGTTCACGGCGATGCGCGCCCGCGGTGCGAAGGTCACCGACATCGTCGTGATCGTCGTCGCCGCGGACGACGGCGTCATGCCGCAGACCAAGGAGGCGATCGCGCACGCGAAGGCCGGCCAGGTGCCGCTGGTCGTGGCGATGAACAAGATCGACAAGCCCGAGGCGAATCCGGAGCGCGTCAAGCAGGAGCTGGTCGCCGAAGGCGTCATTCCCGAGGAATACGGCGGCGAAGTGCAGTTCATTCCGGTCTCCGCGAAGACGGGGGAAGGGATCGACACGCTGCTCGACGCCATCCTGCTGCAGGCCGAGGTGCTGGAGCTCAAGGCGCCGAAGGACGCGAACGCGCGCGGCATCGTCATCGAATCGCGGCTCGACAAGGGCAAGGGGCCGGTCGCGACCGTGCTCGTCCAGTCGGGCACGATGAAGCGCGGCGACATCGTGCTCGCCGGGGCCGTGTTCGGCCGCGTTCGCGCGATGACCGACGAGAACGGCAAGCCGGTACAGGCCGCGGGCCCGGCGATCCCCGTCGAGATCCAGGGTCTCTCCGACGTGCCGCTGGCCGGCGAGGACGTGCTGGTGCTCGGCGACGAGCGCAAGGCGCGCGAGATCGCGTTGTTCCGGCAGGGCAAGTTCCGCGACGTCAAGCTGGCCAAGCAGCAGGCGGCCAAGCTCGAGAACATGTTCGAGCAGATGGGCGAGACCGAATCGAAGACGCTGGCGCTCATCATCAAGGCCGACGTGCAGGGCAGCTACGAGGGCCTGTCGCACGCGCTGTCCAAGCTGTCGACCGACGAGGTGAAGGTCAACATCGTCCACGCGGCGGTCGGCGGGATCACCGAGTCGGACGTCAACCTCGCGCTGGCCTCCAAGGCGGTGATCATCGGCTTCAACGCCCGGGCCGACGCGCAGGCGCGCAAGCTCGCGGAGTCGAGCGGCGTGCAGATCCGCTACTACGACATCATCTACGACGCCGTCGACGACGTGAAGGCGGCGCTGTCGGGGATGCTCGCGCCGGAGAAGAAGGAAAGCCAGCTCGGCCTGGTCGAGGTGCGGGAGGTCTACAAGATCTCCAAGGTCGGCACCGTCGCCGGCTGCTACGTGCTCGAAGGCGTCGTGAAGCGCGGCGCGAAGATCCGCGTGCTGCGCGACCACGTCGTCATCCACGACGGCGAGCTCGATTCGCTGAAGCGCTTCAAGGACGACGTGCGCGAGGTGAAGGGCGGGTTCGAGTGCGGCCTGTCGGTGAAGAACTTCAACGACCTCCAGCCGAAGGACCAGCTCGAGGTGTACGAGATCGTCGAGGTGTCGCGCACGCTCTGACCGGGCGTTCGCGACCAACCCGGGAGGCCTCGCCGTGAAGCGATCCAGTCCCCGCGCCCGGCGCGTGGCCGACGAGCTGCAGCGCGAGCTCGCGCAGCTGCTGCGCGACGAGGTCAAGGACCCGCGCGTGTCGCCGGTCACCATCACCGCCGTCGAGGTGTCGGCCGACCTGTCGCACGCGAAGGTGTTCGTCACCCACCTCGCCGGTCGCGACGAGGCCGCGGGCGCCGTGGCGGCGCTGCAGCACACCGCGGGTTTCCTCCGGACGGCGCTGTCGCACCGGCTCAACCTCTATTCGGTCCCGCAGCTGCACTTCGCCTACGACGATTCGATCGAGTCCGGCATGCGGATGTCGCAGCTGATCGACGACGCGATCGCCGCCGACCGCAAGCTCGGCTCGGAATGACCGCGGCGCCGCCCGCGCGCGCGCCGAGGCGGCGCGTCGACGGCGTGCTGCTGCTCGACAAGCCGCTCGGCCTGTCCTCGAACGCCGCCCTGCAGCGGGCGAAGCGCCTCTACGCGGCCGAGAAGGCCGGCCACACGGGCACGCTCGATCCGCTCGCTTCGGGCCTGCTGCCACTCGCCTTCGGCGACGCGACCAAGTTCGCGCAGTCGCTGCTCGATGCGCGCAAGGGTTACCGCGCGACGGTGCGCTTCGGCACGGCGACCGCCACCGGCGACGCCGAGGGCGGCGTGGTCCGCGAGGCGCCGGTGGCGTTCGGCGCCGAGGAGCTGGCGGCGGCGCTGCGACGCTTCGTCGGCCGCATCCGGCAGGTACCGCCGCGCTACGCCGCGCTCAAGTTCGAAGGCCGCGCCTACTACGACTACGCCCGCGCCGGCATCGACATTCCGCGGCACCCGCGCGAGGTCGAGGTCGAATCGCTGACGCTCGTCGACTGGTCCCCGCCCGATGCGGTGATCGACGTCCGCTGCAGCAAGGGCACCTACGTCCGCGTGCTCGCCGAAGACCTCGGCGAGGCGCTGGGTTCCTGCGCGCATCTCGCATCGCTGCGGCGCACCGCCAGCGGACAGTTCACGCTGGACGGGGCCGTGACGCTGGATGCGCTGGAGGGCCTGGCGCCCGCCGACCGCGATGCGCTGCTGCTGCCGGTCGACGCGCCGCTCGCGGACCTGCCCGCGTGCACGGTCGATGCGACCGGTGCGGCCGCGTTGCTGCAGGGCCGGCCGGCGCCGCGCTGCGCCGGTGGCGCCCCGGCCCCGACTCCGGAGCCTGCGGCGGGCGCCCGCGTGCGCGGCTACGGCCCGGGCGGATTCCTCGGGTTGCTCGCCATCGACGGTCAATGGCTGCGTCCGGTGCGTCTGGTGCGCGGGCCGTGACCGGCCGGGCCGGCCGAGCCGACGGATTGGCGGCATGAGTGCTTGAATTTGCAGCGGTTTTCGGGCTATAATTTTCGTCTTTGCGAAACGCATAGAAACGACCAGCAAACTTCCGGCCGGCGTCACCAGACTCCGCGGCCGATGACCAGAGGAACGACAGCAATGGCAGTCACCGTGCAGGAAAAGGCGAGAGTCATCGCCGAGAATCAACGCGCCAAGGGCGACACCGGTTCTCCGGAAGTGCAGATCGCGCTGCTGACCGCGCGCATCAACGGCCTCACCGATCATTTCAAGGCCAACGTCAAGGACCACCACTCGCGGCGCGGCCTGCTGCGGATGGTGTCGCGCCGCCGCAAGCTCCTCGACTACCTCAAGTCGCGGAACTCCGACAGCTACCGCGCGCTGATCGACAAACTGGGCCTGCGCAAGTAACCGCGCGGCCTCGATGACCGGCGCCGGCCCGCGACGACCGTACCCGATGCCCCGCGCATCCGTGGTCCTCGCTCGTCCGTCCCGCCGCCGCGACGACCGGCCGGCGCAGGCCGCCGTCCCCCGCTGACCCCGCCAATGGCCGCCCTCCCGGCGGCCATTTGCATTTCCAGTATTCCGGAGACCACGTGAACCCGATCAAGAAATCGATTTCCTACGGCCGTCACACCCTGACGATCGAAACCGGCGAGATCGCCCGCCAGGCCGGCGGCGCCGCGCTGGTGAGCCTCGACGACACCGTCGTCCTCGTCACCACCGTCGCGCGCAAGGAGGCCAAGGCCGGACAGGACTTCTTCCCGCTGACCGTCGACTACCAGGAGAAGACCTACGCCGCCGGCAAGATCCCGGGTGGCTTCTTCAAGCGCGAAGGCCGGCCGTCGGAGAAGGAGACGCTGACCTCGCGGCTCATCGACCGGCCGATCCGCCCGCTGTTTCCCGAAGGGTTCTTCAACGAAGTCCAGGTCATCGCCACCGTGATGTCGGTCGACCCGGAAATCGATCCCGACATCCCGGCGATGATCGGCGCGTCGGCCGCGCTCGCGCTGTCGGGCGTGCCGTTCGCCGGCCCGATCGGTGCCGCCCGCGTCGGCTACATCGACGGCCAGTACGTGCTGAACCCGACCAAGACCGAGCTCACGACGTCGCAGCTCAACCTCGTCGTCGCGGGCACCGAGGCCGCGGTGCTGATGGTCGAGTCCGAAGCCAACGAGCTGCCCGAGGAAGTGATGCTCGGCGCCGTCGTCTTCGGCCACCAGCAGCAGCAGGCGGCGATCGAGCTGATCCACTCGGTGGTCGAGGAAGGCGGCAAGGCGCTGTGGGACTGGAAGGCGCCGGCGCAGAACGAGGCGATGATCGCCGCAGTCACCGCCGCCGCCGAGGGCCCGCTGGCCGCGGCGTACCAGCTGCGCTCGAAGCAGGCGCGCCAGCAGGCGCTGAAGGACGTGTACGCGAAGGTCGCCGCGGAGTGCATTCCGGCCGACGCGCCTTCCGGCTACGCCAACCAGGTCAACGATTTCGTCTTCGCGCTCGAGAGCAAGCTCGTGCGGAACCAGATCCTGTCCGGTGAACCGCGCATCGACGGGCGTGACACGCGCACCGTGCGGCCGATCACCATCCGCACCGGCGTGCTGCCGCGCACCCACGGGTCGGCGCTGTTCACGCGGGGCGAGACGCAGGCCATCGTGGTCGCCACGCTCGGCACCGCGCGCGACGAGCAGCGGATCGACGCGCTGATGGGCGAGTACACCGACCGCTTCATGCTCCACTACAACATGCCCCCCTACGCGACGGGCGAAACCGGCCGCGTCGGTACGCCGAAGCGCCGCGAAATCGGCCACGGGCGGCTCGCCAAGCGTTCGCTGCTGGCGGTGCTGCCGACGGCGGAGGAATTCGCGTACTCGATGCGCGTCGTCTCGGAGATCACCGAGTCGAACGGCAGCTCGTCGATGGCCTCGGTGTGCGGCGGCAGCCTCGCGCTGATGGACGCCGGCGTGCCGACCAAGGCGCACGTCGCGGGCATCGCGATGGGCCTCATCAAGGACGGCAACCGCTTCGCCGTGCTGACCGACATCCTCGGCGACGAGGACCACCTCGGCGACATGGACTTCAAGGTCGCGGGCACCGACCGCGGCGTCACCGCGCTGCAGATGGACATCAAGATCCAGGGCATCACCAAGGAGATCATGGCGGTCGCGCTGTCGCAGGCGCGCGAGGGCCGGATGCACATCCTGAAGCTGATGCAGGAAGCGATGCCGCACGCGCGCACCGAGGTCTCGCAGCACGCCCCGCGGATGATGTCGTTCAAGATCAACCCGGAGAAGATCCGCGACGTGATCGGCAAGGGCGGCGCGGTGATCCGCGCGCTGACCGAGGAAACCGGGACCACGATCGACATCCAGGACGACGGCACGATCACCATCGCCTCGGTCAACGCCGACGCCTGCAACGTCGCGCGCAGGCGGATCGAGGACATCACCGCCGAGGTCGAAGTCGGCAAGATCTACGAAGGCGCGGTGCTGCGCCTGCTCGACTTCGGCGCGATCGTCCAGGTGCTGCCCGGCAAGGACGGCCTGCTGCACATCTCGCAGATCGCCAAGGAGCGCGTCAACCAGGTGTCGGATTACCTGAAGGAAGGCCAGGTCGTCCGCGTCAAGGTGCTCGAGGCCGACGACAAGGGCCGGTTGCGCCTGTCGATGAAGGCGGCGGCCGAGGAAGACGGCAAGCCGTCGGAAGCCGCGCCGACGGCCTGATCCGCGGTCGACGCATGCAAGCGAAGAGGGCGCCGGTCGGCGCCCTTTTTCGTTGCCGGTCCCCCGGGATCACGACGGGGGTGACGACCGCGGCGATGAGTCCGGGCCGCGGGAAAGCTCGCGTCGCGGTCGGTGCCGCGACGCTCAGCGCGCCGGCGACCGGGCCTGGTCGAGGATCGCCTCGCCGCTGACCACGACGCTGACGTCGGTGTTGCCGGCCTCGACGTTCACCGGTGGGGCAGCCGCGTCGGCGAACGCGGCCGCCCGCATCTGCGGCATCGGCCAGGGCGTATCGCTGGTGCGGACGGCCACCTGGCCCGGCGACCAGCCAGCGTAGCCGAGCCCCTGCGCGGCGGCTGTCGCGCGCGCCTGCCAGGCCTTGATCGCCTGCTGCGTCAGCGCGTCCTCGGCCTTCTGGCGCGCTTCGTTGCTGACCGAGAACGACATCCCCGACAGCAGCATCGCGTCCTCCTGCTGCAGCGCGGAGACCAGCGTCGTCAGCGCGCCGAAATCGCGGGATTCGAGCGAAAGCGTCTGTGTCACGCGCCAGCGCAGCGGCTTGCCCTTCTCGGCAATCTGCTGGGTCGAATAGCCGGAGGTGCTGGCAACGACGGCGGCCGCACCGCGCGCGCGGGAAAGTGCGCGCGCCATCCGGGTGTTGACCGCGGCGGCGGCCGCCGCCGCGGTGGCCTCGTCGGCCTCGGCGCGCAGCCAGGCGTGGACGCGATCGTTGGCGACCTTGGTGGCGGCCGTGGCGCTGACGGTGACCGCCGGTCGCGGCGCGATGCGGTCGGCGCGAGACGGTGCGTCGGTCTGGGCGAAGGCGCTGCCCGGAATGACCATGGCGGCGAGCATCGGGGCGACGGTTGCGGCGACAAGGCGGGAAGCGGTGTTCATCGATCGGCTCCTGTGGCGACGTTCGGGGCCGCGCGTCGGGGCAGGGCCTCGATCGCGGCGCGGTTGGACCAGGAAAAGCACTTCGGCGCTGCCTCCTGCCACGGCAGCCAGCAGTGCGCCAGGTGTTCGCGCGGCGCGAGCGTCACGGGCACCGGGGCAGGGACGCACAGCGCGAAGACGTGTTCGGTGTTCTGCGTCGTGCCCGGCGCGTAACGGTGCCGCCAGCGCGGATAGATCTCGTACACGTGCGACAGCCCCCAGTCGACGACGCCGCCATACCGTGCGGCGTCGATGCCCGTTTCCTCCGCGAGCTCGCGCGTCGCGGTGGTAGCGAGCGGCTCCCCGGGTTCCTGGCTGCCGGTGACCGACTGCCAGTGTCCGGGAAAATCGGCGCGCTCGAGCAGCAGCACGCGCAGCTCGGGCGTATGCACCAGCACCAGCGTCGACACCGGTAGCTTGTAACGCACGGCGGGAGCGGACGGGGTCAAGGCGGGAAAGGACGGGGTCGCGGCGGGAACCGGACGGCGAGACACGATGCGGCGACGGCGGGTCGGCGATCCGCAGTGACGGCCCGGGGGCGGATCAGCCGGCCGGCGCCGTCCGGTCAGGCGACGAACACCCAGAACGGGACATGCCGCTCACGCCAGAAATCGGCGGCCTCGGCAAAGATCTCCTCGACCGTCGCCCAGTCGTTGGGATGGTCCTTGCGATACGCGGCGGCGTGCGAGAAGGCGATGGTGCGGCCGTGCTTGCCCAGCCAGTCACGATCCTCGAGCACGTCGGCCAGCGCGTCGAAGTTGTGCCCGAAGTGATCGGGCAGCGCGAGTGCGCGATCGAGCTCGGCGAAGAGGGTCGCCCGGTCCTTCGCCTTGCCGAGGTCCACGGCGGAGAACTTGAGGTGCGCATGCGCCGCCGCGGCCTTCAGCGGTTCGGTCGCACCGGTCCAGGGGTGGACGCCGGCGTCGTCGACGCTGGCGAGGTCGGGGGGCTTCATTCGCGGATCCTCGAGAACGACGTGTAGTGGTCGGCGGTCCAGTAGCAGACCTCGGGCGCGGTCTTCGGACCGGCACAGACGATCCGGCGCGCGCCACGACTCTTCGTGCCCGGCGTTCGGACCGTGTACTCGTGATAGTAGCCGCGCGGCGCCGGCGGGAGGATGCGCTCGCGGTTGCCGAAGGTGACGCCGTCGCGCTCGTACGGGAATGGACCGCCCTTGCGGATCAGCGCGTACGTTTCGCGCGCCTGGCGGGGCAGGTCCGCCAGCGCGACCTCGGGCAATGCGGCGGGCGACTCGCGGGCGTACGCGGGCGTGGCCGTCACGCCGGCGAGGAGCAGCGCGGCGGCAACCGCCAACGTCCATCGGCGCGCAGCGCCGGCGCCTGCGGCAGTCGGGAGGGCGGGCGGTGCGTTCCGGGCGCGCATGTCCGGCAGTTTACTGCACGCAGCACCCCGCGCAAATTGAACGGCGTGCGACCTGCCTTGGCCGGGATGGGGGCATCGAACGGCTTCGACGGAACCGGACCGCGCCCCGAAGGCCGCCCCGGTCAAACGACCTTGGCCGCGTCCGTCGGCCGGACCTTGATGTGCAGGTCGCGCAGCTGCTGCTCGGTCACCGGCGTCGGGGTGTCGATCAGCAGGTCCTGCCCGCGCTGGGTCTTCGGGAACGCGATCACGTCGCGAATCGACTCGGCGCCCGTCATCAGCGTGACGATGCGGTCGAGGCCGAAGGCGATGCCGCCGTGCGGCGGCGCGCCGTAGGACAGCGCATCGAGCAGGAAGCCGAATTTCCGCCGCTGGTCCTCGGGGCTGATCTTCAGCGCCTCGAACACCTTCGCCTGTACCTCGGGCTTGTGGATGCGGACCGAGCCGCCGCCGATCTCCCAGCCGTTGAGCACCACGTCGTACGCCTTGGCGAGCGCGCGTCCCGGGTCGGTGACGAATAGTTCCTCGTGGCCGTCCTTCGGCGCGGTGAACGGATGGTGCCGCGCCGCCCACTGCTTCGTTTCGTCATCCTGCTCGAACATCGGGAAATCGACGACCCACAACGGGCGCAGGCCCGGCGTCGCGAAGCCGCGCTCGTGGCCGACCTTGGCGCGCAGCGCGCCGAGCGCATCGTTGACCACCTTCTCCCGGTCGGCGCCGAAGAACACGAGGTCGCCGGTTTCGGCACCCGTGCGGACGAGGATCTCGCGCAGCACGGCTTCCGGCAGGAACTTGACGATCGGCGACTGCAGCCCGTGCTCGTTGGGCTGGGACGCGTCGTTCACCTTGAGATACGCGAGGCCGCCGGCGCCGTAGATCTTCGCGAACACCGCGAGGTCGTCGATCTCCTTGCGCGTCATGCCGGTGCCTTCCTTCGCGGCCCCGGGCACGCGCAGCGCGGCAACCCGGCCATTGGGCAGGTCGGCGGCGGCGCGGAAGACCTTGAAATCGACCGTCTTCATCAGGTCGGTCAGCTCGGTGAGCTCGAGCGACACGCGCAGGTCCGGCTTGTCCGAGCCGTACTTTGCCATCACCTCGGCATAGGTCATGATCGGGAACGGGTCCGGCAGGTCGGCGCCGAGGGCGTCCTTGAACATCGCCCGCACCAGACCCTCCATGATCGCCTGGATCTCCTTCTCGTCGAGGAACGAGGTCTCGATGTCGATCTGCGTGAACTCCGGCTGGCGGTCGGCGCGCAGGTCCTCGTCGCGGAAGCACTTGACGATCTGGTAGTAGCGGTCGAAGCCCGCCATCATCAGCATCTGCTTGAACAGCTGCGGCGACTGCGGCAGCGCGTAGAACTGGCCGTGGTGGATGCGCGACGGAACCAGGAACTCGCGCGCGCCCTCGGGCGTCGACTTGTAGAGCATCGGCGTCTCGATGTCGATGAAGCCTTCGGCGTCGAGGTAACGCCGCGCGGCCATCGCGGTGCGGTAGCGCAGCTTCAGGT
Organism: uncultured beta proteobacterium; assembly: GCA_963810815.1. Lineage (GTDB taxonomy): Bacteria > Pseudomonadota > Gammaproteobacteria > Burkholderiales > Casimicrobiaceae > CAVQWT01. The sequence goes on along the minus strand of CAWEPB010000012.1, from coordinate 29,221 downwards.
TGTGCTGCATCTGCGGCCGGCGCAGGTCGAGCACGCGGTTCTCCAGACGGACCGTCTCCGACAGGTTCTGGTCGTCGAGCTGGAACGGCGGCGTCGGCGACGCGTTGAGGATCTCGACGGCGTGCGCGAGCACCTCGATCTCGCCGGACCCCAGGCTGGTGTTCTCCGAACCCTCGGGTCGCGGCCGGACCAGTCCGTCGATGCGCACGCAGTATTCGTTGCGCAGCTTCTCGGCGGTGGCGAAGGTCTCGGCGCGGTCCGGATCGCAGACGACCTGGACGAGTCCCTCGCGGTCGCGCAGGTCGATGAAGATGATGCCGCCGTGGTCGCGGCGGCGATGGACCCAGCCGGCCAGCGTGACGGTCTGACCGAGGAAGCGGCGGTCGATGCGGCCGCAGTAGTCCGTGCGTTTCAAGTGTCTCTCCGGGGATTGATCTTGGCGAATGCGTGAGGTGCGGGTGTCGGGAGCGGGGCGCGCGGGGCGACCGGCGCCTGCCCGCGCGTGGGCAGGCGCCGTCGCGGCCCCGTCAATTTCGGGGCGGCTCGACGGCGGGCGGAAGGGTGTCGCGGCTGCGTGCGCCGGCCGCGGGCTCGCGCGGCAAGCCGGCGCCCTTCGGCGCGACGACGCCCATCGAGATGATGTACTTGAGTGCGTCGTCGACGCTCATGTCGAGCTCGCGCGTGCGCGAACGCGGCACCATGATGAAGTAGCCCGACGTGGGATTCGGGGTCGTCGGCACGTAGACCGACAGATACTCGCCTTCGAGATGCTTGGTGACGGCCGGTGATGGCGAACCGGTGAGGAAGGCGATCGTCCAGCTGTGCTCGTGCGGGAACTCCACCAGCACGGCCTTGCGGAAGGCGTTGCCCGTGTCAGAAAACAGCGTGTCGCTGACCTGCTTGACCGCCGAGTAGATCGACTTGACGAAGGGGATGCGCCCCAGCAGGCCTTCCCAGAAGCGGATCAGCCGGGCCCCGAAGAAATTGGCCGCGAAGACACCGGTGCCCAGCAGGATCGCGAACGCCAGCAGCACCCCGAAGCCGGGGATGCGCATTCCGAGCAGCCGCTCGGGCTGCGCGGTTTCCGGCAGCAGCAGCAGCGTCTGGTCGAGCGTGCTCACCAGCGAATGCAGCACCCAGATCGTGATGCCGAGCGGCACCCAGACCAGCAGGCCGGCGATCAGGTAGCGTCTCATCGGGCGCGCATCCGCCTCATCGCGTCGTCAATGGCAACTGCAACCGCCGCCGCAGCCGCCGGCCGAGGGCGTGGCTTTGGTGTCGGTGCCGGCCGCGGACTTGGTGTCGGCGCCGGAGCCGGCGTCCGCGCCCGACTTGGCGGCCGTATCGGCCGCCGGCTTGGCGGCTGACGAGCCGCCGCGGAAATCGGTGGCGTACCAGCCGCTGCCCTTCAGCTGGAATCCGGCGGCGGATACGAGCTTCACCAGCGTCGCGGCCTTGCAGGCGGGACATTCGGTGAGCGGGGCGTCGGCGAACTTCTGCAGGGTTTCGAGCTCGTGGCCGCAGGACGAGCATCGATATTCGTAGATCGGCATCGGATTCCTCGTGCGTAGGCGTTGGCGCCAAAAGCGCTTGATTAAAAAGAAAATTATACCTCAGAACCGGCGCGCAGCGCGAGTGCGCGCTGCATCGCCGCCGTCCCCGCTCCAGATGGGCGCGGCACCCGCGCAATCCAAGAGGCGGCGCATGCCTTATCCTTGTCCCTGCGCGGGTGCCGCGCGCGAATGCGGAACGGTCGATGAGCGGATTCTGGATCTGGTGGATCGCGGGTGTGGTCCTGATCGGCGCCGAACTGATGATCGGCACCTTCTACCTGCTGGCGGTAGGCGTCGCCGTCGCGTTCGGCGGAGTCGCCGCGTGGCTCGGCGCCAGCGTACCGATGCAATTCGCCGTCGCCGGCGCGCTGGGGCTCGGCCTGACCATCGCGACGCACCGGTGGCGGCTCGCGCGGGCGATGCCGCCGGCGGAGCCCCCGCTCGACGTCGGACACGCGGTCCGGGTCGACACGTGGCGGCCGGACGGCACCGCCCGCGTGACCTATCGCGGCGCCGAGTGGGACGCCGAACTCGCGGCGCCCGACGTGCCCCGCCGCGAGACCATGTACATCACCGCGATGCGCGCGTCGGTGCTCGTGCTCTCGGACCAAAGGCCCGCGGCATGACCGGCACGCAACTGGAGACCTACACCATGTGGATCGGGTCGTCGCTGTTCACGATCGCCCTCTTCGTCGTCGCCATCATCGTCATCGCCAAGGCGATCCGCGTCGTTCCGCAGCAGCATGCGCTGGTGATCGAGCGCCTGGGCCGCTTCTACGCGGTCCTGCAGCCAGGGCTCAACTTCGTGATTCCGTTCGTCGATCGCGTCGCCTACCGACACGATCTCCGCGAGATCCCGTTCGACGTCCCCAGCCAGATCTGCATCACCAAGGACAACACCCAGCTGCAGGTCGACGGGATTCTCTATTTCCAGGTCACCGACCCCAAGCTGGCATCGTACGGCTCCAGCAACTTCCAGGTCGCGATCACGCAGCTGGCGCAGACGACGCTGCGCAGCGTCATCGGGCGGATGGAACTCGACCGGACCTTCGAGGAGCGCGATCACATCAACGGGCTCGTCGTCGCGGCGCTCGACCAGGCGGCGGGGAACTGGGGCGTCAAGGTGCTCCGCTACGAGATCAAGGACCTGACCCCGCCGAAGGAGATCCTCCACGCGATGCAGGCGCAGATCACCGCGGAGCGCGAGAAGCGCGCGGTGATCGCGACCTCCGAAGGCAAGCAGCAGGAGCAGATCAACCTGGCCAACGGCGCCCGCTCGGCGGCGATCGCCAAGTCCGAGGGGGAGAAGCAGGCCGAGATCAACCAGGCCCAGGGCCACGCCGCGGCGATTCTCGCGCTCGCCGAGGCCGACGCCAGGGCGATCCGGCAGGTCGCCGAGGCGATCGAATCCCCGGGCGGGGTCCAGGCGGTCAACCTCAAGGTGGCAGAACAGTACGTCCAGGCCTTCGCCGGACTCGCGAAGACCGGCAACACGCTGATCGTGCCGTCCGACATGTCGAACCTTGCGGGGCTGGTGTCGGCCGCGCTGACCGTGTTCAAGGCGCAGCCGAAGTGACGGGTCGTCGCGCCGGGCGGCGCCACGCCAGGACCATGGGAGCCGAATCATGCAGTTGAACGGGAGCAGTTTCGTCGTCACCGGGGGCGCGTCGGGGCTGGGCGCGGCGACCGCGCGGATGGTCGTCGCCGGCGGCGGGCGCGTCGTCCTCGCCGACGTCAAGGAGGCCGAAGGACGGGCATTGGCGGCGGAGCTCGGTGCCGCGGCGCGGTTCGTGCGCACCGACGTGACCGACGAGGCGAGCGCGAAGGCGGCGATCGCCGCTGCGGTCGACGGCTTCGGCGAAGGCGTGTCGCTGCGCGGCCTGGTCAACTGCGCCGGCATCGTCCATGGCGAGAAGGTGGTCGGCAAGGAGGGACCGCACACGCTCGCGGGCTTCGAGCGCACCATCGGCATCAACCTCGTCGGCTCGTTCAACCTCGCGCGGCTCGCCGCCGACGCGATGACGCGCAATCCGCCGGATGCCGGCGGCGAACGCGGGGTCGTCGTCTTCACCGCATCGGTGGCCGCATTCGACGGGCAGATCGGGCAGGCCGCGTACAGCGCGTCGAAGGGTGGCCTGGTCGCGATGACGCTGCCCCTGGCGCGCGAGCTCGCGCGCTACGGCATCCGGGTGATGACGATCGCGCCGGGCATCTTCCAGACGCCGATGATGGCGAGCCTCGCGCCCGACGTGCAGGATGCGCTCGGGAAGATGGTGCCGTTCCCGCCGCGCCTGGGCCGTCCCGAGGAGTTCGCCTCGCTCGTCGGCGAGATCCTCCGCAACCCGATGCTCAACGGCGAAGTGATCCGGCTCGACGGCGCGATCCGGATGGCGCCGAAGTAGCGGGGCGCCGTCAGTCGCGGCGGACGAGGGCCAGCGCGGCCACCGTCATCGCGACGAAGAACACCAGCGTCCACGCCGGGATGCCGAGGTCGAGGAACAGCCAGCCGGCCTCGGCGCATTCGCCGCTGCCCGCGAACACCTTGCCGACGACGTCGGTGAAGGGCAGCGACTCGATCATGTAGTCGAGGCTCATGCCGCAGGACGCCACCGTCCCCTTCGGCTGCGCCTGGATCCAGACGTGGCGGGCGGCGACGGCCACGCCGAAGGCGCCCGCGACGAACACGAGGCCCGCGTACACCGCGGCGCCGACGCGGCCGGGATTGTGCAGCCCGGCGACGAGGAAGATCACGCCGATCGCGACCACGACGACCCGCTGGATCACGCACAGCGGGCAGGGCTCGAGTTGCAGCCCGTACTGCAGCCAGAGCGCCCAGCCCATCAGTCCCGCGCAGACCGCGGCGCCGAGCAGATACGCCGGGCGCCGCGGTGGCAGGATCAGCAGCGAGAGCGCGGTCACCGCCGCGACCATCACCAGGATCCGGTAGGCGGTCCGGCCCAGCGTGACGGCGTCGCCGAAGAAGCGTCCGGCAGCCTCGCCGGCGAAGAGGCCAACGGCCGCAGCGAGCAGCAGCCACGGCCAGGGAACGGCTGAATAGCGCATCATGCCTGCGAAGTCTCCAGTGCCCCGGACGGGATGCCGGCGCGTGCCGGTTACTGCTGCGTGTAGCCGTCCCAGCTCGGGTTCTGCCGGTACGGGTAGTCGGCGGAGATGCGGCGGCCGGACGAGATCCGGTTGTTGAGTCCGTACGGCAGCGTCGGATAGTCGCCGGGGCCGAAGGTGCGGCATTCGCCCTGGAAGTTGGCGTCGCTGCAGAACACCCAGTAGCCGCCTTCGACGCGCAGCGAGGAGGCGCGGTCGTTGAACCCGGTGCCGTCGAAGTTGAGCGCGACCTGGTTGTCGACCACGAACTGGCGGCCGGACAGGTTGGCGCCTTCGAACAGGACGGCACGCGAACCGGTCCCCCAGTTGCCGCCCCCGCCCCAGCTGCCGCCACCGTTGTTCCCGCCGCTCCAGCCGCCACCGCCCCCCGCACCGCCGCTGTCCGTCATCCGCACCGAACTGACGCGATTGGAGAGCCCGCCGAGGTTTGCGTAGCGACCGGGGCCGTAGGTCTGGCAGCCGCCGCCGTAGTTGGCGTCGTTGCACAGCTCCCAGGTCCCGTAGCTGATGATCATCGACCGGGCCCGGTCGTTGAAGCGGCCGTCGAGGTTGTCGACGTTGCCGTTGACGGTGTGCGAGTTGCCGCTGAAGTTGTACGCGTCGTAGAGCACGACGCGGCCGCTCGTGCCGCCGCCGGCGCCACCGCCACCGCTGCCATCCCAGCCCAGCTCGCGAACCGACGACACGCGGTCGTTCAGGCCCATCGACCCCAGCGACGGGTAGCTGCCCGGACCCAGCGTCACGCAGCGGCCCCGGAAGTACGCATCGGTGCAGATGCTCCAGCTGCCGTTGCGTACGACCGCCGACGACGCGCGGTCGTTGAAGCCGGCATTGTTCAGGTTCGACACGCTGTTGGCGCTGCGGAAGGTGCGACCGTCGTAGTTGTCGTTCTCGTACAGGACGATTTCGGCGGCCGCGAGTCCCGCCCCGCCGAGCGCCAGCACCGCCAGCGCGAATTGCCGTAACCGTTTCATCTGCGTCGCTCCCTCAAGTGTCCCGGACGCCCAACGTCGTGCCCGCCGGGTCGGACCATCGCCCAGTTTAGCCGAGCCGGAGCCCGGGTCGCCGCCCCCGCTTCACTGTGTCAACGGTGGAGCGGCGGCGACGGTGGACAGCGGCGGCGGGGCCGGTGAGGCCACGGTCACCGCGGCGGCGGCCGCGGGTGGCGGCTGCTTGTGGCTCGGATGTGGATTCCAGCCGAGCGCGAGCAGCATGACGAAGAAGCCGACGGCGTAGGCGATCGGGACCCAGTAGCCGTGGCGGACCCACAGCCGCACCGACCGCGCTTCCGGATACATGTTGGCCAGGGCGACCCCCGCCGACGAGCCGAACCACAGCATCGAGCCGCCGAATCCCACCGCATAGGCAAGGAAGCCCCAGTCGTAGCCTCCCTGCTTGAGCGCGAGCTCCGTCAGCGGGATGTTGTCGAACACGGCCGACACGAAGCCCAGCCCGAGCGCGGTTGGCCACGACGCGACGGGAAGCCGCTCCACCGGCATCATCGACGCGCAGGCGACCAGCGACAGCAGGAACACCGTGCCCTTGATCGTTTCCGGCAGCACTTCCCAGTCGGGACGGCGCGCGGGCAGCGACATCGCGATCGCCACCCAGACGGCGAAGCCGATGAACGGAAAATAGTCGGCGTATTCGGCGAAGCGCAGGTTGATGGTGACGTTGGCGATGATCGCGGACAGCAGGATCAGCAGCACGATGCCGACGCGAATCCAGTCGACGGCCACCCTCACGTGCGAGTGCCGCAGCATCGGCTGCAGGCGGTGCTGCATCCGCGCCGCGGGAATGCCGCAGATGACGACCGCGACGACCGCGGCGACATAGGCGGGAACCACATGCAGCGGGCTGACCCCGTCGATCCACATCATCGTCGTCGTCGTGTCGCCGACGACGCTGCCGGCGCCGCCGGCATTGGAAGCGGCCACGATCGCGGCGAGGTAGCCGATGTGCACGTTGGCGCGGAACAGCTGGTGCGCCATCGCGCCGCCGATCAGCGCGGCGGCGATGTTGTCGAGGAACGACGACAGGACGAACACCATCAGCAGCAGCACGAACGCGCCGTACCAGTCGCCCGGCAGCACGCGCGGCAGCACCAGCGGCACGCGGCTTTTCTCGAAGTGCCGCGACAGCAGCGCGAAGCCGGTCAGCAGCATGAAGAGGTTCGCGAGGACCACCCATTCGTGCAGCAGGTGGGTGGCGAGGCCGGCCAATCCCGTGCCTTCCTTGAAGCCGGTGAACGCGAGCTTGTAGGCGGTGATCACCGCGAGTCCGGTCAGGGCGATCCGCAGCGTATGGTGGTGGAACAGGGCGACGCCTGCGAGCGTCAGCGCGAACAGGATGAAATCGACGGGGATGCCGGCCAGCAGCGGTGGATTGGCGTGCGTCGCGGCGACGGCGACCGGCGCCGCCAGCGCCCCCGCAGCGGCCACGCAAGCGGCCGCCATGCGCAGCAGCGGTCGTCGGGTGCTGCGGGTCGGCGCCTCCGGACACGGCGGGAGGCCGTTGACGGCAGGGGCGGGGAGGGCCGCCGAAGGCGAGGCCTGGGCGCGGGGCGCCCCGGTTCGTTGGCGGACGCCGCGCGGGCGGGGCGACTGACATGAAGGCTCCTCACTCCGGGCCGGCGGAAGGCGGCCCGGTCGACGCCGGGAGGGATTTCGTTGTCATTGCCGGCGGCATCGGCCCGCCAGGCGCGTGGCAAGGCCACGGCCGACGTGCCCGGCCATGTCGCGTCAGGGCCGCCGGACACCCCCTCCCGGAATGCCGTCCAGCGTAAGCCTGTGCCCGGGATTGTAACCGTGCCGCACCCGCGGGCGCGGCGTGCGCGCCGCAGGGCGGGCACGGCGGCGGGGCGGAACCGCCATGCCGTCCCCGGCCCGTTCCTTGCTTTGAGGTACGGATCAACGCCGGCCGCGGCGGGTCAGGAGCGTCCCCGACCCGTCGGACCGGCCCCACCGCCCTCCGGAGCGACCGCCGCAATGGCCCTGACGCGATCGCTGAACCGCCTCGACTTCGCGACGATCCACCAGACCGCCGGCGACTCGCTCGAGCGGGACGGCCTGCTGGCCCTGTCGCAGCGCAAGCTGAACGCGCTCGGGCTGCCGCTCGCCTACATCGACCGCCACCAGCGCTACCGGTTCGTCAACCGGGCGTTCTGCGACTGGACCGCCAAGCGGGCCGAGGACGTGGTGGGTCGCGAGGTCGTCGAGGTGATCGGGCGCGACGTCTACGCCCTCTACCAGGCCTACATCGAGGCCGCGCTCGCCGGCGAGCGCACCGGCTTCGAACGCCAGCTCGTCGCGCCGGGCCGTCCGGCGATCTGGATCCGCGTCGACTACTACCCGGAACGCAGCGCCCAGGGCCAGGTGCGCGGCTTCCTGGTGACCTACAGCGACGTCGACCACCAGAAGTCGCTCGAACTCGAGGCGGGACGGCGCGAGCACCGCCTCCGCCTGGTCACCGACAACGTCGGCTCGCCGATCCTCTACTTCGACCGCCAGCTCAAGGTCCGCTTCGCCAACAAGCCGTTCGCGAGCAGCGTCGGAGGCGCGCCCGAGGACCTGCTCGGCCGCGCCATGCCCGAGGTGCTGACACCGGATGCCTTCGCCGAGATGCAGGGCTACATCGAGCGCGCATTCGCCGGTTCCACGGTCTCGTGGGAGCGCCGCGACCGGCGACAGGGCGGCGAGCCGCGCTGGACGCGGGTGACGCTGTTCCCCGACCGCGAGCCCTCCGGCCGCATCGGCGGCGCGTTCGCCGTGCTGACCGACATCGAGGACGACGTCCGCATCCGCGAGGCGCTGAAGTCGCAGCAGGCGCAGCTGCGCCTGTTCGCCGACAACATCCCGGGCCCTATCGCCTACCTCGACCGTGCGCTGAACTACACCTTCGTCAACCAGTCGTTCGCGAACTGGGTGTGCCGGCCCCAGGACGAAATCTACGGCCGCACGCCGTTCGACATCATGCCCGCCGAGGTGGCGGCCTTCCTGCGGCCGATCCTCGCACGCGCGCAGGAAGGCGAGAACGTCGAGTACGAGCGCATCGGCGGGATGCCCGACGGCAGCCGGCGCTGGATGCACGGCCGCGTCGCGCCGGATCTCGACGCCGGCGGCCGCGTCCGCGGCCTGTACTGCACCGAATACGACATCCACGACCTCAAGCTCACCGAGCAGGCGCTGGCGGCGCGCGAGGAGCAGCTGCGCCTGTTCACAGACAACATTCCCGAGCCGGTGGTCTACCTCGACGACGAGTGCCGCTACTCGTTCGTCAACGAGGCGTACGTCGAACTGACCGGGCTGTCGCGCGACCGCGTGATCGGCACGCCGTCGAGCCACGACGGCAGCGACGGTCCCCTGACCGTCGACTCGTTCGTGCAGCGCGCCCTCGCGGGCGAGTCGGTGACCTACGAGCGTCCGGCGGTCGACGCGCAGGGGCGTCCGCGCTGGCTGCGCGCGCGGATCGTCCCGGACTTCAAGTTCGACGGCACGATCAAGGGCGTCTACGTGGTCGGTCACGACATCACCGACCTGAAGCAGGTGCAGGACGCGCTGGCGGCGCGCGAGTCGCAGCTGCGCGTCATCATGGACGGCGTGCCGGCGCCGGTCGCCTACATCGACCGCGACGAGCACTGCCACTACGTCAATCGCACGTTCCTGCAGTACTTCGGCCTGACCGCGGAGCAGGTCGCCGAGCTGCGGCTGCGCGACATCGTCGGCCACGGCATCTACCAGAGCGCCCAGGCGATGCTGGCGCGCGCGCTGGAGGGCGAGTCGACCGCCTTCGACCGGCTGGTGCCGGGCGCGGGCGGGGTGCGCCGCTGGATGACGATCCGCGTCGTGCCGGACACCGGACCGTCGGGCGAGGTGCACGGCGCGTTCGTGCTGATGAACGACATCCACGGCCTGAAGCAGGCGCAGGAAGCGCTGCGCGCCTCCGAGGCCGAGCTGCGGCTGATCATGGACAACGTGCCGGCGCGCGTGTCCTACATCGACGGCGAGTACCGCTACCGCTTCGTCAACCGCCACGAAGAAGAGTGGATGGGGGAGAACCGCAAGGAGGTGACCGGGCGCCTGGTCGCGGAGATGTCGGGGCAGGCCCGCTTCGCGCAGCTCGAGCCGCTGTTCGCGCGGGTGCTCGCCGGCGAGACCGTCGCCACCGAACTGCTGCTGCCGCAGCAGAACGGCGAGCTGCGCTGGGAGCAGATCCACTACGCGCCGAACCGGGACGCCGAAAACAACGTCATCGGCATCTACGCCGTGCACACCGACATCCACGAGGAAAAGCGCAACGAGGAAGCGCTGCGGCGCGCCAACTGGATGCTTTCCTCGCACATCAACAACACGCCGCTGGCGGTGCTGGAGTGGGATCGCGATTTCCGGCTCGTCCGCTGGTCGCCGCAGGCCGAGAACATCTTCGGCTGGCGCGCCGACGAGGTGCTGGGGATGCCGCTGTCGGGGAACCCGCTGATCCACGAGTCCGACCGCGAGGCGACGGCGGCGATGCTGGCCAAGCTGGTCGGCGGCGAGGAGCCCCGCGCGACCGGCCTCACCCGCAACCACCGGATCGACGGCGAGACGATCTGGTGCGAGTGGTACCACTCGTGCCTGCTCGACGACGCCGGGCGCATCGTGTCGATCCTGTCCTTCGTCCAGGACGTGAGCTCGCGGATCCAGGCCGAGGAACGGCTGCAGTACATGGCGACGCGCGACGCCCTGACCGGCCTTCCCAACCGCCTGCTGCTGCACGAGCGGCTGGCGCAGGCGATCGCACAGGCGCGGCGCTCCGGCCGGCGCGTCGGCGTGCTGTTCATCGACCTCGACCGCTTCAAGAACGTCAACGACACGCTCGGCCACCGCATCGGCGACGAGCTGCTGAAGCACGTGACGCGGGCGCTGTCGGCGGCGCTGCGCGAAACCGATCTGCTCGCGCGCCTGGGCGGCGACGAGTTCATGGTGATCGTCGAGGACTTCGACGATCCCGACGTGCTCGGGCACATCGCGCAGAAGCTGCAGGACGCGATCGCGCAGCCGTTCCACATCGAGGACCACGACATCTACGTGACCTCGTCGATCGGCATCAGCGTCTACCCCGACGATTCCGACGATCCGGAGGAGCTGCTGAAGCACGCCGACGTCGCGATGTACCGGTCGAAGGAGCTGGGGCGCAACACCTTCCAGTATCTCGACGCCGACCTCGCGCAGCGGCGCGCGCAGCAGCACACGCTGGAGACCGCGCTGCGCGCCGCGCTGAAAGCGGATGCGCTGAAGCTGCACTACCAGCCGGTGCTGCGCGTCGCCGATCGCGCCGTGATCGGCGCCGAGGCGCTGCTGCGCTGGACCGACCCGGAACACGGCAGCATCCCGCCCCAGGTGTTCATCCCGCTGGCCGAGGAATCGGGCCTCATCCATTCGCTCGGCGAATGGGTGCTGCGCACCGCGGCCAGCCAGTGCGTGGCGTGGCGCCGGGCCGGGTTGCCGCTGACGGTGTCGGTGAACCTGTCGGCGCGCCAGTTCTACCGCGAGGACCTCGCGCACCGGATCTGCGAAATCGTGCGGGAGGCCGAGTGCGAACCGTCGTGGATCGAGCTCGAGGTGACCGAAACGTCGCTGATGCACGACCTCGACGCCATTCGCAAGGTGCTGCACCGGCTGCGCGACGACGGCTTCACCGTGGCGATCGACGACTTCGGCACCGGGTACTCGTCGCTGACCCACCTCAAGCACTTCCCGATCGACACGCTGAAGATCGACATCTCGTTCATCGCCGATCTGGAAACCGATCCGCAGGACGCCGCGATCACCGAAGCGATCATCGGGCTGGCGCGCGGCCTCGGCAAGAAGGTGATCGCCGAGGGTGTCGGCACGCGCGCGCAGCTCGACTTCCTGCAGCAGCGCGGCTGCGACGCCTTCCAGGGATTCTGGATCAGCCAGCCGTTGCCGGCGGACCGCTTCGAGACGTTCGTGCGGGCGCTGCCGGGACCCCGGCCCTGACGCGCGACTACGAGCAGCGACAGCCAGTCGAGCAGCGCCTCGGCGGGACGCTGCCACTGCCGCTCGAGCATCAGCATGTGCGCGAGCCCGGGCAGCAGCACCGGCTCGCACTTGTGGTGTCGCGCCGTCGCGATCACGTCGTCGGCGGTGCAGATCCGGTCGCCCTCGGCGCCCATCACCAGCATCGGCGTCACCGCCCGCTCGGGCAGGAGCCCGTGCAGCCGCAGCGACAGGTCCATCAGTGCGCGCGGCGACTCGATGTCCAGATGCAGCGCGGCCTCGGCGAGGACGCCCGGGTCGACGTCGCGGCTGAAGTAGAAGGGGCGCAGCGTGTCCAGCACGTGCGACGTCAGCCGCGACGGGTCGAAGCGGCTCATCTGCATCAGGTAATCGGGATTCTCGGTGGCCAGCCGCGCGGCCATCGTCAGCAGGCCCGCCGGCGGGACCGGGGCGATCAGCGCCGCTGCGCGCACCGGCCGGGTGCCGAGCAGCCGTTCGACCACCGCGGCCCCCATCGAATGCCCGATCAGCACCGGCGCGTCGGCGAGGTCGGCGGCGACGCGCTCGACGTCCGCGGCGTAGTCGTCGAGGCCGGCCACGAACAGCGTCTCCCGGCCTCCCGACGCGCCGTGCCCGCGCAGCGACAGCGCGTACGACGGATAGCCGCGCTGGGCGAAGTAGGGCAGGAAGTGCGGTTGCCAGCACCACGCGTCGCAGTAGCCGCCGTGGACGAACAGCAGCGGCGGCCGCCGCGCGTCGCGGCGGCTGTTGCGGCTGCGCGCCGGCAGGTGCGAGCGGACTTCGAGGCGTGATTCGGCGGGGAGCATCGGGGGCCGGGGAAGCAGGGGCGGTCGGGAACGGCACCGCAGGGGCGCGCGCGGGCTGCGTGCTACGATTCGGCGCCTTCGCCATGCCCGCCGCAAGAAAAGTCGCCATTCTGCCAGAAGCGCCGCCGACCCGCGCGGCCTACGACGCCGGCTGCCGCCGCTGCGCCCGCCTCGCGACGTTCCTCGACGCCGTGCGCGCGGATCACCCGGACTACTTCTGCCGCCCGGTGCCGCCGTTCGGCGACCCGGCGGCCCGCCTCCTGATCGTCGGGCTCGCCCCTGGCATGCACGGTGCCAATGCCAGTGGCCGGCCGTTCACCGGCGACCATGCCGGGATCCTGCTGTACGCGACGCTGCATGCGTTCGGGTTCGCCTCGCGTGCCGACGCGCGGTCGCGCGATGACGGGCTCGTGCTGACCGGCTGTCGCATCACCAACGCGGTGAAGTGCCTGCCGCCGCAGAACAAGCCGGCGCCGGCGGAGATCCGGCAGTGCAACGACTACCTCGCCGCGGACCTGGCGGCGCTGCCCGCGGGCGGCGCGGTGCTGGCGCTGGGACGCATCGCGCACGAAGCGGTGCTGCGGGCGCTCGGCGCCCGTCCGGCCGAGGCGCCGTTCACGCATGGCGGGCGGCACCCGCTCCCCGGAGGGCGTGCCCTGTTCGACAGCTATCACTGCTCGCGCTACAACACCAACACGCGGCGGCTGACGCCGGCGATGTTCGAGGCGGTCTTCGCGGCGATCGCCGCGCACCTGGGCAGCGCGCTGCCGCGGCCCGCACCGGCATGAATCCCGCGGCGCGATGAGCGATACCCTCAACCCCCCCGAACCCGCCAACCCGCCCGGCCCGCCCCCCTTCGACCCGGACGAGCTGCTGCGGTCGCTGCCGCACCGCCCCGGCGTCTACCGGATGTTCGACGCCGCCGGCGGCACGCTGTACGTGGGCAAGGCGCGCGACCTGAAGAAGCGGGTCGCCAGCTATTTCCGCAAGGGCAGCCACGAGACGCGGATCGCGCTGATGATCGCGCAGGTCGCGCGGGTCGAGACGACGGTCACGCGCTCCGAGGGCGAGGCGCTGCTGCTCGAGAACAACCTGATCAAGGCCGAGGAGCCGCGCTACAACATCCTCTTTCGCGACGACAAGAGCTACCCCTACGTCTGCCTCACCGGCGAGGCGTTTCCGCAGCTGCGGTTCCATCGCGGCAAGCTCGACCGCGCGGACCGCTACTTCGGGCCGTTCCCCAACGCGGGCGCGGTGCGCGAGGGCGTGGCGCTGCTGCAGAAGGTGTTCCAGCTTCGCACCTGCGAGAACGCGGTGTTCGCGAACCGGTCCCGGCCGTGCATGCTGCACCAGATCCAGCGCTGCAGCGCCCCCTGCGTCGACCTGATCGCCGCGGCCGACTACGCCGACGACGTCCGGCGGGCGACGCTGTTCCTGCAGGGGCGCACCGACGAGGTCGTGGCCGGGCTCAAGGCCGAGATGGAGGCGGCGGCGGAGGGTCTGGCGTTCGAGCGGGCGGCGCGCCTGCGCGACCAGATCGCGCGGCTGTCGCAGCTGCAGTCGCGCCAGTTCGTCGAAAGCGCGACCGCCGGCGACGTCGACGTCGTCGCGGCGGCGTCCGACCGCGGCCTCGTCGCCGTCAATGTCGTCATGATCCGCGGCGGTCGCCACGTCGGCGACCGCACGTTCTTCCCGCAGCATGCCGATGCCGGAGCGCTCGACGAGGTGCTGCCGGCGTTCCTCGCGCAGCACTATGTCGAGCGGCCGGTGCCGCCGACCATCGTCGTGTCCGACTCGCTCGACTCCGCCGCGCTCGCCGAGGTGCTCTCCGCGCAGGCGGGCCACCGGGTGGAGATCGTCGACAACCCGGGGGCCGAGCGCCGCGTCTGGCTGACCATGGCGGGGCAGAACGCCGCCCTGGCGATCGGCCAGAAGCTCGCGCAGAAGGCGACGCAGGAGGACCGCCTGGCCGCGCTGCAGCAGGCGCTGGGCCTCGACGCATCGACGCAGCGGATCGAGTGCTTCGACATCTCGCACACGATGGGCGAGCGCGCCGTCGGTTCCTGCGTCGTGTTCGACCGGCTGGCGATGCAGTCGTCCGAGTACCGCCGCTTCAACGTGACACCGGCGGCCGCCGGCGACGATTACGCCGCGATGCGCGAGGCGTTGACGCGCCGCTGCGCGCGCATCGTCGCCGGCGAGTTTCCCGCGCCCGACCTGCTGGTCATCGACGGCGGCCGGGGCCAGGTCGCCGTCGCCGAGGACGTGCTGGCGGAGCAGGGGCTCGCCGGGGTCGCGCTGATCGGCATCGCCAAGGGGCCCGAGCGCAAGGCGGGTGAGGAGGACATCGTCTTTCCGGGACGCGCCGGGGTGCTGAACCTGCCGTCCGACCACCCGGGGCTCCACCTGCTGCAGCAGATCCGCGACGAGGCGCACCGCTTCGCGATCCAGGGCCATCGGGCCCGGCGGGCGAAGGCGCGGACGTCGTCGTCGCTGCAGGACATCGAAGGCGTGGGCCCGCGCAAGCGCCAGGCACTGCTGGCGCACTTCGGCGGCCTGAAGGGCGTGCAGGCGGCGGGAGTCGACGACCTGGCGCGCGTGCCCGGCATCAGCCGCGCGCTGGCCGAGCGGATATTCGCGGCGCTACATTGACGCCCTGGCGCTGACGATCGCGGCCACGCCCTGCGCGGAGACCGCCGCCCGCGCCGGCGAGGACTCGTCCGACGACGCCATCGGCGCGGGGGCGGCCGCGGCCCAGGGCAGGCTCTGGCTCTTGATCCCGATGGGAATGCAGCCGGTGAGGACGAGCGCCGCGGCTGCGGCGACGACGAGGCGGGACGATCGGTTCATCAGGGCTCCGGAAGGTGCAGCGTGCCGCCGATTGGACCACGTTTCGACGCATGGTCCAAGCACCCGCCGGCATCGCGGTAGAATGAACGCTCAAGGGACCTGCCCCGGGCCGCATCCGATGTTCGCCAACATTCCCACCGCGCTGACCTGGCTGCGGATCCTGCTGATCCCGGTCTTCGTCGCCGTGTACTACCTGCCCGACGCCTGGCTCGGGCCGGCGGCGAAGAACTGGACGGCGATGACGGTCTTTGCGGTCGCCGCGCTGACCGACTGGCTCGACGGCTGGCTTGCGCGTCGCTGGGGCGAGACCAGCGCGTTCGGCGCGTTTCTGGATCCGGTCGCCGACAAGCTGATGGTGGCCGCCGCGCTGATCCTGCTGGTCCAGCTCCACCGCGCCGAGGCCTGGCTCGCCATCATCATCATCGGCCGCGAGATCACGATCTCGGCGCTGCGCGAGTGGATGGCGCAGCTCGGCCAGACGAAGAGCATCGCCGTGGCGTTCATCGGCAAGGTCAAGACGGTGGCGCAGATGACGGCGATCATCGCGCTGCTGCTGTGGGAGCCGGTGCTGCCGGGGATATCGACGCCGTTCGTCGGCACCATCGCCCTGTGGATCGCGGTGGTGCTGACGCTGTGGTCGATGTTCCACTACCTCAAGCTCGCCGCGCCGCACGTCGCCGGCGCGTTGTCGGACAAGCCCGGCGCCGACGACTGAATCCGACGCGGGTCGCGGCGGGCGAAGTCCGCGCGCGGGTCAGCGTCCGTTGACCGCCTCGAGGCGGCCGCAGCCGGCGCGGCGGACGAACGCGGCGATCTCCGCCGCGGGCACCGGCCGGCTGGTCAGGTAACCCTGCATTTCGTCGCATCCCCGCGCCTTCAGGAACGCGAGCTGCCCCGCCTCCTCGACGCCCTCGGCGATCGAGGTCAGGCGCAGGCTCGCTGCCATCGCGATCACCGCCGAGGCGATCGCCGCGTCGTCGGAGTCGGTGGCGATGTCGCGGATCAGCGCGCCGTCGATCTTGAGGCTGTCGACCGGCAGCTTCGACAGCCGCGCCAGCGACGAGTGGCCGGTGCCGAAGTCGTCGATCGAGATGCGCACGCCCATCGACTTGAGCTGCGCCAGCGTCTCGACCGCGCGGTCGGGGTCCTGCATCACCAGGCTCTCGGTGATTTCGAGTTCCAGCAGGTGGGCGTCGAAGTTCGCGTCGACGACCGCCTGCGCGATCTCGAAGGCGAGGCGTTCGTCGTTGAACTCGCGCGCCGACAGGTTCACGGCGACCGGGATCGGCGGCAGGCCGGCGTCGCGCCAGGCCTGTCCCTGCACGCACGCCGCGCGCAGCACCCAGCGGCCGATCTGCCGGATCAGGCCGGTCTCCTCGGCGACCGGGATGAACTGGTCGGGCGGCAGCAGGCCGCGCTCGGGATGCTGCCAACGGATGAGCGCCTCGACCCCCGTCATCGCGCCGGTGGCGACGTCGACCTTCGGCTGGTAGAGCAGGACGAACTGCTCCTGGTCGAGCGCGCGCTTCAGCGCGGCGCCCAGCACCATCCGCTCGATCAGCGGCTGGTTCATCGCCTCGGAGTAGAACTGGAAGTTGCTGCGGCCGGCGTCCTTGGCGCGGTACATCGCGATGTCGGCCTTCTTGAGCAGCGTCGCGGCGTCGTCGCCGTCGGCGGGGAAGATCGCGATCCCGATCGACGCGCCGAGGTGGCATTCGGTGCCGGCCAGCGCGACCGGCTCGGCCAGCGTCTCGACCAGCCGCTGCGCCAGTTCGGAGGCGTCCGTCGGTGCGGCGAAATTCTCGGCCAGCACGATGAACTCGTCGCCGCCCAGCCGGGCCAGCGTGTCGGTCTCGCGCACCGCGCCCGCGAGCCGCTGCGCCATCGTGCGGATCACCTCGTCGCCGGTCAGATGGCCGAAGGTATCGTTGATGTTCTTGAAGCGGTCGAGGTCGATGAACAGCAGCGCCGCGGCGGTGCCGCGTCGACGCGCGACCGCGAGCGCATGGTCCAGCCGCTCGAAGAACATCGGTCGGTTGAACAGTCCCGTCAGCGGATCGAAGCGGGCCAGCCGGTGAACGCGCTCCTCCGCGCGCTTCTCCGGCGTGATGTCGCGACCGATGCCGCGGTAGCCGGCAAACGCACCGTCCGCCGCGAACACCGGCTCGCCGCTGATCATCGCCCAGGCGACACTGCCGTCCGCGAGCCGGAAGCGCAGCATGAGGTCCTGGAACGGGCGGTGCGAGTCCAGCATCGAGCGGTGCGCCTCCCAGCCGCCGTCGGGCGGCTCGTAGCCGTCGATGTCCCAGCGCGTGCGGCCGATGTGCCCCGCGATGGTGTGCCCGGCGTAGAGCTCGGTATTGCCGGCGATCGACGTGAAGCGGAAGTCCCGGTCCTGCTCCCAGTACCAGTCGGAGCCCATCGAGGTCAGGCTGCGAAAGCGCGCCTCGCTCGCCGCGAGCGCCGCGGTGCGCTCGGCCACCCGCGATTCGAGATGATCGCGCTCGCGCTGCAACGCGTCGTAGAGTTCCTGCATCTCGCGCGAGCTGATGTCCTGCGAGCGCTCGAGCAGGTAGCGATCCTGATCGACGTCGGCGTAGGTCTGCGACACCCGCTCGAGCAGCGTGAGCCAGATCGGCACGTCCGGCGCGGCCTCCGGTTGCAGCGACAGCCGCGCGAGCTGGCGGGCGAGGAGGTTATGCAGCCGCTTCACGGATCGTCGTCAGCGTCATCGTCTGGTTGTGCAGGTCGCAGGGCGCGTGACCCGACGGGGAGATCTCGCCGTACGAGTAGAACCCGATCTGCGTCGTCGCCGCCGGCAGCGCCTCCAGCGTCGCCTCGGTTTCCTCGTCGACCCGCTGACCCAGCACCAGCCGGCGGCCCACGCAGCTGATGGCCAGCGCCAGAGTCGGGCTGTCGTCGGTGCGCGCCGGCGACGCGGCCGCCCGGTGCAGGCGGCGAACCTCCGCCGCGCCCGCGGCGTCGGTCGCAGCACCCGCGGCGCCCTCGATCAGCCGGTCGTGGTTCGAGCGCATCAGCCGCGCACGCACGCCCTGCGGCACGTCGCCGGCGAACGTCATCGACTGCGACGCCTCGTCGACGGCGAGCACCGTGCGCACCAGCAGGCCGTCGCGGTCGTCGTACGGACGGATCGCCAGCGGGAACAGCAGCGCGGTCGCCGGCAGACCCGCGGCGAGGTGTCCGAGGTAGTCCTTGTAGAGCGCCAGCGCCGGCTTGCCGTCGAGCTCGTAGAGCACGTTCCCGCGCGAGCGTGTGATGCGCCGCTCCGGCCCGAACGCATCCCAGCCGCCGCGCGACCCGGTGGCGATGTCGACCGGTCCGCACAGCGCGATCGCGGTCACGCAGGCCGCGCGCGGCTGCCCGTCGACCAGCACCCACGTCCGCGCGAAGCGGTCGCCGTCGCCGGCGAGGCCGCCGGCCACCACGGTCGATGCGGGGAGGGCGCCGACGAGGCCCTTCACCAGTTCGCTGCCGTTGACGCCGACGCCGGCGCTGAACACCAGTACCGCTCGCGGATGGCGTGGCGCCAGTTCCCGGCCGAGTGCCGCTCCGGCGGTCGCCGAATCGTCCATCGACGGGATCGGTGCCGACGCGAGCGCCAGGTCGGTCCCGGCGAAGCGGGCGATCGCCACGACCAGCGAGTCGTCGCCGACCGTGTCGCCCAGAATCTCGCCGGCTGTGGAGCATCCGGCGACGACGCTGCGCGGAAACGCCGCAGCCAGTTCCGCCAGCGGCGCGGGCCGGTCGGCGAGTGCGCTGGCCCCGAACGCGAGCACCAGTGTCCGCGGCGAGTCCATGGCGACGGGAAGCGGCACCGACCAACCGCGGGCCTGATGGTGGCTGAGGGACGTCAATTCCATGGTGCGCCGTCGAAAAATCCAGTCAAATCATCGGTATGGAACGTCAAGCCCGGTGCGGCCAATTCGCCTCGGGCACCGCAGCCAAGGTGTCGCGCGCGGGAACAGGAAGATCTCGTGCAAGGAGCATGCCGTGGCCGTCGGGCAACCGCCCGACGGTGGGGTACGCCCGGGAGCGAGGGTGGCGAGGCCTTCGCAGGAGCAGCGGCGCTTGCGGCCGCGGGCGGACACATGATTGCCCGGACCCGCGCGCGACGCTATAATTGCGGGCTGCAATTCCTCGATAGCTCAGTTGGTAGAGCGACGGACTGTTAATCCGCAGGTCCCTGGTTCGAGCCCAGGTCGGGGAGCCAAATTCCTAGAGAGAGCCGCGCCGTAACTGGTGCGGCTCTCTTCGTTTGGCCGCCCAATTGGAGTAAATTCGGCGTAATCCGGTGGAGTCTTGCCCGGTATCCGACACTCCAAAGCGATCACGCATGGCCAGCATCATCAAGCGGGGCAAATTCTTTCGGGCGTACGTGGCGCGCCGAGGCCACAAGCGTCGGTCGGCGACTTTCGACACCAAGGGCGAGGCCGAGGCGTGGGCGAAGGACATCGAGAGCAGGATGGCGCTGCGCATCTATCGCGACAAACGCGCTGCACACAAGCTCACGCTGGCCGACGCCCTTGACCGCTACGAGCGGGAGGTGACCGTCCACAAGAAAGGGGCGCGACAGGAGAGGTCTCGAATCAATCGCTGGCGGCAGCATCCGCTTGCGGAACTTACGCTCGGTGATCTGCGAGCGTCCCACTTCAGTGAGTATTACCAGCAGTTGCGCAGGAAACCCGAAAAGGTCAAGGCGGAAACTGACGAGCCCAACAAAGGCAAGGGGTCAAGGAAAGGAACGGCCGAAAGGAAAACGGCGAAAGAGGGGAAGGCCGAGAATACGATCCGGCTCGATCTGGCGCTGATCTCACACCTGTTCAACGTTGCGCGCAAGGAGTGGGGATACGAAGGGTTGGCCAACCCACTCGACGACGTAACGAAGCCCGGGGCCTCGCAGAAACGCAACCGCCGGATTTCGGAAATGGAACTGGAGTACCTCGCGAAAGGAGACACCTCGAAGGATCGGGTCTTCTCGACGGTCGTGCGTCTCGCCATCGAAACTGCCATGCGTCGCGGCGAGTTGGTCGCGACACTGGAGTGGCGGCACGTTGATCTGGAGACGCGTGTAGCACATCTGCCGGACACGAAGCCCGGAGGGGCGCGCGATGTGCCGCTTTCCGCTGCCGCCGTTGATCTGCTCAAGGGGCTGTCGGGGCAAAGAAAGGGGAAGGTGTTCAAGATCAAGCCCGACGGCATAACAGCGGGCTTTCGTCGTGCGCGACGACTTGGACGAGCGATGTATGAAGCCGACCAAGCCGCAAAGGGTGAGGAAGCCGACCCACACTTTCTGGTTGACGTACGCCTGCATGACGCGCGGCATGAGGCCACGAGCATGCTCTTCGAGAAGGGGCTCAATGTGATGGAGGCTGCGGCGGTCACCGGACACCGGGACCTGAAGTCACTCAAGCGTTACACGCATCTCGATCCCTCGAAGCTGGCGCGCAAACTCGACGCGCCGACGCCATTGGCGGAACCGGTCGATCATCCGCATCCCGGGGCGCTTGTGAAGGAGCATTTCCCGGCCGGGAAGTCGGTGGCTGACGTGGCGCGACTGGTCGGTATGCCCAAGGCAGTGCTGGCCGAGATCATCGCCGGACGGGCGCGGATCGACGCCGATCTCGCCCTGCGGCTCGAAGTGCTCGGGCCGCGCGCGGAGATGTGGGCGGAGCTGCAGGCGCTGCACGACGTGTCGCAGGCTCGTCAGCGTCACCCGCAACGGGAAATACGCGGCAAAATGCGCGTGCCGAGCCCGAAAACGTCGGAACTGTCTCCGGCGTAGGTGCCGGGCTCGCGTATGCCAATGGGTTGGATGCCAATGAGTTCGCCCCTTTCGCCATGAGTGATCATCTCGGCCTCGGCGTCTACACGCTATCAGAGGCTGCGCGTCTTATTCACGCTGAGCGCCGAGCCATCAAGCGATGGCTGTACGGGTACGACTTCATGTCCGGGCCCGAGGATGACCGCACCCGGCGCCATTCGGACCCGCTTTGGGTGCCGCAGTACAGCAGCGATGATTTTATAGAGGATGTCATTGGGTTTCGCGATCTCATCGAGTTGCGCGTCGTGCGTGAATTTGTCCGGCGCGGGGTTCCTCTGATCGTCGTGCGTCATTGCCTGACGGCCGCCAAGGAGCTGTTCGGCGCTAACTATCCGTTCACGACCAAACGCTTCGTGACTGACGGTGAAACCATCTTTGCTGAAGCGATGCGGAGCACCGCGAACGATCCGGCGATGCTGAATCTGCGGACGCGGCAATACGCCTTTCACGCCATCATCAAGGACTCGCTCTATGCGGGGATCGAGTACGAAGGCGGGTTTGCACGGCGGTGGTATCCGGACCCGCGCACCCGCACAGTTGTCGTTGATCCGGAGGTGCAGTTCGGGCACCCGACGATTGAGGAGACCGGGATTCGCACGGCATCGCTGTATGCCAGCTATCTGGCCGAAGGACGGAGCGTCGCGGCTTCAGCCCAACTGTTCGAGGTCTCGCCTAAGCACGTCGAAGCCGCCGTCCGGTTTGAAACCAAGCTGCTCAAGGCGGCGTGAGATTCATCTTCGACAACAACCTACCGCCGAGCCTCGCGCGCGGGATGGCGGAGTTGTCCAAGTTCGAGCTGTCGGTCGAAGGGGTGGTCGCCCTTCGGGACAAGTTCGACCAGAAGGCAAAGGACGAAGAGTGGGTAGCGGCGCTCGTCAGCGAGGGTGGATGGATCATCGTCTCCCGCGACCGGTTCAAGAAGACGACGGCAGAGCGCGAGTTGATCCGCCGCTCTGGATTGACGGTCTTTGTGCTCGATCCACAGTGGGCGGGAAAGCAATACTGGGATCAGGCGGCGCAGTTCGTGCGCTGGTGGCCGAAGAGACTCTGAAGTGGCCAAACTCACGTCGAAGGCGGCCCTCCGGGTACCATGGCGCTATACGCATCGCAGTACCTTTGAGCAAATTCGGGCCTAGCAATTCCTAGCCAAGGCCACTTGTACGAAGCTGCACAACTCAAGGAGGAATCGCCATGGCACGTAAGCCCCAAGTAGCGGTTGAACCCCGCCCCGGCGGCCGCTGGGCCGTTCAGACCGACGGCACGCAGCGCGCTGATTCGCTGCATGAGCGGAAGACCGATGCCGTGTCGCGGGGCCGCGAGCTGGCGGACCACAAGAAGACAGAATTGGTGATCAAGAACGAGAAGGGCCAGATCAAACAGAAGGACAGCCACGGGAACGATCCGCGGCGAATCAAGGGGTAGCTTGTAGTGGCGCGCGGGCGGAATGCTCATCCGCTCGGAGAGCTGGCCCGCCTGCCGTGGTGGGTCGTCCGTCATTTTCGCGGCCGTGGTCTTCGCCGCGCTGCGCTGGGGGGCGCCGGCGCTCACCGCGTCGCGGCCGATCCTTGCGCCGCTCGGGCCGCAAGCCGCGGCGAACGCGTGGTGGATCGCCGCGCTGTTCCTGCTGCCGGCCCCGTTCGCGCTGTTCAATGCCGCGCGCCGGCGCCGGCTGGTTGACGGTCAGGCCGAGCATCGACCGCATCCGGGCGCTGTCGTGGCAGGACTTCGAGCGGCTCGTGGCCGAGGCGTACCGCCGGCAGGGCTACCGCGTGGTCGAGCGTGGTGGCGCTGGCGCCGACGGCGGGATCGACCTTGAGCTGCGCGCCAAGGACAAGACGCTGGTCGTCCAGTGCAAGCGCTGGAAGACCCGCACCGTCGGCGTCGAGCTGGTGCGCGAGCTGTACGGCGCCATGACCGGCGAAGAGGCGCACGGCGCGATCTTCGTCACCAGCGGGAGCTACACGCCGGACGCCATCGACTTCGCGCGCGACAAGCCGATCAAGCTCGTCGATGGACCCGAGCTGGTCGCGATGCTGCAGGTGGTGCAGGGAGCATCAGGCCGCGCAGCAAGCGCCGAGCGCAGGCCCGCGCCGCCGGCCGCCGCGCCGGTGGTCACCGACGGCCGCCGGTGCGATGACCTGTCCCCGTTGCGGCAGTCCGATGGTTCGGCGCGTGGCGAAGGCGGGCGCCAGCATCGGCAGCGAGTTCTGGGGCTGCACGCGGTTTCCGGATTGCCGAGGGACGCGGCCGGCGTAGCCGCAACCCGCAATGTCCACGCCGACCACCCTCCGCATCAACCGCGCGCCGGTCCTGACACTGTGGGCCGCCGTCGTCGCCGAGCGGCTGGGCTTTCCGCCGGACACCGCCCTGACCATGGGGCAGGCCCTCGCCGGCATGACGGCCTACGCCAAGGGCGTGCGGCTCGGCATCTACGCGCCGCCGGAGCTGCGGCCGCACGAGCCTGCGCCACCGCTGCCGACGGGCGCGACCGGAGCGCACACGGTGGTGCTGCTCGGCCGGCAACTGCACGTCGCCGACACCGGCCACGGCCAGCGCGCGATCTCCAAAGGCGAGCTGGTGAAGCCCGAGGCGGTCGAGCGCTACCTGCGCGGCAAGTTCGGCGACGCGCTCGATGCGGTTCGGGCCGAGCTGCAGCAGCTCGCCGCGACGTTCCCGCCGGAGCGCCTGAATCGCGAGGGCTTCCACCTCTACGAGCAGTTCCGTCCGGAGGTGCCGGCCGACGAGCGTGGCTGGGGCGCGAAGGGCGTGCTCGATCTCGCGCGAATTCGGGCGCTCGCGGAGCGCGGCTAGGACGGCCAGCGTTCGGCCGGCGCAGCCCCGGTAGAATCGGCACAGTACCCATCGTCTCTCGCATCACCCGCCACCCATGCGCGCCATCCTCAACTTCCTCTGGTTCATCCTCGGCGGCGTCCTGATGGGGCTCGCGTGGTGGCTGGTCGGGCTCGTGGCCTTCGTCACCATCATCGGCATCCCATGGGGCAGGGCGTGCTTCGTGATGGGCAATTTCTCGTTCTTCCCGTTCGGCAAGGAGGCCATCAGCCGGCGGGAGCTGACGGGTGCCGAGCGACATCGGCACCGGCGCGCTCGGCGTCGTCGGCAACGTCATCTGGTTCCTGTTCGCCGGCGTGTGGCTCGCGATTGGGCACGTCGGCTGTGCCATCGCGAACTTCGTGACCATCATCGGCATCCCGTTCGGCTGGCAGCACCTGAAGCTTGCCGGAATCGCGCTGGCGCCCATCGGCATGACCGTGGTCACCAAGGAGGTTGCGGCGGCGGCGCGGCAGCACAATGCGGCGGCAGCGGTGGCGGGGATGCGGAAGGGGTGATACGCCGGCGCGTGGCGGCGCCTGCAGCTTGCCTGACGTGTCCTAATCGGAATTCGACCTGACGGACAATGTCCGATCAATGATTCGCCTCCGATCCAAGGACCGGGTCGACACTCCGCTGCTATTGGGTGCGGCGCCGTTGGCGGGTGCAAGCGCGAAACCGGCCGTTTATCCCGGGCTCATCAACAGGCGCTTTCGGCCATTTCCGGCCCGTCGGCGCTGCCGCCCAATTTCCTTCAGAGCGGCCATTCATCAAGCTCAATCAACGGCCAGCCCTACAGCGGTGCCAAGGGCGAACCTCTTCGCGAGGCGGCGCAGATTTGATCCTGGATTCAGGTGCTGACGCGCACGGGTGAGAAAGCAATGCGGAGCATGACCGATTGACGCTTCGCTTACCCGCTCTCGGTACTTCGCCCGGTCTCGACCGGCGCCGCAGCGTTGGTCAGATCAACGCCGCCCAGCTCGATTCACGCCGCCGTTCTGGTTGGCGACGCCAGGCCCGTTGGTGCCGACGTTGCTGACGCCAACCTCTGGGGCACCCACGCCGGGACGCGCAGCTGCACCGCCGCGATTTCCCGCGGCCCCGGGTTGATTGACTCCGGGATCCACCACGCCGACGCCGGGCGCACCACCACCGCGGTTCCCCAGGGCTCCCGGCTGGTTGATGCCGGGATCGACCACGCCGCGACCCGGCGCCCCGACGCCAGGCGTCACCGCGGCGGCCGTCGCTGCCGGGCGGGCAACGCACCCTACCGGGACGCCAGGGCACGTGCAGTAGATGGCCCTGGCGGTCGCGGCCGCCGCGGGCTTCGCCACGCAGCCTACGGGCACGCCCGGCGCGGTGCAATACGCAACCTTGGCAGCCGCCGCCGCCGGTGCCACGGGACGCACCACGCAGCCCGCGGGGACTCCCGGTGCAGTGCAGTAAACCACGGCGGCATTGGCGGCTCCCGCAACACAGGCGGCGGCAATGGCCAGCAGCAGCGCAGATGTCTTCAGCATTTCCGTACTCCTATCACCCTCGGTCAGGACACCGGAGATCGCCACTGCGATGCCGGCCAGGCCAAGGAACAGCACCGGCGATCTTTTGTCATGGCAATGACCAGGCCCCGGCCAGGAAGCGCTGCATGGGACGCCTCCGCCTACGGCGAACCAACCAGCAGGTAGATCATTTTCGTCCTTGCTTCGCGTCGATTTCGACGGTCGCCTCGATCCGGTTCTCCTGGATCGCCCGCGTGAACGCGCGATAGTCCCGGGCGTTCTGCGCGGCGTATTCGACCGCGAATTCGCCGATCGCGTCATCGAAACTCTGACCGCTGCCCATGTAGCCGGCCATCATCGCGGCGTCGCCAGTGCGGGCATGCGCGCGGGCCAGCGCGTGCGCGCACATCCGGCCGTAGTGCCGCAGCATGGCGCTGTCCCAGTCCTCGATGACCGCGGACATCTTCATGTCACGCAGCTGGCGCACGTAGACATCTCGGCCGTTTTTGCCTCGGGTCCAGCCCAGGAACACGTCGCTCGCTGTCTGCATCAGCCGCTGGCCCACCACGACCCGCTGGCCATGATTGGCATGACGGCTCTTGCCCGCGTAGGGTTCGAGCACCGAGGCGCGCGCTTCCTTGATCTGCAGGAACAGCGGGTCGTCGTCGGCCGCCATGAACAGCCCGATGGTGCAGAACGTCCCGACACTGCCCACGCCAACGACCTTTGCCGCCAGATCGAAGAAGTGGAAGCGGTCGAACAGCGTCTGTATGTGTTCGGGCAAGCTTGTCCGATACGAGGCAATGGCCTCGGCGTACCCTGATGCGAGCTCGGGCGTCAATTCCGTCGATGGATGGAAGATCAGGGGCGGTTCGTCCTTGATCCTGGGCCTTCCCCCTTCGAGCGAAACCAGCTTCGGATACAGAAAATCGGGCACGGATTTGCGCTGCTCACGCTCGAGGCGGGCGGCAAATCGCTTTCGGGCCTCCTTCATGACCGCCGGATCGGCCGACCGGTCTTCGTACTTCTGCAGGTCGATCTTGTCGTACCAGACGTCCAGGGCCCGCATCGAGGCGTAATTGCTCATCCGCTCGCGGTAGCCGCGCACCAGATCGGTGGCCACGCGCGCCGCGTCGCTGTTGGGCAGCTGCAGATAGTTCGCCGCGATCACCACGCTGGCCGCCAGCCGCTTGAGGTCCCACTCGAACGGGGCTGGCAAGGTCTCGTCGAGATCGTTGATGTCGAAGATCACGTTGCGCTCCGGCGTCGCAAAGCCACCGAAGTTCATCAGGTGCGCGTCGCCGCAGGCCTGCACGCGGATGCCGCTGGTCGGGGTGTGGGCCAGGTCGGCGGCCATCAGCGCGGCCGAACCCCGGTAGAACGCAAACGGCGACGCAGACATGCGGCCGAAGCGGATCGGGATCAGCTCCGGCACGCGGCCCTGGTTGGACGCGCTCAGAAGCTCGACCGGGTCCCGGCGGCCCTTGTACGGCTTCCATCCCGCGTGCGACGTGCGGGGCGCGGCATCGCGCAGTGCTTTCCCCTGGGCAGCCCGCTCGTCGGCGGACAGGTAAGGGGTATCGGTTTGAGGAGCCCCTTGCGTCTTGTTGCGCTTGTCGGTCTTGGCCATCCTGATTCCTCCATTGACTTGGGTGAATCACCACGGTCCGGCTGACCGCGCAGACGACTACTTCTCGCTCTTCAGCCGCCGCGCCCCTTCGAGCATCGGGTTCCACCCGAACACGAGCGTGAACATGAAGTTGTCCATGCGCAGGGCCGTCGGGTCGCTACCGCTGTTCAAGGTTGACTTGTAGCCGAAGGTGAGTCCGATGTTGTCGTTGACCTGATAGCCCAGCGTGAGTCCCACGCCGACGTTGTTGAGACTCGTCC
This sequence comes from uncultured beta proteobacterium, assembly GCA_963810815.1. GTDB lineage: Bacteria > Pseudomonadota > Gammaproteobacteria > Burkholderiales > Casimicrobiaceae > CAVQWT01. The sequence continues at coordinate 1,810 of CAWEPB010000012.1, read as the reverse complement.
CGGCGACTCCGTTGATGCTGGCCTTGCCGCCGTTGTACCAGGAGGCGTCGAGCGACCCCCAGAAGGATTCGGTGAAGTCGCGCGTCAGGTGCGCGTCGAGCTGGAACAGCGGATCGGTCTTCAGCGTCTGGCCGACATAGTTGTTGTTGTCCCCGAACAGCCACACGGCGGGCAGGAATTCCAGCGTGGTGCGTCGGCCCGGCACCCAGGGGCCGAGCTGCCAGACAATGGGGGCCCCCAGGCGCCCATACCAGCGGTTCTGCCCCAGGTTCAGGGGCTGGCTGCTGTTGTAGTTGCCGATCGGCAGCGCCAGATCGGCGAGGAAATCAACCGAGAACCCCGGCTCGTAGCGCAGCACGTCGGGAAGTGCCTTCTGCGCCTTCGGGCCGAGCAGGTTGTAGGTGAACTCGAGCATCGGGTCGCCGAAGCCGTTGGTGGACTCGTTGAAGGTCTTGCCCGCTGCCGTGACCTCGCCGCTGAGCCGGCCCATCGGCAGGATGATGGCGGCCATGGCCGAGCGGTCGGCCAGCGTGAACGTGCGCGCATACCCGGTCAGGGCCATGGTGGCCTCGATCTTTGCGCCCGGCGTCACGGTATTCGCGGGGTCGAACGGGTTCGAGTTGCCGCTGATCGATTGAAAGATCAGTGGCACTGCGTTCGAATCCGACAGCGTGTGCCAGTAGAAGCGCCCCGGCACCTGGGCCTGGGCCTGCGGCGCACAAAGCGCGCCGAGGACGAGCGCCGCTGTGGCGATCAGGCGCAGGGAGGCCGCTGGTTTCTTGGGTGTCTTGTCGCTGTTCATGAGTGATGTCCTTGTGCAGTGGTGATTCATCCTGTCCAGCCGTGCTCAAGGCTTGGGCTCGGCCAGCATGTCCTTGGGCGGCACGAACTGGCGCTTGTTGACCAGCGGCGGGAAGCCCGCGTCGTCCGGCACCCGCGCTGGCAGCTGGTCGTCCAGTGTCTCGAACGGCCCGCGGCTGGGAAGCACGACGTTGTTGGTGCGCGCGTAGTCGTCCCATAGCGCGACCATCGCCTTCAACTTGTCGGGGCTTTGCGCAGCGAGATCCTTGCGCTCGGCCGGGTCAGCCGCCAGATCAAAAAGTTCCCAGTCGCCCTTGCCCATCGGCTTGGACTGCCAGCGCAGCTTCCAGGACCCCTGGCGCACGGCCCGGTTGCCGAAGAGTTGCCAGGCGAGATAGTCCTTCTCGGTACGCGGCGATTCGGCTTTGCCGGCCAGCACCGGCCCCCATGATTTGCCCAGCAGTGGCGGCAGCTCGCGGCCCGCCAGCGTCTTCGGATAGGCGGCGCCTGCGACTTCGAGCATCGTCGGCATCAGGTCGGCCACGTGCATCACGCCATGGTTGATGCTGCCCTTGGCCCGCTGGATGCCCGGGCCGCTGACGATCAGCGCGTTGCGGATGCCGCCCTCGGCGAGCCAGCCCTTGTACTGGCTGAACGGCGTCATCGACACCTGCGCCCACATCGGGCCATAGGCCACGTAGGAGCCCGGGTCGCCCCACGCGTTGGGATGGGTCTGCGACCAGTTGATCGCCGCCCACAGAAAGTCGCGCGTGCCCGGCGTGCCGGCGATCATCTTGAACAGGTCGGTGCCCTCGGCGCCGTTGTCGCCGAACACGACGAAGATCGTGTTCTCGTATTCTCCGATCTTCTTCAGGTGGTCGATCAGCCGGCCGACGTGGTGGTCCATGTTCTCCACCATGCCGGCGTAAAGCTCCATCTTCTTGCCGAGCAGGGCCCGGCTGGCCGGCGCGAGCAATGTTGCATCGGGCACGAACCACATCCGTTCAGC
>CAWEPB010000011.1:0-37831 GCA_963810815.1 uncultured beta proteobacterium | reverse complement strand
GAGGAACGGCTGGCGGCGAAGCGCGCGCGGCTGGCCGCGTAGCCGATCGGTTCGGCCGGAACGCAACCGGGTGAAACCGGGGCGAACCGGACCGCGGCGAGCGGAGCCGAGCCGAACCGACCCAACCGACCCAACCGACCCAACCGACCGAACCGAACCGACCCCGAACGACATCTCCATCCCCAGGAGGCCGACCATGAACACGATGACCGAAACCGAGCATCTCGCCGCAGCCCTGACGCTGACCGACACCGAGCGCCAGCGCTGCGAGGTGTGGACGCGCGTGATGGGCTACCACCGGCCCGTAGCGTCGTTCAACATCGGCAAGAAGGGCGAGCACCGCGAGCGCCGGTTCTTCGTGGAGCCCGGCTTCGGCTCGGGTGGCGTCCGCCCGGCCGCCGGCTGATGCGGCCGGGTCCGAACCCCGCCGGGGCGGACCCCACGTGGACATGACGGAAGCGCGCGCGGTCACGGCGGCGGCGCCCCTGGCGACCGCCGCGGCGCTGGCGTCCGGTGCCGTCGACGATGAAGCGCCCGCGGGTGCGATCGTCGGTAACGCAACTGGCGGGGGCGTGGTCGTCGGAAGCGCAACTGCCGTGGGCGTGATCGTCGGCGGCGTCACGCCGTTCACGACGACCGATTTCCCCGGTCGCCTCGCCGCGGTGCTGTTCCTGCAGGGTTGCCCGTGGCGCTGCGGTTACTGCCACAACCCGCATCTCGTTCCGGCACGACGCGACCCGGAGGGCGGCTCGCGCGAGCAGGCGTGGGACGAAGTCCTCGCGTTCCTGCGCTCGCGGCGCGGATTGCTCGACGCCGTCGTGTTCTCGGGCGGCGAGCCGACCGCGCAGCCCGGGCTCGCCGCCGCGATCCGCGAGGTGCGCGCGCTCGGCTTCGCCATCGGACTGCACACCGGCGGCGCGTACCCGCGACGGCTGGCGGCAGTCCTGCCGCTAATCGACTGGGTCGGCTTCGACGCGAAGGCGCCGGCGGGGCGCTACGCCGGCGTGACCGGCGTCGAAGGCAGCGGCGCGCCGGCGCGGGAGAGTCTCGAACTGCTGCGTGCGTCCGGCGTGCCCTACGAGGTGCGCACGACGGTGCACCCGGCGCTGACGCCGGCGGCGGCGCTGCTGGAACTGGCCGCCGAGCTCGAGTCGCGCGACATCCGCGCGTGGGTCCTGCAGCCGTTCCGGCCGTCGGGGTGCGCGGATCCCGCGGTCGTCGCCGCGGCGCCGCAGGGCGTGTCGATCGATCCGGCGCTGGTCGCGTCGCTCGCAGCGCTCGTCCCCGGCGTGACGGTGCGCTGACGCGCCGGGTACGTCGCGCGACGCCGTCGACCGGTTGGCGTGCGAACGTCAGGACACGGCGGGGGGCCGACGGCGCGAGCCGCGCGACGCCCATCGCGGGCCGGGCGGGTGACCCGGTTCGCTGTGGGATAATCGGTCGCGTGAATCCGTCGATCGCTGCGCCGCGCTCCGCGGCCGCCGCCGCTCTCTCTCCCGCGCATCGTCCGGTCGCGCTCTGGCTCCTGGCCTGCTGCGCGCTGGTGTTCTGCATGGTCGTCGTGGGCGGGGTCACGCGGCTGACGCACTCGGGGCTGTCGATCGTCGAGTGGCAGCCGCTGGTGGGCACGCTGCCGCCGCTCGACGACGGGCAGTGGCAGGAGACCTTCGACAAGTACCGGCTCACGCCCGAGTACCGCGAGGTCAACAAGGGGATGAGCCTCGCCGAGTTCAAGGGCATCTTCTGGTGGGAGTACTACCACCGGCTGCTCGGGCGGCTCATCGGGGTGGCGTTCCTGTTGCCGTACCTGTGGTTCCTCGCCCGGCGGCGAATTCCGCCGGGTTACGCCGGACGGCTCGCCGGCATCTTCGTCCTGGGCGGCCTGCAGGGAGCGATGGGCTGGTACATGGTGAAGAGCGGCCTCGTCGACGATCCGCGCGTGTCGCAGTTCCGGCTGACCGCGCACCTGGGGCTCGCCTTCCTGATCTTCGCCGCGATGTTCTGGACCGCGCTGTCGCTGCTGCGCGCGCCGGCGGCGCGGTCGTCGCCGGCGGTGCGCGCGCTCGGCCGCCGCGCACTGTGGCTGTCGCTGCTGGTGTTCGTGATGGTGCTGACCGGCGGGTTCGTAGCCGGCATCCGCGCCGGCTTCGCCTACAACACCTGGCCGCTGATGAACGGGCAGCTGGTGCCGCCGGAGCTGTTCATGCTCGACCCATGGTGGAAGAACTTCTTCTGGAACATGGCGACGGTGCAGTTCCAGCACCGCCTGATTGCGTACGCGCTGGCGCTGGCGATCCCGTGGCTGTGGTGGCGGGTCGTGTCGACCCCCGAAGTGCCCGCGGCCGCGCGGCGCGGCGCGCATGCGCTGCTGGTCGCCATCGTCGCCCAGGTCGCACTGGGCATCGCCACGCTGCTGCTGGTGGTGCCGCTGCCGCTGGCCGCCGCGCACCAGGCCGGCGCGGTCTTCGTGCTCGCCGCGGCGCTGAACCTGGCGCACGCGCTGCGTGTCGGGGCGGGGCGATGATGGCCGGGTGGCGGCAGTGGCTCGCCTGCCGGCGCTGCGCGGTCGGGTGGGCGGTCTACCTGGCCGTCGCGATCGTCGTCGTCGTGGCGTTCGGCGGGGCCTAGTTGCCGTAGCCGCGCAGCCGCTCGAGATCGCGGATCTCGATGTTGCGGCCGTCGATGTCGATCAGTCCCTGCTCGGCGAGCTCGTGCAGGATCCGGGAGAAATGCTCCGGGGTCAGGTTGAGGCGCGACGCCAGCACGGCCTTGGCGACCGGCAGCGCGACCCGGCGCGCGTCCTCGGCCTCGCCCGCGGCGTCGCTGTCGTTGCGCAGCAGGTATCCGACCACCCGCTGGGTGCCGGACTTCAGCGAATACGACTCGACGTCGCTGACCAGGCCGTGCAGTCGGCGGGAGATGCCGGCGAGCATGCGGCGGGCGAGGGTCGGGTCACGGGCGAGGCCGTCGAAGACGACGTCGCGGCCGACGTGCAGCAGCATCGAGTCGGCGAGGGTCTGCGCGGTCACGAAGTAGGGCCGCTCCATGAACATCACCGCCTCGCCGAACGAGAAGCCCGGATTGATGATCTCGACGACCTTCTCGCTGCCCGCGGGCGACGTCACCGACAGCTTGACCCGACCGTAGACGACGAGGTGGAACCCGGTGCAGGGGTCGCCGCGGCTGAACAGCACCGTACCTCGGGGGACGTGCACCTCGGTCGTTCCGGTGGCGAGTCGCTCGATCTCGGCGGGCGGAAGCTCGCGGAACAGCGGCAGGTTGGCGAGGAACGCCGCGGTCTTGATCTTCGGCGGAGGCATGGCGTGATCTGGCGTGTGCGGTCGGTGGCGCGGGCGGCGCGGGTTGCGTCGCCTCCCGCGAAAGGCGATCATAACGGGTTCCGATCCTCCTGCCGCGCTTCGTCGCGGCCAGAAAGCCCCCATGTCCGAACCAAGAGTCCTCGACGAGCCCCTTTCCGACGCGGAACTCGACGAACTCGAGGCGTTTCTCGCGTCCGACACGGTCCCGCAGGACTGCATGGACCTGGAGATGCTCGACGGCTACCTCACCGCCATCGTTTCCGGTCCCGAGCCGGTGCAGCCGTCCGAATGGCTGCCCCAGGTGTGGAGCGAAGGGAGCCGCAGCGCGTCGCCGGCGTTCACCGACAACGACCAGGCGCAGCGCGTCATGGCGCTGATCCTGCGGCACATGGTCGGCATCGAGCGCACGCTGGCCGAGTCGCCGACGCGCTACCGGCCGCTGCTGTACGTGCCGGAGGAGTCGGTCAAGAAGGGCGAACGCGCGCCGCCGGAAGCCACCGCCTGGTGCGAGGGCTTCATGGCCGGCGTGAAGCTGCGCGACGACGAGTGGCAGCCGCTGTACGACGCGCAGGACGCCCGCGACTGGATCTTCCCGATCGAGGCGCTGGCGTTCGGCGATCGCGACGACGACTTCACCGAGTGGGTCGACAGCGACGAGAAGCGGCAGGGGCTGATCGACGAGCTGGCCGTGGCGTCGGTGCTGATCTACCGCTTCTGGCAGGATCGCCGCAAGACCGCCAAGGAACGCAGCGCCACCGCGCGCCGCGGCACCACGCCCGACCTCACCCGCAAGAACCGCCAGCGCCTGCACTGAACCCCAATTGGGGTCAGGTCGAATTTAGGCGAAGCGCCTGCGTCAGCCGACGGCCGGCGCAGCCAACTGCAGGATGCCAGATCCTGCAGATCGGGTCGATCGACCGCATGGTCGATGGCGGTTCGATGGGGCGGTCGACGACAATGCGGCCAGGACTCGACGAATCGCGGGGCCGCGACGAGGCCAATCCGGCCGGGGCGAGGGGCAGCGTTGCCTTAAATTCGACCTGACCCCGTTTGTGCGGTTGGGGCAGTCGGCGCAGGAGAGCTTTTGGCCGTCGGGACCGATCACCGGGTTGCCGCCGCAGGAGCCGCGCAGGCACGGGCGCTTGAAGATGACGCCGACGCTCATCGCCAGCACGGCCGCGCCGAACAGCAGCGCGACGACGACGAAGACCGGCAGCAGCTGCGAGAGGTCCATCGCGTCAGGCGGCGCGACTGGCGCCGAGAGCGGCAAAGGCGGGGGTGACCGTCTCCTCGAACCGCCCGTCGCCCATGCGCGAGAGGAAATGTGCGGCGAGCCCGAGCTCGTTCGCCAGCGCGGGACCGCGCACGGGGCCGGCCACGAACAGCGCCGTCGACCAGGCGTCGGCGTGCATGCAGTCGGCGGCGACGACGCTGACCGATGCCAGCCGGTGGCTCACCGGCGTGCCGGTGGCCGGGTCGATTTCGTGGGTGTAGCGACGGCCGTCCTGCTCGAAGAAGATCCGGTAGTCGCCCGACGTGGCCATCGCTCGATCGACCAGCGGCACGATGGTGTGGGCGCGCTGCGGCACGGCGTCCGGCGCCTCGATGCCGATGCGCCACGTCGAGCCCTCGGGATTGCGGCCGCGGACGACGACCTCGCCGCCGACCTCGATCATGTAGTCGCGGTGGCCCAGCGCGTCGAGCGCGCGCGCCGCGGCGTCCGCACCATGGCCCTTGGCGATGCCGGAGAGGTCGGCCTGGAGGTCCGCGCGCTGCTTGGCCAGCGTCCCGGCGGCGGCGTCGACGGTCAGCGCCTGCCAGCCGATCGAGGCGCGTGCGTCGGCCTGCGCCACGGCCGAAGGAACCGCGCGCGACCCGCGCACGACCGACGGGCCGAAGCCCCAGACGTCGACAGCGGGCAGCACCGTGACGTCGAACGCGCCGCCGGAGGCCGCGGCGACTTCCTGCGCCGCGGCGAACACCGCCAGCGTTTCGGCCGACACCGCGAACGGGGTGCCGGCGCCGTGCGCGTTGAAGCGCGAGAGTTCCGACGCCGGGCGGTAGGTCGACATCGCGACCTCGACGCGCTCGATCGCGGCGGCGACGGCGGCGCGCGCCGCGTCCTGCTCGGCTGCCGACAGGGCGCGGCCCGCGATCTTCAGCGTGTACTGCGAGCCCATCGCGGCTCCGCGGTGCGAAAGCGCCGGGGCCGCGGATGCGCCGACGCGGCGGTCGCCGCAGGCGGCGAGCAGCGACGCGGCGGCCATCGCCTGCAGCATCGTGCGGCGGCGGGGGGAGAGCAGGGTGTCCATCATGGTCGTCATCCGTTCTTGATCGGCGCCGCGGCTGCCGACGCGTCGCGCACCGCCGCCTCGAACCGGCCCTCGCCGCGGCGGATCAGGTGATAGACGAGGTCGCGCATCGAAATGAGTCCGAACACCTTCGGGCCCTCGATCACCAGCAGGTGGCGGAAGCGATGCACGTACATCAGTGACAGCGCCGCCTCGATCGTCGTTCCCGGCGAGACGAAGCGGATGTCGCGGGTCATCACCATCGACAGCGGGGTCTGCTTCGGATCGCGGCCCGCCTGCACGACGCGGACCAGCAGGTCGCGCTCGCTGAAGATGCCGGCGAAGAGCTGTTCCTCGTTCTTCACCAGCACCGCGCCGACTTCGCGCGTGGCCATCACGTCGACCGCCTCGGCGACCGTCGCCGAGGCCGCGACCACGATGATCGTGTCGGCCTGCCGGTCCTGCACCAGCGCTTCCACCGTCTGCAGCATGATCGGGTTCTCCTGGGGTCAGCCGAAGTCGTCCAGCATGATGTTCTCGCGGTCCACGCCCAGCGAGAGCAGCATGTCGATGACCGCCTTGTTCATCACGCCGGGTCCGCACATGTAGTACTCGATGTCCTCTGGCGCGGGATGGTTGTTCAGGTACGAATCGCGCAGCACGTTGTGGATGAAGCCGGTCGGCCCGGTCCAGTTGTCCTCGGGCAGCGGCTCCGACAGCGCGAGGTGCCAGGTGAAGTTCGGATTGGCCGCGGCCAGCGCCTCGAATTCCTCGACGTAGAACGCCTCGCGCAGGCTGCGCGCGCCGTACCAGAACGTGATCGTGCGCTGGCTGTGCAGGCGCTTGAGCTGGTCGAAGATGTGCGAGCGCATCGGCGCCATGCCCGCGCCGCCGCCGATGAAGCACATCTCGGCGTCGGTCTCGCGCGCGAAGAACTCGCCGTACGGTCCGGAGACCGTCACGTCGTCGCCGGGCTTGAGGTTGAACACCCAGCTCGACATGATGCCCGGCGGGATGTCGTTGCGGTATTCCGGCGGAAAGGCGATGCGGATGGTGAACAGCAGGATGCCCTTCTCGAGCGGGAAGTTCGCCATCGAGTAGGCGCGTTCGATCGGCGCGTCGATCTTCGAGCGGAAGCGCCACAGGTCGAACCGGTCCCAGGCGTCGCGGTACTCTGGCTCGATGTCGAAGGTCTTGAAGGAGATGTCGTGCGGCGGGCACTCGAGCTGCACGTAGCCGCCGGCTCGGAACGGGACCTCGTCGCCCTCGGGCAGCGCGAGCTTCAGCTCCTTGATGAACGTCGCCACGTTGCGGTTGGACACGACGCGGCATTTCCACTTGCGGACGTTGAAGATCTCCGGCGCCAGCTCGATCTTCATGTCGCGCTTGACCTTGACCTGGCAGGCGAGGCGCATGCCGCGCTTGGCCTCGCCGCGGGTGATGTACCCGGTCTCGGTGGGCAGCAGGTCGCCGCCGCCTTCCTTGACGACGACCTCGCAGACGCCGCAGGCGCCCTTGCCGCCGCAGGCCGACGGGACGAAGATCTGGTTGTCGGCCAGCGTGCCCAGCAGCGTGCCGCCCGCCGTGACCTTCAGCGCCTTCGCCGGGTCGTCGTTGATGGTGATGGTGACGGCGCCGTGCGCGACGAGCCGCCGCCGCGCGGCCAGCAGCACGCCGACCAGCGCCAGCACCACTGCGGTGAACATCACGATGCCGGCGATGACGGTATCCATGGCGGCGTCCCTACACCTGGATGCCCGAGAAGACCATGAAGGCGATCGACATCAGCCCCGCGGTCACGAAGGTGATGCCGAGGCCCTTGAGCCCGGCCGGCACGTTGGAGTAGGTCATCTTCTCGCGGATCGCCGCCATCGCGACGATCGCGATCGCCCAGCCCAGCCCTGAGCCCAGCCGAAGACGGCCGACTCCGCCAGCGTGTAGTCGCGCTCCTGCATGAACAGCGAGCCGGCGAGGATGACGCAGTTGACCGCGATCAGCGGCAGGAACACGCCCAGCGTCGTGTACAGCGCCGGGGCGAAGCGCTCGATGGCCATCTCGACGATCTGCACCGCGGCGGCGATCGAGCCGATGAACAGGATGAACGACAGGAACGTGAGGTCGACCTTCGCCAGCGACGGCGAGATCCAGGCCAGCGCGCCTTCCTTGAGCAGCCCGTGCAGGATCAGTTGGTTCAGCGGGACCGTCAGCACCTGGACGAACACGACGGCGATGCCGAGGCCGAGCGCGGTCTCGACCTTCTTCGAGCAGGCGAGGAACGAGCACATGCCGAGGAAGAACGCGAGCGCCATGTTCTCGATGAACATGGAGCGGATCAGCAGGTTGGCGTAGTGTTCCATGACGGTGTGGGAGGCCTTGCGCGGGTAGCGCGGGCGTCAGTCCTTTTCCTGCAGTTCCGGCTTGACGATGCGCAGCAGCCAGACCAGCAGCGCGATGATGAACAGGCCCGACGGCGCGATCAGCATCATGCCGTTCGGCTCGTACCAGCCGCCGTCGGCGACCAGCGGCAGCACCGTGAATCCCAGCAGCTTTCCGGCACCGAAGAGCTCGCGCGCGAACGCCACGGCCAGCAGCACCAGCCCGTAGCCCAGGCCGTTCCCGACGCCGTCGAGGAACGACAGCCACGGCGGATTCTGCATCGCGTAACCCTCGGCCCGGCCCATGACGATGCAGTTGGTGATGATCAGCCCGACGAACACCGACAGCTCCAGCGAGAGCTCGTAGAGGTAGGCCTTCAGGCACTGGTCGACGACGATCACCAGCGAGGCGATGATCGCCAGCTGGACGATGATGCGGATGCTGCCCGGCGTCCACTTGCGCACCAGGCTCACCGCGAGGCTGGCGAAGGCGGCGACGAGGGTGACGCCGACGGCCATCACCAGCGCCTTGTCGAGGCGCGTCGTCACCGCCAGCGCCGAGCAGATGCCGAGCACCTGCACGCCGATCGGGTTGTTGGCGATGACCGGCGCGACGAGCGCGCCGCGCTCGTGCTTGCCGAACAGGGTCGCGGACACGCTCACGAGGCGGCTCCTTCGCGCAGGCGCTTGAGGAACGGGGCGTAGCCGTCGGCCGACAGCCAGAAGCCGATCAGCCGGGCGACGCTGTTGCTGGTGATCGTCGCGCCGGACAGGCCGTCGACGCGATGGGGGTCCTTCTCCGGCGGGCCGGCGGCGCCCTTGATGACGGTGAGCTTCGGCTCCCAGGCGGCGTCGAACGCGCGCCGGCCGCGCCACAGCGCCTGCCACTTCGGATTGCCGATCTCGCCGCCCAGCCCGGGGGTTTCCTTCTGGTCGTAGAACGTGAGACCGCGCACGGTGTTGCCGTCGCGGTCCATGGCGATGAAGCCGTACAGCGTGCCCCACATGCCCGCGCCCTCGATCGGCAGCACGACCTGCTCGACCTTGCCGTTTTCCATCACGTAGTAGACGGTGCCGACGTGCGGCAGGCGCGCGATGCCGGCGTTGTTGGCGGCGGCCGTGCGCGATAGCGTCGGGTCGGTGCGCGCGCGGCGCTGGTCGTAGGTGGCCGGGTCGATCCTGCCCGGAGGCACCGGGGCGCCGGTCTTCAGGTCGATCAGCCTTGTCTCGATGCTGGCGTCGAATATCTTCAGGATCTCGGCGGCGGAGGGGTCGTCGCCCGCCTTGACCAGCCCGGCGGCGAGCAGCACGTTCTTCTGCCGGTAGAGCCTCGCGTTGGCCTCCTGCCGGTCGGCCAGGCCGACGGCGGCGACGCTGACCAGCAGTGCGCAGGCGACGCAGACCGCGGCGGCGAAGCCGAGCGTGTACGAGGTCGACTCAAGGCGCGGCACGGCGGCGCTCCCGGCGGCGGATGTTGGCCTTGATGGAGCCGTAGTCGATGACCGGTGCGATCACGTTCATGAACAGGATCACCAGCATCATCGACTCGGGGTACGCGGGGTTGACCACGCGGATCAGCACGACGAAGGCGCCGATCAGGACGCCGTAGATCCAGCGGCCGGCCTCCGTGTAGGGGGACGTGACCGGGTCGGTCGCCATGAACACCATGCCGAACGCCCAGCCGCCGGCGACCATGTGCCACCAGAACGGGACGGCGAAGTACGGGTTGGTGGTCGACCCGATGGCGTTGAACAGGCCGGCCATCAGGACGGTGCCCAGCGTGACGCCGGCCATCGTCCGCCACGAGCCGACGCCGGTGGCGACGAGGATCACGGCGCCGATCAGGCAGGCGAGGGCCGAGGTCTCGCCCATCGAGCCGGGCTCGAGGCCGACGAACGCATTCCACCACGACAGCGGCAGGTCGGTGAAGCTGCCGGTCATCTGCCGCATCTGCGCGAGCACGGTGGCGCCCGAGAAGCCGTCGACCGCCAGTTCCTTCGGCACCGCCGTCCACACCTGGTCGCCCGACATCGACGCCGGGTAGGCGAAGAACAGGAACGCGCGCGCGGCCAGCGCCGGGTTGATGAAGTTCATCCCGGTGCCGCCGAACAGCTCCTTCGCGAAGATGACGCCGAAGCTGATCGCCAGCGCCGCCTGCCACAGCGGTGTGGTGGCGGGAAGGATCAGCGGGAACAGGATGCCGGTGACGAAGAAGCCCTCGTTGACCTCCTCCCTGCGCACGATCGAGAACAGGATCTCCCACGACAGTCCGACGACCATGGTGAGGATGTACATCGGCACGAAGTACAGCGCGCCGTGGACGAGGTTGGCGACGAAGCTCGACGGCGCGTAGCCGACGCCCAGCCAGCGGATGACCACGTGCCGCCAGCCGTCGAGCTCGGCGGCCCTGGCCGGGTCCAGCGCCAGGTTCGCCTGCAGGCCGGTGTTCCACATCGCCATGAACACGCAGGGCAGCGCGGCGATGACGACGATCATCATCATCCGCTTCAGGTCGAGCGCGTCGCGGACGTGCGCGCCGGTCCGCGTCACCCGCGACGGCGTGTAGAACAGCGTGTCCATCGCCTCGAACAGCGGGTGCAGCCGCTCGAGCTTGTGCCCGGGCTCGAACGGCTGGCCGAGTCGGTCGAGCAGTCGGCGCAGGCCGGACATCAGCGTGCCTCCCCGATCGCGCGAACGGGAGCGCTCGTCGTCGCCATCGCGGCTGCGTTCACGCGGCCTCCTTTTCCAGCCGCGCGAGCGTCTCGCGCAGCAGCGGGCCGTATTCGACCTTGCCGGGGCAGACCAGTGTGCACAGCGCGAGGTCCTCCTCGTCGAGTTCGAGCGCCCCCAGCGCCTCGGCCCGCTCGGCGTCGCCGATGATCAGTGCGCGCAGCAGGAACGTCGGCAGGATATCGAGCGGCATCACGCGCTCGTAGGCGCCGATCGGCACCATCGCGCGCAGCGAGCCGTTGGTCGACGTGTTGAGCGCCAGCCCGCGGCGCGAGAACGCGCCGGCCACGACCCGCCACAGCGAAAAGCGCTCGCCGCCGGGGGTGATCCAGCCGAAGAAGAGCCGCTCGTGCCCCTCGGGCAGCGCGCTGACCTGCAGGTGATGGCGGCCGAGCCAGCCGTCGACCTCGCCGCTCGCCGCGCGGCCGTCGAGGACCGAGCCGCTGACGACGCGCTGGATGCCGGGTGCGAGCTCGCCGTCGACCAGCGCATCGAGCGAGGCGCCGAGCCGAGTCCGCACCAGGCGGGGGCGCAGCACGCCGGGACCCGCGAGCGACACCAGGCGCTCGACGTCGAGCGCGCCGGTCGCGAACAGGTGCCCGATCGCGGCGACGTCCTGATAGCCGATGTGCCAGACGGTCGTGCCGTGGTCGACCGGCGCGAGCAGGTGGATGTGGGTGCCGGGCAGCCCGGCCGGATGCGGACCGGCGAAGGTCTCGACGCGGATCCGCGGATCCGCGGGCACCGGCAGCTTCGCCCCTGGGGCCGTGCAGACGTAGACCGGACCGTCGGTCAGCGTGGCGAGCGCGGCGACGCCGGCGCTGAAGTCGTCCTCGCGCCCGGCCAGCGCGATGCCGACCTCCGGCGCGTGCGGACGCGTGTCGATGGCCGTGACGAACAGCGCCGCGGGCCGGGTGCCCGGCTTCGGGATGACGCCGAACGGGCGGGTGCGCAGCGCCGTCCACAGCCCCGATTCGACCAGCAGCGCGGTGACCGCGGCCGCGTCGGGCGCGGCGGATGTGCCGGGCCGCGCCGCGAAGCGCACGTGGGCATCCGGGCCGTCACTCGGTGCGACGTCGATCGACAGCGACAGGAACGCGCGCCGATCGCCGCGGTTGATCGCGGCGACGCGGCCCGCCGCCGGCGACGTGAAGCGCACGCCGGGGTGCCGCTTGTCCTCGAACAACGGGGTTCCGCGCAGCACCTCGTCGCCGGGCTGGACCAGGAAGCTCGGCTTGAGGCCGGGGTAGTCGGCGGCGACCAGCGCGACCCCGGGGCAGCGCGGCACGACGGCGTCGACCTGCTGCGCCGGTGCACCGGCCAGCGGCAGGTCGAGTCCGCGCCGCAGTCGATGCTCTCCGGGGGCCTTCGGTCGGGTCATTGAACTCGATGCTCGCCTCGGGGACATCGCGGGCACACCCGCGGTCCCGGACGTGTCGGGAATGGCGTTGACGCAGTATAGAGCTAGAGGCGAGCGATCAGCCAGCCCGGGAACACCGTCAGCAGCATCGACGGCAGCAGGCAGAGCAGGCCGGCGGCGATCGCCGCGCGCTGCTGGCCCCTGCCCGCGTCCGCCGCGGCCGGGCTCATGAACAGGAACTGGATCACGCGCAGGTAGAAATAGATGCCGAGATAGCTGCCGACGAGCCCCAGCACCGCGTACGTCGTCCAGCCGGCGGCGATCACGTTCTTGAAGATCAGGAACTTGGCGACGAAGCCCGGGAACGGCGGAATGCCGGCGAGCGACAGCATCGCGATGCCGATCATCAGCGCGGCCCACGGGTCGCGGTGGAACAGGCCCTTCAGCTGCTCGAGGTCGTCGCGGGCGCGGTCGTCGCCGCGGGGCAGCGAAGCGAAGGCGAGGAGGTTCATCAGCCCGTAGGCGAGGAGGTAGAACGCGACGGCCTGGAAGCGCGTCGGCCCGTCGCCGAGGAACGCGTAGAACAGGTAGCCCGCGTGCGCGATCGACGAGTACGCGATCATCCGGCGGAAGCTCGTCTGCCGCATGGCGGCGAGGTTGCCCCAGACGATCGACACCAGGGGCAGGATCGCGATCAGGTCGGAGACCGGTCGGTCGACCGGCGCTTCGGCGAACAGGCGCACGACGGCGAGCAGTGCGCCGGCCTTGACGATGGTCGCCATGTACGCGGTGACGGGCACCGACGCGGCCTCGTAGGCGTCCGGCGCCCAGGCGTGGAACGGGACCACGGCGGCCTTGAGGAAGAACGCCGCGATGATCAGCACGACACCGGCGCTCGCCGCCGCCGTGCCCGAATTGAGCGCCACGGCGAACGCCGACAGCGACATCGAGCCGCTGCCGCCGTAGAGCATCGACACGCCCATCAGGAACATCGCGGTCGCGGTCCCCGACAGCACCAGGTACTTGAGCCCGGCTTCGGCACTCTGCGGCCGGCGCAGGCCGACCACGACCAGCGTGTACACCGGAATCGACATGATCTCGAGTCCGAGGAACAGCGTGAGGAAGCTGTCGGACGACAGCATCAGGCACACGCCGTACAGCGACGACAGCAGCAGCATGTAGAAGCGGCTGCCGGGGGCCTCGTCGCGCGCGATCAGCAGCACCGGCAGCGCGAGGCCCAGCACGACCAGCTTGGCCGCGGCCGACGCGGGGTTGATCGAGTACTGCCCGGCGAACGGGGCGGCGGTGTAGCCGTTCGCCGCCAGCATCGCCGCGGCGAGCGTCGCGGCACCCGTCGCGAGCAGCGCCAGCGCGAAGCCGCGCTGCGGGCGGGACGCGAGGATGTCGACGCCGATCAGCAGCACGATGCCGGCGAGCAGCGCGTTCTCCGGCGCCATCGCGGCGAGCACGGCGTTCCAGTTCATCGTGCGCTCCCGTCGACGGCGGCCACCGGGGCGCCGGTGCGCGGCGTCGATACCAGCTGCAGGTAGTGCTTGGACGCCAGTTCGGTCTTTCTCATCGGCTCGTCGGGGAACAGGCCCAGCCAGAACACCGCGGCGACCAGCGCGACCAGGATGGTGCGCTCGCGCCCGTCGAGGTCGGTGAAGGGCTGGTGCGGCGCCTTCGCCGTTCCGAACAGGAAGCGCTGGGCGAACCACAGCATGTACAGCGCACCCAGCACGACACCCAGGACGGCGCTGCCGCTGACGAACAGCGGGTACGCGTGGCCGGCCAGGTGCTGCCGCCACGCCGACGTGAACGCGCCCATCAGCACCAGGAACTCGCCGGTGAAGCCGCTGGTCGTCGGCAGGCCGATCGACGCCAGCGTCAGGATCGCGAAGAACACCGAGTAGACGGGCAGGATCCGCGCCAGGCCGCCGTACGCGGCGAGCTCGCGGGTGTGGCAGCGCTCGTAGATCATCCCGACCATCAGGAACAGGCCGGCGGCGACGAGGCCGTGGCTCACCATCTGGACGATCGCACCCTGGACGCCGATCAGGTCCATGCTGACCAGGCCGAGCATCACGTAGCCCAGGTGGCTGATCGACGAGTAGGCGATGATCTTCTTGATGTCGGTCTGCACCAGCGCGAGGCAGGCGCCGTAGATGATGCTGATCACGCCCAGCGTGCCGATCGCCGGCGCCCAGGCGATGGTCGCGTCCGGGAACAGCGGGAAGCCGAGCTTCATGAACCCGTACGTGCCCATCTTCAGCAGCACGCCGGCCAGGATCACCGAACCCGCGGTCGGCGCCTCGACGTGGGCGTCGGGCAGCCAGGTGTGCAGCGGCACCATCGGCACCTTGATCGCGAACGACAGGCCGAACGCCGCGAGCAGGATCATCTGGGTGTCGACCGGCAGCCGTGCCCGGTAGAGGTCGGCGAAGGCGAACGACGCGACGCCGGTCGTGTTCTGCAGCGACCAGACCAGGTAGATCACCGCCGCCAGCATCAGGATGCTGCCGAACGCCGTGTAGAGGAAGAACTTCAGCGTCGCGTAGATGCGCCGCTCGCCGCCCCAGATGCCGATCAGCAGGAACATCGGGATCAGCATCGTTTCCCAGAACAGGTAGAACAGGAACAGGTCCTGCGCGAGGAACGTGCCCAGCATCGCGAACTGGATCAGCAGCACCATCGCGTAGAACAGCGCCACGTCCTTGCGGATGGCGGTGAACGCGCCGGCGACGACCAGCGGCCCGAGGAACGCCGTCAGCAGCACCAGCAGCACGTTGTAGCCGTCGAGCGCGATCCGGTAGCCGACGCCCCAGTCGGCGATCCAGGGCACGTCGGTCGCGAACTGCAGCGCCGCCGTCGTCGCGTCGAACCGGATGTACAGCCACGCGGCCAGCACGAACTGGATCAGCATCACCGCCAGCGTGAGCGCGCGCACCGCGCCGTCGCGCCCCTTCGGCAGCACGCACAGGCCCGCGATGCCGGCGAGCGGCAGCAGCAGGACGACGTTCAGCAGCGTCGACTCAGCCATGGCGCCAGCTCCAGGCCAGCGCGCCGACCAGGCCCGCGAGCACGAGGAATGCGTAGAGGTGCAGGTTGCCGGTCTGGATCCGGCCGAAGCCGCCGGCGGTGCGCCGCGCGAGCGCCGCGAGGCCGTGCAGCGAGCCGTCGATCAGCGCGCGGTCGGACACCTTCAGGAACACGCGGTCGGAGACCCAGAGCAGCGGCCGGTTGATGACGCGGTCGTAGAGCTCGTCGACGAAGTACTTTCCCGCCAGCACGTGCCGGATGCCGGCGAAGCGGTCGGCGATCCGCGCCCCGCGCGCGCCGTCGCCGCTGAAGCACCACGCGGCGCCGGCGAGTCCGGCGAGGCCGATCGCGACGGCGACGACGACCAGCAGCGTCTCGTAGTGGTGGAGCGCCGGCACGACCGCGGGCAACGGCAGCATCGGCTCGAGGAAGTGCGGGATGGCGATGAAGCCGCCGACCGTCGACAGCGCCGCGAGCAGCACCAGCACGCCGGTCATCGACCACGGCGACTCGTGGACATGGTGGGCGACCTCGGCGTCGACGCGCGAGCGGCCGAGGAACGCGAGCCACAGCAGGCGGAACATGTAGAACGACGTCATCAGCGCGGTCGCCGATCCGGTGAGCCAGAGCAGCGTCGAGCCGCCGCGCTCGCTGGCGAACGCGAACCAGAGGATCTCGTCCTTGGAGAAGAAGCCGGCCAGCGGCGGCAGTCCGGCGATCGCCGCGGTGGCAATGGCGAAGGTGACGAAGGTCACCGGAATCTTCTTCGCCAGCCCGCCCATCTTCCGCAGGTCCTGCTCGCCCGACAGCGCGTGGATCACGCTGCCGGCGCCGAGGAACAGGCAGGCCTTGAAGAACGCGTGCGTGGTGAGGTGGAAGACGGCCACGCCGTACGCGCCGACGCCCAGCGCGACGAACATGAACCCAAGCTGCGAGATCGTCGAGTAGGCGAGCACCTTCTTGATGTCGTTCTGCGCGACGGCGATCGTCGCGGCGAAGAAGGCCGTCGCGGCGCCGATCGCGGCGACCAGGGCCGAGGCTTCCGGCGCGTGCAGGTAGACCCCCGACAGGCGCGCGACCAGGTAGACGCCGGCCGTCACCATCGTCGCCGCGTGGATCAGCGCCGAGACCGGCGTCGGGCCGGCCATCGCGTCGGGCAGCCAGACGTACAGGGGGATCTGCGCCGACTTGCCGGTGGCGCCGATGAACAGCAGTACGCCGACCAGGCTCGCCGACACCGCGGGCAGCACCGGCGCCATGAACGCGGCGTTGATCGCGTCCATGTCGAGCGTTCCCAGCGTCGACCAGAGGACGAACATGCCGAGCAGGAAGCCGGCGTCGCCGATGCGGTTGACGATGAACGCCTTCTTGCCCGCCTTCGCGTTGGCCTCGTCGTCGAACCAGAAGCCGATCAGCAGGTACGACGCGAGCCCCACGCCCTCCCAGCCGACGAACAGCACGAACAGCGAGCGGCCCAGCACCAGCAGCAGCATGAAGAACAGGAACAGGTTGAGGTACGCGAAGAAGCGCGCGTAGCTCTTGTCGGCATGCATGTAGCCGATCGAGTAGACGTGGATCGCCGTGCCGACGCCGGTGACGATGAGTGCCATCACCATCGTCAGCCGGTCGAACCAGAACGCGACGGCGAACGTGTCCTTGCCGATCGCCGCCCAGGTCCAGGCGGTCTCGACCAGCGGCGTCCAGCCGCCGGCGGCGAGGTCGAGCGCCGCCTTGACGGTCAGCGCGAACGCGGCGAGCGGCAGGCCGCAGCCGACGATCGAGACGAAGCGGCGGCCGAGGCGGTTGCCGAGAAGCCCGTTGACGAGGAAGCCAGCGAGCGGGAGCAGGGCGACGAGGAGGAGGGTGTGTTTCACCGACTATCCCTTGAGGTCGGTGTAGGCATCGATGTCGAGCGTGTGCTTGCGGCGGACCAGCAGCAGCACGATCGGGATGGCGACGGCGATCTCGGCCGTGGCCACGACGAAGATCAGGAACACCAGCACCGCGCCGACCGCCGAGCCCATCTGCTGGGCGTAGGTGACAAGGCTCAGGTTGGCGCCGTTGAGCATCAGCTCCATGCACATCAGCATCACCAGCACGTTGCGCCGGATGATGACGCCGGCCAGCCCGAGCGCGAACAGCGCCACCGCCAGCGACTGGAGCAGCTGGACCTTATCCATGCTCGCTCCGGTTGATGTCGATGATCGCGATGGCGGCGACCACGGCCGCGACCAGCAGCACCGAGGTCAGCTCGAAGTGCAGCCAGTACTCGTTCAGGAACCTGGCGGCGAACTCCGCGAGCCCGAACGGCGCCGTGGTGGCGGCGCCCGGCGCCGCCGGCAAGCCCTGCCAGATCGCCCAGCCGAACACGGCGAACAGCGCGACGCTGACGAGCGCCCCCGGAATCAGCAGGCTCGAGAAGCGGCGCGCCAGCGCGGGGTCGCGCGGGTCCAGCAGCATGATCACGTAGACCATGAACACCATCACCGCGCCGACGTAGATCAGCACCTGGAAGGCGGCGATGAAGTGGACCCCGAGCAGGCCGTAGACGCCGCCGAGGAACACCATCGTCGAGATCAGCGCCATCGCCACCCGCATCGGCTGGCGCAGCACCAGCATCAGCGCGGCGCCGACGAACGCGCAGCCGGCGAACAGGTACAGCAACAGCGTCTCGAGATTTCCGAGCAGGGATTCGATCATGGCTTCGCTCCGGTCTTGGCGGCCGGGTTCGCGGCAGTGGGCTGGGGTCTGGCCGGGTAGGGCTTGGCCGGGTCGGACGCGGGCTGCCAGTCGAGCAGCTCCTCGCGGCCGAGCCACATCGCGCTGCGGTCGGGCGAGGGCAGCGCCGGCACTTCCTTGGCCATGCGGATCGCGTCCTCCGGGCAGGCCTCGACGCACATGCCGCAGAAGATGCAGCGCGAGTAGTCGATCTCGAAACGCACGGGGAACTTCGGGTGCGCCGGATCGCCCGGGTCGAACCCCGCCTCGATCTCGATCACCTTCGCCGGGCACACCGTCGCGCACATGTTGCAGGCGATGCACTGCGGGCTGCCGTCGGGCCGGCGCGTCAGCACGTGCTTGCCGCGGTTGTGGCGGCCGTAGTCGAAGCGGGTTTCCTCGGGGTAGTAGGTCGTCAGCGCGCCCTTGCGCCCGGTCATCCACTTGATCATGTTGCGCGTGAAGACGCCGCCGGTGATGACGAGCCCGCGGACGACCTCGAAGATGTACGCGCGCTCCCACCACGACATCGTCGGGCGGTTCCAGTAGTCGCGGCGCGGGCGGACGCGGCTCACTGCGCGCCTCCCTGCACCCAGACGATCAGCGCCGTGACGATGAGGTTGGCGAGGGCCAGCGGGAACATGAACTTCCACGCGAACTTGAGGACCTGGTCGTAGCGGAAGCGCGGCAGCGACCAGCGGATCAGGATCTGGAAGCTGCACACGACGAACACCTTCGCCAGGAAGACGACCAGCTGCGTCACGACGACGGCGCCGTGCGAAAGCGGGATCTCGCGTCCGCCGGGCAGGACGAAGCCGGCGTCGGTCAGGAAGGGCAGGTTGTAGCCGCCGAGGAACAGCGTCGTGAACAGCGCGCCGATGATCGCGATCTCGATGAACTCGGCGAACATGAACAGGCCCATCTTCATCGCGCTGTATTCGGTGTAGTAGCCGGCGATCAGCTCCGACTCGGCCTCGGGCAGGTCGAACGGAATCCGCTTGTTCTCCGCGACCGCGGCCGTCAGGAACAGGATCGCTGCGAACGGCTGGTGGATCACGCCCCACGCCGGCAGGAAGCCGAGCACGACGCCGGACTGCTGGCGGACGATGGCGGTCAGGTCGAGCGTGCCGTAGATCAGGATCAGGCCCAGCACCGTCAGGCCCATGATCAGCTCGTAGGAGATCATCTGCGAGCCGGCCCGCAGCGCGCCCAGCAGCGAGAACTTGTTCGCCGACGACCAGCCCGCGAGCATCGCGCCGATGATCGTCATGCCGCCGAACGCGAAGAAGATCAGCAGGCCCGCGTCGAGGCGGGCGATCTGCATCGGGTAGCTGCGCTCGCCGAACCAACCCGCCAGCGACGGAAAGAGCTGGCCCGGCACCAGGAGGCCGCCGAACGGAATCACCGCGAACACCAGCAGCACCGGCGTGAACACGACCCACGGCGCGACGGCGTAGGCGTACCAGTCGTAGGACTTCGGCTTGAAGTCCTCCTTCAGCAGCATCTTCAGCCCGTCGGCCATGCCGTGGAACAGGCCCCACCAGACCAGCTTGACCTGCGTGAACGGGATGCGCAGGTACGCGCGGTTGGCGCCGATGCGGTCGGCCATCACCGCAGCCTGCTTGCGCTCGACCCAGGTGAGGATGGTGCCGAAGCCCATCAGCACGGCGATCGCGTAGCCGATGTAGACCGCGTAGACGACGAGGTCCTGGGTCATGCGACGGCCTCCGTCTGCCCCGCCAGCGCCGCGAACACCGCGGCGGCGTCGAGCGCGTGCGCGGGCCGCTCGAAGCAGGGCTCGAACGCGCTGACCGTGCCCTCGAAGTTGGTGTAGTGGCCCGCGCGCTCGGTCTGGATCGACAAGGGCAGGAACACGTCGGCGTGGCCGTTCTCCGGCGCGAGCCAGGCGTTGAGGAACACGATCTTCGCTGTGGCCGGGATCGCGCCGAAGTCGGCTCCCTCGCCCCAGACGAGGACGAGGTCGGCGTCGGCCGGGACGATCGCCGGCGCGGATCCGAAGAGCGCACGGGCGCCGGCCGTGTTCGGATTCTTGTCCGGCCGGATCAGCAGGTCGTCGGCGACCACTTCTCCGGGCTCCGCACGGCAGTCGGCCTTGACCAGTGCCGTGAAGCGGCTGCCCAGCGCCGCCTTGAACGCGGCGAGTTCCTCGTTGCTGCCCCAGCTCGAGACCAGCGCGACCGGCTTGCGCGCGGCGCCGATCAGCCGGCGCGCGTTCTCGATCGCTTCGGCGGCCGTCGCCGGCCGGCCCTTCATCAGCGGCCGCTCGGCGCGCGCGCGCTCGAAGGTCCGCGCGAGGTCGCGGCCCTTGTTGCAGATCCATGGCCCGTTGACCGCGGCGTTCTCCAACGGGGTCACGCGGTCGATCGACGCGTTGGCCTTCGCATCCAGCCGGTTGAGCTTCCATTCGGCCCGGCGGTGCCAGATCTGCACGCCGCAGCCGCGCTCGCAGCCCGGACACACCGACGGCGTGGGCTTCAGGTACCAGACCCGCGCCTTGTACTGGAAGGACTTCGACAGCAGCGCGCCGACCGGACAGAGGTCGATGACGTTGTCCGAGTACGCGTCGCGCTCGAAGGCGCCGTCGCCGGAGGGCCGGATCAGCGAATGGTCGCCGCGCGACTCGATGCCGAGGCCGTTCGAATGCGACACCTCGCGGGTGAAGCGCACGCAGCGCGAGCACAGGATGCACCGCTCGTTGTCGAGGGTGATCCGCTCCGACAGCGGGTAGAACTTGGTCGCGTGCACCTTCGGGTCGCGCGACGCCGACGGCGCGCCGTTGTAGGCGTAGTGGTGATCCTGCAGCATGCACTCGCCGGCCTTGTCGCAGATGCCGCAGTCCACCGGGTGGTTGAGCGTGATCAGCTCGAGCGTCTGCTTGCGCCGCGCGCGCACCGGCTCGGAGTCGGTGTTGACGCGCATTCCCGCGGTGACCGGCATGTTGCAGGCGATCTCCATCCAGCCGCCGCTCTTCGGGTCCTCGACCTCGACCACGCAGATGCGGCAGTTGCCGGCGATCGACAGCGACGGGTGCCAGCAGAAGTAGGGGATGAAGATGCCGTGCGCGCGCGCCGCCTCGAGCACGGTCTGCCCGTCCTCGGCCATGATCGCCCGGCCGTTGATGAAGATCTCAGGCATGGCCGACCTCGAGCACGCCGTCGCACTTCGAGCGCTTGTGCTCGATCCAGTACTCGAACTCGTCGCGGAACTTGTCGATGATGCCGATCGTCGCGTAGCCGGCGGCGTCGCCCATGCCGCAGATCGTCGTGCCGTCGTTGGCGCGCGAGATCGCCACCATCCGGTCGATGTCCTCCGGGCGGCCCTCGCCGGCGACGATGCGGTCGATGATCCGGTGCAGCCAGCCCATCCCCTCGCGGCAGGGCGTGCACTGGCCGCAGGACTCGTGGTGGTAGAACCGCAGCGCGACCTGCAGCAGCCGCACCATGCAGGTGCCCTCGCCGATGACGATCATGCCGCCGGAGCCCAGCGACGAGCCGGCGCCGGCGAACGACGCGTGGTCGTAGGTGAGCGGCGCGAGCTCGGGCCCGGTCAGCACCTTGGTCGAGATTCCGCCGGGGACGATGCACTTGACCGCGCGGCCCCCGGGAACGCCGCCGCAGTCCTCGTAGATGAACTTCGCCAGCGGGTAGCCGTACTCGACCTCGTACACGCCGGGGCGGACGAGGTGGCCGGAAATCGACACCAGCTGGGTGCCGGGGCTCTTCGCGGTGCCGACCTTGCGGAACGCCTCGGCGCCATTGGCGATGATGCCGGCGACGTTGGCGAGCGTCTCGACGTTGTTGATGACGGTCGGGCGCTGGTAGAGGCCGCGGACGGTCAGCCGCGGCGGCCGGTTGCGCGGATACGGCTTGCGCCCTTCGATCGAGGTGATGAGCCCCGACGCCTCGCCGCAGACGTACGAGCCGGCGCCGCGGTAGACGACGATGTCGCAGCAGAGGTCGGTGCCCAGGATGCGCTCGCCGAGCAGTCCGGCCGCGTAGGCCTCCTCGATCGCCGCCTGCAGCCGGCGGTACGGCAGGTCGAACTCGCCGCGGATGTAGACGAAGGCGTTGCGGACCTGCAGCGCGTACGAGGCGATCAGCATCGACTCGATCAGCAGGTGCGGCGCGTGCTCGAGGACCCAGCGGTCCTTGAACGTGCCCGGCTCGCCTTCGTCGGCGTTGGCGCACAGGTAGTGCGGCTGGCCGTCGTCGAGCTTGACCACCGCCCACTTGCGGCCGACGGGGAACGCGGCGCCGCCATGGCCCAGCAGGCCCGACGCCGTGACCTCCTTGGTCACTTCGGTCGGCGTCATCGACGACAGCGCCTTCCGGAGCGCCTCGTAGCCGCCGCGCGCGCGGTAGTCGGCCAGCAGGTGCGACGTGGCCGTCACCGGGAAATTCATGATGAGCTGGGTGCCGGGCATGTCAGTCGAGCCCATCG
Source organism: uncultured beta proteobacterium (assembly GCA_963810815.1). Classification (GTDB taxonomy): domain Bacteria; phylum Pseudomonadota; class Gammaproteobacteria; order Burkholderiales; family Casimicrobiaceae; genus CAVQWT01. Next base: position 15,537 of record CAWEPB010000011.1, on the reverse strand, counting down.
ATCAGCGCGTCGAGCCGCTCGGAGCTCATGTTCTCGTGGTACGCGTCGTTGAGCATGACGACGGGCGCGGTCCCGCAGGAGCCCAGGCACTCGACGACGCTGAGCGTGAAGCGGCCGTCGGCCGTCGTCTGTCCCGGCGCGATGCCCAGGCGGCGCGACAGGTGGTCGACGACGCGCTCGGCGCCGCGCATCGAGCAGCTCACGTTGCGGCAGGCCTGCAGGTGCCAGCGGCCGATGGGGCGGCGGCGCAGCTGCGTGTAGTAGGACAGCACTTCCTCGACCTGGATCCGCGGCACGCCCAGGTACGCCATCAGCTCCTCGATGTCGCTGTCGGCGACGTACCCGCGGTCCTCCTGGATCCGCCGGAGGCAGGGCAGCACCAGCGACGACTCGAACCCCGCCGGGTAGCGCTTCTTCCACTGCTCGAATTCGGGGATCAGGTGCTTCATCGGTCGGTCATCGATCGCTCATCGGTCACACTCGCCGCCGATCATGTTGATCGACCCGAACGTGGGAATGATGTCGGCGAGCTGGTAGCCGTCGAGCAGCCGGTGCACGCCGCCCATGTGGACGAAGCTCGGCGCGCGCACGTGCACCTTGTACGGCGTGCCGGTGCCGGTGCTGACGGTGTAGAAGCCGAGCTCGCCGTTGGCGCCTTCGTGCGCCGTGTAGGCGTCGCCGGCAGGCACCACCGGCCCGTCCATCACCAGCTTGAAGTGGTTGATCAGCGACTCGATCTCGCCGTACACCAGCGCCTTGTCGGGGAAGCTGCAGCGGCGGTCGTCGACGCAGACCGGGCCGGCCGGCAGCATCGCGACGATCTGGCGGATCATGTCGATCGACTCGTCCATCTCGCGCATCCGGACGTAGTAACGGTCGTAGTTGTCGCCGTTGATGCCGACGGGCACGTCGAAGTCGAGCTCGGCGTAGGCGAGGTACGGCGCGTCCTTGCGCAGGTCGCGCGGCGCGCCGGTCGAGCGCAGGATCGGGCCGGTGTAGCCCCAGTCGATGGCGTCGGCCTGCGTCAGCACGCCGACGTTGCGCATGCGGTCGATGAAGATGCGGTTGCGGTCGACCAGCCCGTGCACGCGGCCGACGAACGTGTCGTACTGGTCGAGGATCACCGCCAGCCGGTCGAGCCAGCCGTCGGGCAGGTCGCGGGCGAGGCCGCCGATGCGCCCGAACGAGTAGGTGACGCGCGCGCCGGTCAGGTCGGCCAGGTGCTCGTAGACGTAGTCGCGGATCGTCACCAGGTACAGGAAGGCGGTCATCGCCCCCAGCTCCATCAGCGACGCGGCGATGCAGGTGAGGTGGTCGGCGACGCGCGAGTACTCGGACAGCAGCGTGCGCAGGTAGCGGCAGCGCGGCGTGATCTCGATGCCCATCATCTTCTCGACCGCCTCGCACCAGGCGAAGTCGTTGATCAGCGCCGAGCAGTAGTTCAGGCGGTCGACGTAGGGAATCAGGTTGTGCCAGGTGTGGTCCTCGCACTCCTTCTCGAAGCCGCGGTGCAGGTAGCCGCAGTGGACGTCGGTGCGGACCACCTTCTCGCCGTCGAGCTCGGCGACGATCTGGATCGTGCCGTGCGTGGCGGGGTGCGACGGGCCGATGTTGACGATCACCGTGTCCTCGCGCGAGGACGCGGTGAATGCCGGCCGGATCGGGTTCGGCAGGCCCTCGGCCGAGGGGGCCGGCGCGTCGCGCGACGCGCGGTACGGCACCAGCGGCTGCTCGCGGCCCTTGGGGTAGTCCTTGCGCAGCGGGTGGCCGACGAAGCCCTCGTACAGCAGGATCGGCCGCAGGTCGTCGTTGCCGCGGAAGCCGATGCCGTACATCTCGTGGCACTCGCGCTCCATCAGTCCCGCCGAACCGTAGACGCGGGACAGCGAGTCGACCGCCGGGTCGTCGCCGCCGACGCGCGCCTTCAGCCGCACCCGCCGGTGCCGGGTCGTCGACCAGAAGTGCCAGACGACCTCGAAGCGCGGCGTCTGCCCGAGCCAGTCGACCGCGGTCACGTCGAGCAGCAGGTCGAACCCCAGCTCGCCCTTCAGCGCCTGCGCGGCGGCCTTCACCGATTCCGGCGGCAGAGCGAACGCGAGCACGCCGTCGGCGGCCGGCTGCTCGCAGGGCGTCGCACCCAGGGCCGCCAGGCGCTCCGCGATGCCGTCGAGGGTGTGGTCGGCCACGTCAGAAGTTCCGCGTGATGATCGGGTGCCGGTCGCGGGCGATCCGGTCCTGCAGCTGCATGATCGCGTCGATCACCGTCTCGGGCCGCGGCGGGCAGCCGGGCACGTAGACGTCGACGGGGAGGACGCGGTCGATGCCGGCGAGCGCCGCGTAGTTCTGGTAGAAGCCGCCGCTGGTGGCGCAGGCCCCGAACGCCATCACCCACTTCGGCTCGCACATCTGCTCGTAGACCTTGAGCAGGATCGGCGCCTGCTTGTGGTTGATCGTGCCGACGACCATCAGCAGGTCGGCCTGGCGCGGCGAGAAGCGCGGCAGCGCGGCGCCGAAGCGGTCGGTGTCGTAGGGCGTGGAGCTCACCGCCATGAACTCCATCGCGCAGCAGGCGGTGACGAACGGGTAGGGAAACAGCGAGAACTTGCGCGCCCAGCCGACGAGCTCGTCCTTCTTGGTCGTCAGGTACTCGAACGCCGCCGACTTGCTGCCGCCGACGGGGGCGATGGGGATCGTCTTCGCGTCCATGGCTATTCGGCCACCCCTTCGATCAGCTTCATCTTGTAGACGTACAGCATGATCAGGATCAGCAGGAAGACGAACAGGCCGAACGTGACGAGCATGAATCCCGTCAGCGGCTGGGCGCCGAGCGCCCAGATGAACAGGAACACCGTCTCGAGGTCGAACAGGATGAACACGATGGCGACGGCGTAGTACTTGATCGGGACGGCCTTGACGTTGCGCCGGTCCACCGGCGTCGCGCCGCACTCGAACGGTTCGAGCTTGGCCGCGGTCATCGCGGGCTTCGGTCCCAGGACGGCGTTGAGGATCAGCATCGTCGCGACGAAGCCGAGGATCGCCATCATGTACAGGAGGAAGACGACGTAGGGGCTCATGGATCAGGCGCGGCGGGGCGAGGGCGCCCGCCCGGTGTCACGGGGAGGGCTGCGTCGCGAGGCGGTGCGCTTGGTGGGCATGGGGGAGGTGAGCCCTGGCTCGGGTGTTCCGGCGTCGATGCGCGGGGTGTCGCCGCGTGGCGCCGGGGACCCTCGATCGGGGTTGGCACATACTTTCCCAACGGGAGCCGAGACCCTTTGACGCACGTCAACACTCCTGCCCGTCACCACGGTGCCGCGCCCGAATAAGTTGCGCGCGCACAACCTTCCCCGCGTTGCGCGCGCGCAACGGCCCGCGTGCGCCCCCGTTCGGGAGGGGGCGGTCGGGGAGGGTTCGGGCAACGAGCGGGCAACGCGCGGGCAACGAGCGGCCAACGAGCGGCCAACGAGCGGCCAACGGAACGACGCCGGGCGGGGGGCGAAGGGAATGCCGTGAGCGGCGCTACGCGTACATCGGGTAGCGCGGGTCGTACATGTGGCTCTGCACGTACTCCAGCAGGTCCGCCGGACGCTCGACCTGCGCCAGGCCTCCGGCGTACGCGACCTCGGCCACGGCCGCGGCGATCCGGGCCGATACGCGGCGCACGTCGGACAGCGGCGGGTAGAGGCTGCCCTGCGCGAGATCGGACTCGGTCACCGTCGACGCCAGCGTGCGCGCCGCCGCCATGAACATCGCGTCGGTGATGCGCCTGGCGCGGACGGCGATCGCGCCCAGGCCCACTCCGGGGAAGATGTACGAATTGTTGCCCTGCCGCGTCACGAAGCGCTTGCCGTTCCAGGTGATCGGGTCGAACGGGCTCCCCGACGCGTACAGCGCCCGGCCTTCGCTCCATTCGTAGGCCTCGGCGGGGGTGCACTCGGTCTTCGAGGTCGGGTTCGACAGCGCGAAGATGATCGGGTGCTGGTTCAGCGCGGCCATGGTGGTGACGACCTCGCGCGTGAAGGCCTTCGCCGACGCGGCCACGCCGATGATCGCCGTGGGCTTGAGCGCCTTGACCGCGGACGCGAAATCGGCGACCGGGGCGTGGTCGTGCGCGTACGGCAGCTTGTGCTCCGCCAGGCCGCCGCGGCTCTTCACCACCAGGCCCTTCGAGTCGACGAGCCAGCAGCGCTGGCGGGCCGCACTTTCGGTGAGCCCGTCGGCGACCATCGCGCTGACGAGGAGGTCCGAGATCCCCGTCGCGGCCTCGCCGGCCCCGAGGCAGAGGAAGGTCTGCGCCGACATCGGCTTGCCGGTCACGCGCAGCGCCGAGTAGATGCCGGCGACCGCGACCGACGCGGTGCCCTGGATGTCGTCGTTGAACGTGCAGATCCGGTCGCGGTACTTGGCGAGCAGCCGGAACGCGTTGTGGTTGGCGAAGTCCTCGAACTGGACGATCACGCCGGGAAAGACTTCCTGCGTCGCCGCGATGAACTCGTCGACGAGTTCGTCGTACGCGGCGCCGGTGAGCCGCGGCCGCGGCAGGCCGAGGTAGAGCGGATCCTGCTGCAGCGTCTCGTTGTTGGTGCCGACGTCGAGCATCACCGGCAGGCAGGAGGCGGGATCGATGCCGGCGCAGGCCGAGTACAGCGACAGCTTGCCGATCGGGATGCCCATGCCGTTGGACCCCAGGTCGCCCAGGCCGAGGATGCGCTCGCCGTCGGTGACGACGATCATCGCCACGTCGCGCTGCGGCCAGTTGCGCAGCACCTGCGCGACCTTGCCGCGGTCGTCCGCGCTGATGAAGATGCCGCGCGGGCGGCGGAAGATGTGGCCGAACTCCTGGCAGGCGAGGCCCACCGTCGGCGTGTAGATGATCGGCATCATCTCGTCCGGATAGTCGGTGATCACCCGGTAGAACAGCGCCTCGTTCCGGTCCTGCAGCGCCTCCAGCATGATGTACTTGTCGAGCGGGTTGGCGAGCCGGCGGAAGTTCTCGAGGATGCGGGCGACCTGCCCCTCCTGCGTCATCACCCGCGGCGGCAGCAGGCCGTGCAGGCCCAGCGCGGCGCGCTCCGCCGCGGTGAACGACGTGCCCTTGTTCAGCGTCGGTTCGCGCAGCAGCGCGACGCCGCGCGGAAACCACGCCGGAATGGGCTTCGCCGGCTGCGGCCGGGTGCCGGCCTCCGAGTTGCTCGTTGCCATGAAATCCTCCTCCTGTTGTTCGTCGGGCGGCGCGCCGCGGGCCGGTCGGCCCGGGGCGGCCGGCTCAGATGTTCTCGGGCACCATCTTGATCGCGCCGCAGGGACACTCGGACACGCAGATGCCGCAACCCTTGCAGTAGTCGTAGTCGAAGGCGTAGCGCTTGCCCGGGCCCAGCTTCTTCACCGCGTTGTCCGGGCAGACGCCGTAGCAGTTGTCGCACTCGAAGCAGTTGCCGCAGGACAGGCAGCGGCGCGCCTCGAACAGTGCGTTGGTCTCGTCGAGGCCGCCCTGCACCTCGTCGAACGTCGAGGTCCGGCGGGCGAGGTCGAGCTGCGGCCGCACCGTTTTCGGCGCGTCGGCGTAGTACCAGGGATTGAGCCGGTCGAACGCGGCCGCCTCGTGCTTCTCCGGCGCCGTGTAGGCGGTGCCGCGCAGCCAGGCGTCGATGTGCCGGGCCGCCTTCTTGCCGTGGCCGACCGCGACGGTGACCGTGCGCTCCGACGGCACCATGTCGCCGCCGGCGAAGATGCCGGCGTGGCCGGTCATCATGTTCGGGCCGACCTTGACCACGCCGTCGGCGATTTCCAGCCCCGGCACGCCGTCGAGCAGCGACAGGTCGACGTCCTGCCCCAGCGCCAGGACCAGCGAATCGGCCTCGAGCGTCTCGAACTCGCCGGTCGGCTGGGGGAAGCCCTTGGCATCCAGCGCCATCTTCTCGACGGTGATGGTCCCCTCGTCGCCCATCCGCTTGATCGTCGACAGCCACTTGACGAGCACGCCTTCCTGCAGCGCCTCCTCGAGTTCCGATTCGTGCGCGGGCATCTTCTCGCGGGTGCGGCGGTAGACGATGATCGCCTCGCTGGCGCCGAGGCGCTTGGCGGTGCGCGCGACGTCGAAGGCGGTGTTGCCGCCGCCGTAGACGACGACGCGGCGGCCCAGCATCGGCTTCTCGCCGGTTTCCATGTCGCGCAGCAGCGAGACGGCGTCGAGCATCCGCGCCGCCTCGCCCGCGGGGATGTAGGCGCGCTTGGCGATGTGCGCGCCGACGGCGAGGAACGCCGCGTCGTAGCCGCCGGCGGCCATGTCGGCCTTCAGGTCGGCGACCTTGCGGTCGAGCTCCAGCCTGACGCCCATGTCCAGGATGCGCTGCACCTCGGCGTCGAGCACGTCCCGCGGCAGCCGGTACTTCGGGATGCCGAAGCGCATCATGCCGCCCGGGACGGGCCCCGCCTCGACGATGGTCACCGCGTGGCCGAGCCGGCGCAGGTGGTACGCGGCCGACAGCCCCGAGGGCCCGGCGCCGACGACCAGCACCCGCTTGCCCGTTTCGGCCGGCGGGGGCGCGAATTTCCAGCCGCGGCGCAGCGCTTCGTCGCCGAGGAAGCGCTCGACGGCGTTGATGCCCACGGCCTCGTCGAGCTGGCCCCGGTTGCAGGCCCCTTCGCAGGGGTGGTAGCAGACCCGGCCCATGATCGCCGGCAGCGGGTTGTTCTCGGTCAGCGCGCGCCACGCGGCTTCGTAGTCGCCGCCCTCGGCGTGGTAGAGCCAGCCCTGCACGTCCTCGCCGGCCGGGCAGGCGTGGTTGCACGGCGGCAGGCGGTCGACGTAGACCGGGCGCAGCGTGCGCCAGCTGCCGGTCTTGTTGGCCAGCGAGCTGCCGACATCGAGGGTGATTGCGAACGGCTTGTCCATCGTTTCCGGGCCTCCTGGGGCGGGCGCCGGTCGCGTCGCGCGGGCGATGTCGCCCCGCGCGCCGCGCCGGCGCCGTCTGGGGTCGTCAGGCGGGCACGCCCTGCGGGCTGTCCGACTGACCGGGCGCGTCGACGAGCCCGAATTCGAGAATGTTGCGATCGGCGATCGCCTGGATCAGCGCGAGCCGGGCTTCGTCCGGCTTGGCGCCGAACAGGTGGGCGAACCGCTTCTGCAGCCGCAGGTACTCGGTGACCGGCACCGGCCGGCGGAGCTTCGTCGCCTCGGTGACGCGGCCGTTCACCGCCTCGAACAGCGGGAACAGCCCGCTCTCGACGGCCAGCCGCGCGATCCGGATCGTGTCGGCGGGCACGCTGCCCCAGCCCAGCGGGCACGGCACGTGGATGTGCACGTACCGCGCGCCGCGGAACTCCATCGCCCGGGTGACCTTGGCCTCGAGGTCGCGCAGGTCGGCGACGCTGGCGGTCGCGACATAGGGGATGCCGTGCGCCATCGCGATGCGCGGGACGTTCTTCCCGGTGCCGAACGGGTTGCCCGGCTCGCCGCCGACCGCCGGGGTCGTCGCGGTCCGCGCCGCGCCCGGGGTGGCGCTGGAGCGCTGGATGCCGGTGTTCATGTAGGCTTCGTTGTCGTAGCAGATGTACAGCACGTCGTCGTTGCGCTCGAACATCCCCGACAGGCAGCCGAAGCCGATGTCGGTGGTGCCGCCGTCGCCGCCCTGCGCGACCACGCGGATGTCGGTGCGGCCCTGCACGTGCATCGCCGCGGCGACGCCGGAGGCCACCGCCGCGGCGTTGCCGAACAGCGAGTGGATCCAGGGAATCTGCCACGACGTCTCCGGGTAGGGCGTCGAGAACACCTCGAGGCAGCCGGTCGCGTTGACGGCGATGAGCTGGTTGTTCGTCGCGCGCATCGCCGCGTCGATCGCGTAGCGCGCGCCCAGCGCCTCGCCGCAGCCCTGGCAGGCGCGGTGGCCGGAGTTGAGCGAGTTCGTCCGTGTCCGGTCCGACTGGACGCTGCGCTCGTGCGGCGCGAGCAGCCGGTTGCCGACCGTGAAGGTCCCGGTCTGGTAGAACTTGACTGTGGTGCGTTCCATCCGTCTTCCCCCTGCGTGCCGTTGGGTCAGCCGATCCGCGAACCGACGGCGCCGATGCGTTTCAGGATCGACTCGGCGGTCGGGCCGGTGCGGCGCGCCTCGGCTTCGCGCTCGAGCTCGTTCGCGACGACCTCGGCGTTGAGGTCGAGGAAGGTCACCTGCTCGAGCTCGTCGTTGCCGGCGTCCTCGAACAGCTGCTTGAGCGAGGTGCGCGTGATCGCGCGGCCGCCCAGGCCCGCGATCACCGTGTAGCCCCGGAGCTGGATGCCCGACAGGCTCTTGCGCACGCCGTCGGAAACGATGCCGCCCAGCCCGACGGCCAGGCACTTCTCCAGCACGACGACGCGCTTCGCGCCCTGCAGCACCTCGCGCAGCGCCGCCAGCGGGAACGGCCGGAACGAGCCGATGCCCACGGAGCCGATCGGCACGCCTTCGGCCCGCATGTCGTCGACGACTTCCTGCACGGTGCCGTTGACCGACCCCAGCGCGACGACGATCGTCTCGGCGCCCTCGGTGCGGTACGGGCGGATCAGGCCGCCCGACTTGCGGCCGAACTGCGCCTCGAACTGCGCGGCGAGCTGCGGAATCAGCGTCAGCGCCTTCAGCTGCTTGTGATGCGCGAGGTAGCGGACCTCGGTGAAGGCCTCCGGGCCGACCATCGCGCCGATGGTCACCGGTTCGGCGGGGTCGAGCACCTGCCGCGGCTCGAACGGCGGCAGGTACGCGTCGACCTGCGCCTGCGTCGGCATGTCGACGCGCTCGACCGCGTGCGTGAGGATGAAGCCGTCCATGCACACCATCACCGGGCAGGAAAGCTCCTCGGCCAGGCGGAAGGCCTGGATGTGCAGGTCGAGCGCCTCCTGGTTGGTTTCGGCGAAGAGCTGGATCCAGCCGGCGTCGCGCATCGACATCGAATCCGAGTGGTCGTTCCAGATGTTGATCGGCGCGCCGATCGCCCGGTTGCCGATGGTCATGACGATCGGCAGGCCCAGCCCGGAGGCGTTGTAGACGGCCTCGGCCATGAACAGCAGGCCCTGGCTCGACGTGGCGGTGTAGGTCCGGGCGCCGGCTGCCGACGAGCCGATCGCCACCGACAGCGCCGCGAACTCGCTCTCGACGTTGATGAACGCGCAGCCGGGCAGCTCGCCGGCCTTCACCATCTCGCCCAGGCCCTCGACGATGTGCGTCTGCGGCGTGATCGGGTAGGCGCAGATCACCTGCGGGCGGCAGAGCGCGATGGCCTCGGCGACCGCGACGGAACCTTCGATCTGCTTAAGCATGGAGGGCCTCCTTCGCCTTGGTCGCCAGCGCGTACGCCTCGGCCGCGGCGGCGACGTTGGGCTCCGCCACCGTCGCCGGGAACTTGGCGCGGATCGCCGCGACCAGCGAGTCCAGCCGGATCTGGCCGCTGATCGCGGCGAAGCCGGCGAGCAGCGGGACGTTGGGCACCGGGCGGCGCACGTGCTTGATCGCGATCTCCGTCGCCGGCAGCGTCGCCAGGCGGGACGCCCGGAACCCGCGGGCGAACTCCCCGAGGCCGAGGTCGTCGAACCCGCGCGCCGAGTTGATGATGATGTAACCCTCGCGCCCCAGCCCGCTGAACAGGTCCACCGACTGCAGCAGCGTCGGGTCCTGGACGATCAGCGCGTCGGGGTTCATCACCGGCTCGCGCAGCCGTATCTCGCGGTCGTCGATCCGGCAGAACGCCATCACCGGCGCGCCCATCCGCTCGGAGCCGAAGCTCGGAAACGCCTGCGCGAAGCGGCCCTCGTAGAACGCGGCGACCGCGAGCAGCTCGGCGCCCGAAACCACGCCCTGGCCCCCGCGGCCGTGAATGCGAACCTGGAACATCGAATCCTCCGGAATGCGCGGCGACCGCCCGTGGCGGACGGCGCCGGATGCTGATACTCCGCGAGTGGCGCCCGGCCCCCTTGATCAAGGTCAAGAGACACGCACGCCGGCCCCCGGACCGGGCCCGTCCCGTTTCCCCGACCGAAAATGCTGCGCTGCGGGCGGCCGCAGCCGGGTCATGGCCGCGGGTCCGGTTGACGCAAGTCAACGGGCGCGGACCGCGAAAGCCGACAATTCCCCCTGGTTCCTCCGCGCACCGCGGACGGATGCACGCTCAAGGAGTCCTGTCGATGAACACCCATGCAGACATCGTCGCCGGCGTCGGCCTGTCCGACGCGGCCAGGAAGAGCCGATGGCCGGCGCGCCTCGACTGGCTGCAAAGCGCGTCCGGGCTGGTGCTGGCCCTGTTCATGTGGGGCCACATGTTCTTCGTCTCGTCGATCCTGATCAGCAAGGACGCGATGTGGACGATCACCAAGATGTTCGAGGGGTACTTCATCTTCGGCCGGGCGTACCCGATCATCGTCTCGTTCGTCGTCGCCACGGTGATCGCGCTCTTCGTCGGTCACGCGCTGCTGGCGGTGCGCAAGTTCCCGATCAACTACCGGCAGTACAAGCTGTTCCGCGACCACCAGAAGCTGATCGACCATGGCGACACCACGCTGTGGATCTGGCAGGTCTACACCGGCTTCGCGCTGTTCTTCCTCGCGTCGGTCCACCTCTACCTGATGCTGACCCGGCCGCACCTGATCGGGCCGTTCGAGTCGGCCGACCGCGTCTGGACCGAGCGCCTCTGGCCGCTCTACATCCTGCTGCTGCTCGCCGTCGAATTGCACGGCGGCATCGGCCTGTACCGGCTGGCGGTGAAGTGGGGCTGGTTCGCCGGGCCCGATCCCGGCGCCACGCGTCGGCGGCTGAAGGCGCTGAAGTGGGCGCTGACGGTGTTCTTCCTCGTGCTGGGCGTCGCCACGCTGGCCGCGTACATCAAGATCGGCATCGAGCATGCGCCGAACTACGGGCAGCACTACGTGCCGACATGGCTGCAGAACGCTCCGGGGGTTGCCAAATGAAGATCGTCTACACCGACGTGCTGGTCATCGGCGGCGGGCTCGCGGGCCTGCGCATCGCCATCGGCGCCAAGCGCCGCGGCCACGACGTCATCATCCTCTCGCTGGTCCCGCCCAAGCGGTCGCATTCGGCGGCGGCGCAGGGCGGGATGCAGGCATCGCTGGGCAACGTCATCAAGGGGCAGGGCGACAACGAGGACGTCCACTTCGAGGACACGGTCCGCGGCAGCGACTGGGGCGCCGACCAGGACGTCGTGCGGATGTTCGTCAACACGGCACCCAAGGCGGTGCGCGAGCTGGCGGCCTGGGGCCTGCCCTGGAGCCGCGTGCAGCAGGGCGACCGGCAGGTGATCATCAACAGCCAGAAGGTCACGATCACCGAGCGCGCCGAGGCCCAGGGCCTGGTCGCGCAGCGCGACTTCGGCGGCACCAAGAAGTGGCGCACCTGCTACGTCTCCGACGGCACCGGCCACGCGATGCTGCAGACGATGAGCGACCAGGCGATCGGCGCCAGGATCCCGGTCCACGAACGGACCGAGGCGATCGCGCTGATCCACGACGCGGGCCGCTGCTACGGCGCGATCGTCCGCGACCTCGTGACCGGCGAGCTCTCCGCGTACGTGGCGAAGGCGACCGCGATCGCCGCGGGCGGGGCGGGGCGCCTCTACCGCGTGACCACCAACGCGGTCATCTGCGAAGGCATCGGCGCGGCGATCGCGCTCGAGACCGGCGTCGCCACCCTCGGGAACATGGAAGCGATCCAGTTCCACCCGACCGGCATCTTCCCGGCCGGCATCCTGGTCACCGAGGGCTGCCGCGGCGACGGGGGCCTGCTGAAGGACGTCGACGGCCACCGCTTCATGCCCGACTACGAGCCCGAGAAGAAGGAGCTCGCCTCGCGCGACGTCGTGTCGCGGCGGATGGAGGAGCACATCGCCAAGGGCAAGGGGGTGAAGAGCCGTTTCGGCGACCACATCTGGCTCGACATCACGCTGCTCGGCGAGAAGCACATCAAGCACAACCTGCGCGAGGTCTACGAGATCTGCCACCACTTCATGGGGGTCGACCCGGTGAAGGACTGGATCCCGGTCCGGCCGGCGCAGCACTACACGATGGGCGGCGTGCGCACCGACTTCACCGGCGAGAGTCCCACGCTGAAGGGCCTGTTCGCGGCGGGCGAGGCGGCGTGCTGGGACATGCACGGCTTCAACCGCCTGGGCGGCAACTCGGTCGCCGAGACCGTCGTCGCCGGCATGATCGTCGGCGAGTTCATCGCCGACTTCTGCGACAAGGCCGCCAACGACGTCGACATCCCGACCGGCCTCGTCCACGAGTTCCTCCGGGCCGAGCAGGCGAAGCTGGACCTGCTGATCGACGGCCCCGGCACCGAGAGCGGCGACGCGCTGAAGCAGCGGATGCAGGAGATCATGACCGCGAAGGTCGGCATCTTCCGCCGCGGCGAGGACCTGAAGTCGGCGGTCGACGAGCTGGAGCAGCTGCTGCTCCGCAGCCGCAACATCGGCCTTCGCTACAAGGCCCGCGGCGCCAACCCGGAACTCGTCACCGCGTACCGCGTGCAGAAGATGCTCAAGGTGGCCCTCACCGTCGCCCATGGCGCCAACACCCGCACCGAGAGCCGCGGCGCGCACTTCCGGCAGGACTATCCGCGCCGCAACGACGCCGAATGGCTGAAGCGGACGCTGGCCACCTGGAAGAACCCGAACGACAGCCTGCCGACGCTCGGCTACGAGCCGCTCGACGTGATGAAGATGGAGCTGCCGCCCGGCTGGCGCGGTTACGGCGCCAAGGACTACATCGACCACCCGGACACGCCGAAGCGCGCCGCCGAGGTCGAGGCGCTGAAGCAGAAGCTCGCCGGTTCCCCGCGCTTTGCCGTGCAGGAGGCGCTGCTGCCGTACGCGCGGCTGCTGCCCGAGCGCTTCCGCGGGCGCAACGAACGCATCGACGAGATGTTCCCGAACGAGGCCGCCAAATGAGCGAAGTCGCCGTGCAAGCACCCAAGCCGGTCGCCGGCGCCAACGCCGTCCACCGCAAGCTCAGGTTCCACATCCTGCGCTACAACCCGCAGGACCGGGCCAGCGTGCCGAACCTGCAGACCTACGATCTCGAGGAAGCCGACGGCATGACGCTGTTCATCGCGCTGAACGAGATCAAGGAGAAGCAGGATCCGTCGCTGCAGTTCGACTTCGTCTGCCGCGCCGGGATCTGCGGGAGCTGCGGCATGCTGATCAACGGCCGTCCGACGCTGGCCTGCCGGACGCTGACCAAGAACCTCGACGCCGACATCACGCTGGCGCCGCTGCCGTTCTTCGAGCTGATCGGCGACCTGTCGGTGAACACCGGCAAGTGGATGCGCGGGATGAGCGAGCGGCTCGAGGGCTGGCTGCATCCGAAGGACCCGGACCGCGACATCGACCGGCTGGAAGAGCGGATGGAGCCCGCGCTCGCCGACCAGATCTACGAGCTCGACCGCTGCATCGAGTGCGGCTGTTGCGTGGCCGCCTGCGGCACCGCGCGGATGCGCCAGGACTTCGTCGGCGCCGTCGGGCTGAACCGCGTCGCCCGGTTCAGCATCGATCCCGCGCGACAAGCGCACCGACGACGACTTCTACGAGCTGATCGGCGACGACCAGGGCGTCTTCGGCTGCATGTCGCTGCTCGCCTGCCACGACGTCTGCCCGAAGAACCTGCCGCTGGCCACGCAGATCGCGTTCATGCGCCGGAAGATGGTGGCGATCGGCTGGAAGTAGCGCCGGCCGCGATCGGCGCGCGCCCGGGCGCAGGCAGGGGCGCCAGCGTCGAGCGCGCGCCGGAACGGGCGGTGCGGGACGGGGCCGGCGGCTCGTCCGCCGCCCGAGCAACCGCGGCGTGACCCGCCGCTGAGGTCGTGATGACCGACCCGAAGCCGCTCGTGTTCGTCGCCCGGGGTCTCGGCAAGACCTACCGGATGGGCGAGGTCGAGGTCCACGCGCTGACCGACCTGTCGCTGGAGATCCGCGAGGGCGAATTCGTCGTCCTGCTCGGACCCTCCGGCAGCGGCAAGTCGACGCTGCTCAACATCCTCGGCGGACTGGACACGCCGACCACCGGCGAGGCGTACTGGCGCGACCACAACCTCGCCACCGCCGGCGAGGCCGAGCTCACCCGCTACCGCCGCGAGCACGTCGGCTTCGTGTTCCAGTTCTACAACCTGATTCCGAGCCTCACGGTGCGCGAGAACGTCGCGCTCGTCACCGACATCGCGAAGAATCCGATGAGCGCCGACGAGGCGATCGCCCGGGTCGGGCTCGCGCCGCGGGCCGATCACTTCCCGTCGCAGCTCTCCGGTGGCGAGCAGCAGCGGGTGGCGATCGCGCGGGCCATCGCCAAGCGACCCGACGTGCTGCTCTGCGACGAGCCGACGGGGGCGCTCGACTACGTGACCGGGAAGGTCGTGCTGGAGGCGATCGCCCGGATCAACGTCGAGCTCGGGACCACGGCGGTCGTCATCACGCACAACGCGTCGATCGCGGGCATGGCGGACCGGGTGCTGCGCCTCGCCGACGGCCACATCGCCGGCATCGACGTCAACGCGCGCCGCCTCACTCCGTCGGAGCTGTCCTGGTGAAGGCGCTCGACCGCAAGCTGCTGCGCGACCTCTGGCTCCTCCGCAGCCAGGTCGTCACCGTCGCGCTGGTCGTCGGCAGCGCCGTCGCCGGTTTCGCGGGGTCGCTCGCCACCTACGTGTCGCTGGTCGATGCGCGCGACTCGTTCTACGAGAGCGCGCGCTTCGCCGACGTGTTCGCCGACCTGAAGCGCGCGCCGCGCGCGATCGAGCGGCGGCTGGCCGAGATCCCGGGCGTGAGCGACGCCGAGGCCACGGTGGCGTTCGACGCGACGATCGACGTGGCCGGCGTCGCCGAGCCGGTGATCGGCAGGATGATCGGGCTGCCGGCCGACGGACCGTCGCGGCTCAACCGGCTGGTCATCCGCCGCGGCCGCGCGCCCGAGCCGGGCCGGGCGGGCGAGGCGGTCGTGTCCGAGGGCTTCGCGGCGGCGCGCGGGCTCGCCCCCGGGGACACGGTCGGCGCGCTGCTCAACGGCCGGCGCGAGACGCTGTCGATCGTCGGCGTCGGCCTCTCCCCCGAGTACATCTTCGCGACGTCGGGCGGCGCCTTCCCCGACGACCGCAATTTCGGCGTGTTCTGGGTGGACCGCGAGCGCCTCGCAACCGCGTACGACATGGAGGGAGCGTTCAACCACGTGACGCTGCGCCTCGCCCCGGGCGCGTCGGAGCGCGCCGTGATCGCGGCGCTCGACGCGCTGCTCGAGCCCTGGGGCGGCCTCAACGCGCACGGGCGCGACGAGCAGCTCTCGCACCGGATCCTCGCCCAGGAAATCAACCAGTGGAAGGTCACCGGGACGGTGATCCCGACGATCTTCCTCGCCGTCGCCGCCTTCCTGCTCAACGTGGTCCTCGGCCGCCAGGTCGCCACGCAGCGCGAGCAGATCGCGGCGCTGAAGGCGCTGGGCTACGCGAACGGCGCGCTGATGCGGCATTACCTGCTGCAGGTCGGCGTCATCGTCGCGCTGGGCATCGCGCTGGGGATCGG
>CAWEPB010000010.1:0-71457 GCA_963810815.1 uncultured beta proteobacterium | reverse complement strand
GCGGCACGTTGGGCAGGTGACCCGGCAGCAGCATGTTCCAGTACACCCACTTGAACGCCAGCTTGCCCAGGTGGTTGAGGTGGCTCTCCTCGAGCAGCGAGAAGGGACCCGCGAGCGGCAGCGGGAACGAGCCCTCGAGCGGCTCGATGTCGTAGTTGAAGTCGAGCAGCATCGCCTTGTGGTGGCCGGTCTCGACGAAGCAGTTGGCGTGGCCGTCGAAGGTCTGCAGCGGCGGCTTGCCGTCGATCTCGCGCAGCAGGTTCTCGACCACGGTCTCGGCCTCGAAGTGCGCGACCGACCCGGCCTTCGACGTGGCGACGTTGGTGTTGTCGCCCAGCAGGTAGATGCGCTCGGCCTGGCGGCTCTTCAGCGTCCGCGGGTCGGTGATCGCGTAGCCGGCGCCGTCGCCGAGTCCCGAGCCGTCGATCACCGCGGGACCGAGGTTGGGCGGGATCGCGCACAGCAGGTCGTAGTCGACGGTGCGGCCGTCGAAGGTCCGGATCACCCGCCGGCCGGTGTCGACGGCGGAGGTCGCGAAGTTCGGCACCACGCGGATGCCCTTCTCTTCGGCGACCTTCGACAGGATGCGGTTGGCGTTGGGCTTGGTGAACGCGCCGGTGTACGGCGTGACCAGCGAGATCTCGATCCGGTCGCGGATGCCCTTCTCGCGGAAATGCCAGTCGGCGAGGAAGGCGAACTCGAGCGGCGCCACCGGGCACTTGATCGGCATCTCGCAGATGTCGATGACGAGCTTTCCCTCCTTCATCCCGGCGATCGCCTCGCGCATCGCCAGCGCGCCGTCCAGCGTGTAGAAGGTGTGCACGTCGCGCCCCATCGCCGGCGCCATGCCCTCGATCTCCTCGGGGGCGGTGCGGCAGCCCAGCGCGCAGACCAGGAAGTCGTAGGGGATGTTGCCCTGCTCGGTGTGGATCTCGCGCTGCTCGTGGTCGATCAGGTGGACCTCGGAGGTGATGAACCCGACGCCGCGCGGCAAGGGCTCGACGATCGGCTTCACCACGTCGGCCAGCTCGCGATAGCCGTACATGCCGAACGGCAGGAACAGCAGGCCCGGCTGGTAGACGTGCAGGTCGGCGCGGTCGATCACCGTGATCTTCCACTGCGTGAGATCGAGCCGGTGCGACAGCAGGTTGGCCGTCAGCGCGCCGCCGGTGCCGGCGCCGAGGATCACGATGTTCTTCATGGCGGGGTCGTCTCCCGAGCGGGCGCGATGCCCGTACCGACCCACCCGGGCGGCGGCGCATGCCCGTGCCCAGTGTTGCACCGCCGCCGCTGCGGCCGCTTGACGTGCGTCAACCGGCGGTGCGGCGTTTTGCCGCTGCCGGAACGGCCGCTACCAGAACGCCAGCAGCCGCTTCTGCTCGACCTTGTGCGGGAACTCGGTCAGCGGGCGGTCGCCCTTGGCGATGCAGCGGCCCGACTCGATGTCGAACGCCCACTCGTGCTTCGGGCAGGTCAGCGTCGTCCCGGCGAGCGCCAGGTGCGGGATGTTCGTGACCTGGTGCGGGCAGCGGCTGTCGTAGACCTTGATCGTGGTGCCCTTGCGGTACACGAAGAGGTTGCGGCCGTCGCAGTCGAAGTACGTGGTCTTGCCCGCCTTGACCGCGGTCAGCGGCGCGACGTCGTGCCACGACGGCGCGACGGTCTCGCGGTCGAGGCGGAACTGCGGCAGGTCCATGCCGAGGATCACGTCCACCGCCCAGACGATCTTCGCCAGCCCCAGCGCGGGAAACGCCATCAGCAGCGCATCGAGAACCTCGTCGGCGGTCGCGCCTTCGCGCAGGGCGCGCGTCAGGTACTGGCGCAACCCGTTCTCCGTCTGCGCGTGCACCTTGGTGATGACCGAGATCAGGTTGCGCGTCTTCGGGTCGAGGTGCGTGCCGGCGCCCTTGAGGAACTTGAAGTACGCGCCCATCGCTTCGGGCCGGGCCTTGACGAGGTAGTTCAGTGCGTCGCTCATGGTCGTTGTGTGGTCATCCGTCGGGAGAATGGGCTGCTGGCCGTGGTTCCGACAGTATACAAACTGCAAACGGGAGGTTGGCCAATGGATGCAAACGCGCCGTGCTTCACGAAGTACGTCATTGACGGACTACGGCAAAGACGTATAATTGCGACGTGATCAGCTTCGTCGAAACAAAGCTGTTCACCCGGCTCGTGCACGAGTACCTGTCGGACGATGAGTACGCGGCACTCCAGCAGACGTTGCTTGCCGATCCGGAGGCTGGAGTCGTCATTCGCGGTTCAGGCGGCGTTCGCAAGCTTCGCTGGGGAGCCGGCGGACGCGGCAAGCGTGGGGGACTGCGGATCGTCTATTTTCTGCGGACCCGGCAGGGCCAGATCTGGATGCTTACGCTCTACCCGAAGAACGTTGCGGAGAGCATCCCGGCTCATGTCCTTAGGCAGATCAGGAACGAAATCGATGGCTAAGGCTGCGGCAAAGCGAAACGTCGGGCAGGAAATTCTCGGGGGCCTGCGCGAGCTCAAGCGTGGCGAAGCCGGGCGCGTGGTCAACGTGCCATCGGTGGGAGCGATCCGCGCAAGTACCGGGCTTTCGCAGGCTGCGTTCGCGACCCTGCTCGGAGTCTCCGTGCGTACCCTGCAGGAGTGGGAGCAGGGACGCCGCGCGCCCTCGGGTGCCGCACGCACGTTGTTGATGGTCGCCGCCAGGAATCCGCAGGCGCTGCTCGAGGTTGCCTAGGCTCGCGGTTGCGCCGAATCCCGATTCGAATGCCGGGCAAAACGGGCGCGCCGCAAGGTCGCGGCGACGCTCACCAAGTCAAGGCAATTCGTCACCGCATGCTCTTCCGTAGATCCACCAGCACCTGGTCGGCGGCGTCGACGCGGATCAGTCCCACGCGCGGAAACTCCAGGTCGACGATGACGTACACCACCAGCGACAGCACGATCGAGAAGGCCACGGTGTGCAGCCAGCTCTGCCGCTTGTTCTCCGACATGCCGTAGCCCATCAGCAGCGAACCGACGAGGCTCAGCCCCACGAGCAGCAGGTAGATGATCGCGGGCGGGTGGTCGCGGGTGGCCGTCTCGCGCGTGGTCGTGATGTCGATCATCTCGTTCAGCGCGGGCAGCATCAGTATCGTGGCCGGCGCGGTCGCGTCCGGCCGCCGGCCCGCGGCCAGCGCCTTCGCCCAGATCGCCTCCTGCATCGCCGCCGTCTCCGCCAGCTTCGCCGCGGTCGCGGCGCGGTCGGCCGCCTCCGAGTACACGACCGCGCGCAGGTCGACGTACCTGCGGAAGATGTCGCGGATCTCGGGCTGCGCGTCGGCCGGCAGCAGGTCGACGCGCAGGTACGCGGTGCCGATGGCGTTGGCTTCCTGCGTGATCAGTTGCCGCCGCGCCTCGAACCGCGACGCGGCGCCGGAGAACGTGAACGCCATCAGCAGTCCGAGCAGCGCGAACACGGCGCCGTCGACCGCGCCGATGCCGTGCGCGAGACCGTCCGGGTCGCTCGCCAGCCGGGCGACGCCGATGCGCCGGCCGATCTCGTAGCACGCCAGCATGGCGACGAACAGGGCGGCGGCGGACAGCAGGGCGACCAGCGTGAGTTCCAAGATTCGATCTCCTTTGATTCGGCGCAGCGCCGGTCGGGCCAGCGCGCGGGCCCCGGGCCCCGGCGCGCAGGTCGCGCTGCGGCGCCCCCGGCGGCGGCGGTAGTGTGCCCCAAACCGGGCCGGCGCGGGTCGCGCCACCGGTTTCGGCGACCTGTCGTCGCGTTCGGCGGTCACTACCCCCTGCCGCCGCGCTTGGGGCAGAATGGGAGGCGGTCGGGCCGTTAGCTCAGCTGGTAGAGCAGCGGACTCTTAATCCGTTGGTCGTAGGTTCGATCCCTACACGGCCTACCAAGTCCCGCCCGATGTCCCCCCGCCACATCCTCACCCTGTCCTGCACCGACCGCCCCGGCATCGTCGCCGCGGTGGCGACGTTCCTCGCGCAGGGCGGCTGCAACATCCTCGAGAGCGCGCAGTACGACGACGTCGACACCGGCCGCTTCTTCATGCGCGTGGTGTTCGGCCCGGTGAAGGACGACATCGACTTCGCCGGCATCCGGACCGCGTTCGCGCCGGTCGCCGCGGGCTTCGCGATGGACTGGCAGCTGCACGACGCATCGGTGCGGCCGCGCGTGCTGATCCTGGTGTCGAGGCAGGACCACTGCCTCAACGATCTCCTGTATCGCTGGAAGGTGGGCGCGCTGCCGATGGAGCCGGTGGCCATCGTCTCCAACCACCGCGACAGCGTCCGGCTGGCCGCGTCGTACGGCATCCCGTTCCACCACCTGCCGGTGACGGCGGCGACCAAGGCGCAGCAGGAGCGGCGGCTGCTCGAGCTGATCGCCGAGACCGGCGCGGAGCTGGTGGTGCTGGCGCGCTACATGCAGATCCTGTCCGACGACCTCGCGCGCCGGCTGGCGGGGCGCGCGATCAACATCCACCACGGGCTGCTGCCTTCGTTCAAGGGCGCGAAGCCGTACCACCAGGCGTACGAGCGCGGCGTCAAGCTGATCGGCGCCACCGCGCACTACGTGACCAGCGACCTCGACGAGGGGCCGATCATCGACCAGGAGGTCGCGCGGGTCGAGTACAACATGCGCGCCGACGACCTGGTGGCGCTGGGCCGCGACGTCGAGTGCCTGGCGCTCGCGCGCGCGGTGCGCTGGCACCTCGAGCGGCGCGTGTTCCTGAACGGGCAGAAGACGGTCGTCTTCCGCTGATCGCGGCGCCGCGCCACGGCGGAAACCGGCGGCAGGGGAACTCCCGGCCGGCGCAACACCTCCAATGGCTTCTACCGGAGGATCGCCATGGCGACCAAAGCGCTCGACCCCGATCCTGAATTCACCATCGATGCCGCGCCGTCGGCGCCGACGGGCGGCGTCGGGCCGCGCCGGCCGGCGCCGAAGCGCGCGGGCTGGCGGGCGGTCGTCGCGGTCGCGGTGATCGCGGCGATCCTCGGCGCGCTGGCGTTTCATTTTCTCGGGCCGCGCGATGATGCGGTGCCGCGGGCCGAGGCGCCCACGCCGCCCGCACCGGCGCCCTCGGCGCAGCCCGAGCCCGCCATCCAGCATCCCGTGAGCCGGATTCCGGTGCCCGCGGCAACGGATACGGCCGACGCCCCATCCGCGCTGCCGAAGCTGGACGACAGCGACGGCGTTGCGAAGGACGTGATCGGGGCGGTCGGCAACGGCGACGACTTCGTCCGCCTCCTCGTGCCGGACGGGATCGTCCGCCGGATCGTCGCCACCGTCGACAACCTGCCGCGCAAGACGATCGCGGCCCAGGTGCTTCCGATCAAGGCCGTGCCCGGGCCGTTCGCCACCGTCGACATCGCTGGCGGGACTGCGATCGACGGCGCCAACGCGGTCCGGTACGCCCGGTACGTCCGCGCCGCGGAAGCGATCGACGCCAGGCGCCTGGCGGGCTTCTACGTTCGCCTGTATCCGCTCTTCCAGCAGGCCTACGTCGAACTCGGATACCCGAATGGATACTTCAACGATCGGCTGATCGGCGTCATCGACCATCTGCTCGCGGCCCCGGAGCCCGCGGCTCCGGTCTACCTTTCCCAGCCCCGGGTCATGTTCGAGTTCGCCGATCCCGGGCTGGAGTCGCTTTCGGCCGGGCAGAAGATCCTCGTGCGGGTCGGCCTCGACAACGAACGCATCCTCAAGGCCAAGCTCCGCGAACTCCGCGCGGCGCTGACCGGCATGCCGACGCGTCCGTAGCGCCCCGATCGCGGACGCCGATCGCCGGCACCGATCGCGGGCGGCCTGGCGCATGCCGCGCTCGCCGGCGACGCGCGCGTGCCTGGCGATGCGATCGAACCCGTGCTGTTGACGGCTACCGGCTCGCCGGAGCGCTGCGCGACAGCATCGGCGAGGGGCCGGTGACTCGCGAATCGAACGCGTGGCGCGCGCTGGGAAACGCGGCCAGGATGCGGCGGACGTACTCCCGCGTTTCCGCAAAGGGCGGCACGCCGCCGTGCCGGTCGACCGCGCGCTCGCCGGCGTTGTAGGCCGCGACGGCAAGCGCGACGTTGCCCTGGTAGTAGGCGAGCAGCCAGCGGAGGTACGCCAAGCCGCCGCGCAGGTTCTCGCGCACGTCGAAGGGGTCCCTGACGTTGAAGCGCGTCGCGGTTTCCGGGATGAGCTGCATCAGGCCCTGCGCGCCCTTCGGGGAGACCGCGCGGTGGTCGAAATTGGACTCCGCTGCGATCACCGCGAGTGCCAGCCGGGGTTCGACCGCGTAGCGCGGCGCGTAGCGGGTGACCTGGTCGGCGATCTGCTGCTTCCACGGCGGTAGGTCGGCGAACGGATCGGGCGGCGCCGGCTCCGCCGCGGACGGGTCCGGCGGGGGCTCCTCCGGCGCCGGCGGCCGCATGCAGTCCGGCAGCGCGCCCGGTTCGCTGCCGACGACGGCCAGCAGGTTCCGCGCCTGCTCGTGGCCCGCCTGCACCGCCAACGCGAACAGCGCCGCCGCGGCCGCGTCGTCGCGGGCGACGCCGCGGCCGTTGGCGACCATCCACCCGAGACCGTAGGCCGCATCGGCGTCGCCGGCGCGCGCCGCCTCGCAATAGAGGGCGACCGCGGCCTGCGGATCCTTGGGCACGCCTTCGCCGTGCTCGTACGCGACGGCGCGCTCGCGCAGGCTGGCGGGCGATGCCATCGACGGCGACGCGGTGGGCGAGGGTACCTCGGCCGCGGCGACGGTCAGGGTCACCGGCAGCAGACAGACGAGGAGCGCCCGACTTCTGCCGATTCGACGAAGTCGTTGCATGGCAATCAGGCTGCACCGAAACGCGGCGGCGTGCAATTGCCGCCCGTCCGGAGTTCCCGGTCGCCGGGGCGAGTGCCGTCGTCGCCGGCCGCGACCCCGTCCGCCGGACCGCGGGCGACGGGTCCGGCGGCGAAGCTGCCTATAATCCATGGTGTACCGCCGCCCGCGTCTTCCGTCCGAGGGCCTGCCGATGGAGTGGATCGTCGTCCTTGCCGCCTTGGTGCTGGGCGTGCCCGCCGCGGCGTGGTTCGCGCAGGAACGGCTGATCTTCTATCCCCAGCCCGTCGTCTCGATCGCCGACCTGCCGGCGGCCGCGAAGCCGCTCGAGATCGTCGCGACCGACGGCACGCGCCTGCGCGGCTGGATGCGCGGCACAGGCGCGGTCCCGGCCCCCGTCGTCCTGTATTTCGGCGGCAACGCCGAGGAAGTCTCGGGAACGCTCGCCGACCCGCGCTGGCCACGCGACTGGGCCATCGTCGCCATCAACTATCGGGGCTACGGGACGAGCGAGGGCGCGCCGGGCGAGTCGGCGCTCGTCGCCGACGCGCTGGTGATCCACGACACGATTGCGGCGCGACCCGACGTCGACGCGCGGCGGATCGTCGCATTCGGCCGCAGCCTCGGCACCGGCGTCGCGGTGAAGCTGGCGGCCGCGCGGCCGCTCGCCGGGCTGGTCCTCGTCTCGCCGTTCGACAGCCTGGTCGAGCTGGGCCGCACCCACTATCCCTGGCTGCCCGTGTCGCTGTTGCTGCGGCACCGCTTCGATGCCGCCGCCGTTGCGCGGAGCGTGCAGGTGCCGCTGCTCGCGATCGTCGCCGACCGCGACGCGATCATTCCCCACGAACGGTCGCGGGCGCTCTACGACGCGTGGGCGGGACCGAAGTCGTGGCTGGTCGTGGGCGCCACCGACCACAACAGCCTGAGCGTGCCGGACGCGTTCTGGACCGGCGTCGCCGGATTCCTCGGCGCCCGGACGTGACCGCGAAGATCGCTACTGCTTCTGCGCGACGACTCTGCCTTCGGCGTTGATGAATACCCGATAGCGGTTCCCATCCTGGCAGGTCGCGATGTGATCGTTGTCCTTGAGCCGCGTGGCGCTGACCACCTGGCCGCAGGGCAGGGCGAGAAGCGCGATGACGGACGTGAGGTCCTTGAGGAGCGCGGCGTCGTCCGCCGCGCGGGAGGGAACCGCCAGGAGCGTCGCGAACAATGCGACGATCGTCCAGCCTCCGATGCGACGTTTCACGGTTGATCTCCTTCGGGAAAGTCAGACCGCTGCAAATTTTGCCGGATTCGAAAGGATGCCCCAGATGGATTCGCGCGACGCTGCGATCGCAGTGGCAAGCGGCGGGTCGGCGTCCTGCAACAGCGCGAGCACCTTGAGCACCAGCAGATCGTACGCTCGCCGCAGGTCGGCCAGCGTGGTCTTGAGTCGCCCCTGGTAGAACGCCCGAAACCGCTCCAGCAGATCATCGACCTGATTCTTGAGGGTGAGCTTGGTGAACACGCCGATCGCATTCGTGTCCTTGAGCCGGGTCTCCAGCGACTTGAGATCGAGCGGCGGTGGCGCTTCCGGCTTCGCGAGCGCCGCGGCAGTCGGCTCCTTCTTCGGAAGCTGCGCGCCGGGCGAAGAGGGAACCTTCGCCGGCGCCCTGGGAGTCGCCGCATCGGTTTTGGCCGCGCGCTGCCCCGTGGAGCCGGATGCGGCGGGCGCGGCGGGCAGGACGGTTGGCGCGGCCGCGATGGGTCCGCGCTCCATCCCCATCGCTTGCTGCGGCTCGGCCGGCGGCGTGGTTTGAGCGACCTTCGGCTCGACCGCATCGGTCGCGACCGACGGTGCGGCGACCGGCGGCGCCTCGGGCTGGGGTGCGCGTTCGACCCCGGCGCACCCTGCCATCACCAGGATGCAGAGGACTCCGCCGATCCGCGCTGCGGCGCTCGACGATCCTTTGATGCGAAACCGGGCAGATTCCTTTGTCATCTCGGCCGGTTTTACCACGCGGATGCACCCGGATGCACGCGGCCCCGGCAACGGCTACGGCCTTTGATGTTCAGCGATCCGCGGCACCCATGCTCGATCGCCGGATTCGGGATAGAGTTGAAGTTCATCCGACTCCGCGCAGCGACCCATGACCGCCCATCTCGCCGATCCCGAGCACAATCCCTCGTTCACGCGGGGCCTGTTCCTGGGGGAGTTGCGCGAGGACCTCGTCTTCCCCTTCCCCGAGCTCGCACCGGCGGACCGGGAAAGCCTTGTCGCCGTGCTCGACTCGTTCCGCGCGTGGGCGGCGGCCACCGTGGACACCGCCCGGCTCGATCGCGAGGGCCGCTTCGGGGACGACGTCCGCGCCGGCATGGCCGAGCTGGGCATGATGGGCATCAACATCCCCGAGGACTACGGCGGCTTCGGCGCCTCCGCCCTGCTGTTCAGCCGCGTCTTCGGCGAAGTCAGCACCACCGACGCCTCGCTCGCGGTGTACTTCGGCGCCCACCAGTCCATCGGGTGCAAGGGGATCACGCTCTTCGGCACCGACGACCAGAAGCGGCGCTGGCTCACGCGGTGCGCGACCGGCGAACTCATCGCCGCCTTCTGCCTGACCGAGCCCGGTTCGGGCTCCGACGCGCAGGCGATGCGCGCCACGGCCACCCCGGTCGCGGACGGCACCCACTACCTGCTCAACGGCGAGAAGATCTGGATCTCCAACGCCGGCTACGCGGGTGTCTTCACCGTGTTCGCCAAGGTGCCGGTCGAAGCGGACGGCAAGACGAAGCAGCGCGTCACCGCGTTCATCGTGGATGCGCACGCTCCCGGCATCACGCTGGGCAAGATCGAGGACAAGATGGGCATCAAGGCGAGCGACACGCGTTCCGTGGCGTTCGACAACGTGCGGGTGCCGGTCGAGGACCGCCTGGGCGAGGTCGGCGACGGCTTCAGGATCGCGCTGGAGATCCTGAACTCGGGGCGGCTGGGGCTTGCCGCCGGGTCGTCCCGCGGCGCCCGCAAGATCCTCGACCACGCCCTCGCCTACGCGAAGGAGCGCAAGCAGTTCGGCCGGCCGATCGGCTCGTTCGAGATGATCCAGCGCAAGTTCGCGCTGGCCGCCGCCGACTGCTACGCCGCCGACGCCGGGTGGATGATCTGCGCGTCGATGATGGACCGCGGCGGCATCGATTTCTCGCTGGAGACGGCGGCGTGCAAGGTGTTCGCCTCCGAACTGGCCTTCCGCGCGGCGGGCGATGCGCAGCAGATCGCCGGCGGCATCGGCTACTCGAAGGAATACCCGTACGAGCAGTTCGTCCGCGATTGCCGGGTCATGCTGATCTTCGAGGGCACGAACGAGATCCTGCGCGCGCTGATCGCGCTTTCCGGGCTGCAGCAGCCGGGCGAGCAGCTGAAGGAACTGGGCAGGGCCTTCCGGGATCCGCTGCGGTCGCTGGGGGCCATCGGCTCGTACATCGGCGGGCGGGTGAAGCGGCAGCTGGTCAATCCCCGCTTCACCCGCGTGCACGAGGCGCTGAAGGACGAGGCCGAACTGGTGGCCAAGGCCGTGCACGACCTGGCGCTGGCCGTCGAGAAGCTGCTGGTCGAGCACGGCCGGAACATCATCGAGCACCAGTTCCACCAGGAGCGACTCGCCAACGCGGCCATCGACATCTTTCTCTCGACGGCGACCCTTTCGCGCGCCACCTGGGCGATCGGCAAGGCGGGCGGCGCGGACAAGGCTTCGGCGGACGTCGACAGCGCGCGCATCTTCGTCGCGATGGCGATGCGCCGGACGCGGCGCGGCCTGCGCGCGCTGGAGCACAACCAGGACGCGCGGCTCAAGCAGCTGGCGGAACGCGCGCTCGAAAGCGGGTCGCTGGCGGTCGAGACGCCGACCGACGCGTGACCTGCGGCGTCACGTGCGAGCGCCGGGCATGCCTTCCGACTTCGTGCGGGCCCCGTTGATCCCGGGCATTCCCGTCGACATCGAATGAACCTCCCCCTCGAATTCACGCCCGCCAAGGGCGACAGTCGCTTCGGCGCCGCCGCCATCGCCGAGGACCTGCGCGCCGTGCGGGAACGGGCGCCGCTGGTCCACAACGTCACCAATTTCGTGGTGATGCAGCAGACGGCCAACGCGCTGCTGGCCATCGGCGCTTCGCCGATCATGGCGCACGCCGAGGCCGAGCTCGACGAGCTGCTGCAGCTCGCCGGCGCCCTCGTGCTCAACATCGGCACGCTCGACCCGGCGTGGATCGCGGCGATGGAGCGCGCGTCGGCCGCGGCCCGGAGGCGGGCGCTGCCGATCGTGCTCGATCCGGTCGGCGCGGGCGCCAGCCGGCTGCGGACCGAGACGGCCCTGCGGCTGCTCGCGAGCGGCGGGGTCACGGTACTGCGCGCGAACGCCTCGGAGATTCTGGCGCTGGCGGGGGCCGCCGGGGCGACCCGGGGGGTCGACAGCACGCACCCGTCGGATGCGGCGCGCGAGGCGGCGCACGGTCTTGCGGTCCGCTACGGCTGCGCGGTGGCCGTCAGCGGCGCGGTCGACTACTGCCTCGACGCCGCCCGCGAGGTCCGGGTCCACAACGGCGTGCCGCTGATGGCGCGGATCACCGGCATGGGCTGCACGGCGTCCGCACTCTGCGGCGCCTTCTGCGCGGTGCAGCCGGATGCGCTGCGTGCCGCCGTCGATGCGATGGCGGTGATGGGCGTCGCCGGGGAGCTGGCGTTCGCGGCGGCGCGCGGGCCCGGCACGATGGCGGCGACCTTCCTCGACGCGCTGCACCAGCTCGACTTCGCCGAACTCGACCGCCGGCTGCGGATCGACGCCTCGGCGTAGCGCGACGGCAATGAAAAAACCCCGCGCACCCGGAAGGGCGCGCGGGGTCGTGACGCCTCGCGTCGGACGGGGGAGCTACTCCTTGATGTCGACGCCGTAGAACGTGTGGCGGCCGAACGGCGACAGCTTGAAGTCGATCACTTCCTTGCGGATGGGCTTCAGCTGCACGGCGTGGGCGATGGTGAACCACGGCGCCTGCTCCTTGAAGATCACCTGCGCCTTGCCGTAGAGTTCGGCGCGCTGCGCCTGGCCGGCCGTCGTCTTCGCCTTCGACACCAGGTCCTCGAACGGCTGGTAGCAGAACTTGGCCACGTTGCTGCCGTTGGACTTCGCCGAATCGCAGCCGAGCAGCGTGTTCAGGAAGTTGTCGGGATCGCCGTTGTCGCCGGTCCAGCCCAGCATGCCCATCTGGTGCTCGCCCGCCTGCATGCGCTTGCGGTACTCGCCCCACTCGAAGCTCTTGATCTCGGCGGTCACGCCCACCTTGGCGAGATCGGCCTGCATCAGCTCGGCGATGCGCCGCGCGTTCGGGTTGTACGGCCGCTGCACCGGCATCGCCCACAGGTCGGTGGTGAAGCCGTTGGGATAGCCGGCCTCGGCCAGCAGCTTCTTGGCGGCCACCGGGTCGAACGGATCGTCCTTGATGGCGTCGTTGTACGACCACTGCGTCGGCGGGATCGGGTTCTTCGCCGCCACGCCGGTGGTCAGGTACACGGCGTCGATGATGGCCTTCTTGTCGATGGCCATGTTGATCGCCTTGCGCACGCGCACGTCGTCGAACGGCTTCTTGGTGGTGTTGTAGGCGAGGTAGCCGATGTTGAGGCCCGGCTGCTCCAGCACCTGCACGTTCGGATCCTTGCGGATGGCGTCGAGGTCGGCCGGATTCGGATACGGCATCACGTGGCACTCGCCCTTCTGCAGCTTGGCCCAGCGCACCGACGCGTCCGGCGTGATGGCGAACACGAGGTCGTCGATCTTGGCCTTGCCGCCCCAGAACTGCGGAAACGCCTTGTAGCGGATCTGCGCGTCCTTCTGGTACTGGACGAGGTAGAACGGACCGGTGCCGACGGGCTCCTGGTCGATCTTTTCGGGCGTGCCGGCCTTGAGCATCGCGTCGGCGTACTCCTTCGACTGCACGCCGGCGTATTCCATCGCGAGGTTCGACAGGAACGGCGCCTCGGCCTTCTCGAGCGTGATCCTGACCGTGTAGTCGTCGACGCGGTCGACCGACTTGATCAGCTTCGCCATGCCCATGTCGTTGAAGTACGAATGGTTGGAGCTGGTCACCTTGAAGTACGGGTTGCTTTCCTTCCACTGCCGCTCGAGCGCGAAGATCATGTCGTCGGCGTTGAAGTCGCGCGTCGGCTTGTACGCGCGGTGGTTGTGCCACTTCACGCCCTTGCGCAGGTAGAACGTGTAGACCTTGCCGTCGGGCGAGATGTCCCAGCGCTCGGCCAGGCCCGGCACGACGCGCGTGCCGCCGCGCTCGAAGTCGACGATGCGGCTGTAGATCTGGCTGTTCGCGTCGAACGAGGTGCCGGTGGTGTTCACGCCGGGGTAGAAGTTCTCGGGGCTGCCTTCGGAGCAGAAGACCAGCGTCTTGGCGGAGGCGCCGGCGGCGACCAGCAACGCGGGCACGAACAGCGCCGCGACCAGCGCATTTCGTGCGCCCTTGGGCCAACGGGGGGTCGGCTTGGATTTCGTCATGGGGGGAGCTCCTGGGAAGACGGCTGCGACGACCGCAGCGCGGGATTGCGGTCAGCAGTATGACCGGATTCGAGGAAGTTTTCAGCGAGGTGGCAGGCGACGAGCCGCCCGTCGAGCGGGCGCGGCGGCGGGCGCTCGACGCGGCAGCGGGCGACCGCGTGCGGGCACCGGGTGGAGAACACGCACCCCGGTGGCGGATCGAGCGGCGACGGCAGCTCGCCCTTCAGGACCGTGCGCTGCAGGCGCGGCGTGCCGGCCAGGCCGGGCGTCGACGCCAGCAGCGCCTGCGTGTACGGGTGCAGCGGCCGCGAGAAGATGCGCTCCTTGGCCCCCTGCTCGAGCGCCAGCCCGAGATACATCACCAGCACCTCGTGGGCGAGGTAGCGCACGACGGCCAGGTCGTGCGAGATGAAGAGGTACGCGAGCCCCATGTCGCGCTGCAGGTCCGCCATCAGGTTCAGCACCTGCGCCTGCACCGACACGTCGAGCGCCGACACCGGCTCGTCGGCGATGACCAGCGCGGGCTCCAGCATCAGCGCGCGGGCGATCGCGATGCGCTGGCGCTGCCCGCCCGAGAACATGTGCGGGTAGCGCTCGTAGTGCTCGGGCCGCAGGCCGACCTTGGCCAGCATCGCGCGCGCCAGCTCGCTCCGCGCGGCCGGCCCGAGCGACGTGTTGATCTCGAGCGGCGCCTCCAGGATGGCGCCGATCCTCTTGCGCGGATTGAGCGAGCCGTAGGGATTCTGGAACACCATCTGGGCGGTCCGGCGCAGCTTGCGCCGCTCGGTGTCGGTCGCCCGCACCGCATCGACGCCGCCGAGCAGCAGCCCGCCGGCGGACGGCGGCTCGATCATCGCCACGACCCGCGCCAGCGTGGACTTGCCGCAGCCCGATTCGCCGACCACCGCGAGCGTGCGCCCGGCATCGATCGAGAACGTGACGCCGCCGACGGCCTGCAACCAGGCCGGCTTGCGCAGCACGCCGCGCCGGACTTCGTAGACGCGGGTGAGATCCTGCGCGACGACGGCAGGGGCGGTGGCGCTCACTGGATGACCTTCGTGCTGCGCACTCCGGTATCCGTCGCCGCGTCGCTTCGCGCGGCATCCGCGGTGCCACCGAGCGGATGGTGGCAGCGGACGAGGCCGCCGGCCCAGGGCCGCACCTCGGGCCTCGCCGCGCAGGCGTCGGTGGCGTACGCGCAGCGCGGCGCGAACAGGCAGCCCGACGGCCGGTCGTAGAGCCCCGGCACGACGCCGGGAATGGTGGTGAGCCGCGTCTCGCCGAGGTGGCGCTCGGGCATCGCCGCGATCAGCGCCGCCGTGTACGGATGCCGTGGTGCGGCGAACAGCGCCTCGGCGCTGCGTTCCTCCATCACCTGGCCGGCATACATGACGGCCACGCGCCGCGCCATCTCGGCGACGACGCCCATGTTGTGGGTGACCAGCACCAGCGCCATGCCGCGCTCACGTTGCAGGTCGCGCAGCAGGTCGAGGATCTGCGCCTGTATCGTCACGTCCAGCGCCGTCGTCGGCTCGTCGGCGATCAGCAGCCGCGGATTGCAGGAGATCGCCATCGCGATCATCACCCGCTGGTTCATGCCGCCGGAAAGCTGGTGCGGGAAGTCGGACAGCCGGCTGGCCGCGGCCGGGATGCCGACCTGCTCCAGCAGCTCGACCGCGCGCCGCCGCGCCGCGCCGCGGTCCAGGCCCAGGTGCAGCCGCAGCGTCTCGGTCAGCTGGAAGCCGATGGTGAAGCAGGGATTGAGGCTGGTCGTCGGCTCCTGGAAGATCATCGCGATGTCCTTGCCGACGACGCTTCGCCGCTCGCGCTCGGACAGCTGCAGCAGGTCGTGCCCGGCGAAGCGCAGCCGGCGCGCCCGCACGCGCCCGGGAAACGCGACCAGGCCCATCACCGCGAGCATGCCGACGCTCTTGCCCGAGCCCGACTCGCCGACGATGCCCAGCACCTCGCCTTCGTCGAGGGAAAGGCTCACGCCCTCGACCGCGCGCAGCGCTCCGCCCCGCGACGGGAACTCGACGTGCAGGTCTTCGATCTCGAGCAGCGCCATCGGGGCTACCGCTTGAGCTTCGGGTCGAGCGCGTCGCGCAGCCCGTCGCCCAGCAGGTTGAAGGCGAGAACCGTGAGCAGGATCATCAGCCCGGGAAACGTCACCACCCACCACGCGCGCAGCACGAACTCGCGGGCGTCGGCGAGCATCGTGCCCCATTCGGACGCGGGCGGCTGCGCGCCGAGGCCCAGGAAGCCGAGCGCCGCCGCGTCGAGGATGGCGGTGGAGACGCCGAGCGACGCCTGCACGATCAGCGGCGCCGCGCAGTTGGGCAGCACCTCGCTGAACATCAGCCGCAGCCGGGTGGCGCCGCTCGCCCGCGCCGCCGTGACGTAGTCCTTCGACGTCTCGGTGATCACCGCGGCGCGCGTGATGCGCACGTAGTGCGGCAGCACGACGACCACGACCGCCAGCATCGCGTTCATCAGGCCCGGCCCGAGGATCGCGACGATGACGATCGCCAGCAGCAGGCTGGGCAGCGTCAGGATGATGTCCATCAGCCGCATGATCGCGATCTCGACGGCGCCGCGGAAGAATCCGGCCACCAGCCCGAGCGCGATGCCGACGACGATCGCCAGCGCCACCACGGCGATGCCGATCAGCAGCGACAGGCGGGCGCCGTGGATCAGCCGCGAGAGGATGTCGCGGCCGATGGCGTCGGTGCCGAGCGGATACGCCCACGATCCGCCGGCCTGCCACGCCGGAGGCTTCAGGAACACCGCGTTGTTGGTGAGGTCCGGCGGATACGGCGCGAGCACGTTGGCGAACGCGGCCGTCAGCAGGATGGCGACGACGAAGACCAGTCCCGCGACCGCGCCGCGGTTGGCGCTGAAGTACTCCCAGAACTCGCGCAGCGGCCCGCGCGGCGCCGGGGCCAGCGTGGACGGAGCGGCAGCTTCGGTGGTCATGTCGCGCGCCGGATGCGGGGATTGATGATGCCGTAGGTGAGGTCGACCAGCAGGTTGACCGTCATCACGACCAGCCCGAGCAGCAGCACGCCGCCCTGCAGCACCGGATAGTCGCGGCGATTGATCGCCTCGATCAGCCACTTGCCCACGCCGGGCCACGAGAAGATGGTCTCGGTCAGGATCGCGCCGGTGAACAGCACGCCGACCTGCAGGCCGATCACCGTGATCACCGGGATCAGCGCGTTGCGCAGCGCGTGCAGCGCGACGACGCGGAACTTCGACAGGCCCTTCGCCCGCGCCGTGCGGATGTAGTCCTCGCCCAGCACCTCGAGCATCGCCGACCGCGTCATCCGCGCGATGATCGCCAGCGGCTGCGTGCCGAGCACGATCGTCGGCAGGATCAGGTGCGATACCGCCGAGCCGAACGCCCCCTTCTCGCCGGACAGCAGCGCGTCGATGGTCAGGAAGCCGGTCACCGGCTCGATGAAGTACTTGACCGAGATGCGGCCGGACACGGGAGTCCACCCGAGCTGCACCGAGAAGAGCAGGATGAGCAGCAGGCCCCACCAGAAGATCGGCATCGAATAGCCGGTGAGCGACACGCCCATGACGCCGTGGTCGAAGATCGAATTCCGGCGCACCGCCGCGACGATCCCGGCGGGGATGCCCAGCGCCAGCGCGAACACGATCGCGCACAGCGCGAGTTCGATCGTGGCCGGGAACAGCGCCGCGAACTCGCGCAGCACCGGCTCCTGCGTGATCATCGACTTGCCGAGGTCGCCGTGCAGCACGCGGCCGATGTAGATGCCGTACTGGACCAGCACCGGCCGGTCCAGCCCGTATTCCTTGAGCAGCGCCGCGTGGCGCGCGGCGTCGATGCCGCGCTCGCCGGCCATCGTCTCGATCGGGTCGCCCGGCACCAGCCGGATCAGGAAGAAGGCGAGCAGCGTCATCCCGATGAACGTGGGAATGACGAGGCCGATGCGGGTGAGAACGTAGCGGAGCATTCGCGGACGGGGCAGCCCGGGCCGGCGCTGCGAACGGGTCGCGGACGGCCCTGCGGGCGGCCTCATTGAACCACAAATCGCGGCAGGCGTTCACCCGTCGCCGGAGCCCGCCTTGCCGCCGGACGCGACGCAATCGGCGCGACCCGGCGCGTCGGCCCGGCGCCCGCTTCCCGGACCGGAGGCGGCCGCGGAGCATCGCGACGGGCGGGTTGCCCCGCCGGGATTCCGGGGGCGCTCCCCGGTCACTTCAGCGGGGCGCACGGTTGACCTTTCCATGCCATCGCATACACTCTTGGACAACCCTTTCACTGATTCATGACCAAAGGATTGCGATGAAAGTCAGCCAGTACATGAGCCGGTCGGTGGTCACGATTGCGCCACAGGCCGAGTTTCACTGGGCCTTCGATCTCATGCGCAGCCGCCGCATCCATCACCTGCCGGTGGTCGAGGACGGCCGCGTGGTGGGCATCGTCGCCGAACGCGACCTGCTGCTCGCCGCCGCCAACTTCGGCTCTGCCGAGGTGCCGGTCCGCGAGATCATGCACGGCCCGGCGATCTGCGTTTCGGAAAACGCGCAGCTGAAACAGGCTGCCCGACTGCTGGTCGTCGAGCACATCGGCAGCCTTCCGGTGCTCAACGCCCGCAAGGCGCTGGTGGGCATCATCACGGAAACCGACATCTTCAAGGTCACCGCGGGGATGCTGCGGGCCAGGCCGGCCGCGAAGACGCCGGCGAAGAAGGCCGCGAAGAAGACCGCGAAGAAGGCGACAAAGAAGACCGCGAAGAAGGCGACAAGGAAGACCGCGAAGAAGGCGGCGACGAAGACCGCGACGAAGACAGCGAAGAAGCCGGCGAAGCGGACTGCGCAGAAGGTGACCAGGAAGCCAGCGAAGAAAGCGGCGAGGAAGGCGGCGAAGTAGCGCCGGGGAAAGGCAGCGAAGAATCCGGCTCGGAAGGCCCCCGCGAGGTCGGCGCAGGACGGGGGTTCCCGCAATGCCCCGGCGGCGCGCAAGCCGGCCAGGGGCCGCGTCGTGAGGGGCCGATGGCCCCGTCAAGCCTCTAGTCCGGCGCCGCGCCGGTCGCGAGCCGCCTTCGCGCCAGCGGCCACAGCATGTTGATCGCCAGCCCCGCGACGACCAGCGCGACGCCGGCTGCCTGCCGCGCCGCCAGCGTCTCGCCGAGGAAGATCGCGCCCGAGGCGAGGCCCGACACGGGGATCAGCAGCGCGAACGGCGAGATCAGCGCGGTCGGATAGCGGTGCAGCAGCACGTTCCACGACGCGAAGCCGAACAGCGTCGCGCCCCAGGCAAGGAACAGCACGCAGGCCCACGCGGCGCCGCTCATCGAGGCGGCCGCGACGAACGGCGCGCCGCCGCCCTCGAACAGGTACGACAGCGCGGCCAGCGGCAGCGGCGGGACCAGGCTCGACCACACGACCAGCGCGAACATGTCGGCACCGGCCGCGCGCTTGGCGACGAGGTTGCCCACGCCCCAGGCCAGCGCCGCCGCCAGCACCAGCGCGAAGCCGACCAGCGTGCCGGTGGAACCTTCGGCCAGCTTGTGCCACGCCAGCAGCGCCACGCCGGCGGCCGCGATCGCCGCGCCCGCGACGTGGTGCCGCTGCAGCCGGTCGCCCATGACCAGCACGGCGAGCCCGATGGTGAAGAACACCTGCACCTGGATCACCAGCGACGACAGCCCCGCCGGCATGCCGAGCTTCATCCCCAGGAACAGCAGGCCGAACTGGACGACGCCGATGGCGACGCCATAGCCGACGAGCGTGGAGAGCGCGACCGCGGGCCGGCGGACGAACAGGCACATCGGCACCGCGGCGAGCAGGAAGCGAAGCGCCGCCAGCATGAACGGCGGCACTTCGACCAGCGCCCACTTGATGGGCACGAAGGCGAAGCCCCAGAGCGCGACCACCGCCAGGATCCAGGCGAGGTCGCGCGGCGCGAGGTGATGCTTCAGAATTTCAGCGTCGCCGGCAGGTACTTCGCGAGCAGGTCCTCGTAGTACGGCCGGAGCTCGTCGAGCCGCGGCCGCTGCGGGCTCTTGGTGTAGAGGTCGTAGGGATTGAACTTCTGCACCCACGGCAGCATCGCGCGGTCCTCGTCGTTCGCGAGGTAGCCGTACTCGCCCTCGCGGTGCCAGGCGTAGAACGAGTGGTAGCGGATCATGTACAGCGCCGGCGTCGGCAGGTGGTCCTTCACCAGGTGGTACAGGTACTCGTCGTGGCCCCAGGACATCCGCACGGCATCGAGGCCGCAGCCGGGCGCGTAGATGCCGGTGCCGGTCTGGTACTCGGCGCGCTTCGAATCCGGATTGGCGGCGAAGAATTCGCTGTAGACGATCTTCGGCGAGTACGGACAGCCGGTCGGGAAGGTGTCGCCGACCACGGCCCACTGCGGCTCGCCGAACAGGCACAGCACCTTGCCCAGATCGTGGATGAAGCCGGTCAGCACCATCCAGTCCGGGTGGCCGTCGGCGCGGATCGCCTCGCCGGTCTGCAGCAGGTGGTCGATCTGCGGCAGCGCGATGTCGGGATCGGAATCGTCGACCAGCGTGTCGAGGTAGTCCAGCGCATCCCACGGCGTCATCGCCCGGCGGTCGAAGCGCAGGAATTCCGCCCGCTTCGCGGCGACGAAATCGTAGGTCTGGAACGTGTGATTGAGCCGGTAGAACTCGCGGACGGTGTCGCGGCCGGGGTTGTCGTAGTCGCGGAAGGCGTCCCGGGTCCTGGGCTTGGCGATGGCTGGCATGGGCTTCCTCGCAGCGTGAAGGCGGAAATGATACGCCGCGGGCCGGGGACGGCAACGCGGCGGCAGACCCCGAGCGGTCTCCCGAGCGGCGCAGTGCCCGACGGCCGCTTCGGAACACTCCGGGCCACCGGTCGGTCTTGGCGGGGACGCGCACGCGGGCCACAATGGCGGTCGGACACGTGCGCCACGACGCGCCGGTCGACTCAGGGAGGGATCGCCATGCCGAACCGTTTCGGGCGGTGGACTGCCGCGCTCGTCACCCTTGCCGCGGCCGGCGTCGCATCGGCGCAGGGCCAGGTCAACGTCACCTCCTGCGACTTCGGCAAGTACGGCAGCGCCGCCGAGCGCAAGCGCATCCTCGACAAGTGGGACCGCGAGGTCTCGGCGCTGCCGAAGAACTGACGTGGCGACACCCGACCGGGGCGTCGCCGAGCGCTACGCGTTCCTCCAGCAGCTCTCCGCCGATGCCGGCGCGCTGGCGCTCGACTTCTGGCGGCAGCGTGCCGAGCTGGTGATCGAGTCCAAGGGCCCGCAGGACTTCGTCACCCGCGCCGACCGCGCGGTCGAGGACTTCGTCCGCGCCGAGATCGCGCGCGCATTCCCCGGCGACGGCTTCCTCGGCGAGGAAACGGTGTCGTCGTTCACGGGCACGCACGAGCGGCTGTGGATCGTCGACCCCATCGATGGCACGCACAATTTCCTGCGCGGCATCCCGTACTGGAACGTGTCGATCGCCTACGTCGAGCGCGGCGAGCGCACGCTGGGCGCGGTGTTCGACCCGGCCGGCGGCGAGCTCTTCCACGGCCGGCGCGGCGGCGGCGCGTGGCGCCGCCGGATCGACGACCCTGCGGCCGGCGACGTGCGACTCTCCGCCAGCGCCGTCGACGAGCTGCCCGGCGCGGTCATCGCCGTCGGTCACCACGACCGCTCGCCCGACTACCGCTACCTCACCGTCCGCCGCGACCTGATGGACGTCAACGTCGCGTTCCGCAATTTCGGCTGCGCCGCGCTGCAGCTCGCGCACGTCGCCGAGGGGCGCATCGACGCCTACGTCGAGCTGGAGCTGTCGGCGTGGGACGCGATGGCGGGGCTGCTGCTGGTCGACGAGGCCGGCGGCTACACCGGTCCGTTTCCCGGGCCCGGCGGGCTGACGGTGCGCGCGCCGGTGATCGCGAGCGCGCGCGGGCTCGGCGCATCGCTCGAGCGCATCGTCGCCGCCGCTACTTCCTAGCCTTGGCGAAGTCGCCGGCCTCGGCCGTCCAGAAGCCGTCGGGCTTGAGGTACCTGCGCAGGACGGCGTTGACCTGGTCCGCGGTCAGCGCTTCGAGCGCGCGGTCGATGTCGGCGGCGAAGGCCCAGGTGCGATCGAGATACGCCTGCGAGGCGAGGCCGCGGGTGAGCGCCCCGTCCTGCGCGCGCGCATTGCGCCGCAGCTCCAGCAGCGCGCGCCTGGCGGTGTCGACTTCGGCGGCGGTGAAGCCGTCCTTCACCGCCCGCGCGAGTTCCTCGGTGAGCGCCGCGCGCACCTTGTCGCGGTTCTCCGGCGCGAAGGTCGCGTAGACCGTCCACCGCGCGTTGTCGTCGAGGCTGCCCGGCGACAGCGAGCTGCCCACGGTGTACGAGAGCCCGCCGCGCTCGCGGATGCGGTCGGCCAGCCGGGACTCGGGTCCGCCGCCCAGCAGCTTGTCGATGACCGCGAGCGCAGGGTAGTCGGGGCTGCTGTCGCGCACCGGCAGCGCGAGGTTGCCGACCAGGCTGGCGTTGGCCTTCTCGGGCGTCGCGATCACCTCGCTGCCCGGCACCGTGGCCTGGTACGGATACGGGATGCGCGCGTACGGCGCGCTGCTCTTCCAGTCGCCGAAGAGTTCGGTGGCGAGCCTGACCACCGCGTCGGGGTCGAAGTCGCCGACCACCGCCAGCTCGGCGTGCTGGGCGCCGTAGAACTTCGCGTGGAACGCCCTGACGCCGTCGAGCCGGGCGCCGCGCAGCTCGGCCATTTCCTCGTCGAAGCTGCCGACGTGGCGGATGTCGCCCTTCGGGTACGACTGCGCGTTGCGCTCGGCGGCGCGGTCGGCCAGCGCCTCCGGGTCGAGTCGCGCCTCGTCGAGGCTTCCGATCTGCTCGCGGATCAGCTTGTCGAACTCGGCGGCGGGAAACGCCGGGGTGCGCAGCGCCTCGGCCGCAAGCCTCAGCACCGGCTCGAGGTTCGCGCGCACCGTCTCGCCACTGGCCGACACCGACGCGTCGCCGCCGCCGAACCCCAGCTTGGCGCGCAGGCGGTCGACCTCGTCGTTGAACGCCTGCCGGTCGCGCTTCTGCGTGCCGCTCGACAGCAGCGCCGCGGTCAGCGATCCGTACGGCTCGGTGCCGGTCAGCGAGTCGAGGTCGCCGTAGCGAAGCCGCAGGCTGAAACGCACCGTCTCGCCGCGGTTCTTCTTCGGCAGCAGCGCGAGCTTCATCCCGCCCGGCAGCGTGATCCGTCGGGTCCGGGCTTCCAGGTTGGCCGGCGTCGGGTCGAAGGTCTCGCCGGCGGCGACCGCGGCGTCGCCGCGATAGTCCTTGAACAGCGCGGCGACGTCGACCGCGGGCGCGCCGGGCGTCCGGTCGGGCTGCGCATCGGGGATGAAGCGGCCGAGGGTCAGGTTGGCGGGCTTCAGCCAGGTCTTCGCCGCGCGCTGCACGTCGGCGGCCTTCAGCGTGCGCCAGCGGTCGCGCTGGAGGAAGAACAGCCGCCAGTCACCGGCGGCGATCGACTCCGACAGCGCCACGCCCAGCCGCTGCGGATCGTTGACGGTGTCGTCGAAGGACTTCAGCGCCCGGGTGCGGACGCGATCGACCTCGGCGTCGGTGATCGGGTCGTCGGCGACCCTGGCGATCGTGGCCAGCAGCTCGCCCTGCGCGACGTCGAGCGGGTCGGCGGTGGGCACCTGCACCCAGAACACCAGCGTGCCCGGGTCGTGCAGGTCCAGCACCGACGAATCGACCTCGGTCGCCTTCCGGGTGTCGACCAGCGCGCGGTACAGGCGGCCCGACGGCTGTATGGTCATGATCCTGGCCAGCGCCTTCAGCGCGAGGAAGTCCGGGTGCGCGCCCTGCGGAATGCGGTACAGCGCGGCGACCAGCTGGTTGCCGCCGGGGCGGCGCACCGTGACCATCCGCTCGCCGTCCTGCACCGGCTCGGCGGTATACAGCACCGGCAGCGGTCGCGTCGGCCGCGGGATGGCGCCGAAGTGCTTCGCGACGAGCTCCAGCGTCATCGCCGGATCGAACTTGCCGGCGATGATGAGCACCGCGTTGTCCGGCTGGTAGTAGCGCTGGTAGAACGCGCGCAGGCTGCCGAACGGCACGTTCTCGATGTCGGAGCGCGCGCCGATCGGCAGGTTGCCGTAGTTGTGCCAGTCGAACGCCACCGCCTGCAGCCGCTTCCACAGCACCAGGTACGGGTTGTTCTCGCCGGATTCGAACTCGTTGCGCACGACGGTCATCTCGGTGTCGAGCTCCGCCTTCGTGAACAGCGACTGCGTCATCCGCTCGGCCTCCATCTGCAGCGCCCAGGCCAGCGTCGCATCGTTCGCCGGAAACGTCTCGAAGTAGTTGGTGCGGTCGAAGGACGTGCTGCCGTTGAACTGGATGCCCCGCTTGCCCAGTTCCTGGAACACGTTGGGCATCGACGGCGTGCCCTTGAACACCATGTGCTCGAGCAGGTGCGCCATGCCGGTCTCGCCGTAGCCCTCGTTGCGCGACCCGACGAGGTAGGTGACGTTGACGGTCGTCGTCGGCTTGCTGGCGTCGGGGAACAGCAGCACCTCCAGCCCGTTGGCCAGCGTGTACTGGGTCACGCCCTCGACGGTCGGACCCTGGGTGACGCCCGGAGGCAGCGCGGCCTGCGCGACGAGGGAAAGGGTGGCGGCGGCGGCGACGAGCAGCGCGACCGCGGCGTGGCGCCAGGCGGCAAGGCCGCGCGCGGCGGCGGGACGGGAGAGGGTGAGGGTCATGGGCGAATGCGGGGGGTACGCAGGAACGGCAGCCGGGGACGGCCGCGAGCCGGCGAGTATACGGCCGCGGCGGCGGCCGATAGTTAAGCGGGGCTTAAGGGCGCCTGGACGAAGCCCGATGGCGAGCGGAGGGCGAGCGGAGGGCGATCCGGCGGTCATGGCGAGGAGGGCGCCCGATGGGCGCGGCATGGCGGTGTGGGTGGGTCGAGGCCGGCGACGGTCGGTCCGGAACAGTTGAAGTTGAGGTTGACGTTTACGTAAACGTCATATAGCTTCCCGGTCTTGCCCCGTGATCGGCGGAAGCCGCCGGGGTAAGCT
This sequence comes from uncultured beta proteobacterium, assembly GCA_963810815.1. Classification (GTDB taxonomy): domain Bacteria; phylum Pseudomonadota; class Gammaproteobacteria; order Burkholderiales; family Casimicrobiaceae; genus CAVQWT01. The sequence goes on along the minus strand of CAWEPB010000010.1, from coordinate 47,069 downwards.
TGTACCGGCGTCCGGCCGTGCCGGAGGCCAGCCCGCCGCAGGAGCCCCGCGATGAACGACAGCAGCCGCGCCCCGCTCGTCTACAAGCCGGTCAACAAGGTCCGCTTCGTCACCGCGGCCAGCCTGTTCGACGGCCACGACGCGTCGATCAACATCATGCGGCGCATCCTGCAGGCCGGCGGCTGCGAGGTCATCCACCTCGGGCACAACCGCGGGGTCGAGGAGATCGTCGACTGCGCGCTGCAGGAGGACGCCCACGGCATCGCCATCTCGTCGTACCAGGGCGGGCACGTCGAGTTCTTCAAGTACATGCTCGACCTGCTGCGCGAGCGCGGCGGCGCGCACATCAAGGTGTTCGGCGGCGGCGGCGGCGTCATCGTCCCGGCCGAGATCGCGGAGCTGCACGACTATGGCGTGACGCGCATCTTCTCGCCGGAGGACGGCCAGAAGCTGGGCCTGCAGGGGATGATCAACGAGATCGTCGCCGCCTGCGACGCCGACCTCGCGCACGACCTCCCCGCGTCGATCGACGTGCTGAAGCAGGGCGACCGCTTCGCGCGGACCCGGGCGCTGGCGCGGTTCATCACGGGCCTGGAAGCGGGCGCGGTCCCGGCGAAGACGCGCGAGGCGCTGCTGGCTGCGGCGAAGGCGTCCGCCGCGCCGGTGCTGGGCATCACCGGCACCGGCGGCGCCGGCAAGAGTTCGCTGACCGACGAGCTCATCCGCCGCTTCCGGCTGGACCAGGACGACAAGCTGTCGATCGCCATCGTCTCGATCGACCCGTCGCGGCGGAAGTCGGGCGGGGCGCTGCTCGGCGACCGCATCCGGATGAACGCCATCGGCCACCCGCGGATCTACATGCGCTCGCTGGCCACCCGCGACGCCGGCAGCGAGATCAGCAAGGCGCTGCCGGACGCCGTGGCGGCCTGCAAGGCGGCCGGCTACGACCTCGTCGTGGTCGAGACCTCGGGCATCGGCCAGGGCGACGCCGCCATCGTCCCCCACGTCGACCTGTCGCTGTACGTGATGACGCCCGAGTTCGGCGCGGCGAGCCAGCTCGAGAAGATCGACATGCTCGACTTCGCCGACTTCGTCGCCATCAACAAGTTCGACCGCAAGGGGGCCGCCGACGCGCTGCGCGACGTGCGCAAGCAGTACCAGCGCAACCGCGAGCGCTGGCAGGACGCGCCCGACGCGATGCCGGTGTTCGGCACCATCGCCTCGCGCTTCAACGACGACGGCGTCACCGCGCTGTACCAGGCGATCGCGGCGCGGCTCGCCGAGCGGGGGATGAAGCTCGCCCCCGGCAAGCTCGCACCGGTCGCCGCGCGCCACTCGACCGGGCAGCACGTGATCGTGCCGCCCGCGCGCGTGCGCTACCTCGCCGAGATCGCCGACTCGCTGCGCGCGTACCATCGATGGGCCGCTGCGCAGGCGGCGCTCGCACGCGAGCGGCAGCAGCTGCGCGAGGCGAAGCGGATGCTGGCGGCCGAGTGCAAGGACTTGGCGCGGACCGCGGACGATGCCAAGGCCGCCGCGCTCGACTGCCGGACCGAGCTGACGGCGCTCGACCGGCTGGCCGCCGACCGCGACGGCCGGCTCGACCCGCGCGCGAAGAAGCTGCTCGAGATGTGGCCGCAGACCAGGGCGGCGTACAGCGGCGACGAGTACGTGGTGAAGATCCGCGACAAGGAGATCCGCACCGCGCTGACGACCACGTCGCTGTCGGGCACGAAGATTCCCAAGGTCGCGCTGCCGCGTTTCGACGACGACGCCGAGGTCCTGCGCTGGCAGCTGCTCGAGAACGTGCCGGGCAGCTTCCCGTTCACCGGCGGCGTGTTCGCGTTCAAGCGCGAGAACGAGGACCCGACGCGGATGTTCGCCGGCGAGGGCGACCCGTTCCGCACCAACCGGCGCTTCCACCTGCTCGCCGACGGCATGCCGGCCAAGCGGCTGTCGACGGCATTCGACTCGGTCACGCTCTACGGCAACGACCCCGACCTGCGCCCGGACATCTACGGCAAGGTCGGCAACTCCGGCGTGTCGATCGCCACGCTCGACGACATGAAGGTGCTGTACTCGGGCTTCGACCTCTGCGACCCGGCGACCAGCGTGTCGATGACCATCAACGGCCCGGCGCCGACGCTGCTGGCGATGTTCATGAACACCGCGATCGACCAGCAGCTCGACCGCTTCCGCGCCGACAACCGGCGCGAGCCCACCGACGACGAGGTCGGCAAGATCCGCGCGTGGACGCAGGCGAGCGTGCGCGGCACCGTGCAGGCGGACATCCTGAAGGAGGACCAGGGCCAGAACACCTGCATCTTCTCGACCGAGTTCAGCCTCAAGGTGATGGGCGACATCCAGGAGTACTTCGTCCACCACAACGTCCGCAACTTCTACTCGGTGTCGATCTCCGGCTACCACATCGCCGAAGCCGGGGCCAACCCGATCAGCCAGCTCGCGTTCACGCTCGCCAACGGCTTCACCTTCGTCGAGGCCTACCTCGCGCGGGGCATGCACATCGACGACTTCGCCCCCAACCTGTCGTTCTTCTTCTCCAACGGCATGGACCCCGAGTACGCGGTGCTGGGGCGCGTCGCGCGCCGCATCTGGGCGGTGGCGATGCGGGACCGCTACGGCGCCAACGAGCGCTCGCAGAAGCTCAAGTACCACTGCCAGACCTCGGGCCGCAGCCTGCACGCGCAGGAGATCGCGTTCAACGACATCCGCACGACGCTGCAGGCGCTGATCGCCACCTACGACAACGCCAACAGCCTGCACACCAACGCCTACGACGAGGCGATCACCACGCCGACCGAGGAGAGCGTCCGGCGCGCGATGGCCATCCAGCTCGTCATCAACCGCGAATGGGGCCTCGCGAAGAACGAGAACCCGAACCAGGGTGCGTTCATCATCGACACGCTGACCGACCTGGTCGAGGAGGCGGTGCTGAAGGAGTTCGAGGCCATCTCCGAGCGCGGCGGCGTGCTGGGCGCGATGGAGACCGGCTACCAGCGCGGCAAGATCCAGGAAGAGTCGATGTATTACGAGCACCGCAAGCACGACGGCTCGTATCCGATCGTCGGCGTCAACACCTTCCGCAATCCGCACTCGGACCTGCCGCCGGCGAAGGTCGAGCTCGCGCGCTCGACCGACGAGGAAAAGCGCTCGCAGCTCACGCGCCTCGCGGACTTCCAGGCGCGCAACGCCGGGGAGGCGCCCGCCGCGCTGGCGCGGCTCCAGGCCGCGGCGATCGCCAACGGCAACGTCTTCGCCGAGCTGATGAACGCGGTGCGCGTGTGCTCGCTGGGCCAGATCACCCGCGCGCTGTTCGAGGTCGGCGGCGAGTACCGGCGCAGCATGTAGCGGCGCCGGCGCGCGCGCCCTGCCGCGTCACCAGCGGCACGGGCTGTCGGTGATGGCGCCGGCGATCAGCGGTATCGCGGCGAGCAGCCCCATGCCCTGGTAGGCGTTGCGGCAGTCCGGCTTGGCCGCCTTCTCGATGTCCTCGGCGAGCTTGTTCCGGCGCTCCGCCGGCGGCGGCACCGCGGGCACGAGCCCGCGCTTGCCGGACCCCTCGCTGGTGATTTCCCGTGCGCGCCTGCGCGCCGCGTCGAGGTCGAGGCGCGGCGTTCCGCCCGGCTCGGCCGACGGCTTCATCACGTCGGTGCGCGGCTGGAAGAGTTCCTCGCCGGGATCGGGCGTGCCGAAGCGCAGCCGCGGTTCGCCGGCCGGGGGGGTGCCGCGCGCTGGGGCGGGGACCGGGGCGGCGCCGCTCGCGGCGGGGGCGGCGGCAGCCGGGACGCCGGGCTCGGACCGTGGCGGCGCGACGGCGGGAATGGCCGGCCGCTCGGGCGCCTTCAACTCGACCGGCGGGGCGAGGTCGCGCTGGATCGACGGCGCGGTGACGCGTTCGAGCGGGGTCGCGGGAAGGGTCGGCCGCTCGGGCGCCTTCAGTTCGACCGGCGGGGCGAGGTCGCGCTCGATCGACGGCGCGGTGACGCGTTCGAGCGGGGTCGCGGGAAGGGTCGGCCGCTCGGGCGCCTTCAACTCGACCGGCGGGGCGAGGTCGCGCTCGATCGACGGTGCGGTGACGCGTTCGAGCGGCGTCGCAGGGATGACCGGCCGCTCGGGTGCCTTCAACTCGACCGGCGGAGCGAGGTCGCGCTGGACCGACGGTGCGGTGACGCGTTCGAGCGGCGTCGCGGGGATGGTCGGTCGCTCGGGCGCCTTCAATTCGACCGGCGGGGCGAGGTCGCGCTCGATCGACGGCGCGGTGACGCGTTCGAGCGGCGCGACCGGTGCGAGCGGCCGGTCGGCCGACTCCGATGCCTTGAGGTCGAGCACGGGCGCGGCATCAGCGGGAGGCGTCGCCTGCGCCGGAGCGGTCAACGGTGGCGCGATCTCCGGGGCCGGCGCTGCGGGCGCCGGGCGTGCGTCGTCCGGCCGGGGTGCGGGAGGCGCCGATGGTGCCGGCACCTCGCCGGTCGAGCGGCGCCGCAGCGCTTCGCCCGGCGAGCGCGCGACCATGCCGGGAGCGACCCGGAAGCCGGGTACCGGTTCGACGCCGAGCGCGCGCAGTGTCACTTCCAGCGGCCCCGCCGCGCCTTCGCCACGGCGGCCGCCACCCCCGCCGGTCGACGCGGTGCCGAACACAAGGATGACCAGCGCGTGCAGCGCCATCGACAGCAGCACGAAGCGCAGCAGTGTCGAGACGTCCGCCTCGGCGGGGCGCGATCGCGAGACCGACCTGGACACCGGGCGGCGAACGACCGGCCGGACCGCGGTGGCGGATGCCGCGGTCGCCGATGCCGAAACCCGGCGCGTCGTCGTCACGAAGGTGGCGGCGATCGGGGCGCCGCGGCATCGCCGCCGGCGGCAGCGCGCGCCTCGAGCTTGGCGTTGATGTAGTCGCGATGCTCGACGTAAAGCAGGTCCGACAGCTTGCGGATCAGGTGCTCCTCGTACGGGCTCGCGACCGCATCGGCCCAGGCGACGTCCCACAGCAGCCGCACGACGCGCACCTTCTGCGCCTGCGTGAAGCGCCGGTTGATGATCGACGTGAACTGGTAGTAGTCGGTCGCTCCGCGCGCCTCTTCCTCGGCCAGGTCGATCAGCGCCTGCGCCTCGTCTGGGGACAGGCCGAACTTGCCGCGCACCGCGCGCAGCACGGCCTCGCGCTCGGCCGGATCGGTGCTGCCGTCCATGCGCACGATTTCGGTCAGCAGTGCGGCGGTCGCGACTTCGATCGTATGGCGGTCGTCGCGCAGGTCCGCGGCGTCGCCGAACTGGCGGTCGAAGAAGGTCTTGATCGTGGTGAGCATGGGGTCGGTTGCCGTCGGTTGGTGGGCCCCGGGGCGCGGGAACGGGAACGGAGCGTCAGATCACGGAGCGGGCGGATTGCGGAGCGGGTGGGCTCCGGAGCCGGCGAGTCGCGGAGCGCCGCGCGTGCGCCGCGTCAGCGCGCACCGGCCTTCTGCAGCAGCGCGACCATGTCGCCGTAGCCGCGGCCCTTCGCCAGCGCGAGCGGCGTCGTGCCGCTGCGGTCGGCGAGATTGACGTTCGCGCCGGCGTCGACCAGCGCCTTCAGCGTCGCGATGTGGCGCGCCCCGCCGTTGCCCAGCACGATCGACTCGATCAGCGCCGTCCACCCCAGGTTGTTGACGTGATCGAGCGGGGCGCGCGCACCGATGAGTTCGCGCACGACGCCGTCGTTGCCGAGGTGGGCCGCCGCGATCAGCGCCGTGCCGTCGTAGCGGCTGGTGACGTTGGTGGCCTTGCCGCCGATCGCCAGCGCGACCTTGAGCGTCGGCACGTCGTTGGCTACCGCGGCGATGGTGACGATGTCGTAGCGGTCGTTCTCCAGCGCGTTCGGGTCGGCGCCGGCCTTGGCCAGCGCGCGGATCGCGTCGTGCCGCCCGGCGAACGCCGCCACGTGCAGCGGCGTGCGGCCGTGGCCGTCGCGCGCGTTCGGATCGGCGCCCCCGGCGGCGAGTCTGGCGATGGCGTTGGCGTCGCCCTGCTGCGCGGCGGCGAACAGTCCCTGGTACGCGGCGCGGTCGGCGGGCGTGGGCGGCACCTGCGCGACGACGACCGGCGAGGCCGCCAGCGCGGCGGCAAGGGCGATGGCCGCGGCGACGGCGGCGGGGCGTGGGTTTCGGCGACGGGACATGGCGGAATCCTCCGGGCGAGCGCGTATTCTGCATGAGTCGCGTAAGATGAGCGCGCCCGGGCCGCACGGCGGACGAGTCCCGCGCCGAGGCGCCCGTCGCCGCACCCGGCTGCGGACGCAATCCCGCGCGACCGTCGCTCACCTGTCCATTCATCCTTCCATCGCGCTTCGCGCCGACCGATCCATGGCCGATCCCAACCACTGGGCATTTCCACCGAGCCTGCAGCCGAAGGCCGCCGAGGTTCGCTTCGATCTCGCCGCGACGATGAACGCCATCGTCGCGCTGCACGCCGAAGTGCCGGAGGACGCGTTCACGGCATCGATCCTCGGCACCGACCGCACCGGCAACGGCGTGGTCATCGGCGACGACGGCCTGGTGCTGACCATCGGCTACCTGATCACCGAAGCGGAAACGATCTGGCTCACGGCCCACGACGGCCGCGTCGTGCCCGCGACGTCGCTTGCCTACGACTTCGCCACCGGCTTCGGGCTGGTCCAGCCGCTCGCCCGCCTCGAGGTGCCGCCGCTGGCGATGGCGAAGCCCGGCGCGCTCGCCGCGATCGACGTCGGCGCCGAGGTCTACGCGCTGAGCCACGGCGGCCGCGCGCACGCGCTCGCCGCGCGCGTGTTCGCCAAGCGGGAATTCGCCGGCTACTGGGAGTATCTGCTCGACGAGGCGCTGTTCATCCGGCCCCCGCATCCGGAGTGGAGCGGCGCCGCGCTGGTCGATGCGCACGGGATGCTCGTCGGCCTGGGTTCGCTGTTCGTGCAGGAGCGCGACGGCGACGACGAGATCAAGGGCAACATGTTCGTGCCGGTCGAGTTGCTGGCGCCGATACTCGACGACCTGCGTAGCCACGGCGGGTCGCGCCATCCCGCGCGGCCCTGGCTTGGCATCTACACCGCCGAGGACGAGGGCCGGTTGATCGTCCAGGGCGTCGCCACCGGCGGACCTGCCGACCGCGCCGGCGTGCGTCCGGGCGACGGCGTCGTCGAGGCCGCCGGCGTGCGCGTGACGACGCTGCCCGAGTTCTATCGCGCCGTCTGGCGCTCGGGCCCGGCCGGCGTCGCCGTGCCGCTGGTGCTCAGCCGCGGCGGAGCCTCGCGGACGGTGGAACTGCGTTCCGCCGACCGTGGATCGTTCCTCAAGAAGCCGCGCCTGCAGTAGGCGTCGACACCGCGATGCTCTTCACGAAGTTCCGGGGCCCGGTCACCGAACGGCAGCAGGCGTGGGAACTGGCTGGCGTCGCGGTGCTGCTCTACGCCATCCTGCGGCTGGTGTTCGGCCCGCTGCCGCAGTGGCTGAGCTACCACGATTTCGCCGACACCCGCCAGCTGGGTTTCGTGCCGCGCGCGGGCGACGTGCTGACCAACCTCGCGATCCTGATCTCCGGCCTGTGGGGCGCGCTGCTGTACCGGCAGGTGACGGTGACCGGCGACGACCGGCCGGCGTACCGCCTGGCGGTGGTGGCCGCGATCCTCACCGCGTTCGGCTCGGCGTACTACCACTGGGATCCGTCGAACGAGCGGCTGGTGTGGGACCGGCTGCCGATGTCGCTGCTGCTGACGTCGGTGCTGGCGCTGGTGCTCGCCGATCGGGTGTCGCCGCCGTTCGGCCGCGAGGCATTGCTGCCGTTCGGGCTGGTCGCTGTCGGCGGCGTGCTGCTGTGGGGGTTCACCGAGGCCGCCGGCCGCGGCGACCTGCTGCTGTACCTGGTGATGCGCATCGGCGCCACCGTCGCGGTGCTGACGCTGCTGATCCTGCGCCCGCCGCGGCACTCGGGCTCGGGCTGGCTGTGGGCGGCGGTCGCCTTCGACGTCGCGGAGACGATCTGCGAGCGGCTGGACTGGCAGATCTGGGACCTCACCGGAGGCATCGCCAGCGGGCACAACCTCAAGCACCTCTTCTCCGGCGCGGTGATCGCCTGCCTGTTCGGCTGGCTGCGGCAGCGCCGTCTCCTCCCCGCCGCGACCGCCGCCCTGCAACCTTCGCGCTAGCCGGTCCCCGGCGCGGACCCGCCGCCGGCGATCGCGGCACTGTGCCGGGGCCGACGTTGCGACGGGCGCGAGTTGCGCGAAATGGACATTCCGGTATTCTCCCGGGCGGTCGACGCCAGGGGGCAGGGCCAGCGCGACGTCGCCCGGCGAACCGCGCGCGGCTCCCCGTCGGCGTGCCGGGGCTCGACCGCCGCGACCGGCGGGACGAGGCGCCCGCGCCGGACTGCGCTACATTGACCACCCCGGGAACGATCCCGGAGCCTGAAATCCAAGCCCGCTCGCGCGCCGGACGGCGCGCACCAGACGGGTTCCTGCAACCGCACTACGGAGGCAACATGAAGCAAGTCATTATCGCGGCCGCGGCCGCTCTGCTGGTCGCGCAGTCCCCGGCGCAGGCGCAGGACGTCACGCTGAAGGTGCACCACTTCCTGCCCGCGGGTTCGGCCGCGCAGACCATGTTCATCGCGCCGTGGTGCGACAAGATCGCAAAGGAATCCGGCAACAAGCTCAAGTGCCAGATCTACCCGTCGATGCAGCTCGGCGGCACGCCGCCGCAGCTCTACGACCAGGTCAAGGACGGCGTCGTCGACGTGATCTGGACGCTCCCCGGCTACACCGCCGGCCGCTTCCCGGCGGTCGAGGTGTTCGAGCTGCCGTTCATGATGCGCAGCGCCGAAGGGACCAGCAAGGCGCTGTGGGAGTACGTGCAGCAATACGCGCCCGCCGAGTTCGGCGACGTCAAGCTGCTGGCCACGCACGTCCACGGGCCCGGGGTCTTCCACACGACCAGCAAGCAGATCAAGACGGTCGCCGACCTCAAGGGCCTGAAGGTCCGCGCGCCCACGCGCCAGACCAACCGCTTCCTCGCCGCGCTGGGCGCGACCCCCGTGGCGATGCCGGTGCCGCAGGTCAGCGAAGCGCTGTCCAAGGGCGTGATCGACGGCGCCGTCATTCCCTGGGAGGTCGTGCCGGCGGTCAAGGTTCAGGACCTGACCAAGTTCCACGCCGAGACCGACCCGGCGATGCCGGCGTTCTACACGTCGACGTTCATCTTCGCGATGAACAAGGCGAAGTACGACGCGCTGCCGCCCGACCTCAAGAAGGTCATCGACGCCAACAGCGGCGTGACGCTGTCGGGCGAGATCGGCCGCGCGTTCATCGAGGCCGACGTCATTGGCAAGAAGACCGTCGCGCCGGGGACGGTCAACGTGATCCCGAAGGAAGAACTCGAGAACTGGGTCAAGCTCGGACAGCCGATCGCCGACGCCTGGGTCGCCGACATGACGGCCAAGGGCGCGAACGGCAAGCAGCTGCTCGACGGCGCGAAGGCGCTGATCGTCAAGAACTCGGGCCGCTGAGGCCGCGATGCAGGGCGACGGCAACCCGCTGTCCGCGCCGGCGATGACCTTCGGCCCGCTGGGCCGCGTGCTGCTCCTCGCCAGCAAGGTCATGGCCATCGCCGGCGGCCTGGTGTTCGTCGCCCTGGTCGCGATGTCGATCGTGTCGATCACCGGACGCAAGCTCTTCAGCGCGCCGGTGCCGGGGGACGTCGAGCTGCTGCAGATCTGCGCCGCGGTGGCGAGCTCGACGTTCTTCGCTTACTGCCACCTCGTCGGCGGCGACGTCAAGGTGGACTTCTTCACGCAGAACCTGCGGCCCGCGGTCGTCCAGTGGCTCGACGCCGCCGGCTCGATGCTGGTCGGCGTGTTCGGCGCGCTGCTCGCGTGGCGGACGGCGGCCGCCACCGTCACGCTCCGGCTCTCCGGGGAGGAGACGATGATCCTCGGCCTGCCGCAATGGTGGGGACCGCTGCTGATGGTGCCCGGGTTCGCGCTGCTGGGGCTGGCCGGCTTCTACATGATGACGCGGCACATGGGCGCGGCGCTGGTCGCCGGTGAAGTCCGCGCAGCCTCGCCGGACGGCGGGAAGGCATGAGCGGCACCGCGGTCGGCCTGACCGTGTTCGCGCTGCTGCTGGTGCTGCTGTCGCTGCGCGTGCCCATCGGCATCGCGATGTTCGCGATGGGCGCGTCGGCCTACGTTTACCTGACCGGCGGCGAGCCCACGCTGCTGCTCAATTCGCTGAAGAACCTCGCGTACGCGCGGTTGTCGAACTACGACCTCGTCGTCATCCCGATGTTCCTGCTGATGGGGCAGTTCGCGACGCACGGCGGGCTGTCCGCCGCGCTGTTCCGCTGCGTGCGCGCGTTCATGGGGCACTGGAAGGGCGGCATCGCGATGGCCGCGGTCGGCGCCTGCGCGGGCTTCGGCGCGATCTGCGGCAGCTCGCTCGCGACGGCCGCGACGATGGGCCAGGTGACGCTGCCCGAGCTCAAGCGCGCGGGCTACGCCGGCAGCCTGGCGACGGGCGCGCTGGCCGCAGGCGGCACGCTGGGCATCATGATCCCGCCGTCGGTGCCGCTGGTCATCTACGCGATCCTGACGCAGGAGTCGATCGGCAAGCTCTTCGTCGCCGCCGTCGTTCCCGGCCTGATCGCGATGGTCGGCTACATGCTGGTGATCCGGCTGATGGTGGCGTACCGGCCCGCGATGGGGCCCGCGGGCCCCGTCACCCCGTGGCCCGAGCGCCTGACCGCGCTGGCCGAGGTGACGCCGGTGCTGCTGGTGTTCCTGGTCGTCATCGTCGGCATCTACGGCGGCTGGGCCAATCCGACCGAAGCGGCGGCGATCGGCGCCGCCGCCTGCGGCCTGCTCGCGGTGCTGCGCGGCGGCATGCGGCTGCCGGGTCTCATTGCCAGCGCGCTCGGCACCGCGCAGGCGACGGCGATGATCTTCCTGGTGCTGCTGGGCGCCGACATGCTGAACAGCGCGCTCGCGCTGTCGCAGATGCCGGTCGAGCTGGCGGCCTGGGTCAAGCAGAGCGGCCTGTCGCCGATGCTGGTGATCATCGCGATCCTGCTGATCTACGTCCTGCTGGGCTGCGTGATGGACTCGCTGGCGATGATCCTGCTGACGATCCCGATCTTCTACCCGATGGTGATGGCGCTCGACTTCCACGGCCTCACCGCCACCGACAAGTCCATCTGGTTCGGCATCCTGGCGCTGATGGTCGTCGAGATCGGGCTCGTGCATCCGCCGGTCGGGATGAACGTCTACATCATCAACCGGCTGGCGAAGGACGTCCCGCTGGTCGAGACCTTCAAGGGCGTGATGCCGTTCCTCGCGTCCGACTTCCTGCGCATCTCGCTGCTGCTGGCCTTCCCCGTCATCTCGCTCTGGCTCGTCCGCGGCGCCGGATAATCGGCGCGGACCGGACGATCCGGGCTCATCGAGGCATCGGAACATGGCGCGAATCGTCGGTGCGATCGCCTGCTCGCACACCCCCACCATCGGCTTCGCCTACGACAAGAACAAGCAGGACGATCCGGTCTGGGCGCCGATCTTCGAGGCCTTCGCGCCGATCCGCGCCTGGCTCGCCGAGAAGAAGCCGGACGTGCTGTTCGTGATCTACAACGACCACGTCACGTCGTTCTTCTTCGATCACTACTCGGCGTTCGCCCTCGGCATCGGCGAGTCCTGGCCCGTGGCCGACGAGGGAGGCGGCGCCCGCGCGCTGCCGCCGGTCCGCGGCCACCCCGCGCTCGCGCAGCACATCGGCGCGTCGCTGATGGCCGACGAGTTCGACCTCTCGTTCTTCCAGGACCGCCCGCTCGACCACGGCGTCTTCTCGCCGCTGTCGATGCTGGCGCCGCACGAACCGGCGTGGCCGGCGGCGGTCGTCCCGCTGCAGGTCGGCGTGCTGCAGTTCCCGATCCCCACGGCGCGCCGCTGCTGGAAACTCGGGCAGGCGCTGCGGCGCGCGATCGAGAGCTACCCGGAGGACCTGGCCGTGGCGATCGTCGCCACGGGCGGGTTGTCGCACCAGGTGCACGGCGAGCGCGCCGGCTTCAACAACACGCCGTGGGACCACCAGTTCCTGGACCTGCTGGAGCGCGACCCCGAGCGGCTGGCCGCGATGACCCACGCGCAGTACGCGACGCTCGGCGGTCTCGAGGGCGCCGAGGTGATCATGTGGCTGGTGATGCGCGGCGCGATGGCGGCGCGCGTGCGCTGCCTGCACCGGACCTACTACCTGCCGTCGATGGCCGGGATCGCGACGGCGATCTACGAGAACGACGCGGGACCGGCGCCGTACGACGAGGCCGAAAGCCAGCGCGAGCACATCGCGCACCAGCTCGCCGGCGCCGAGGCGCTGACCGGCACCTACCCGTTCACGCTGGCGACCAGCGTCAGGGCCTACCGGATCAACCGGTTCCTGCACCGGCTGATCGAGCCCGCGTACCGCGCGCGCTTCCTCGCCGAGCCGGAGGCGCTGTTCGAGGAGGCCGCGCTCACCGCCGAGGAGCGCGACCTCGTCCGCCGTCGCGACTGGCGTGGCATGATCCACTACGGCGTGATCTTCTTCATGCTGGAAAAGCTGGGCGCCGTCGTCGGCACGTCGAACCTGCACATCTACGCGGCGATGCGGGGCGAGACCCTCGAGGCGTTCCAGCAGACGCGCAACGCGGCGGTGCTGTACTCGGTCGCGGGCAAGGACGCCGGCGACCTGGCCTGGGACAAGGCGGCGGGGGGGCGCCATCCATGATTCATCTCGATCCACCCGGGGCGCTGCACCCGGACGCGCCGGCGCGCGATGCCGGCCCCCACTCGCCGGCGCGCCGCCGGGCGCTGGCGCACGCGGCGGCGCTGCTCGCCATCGCGGCGGGTCCGGCACGCGCGGCGGCGTGGCCGTCGAAGCCGATCCGCCTGGTGGTGCCGTTCACCCCCGGCGGCTCGACCGACATCCTCGGCCGCGCGATCGGGCAGAAGCTGCAGGAGGCGCTCGGGCAGCCGGTGGTCATCGACAACCGCGCCGGCGCGGGCGGGTCGATCGGTGCGGCCGAGGTGGCCCGCGCCGCGCCCGACGGCTACACGCTGCTGATGGGGCACATCGGCACGCTGGCGATCAATCCTTCGCTGTACCCGCAGCTGCCCTACGACCCGGTGACGAGTTTCGCGCCGGTGGCCTGGATCGCCCGCGTGCCCAACGTGCTGGTCGTCAATCCGCAGGTCGCGGCACACAGCGTGCAGGAGCTGATCGCGCTGGCGCGGGCGAAGCCCGGCGCGCTGCGCTACGCGTCCGGCGGCAACGGCAGCGCCGCCCACCTGGCGATGGAGTACTTCAAGCTGCGCACGCAGACGGACATCATCCACATTCCCTACCGCGGCACCGGGCCGGCGGTGACCGACGTCATCGGCGGCCAGGTGGAGATGACGATGACCGGCGCGCCGGCGCTGATGCCGCAGGTCAAGGCGGGGCGGCTGCGCGCGCTCGGTGTGTCCACGTTGCGGCCGGTGGAACTGCTGCCCGACCTGCCGACGATCGCGTCCAGCGGCGTGCCGGACTTCGAGGCGGTCCAGTGGTACGGCATCGTCGCGCCGGCCCGCACGCCGCCCGAGGTGATCGCGCTGCTGAACACCGAGGTCAACCGCGCGCTCGGCACCCCCGCGATGAAGGCGCGGCTCGACAGCGAAGGCGCCGAGCCCGTGCCGTCGACGCCCGAAGTCTTCGGCGCGCTGATCGCCCGCGAAATCGCCCGGTGGCGCCCGGTGATCGAGCAGGCGCGGATGCGTCCGGAATGAGCGCCGGCGCGCCGATTCCTGCGGTCGACGTACGCGCGCTGCGGATCGCGCTGATCGGCTACGGCGAGGTCGGCGGCATCTTCGCCCGCGCGCTGCGCGAACGCGGGGTGGCGGCGCTGACGACCTACGACCGGCTGTTCGACGATCCGGCGCGGCGCGAGGCGGTGCTCGCCCGCGCGCGCGCCGACGGCGTGGCGCCCGCGACCGATTCGCCCGCCGCGGTGCGCGACGCCGATCGTCGTCCTTTGCGCGGTCACCGCCGACCAGACGCTGGCGGCGGCCACCGCCGCCGCGCGGGGCCTGCGGACGGGCACGCCGTTCGTCGATTTCAACTCGGCGTCGCCGCGGACCAAGATCGGCTGCGCCGGCATCGTCGACGCTGCCGGCGGCCGCTACGTCGAGGCGGCGGTGATGACGTCGGTCCCGCCGCACGGGATCGGCGTGCCGGTGCTCTGGGGCGGACCGCACGCGGCGGCCGTGGCGCCGCTGCTCGCCGCCCTGGGCTTCCGCGGCGAGATTGCCGCGCAGACGCTGGGCACGGCGTCGGCGATCAAGATGTGTCGCAGCGTCATCGTCAAGGGACTCGAGGGCATCGTGATCGAGAGCTTCGCGACGGCGCGCCGCTACGGCGTCGAGCGCGAGGTGCTCGCGTCGCTCGCGGAGACCTTCCCCGGCCTCGACTGGGAACGCAACGGCAGCTACTTCTTCCGCCGGGTCGCGCAGCACGGAAGGCGGCGCGCCGAGGAGATGCGCGAGGCCGCCGCGACGGTCCGCGAGGCGGGCCTCGAGCCGGTGATGGCCGCGGCGATCGCCGAGCGCCACGCCTTCGTCGCCGACCTCGCCGAGGGCGGGGCGTTCGCCGCGGTCGATCGCGATGCGGCGGGCTGGCGCGAACTCGCCGACGCCATCGAGCGGGCGACCGCCGACGCGAGCGGGACCGCGCCGGCCGACCCGTCCGGGACTGCTCCCGCCGACGCGTCGGCGACCCCGCCCGCCGCGGGCAGGGCGCGCTGACGACGCGCCATCGCCGGCGCCCCGCCGGCGGGGCCGGCCATGGCGGCCCGATCCAGGCGGCCCGACCCAGGCGTCGCGGACACCGCCGCCGTGCGCTGCCGGCCCTTCGCGTTGCATAATCAATGGCTGTTCGGTTTCCCCTCCCGTCACTGGACCCCGCCATGAAATTCGAAACCATCCTGCTCGAACGCCTCGAACCCGGCATCCGGCTCATCACCATCAACCGGCCCAAGGCGATGAACGCGCTGTCGCCCCAGGTCCTGGACGAGCTCGCGCGCGCCTTCGTCCACGTCAACGCCGAGGGCGACGCCCGGGTGCTGATGATCACCGGCGCGGGGGACAAGGCCTTCGTCGCCGGCGCCGACATCGCGGCGATGCGCGACATGACGGCGATCGAGGGCCGCGAGTTCGCGCTGAAGGGCCACGCGACGCTGCGCGCGCTCGAATTGGCGCCCTTTCCCGTGATCGCACTGGTCAACGGCTACGCGCTGGGCGGCGGCTGCGAGCTGGCGCTGGCCTGCGACTGGATCGTCGCGTCGGACAAGGCGGTGTTCGGCCAGCCGGAGGTCAACCTCGGCATCTGCCCCGGCTTCGGCGGCACGCAGCGGCTGTCGCGGCTGGTCGGCAAGGGCATGGCGCTGGAGCTGTGCACGACCGGCCGCATGGTCAAGGCCGACGAGGCGCTGCGCATCGGCCTCGCCAACCACGTCGTCCCGCCGTCGGAGCTCGCGCAGAAGGGGCTGGAGCTCGCGCGGATGGTGACGTCGAAGGGCCCGGTGGCGGTCAAGATGACCAAGCACCTGATCCAGCGCGGACAGGACCTCGACCTCGCCAACGCCAACGCGATGGAGGCCGACGTGTTCGGCCTGCTCTGCGCCAGCGACGACAAGCGCGAGGGGATGACGGCGTTCCTGGACAAGCGGACGCCGAACTTCGCGGGGCGCTGAACTGCCTTAGACGGTCCGCCCGCCCGCGCGGCCGGCGCCCGCCGCGGCGCTCCGGGTGTTCAGTCGCTTCGCGACGGGCGCCGGCCGCGCGGGCTCCGTGTTCGCCGCCGCGGTGGTTCAGCCCTCGAACCGTCGCAGACCGTCGAGATCCAGGATGTGGACGCGGCCGTACTCGACGCGCAGCAGCCGGGCGTCCTCCAGCCGCTTCAGCGCGCGGTTGACCGTCTGCCGGGCGAGGCCGCAGAGGTAGCCGATCTCCTCCTGCGAGATCGCGAAGCTCGCGCCGACCACGGGAATCAGCCGCGGGTTGGCCAGCGCCGCGAGGCAGCGCGCGACGCGCGCCTGCGGCGGCAGCAGCCGGTCGTGCTCGACCTGGCCGATGAACTGGGCGAGGCGCTCGTTCAACTGCTCGATCAGGAAGCGGTTGAACGCGAGGTCGGTATCCAGCAGCCGCAGGAACGTCGCCCGGGGCATGAAGGCGATCCGCGACGGGCGCAGCGCGATGGCGTCGTAGCGCCAGGTCGTGTCCTTGAGCACCGAGCCTTCGCCGAACCAGGCGCCGGTCGGGATGCCGGCGAAGGAGATCGTCTTGCCGCCGCGGGTCTCGGTGGCGATCTTGACCAGGCCGTCGACGACCCCGATCCACGCTTCGACCGGCGCCCCCTTGCGGACGACGTAACCGCCGGCCGGCACCTGCCGCTCGGCGATCTCGGCCGCCAGCCGGACCCGCGCCGGCGCCGGCATCGCCCGCGCCCAGAGGCTCGACCCCAGGGCGTCGGCCAGCGCCGGCACGGCCGGCGCGACGATCGAAGCGGCCGATTGTCGCGCGGGCGACAGCTTGGCCGGGCGGGGGGCGCTACGCTGCGTGGTCATCGACTGAGGCGATATCCGCCCCCCGGGGGCATCCGGGCGGGCGATGCTATTATCACATTCGCCCCGTCAGAGGGCGCAGCACCGACGCCGGACCGCGGCCGCCAAGAGTCCGCCGGCGCCTTATGGAGGAGGAACCCGGGTGGCGGTCGATACCGCGGCACTGACGACGTTTCCGCGTCTCATGCTGCACCATGCGTCGGTGCGCGGCGAGCATCCGGCCGTGCGCGAGAAGGACCTCGGCATCTGGCAGACCTGGACCTGGCGGCAGGTGGCCGACGAGGTCCGCGCGCTCGCCTGCGGCCTGGCCGCGCAGGGCTTCCGCCGCGGCGACCACCTGGCGATCATCGGCGACAACCGGCCGCGGCTGTACTGGGCGATGGCCGCCGTGCAGTGCCTGGGCGGCGTGCCGGTGCCGATGTACCAGGACGCGCCCGCGGCCGAGTTCACCTTCGTGCTGCAGGACGCCGGCATCGCCTACACCATCGTCGAGGACCAGGAACAGGTCGACAAGATGCTGGAGGCGCAGCCCAACGTCCCCACGCTCAAGCACATCTACTACGACGACCCGCGGGGGCTGCGCAACTACGAGGGCGTGACCAGCTTCGAGCGGCTGCAGGAGATCGGCCGGGAGTTCGACGCCGCGAACCCGGGCTTCTTCGACGCCGAGGTCGCCAAGGGCACCGAGGACGACGTGTCGGTCATGCTGTACACGTCCGGCACCACCGGCAAGCCGAAGGGCGTGTGCCAGACGCACCGCGCCTTCATCGCCTCCGCCCGCGGCGCCTGCGAGTTCGACCGCCTCACCGCCGACGACAGCATCCTTTCGTACCTGCCGATGGCCTGGGTCGGCGACCACCTCTTCTCGTTCGCGCAGCACTTCTACGTCGGCTTCACGATCAACTGCCCCGAGTCGGGCGACACCGTGATGACCGACCTGCGCGAGATCGGCCCCACCTACTACTTCGCGCCGCCACGGATCTTCGAGAACCTGCTGACGCAGGTGATGATCCGGATGGAGGACGCGAGCGCGATCAAGCGCAGGATCTTCCACCACTACATGGCGGTGGCGCGCCGCTGCGGCGCCGACCTGCTCGACGGCAAACCCGTCTCCGCCGGCGACCGCTTCGACTACGCGCTCGGCAACCTGCTCGTCTACGGGCCGCTGCGCAACGTGCTGGGCATGAGCCGCATCCGCGTCGCCTACACCGCGGGCGCGGCCATCGGCCCGGACCTCTTCCGCTTCTACCGCTCGATCGGCATCAACCTGAAGCAGCTCTACGGCTCCACCGAGACCTGCGCCTACGTCTGCCTGCAGCCGGACGGCGGGGTCAAGCTCGACACCGTCGGCCTGCCGGCGCCGGAGGTCGAGGTGCGCATCGCCCTCAACGGCGAGGTGATGGTGCGCGGACCGATGCTGCTGAAGGAGTACTACCAGCGCCCCGACGCGACCGCCGAGTCGATCGACCCCGACGGCTGGTTCCACACCGGCGACGCCGGCTACTTCGACGACAGCGGCCAGCTCAAGATCATCGACCGCGCCAAGGACGTCGGGAAGCTCGCCGGCGGCGGCATGTTCGCGCCCAACTACATCGAGAACAAGCTCAAGTTCTTCCCGCACATCAAGGAGGCCGTCGCCTTCGGCCACGGCCGCGGCGAGGTCTGCGCGTTCATCAACATCGACATCGGCTCGGTCGGCAACTGGGCCGAGCGGCGCGGCATCGCGTATTCGGGCTACACCGACCTCACCGGCCGCTCCGAGGTCTACGAGCTGATCCGGAGCTGCGTCGACCAGGTCAACGCCGAGCTCGCGCAGGACCCCGCGCTGGCCGAATCGCAGGTGCACCGCTTCCTGGTGCTGCACAAGGAGCTCGACCCCGACGACGACGAGCTGACGCGCACGCGCAAGGTCCGCCGCGGCTTCATCGCCGAGAAGTACGGCGTGCTGATCGACGCGCTGTACGGCGGGCGGTCGGTCCAGCACATCGAGACGCTGGTGCGGTTCGAGGATGGGCGGACCGGCATGGTCGCGGCCGACCTCAGGATCGCCGAGGCGAAGACCTTCCCGCCCTCGGGCCGGAAGGCGGCGTGACGCGATGAGCCTCCGGCAGAAGATCGGCGAGCCGATCCTCAAGCTCGACCGGATCTCGCTGGCGTTCGGCGGCGTCAAGGCGCTGACCGACATCAGCTTCGACGTCCGCGAGCACGAGATCCGCGCCATCATCGGCCCCAACGGCGCCGGCAAGAGTTCGATGCTCAACGTCATCAACGGCGTGTACCGGCCGCAGCAGGGCGTCATCACCTTCCGCGGCCAGCAGCGGCGCGACATGGACACGCACGAGGCCGCCCGGCACGGCATCGCGCGGACGTTCCAGAACATCGCGCTGTTCCGCGGCATGACCGTGCTCGACAACATCATGACCGGCCGCAACCTCAAGATGAAGTCGTCGATCCTGGCGCAGGCGCTCTGGGTGGGGCCGGCGCGGCGCGAGGAGATCGCCAACCGCAGGAAGGTCGAGGAGGTGATCGACTTCCTCGAGATCCAGCACGTGCGCAAGACGCCCGTCGGCCGCCTGCCGTACGGTCTGCAGAAGCGGGTCGAGCTGGCGCGGGCGCTGGCGGCGGAGCCGTCGATGCTGCTGCTCGACGAGCCGATGGCCGGGATGAACGTGGAGGAAAAGCAGGACATGTGCCGCTTCGTCCTCGACGTCAACGAGCAGTACGGCACGACGATCGTGCTGATCGAGCACGACATGGGCGTGGTGATGGACATCTCGGACCGCGTCGTCGTGCTGGACTACGGCAAGAAGATCGGCGACGGCACGCCCGACGAGGTCCGCGCCAACAAGGCGGTGATCGACGCCTACCTCGGCGTCGCCCACTAGAGGATCGCGGCCGATGACATTCTTCTTCGAAGTGCTGATCGGCGGCCTGCTTTCGGGCGTGATGTACTCGCTCGTGGCGCTGGGCTTCGTCCTGATCTACAAGGCGTCGGGCGTGTTCAACTTCGCGCAGGGCGCGATGGTGTTCTTCGCCGCGCTGACCTTCGTCGGCGTCACCGAGCTCGGCCTCTCGCCGTGGCTCGCGTTTCCCGCCACCCTCGCGATCATGGTCGTCCTCGGCCTGCTGACCGAGCGGATCGTCCTGCGGCCGCTGGTCAACCAGCCGCAGATCACGCTGTTCATGGCCACCATCGGCCTCGCGTTCTTCGTCGAGGGCCTCGCCCAGATGATGTGGGGCGCCAACGTGCGCGGGCTGGACCTCGGGCTGCAGGACGTGCCGCTGGAGTGGATGTCCGACCGCTTCGGCATGAGCATCTCCAAGTTCGACCTCGCGGCCGCGGGCGTCGCCGCGCTGCTGGTCACCTCGCTGGCGCTGTTCTTCAGCCGCACGCGCATCGGCCGCGCGCTGCGGGCGGTGGCCGACGACCACCAGGCGGCGCTGGCCATCGGCATCCCGCTGCAGCAGATCTGGGGGATCGTCTGGGGCGTGGCCGGCTTCGTCGCGCTGGTCGCGGGCCTGCTGTGGGGCGCGCGCAACGGCGTGCAGTTCGCCCTCACCTTCGTCGCGCTGAAGGCGCTGCCGGTGCTGATCCTCGGCGGGTTCGAGTCGGTCCCCGGCGCGATCGTCGGCGGCCTCATCATCGGCGCCACCGAGAAGCTGGCCGAGGTCTACTTCGGGCCCTACGTCGGCGGCGGCATCGAGGGGTGGTTCCCGTACGTTCTCGCGCTGGTCTTCCTGCTCGTGCGGCCGGAAGGCCTCTTCGGCGAAAAGATCATCCGCCGCATCTGACGACAGGCACCCACCGAACCCATGTTCTATCGCGAAGCCGGCCAGTTCAAGACCAACTACGTCGACGATGCGGCGATCTTTCCGATCCGCCAGGACCGGATCGGCATCGCCGTCATCCTGGCGGTCGCGTTCGTCGCCGTGCCGATGTTCGCGACGCCGTACCTGTTCTCGGCCATCCTGATCCCGTTCCTGATCATGGCGCTCGCCGCGATCGGACTCAACATCCTGACCGGCTACGCGGGGCAGCTTTCGCTCGGCCACGCGGCGTTCATGGCGATCGGCGCGTTCGCCTCGTACAACTTCATGCTGCGCATTCCCGGCATGCCGATCCTGCTGGCGTTCGTCGGTGGCGGCCTGATGGCGGCGGGGGTCGGCATCCTGTTCGGCCTGCCGAGCCTGCGCATCCGCGGCTTCTACCTGGCGGTGGCCACGCTGGCCGCGCAGTTCTTCATCGTCTGGTGCCTGGCCAAGGTCGGCTGGTTCTCGAACTACAGCTCGTCGGGCGTCATCACCGCGCAGCAGGTCGTGATCCTCGGCTACGCCTTCGAGTCCCCGACGTCGAAGTACCTGCTGGTGCTGGTCATCGTCTGCGTGATGGCGCTGGCGGCGAAGAACCTCGCCCGCAGCAACATCGGGCGGTCGTGGATGGCGGTGCGGGACATGGACGTGGCCGCCGAGGTCATCGGCATCCGGCTGATGCCGGCCAAGCTGACGGCGTTCGCGATCAGCTCGTTCTACGCCGGCGTGGCCGGCGCGCTGTACGCGTACCTGTACCTCGGCACGGTCGAGCCGGAGGCCTACAACCTCGACCTGTCGTTCCGCATCCTGTTCATGATCATCATCGGCGGCGTCGGCACCATCCTGGGGTCGTTCCTCGGCAGCGCCTTCATCGCGCTGCTGCCGATCTTCCTCAACACGCTGGTCGGCTTCATGGAGTCGACGTTGCACCTCTCGGTGTCGAAGAGCATCACGTCGAACCTCGAACTGATGGCGTTCGGGTCGCTCATCATCTTCTTCCTGATCGTCGAGCCGCACGGGTTGGCGCGCCTCTGGCAGATCGGCAAGGAAAAGTTGCGGTTGTGGCCCTTCCCGCACTGAGGTCGTGGGGGTGGGGCGGGGTGAATGCGGGGCGCGCGGTGATCGCCACCGTCGCGCCGGCCGGGTCTGAAGCGGGAATTCGTGTCACGAGTGCTGTCCAATCCATCGCTTCGTACGAGGGGCGATCTGCAAGGAGGAGCAACATGAAGGTATTCAAGGCGGCCCTGCTGGGCCTCACGATGCTCGGCGTCGCGTCGACGGCGCTGGCGCAGAACGAGCAGTTCATCCCGATCCTGTCCTACCGCGTCGGTCCGTACGCGGCGGGCGGCTCGGGCTATTTCGGCGGGGCCATCGACTACTTCAACCTGGTCAACGCGAACGGCGGCATCAACGGCGTCAAGCTGTCGTGGGAGGAGTGCGAAACCGAGTACAACGCGTCGCGCGGCGTCGAGTGCTACGAGCGCCTGAAGAAGAAGGGCGGTGGGGCGAGCACCGTCGAGCCGCTGTCGACCGGCATCGCCTACGGGCTGCTCGACCGCGTCGCGCAGGACAAGATCCCGATGACGACCTTCGGCTACGGCAGCGCCAACGCCGCCGACGGCAGCGTGTTCAGCTGGGTGTTCCCGATCGGCACCAGCTACTGGAGCCAGGCCGCGGCGATGGTGCAGTACCTCGGCCAGAAGGAGGGCGGCCTCGACAAGCTCAAGGGCAAGAAGATCGTCCACCTGTACCACGACTCGGCGTTCGGCAAGGAGCCGATCCCGGTGTTCGAGGCGCTGGCGGCCAAGCACGGCTTCGAGCTGATGAAGATCGCCGTCGCCCATCCGGGCAACACGCAGGAATCGCAGTGGCTGCAGATCCGCCAGGCGAAGCCCGACTACGTGATCCTGTGGGGCTGGGGCGTCATGAACCCGACCGCGCTGAAGGCGGCGGCGAAGGTCGGCTTCCCGCGCGAGAAGATGCTCGGCGTGTGGTGGGCGGGCTCCGAGGAGGACGTGATCCCCGCCGGCGACGCCGCCAAGGGCTACGTCACCGCCGCGTTCTCGGCGCCGGGCACCGGCTTCCCGGTGATGCAGGACATCCAGAAGAAGCTGTACGCGGCCGGCAAGGGCAACCTCGAGGACTCGAGCCGTCAGGGCTCGATCTACCACACCCGCGGTGTCGTGTACGGGATCGTGATCGTCGAGGCGATCCGCAAGGCGCAGGAGAAGTTCGGCAAGGGCAAGGTGATGACGCCGGAGCAGGTGCGCTGGGGCCTCGAGCACCTCGACCTGTCGGAAGCGCGCATCAAGGAGCTCGGCGCCGCCGGCATGTTCCCGCCGATCAAGACGAGCTGCGCCGATCACGAAGGCTCGGGGATGGTCCGCTTCCAGCAATGGGACGGCAAGGGCTTCAAGGCGCTGACGCCGTTCATGGCCGGCGACAAGGCGTTCATCCGCAAGATGGTCGACGAAAGCGCCGCCAAGTACGCCGCGGAGAAGAAGATCACGCCGCGCGACTGCGCCAAGGAGGGTTGATCCTTCGCGCCGGCCGGGACCGTACGTCCCGGCCATTGCGACGGATCAACTCGTCGAATTCGAGCGTCGGCGGAACGCCGCCGGCGCTCAATTCGACAGCCGGGTTCGAACGTCGGCGATACGGCTGCCGACGCTCAACCCGGCGCCCACCGCCCAGGTGTGGTCCGGGCGGGTTCATGCAAGGGCCCCGCGGGACCCTTGCACGAGCCGGAATCCAGCGAAAGACCATGTCGACCCTCGCCGAACCTTCGACCTCCGATGCCGCCACCGTGCCGGTGGAGCCGACGTACCTGTCGGTCAACAACATCGAGGTCATCTACGACCACGTGATCCTGGTGCTGAAGGGCGTCTCGCTCGAGGTCCCGGAGGGCGGGGTCGTCGCGCTGCTCGGCGCCAACGGCGCGGGCAAGAGCACGACGCTGAAGTCGATCTCCAACCTGCTGCGCGCCGAGCGCGGCGACGTCACCAAGGGCACCATCGAGTTCAAGGGCCGGCGCGTCGACCAGCTGACCACCAACGAGCTCGTGCGCATGGGCGTGTGCCAGGTGATGGAAGGCCGCCACTGTTTCCAGCACCTGACGGTCGAGGAGAACCTCCTCACCGGCGCGTTCACGCGCAAGGTCACCCGCGCCGAACTCAAGGCCGAACTCGAGCGCGTCTACCACTACTTCCCGCGACTGAAGCAGCGGCGGACCAGCCAGTCGGGCTACACGTCGGGCGGCGAGCAGCAGATGACGGCGGTCGGCCGCGCGCTGATGGCGCGCCCGTCGATGATCCTGCTCGACGAGCCGTCGATGGGCCTCGCCCCGCAGATCGTCGAGGAGATCTTCGAGATCGTCCGCGACCTGAACCAGAAGGAGCGGGTGTCGTTCCTGCTGGCCGAGCAGAACACCATGGTGGCGCTGCGTTACGCGAACTACGGCTACATCCTCGAGAACGGCCGCGTCGTGATGGACGGGAAGGCCCAGGACCTGTCCCAGAACGAGGACGTGAAGGAGTTCTACCTCGGCCTCTCCACCGCGGGCCGCAAGTCGTTCCGCGACGTCAAGCACTACCGGCGGCGCAAGCGCTGGCTGGCCTGAGATGAACGCCCATTTCGACACGCTGGAAACGCGCGATCCCGAGCTGCGCGAGCGCGCGGTGCTGGCGCGGCTGCCGCAGCGGATCGCGCACGCGAAGGCGCGCGCACCCGCCTTCGCCCGCATCCTCGACGGCGTCGACGCCGCCGCGGTGATGTCGCGGACCGCGCTGGCCGCGGTTCCCGTCACGCGCAAATCGGAACTGCTCGACCTGCAGAAGGCCTCGCGGCCGTTCGGCGGCTTCGCGGCGTCGGGCTGGGGCGCGGTCCGGCGCGTGTTCGCCTCGCCCGGCCCGATCTACGAACCCGAAGGGGCCGCGCCCGATTGGTGGCGGCTCGCGCGCGCGCTGTTCGCCGCGGGATTCCGGCCCGGCGACCTGGTCCACAACTGCTTTTCGTACCACTTCACGCCGGCGGGTTCGATGCTCGAGACCGGCGCGCACGCGCTGGGCTGCACGGTGTTCGCCGGCGGCATCGGCCAGACCGAGCAGCAGGTGCAGGCGATGGCGGAACTCAGTCCCGCCGGCTACGTCGGCACGCCGTCGTTCCTGAAGATCATCCTCGAGAAGGCGGACGAGCAGGGTGTCGCGCTGCCGAGCCTCGTCAAGGCGCTGGTGTCCGGCGAGGCGTTTCCCAACGCGCTGCGCGACCAGCTCGCCGCGCGAGGCATTGCCGCGTACCAGGTCTACGCGACGGCGGACCTCGGCAGCATCGCGTACGAATCGCCGGCGCGCTCCGGCCTCGTCGTCGACGAGGGCGTGCTGGTGGAGATCGTGCGCCCCGGCACCGGCGACCCGGTGGCCGACGGCGAGGTCGGCGAGGTCGTCGTCACCACGCTCGCCAACGACGACTATCCGCTGATCCGCTTCGGCACCGGCGACCTGTCGGCATTCCTGCCCGGCCCTTCGCCCTGCGGCCGCACCAACGCGCGGCTCAAGGGCTGGCTCGGCCGCGCCGACCAGACGACCAAGGTCAAGGGCATGTTCGTCCACCCGTCGCAGGTGGCGGCGATCGTCCGGCGCCATCCGGACATCGCGAAGGCGCGGCTCGTCGTCGACAATCCGGACGGCAACGACCGGATGACGCTGCACGTCGAGTTGCCGGGCAACCGCGCCGGCGCCGCCGAGGCCATCGTCGCCTCGATCCGCGACGTCACCAAGCTGCGCGGCGAGGTCGAGTTCCGCGACCCCGGCGCGCTGCCCAACGACGGCAAGGTCATCGACGACCAGCGGAAGTACGACTGACGCGATCCCCTCGCGCCCCCGCGCGCCGGATCCTCACCGTGGCGGTGCCCACGCCGCCGGCCGCTCGGCCGCCAGCGTGCGCCGCACCGTGCCCGCGGCGGTGCGCGCACCGGCTTCCTCGAGCAGCGCCGCGAACAGCACGCGCTCGGAGAACGGCGCGTCCGGGGCCGGCCGCGCGGCCTCGATCCGGCGCCGGGTGTCCGCGTCGACGATGCGGAACTCGGCGACGCGATACGCCGGAGTTGCCGCCGTGCCGCGGCCGCGCACCGCCCAGTAATAGGTCTGTCCGGACTGCAGCGGGACCGCGGATGGGAGCCGCAGCTCGGTGGCGGCGGTTTCGGCCTGCAGCAGCTTCTGTCCCGCCTGGTCGACCAGCTCGAACTGGTAGCTCGCCCCGTCGCCGAACGAATCCCAGGCAAAGCGCAGGTCCTGGTCGAGCACGGTCTCGTTGACCGGCGTCAGCAGCGCCGGATGGCCGCTGCTGCGCATGACGATGCCGCCCTGCGCGACCCGGTCGGTGCGCAGCCGCACCTCGCGCAGCGGCGCGGCCACCGCGCGCTTCTGCGCCGGCGCGGCGCCGTCCTGCGGCTCGGGCGCCCCGGCGCCGACGCGCCAGCGGCCCGGTCCCCTGAGGATGTACTCGCTGCCGTCGGCGAGCTGGAACAGCGTGAGCTGCCCGTTCGCGGCGACCCGCACGACGCTGCCCGCGGCGACTTCGGCCAGCAGCCTCACCGGCTCGGAGCCGGGGGCGAGCACGCTGTCGCCGACGACATCGGTGACCAGCGCCGCCGGCGCCGCCTGCGCCGACGCGACCGAAAGCGCCAGGGCGAAGACGAGGCCGGCAAGGGCGCCGAAGTGCGGGGAATGACGTTGCCGTGGTGCGTTCATGGTCGAGGTTTCCGGGTTCGTTGCCGCCTCCGGGACGGGACATGCCGCCATCGTAGCGCCGATCCCGCTGCGCCGCGCCGCGCGCATTCGGCGCGCGACGGGCCGAATATTCACGCCCCGGGCCGCCAGCCGAAGACCGCGACCGCGGCGTGCTCCCGCAGCGGCACCTCGCCGAGCGGCGTCCAGTCGGCGGCCGTGGCGGGGGCACCCGCGCGCTCGACCACCGCGGCGGTCGCGACCAGCGGGTAGCCGGTGGCCTTGGCGACCTCCTGCAGCCGCGCCGCGACGTTGGCCGCGTCTCCGATCGCCGTGTAGTTGTAGCGATCGGGCGAGCCGACGTTGCCGACGACGGCCTCGCCGTAGGCCAGCGTCACGCCGATCGCGAGCGGCGTCCGGCCCTCGGCGACGAGGTCGCGGTTGAGCGCCGCGAGCGCGCCGAACATCGCCCGCGCGGCGGCGACCGCGGCCGTCGCCGGGTGGTCGAGCCGCGCCGGGGCGCCGAACACCGCCATCAGGCCGTCGCCGCGAAAGTTGTCGACGGTGCCGCCGTGCTCGTGCAGCGCCGGGGTGACCGCGGCGAAGTAGCGGTTGAGCAGCGTCAGCACATCCTCGGGCGACGCGGTTTCCGACAGCGCGACGAAGCCGCGAATGTCCGCGAACAGGAAGCACAGCGCGCGCCGGCCGCGGCGCGCGTCGTCCTCGAGCCGGCCGTCGAGGATCGCCCGCAGCACCGCGGGACTGACGTACCCGCCGAAGAGCGCCGTGAGCCGCGCGCGGTCGCGGCGCACGCGCCAGGCCTCGAGCGCGCTGCGCGCGGCGGTTGCCGTCAGCGCGACGCGCGCCGCCGCGCCCAGCGGCAGCTCGATGCCCGCGCGCAGCAGCCACAGCGACACCGCGAACGCGCCCGCGCCGAGCACGACGAACACGGCGATGCGCGCCCGCCACGTCGGCACGAACCACAGCGACGCCGCCAGCCCCAGCAGCAGCAGCTGGACCGCCACCGGCGCCGGCCGGATCGACACCCCGGCGAGCTGCGTGGCCAGCGCCTGTGCGTGCACGTGGACGCCGGGAACGTCGAGCGCGGTGCTGCCGCGCGCCAGCGGCACCGGCTGGCGCTTGAGGTCGTCGTGCGGCAGCACCGATCCCACCAGCACGAACCTGCCGCCGAAGGCCGCGGCGAGCCGCGTGGTGTCGCCGGCCTCGTGCCAGGCGATCACCTCGGCGAGCGGCACGTAATCGAAGCCCTGTCCCAGCGCGTACTGGATCCCGCCGGGGACCGGCACCTGGCCGCCGATGGCGGTGAGCCGGCCGACCAGCGTCGCCACCTGCTCGCCGTTCGCGCCGAGGCGATCGTCGAAGCGGCGGATGCGGCCGTCGTCGTCCAGCGGCAGCAGCGCGACGTCCTGCCCGGTCGCGCCGGCGGCGGCGAGCAGCGGCGGATGCACGCGGCGCAGCGTGCCGTCGTCGTGCGTGGTCACGCCGACGACGATCGGCGCGACGCGCTTCAGCGTGAGCAGACCCGCCGCCAGCGCCGCGTCGCTGCCGGGTGCGAAGGCCTCGAACGAGCGCTCGGGCAGCACGACGTCGAGCCCGACCGCACGCGGCTTCGCGGCGGCGAGCGCCAGCAGCGTCCGGCCCAGCGCGCGATGGTAGAGCGCGATCGGCTCCGGCACCGCCGCGAGCGTGGCGTCGTCGATGCCGACGATCGCGATGTCGTCGGCGCGCGGCAGCGGTGCGTGGCGCGCGAGCAGCGCGAACCTGGCATCGAGGAGGGCGAGGTCGAGCGAGCGCATCCCCGGCACGTACGACAGCGCCCACCCGGCGGCGACGAGCGCCAGGCCGACCACGACGTTCCCGCGCCAGCCGGCGAGCCAGCGGGCGAGCTTGTCCTGCAGGGCGGCCCGCACGGAGGCGGGCGGGGAGGCGCGGGTCACGGGATGCAGACGCAGGCGCCGCCGACGCGGCGTGCGCGGCGACTATAGCACCGGTGTCGGCGCCGGGCGTGCTAGGATTTCCCGCACAGGCCGGTGCCCGCGGAAGCGGCTGGCGGGTGCGCCGTTCGCGGCGGCCCGCCGGGCCGCGTCGCGCGCCGGCGCCGCCGCACCCGCCCCGGGGAATCGTCCTTGTCCACGTCGCCGCCCGCCACCGTTGCCGATCCGCTGGCGCCGCTCGCCGAAGCGACGCTGCACGCGATCGCGGCCTCGGGGGTCGTGCGCAGCTTCCCGAAGAACGCCGTGCTGATCAACGAAGGCGACACCGGCGACTCGCTGTTCATCGTCCTCGCCGGGCGGATCAAGGTCTACGCCAGCAACGAGGCCGGCAAGGAGTTCGTCATCGACTTCTACGGCCCCGGCGAGTACGTCGGCGAGATGTCGCTGGACGGCTCACCGCGCTCGGCGTCGGTGATGACGGTCGAGCCGACGACCTGCGCGATCGTCACCCGCGCGCACTTCCGCGAGTTCATCGCCGCCAACCCGGACTTCGCGCTGCACCTGATCGAGAAGCTGATCCACCGCAACCGGCGCGCGACCGACAACATGAAGAGCCTGGCGCTGTCGGACGTCTACGGGCGGGTCGTGCGCCTCGTCAACGCGCTCGCCCGCGAAGTCGACGGTCGGCTGGTCGTGCCGGAGAAGCTGACGCAGCAGGACATCGCCGAGCGCGTCGGCGCTTCGCGCGACATGATCAGCCGCCTGATGAAGGACCTCGTCGCCGGCGGTTACCTCGCGGTCGACGAGCGCACCATCGTCGTCCTGCGCAAGCTGCCGGTCGCCTGGTAGCCCCGGTCCCCGGGCGCGTGAATTTTCCGCATCGCCGCGCCCGCTTTGTCCGGCGCGCCATCGCGTCTCCTTCCCTAGAGTTCGAATCACCGGCTGCGATCGCCTTTCGCCGCCGGAACTCCGGCGCCGCAGGATCGCTGTCCTCCCGCCGGGGGAGATCCGAACCACCGACAGGAGAACGCCATGAACTCCAGCCCTCGCCGCAACGACGACACGTCGACGATTGCCACCGGTATCAAGGCCGCAGCGTTGGTGTTCGCGCTCGGAGCCATCGCGCTCGCCGCCGACCCGATGGCGACGCTGCCGCGGCCGGCGTCCGCACCGGAGCGCGTCGGATCGGCGGTCCCGGTGCCGGTCCCGGCGGCCGCGACGGTCTACTTCCCTTCGCAGTACCTGCTCGACGCGAAGCACGACGACACGCCGCCGGCGCCGACGTTCTGACCCACCGCGACGATCCAGCCCCGATCCCGGCCGGCGGGCGCCCGTCCCGGACGCGCCCGCCGCCACCGGCCCCTTCGCCCCCAGGAGCTGCCCGATGACACGCACGCTGCCGCGCGCCGCGCCCGGTGGAACGGCAACCCGCGCAACCCGCGCGAGCCGCCCCGCCCGCTGGATTGCCGCGGTCACCGGCATCCTCGCCGCGATCGGCCTCGCCGCCGCGCTGGCGCAGGCGCCGGCGGCGTCCCGCGCGGAAGCCACCGACGCGGCCGCCGCCACCGCCCTCGCCGCGCGGCACCAGGCCTTGGCCGGCGCGCTGGCCGCCAGTCCGTTCGGCCTGCCGCTGGTGGTGCGCTCGCGCGACGAAGGATCGCTGGCGGAAGGCGAGATCGTCGGCCTCGTCCCGCATCCGTTCCCCGCCTTCGCCGCCGCCTTCGCCGAGCCGCGCGCGTTCTGCGACGTCGCCGTGCTGCATCCGAACGTGAAGGGCTGCACCCACGCCCGCGTCAACGGCGAGGATCGCGTCACGCTGTACGCCGGACGCAAACACTACGAGCCGGCGGGGCGCGCCTACGCGCAGGAATTCGTCGCCTCGGCGCGCGAGGTCGGCGACGGCTACCTGCGCCTGGTGCTGCGCTCGCCGGCCGGCCCGCTGGACACGCGCGACTACGTGTTCGCGCTCGAGGCCATGCCCGCCGGCGACGCGACGTTCATCGCCGTCCGTTACGCGTACCGGCCGTCCTTCGCCAGCCGCACGGTCACCGCCGGGTACCTGGCCACCGCGGGCAGCGGCAAGACCGGCTTCTCGATCGACGACAACGCGGTGGGCGGCCGGGCCCGCGGCCTGCGCGGCGTGGTCGAGCGCAACGCGATGCGCCACTACCTCGCGCTGATCGCCGTGCTCGACACGCGTGCGGTCGAGGTCCCGGCGCGCGCCGCGGCGCGCCTCGACCGCTACTACACGCTGACCGACGGCTTCGCGACGCAGCTGCGCGAATTCGATCGCGCCGAGTACGTGGCGATCAAGACGCGCGAATTCGCCGAACAGCGCGAGCGCGACCGGAGCGGCGGCAGCTAGACCCGTCGCCGGTGCGGAACGCCGGGACGGGCCACGGCGGGTCGCGGCCGATCACCACGCGGTTTCCCGTTCCGCCGTCGCGCTGATCTTGTGGATCGTCAGGTCGGCGCCGTTGAACTCCTCTTCGGCGTCGAGGCGCAGCCCGACCGTCGCCTTGAGCGCGCCGTAGACGATCCCGGCGCCGGTCACCGCGATGGCGATGCCCAGCGCGGTCCCGGCAAGCTGCGAGCCGATCGCGACGCCGCCGATGCCGCCGAGCGCCTTCGCGCCGAAGATGCCGGCGGCGACGCCGCCCCAGGCGCCGCAGATCCCGTGCAGCGGCCACACGCCCAGCACGTCGTCGATCTTCCAGCGGTTCTGGGTCTGCGTGAACATGAAGACGAACAGCGCGCCGGCGACCAGCCCGGTCGCGAGCGCGCCCAGCGGATGCATGACGTCGGAGCCCGCGCACACCGCGACCAGTCCGGCCAGCGGTCCGTTGTGGGCGAAGCCGGGGTCGTTGCGGCCCGCGACGAAGGCGGCCAGCGTGCCGCCGGCCATCGCCAGCAGCGAGTTCATGGCGACCAGCCCCGAGATCCGGTCGAGCGCCTGCGCCGACATCACGTTGAAGCCGAACCAGCCTACCGACAGGATCCACGCGCCCAGGGCCAGGAACGGTATCGACGACGGCGGGTGCGCGGCGATCCCGCCCTCCTTCGAGTACCGGCCGCGCCGCGCGCCCAGCATCAACACCGCGACCAGGCCGATCCAGCCGCCGAAGGCGTGGACGACGACGCTGCCCGCGAAATCGTGGAACTCCGCGCCGAACGTCGACTTGAGCCAGGCCTGGATTCCGAAATGCTGGTTCCAGGCGATGCCCTCGAAGAACGGGTACAGGAAGCCGACCAGGAAGAACGTCGCGGCGAGCTGCGGGTTGAACTTCGCGCGCTCGGCGATCCCGCCCGACACGATCGCCGGGATGGCGGCGGCGAACGTGAGCAGGAAGAAGAACCGCACGAGCTCGTAGCCGTTCTTCGGCGCCAGCGCTTCGGCGCTGGCGAAGAACGTCACGCCGTAGGCGATCGCGTAGCCGATGAAGAAGTAGGCGATCGTCGACACGGCGAAGTCGACCAGGATCTTGACCAGCGCGTTGACCTGGTTCTTCTTGCGCACGGTGCCGAGTTCGAGGAACGCGAAGCCGGCGTGCATCGCCAGCACCATGATCGCGCCCAGCAGGATGAACAGCGTGTCGCTGGCGGCCTTCAACGATTCCATCGCGTCCTCGCTCGCTACTTGTCGATGCCGCCCATGCAGATGTACTTGACCTCGACGAAGTCCTCGACGCCGTACTTCGAGCCTTCGCGGCCGAAGCCCGACTGCTTGACGCCGCCGAACGGGGCGACTTCGGTGGTGATGAGCCCGGTGTTGACGCCGACCATCCCGTACTCGAGCTGCTCGGCGACGCGCCAGATGCGGCCGATGTCGCGGCTGTAGAAGTACGACGCCAGCCCGAACTCGGTGCGGTTGGCGAGCTCGACGACCTCGTCGTCGGTCTTGAAGCGGAACAGCGGCGCGATCGGACCGAACGTCTCCTCGGCGAAGATCTTCATGTCGGGACTGGTGTCGGCGAGGATGGTCGGCTCGTAGAACGTGCCGCCCAGCGCATGGCGCTTGCCGCCGGTGACGACCCGCGCGCCCTTGGCCACCGCGTCGGCGACGTGCTCCTCGACCTTGGCGATCGCGTTGGCGTCGATCATCGGGCCCTGCGCGACTCCGGCTTCGGTGCCGTTGCCGACCTTGAGCGCGCGCACGCGCACCGCGAGCTTTTCCGCGAACGCGTCGTAGACCTTGTCGTGGACGAACAGGCGGTTCGCGCAGACGCAGGTCTGGCCCGCGTTGCGGTACTTGGAAATGATCGCGCCGTCGGCCGCGGCGTCGAGGTCGGCGTCGTCGAACACGATGAACGGCGCGTTGCCGCCCAGCTCCAGCGACAGCTTCTTCACCGTCGGCGCGACGTTCTTCATCAGCTCGCGGCCGATCTCGGTCGAGCCGGTGAACGACAGCTTGCGCACCGTCGGGTTCGCGCACAGCTCGCCGCCGATCGCGCTCGCCTTGCCGGTGATGATGTTGACCACGCCGGGCGGGAAGCCGGCGCGGTGCGCGAGCTCGGCCAGCGCGAGCGCCGAGAACGGCGTCGCCTGCGCCGGCTTGATCACCACGGTGCAGCCGGCGGCGAGCGCCGGCGCGACCTTGCGCGTGATCATCGAGCAGGGAAAGTTCCACGGCGTGATCGCCGCGCAGACGCCGATCGGCTGCTTGATCACGACGAGGCGCCGGTCGTTGCCGATGGTCGGGATCACGTCGCCGTAGATGCGCCGCGCCTCCTCGGCGAACCACTCGATGTAGGCGGCCCCGATCGTCACTTCGCCCTTGGCCTCGGCGAGCGGCTTGCCCTGCTCGGTGGTGAGGATCAGCGCGAGGTCGTCGACGTTGGCCATCATCAGCTCGAACCACTTGCGCAGGATGGCGCTGCGCTCCTTCGCGGTCTTCGCCCGCCACGCGGGCCACGCCGCGTCCGCGGCCTCGATCGCACGCCGGGTCTCGCCGCCGCGGCAGACCGGCGCGGTCCCGACCTTCGCGCCGGTGGCCGGATTGGTGACGGTGACCGTGGCGCCGTCGTCGGCGCCGACCCAGGCGCCGTTGATGTAGCAGAGCTCGCGCAGCAGCGTCGGGTCGGCGAGCTTGGGGGCGGAGCGATCGATCGTGTCGGGGGCCATGGAGAACTCCTGGAAGAGGCGGCGGAACGCAGCCGTTCATTCTAGCGCAGCGACGGATCGCGTCTGCGCCGGCCGAAGCCTCCAGGGTGCAGTTCGCCGGCGATCGGCCGGTCAGCTGGCCGCCGCCGGCCGCGCAACCGTCCGCCGCCTGCCGTTCACGCGCCCGGGGTCGCGCTGCCGGCCCGCGGCCGCCGCGTGACCAGCAGCACGCCGGCGAGCACCAGCGCCGCGCCGAGAAGCTGGACCGCGTGCAGCGGCTCGCCGAGGATCGCCGCGCCCATGCCGATGGTGAACACCGGGCCCAGCGAGCCGACCAGCGACGTGCGGTTGGCGCCGATGCGGTGGATCGCCTCGGCGACCACCCACGTCGGCAGCACCGTCGACAACACCGCCATCGCCAGCGACAGCGCGTGGATCGAAGGCGGCACCGCCAGCGCGGCGGGCGGCCGCGTCAGCGCGAACTGCGCCAGCACGAACACCGTCGACGCCAGCATCGCGAAGGCGATGAACCGCGTGCTGCCCATCCGTCCGATCAGGTCGCCCGCGCCGACGAGATAGAGCGCGTAGCAGAACGCGCTGCCGAAGACCAGCGCGCCCCCGGTCGCGACGGCGCCCGCGTCGGCCGCGACGGCGAGGTCGTGCCAGAACACGAACACGATGCCGGCGTAGGACAGCAGCAGCGCGAACACCGTCGCCCGGGGCACCGGCTTCTTCAGCAGCAGCGCCGACAGCAGCACCACCATCGTCGGGTACAGGAACAGCACCAGCCGCTCGAGCGCCGCGCTGATGTGGGCGAGGCCCATGAAATCGAGCAGGCTCGCGAGGTAGTAGCCGACGAAGCCCAGCGCGAGCAGCCGCGGCCAGTCGCGCCGGTCGAGCGGCGCCGCGCCGGGGCGGCGCGACGCCCACCACGCCATCGCCAGGAAGAACGGCGCCGAGTACAGCATGCGCAGCGTCAGCAGCGTCAGCGCGTCGATCGGATGCCAGGCGTAGGCGAGCTTGATGAGGATCGCCTTGAACGAGAAGCCCAGCGTGCCGATCACCGCG
The DNA here is from genome assembly GCA_963810815.1 of uncultured beta proteobacterium. GTDB lineage: Bacteria > Pseudomonadota > Gammaproteobacteria > Burkholderiales > Casimicrobiaceae > CAVQWT01. The sequence goes on along the minus strand of CAWEPB010000010.1, from coordinate 12,767 downwards.
AACAGCGGCCCGATCCAGCGGGCCGGGGGCGCCGCCGTCACTGCCACTGCACGATGCCGGTCCAGGCGGTGATCAGCACGATCGCGCCGAAGGCGAGGCGGTACCAGGCGAACGGCACGAAGTCGTGGTGCGCGACCCAGCGGATCAGCCAGCGCACGCAGACGAACGCGGCGACGAACGACGCGACGAAGCCGACGCCGAACACCGGCAGGTCGCCGACGTCGAGCAGCGCCCGGCTTTTCCACATCGAGTACGCGCCGGCGGCGACCAGCGTCGGCACGGCGAGGAAGAACGAGAACTCGGTGGCCGCCTTGCGCGACAGCCCGAACAGCATGCCGCCGATGATCGTGGCGCCGGAGCGCGACGTGCCGGGGATCAGCGCGAAGCATTGCGCGATGCCGACCTTCAGCGCGTCCAGCGTCGTCATGTCGTCGACCTCGGCGACGCGCACGCTCGCCGGTCGCGCCCGCTGGCGCGCCTCGACCCACAGGATGATGAACGCCCCGACGATGAAGGCGACGGCCACCGGCACCGGCGCGAACAGCGCGCGCTTGATCGCCGAGCCCAGCGCGAAGCCGGCGAGGCCGGCGGGCACGAACGCGACGACGAGGTTCAGCGCGAACCGGCGCGCCGCGGGGTCGTGGCCGAGTCCGGCGATCACCCCGGCGAAGCGCCGCCGGTATTCCCAGACGATCGCCAGCATCGCGCCCGACTGGATGAAGATCTCGAACACCTTGGCGCGGTCGCCGGTGTAGCCCAGCAGCGATCCGGCGACGATCAGGTGGCCCGTCGACGAGACCGGCAGGAACTCGGTCAGGCCTTCGACGATGCCGAGCAGGACGGCGGTGAGGAGGGTGGGGGAATCCAACGCGGAACTCGGGCGGGCGCTGCAGCGTCGCGGATTCTCGCACAGATCGGCCGGGGCGCCGCCGGCGAGGTGCCTTTGCGTCGATCCGGGCGCCCGGACTATTTCAACGCCGCGAGCTCCTGCGTGGCCTGCCGCAGCATGCCGGTCAGCCCGGTCGCGAGGTTCTCGAGCAGGCGGATCTTGATCGCCGGCGCGTCGCGCTCGAGCTGCGCGAACGCGGCGCGGGTGAGCACGCGGCACTCGACGGCGCCCAGTGCGGTCACGTCCGCCGAGCGCGGCGAGCGGTCGATGAACGCAAGCTCGCCGAAGGTCATGCCGGAGGTGAAGGCGTCGAGGCGCGCGACGCCGTCCTGCGTGGGGATGCTCACCATCACGGCGCCGTCGGTGATGACGAAGAGTTCGTCGGAGGACTGGCCGGCGGCGATGATGGTCTGCCCGTGGTGATACGTCCGGCGGCCCAGCAGCGGCTCCAGCAGCGCGATGTCGTCCGGGGCCAGGCCCGCGAACAGCGCACAGTTGCCGAGCGCGCTGGGGGCTTCCCACGCGCGGTCCGGGAAGCCGCGGGCGAGCAGCAGGTCCTCGTCGTGCTCCAGCGCGAAGTCGTCGTCGGCGTAGAACGCCTCGCGGTCGACGCCGGCGTCGATCAGCGGCTGCCAGCAGGCGCCGGCTTCGGCGAAGTCCAGCGTCTTGCCGAGCCGCAGCAGCGCCGACCGGGCGGCCGCCAGCAGCAGGGCGGCGGTGCGGTCGATGCGCGGCACGAACTTGAGGTTGACGATGAAGCAGTCGGAGTCCGCCGACCGGGCCATGAGCTCGCGCACGACCGGCTCGACCGAGGCGAACGCGAGCGCCCCCTGCAGGTGGTACAGGCGCAGCCGGCTGCCCGTGCTGCGCAGGTGCTCGGCCGCGACGGTCGAGCGCCGCCGCTTCGACGCGACGCTGCGGCGCGACGTCGCCAGGCGCACCGCCGGCACCGTGCGCTGCGACGCGTCGAACAGGTGGAGGCCGAGGTCGGCCGCCAGCTCGCGGCACACCGCGATGCCGCGCACGCTGTTCCCCTGCGCGTCGAGGCGCGGCGAATAGACGCCGATGCCGATGCGCCCCGGCTGCACCGCGAGAATCCCGCCGCCGACGCCGCTCTTCGCCGGCAGTCCGGTCCGGTACAGCCACTCGCCCGAGTAGTCGTACATGCCGCAGGTCGCCATCACCGACAGGACGTCCTGCACGTACCGCTCGCCGATGGCGCGGGTGCGCGTGACGGGGTTGACGCCGCCGTTGGCGAGCGTCGCGCCGATGAGCGCGAGGTCGCGGCAGGTGACGCGGATCGCGCATTGCCGGAAGTACGCCTCGAGCGTCGGCGTCGGATCCTCGGTCAGGATGGAGAAATTGCGCAGCATCCAGCCGATCGCGCGGTTGCGGTGGCCGGTCCGGCTCTCCGAGGCGTACACCGCCTCGTCGATGTCGAGCGCGCGTCCGGCGTAGCGGGAAAACGTGTCGAGGATGCGGGCGGTCTTCTGCTCGACCGTGCCGCCGGGGACCAGGCCGCAGGCGGCGATTGCACCGGCATTGATCAACGGATTCAGCGGCGCACCGGTCTGGGGCCGCAGGCTGACGGCATTGAAGGCGTCGCCGGAGGGCTCGACGCCGATTTTGGCCAGCACCGCGTCCTCGCCGTGCGCCTCCAGCGCCAGCCCGTAGGTCAGCGGCTTGGAGATCGACTGGATGGTGAACGGCTGGCGGGAATCGCCGACCTCGTAGACGAAGCCGTCGTGGGTGGCGATGCAGATGCCGAACCCGTCGGGGTCGACGCGCGTGAGTTCCGGAATGTAGTCGGCGACGCGGCCGTCCGAAAGCGCCGAGTAGCGGGCGCGAAGCGATTCGAGATAGTCGAGGATCGGCGAGGGGGGCAAGGCAGTGCTCCGGGCGTGGGGTTCAGGATCCCACGCAATATCGGGGCCCGGCCGGCCCCGCCCGCCGGTTCAGCCGAGCTTGCCCTTCTGCAGCATCGCCAGCGCCCGGTTGACGAGGTCGCCGCTGTCGGCGGGAACCTGGCCCTGCGGTGTCATCTGGTCGATGAGGCCGGGCAGGAGGTCGGCGAGACCGCCGGAGACGTCCTGCTCCGACATCCCCGTCTGCCGCGCGATCTGGCCCAGCTTCTCCTGTCCGAAGATCTCGCCCAGCGCGCCCGGATCGATCGGCAGGTTCTGCCCGGTCGACACCCACGAGTCCGCCTGCTGGCCCAGGCCCGCCTGCTGGAACTTGCCGAGGATGCCCTCGATGCCGCCGTTCTGCTGCAGCATCTGCAGCGCGATCGCGACCAGCGGATTCTGCTGCTGCTGGCCACCACCCATCATGCCGCCCATCAGGCTGCCGAGAAGTCCGTCGAGCATTCCCATCGTTCACCTCGCTGCAATGTGCTGCGTTGGTCGGGGCTGCAACCTCGTTGCTGCCGGCCCGCGGGCCGCGGCGCCGCCGGCAACCCGCGGCATTCCGGCCGCGGACGGCAGGACGGTCAGGCCGTCCGTTGCCGCAAATGGACGTGCGACTCCGGCACCGGGTAGCCCGCGCCGCCGAAGGTGTCGCGAATCGCCTTGTTGGTGTCGAAGTAGACCTGCCAGTAGTGCGCGGTGTTCACGTAGGGGCGCACCGCGAGGACGGGCCCACGCTCGTTGAAGGTCAGGATCTCGACGTCGGGCTTCGGCTCCGGCACCACGTTGGCGATCTTCGGCAGCGCTTCCTTGAGCCGCCGGATCGCGTCGTGCGGATCGACGGTGTGGTCGAGCTGCGCGGTGAGGTCGACGCGCCGGTACGGGTTGTGCGAGAAGTTCTTGATCGTGCCGCCCATCACCTTGGCGTTGCCGACCGACGTCAGCACGTTGTCCGGCGTGTCGATCGACGTCGTGAACAGCCCGATCGCGCGCACCGTGCCCTCGACGTCGCCGGCCAGCACGTAGTCGCCGACCTTGAACGGCCGCAGCACCAGGATGAACGCCCCGGCCGCGAAGTTGGACAGCAGGCCGCCCCAGGCGGCGCCGATCGCGATACCCAGCGCGGCGATCAGCGCGGCGAACGACGTCGTCTCGACGCCGAAGTAGCCGAGGATGCCGATGACCAGCAGGATGTTGAGCGCGACGCTGATCACGTTCGCGATGTAGCGGATGATCGTCGGCTCGACCTTCTGCCGTTCCAGCGCCCGCGTGATCAGCGACGACGCGACGCCGATCAGCCAGCGGCCGACGATGTAGATCGCGATCGCACCCAGGACCTTGAGTCCCATGGCGATCAGCGCGGGTTCGGCCTTGGTCCACAGGGCGGCAACATCCATTGCTATTCTCCCGTCATGGTCGCGCGGGACGCGACGGCGCCCCGGTCAGCCCTCCATTGTCGTCCAGCGCCGCCGGATTCCGCAATAGACACTGCGGCCGCGGATGCCGTGCCGGCTGCGGGGCGGACCGCCGATCGCGCGATCGTCCGTCCAGGATGCAACCCGAACGAACGCCCGACCGTCACCTCACGGGTCGACGTCCACGCCGAGCTCGACGCACAGCCTTGCGACGGTCGCCTTCACCGCGGCGAGTTCCGCGGAAACCTGCGCCAGGTTGGCCTTGAGCGCCGCGATCTCGGCGACGCCGACGCTGCCCGCGTCGTCGGCGCGCGGCTCGTGCGCGGGCGCGGCGCCCGCCTCGGGCACGCCGGCGAGCAGGTGCATCCAGCGCGTCTCGCGTTCGCCGGGACGCCGCGGCAGCTCGACCGCGAGCGCGCCGGCCGGCCGCGCGACGAGCTCGTCGAGGAACCCCTGCACCGCCGACAGGTCGGCGAACGCGTGCAGCCGCTCGCAGTTGATGCGCAGCTCGCCGATCGTCTGCGGACCGCGCAGCATCATCGTCGCCAGCAGCGCGACCGCCTGCGACGGCGCGTGCAGCACGCGCTCGACGTTGTGGGCGTAGCGCATCACGCGGCCGCCGCTCGACTCGACGACCAGCGACAGCGAGCGGAGCTGGTCGACCGCCGCCTGCACCTCGGCGTCGGTGGCGTTGAGCACGGGATCGCGGCTGGTCTTCTGGTTGCAGCCGGCGACCAGCGCATTGAGCGTCAGCGGATAGGTGTCGGGCACCGTGTGCTGCTTCTCGACCAGCACCCCCAGCACGCGGGTTTCGAGGAGCGACAGCAGCGGCAGCGGGGTGTCGGGCATGGCGCGTGGCGGTGGGCCGCAGCAGGTTTCGAGGGCCGCGGGAGCGCGACCGAGGCCGAGAGTGTAACGCGGGCGCCGGGGCGGTAAACTCGGGGAACATGCGCGCGGACGCCCGCGCCCGCCACGACGCCGGCGCCGCCGGCGCGATGCCGCGCCCCCACATCCTCCAGGAATCCTCCATGGCCAATGCCTCCGACGTCACCAACATGGCGCTGTTCTGCGATTTCGAGAACATCGCGCTCGGCGTGCGCGACGCCGACTACGAGAAGTTCGACATCGGCAAGGTGCTCGAACGGCTGCTGCTCAAGGGCAGCATCGTCGTCAAGAAGGCGTACTGCGACTGGGACCGCTACAAGACGTTCAAGGCCCCGATGCACGAGGCCAGCTTCGAGCTGATCGAGATCCCGCACGTGCGCCAGTCGGGCAAGAATTCCGCCGACATCCGCATGGTCGTCGACGCGCTCGACCTCTGCTACACCAAGTCGCACGTCGACACCTTCGTCATCATCAGCGGCGACTCGGACTTCTCGCCGCTGGTGTCGAAGCTGCGCGAGAACGCCAAGACCGTCATCGGCGTCGGCGTCAAGAACTCGACGTCGGACCTGCTGATCGCCAACTGCGACGAGTTCATCTTCTACGACGACCTGGTGCGCGAGCAGAAGAAGCGCGCGGCGCGGCGGTCGCCGGCGAAGGCCGCCGAGGCGAAGACCGGTGAAGGCAAGTCCGCCGAAGCGAAGGCGGCCGAGCCGAAAGCGGCCGACGGCAAGCCGGCCGGCGGCAACGGCGCCAAGCGCCCGGCCCGCGGGCGCGGCAAGGCCAAGGCGGAGGCGGCAGCGGGCGCAGTCGCGACCTCTGCGGCGGCGACGGCCCCGATGCCGAGCATGGCCGAGCTCTACCCCGAGGCGCCGGAAGCGCCGGAGGCGACCGGGGCCCCGCCGCCCGCCGCGCCCAAGTCGGACGAGGAAAAGCTCGCCGAGGCGCTCGACCTCGTCACCGGCACCATCGAGGCGCTGGCGGCCGAGCGCGGCGGCGACGAGAAGATCTGGGGCTCGATGGTCAAGCAGGCGCTGAAGCGCGTGCGGCCCGGCTTCAACGAGTCGTACTACGGCTTCCGCTCGTTCAACGCGCTGCTCGAGGAGGCGCAGGCGCGCGGCCTGGTGCGCCTGGAGCGCGACGAGAAATCCGGCGGCTACGCGGTGCGGATGGGGGCGGAGTAGCCTTCAGCGCCGCGGCCGCGGCCGCCCGCCCAAGCCCCGCGCCGCGGCCACTTCCGTGCGCCGCGATCAGAACTTCTCGTCGCGCCGCAGGTAGCGCCACTGCCCGACCGGCAGCGGTCCCAGCGGCACGCCGCCGCTGCGCACGCGCTTCAGGCCGGTCACCGTGAGGCCGACCAGCTCGCACATGCGGCGGATCTGGCGCTTGCGGCCTTCGCGCAGCACGAACCGCAGCTGGTGCTCGTTCTGCCACGACACGCGCGCCGGCTTCAGCTTGACGCCGTCGAGTTCGAGGCCGTGCTGCAGCAGCTTCATGCCTTCGTCCGACAGCGTGCCCTCGACCCGCACCAGGTATTCCTTCTCCACCGCCGAGTCGCGGCCGATCAGGTGCTTGGCGATGCGGCCGTCCTGCGTGAACACGATCAGCCCGGTCGAGTCGATGTCGAGTCGCCCCGCCGGCGCCAGTCCGCGCAGGTGGCCGGGCTTGAACTTCGTCGGCGACGGGTCCTCGGCCCAGCGGTTCTCCGGCTTGATCAGCACCATCGCGGGCTCGTAGCCGTCCTCCGCCTGCGCCGAGACGTAGCCGATCGGCTTGTTGAGCAGGATCGTCACCTGCTCGCTCTGATGCTGCGCCGCCGCCGGGTCGATCTCGATGCGCGCGTGCGGCGACACGCGCACGCCGAGCGTGGCGACGACCTTGCCGTCGACCCTGACCCACCCGTTCTCGATCCACTCGTCGGCCTCGCGCCGCGAGCACAGCCCCAGTTCGCTCATCCGCTTCGAAAGCCGCGGGTCGTCGGGGTTCTCGTGGCGCGGAGGCCGCGCGGGTGGCGGCGCCGACGATGCCGCGGGGGCCGGCGACGCCGGCTTGGCGCGGGGGCGATCCGATCGCTTGGACTCCCACAGCGGAGCGGGCTTCGCTCCGGTTGGCGGCTTCGCGCCGGCCGACGGCGTCGAGCGGGTACCGAAGGCCGGCTTCGATCCGGCTGGCGCGCCGTGCTTCGGGCGGCCGGCGTACGCGGAGCCAGGCGCCGTGGCGGAAACACTGCGTCGTCGGCTCGAAGGGTCCGCCGCGGGCGGCTTGCCGCGACGCGCGTCGGTCGACGTCGACTCGTCGCGACGCGCTCCGGCGGCGGGCGGTTTGCCGCGGCGGGGATCCGTGGACGTCGATTCGGTACGACGCTCCCCGGTGCCAGGCGGTTTGGCGCGGCGCGCGCCCGCCGGACCCGGCTTCGGCGCCGCCGCCGGGCGCGCGCTCGTCGCCGCGCCGGGCGAGGAGGGGCGGCGTCGTCGCCGCCGCCGACGGCGCCTTCGGCAGCGGCTTGCCGTGCAGCGCGCGCCGCGCGCGCGACGTCGGCGCCTTGGGCGGCACGTTCGGATCGACCGGCTTGGTGACCTTGAGGGTGATTCGGGCCATTGTCGTCACGCCTTGCTGTAGATCTCCGCGCCCTTCTGCACGAACTCGACCGCCTTCGTCTCCATTCCCTTCGCCAGCGCCTCCTTCTCGGAGACGCCCAGCTTCGCCGCGTACTCGCGCACGTCCTGCGTGATCTTCATCGAGCAGAAGTGCGGGCCGCACATCGAGCAGAAGTGCGCCAGCTTGGCGCCGTGCTGCGGCAGCGTCTCGTCGTGGAATTCGCGCGCCTTGTCGGGGTCGAGGCCGAGGTTGAACTGGTCGTCCCAGCGGAACTCGAAGCGCGCCTTCGACAGCGCGTTGTCGCGCATCTGCGCGCCGGGGTGGCCCTTGGCGAGGTCGGCGGCGTGGGCGGCCAGCTTGTACGCCATGATGCCGTCCTTCACGTCCTGCTTGTTCGGCAGGCCGAGGTGCTCCTTCGGCGTGACGTAGCAGAGCATCGCGGTGCCGTACCAGCCGATCATCGCCGCGCCGATCGCGCTGGTGATGTGGTCGTAGCCGGGCGCGATGTCGGTGGTCAGCGGTCCCAGCGTGTAGAACGGCGCCTCGCCGCACAGCCGCAGCTGCTCGTCCATGTTGTGCTTGATCATGTGCATCGGCACGTGGCCGGGGCCTTCGATCATCACCTGCACGTCGTGCTTCCACGCGACCTGCGTCAGCTCGCCCAGCGTGGCCAGCTCGGCCATCTGCGCCTCGTCGTTGGCGTCAAGGATCGAGCCGGGGCGCAGTCCGTCGCCGAGGCTGAAGGCGACGTCGTACGCCTTCATGATCTGGCAGATGTCCTCGAAGTGCGTGTAGAGAAAGCTCTCCCGGTGATGCGCGAGGCACCACTTGGCCATGATCGAGCCGCCGCGCGAAACGATGCCGGTCATCCGCTTCGCCGTCATCGGGATGTAGCGGAGCAGCACGCCGGCGTGGATGGTGAAGTAGTCGACGCCCTGCTCGGCCTGCTCGATCAGCGTGTCGCGGAAGATCTCCCAGGTCAGGTCCTCGGCCTTGCCGTCGACCTTCTCCAGCGCCTGGTAGATCGGCACGGTGCCGATCGGCACCGGCGAGTTGCGGACGATCCACTCGCGCGTCTCGTGGATGTTCTTTCCCGTCGACAGGTCCATCACCGTGTCGCCGCCCCAGCGGATCGACCAGGTCATCTTCTCGACTTCCTCGCCGATCGACGACGACACCGCGGAGTTGCCGATGTTGGCGTTGATCTTGACCAGGAAGTTGCGGCCGATCGCCATCGGCTCGCTTTCGGGATGGTTGATGTTGCTGGGGATGATCGCGCGGCCGCGGGCGACCTCGTCGCGGACGAACTCCGGCGTCACCCGTTCCGGCAGGCTGGCGCCGAAGTCCTGGCCCGGATGCTGGCGGCGGACCATCTCGGGAAAGCGCGCGATGAACTCGTCGCGCAGCAGGTTCTCGCGGATGGCGACGAACTCCATCTCCGGCGTCACGATGCCGCGGCGCGCGTAGTGCATCTGCGACACGTTCTTTCCCGGCGCCGCAACGCGCGGCCGGCGGGTGAGGTCGAAACGCAGTCCGGCCAGCGCCGGGTCGGCGAGCCGCGCGCGGCCGTACGCCGAGGTCGGCCCGTCGAGCTCGACGGTGTCGCCGCGCTCGGCGATCCACGGCGCGCGCAGCGCCGGCAGGCCCTTGCGGATGTCGATGGTCGCCGCGGGGTCGGTGTACGGCCCCGAGGTGTCGTAGACGACCAGCGGCGGATTCTGCTCGGCGCCGAACGACGCGGGCGTGTCGCCCTGCACGATCTCGCGCATCGGCACGCGGAGGTCGGGCCGCGAGCCGCCGACGTGGATCTTGCGCGACGCGGGCAGCGGCGCGACGGCGGCGGCGTCGACCTTGGCGTCGCGCGCGAAATACTGGTCATTGGCGTTCATCTGAGGCTCCTCGCCCGGGCGCGCGGCGGCAACGGCCGCACGCGTGGCGGTGACTGTCGATCGGGGACGAAGCCGGGGGAGGGCAGCGGGACGGAGTTTCACGCTTCCCTGCGCCGGCATTATCCGCACAGGTACCAAGGGTATGCTCTCACCCGCCGCGCGCCGCTCGCGAACCGCCGAGCCGCGCGGGAAGGACCCCCAGCGTCGGTCGCCACGTTACGCCGGAACGCCGGCGGCGGCAAGCCTGCGGCCCGGTGGACTGCGCGCCCTCCTTCGTATGCCGTATCGGCGGCACGGGTGCGCGATTGCTTGCGATTCGGGCCTCCCGCGGCAGTCCACCCGGTGCGTCCGAGGCCCGCCTGGTACACACTGGGTGGCGTCGTTGACCTGACGCGAGAACTCTTCATGGGAGCACGAGCTTGACGGAACGTCCCGTCGTTCGATGGACCGAAGGCGGCGAGGCGCGTTCGGCGCGCTGGCACTCGGAACGCGGGGCGCCGCCGCCCGGGCGCGTGGTCATCGCCGATGACCAGATCAGGGCCGACGACGCGTACGGCCTCGCGTGCCAGGGCACCGCGCTGCTGTGGCGGGGCGATTTCCAGAATGCGCGCCAGATGCTGCTGGCGTTGGCGAGTCGCGCCGACCGCCCGCCGCGCAAGCCGAAGAAATCGGCGGCATCCGCAGCGCCCCCATCGCCCGCATCGCTCGCATCGCCGGCGGAAGCCTTCCATCTCCTGCGCCAGGCGCGGTCGCAGCGCGCGCGCACGCTGGGCATGCTGCTGATCCCGCTCGACGAGGACTACGCCATCCCGTTGCGCCGCGCGCCCGATATCCGGCAGGCCTGCGCGGAAGCCTGGGGCCCGGGCGAGGGCCCGTCGGTCGCCTCGCTGCGGGAGTTGCTGGGGATCATCGGCGCGCACGAATGGCGCCTCAAGGGAATCGACATCCCGGAGGTCGGCGGCCGGATCCATCCGCACTACGGGGTGTTCGCGCCGATTCGCCGCGAGTACGTCGAGCTGGTCGCCCGGGCACCGCTGCCGGCCTTGCGGTCGTCGTCCGGCGTGGCCTTCGACATCGGCACCGGGACGGGCGTGCTGGCGGCCGTGCTCGCGCGGCGCGGCATCGGGCACGTGGTGGCCACCGACCAGGATCCCCGCGCGCTGGCCTGCGCTCGCGAGAACCTCGAGCGCCTCGGGCTGGCGGCGCAGGTGGAGGTCGTGCAGGCGGACCTCTTTCCCGCAGGGCGGGCCGCGCTCGTCGTCTGCAATCCGCCCTGGGTTCCCGCGCGGCCGAGTTCGCCGATCGAGCACGGGATCTACGACCCCGAGAGCCGGATGCTGCGCGGATTCCTCGGCGCGCTGCCCGCGCACCTGGAAGCGGGGGGCGAGGGCTGGGTGATCCTCTCGGATCTCGCCGAGCACCTCGGCCTGCGGTCGAGGTCGGAGCTGCTCGCCGCGTTCGACACCGCCGGTTTGAAGGTCTTGGAGCGAATCGACGTGCGGCCGAAGCATCCGCGGACAGCCGACGACACCGATCCGCTCCATGCGGCGCGCGCCGCCGAGGTGACGTCGCTGTGGCGCCTCGCCGTGCGCTGAATGCTTCGGGAACAGCGGAATCCGGTGGCACGGCCCCCGGCGGCAGAACCGCGGGGCAGCGGCACCCGCCGCCATCGCGTTGCAGGGTGCGGCCGGTCTACGAGCCCTGCTGCGAAAGAGCCAGCTGCACCAGTGTCCCGTCGCTTTCCCTGGCGACGGTGACGCTGCACAGGCGCTTGCCCTTCCTGGCGGAAACCATCGACACGTCGCCCGTGTTCATGGTGCTCTCGATCGCCCAGCCCTGGCCCTTCAGTTCGTCGTCGTAGAACTTCGCCGCATCGGCAACGGATCCTGCCGCATGCAGGTGCACGACCATCTTCCGGCCCTGCGTCATGGCGACCTTCACCGTCGCGCCCTCGATGATCGGCACGTCCTTGGGAAAATCGGCGGGCAGCGCGATGCCCTTGTCGCCGGCAGCCACCGCCACCTTTTCCCCGCCCTTGCCGGAGGCCTCGAAGGTGACCTCGCCGCTCTTGCGTTCGACCTTGACCTCGCCTTCGGGGATCGTGGTGGTCTTCTCGCTCTTGCCACACCCGAACGCAAACGCGACAAGCACCGTCAGTGCGATGGCAACCGGCTTGCTCATGATGGATCCCTGGACCAGTATCTTCCCTGACGTCCCAGCATAGTCCATCGAAGCGCGGCATCGCCAGCCGTTTGCGTGCCGCCCCCGGCGAGTCCGCGCTCAGCGCGCGTGACAGGGAAGCTCGACGCTGCGCCTCGGGGCGCCTGCGGCATCGACGCCCATCTCCGCGCACAGGGAGTCGGCGAGGTCCAGGTAGGACGCCTTCGAGCCCTTCGCCGCCTGCTCGCGCTCGATTCGTTCGAATTCGTGGAGCACTTCGTCCTGCTCCTGCGGCAGGATCGCCTGCGCGGCCATCGGGAACAGGATGTTGTCTTCCTTGTAGATGTGCTGCGTCAGCAGTTCGCCGTAGGCGCGCGCGTAGTCGGCCAGGGTGTCCGCCACGTCGCGGTCGCCGCCGGCCCACCGTTCCGCCGCCTTGCCCAGGCCGGCAGTGAGTTCGCGCGCCCGGTCGTGCTCGAACAGCATCATCCCGATGGGCCCGTCGTCGGTCGGCATGCCGTTGCGGGCCATGGTCGCGAACAGCACCTCTTCCTCCTTGCCGTGGTGGTAGCCGTCGGCGAAGTTGCGGATGAAGCGGGTGGCGTCGACGAAGAAGCCCGGCCGTACGGCCGCGCCCGTTTCGAGTCGGTCCGCCGCGACGTCGAGGGCGGCGATGACGCGCTCGATCACGCGATGTTCGGACGACAGGATCTCGGTGGCTTGCATGCAGGGTCTCCTCGACGGTTTCGGGCGCGTCGTCGCGCCGTCCCCGGAGCATCGACCCGGCCCGGGCGGCGCACCACAAGATGAATCAAGGAAACGGCCGACGTGCCAGCGCAACCCGGGACGGCGGCCGCATTTCCTTGATGTAACTCAAGCGCCGGGGCCGGCAGCCGGGCGGCGCGGACCCGGACGAAGCCGAGGCACGAAACCGATTCGTCGCGCGCCGCAGCGGGTATGATTCGCGGTTTCTGCCCGGCCTGTGGGCCCGCGGCGCGTCCCTCCCAACTCCCGGCGGAGCAATCCAACC
>CAWEPB010000009.1:0-136093 GCA_963810815.1 uncultured beta proteobacterium | reverse complement strand
TCGCGATAGACTCCGTTCTGCCGCGCCGTTCGAGCAGCGCGACCCCGGAGGCACCATGGAGTCCTACGTCGTCCCCTTTCTCAAGCTGATGATCATGGTGCCGGTGACGCTGCTGCCGATCATCAATCCGCTGAGCACCGCCCCGGTGTTCGCCGGGACGGTCGGGTCCAACCGCGCGCTGGCGGGTCCGCTCGCCCGACAGGTCGCCATCAACAGCTGGTTCGTGCTGCTGGTGTCCATGCTGTTCGGCACCTACGTGCTCGAGCTCTTCGGCATCTCGCTGCCGGTGATCCAGCTCGGCGGGGGCCTGCTCGTCGCGGCCACCGGCTGGCGCATGCTCAACCGCACCGAGGACGACGACGTTCACGCCGCGGCCCTCGAGGAGGCGTCGACGCTTTCCGACGCCGAGATCGTCCGCAAGAGCTTCTTCCCGATCACGTTTCCGCTCACCACCGGTCCGGGAACGATCGCCGCGTCGATCGCCCTCGGTTCCCAGATCCCGTCCAAGCCGATGCTGTTTCTCGCCGGGGCGCTGATTGCCGCCTGCGGCGCGGCGCTGGTCTCGCTGGTGCTGTACCTGATCTTCAAGCACTCCGCCGCCGTGCTCAACTGGCTGGGAGAGATCGGCACCATGGTGATGATCCGGCTGATGGCGTTCATCCTGCTGTGCATCGGCATCCAGATCATGTGGAACGGCTGGGCCGAGCTCAACAGCATCACGCCCTGACCAGCCGGATCGCCTCGTCTGCCGGATCAGTAGTCGACCGGATCCCGGATGATCGGGCAGGTCATGCAGTGCCCGCCGCCACGGCCACGGCCGAGTTCCGCGCCGACGATCGTGATCACCTCGATGCCTTCCTTGCGCAGCAGGGTGTTGGTGTAGGTGTTGCGGTCGTAGGCATAGACCACGCCCGGCGACGCGCAGACCAGGTTGGCCCCGCTGTCCCACTGCGTGCGCTCGCGCTGGTAGTCGCTGCCGCCGGCCTCGACGACCCGCAGCTTCTTCAAGCCCAGCGCCTGGGCCACGACGTCCACGAACGGCTTCTTCTCGCTGTGCAGCTCGACGCCGCTCGGATGATTGCTCGGCCGGTACGAGAAGGTGGTGGTCTTGGCCAGGAAGTCCGGAGCCAGCAGCACGCAGTCGCGGTCGGCGAACGTGAACACGGTGTCGAGGTGCATCGCCGCGCGGATCTTCGGCATCGCCGCGACGATGACGCGCTCGGCGGCGCCCTTCTTGAACAGCGTCGCCGCGAGCTGGCTGATCGCCTGGCGCGACGTGCGCTCGCTCATGCCGATCAGCACGTTGCCCTTGCCGATCGGCATGACGTCGCCGCCTTCCAGCGTCGCGAGTCCGTGGTCCTTGGTCGGGTCGCCCCACCAGACGTTGACCTTGCCGGCGAAGTCCGGATGGAACTTGTAGATCGCCGTGGTGAGGATCGTCTCCTCGTGCCGTGCCGGCCAGTACAGCGGGTTGAGCGTGACGCCGCCGTAGATCCAGCACGTCGTGTCGCGCGTGTACAGCGTGTTCGGCAGCGGCGGCAGCAGGTACTCGGTGGCGCCGGCCGCTTCCTTGACGACCTTGAGCGCCTTGCCGCCGTGCGCTTCCGGAAAGTCGTGCGTCGACAGGCCGCCGATCAGCGTCTCGGCGAGCTTGCGGTTGTCCAGGCCCTCGAGGTAGCTCCGCAGCTCGTCGATGAAGCCGAGGCCCACCTGGTCGGGCACGACCTGGTTGTCGAGGATCCACTTCTTGCCCTCGGGCACCGCCACCGTCTCGGCCAGCAGGTTGTGCATCTCGACCACCTCGATGCCGCGGTCGCGCATCTTCATCATGAAGTCGTAGTGGTCGCGCTTCGCGTTCTCGACCCACAGCACGTCGTCGAACAGCAGCTGGTCGCAGTTGGACGGCGTCAGGCGCGAGTGCGCCACGCCGGGCGCGCAGACCATCACCTTGCGCAGCTGGCCGACTTCCGAGTGCACGCCGAACTTCACCTCCTTCTTGCTCGACTTCACCGCTTTTGTGCTCGACTTCATCGCTTTCTTGCCTGCCATGATGGCCTCCGTTGCTCGTGATTAGATGCTGATGGAACCGGTCGCGATGCCGTAGATGCCGTAGACCGCAGCGGCCGCGATGACGCCGAAGGTGACCCATTCCGAGGTCTTGTCGAACACGGCCTTGCCCTGCTCGCGCCGCGCCCAGACGTACAGCACCGTCCCCGGCCCGAACAGGACGGCGGACAGCAGGATGTACTTGAGGCCGCCGGCGTAGATCATGAACAGCGTATAGGCCACGGCCAGCGACGCCAGGATCAGGTCGCGCTTGCGCTCCTCCGGCCGCTGGTCGTAGGTTTCGCCGCGCTGCGCGATCATCAGGCCGTAGGCGGCGACGAACAGGTACGGGATCAGCGTCGTCGCGCTGGTCAGGTTCAGCATCAGCGAGAACGCGTCGCGCGACCAGTACGTCGAGATCACGATCAGCTGGATGATCGTGCTGGTCACCCACAGGGCCACGACCGGCACGTTGTTCTTGTTGACCTTCGCGAACACCGCCGGCATGTCCTTCGACTTGCCCGCGGCGAACATCACTTCGGCGCAGATCAGCGCCCAGGCCAGGTAGGCGCCGAGCACCGAGACGATCAGCCCCACGCTGACGAAGATCGCGCCCCACGGGCCGACCACCGACTCCAGCACCCCCGCCATCGACGGCTGGCGCAGCCCGGCGATGTCGGCGCGCTGCAGCACGGCGTAGGGCAGCAGCGTGACCAGCACCATCAGGCTGGTGACGATGATGAAGCCCATGATCGTCGCCTTGCCGACGTCGGCGCGCTCCTTGGCGAAGCGCGAGTAGACGCTGGCGCCTTCGATGCCGATGAACACGAACACCGTCACCAGCATCGTCGCCCTGACCTGGTCGAACAGGCCCGTTGTCAGGTCGCCGCCGTAGAGGTTGAAGCGGAACAGGTCCATCTTGAAGGCGACGAACGCGAGCACGATGAAGACCATGATCGGGATGACCTTGGCCACCGTGACGATGCTGTTGATGAACGCGGCCTGCTGGACGCCGCGCAGGATCAGGAAGTGGAACAGCCAGATGCCGACCGACGCGAACGCGATCGCGATCGCCGTGTTGCCGTCGCCGAAGACCGGGAAGAACGCGCCCAGCGTCGACTTGATCAGCACCCAGTACGACACGTTGCCGATGCAGCTGCCGATCCAGTAACCGAACGCCGACAGGAAGCCCGGGTAGTCGCCGAAACCTTCGCGCGCATAGGCGTAGACGCCGGCGTCGATGTCGGGCTTGCGCTCGGCCAGCGCCTGGAACACCCGCGCCAGCATGTACATGCCGGTGCCGGCGATGATCCACGCGATGACCGCGCCCAGCGGACCGGTGGCGTTGGCGAAGGTCCGCGGCAGCGAGAAGATGCCCGCGCCGACCATTCCGCCCACCACCATCGCGGTCAGCTGCATCCGCGACATCTTTTGATCAGTCGACGCCATTGTTGTTCTCCTTGGATGGTTCGTGCGGCTTCGCGTTTCGGATGTCCGACATCGACACGGCCAATGCCACGGCCACGGCCGGTGTCCACGACAAACGGATCTTTGCGATTATAGATGTCCGAGGCGTAGTCGTGGCAAGCGCCGGGCGCAAGGATTGTCCAACCCGGCCCCGATGGATCGCGCGCGATCCTTCACTTTCGAAACAATGACGATCCCGCGAAGCGAAGCGCGGGGCGCGCCCCGCTCCGACCGCGTCTGCTAGGATTCGACCGGTTCGAATCCCGTCCCGTCCCGCACCGCCCACGCGCCCGCCCCATGCCCAACGCACGACTCGAAGCGCTGGTCCACGGCGCCGCCCTCGCGCTGATCATCGGCTGGGTGCTGTACATCGGGCGAGGCGTCTTCGTCCCGGTGGTGCTCGGGGTCCTGGTGGTCTACGTGATCGTCGGACTCACCCGGCTGCTCGGCAAGCTGCCGTACCTCGGCCGGGCGATGCCACAGAGCCTGGCCTACGCCCTGTCGACGCTGCTGATCGGCGCCGGCTTCGCGTTCGCCGTCTACCTGGTGGTCGCCAACATGGACAGCGTGCTTGCGCGCGGCCCGTTGTACCAGGAGTCGCTGCTCGCCTCGATCCAGCGGCTGGCCGTCATCCTGGGCGTCGAAACCGAGCCCACGTGGATATCGCTGCGGCAGGACCTGCTCGCCCAGATCAACGTCCATCGGGTCATCGGATCGACGGTCGTCTCGGTGACGTCGATCCTGGTCAGCCTGGTCGTCGTGTTCCTCTACGCGAGCTTCCTGCTGCTGGAGCTGCGCCATTTCCCGGCCAAGCTGGCCGGCCTGTCGAGCGATCCGCAGCGGATCGCCCGCATCCGGCAGGTCACCAGCGACATCAACGCCCGCATCGGCTCGTACCTGGCGCTGAAGACCTTCCTCAGCCTGCTGCTGGGGGCGATCAGCTGGGTGATCATGACGCTCTACGGCCTCGAATTCGCCACCTTCTGGGCGGTCCTGATCGCGCTGCTGAACTTCGTTCCGTACATCGGCTCGTTCCTCGGCGTGATGTTCCCGGTGGCGATGGCGCTGGTCCAGTTCGCCGACCTCAACACCATCGTGATGCTGCTGATCTACCTGTCCGCGGCCCAGTTCGTGATCGGCAATTTCCTCGACCCGTACGTCATGGGGAACAGCCTCAACCTCAGCCCGTTCGCGATTCTGGTCAGCCTGACCGTCTGGTCGGGACTCTGGGGCATCGCCGGCGCATTCCTCGCGGTGCCGATCACCTCGATAATGACGATCGTGCTCTCCGGATTCGCCGGGACGCGCCCGGTCGCCGTCCTGCTGTCGCGCGACGGCCGCGTGTACGCCGCCGGGCGGCGAATCCGCCGGTCACGGCGATCGATCGGGACCGGGGCAGTTCAACCGGAGCCTCGGCTCCCTGCACCGGAAACGAACGGGGCCGAGCAGATGCCCGGCCCCGGCAGGGGATATTCCCCGCGGCGCAATGCGCCGCGAAGCTGCCGGCGCAGCGCTCTCGCCCCGCGCCGGCCCTATATCACTGCGCCCGGCCACCCTTCACGTTGCCGGCCACACCGCCGGCGACCGCGCCGACGGCGGCGCCGGTCCAGCCGCTGCCACCCGAGATGGCCGCGATTCCGGCCCCGGCCGCGGCACCGATGGCGGCGCCGCTCATGGTCCCCTGCTGTTGCGGGGTCATGTTGGTGCATCCGGCCGCCGCCGCGACAGCCGCGATGGCCACAATCATTCCAATCCGTTTCATGTTCCGTCTCCGCGTAGGGGGTTACTTGAGGCCCGGCACGACCATCTCGAACCAGATGGTCTCGAGCACCGGCCGCTGGATCCGCGCGGGGTTCGCGGCGTACCACTTGTCGAGCCCTTCACGCACGCCGTCCAGGGTCTTGCCCTTCATCCCCTTGACGAGGCGCGGGATGACGCTCTGGGCGTCGGACGGCGGGGTCGCGCCCTGGAACGCCGATTCGACCTGGACCATGTTGGCGATCCCGACGAGGTACGCCTTCTTCACCTCGGGAGTCGACTTGGTCCAATGGTCGCCTGTGACCACGGGAACTTCCTGTGCGCGGGCCGTGCCCGCCGCCACTGCCAGCACCATGCACGCCCCGAACAAGGCCGCGCGCATTTGACGTTTCATCGCCATCGATTTCTCCATGAATATCTGACCATCGGACATGACACCACTGCGCCGGACAGCTTCTGCCGACACCTGGGCTGCCAATGATTATATGTGTTCCAGGCGGGATGCGCGCCGTCGGAGGCCCGCCGGATGGCGGACACTTTCCGCGTCCGCGGGCGGCACCGCCGAAACCCTTACCTGCGGCGGCCGCGAGAAACCCGGATGCGCCCGAATGTCGCGCGGGAGCGCGAAGTCCGGCGCGGTGACCGCCGATCGCACCGCGACCATCGCGGATGATTGAGTCCTGGAATGTTCGGAACCGAAATTCGGTCGCCGTTCCCGGCACGCTCCTCGGGCGACGCGGCGGGACGGTACGGACGCGCCGTGGCATCGCCGACCGGACCCGCCGGCATCTCGCCCCCGAGGGGTAGAATCGGCGAACCATCACGCAAGGCAATCCCATGACCCAGGACGAACTCAAGCAGGCCGTCGCGCGCGACGCGATCAGGCACGTCGTCGACGACGCGTGGATCGGCGTCGGCAGCGGATCGACCGCCAACTTCTTCATCGACGAACTGGCGAAGATCAAGGACCGGATCAAGGGTGCCGTCGCCTCGTCGGTGAAGACCGCCGAGCGCCTGAAGTCGCACGGCATCCCGGTCGAGGAGCTCAACAACACCGGCGACCTCGCGGTCTACATCGACGGCGCGGACGAGGTCACCGAGCACGGGGCGATGATCAAGGGCGGCGGCGGCGCGCTCACCCGCGAGAAGATCGTCGCCGCCGCGTCGCGCAGGTTCGTCTGCATCGTCGACAGCTCGAAGCTGGTCGGCGTGCTGGGCACCTTCCCGCTGCCGATCGAGGTGATCCCGATGGCGCGCAGCTACGTCGGGCGCGAGATCGTTCGCCTCGGCGGGCAGCCCGAGCTGCGGCAGGGCTTCACCACCGACAACGGCAACGTCATCCTCGACGTGCGCAACCTGAAGATCCTCGACCCGGTCAAGCTCGAGACCGAGCTGAACCAGATCGCCGGTGTGGTCACCGTGGGCCTGTTCGCGCGTCGCGGCGCCGACACCATCCTCGTCGGCGGCGAGAGCGGCGTGCGGCGGATCGACGTGCGGCGTTAGCGTCGCGGCGGCCGGCCGCCAGGCCCCGGTTCCGCCGGCCCTCCGCGGCCACGCTGCGACGGCATCGCACCCGGCGCCACGCCGGGAGGATCGCGCGCCGCCGCGCTACAATCCAGCGATGGCCAACAGCACAAGCCCCGGAGCGGGCCCCGTCACCGACGTCGCTGCGTACATGGCGGGTGTCGGCGCCGCCGCGCGCGCCGCGGCGCGCGAACTCGCCCGCGCCGACACGGCGGCGAAGAACGCCGCGCTGCACGCGATGGCGGCGGCGATCCGGCGCGACGAGGCGAAGCTCGCCGCGGCCAATGCCGACGACGTCGCCGCGGCCCGGGCCGCGGGACACGACGCCGCGTTCGTCGACCGCCTGGCGCTGACGCCGAAGACGATCGAGGCGATGGCCGAAGGCCTGGAGCAGATCGCCGCGCTGCCCGATCCGGTCGGCGAGATCAGCGACCTCAAGTTCCGTCCCTCCGGCATCCAGGTCGGCATGATGCGGGTGCCGCTGGGCGTGGTCGGCATCATCTACGAGTCGCGGCCCAACGTGACCGCCGACGCTGCCGGACTGTGCCTCAAGGCAGGCAACGCGACGATCCTGCGCGGCGGGTCCGAGGCGCTCCGCAGCAACCGCGCAATCGCGGCCTGCGTCCGCGAGGGCCTGGCCGCGGCGGGCCTGCCGGAAAGCGCCGTGCAGGTGATCGCGACGGCCGACCGCGCCGCCGTCGGCCACCTGATCGCCGACGAGCGCCACGTCGACGTCATCGTGCCGCGCGGCGGCAAGGGCCTGATCGAGCGGATCAGCCGCGAGGCGAAGGTGCCGGTGATCAAGCACCTCGACGGCGTCTGCCACGTCTACGTCGACCGCGCCGCGGACATCGACATGGCGGTGCGCATCGCCGACAACGCCAAGACGCAGCGGTACAGCCCCTGCAACACCATGGAGACGCTGCTCGTCCACGCCGACGTCGCCGCCCGCGTGCTGGCGCCGCTGGCGGAAATCTACGCGGCGAAGGGCGTCGAGCTGCGCGGCTGCGAGCGCTCGCGCGCGCTGGTTCCCGCGATGAACGCGGCGACCGAGGAAGATTGGGCCACCGAGTACCTCGCGCCGATCCTCGCGGTCCGCGTCGTCGATTCGCTCGACGCGGCGATCGACCACATCGCACGCTACGGCTCGCAGCACACCGACAGCATCGTCACCGGCGACTACGCGGCGGCGATGCGCTTCCTGCGCGAGGTGGACTCGAGCTCGGTGATGGTCAACGCCAGCACGCGCTTCGCCGACGGCTTCGAGTTCGGGCTGGGCGCGGAGATCGGCATCTCGACCAACAAGCTGCACGCGCGCGGGCCGGTCGGGCTCGAGGGGCTGACCAGCCGGAAGTGGATCGTGCTGGGCAGCGGGCAGATACGAAACTGAGTCGAACTGAGTCGAACCTGAGTCGAACCCGAGCCACGGCGCCGCCGCCGAGCCGCCACGATGTCCAGCTCCGTCACCCTCTCCATCGCCACCAACTCGACCATCGCCGTCGCCAAGGGCATCGGCTGGGCGATCACCGGCTCGCCGACGCTGTTCGCGGAGACGGTCCATTCGCTCGCCGACGTCGGCAACCAGGCGCTGCTGAAGGTCGGCGAGGTGCGGGGGCGCGGCGCACCCACGCGCGAGCACCCGTTCGGGCGCGCACAGGAAAAGTTCTTCTGGGCGCTGGTGTCGGCGGTCTCGGTGTTCTTCATCGGCTGCGGCATCAACGTCTACCACGGCGTCCACGCGCTGCTGGCGCCGGAGGCGTCGCAGCCCTTCACGCTGCTGGTCATCGGCCTGCTGGTGTTCTCGCTGGCGCTGGAGCTGTGGACGTTCTTCACCGCGTGGCGCGAGATCGGCGGCTGGAAGGGCGTGCGCGAGAACCGCACCAACGTCACCGTCCTCGCGGTGCTGCTCGAGGACGGTGTCGCCGTGTTCGGCATCCTGCTGACGCTGCTGGTGGCCGGGGTCGCCGCTCGTGTTCGGCCCGCGGCCGGAGTTCGACGCGGCGCGTGGCCATCCTCGTCGGACTCATCCTCGGCGGCATGGCGATCTTCCTCGCCACGCTCAACCGCCGGCTGCTGATCGACACCTCCGACCCGGAGATCGACGCCGCGGCGGCCCGCTGGCTCGACGCGAAGAAGATTCCGGCCGACGTCCGCTCGCTGGTGCTCGACGACGACCGCGCCGTCGTCTTCGTCCGCGCGGACCGCGAGGTGCGGCGGTTCGTACGGACTCGGCGAGGCGCTGAAGACCCACCTCGCCGACGCCGCGGGCAAGCGGATCGACGCCGTCTACTGGAAGTTCAGGAACGCGGCGCCGTAGCACCGCGCCGCAGCCACGCGAGCCACGCGACGGCCGCGACGACGACGACCAGCACCGGCAGCGCGGCGGCGTTCATCCGCTCCCACCCCGCGGTCGACACCAGGGCGCCGGAGGCCAGCGAGGAAACGCCCATCGTCGTGAACACGATGAAGTCGTTGGCGCCCTGCGTCTTCGACTTCTCGGCGGGCTCGTAGCTCTCGGTGAGCAGCGTCGTGCCGCCCGTGTACATGAAGTTCCAGCCGACGCCCGAGCAGCACCAGCGCGGTCCAGAAATGCATGACGCTGTTGCCGTTCAGCGCGACCGCTGCGCACGCGGCGACCAGCGCCGTGCCGGCGACGATGACGCCGAGCACGCCGAAGCGGCGGATCAGCCGGCCGGTCACCAGCCCCGGGCGCGTACATGCCGACGACGTGCCATTCGATGACGAACGCGGCGTCGGAGTACGGGTAGGCGCAGAAGCTCATCGCCAGCGGCGTCGCGGTCATCAGCAGGTTCATCAGGCCGTAGCCCAGCGCGGCGGCGAGCACCGACACGACGAACACCGGCTGCCGCACGATCCGGGAGAGCGGGCGGCCGCCGCCGGCACGCTCGGCGGCGGAAGGCGGCGGCACGTGCAGCCGCGACTGCACTGCGATCGCCACCAGCGCGATCGCCGCCAGCACCAGGAACGAGCCCAGGAACGGGGTGCCGAACGCGTCCTTCGCCCAGCGCGTGGATTCGGGACCGAGGAAGCCGCCCGCGACGCCCCCGGCGAGCACCAGCGAGATCGCCATCGCGCGGTCGGCCGGCGCCGCGACCTCGGCGGCCGCGAATCGATACTGCAGGCCGAAGGCGTTGTAGACGCCGATCAGCGCCGTCGCCACGCAGTACAGCGCGAAGTTGCCGAGCCACAGCGCCGTCCCGGCGAGGCAGGTGCCGACGATGTTGACCGCGGCGCCCGCCATGAAGCCCCGGCGCCGGCCGACGCGGCCCATCCACAGCGCGGCCGGCATCGCCGCCAGCGCCGAGCCCAGCACGTAGGTCGTCGCACCCAGCGTCGCGAGCGCCCGGTCGGGCGCGAGCGCGTAGCCGACGAGGCCGTTCATCGAGATCAGGCCGGCCGAATTGACCAGCAGCAGGGCCTGGCAGGCGGCGAGCAGGAAGAGGTCGCGGCGGGACGTCTGCACGTGCGGGGAAAGCGGCGGCCGGGTTACAGTGGCGGAATGGTCGATTCTACGCGCGACGACATCCTCGAATTCTGGTTCGGACCCTCCCGCGGCCTGGCGCCGTCCGCGGCGGGCGCGACGCCGGCCCCGTCGGCGCGCGACGCCTGGTTCCGCAAGGACCCGGCATTCGACGACGCGATCCGGGCGCGCTTCGCGGCCGCGGTCGACGCGGCGCTGGCCGGCGCCTACGCCGACTGGACGGACGCCGCCGGGGCGCTGGCCCGCGTGCTGCTGCTCGACCAGTTCACCCGGAACCTCTTTCGCGACACGCCGCGTGCGTTCGCGGGCGACGCGCAGGCGCTCGCCGTCGCGCAGGCGGCGATCGCGGCGGGTCACGAACGCGCGCTGGACCGATACGGCCGCTGGTTCCTCTATCTGCCGTTCGAGCACAGCGAGGACGCGGCGATGCAGGAGCGCTCGCTGGCGCTGTTCGGCGCGCTGGCAGCGGCCACCGGCGACCGCGCCCCGCTCGAGTGGGCGGAACGGCACGCCGCGGTGATCCGGCGCTTCGGCCGCTACCCGCATCGCAACGCGATCCTCGGACGCGCGTCGACCGTCGCGGAAGCGGCGTTCCTGCGCGAGCCGGGTTCGCGATTCTGACCGGCGCGCCGCGCGCGGGACACCGGACATGAGACTACTGGGCATCCTCGGCGGCACGTTCGACCCCGTGCACTGGGGACACGTCGAGCTCGCGCGCGAAGTGCGTGCCGCGCTCGGGCTCTCCGCGGTGCGGTTCGTTCCCGCCGGCGACCCGCCGCACCGCGCGGCGCCGGTCGCGACGGCGGCGCACCGTCTCGAGATGGTCGAGCTCGCGATCGAGGGCTTCGAGGGCCTCGAAGTCGACGCGCGCGAGATCGCCCGCAGCGGCCGCAGCTACACCGTGCTGACGCTCGAGGACCTGCGCGCCGAGGCGCCGGAGCGGCCGCTGGCGCTGATCGTCGGCGCCGACGCGTTCGCCGGATTGCCGACCTGGCACCGGTGGACCGAGCTCTTCGCGCTGGCGCACGTCATCGTCGTCGCCCGCCCCGGCCACATGCTCGACCCGGCAACCCTGGCGCCGCCGCTCGCCGCGGAGTGGGCCGCCCGGCTCGCCGGCGACGCCGAGGCCCTTGCGCGGGCCGGATCCGGCCGCATCTTCGTCCAGCCGATCACGCCGCGTCCGGTTTCGGCGTCGGCGATACGCGCCGAACTGGCCGCCGGGCACCGCGACGCCGTGCGCGGTTTGCTCCCCCCCGCCGTTTTGGCCTATATTGACCGCAACCAACTCTACCGATCCCGCCCGGATGCGACTTAACAAACTGCAGAAAACCGCCGTAACCGCCCTCGAAGACATCAAGGCCCGCGACATCGAGGTTCTCGATGTCCGCAAGCTCACCAGCATGTGCGACGCGCTCGTCATCGCCACCGCCGAATCCGCGCGGCAGACGAAGGCGCTGGCGAGCCACGTCCGCGACAAGCTCAAGGCCTCCGGCGCGTCGATCATCGGCGTCGAGGGCGAGGACTCCGGCGAATGGGTGCTGGTGGACGCCGGGGACATCATCGTCCACATCATGCAGCCCGCGGTGCGCGCCTATTACAACCTCGAGGAACTGTGGGCCCCGCCCAAGCCGACGCGCGCCGCCCGCCCGAAGCCCGAGCGCGCGGCCGCGCCGGCCTGACGCGCCGGCTCGTGCGCCGGGGACGGCGGGCGTGAAGCTGCGCCTGGTCGCGCCCGGCCACCGGATGCCGGCCTGGGTGACCGCCGGCGTCGACGACTACGTACGCCGGCTGCCGCGGGAATTCGCGTTCGAGCTGGTCGAGCTGAAGCCGGAGCCGCGCGACCGCGGCAAGCCGGTCGCGCAATTGCTGGACGCCGAGGCGGTGCGCATCGCCGCGGCCTGCCGCGGACACGCGGTGGTGGCGCTGGACGAGCGTGGCGAGGCCTGGACGACGCGCGCGCTGGCCGAACGCCTCGCGCGCTGGCGCGACGAGGCCCGCGACGTCGCCATCGTCATCGGCAGCGCCGACGGCCTCGCCGCCAGCGTCAAGCGCGACGCCGACGCGGTCGTGGCACTCTCCGGCCTGACGCTGCCGCACGGCCTCGTCCGCGTCGTCGTCGCCGAACAGCTGTACCGCGCGGCCAGCCTGCTGGCCGGCCACCCGTATCATCGCGACTGAAGGATCCGCCGCCATGTCCACCGATCCGCAGATCTACCTCGCCTCCAACAGCCCGCGCCGCCAGGAGCTGCTGCTCCAGCTCGGCATCCGCTTCGAGCTGCTCAGGTTGCGCGAGGCGGCCGGACGCGAGCGCGACGTCGTCGAGGGCGCGCTGGGGGGCGAACCCCCGATGCACTACGTCGAGCGCATCGCGCGGACCAAGGCGCTGGTCGCCTGGGAGCGGATGGCAAGTCGCGGGCTTGCCCCGCGCCCGCTGCTGGCGGCCGACACCGAAGTCGTGCTCGACGACGTCATCTTCGGCAAGCCGACCGACGCGGTCGACGCGGCGCGGATGCTGCGGCACCTCTCGGGTCGCACGCACCAGGTGCTGACGGCGGTCGCGGTCAAGTGGCGCGACGAGCTGGAGGTGGAAATCAGCGTCAGCGCGGTGACCTTCGCCGAACTCGACGACGCGCGGATCGAACGCTACATCGCCACCGGCGAGCCGTTCGACAAGGCCGGCGCCTACGCGATCCAGGGCCGCGCCGGCGCGTTCGTCCAGCGCCTCGACGGCAGCTACTCGGGGGTGGTCGGACTGCCGCTTGCCGAGACCGCCGCGATCCTCGCGCGCCTCGGCCTGACCGTGCTATAACCTTCGTCAACGTTCCGCGCCGCGCCCCTTCGTGGCCGCGGCGGGGCAGCCGTTCGCACGGCCCGCCATGCATTCGCCACCCTCTTCCCATTTCCGCCATCGATGTCGCATGAAATCCTTATCAACGTAACGCCGCAGGAAACCCGCGTCGCGATGCTCGAACAGGGCATCGTGCAGGAATTGCACGTCGAGCGGTCGAGCGCGCGCGGGCTGGTCGGCAACATCTACCTGGGCCGCGTCGCGCGCGTCCTGCCGGGGATGCAGAGCGCGTTCGTCGAGATCGGCCTCGAGCGCGCGGCGTTCCTGCACATCGCCGACATCTGGGAGCACCGGCAGAACGGCCACGGCGGCAGCGACTCGCGGCCGATCGAGCGGATCCTGCACGAAGGCCAGGCGCTGCTGGTGCAGGTGATCAAGGACCCGATCGGCACCAAGGGCGCGCGGCTGTCGACGCAGGTGTCGCTCGCCGGCCGGCTGCTCGTCTACCTGCCGCAGGATTCGCACATCGGCATCTCGCAGCGGATCGAGGACGAGGCCGAGCGCGAGAGCCTGCGCGACAAGCTCGTCCACCTGCTGCCCGAGGGCTCGACCGGCGGCTTCATCATCCGCACGATGGCCGAGACGGCCAGCGAGCGCGAGATGCAGAACGACATCGACTACCTGACCAAGCTGTGGGGCGACCTCAACGCCCGCACGCTCGACGTCCCGGCGCCCGCGCTGCTCTATCAGGACCTGAACCTCGCGCAGCGCGTGCTGCGCGACATGGTCTCCGAGGAGACGGCGAGGGTCGTCGTCGACTCGCGCGAGACCTGGGTCAAGATGCAGGACTTCGCGCGCGAGTACACGCCGGCGCTGGTCGAGCGCATCGCCCACCACGTCGGCGAGCGGCCGCTGTTCGACATCGGCAGCGTCGAGGAGGAGATCCAGAAGGCGCTGGGCCGCCGCGTCGACCTGAAATCGGGCGGCTACCTGATCATCGACCAGACCGAGGCGATGACGACGATCGACGTCAACACCGGCGGCTTCGTCGGCGGCCGCAGCTTCGACGACACGATCTTCAAGACCAACCTCGAGGCCGCGCAGGTGATCGCGCGGCAGCTGCGGCTGCGCAACCTCGGCGGCATCATCATCATCGACTTCATCGACATGGAGAACCCGGACCACCGGAACTCCGTGCTCGCCGAACTCAATCGCGCGCTGGAAAAGGACCGCACGCGGCTCACCGTCAACGGCTTCACGCAGCTCGGCCTGGTCGAGATGACGCGCAAGCGCACCCGGGAATCGCTCGCGCACATCCTGTGCGAGCCCTGCCCGATGTGCAAGGGCCGCGGCGAGCTGAAGACGCCGCAGACGGTCTGCTACGAGATCCTGCGCGAGATCGTCCGCGAATCGAAGCAGTTCAACGCCCGCGAGTTCCGCATCCTCGCGTCGCAGTCGGTGATCGACATGTTCCTCGACGAGGAATCGCAGAGCCTCGCCGGCCTCGGCGACTTCATCGGCAAGCCGATCTCGCTGCAGGTCGAGACGGTGTACTCTCAGGAACAGTACGACATCGTGCTGATCTGACGGCTGGTGCAGGCCCCCTCGCCGGCCGCCCCCCACCGGGGCCTCGGGAGTAGCCTCATGATTCGAAGCAGCCTCCTCGCCCGCGCCCGCCGCGTCGCCGCCCCCGTCGCGCTGTCGCTGGCCGTCGCGACTGCCTCCGCCCCGGCGCTCGCCGCGTCGCAACGCACCTTCGTGTCGACGTCGGGGGTCGACAACCCCGCCTGCTCGATCGCCGCACCCTGCCGGAGCTTCACGGCGGCCATCGCGGCAACCAACGCCGGCGGCGAGGTGATCGTGCAGGACTCCGGCGGCTACGGCCCCGTCACGATCGCCAAGTCGGTCTCGATCCTGGCGCCCGCGGGGGTCTACGCCGGAATCTCGGTGTTCTCGGGCGACGGGGTCACCGTCGCGACGCCGTCCCCGTCGGACAAGGTCGTGCTGCAGGGGCTCGTCATCAACAGTCAGGGTTCGAACGGCAACGGCATCCATTTCACGGGTGCCGGGACATTGGAGGTCGCGCGCACGCGGATCTCCGGTTTCGAGGCTGGCAGCGGAGTCCGGCTTCGAACTCCGCCCCCGGGGGAGGGGGCCGGCAGTCTTCACGCCGTCGACCTGGCTGTCAGCAGCGACAATGCGGTCGTCGTCCGGCGGGATCGCTGTCCGCCGACACCGCGTCGGCCGTGCTCGAACGGATCGATGCGAGCGGGAATTCACGTCGGAATCCACGTCGGGGAACTTCGCCAATGTCGTGGTCGTCGATTCCCTGATCACGCAGAATTTCGTTGGTGTCTACACCGTCGACCGGCGCCGCCACGCGTCATACTCCTGACCGCTCGATCGGTGCGTCGTGTCGCGCAACGCACGGGATTCGCCGTCGGCATCGACAATTCCGGATCGACGTACGCGACGATCACCGGCTCGACGCTCGCGCAAAACCGCGGACGGCCCTGTCGGTCGGGCAGCAATTCGACCGCACGGCTCGCGGGGACCACGATCGCGCAGAACGTCGATCGGCATTCAGCTCTTGCCGGCGGCGTCGTCGAATCGCAGGGCAACAACTTCATCTGGGGAAACACGAACAACGGTCCGGCGCCCACGGTGGTCGGGTCGAAGTAACGGGCCACCGCGTGCGGGGGCGCGGGCGCCGCAGGACCACTCGCCACGACCCGGACGCGACGATTCGACACCATGCCGATCGATCCGGACACGCCAGCGCCGCCGCCCGGCGGGCTCGTTCTGGAGCCGCGCCGCCCGCTGGTTCGCCCGGCTGGTTCGCCGCGAGCCCGCCCCGGGCCGCTTCGTCACCGGAGCGGCAGGGACCTGGCGCGGCTTCCTCGCCGCCGCGCCGCTCGTCTGGCCGCGGCGCGAGTACCTGCTCTACCTGCCGCGCGGGTATTCGCGGTGGCGCCGCGCGCCGCTGCTGGTGTTCTGCCACGGCTGCAAGCAGACGCCCGAGGAGTTCGCGCAGGGCAACCGGGTGACCGAACTTGCCGATGCGCTCGGCGCGCTGGTGCTGCTGCCGCGGCAGAAGGAGCGCGCCAATCCGTGGCGGTGCTGGAACTGGTTCGACGCCGCGACGGCGAGCGGCGGCGGCGAGGCGGCGATCGTCGCCGCGATGATCCGCAAGGTCTCGCGGTGGCGTCGCGTCGATCCGGCGCGGGTCGTCGTCGCCGGCATGTCGGCGGGCGGCGCGCTGGCCGCGGTGATGGGGGTGCGTCACCCCGGCCTCGTCCGCGGCGTCGTCGTGCATTCGGGGGTCGCCTGCGGCGCGGCGGCCTCCCCGTTGACCGCGCTGGGCGTGATGCAGCGCGGGCCGGAGCAGGACGTCGAGGCGCCGGCGACCGACGTGCGCGCCGCGACGCCGCCGGCGTCGCTGCCGGTGCCGCTGCTGGCGATCCACGGCGATCGCGACACCGTCGTCGCGTCCCGCAACGCGACGGCGACGCTGCGCCAGTACCTGCGTCTCAACGGCCACCCGGCCGTCGCCAACGCGATGCTCCCGGCGACGGTGCTGCCCGATGCCGACGCCACCCGCACCGTGCAGGATGGCGGGCGCTCGGCGGTGGTCCGCGACTGGCGCGTCGACGGTCGCCTGGTCGCGCGCTACGTCCTGGTGAGCGGCCTCGCCCATGCGTGGAGCGGCGGCGATCCCGCGCTGCCGTTCAACGAGGCCGAGGGTCCGCCGGCGACGGCGCTGGTCGGCGACTTCCTGCGCGACGCCTTGTCGTAGACTGCCGCATGGCCACGCCCCTCGTCGCCGTTCCCGATCACCTGGTCGTCGCCGCGACCACGCTCGCCGAGGGCATCGAATACGTCGGCGACCTGACCGGCAGCGTGCCGCGCCCCGGCGGCAGGCACGCCGCGATGGGCACGCACAATGCGCTGCTGCGCCTGGGCGAGCGCTTCTATCTCGAGGTGATCGCGGTCGACCCGGACGGCGCGAAGCCGGCACGGCCGCGCTGGTTCGACCTCGACCACCCCACGCTCGTCGCCGCGCTCGCCGAGGGCCCGCGGCTCGTCCACTGGGTCGCGCGCACCGACGACATCGCGCGCGCCGCGCCGTCGTGCCCGATCGCGCTCGGCCCCGTCCAGCCGATGGCGCGCGGCGACTACCGCTGGCGCATCACCATTCCCGACGACGGCGCGCGCCCCGGCCGCGGCCTGGTGCCGACGCTGATCCAGTGGGACGTGCCGCAGCACCCCGCCGACGCGTTGCCGCCAGCGCCGGTGACGCTGGTGCAGCTCGCGGGCGAGCACCCGGACCCCGCACCGGTGCGGGCGGCGCTGGCGGCGCTCGGCCTCGGCGAGGTGCTGAAAGTGACCTTCGCGACGTCGCCGCGGCTGGCCGCGATGCTGCGCACGCCGCGCGGGCTGGTCACGCTGTGAACTCCGTCCCCGAGCCTTCCATGACCCCTCCCCCGATCCCCCTGCCTTCGGGCGTCACGCGGCAACCCGGCCACGGCGGCCTCGAACGGCTGCGCATCGAGACCGCGACCTGCACCGGCGAGATCTACCTCCACGGCGCGCACGTCACCGCGTGGCAGCCCAAGGGGGCCGCGCCGGTGATCTGGATGAGCCGCGCCAGCGGCTTCGCGCCGGGGCGGCCGATCCGCGGCGGGATTCCGATCTGCTTTCCCTGGTTCGGGCCGCATCCGTCGGATCCATCGCGCCCGGCCCACGGCTTCGCGCGGCTCCGGCCCTGGACCCTCGACGCCGTCGAGCGCACGGCGGACGACGCGGTGGCGGTGACGCTGTCGCTCCCGACCGGCGCCGAGACCCGCGAGCTCTGGCCGCACCACTGCGCGCTGACGTTCAGCGCGATCTTCGGAGCGCAGCTGTCGCTGGATCTGCGCGTCCGCAACCTCGGCGACGACGCCTGCACGATCCAGGAGGCGCTGCACACCTACTTCGCGGTCGGCGACATCCGCAAGGTCGCCGTCGAGGGCCTCGCCGGCGCGACCTACCTGGACAAGGTCCGGAACGGGGCGCGCTGCGTGCAGGACGCCGTCCCGATCCGGTTCACCGGCGAAACGGATCGCCCCTATCTCGACACCGAAGCGACCACCACCATCGTCGACCCCACGCTCGCACGGCGGATCGTGATCGAAAAGCGCGGCTCGCGCACCACGGTGGTCTGGAATCCGTGGATCGCCAAGGCCGCGGCGATGCCCGATTTCGGCGACGACGAGTGGCCGTCGATGGTCTGCGTCGAGACGGCGAATGCCGTCGACAACGCGCTGACGCTGGCGCCGGGCGCCGAGCACCGCCTGCAGGCGCTGATTCGCGTCGAGTGACGCGCAGGCAGCGCGTCGCGCCGCTCCACGCCGTCCGGATGCCCGTCCGCCGTCGGCCCCGGCCCGGCGCGCCGGCGGGTGCGTGTCTCAGCCCGCGCCGGGGGGCGCGCGCCTCAGCCCAGCGCGCCGCGCGCCGCGACCGGCCACAACGACTCGACCCGGTCGCCGCGCACGCCGACGATCCAGTCGTAGAGATTGACCGTGGGGTCGCAGTGCCCGGGGACCAGCCACAGCCGGTCGCCGACGCGCGGCGGCGCGGCGCCCGTGGCCGCCAGGTCGCCGGACACCGCGATCACGCCGTGCTCGTCGGACGCCTTCACGTACTCGAGGCCGCGCGCCGCGTACACCTGCGGCGGACCCGAGTCGAAGGCGAAGGCCTTGAGCCCGGCGTCGACCACGGCGCGATCGGGCGCGACCGCGCTCATCACCGTCGCCACGACGTAGAGGCTCTGCTCGAACGCGTGCTGGTCGGCGGCGAGCGCGTTGCGCTGGTAGTCGGCGTCCATGAAGACGTACGAGCCCGGCTGCAGCTCGGTCCACACGCGGCTGTCGCGCTCGAGCTGCCAGGTGCCGGTGCCCGCGCCGGTCACCACCGGGCAGGCGAGGCCGGCCGCCTCGATCGCCGCCTTCGACTGCGCCGCCAGCATCGCCGCGGCGCCGATCGCGGACGCGCGCTCCGCCGGCGTCCGCAGGTGCTGCGCGGCGCCGTGGTACGCGTGGATGCCGCGCAGCCGCAGCCCGCCTTCGCGCGCGATCGCGGCGGCGAGCGCCGCCGCCGGCGCGCCCGGCGCCACGCCGCAGCGATGCGCGCCGACGTCGACCTCGACCAGCACGTCGAGCGTCACCCCGGCGGCACGCGCGGCGCGGCCGATCCGCGCCACGGTCGCCGCGTCGTCGGCGAGGACGCCGACGGTCGCGCGCTGCGCCAGCGCGGCGAGCCGCGCGAGCTTCGCATCGGCGACGATCTCGTTGGTGACCAGCACGTCGCGGATCCCCGCGTCGACGAACGCGGCCGCCTCGTCGACCTTCTGGCAGCAGATCCCGACGGCCCCGCGCTCGAGCTGCCGCAGCGCGATCTCCGGGCACTTGTGCGACTTGGCGTGCGGCCGCAGCGCGAGCCCGGCGCCGCGCACCGCGCTGGCCATCAGGTCGAGGTTGCGCTCGAACGGGTCGAGGTCGAGCACCAGCGCCGGCGTGTCGATGGCGGAAGCGGGATCGCCGACGCGGGCGGGAGGTCGTTGCGGCATGGAATAGTCGGAAGACGGGCGGGAGACAGGCGGGAGGCGCCATTCTGCCCGGCCACCGTGCGGCGCGTCGAGCGCGCCGGCGTCGTCCCCCGATGCGGCGCGTCGAGCGCGCCGGCTGCCTCAGTGCGTGCCCGAGGCCTCGGCAGCGGTGATCTGGCCGTAGACGACACGGGCGACGGCGAGGAGCTGGCTGCGGTCGAGCTTGCCGCTGAGGGCGTACGCGCATCCCTCCTCGACCCAGTAGAACACGCCGACCCCGTCCTCGATGGCGTAGCGGAACGCCGTCTCGCCGATGCCCGGGCCGGAGCCGGAGCCGGTCTTGCGCCATTGCAGCGTCAGGCGTTCCTTGTCGGCATTCTCGTACATCAGCAGCGCCGTCGGCTTGTCGTTGCCGGCGACCAGCCGCCCGCCGACCAGCGCGTAGCCGACGGCGTTGAGATCGGGCGCGTGCGCCTGCACGCCGAGCCGCCGGGTAAGCCAGGTGACGAGCCCCTTCTCCTCGTTCGCCCACACCTCCACCGGACGCCGCTGGTCGACGCTGTACAGCGCATGGGTGACGGCCGCGGCGCGGGCGAAGGTGGTCGGCGTGCCGGCGCGCTCCAGCGTCACCTCGCGGCCGAGCCAGCCCAGCGCGATGCCGAGCACCAGCGTCGCTGCCGCCGCGAACGCCGGCCGGAGCCAGCGCGGCAGTCCCGCCCGCGCCGCCGCGGGCGGCGCCGACGTCGCCTCGAGCAGCCGCTCGGGAATCGGCTCGGCCAGCATCGGGTCGAGGGCGTCGCGCAAGGCGGCGTTCTGCGCGCGGACGTCGGCCACCCGCGCCAGCAGCGCCGGGTCGCGCGCGAGCGCCGCGGCGACCGCCGCCGCGCGGTCGGCGGAAAGCTGACCGTCCGCGTACGCATTGAGGTCGTCGTCGGTCGGCGGCAGTGCCGGCGTCGAAGTCATGATCTCCGTCTCGTGGTCACTTCACGACCCGCAGCGACGCCGCGGGCTCGGCCATCAGCCCGCGCAGCCGTTCGCGGGCGCGCGAGAGCCGCGACATCACGGTGCCGATCGGCACCGCGAGCACCGCGGCGATCTCCTCGTAGCGCAACTCCTCCACCGCGGCCAGCAGCAGCACCTCGCGCTGCTCCGCGGGCAGCCGCGCCATCGCCCGCAGCACCTCGGCGAGTTCCAACCGCTGCGTCTCGTTGCCGCGCACCGCGGGCTGCCAGCCACCGTCCTCGTCCAGCGCGTCGAGGGAAACGTTGCCCGCCTCGCGCCGCGCCAGCGCGAGCTGGTTGACGTGCACGTTGTGCATGATGGTGAACAGCCAGGCGCGCAGATCGGAACCCGCCCGCCACAGGCGGCGCTTCTCCCAGGCCCGCGCCAGCGCGTCCTGCACCAGGTCGTCGGCGCGGGACGGGTCGCCGGTCAGCACCCGTGCGTAGCGGCGCATCCGCGGCAGCGCGGCGACGAGCTCGGGCCGGGGCAGGGCGTCGGCCGCGTCGCCGGGGGCAGCACGGGCGGTCACGGCGGGCGATTCGGTTGGTGCGCGGCGGTGGCGGCCGAGGGCGAGGGGTCAGGGCTTGGCGACGTGCCAGACGTTGTTGAAGCCGTCGCCGGTCTTGTCGCCGGGCTTCGCGTCCTTGGCCCACAGGTACAGCGGCAGGCCCTTGTACGCCCACTGCTTCGCACCGTCGTCGCGGGTGATGATGCTGTAGTCGCCCGCGGGCTTGGCGTCGGCGCCGGCCATCAGCGGCGGCCAGTTGGCGGCGCAGGGGCCGTTGCAGGTGCTCTTGCCGCTGCCGGCCGCGTCCTTGTCGAACGTGTAGAGGGTCATGCCGGCGGTGTTGGTGAGCGCGCCGCCTTCGGCCTTGACGGGGGCCTGGGCGAGCGCGGCCGGCGTGGCGAGGACGACGAGGCCGAAAGCGGCGAGGACGGTGGCGAAGCGACGCATGGCGCTGATCATGGAAAGACTCCCTGGTTGGCCCGCGGGATGCAGGCGGATACCGGCGCTAACAGGACCCGGCGCCGTTTATTCCCGTCTATTTCCCCGTGGGCCGGACCCGCATGGTACTGCGGGGCGCCAGGCCGGGCCCCGCCCGGCGGGATATCCGGCGACCGGCCGGCGTCAGACCAGGAACAGCGTCGCCAGGCCGAGGAAGATGAAAAAGCCGCCCGAATCGGTGACCGCGGTGATCAGCACCGACGAGCCTACCGCCGGGTCGCGGCCGAACTTGAGCATGGTCATCGGGATCAGCACGCCCATCACCGCGGCCAGCAGCAGGTTCAGCGTCATCGCCGCCACCATCACCAGCCCCAGCGGCACGTCCTTGTACAGCAGCATCGCCACCAGGCCCATCACGCCGCCCCAGATGACGCCGTTGAGCAGCGCGACCTGCGTCTCCTTGCGGATCAGCTTGTTCGCGTGCTCGCGGCTCACCTGCCCCAGCGCCGCCGCGCGGACGATCATCGTGATCGTCTGGTTGCCGGAGTTGCCGCCGATGCCCGCGACGATGGGCATCAGCGCCGCCAGCGCGACCAGCTTCCCGATCGAGTTCTCGAACACGCCGATCACCCGCGACGCGATGAACGCGGTCACGAGGTTGATCGCCAGCCACGCCCAGCGGTTCTGGAAGCTCTTCCACACCGACGCGAAGATGTCCTCCTCCTCGCGCAGGCCGGCCTGCGCCAGCATCTCTTCCTGGCCGCGCTCGCGCACGAAGTCGAGGATCTCGTCGACGGTGACGCGGCCGACGAGCTTGCCGTTGGTGTCGACGACCGGCGCCGAGACGAGGTCGTAGCGCTCGAACGCGTGCGCCGCCTCGTCGGCCTTCTCGTGCTGCATCAGCGTCACCGTCGGCGGCTGCATCAGCTTCTCGACCAGCACGTCCGGGTCGTTGACGATCAGCTTCCCGATCGGCAGCACGCCGAGCAGCGTCTCGTCGCGGTCGACGACGAACAGCTGGTCGGTCTGGCTCGGCAGCTCGTCGAAGCGGCGCAGGTAGCGCAGCACGACCTCGAGCGTGACGTCCGGCCGCACCTGCAGGTCCTCGAAATCCATCAGCGCGCCGACCATGTCCTCGTCGAAGGACATCGCCGCGCGCAGCTGCTCCCGCTCCTCGACCGGCAGGCTCGAGAAGACGTCGTCCATCACCTCCTGCGGGAGGTCGGGGGCGAGGTCGGCGATCTCCTCGGCGTCGAGGTTCTCGGTCGCCGCGACCAGCTCCTCGGTGTCCATCGAGGAGATGAGCGACTCGCGGACCGCGTCGGACACCTCGAGCAGGATGTCGCCGTCGCGGTCGGCCTTGACCAGGTCCCAGATGTACAGCCGCTCGTCGAGCGGCAGCGCTTCCAGGATGTAGGCGATGTCGGCCGGATGCAGCCGGTCGAGCTTGCGCGTCAGCTCGGTCTTGTTCTGCCGGTAGACGAGGCTGTCGACGAGGTCCTGGCGGTCGGCGCCGGGACCGTGCTCCATCTGCTCGTGCACCAGGCCTTCGATCAGCCGGTGCTTGCGCAGCAGTGTCGTTACCTCGGCGAGCGTGTCCTGGACGCTGGCCTGCGCGTCGGACCGGCCCAGCGGCGGGGCTTCGCTGATCTCGGACATGGGACGGTCGCGCTCAAGGGGGGAAGTGGCCGAAGGAAACCGGGAACTGCGCGGATTCTACGCGCCGGCGCCGGCGGTCGCCACCGGCGGCGCTACGGCAGCTCCGCCGACGGCATCCGCGCCAGGATCGTCGCGGTGCGGTTGGCGAGGTACGACGAGCCGGGATTGCGCTCGAACACGCGCGGGCTGGGCACCATCGCCGCGAGGCGCGCCGCCTGTTCGGGCCCGAGGCGCGCGGCCGAGACGCCGAAGTGGCGCTGCGCCGCCGCCTCCGCGCCGAACACGCCGCTGCCCCACTCGATGACGTTGAGGTAGAGCTCGAAGATGCGCTGCTTGGGCAGCAGCACCTCGAGCATCAGCGTGATCGCCGCCTCCTGCACCTTGCGGGTGTACGTCTTGGCCGGCGACAGGAACAGGTTCTTGGCGAGCTGCTGCGAGATGGTCGAGCCGCCGGCGACGACGCGGCCGCGTCGCTCGTTCTTTTCCATCGCCTTCCGGATGCCGTCCCAATCGAAGCCGTCGTGGTCGACGAACTTGGCGTCCTCGGCGGCGATCATCGCCCGCTTCAGGTGCGGCGAGATCCGGTCGTAGGGCACCCAGGTGTAGCGCAGCTTCGCCTTCGGATCCTTCGCCCGCAGTTCCTCGAGGCGCTGCGCCATGAACGCGGTCTCGACCGGCGGATTCCAGCGCCACCACAGGATGTGGCCGCCGACCCAGGCGAACCAGGCCAGCACGACGACGGCGACCGCCGCCAGCGCCC
Source organism: uncultured beta proteobacterium (assembly GCA_963810815.1). GTDB lineage: Bacteria > Pseudomonadota > Gammaproteobacteria > Burkholderiales > Casimicrobiaceae > CAVQWT01. The sequence goes on along the minus strand of CAWEPB010000009.1, from coordinate 112,055 downwards.
AGCCGACGATGCGCATCGCCGTCGGGACCCGACCGCGCGAGGTCATGCGTCCGCTCCTGGCCATGTGCCGCGACCGCGCGCGGTCAGCGCGCCGCGCCCGGGCGCAGCAGCGCGAACACCGGCGCCGTGTCGGGCCGGATGCCGCGCCACAGCAGGAAGCTCTCGGCCGCCTGCTCGATCAGCATGCCCAGGCCGTCGACGGCGAGCGCGGCGCCGGAGGCCTTCGCCCACTGGAGGAAGCGCGTCGGCACGTCGGCGTAGACGAGGTCGTAGGCCAGCGCGCCGGGCGCGAACACCGTCGCGGGCCACGGCCACGGGGCGTCGACCCCGGCGCCGAGGCTCGCGCTGGTCGAGTTGATCACCAGGTCGAAGCGCCGTCCGGCCAGCGCGTCGGTCGCCGCGGCGCTGACCGGCCCGTCGGCGGCGAACCGGCGCGCGAGCTCGACCGCCTTTTCCGGCGTCCGGTTGCTGACGACCAGCGAGCGCGGGTGCTGCGCGAGCAGCGGATCGAGGATGCCGCGCGTCGCGCCGCCGGCGCCCAGCACCAGCACGTCGCGGCCCGAGATGTCCACGCCGAGGTTGACGGTGAGGTCGCGCACGACGCCGGCGCCGTCGGTGTTGTCGCCGAACCAGCCGTCGCCCCGGCGGGCCAGCGTGTTGACGGCGCCGGCGGCGCCGGCGCGGGCGGAATGCGCGCTGGCGAGGGCGAACGCCTCGAGCTTGAACGGCACCGTCACGTTGAGGCCGCGGCCGCCCGCGCGGGCGAACGCGTCGACGGTCGCGTCGAAGTCGCCCAGCGGCGCGAGCAGGCGCTCGTAGCTCATGTCCTGGCCGGTGGCCTGGGCGAAGGCCGCGTGGATCTGCGGCGACTTCGAATGCGCGACGGGGTTGCCGACGACGGCGTAGCGATCGGTCATGTCGGTGCGGTCACTGGGACACGAGTTCGTCGCCCTTGGTGAAGGTCCAGGTGCGCGTGATGTGCAGGATGTCGGTGTCGCGCCGGATGTCCGGCGGGAACGCCGCGAACGGCGCCGACATCTCGACGATCTTCACCGCGGCGGCGTCCAGCACCCGGTGGCCGGACGAGCGATCGATCTCGACCGCCTCGAGGCTGCCGTCCGACTTGATCGAGACGGTGATCAGCAGGTTGCCGTAGAGCTTCAGCTGCCGCGCGGCTTCCGGGTAGTTGAGGTTGCCGACGCGCTCGATCTTGAGCCGCCAGTCCTCGACGTAGCGCGCGAAGCGGTACTCCTCGGCGCGCGCCCCGACGAAGCGGCGCTTCGGCCGCTTCTGGTACGCCTCCATGTCCTTCGCGATCTGCGCCTCGAGCTTCATCGCCTCGAGCGTGCGCTGCATCAGCTCGGTCGACGAGGGCAGCTCCGACGGATCGGTCGCCTCGGTGGGCTTCGGCTGCGCGGGCGCGGTCGGCGTGCTCTTCAGCCGCGTCATCAGCTCCTGCGTCGCCCGCTCGAGTTCCTGCACCTTCTTCGTGGCGACGCTGATCTCGTTGTTCGGGCTGTCCTTCGGCAACACCGGCAGCGGCGACTTCGCGCGCCGGTCGGCGTCGGTGTTGCCGCCGCCGTCCAGGTTGGCCTGCGCCAGGATGTCGGCCTTGGTCGGCTTCGCCTTGGTCTTGGCGTTGACCAGCGCCACCTCGAGCGGCGGGCCGCGATCCAGCATCTTCTTGAGGTCGAACGGCTGGAACTTGATCGCCAGCACGACGGCGTGGAGGGCGATCGACACCGCGAGCGCGTAGTAAAGCATCCGCTCGGCCCGGTCGTCGCGCGGACCCGTCGGCAGCCAGACCGGATTGCCGGCGGCGGCCAAGCCCGGGGCTGCCGCGGTGGTCGCTCCGGCCGCGGCCGTGGGCTTGCGCCTCGCGGCGGGCGCTGCCGGCTTGACCGCCGCGCCCCCCGATTCGGCGCCGCCGGCGCTCACGGCGACCGCCGGGGTGCGCTTGGCCGGGGACTTCCGCGTCGGAGTGGGGGACGCAGGCGAAGCCGGCTTCGCCGCAGTCGAGGGCGTAGGCGCCGCCGGCTTCGCCGCGGCCGCGGTCGAGCGCGCCGCCGGCTTGGCGGCGGCCGGGGCCGCTGCAGGAGCCCGCTTCCCGGCGACGCGCGCCGGCGCCGGCGCAGCCGCGGCCTCCGCGGGGGGCGGTGACGGCTTCACTTTCGGCGGTGCGGGTTGGCGCGGCAAGGGGGTTCGGGGCGCGATTCGGCGTGATGCCAACGTCATTGTAGCCGCCCCCGCGGGCGCCGCGGGGGCGGCTTCGCGCCGGGCCGGACGCCCGGGCGATCGCGCCGGTTCGCCCTCGCCGCGGGCAGGTCGACGCGGTACCGTCCGCCGCGGTCACGCCGGACCGGCGTAGCGGCACTCGAGCGTCGCGGCGAGCAGGTCGACGCGGACGATGCCGACGCGCACGCCGCTGTCGGGTGCCAGCGCCGGCAGGTCGGCGAGGCGCAGCACCAGCGGCAGCCGGTCGAAGCGGACGAGGTTGTCCCGGATCACCGTGGCCACCGTCTCGGTGACGCCCTCCTGCAGCAGCCAGCGCAGGCACCAGTAGTGCTCCATCCGGTCCTGGAACTCGGCGTACTGCGCGTAGGTCGCCTCGAAGTCGGCCAGCGCGGCGAACAGGTCGGCGTCGTTGTCGGCGTACGGCGGCTTCTCGCCGGTGACGACGGCGACCAGCTGCCGCTGGTTGACCAGGTCGCTGTAGCGGCGCAGCGGGGAGCTTGCCCACAGGTAGTGGGCGACACCCAGCCCCTGATGCTCGCCCGGCCGCGTGCTCATCTTGACCTTGCCCGCCGACTGCGTCCGGTACAGCCCCGCCACCTGCGCATCGGCGAGCCGCCGGCCCCAGGTGCTGTTGACGAAGATCATCAGCTCGGCGACGAGCTTGTCGAGCGGACTGCCGCGCGGCCGCGGCACGATCGCGACGCGTCCCGGCTCGCCGCCCCAGCCGGGCACCGTCCAGTCGACGTCGAAGCTGTAGTCGACGCGCTGGATGTCGTTCTTGCCGCGCGCGGCGAACAGCCGCTGCGCGACGCGCCAGAGCACGCGCAGTTCGGGCGTCCACGGCGGGTCGGACGGCGACGGCAGGTCGCTGGCGAAGTCCTCGCCGATCGCGTCGAGGCGCAGGTTCGCCGCCACCGGCACGCGCTGGACGCGCGTTTCGTGGCGCAGCACCTCGCCGTCGGGCGAGACCTCGGCGACCAGCGACAGCACCGGCGGCGTCGTGCCCTCGGCCAGCGTGAACGCCGCGACGACCGGGTCGGGCAGCATCGTGATCTTGCGTCCCGGCATGTAGACGGTCGACAGCCGCTCGCGCGCGATGGCGTCGAGCGTGCTGCCGGGGGCGACCGCGAGCGCCGGGCACGCGATGTGGATGCCGAGTTCCCAGTTGCCGCCGGGAAGCTCGCGCACCGAGAACGCGTCGTCGATCTCGGTGGTGCTGGCATCGTCGATCGAGAACGCGCGCACGCCGTGCAGCGGCAGCTCGGGCGGCGACGGCGGCACGGTCCACGCGGCAAACCCCGTCCCGCGCGGAAACGCCTGCGTCAGGAACGCGTCGAAGTGGTACTCGTGCGTCGAAGGTATCGCGCCGCAGGCGGCGAGCAGCGCCAGCGGATTCGTCTGCTGCGCCTCGCAGGCGGCGGCCAGCGCCTTCCATTCCAGCGACTGCTTGTCCGGCCGGTGCAGCAGCGCCACGGTCTTCGCCTGCAGCGCCTCGGGCAGTCGGCCCTCGGCCAGTTCCGCGACCCACCGGTCGACCTGCTCCGCCTCGCGCTTCCGGCGCTCGACCGACGCCAGCGCCGCCTTCAGCGCGTCGGGCGGGGCCTTGCGGTACCGGCCCTTGCCGCGCTTGTAGAAGTACATCGGCACCGCGGCGAGCGCGATCGCCACCGCCGCCGCCTCGGTCGGCGCCGGCGCGTGGCCGTAGTACTCGCGGGCGAGGTCGTCGAAGCCGAACTCGTCGGCGCCGGAAACCTCCCAAAGAAAGTCGGGGTCGAGCCCGCTGGCGAGCTGCTGCGCCTCGGCGACGAGCGCCGTCGGGGCCGGCGCGGTGAAGCGCAGCAGCACCGCGCCGGCCTTGATCTTCAGGCGCTTGCCGGACGCGGCTTCTACCTGCAGCGAGGTGTCGTTGTCGGCAAGGACGGTGCCGGCCTTGAGCTGGCCGTCGTCCTCGAAAAAGACGTGCATGGGAGGGAACCGGGGCGGGCGCGGCCGCTCGCACGCCGCTTGGGCCCGGATTATAGCCGGTGGCCGTCAGCTTCCGCCGCGGGCGCGGCCGATGATGGCGTAGACGGTCTTGAGATCGGCGATCGGCATCTGCCCCGGCGCGGAACTGCCTTCACCCACGGCGAAGCTGAGCGCCGAGCCGAACACGCCGCCGACCATCCGCGTCACCGCGCCGAGCGGCCCCATCGACATGCTGATCAGCGGAATGCGCGCCCCGGCTTCCGCCCGCGACGTCGCCGCGAGCAGCGCCAGCACGTCGTCGCGGTCGCGCGGCATCACGGCGACCTTCGCGACGTCGGCGCCGAGCTGTTCCGCCTCCGCGAACCGCTGGACCAGGAAGTCGGTCTCCGGGGTGGATTCGAAGTTGTGGTACGAGAGGATGACGCGCGTGCCGTGCCTGCGCGCGCCGTCGCGCACGCGCCGGACCTGCTCGCCGTCGTTGCCCATCTCGAAGTCGAGGAAATCGACCAGCCCGCTCGCGCCGACCGCGTCGTAGAGGGCGACGACTTCCTCGTCGCCGATCGCGATGGGCTCGCCGCCTTCCCGGACCGACCGGCGGGTGAAGATGATCGGCGCGTCGCCGACCGCGGCGCGCAGCGCGCGCCCGGTGTCGAGCACCGCGGCCGTGTCGCCGATCGCGCCGAAGTAGTCGACCCGCCATTCGATGACGTCGGGCTGCCTGGCAACCACGTTCGCCGCCTCGGCGAGCAGGCGCTCCCGCGTCCTGCCCACGAGCGGAGAGCAGATCAGCGGCGTCCCGCCGCCGAGCCTGCGCCCCCGGATGTCGATGACCTTGGTCGTACTCATTGTCCGTCTCCGTCGAAGTTTCGATTATCGCACTGCGGTGGCAGCGCTGTCGGTCAGCAATTGTTCACCCGCACAGCCGTCTCCTCGGCGTATGGCGCTCGGTCGGGGACCGTGACGTCGAACCCGCCCGGTCGATAGCCGACCGCCGAGAGGGTGTCGGGTTGTCCCGGCCAATCAACCGTCCTGATCCTTGGGGCAGGTATCGACGACGAGGCCGGTCCGCGCCGCATCGACGATCGCCTCGGTGACGCGCAGGTTGGCGAGGCCGTCTCTCACGGTCACGAGGGGCCGGGCCTCGCCGCGGATCACGGCGCCGAAGTGCTCCATCTGGAGGGCAAGCGGATCCGCGCGGACCATGTCGACGACTCCGGCCACGAAGGGCTTCCACCACGACCGGTCCTCCGCCTTCGCATACGACTTGATCCGCATCGTCGGCACCGAAAGCGAGCCGAACGTGCCGGCGACGACGTAGCAGTCCTCGTCGGCGCAGGTCGAGTAGGCCTTGTTCTCCTGCGAGGTCTGCTCCCAACTGCGGGCGCAGGCGGCTGTGTCCGAGAGCATGAACGTGCCGAGCGCGCCGCTGGCGAAGCGCAGGTTGATCGCCACGGTATCCTCGACCGGGAAGCCGCGCACTGCGTGCGATGCGAACGCCTGCACCGCGACGATTTCGCCGCACAGCATGCGCAGGTTGTGGACCTCGTGGATCATGTTGATGAGTATCGGGCCACCGCCAGGCTCGCGGCGCCAGGGCCCGTCGTCGAAGTAGTGGTCGGGCTTGAAGAACAGCGCGCTGCCGGTGACCGCAACGATCCGGCCGAGCCGCCCCTGGTCGATCACCGCCTTCGCCCGCGCCATGATCGGGCTGTGCGCGCGGTGGTGCCCGACCAGCACCCGGGCGCCCATCGATTCGACGATCCCGGCGAGCCGCTCGGCCTCGGCCACCGTCGCGGCAACCGGCTTTTCCAGCAGCACGGGAAGGCCCCTCTCGATGCACCGCAGCGCGTGCTCGACGTGGAACCGGTTCGGCGTGGCCACCACCACGCCGTCGACCGCCGTGCCGGCGAACAGCGCGTCGAGCGTCGGGTACAGCGGCACCCCGGCGCGCGCGGCCAGGTCCCGCGCGGCGGGCGCGGGATCGACGACGGCGCACAGCGTGCAGGTCGCGCTCCCTCGCGCCAGCGCCATGTGCTCGACGCCGATGGTGCCCGCGCCGGCAACGGCGATGCGCGTCCGGTTCATGGCGATGGCGCGCTCACGACGCCGGAGCGGGCCAGACGATAGGCGATCGCCCTGCCGATGCCTCCCGCACCGCCGGTGATGACCGCCACCTGGGTCGGTGTGCTGTCGGAGTGTCGCCGTGTCGCCTGCATGTGGTTGCCCTTCCGAGTGGCTTCGTCGCGCGCAGGGAACCGGTGGAACCGCTATCGCGACCCTGCGGCTCCGACCATCGCCTTGCGGCGAGCGTCGACGGCGGCCACGAGCGCTGCCATTGCCTGCCGGCCGCGCTGCGCGCGTTCGACCGGGTTCAGTCGCTCCGCCAGGGACTTCACCGGTGCCTCGAGACTCAATGGCACCCCGTTCGGAAGCACGGCCAGCATGCCGACCAGGTCGAGGTTTCCGTCGCCGGGAAAGGCCCGCTCGTTGCGCGCCTGGTAGATCATCGTTTCGAAATCCGCCGGCCGGGGCCCGGCAGCATCGCAGACCTGGATGTAGTCGATCAGCGTGGGCGGCACCGCGGCGAGATCGGAGGGCGTTCCGCCGGAACGGTCGACATGGATCGTGTCGATCATCAATCGTGCCCCCGGGTGGTCGCACGCCTCGATGACCGCCACCGCCGCGCCGATGTTCGGAATCCCGGTCCAGGGCGTCGGCTCGAGGTTCATCCGGATGCCGTACCTGCTCCCGAGCTCGCAGAGTCGGTGCAGCAGATCGGCGAGCACCCGCGGATCCGGCTCGTCCCCGTTGACCACCGCCTCCCCTGCTCCCAGTACCGCGGCGGACTCCAGCACCGGTTCGAACGCCGCCAGGTCGACGCCGCGCTTCAGCCTGAACACGCCGAAGTCGAGCGCGGCCACGCCGGTGTCGCGCATCCGCGCGAGGGTTTCGCGTCGCATCGGCGAATCGCCCAGCATCGGATGCTGACGTTCGCCCGGCGGCGCCGCCGGATGGAGCCGCAGGCCGACGTGGGTGAACCCGGACGCGCTGGCGGCCTCGACCAGTTCCGGTGGCGTCAATTCGAACAACGTGAGATGGTCGAGCGATGCGATGGGCACGGGAATGCGCTCCGGCGCGGGCGTGTCGCCGCGGGCCTGGTCAGGGTTGCTCGGGCGTCCGCGGCTTGCCCGGGATGGTGGCGAGTACACGATCACCCAGCCCCCCGTCGAGCCGCACGTCGATGCCGGTCATGTAACTCGCCTCCGGCGACGCCAGGTGGACGATCGCACGGGCGACATCCTCCGCCGTCCCGATCCGTCCGAGCGGGATCGCTTCCTGCCGGCGCCTGAGCAGCTCGGCGTCACGATAGATGGGTTCGGTGAGGGGCGTGCGGATGAGGCCGGGAGAGACCGAGTTGACGCGGATGCCGTCGTGGGCCCACTCCTGTGCCAGTTGCCGGCACAGCATGACCAGCGCCGCCTTGGCAGGCGAATAGGCGCCGAGCCCCGGAAACGGGTAGTGCGCCGAGACCGAAGCCACCGCGACGATGGTGCCCCGGCGCTTCGCGAGCGCCGCGCGGGCCGACCGGGCCAGCAGCCACGTCGCACGGGCGTCGACCGCGAAGACGCGATCCCAGTCGGCGACGTCGAGCGTCGCCAGCGGCGCCCCCCGCGCGATGCCGGCATTCGACACCAGCACGTCGAGCCCATCGCACCGTTGCACGGCCTCCTCGGCAATGCGTTTGCAGGCGGATGCGTCCGTGAGGTCGCCGTGGACCGCGTGGGCCTCCGCGCCGCGCGACGCCAGTTCGGCAACCAGGGAATCCAGCGCCGGGCCGGGCCTCGAGCCCGCGGCGGCAATCGAGAGCCTGAGCCCGCGCCCGCGGGCCGACTCCAGCAAGGCGAAGCAGGTCGCGCGACCGATGCCGCCGGTCGCGCCGGTAACCAGCGCGCGCAGGATCCCCGTCGCTCCCACCGTCAAGTCATGTCTCCGATCCGTACATGCGAAGCGGCCGGTGCGCCCTGCCGGCAACGCCATCGACGGCGCCGAGGACCACCTCGCAACCGCTGCGCAGCGTCCCTCGCGACCAAGCCACCGCGAACCTCGTGTCTCACGCCCGCGAGCAAACTGACACTTCAGTTAACCGCAAGCGACCCGCCCTGTCAACGACCGCGCCGTCGTGGCCGGGACCAACGCCCGGGTGGCAATCCGCCGGGGTCGGGCACCCTTGACAAGGCCGCATTCGTCGGGTCAACTGAAGTGTCAGATTGACCGAAGCCCCCGCTGCGAGCCTGTCATGCGCTTTCCCCACCTCTTCCAGCCCGGCCGGATCGGCCCCCTGGAAGTCCGCAACCGGATCATCGGGTCGCCGATGGAGCGCAACTACTGCACCGCGGAGGGGCGCGTCACGCAGCGCTACGTCGATTACATGGCCGCCCGGGCGCGCGGAGGAGCCGGACTCTTCTACACCGAGGCGACCTACGTCGACCCGCGCGGCAAGGGGCGGACGTTGCAGATGGGACTGCACGACGACGACCTCGTGCCCGATTTCGCGCGGATGGTCGGGGCGGTCCACCGCAATGGCGGGGTCATCGGGCCGGAGCTCAACTATGGCGGCCGTGTGGTCCAGCCGTGGATCAGCGGGCTCGAGAGCCGCGCGCCGTCGGTCGTGCCCTACGCGGGGGCCGGCGGGTTCGCCCCCCGCGCGCTGGATCGCGGGGAGATCGAAGAGATCGTCGAGCGCTTTGCCGATGCGGCGCGCCGCGCGGCGGAGGCCGGTTGCGACTTCATCGGCATCCACAGCGCGCACGGTTACCTGCTGAGCCAATTCCTGTCGCCCTGGTGCAACAAGCGCGACGACGAGTACGGTGGCGACCTGGCGGGAAGGATGCGGTTTCCGCTCGCCGTGGTCGCGGCGGTCCGCAAGGCGGTGGGCAGCACGCTGCCGATCCTGTACCGGATCAGCGGCGACGAGCACCAGGACAACGGCCTGACTCTGGCGGACGTGTGCGCGGTCGCCCCGCACCTCGTCGCGGCGGGCGTCGACCTGATCGACGTTTCTGCCGGGATGTACGAGACCAACTGGTGGATCACGCAGCCGATGGAGATGCCGCAGGGCGTGCTTGCGCCGCTCGCGCGCGAGGTGCGCAGGCACGTCGATGTCCCGGTCAGCGTTTCCGGGCGCATCACCGACCCCAGCGTCGCGGAACACCTGATCGAGTCCGGCGCCTCGGATTTCGTGACCCTTGGTCGAGCGTTGCACGCGGATCCGGAGTTCCCGGTGAAGGCACGGGATGGGCGAACCGACGAAATCTGCACCTGCATCGCCTGCAACCAGGGATGCAGCGACATGCACTCGCGCGGCCTGCCCATCGTGTGCCTGGTCAACACGACCACCGGACATGAACGCGAGTACGCGATCCGGCCGACGCCGGCACCGAAGCGAGTCACCGTGGTCGGCGGCGGTCCCGCCGGGCTCGAGGCCGCGCGCATCCTGGCCCAGCGCGGACACGCGGTGACGCTGTTCGAGCGCGACGAGGAACCGGGCGGCCAGATGCTGCTGAGCCGACACGTGCCCGGCCGGGAGGAGTTCTCGGGCCATCTCCCCTGGCTGGCCGGTGCGGTCGCCCGCGCCGGCGTCACGCTGAAGCTCGGCGTCGAGGCAAGTGCGGACCGCGTCCTCGCCGAGCGTCCCGATGTCGTGATCGTCGCCACCGGTTCGACGCTTGGCCTGCCGGCGATCCCCGGTATCCTCGACAGCCCGGTCGTCGACCCCTACGAGATTCTGCGGCGTCCGCACGGCGGGATCGGGCGCGCGCTGGTCATCGGCGGCGACATCCGCGGCGTGGCCATCGCGCGGATGCTCGCGGAAAAGGGCGTCGAGGTCGTCCTGGTCGAGCCTTCCGGCGAGCTCGTCACCGACATCGGGATGCGGTCGCGGCGTTTCCAGATCAACGCGCTGGAAGACCATCCGAACGTCACGATCCACCTCGGCACCACCGTCGAGGCGCTCGGCGAGCGAACCGCCGTGCTCTGGAACGGCAGCCAGCGCTGGTCGGTCGAGATCGACCTGGTCGTGCCCACCCGGATGCTGCTGCCGGTGACCGGCGTCGCGGACGAACTGTGCGAACGGGAGCCGTCGCTCGAGGTGCATGTCCTGGGCGACTGCGCGCAGCCGCGCACGGCCCTCGAAGCCATCCACGACGCCGCGGCGCTCGCGCACCGGCTCTAGGTCCGGCGAAGCGAAGCGAGCAACGGTGCCCAGACCATCGGCTGTCGACCTCCGCAAGGCGCTGCCCAAGCAGCGGCTGGCGACTCGGCCGGCAAGGCCGGCGGGCTCCCTCACCTCGCTCGTCACCGAGCGGATTCGCGACGCGATCGTGGATGGCCGCTTCGGTCTTGGCGAAGCCCTTTCCGAGCTCAAGCTCGCGGCCGCCCTGAACGTCAGCCGCACGCCGGTCCGCGACGCGCTCACCGCTTTGCAGCTCCAGGGCCTCATCGACGTTCGCCCGCAGTCCGGTAGCTTCGTGTTCATGCCCGCCGAGGAGGACGTGGCCGAGCTGGCCGAGTTCAGGCGGGTGCTGGAGGTGACGGCGCTGCGGCTGTGCTTCGCGCGCCGTCGCGACGAAGCGCTCCGTGAGATGCGCCGCGCGGTCGACGCGATGGAGCGGGCCCGCGACGCGGACGATCGTCTCGGCGTCGCCCGGGCGGATACGGCGTTCCACCAGGCCATCGCGGAAAACAGCGCGAACGAGTACCTGATCGCAGCCTATCGCCTGGTGTCGGGGCGGGTAGCAGCCCTGCGCACGCATACGCTGATGTCCGCGGACACGATCCGCAACCGATCGCTCGGAGAGCACAGCGCCGTGATCGCGGCGTTCGCCAAGGGCGATCTCGACCGGGCAGAGACGGTCCTTGAGCAGCACATCTGGCGCATGCGGCTCCGCTTCAAGGCGACGCGCAGTCGCCAGCGCGCCGGGCGTGCGGCATGACGCCTGCGCGTGCCCGGGGCGCGATGCTGCTCCTGTTCGACGTCGCCGACGAAGCGGTCGACGAGCACGACGAGTGGCACACGCACGAGCACATGCCCGAGCGCCTCGCCATTCCCGGGTTCCTGCGCGGAACCCGCTGGACACGCAGCGTCCCGGGACCGCGCTACTGCGTGCTCTACGAGGTCGCGGACCTCGCGGTCCTCGATTCACCCGCCTATCGCGCGCGGCTCGACAACCCGACGCCATCGACGGCGAAGATGATGCCCCGGTACGTCGGAATGCGAAGGTCGCTGTGCGACGTCGTGGCGGGTGAAGGCGACGGCATCGGCGGCGCTTGCCTCGTGGTCACCTTCGCTCCCGCGGAGGGGCGACTTCCCGGCCTGCGCCTGCGGCTCGTCAACGACGCGCTGCGGGACCTGGCCAGGAGGCGCGGGCTGGCCTCGTGGCGCCTGCTGGACGGCTCGCTGCAGGCGACCATGACCCGCGAACAGGCACTCCGTGGTCGCGACCGCTCGGTTCATTCCGCACTCTGGGTCACCGGCTACGACGTCGACGCGATTGCGGCGCTGGCCGCGGACGACCTGGGCACGGAGCGCCTCACCGGCTACGGTGCCGAGGCGGTCGACCACGCCGTTTTCCGCCTCGCGTACTCGCTCAGCGCACCCGTGGATTCGCAGCGTCAGCCCTTGTAGCCGAGCAGCTTCGGCAGGAACAGGACGACATCGGGCACCAGCGTGATCAGCGCGAGCGCCGCGAACATCACGTACAGGAACGGCATCACCTCGCGCACCATGTCGCGCAGGGGCACGTCGGCGATCTTGGTCATCATGAAGAGCAGCAGCCCGTACGGAGGCGTGACCAGCCCGACCATGATGTTGACGATGCACAATACACCGAAGTGGACGAGGTCGATGCCGAGCGACTGCGCAGCCGGTATCAGGACCGGGAGGATCACCAGGATGATCGTCGTCCCTTCCAGGAAGCAGCCGAGGACCAGCAGCAGGACGTTGACGAACAGCAGGAACATGAGCGGTGACAACTCGTAGGTCGTCAGCATCACGCTGATCGTCTTCGGGACGTTCTCGGACGTGATGACGAAATTGAAGACCAGCGCGCCCGCGATCAGCATGCCGATCGACACGGTCACCCGGGCGCTCGTGGCCAGCGAGTGGTAGACGTCCTTCCAGCGGACGCTGCGGTACAGAAAGACGGAGATCAGCAACGCGTACAGGGCCGCGACGGCGGCGGCTTCGGTCGGCGTGGTGATCCCGCTGTACAGGCACCCGAGGAGGATGACCGGCATGAGGAGCGCGGGCAGCGCCTCCCTTGTCACTCGGGGAATCTCGCGCAGCGGCACGCGCTCCTCGACCGGAAACTTGCGCTTCCTGGCCGTGAAGGCCACCAATGCGCTCTGGACGGCGCCCAGCAGCAGGCCGGGGACGATGCCGCCGAGGAACAGGTAGCCCACCGACGTGTCGGACACCAGCGCGTAGAGCACCAGCGGTATCGATGGCGGAACGATCGGCCCGATGACCGACGACACGCAGGTCAGCGCCGCGGCGTACGCCGGCGGGTACTTGCCGTCGCGCGTCATCAGCGACTGCATCAGCTTGCCCGAGGCCGCCGCATCGGCGAGCGCCGAGCCCGACATGCTCGCGAAGATCACGCTCTGCACCACGTTCACCTGCGCGAGGCCGCCGCGGAAGCGCCCGACGAGCGCATTGCAGAAGTGCAGCAGCCTGTCCATGATGCTGCCGGTGTTCATGAACTCGGCGGCGAGGATGAACAGCGGAATCGCGAGCAGAAGCTGGCTCGCCATCATGCCGTTCAGCAGCTGCTCGGCCGCAGTCCCCATGTCGAGGCCGGACAGGAACAGCCACAGGATCGAGCCGCCGATCATCGCGTACGCGAGCGGCAACCCGGTCACGCTCAGGACGACGATCGCGATGAGCGTCAGGGCGAAGGGGCTCGTCAGGTTCATAGTCCGGAACTCGCCTTGGTGATGTCGGCCACTTCGGGCGCCTCACCGCGGATGATCGTGACGATGGCCCAGGCATAGCGCACGACCACGGCCACGGCGAACACGACGTAGACCGAATACAGGATGTCGAGGCGGATGTTGAGGTAAGAGCTGCTCTCGACCTTCATGAAGGCCACGTACTTGACGGTGGCCGGAAGCGCCATGCCGAACAGGACGATCGCCGCGAGCGCGACGAAGAACGCCAGCACGCGGCGCCCCAGCGGCCCCAGCGCGCTTGAGATGAGGTCGAAGCGGATCTCGTCACTCTCCTTGAGCCAGAACGCAGAGCCCAGCAGGACCATGTACAGCCACATGATGACGGACAGCTCGGAGGACCAGCCGATGGGGAAGTTGAAGACGTAGCGGAAGACGATCTGAACGAGGAACGCGACGAACATGACGCCCAGCATGGCCGCGACGATGTTCTCCCCGCGGCGCCTCACCCAGCCGACGATGCCTGCGATGCTCATGGCCTCCCCTCCCCTCGATGCGCGCGCCGGCGGCTCTGGCGGCCGCCGCGCGCGTCGCGGATGCGTGCCGTGGCCGCGCCATGCGGCCACGACGCGCCGCGGCTACTTCAACGCATTGACCTTTTCCAGCATCCCCTTCGGCCACGCCTTCGCCTCGTCCGATGCGAGGTAGATCTTCTGGGCGTAGGTGCGGAACGCGTTGAGGTCGGGCGTGTAGACGTCGAGGCCCTGCTTCTTGAATCCCTCGGCGAGCTCCGCCTCGCGCTTGAGGTGCTCCTGTGCGCTCCAGTTGGTGGCCTTGTCGACGGCCGCCTGGAAGGACTTCTGCTTCGCCGGCGACATCGCACGCCACGACTTCAGGCTCATCGTCAGCAGGTCGAACGCGACGAGGTGCGACGTCAGCACGATCTGCGACATCACTTCGTAGAACTTCATGTTCTGCACGTTCGGCAGCGGGTTGTCCTGGCCGTCGATCGCGCCGGTCTGCAGTGCGGTGTAGGTCTCGGCGTAGGCCAGCGGCGTCGGGTTCGCGCCGATCGAGCGGCCGAGCAGCTGCCACGCGTCGCCCGGAGGCATACGAAGCTTGATGCCCGCCATGTCCGCCGGCGTGTTGATCTTCTTCTTCGGCTTGAGGCCGACCTGCCGCGTACCGTAGAACGTCGGCCCGAGGATCTTCACCTTGAGCTGGTCCTCGGCCATCTGTTTCATCTCGGTGGCGAGGTCGCTCGCGAAGAACGTGTTCAGGTGGTTGGCGTCGCGGAACAGGTAGGCCGAGGTCAGGATCGACCAGGCGGGCAGCTGCTTGCTGATGTCCTGTGGTGCGACGTTGCTCATCTCGAGGTTGTCGCGCTGCAGCGCGACGAGCTCGGTGCCCTGCTTGAACAGGTTGCCGCCGTAGAACGGCTCGATCTTGACGTCGCCTTCGACGTCCTTCACCAGCATGCGGATCATGTCGGCGCGGATGTCCTTGTCCGAGAACACCGCCGAGAACCGCAGCGTGGGCTTGTCCTGCGCCCAGGCGGGAATGACCTGCGAAGCTGCGAGTGCGGCGCCTGCCTTGAGCGCGGTGCGGCGGTCGATCTTGAATTCCATGACTTCCTCCTCGATGAAGAACGAAACAATACTACCGGGCTAGCTGTCCGACTCGGGCTCGAGCCAGCGCAGGACCATTTCCGCCACCATCCGACGGCGGCAGGGCACATCCCCCTTCGCGCCCATGTCCCGCTGGAATATGGCGCCGAAGGTGTACTGATTGGTGACGTTGAACATCCCCAGGGCCGCGATCGCCATGTGGACATCGATCGGATCGACGTCGTGACGGAACGTGCCGTCGGCCTGGCCGCGGGCGATCACGGTGCCCAGCATGTCGACGATGGGCCGGTTGACCGTGCGCAGCGCCGCGGAGCGTTTCATGAGGCGGCCCTTGGCCTGGTTCTCGGCGACCACGAGCCGCACGAAATACTCGTGCTCGACGTAGTAGTCGTAGGTGAACTCGACGATGCGGCGGATCGCATCGACCGGCGGCAGGTGGTCGAGCTCGAGCTCGCGCTCGGCGTCGCGGATCTCGGCATACACGCGCTCCAGCACCGCGAGGTACAGCTGCTCCTTGCCGCCGAAGTAGTAGTTGATCAGCGCGCGCGTCGTGCTCGTGCGCGCCGCGATGGCGTCCATGCTCGCCCCCTTGAAGCCGCGCGAGGCGAACTCGGCGATCGCGGCCACGAGGATCCTGGCCCGGTTGGCTTCCGGCGCCTTGGGCTTGCGCATCGCAGTGGTGCGGTCGGACGAAACCTGCGTGGCCATGGCAGCCTTGAAATTGACGGGGTCGCAAGCAAAACTTAACAGACCCGCCAAATCTCGGCAATGCAGGTGATTGGTGCGGTGCAGCACGGCAAGGTCCCCCGTCCGTCGCGTCGCCGGCTTCAGTACGAAACCCGCGCGACCGCGCGCAGCTGGTCGGGCGTCGCCGTGCCGAAGCCGAAGAACTCGAGATAGGGGGGAATCATCTCGAACAGCATGTCGGTGCCGATCTGGTAGCGGCAGCCGCGGGATCTCGCCGCCTCGAGCAGCGGCGTGATCTCGGTCTTCATCACCACCTCGCCGACGAAAGTGTCGGGTGCCAGCCGCGCTGGGTCGAACGGCAGCGGATCGCCGGGCTTCATGCCCAGCGGGGTGCCGTTGACCACCAGCGTGTATCCGGCCGGGTCGTTGGAGCCGACCCGGATGTCGATGTCCGCGTAATGCTGCCGCAGCCGGGTCGCCAGACCGTGCGCGGCCGCGCTGTCGGTGTCGAATACGGTGAGCGCCGCCGGCCCTTCGGCCGCCAGCGACGCCGCGATCGCCGATCCGACGCCGCCGGCACCCACCACCAGGCAGGTCGCACCGCGCAGCACCAGCCCCTTGCGCATCAGGCCGCGGACGAAGCCCGTCCCGTCGAACATGTCGCCGACGAGACGGCCATCCGGCCTGAACAGCAACGCGTTGCAGGATCCGGCGATCTTCACCGTGGTGCTCGCCTCGTCGAGCAGCGCGACGGTCGTCACCTTGTGGGGCATCGTCACCAGGGCGCCGTGGATGTTCGTGAGCTTCCGCAGCGACGCGAGCACCCCCGGATAGTCGTCGGCCCTCACCCCCATCGGCACGACGACGGCATCGATCCCCTGCTGCTCGAACCAGGGGTTGTAGATCAACGGCGCCTTGAACGACTCGGTCGGATAGCCGATGTGGGCGATGAGTCGGGTCTTGCCGCTGATCATGGGAGCCTCGTGACGCGTGTTCGGGGTGGGGGGAAGACGCAGGGTCAGAGCATTTCGCCGCCGCGGGCCCGGCGGATGATGTCGTACACCGTCACCAGGTCGCCGATGGGGATCTGCCCGGGCGCCGACGCGGATTCGCCGACGGCGAAGCTCAGCCACGAGCCGAACAGGCCGCCGACCATCCGCGTCACCGACCCGAGCGGCCCCAGCGAGATGCTGATCAGCGGGATGCGTGTCTTCTCGTCGGCCTCCGCGGTCGCCGCGAGCAGCCGCAGGACGTCGGCGCGGTTGCGCGGCATGACCTGCACCATCGCCACGTCGGCGCCGAGCCGCTCCGCCTCGAGGAACCGGTCGACGAGGTAGTCGAGCCCCGGCGTGTAGCTGACGTTGTGATAGGACAGGATCAGCCGGATCTCGTGCCGTCGCGTGCAGTCCCGCACCTGGCGCAGGTGCTCGGGGTCGTTGCCCATCTCGAAATCGAGGAAGTCGACGAGACGCGTCGCCGCCACGGCCCCGTAGAGCTCGACCACCGCCCCGTCGCCGATCGCGATCCGCTCGCCGCCCTCGCTTTCGGAGCGACGGGTGAAGATGACGGGGCGCTTGCCGACGACCTCCCGCAGCGCTCGGGCCGTCTCGATCACGGCGGCGGTGTCGGCGATCGCGTCGAAGAAATCGACCCGCCACTCGATGAGGTCCGGCTTCTGCCGGAGGACGCTGGCGGCCTCGGCGAGCACCCGCTCGCGGGTCCGGCCGACCAGCGGGGTGCAGAGCAGCGGAGTTTCGCCGCCCAGCTTCCTGCCGCGCGCGTCGACCGCCTTGATGTGCTTCTTCATGACATGCGCTCCGATCGTTGGGCGGCGACGGCGCGCCGGCTCCCGGCCGTTGCGGTTCCGGTGCGGCGCTTGTCGCGGGCACCCTTCTCGGCCGGATGCTCGGCGAGATACGCCTTCAGCGTCTCCAGGCACCGCGTCGCGTGTTCGGCGTAGCCGATCTCCTCGTGCCGCTCCTTGTTGGGCAGCTCGATCGAATAGACGCAGTGCGGGATGTGCGCGAGGATGCCGGCGACGTCGATGCCGCCCTCGCCGACGTAGAGGCGCGCCTCGCGCAGGATGCGGATCATCTCGGCGCGTTCGGTCGGGATCTCGGCCGGCGCGTCGCACAGGTGGGCGAAATGGAACCACTCGCGCGGCAGCGCGTCGAGATCGGCCGGGTTGTCGCGGGCGCGGTGGAAGTGGTGCATGTCGACCATCAGCCCCGCGTTGCTCCTGCCGACCGTGCGCAACACGTCGGCCGCCTGCGCCAGGTTGGCCACCGCGGCGATGGGGACGTACTCGAGATCCACGGTCAGTCCGAACGGCTTGGCGAGGTCGCAGATCTCGGCGAACTTCTCGATGTAGAACTCGCGCTCGCCGCCCCAGATGCTCGAAAGGACGGCCTTGGCGCCGAGCTCGGCCGCGACCTCCATCGCCGGCAGGTACTTCGTCGGGTGCAGGCCCTCGTAGACGCGGGCCAGCTCGATGTCGTGCACGCGCACACCCGTCGACGCGAGCGCCCGCTTCGTCTGCTTGAGCATCTGCGGGTTGTCGGCCAGCGCGTAGTTGGGCTCGCCGGGCAGCCCCATGTAGATGGGGCGGATGCTGACGTAGTCGTAGCCGGCGCGCGCCGCGATGTAGGTCATCTCCGGCGGCGGGCAGCCCAGCACCGTCAGGTGGGCAAGGGAAAATTCCTGCTTCATGCTGATCGACCTCCTCACATGGTGGCTGCGCGGCGTCGCGCGCTCGAGGCGCGCACCCGTCGGGACCGTGGCCGCGGCCCCGCTCCGGTGGCGGCCGCGGCTCCGGGCCTCGCCGGTGTCAGCCGCCGGTGCTCACGTGGTGCACCTTCTTGCCCGGCGAGTAGATGTCCATGATGTTCCAGTGGCCTGCGGTGGGCACCGGCTCGTTCTTCATGTAGACGTCGATGACGACGGGTCGCTTCGACTTGACCGCCTTCTCCAGCGCCGGCCTGAATTCGGCGGCGGAGCCCACCTTGACGCCGTCGATGCCGTAGGCGCGGGCGATCGCCGCGTAGTCCGGCGACCAGCTCTTGCCGTCCTTCTCGAACACCGTCGCGAAGGTCGTGCCGTAGTGCGCCGCCTCGAGGCCGGCGATGGTGCCGAAGGCGTGGTTGTTCATGATCACCCAGACGACCGCGATGTCTTCCTCGAACGCGGTGGCGAGCGCCGCCGGGTTCTGGCCGAAGCCGCCGTCGCCGATCAGCGCCACGACGACCTTGTCCGGGCAGGCCACCTTGGCGCCCAGCGCCGCCGGCGAGCCGAAGCCCATCGTCGCGAACCCGCCCGGCGTGAAGACGCTGCCCGGCGTGTAGATCGGGTACTGCTGCGCCATGCCGTTCTTGTTCCAGCCCACGTCGGTGCACAGGAGCGCGTCGCGGGGCATCACGGCACGGAGGTCGGCGAGGATCCGCTCCGGACGCATCGGCCACTGGCTGCTCTCCTGCGCCTTCTTCAGCCCGGCGGCGAACTTCTTCCGGTTGGCGGCCATCTCCGCCACCAGCTTGTCGCGCTTCAGGCCTTTGGGGGCGAGCCGGCGCGCGACGCGGACCAGGACCTTCAGCGCCTCCTTGAGGTCGGCCACCGCGCCGATCTCGACCGGATAGTTCCGGCCGATCTCGGCCGGGTCGATGTCGATGTGGATCAGCTTCGTCGGGGGCATCCGGAACGTGTACTTCTCTTCCCACGAGCTGCAGTCGGCCTCGGAGAAGCGGGTGCCCAGCCCCAGGATCCAGTCCGCGCTGCGGGTCTTGTCGTTGATGAACTTGGTGCCCCAGAACCCGGTCATGCCGAGGATCAGCGGGTGGTCGTCCGGCAGCGCGCCCTTGCCCATCAGCGTGTGCGCGACCGGGAGCTGCAGGTGCTCGGCCAGCTCGCGCAGTTCCTTCGCGGCGTCCGCCAGGAGGATGCCGCCGCCGACGTAGAGCAGCGGGTTCTTCGCCGCGATCAGCTTGCCGACGATCTCCTCGGCGACCTTCTCGTCGATCGTCGGCTTCTGCAGCGCCTTCGCGTTGCCGAGGACGCGCTTCCAAAGCGCGACGTCGATCTCCTTGGAGAAGACGTCCATCGGCACGTCGACCAGCACCGGACCCGGGCGGCCGCTCTCGGCGAGCGTGAACGCCTTTTCCAGGATCTCGGGGAACAGGTGCGGCGAATCCACGCGCCACGCGCGCTTGACGAACGGCCGGTAGATCTCGTACTGCGACGCGTCGGCGTGCAGGTTCACTTCCTGGTGCGGGTGCTTGCCGAAATAGTGCGTCGGCACGTCGCCGGCGATCACGACCATCGGGATCGAGTCGAGCGCCGCGTTGGCGACGCCGGTCGCCGCGTTGGTCAGGCCGGGGGAGAGGTGCGTCAGCAGCACCGAGGCCTTGTTGGTCGCCCGCGCGTAGCCGTCGGCCGCGTGCGCGGCGACCTGCTCGTGCCGCGTATTGACGAACTTGATCTTCCTGCTCTTCGACAGCGCGGCGAGCACGGCGATGTTGGTGTGGCCGCAGAGGCCGAAGATGTGCTTGACGCCTCTCGCCTCGAGATACTTCACCAGTTGGTTGGAAATCAGGTCCTTCATTGCTGGCTCCTTCGGGCGTCGGGGCGGCGGCATTGCCGCCCCCGGGCCGCCGTGAATGGGTTCGGGTCAGTCGTCGCCGGAGGCCGGCTGCGCGCCGGCGGTGGCGGTGGCGGTGGCGTTGACAGGCACGGCGCGGCGCGCCGGTCCGGAATAGCGGATACGGAATTTCCCTCGGCATCGGCCCCTTGATCCGCACGCCCTTCTGCTTCTGTTCCCACGCGTGCGCAAGGATGCCGACGGAGCGCGACAGGATGAACAGGCCGCGCCCCAGTTCCGGCTCGAAGCCCAGCTCGCAGAAGATGACGGCGGTGATGCCGTCGATGTTCATCGGGATGTGGCGACCCTTGATCGCCTTCAGCGCGGCCTCGACCGCGTGGCCGATCGCCGCCCAGCGTCCGCTGACGGCGCCCTGCGGCCTTCGCCTTCGCCACCAGCGCGAACAGCGGCGCCGTGCGCGGGTCGATCGGGTGGAAGCGGTGGCCGAAGCCCGGCACGATCTTGTCGCCGGCGGCCATGCGGCCGCGGATGACCTTCTCGGCCGCCGCGACGAGGTCGCCGTCGGGGCCGGCGGCCGCGTCGATCTCGCGGTAGAGCTGCATGCACTGCTCGCCCGCGCCGCCGTGGACGTCGTCGAGCACGTTGATCGCGGAGGCCATCGCGCCGTTGACCGGCAGGCCGCAGGACACCGCCATCTGCGCGATGGCGATCGACGGCGCGTGCGGGCCGTGGTCGACGCCGGGCACCATCGCCGCCTCGAGCAGGTCGCCCTGCGCGCGCGTCGGCAGCTCGCCGCGCAGCATCAGCCAGATCATGTCGGGAAAGCGGACGTTGCCGATCAGCTCCTCGATCGGATAGCCGCGGATGGCGATCTTGCCGGGGTGGATGTCGATGATCGACGTGTCCCACCACGCGCTGCAGTCGGCAATCAGTTGTTCCGGTGTCTTCGTCGGCATGGGCTGTCTCGTCGGGTCGCGGGGTGTGGCGGGTGCGGCAGAGGTGCGCGGTCAGGTCGTGATCGTCTCGACCTCGGCCTCGAGCGCCGGGTCGTAGAACGGGCCGAACAGCTCCTCGTCCGAGGGCTTGTCCTCCTTGATCGGCACCGACACCCACGTCGTGTTGAGGTAGTGCTTCAGGTGCACGTTCTCGGAGATGATGTTGCCGCCCCAGGTGCCGCAGCCGAGGCTGGACGTCATCGGCATCCCGTTGTTGAACGCGCCGGCGTTGGCCTTCGACTGCGGCTGCCGCACCATGATCCGCGAGACGGGCGCCGCCATGGCGAGCCGGTGGATGTGATCCTGGTCGAACGAGTAGATGCCGCAGGAGTGGCCCTTGCCGCCGACCTCGTAGACCGCGCGCATCATGTCGAGCGCCTGGTCGAAGCCCGTGTACTTGTAGACGGCGAGCAGCGTGGTCAGCTTTTCGCCGGAGAAGTGGTGTTCCTTGCCGATGCCGTCGCCGTGGACGATGATGAACTTGCGGTCGGCGGGGATCTCGAAGCCGGCGATCTTCGCGAGCTGCTGCGGCGCGATCGCCACGGTCTCGACGGTGCGGTGGCGCTCGTCGTCCCACATGGCCTTGCGCAGCATCTCCTTTTCCTGCGGCGAGGCGAGATAGCCGCCCTCCGCCTGCAGCTGCGCCAGCAGCTTGTCGAAGATCGACGCCTCGATGATCAGGTTGCCGTCGGCCGAGCAGCCCGAGCCGAAGTCCGAGGTCTTGGACAGCCGCGTGTTGCGCGCCGCTTCCTCGACGTTCGCCGTCTCGTCGATGATCATCGTCGAGTTGCCGGAACCCACGCCGTAGGCCGGCGTGCCCGAGCTGTACGCGGCGCGGACCATCGGCTGCCCGCCGGTCGCGACGATGAGGTCCGCCCGCGCCATCAGCGCCTGCGACATCGGAATGTTCACACGGGTCAGGCACTGCAGGATGTCGGCGGGCGCGCCCTCGCGCTCGAGCGCCTCGCGCATCAGGCGCACCGTCTCGAACGACGTCTTCTTCGACCGGGGATGCGGCGAGAAGATCACGACGTCACGCGCCTTGATGCCGTAGATCGCGTTGCCGGCCGGCGTCAGGTCCGGGTTGGTCGTCGGCACGATGCAGGCGATGATGCCGGCGGGCTTGCCGTACTTGACGATGCCCTTCTCCGGCAGCTCCTCGATGATGCCGACACTCTTCTGTCGCAGCGCGTCGCGCAGCACGCCGCGGATCTTCATCCGCTTGCCCATCCGCGACACAGGATCGCCCAATCCGCTTTCGGCGATGCCTTCCTCGACCAGGCGGGTGAAGGTCTTCTTGTTGGCAACGGCCCAGGCCACCGCCTGGCACAGGCGGTCGACGCGCGCCTGGTCGTAGGTCTCGATGATCGCCAGCGCCTTCCTCGCGCGCGCAAAGACCTCGTCGAGCTCCTGCTGCTGTTCCTCGGTGATGCCTTTCTTCGGTTCCGCGGGACTGGCCATGGGCTCCCTCTCTAGGTGGTCGTGGTGCCGGGCGCACCTGCGCTTGCCGGCCGGTTGGAATGGGTGGTGACGGGCTGCTGCCTGTGGATTGCCGCCACGCGGTCGATCTGGTCCTGATTCATCGTCCTGTCGGCTCGGTCAGCCCGGGACTTTGAGGCCGGGTTTGCGCCCGGTGAGCCTGGCCCACAGCGTCGTCTGGCTGAGGATCGTCGCCGCCAGCGCCGCGGTGAGGATCGCCGAAATGGGACTGGTGAAGAACTCGCCCAGGAACGCAAGCGGATCGTCGCCGGTCGAGATCATCGCGCGCCGGTACGACACGTCCATCAGCGGTCCCAGGATGATGCCGAGGATCACCGGGCCGACCTGGAAGCCGTACATCTTCAGGAAATAGCCGAGCACGCCGAAGCCCAGCATCCAGTAGATGTCGACCGGATTGTTCTGGATCGCGTAGGTCCCCACCGCGGACAGCACGAGGATCAGCGGCAGCAGGATCGCCTTCGGCGTCTCGACGATCTTGGCGAAGATGCGAATGCCCGACAGACCCATCGGCAGCAGGAAGATGTTGGCGAGCGCTAGGTTGCCGACGCAGAACCAGAACAGGTGCGGGGTCTCGAGCAGCATCATCGGGCCGGGCTTCAGTCCGTGGATGTACAGTGCGCCGATGATCACCGCCGTCACTGCGTCGCCGGGGATGCCCAGCGTCAGCATCGGGATGTAGGCGCCGCCGACCGCCGCGTTGTTCGCCGATTCGGGCGCGACGATGCCTTCGTACGCGCCCTCGCCGAAGGGCCGCGACGGGTTCTTGGTCGTGCGCTTGGCGTGGTCGTAGGCCATCAGCGCCGCGATGTCGCCGCCGGCGCCGGGCAACGCACCGATCACCACACCGATCGACGAGCAGCGCAATCCGAGTGGCAGGTACTTCTTCAGCAGATCCCACGACGGCAGGATCTTCCTGACGTTCTGCTTGACCGGCTTGACGGCGAGCGTGTGCAGCTGCACCAGCACTTCGGCGACGCCGAAGAAGCCGATCATCGCCGCGACGTACGGAATGCCCCCGGTCAGCTGGATGGACCCGAAGGTGAAGCGGCCTTCCGCCGTCATCGGGTCGAGGCCGACCATGCCAAGCAGCACGCCGAGGGCCCCCGCGAATACGCCCTTGGCCAGCGACTCCCCGGACAGGCTCCCGACGAGCAAGATGCCCCAGATGGCGAGCAGCAGGTAATCGCGCGGGGCGAACAGCAGCGAAAGCTTGGACAATGCCGGCGCCCCCGCCGCCAGCGCGATGACGCCGATGAAGCCGCCCAGCACCGACACGACCGTCGTGAGCCCGATCGCCGTTCCGGCCTCGCCGCGCTTGGCCAGCGGGTAGCCGTCGAGCGCGGTCGCGATCGCCGCCGGAGCGCCCGGAATGTTGAGCAGGATGGCGCTGCGCGAGCCGCCGTAGACGCCGCCGAGGTAGATGCCGGCGATCAGCGCCAGCGCCTCGTTGACGTTCCACTTGAACGTGAACGAGATCAGGATCGACACGGCCATCGTGACCGACAAGCCCGGGAATCGCGCCGACGTAGATGCCGGCGAACGTGCCCGCCGCCGTGAGGAAGAGCAGGTACGGGTCGGTCCACGACAGGAAGAAGTACGACAGCGCCTCGGTCATCTGAAGACTCCCCGGAGGATGCCTTCAGGGAGCACGACCGCGAACGCCGTCTGGAAGATGACGTAGATCGCCGCCAGCGACACGGCGCTGACGACGACGGTGAACAGGATCCGCCTGCTGCCCAGCGCGAACATCGACGCGACGAGGAACGCGAACGAGCTCAGGACGAAGCCGAGCGGCTCGAGCGCCAGCATGTAGACGACGATCAGCGCCGTGAACAGCACGATGGGCAGCGGCGTGATCTGGTGGAAGAACTGGCGCGACAGCGTGCTGCCGGGGGATATCTCCGGGCGTTTCATGCGCAGCGTGTTGCGGAGGATCACCAGCCCCGAGCCGCTCATCGCGGCCGCCGCGACCATCGGCATCACGCCGGGCGAACTCCAGGAAGAGAAGCCGGCGATCCGCCACGCCAGCCACAGCGCCGTCACGCCGAACAACAGCATGGCAGCCGCGAAGACGAGCTCACCGGGGACCCGGTGTCGGGACGCATCCATGCGCTGCTCCTGGTGGTCGAACGGCCTGCGGACAAAGGGGCCCGGCGGCACCGGGCCCCGCCTGCGGTCAGGGTTTCGGGATGCCGAATTTCTCGGGCGACGCCTTCGCGGCGCCCACGTCCTGCAGCACCCACGAAGTCACCGACTGCCACTTCTTCAGAAACGCGTCCGCTTCGGCGCCCGACACGTTCATCATCACGTTGCCGCGGTCCTTCATCAACGTCACGAACTGCGGGTTGGCGGCGGCGGTCTTGAACGCCTTGACCAGCGTCGCCTTGACGTCGTCCGGCGTATCGCGCTTGACGAACACGCCGTAGAACGGCCCCCACGGCAGGTACTTGGCGAACTCCGGGTAGTCCCTGGTGATGGGCGGAATGCCGGGGCTGCCCTGCATCGGGAGCGCTTCGGCGTCGACGACGGCCAGCGCCTTGACGCGGCCGGCCTTGATGTTTTCCGCCGCCGCGCCCGATCCCACCGGCATCATGTCGACGTGCCCGCCCAGGAGCGCCGTGAGGCCGGGGCCTTCGCCGTCGAACGGCACCGAGATGACCTGGAACTTGGTGATCGAGTTGAGCATCGAGCCGACGGTGTGCGGCAGTCCGCCGGGGCCGGTGGATCCCATCTTGAGCTTGCCGGGGCGCTTCTTCGCGTCCTCGACGAAGTCCTTGAGCGAGTTCCAGGGCGCGTCGTTCTTCACGACGATGACGGCGACCCCGCGCCCGAGCACGTTGACGGGATAGAACTTCTCGTAGCCGAAATCGGCGATGCCCAGCACCTGGTGCAGCTGCGGATTCTCGGCGCCGTAGAGAATCGTGTAGCCGTCCGACGGTGCGTTGTTGACGAAGTTGGTCGAGATTGCGCCGGTGCCGCCCGACTTGTTGACCAGCACGATCTTCTTGCCCAACGCTTCCTCGGCGGGCGGCGTGACCGCACGCGCGACGACGTCCGTCGCGCCGCCGGCGCCCCACATGATGACTCCGGTCAGTTCGCGCTCGGGGAACGGCGCGGCGGTGGCGATACCGGCGACCAGCGACAGGGCGGCGGCGCCAAGGAACTTGCGGCAGGACATGGTGGTTTTCCTCTCTGTGGGCATCAGGGCTGGGGCTGCGAACGCATCCGGACCTCGACCCGGGCCGCGGCGAGCCGCGGAACCGGATGAAGCTGTGCGGAAAGGCGGAGGACGGCGACCGGCTCGGCCGCCGGGACGAACGGGGCCGGCATGGGCGGACACCCCGCGGATTCCGGCGTTGCCATGATTCAGGACCTCTCTCCTCAACCCCGGATGGGGCTGTCCTCTCCGGCCGACGGCTGCAACCGGTAATGGTGCGCCCCTCCTATCGAGTTCGGGTGCGCTCCTCGTTGCCGCTGCGGGTTGCACCCGCAGCCGACGCCTGAACGATACGATCGACGCGATCGACAGGTCAAGGGCGTATATCGCCGTAGTGTGCGCTATTCGCCCACTTTGCGCGAATACGGCGCAGCCATCGGAGATAGACTGGCGTTTTTCTCCTGATTGTCGTATGGTCTGGGCGACATACGCCCCCGACCTTCCGAATATCGGTCGACGTCCGTTTCTCGCATCGAGACTCTCCTGAGAGCACGCCCATGACCATCGAGACGGCAACCGCCACGCCACCCGGAATGCCGCAGGCGGCGGAGCCCCCCGCGACGCAGCCGCAGGCCACGCCGGCCGACCCGGACGCCGTGCTGGCCGAAACCATCGCGCGTCACGGCGACGACCCGGACTTCGTCACCGCGCTGGCGCGGGGCCTGGCGGTGATGCTGGCGCTGTCGGACAAGAAGCGACGGATGTCGATTGCGCAGGTCAGCCACCGCACGGGCATTCCGCGCGCGGCGGCCCGGCGCAGCCTGCACACGCTGGCCAAGCTGGGGTTCGTCGCGGAGGACGACGCCCGACGGTTCTACCTCCGTCCGCGGGTGCTGTCGTTCTCGCACGGCTACCTGTCGTCGTCGCCGCTGGCGGTGCTGGCGCAGCCGATCATCGACCGCCTCGGCGAGACGCTGCACGAGGCCTGTTCGCTCGCCACGCTCGACGGCGACGAAATCGTCTATCTCGCGCGCTCGGCGTCGTCGCGCATCATGTCGCCGACGCTCAACGTCGGCCGCCGCCTGCCCGCGTACTGCACGTCGATCGGCCACGCGCTGCTCGCCCACCTGCCCGAGGACGAACTCGCCGCCTACCTGGCGCGCACGCGGTTCCACCCGTTCACCGACTACACGCCCAACTCGCCGGAGAAACTCGTTCCGCTGCTCGCCGCCGTGCGCGAGTCCGGGTTCGCCTTCGCGAGCCAGCTGATGGAGCCGCGGCTGTGCACGCTCGCCGTGCCGGTGCGCGACCACGCGGGGCACTACGTGGCCGGCATCAACGTCATCATCCAGGGCCGGCTGGTCAGCCGCGCCGACATGGCCGAGCGCTTCTACCAGCCG
The DNA here is from genome assembly GCA_963810815.1 of uncultured beta proteobacterium. Taxonomy (GTDB): domain Bacteria; phylum Pseudomonadota; class Gammaproteobacteria; order Burkholderiales; family Casimicrobiaceae; genus CAVQWT01. Next base: position 84,951 of record CAWEPB010000009.1, on the reverse strand, counting down.
CTGTCGCGCGCGGCGATGGAGCTCGGCTCGCTGCTGCTGCCCTGATCCTCCAGCCGCGCCGCGGCGCGGTGCCGTGCGTTATGATCCCGCTGGTGCGATGGTGACGCGCGGCTGCGTCGGTGCGCCGCCGCCGCCCGCTCACTTCGAGGAATGGCGATGACGAACGAAATGGGACGGGAGTCCGTCCCCGAACCCCTCAACCCGCTCGGATTCGACGGCATCGAGTACATCGAATTCGCGACGTCCCGGCCGCAGGCGCTGGGCGGCGTGCTGGAGACGATGGGGTTCCGGCCGATCGCGCGCCACCGCTCGCGCGAGGTCGAGCTGTACCGGCAGGGTTCGATGAACATCATCGTCAACTCGCAGGCCGCCGACGTCCCCCGCACCGTGCAGCCCGACGAGCGGCCGGTGATCAGCGCCTTCGCCGTGCGGGTCCGCGACGCCGACTACGCGTACCACCGCGCGCTCGACCTCGGCGCCTGGGAGATGCCCGTCCGCGCGCGGGCGATGGAGCTCAACATCCCGGCGATCCACGGCGTCGGCGACAGCCTGATCTACTTCGTCGACCGCCACGACGAGTTCTCGATCTACGACGTCGACTTCCGCGCCATCCCCACCGTCGACCAGCATCCGCCGGCGATCGCCGGCATGAGCTTCTTCGGCATCGTCCAGTACATCGGCGCCGACCGCACCGCGGACTGGGTCGAGTTCTACCGCCAGATCTTCGGCTTCACGCCGCTGCCCGACCGCGTGCGCTTCGGCATCCTGCCCAAGGGCCTGCTGCTGCAGAGCCCCTGCCGCAACTTCTACCTGCAGCTGATCGAGCCCGACGACGTGGCGCGCTTCGCGCCGGCCGACGAGCACCTGCAGCGCATCGGGCTCGGCACGCCGGACGTCCTCGGCGCCGTCGCCGAGCTGGAGAAGCGCGGCATCGAATTCCTGGCGACCGAGAAGGTGCACTCGAGCGACCGCGGCGCGCTGACCAAGCCCGTGCTCGGCGGCGTGATGTTCGAGCTCGTCCACGCCGATCCCGCCGTCGACGCGCCCGGCACATGAACTACGGCGACATCGGCATCGACACCGCGTCGCTCGCGGGCTCGCTGGAAAGCCGGCTCGCCGCCGCGCGCGCGGCGGGATTCACGCAGGTGATGATCTCGGCGACCGACGTCGTCGGCCATCCCGGCGGCGCGGCGGCCGGCGTGCGCGCCGTGCGCGACAGCGGCCTGCGCGTGACCGGGCTCGAGGCGCTGCGCGATTTCGAGGGCCTGTCCGGCCAGCTCCACGCCTACAAGCTCGACGTCGCCAAGTCGATGCTCGACGTCTGCGACCGGATCGGCGGGCGCCTGCTCGTGGTCGAGGCGTCGACGTCGACGCACGCCGGGGCCGACGTCGACGCGATCATCCGCGACCTGCGCAAGCTCGCGCTGCTGGCGATCCCGCTCGGCATCCGCATCGCCTTCAAGGGCATTTCGTGGAGCCGCACGGTGCGCGACTTCGCCGCGGCCAGCGACCTCGTGTTCCGCGCCAACTGTCCGAACCTCGGGCTCGCCATCGACGCCTTCGACGTCATCGCCGCCGGCGTGCCGCTGGACGACCTCGACGCCGTCGACCCCGGGCAGATCTTCCTGGTCCAGCTGTCCGACTACATGTGGCAGGAGATCCGCTCGTCCGAGGAAGTGGCGACGACGGCGACGCACTTCCGCGTGTTCCCGGGCGAGGGCGCGCACAGCGACGCGCTGGCCGACTTCGTCCGCCGGATCGACGCGCTGGGCTACTACGGCGACTACAGCTTCGACGTCTACAACGACGACTACCTGCAGATGCCGCCGGAAGCCGTCGCCCGGCGCGCGCAGCGGGCGGCCGACTGGCTGGGCGAAACCGTGCTGCGCCGCGCGCTGGAGGTGCCCAACATGGAACGGCTGCGCCGGACCGCGGCGACCTGACCACCGCGCGTCACCCCCCCGGGCCGATACACCTGCCCGACCTGTCCGATCACGGAGTCCCCCGCATGCCCATGGACCATCAACGACTCGGCGCCAGCGGCGTCCTGGTTTCACCGCTGTGCCTCGGCACCATGACCTTCGGCGACCTCACCGACGAGGCTGCCGCGCGGCGCATCGTCGACGCCGCGTTCGACGCCGGCGTCAACTTCATCGACACCGCCGACGCGTATGCGAACGGCAAGTCCGAGCGCATCGTCGGCGCCGCGATCAAGGCGCGCCGGCGCGAGTGGGTGCTCGCGACCAAGGCGGGCAACGCGCTGCCCTTCACGCCGGCCAGCGGCGGCCTCTCGCGGCGCTGGATCCTGCAGGCCTGCGACGACAGCCTGGCGCGCCTCGGCACCGACTACATCGACATCTACTACCTGCACCGCGACGACCTGGACACGCCGCTGGCCGAGACGGTCGCCGCGGTCGGCGACCTCGTCCGCGGCGGCAAGATCCGGTACTTCGGGCTGTCGAATTTCCGCGGCTGGCGCATTGCCGAGGTGGTGAGCGAATGCGAGGCGCAGGGCGTCCCCGCGCCGATTGTCTGCGAGCCGTACTACAACCTGCTCAACCGGCAGCCCGAGGTCGAGATCCTGCCGGCCTGCGACTACTACGGACTCGGCGTCGCGCCGTACTCGCCGCTCGCGCGCGGCGTGCTGACGGCGAAGTACGCGCCGGGCGGCGTCGCCCCTCCGGACTCCCGCGGTGCGCGCAAGGACGAGCGGATCATGGAAACCGAGTTCCGCGAGGAGTCCTTCGTCATCGCGCAGAAGCTCAAGGCGCACGCGGAGAAGACGGGCCGCACGCTGGCGCAGTTCGCGCTGGCCTGGCTGTGGGCCAACCAGATCGTGACGTCGATCATCGCGGGTCCGCGGACGATGGAGCAGTGGCAGGGCTACGTCGACGCGGTCGGCACTGCGTGGTCCGACGCCGACGAGGCCGTCGTCGACGCGCTGGTGCGGCCCGGCCATCCGTCGACGCCCGGCTACACCGACCCGCGCTACCCGTTCTTCGGGCGGATCACCGGCTGACGCTGGCGGGACGACCGAGGGCGGCACCGCCGCCACCCCCGCCCGTCGCGAACGCCTCGACCGACGTCACCGTGCCGGGTGCGTCGCGCCGGTAGCCGGGCAGCGGCGAGACCACCTTCCGCGTCGCCGCGCCGGCGACGAGCGCCCGGAACGCGCGCAGCTCCGTGCCGTCGACGGCGCGCCGGCGGCAGGCGAAGCCGTAGCGCTCCTCGACCAGCGGCACGAACGCCAGCGAGAGCTGCGCCGCGGCGGCGCGCAGGCCGAAGCCGCAGTCGGCGTTGCCGGCAGCGACGGTCGCCGCCACCGCCGCGTGCGTGAATTCCTCGCGGGTGAAGCCGCGGATGTCGTCGGGCGCGATCCGCGCCCGGTGCAGCAGCCGCTCGACGATGAGCCGGGTGCCCGACCCGGGCTGGCGGTTGACGAAGGCCAGCCCCTTCGCCGCGACGTCGGCGAAGCCGCGCACCCCGTGCGGATTGCCGCGCGGCAGGATCAGCCCCTGCTCGCGGACGACGAAGCGCAGGATCGCGTCGCGCACGGGGTCGAGCGCCGCCAGCAGCGGGTCGTGCGCGCCGCGCGGTCCGGCCAGCACGTGGAATCCGGCGACGGCGACGCGATCCTGCGCGTACAGCGCGATCGCCTCGGCGCTGCCGTGGAACTCGACGTCGACGCGGTGCCGCGCACGCCACAGGTCGCGCAGCTCCGCCAGCGCCAGGTCGTGACTCGCCGCGATCCGCAGCACACGGCCCGGGCGCGGTCCGGGCGTCGCGCGCAGCGGCACCGCCAGCGCGGCCTGCCGGGTGGCGAGGAAATCGCGCGCGGCGCGGTCCGCCGCCAGCAGTCGCTCGCCCAGCGCCGTCGGCTTCGCCCCGCGCCCGCGCGCCCGGGCCAGCAGCGGCCGGCCGAGGTCGGTCTCGGCGTCGCGCAGCAGCGCCCACGCGGTGCGGTACGGCAGCCCCAGCGCGAGCGCCGCGCTGGTCAGCGAGCCCTGCGCCGCGACACCGGCCAGCAGCGCGACGACGCGGGCGTCGAGCGGCTGCGTGGGAATCCGCTCTCCCCCGGCGTCGCCGCGCAGGGTCCAGCCGATGATCGGCAGCAGGGTCTTCATTATGCAAAGTGTTGCATATTTTGCTCCGCCGCGCGCGACGCCCTAGACTCGCGGTCCCGGCGCTGCCCCACTCCCACGCCGTGATTTGCCCAAGGCTGACCCGGTCGGCCACGTTCCACCGGCTGGCCGCGTCGGCCCGCCGCCGCACCGACGTCAGCCCTACCCGATGAACACCGTCCCGCTCGCCTTCGCCGAAGCCGCATCGATGATCGCCCGGGGCGACCCCCGGCTGCTCGAGATCATCTGGCTGTCGATCCGCGTCAGCCTGACATCGGTAACGCTGTCGGCGCTGCTGGCGCTGCCCGCCGGCGCGGCGCTCGCGGTCGCGGACTTCCCGGGCCGCCGGGCGACGATCGTGGTGCTCAATGCCCTGCTGGGACTGCCCGCCGTCGTCGTCGGCCTCGCCGTCTACCTGCTGCTGTCGAGGGCCGGACCGCTGGGCGCATTCGGCATCCTGTTCACGCCGGCCGCGATGGTCGTGGCGCAGGCGGTCCTCGTGTTCCCGCTGCTCGCGGCGCTGACGCGCCAGCTCGTCGCCGACGCCTGGTCCGAGTCGCGCGAGCAGCTGCAGTCGCTGGGCGCCGGCACCGGCGCGTCGGCGCTGGCGCTGCTGTTCGACCTGCGCTTCACGCTGGTGACCGTGGTGCTGGCCGGCTTCGGCCGCGCCATCGCCGAGGTCGGCGCGGTGATGATCGTCGGCGGCAACATCGACGGCGTGACCCGCGTGATGACGACGGCGATCGCGCTCGAGACCTCGAAGGGCGACCTGCCGCTGGCGCTGGGGCTGGGGATCGTGCTGCTGGCGCTGGTGCTGGCGCTGACCATCGTCGCGCACCTGGTCAAGGAAGGCGCGCAGCGACGCCATGGCTGACACCCCCCTGCTGCCGCTCGTGCTGGAGGACGTCTCGTTCGTCGCCGGCGGCCGCGCCATCCTCGACCGCGTCAACCTGACGCTCGAGACGCAGGTCCGCAGCGTGATCCTCGGCGCCAACGGCGCGGGCAAGAGCGTGCTGCTGCGGATCTGCCACGGCCTGCTCGCCCCCACGTCGGGGCGGGTGCGCTGGAGCGCGCCGGAGGTCCCGGGCGCACCGCGCCGGCAGGCGATGGTGTTCCAGCGGCCGGTGCTGTTCCGCCGCTCGGTGCTGGGCAACCTGCGCTTCGCACTTCAACTCGCCGGCGTGCCGCGGGACCGGCGCGACGAGCGCGCGCTCACGGCACTCGCCCGGGTCGGACTGGCCGGTTTCGCCGACCATCCGGCGCGCGTGCTCTCGGGCGGCGAGCAGCAGCGCCTCGCGCTGGCCCGCGCGTGGATGCTCGCGCCCGAGGTGCTGTTCCTCGACGAGCCGACGGCGAGCCTGGACCCCTCGGCGGCGCGCGAGGTCGAGTCGGTGATCGCCGCGATCCACGCGGCCGGCACCAAGATCGTGCTGGTCACGCACAACCTCGGCCAGGCCAAGCGCCTCGGCGACGAAATCCTGTTCCTCAACGACGGCCGGCTCGCCGAGCGTGCGCCGGTCGACACCTTTTTTCGCCACCCCGCGACGGCCGAAGCCGCCGCCTTTCTCAACGGAGAACTGCCATGGCACTGAAACGTTTCCTGGGCGCATTCGCGCTTGCCGCTCTGTCCACCCTCGTGGCGGCGCCGTCCGCGCACGCGCAGGACAAGTCGATCGTCGTCGCGTCCACGACGTCGACCGAGCAGTCGGGCCTCTTCGGCCACATCCTGCCCGAGTTCACGAAGAAGACCGGCATCGCGGTGAAAGTCGTCGCGCTGGGCACGGGCCAGGCGCTCGACACCGGCCGTCGCGGCGACGCCGACGTCGTGTTCGTCCACGATCGCGTTGCCGAGGACAAGTTCGTCGCCGAGGGATTCGGCATCGAACGCCGCGACGTGATGTACAACGACTTCGTGCTGATCGGGCCGAAGTCCGACCCGGCGAAGGTCGCCGGCGGCAAGGACGTCGCGGTGGCGCTGAAGAAGATCGCCGACGCGCAGGCGCCTTTCGTTTCGCGCGGCGACAAGAGCGGCACCCACGCGGCCGAGCTGCGTTACTTCAAGGATGCCGGCGTCGACCCGACCGCGGGCCGGGGCAGCTGGTACCGCGAGACCGGGTCGGGCATGGGCCCGGCGCTCAACACCGCATCGTCGATGAACGCGTACATCCTCGCCGACCGCGGGACCTGGCTCTCGTTCAAGAACCGCGGCGATCTCGCCATCGTCGTGCAGGGCGACCAGAAACTGTTCAACCCCTACGGCGTGATGCTGGTGAATCCGGCGAAGCACCCCCACGTTAAGAAAGCCGAGGGCATGGCATTCATCGACTGGATCGTGTCGCCCGAAGGCCAGGCGTCGATCGCCGGCTACAAGGTCGGCGGCGAGCAGCTGTTCTTCCCGAGCGCGAAGAAATGATCCGGCGCCACGCCTGCGCACTGACGCTGATGCTGTCGCTGGCCATGGGTTCGCGGCTCGCCGCCGCCGCGCATGGGCTTTCGCTGCCGCAGTAGCTGTGCAAGCCATTGATAACCAAAAGGATGAACATGAAGCTCTCCGCCCGCAACGTCCTGAACGGCAAGGTCACCGAGGTCACCCGCGGCGCCACCACGTCGCATGTGAAGATCAACATCGGCGGCGGTGTCATCACCGCGTCGATCACCAACGAGGCCGTCGACGAACTCGCGCTGAAGGCCGGCGACAGCGCGGCCGCGATCATCAAGGCCTCGGACGTCATCGTCGGCAAGGTCTGAACGGCGCGACCCGCCGGCGCGTGCGCCGGCGCTACTCGTTCGAGATGCCGTGCAGCACGTGCCCCGACGGCACGTGCTTCGACGCGCTCTCGACGTGGCGCGTCTGGTCGTCGAAGTAGAAGTCCGGCTCGAACTCGCGCAGGAACGGACCCTTCTCGAGGCCGCCCAGGAACATCGCCTCGTCGATCGCGATGTTCCAGTCCATCAGCGTCCGGATCGCGCGCTCGTGCGCGGGCGCGCTGCGCGCCGTCACCAGCGCCGTGCGCAGCTTCATCGGGCCGGCGCGCGACTCGACCTGCAGCCGGTGCAGCGCCTCGAGCAGCGGCTTGAACGGCCCCGACGGCAGCGGCCGCTCGGCGTTCTTCGCCTCGTGCGTCTGGAACGCGGTGAGGCCCTCGGCCTGGTAGACGCGCTCGGCCTCGTCGGCGAACAGCACCGCGTCGCCGTCGAAGGCGATGCGCACCTCGTCGGGGTGCGAGTCGGTCGACTGCGACTGCGTGTAGACCATCGCCGCGGGGAAACCCGCCTCGAGCGCGCGCCGCACGTCGTCCGCGTTGGCCGACAGGAACAGGTTCGCCTTCAGCGGCGCCAGGTAGCTGAAGGGCGCGCGGCCGCGCGTGAACACGCCGCGCTCGATCGGCAGCCCCGAGCCCTTGACCGAGCGGAACACGCGCAGGCCCGACACCGGGTCGTTGCGCGACAGGATCACCACCTCGACCCGCTTGCTCGCCTCGTCGTTGAAGCGCAGCAGCTTGCGCACCAGCCGGTACGCGACGCCGGGCTTCGCCGGCTGCGTCAGCCGCTCGAGCTGCAGCGTCATGTACGCACGGTCGTCGGCGGTCTCGAAGACCTGGTTCTCCTCCTCGAAGTCGAACAGTGCGCGCGAGCTGATCGCGACGACGAGTTGGTCGGTGAGGTCCGGCGCTGGCATCGGGAAAGTATACGCCGCGGGTCGCGCGGCTACGGGTCGTCCAGAAGGTGGAGATTCGAGCGTGCCTTGTATTGATCGGGGTCGAGCGAGAGCGCCCGTTCGTACGCGCTGCGGGCGTCGGCGCGACGTCCGGCCTGCTCGTACGCGTAGCCCAGGTTGTTCCACGCGCGGGCCTTCGAAGGCGCGGTCCGCACCGTCGCCTCCCACAGCGCGATCTCCGTTGCGTAGTCGCGGTTGCGCGCGATCGTCGCCGCACCGAGCACCGCGGCGAGCAGCGCAGCGGGGACCAGCGCGAGCACACTCGCCGGCGGCGCCGACCTCGGGCGCCGCATCTCCTGTCCAGGCGCCGCCTGCTGCTCCCGGCGCCGCGGGCCGCACCCTTGCCACCCGCCGCCCGCGCCGCGCGCGCCATGCCGGCAGCGCCGCCGCGACCAGCAGCGCCGGGCCCAGCAGCGCGAGGTAGAGCTGGCGGTCGTTGGCGAGGTCGAAGCGCGCCAGCAGGGAATTGGTCGGCGCGAGGTGCAGCAGGAACCAGGCGAGGGCGAACCCGACCAGCGGCGAGCGCCACGCCGCGGGCGGGCGGGCCGCGGGTCGTGCCGACAGTCCCGCCGCCGCGACCAGCGCCACCGCCGTCAACGCCGCTGCCGCCAGCCACCATGGTGGCCCGAACGCCGTCAGCGGCACCTCGGGATCGATGTTCACGCGCAGCCGCAGCAGCGGGTCGGTGACCAGGTAGGCGATCGCGTCGACCTGCGCGGCGAGGTTGGCGAACGGTCCGCGCGTATCGAGGCTCGCGGCGACCAGCCGGCGGTACGTCGGCACCGACCATGCGGCGGCGGCGGCCAGCGCCAGCAGAACGAATGGCGGCGCCGTCGCCCGCAACGCATCGCGCCACGGGCGCGCCGGCGCGGCGGCCTGCGCGTGGTTGCCCGGATCGCGGACGACCCGCCGCAGCGCTTCCAGCAGCAACAGCGCGAACGGCAGCGTCGCCGCGGTCTCCTTGACGGCGAGCGCGGCGGCGAAGGCCGCCATCGCCGCGCTGCGGCGCCGGCGTGCGCGCGCGGCGTCGCCGACCTCGGCGGCGTCGGCCCCGGCGAGCCAGAGCAGGACCGAGGCGAGGACGAAGCCTGCCGACAGCGACGTCGCGCGGCCGGCGATCCAGGTCACCGCCTCGGTCTGCGCCGGATGCAGCGCGAACAGCAATGCGGTCGCGACGGCGATGCCCGTCCGCGGCCGCAGTTCCGGCGCCGTCAGCGCGAGCACGCGCCGCGCGAGCAGCATGACCAGCACCGCGTTCGCGGCGTGGACGGCGACGTTGAACGCGACGAACGCCGTCGGCGCGCCGCCGCCGACGGTCCACGAGAAGGTGTAGCTTGCCTTGAGCAGCGGGCGGATCCCCGGCATCGACGCGACGAACGCGGTCCAGCGCTGCACCGCCGGGTTGTCGACGATCACCGCATAGTCGTCGAACTGGAACGTTCCCGGGAACGCGTTGGCCCAGGCGATCGCGACCGCCACGGGCAACGCGGCGAACAGCCACCACGGCATCGGCGGCGCGACGCGGCCGCCGCCGGGGCGTCCCGCGCGCTCGTCTTCCCGTTCAGCCGCCGCGGCCATCGCGTGCCGTCGGCGGGTCCAGCGCGCGCTCGACCATCGCCACCGCATCCCACCAGCGGTCGCCCGCTCCCAGCAGCACGGCGAGCACGCGCACGCCGCCGCGCTCGGCGCTGACGACGAGGCAGCGGCCGGCGCCGTTGGTGAAACCGGTCTTCAGGCCGTTGACGCCGGGCACGCGCCCGAGCAGCGCGTTGGTGTTGGCGAGCGCGAACGAGCGGTCGCCCTCGCTGCGGATGGTCATGCGCTCGCGCGCGGCCAGCGCGGCCAGCGCGGGCTGGCCGAGCACGTGCTCGGCCAGCGCGGCGAGGTCGCGCGCGCTCGAATGCTGTCCGGGCGCGTCGAAGCCGCAGGCACCGGCGAAGCGCGTGCGCGCGAGGCCGAGCTCCCCGGCCCGCGCGTTCATCCGCGCGACGAATGCCTGCTCGCTGCCGTCGCGCCACTCGGCCAGCGCGACGCAGGCATCGTTGGCCGAGCGCAGCAGCAGCGCCGCGAGCAGCGCCGACACCGCCAGACGTTCGCCGGCCCGAAGGCCCAGCCGCGCGCCGCCGGTGGCGGCAGCCCGCGCGCTGACGGTGACGATATCGTCGGCGCGGCCGGCTTCGACCACCAGCAGCGCGGTCATCAGCTTGGCGAGGCTCGCCGGCGGCAGCGGCGTGTCGATGCGCGCGCCCCAGAGATCGGCGCCGTCGCGGCGCACCAGGTACGCGGCGGCCACGCCGGGATAGCGGTCGGGCAATGCACCGGTCGGTGGCGCTGCGGACCGGATGCCCGGCGGCGCCGCGGGCGACGAGCCGGCCGAAGCCGAAGCCGACGACGGGGACGGCGGACGGGGACCCGGCGCCGCGGTTTGCGCCCGCGCCGCCGGCATCGCCATCGCCGTCGCGATGACCGCAGTCACCGCCAATCGCCGCGCGACCGCCGTCGCGGCCGCGATCCTGCCGCGGCCCGGCGTGCGCACGGTCAGAACGGCAGCAGCTTGCGCAGCTGGTTGACGCCTTCCTGCACGGCGTTGTCGGCGGGCTTCGGCTCTTCGGGCTTCGCCGGCGCCCGCGGGGCGGTGCCGGTGGCCGAGGAACCGCTGCCGGAGCTGCCGGAGCCGCCCGCGCCACCCGCGCCGCCGGAGCTGCCGCCGCCCTCGCCCCCGTCCTCGCCGCCCGCGCCACGCGACAGCGCGGCGTAGCGGTTGCACAGCGGCACGATCGCGCGGTCCATGCCGGTGAACGCCCGGCCCTTGCACATCGCGTCGCCCTGCTTGCGGACGTCGGGGTCGCAGGACCCGCTGCCGACGAACGACCAGTCGCGCGACGACACGCCCGACGCGCAGGCCGCCGTCTGCATGGCGTCGAAGTCCTGTTTGCACGCGGTGAACGCGGGCTTGGTCATCATGGCGCCGCGCTTGCCCACGGCCGCGCGATAGCCGGCCGGCGTCCGGCCGCCGGCCGCGAGGCCGCCGACCTTGTCGCAGAACGCCTTCGCCTGCGAGGCGCAGGCGGCGTCCTTGCCGACGAACGCCGCCGCCGTCAGGCTCTCCATGCTGTCGGCGCAGAACTTCGCCTTCTGCGCCGCCGCGTCGCCCTCGATCTTCGCGATCGCCTGCGCCGACGTGTCGGTGCAGGTGCCGACCTTCTTGCCCGCGAAGTTCTGGACCATGTTGATGTCGCTGCCGCGGCGCGTGCCCTTCATGGTCATCCGGCCGTCGTAGCTCGTCGGCGTCGACGTGATCTCGCCGGTGCCTTCCATCGGCTCCTCGCCGGTGCAGACGAAGCGGAACGTCATCCGGTTGCCGACGTTCCTCACGTCGCTCATCGTGCAGTCCTTGTTCTGCGGGACCATCCGGTCGGCGCTCCGGTCCTTCTTCATGCAGACCTGCGACGTCGTCGCGGGCATCTGCATCGGCATGCCGACCATCTCCATCCGGACGGTGACGTCCCAGAGCTCGTCGGGCCCGGGGCCCGCCTTGAACATCTGCGGCGCCTGGGCCAGGGCCGCGCCGGCGGCGGCGACGACGAATGCCGCGACGGCGGCGCGGACGAAGCGAAGCTGGGGACGGCGGACGGCGGTCATGCGGACGGCGGTCATGCGATGCGCTCCTGGCGGGGTCGGACGGGCGCGGCCATTGTAGCTCGCCCGCCCGCCGTCAGGCAGCGCGCTTCAGGCCGTCCGGCAGCTCGGCGAACACCGCCCGCACCTCGTTCGCGGCCCAGTCGAGATCGGCGCGGTCGATCACCAGCGGCGGCGCGAAGCGCACGACGGTGCCGTGCGTGTCCTTCGACAGGATGCCGCGCGCCAGCAGCCGTTCCACCACCTGCCGGGCGGTGACCCAGGTGGTGTCCACCTCGAGCCCGATGAAGAGGCCGCGGCCGCGCACGTCCCGGATCAGCGGACTGCGGATGTCGCGGAGCGCCGCGAGCAGGTGCGCGCCCAGCTCGGCCGAGCGCTCGATCAGCCGCTCGTCGAACAGCACCGCCAGCGCCTCGAGGCCGACGGCCGCCGCCAGCGGATTGCCGCCGAAGGTGCTGCCGTGGTCCCCCGGCGTGAACACGCTCATCACCTCGTCGGTGGCGACGAACGCCGACACCGGCAGCAGCCCGCCGCCGAGCGCCTTGCCCAGGATCACGCCGTCCGGCCGCACGCCGTCGTGCTCGGACGCGAGAAAGCGCCCCGTACGGCCCATGCCGGTCTGGATCTCGTCGCAGATGAGCAGCACGTTGCGCTCGCGGCAGATGCGCGCGCAGGCGGCCAGCCAGCCCGCCGGCGGCACCACGATGCCGCCCTCGCCCTGGATCGGCTCGACCAGGAACGCCGCGGTGTTCGGACCGATGGCGCGCGCGAGCGCGGCCGCGTCGCCGTACGGAATCGACACGAAGCCGGGCGGGAACGGGCCGAAGCCGTCGCGGTACTGCGCCTCGGACGAAAAGCCGACGATGGTGATGGACCGGCCGTGGAAATTGCCGTCGCAGACGATGATCTCGGCCCGCCCGTCGGGAATGTGCTTGACCTTGTGGCCCCACTTCCGCGCGGCCTTGAGCGCGGTCTCCACCGCCTCGGCGCCGCCGCTGGCCGGCAACGCGCGGTCGAGGCCGGTCACTTCCGTCAGGCGCCGCAGGAATTCCGGCAGCCGCGGATTGTGGAATGCACGCGAGGTGACCGCCAGGCGCTGCGCCTGTTCGGTCAGCGCGCGAACGAGCCGCGGGTGCGCGTGCCCGTGCGAAACCGCCGAGTAGGCGCTCATCATGTCGAGGTAGCGGCGTCCGTGCTCGTCGCGGATCCACGCGCCCTCGCCGTCGGTCAGCACGACCGGCAGCGGATCGTAGTTGCGCGCGCCGTACGCGCGTTCGGTGCGGATCGCCGCGGCCAGCGGTGCGGCGGACGACGAGTGGGCGGCAGCGCCGCGGGGAGGAAAGCGTCGGGGCATGGCGGTTCTCCGACCGGTTCGCGGCTCGTGGCCGGTGCCGGTCATGGTCGGAACACCCGCGCGGCGCGATCGGCGCCTGGCGGTTCGTGTCGACGGGCGGACAGGGCCGGCCTCATCGAGGGCGCGACTTTACGCGCCGGAGATGACAATGCCTATGCGCGGTGCAGCATTGCGCTGCCCCCCGGCGCGGCGACACCCCTCAGTGCGTCCCCTTCAGGCGCACCACGGCGGCCAGTGCCTCGGGCGTCGACGGCAGCGCGGCGAGCTCGTCGAGCGTCACCGGCTTCACCGGAAAGCGTCCGTGGAAGTAGCCGACGGCCGCGGGCGAGAGCCGCCGCGCGCGGGCGATCAGCTCGGTCACCGGCAAGCCGCAGAAGCGGCCCTGGCACGGCCCCATGCCGCAGCGCAGGTAGGCCTTCAGCTGGTTCGGACCCGTGGCGCCGCGGGCGATGCCGTCGGCGATGGCGCCGGCGGTGACTTCCTCGCAGCGGCAGACGACCGTTCCGGGCTCGGCCGCCGGGTCCGGTGCGCGAAACGCGTCGGCCGGTCGGTACATCCGGTCCAGGAACTCGCGGCCGGCAAGCGCCCGCGCCAGCACCTTGCGCGGCGCCGCCGCGGCACGATCCCGCGCGGTGCCGTCGATGCGCCCCAACGCGTTCGCCGCGGCCAGCGCAGCGAGCTCGCCGCGCGCCTGCGCCGCGTCGGCGCCCGCGATGCCGCCGCCGTCGCCGGCGATGAACACGTCGGCGACCGTCGCTCCGCCCCAGGCGTCGACGACCGGCTCGAAGCACGCCTGCGCGTCGTTCCAGCGCAGCGCGCAGCCCAGCGCGGCGGCGAAGGCGACGTTGGGCACCACGCCCTGGTGCAGCAGCAGCAGATCGGCGGGCTCCGTCGTGGTCACGCCGCGCCGCGTCCAGCGGACCGCCTCGACCCGGTCCCCGCCCTCGGCCGCGAGCGCGTCCACCTGATCGACGACGCGCACGCGGCGGCGCACTGCGGCCACCAGCGCGAGCCCCTTGCGCGCGTAGCCCGACAGCAGGAACGACGGCGCCGACGAAAGCGCCGCCCGCAGGCGGCCGCGCGGCGTGGTGTCGATCAGCGCGTCGACGACCACCCCGGCGTTGAGGTACTGCCACGCGAGCAGCCACAGCAGCGGGCCGCTGCCGGCGAGCAGCGTGCGGCCGTGCGGGATCACGCCGGCGCCCTTCAGCAGCCGCTGCGCCGCGCCGGCGAGCAGCACGCCCGGCAGCGTGCCGCCGGCCATCGGCACCGGCCGCTCCTGCGCGCCGGTGGCGAGGATCAGCGCCGACGCCTCGACGGTCTCGGTGTGGCGCGCGACCGGGCCGCCGGCGGTGACCGCCAGCGTGACGGCGCCGTCGGCGCGCGGCGTCGCCGCCCACACGGTCGCCCGCGGCACGTGCAGCGCCAGCGAGCGATGGAACGCGGCGACCAGCGCGGCGCCGTCGGCATACTCGCGGCCGAACAGCGCCCCGGCGCGCGCCGCCGAGAACGGACCCGCGCCGGCACCGGCGAAGATCTGCCCGCCGGGCTGGTCGTGCTCGTCGAAGACGATGGTGTCGAGCCCGTAGCCGGACGCGGTGATGGCGGCGGCCAGGCCCGCGGGCCCGGCCCCGACGATCGCGACGTCGTAGCGGCGGCGGGCGAAGCTCATCGCCGCCCCGGCGGATGCGCCGGCCCGCCAACGGCGGCGTCGAGCGGGCGGGCGCCGCGCTGCGTGTCGATGCGCATGCCCGGCGCGACGGTCACGAGGCAGGCCTGCCGGTTCGGCAGCCCGTCGATGGTGACGAGGCAGTCGTAGCACACGCCCATCAGGCACAGCGGACCGCGCGGCGCGCCGCCGACCGGCGTCGTGCGGAACGCGAGCCGGTCCGCGAGCAGCAACGCGGCCGCGACGGTGTCGCCGCTGCGCGCCGCCACGGTCTCGCCGTCGACGACGATGTCGACGGCGCTGCCGCCGGCCTCAGGCAGCCGCGCGAACATCGAAGCGTTCCGTGCCGAAGGGGGCGAGCCGGGCCGCCACCGTGCCCGCGCCGATCGCCGGGGCGACGACGTACGCGTGCGCCGCCGCCAGCGTGACGCCGCTGTGGCAGCTGACGGCGAACGCGCCCGGATGGGTCCGGCTTTGCGCGTACACCGGATGGCCGTCCGGGCTCATCACGCGCAGCGCCGCCCAGGCGCGGTTGACGCGCACGCCGCCGAGCGCCGGGAACATCCTGACGGCGCGGCGCGCGATCTCGCCCAGCACGGCGAGGTCGAGCTCGGCGTCGAAGCCGCGCTCCTCCTGCGAATCGCCGATCAGCACCGTGCCCTCGTCGGTCTGGCGGAGGGTCTCGACCGGGAACGGCAGGAACGGCTGCACCCGCTCGAGGACGATGACCTGGCCCTTGTTCGGCCGGAGCGGCGCGGCGAGACCGACCATCGGCGCGAGCAGCGCATTCGCGAGCCCTGCCGCCAGCACGACGCGCTCGGCGCGCACCTCGCCGGCGCGAGTCGTCAGCGTGAAGCCGCCCGGGCGCGGCGCGATCGCCGTCACCGGACACGCCGGCCGATAGTCGACGTCGGCCCGCGCCAGCGCCGCGTGCAGCGCCGACAGCAGCTTCAGTGGATTGCAGTGGCCGTCGAGCGCGGTCCACGTGCCGCCGACGACGTCGGGTCCCAGCGTCGCGGCGGGCAGGCGGCGGGCAACGGCCGCGCGGTCGAGCACTTCGACGTCGTAGCGATCGAAGCCAGGTTGCGCCACGACCGCCTCGAGCCGCGCCACGCGTCGCGCCAGCTCGTCGGCCGCGAGGCAGAGGTGCAGGCCGCCCGGCTGCGCCAGCGCGACGTCGATGCCCGTCTCGGCGGCGAGTGCGGCGGCCAGCCGCGGCCAGGCGCGCGCCGACGCCTGCGTCAGCGCGCCGTACGCGGGCAGGCCCGCGCCCTTGCCCTGCACCCAGATCAGCCCGAAATTGCCGCGCGACGCGCGCACCGCGACGTCGCCCTCGTCGAACACGGCGAGCCGCGACCCGAGCGCGCGCAGCCCGTACGCGACGGCGGCGCCGACGAGGCCGCCGCCGACGATCGCGAAGTCGTAGCTCGTCCGCTCCATGCGCCGATGCTACGCCGCGGCGCCGGCACTGCGCGCTTCCGTCCGTCGACAAGGTGCCACGAACCGCGGCGATGCGGCGCGGGCGCCACACCTGCGGCGCGAACCACGCCCCGAACCCTTCCGCCGCCGCCCGATCAGGCCGGCACGCCGGCGAAGCGGAGCACCGCCGGCAAATCGGGGCCGATGTCGTCGTAGCCGTGGGTGCCGCCGCCGCGCACCTGCTGCCACGCGCCGCCGTAGAACGCGACCATCGTCCGCCAGTCGAGCACCTCGTCGCCGGACCGGGCCAGCAGCAGGTAGCGCCCGGGGCGCGTGATCCGCGGCACCGCCAGCGCCCGCAGCTCGTCGAAGTGCCGCGGCAGCACCTCGAAGGTCTCGCCGGTGTAGAGATTGGTCTGGGGTCCCGCGTACGGGGCGAGGTCGTCGTACGGACGCACCGCGGGGTTGATCAGCACCGCCCGCGCGCCGAACGCTTCGGCGAGGTGCGTGGCGTAGAACCCGCCCAGCGAGCTGCCGACGAAGGTCAGCGCTTCGCCTTCGGTCACTTCGGCGCGGACCCAGTCGGCGACCCCAGCCACCGCGCGCGCCGGTTCGTGGGCGAGCGCCGGCACCTCGAGGCGCGGGCGCCGCGCCGCGGGCAGCGCCGCGACGGCCTCGGCGAGGAGCCGCGCCTTGATGCTCTGCGGCGAGCTGCGGAAACCGTGCAGGTAGACGAGCGTGGTCACGCGCGCGGCGGACCGAGCGCGGCGAGCAGCTTGTCGTGGACGCCGCCGAAGCCGCCGTTGCTCATCACCAGCACCTGGTCGCCCGGACGCGCGGCGGCAACGACGGCGGCGACCAGCGCCGTCAGTTCGGTGTGCACCGAGGCCCGCGCACCGAGCGGCGCCAGCGCGTCGCCCGCGTCCCAGCCCAGGTTGGCCGCGTAGCAGAACACGAGGTCGGCGCCGGCGAGGCTGCCGGGCAGCGCGTCCTTCATCGCGCCCAGCTTCATGGTGTTCGACCGCGGCTCGAGCACGGCGAGGATGCGCGGCCCGACGTCGCGCTCCGCCGCGGTGCCGGCGGCACCGCGACCGAGCTGCCGCCGCAGGCCGTCGACGGTGGTCGCGATGGCCGTCGGATGGTGGGCGAAGTCGTCCCAGACGGTGACGCCGTTCGCGGTGCCGCGCCGTTCGAGGCGCCGCTTCACGCCCTGGAACGCCGCCAGCGCGTCGAGGCTCGCGCGCACCGGCACGCCGGCGTGGCGCGCGGCGGCGATCGCCGCCAGTGCGTTCAGCTGGTTGTGCCGCCCCGCCTGCCCGAACGCCAGCGTCCCCTGCGGCGCGCCGCCCAGCAGGATGGTGCCGTCGACGGCGATGGTCCAGTCGGGACCGGTGGCCGGCACCTCGGCCAGGCCGAAGCGCTCGATCTCGCTCCAGCAGCCGCGGGCCAGCACGCGGGCAAGGCTCGCCTCGCCGCCGTTGACGATCGAGGCGACCGCTTCTCGGCACCGTGCGCACGAGGTGGTGGAACTGCGTCTCGATCGCGGCCAGGTCCGGAAAGATGTCGGCGTGGTCGTATTCGAGGTTGTTCAGGATGGCCGTGCGCGGCCGGTAGTGAACGAACTTCGAGCGCTTGTCGAAGAACGCGGTGTCGTACTCGTCGGCCTCGATGACGAAGAACGGGCTGCCGGTGAGCCGCGCCGAGACGCCGAAGTCCAGCGGCACGCCGCCGATCAGGAAGCCCGGCTGCAGGTTCGCGTGCTCGAGGATCCACGCCAGCATCGCCGTGGTCGTCGTCTTGCCGTGCGTGCCGGCCACCGCCAGCACCCACTTGCCGGCCAGCACGTTCTCGGCCAGCCACTGCGGCCCCGACACGTACGGCAGGCCGCGGTCGAGCACCGCCTCGATCAGCGGATTGCCGCGCGACACGACGTTGCCGACGACGAACACGTCGGCGTCCCGCGCCGGGCCGTCGAGCTGCGCCGGGTCGAAGCCCTCGACCAGATCGATGCCCAGCGCCGCGAGCTGCGTGGACATCGGCGGATAGACGTTGGCGTCGCAGCCGGTGACGGTGTGGCCGGCCGCCTTGGCGATCGCGGCGATGCCGCCCATGAAGGTGCCGCAGATGCCGAGGATGTGCAGGTGCATCGCGCGCCTCCTACGCCGCCGCGCCGTGCGACGCGACCCGCGCGTGGCGGCGCCAGCCCGCGGCGAACCACGCGTAGGTCAGCACGTTGCCGCCGAGCACGATCGCGAACGCGAGCCTGAGCCCGCCCACGGTGTCGAATCCCAGGCCGGTGCGCGCCCCGTCGACGACGAGGCCGATCCCCCATTGGGTGAGGAAGCTGCCCATGAACATCATCAGGTTGAGCGCGGTGTTGGCGCGCCCGGCCAGTTCCTTGCCGAAACCCTCGTTGAGCACGGTGAACGCGAGCACGTTGACCGAGGCGCCCAGCCCGTACAGTCCCCACCACAGCCAGCTGCCGGGCACGTGCAGCACGATCGCGCCCAGCGCCAGCGCGTTGAGCGCAAAACCCGCGGCGAACAGGTGCCGGGCGTGGATGCCCTGCCGCGCGAGCCGCGTCGCGAACATCCCCAGCAGCAGGTAGCCGGCGAGGATGACCGCACCCATCACCAGCAGGTGCTGCGCGGCGACCGCGCGGCTGACGCCGTCGACCTCCATCAGCCACGGCACCGACCAGAGCCCCTGCACGGCCATGAACGCCCCCATGCCGAAGCCGCCCAGCGGCGCGATCCACCAGAACCGCGGGTTGCCGAAGACACGCCGCACGCCGGCCCACTGCGCGCCGAAGCCCTGCGCCGTCGCCGCCTTCGGCGTGTCGGGAATGCGGAGCCAGATCCACACCGCCACCAGCAGCGTCGCGGCCGCGAGCACGACGAAGACCGTGCGCCAGGTCACGAAGCGCAGCGCGAACTCGAGCGGGGCGGTCGCGACCAGGGCGCCGGCGCCGCCCGCCGCCATGACCCAGCCGGCGAGCGACGGCTGCCGCTCCGGCGGATACCAGGTGGCGATCGCCTTCATCGGCGCCATCAGGCAGACCGCGACCCCCAGCCCGATCAGCGCGCGGGCGCCGAGCAGCGCGGCTTCGCTCCCGGCGAATGCGAACGCCAGCGCGCCGGCCGCGGCGATCACCAGCAGCACCGGCTCGACCCGGCGCGGTCCGTAGCGGTCGAGCAGCATGCCGGCGGGAATCTGCATCGCGCCGAAGGCAAGGAAGTACGCGCTGGTCAGCAGGCCCAGCGCACCGGGCGACAGCGCAAGCTCGCGCGTCAGCTCCGGCGAGATCACCGCATTGACGGTGCGGTAGAGGTACGAGAGCAGGTACCCCGAGGCGAAGGCGAAGTACAGCGTCGAGAACGGAGGCGGGGTCACGGAGAGGCCTGGGAGGAAACCCGGCGAAGGCGGGGGAATCAGCGGAAGATGAAGTAGACGGCGCCGACCATGCACAGCGCCGCCCACAGGTAGTCGAGCTTCAGCGGCTGCCCCATGTACGTCACGGTGAGCAGCACCGCGCTGGCCAGCACCGGGGATTGCGTGAGCGGGGCGAAGGAGTTCATGGGCGGAAGGACGGGGGCGCGGCGGGGCCGGACGGCACGAACTGCGGGCATCCCGCCCCCGTGGGCGCGGGTCCCCGTCCGGACCTCGCATTATCGCCGACAAGGTAAGCTGCGGCGAATGGCGCGCGGGGCGGTCGCGATGCTGGCGCTGCCCGTGTCCGCCGCGGGGGATCAGGCGACCGGCATCGCCACGCGCGCGACGACGCCGCGGCCGTCGGCGCGGTTGTGCAGCTCGATGCTCCCGCGGTGGAATTCCGCGACCAGCCGCGCGATGTAGAGGCCCAGGCCGAGATGCGGCCCCGCGATCGGCGGGTCCGGCCGCACCGACACCATCGACTCGAACAGCCGCCCCTCCATCGCCGCCGGCAGCGGCGGCCCGTCGTTGGCCACCGTCAGCACCGCCTCGCCGCCCTCGCGTGCGAGCCGCAGCCCGATCGCCGCGCCGGTCGAGAATTCGACGGCGTTGGCGACGAGCTTGTCGAGCATCTGCGCGACGAGGTCCGGCGCCCCGTCGATGACCAGGGCCTCCGCCGGCAGCGCGAGCTCGAACGTCGCCCGCGGATACGCCTGCCGGTAGCCGTCGACGCAACCGGCGACGACCGGGACGAGGTCGAAGCGCTCGCGCTCGACGTCCGCCAGCGAGTGCTCGAGCCGGGCCGCCTCGCTCATCCGGGTGAGGATCGCCGCCAGCCGCGCGATGCCGCCCTGCGCGCGCTCGATGTAGACGCGGGCATCGGCGGACAGGGGCTGCGCCTCGAGATTGCCGAGCGAGCTCTTCACCACGGCGACCGGCGTGCGCAGCTCGTGCGACAGCCGCGCCGCCATCTTTTCCTGGTAGCCGGCGTACTCGGACAGCCGCGCCAGCGCCGCGGAAAAGCTGCGCGAGAGATCGCCGATTTCGTCGCCGGCGTCCGAGCTCGCGAGCCTGCCGACGACGCGGCCCTGCGGATCGATCGCGCGCTCGGCGTCGTCGCGCAGCCGGCGGATGCGCGTGGCCAGCCGCGACGCGAACCAGGTCAGCGCCAGCGTGCCGACGAGCAGCACGGCGAGCACGATGTCGAACAGCCGCTACGAACGCGCGGTTGCGCTCGGCCAGCACGCGGTTGGTCGTTTCCTCGACGACGACGGCGCCGCGCACCTGGTCGCCGACCCAGACCGGATGCGCCGCCGACACGATCACCGCCCGGCCGTCGGACGTGGGCCGCCGCAGCGTGGTCAGGATGCCGGTCAGCGCGCCCTCGACGTCGCGGCCCTGCAGCGGGCCCCGCGCCGCGGCGTCGTCGGCGAAGTCCTCCGACGGCTGGGTCAGCACCCGCGCGTAGAGCGGCCCCAGCGTGGCGCCCGACAGGCGTCCCCACCACGACGCCGGCGGCGCCTCCGCCTGCGGCGGCTTCAGCGTGCCCGCGCGCGCCAGCACGACGCCGTCGCGGTCGATCACCCAGATGCGCGCCGTCGTCCGCGACAGTCCCTGCACGATGCGGGCGATCTCCGGCGACGCCGACGGCGGCAGGCCGTCGCGCGGCTCCTCGTCGGCGCGCTCCTGCGCGAACGACGCGATCGGGTCGGCCGGTCCGGCGAACAGCCGCGGCCGGTCGTTGAGCGCGATCGCCACCGCCTGCGCGGTCGACGCGAGCGAGCGCTCCTGCGCGTCGCGGAGGAAGCGCTCGAGCTCGCGCACGTACTCGTAGCCGAGCCAGGGCAGCGCGAGGAACACCGTCAGCACCAGCAGCAGCTGGGCGCGGATGCCGAGCGCGACCCGCATCGTCAGCCGCCGCCGTCGGCACGCCAGCGGTAGCCCATGCCGTAGACGGTGTCGATGCGGTCGAACGTCGGATCGATCGCCTGGAACTTCCGGCGGATGCGCTTGACGTGCGTGGTGATCGTGCTGTCGTCGACGACGATGCTGGCGTCGCGCATCAGCGACTCGCGGTCCTTGACGTGGCCGGGGAAGCGCGCCAGCGCGTGGACCATCCAGAACTCGGTCAGCGTGAGGTCGACGCGCTGGCCGCGCCAGCGCACGGCCAGCCGCTTGACGTCGAGGGCCAGGTCGCCGCGCACCAGCACGTCCTCGGTGGCGGGGGGCGCGGCCAGCAGGTCGCTGCGCCGGAACAGCGCGGCGATGCGCGCCGCGAGGTGCGGCAGGCTCACGTCCTTGGTCAGGTAATCGTCGGCGCCCAGCCGCAGGCCGGCGACGATGTCGTAGTCGCTGTCGCGCGCGGACAGGAACAGGATCGGCAGCGTCGCCGACATCGCCCGCAGCTCGCGGGCGAGCTCGAAGCCGCCGTCGACGTCGTCGGCGAGCCCGATGTCGACCAGCGCGAGGTCCGGCAGCCGCGTCCGGAACGCCGCCAGCGCCCCGGCGCGCGTGGCGTACGTCGCAACCTCGTAGCCGTGGCGCGTGAGCGCCTCGGCGAGGTTGGCGGCGAGCGAGGGCTCGTCCTCGACCAGCGCGATCCGGCGGCTCATCCGGAGACTTGAGCGGACGACGTCATGACGGCGCCGACTATACCGCAGCGCGGACCCCGCACCCGGCCGCCCGGCCGGGCCGGGCCGCGCCGTCAGCGGTTTGCCACAATCCGTCGCCGCCCTGCCCCTTTCCCTCCCGCGGCCTGCCGCGTTCGCGGCGCGCAATGCATCCCAAGGGCGGCGCATCGCCGGCGGCCGCCGCCCCCGGGACTCCAAGCCCCTTCCCTGCCGCCGGCGCGCAACACGGCCGGCGCCCGGGATCGCGGCGCCGGCCGCCTCCAGCAGGGGAAGCGGCATGAGCGGCGAGCGGCAGGCGATGGTGCGGGTCGGCGCGGACGGATGGTGGCGGGAGTTCCTGAAGCTCGCGCTGCAGGGCGTCGGCGTGGGGCTGTTCGCGAGCCTGGTGCTGGCGCTGGCCGTGTTCATCGCGGCCACGCACGCGCAGGCCGCGCCGCTGCCGGAGGCGCCCGGTGCCGGCGGCGCGCTGCAGTTCGACGACGGCGCCGGCGGCCGGATCGACGCGCCGCGGGTCGCAACCGACGTGCACATGGACGTCGGCGGCCTGGTGGCGCGGACGCTGGTCGTCCAGCGTTTCGCCAATCCGACTGCGCAGTGGCGCGAGGGCATCTACAGCTTCCCGCTGCCGGAGCACGCCGCGGTCGACCGGATGCGCATCGAGACCGCGGGCCGCGTCATCGAGGGCGTGGTGCGCGAGCGCGGCGAGGCGAAGCGAGCGTACGAGCAGGCGAAGTCGGAAGGGAAGAAGGCGGCGCTGGTCGACCAGGAACGGCCGAACCTGTTCACCACGCGCGTCGCGCAGGTCGGGCCGGGCGAGACCGTGACGGTCACCATCGAGTACCAGCAGACGCTGCGATACGACGACGGCGCGTTCCGGCTGCGCTTTCCGCTGGCGGTGACGCCGCGCTACATCCCCGGCGCGCCGCTGCCGGCGGCGACGCCCGACCTTCCGTCGCTGTCGCCGCCCACCGACGCCGTGCCCGACGCCGACCGCATCACCCCGCCGGTCGCCGCGCCGGGCGCGCGACTCGACGCGACGCTCACCGTCGATCTCCACGCCGGCTTTCCGCTGGCGCAGCTCGAAAGCCGCTACCACCGCGCGAACATCGAGACGCTGCCCGGGCACGGATACCGGATCGAACTCGCCGACGACGCGCCCGCCGCGCGCGACTTCGAGCTCGTCTGGACGCCCGACGCCGGCGCCGCGCCGGGCGCGGCGGTGTTCAGCGAGACGCGCGACGGCACCACGCACGCGCTGCTGATGCTGGTGCCGCCGGCCGCCGACGCGACTCGCCGCGGCCCGCGCCTGCCGCGCGAGATCACCTACGTCGTCGACACCTCGGGCTCGATGGAGGGCGTGTCGATCGTGCAGGCGAAGGAGGCGCTCGGCTGGGCGCTGGAGCGGCTCGCCCCCGGCGATCGCTTCAACGTCATCGAGTTCAATTCGGTGACGCGATCGCTGTTCGGCGCGCCGATGCCGGTCGACCCCGCGACGGTGGCGCAGGCGAAGCGGTTCGTCGCCGGCCTGCGCGCGCGCGGCGGCACCGAGATGCTGCCCGCGCTCGCCGCCGCCCTCGCCGGCGATGCCGACGCCGGGGTGCTGCGCCAGGTGGTGTTCCTGACCGACGGCGCGGTCGGCAACGAGGACGCGCTGTTCGCGCTGATCCGCGCGCGGCTCGGCGACCGCCGGCTGTACACGATCGGCATCGGGCCCGCGCCCAACGCCTGGTTCATGCAGAAGGCGGCGCAGGAAGGCCGCGGCACCTACACCTTCATCGGCGACGTCCGCGAAACCGCGGCGAAGATGACGGCGCTGTTCCGCAAGCTCGAGAGCCCGGTCCTCACCGACCTCGCCGTCGAGTGGCCGGCGGCGGCGGAAGCCTGGCCGGCACGGCTCCCCGATCTCTTCGCCGGCGAGCCGCTGTCGATGACGGTGGCGCTGCCGGCGACGGCGCGCGGCGGCGACGTGGTCGTCCGCGGCCGGCTCGACGGCGCGCCGTGGAGCGCGCGCCTGCCGCTGGCCGGCGCCATGCCACAGGCGGGCGTCGGCGCGCTGTGGGGCCGCGCGAAGATCGACGCGCTGATGGACGCGATGCGTCACGGCGCCCCCGAGGACGCGACGCGCGCCGAGGTCGTCCGCGTCGCGCTCGAGCACCGGCTGGTCAGCCGCTACACCAGCCTGGTCGCCGTCGACGCGACCCCGACGGCGCCGCCGGGGACCGTCCCGCTGGCGGGCCGCGTGGCGCTGCCGCTGCCCGAAGGCCTGGTGCACGACGCCATCCTCGGCGTGCCGCAGACGGCGACGCCGATGCCGGCGCTGCTGACCGGGGGCGCGGCGGCCCTGCTCGCGGCGCTCGGGTTGTTCGCGATGCTCCGTCGACGCGAGCGCGGCGCGGCGCCGGCGCCCGGGTGCTGACCGCCATGCGCCGCTTCGACCGCTCGTTCGCCACGGTCGGGCGGGGAGGACCCGTCGACCCGGACCGGGGCGCGGACCGCAACTGGATGCACGCGGCCGCGCCGGGGATCGCGTTTCGATTCCCCCGGGTCGAGTCTTCCCCGGCCGATCGTGGCGCGCGCGCCGGCGCAGCGGCACGGCGGTCCCCTGGCCCGGCGCCCGGCCGCGCGCAGCGCAACGCGCTCCTCGGGGCCGCCGCGGCGCTCGCGGTCGCCGGCGCCCTCGCGCTTGGACAGGGCGCGTGGCTGTGGGCGAAGGCCGAGACCGGCCAGTGGCTGCTCGAGCGGGCGTGGCAGCGCACGCAGCAGGGCGAGGCGAACGTCGCGCCCTGGCCGTGGGCGGATACCCGTCCGATCGCCCGGCTCGCCGCGCCGGCGCAGGGGGTCGACCTGATCGTGCTCGCCGGGGCCAGCGCGCGCACGCTGGCCTGGGGGCCGGGGCACCTCGCCGGCTCGGCGCGCCCGGGCGAATCCGGCCACGTGATCCTCACCGCCCATCGCGACACGCACTTCCGCTTCCTGCGCACGCTGGCCGTCGGCGACACCCTCGTGCTCGAAGCCCCCGACGGGACGCGGCGCCACTACCGCGTGCGTTCTCTCGCCACGCGCCACATCGACGAACTCGCGCTGCCGCGCGACACCGCGCGGCCGACGGTGACGCTGATCACCTGCTGGCCGTTCGACGCGCTGGTGCCCGGCGGGCCGTGGCGTCGGGTGGTGACCGCCGAGGCCGACGCGTCGACCTGACCGCCGAGGCCGACGCGTCGACCTGACCGCCGAGGCCGACGCGTCGACCCGACGGCCGGGCCGGGGGTCGGGCCGCCGAGCCCGCAGGCCCGCGCGGGCGAAGCGGACTTGCGGGCTTATACTGTGCGGCTGCTGACCCTCGCTGCCCGGGGGTTGTATCCGAGGACGGCAGCCCCGCGCTGCCGCCGCGTCAATCGTCCGCCCCGTTTCACGGCACCATTCCTGGGAGTTGCCCCGATGCCCCGCAAGTTGCTCGCCGTCGCCCTCGCCGCCACCTTCAGCCTGCCCGCGTTCGCGGTCCAGCGGACGTTCATCTCGACGTCCGGATCCGATGCGAATCCGTGCAGCACCACGCAGCCCTGCCGGTCGATCGCCGTGGCGCTCGCGGCCACCGATCCGGGCGGCGAGATCATCGTGCTCGGTTCGGGCGGCTACGGCAGCGCGACGATCAACAAGTCGGTGACCATCCAGTCGCCGTCGGGCACCTATGCCGGCATCTCGGTGTTTCCCGGCAGCGACGGCATCACGGTCAACGGCGCCAACATCTCCGTCGTGCTGCGCGGCCTTTCGATCAACGGCCAGGGCGGCGGCAAGGGCGTGAGCTTCGTCCAGGGCGATGCGCTGTTCATCGAGGATTGCATGATCGCCAACATGAACTCGGCCGGCATCGCCGTGACCGCCGCGGCCGACGTGCTGATCCGCGACGTGACCGTGCGCGGCAACGGCAGCGACGGCGTGCAGATCGCGTCGGCCGCGTCGGCAACGATCAGCCGGCTGCGTGCCGAGCGCAACGCGCTGGCCGGCGTGTCGCTGTCGAACGGCGCGCAGGTGTCGGTGCGCGACAGCATGCTGGGCGAGAACGGCCAGCACGGGGTGTACGCGTCCGGCGCGACCGGGATCTCGACCAAGATCACGCTGGAAAACTCGACGCTGACCGGCAACGCGGGCTCCGGGCTCGTACTCGAAGCCGTTTCGGCGGGCACCAAGGTCGAAGGCTTCGCGACGCGCACGACGATGGCGCGCAACGTCAACTTCGGCAGCTACGTCTCGTCGGGCGGCGGCGGCACCGCGTCGCTGGCCGCGTCGGACAACATGGTCTCGGCGAACGGCATCGGAATCCGCGCCGACGGCGCGCTGTCGACGCTGACGGCGTCGGTGAACACCATCGCCGGCAACAGCAGCTTCGGGCTGTCGTCGGTCAACGGCGCGACGATCTACACCAACCAGAACAACCGCGTCCGCGACAACAATGGCGCCGGCGCGCAGGTCGAAGGCACGCCGACGTCGTTCCCGAGCATCTGACGGCGGCGTCAGTTGCCTGCAGGGCGGGTGGGCAGGCCGCCGGGCAGCCGCACCGGGTCGGACACCGCGTCGGGGCTCAGCGTCGAATTGCGCGTCGGCGCGTTCTCGCGCGTGGGCAGGTTGCTGCCCGTGCGGTAGACCTTCTCGTAGGCCGGATCCTCGGCGGTTCCACCGTTCGCAGCGCAGCCGGACAATGCGATCGCCGCGACCGCGGCGAGGGCGAGCACTCGATACATCGGAATCTCCCCAATTCTGGCGGCCCGTTTGCGCGGGCCATGAAAACCGACAGCCCGCAGTGGCGGGCCGATGGGGAATTCTAGCGCAGGCCGGCGCCGCCGTCCGCCAAGGCCACGTCCCCGGCGCGGGCGTCGAACGCGAGTTCGATCGGCCGCAGCCCCAGCGCTCCGTAGTCGGCGGTCCAGGTCTGGCCGGGCGCCACCGGCCAGGCGTCGGTGACGGTGCCGGTGGTGACGATCTCGCCGGCGCCGACCGGCGGCGATGCGGGCTGGTCGGCGAGCAGCCGCGCGAGGTGGATCAGCGCGCGGGCCGGGCTGTCGAGCACGTTGGCGCCGACGCCGCGGTCGACGACGGCGCCGTCGCGCGAGAGTGTGAGCGCGAACGTCGAAAGCGTGGCCACCAGCGCGTCGCGATTGGCCGCGGTCACCGGCAGCGGCTCGCCGACGACCAGCGCGCCGTGCAGGCCGCAGGCCGCGGTGCATTCGGCGGCGTTGAACTTCCAGTCGGGGTACAGGCTCTGGACGATCTCGAAGCCGGCGGCCACCCATTCGACCGCGTCGAGCATCGCGTGCGGATCGTCGGTGAGGGGCAGGGGCGACTTCAGCCGGAACACGACTTCCGGCTCGATGCGCGGCTGCACGAAACGACCCAGCGCGAGCCGGGCCCGGCCGGCGGTCGCGATCGTCACCGTGTGCGCCCACATCGACGCCCACATCGGGCGGTACACGCCGTAGCGGGGCCAGATCGTGCGGTTGGTGAAGCCGATCTTGCGCCCGACGCGCCGCCACCCGGACGCGACGCGGCGCCGTTCGATCTCGCGCAGCACCTCGTACGCCGCGTCGACGTCGAACGCCGGCTCGTCCTGAGAGATCGGCGTGAGCATCGTCGCGTCGTCGAGCGCCGCGATCAGCCGGTCGGCGATCGCCGCGTGGGTCGCGGTCGGCGGCGTCATCGCGCCGCCGTCATCGCATCAGCCGCAGCGAGCGGAGCACCGACGTCAGCGCGACCCACAGCCCGGTCGCGATGACCATGGCCGCGATCGCCGCGATGATTGCCGCGACGACACCGGTGAACCCCAGCGCCGTCGCCAGCGCCCAGCCGGCGAAGCCGCCGATGCCGCCGCAGAAGGCGATGGCGAGAATGGTCACGAGCATTTGCATCGATCGGCTTCCTGGCAGTCGCCTTCGTGGCGGTCGCTTTCCCGACCGCCGGCCCCGGCACCCGCGCCAAGCCGACGGCAGTGCCCCTGGAATGGCTGCAGGACGGATGAGGGCTGCATCGATGATACCGCGCGCTGTCGACTCAGGCGAAGCGCGCGGCGTAATCGTCGGCGTCGAAGCCGACGACGACCGCGCCGCCGTGCTCGAGCACCGGGCGACGGATCAGCGAAGGCGTCGCCAGCATCGCGGCGATGGCGCCGGCCTCGTCGGCCGCCGCCGCCTGCGTCGCGGCCGGCAGCGCGCGCCACGTCGTGCCGCGCCGGTTGACCAGGACCGCGTGCCCGACCGCCCGGCACCAGCCCGCGAGCTGCGCCCGCGTCGGCGGCTCGCGCTTGAAATCGACGAAGCGGTAGGCGACGCCGTGATCGTCGAGCCAGGCGCGCGCCTTCTTCACGGTGTCGCAGTTGGAGAGGCCGTGGAGCGTGGTCATCGCGGAGGGTTTCGGTGCGGTGCGGTGCGGTGCGTGCGTGCGGTGCGGTGCGGTGCGGTGCGGTGCGGTGCGGTGCGTCCACAGTATAAGATGCGCCGCATCGTCTCGCACCAGCGCCACCGGACCCGAATGCCCATGCCGCCACGGCTCGTCCTTCCGCTCGCCCTCCTAGCCTTCGCCTGCGGCCTCGCCGCCGCGCAGCCCGCGCCCCGGGCGACGGAGTCGCAGGTGCTGCGCGTCGTGTTCCCGGTCGCCGAGTCCGGCTTCGATCCGCAGGCGGTCATCGACGAGTACTCGGCCAACCTGTGCCGCGCCATCTTCGATCCGCTCTACAACTACGACTACTTCGCGCGGCCGGTGAAGCTGGTTCCGAACACGGCTGCCGCGCTGCCGCAGATCACCGACGGCGGCCGCACCTACACGATCCGCGTCAGGTCCGGCATCTTCTTCCCTCCGCATCCCGCGTTCGGCGGCAAGCCGCGCGAGCTGACCGCAGCGGATTACGCCTACAGCATCCGGCGCGTGGCCGATCCCAAGCTGCGCTCGTACTGGCTCTACCTGCTCGAGAACCGGCTGGTCGGCCTCGACGAGCCGCTGGCGCGGGCGCGCAGGACCGGGGCGTTCGACTACGACGCACCGATCGAGGGCCTGCAGGTGGTCGATCGCTACACGCTGCGGCTGCGCTTCAGGGATCCCGATTACGCGTTCCAGCACTGGCTGACGACGATCTACTTCGCCGCCGTCGCGCGCGAGGTCGTCGAGGCGAAGAAGGACGAATCCAACCGCGTGATGGAGGATCCCGTCGGCACGGGGCCGTACCGGCTGGCCGAATGGCGACGCAGCCAGCGCGTCGTGCTGGAGGCGAATCCGCACTTCCGCGACGTCCGCTATCCCGCGCCGGGCGCCGACGCGGCGGACGCCGCCATCGCGCGCGGGCTCACCGGCCGCCGGCTGCCGCTGACGCCGCGGGTCGAGGTGACGATCGTCGAGGAGGCGCAGCCGCGGCTGCTGTCGTTCCGGCGCGGCGACCTCGATTACGTCGAGGTGCCGACGTCGATCTCCAACACCGTGCTGGCCGGCGACCGGCTGCTGCCCGAACTCGCGCAGCGCGGCGTGCGGCTGCACCGCACGACCGACCCGGCGCTGGGCTTCGTGTTCTTCAACCTCGACGACCCGGTCGTCGGCGGCTACACGCCCGAGCGCGTCGCGCTGCGCCGCGCGATCACCATGGCGCGCGACCGCAAGTCGGCGAGCGCGATCCTGAGCCACGGCCAGGCGACGCCGGCGGACCAGCTGGTGCCCCCGCCGGTGCCGGGCCACGAGCCGTCGTTCGCGTTCAGGGACCCGTACGACCCCGCGGCGGCGCGCGCGCTGCTCGACCGCTTCGGCTATCGCGACCGCGACGGCGACGGCTGGCGCGAACAGCCCGACGGCTCGCCGCTGGCGCTGGTCAAGGGCTCGACCAACGACGCCGCGGCGCGCAACGCCGACGAGCTGTGGAAGAAGAACATGGACGCGGTCGGGCTGCGCATCAGCTTCGTCAAGCAGACCTGGCCCGAGCTCAACAAGCTGACCGAGAACGGCAAGCTGATGATGTGGAACCTGGCGTGGATCTCGTCGATCCCCGACGCCGACTCGTTCTTCTCGCCGCTGTATTCGAAGAACGTCGGGCTGTCCAACGACGCGCGCTTCCGGCTGCCCGCGTACGACGAGGCCTACGACGCGGCGCGCAAGCTGCCGCCCGGCCCCGCGCGCACGGCCTACTACCGGAAGATGAACGAGCTGGTCCTCGCCTGGGCGCCGTGGATCGTCGACCAGTACACGTTCGCCAACATCCTGGCGCAGCCCTGGCTCGAGGGCTACAAGCAGAACCCGTTCGTCCGCCACCAGTGGGAATACTACGCGGTGGGCGAGCGCAGGTAGGCGCGAGCCGCCCGCGGCGGGACTCAGGGCGTCACGGGCGGGCGCACCACGCACATCACCGGCCCCTCGTGCACCCAGCCGCGGGCGACGGTGGCGGCGACGATCGCGGGATCGGTCGTGAACCGGTGGTTGGACACGCCGAACGGCCGCCAGATCCGGTGCAGCGGCACGTCGCCCGAATACTCGCAGCTGCCGTCGCTCTGGACCGGCTTCGCGAACAGCGGCAGGCCCTCGAACAGCCACAGCCCGTTGTCGGCGAGCTTGCGGCACTCGCGGCGGTCGATGGTGAACACGTGCGTGCTCGGGCCGACGTCCGGCATGCCGGTGAAGCGGTAGGCGACGGACCACCGGGCGGCACAGCCGGGAAAGACCACGCCCCGGAACGACTGCCCCGTCCGCGTCCAGCCCGGGCCCACCTTCCCGGCCTCGATGGCGGCGATCTCGGAGGCCGCCGCCGTGTAGAAGTAGTGATCGAGCGGCGTGTTGTAGAACTCGACAAAGGTTCCGACGCTATCACCGGGCGGGGGGCTCCAGCAGAAGCCGCCATTGCGGCCGACGTACTCGAACTCGCCGGTGTCCTGCAGTGCGAACTGGCGGGCCAGCGGATCGTCGAGCGGCGGATAGGTGAGCAGGAGCCCCCGCGCCGCCGGATTCGGCGGATCCTGCGACCGTGCCACCGGATTCCCCAGCTTCGCCGCCCACGCGGCGTCCGCCGCCAGCCGCGCGATGAACGCGTTGGCGTCGAGCGTCTTGTGATTCGCGTAGATCTGCGGTGTGACGTACGGCGTCGCCCCGCAGCGGCCGTCGACGGTCTCGATCTCGAACCCGCGCTCGATCCGCTGGGCGATCTCGTAGCCGTCGTCGACGAACACGCGCAGCACCGCGGTCCAGGTCCCCAGCTCGAGCTTGCCCAGCTCGACGACGAAGCCGCCGGCGCAGGGCTTCGCCCCGGCGATGGTGGCGACGTAGCGCCGGACCGACAGCGTGATCTCGCGACCCTCGCGGTAGACGTTGACGCCGGTGCTGCAGTCGAACACCTCGTCGTACGACGGGTCGACCCGTGCCGTGACGGTGCCGCGGTCGACCAGCTCGCCGTATTCGCCGTAGACGTACAGCGACGCGGCCGGCGCGATGCCGGCAAGGCAGAGCGCCGCGATGGCGAGCAGGGGTCGAAGTGCATTTCTCATCGAAGCAGCCTTGGACAAGGTGGGCGACAACCCGCCGGCGGACGCGCCATCCGGATCGGACAGCCTTCGGCCGCCCCCTCCGCGCCGATCCGCCACGGCTTGCCTTGCCATTATGTTCCACCGCCCGACCCTCGCGGCGCCGTTCGGCCCCGCGGCCAGGGGAAGTCTGCCCGCCGTCTGACCCGGATCAAACTTCCCGGGCTGCCCGCGACGCGCCGCCGCAGTATGATGGGAATCCATTTCGGAGGAGGGTTTCGATCATGGCTGGACAACGGGAAGTGGTGGTGCTGAGCGGAGTGCGCACGGCGATCGGCGATTACGGCGGCAGCCTGAAGGACTTCGCGCCGACGGACCTCGCGGCGCGCGTGGTGAAGGAAGCGGTGGCGCGGGCGAAGGTCGATCCGAACGACGTCGGCCAGTGCATCTTCGGCAACGTGATCCACACCGAGCCGAAGGACATGTACCTGTCGCGCGTCGCCTGCGTCAACGGCGGGCTGCCGGTCACGACCGGCTCGCTGACGCTGAACCGGCTGTGCGGCAGCGGCATGCAGGCGATCGTGAGCGCGTCGCAGTACATCCTGCTGGGCGACACCGATGCCGCGGTCGCCGGCGGCGCCGAGAGCATGAGCCGCGCCGGCTACCTGCTGCCGTCGGGCCGCTGGGGCCAGCGGATGGGCGACGGCAAGATCATCGACATGATGGTCGGCGCGCTGACCGACCCGTTCGACACCGTGCACATGGGCGTGACGGCGGAGAACGTGGCCACCAAATGCGGCATCACGCGCGAGCAGCAGGACGCGTTCGCCGTGCAGAGCCACCAGCGCGCGGCCGCGGCGATCGCCGCCGGCCACTTCAAGGAACAGATCCTGCCGATCGAGCTCAAGACCAAAAAGGGACCCGTGCCCTTCGACACCGACGAGCACGTCCGCGCCGATGCGTCGCTCGAGGGCATGGCCAAGCTCAAGGCCGTGTTCGCCAAGGAAAACGGCACGGTCACTCCGGGCAACGCTTCGGGCATCAACGACGCGGCCTCGGCGGTGGTGCTGATGGAGGCGGGTGCGGCTAAGGCGCGCGGCCTCGTGCCGATGCTGCGGCTGGTGTCGTACGGCCACGCCGGCCTCGACCCGAAGATCATGGGCCTCGGTCCCGTCACGGCCGTGCAGCGCGCGCTGGCCAAGGCGGGACTGAAGCTCGACCAGATGGACGTCATCGAGTCCAACGAGGCGTTCGCCGCGCAGGCGCTGGGCGTGGCCAAGGAACTGGGCATGGACCCGGCCAAGGTCAACCCGAACGGCGGCGCGGTGGCGCTGGGCCACCCGATCGGCGCGACCGGCGCGCTGCTGACGGTCAAGGCGATGTACGAACTGAAGCGCACCGGCAAGCGCTACGCGCTGGTGACGATGTGCATCGGCGGCGGCCAGGGCATCGCCGCGATCTTCGAGCGGATGTAGCCGGCAAGGCGCCGGAGCCGTCGAGGGCAGCCGGCGCGCACGGCGGAGCGGGCGTTCGCGCCATCGGCTCCGCTACGGCGCCTGCGCCGGCCTGCCGGCGGGTGCTGGAGTCTTGACGACGCGATCGCCCAGGTCTTTCAGATACCGCTGGAAGTCCGGCGATTCGAGCACAATCGTTCCGGCTGCCGCGCGCAGCCGGTCGACTGCTTCGGGCGGCAGCACGAACGATGTCGGCTGCTCGTTGAGGTACGCGCGCTCCGTCGCATCCTCGAGCTCGGCGAACGATACGTCGATGACATAGACCTCCAGATTCGGGACCCGCGTCACCTCTGCCAGAGCCGGGTTGCCATTGTCGACGATCGCCCCCGAATCGCGGATGCTGCGCAACATCTTCCAGCGCGCCGCGGTGTCGCGCAGGAGCTCGACGGCTTCGTACGAGTAATGATCGATCGGCACCCCGGTCGCCCGCAGCAGAACGTCCACCGTTCCCGGGGTGCTCCGTTCCCGGTCCCAATCGAGCGAGGGCGACGACAGCGAGTTGACGACGAACACGGCGAGCCTGCGCGCGTGATCGAGCGGCGTCGGCAGGCCCTCCAGGTGCAGGGCCTCGAGTTCCTCGAGAATGGCGAGAATCTCGCGCATGCCGAGATTGTCCGAGATGCCGCCGTCGACGAGATGAAGATAGGGCCGCTTCCTGCCATCTTCGTAGTATCTGAGCTCCTTCAACTCCTGCATGGTGCGGGCGGCCGGGCGCGCCACCGCAGCCGATCTCTCGATACGCGCGAGGGACGGCGGCTCCCTGTAACCGCAGGTGCCGGCGTAGTTGTTGATCGTCACCGGTGAGAGCACGACCGGCACGCCCGACGACGATGCCGCCGCCCGCGAAAGCCGGACCGCGCTCAGATCCGAGCACAGAATGTCGAACATCTTCTGCGTGAAGTAGAACCGTGAACCGGAACTCAAGTCGGTCGCCGACGCGACGATCATGGGCCCCGGGCCACGCTGCAGATCGGCGAACGTCGCGCCGTTGAACAGGATTTCGTCGTAGAGATCCGCGGCGAGCTCGGAGCGGCCGTAGTACGGCGAGCTCAGCGGCCCCCAGTGCGCGGGATTCAGGGCCCGGCGGATCAGGTCCCCTTGCACGTCGCGTTTGAGAAAGCGCTGCTCGTATTCGGTGAACAGGTGGTCGCCATACAGGCCGTAGGCCAACGCGGTGAAGCTGCCACCGGAAACCCCGGTGACGACATCGACCGAGTCGAGCAGCCGTTGCCGCTGGCCATCGCGCCCGATCACCTCGGTGTCTCTCAACACCTCGAGAACGCCGTACGAGAACGCGGCGGCGCGCGTTCCGCCACCCGAAAACGCCAGAATGACGATGTCTTCCCTGTTGCGCGCGTATTGCGTCCGGGTCTGGAAGCGGTAACCGGCAGCCGGATCCACATGGACAATTGGCGGATTGACCGGTGCCGTTGCGCAGCCGCCGATGCCGAGCATCACGGCCAGTGCCGTCGGGAGGAACGTGCGCAATCGGTTCATGGCGTTCAGAAGCCGGCCCCGTCCTGCTCGTGAATGGTCACCGAGCCGACTCGCTGCCATGGAGCAGGGTGCGAACCGTGGCGGACAGCACCAGGCGGGTACCGTCGATTGCTCTACGTCTTTGTCGCCTTGCCCCTTGCCACGGCGAATGTCAAAAGCACCGTCAGGATCGCGTGCAGGACGACCGCCGGCCACAGCAGCGGGCCCGTCGCGCCGCCGGCCAGGCCCACATAGGCGAGATACATCGTGGCGGCCCCGCTGTAGGTCAGCATGCCGACCAGCGGCGTGCCCGGCCAGCACGCGACCCCCAACGCGACCAGCGCGATGCCGGCCACGCGCGCCACGGTCGCGGCAATGCCGGTGAGTTCGGCGCCGAGCAGCAATTGTCCGACCAGCGACGGGGCAACCAGCAACGCGATCCCGGTTGCAATTTCACCGACGGCGGCGACGGCAAGCACCCTCGTTTCGCCCATACCCGATTCCATCGTTCTCCGGCGCTGGTGTTGCGCACCCGCCGCCTAGTCACGCGCCCCGGCGACCGTCTTCTGCATTTGCTGGCGTTCCTCTGCCGTCACCTGGTCCGGTGCGAGATTGAAGGTGAGCTTGTTGATCGTGCCGGTGAACTTGAACGGGACGTCGTAGCGATACTCCAGCATCGCGACGCCGGAGCGCGTGTCCTGGCCGACATCGAAAGTCTCGTCCTCCGGGAACGTGATCGGGGTGGTGTGTTCCATGGAATTCCTGGCCACTTCCTTGCCGTCCACGTAGAGCACGCCCGTCCCGCCCTTGCCCAGGCCCGGCTCAGCCGACTTGAAGTCGAAGACGATGGTGTGCTTGCCCGGACCCAACTCGGGACCAGCCCAGACCGTGCGCTTGAGGTCGAGCAGGTTGTAGAGGAACACCGGCTTGCCCTTGCGTATGCCTCCCACACCCTTGCTCAGGAAGAGCCCGTAGCCGCCGAAGCGCCCGCCGTCGGTGACGATCATGCCTTCGGCGCCCCCTTTGGGGATCGTGACCTCGGCGGTGATGGTGTACGACTTGTTCAGGATGCTCGGCGCGCCGCTGTTGGGCACGCCCGCCAGCGCCCCCGAGTAGGTGAAGACCTTGCGTCCGCCGGTGAGGTTCGGACGCGGCGTGTTCCAGCGCGTCAGCGACGAGTTGTCGAGCGGCAGCACGTCGTGCTTCTTCGCCTCGGCGTAGAAGAGGTCCTGCATCTGCTTGAGCTTGTCCGGCATCCTGGCTGCCAGGTCGTTGGACTCGGTGGGGTCCTCGGCGACGTTGTAGAGCTCCCACTGGTACCCGGTGATCACGTCGGGCGCCGGCTTGGTGGAGAGTTCCCACGGGAGCGTCGCCGGGGTCGTCGCCGCGACCCAGCCGTCGTTGTACACGGCGCGGTTGCCGAGCATCTCGAAGTACTGCGTCGCGCGCTTGGACGCGGCGTTGGCATTCGCCTTGTCCCAGGTGTAGGCCATGCTCACGCCATCCATCGGTCGCTGCCTGACTCCGTTGATCGTCTCCGGCATCGGGATGCCGGTCGCTTCGAGGATGGTCGGAACGATGTCGATGACGTGGTGGAACTGGCGGCGGATACCGCCCACGTCGTTGATGTGGCCGGGCCACGACATGGCCATGCCCTGGGCCGTGCCGCCGTAGTGCGAGGCCACCTGCTTCGTCCACTTGAACGGCGTGTCCATCGCCCACGCCCACGGCGCGGCGAAGTGCGGGAATGTCTTGTCCGACCCCCAGAACTCGTACCACAGCATCTGGGCCTTGACCGGCACGGGAACGCCGTTGAAGGTGGTGAATTCGTTCGGCGTGCCGTTGAGCATCCCCTCCGGGCTTGCGCCGTTGTCGCCCGCGATGTAGATGATCAGGGTGTTGTCGAGCTGGCCCAGGTCTTCGACCGCCTGAATCACGCGGCCGATCTCGTGGTCGGTATAGGCGAGGTAAGCCCCGAAGACGTCGGCCTGCTTGATGAACAGCTTCTTCTCGAGAAACCCGAGCGAATCCCACTCCGGCAGTTCCTTCGGCCAGGGAGTCAGTTTCGCCTCGGGCGGCATGATGCCCAGCCGCTTCTGGTTGGCGAAGATGGTCTCGCGAATCTTGTTCCAGCCCTGGTCGAACAGGTGCATGTCGCCGATCTTCTTGATCCACTCCGGCGTCGGATGATGCGGGGAATGCGTGCCGCCGGGTACGTAGTAGACGAGGAACGGCTTCTCCGGCGCGACCGCCTTGATCTCCTTCATGTACTGGATCGCCTCGTCGGCCATGGCCGTGGTCAGGTTCCAGCCCGGCTTGCCCTCGAAGGGGTAGATGGCGGTCGTATTGCGGTACAGGTTCGGCTGCCATTGGCTGGCGTCGCCACCCACGAAGCCATAGAAGTACTCGAAGCCCATGCCGTTCGGCCACTGGTCGAAGGGTCCGGCCTGCGTCGCCTGGTAGAAGGGGGTGTTGTGATTCTTGCCGAACCACGAGGTCGCGTACCCGTTGTCCTTCAGGATGGCACCGATGGTGCCGTTCTCCTTCCTGATGACCGAGTCGTAACCCGGGAATCCCGTCGCGATTTCGCCCACCACGCCGAAGCCGGCCACGTGGTGGTTGCGCCCGGTGATCAGCGCCGCACGCGTCGGCGAGCAAAGCGACGTGGAGTGGAAATTCGTGTAACGAATCCCGCTCTTCGCGATGCGATCGAGGGCCGGTGTCGGAACGACGCCACCGAAGGTGCTCGGCGCGCCGAACCCGCTGTCGTCGGTCATGATCAGCAGCACGTTGGGCGCGCCCTTCGGCGGCACGACCCGTGGCGCCCACCACGCCTTCGATTCCGAGGCCTTTTCCTGGATCACTCCGCCGAAACTCGGATCAGGCCGCGGAAGCTGCTTGCCGTCGAGGGTCGTGGTGGCGTTCGCCGAACCCAGCGTACCGGTAACCTGTTGTGCCGAGGCCGCCCCCAGGCACGAGGCGACCGCGACCACGGAGGTCAGTAGCTTGCACGTAAAGCGAACCTTCATCGGGCCTCTCCCGGAATTCATCATCGTATCCTCTTGCTACTTGACCATCTCGTTCAGCACCTCCTGCGATGCTTTCTGATACTGCGCCTCGCTGATCAGGCCCTCCTTCTGCAGGGCCTTCAGCTGCTCGAGCTTCTGCGACCCGGACGGCGGGGGAGCAGGCTTCGGCGGCGGCGGCGTGACCTGCACGTTCACCGTCGTCGGCTTCGCAGCAGCCGCGGCGGCGGCACTCGTGGTGGCGACGGCAGCCGTCGTCACGGCAGCGGCGGTCCCGATCACCGCCACGCGCCGGATGTTGCGTCGCCAGATCCCCAGGATGTCGATGAACAGCACGGCGGCGTTCCCCGCCTTCGGCAGCGTACCCTCGACCAGCTTGAAGTCGTAGATCAGGTCGTTGCCCTGCATGCGCGGGTTTCGCAGGACGACAACCACGTTTTGCAGATCCGCCTGGCCCGGCTCGACGATCGAGAGCGTGGCATTGGGCGGATTCTTCGCGAGGCTGTCCGGCCCCTCGTTCCACAGCGGCAGGAACTCGTCCCTGGTGTGGTAATGGCCCGCCATGCGCACCGGCCGATCGGTGAAGAACAGCGTCGAGGGGCTCACGTTCTTGAGCGTCAGCACGCCCTTGGCCTGGTCGATGGCCACACCCGCCGAGTTCTGCACGAACAGCAGCTGCACTTTCTGCTGCGATGCTGCCACCGGCGCCGGCTTGGCCGGGGCGGAGGCGGCTGGCGCCTGCGCGAAAGCCGCTGGCGGCAGGGCGATGGTGGTGGCAAGCGCGATCGCAAGCGCTCGCCGCGGATGAAGGCGTAGCTGGAACATGTGGATCTCCTCGTCAAGTGCAATCGTGCCCGATCGCCGATTCACGCAGCCTCTCTTGCCATCCGAAGGCCCGCGGTCCGTGCGGGCTGTCGGTGGTCAGCGCCAGCCGACGCCGCGGCGCCCCACGCCGACACCGTGGAAGCCCGGCCCGACCCCGCCCCCGACCCCGTACCAGTCGATGAACAGGCTCGTCGCACCGCTCGCCGGCATGGTTCCCTCGATGATCCTGTACGTGTACACGAGGTCCGCGCCGTCCACGACCGGCTTCATCAGCGTGACCACCACGAGCGTCGGCTCCGCGCGCCCCGGCTCGTAGACCGAGAGGGTCGCGTTCGGCGGATCCGCGCCGAAGTTGTCCCGCCCCTCCTTCCACGTCTTCAGGTAGTCGGCCATGGTGAGATGCCCGGCGATCCGCTTCGGCCTGTCGGAGAAGTACACGGTCTGCGGATTGACCTTGACCAGCCGCAGGGTGCTCCCGGCGGCATCGACCCGGAGATCGTCTGCGCTTTGCACGTACATGAGCTGCGCCTGCGACCCGCTGGCATCGGCGCCGGGCACCGGCGAGCCCGCGCAGCCCGCGAGAATGGCGGCAGCCCCGAGCAGCGCGCACGTGGTGATCCTCATTCCTGGCCTCCTTCCCATGGACGAACGACTTCTGCCCGGCAGCGCTCGGCGGCACGGTCATCGGCAATGCGAAGGTCCGCGTGCGCCACGTACGTCAAGACCGTGCTCCACGTTGCGTCGGCGGCGACACGCCACCGATGGCGGTGCCGATCGCTGCGCCGACCGCCGCAAGCAACGCTTCGTCGTTGACGGGCTTGCGGAGATAGGCCTTCGCGCCCAGTTCAAAGGCCCGCGCGCGCGACTCGGGAGTGTCGTGTCCCGTGATGACAACGACCGGTACGCCGGGATGACCGGCGAGCGCACCTTGAATGTCGAAACCGGTCATTTCGGGCATGTGCAGGTCGAGGACGACACAATCCGGCTCGTGGTCCTCCATCACGCGCAGAAACTCCGCGCCGGACGCGAACGTCTCGACGGCGAAGCCGGCGGAGGAAACGAGTCGCATCAAGGCCACGCGGACGTCTGCATCGTCGTCCACTACGGCCAGCAGCGGCATCGCGCTCGTCATCCTGACCACAAGGTATCAAGGGCAGGCAGCCGGGCCTACTGGACCTTGGTCCAGGTATCGGGCGCAGCGCAGACGCAGGACGCAGGCTCAGGTCCTGGGCGCGGAGCCGACGCCGGCGCGCTCCGCCAGCTTCACCAGGTCGACGACGACACGAACCCCCATCTTGTGCA
The DNA here is from genome assembly GCA_963810815.1 of uncultured beta proteobacterium. Classification (GTDB taxonomy): domain Bacteria; phylum Pseudomonadota; class Gammaproteobacteria; order Burkholderiales; family Casimicrobiaceae; genus CAVQWT01. Next base: position 45,350 of record CAWEPB010000009.1, on the reverse strand, counting down.
TCAGGTTGGCGCGATGGAATTTGATCGTCTTCTCGACCGTGCCGAGCTCGGCGGCGATCTGCTTGTTCAGCTTTCCGGCGACGATCAGCTCGAGAACCTGCCGTTCACGCTCGGTGAGTGCGGCAAGGCACTTTGCCAGGCGCTCTCGTTCAAGACGCGCGCTACGGAGCGCCTGGTCCCTGGCCAGTGCCTCGTGAATGACGGCAATCAGCTCGGTGTCGTCGACCGGTTTGGTGAGGAAGTCCGCCGCGCCATGCTTCATCGCCTGAACGCTCGTCGCGATGTCGCCCCGGCCCGTCAGAAAGACGATCGGCAGGGGACTGCCCTGCTGTTCCAGCACGCGCTGCAACTCGAGACCGCTCAGGCCAGGCAGCGCGAGGTCGAGCACGAGGCAACCCGGAGCGCCCGGGTCGTACCGCTCGAGGAACTCGTGGGCCGACGGGAACGTGGCAACGCGCAGCCCAACGGATTCGAGCAGCCGCCCGACGGCTCTCGACAGATCGGCGTCGTCGTCGACGACGTAGACCGTCGGCACCGGTTCTCCGATCGACGTCATTCCACCCTCGCCGGCAGCTCGCAATGCAGCGTGGCGCCCCGGTCCGGATTGTTGGTCGCCCACAGGCGGCCGCCATGGGCTTCGACTATCGATCGGCAGATCGCCAGGCCGAGACCCAGTCCCTTCGATTTGGTGGTCATGAACGGCTCGAATATCCGTTCGAGATCCGCCAAGGGGATTCCCGTGCCCCGATCGGCGACGGAGACCTCGACGCCGCCATGCGCGGTCGTTCGGGTTCGCACCAGCAGCCGGCAGTCCGCTACCCGGCCGTCCATGGCGTCGCATCCGTTGATCACCATGTTGAGCAACACCTGCTGCAGCTGGTTTCGATCGCCGCTCACGGTCGGCAGCGCTGCGTCGAGGTCGGTGCTGACCGCTACCTGCCGATTCAGCAGGTCGCTCCCCATCAGACGCAGCGATTCCTCGACCACGTCGTTGACGTCGAGTGGATGACGCTGCGACGCTTCCTTCCTGAGCAGAGATCGCAGCCGCTGAATCACCGCTTCGGCACGGTGATCGCTCTTCACGATGTCGGCAAGGATTTCCGCGAGCTTGTCTACCCGCGGCGGACTCTGTGCGAGAAACCTCTGCGCGGCCTGTGCATTGCTCAGAATGGCCGTCAGCGGCTGGTTGAGTTCGTGCGCGAGCGATCCGGACAACTCGCCCAACATCGCGACCCGCGACAGGTGAGCGAAGTCGTCGCGCTGGCGGGCCGTCACCCGCTCGACGCTCCTGCGCTCGGTGATGTCGACGACCGACACCAGCACGAACAATCCATCCTTTGTCGGCATCGGACTGAGCGAGGCTTCCACCGGGAATTCGCCGCCATCCCTTCGGCGTGCGACCAGCTCGCGTCCGGCCCCCATCGCGCGCGCCCGCGGATCGCCGGCGTAGGCGGCCCGCAGTCCGGCATGCGGGGTGCGAAAGCGCTCCGGAATCAGCATTTCGACCGGCTTCGCGACGAGTTCCGCCCTCTGGTAGCCGAAAACGGTCTCGGCCTGCGCATTCGCCAACGTGATCATTCCCTTGCTGTCGACCAGAAGGATCGCGCTCGGAACCGCTTCGACGACCGCGCCGAAGCGCTGCTCGCTGGCGCGGAGCTGGGCCGCAAGCTGCGCCGCAGCGGTCAGGTCCCAGACCAGCTCGTAGCCCATCGCCAGTACGACGATGAAAAAGCCGGGCATGAGGATGGTGGGCGCGTGTACCACGCCGGTGACGACCAGCGCGGCGAAGCTGGCTGCCGTCACGATGCAGAGAGCAAGGCTGCCGCCGACGAGGGCGGCGCGGCGGCGTGCCACCGGCCCACCCCTGCGCCACAGGGTGATGGAGGCATCGACGATGAACACGACGAGCAGCAGGTTGCTGAGCTGCGGGACGATCGCGAACGGATTGGGGATCCCGATGGGCCCGGCGACGACGGCGCCCCCCCAGAGCTGCAGATGATCCAGCGCCGTGATCTCCCGGAAGTTCACGTTGACGCCGGTCAGGAAATTCAGCGCAAGGGCAACCAGCCGAATCCCGATCACCCCGTAGGCGAGCCAGATGCGGCCCGCACCGAAGTAGAGGCGCACGAACCCCACAACCGAGATCACGAACACGGCGAGCGGCACGTGAGACCAGCGTGCGTTGGTGGCGAGGTCGGCCGGTGTCCCGGCCTGCATTCTCGCGAGTTCGTAGGCACCATAGGCCGCGGCCGAAACCGCGAGCACGAAGAACAGCAGGTGGGCGTATTGCGATCGTTGCTTCTGCCAGACGAACAGGTGGACGACGCCGAGCATCAGGCTCGCCGCGATCATCGTGATCCAGGCGATTTCGACCCAGTTCATCGCGTCGATGAAATGCAAGGCGCGGCTGGCGCGCCAGCGCACTCGACGCCTCGGCTGTCCCGCCGCCATGTTCGGATGCGGTCAAACAGCAGGAGATGCCGTCTCATGTGCCCTTGGTCGAGGTCGCGGCGATCCGCTGCCCGCATTGCCGGGGTGTCCGACGGCACCATTATCGTCGATCCGGCAGATCGAGGCGAAGTTCGGGCGCTGTTGCCATGCACCGATCTGCCCCATTCGGGCTGCGGCGCCGGATGCAGCGATGGTCGACGATCGTCGACGTTCGTCGCCGCAATGATTCGCGCGCCGGCGCGGTAGCCGAATCGATGGCCGCCAACCAGAGCAAGCCGGGTGGGCCGCCCGCCTCGCGCAGGGTCGCATTGTTCGACCAGCTGGCGCTGTCCTCCGAAGGGAAGGCCTTCGCGTTGTACGACCGAAAGCTTCGCTACGTGCACAGGAAACCGGGAGCCGGAGAGCCGGGAGCAGGAACCAGAGGCGACGCTGGCCCCTGCGGACGCTACTTGATCATGCCGATCGCCCGGGCGGACTCGAGGTATTCCTTCGACCGCTCCTGCACGAACGCCGGCACCTTGTCGACCGGAACGTCGATGACTTCGAACCCGCCTTCGATCATCTTCTTCCGCAGTTCCGGATCCTTGTTCAGCGTGTCCATCATGTCGGACACCTTCTTCCGCACGTCCGGCGGCGTCGACTTCGGCACCGCCACGCCGCGGTAGGCGCCGTCGACCCAGTTGACGCCGAGTTCCTTGAACGTCGGCGTGTCGGGGAACTGCGGCAGCCGCTTCTCGGTGGCGACGGCGAGCATCCGCATCTTGCCCTTCTGCTGGATCGCCAGCGTCGAGTACGTCATCGCCCCGGTGACGTGGCCGCCCAGCACCGACGAGATGAGGTCGCCGGTGCCCTTGAACGGGACGTAGGTCGTCCTGACCTTGAACAGCTGGTTGAACTTCGCGGCGGCGAGGTGGTTCGCGGAATTCGTGCCCGACCCGGCGAAGGTGATGGTGTCGGGCTTGTCGCGCGCGGCCTTGAGCAGGTCGGCCAGCGTCTTGTACGGGCTGGTCTCCGGCACGACGATCGCGTCGGGCGTGTAGTGGAAGAAGTAGACCGGCGTCATGTCCTCGGTCTTGTACTGGACCTCGCCCTCGAGCGGCTGCAGCACGATGTGCGGCAGGTTGATGCCGGCGATGGTGTAGCCGTCGGCGGGCAGCGAATTGAGCTGCGCCCAGACCAGGCCGCCCCCGGCGCCGGCGCGGTTGACGACGACCATGTCCTGGCCGTACTTCTGCTTGAACACGACCTGCTGCAGCCGCGCCGCGATGTCCGACTCGCCGCCCGCGGGGAACGGGATGATGTACTGGACCGGCTTGTCCGGGTACGCCTGCGCGCCGGCGGCCAGCGGGGCGAGCGCGGCGCCGAGCGCCAGCGCGAGGGCGCCGGCAGTGCGCCCGATACCGATCGATGCCTTCATGGGGCGTTCCTCCAGGGTGGGTGGTGCGTGACGTGGGTGACAAGTGATTGTCGCGGCCTCAGGGCGCCGGGTGGATGTTGTCGACCCAGTGCACCGCCTCGGGATTGGCCTCGACGTTGGGCAGGTCGAGGTTGACGACGACCGGCTCCTGCCCGCTGCGGCACAGCACGCAGGACAGCGGCTCGGTGTCGCTGGCGTTGATCTCCTGGTGCGGCACGAACGGCGGCACGTAGATGAAGTCGCCCGGGCCTGCCTCCGCGATGTACTCGAGCCGATCGCCCCACTTCATCCGCGCGCGGCCGGACACGACGTAGATGACGCTCTCGACCGGGCCGTGGTGATGCGCTCCGGTCTTCGCCTTCGGGTGGATGACGACGGTGCCCGCCCAGAGCTTTTCCGCGCCCATCCGCGCGTGGGTGACCGCGGCCGCGCGATTCATGCCCGGCGTCTGCGCGGTGTTGGGGTCGAGCTCGCCGGAACGCACGACGCGCACGCCGTGCAGGCGCCACTTCGATTCAGCGGTCATCGTGTTCGTCCTCCTGCAGCACGAACGCGGATTGGACACCCGGGACGCGGCCGGCGCAAGGGGCCGGTCCGGGGATGCCGGCGACGGGCGCGCGCGCGGCGGCGAAGCCTGCGTTCAGCCGAGGTTCGGGGCGAGGCGCCGGCGCGCGGCGTCGAGCGGTATCCCGACGCGGCGCGCGAAATCGGCGAGCTGGTCCTCGCCGATGCGGCCGACGGCGAAATAGCGCGCGTCGGGGTGCGCGAGGTAGAAGCCCGACACGCTGGCGGCGGGCAGCATCGCGTAGTTCTCGGTCACCGTCATCCCGACGGCGGGCGCCTGCAGCAGCTCGAACAGCGGCGCCTTGACCGCGTGGTCGGGGCAGGCCGGGTAGCCGGGCGCGGGCCGGATGCCGCGGTACTCCTCGCGCACCAGCGCCGCGAGGTCGAGCGCCTCGTCCGCCGCGTAACCCCACAGCTCGCGCCGCACCTTGGCGTGCAGCCACTCGGCGAACGCCTCGGCCAGGCGGTCGGCCAGCGCCTTGAACATCAGCGCGCTGTAATCGTCGTGCCTCGCGGCGAACTCGGCCAGCTTCTTTTCGCCGCCGAGGCCCGCGGTGACCGCGAACGCGCCGACGTGATCGGCGACGCCCGAGGCTTTCGGCGCGACGAAGTCGGCGAGCGCGTAGTTGGGCTTGCCGGACGGCCGCTCGTTCTGCTGGCGCAGGCCGTGCCAGGTGAGGGCCGGCGTGTCGCGGGCCTCGGATGTCCACAGCACGATGTCGTCGCCCTCGCCGCTCGCCGGCCAGATGCCGACGACGCCGCTCGCCGTGAGCCAGCGCCCGTCGACGATGCGCGCGAGCATCGTGCGGCCTTCGTCGTGGACGGTGCGCGCCGCCTCGCCGACCACCGGATCGTCGAGGATCGCCGGGAACGGGCCGGCCAGCTCCCAGGCCTGGAAGAACGGGCCCCAGTCGATGTAGGGGACCAGCAGCGACAGGTCGACGTTGCGCAGCTCGCGCCGGCCGACGAACGTCGGCGCCGCGGGCGCATGGCGGGACCAGTCGGCCCGGAAGGCGTTGGCGCGCGCCGCGGCGAGACCGATCAGCGCCGGGCCCTTCTTCTGCGCGTGCTGGACGCGGATCCTGTCGTAGTCGGCGGCGATCTCCGCCGCGTAGCGGTCGCGCTGCTCGGGCGAGACCAGGCTGGTCGTGACGCCGACGGCGCGCGAAGCGTCGGGCACGTAGACGGTCGGACCGTCGTAGTGCGGCGCGATCTTGACGGCGGTGTGCACGCGCGACGTGGTGGCGCCGCCGATCAGCAGCGGGCAGGTGAAGCCCTCGCGCTGCATCTCGCCGGCGACGTGGGCCATCTCCTCGAGCGAGGGCGTGATCAGGCCGGACAGGCCGATGGCGTCGGCGTTGTGCTCGCGCGCGGCGGCGAGGATCTTCTGCGCCGGCACCATGACGCCGAGGTCGACGACGTCGAAGTTGTTGCACTGGAGGACGACCCCGACGATGTTCTTGCCGATGTCGTGGACGTCGCCCTTGACGGTGGCCAGCACGATCATGCCCTTCGACTGCGACGCGGCGCCGGAGCGCCGCTTCTCCTCCTCGATGTAGGGGATCAGGTGCGCGACCGCCTGCTTCATCACCCGCGCGCTCTTCACCACCTGCGGCAGGAACATCTTGCCGGCGCCGAAGAGGTCGCCGACGACGTTCATGCCGTCCATCAGCGGGCCTTCGATCACCTCGATCGGCTTGCCGCCGCGCGCGGCGATCGCGGCGCGCACTTCCTCGGTGTCCTCGACGATGTGCGTCGCGATGCCCTTCACCAGCGCGTGGGTCAGGCGCGCCGCGACCGGCTCCCGCCGCCAGGCGAGCTCCTCTGCCGGGTCCTTCGCCTTGCCCTTGACCGTCTCGGCGAACGTCACCAGCCGCTCGGTGGCGTCGCGGCGGCGGTTGAGGACGACGTCCTCGACCCGCTCGCGCAGCTCGGGGTCGAGCTCGTCGTACACGCCGAGCTGCCCGGCGTTGACGATGCCCATCGTCAGTCCGGCCCGGATCGCGTGCAGCAGGAACACCGTGTGGATCGCCTCGCGCACCGGGTCGTTGCCGCGGAAGCTGAACGACACGTTGGAGATGCCGCCGGAGACCTTGACGTGCGGCAGGTGCGTGCGGATCCAGCGCGTCGCCTCGATGAAGTCGACCGCGTAGTTGTCGTGCTCCTCGATGCCGGTGGCGATCGCGAACACGTTGGGGTCGATGACGATGTCCTCGGGCGGGAAGCCGACCCGGTCGACGAGGAGGTCGTAGCAGCGGCGCGCGATCGACGTCTTGCGCTCCAGCGTGTCGGCCTGGCCCTTCTCGTCGAAGGCCATCACGACCACCGCGGCCCCGTAGCGGCGGACCAGCTTCGCCTGCCGCAGGAACTCGGCCTCGCCCTCCTTCAGCGAGATCGAGTTGACGATGGGCTTGCCCTGGACGCACTTGAGGCCCGCCTCGATGACCTCCCATTTCGACGAGTCGATCATCACCGGCACCCGCGCGATGTCGGGCTCCGAGGCGATCAGGTTCAGGAAGCGGACCATCGCCGCCTTCGAGTCGAGCATCGCCTCGTCCATGTTGACGTCGATGACCTGCGCGCCGTTCTGCACCTGCTGGCGCGCGACCTCGACCGCCCCGGCGAAGTCCCCCGAGAGAATCAGCTTCGCGAACACCCGCGAGCCGGTGACGTTGGTGCGCTCGCCGACGTTGACGAACAGCGAGTCGTCGCCGATCACGAGCGGCTCGAGGCCGGCGAGCTGCATGGCGCGGCGGGAGGTCATGGCTCGAAGGGCGAATCGATGCGTGGCGTGATCGGCGTCATGGAGCGCGGTGCCGGGTGGCGCGGCGGCAGGAAACGTGGCAGCGTGGAGCGCGGCCGCGCACTCAGGCAGCCACGGATTCGGTGTCGCTTGCGGCGGCGCCGTCCGCGTCGCGCAGCCGGCGCGGCGGCAGCGTCCGCACCGCGTCGGCGATGGCGCGGATGTGCGCCGGGGTCGTCCCGCAGCAGCCGCCGACGAGGTTGACGAAGCCCGCGTGCGCGAACTCGGCCAGCAGCTTCGAGGTCTGCGGCGGCGTCTCGTCGTAGCCGGTGTCCGACATCGGGTTGGGCAGGCCGGCGTTCGGATAGCAGGAAACGAAGGTGTCGGCGACCTGCGACAGTTCCTCGATGTACGGGCGCATCAGCGCTGCGCCCAGGGCACAGTTGAGGCCCACGGCGAGCGGGTGCGCATGACGGACCGAGTTCCAGAACGCGGCGACCGTCTGTCCCGACAGCGTGCGGCCGGAGGCGTCGGTGATCGTTCCCGACACGATCACCGGCAGGCGCTGCCCGGCGCGCTCGAAGAACGCGTCGATCGCGAACAGCGCGGCCTTGGCGTTGAGCGTGTCGAACACGGTCTCGACCAGCAGCAGGTCGGCGCCGCCCTCGGCCAGGCCCTCGATCGCCTCGCCGTAGGACGCGACCAGCGCGTCGTAGGTGACGTTGCGCGCGCCCGGGTCGTTGACGTCGGGCGAGATCGACGCCGTTCGGTTGGTGGGGCCGAGCGCGCCGGCGACGAAGCGCGGCCGGTCCGGCGTCCGCGCGGTCCACGCGTCGGCGCATTCGCGCGCGATCCGGGCCGCCGCCGCGTTGATCGCGCGCACCCGCCCCTCGAGCCCGTAGTCGGCCTGCGCGATCGACGTCGCGTTGAAGGTGTTGGTCTCGATGATGTCCGCGCCCGCCTCGAGGTACGCGTCGTGGATCGCGCGGACCACGTCGGGCCTGGTCAGCACCAGCAGGTCGTTGTCGCCCTTGACGTCGTGCGAGTGCCCGGCGAGGCAGACGGCGGCGTGGGCGTCGCCGACGCCGCGGTAGTCGGACTCGGTGAGCCTGTACGTCTGGATCATCGTGCCCATCGCGCCGTCGAGGACGAGGATGCGCTCGCGGAGGAGGCGCGTGAGCAGCGCGGTGCGGTCGGGTTGCATGGCGATCGGGCGCGGTTGGCGGGGCGACGACGCGGGGCGCCGTGGGCAATCGAGGATTCTAGCATCGCCCGCGGGCGCGGCCAGCCGCGGCGGACGGGCGGACGGACGGGCGAACGAGGTTATAACGGCCGAACCAGCCGCCATAACGCGGGCGCCGCGTCCATGCTAGATTGCCGTCCCATGAAACACCTGAAACCGCGCGAGGCGCACGAGCTGCTGCACCAGAATCCGTCGGCCGTCTTCATCGACTGCCGGTCGGAGATGGAGTATTTCTTCGTCGGCCACCCGGTCGGCGCCCACCACGTCGCCTGGAACGACGGCCCCGACTGGGAGATCAACCCCCATTTCGTCGGGCAGGTGAAGAAGGTCGCCAGCATGAACCGGCCGGTGGTGCTGATCTGCCGCAGCGGTCACCGCTCGATCGACGCCGGACAGGCGCTGGAGAAGGCGGGATTCAGCGACGTCTACAACGTGCTCGAGGGCTTCGAGGGTCCGCTCGACGAGCACCACCACCGGGGAACGCAGGGCGGCTGGCGTCAGGAAGGCCTGCCCTGGGAGCAGCTGTAGAGCGCGACCCGCCGCCGACCTGAACGCCGCTCGCTGCGGCGGCGGCCTTGGCCGCCCGCGTCGACACGCGCGCCTTGCGCGTGCCAGAATCGCCCCACCGTGCGCCCGCTGCCCGACGCGCGTCGCCGGTCGCGGCCGATCGCGTCCGGCGACGCCCCACCCCAGCGCCTCTCGCGGCCCGGACATGATCGACAAGACCGTTGCCACCGCCGCCGAAGCCGTCGCCTCGATCACCGACGGCGCGACGGTGATGATCGGCGGCTTCGGTACCGCCGGCATGCCGTCGGAGCTGATCGACGCGCTGATCGACCAGGATGCGCGCGACCTCGTCATCGTCAACAACAACGCCGGCAACGGCGAGACGGGCCTCGCCGCGCTGCTGAAGGCGAAGCGCGTGCGCAGGATCCTGTGCTCGTTCCCGCGCCAGGTCGACTCGCAGGTGTTCGACGCGCTGTACCGCGCCGGCGAGATCGAGCTCGAGCTGGTCCCGCAGGGGAACCTCGCCGAGCGCATCCGCGCCGCCGGCGCCGGCATCGGCGCGTTCTTCACGCCCACCGGCTACGGCACCGAGCTCGCGCACGGCAAGGAGACGCGCGTCATCGACGGCCGCAACTACGTGCTGGAGTACCCGATCCACGCCGATTTCGCGCTGATCAAGGCCGATCGCGCCGACCGCTGGGGCAACCTCGTCTACCGCAAGACCGCGCGCAACTTCGGCCCGATCATGGCGTCGGCGGCAAAGCACACCATCGTCCAGGTGCGCGAGGTCGTGCCGCTGGGCGCGCTGGATCCCGAGGCCATCGTCACGCCGGGCATCTTCGTCGAGCGGGTCGTGGTCGTGCCCGGCGGCGCGGCGCGGGCCCCCGCCGCATGAATCCCGCGTCCGCGCTGCCGGGGACCCGCCGCCGATGAAGCGCTACAGCCGCGACCAGATCGCCGCGCGGGTCGCCCGCGACATCCCCGAGGGCGCGTACGTCAACCTGGGGATCGGCGCGCCGACGCTCGTCGCCAATCACCTGCCGCGCGATCGCGACATCTTCCTGCACAGCGAGAACGGCGTGCTCGGCATGGGCCCGGCGCCGGCGAAGGGCGACGAGGACGCCGACCTCATCAACGCCGGCAAGCAGCCGGTCACGCTGCTGCCCGGCGGGTCGTTCTTCCACCACGCCGACTCGTTCGCGATGATGCGCGGCGGCCACCTCGACTTCTGCGTGCTGGGCGCGTTCCAGGTGTCGGTGCGCGGCGACCTCGCCAACTGGCACACCGGCGCGCCGGACGCGATCCCCGCCGTCGGCGGCGCGATGGACCTGGCGATCGGCGCCAGGCGCGTCTACGTGATGATGGATCACCTCACCAGGTCCGGCGAGAGCAAGCTCGTCGAGCGTTGCACGTACCCGCTGACGGGCCTCGCCTGCGTGAACCGCATCTTCACCGACCTCGCCGTCATCGACGTGACGCCGGACGGCCTCGCGGTGCTGGAGATCGTCGACGGCCTCGCCTTCGACGAGCTGCAGCGGCTGACCGGCGTGCCGCTCGTGCCGCCGCGCGCCGCTGCCGCGACGGCCCCGGGCGATTGAGTTCGCCATCGCCGGCCGCACAATACGTCCTTCGACGAACCCGACACCCACTCCCCGCCACGGAAATCCCATGCCCGACGCCTTTCTCTGCGACGCGATCCGGACCCCCATCGGCCGCTACGGCGGCGCGCTCGCGTCGGTGCGCACCGACGATCTCGCCGCGTTGCCGCTGGCGGCGCTGATCGCCCGCCATCCCGGCGTCGACTGGGCCGCTGTCGACGACGTCGTCTACGGCTGCGCCAACCAGGCCGGCGAGGACAACCGCAACGTCGGCCGCATGGCGCTGCTGCTCGCCGGCCTGCCCGAGACCGTGCCGGGCACCACGGTCAACCGGTTGTGCGGGTCCAGCCTCGACGCCATCGCCATCGCCGCACGCGCGATCCGGTCGGGCGAGCAGTCGCTGGTCATCGCGGGCGGCGTCGAGAGCATGTCGCGCGCGCCATTCGTGCTGGCGAAGAGCACCGAGGCGTTCTCGCGCGCGGCGGCCATCGCCGACACGACCATCGGCTGGCGCTTCGTCAATCCGAGGATGAAGGAACGCCACGGCATCGACTCGATGCCGGAAACCGCCGAGAACGTCGCCGCGCAGTTCGGCATCGCGCGCGCGGACCAGGACGCCTTCGCGCTGCGCTCGCAGCAGCGCGCCGCGGCGGCGATCGCCGCGGGCCGGCTGGCCGAGGAGATCGTGCCGGTGACGCTGCCGGCGAAGAAGGGCGACCCGGTGGTGGTCGCGCAGGACGAGCATCCGCGCGCGACGACGCTGGAATCGCTCGCAAGACTGAAGGGCGTCGTCCGCCCCGACGGCACGGTGACCGCGGGCAACGCGTCCGGCGTCAACGACGGCGCCTGCGCGACCATCATCGCGTCGGCCGACGCGGCGAAGCGCCACGGGCTCACGCCGCGCGCGCGCATCGTCGCCGCCGCGGTCGCCGGCGTCGCGCCGCGGATCATGGGCTTCGGGCCGGCGCCGGCGTCGCGGAAGGCGCTGGCGCTCGCGGGCCTCGCCATCGGCGACATCGACGTCATCGAACTCAACGAGGCATTCGCCGCGCAGGCGCTCGCCGTCACCCGCGACCTGGGGCTGCCCGACGACGCCGCGCACGTGAATCCCAACGGCGGCGCCATCGCGCTCGGCCACCCGCTGGGCGCCTCGGGCGCGCGGCTCGCCACGACGGCGATGTACGAACTGCAGCGGCGCGGCGGCCGCTACGCGCTGGCGACCATGTGCATCGGCGTCGGCCAGGGCATCGCCGTCATCATCGAACGCGTCTGACCCAATTCGGGGTCAGGTCGAATTTACGTCAACCGCCAGCTTCGTCCGCCTGCAGAGTCGCCGACACTCCCATTGCACCACCGTCCCCGGTTACGCGCCATCGGCCACCCGGTCGAACCCCGCCCTTAACGCCTCCGAGCCCGTGCAGAGAACGCCCTCGCACCGAACGCCGCCGGCATCGTCCTATGGACCGCTGTGCGCCGCGTTCTACGACGCCGACAAGCCGAGCGCGCCCGACGAAGAGATCGCGTGGTACGACGCGCGACTTCCGCGCGACGCGGGAGCGGTGCTGGACGTCATGTGCGGCTCCGGCCGCCTGCTGCTGCCGCTGGTCGAGCGCGGCCACAACCTGCACGGCGTCGACGCCTCGGCCGCGATGCTCGCGCGCTGCGAGCAGCGCCTCGGCGCGGCCGGCGCCCGGGCGATGCTGTTCCGGCAGGACGTCACCGCCCTCAATCTGCCGTTCCGCTACGCCGCCGCGTTCGTCGCCGCCGGCTCGTTCCAGCTGCTCGTCGACCCGCAGGCCGCGAAGCGCGCGCTCGAGTGCGTGCGCGCCCATCTCGTGCCGCCGGGACGGCTGCTGATGCAGCTGTTCGTGCCCGCGGAGGCGGCGCATCCGCCGGGAGGACTGGTCGTCGAAGTGCGCGCGGTGACGCTCGCCGACGGTGGGCGGATCACGCTGCGCTCCGAGATCGACGTGGACGCCGAAGGCCGCCGGATGGCCTGGCGCAACCGCTACGAGCGGCGCGAGGGCGCGGCGATCGTCGCGCGCGAGGACGAGCGCCTTGCCGTGACCTGGTACGACGCCGACGCGATCACGGCGCTGCTGCTGGCGGCGGGCTTCGTCGACATCGAGATCGGCCCGGCGCCCGGCGCTGCGGCAGGCGACGCCGAAGCCTGGACGGTCGCGGCCCGCGTCCCGCCATCGACCGGCTGACCGCCGGCTGACCGCCGGCACGCCCACCGTCGTCGACTCCGGCCCGGGCGCCCGCCGCGCTCCGGCAAACCCCGCGGTGCCCGCTACAGCGCGCGGCGCATGTAGACCACGCCCGGCAGCGGATTGTCGTAGTACGCGGGGCACTCGACGAAGCCCAGGCTCGCGTACAGCGAACGCGCCGGCGTCATCCAGTCGAGCGTGTCGAGCACCAATTCCCGGTAACCGATCGCGCGGGCGTCGTCGACGAGCGCGCGCGCCAGCCGCGAGCCCCACCCCTGCCCTCGCGCACGCGGCTGCACGTACAGCCGCTTCACCTCGCCGACCGGCGCCGCGGTTACCGCCCCCGCCATCGCGGTCGACGCGACACCTTCGCCCTTCACCGGCAGCGGACGAAGCGCGACGCAGCCGAACGCGTCGTCCGGTTCGCCGGCGAGCAGCAGTCGGCCGCGCGGCGGCGCGTAGGCACCCGGCAGCGTCGCCAGTTCGTCGGCGAATCCCTGGAAGCACAGGTCCACACCCAGCCACGCCGCGTATTCCTCGAACAGCGCGCGCGCAAGGGCCAGGTCGGCCGGACCCGCGGCCTGCCGCAGCTCGACGGACACCTCAGCCCGGGCGCTCGCAGGCGCCGACCTTGAGTTCGGCGGCGGGAAACGCGGGCGCGATCTCGCGCAGCCTGGTCACCGCAGCCTGCGGCGGATCGCGGATCACCAGCAGCGTCTGCACGATGACCTGCGCGCGCTCGCCGACCCGGGCGCCGGTGACGCCCTTCTTCGCGAGGTCCGCGACGTGCACGTTCGCCGCTTCCGCGGTGCGGAACACGCCCAGCGAAATGGCGAGCCGCTGCGAGCCGCCGTCGACGACGTAGAGGTCGCGCAGGCCGGCACTGCGCAGCTCGGTCGCGCGCTTGTCCGCGGCGGCCTTGGTCGGGAATGGCGGCAGGTAGACCCAGAACGCGGTGGGCGACTCGGTCCGTTTCTGGGTGAGCAGGCGGCCGAGGCCCAGCGGCTCGAGTTCGCCCAGCGCCCTCGTCCGCTCCGCGTCGGAGAACGGCCCCCATTCGACGCAGACGTCGGCCAGCGCCGCGACCTTGGCGGGACCGAGGGCGGCGACCTGCTGCGGCGTCAGCAGCTTGATCTTGTCGGGCTGGACCTGCTCGACCAGTCGCTGCGGCTCGCCGCGGCCCGCGGTGTCGAGGCGGGTGAAGCCGAACAGCGTCAGGTTGGCGAGGAGGAGAAGGAAGACGAGCGTGCGCATGGAGGGCGTCGGGCGGGCCGTCGCCTCAGCCGCCTTCGGCCAGCGCCAGCACGCCTTCCAGCACCAGATTATCCACGACCTCGACCGGCCCGGTAAGGTGCGGCGCGATCTCGTGCGCGGCGCCGCCCGCGACGAAGCACCGGACCGCGACGTCCTCGCGCCGGATCCGTCCGCGCATCAGCTCGATCGCGCCGCAGACCGCGTGGATGGCGCCGGAGTACACGGCATCCGGCGTGGTGGTGGGGAAGTCCTCGTAGCTCCCCGGCGGCACCTTGAGCGCGCTGGTGTTCTCGGCCAGCGATTGCAGCATCAGGCGGATGCCCGGCAGGATCACGCCGCCGCGGAACGCGCCATCGGAATCGAGCGCGTCGATGGTCACCGCGGTGCCGGCGTTGACCACCACGGCGGGCGGCGGAAACAACCCCGTCGCCAGCACGCGCCTGCGCACCGCCACCAGCGCCGCCCAGCGGTCGGCGCCCAGCTGCGAGGGCTTGGCGTAGTGATTGGTCACGCCGCCGCCGGCCGCCGTGGCAAGCAGCCACTCGGGATGCACGCGCCAGCGCGCGAGCTGCGCCTCGACGCGCACGCGGGCGGCCTCGCCGGCGACGTTGACGCCGACCACGCGCATCGGTCGCGGCAGGTTCTGCCACTCGCGCAGCGCCAGCGTGCCGATCTCGGCGTTCGGGGTGACGCCCAGCACCGCCCACCCGCGCTGGCCCGCGAGGCCCCATTTCATCCGGCTGTTGCCGACGTCGATGACGAGCGTGGACATGTGCGAAGGTGCGGCGAATGGCCCGGGGCCGACCGCCGGTCGATCAGGCGCGGCGCAGCGAGATTTCGCCCGACAGGAAGCGCGCGCGGCGCGGACCGTCGGCCAGCACCAGCGCACCGCTGGCATCCACGCCGGCGACCTTGCCGGTCACGGCGGCACCGTCGGGCAGCAGCAGCTTCACCGGCTTGCCCTGGTACGCGTGCCGATGCTGCCATTCGGCGGCGAACGGCGCGAAGCCTTCGCGTGCGTACTGGTCGAGCACGCGGGCGAGTTCGGCGATGAGGCGCGCGAGCAGGCGGTTGCGGTCGATCGGCGGCGCGCGGCGGCCGGCGACGTGCGCGAGGTCGGTGACCGGGTGCGCGATGTCGGCCTTGGCGCTCTCCGGCAGCCGCACGTTGAGGCCGATGCCGATCACCGCGACCGACGGCCCCAGCGCGTCGCCGTTGAGCTCGATGAGGATGCCGCCGACCTTGAGGTGCTTGTGGATGAGGTCGTTCGGCCACTTGAGCGCGATGTTGGCGAAGCCCTCGGCCTCGAGCGCGCGGGCGACCGCCACCCCCACGGCCAGCGACAGGCCGGCAAGGAAGCCGGCACCCTGCTCGAAGCGCCAGCCCAGCGAGAACGTCAGGCTGCCCCCGGCGACCGCGGTCCAGGCACGGCCGCGCCGGCCACGGCCCGCGCTCTGCCACTCGGCCGCCAGCGCGACGCCGTGGACGTCGCGCCGGGCGATCCGGCGCATGAGTTCGGAATTGGTCGAATCGATCTGGTCGACGACCTCGACGTTGATCGGCGCCGGCAGCGGACGCTCGTCGGCGAGCGTCGACAGCCGCGCCGCCACCGCCTTGCCGTCGAGGAAGTCGGGGGCATGCAGCAGCCGGTATCCGCGGCCCTTGATCCGCTCCAGCGACAGTCCGGCGGCCTCGGCATCCTTCAGCACCTGCGAAACGCGGGCGCGAGTCAGCCCCACCTTCGCGGCGAGGTCCTCACCGGAATGGAAGTCGCCGTCGGCGAGCTGGCGCAGCAACGAGAATCCGAGCGGAGTAAGCACTAACAGACCCGATCGTCTGGAAAGTCTATGACTATGACAGAAAGCGCGTCGGAACGCACCTTTCCTGTCCAATCAACGAGATGGGGGCGGCTTTGGCCGTCGCAAGGCGCGACCGTTGCGCCGAAGTGCGGTCGCCATGCGGCATCGCGCACGAAGTTGATGCAACGCAACACCGGAGGCCGTGCGGTCCCGAACGACGCTCAGCCCTTCAGCACCCCTCTGCGGATCTGGTCGAGCTCGATCGACTCGAACAGCGCCTGGAAGTTGCCCTCGCCGAAGCCCTCGTTGCCCTTGCGCTGGATGATCTCGAAGAAGATCGGGCCGATCACCGTCTTGGTGAAGATCTGCAGCAGCATCTCGTCCTTCGCCGGCGCGCCGTCGAGCAGGATGCGGTTGGCGGCGAGCCGCGCGGTGTCCTCCTTGTGGCCCGGGAGTCGCGTGGCGAGCTGCTCGTAGTAGGTGTCCGGCGTGTCCTGGAAGTCGACGCCGATGCGGCGCAGCTTCTCGACGCAGGCGTAGATGTCGTCGGTGCCGAGCGCGATGTGCTGGATGCCCTCGCCGCGATACGCGACCAGGTATTCCTGGATCTGGCTCTTGTCGTCGGAGGACTCGTTGATCGGGATGCGGATCTTGCCGCAGGGGCTCGTCATCGCCTTCGATTTCAGCCCCGTGAGCTTGCCCTCGATGTCGAAGTAGCGGACCTCGCGGAAGTTGAACAGCCGCTCGTAGAAGCCCGCCCACTCGTCCATGCGGCCGCGGTGCACGTTGTGCGTCAGGTGGTCGATGGTGGTGAGTCCCGCCCCGCGCGGGTGCTGGTCGACGCCCGGCAGCGCGACGAAGTCGATGTCGTAGATCGACACGCCGGCGCCGGTGTCGCCCTGCGCCCCGGGATAGCGGTCGACGAGGTAGATCAGCGAGTCGCCGATGCCCTTGATCGCCGGGATGTGACAGCTCCATCGGCCCCGGCCGCGCCTCGACGCCCCAGGCGCCGAACTCGACGCACTTGCGGTAGGCCTTGGCGGCGTCGGCCACGCGGAACGCGATCGCGCAGATGCACGGCCCGTGCACGCGCGCGAACGACTGCGCGAACGAGTCGGGCTCGGCGTTGACGATGAAGTTGACGTCGCCCTGCCGGTAGAGCAGCACGTTCTTGCTGCGGTGCTTCGCGACCGCGACGAAGCCCATCTGCTCGAACAGGCGGCCGAGCGCGGCCGGGTCCGGCGCCGCGTACTCGACGAACTCGAAGCCGTCGGTGCCGAGCGGGTTTTCCCAGAGGTCGGGGGTGCGGACGGTGGCCATGGGCGCTTCCGTGGGAGGTGGGCAGGTGCGGCGCAGAGCGCCGGGCAGCGCCTGATTGTAGGCGATGGCCCGAGGCACGGGCCATCCATGCGCCGGGCGGCCCCGGGACGACCCGCTGACGGCGGTCGCGCCGTATCACCATCGCTGCGCGTACCTCCTGCCGGGAAAGGTGCTCGCGCCCCCGGCGGAGGTCGACGTCCAGTCGTCGTTCGCGTCCCCCGCCCGACGGTCCTCAGCGCTTGGCGACGACGATCTCCAGGTACTCGCCGGGAACTACCAGCGACGCCGGCGCCGGCGGTGTTCATCTGCTCGAGCAGCGCGGTGATGTCGCGCTCCAGCGCCGTCCCGGCCTTCTCGTCGAGCGCGGCGAAGGCCTTGTGCGTCGGTCCGTAGAAGTCGCGGAACACCTGCACCCAGTGCGCGGCCGAGCGGTAGCGGAAGTTGAAGTGCCGCCGCTCGCAGCGGATCCGCGCGGCCTTGGCGCCGAACAGCTCGACGATGTGTGGCTCGGTGCCCCACAGCGCGGGCGACTGCAGCCCTGCCGGGGGCGGCAGGTGGGCGCCGATCACCTTGAACAGCCGCCCGATGAAGCCATCCGGCGTCCAGTTCGCCAGGCCGATGCGACCGCCCGCACGCAGCACGCGCAGCATCTCGCGGGCCGATCGGCGGTGGTCGGGCGTGAACATCGCGCCGAAGGTCGACAGCACGACGTCGAAGCTGTCGTCGTCGAACGGCAGCTCCTCGGCGTCCGCAACGCGGAACTGCACCGACAGGCCCTCGGCCCGCGCCCGCTCGCGCCCCTTGTCGAGCAGCGCCGGCACGTAGTCGGTCGAGGTGACCTGGGCGAAGCGCCGGGCCGCGGCGAGCGTCGCGTTGCCGTTGCCGGCGGCGACGTCGAGCACGCGCTCGCCGGCGCGGACATCGACGGCCTCGGCGAGCGACTCGCCGACGATCTGCAGGGTGGTGCCGACGACGGCGAAATCGCCGCTTGCCCAGGTGGCCTGCTGGCGCTGCTTGATCGCGGCGAAGTCGGGCACGGGCGGGCGGGTGTCGAGAACGAGACTCATGGGCAAGCTCCTCGGGGCATGGGTTGTGGCCTGCGGTCCAGGCCGTGCGCCGCAATGGCGGTCGACGCGGCATCGCGACGACAGGCCCATTGTTCGGAACCGCAGGCATTGACGCTCTACCCGGCATCGGGCAAATTTGTCCGCGCGTCCGAAGTTGCTGCGTCGATTGATCGCCCGTCCGCCGCACTTGATCGAGGCTCTGCCGCACCTCCGCCATGACGCACGATCCGTTGTCCGACGTCCTGCGCAGCGTGCGCCTGCGCGGCGCGGTCTTCTACTACGTCAGCTGTCGCGACGAGTGGGTGGCCGCGTCGCCCGCGGCGCGCGAGATCGGCGACGCGGTGATGCCGGGCGCCGAGCACGTGCTTGGCTATCACCTGATCGTCAAGGGCGGCAGCTGGGCGGCGACCGACGGCGTGCCGCCGGTGCACCTCGACAGCGGCGACATCGTGATGTTCCCGCGCGGCGACGCCCACGTGCTGTCGAGCGCGCCGGGCATGCGGGCGCCGCACGACGATGGTGCCTGGGTGTTCGCGACCCGCAACGATCCCAAGCCGATCCCGCTCGCGTACCACGGCAGCGGGGTGGAGCCGGGCGCGACGATGCCGCCGGGCGAGGCGAGCACCATCGCCATCTGCGGCTTCATCGGTTGCGACCTGCGCCCGTTCAATCCGCTGATCGAATCCCTGCCGCGACTGCTGCATCTGCCCGCCGGCGGGGTCGGCGCCTGGGTCGCGCCGGTGCTGCACCAGGCGGTTTCCGAATCGCGCCAGCACCGGCCAGGCAGCGCGGCGGCGCTCGAGCGAGTCAGCGAGATGGTCTTCGTCGATGCGGCGCGGCGCCACCTCGAGGCGCTGCCCCCGGACGCCTCGGGCTGGCTCGCCGCGCTGCGCGATCGCCACGTCGGGCGGGCGATCGGCCTGCTGCACGAGCGGTTGGCCGAGCCCTGGACCATCGACGAGCTCGGCCGCCAGATCGGGATGTCACGCTCGGCGCTGCACGAGCGCTTCGTCAAGCTGGTCGGGCAACCGCCGATGCAGTACCTGACCAACTGGCGGATGCAGCGCGGCGCGGTGCTGCTGCGCGAAGGCAGCGCGACGGTCGCGACGATCGCCCAGGAGGTCGGCTACGACTCCGAGGCCGCGTTCGCGCGTGCGTTCAAGCGCCTGGTCGGCCAGCCCCCGGCCGCGTGGCGGCGCGCGCAGCGCGCGCTCGGCGCGTGAACGGGAGCCGGGCCCCGGTGCCCGCCGAAGCCGATCGAAACCTCGACGCCGCATCGGCCGGATGGGCGATTGTCGGGGCGACCATCGCATGATTCGATGATGGCGTCGTCGTCGCGCATCCCCGCGCGAGACCCCGCGCCGAGCTAAATTCGACCTGACCCCAATATCGGCCCCAATATCGCGCGCTCGCTGCCGGCGGTGAGGGTGAGGCGCCAGGCGCCGTCGTTGGGACGCTCGGCGAGCCAGTCGGCGGTGTCGCGGATGGTGTCCTCGAGGGCGCGTTCGGCGAGGCCGGCGGCGTGGGCGCGCCGGCAGTCGAATTCGTGAAAGCCGGCGTGGTCCGCCTCGCTCGCGGGCAGCCACAGCGGCAGGCCGGTCCACGGGACCACCTGGTGTGCGACGAGCGTCGCGTCGTCGAGCCAGCGCGGCGCCGGAATCCCGCGGGGACCCGCGAAGCCGCGTTCGCGGGCGACGGCGATCAGCGCATCGACGAGGCCGCCCCAGGTGAAGTGGCCGCGCTCGCTGGCGGCGTTGAACGTCCCGGGCGCGTCGCGCTCCGCCAGGCCGACCAGCCACACGCCGAGGTCGCGCGCGTCGATGAACTGCAGCGGGCGCTCCGGCGGCGCCGGGACCACCGCCTCGTCCGGGCGGTCGCCGAGCAGCGCCGGCTGGATGAAGCGCGCGACCCAGTAGGCGAAGCGGTCGGTCGGATCGAACGGCCCGACGATCAGCCCCGGCCGCACGATGGTCGCGCGCGTCCCCAGCCGCGAGCCGACCGCGTCCTCGCACGCCGCCTTCAGCGCCCCGTAGTGCGTCGGAATCTCCTCGGTCGCGGGGTCGTCCAGCACCGCGCGCGGTGCGGACTCGTCGAGGCCCGGCCGGTCGGCGGAGGCGTACACCGACATCGACGACACGAAGATGTACCGGGACGCGCGATCGGCGAGCAGCTCCGCCGACGCGCCGACGATCCGCGGCACGTAGCCGCTGGTGTCGATGACGGCGTCCCATTCACCGGTGGCGAGCGGCGCGAGCCCGGGCGCGATCGCCGGATCGCGGTTGCCGCCGAGCGGCACCACCGCCGGGTCGATGTGCGTCGGCTCGTTGCCGCGGGTGAAGGTCGTGACGCGGTGGCCGCGCGCGACCGCGGCGTCGACGACATGGCGCCCCAGGAACCGCGTGCCGCCGAGGATCAGGAGGCGCATCGGCAGCGTCCTCCGGCCATCGCGGCGGCAGCCACCGGCACCGTGCGGCGCTAGGCGCCGCCCTCCGCGAGCACGCGCAGCACCTCCGCGTGCAGCCGCCGGTCGCCGCAGGCCACGACGTCGCCGCCCTCCTCGCAGCGGCCGCCGGTCCAGGACGTGATCACGCCACCGGCGCCCTCGATCACCGGGATCAGCGCCTGCACGTCGTAGGCCTGCAGCGACGACTCGATGACGATGTCCATCAATCCCGCCGCCAGCAGCGCGTACGCGTAGCAGTCGCCGCCGTAGCGGACCAGCCGCACGCGGTCGCGCACGCGGGCGAACGCGGCGCGCTCCGCTTCGATGACGAACATGTCCGGCGTCGTGCAGCCGACGATCGCATCGGCGAGCCGCGCGCAGCGGCGGGTGGCGAGCCGGCGCGTTTCGCCGCCGCGCCGCCACTCGGCCGGGCCGCCGGCGACGGCGAGGAACGTCTCGTCGACGTAGGGCTGGTGGATCACGCCGGCGACGACCCGGGCGCCGTCGTTCAAGGCGATCAGCGTCGCCCAGTGCAGCTGCCCGGTGATGAAGCTGCGCGTGCCGTCGATCGGGTCGATCACCCAGGTGTAGTTCGACGGCCGCTTCTCCCAGCCGTGCTCCTCGCCGCGGATGCCGTGGTCGGGATACGTCTCGGCGATCGCCGCGCGGATCACCGCCTCGGCATCGCGGTCGGCGGCCGTGACCGGGTCGTACGAGGTCGTGCCCTTGTCGTCGACGTCGATGGCGACGCGGAAATGCGGCAGCACGACGGCGCCGGCGCGCCGGGCGATCCGGTACGCGAATTCGAGGTAGTCGGCGGGGGTCGGAGCGGAAGGGACGGCGGGCATCGGCACGTCCGGCGCCGCGATGGTCACCGGACGGTCACCATGATCGCACGAGTCGGCCCGGTCGCGTCAGGACGTGACGATCCAGAACACGCCGACGCCCGCGGCCACCGCCGAAGCCGCGCCCATCAGGACGTGATACGCGCGGTCTCCGTTGCGGCCGGCGCGCCCCGTCAAAGCGTCCATCAGCGCGCCGAAGGCCATCATCGACGCGATGGTGCCGATCGCGTAGGCCGCGATGTACGCGACCGCCTGCTGCGCGGTCGGAAAGGCCAGCGCGGGCAATACGCCGAGAAAGTGCGAGCTGCCGGCGACCCCGTGCAGGATGCCGACGCCCATCGCCGCGTGCGCGTGCGCGTGCGACGGCACCTCCGCCGCGCGGACGTGGTTCGGAATGGTCCGCAATGCGGGCGCGCCGTCCGCGGGCTCGTGCCCGTGCCCGTGGACGTGGAAGTGCGCGTGCGCCTCGCCGCCGTGCGCGTGCCGGTGTTCGTGGACGTGGGCGCGGGCCGCGGTGCGCAGCCCCCACAGGCCGATGCCGACCAGCATCACCCCGACGAGGCGCTCGCCCCACGCGGACAGCAGTTCCGGCGACACCAGATCGCGCGCCCAGACCAGGAACAGCGCGACCGCAGCCACGCCGGCCGAATGGCCGATGCCCCAGCGCATGCCCACCGCCCACGACCGGCGCCGGCCGCGCACCGCCAGCGGCGCGACCGCGGCCAGGTGGTCGGGGCCGGACCAGACGTGGAGGGCGCCGGCGGCAAGGCCGGCAACGACTTCGACGAGCATCGGCGTTCCGGGAGGGGTGATGGGGCGGACTCCATGCTGCCCCAACCGCCGCGCCCGTGGCAAGCGGCGCTGCGCCGATTTCCTTGCGCTGGCGCAAACTGCGGCGCGACTCGGGTGCGATTCCGGCGCGGCGCCGCCGTTTCGCGTCAGCCGCGCGGCACGATCTGCACGCCGGCGATCTTCTCCTGCGCCTCGATCAGCGACGGCACGAACCTGTCGCCGAGGCCCAGCGCATTGGCGGTGACGAGGCTCTGGTGCACCGCCTCGCCGATGATCGACGGCAGCATCATCTGCTCGGTGAAGTGGGTGTAGTACCGCAGGTCCTTGGCGGCGTTGACCAGCGTGAACTTGAGGCCGGTGAGGTCGCCGCCCTCGAGCATCCGGCCGACGATCATCTGGAACAGCCCCGAGTTGACGGCGCCGGCCGAGATCACCTCGTGCAGCTTGCGGATCGACAGCCCCGACTTCGCGGCCGCCGCGCAGGCCTCGGCGGTCGCCGTGCAGATCGCCTGCGCGACGAAGTTGTTGATCAGCTTCAGCACGATGCCGTGGCCGGCGGGACCGGCGTGGATGATGTTCTCGCAGAAGGCGGCGAACACCGGCTTCAGCTGCGCGAACGTCGCGTCGTCGGCGCCGACCATGATGTTGAGCCGCCCGGCCTCCGCCTCGACCGGCGTGCGCGCGAGCGGCGCGTCGACGAACTTGACGCCCTGCGCCGCCAGCGACTCGCGCATCTTCGTCGTCGTCGCCGGCTCGCTGGTCGAGGTGTCGACGATGACCAGGCCGGCCTTCGCACCCGCCGCCAGTCCGTCCTTGCCGAAGACGACGTCCTCGACCTGCGGCGCGCCGGTGACGCAGAGGATCACGATGTCCGATGCGCGCGCGACGTCGGCGTTGGTCGCGACTTCCTTCGCGCCGGCGGCCAGGATGTCGGCAAGCGGCGCGCGGTTGCGGTTGACCCGGACCGTCAGCGGAAAGCCCTTGGTGACGAGGTTCTTCGCCATGCCGTGGCCCATCAGGCCCAGGCCGATGAAGCCGATGCGCGGTTTCGCGTCCATGTGTCGTTCCTCCTGAAGCGCCCTCGGGGGCGTCGGAATTGGTCGGGTGGTCAGGCCAATTCTACACGCGGCCACACGCGGGCGCGGCGGCCCGAGTGAGCGGCCAACGGGGGCCGGGACCGGCGTTCAGTCGACGGTCGGGGCGTCGGCCGGCGCTGCCTGCCCGCGCCGGCGTTCGTACAGCGCGAGCGCCAGCCCGCTGCCACCGATCACCGCCATGCCGGCGAGCGTCCAGCCGTCGGGAAACTGGCCGAAGGCGAGGAAGCCGACGACGGTCGCCCAGACCAGCTGCATGTAGGTGAACGGGGTCAGCGCCGAGGCCGGCGCGCGCCGGAAGGCGCTGAGCAGCAGGAAGTGGCCGAACGTGCCCAGCACGCCGGTCAGGAGCACCAGCGCGACGTCGAACCAGGGCATCGTCGCGCCGGGGCCGAACCACGGCCACAGCGCCGTCATCAGCAGCGTGCCGACGATCGCCGGATAGAACAGCGTCACCCGCGGGTCCTCGGCGGCGAGCTTGCGCGTCAGCACCTGGAACATCGCGTAGCAGCACGCGGCACCCAGCGCGTAGCCGGCCGCGCCGTGCAGCATCTCGGCCCCGGGTCGCACGATCAGCAGCATGCCGGCCATGCCGGCGACGACGAACAGCGCACGCGGCGCCGTCATCACCTCGTCGAGCAGCGCCACCGCCAGCAGGATCACCAGCACCGGCGTCGTGTAGTTGATCGCCGTCGCCTCGGCCAGCGGCAGGTACTTGAGCGCGGTGAAGAAGCACAGGCTCGAACCGAGCAGCAGCGCGCCGCGCACCACCTGCGCGGTCAGCCGCGGCGTGCGCACCAGCGACCAGCCCATCTTCGGCGCGAACCACAGCACCATGAACACCGCCTGGAGGCCGTAACGCGCCCACACCAGCAGCGGGACCGGGTAGCGCGGCGCGAGGTTCTTCACCACGGCGTCGAGGATCGCGAAGCACGCGGTGGCGCCGAGGATCAGCCCGACCGCGGCCAGCGGAACGTGCACGTGGGAACGAGCGGACGACGACTGCGGCGAGGAGGGCATGGGAGCAACGGACTGCCGGCGAAGCAAGGCAGTGTACCCCGGGCGGCAGACGCGGCGTCAGCGACGCGGCAGCTTGAGTCCGACCTCGACGATGCGGCCCGCCTCGACGCGGCGCGCGGTCATCGTCACGCGGCCGAGGCTGACGGTGTCGCCGACGACGACGCGGCCGTGCACGCGCCGGGCGATCAGCGCGGCCAGCGACGCGTCGCGTTCGTCGCCCGGCAGCGGCGGCAGGCCGTAGGCCGCGATGACGTCGGCCGCGCGCGTGTCGCCGTCGAGCACGAACTCGCCGAAGAATCCGGCGGCGGTGAACCGGTGCTCCTGGGGCAGCGGCGCCAGCGACTCCGAGACCGTGGGCACGTCGCCGGCGGGGCTGACGATGGCGACGACGTCGCGGGCTTCGAGCGGCGCGGACGGCGGCGGCTGCACCCCGGCGCGCCAGTGCGCGACCACCCGCGCTCCGGCGGGCAGGCGCAACTCGGCCGTCGTGGTCCCCAGGGCGCGCGAACGCGGGTCGACGCGATACTGCAGCAGTTCCAGCGTCCCGGGGCCGTCGGTCGCGAGTTCGTGCCGGTCCTCCGGCGCATAGGCCGGCGGCAGTTCCAGCCGCAGTGCGCGCGCGAGCGGGCGCAGCGTCATCCCCTGCAGCAGCAGCGAGGTGACGACGACCATGAACGCGAGCTCGAACAGCAGCTTCGCGTCCGGAATCCCGTACAGCACCGGGAAGATCGCCAGCACGATCGGCACCGCGCCGCGCAGGCCCACCCACGCGATGTAGGCGACCTCGCGGCGCGGGAACCGGAACGGCGCCAGCAGCGCCGCGACGGCGAGCGGTCGCGCCACGAACATCAGCACCGCGGCGACCGCCAGCGCCGGACCGGCGCGCGCGAGCACCGCGGACGGCGTGACCAGCAAGCCCAGCAGCAGGAACAGCCCCGCCTGCGCGAGCCAGGCGAGGCCGTCCATCACGCGCAGCACCGGCTCGGTGGCGTGGGTGCGATGGTTGCCGACGACGAGTCCGATCAGGTAGATCGCCAGGAAGCCGCTGCCGCCGCCCGCGGCGACCAGCGCGAAGGCGAGGAGCCCCCCGCCGAGGATCAGCAGCGCGTACAGGCCTTCCGCCAGCACCGCGCGGCGCAGGATCTCGCGCAGGATCCAGCCGGCCGCGAGCCCGCCGGCGGCGCCGAGGCCGAACTGCGCCACCAGCGTCCGCGCGATGTCGAACGCCGACATGCCTCCGCCGAGGCGGATCCACTCGATCAGCGTGACCGTCAGGAAGATCGCCATCGGGTCGTTGATCCCCGACTCGATTTCGAGCGTGGCGCCGACGCGGGCGTTGAGCGTCACGCCGCCGTTGCGCAGCAGCGCGAACACGGCCGCCGCGTCGGTCGAGCCGATGATCGCACCGAGCAGCAGCGCCGTCGGCCAGTGGAGCCCGAGCAGCGCCGCCGCCGCCGCCGCGACGATGGCGGCGGTCAGCGCGACGCCCGCGGTCGCCAGCGTCAGTGCCGGTGCGAACGCGACGCGAAACGTGGCAAGCTGCGTGCGCAGGCCGCCGTCGAGCAGGATCACCGCCAGCGCGAGGTTGCCGACGAGGTACGCCGCCCCGAAGTTGTCGAACTGCACGTTGCCGGGCCCGTCCTCGCCAGCCAGCATGCCGGCGGCGAGGAAGACCAGCAGCAGCGGAAAGCCCAGGCGCGCCGAGAACACGCTGGCGAGCACGCTGGCGAAGAGCAGCAGTCCCCCGAGCAGCAGCCATTGGGTCGTCGCATCCATCGGCCGATTCTAGCCTTCCGGACGTGACGGTGTTCTTGCTATGCTGCGCTGGACCGATCAGGCACCTGCGCACCGCCTGCGCACTACCTGCGCGACCGCGGCGTGACGTCTGCGCCGACGGCGCGCGACACCCGCGGCGTCCGGGGTTCCGGGTCACCGCTCGCACCGAGACCGAGGGAGCACACGATGAGGGACGCGGCACTTCCGATCACGCTGATCGTCGTCGGCGTGGTCTGGCTGGTGTGGTACCTGGGCTGGCTGCCGGACAAGGACTGGGTGATCGGACTCGGCTTCATCGCCGGCGGCATCGCGGTGCTGGTGATCGACGGCTTCACCCGGACTTCGGTGGTGGCGGGCCCGTTCCTGATCGCGATCGGTCTGGGCTGGCTCGCGCACGACCAGTACCGCATCAGCTGGTCGATCATCGTGCCGCTGATCCTGATCCTGCTCGGCGTGCTGATGCTGGTCGCGCGCAGTCCGTCGATTCCGGACCGGCGCGGCGGCAGGTCCCCGGGGGCTCCTCCGGCGCCGTAGGACGGGCCGGGCCGCGCGCCCGGCTTGACCGGCCGCGCCGAAGCCAGAATACTCCCGCGACGCGCACGATCGCGGAGCGCCTTCCGGGGGCCGCCGCGAGCCGGCGCGTCGCGGCGGCGGACTCGACCGGAACCCGGACCGAAGAGAGGAGCACGGCATGAGATCAGCGGGTTCTGTCTGGGGCAGCTTCGTCGCCTGCATCACCCTGCTCGCCGCAGGCAACGCCCTCGCGGCGATCATCAACGTGGCCTGTCCCGGGGTCGGCACTCCCCTGCAGAACGCGATCGATGCCGCCGGAGTCGGCGACGTCATCCAGTTCACCGGGCAGTGCGAGGAGAACATCCTCATCCGCAACGAAAAGCAGCGGCTGACGATCACCGGAACCGGCGTGTCGCCCAGCCTCCTGGCGCCGTCGGGCACGATCCCGGCGATCAACGTCCGCGGCAAGGGCATCCTCATCCAGAACTTCACGCTCCACGGGGGACGCGACGGGATTCACGTCAACCGGGGCTCGAACGCGGTCATCGACAACATGATCATCGCCACCGGCGGGCTCGCCAACATCCGGGTGGACCAGCAGTCGTTCGCGGCGGTGACCAACACCACCATCACCACGAGCAACTACGGCATCTTCGTCGACGGGGGTTCGGACGTCCGGGTCGGGTTCAACCAGGACACCGACGCCGCGCCCAGCCCCAATTCCATCCGCAGCGGGGTGGCCGGCATCTGGGTGCAGG
This sequence comes from uncultured beta proteobacterium, assembly GCA_963810815.1. Taxonomy (GTDB): domain Bacteria; phylum Pseudomonadota; class Gammaproteobacteria; order Burkholderiales; family Casimicrobiaceae; genus CAVQWT01. Next base: position 17,936 of record CAWEPB010000009.1, on the reverse strand, counting down.
GCTCGTCGCGGGCCAGGATCGCGGGCAACGTGATCAAGCTGGCGGCCAATTTCGGAATCGCCGTGCGGCAGAACTCCACCGCCGAAATCGGCGGCAACGACATCAGCTCGAACGGCGACCACGGAGTCGGCGTACTGCTTGGCGGAAGCGTCGATTTCTCCCCGAACTACGTCGGGTCGCCGGCGTTCATGCAGGCACCGAACAACAGCAACACGGGGTCCAACGGAGTCCTCGGCGTGCTCTGCCAGACGGGAAGCTACGTGGCGGGAACGCTCGGCACGCTGACCGGCTTCACGGCGGCAAAGCTGGTCCAGTCGCCCTGCCAGGACCTCGCGTCCTAGCTTCCGCCGCGGCGCCGCAGGGAGCCGCGCCGCCTAGTTGAAGGCGACCAGCGAAGGCACGAACGGGCCGATCGGCGCCTGGAACGGACGCGCCAGGCTCGCCGGCAGCGGCACCTGGACGAAGTGCTCGGTGCCGGCCTGCCCGCGCGTCGAGTCGAAGTGGTTCATGATCGCGCCCATCCGCTGGTTCTGCGACATGAACTGCACGTGCGCGAGCTGAAAGCCGTGCCGGGCCGCCTCGGCCAGACCGAGGTGCGTCAGTTTCTGGCCGTGTCCCTGCCCGCGCCAGGGTTCGAGCACGCTGATCGAGAACTCGACCTCGGTGTCGCTGATCCGCGCGAGATGAACGACGGCGACCAGCTGGCCCTCCTCGCCTTCGGAGCCCAGAATCAGGTCCCGGTCGAAATCGAGCGCGGCGACGTGCTTGCGGATGGCCTCGTCGAGGATTTCGGTGTTGAACCGAAGGCGTCGGCCCTCCGGCTCGAGCGCGAGATAGTGGCGCGCGACCTGGCCTCTGGCCGCGGCGGTCAGGCGTCGCAGCGGTCCGGGCTGGCGCCCGGCGTAGATGACGGTCTGCATTGCATGCTCCTTCGCATGCAACATAATACATGGTGCACTGCACAATTGCACGGTAAAGGTGGGCCGCTTCCCGGGCTCTGTTGCTGGGAAATCATCGATTTGTGCACTGCAATATGAATGCCCCGATCTGGGGCGCGGGAAACAGGCTGGAGCGGGTGAAGGGAATCGAACCCTCGTATGCAGCTTGGGAAGCTGCCGTTCTACCATTGAACTACACCCGCGGCAGCGCGAATTCTACACCGGCTGGCACCGGCATCCGCCCCGCCGGCCCCCCGGTCCGTGACGCGTCGTCCGCGACGCCGGGATGCGGTGGCCGCCGCCGGACCGCCGCGCCACCCCGGCAGCGGCGCGCCACAGTCAGGTCGCCGGCGGCGCCGGTGTCGTCAGAGCAGGTCGTTCAACAGTACTCCCGCGCCGACCGTGGTCTGCTTCCAGTTGTAGTCGATCAGGCTCTCGCCGTAGCCGCTGAAGACCTGGAAGTAGCCCTTGAACGGTCCCAGCAGCGGCGGCGTCGACCACTCGAACTCGACGCTGCCCTTGCGCTCGCGGATGTTGCCGCGGCCCGTCAGCGTGAACGTGTGTCCGCGGTCGGTCCGGTACAGGCCGACGATGTCGCCGTAGCCGTAGTAATCGGTGATGTCCGGGTTGTCGTCCTTGTCTGCGCCTTCCTTGAAGCGGTACCACGGGCGCACCAGCAGCGCGAAGTTGTCGCGCTCGAACCCGAACTGCGCATAGATCCGGTTCCAGCTGCGCGACAGCGGCTCGGCGCGGCCGTTGGACTGGTGGACGAGCCCGAGGTTGAGCAGGCGCCAGCGGAACCCGCCGAACTCCAGGTCGGGCCGGTACGTGAAGATCAGCTCGGGCTGGTAATCGGTCTCGCGGAACGGCCGCGACAGGTCGCCGTTGGCGATCTGCCAGTTGCTCTGCTGCGTGTACGCGGCCCAGACGGCGTACTTGGCGGCTGTCGGCCTCCCACAGCCGCGCCTTGAACGAGAACTGAAACTTTGCCTCGACGTGGTCCAGCGGCACCGGTCCCGGCAGTCCGCCCAGCGTCGGCGAGGTCGGCGAGTCGTTGGGCTCGTTCGACCAGCGCCCGATGATGTAGCTGGGGTTGTGGAAGCGAAGGTCGAAATCCCGGTCCCCGAGGGCGGGGTCGAGCGCCCAGCGCTCACCCAGCATCGACGGACGCAAGGCCACGGCGGCGGACGCCGCCTTTTCCGTCGCGCCAGCGGCGGCGGCCGGCGCGGCAGCGGCGGCTCCCGCCGCTCCGGCCGCAGGGGTCGCGGTCGTCGCTGGTGCGGAGGGGGCAGCCGCCGGCGCGGTCGCCCCGGCGTCGCGACCGGTCGCGCGGTCGTAACAGGCCAGGCGTGCGGCGGCATCGGCGAGCGTATGGCACTCGGTCGCTGTCGCCGCCGCAGCGGAGTCGAACGCCAGCCCCGCCGCAAGGGCAGCGGCAACGGCGGCAAGGCGGGCAGGACGCATCGTGAATCCTTTCTGGTGCAGGCGCGGAGCCGGGTGCATCGGGTGTACGCGGTGACGGCCGGCCGGGGTGGCCAGCCGGGGTGGCCAACGTCAGGACGCCGGATTTTCGCACACCGCCGGCGGTCATTGGTCCGGGTCGAGTTCGCAGCACCACGCGCGCCACCGCGTCGATCGCGGCGACCGCGTCGGGCAGTTGCTGCACGCCGTCGACCGCCGGTGCGCCGTCGAGACCGAACACGCGCTTGCCGTACTGGAGGCCGAAAGCCACTTCGGACAGCGTGCCGTAGCTGCCGCCGACCGCGACCAGGCAACGCGCGCCGCGGGCGATCAGCGCGTTGCGCGCGAGCCCGATGCCGGTGGCGATCGGGATGGTGACGAAGTCGTTGCCGTCGGCGATGGTGTCGCCGGGCAGCAGGCCCACGCTGACGCCGCCGCCGTCGGTGACGCCTTCGCAGACCGCCAGCATCACGCCGCCGCGTCCGCCGCAGAGCACGACGAGCCCGATGCGCGCCAGTCCGGCGCCGAGCGAGCGCGCCGCGGCAAGCTGGGAGTGCGTCGCGTGCCGACCGCCGATGACGCCGATCGGCTGCCGCGCCGGCCGGCCGCTCTCGCGCTGCAGCCAGGCCACCGCCGTCGCGACGTCGACCGCCTCGCCCGCCCCGGCCGGCGCACCCGCCCGGCCGGCGCGCTCGGCTGCCAGCTGTGCGAGGCGAGATCGAACACGCGACCGGCACCGTCGTGCAGCAGCCGGCGGGCGCGATCGAGATGCAGCGTCGTGACGCTGGGGGCGGAAGTCGGCATGGAGGCGGCGGGGGATGAGGGAAGCGGTGAGGGAGGCGTATCTTAACGAATGCCGCCATCGCGGCAGGATGAACAGGCCATGAATCGCGACACCGACATTCCCAACGTACTCGCCATCGCGGGCGTCGATCCGTCCGGCGGCGCCGGCGTGCTGGCCGACGTCAAGACCATCAGCGCGCTCGGCGCCTACGCGTGCGGCGTCGTCGCCGCGCTGACCGCACAGAACACGCGCGCCGTCACCGGCGTGTTTCCGGTGCCGCCGCCGTTCGTCGCCCAGCAGATCGACACGCTGTTCGCCGACGTCGCGATCGCCGCGGTCAAGATCGGCATGCTCGGCCAGGCCGGCGTGATCCGCACCGTCGCCGACCGGCTCGCGCACTGGCAGGCAGCGCGGATCGTGCTCGATCCGGTGATGGTGGCCAAGAGCGGGGACGCGCTGCTGGAAAAGGCGGCGGTCGGCGCGCTGCGCGAGTCGCTGCTGCCGCTGGCGAGCGTGATCACGCCCAACCTGCCGGAGGCCGGCGTGCTGCTCGAGGGCCGCGCGCCGGAAACGCGCAAGGAGATGGAGCGGGCCGCCGAGCGACTGCGCGCGGCGATGGCCCACGACGGCGAACGCTGGGTGCTGCTGAAGGGCGGACACCTGACGTCCGGCGACGCGGTCGACCTGCTGCACGACGGCGACCGGATGATCGAGCTCAGCGGTCCCCGGATCGACACGAAGAACACGCACGGCACCGGCTGCGCGCTGTCCTCGGCGCTGGCGGCGCTGCTGCCGCAGTCACCCGACGTGCCGACCGCGGCGCGGCGCGCCAAGGACTGGCTCGGCGCCGCGATCCGCGAGTCGGGCCGGCTGGCGGTCGGCAGCGGCCACGGCCCGGTCCATCACTTCCATGCGTTCGCGGCCGCGCAGGCGCGCATGCGCTGAACTTCGATCCTGCCCGCGTCCGGACCTTGCCGCGCGCGCATCAGGGCCGGAGCCTGCGCCAATGAGAAGGGGCCCGGACGGCAGCCCGGGCCCCGGCACCGCGAAGGCCGGACGCGGTTACTGTCTCGGCACGACGCGCGCGCCGTCACCGCTGCCTTCGATGAAGACCTTCTGGCCGACCCGGAGGTTCGGATTGACCGGCTGCGTCACCGAAACCAGCACATCGTGGTAGCTGCGCACGATGATCTGCTGTCCGGGCTGCGGCGCATCGTAGCGCCGCTGGACCGCGTTGCCGGCGACCGCGCCGCCGATCGTGCCCAGCACCATCGCGACGTCGCGACCGGTGCCGCCGCCGATCAGGCTGCCGATGCCCAGCCCGGCCACGCCGCCGACGACCGCGCCGACACCCGGCGCGTGGTTGCTCGCCAGTTGCACCGACGTGATCTGCTCGATCACGCCGCTGCGGATCTCCATCTCGCCGGGCGTCGGACCCGGGGCGGCGCAGGCGCCGAGCAGCAGCGCGAGGGCGCCGACGGACAGGTACGAAGAAACACGCTTCATCAGTTCATCTCCTTGAAGTTGACTTGAGGTTGCCTTGAATGCGCTCAGCGACGGAAGCCGCCGCCGCGGAAGCCGCCACCACCGCCACCGAAGCGACCGCCCCAGCCACCGCCGCCGAAGCGATCGCCGCCACCGAAGCCCGCCGCCGAACCGATCCTCTCCGCCGAAGCCGCCTCCGCCGCCCCAACGGCTTTCACCGGAGCTGCGCGCCTGCGATTCGCGATCGCCCCACGACGAGGCGCCCGACGCGCTGGCCCAGACGCCGCCCGAGCCGTGCTGTTGCCAGCCGTCGCCGGTGTTCCTGTACACATTGCCGTTGACGTCGGCGTAGTGGTTGTTGCCCAGGCTCGCGCTGCTCCAGGTGTTGGTGGTGCCGGTCCTGGCGTTGTAGGTCGAGCCACCGCCGACGTGGGCGGCGCCCTCCGGGCCCGCGGTCGTCGCGCCCGCACGGTCGTAGCTGCTGCCGCCGGCGCCGGTGGCCGAGACCGCGGAACCGGTCGAGCGCTGGCCGGTGTAGGTGTTGTAGTTGCCCGCCCGCGCGACGTTGCCCGAGCCGCCCGCCGGTGCGTTCACCGTGCGGTCGAAGCCGCGTGTCGCATTGCCGGTCCACGCGTTGTACTGGCGACCCGCGTCGTAGGATCCCGAGGTGCCGGTGCGGCTGTTGTAGTAGCTGCCGCTGGCCCGGGTGCCGGCCACGCCGCCGCCGGCATACCAGCTGCGTGTGCCCGAATACGTCGCGCTGCCCCAATGCCCGTAGACGTTGGCGCTGGCGGAACCGCAGCACGGGTACGCGCCCCAGTAGCCCGGGTGGAAGTACGCGCCGCCCCAGTACGGTTCGGTCCACGCCGCCGTCGCCAACCCCATCGCGAAGCCGTAGGTGAAGCCGACGTACGGGTTGTAGACCGGCAGTGCGGCCAGGCCGTAGGTGTACGGCGGCGGATACCAGGCCGCGCCGATCCACGGCGAGTAGGCGTAGCCGGTGCCGTAGACGACGGTGCCGGTCGGCTCGACCACCGTGCCGAGGTAACCCGGCGTGTAGCCGACGTAGACGACCTGCGGCGTCGCCTCGTAGATGCGCACGTAGGTGACGTAGTGGATCGGCGACGAGGTCGGGATGGTGTAGATCGCCTCCGGCACCGACGTCGCGATCGTCCACGGCCCGGTGACCGCGGGGGCGGTGAACCACACGCCCGCGGTGACCGCGTAGTACGCGCCCGGCCCCGTCTGGATCACCGGCACCGACGAGTTGACGACGTACGACAGCGGCGTGCCGGCGATCGGCGAGTATTTCGGCACGCCGTCGAAGTTCGGCGTGAACGTCGGGCCGTTCTTCAGCGGCACCGTGGCCGTCTGCGGGATCGAGTTGGCGATCACCGCCTCCTGCGCCTGCGGCGTGCCCGCGACGGCCGGCAGCACCGCGCCGGCGAGCGACGCGACGGGAATCCTCGAGAAGTCCGCCGGCAGCGCGTTGCTGGCGACGAAGGTCCACGGCCCGGTCAACGCCGACGAGCGGAACCAGCGGCCCGCCAGCAGCGCGTAGTAGAGGCTGCTGGTGGTGTCGATCAGCACGTCGGCCTTGGTGTTCGACGCCCACAGCAGCGAAGTCCCGACGATGGGAACGAAGTCGGGCTGGCCCCTGAACACGATCAGCTCGGTCGGCGTCTGCGAGGTATGGATCGCCGGCACGCCGTCGGCGAGCGATGGCTTCGGGTTCGCCTTGGGCCCGCCGTCGAGGAGATCGACGACTCCCGACTTGGCCAGACTCTGCGCGAGGTCATCGAGCCCCAGCGGGACGCGCCGCGGCTGCGACCACGGACCGCCGATCGAGTCCGCCGACAGCCAGCCGTCGTAGACGTGAACGTAGAACTCCTGCCGGAAGCCCCCCTGCACGATCAACGCGCGCGTATTGATGACGCGCTGGAACCGCGGGTCGCCGCTGACCGGCTTCAGCACCGGCGCGCCGTCGATCGGCACCAGGATTGCCGGCGAGTTGCTGACGATCACCTGCGGCGGCACGTTGCTGACCGGGACCGTCGACGGCTTGATTCCTGCGGCGGCCAGCGAGGCCTCCAGGCGGTCGAGCGCGATGCTGCGCACCTGGGCGGCGACCTCCTTCTGCAGCTCGGCGGCGTACGCCGAGCCGCGATCCGGCAACGCGGGGAAGTTGCTCTTCGTGATGTTCAGGTTCTCGAACACGACCATCCGCGTCACCCGGTCGACCTGGGTCCGCGCGGTCGCGAAGATCACACCGAACGATTCTTCCCTGGCGCCGACGGGCTTGATGGCGACGGCCGACCGGAACGACAGCTGGTTGCCTTCCCACTTGTCGATCTGCGGCTGGTAGACCAGCGCCTGGCCCTTGGCAAGGTCGACCACGCGCGGCCAGGGATCGGCCGGCAGCGGCGCGCGCGCGGCGGCGGCAGGTGCCGGGTCGGCGGCACCCTGCGCCTGCGCCGGGAGCCGGAGCCGCGCACGCCATCACCGTCGCGACCGCGACGAAGGCGAGCGACTTCACGTCGACCTCCCCGGTCAGCGAATTTCGGTGCGTCCGCCCGCGGCAAAGCAGCCGGAGCCGTCCTCGGGGCAGATCACCAGATACGTCGCGCGCTGGCCACAGCCGGTGACGCCGACGGTGTACTCGGCGCGGACGACGCCGCCGAAGCGCGGGTTCATGATGACCGGCTGAACTTCCTCGCGCGAGAGCAACTGGCCGACTGCGGCCGGGCAATTCATCTCGAACTGCGCGCGGCGGGTCGCGACGGCGATCGCCTGCGGCTGCAGGCTGTCGAGCACCTGGGCAGTGGTCTGGCAGCCCAGCAGCAGCACCGCGCCGAGGCTGGCAAGAATCGGGGCTCGAATTGACATCGGAAACTCCATTGTTGTTGGTGCGGTTTCGATTGGATGCACCGCAATCGGGCATTCCGGCGATGCCGGCGAATCCACGCCGATGGCGCGGCGCCACGCGCGGATGTTACCTCTTTCGCCGCGCCATGTGGATCGACCGGGACCAGAACGGTATCGGCGCGAATACCCCGTCAATCAATGCCGCGACCGGACCCCCGCCACCAGTGCGTGACCGCGCGCCACCAGCGTCACCAGCACCCCGGTGGTCCAGCCGAACGCGAACATGCCGGACATCGCCATGATCGGCGCCAGCAGCCGCCAGTTGTCGGGCAGCACGTGCTCGCCGAAACCCAGCGTCGTGTAGCAGACCGACGCGAAGTAGATGGCGTCGCGCAGGTTCGGAATCGCACCGATCGCGTACAGCATCGCACCCCAGGCGTAGATCTCGACCAGGTGCGTGAACATCAGCATCAGGATCATCACCCCCAGCGCGCCCTGCAGGGCCATGCGGCTGGATATCCCCCGCCGGAGGTGGAACTCGAACCGCAGCTCGGTGAGGTACATGCCGAGGCCGTGGATCAGCAGCGCTCCGACCAGCAGCGCCGCACCAAGACCGACCTCCACGTACACCTGCACCTCTTCCATCGACATCCTCCGGTCGCGGCGAGCCCGAGGGGATTCTGCCACGCCCTCGCCCCGGTCGACCGTCGTCAGGACGGGGGACATCCCCGTCGGCCACCATGCCCGGCGTCGCACGCGCATCGCTCACGCGTCGCGCGGCACGTGCGGCAACGGGCCGTCTGCGATATGGTTGCGGCTGCGGCGGTCCAGGATGCGGAGCCGCGCGGGCCGGTTGCGCGCGTCGTGGGTGCCGGGTCCTGCGCACCTTCCACACTTACCAAAGCGAGCGTGAACATGCGAACGAACCTCCATTCAAGTGCCGTCGTCGGCGCCGCGGCCGCCCTGGCGCTCGCGGTTGCCCCTGCGCACGCCGAATTGAGCGCCGAGGAACTCGCGAAGCTCGCGCAGAACCCGGTCGGCAACCTGATCAGCGTGCCGTTCCAGAACAACACCAACCTCAACTTCGGGCCGGAGAAGGGGACGCAGAACATCCTCAACATCCAGCCGGTGATCCCGATCTCGATCAACAAGGACTGGAACATCATCACCCGCACGATCGTTCCGGTGATCTGGATGCCGTCGCTGGGGCCGGGCATCGACAGCCGGAACGGCATCGGCGACACGGTGTTCACAGCCTTCCTGTCGCCCGCCAATCCGGGCCACTGGATCTGGGGCGCGGGGCCGGTGGTGCAGATCCCGACCAACAGCAATTCCGAGCTCGGCAACAAGAACTGGGGCCTGGGACCGTCGGTCGTCGTGCTGCACCTCGACCACGGCAGTCCGTGGGTCTACGGCGCGCTGGTCAACAATGTCTGGTCGCTGACCAGCAACAAGCAGGGCGGCTCGTACAACAACGGGTTGATCCAGCCGTTCGTGAATTACAACTTCCCGGACGGGCTCTACCTGACCTCCGCGCCGGTCCTGACCGTCAACTGGGATGCCGACAGCAGCCAGCAATGGACGGTGCCGCTGGGCGGCGGCGTCGGCAAGATCTTCCACTTCGGCAAGCTGCCGGTGAATACGCAGGTCTCGGCGTACTACAACGTCGTCAGGCCGGACTACGGCGCGAACTGGCAGATCCGCGCCCAGGTGCAGTTCATGTTCCCGAAGTGATCGCCGGCCTGCCGGCGCCATTTCCGGGGGGCCGCAGGGAACGCGCGACGCAAGGTTGATCCCGGGCAAGGCGTCGGCGCGGCGGTTCGGGCTAGATTGACGGTCGCTCCCAGGATTCGACCATGTCCCGACCGACCCTCGACCAGTACGTCGACATCGACAAGTACCACGCTCCCCAGTGGCTGGGCACGCGCGGCGTGCGGCGCTTCCACGTCATGGCCAAGCCCGCCGGCTCGGCCTGCAACCTCGACTGCACGTACTGCTTCTACCTGTCCAAGCAGACGCTGCCGGGCGGCCCCGGCGGCGGGCACATGGACGACGAGCTGCTCGAGCGCTTCGTCCGCGACTACATCCAGAGCGTGACCGGCGAGGAGATCGTCTTTTCCTGGCAGGGCGGCGAGCCCACGCTGATGGGCCTGGAGTTCTTCCGCAAGGTCGTCGCGCTGCAGCGGAAGCACGCGAAGCCCGGGCAGCGGATCGAGAACGACCTGCAGACCAACGGCACGCTGCTCGACGAGGACTGGGCGCGCTTCCTCAAGGAGCACCGCTTCCTCGTCGGCCTGTCGATCGACGGCCCGAAGGACATCCACGACCACTACCGGATCACCAAGCGCGGCGAGCCGACGTTCGACAAGGTGTACGCGGCGGCTAAGATGCTGCGGCGCTTCGGCGTCAAGTTCAACACGCTGACCTGCGTCAACCGCTACAACGCGTCGCGGCCGCTCGACGTCTACCGCTTCCTGCGCCGCGAGCTGGGGTCGACGTACCTGCAGTTCATCCCCATCGTCGAGATCCGGGGCTTCGAGACCACCGCGCCGCAGACCTGGGACCCGGCGCGCCTGCCCGTCGTCGGCACGCCGCAGGCGCGGCCCGGCCATCCGGACTCGGTGGTGACCGACTGGTCGGTCGATCCCGACGAGTACGGCTACTTCCTCTCCAGGGTATGGGACGAGTGGCTGTCCCGCGACGTCGGCAAGGCGCTGGTCAATTTCTGCGAGACTCTGGTCGTCCAGCACATGGGCCTGCCGTCGCAGATCTGCATCCACGCCGAGAACTGCGGCAAGGGCGCGGCGATCGAGCACGACGGCAGCGTCTACGCCTGCGACCATTACGTCTATCCCGAGTACCGGCTGGGCAACGTCCGCGACAAGTCGCTCGGCGACATGGTGTTCTCGCCGACGCAGGTCAGGTTCGGCTATGCGAAGTCGGAGACGCTGCCGGCGTACTGCCGGAAGTGCGAATTCCTGAGGGACTGCTGGGGCGAGTGCCCGAAGAACCGGCTGCTGCGCACGCCGGACGGCGAGCCGGGGCTCAACTACCTGTGCCCGGGGTTGAAGCGCTTCTTCGCGCACGCGACCCCCGCGGCGGAGCGGATGGCGGCGCAGCTGCGGATGGCGCCGCGCACGGCCGTGCCGCGGGTGTAGGGCGCGCCCTACTGCTCCGCGTACCCCAGCTCCCGCAGGAACGCGATGCGATCCTGCGTGCCGAGATTGTCGGCGACCATGCGCACGAACTCGCCTCGGCTCACCGCCCGCTGCGCCGCCCGCCTGGTCACGACGCGCGCGATCGGTCCCAGGTACACGGCGAGCTGCGCGTTGACCTGCTCGACGTAGGCCGCATCGAGCGCCACGCCCGAGGCCGTCTGTCCCGGGGGCGGGGCGCCCGCCGTTGCCCGCCCCGGCTGGGCGACGAACGCACCGCCCGTTCCCCGGACGCCGCTTGCCGAGTTGCTGCCCGCGCCGCCGCCCGCGCCACTGCCCGCGCCACTGCCCGCGCCACTGCCCGACCCGCCGCCGGTGCCGCTGCCCGCCCCGCCGCCCAAGCCCGACGCGTGCGCAGCACCCGAGTGGGTGTGGACAGCAGACTTGGCGAAGCTGTCGACGAACTTCCGCCGCGTGTCGGGATCGTCGATGCTCTCCGAAAGCAGCGCGCACAGCTCGCCGCGGTCGTGGGTCCTGGCCGCCGCCCGGCGCACCAGCACGCGCGCCATCGGGCCGAGGAACCGGGCGAGCTCGTGCTCCGCCGTGGTCAGCGTGTCGTCGTCCCAGTGCGGCGCCGGCGTCTGCAGCATGATCGTGCCGATGTTGACCACGGTCGCCGCGCTGCCGTCGGCCACCGGCACGCCGATCTGCGCGACCTCGTTCAACGCGTCCCGGAACGCGCGGGCGCTCGGGAAGCGATCCGCCGGGCGCTTCGCCAACGCCCTGGCCATCAGCCGGTCGACCTCGTTCGGCATGCTGAGGCCCGCGATCTGCGACGGCGGCACCGGGTCTTCGTGGCAGATCTTGTAGGTGATCGACTCCAGCGTGCCGACGAACGGGCGCTGGCCGGTCAGCAGCTCGTACAGCACGATGCCGGCGCTGAAGACGTCGGAGCGCGGGTCCACCGCGTTGCCCATGCACTGCTCCGGCGACATGTACGACGGCGTCCCGATCACCATGCCGGTCAGCGTCAGGTTCGACATGTCGACGCGGGCGACACCGAAGTCGGCGACCTTGAGCAGCCCGGTGGGCGTGACGATCAGGTTCGAAGGCTTGATGTCGCGGTGGACGACGCCGCAGCGGTGCGCGAATTCCAGCGCGTCGAGCAGCTGGGTCATCAGCGCCACGAGCTGCGCGAAGTCGAACGAGGTCCGGCGGGTCAGGTATTCGCGCAGCCCCGTGCCCTCGACGTACTCCATCACGATGTAGGCGACGCCGCCTTCCTCGCCGTAGTCGTAGACGCCGACGATGTTGGCGTGGGTGATCCTCCCCACCGCGCGCGCCTCGTTCTTGAAGCGGGTCATGAACTGCGCGGCGAGCTCCGGATCGAGCGTGTCCTTGCGGATCGTCTTGATCGCGACCTGGCGATCGATGAAGGGGTCGAATCCCAGGTAGACGACGCCCATCGCCCCCTTGCCGAGGACGCGGCGGATCTCGTACTTGCCGAGGCGCTCGAACTCGGCCATCACGTTCCGCGCTGCCGCCTCGAAGGCGCCGGCTTCATGCGTCCAGCATCTTCATCGCCTGGACCAGGCTCGTCTTCATCCGGTCCATCGCGGCGCTCAGGGTGCCGATCTCGTCGCGGCTCCGGGTCTTGAACTCGCCGGCATCGAGGTTGCCGAGGCTCACCTCGTCCGCCATGCCCGCGAGCCGCGTCACCCGCCGGATCACCATCGTGTAGAGCATCAGGTTCAGCAGGACGAAGATCGCGAGGAACACCGCCGCGAGCGACGCCATGAACGTCTTGAAAGTCGTGACGGCGCGCGCGACCGGGACCGTCATCGGGACGGAGACGATCTGCGCGCCGATCACCTCGTCCATCTTCCACCCGAACCCGTTGGCGCTGCCGTAGAGATCGACCATGGTCTTCGGCGCCGCGTCGACCGTGCTGTGGCAGTCGAGGCAGGCCTTGCTCTTCACCTGGATCGGGCTGGCGAGGTAGAGCGCGCGGCCGGTCGGCGTGTCGCGCTCGCCGATCATCTCCATCGTCGTCGACGTCTGGCGGAAGACGTTGACGACGTCGGTTTCCCAGTCGGTCGCGCGGTTGCGCGGGTTCGACGGATTGAGCGTCGCCTCCTTGTACACGTAGTCCGGATGCTTCCGGCGCAGCTCGCCGAACTGCTCGGTGGCCGCGTACGCCGGCACCGACTGCGGCACGAACCGGTACTTGAGCTGCGTTTCGAGCAGCGGCTTCACCTGCGTCGTCGTGTAGTTGCGCGACGCCAGCGCCGCTTCCATCATCAAACGGGCATTCTGCAGCACCTCCTCGCGCGCATTGGCCTGCAAAGCCTTCCACGACACGTAGCCTGCGACCAGGAAACCGAGCACGAAGATGCCCAACAGCACCAGGTTGAATTTCCAGATGAGCTTCATGCGTCGCTCCTTTGCGTTTTCCCGGCGCCGCGCGCGCGGGACTTCGCCGCCCTACTGCGGCGCGGCCGGCTTGGGCAGGTATTTCTCCGGATGCAGCATCCGGTCCCAGCTGCGATACCGGGCGATCCGGGGCTCGACGGCGCGTCGGAACGCCGGATCGCGCAAGCGGACCGCGAAGCGCTTCTCGAAAACGGCGCCGTCGCGGCCTCCGAGCCAGGGCTCGGCTTCCGCGAAGCTGACGTCGCCATCGGCGACCAGCGCCGGCGCCGGCGGGACCTTCGCCGCCAGGCTCGGCAACGGATCGAGGAACCGGCGGGGGATGGTGTCGACGAACGCCTTCGGCGCGCGGGCGACCGCGACGAAGCGGCCGGCCTCGGCGTTCGACCAATGCTCGCCCTGCTTCGCGTCCCGGGGCGGCCCGGCGTTGCCGTTCGGGAGCAGCGCCGCGAGCCGGGCCGACCCCGATTCGACGAAGAGCTCGAGCGCCGGTCCCTGCGCATGCGCGACCAGGATCCCTTCTGTCGACGTGACTTCCGCCGACGCGAGGCGCACGCGGACGCCGGGGGCCCTGGCCGCCAGCTTGAGCCAGCCCTCCGGAACCGTGATGACCAGCGGCCCGCCGGCATCGGCGCCCCTGGCCGCCTTCGGTTCGAGGTAGAACGACCCGGCCCCGACGACGCTCAGGCCGGTGCCACCCGCGAACTCGGCGAGGACGTTCCCGCGCTCACCCACGCTGACGATGTCGCCATCCTCGAGCCGCGCCCAGGGCACCAGCTTGTACCAGGTGGCGCCGCGCAGCACGCGCGGGTTCCCTTCCACGAGGCTCGCGACGCCGATGTCGGCCGCGCAGGCGAGCGCCGGGAGCAGCGAAGCGAGGACGAGTGCCCAGCTTTGGAGCATCGACATGCCGATTCCCCTGGGGCGCGTGGAAGGCGACCGGCCCTGAAGGCCGCGGAGGGCTGATAGTAGGACCGGGTCCGGCAAGCGTCAACGCGAATATTCCCGCGTCGGCGGGGGACGCTCCCGGCGCGGCGCCGGCTGGCGCCGGGCCGGGTCGGGCATGCTTCGGCGACCCAGGGCTGGCCGGAACGGCCCCCCCGGTCGCGGCCGTCGATGCGGCGTTACCGGCGCAGCGCGAGATCGGCCCGCGCCAGCGTGGCGGGTCCCTGCTTCGCGCCGGCGTCGTCGCCGACCCGGGGGGCGATCAGGAACAGCCGTTCGCCGGCCACCCCTTTCGCCGCAATCGCGTCCTTGACGGCCTGCGCGCGTGTGCTGGCGAGCAGGCGCAGTGCGTCGTCGTCGACGGCGGCCTTGGCGTAGAGCATCGCCTCCATCTCGGCCGGCGGCACGTCCTTCAGCAGGCCGATCGCGTTGCGCGGACGGTCGGGCAGCGGCGCTTCGCGATACGCCGCCTTGAGCCACCGATCGCGCTCGCCGGCGCCGATGGTGACCTGGTCGAGGGACGGCGGCGCGGCCCCCTCCTTCACGAGCACCTTCATCTTCTCGCGCTTCATCGCCGTCTCGACGGCCGCGTGGCGCAACGCCTCGCGATCGGCGGTCGGGTCGGCGTGCCCGCCGATCTCCAGCTTGAGCGCAGGGCGGTCGGCGAGCGCCTTGCCCAGCGCGTCGATGCGCTTCTGGCTGTCGGCGTCGATCGCGGCGCTGCCCGCGGCGAACGCGATCGTCGACAGTTCCTCGCCGCCGCCGAACGCTGCGGACAGCAGTGCGAACGGTGCGGTCGCGGCCTTGGTGATCAGGTTCACGATCACGCGGACGATCAGGCCGCCGACCGAGAACTTCGGATCGTCGAGCGAACCGCCGACCGGCAACCGGAGGTCGATCACGCCACGCGAGTCCCTGAGCAGCGCGACCGCAAGCAGCACCGGCAACTTGGTCGCGGTGGGACTGTCGACGCGGTCGCCGAAGGTGAGCTGGTCGAGGATCAGGTGGTTGTCGGCGGAAAGCTTGCGGTTCTCGACCTGGTAACGCACGTCGAAGCTGAGCTTGCCTTTCTCGATGCCATAGCCCGCATACTTGACGGAGTACGGTGTGAGCGGCGGCAGATCGACGTCGCGCGCCTTCGCGGTGATGTCGAGCGAAAGCTCCTTTGCGAACGGGTGGATGTGGCCCTGAACCTCGACCGGCGCGGTCCGGTCGACGCGCGCGACGAGCGAGATGTTGCCGGCCTGCTCGGCCGACATCGTCGACACGCTGCCGGCGACGTCGGTGAGGTTGACCGAGTAGTTGGGCCTCACGAAGAAGTCCGAGAAGTTCACGTTGCCGCGCTCGAGATCGACCCGGCCGATCGAGATCGGCAGCGCCTCGCGCGCGACCGCCTGCCCGACCGCGGGCGCCGGCGCCGCATCGGGCAGCGGCTGGGGACTCTCGCCGGGCGTCAGCAGTCGTGCGAGGTTGAGGCTGCCGTCCTGGTACACGATGACGCGCGCGTAGAAGTCCTCGATGCCGATCCGGCCGACGCTTGCCCGGAACGGCCTGCTCGCCACGTCCAGGCCGTCGATGGAAAATGTCTTCCAGCGCGCGAGGTCGCCGGACGTCGGCTTGTCGAGTGCGGCGAAATCGGCGACCGCCATGTCGCCCTGCCACGATGCGCCCACCGCGCCGTCCGCGGACACGGCGACCGCGAGGCGCCCCTTCGCGGCCAACGTGCCGCCGGTCACCACGACATTGACGCGCGAATCGAGATACGGCTGCAGCCGGGCGAGCGCGAGGCCCGAGGCCTCGAGCTGTCCGGTCACGCGGAGCGGATCGAGCGCGACCGGCCCGGTGAACGCGACCCGCCCCCGCTCGGCGATCCGCGCGCGGACCGCCACCTTCGACTTCCCGCCGGATGCGCTGGTCACGTCGGTCGCCGTGAGAGCGAGTTCGCGGACCGCGAGTTTGACCGGGGGCCGCGGCATCCGGTCCTCGAAGTCGATCGCCACGCGGTCGACGCTCACCGTCCTGGCCAGGACCGTCCACGAAGCGTCGTCGACCGAAGCACCCGCGCCGTCGGTGGCGCGCAGCAATCGCGCCATCTCCAGCGAGCCATCGGCCTCGCGCACGAGCCGCAGCGAGGCGCCCCGGCTCTGCACCTCGCCCAGCGTCACCCGGTGCCCGCTGACATCGACATCGATCCCATGGGCCGCCAGTTGCGGCACGATCCACAGCGGCTTGCGGTTGCCCGGAAGCGCGAGGCGCAGGTCGGTGATCGTCGCCATGCCGTCGGTGAGGCGCAGGTCGCCGGCGGCGTCGAGCGCGAACGCGGCGGCCAGGTCGATCGAGCCCTTCTGCACGTCGACGGCGAGCGCCGACTTGTAGTAGGGGAACAGCAATCCGAGCGAGAACTTCGCCAGCGTGAAGCGCCCGGTCGCCGCGGGGACGATCGGCTCGACGTCCGCCTCGCCGGAGAACGACGCGATCCGATCGTCGGTGACGAACGCGACCTTGACGTGGGCCTTTTCGCCCCGCCGGGTCGAGAGATTCGACGCGTCGAGCGCAACGTCGACCAGCGTGGAGCGAAAGGCCGAGGCATCGTCGGCCAGCGCGACCGTTCCGCCCGCGATTCCGAGGGAGCCGATCGAAAGCTGCCACGGCGACGCCGGCGACCCGCTTGGCGACGGCGGTGGCGCGTTCGACGCGGTTGGCGCGACTGGCGCCGCATCGACCAGCGGCGCCGTCCATTCGATCGTCCCGTCGGCGAGCCGCTTCACGTCCACCGTCGGCGCGTCGATCGTCACCGACGCGAGGCGCGCGTCGCGCCCGGTCAGGTCGATGCGGTCGAGCGCGACGGTCACGTGTTCGGCCTTTGCCAGCGTGGAGCCGTCGCGCCGGTTGAGCGCGAGCCCGTCCACCCGCGCGTCGCCGCGCAGCTCGAGCCGCCGTTCGCCGGCCGGGTCGTCGACGAAGACGATCGTCAGGCGCGTGGTGAGCGCGCCGCCGGCGAGGTCGATGCGCGGCTTGAAGGGCAGGTACACGACATACGCGGGAAGCGGCAGGGCATCGACGTCGAGGTCCAGGGTCGCCTCCCGGCGCTCCCCGAACGGGGTCGTCGTTCCGCCCAGCGCGAAGTGCGAGCCGTTGAACGTGCCGGCGATGCGCGGGGTGACGCGAACGGCGGTCTGGTACGGCAGCGACGACAGGAACGGGACGCCGACGTCCAGCGCGGACAGCACGTGCCTGCGGTCGGTGACGGCGTCGTCGAACCGGACCGACCCGTCGTCGATCTCGACGTTGTTCAGCGAGAATCGGGGCGGCGGCCCCGTGGGGCCGGCGAGCGCGCGATCGACCAGGTCCTGGACACTGTAGCGACCTTCGCGATCGCGGGCGAGCGACACGCTCGGGCGCACGACCTTCAGCGTGTCGAACACCGGCGCGCGATGCCAGATCGACGCCGTCGACAGGTCGGCCACGACTTCGTCGACGGCGAGGAGCGGCACCGCGCCGCTGCGGTCAGCGATGGCGAGCTGGCGAACCGTCAGGCGCAGCAGGAACGGATTGAACGCGACCGATTCGATCGTCGTGCGGCGGTCGAGCGCTTCGGTGAGCCGGGACTCCAGTTGCGAGCGGACGAGCGGCGGGACGGCGACCCACGCGACGATCGTGAGCAGCGCGCATGCGCCAACCGCGCCGGCGAGCCAGCGCAGCCAGCGACTCCACCGCGGGGACTCTCGTGACGGCGGCGCGGTCGATGACGGCGAAGGCGACGCAGCCCGCACGGACCCCTCCTGCTCCGCAGGACCCCCCGCTGGCGCGTTGACCGACGGGTCCGACATCGCTGCCCCAAGGGCTGCGCCGGCGCGACGCGCCGGTCAGTGG
>CAWEPB010000008.1:0-435878 GCA_963810815.1 uncultured beta proteobacterium | reverse complement strand
CGAAGGAGGAACCATGCGCATGCTGTCGAAGTTCGCACTGTCCGCCGCGACGTTCGCCGTCGCCGCCGTCCTGGCCGCCACCCCGGCGATCGCCCAGCAGAAGCTCAAGTGGGCGCACGTCTACGAGACCAGCGAGCCCTACCACACCGAGTCGGTCTGGGCCGCCGCCGAGATCAAGAAGCGCACCAACGGCAAGTTCGACATCGAGGTGTTCCCGGCCAGCTCGCTCGGCAAGGAAACCGACATCAACCAGGGGCTGTCGCTCGGCACCGTCGACATGATCATCAGCGGGCCGTCGTTCGCCGCGCGCAGCTACCCGCGCATCGGCATCGCCTACTACCCGTTCATCTTCCGCGACGCCGACCACCTGATCGCCTACTCGAAGAGCCCGGTGTTCGCCGAGATGGTCGAGGAATTCCGCAAGAAGACCGGCATCCAGATCACCGCCTACACGTACTACGGCGCGCGGCAGACGACGTCGAACCGCCCGTTCACCGACTGCGCCGGCATGAAGGGCCTGAAGATCCGCGTGCCGGACGTGCCCGCGTACATGGCCACGCCGAAGGCCTGCGGCGCCAACCCGACCCCGATCGCCTTCGCCGAGGTCTACCTCGCGCTGCAGAACGGCACCGTCGAGGCGCAGGAGAACCCGCTGACCACGATCGAGGCGAAGAAGTTCTACGAGGTGCAGAAGGCGATCATGATGACCTCGCACATCGTCGACGGCCTGACGACGCAGATCGCGCCGCACGTCTGGAACAAGCTGACGCCGGACGAGCAGAAGATCTTCGTCGAGGTCACCCGCGAAGCCGCCGCGCGGGCGACCGACAAGATCAAGAAGCGCGAGGCCGAGCTGGTCGACGAGTTCAAGAAGAAGGGCCTCCAGATCGTCCAGGTCGACCGCAAGTCGTTCGTCGACGCGGTGCTGAAGAACTCGACGCCGGAGTCGCTGGGTTACACGCGCGCCGACTACGACAAGATCGTCGCGATCAAGTGACGGCACGGGCGCGCGGGGAACGGTTCCCCGCGCGCATCTGCGGCGACCAGCGATGAGCGAGACCGACGACACCGGCCCGGTCCTCGACGCCGAGGGGCATTTCCACGCCACCGACGCGCCGATCGACATCTCGCACTACGCGTTCGAGGACTGGTTCACCTTCGGCGTGTTCTGGCTGCTGGCGCTCGACGTGTTCTACCAGTTCTTCACCCGCTACGTGCTGGCCGACTCGGCGGCCTGGACCGAGGAGATCGCGCGCTACCTGCTGATCGTCATCGTCTTCATCGGCGCCGCGATGGGCGTGCGCCGCAACAGCCACATCCACGTCGAGTTCGTCTACCGGTACCTGCCGCCCGCCGTCGGGCGCGTCATGTCCACCTGCGTCGACGTCGTGCGCGTGGCCTTTTTCGCCTACGCGTCGTACCTGGCGTTCCTGCTGGTGCCGCGGATGCACAACCTGCAGATGACGGTGATCGACGTGCCGATGAGCATCATCTACGGCTTCGTCGCCGCGGGCTTCGTGCTGATGACCTTCCGCGCCGCGCAGGTCACGCTGCGGCACTGGAAGCAGGGCTGGAGCGTGCTCGAGCGCCCGGGCGAGTCCGAGGTCTGAGGCGCCGACGATGAACGGACTTCTGCTCGGCGGGTTCCTCGCCGTCATGATGAGCGGCGTGCCGATCGCGATCGCGATGTGCCTCGGCTCGCTGCTCTACATCTGGTTCTCCGGCACGACGCCGCCGCTGACGGTCGTGCACCGGATGGTCGGCGGCGTCGACAGCTTCCCGCTGCTCGCGGTGCCGTTCTTCATCCTCGCCGGCAACCTGATGAACTCGGCCGGCATCACCAACCGCATCTACAACTTCGCGCTGGCGCTGGTCGGCTGGCTGAAGGGCGGGCTCGGCCACGTCAACGTCGTCGGCAGCGTCGTGTTCGCGGGCATGTCCGGCACCGCGGTCGCCGACGCCGGCGGCCTCGGCACCATCGAGATCAAGGCGATGCAGGACCACGGCTACCCGACCGAGTTCGCCGTCGGCATCACCGCGGCGTCGTCGACGCTGGGGCCGATCATCCCGCCGTCGCTGCCGATGGTGATCTACGGCGTCCAGGCGAACACGTCGATCGGCAAGCTGTTCGCCGCCGG
The DNA here is from genome assembly GCA_963810815.1 of uncultured beta proteobacterium. Lineage (GTDB taxonomy): Bacteria > Pseudomonadota > Gammaproteobacteria > Burkholderiales > Casimicrobiaceae > CAVQWT01. Next base: position 433,740 of record CAWEPB010000008.1, on the reverse strand, counting down.
CTTCCTGCCCGGCGCGATGATGGCGATCTTCATGATGCTGATGGTCGCCTACTACGCGCACGTGCGGAAGTACGGCAGCGACATCGCGTTCTCGTGGCCGCGGATGGGTCGCGCGTTCTTCGAGCTGGGCTTCGTGACGCTGACCGCGCTGATGCTGTATTTCCTCTGGTCGGCCGACGCCGAGAAGGTCTCCGGGCTGGTCCGCTTCGGCCTGCCGCTGGTCCTGGTGCTGATCGCCGACCGGCTCTTCCGGTTCGAGGCCTTCATGGCGCTGCTGACGCCGGTGATCCTGATCGGCGGCATGGCGTCGGGCCTGTTCACGCCCACCGAGGCCGCCGTCGCGGCCGTCGCGTGGGCGCTGTTCCTCGGCTTCGTCTGGTACCGGACGCTGAACTGGCGGATGTTCGTCAAGGTGTCGATGGACACCATCGAGACGACCGCGGTGGTGCTGTTCATCGTCGCGTCGGCGTCGATCTTCGCCTGGGTGCTGACGACCACGCGCGTCACCGACGCGGTCGGCGCGTGGGTGCTGTCGATCTCCGACAACCCGCTGGTGTTCCTGCTGCTGGCCAACATCTTCCTGCTGTTCGTCGGCTGCTTCATGGAGACCATCGCCGCGATCACGATCCTGGTGCCGGTGTTCATGCCGATCATCGCCAAGCTGGGCATCGACCCGGTCCATTTCGGCGTCGTCATGGTGCTGAACCTGATGATCGGGCTGCTGACGCCGCCGGTCGGCATGGTGCTGTTCGTGCTGCAGAAGGTCGCGAAGATCTCGTTCGAGGCGACGGTCCGCGCGGTGCTGCCGTGGATGATCCCGCTGCTGGCGACGCTGGTCATCGTCACCTACGCGCCGACGGCGGTGCTGTGGCTGCCGTCGCTGCTGTTCGACAAATGAGCCCGATCGAGCGCGTCGAGATCTTCCAGGTCGACCTGCCGCCGAAGGTCGTGCGCACCGACGCGATCCAGTCGTTCGTGCGGCAGGAGACGCCGATCGTGCGCATCACCTGCGCCGACGGCGCGACGGGCACCGGATACGCCTACACCATCGGCACCGGCGGCTCGTCGGTGGTGGCGCTGCTGCGCGACCACCTCGCCCCGCTGCTGCGTCGGCGAGGACGCCGCCGAGGTCGAGCGGCTGTGGAAGCGCCTGTTCTTCCACACCCATGCGACCGCGGTGGGCGCGGTCACCAGCCTGGCGCTGGCCGCGATCGACACGGCGCTGTGGGACCTGCGCTGCCGGCGCGCCGCGCTGCCGCTGTGGCAGATGGCCGGCGGCGCGCAGCGCGCGGTGCCGGTGTACACGACCGAGGGCGGATGGCTGCATCACCCGCCGCAGCAGCTCGTCGACGAGACGCTCGCGGCGAAGGCGCAGGGGTTCAGGGGCGCCAAGCTCAAGGTCGGCAAGCCGGCGATCGGCGAGGACCTGCGCCGGCTCGACGCCGTGCGCGCGGCCGTCGGCGACGACTTCGAGCTGATGGTCGACGCCAACCAGGCGTGGACGGTGCCCGAGGCGCTGCGCCGCGCGCACGCGTACTCGGCGCTGCGGCTCGCCTGGCTGGAGGAGCCGCTGCCCGCCGAGGACCTGGGCGGGCACGTCGAGCTCGCCGCGCGCGCGACCATGCCGATCGCCGTCGGCGAGTCGCTGTACCACCCGGCGCACTTCCGCGAATACCTGGAGCGCGGGGCCTGCTCGATCGTGCAGGTCGACTGCGCGCGGATCGGCGGCATCACGCCGTGGCTCAAGGTCGCGCACCTGGCCGAGACGTTCAACGTGCCGGTGTGCCCGCACTTCCTGATGGAGCTGCACGTTTCGCTCGCCGCCGCCGTGCCCAACGGCGCCTGGGTCGAGTACATCCCGCAGCTCGACGCGATCACCGCGTCGCGGCTCGCCATGGCCGACGGCTGCGCGATCCCGCCGGCCGCGCCCGGCCTGGGCATCGACTGGGACCACGCCGCGATCGACCGCCTCGCCGTCGCGCGCGCCGTCGTCGGCGCGCTGAACGGCCGGGCCGGCTTCCCCCAACGCCATCGCAGGAGAAATTCCGATGCTGACCCCCGCTTCGCTCACCATCCGCCTGCACCCGGACGACGACGTCGTGATCGCCCGCGCGCAGCTGGTCGGCGGCACGCTGCTGGCCGACGAGCGCGTCACGGTCGCGGGACTGGTGCCCCCGGGCCACAAGGTCGCCACGCGCGCGCGCCGCGCCGGCGAGCCGGTGCGCCGCTACAACCAGATCATCGGCTTCGCGTCGCGCGACATCGCCCCCGGCGAGCACGTCCACCTCAACAACCTGCAGATGGGGTCGTTCGACCGCGACTACGCGTTCGGCGCCGACGCGCGGCCGACCGAGTACGTGGCCGAGCCGGCGACGTTCATGGGCATCCGCCGCGCGGACGGGCGGGTCGCGACGCGCAACTACATCGGCATCCTGTCGACGGTGAACTGCTCGGCGACCGTCGCGCGCGGGATCGCCGACCATTTCGGCCGCGAGCGGCTCGCCGCGTTCCCCAACGTCGACGGCGTGGTCGCGCTGACGCACGGCTCGGGCTGCGGGATGGACACGCACGGCGAGGGCATGCAGGTGCTGCGCCGCACGCTCGCCGGCTACGCGCGCCACCCCAACTTCGCCGGCGTGCTGGTCGTGGGGCTGGGTTGCGAGTCCAACCAGATCAGCTCGCTGTTCGGCGCCGAGAACCTGACGGAGGGGCCGCTGCTGCGGACGTTCAGCATCCAGGACACCGGCGGCACGGCGAAGACGATCCGGCACGGCATCGCGCTGATCGACGAAATGCTGCCGCACGCCGAACGCCGTCGCGCGCGAGCCGGTCCCCGCGTCGCACCTCGTCGTCGGCCTGCAGTGCGGCGGCTCGGACGGCTACTCCGGCATCACCGCGAACCCGGCGCTGGGCGCCGCGGTCGACCTGCTGGTGCGCCACGGCGGCACGGCGATCCTGTCGGAAACCCCCGAGATCTACGGCGCCGAGCACCTGCTCACCCGCCGCGCGGTGTCGCGCGAGGTCGGCGAGAAGCTGGTCGCCCGCATCAGGTGGTGGGAGGCGTACACCGCGCGCGAGCAGGGGGAGATGAACAACAACCCGTCGCCGGGCAACAAGGCGGGCGGGCTGACGACGATCCTCGAGAAGTCGCTGGGCGCGGTGGCGAAGGGCGGCACGACCAACCTCGTCGACGTCTACGAGTACGCGGCGCCGGTCACGGCCCGGGGCTTCGTCTACATGGACACGCCCGGCTACGACCCGGTGTCCGCGACCGGCCAGGTCGCCGGCGGCGCCAACATGATCGTGTTCACCACCGGCCGCGGCTCCGCCTACGGCTGCGCGCCGGCGCCGTCGCTGAAGCTCTCGACCAACACGGCGCTGTGGGTGCGGCAGGAGGAGGACATCGACCTCAACTGCGGCGACATCGTCGACGGCACCGCGACCGTGCAGGGCACCGGCGAGCAGCTGTTCCGGCTGATGCTGGAAGCGGCGTCGGGAACCAAGTCGAAGAGCGAGCGGCACGGCTACGGCCAGAGCGAGTTCGTTCCCTGGTACCTGGGGGCGGTGATGTGACGGTTGCCGTACCAATTTTCGTTGACACTTCGGAGGGCGGACCTTACGCTGCACCGGTTCGACCCGATACGAGTCAGGGCTCGCTGAAGCCCGTTACAGGAGGAGTTCCATGAAGGTGTTCACCAAGCTCGTCGCCGCGTGCGTCGCGGCCGGCTTCATGCTTTCCGCCGCCCCGGCGGCCGCGCAGGAAAAGCTGGTCGTCTGGTGGGTCAAGGGCTTCTACAAGAGCGAGGACGACGCGCTCTTCGAGGCGATCAAGAAGTACGAGGCGAAGAGCGGCATCAAGGTCGAGCTGTCGCAGTACGCGGTGCAGGACGGCATCCCCAAGGTCGTCGCCGCGCTCGACTCCGGCAACCCGCCCGACGTCGCCTACATCGACGTGTTCGACTTCCAGGTGACCGGCAAGTGGGCGTTCGAGGGCAAGCTCGAGGACCTCTCCGACATCCTCGGGCCGATGAAGGCCCAGTTCCTGCCGGGCGCGCTGGAAACGACGTACCTGTACAGCGACAAGACCAAGAAGAAGGCGTACTACGCGTTCCCGCTCAAGCAGCAGACGATGCACATCCAGTACTGGAAGGACATGCTGAAGGACGCCGGCTACAAGGAGTCCGACATTCCGGAGACCTGGAAGGAGTACTGGTCGTTCTGGTGCGACAAGGTGCAGGCCGGCTACCGCAAGAACACCGGCAAGCGCGCGTTCTCGACCGGCTTCCCGATGGGCGTCGACTCGTCCGACTCCTACTACTCGTTCCTGACGTTCGTGGACGCGTACAACGTCAAGCTGGTCGACGACAACGGCAAGCTGCTGGTCGACGACCCGAAGGTCCGCGCCGGCCTGATCAACGCGCTGCGCGACTACACCGAGGTCTACCGCAAGGGCTGCACGCCGCCGTCTGCGACCTCGTGGAAGGATCCGGACAACAACGTCGCCTTCCACAACAAGACGATCGCGATGACGCACAACGCGACGATCTCGATCGCCGCCAAGTGGTACGACGACATGAACAACCCGGCGCTGAAGCCCGAGGACCGCGCCGTCGCCAAGAAGAACTACGAGGAACTGATCGCCACCGCCGGCTTCCCGAAGAAGCCCGACGGCTCCGCGATGACCTACCGCGCGGCGGTCAAGACCGGCGTGGTGTTCGCGGCCGCCAAGAACAAGAAGCGCGCCAAGGAGTTCGTCACGTTCCTGATGCAGGACGAGAACCTGATCCCCTACGTCGAGGGATCGCTCGGCCGCTGGTACCCGGTGACCAAGTCCGGCGCCGCGCGGCTGTCGTTCTGGCTGGCCGACCCGCACCGGACGTCGGTGCAGCGGCAGTTCGTCGCCGGCACGACGCCGTTCGAATTCACCAAGAACTACAAGTTCACGACGCTCAACAACGAGAACGTCTGGGCGAAGGCGATGAACCGGGTGCTGAACGAGAAGGTCCCGATCGAGAAGGCCGTCGACGAGATGATCGCGCGCATCAAGGCGGTCGCCGGCTGACCGGCCGGAGGCGGCGGCGGAGCCCGGCGCGGGAGCGGTTCGCTCCCGCTGCCGCGCCTCCGCGGCCGGTGCCGCCAGGCGCCGACCCTGCGCCGCCGCGCCTCTCCCGCCCCCAGCGTGATCCACGTGCCTCCCGCACCCGGCCGCGAATGACGAGTCTGGCCCTGCCCGGCGGTGAACCGGCCGCCCCTGCGGGTCCGGCGCGACGGCGCATGTCGCCCTGGCAGTTCTGGGGCCTCGCGCTGCTGTTGCCGTACGTCCTGGTGTTCCTGGTGTTCGTGCTGTACCCGGTGCTCTACGGGCTGTGGATCGCCCGGCATCCGGAGAGCTACGTCAAGCTGTTCGACGACCCGGTGTTCGCCGGAAGCGTCGTCAACACCCTCGTCTTTCTCGGGGTCGCCATCAACGTCAAGATGGCGCTGGCGCTGTTCCTCTCGGGCTTCTTCGCCAACACGCGGCCCTGGATCCGGTGGCTGTCGGTGCTGTTCATCCTGCCCTGGGCGGTGCCGTCGATCCCGACCATCCTGTCGTTCCGCTTCATGCTGAATCCGGAGTGGGGGATCATCAATTCGCTGATCTTCCAGCTCACCGGCGCCGACGGGCCCAACTGGCTGAACGAGCGCTGGATGGGGCTCAGCATGGCGATGGTCGTGCACACCTGGAAGAGCCTGCCGTTCTGGACGCTGATCCTGCTGGCGGGGCGGCTCGCGATTCCCGGCGAGCTGTACGAGGCGGCGAGCGTCGACGGCGCGTCGTCGTGGCAGAAGTTCAAGTTCGTCACCTGGCCGTCGGTGTCCGGCCTCTATCTCACGTCGCTGATCCTGTCGACGATCTGGTCGCTCGGCGACTTCAACAGCATCTACCTGCTGACCGGCGGCGGACCGGCCGACCTCACGCACGTGCTGGCGACGCTGGGCATCCGCTACCTGCGGCTCGACCAGGTCGACCTGTCGATGGCGACGATCGTCTGCGCGATGCCGCTGGTGCTGCCGCTGGTGTACTTCATGATGAAGCGGCTGTCGAAATGAAGCTGCGCGACGCCACCCGCGAGGCGAAGCTGCTGCTGGTCGGTATTCCCGTTGCGCTGTGGACGCTGATCCCCATCTACCACATGCTGCTGTTCGCGCTGTCGACCAAGGACGAGGCGTTCAGCGGCCGGCTGTGGCCCGCGCACCCGACGCTGTCGAACTTCGCGCTGGTGTTCGAACAGAAGAACTACTGGCTCAACCACTTCTGGCTGCAGCTGTGGAATTCTCTGATCATCGCCGTCGCGGTCGGGGCGATCACGCTGTTCGTCGCGACGGGCGCGGCGTTCGCGATCAGCCGGCTCAGGGTCAAGGGCGGACGGCTGGTGATGAACCTGGCGCTGTTCACCTACTTCATCCCCGCGGCGTTCCTGGCGGTGCCGATGTACAAGGCGATGGGCACCTACGGCCTGCTGAACAGCCAGTGGGCGCTGATCCTGGCGATGATCACGCTGGCGTCGCCGTACGCGATCTGGGTGCTGAAACAGGCGTCCGACAAGCTGCCGTTCGAGCTGGACGAGGCGGCGCGCATCGACGGCGCGTCGCCGCTGCAGCTCTTCCGCCTCGTCTACGTGCCGCTGATGACGCCGTCGCTGGTCGCCGTCGGCACCTACGCGCTGCTGCTCGCGTGGAACGAGTACCTGTACGCGTTCCTGCTGCTGTCCCGCGACACCGACATCACGCTCGCCGTGGCGCTCGGCCACTTCCTGTCGGCCGACGACTCGCCGTGGGAGCTGCTGATGACGACCGGGTTCATCTACGCGCTGCCGCCGGCGGCGATCTACTACGCTTTCAAGCGCTACATGGTCTCGGGGCTCACCGCCGGCGCGGTGAAGTCCTGATCGACGGCGCATCGGCAGATTCCATGGCATCCGTCTCCTTCCGCAACATCGAAAAGGCCTACGGCAGCACCAAGGTCATCCACGGCATCTCGTTCGAGATCGCCGACGGCGAGTTCATGGTGCTGGTCGGGCCCTCGGGCTGCGGCAAGTCGACGCTGCTGCGGATGCTGGCGGGACTCGAGGAAATCACCGGCGGCGAGATCGCCATCGACACCCGCGTCGTCAACGACGTCGAGTCCAAGGACCGCGACATCGCGATGGTGTTCCAGAGCTACGCGCTCTACCCGCACATGACGGTCCGCGACAACATGGGCTTCAGCCTGCGCCTGCGCAAGGCGCCGCAGGCCGAAATCGACCAGCGGGTTGCCGACGCCGCGAAGATCCTCGACCTCGACCCGTACCTGCACCGTTTCCCGCGGGAGCTTTCCGGCGGCCAGCGCCAGCGCGTGGCGATGGGCCGCGCGATCGTCCGCGACCCCAAGGTGTTCCTGTTCGACGAGCCGCTGTCGAACCTCGACGCCAAGCTGCGGGTCGCGATGCGCGCCGAGATCAAGGCGCTGCACCAGCGGCTGAAGACGACGACGGTCTACGTCACCCACGACCAGATCGAGGCGATGACGATGGCCGACCGCATCGTCGTCATGCACGACGGGGTCGTCGAGCAGATCGGCGCGCCGCTGGAGCTCTACGACCATCCCGACAACCTGTTCGTCGCGCAGTTCATCGGCTCGCCGGCGATGAACATCGTCGACGGCACGCTGCGGCGCGCCGGACCGGCCGCCTTCGTCGAGGCGGCCGGCGGCGTGCGCTGGCCCGTCGGGGCCGGGGCCGGGACCGACGGCGAGGCGGTCGCGCTGGGCGTGCGGCCCGAGCACCTGGGGCTGACCGTCCCCGGCGGCGACGCGGTGCCCGCCGAGATCGTCGTCGTCGAGCCCACGGGCGCCGAGACCGAGCTGGTGCTGCAGGTCGGCGACGAGAAGGTGCTGCTGGTCACGCACGGCCGTCCCGACGTCCGGCCGGGGGAGAAGATCGGCCTCGCCCTCGACCCCGCGAAGCTGCACCTCTTCGACCGGAATTCCGGTCGCCGCCTCACCGCCTGAGTCCGCCATGAGCAAGAAGCCCACAAAACGCAAGCTGCGCTCGCAATCCTGGTTCGGCCGCAACGACCGCGACGCTTTCGTCCACCGCTCGTGGATGAAGAACCAGGGCTTTCCGCACGACCTCTTCGACGGGCGGCCGGTCATCGGCATCTGCAACACCTGGTCGGAGGTGACGCCGTGCAACGCGCACTTCCGTGAGCTCGCCGAGCACGTCAGGGCGGGCGTCCTCGAGGCCGGCGGCTTTCCGCTCGAGTTCCCGGTGATGAGCCTGGGCGAGCCGGTGATGCGGCCGACCACGATGCTGTTCCGCAACCAGGTGGCGATGGACGTCGAGGAGTCGATCCGCGCCAATCCGTTCGACGGTGTGGTGCTGATGATGGGCTGCGACAAGACCACGCCGGCGCTGCTGATGGGCGCCGCGTCCTGCGACCTGCCGACGATCGGCCTGTCCGGCGGCCCGATGCTCAACGGGCGCTACCGGGGCGAGACCATCGGCTCGGGCACGCACACCTGGAAGTTCACCGAGGCCCTGAAGATGGGCACGATGACGATGGCCGAGCTGCCCGAGGCCGAGGCCTGCATGTCGCGCTCTGCCGGCCACTGCATGACCATGGGCACCGCGTCGACGATGGCGTCGATGGTCGAGTCGCTGGGGATGGGCCTGCCGGCCAACGCGGCGATTCCCGCCGTCGACTCGCGCCGCAAGGTGCTGGCGCGGATGGTCGGCCGGCGCATCGTCGAGATGGTGCACGAGGACCTCGTGATGTCGAAGATCCTCACCCGCCACGCGTTCGAGAACGCGATCATGGTCAACGGCGCGATCGGCGGCTCGACCAACGCGGTCGTCCACCTGCTGGCGATCGCGCGGCGCATCGGCGTGGACGTCAGCCTCGACGACTGGGACCGCCTCGGACGCGACATCCCCTGCCTGCTCAACCTGATGCCCTCCGGGCAGTACCTGATGGAGGACTTCTACTACGCCGGCGGCCTGCCGGTGGTGATGCGCGAGATCGGCAGGTTCCTGCATCGGAAGGCGCTGACGGTCAACGGCCGCGCGCTGTGGGACAACGTCAAGGACGCGGTCAACTACGACGAGAAGGTGATCACGCCGCTGGCGAAGCCGTTCAAGCCGCAGGGCGGCATCTGCGTGCTGCGCGGCAACCTCGCGCCCAACGGCGCGGTGCTGAAGCCCTCGGCGGCCACGCCGAAGCTGATGCGGCACAAGGGGCGCGCCGTGGTGTTCGAGAACATCGAGGACCTGCACGCGCGCATCGACGACCCGAAGCTCGACGTCAAGCCCGACGACATCCTGGTGCTGAAGAACTGCGGGCCGAAGGGCTACCCGGGCTTCCCCGAGGTCGGCAACTTCGCGCTGCCCGCCAAGCTGCTGAAGAAGGGCGTCACCGACATGGTCCGGATCTCCGACGCGCGGATGTCGGGCACCGCCTACGGCACCGTCGTGCTGCACACGGCGCCCGAGGCCGCCGCCGGCGGACCGCTCGCGCTGGTGCGGAACGGCGACATCATCGAACTCGACGTCGGCCGGCGGAAGCTCCACCTGCACGTCTCCGACGCCGAGCTCGCCGCGCGGCGAGCGCAGTGGAAGCCGCCGAAGCCGCACGCCGACCGCGGCTGGGTCAAGCTGTACTGCGACACCGTGCAACAGGCCGACGAGGGGGTCGACCTCGATTTCCTGGTCGGCAAGTCGGGCGCCAAGGTCGGTCGTCCCAGCCACTGAGTCGGTCACCGCCGTGGCCGCCGACGGCGATGCGGTCGCGCTAGAATGGCGTTTCGCGCGCCATGAACCTCGACGTCAACATCTACTACACGCTGGCGCTCGCCGCTGCAGGGCTGGTCATCGGCCACCTGCTGGTCGGGCGCGTCGCGTTCCTCAAGCGCTACAGCATTCCGGACGCCGTCGTCGGCGGCATGCTGTTCGCGGCTGTCGTCACCGCGTTGCGCGGTGTCAACGTCAAGCTGTCGTTCGACCCGGCGCTGATCACGCCGCTCAACATCGCGTTCTTCACCACCGTCGGGCTCACCGCCGACGCGCGCTCGCTGGCCAAGGGCGGCAGGCTGCTGGGGCTGTTCTTCGTCGTCGTAGCGGGCGGGCTGGCGATGCAGAACGCGATCGGCGTCGCGCTGGCGATGGCCTTCGATCTCCATCCGCTGAACGGGCTGCTCGCCGGCTCGATCACGCTGTCCGGCGGCCACGGCACGGGCGCCGCGTGGGCGGGCAAGTTCACCGAGGAGCGCAACCTGCAGGGCGCCGTCGAGCTCGCCGTCGCCTGCGCGACCTACGGGCTCGTCGTCGGCGGCCTGCTGGGCGGGCCGCTGGCGGGCTGGCTGATCCGGCGGCACGGGCTGTCGGCCGCCGCCGATGCCGCGGCGGGGGCGCCGGACGCGGCCCCCGCGTCCACGCTGCCGCCCGCCGCCGACGACGGGCTGTCGGTGCGCCGGCTGGTCGAGACGCTGCTGCTGGTCTTCGTGTCGATGGCGGTCGGGCTGACGCTGTTCGAGGTGCTGGGGCAGGGCGCGTTCACCTTGCCGTCGTTCATCTGGGCGCTGCTGGTCGGCGCGGCGCTGCGCAACCTGCTGTCGCTCACCGGCGTGTACAGGGTCAGCGACCGTGCGGTCGAGACCATCGGCGCGCTGTCGCTGTCGCTGTTCCTGGCGATGATCATCATGACGCTCAAGCTGTGGGAACTCGTCGATCTCGCCGGGCCGATCATGGTCATCCTGCTGGTGCAGACCGCCGCCATCGCGGCCTACGTGGCGTTCATCACCTTCCGGGTCATGGGCCGCAACTACGACGCCGCGCTGCTCGCGACGGGTCACCTCGGCTTCGCCATGGGATCGACGGCGACGGCGATGGTCAACGTGCAGGCGGTCGCCGAGCGCTACGGCCACTCGCCGCTGGCGTTCCTGCTGATCCCGGTGATGGGCGCGTTCCTGATCGACGTCGCGAACGCCCTGATCATCCAGGGCTACCTGCTGCTGCCATGGTTCGGACTCTGACGCTGCCGGACGGGTGGATGCGGCCGGTGCTGGCGGCACTGCTGGCCGTGGCCGCGCTCGCGCTGGCCGGCTGCTCGCGCGGTCCCGAAACATCGTTCGTCAAGGAGTCCGTCCAGAGCCAGCTCGATGCCGCGCTCGGCGGGCGCGTGCTGACGGTCGAGAGCCTGAAGACCTCGGGCAGCACGGCGCTGAAGGGTGTCGACGGGCGGCTCGTCTTCTTCAATGCGCGGATGAAGCTGGCGCGCGATTACGATTTCACGCAGTGGAACTCGCACAGCGTCGCGTCGCTGGGCGCGCTGCTGGGGGCCGCGCCCAAGGGCGTCGTCGGCCTCAAGGCCGAGGGCAACAAGGCCGGCGACGGCATCGGCGTGTTCGGAACCGCCGCGTTCGCGCGCCGGGACGGGCGCTACGAGCAGATTGCGCTGGCGCCCTCGACCGCCGTCGAGGAGGCGCCGCTGCCCGCCGCGGCCAAGGTGGCCGCGGTGCAGCCGCGGCCGAAGGAGGAGCCGCTGCCGACGCCGCTGGAGGCCGCGTTCGCCAGGTTGCGGGAGCTGATGACCTCGCCCGCGGCGGTGACGCGCGACGAGCGCGACGCCATCCTCCGCGAGGAAATCGAGGCGGCGCACGCGCGGGCCCGCGCGCGGCTCGAGCACGCCGCGTCCGTCATCACCATCGCCGGCGGCCCGGCCGGAGGGGCGTACGCCGACACCATGCGCGCGCTGGAAGTGCGCGCCTTCGCGGCGAAGGTCGCGCTCGAGCCCGTCGTCACCGAAGGCAGCGTCGCCAACATCCGCCAGCTCTACGACGGGAGCGCGGAATTCGCCCTGGTGCAGAACGACATCGCGCGCAGCGCCTTCGCCGGGCGCGGCCGCTTCGCGGGCGCGCCGCAGCCCGAGCTGCGGGCCGTTGCGAGCCTGTTCCCCGAGGCCGTGCACCTGGTCGTGCGCGCGAAGGGCGGCATCACCGGCGTGGCGGACCTGAGGGGCAAGCGCGTCGAGCTGGGGCCGGAGGGGTCCGGCACGCGCGCCAATGCCCTCGCGATCCTCAATGTCAGCGGGATCGCCGTCGAGGAGCTTGCTGCCGCCGGGCGCGCACCGCCGGCCGAGGCCGCGCAGGCGCTCGCCGACGGCAAGGTCGACGCGATGTTCCTGACCATCCATGCGCCGGCGACCGAGCTGCAGCGGCTGGCGGCGCGCACGGCGGTGGCGCTGGTGCCGATCGGCCCGTCCCGCGAACTGCTCGACGCGGGCCTCGTGCCGCTGACGCTGCCCGCCGCCACCTACAACGGCCAGGCCGCGCCGGTGCCGACGCTCGCGGCGACTGCGCTGCTGGTGACGCGCGCGAACGTCCCTGCCGCCGCGGTCGACACGATGCTGAAGCTGCTGTTCGACTCGCGCGCCGGCGACGATGCCGCCGCGGTCGCGCACATCGCGCGGCGCACCGCCCGGGTCGGCGTCTCGCTGCCCTGGCATCCGGCAGCCGACGCGTGGCTGGGCACGTCCGGTACCGGCGAGCCGGCAGCACCCGCCGCAGCGGCGCCGGCGACCGCCGCCAAGTGACCCTCGCCCGTACCGCGGAACTTCGATGACCGAGCCCACGCCGCCGCGTGAGGTCGTCGCGCTGCCGGTGCGCGAGGTCGCCGCCGGCGCGCCCTGGCGCTGGCTCGTGGCGGGCTGGCGCGACTTCACGCACAGCTTCGGCCCCAGCCTCGCCCACGGCGTGATCGTGACGCTGGCCGGGCTGGCCATCGTCACCGTCGGCCTGCACGCGTGGTGGCTGCTGCCCGGCGCGATCTCCGGCTTCCTGCTGGTCGGGCCGATCGTCGCGACGGGGCTCTACGAGCTGTCGCGCCGGCTGGCGCTGGGCGAGCGGCCGACGCTGCACGACGCCGTCGGCGCGTGGAGCCGCGACGCGCGGCCGCTGGTGTGGCTGGGGCTGGGCCTCGCCACCGCGGCGACGATGTGGGTGCTGGCCTCGGCGGTGATGATCGCGCTGTTCGTGCGCGAGCCGATCACCGGCATCGACGCGTTCGTGCGCCACGTGGTGCTGGCCGAGGGCGCGCTGTTCCCGCTGTGGGCGCTGCTGGGCGGGCTGGGCGCGGCCGCGGTGTTCGCATTGACGGTGGTGTCCGCGCCGCTGCTGCTCGACCGCCGCGTCGACCTGGGCACGGCGCTGCTCACCAGCGTGCGCGCGGTCGGCCGCAATCCGGTCACGCTGGTCGTGTGGGCGACGATGATCATGGTCGCGTCCGCGCTGTCGCTGGCGACGATGATGATCGGCTTCGCGTTCGTGATCCCGGTGATCGGCCACGCGAGCTGGCACGCGTACCGCGAGCTGGTCGACGCCGCCGCCGCGCCGCCCCGCGCGGCGGACTGAAGCCCCGCGCCATGTGGGGCCTGACCGAAGAGCAGGTCGCCGAATTCGGCATGACGTTCGGCGTGGGCGGCTTCATCCTGTTCATGCTGTTCATCATCTTCGACCTGGCGCGCAAGTCGAAGGCCGGCAAGCTGGGCACCTTCGTGCTGTTCTTCGTGCTGTCGTTCGGCATGCTGGGCTTCATCGCCAAATCGATCATCGCCCGGTTGCTGGGGATATAGTGACGGCGGCGCGGCGGCGGGACGACCACGATGGATGACGTGAACCGGAGTTTCGACGGCGACGCGGTGACGGTGGACACCGCGCGTCTCTCGCTGCGCCGGCTGTCGCGCGCCGACGCGCCGTTCATGCTGGAACTCCTCAACGATGCCGACTTCGTCCGCTACATCGGCGACAAGGGCGCGCGCACGCCCGACGACGCGGCGCGGTACATCGAGGAGGGAGCGGTCGCGAGCTACCGGCGTCACGGCTTCGGGCTGTACCGCGTCGACCTGCGCGAAAGCGGACGGCCGATCGGCATCTGCGGGCTGATCAAGCGGGACGCGCTCGAGGACGTCGACGTCGGCTTCGCGTTCCTGCCGGGACATCGCGGGCAGGGCTACGCGCTGGAGTCGGTGCGCGCGGTGCTCGACCATGCGCGCGACGACTTCGGGCTCACGCGGCTGGTGGCGATCGTCGCGCCGGACAACCAGCGGTCGATCCGGCTGCTCGAGCGCACGGGCTTCCGCTTCGATCGCGCGATCGTGTGGCCGCCGCAGAACGAGAACCTGCACCTGATGGCCGTCGACGTCGGCCCCTTTCCGCTGCGTCGCGCCTCGGACCGCGGGGCCTGACGCGCGGTCCGCCGGGGTCGCGTCAGCGCAGTCCCAGCGCCCGGTCCAGCGACAGCGCGCCGCCGCCGCGCGCCACCAGCGGCAGCAGCAATGCCGCCCACGACAGGTGCGTCGGCCAGGCATCGGGGTAGACGAAGATCTGGATGACGGCGGTCATTCCCAGCAGCGCGGCGGCCGACAATCTCGTCGCCAGACCCAGCACCAGCAGCGCCGGGAACAGGTGCTCGGCGTACGCGGCCGCGTGCGCGGCGAACTCCGGCGGCAGCAGCGGCAGCCGGTACTCGTCGTGGAACAGTGCGTAGGTGCCGTCGGTGACGGTGAGCCAGCCGTCGACCTTGGTGCGTGCCGACTGCCAGAAGATGCCGGCGATGCCCAGCCGCGCGAGCAGCAGCAGCAGCGCGTCGCCGACGAGCCGCGTCGCGCGGTCGGCGCCGCGGTTCCAGGCGGCGCGCAGCGACGACGGCGTGGCGAGCGGCCTGGCGACGGCGCTCATCCGGTGGCCTCCGCGGGATCGGCGAGCAGCCGGAGCTGGCCGAACGCGCCAGCCGTGAGCAGCGCCGCCATCAGCGGCGCGAGGTCGACGTCGGGCGTGGTGCCGGCGCGGACGCCGGCGCGGCCGGTGTCGTCTCCGGCGCCGGCGGCTGCGGCGGCGATGGCGGCCGCGGCGGCGTCGGCCAGCGTCCCGCCCGCGGCACAGGCGTCGAGGAAGGCGATGCCGGCGGCGTCGAGCGCGATGGATTCGACGGCGTCCTTCGGCCGCGTCAGCAGCGCGCCTTCGCCTCGCCAATCGAGATCGGCGCCGACGTCCTCGTCGGGAATCTCGGCGGCGGAGCGGCGGTTGCGCTGCCACAACGTGTGGACTGGCGCGTCCGCGGCGAAGTGCCAGCGCGCCGACGCGTGCGGACGCAGCACCGTGCGCGCGAGCTCGGCAGGCGCGAGCGCGGCGATGGCCGCGGCTTCGACCGGCGGCTCGTCGGCGGCGACGTGCGCCTCGGTCCACGCGCGATCGAGGCGGGCGACGTCGGCGAGCCAGCGCAGGTCCGCCGCCGGCGGGAACGTCGACAGCCACTCGGGGAACCCCGCTCCGTAGTGCAGCAGCGACGGCTCGGCGGGCGGCGCTTCGCGGACGTACACCGCCGCCGCCGCGCGCATCCACTCGCCGCCGACCAGCCGCGTCACCGCCGGATAGTTGGCCTCGATGGCGTCGATGGCGCCCTTAAGCACCGTGTTGCGATGGACGGCGAAGCCCGGCTGCGCGGCGAGCGCGGCGACGAGCGCGGCGGCGTCGACGGCGGCGCGTTCCGCTGCCGGTCCCGCCATGGCCGCCGCCGGCCCCGACGCGCGTGCCGCCGGGATCCGTTGACGCGCCCATCTGGCGCGCCGGCCCGGCCTCCGCCCCGGGCGCGAACAGCGCGCGCGCGAAGGCGTCCTGGTACGCGGCGAGGTCCATGCCGGTCATGCGGCCAGCCTCGCCGCGCACCGCAGCACGTCCTGCGCCCGCTGCCGCTCGGCGAGCAGCTCCGCGAACGGCGGGATGTTGTCGTCGCGCTCGACCAGCGTGGGCCGCGGCCCGATGCGCGCGATCAGCCGCTCGTACAGCGCCCAGACCTCGGGCGCGACCGGCGCGTCGTGCGAATCGATCAGCAGCGCGTCGCCCAGCGTCGGGTCGGCCGAGTGGCCGGCGAGGTGGATCTCGCGCACCAGCTCGCCCGGCACGCGGTCGATCACGGTGGCGGCCTCGTAGCCGAGGTTGCGCGCCCCGACATGGACGTTGTTGACGTCGAGCAGCAGGCCGCAGCCGCTGCGGCGCGCGAGTTCGGCGAGGAAGTCGATCTCGTCGTACTCGTGCGCGTCGAAGCGCAGGTAGTGCGACGGATTCTCGATGGCGATGGTGCGGCCGAGCGCGTCCTGCATCCGCCCGACGTTCCGCACCAGCCGGTCCAGCACCGGGCGGGTGCGCGGCAGCGGCAGCAGGTCGGCGTGATAGACGCCGCGCCACGCCGACCACGCGAGGTGCTCGGAAACCAGCGCCGGCTGCACGCGCTCGCACAGCGCCGCGAGCCGCGCGAGGTGGCGCGGGTCCGGGTCGGCATCCGCCCCCAGCGACGCGCCGACGCCGTGCAGCGACAGCGGATGCCGGGTGCGAACGCGGTCGAGCCAGGCGAGCCGCGGCCCACCGTCGACCATGTAGTTCTCCGGATGGACCTCGAACCAGAGTCCCTCCGCCGCGCAGTCGAGCGCCGCGTCGAACTGCTGCGGCTTCAGCGACAGGCCGGCGGAGGGGGTCATGGCGGGTGCGCGGTCCGCAGGACGGTGGCGATCAGGACTTGATCGGCGTCAGCGAGCCCGTGCCCTTCGGCGTCTTGATGGTCGTGCAGGTGCCCTTGGCGACCATCTTCCAGGCGTTGCCCTGGTAGTCGGTCTTGGACGTGCCGGCGCAGCTGGTGCCGGGGCCCGCGGCGCAGTCGTTCTTGCCGGCGAGCGAAACGCCGTAGCACTTTTCCTGGCCGGCCTTGTCGCCCATCATCGGGTCCTTCATCGTCGACGTCTTGTCGTCGGCGGCGAGCGTGGCACCCGAGGCGAGGGCGGCGAGGGCGAAGGCGGTGGCGGCGAACAGTTGGCGTTGCATAAAGGTCTCCTTTGGCGAGGGGTCGAAGGCATCCGGCCGGCCCGTCGTGCGAAGGCTGCGGCGGCGGCGTATTGTAGTCGCGTCGCCGGTCGAAAGCTTACGGCCCGGGAAGGGCGAGGTATCATCGCCGACGCTCCGTGGACCGTCCCGGTCGTCGCCCGCCGCGCCACCGCAACGCCACCAAGCCTTCGACCCGCCCGCCGTGATCAACATTCCCATCGACGAAATAGAGATCACCGCGATTCGCGCGCAGGGTGCCGGCGGGCAGAACGTCAACAAGGTCAGCAACGCCGTGCACCTGCGCTTCGACATCGGCGCGTCGTCGCTCGCCGACGAGGTCAAGGCGCGGCTCGTCGCCCACCCGGACCGGCGCATCAGCGCGGACGGCGTCATCGTCATCAAGGCGCAGCGCTACCGCAGCCTCGAGCAGAACCGCGACGACGCGGTGGCGCGGCTGCAGGCGCTGGTCGAGACCGCGACCGCGGTCCAGGCGCCCAGGAGACCCACGCGGCCGACCAGGAGTTCGCAGCGTCGCCGCGTCGACGAAAAGGTCCGGCGCGGCGAGACCAAGGCCGGCCGGCGGCGACCCGGGCACGAGTGACCGCCGCGCCGGTCCCGCTATAGGAGGCGTCGCCATGCGCAGGTTCATTGCCGTTCCCGTCGTCGTCGCAGGGCTGTCGCTGGCGGCCGGCTGCGCGATGACGACGCCGAAACCGGGGGCGGACGCTGCCGCCGACCCGCCCGCCGTCGCAACGTCCGCCCACGCCGAGCTCGTGCGCCAGGTGGCCGCCGCCGAGCGCGCGTTCGCGAAGACGATGGCCGACCGCGATCACGCGGCGTTCGCGACCTTCGTCTCCGACGAGGCGATCTTCTTCACCGGACCGACGCCGCTGGTCGGCAAGTCGGCGGTGGCCGCCGGCTGGAAGCGCCTCTACGACAAGCCGCAGGCGCCGTTCTCGTGGGAGCCGAACGAGGTCGTCGTGCTGGCGTCGGGCAACCTGGCGCTGTCGTCGGGCCCGGTGCGGGACCCGTCGGGCAAGGTCGTCGCGACGTTCACCTCGGTGTGGCGACAGGAAGCCCCCGGCGTCTGGCGCGTGATCTTCGACAAGGGCAACGACGTCTGCGACTGCGCGAAGCCCGGCGGATGAAACCTTCGGTGCCGTCGAACGTTCCAACATCGTTCCCGTCCCCCTCCCGGGTTCCAACATGAATCGTGCCGTCGCGCCACGGCGCCGCTCGCGCGCCCTCCCTCTTGCCCTGGTCGCGACCGCGGCCGTCGTCGCGGCGATGGTCGCGCTGCCGCGCGCCGCCGCCGCCGACCGGATCCTGACCACGCAGGACTACCGCGTGCGCGTGGTCCCGGTGGCGACGGGGCTGGAGATTCCCTGGGGCATGGCGTTCCTCGACGGCGACCGCATCCTGGTCACCGAGAAGGACGGACGCCTGCGCATGGTCGAGGGCGGCAGGCTGCTGCCCAAGCCGGTGGCGGGGCTGCCGGAGGTGCGCGTGCACGGCCAGGGCGGGCTGCTCGACGTGACCGCGCACCCGCAGTTCGCGCGCAACGGCCTCGTCTACTGGAGCTTTGCCGACGGCAGCATGAGCAACGTCGGCACCGAGGTCGCCCGCGGCCGGCTGGTCGGCGACGCCGCGAGCGGCTATCGGCTGGAGAACGTCGAGGTCATCTTCCAGCAGCGGCCCAAGGGCGGCTCGGGCAACCACTTCGGGTCGCGGCTGGTGTGGGGACGCGACGGCAACCTGTTCATCACGCTGGGCGATCGCGGGCGGATGTCCGAGGCACAGAACCCGTCGAACCACCTGGGCAAGATCCTGCGCGTCACCGACGCCGGCAGGATTCCCGCCGACAACCCGTTCGTGAAGGCCGCCGAGACGCAACCGGAGATCTTCAGCCTCGGCCACCGCAACGTGCAGGGCGCGGCGCTGCACCCGGTCACCGGCGAGTTGTGGGCGCACGAGCACGGACCGCAGGGCGGCGACGAGGTCAACGTCGTCCGCAGCGGGCGCAACTACGGCTGGCCGGTGATCACCTGGGGCGTCAACTACGGTACCGGCACGACCATCGGCGAGGGCACCGCCAAGCCCGGCATGGAGCAGCCGCTGTGGAAGTGGCTGCCGCTGTCGATCGCGCCGTCCGGCATGGTGTTCTACACCGGCGACCGGTTCCCGAAGTGGAAGGGCAGCCTGTTCGTCGGTGCGCTCGCGGGCCAGATGCTGGTGCGGCTGACGCTCGACGGGGAGCGCGTCGTGGGCGAGGAGCGCATCAAGGGCACCGGCCGCACGCGCGACGTGCGCGCCGGACCCGATGGCAACCTCTACGTGCTGTCCGAGTCCGAAGGCGCGCTGCTGCGGCTGGAGCCGGCGAGCTGAGGCGGCGAGTCGGCGCACGCGGCCGCGCGTTGGAGCAGCAGTTCGCGCTCGCGCCGGTTGCGCGCCAGCGCCGCCGCGCGCAGGAACTCCGCGCGGGCTTCGTCGAGGCGGCCCATGCGGCGCAGCAGGTCACCGCGCACGCTGGGCAGCAGGTGGTAATCGCCGAGTTCCGGCGCCCCGACCAGTTCGTCGACGACCGCGAGGCCGGCGGCCGGACCGAAGGCCATGCCCAGCGCCACGGCGCGGTTGAGCTCGACCACCGCCGACGGCGCAAGCTGCGCCAGCGCGTCGTACAGCGCGGCGATGCGCGCCCAGTCGGTGTCGCCGGCGGTGTGCGCCCGCGCGTGGCACGCGGCGATCGCCGCCTGCAGCGCGTACGGCCCGAGCCCGCCCCGCGCGGTGCCCAGCGAAGTCGCGCGATCGAGCGCGGCGAGTCCGCGGCGAATCAGCAGCGCGTCCCAGCGCGCGCGATCCTGGTCGAGCAGCAGGATCGGCTCGCCGGAAGGGCCGACCCGGGCGCGCATTCGCGACGCCTGGATCTCCATCAGCGCGACGAGCCCGTGCACCTCCGAACCGTCGGGCGCGAGTTCCGCGAGGATGCGCCCGAGACGCAGCGCCTCCTCGCACAGCGCGGGCCGCGTCCAGTCGTCCCCGGCCGTCGCCGAGTACCCCTCGTTGAAGATGAGGTAGATCACCTCGAGCACCGACGCCAGCCGCCTGGCGAGCTCGTCGGACCGCGGCACCTCGAACGGCACCCGGGCCTCGGACAGCGTGCGCTTGGCGCGGACGATGCGCTGCGCGATCGTCGGCTCCGGCACCAGGAAGGCACGCGCGATCTCGTGGGTCGTCAGGCCGCCGAGCAGCCGCAGCGTCAGCGCCACGCGCGCCTCGGTCGCCAGCACCGGGTGGCAGGCGACGAACATCAGCCGCAGCAGGTCGTCGCCGATCGGGTCGTCGAGCGCCGCCTCGACCGCCGCTTCCAGGTTCGGCGCGACGTCCTGGAGCTGCGCCTCGAGCTCCCAGGCGATCGCGTCCTGCCGGCGCTCGTGCAGCGCCTTTCGGCGGATCAGGTCGATCGCCCGGTGCTTGGCGGCCGCGGTTAGCCAGGCCGCGGGGTTGTCGGGCACGCCGTCCTTCGGCCACTGCCGGAGCGCGGCGACGAGCGCGTCCTGCGCCAGCTCCTCGGCGAGGCCGACGTCGCGCAGGGTCCGCGCGAGCGCGGCCTGACCGGCGGCAGCGCGGTCGGAACGGTCGGCGGCGCGGTCGTCGGCGGCGTCATCGGCAACCAGATCAAGCCGTAATCCTGCCGGCTCGTCCGGCGGCGCCCTGGCCGCGGGTCACGATGGCACGCTGACCATCCAGCCCACGCCGAAGCGGTCGGTCAGCATGCCGAAGCGCGGCGACCAGAACGTCTTGCCCAGCGGCATCTGCACCTTGCCGCCGTCGGCCAGCGCGGCGAACACGCGGTCGGCGTCGGCGGCCGTGGGCACGGTGATCGACAGCGAGAAGCCGCGGAACGACAGGTCCTTCGAGCAGGTGTCGTCGGAGGCCATCACGACCGTCTCGCCGATGCGCATCGAAACGTGCATGACCTTGTGCTCCGAACCAGGCGGCACCATGCCGGGCGGCGGCGGATCGGGGCTGTCCTTGTAGCGCATCAGCATCTGCACTTCGGCGCCGAGCGCCTGCTGGTAGAACTTGACCGCTTCTTCGCAGCGGCCATCGAAGAACAGGTAGGGAAGGATCTGCATGGCGGGGCTCCTTTCGGTCAGGGTCGGGTCGCGGCGGCCAGCCGCTCGGCCTGCTCGCGCTGGCGGATTTCCTGCTCGCGCAGCTCGGGCGTGAACTCGGCGCCGAAGTCGTCCATCTCGAACACCGGACGGATCTCGATCTCGGAGTCGCCGGGCATCGGGTTGGGGCAGCGCTTGACCCATTCGACCGCCTCCTCGATCGACTTCACCTGCCACAGCCAGAAGCCCGCGATCAACTCCCTGGTTTCGGTGAACGGGCCGTCGGTCACCGTCCGCCGGCTGCCCGAGAACGCGACCCTCCGGCCTCTGGCGCTCGGGTGCAGTCCTTCGCCGGCGAGCATCATGCCCGCCTTGACCAGTTCCTCGTTGTACTTGCCCATCGCCGTCAGCAACGCCTCGCTGGGCATGACCCCGGCCTCCGAATCCTTCGTCGCCTTGACGATCACCATGACGCGCATCTCTCGCTCCTCCGGATGGGTGGGTGGGGACGGTGCGAACTCTCCGGTCGCAGGGGGCAAAGTATTGGGCGTTCGAACGGGCGGGTCAACGGTTTCCCGCGGTTCGCCCGCTGGTCCCCGGCCGAGGGGCGGCTTACCATCGGCATTGTTCCGGCCGGGCGCGACGGCCGGTCAGCGGCCATCCACGGCGAAGGAAAGTCGACCATGCAGAAAGTGCGCTGGGGGGTGCTCGGACTCGCGGCGATCGCCACCACCCGGACCATCCCCGCCTTCGACTGGGTCGAGGGGGCGGCGCTGGCGGCCATCGCGTCGCGGGACGCCGACAAGGCGCGCCGCTACGCCGACGCGCATGGCATTGCCCGTGCGTGGGGGTCCTACCAGGCGCTGCTCGACGATCCGGAAATCGACGCCGTCTACATCCCGCTGCCGAACAACCTCCACTTCGAGTGGTGCCTGCGCGCGCTGGAAGCCGGCAAACACGTGCTCTGCGAAAAGCCGCTGTGCCTCTCGGCGCGCGAGGTGGTCGCGCTGATCGACGCGCGCGAGCGCACCGGTCGCCACATCGAGGAAGCATTCGTCTTCCGCAATCACCCGCAATGGCTCGCGATCGAGCGCCTGCTGGGCGAGGGGACGATCGGCGCAGTCCGCGCCGCGCAGGGCACGATGGCGCGCCATTTCCTCGACCCGAACGACATCCGCAACAACCCGACGCTGGGCGGCGGCGGCTTGTACGACCTCGGCTCGTACATCATCAGCGCCTGCAACCTCGCGTTCGGGCGCCCGCCGCGCCGGGTGGTCGCGGCGCTCGAACGCGACCCGACGTTCGGCATCGACCGACTCACCACCGCACTGCTCGACTACGGCGATGCGCACGCGTCGTTCACCGTGGCGACCCAGTCGGGCCCGGCGAGCAGCACGCACCAGCAATTCTCCCTGCTCGGCTCCACCGGCTGGCTGCGCTGCGATTTTCCCTATGCGCACGCGCATCCGCGCGAGTGCCACGTCTTCGTGGGCGACAGCAGCAGCGCGGGCAGTTTCGAAACCTCGACCCTGTCGTTCGAGCCGGCGAACCAGTTCGCACTGCAGATCGAGCGGTTCTCGCGGGTGGTCAGGGGCGAACCGGCACGGAGGTGGCCGATCGAGGACGCGCTCGCCACGATCCGCACCATCGAGGCGCTGTTCGCCTCGGCGCGCGACGGCGGCTGGGTCGGTCTCGAAAGCGATCGGTCGCCGGCGCACCCGTCGGTCCCGGTGGGCACCTGACGGGACCTGAGGGCAGAGGGCGCGCGGCGAGCGGCCGCTATCCGGGTGCTACAGGGAAGGCGAGGCCCCGGGGAAGCGACCCTCGCGGTACTCGCGGAGGACCAGCAGCTCGTTGTGGATCTCGGGCGGGAAGCCGCGGCGGCCGCCGCGCCGGTCGACCAGGAGTTCGTCCAGGTAATCCTTCAGCGCGGCGTCGTCCGGCCACAGGCGGGCGAGCGTATTGGCGATTCGCGGCAACGACTGCAGCAGGGCCAGCGGCTGGACTTCGTCGGGCAGGCTTGCCGCCCATCGGGCCGTGGTGGGCAACTGCTGGTTCAGCGGTTGCGGCGTGCGCCGGTTTCCGGCTTCCGAAGACGAGGTCAACGGGATCCTTTCATGCGTCTGCCGCCGACGACGGCAAGAGAATTATGAACCCGCGCGGCCAAACGTGATAGCCCGAATTCAAGGCCGGGTATCCAGCCGCCAGACGCTGCCGCCGCCGGTGCCGACCAGCAGGCGCCCGGGCGCCGCGCCATCGAGGGCCAGCGTCATGACGTCGGGATGCGGCGGCGGGCCGCCGACCGGGGCCCAGCTGCGGCCGCCATCGGTGCTGCGGTACACGCCCTTGCCCCAGGCGGCCGCGTACACCGTGCCCGGCGCGGCGGGATCGGTCAGCAGCATCTGCACGTTGACCGCGCCCATGCCGGTGCGGCTCTCGGTCCACGTGGCGCCGCCGTCGACGCTGCGCCAGACGCCCTCGCCCTCGGTGCCGGCCCACAGCGTCCTGCCGTCTGCATCCGACGCGACGGTCTGCACGCGCGCCAGCGGCAGGCCCGCGCCGCTCTTCGCGAAGGTCGTGGCGCCGTCGGCGCTCTTCCAGAGCTGGCGATGGACGCTCGCGAACACCGCGGCCGGCGCACCCGGCACCGCGGCCAGCGCGAACAGCCCGTTGATGCTGCCGCTGCTCTCGAGATCGGCGTCGGACTTCTTCCAGCTGGCGCCGCCGTCGGCGCTGCGGTAGACCCAGTGCGCGTCGCGCGCGTAGAGCGACTTCGGGTTCGCCGGATCGACGGCGAGCCCGATGATCCGCGTGCCGCTCGGGAGCCCGGACTGGTGCTTGACCCATCGGTCGCCGCCGTCGGCGCTGCGGAACACGCCGTCGCCGGTGCAGGCCCAGAGCGTGCGCGAGCCGGGTTCGAGGGCGATGCAGTTGGCGCTGCGGTTGGTCATCGCCTCGCTCTTCAGCGCCCAGCTCGCGCCGCCATCGCCGGTGCGCCAGACGCCGGTGCCGGTCGACAGCCAGATCGTCTGCGGCGCGGACGGATCGGTCGCGACGCCGCTGACCTCGAGCGCCCAGAACCCGGCGCCCGGTCCGGCCCAGGTCCGGCCGCCGTCGGCCGAGCGCAGCACGCCGTCGCGGGTGGTGCCTGCGACCACCACCGAGGGCTGGGCGCGATCGAGCAGCAGCGCCCGCACGCTCGCGTAGCTGAGCCCCGGCATGGTGTCGGTCCAGGTTCGGCCGCCGTCGGCGCTGCGCATCAGGCCGTTCGGAATTCCCGCCCAGACGACGGCGGGACTGGACGGGTCGACTGCCAGCGCGAAGACGCGCGCATTCCGGATCGGTCCCGCGGCCGGCGGCGTCCAGCTGGCGCCGCCGTCGGTGGACTTGAACACGCCCGCGCTGACCGCGCCGGCGTAGACCGTCTCCGGCGCTGCGGGATCCACCGCCAGCGACAGCACGATCTCCTTGCCCACGGCGGCGCCGGTCGCGGCCCAGGTGCGTCCGCCGTCGACGCTCTTGTAGACGCCGTCGCCGTTGGTGCCGACGTAGAGGGTCGCCGGCGTCTTCGGGTCCAGCGCCAGCGCGTTCAGCCGGAAATTGCTCGGAAGGCCCGTGGTGCTCAGGGTCCAGGTGCCGCCGCCGTCGGCGCTGCGCCAGACCCCGGCGTTGAATCCGGCGTCGGTCGCGGCGTACACGACCCTGGGATTCGTCGGGTCGATCGCGAGGGCGTTGACCGGCGCGTGACGGTCGGGCAGGTCCTTGCCGCCGAACAGCACGCGCTTCCACGATGCGCCGCCGTCGGTGCTGCGCCAGACGCCGCTGCTGAAGGTTCCGGCGAATACGGTCCGCGGCGCCGACGGATCCACGGCGAGGGCGTTGACCGTCTGGCCGCGGATCTCCGGCGCGACCGCGGTCCACGACGCGCCCGCGTCACCCGACTTGAAGATGCCACCGGCGTAGGTCCCGGCGTACAGCGCGCCGCTCGCCGGGTCCTGGGCCAGCGCGCGGACCGCACCGCCCGACGGGCCCACCGCCGTCCAGCCGCTGGCGGCGACGGGCAGCGCGGCGCCGAGCGCCACGGCAGGAAGGACGAGCACTGCAATGCAGCGGGACAATGACGAGGACATGGCGATCGCTCCGGAGCCAGCGGGGACGGACACCCCTGCGCCGGGCGCCGCATCCGCGACGGAGCGCGGGCGGCCCGGTCAGCCGGGAAGGATATCGCGGCTCAGGCTTGCGCAGGCGGCGGGAGCAGCCGGCCGCGCGCTGGCCCAGGTGGTGGCGGCGGCTTACCATGCGCCTTTCGCCGGCGACGCGGGTGTCCGCCTTCTGTCCACGCCGGACGCCACCCAACGGAACCTCGATGACCACGTCACCTTTGCCCACCGCACGACCGGCCGTCGCGACCGCAGCGGCGCGCGCCCGCGCCCGCCCGGTCGCGGGAGCGTGCGCGCGCCCTTCCGCAGGCTCCGGCGCGGCCGCATTCGCCCGTGCCGCCGCCGGTTCCCTTGCCGGCGGGGCGCTGGCGCTGGCGCTCGCCGCGCTGCCGGTGGCGCGGGCCCTTGCCGCCGATCTCACGGCGCCGCCGACGCCGGTGCACACCGTCACCGACACCTACCACGGCGTCGCCGTCTCCGATCCGTACCGCTGGATGGAGGACTCGAAGTCGCCGGAGTGGCAGGCGTGGGTGAAGGCGCAGGCCGCGCACGCCGACGCGGTGCTGGCGCGCATCCCCGGCCGCGACGCGATGCGCAAGCGCCTGCTGGAACTGGCGGACGCCGGCGAATTCATGGGCAGCGTCGAACAGGGCGGCGGAAGGCTGTTCTACCTCAAGAGCGAGCCGGGCCGCAGCAACCGGCGACTGTTCATGCGTGAAGGCGACGCCGGCGCCGAGCAGCTGCTGCTCGATCCGGATGCCCTGCCCGGGATCGGTGCCCCCGACCAGGGCCACCACGCGATCGACTTCCATTCGCCGTCGCCCGACGGCAAGCTGGTTGCGGTCGGCATCTCGGCCGGCGGATCGGAAGCGAGCGTGCTGCACGTCTACGACATCGCGGCCGGTCGCTTCCTTCCCGTCACCATCGACCGCGCGGGGCTCAACGGCGACATCCACTGGCGGCCGGACAACCGGAGCTTCTTCTACAACCGGCTGCCCGCCCCCGGCGCGGACGGCAAGGGCGAGCTCTACAACAAGAGCGCGGTGTACCTGCACGAGCTGGGCCGCGAGCCGGCGCGCGACCCGGCCGTCATCGGCTGGGAGGTGAACCCGGCCCGTCGCTTCGACGTGCCCGACCTGCCGTACGTGCAGACCGCGGCCGGGTCCAGGTGGGCGCTGGCGCTGGTGCTGCACGGCGACGCGCGGGAGGTCTCGGTTTACGTGGCGCCGCTGGCCGACGTGAAGGGCCCCGACACGCCGTGGCGCCGGCTGATCGGCCCGGACGACGCGGTGTCCCGCGTGGCGCTCGCCGGCGACGCCGTGTTCGCGCTGTCGCACAAGGACGCGTCGCGCAGCAAGCTGCTGCGCTGGGACCTGAAGCGCCCGGCGGCCGCCGCGACCGTGGTGATGCCGCAGGGCCGCGCGGTGCTGCGCGACGTCGCCGCGGCGAAGGACGCCGCGTACGTGCGCGCCATCGACGGCGGCATCAGCCGCGTCTGGCGCGTGCCGCTGGCGGGAGGGCGCGTCACCAGCGTCGCGCTGCCGTTCGAGGGCACCGTGCGCGACATGATGGTGACGCCCGCGCGCGACGGCCTGATGCTGCGGCTGGAGGGCTGGACCCAGTCGCCGGTGATCTACCGGATCGACGCCAAAGGCAAGGTCACCGACACCGGCCTGCAGGCGCCCATCGCCATCGACATGTCGGGCATCGAGGCGGAGCGCGTGATGGTGAAAAGCCACGACGGCGTCGAGGTGCCGCTGTCGATCCTGTCGCGCAGAGGAGCGAAGCGCGACGGCTCGCACCCGACCATCGTCACCGGCTACGGCGCCTACGGCATCTCGCTGGAGCCGCGCTTCGGCACCGTGCGGATGGGCTGGCTGGAGAAGGACGGCGTCTACGCGATCTGCCACGTGCGCGGCGGCGGCGAGTTCGGTGCCGACTGGCACAACGGGGGTCGCGTGCTGACCGGCACCAAGCAGAACACGATCTCCGATTTCATCGCCTGCGCCGAGTACCTGATCGCGCAGGGCTGGACCGCGCCGGCGCGGCTCGCCGGCACCGGCGGCAGCGCCGGCGGCATCACCATCGGCGGCGCGATCAACCAGCGGCCCGAGCTCTTCGCCGCCGCGGAAAGCGCCGTCGGCGTCTCCGACATGCTGCGCATGGAGCTGACGCCCAATGGCGCGCCCAACGTCGCCGAGTTCGGCACCGTCGCCAACCCCGAGCACTTCAAGGTCATGTACGCGATCAGTCCGTACCACCGCGTGAAGGACGGCGCGAACTACCCGGCGGTGATCGTGACCACCGGCGCCAACGACCCGCGCGTCGACGCCTGGCTGCCCGGCAAGTTCGCCGCCCGGCTGCAGGCCGCCACCGGCAGCGGCAAGCCGGTGCTGCTGCGCGTCGACTTCGACGCCGGTCACGGCATGGGCTCGACCAAGGCGCAGTGGACCGCGCAGGAGGCCGACGTCTGGTCGTTCTTCCTGTGGCAGATGGGCGAGCCGGGGTTCCAGCCCCCGAAGTGACCATCCGGCGCCGGCCGCCGCGCCGGCGATGCCGGGCCGGGCACGGCGCGCCTCGAACCCGCGCTAACCGCCGCCGCGCCGCGTGTACAGGTCGAACCAGGCGAGGAAATCGTCGCGCGCGGCGTCGTCGAGCCCGGTGAAGCGGAAGGTGACGCCGAGCACCGGCAGTGCGAACGAGCCGATGCGCCGCAGGGGTTTCTCGACCAGGTCGATCTGCACGCGGCCGCCGGGCAGCGGGATGGCGATGGTGTCGCCGGCGATTTCCAGCGGGACGTGGCGCGTCGCGCCGGGCAGATAGCGGAAGAAGTCGTCGCGGGTGCAGCCCATGTCGCGCTGCAGGACGACCTCGCGCCCCACGCGCCGCCTAACCGCCCGCGATCGGCGGCCAGATCGCCAGCGCGTCGCCGGGGACCAGCGCGTGGGTCGCGCGCGCCGATGGCGGGATGTACACGCCGTTGACCAGGACCAGGTGGGTCATCCTGGACGGCAGCCGGAACTCGTCGATCAGCGCCTGCACCGTCGTCCCTTCGGCCACGTCGAGCGCGATCTGGTTGTGCGCGCGCTTCCTGCCGTCGACCTCCTGCGGCAGGTAGTCGGTCAGCGTGGCGAACAGCTTGAGGGTGATTTCCAAAGGGCGGGCGGCGTCGCGGGACGGGTGCGGGCGCGGTCAGGAAGCGGGCAGACCGCGGGCGTGCTGCGCTTGCGCTCCGGCGAGGTAGGCCTCCGGGAAGCGCAGCGGGTCGCGCAGCAGCCGGTCCTTCCACGCGCCGAGCTTCACGCGCGACTGCGTCAGTCCGCGCAGCACGCCGACGTGCTCGGTGAGGCCGATCGCGTTGGAGCCGACCAGCACGTCGCCGTCGAATTCCAGCCGCAGGTAGCGGAAGTTCGCCTCGTCGGAAAGCTCGGCGTGCTCGCCGCCCGGCACGCCCTGCCACTGGCCGAACGACGTCGAGACGAGGCCCAGCGTGTCGAGCACGTTGATCTGCGTCACCCCGTGCAGCACGGCGCGCTTGCCTGCCATGTTCATGCCGGCGCAGTACGCCTGGTCGGCCGCGTTGGGCTGGATGGCGCTGACGATGGTCTTGCCGGAGAGCACGTCGAACGCCTCGGCGCAGTCGCCTGCGGCGTAGATGCCCTCGACGGTGGTCTGCATCCGCTCGTCGGTGAGCACGCCCTGCAGGCACTGGATGCCGGAGTTCTCGAGGAAGCCGATGTTCGGCTGGACGCCGGCGGCGCGGATCACCATGTCGGCGGCCAGCTTCTTGCCGTTCGACAACCGCACTTCGAGCGGCGCCCCCGCGTGGATCGCCTCCACGCGCGTCGACGTGTGGACCGTCACGCCCTTTCGTTCCACCCAGCGCTTGATCATCGCGCCGGCGCCCTGGCTCATCATCCGCGGCACCATGCGATCGCCCGTCTCGACGACCGAGAGCTCGACGCCGCGCGCCGCGAGCGCTTCCATGATGATGCAGCCGATGAAGCCGGCGCCGATCTGCAGTACGCGCGCGCCCGGCTTCGCCAGCGCCATGATTTCGCGCGCATCGGCGAGCGTCCAGCAGGGATGCACGCCCTTCGTGTCGATGCCCGGGATCGGCGGCCGGATCGGCGTCGCGCCGGTCGCGATCAGCAGGGTGTCGAACGCGACGGCGGTGCCGTCGTCGAACTGCACCTTGCGCCCCGGCACGTCGACCGATCTGGCGCGGCCGGTGACGAGTTCGATGCGCTGTCGCCCGAAGTGGTCGTGGTCCTTGCGCAGGTAGGTTCCCGCTTCGCCGATCCGGCCCATCAGCAGGTACGGAATCGCCATCCGCGAATACGGCGGCTCGGGCTCGTCGCCGACGAGCACGATGGCGTCGTCCGGCGCGTGCTTGCGGATCGTCTCCGCCGCGATGACGCCGGCGGGGCCGTTGCCGAGGATGAGGTGTCTCAAGAGGGCCTCCACAGGAAAAACGGGCGGTCCACCAGGAACCGCCCGCGCGCTACCCTTGCCGCGCCGACCGCCGGCGCCGGCTCACAGCCCGAGGCGACTCCGGGTCTCCTTCGTCAGCCGGCCCTTGTCGTCCCAGCCGCGCAGCTCGTAGTACTCGGGCAGCATCTTGTCGAGACCGCTGACCAGCCCCTTGGCCGGTCCGGTCTTGGCCGGCTCGGTGAGCAGGCGCTTCGGCAGCGAGTCGTCCTTGTTCGTGAAGCCCGCGCGGTTGTTGAAGTCGCGCTCCATGTTCCAGATGCGCTCGCCGATGAGGCCGAGCTCGTCCATCGTGAACTCGTCGGTGCAGGCCGCGGCCAGCTGCGGCTGCAGGTCCGCCAGCGTCCACGCGAAGGTGGTGAAGACGCACACGCCGGCCGAGTCGAACACGGCGGTGGCGTCCTGGAACGCCTTGACCAGCGCGGGCTTGCCTTCGGTGACCAGCGGGTCGGTCTTGACGGGGATGCCCAGCACCTCGGAGGCCACGGTGTAGCCGCGCAGGTGGCACGCGCCGCGGTTCGACGTCGCGTAGGCCAGCCCCATGCCCTGGATGCCGCGCGAGTCGTAGGCCGGGAACTCCTGGCCCTTGACGCTCATCGACAGGTCCGGATGGCCGTACTTGGCGGTGAGACGCTTCGAGCCCTGGCCGATCTCCTTGCCGAAACCCTCGCCCTTGGCGGTGATCTCGGCGAAGTAGGTCAGCGCCTTCGCCGAGCCGAACGGGGCTTCGATGCCCAGCTGCTCCTTGGTGAGCACGCCCATCTGGTAGAGCTCCATCACCGCGCCGACGGTCGCGCCGAACGAGATCGGGTCGAAGCCGTCCTCGTTGCAGATGAAGTTGGCGTAGGTGAGCGCCTCGAGGTCGTTGACGCCGTTGGCGGAACCGAGCGCCCACGCCGCCTCGTACTCCAGCCCGCCGGACGCGCCCCAGTACTGCGGGCGGTTCTGCACCGTGTAGTGCGTCTCGTCGATCTTGGAGATGCGGCCGCAGGCGATGGTGCAGCCGAAGCACGCCTGGTTGGTCACCAGGTTCGGCTTGCCGTCGGTCTTGCGCGGCTCGTGCATCGCCTCGGCGGAGATGTCCTTCGCGCCCTCGAACTGCACGTCGCGGTGGTTGCGCGTCGGCATGGCGCCGATTTCGTTGATGACGTTCATCAGCACCTGCGTGCCGAACTTGGGCAGGCCCTGCCCGGTCACCGCGTTGTCGGCCAGCACCTTCTTCGCCGCCGTCGCCGCCTTCATGAAGGCGACCGGGTCGCGGAGGTTGCCGATGCCGAGGGTCCCGCGCACCGCGATCGCCTTGAGGTTCTTGCTGCCCATGACGGTGCCCACGCCGGAGCGTCCGGCGGCGCGGTGCAGGTCGTTGACCACCCCGGCGTACAGGCAGCCCGTCTCGCCGGCGCGGCCGATGGAGCTGACGCGGATCTGCGGATCCTGGTGCCTGGCCTTGAGGGCCGGCTCGGTGTCCCACACCGTCTTGCCCCACAGCCAGTCGGCGTCGAGCAGCTGCGCCTTGTCGTCCTCGATGAAGAGGTAGACGGGCTTGGGCGACTTGCCCTCGAAGATGATCATGTCCCAGCCGGCCATCTTGAGCTCGGCGCCCCAGTAACCGCCCGAGTTCGAGCAGGCGATGGCGCCGGTCAGGGGGCCCTTGGTGATGACCGAGTAGCGCCCGCCGGTCGACGCCATCGTCCCGGTCAGGGGCCCCGTCGCCCAGATGATCTTGTTGGCGGGGGAGAGCGGGTCGACCTTGGCGTCGACCTCTTCGGTGAAATACTTGGTCGCGAGTCCGCGTTGGCCGACGTAATCGCGGGCCCACTTCATGTTCAGCGGCTCCGACGCGCAGGTTCCCTTGGTGAGGTTCACGCGCAGAATCTTTCCGGTCCAGGCCATGATCGTCCTCCTACGCGCGCGGTTGTTGGTTGCCGACCTTGTCCGCCCACTGCTTCATGCGCTCCAGCCCCGTCCAGTCGGCGTCGACATAGGTGATGGCGCCGGTCGGGCACGCGGTGGCGCAGGCGGGGTCGCCGCCGCAGAGGTCGCACTTCTGCACCTTGCCGGTGGTCTGCACGTAGTTGATCGTGCCGAACGGGCAGGCGATGGTGCAGACCTTGCAGCCGACGCAGACGTCGTCCAGGACGACCTTGGCGCCGGTGGCCTTGTCGACCTTGATCGCCTCGACCGGGCAGGCGTGCAGGCACCAGGCCTCGTCGCACTGCGTGCAGGTGTAGGGCACCTTCCGGCCGCTGTGCTCGAAGTCGAAGATCTTGATCCGCGATTTCGCCGGATTGAAGGTCCCGTAGTTCTCGTAGCTGCAGGCCATCTCGCACTGCAGGCAACCCGTGCACTTGTCCGGGTTGATGTGAAGCGACTTTTGCATGTCTTCTCCTCGAAGGCTCTGCGGCCCGATCGTTCGGCAGTGCAGAAAGGCGGTCTCTGCAGGCCGTCCAAGCTAGCGCGATGAGGGAGCGCGGTCAAGCCGGACCCGGTCGACACGATGCCGGCCCTGCGGCGAACGTCGAAGCGTCCCCCAGTCGCCACCGGAGAAGTTAAGCTTGAGTCTCCGAATCGCCGGAGACCTCCGTGAACACCCTGCCGAAGCACCGCGGCGTGCTGTCGCCCGTCGTCACGCCCTTCACGTCCGACCTGCGCCCCGATGCGGCGCGGCTCGCGCGCCACTGCCGGTGGCTGCTGGACAGCGGCGTCGGCCTGGCGGTGTTCGGCACCAATTCCGAGGCGAACTCGCTGGGCGTCGCCGAGAAGCTGGCGCTGCTGGACGGGCTGGTCGAGGCGGGGATTCCCGCCGCCCGCATGATGCCCGGCACCGGCACCTGCGCGCTGCCCGACACCGTCGAGCTGACGCGCCGCGCGGTCGGCCTCGGCTGCGCCGGCGTGCTGATGCTGCCGCCGTTCTTCTACAAGGGCGTGTCCGACGACGGCCTGTTCGCGAGCTACGCGGAGGTGATCGAGCGGGTCGGCGACGCGCGTCTGCGCGTCTACCTGTACCACATACCCGCGGTGTCGCAGGTCCCCATCGGCCCGGCGCTGATCGACCGCCTGCTCGACCGGTATCCGGGCACCATTGCGGGCATCAAGGACAGCTCCGGCGACTGGAACAACACCCGCGCGCTGCTCGAGCGGTTCGGGCCCCGCGGCTTCGACGTGTTCGCCGGCAGCGAGACCTTCCTGCTCGCCACGCTGCGCGGCGGCGGCGCCGGCTGCATCAGCGCAACGGCCAACGTCAACCCCGCCGCGATCGCCGATCTTGCCCGTCACTGGCAGCAGCCCGACGCCGACGCGCGGCAGGCGGCGCTGGACCCGGTGCGCGCCGCGTTCCAGCGGTTGCCGATGATCGCCGCGCTCAAGGCCGCCGTCGCGCGCTTCTCCGGCGACCCGGCGTGGACGACGGTGCGGCCGCCGCTGGTCGCGCTGACCGGGGAACAGCAGCGGCAGCTGCTGGACGCGCTGGACGGGCTCGGGTTTGCGATGCCGGGACTGCGGTCGGGGAACTTTGGCGGCGCGCAGGTGCCGATCTGGACATGAACCTTCGCTTCGACAACCTGTTCGTCCGCCACCTGCCCGGCGATCCCGAGCAGGACCCGCGCGTGCGGCAGGTCCACGGCGCGCTGTGGTCGCCCGTCGAGCCGACGCCGGTCGCGGCGCCGCGCGTCGTCGCGCACTCCGCCGAGGTGGCGGCGCTGCTGGGCATCGACGCCGCGACCATCGCGTCGCCGGCGTTCGCCGAAGTGATGGGCGGCAACGCGCTGGCCGAGGGCATGCAGCCGTACGCCGCCAACTACGGCGGCCACCAGTTCGGCCACTGGGCGGGGCAGCTGGGCGACGGCCGCGCGATCACGCTGGGCGAGAGCGTCAACGCCGCCGGCCAGCGCTGGGAGCTGCAGCTGAAGGGCGCCGGCCCGACGCCGTACTCGCGCCGCGCCGACGGCCGCGCGGTGCTGCGCTCGTCGATCCGCGAATTCCTGTGCAGCGAGGCGATGCACCACCTCGGCGTGCCGACCACGCGCGCGCTGTGCCTCGTCGCCACCGGCGAGCCGGTGCTGCGCGACATGTTCTACGACGGCAACCCGAAGCAGGAGCCCGGCGCCATCGTCTGCCGCGTGGCGCCGTCGTTCATCCGCTTCGGCAACTTCGAGCTGCCGTCGGCGCGCGACGACCTGCCGCTGCTGGAGCGGCTGATCGACTTCACCATCCGCCGCGACTTTCCGGAGCTGGCCGGCGACGAGGGCGCGCTGGTGGCGGGACAGGGCGCCGACATGGGCGACGCCAACGACGCGCTGGTCACCCCCGTCGCGGCCACCAGCCACACGCTGCGCACCCGCTGGTTCCGCGAGGTCTGCGAGCGCAGCGCGCGGATGGTCGCGCACTGGATGCGCGTGGGCTTCGTCCACGGCGTGATGAACACCGACAACATGTCGATCCTGGGCCTCACCATCGACTACGGCCCCTACGGCTGGATCGACAACTACGACCTCGACTGGACGCCCAACACCACCGACGCCGAGGGCCGCCGCTACCGCTACGGCCAGCAGCCGGCGATCGTCCAGTGGAACCTGATGCGGCTGGCGCAGGCGCTTGCCCCCGCGTTCGACACCGTCGAGCCGTTGCAGGAAGGCCTGCAGCGCTTCGTCGACGTCTACACCGATGCCGCGCGCGCCAACATCGCCGCCAAGCTCGGCCTCTGCCGAGTGCCGCGACGACGACGTCGACCGCTGGCACGCGCTGCAGAAGCTGCTGTGCGACGCCGAGGTCGACATGACGATCTTCTTCCGGGCGCTCGCGGAGTTCGATGTCGTCGGCGCCGGGGGCTGAGGCGTCGTCGCCTGCGTCGGGCGTGTTCGCCGACGCGTTCTACGACGACGCGAAGCGCGCCGCCTTCGCGCCGCAGTTCGACGCGTGGCTGGCGGCGTACGCGGCGCGGGTGCGCGAGGACGGCGTGCCGGCCGCCGAACGCCGGGCGCGGATGAACGCGGCGAACCCGAAGTACGTGCTGCGCAACTACCTCGCGCAGCAGGTCATCGACCGCGCCGAGCAGGGCGACTTCGACGGCATCGCCGAGCTGCTCGACGTGATGCGGCGGCCCTACGACGAGCAGCCGGGGCGCGAGGCGTTCGCCGCGAAGCGGCCGGACTGGGCGCGGGTGAAGGCGGGGTGCTCGATGCTGTCGTGCAGTTCGTAGGGCGGCGGCGGAGTTATCATTCAGGTCATTGTCCGGTCACTGCGCATGACTATCGGAGACCCTAGATGAGCGATTTCCGCCCCGCCCGGAAGCGGGTCGAAGTGTCGGTCGGCGAATCGGTGCGCATCCTGCGCGAGCTTCAAGGCTTGAGCCAGAATCAGCTCGCCGAGCTGAGCGGCGTCCCGCAGGCGACGCTCTCCGCGATCGAGAACGATCGGGTTCGCCTCGGAGTCGAGCGCGCGAAGGTGCTTGCCCGCGCACTGCGTTGCCATCCGGCGGTGCTGGTCTTCCCGGGATGGGAAGTGCCTGTAGAGAAAGTGGCATAGCCCCCGTTTCACCAGAAGCCGGACGACCGCCATGCTCAATCGCTCCGCCCTGATCGTGCGTCCCAGGCAGCCGTACCTCGACTGGGCCGCCTCGTTGGACGATTCCGGTCTGGTGCCCGACATGGCGGGGGAGCATACCGTCTACCTGGCGCCGGGATTCGAGGACGACGACGAGGCGGCGAAGGTGCTCAGGACGGTCTACGCCGAAATCTTCGAGCGCGAACTCAACGCCTGGCACACCGACGAGGGCGACTGGCCGCCGAACCGTACGTTTGCCATGTTCAGGCAATGGTTCGAGGTGGAGATGCACTCGGTGGTGGAAGATCTCTGCGGCCATGAACTTTTCGACGATGGTGCCTGAGCACTCAGCAAACGCATTGACCACCGCTTCTCGCGTTCAGGAATTCCGAACTGCTCCGGGATTCCCGGGGACTTGGTTTCCTTCTGCGCCATGCGCCGGGAGGCTCTTGTTTTGCTCAATATATTGAGTAAAAATACTCAATGTATTGAGTAAATCGTTGGGCCCGTGATGACCTACACCCGCCTCCAGGCCGCGACACTTGCACGACGACTCGCCGAGCCGAGGCGGTTCATCCAGGCGGTGGCGGGTCCGCGGCAGGTCGGCAAGACCACGCTGGTGCAGCAGGTCATCGACGCGTCGGACCGGGTCGCCCGTTTCGCCAGTGCGGACGAGCCGACGCTGCGTGGGCCGGGGTGGATCGCGCAGCAGTGGGATGGCGCACGTCTGGCCGCGGCCGACGCCGGCAAGTCCGGTGCGGTGCTGGTGCTCGACGAAATTCAGAAGATTCCAGGCTGGTCGGAAACGGTCAAGCGTCTTTGGGACGAGGACACGCGGCATAAGCGCCCACTGCGCGTCGTGCTGCTGGGATCCGCGCCCCTGCTCATTTCGCGCGGATTGGCGGAGAGCCTGGCCGGCCGCTTCGAGGTGCTGCACCTGCCGCATTGGTCGCTGGCCGAGATGCGCGACGCGTTCGGCTGGTCGCTGGACCAGTACGTGTTCTACGGCGGCTACCCGGGTGCCGCGCCGCTGATCAAGCAGCCGGCACGGTGGTCGCGCTACGTCGTGGATGCGCTGATCGAGACCACGCTAGCCCGCGACGTCCTGCTGCTCTCACGCGTGGACAAGCCGGCGTTGCTGCGGCGGTTGTTCGAGCTTTCGTGCCGCTATTCCGGGCAGGTGCTCTCCTACACCAAGATGCTCGGCCAGCTGCAGGATGCCGGCAACAGCACGACGCTGGCTCACTACGTGGACCTGCTGGCAGGCGCGGGCATGGTCACCGGGCTGCAGAAGTTTGCCGGCCAGGCGGTTCGCAGTCGTGGCTCCAGCCCCAAGCTGCAGGTGTTCAACACCGCGCTGATGACGGCAGGCAGCGGCCTCACGCTGGCCGAGGCGGCCGGCGACCCCGAAACCTGGGGCCGGCTGGTGGAGTCCAGCGTGGGGGCCCACCTGGTCAACGCGGCGGCGGCCGGCGAGTGCGAGCTGTACTACTGGCGCGAGCGCAACCTGGAGGTCGATTTCGTCGTCAAGGCAGGTCGCCGGCTGGTGGCCATCGAGGTCAAGAGCGGGCGGGCGCCCGTGGCTCAACCTGGCATCGCGGCCTTTGCCGAGGCCTTCAAGCCCCAGCGCAGCCTGCTGGTCGGCGGGGATGGCATTCCGCTCGACCAATTCCTTTCGCGGCCCGTGGCGCATTGGGTGCAGGCATGACCGCGATTCATCGGACTCCGGAAGAAGTTACGAATATGACGCCTGGCATGCCCACCCCCCTCCCCACCACCATCGACCTCCTCGACCCCCGCCTCGCCCCGGTCGTCGCCGGCAATCCCCGGCTCGAGCGCCTGTGCACCGGCGCGCGCTGGAGCGAAGGTCCGGTGTGGATGCACGAGGACGACAGCGTGCTGTGGAGCGACATCCCCAACAACCGGATGCTGCGCTGGTCGGAGCAGGACGGCATGTCGGTGTGGCGCGAGAACGTCGAGTTCACCAACGGCCACGCGCGCGACCTCGACGGCTCGCTGCTGCACTGCTCGCACGGGCTGCGCGCGGTGTTCCGCACGCGCGCCGACGGCGCCGACGAGATCGTCGTCGACCGCTGGCAGGGCAAGCGCTTCAACGCGCCGAACGACATCGTGGTCAAGTCCGACGGCACGATCTGGTTCACCGACCCGCCGTACGGGCTGATCATTCCCGAGGAAGGGCACGGCGGCACGTCGGAGATCGGCGACTGCTACGTGTTCCGCTTCGATCCGGCGAGCGGCGCGCTCGATCCGGTGACCGACCTGCCCGAGCATCCGAACGGGCTGGCGTTCTCGCCGGACGAGTCGCTGCTGTACGTTTCCGACACGTCGGGCGCGCTGCCGGGGCAGGGCAGCAACCACTGCCTGTGGGTGTTCGACGTCGTCGACGGCAGGCGCCTGGCCAACGGCCGCGTGTTCGCCGAGGTCTCGCCCGGCGTGCCCGACGGCTTCCGCGTCGATCGCCAGGGCTTCGTCTACACCAGCTCGCAGGACAGCGTGCAGGTCTTTCACCCGGACGGCACGCTGCTGGGCAGGATCCACGTGCCGGAGAAGGTGGGCAACGTCACCTTCGGCGGCGCGGACCGCGACGTGCTGTACATCGCGGCGTCGACGTCGCTGTACCGGATCCGGCTGGCGACGCGGGGCGTGCAGCGGCCGTGAGCCGCGGCGGCCGCCGCAACGGCCGTCGAAATGCCTTGACGCGCAATGGTCCCGCCCGCAGCATCCGGCGGGCGAGATCCTCGCTGCGGCGGTTTGCCGCGGCGGACCTCGGCTGGCAGGAACACGCTTGCCGGCACCAAACCCGCGGGAGCCTCCATGCGATCTCCGGAATCATCGACCCGGCACGCGACGAATCGCGGTCGGACAGCGTTCGCGGCGAGCCTTGCGGCCGGAAGGATCGTGCTGGCCGCCGTCCTTGTCGTCGGCGCCGCATCCGCCGTCGCGCAGACAACGGCGCTGGAGCGCGGTCGGTATCTCGTCACCACCGTCATGGCCTGCGGGAACTGCCATACGCCCAAGGATGCCGACGGTCGACCCGTGGCCGGCCAGGAGCTGTCCGGCGGTGGTGTGAGCTTCGACATTCCGCCCTTTGCCGGCACCGCGCCCAACATCACGCCCGACCGGGAAACCGGGATCGGCCTGTGGACCGACGACGAGATCAAGCGGGCGATCACGCAGGGAGCTCGTCCGAACCACGGCCCGCTCGCGGGCAAGCCCCTCGGCGACCCGATGGCGGCGAACTTCTTCAAGGCGCTGCTCCCGGCCGATCTCGACGCCGTGGTCGCGTACCTGCGTTCGGTCCCGGCCGTGCGCAACGCCACGCCGCCGCCCACCTATCGGATGCCGGTCAGGCGCGAGGCCTTTGCGGAGGCGGATCGCGGCTTCACCGAGCGCGACCTGACCGACAAGGTGCGCCGTGGCGCGTATCTCGCGACGATCGCGCATTGCATGGAGTGCCACACACCGATGCAGCAGGGCGTGTTGCAGTTCGAGACCTCGCTCGGCGCCGGCGGCAGGCCGTTCCTTCCGTCGTTCGTCAAGGGCCTGCCGGCGAGCTGGAAGGGCACAGTTTCGCGCAACATCACGCCGCATCCCGAACAGGGACTCGGCAGGTGGACCGACGCCGAGATCAAGCGCGCCATCGCCCAGGGCATCGGGCGCGACGGCCGCAAGCTGGAGCTGCCGATGGCTTTCGCCTGGTACGCCGGCATCCGCGACGAGGACCTCGACGCCATCGTCGCGTATCTGCGCTCGCTGCCGCCGCTGCCGCGCTGATCGCCCTGGGCGCGTCGCCGGGCTTCCGGCGGCCGCCTGGCGGCGAATCGGCTGGATTTGGCATCGTTCTTGCTGCTATCGCCGGGCACCACAACCCAGGATGCATTCGTGCCAGCGCCGATTGCGCCAGTTCCGACTGCGCCGTTGCCGACAGCGCCCGCGTCCTTCGCGTTGGCGCGGGGAAAGGCCATGCGATGCACAAGCTGGAACCGAAGTTTGCCGATCACGACACGCTGAGCCAGCGACTGGCAAGGGAAGTCGACGCCTCCCAGGCCGCGCTGACCGACCTGGGGCCATCCGTGGCCATTTTCGGCAGCGCGAGGGTCGCGCCGGACAACCGGTACTACGTCGCTGCACGCGAAACGGCGCGGCTCCTGTCCCAACGGGGCATCGCCGTCATCACCGGAGGCGGGCCCGGCATCATGCAGGCGGCCAACGAAGGGGCCAGGGCCGGATGCTGCGGACGCAGCGTGGGGCTGTCGATAACCCTGCCGGTCGAGGAAAAGCCCAACCCGCATCTGGACGTCCAGCTGAAGTTCGACCACTTCGCCTCGCGCAAGGTGGCGTTCTGCCGCCATTCCAGGGCATTCCTGTTCTTCCCGGGCGGCTTCGGCACGCTGGACGAACTGGGGGAGGTGTTGACGCTGATCCAGTGCGGCAAGTCCCCGCACGCGCCCGTGCTGCTCTACGACAAGGCGTTCTGGCAGGGAATGCTGGACTGGATGCAGGAGCGCATGCTCGATGCCGGACTCATCGGCGCGCACGACCTCGACCGGCTGATCTTCTGCAGCACGCCGGCGGAGGCCGTCGCTGCCCTGATGCGGGAAGGTGGATCGTTCGGCGGCATGGACCACGGCAATCCCGTCCGCATCCTGCATCCGCACTCGCCGCACTAGCGTCCGCGCAGGACGCGCGACGATGCGCGCGATACGTCGGTGCCGTCGCCGTCGACGCCGAGCGCCGTGCCAGCAACACGACATCCAGTCGAATCCGGCCCCGGGCGCCCGTCAGATGCCCATCTCCTTGAACATCTCGCGCGCGTTGCGGAAGCTGTCGATCGCCGCCGGTACGCCGCAGTAGATCGCGGTCTGCAGGAAGACCTCCCTGATCTCGTCCTTGGTCACGCCGTTGTTGATCGCCCCGCGTACATGAAGCTTGAGTTCGTGCGGACGATTGAGCGCGGTGATCATCGCCAGGTTCAGCAGGCTGCGCGTGCGGCGGTCCAGTCCCGGCCGGTTCCAGACGTCGCCCCAGCAGTACTGGGTGACGAGCTCCTGCATCGCCATGCTGAAGTCGTCGGCGTTCCTGATCGAGTTGTCGACGTATTCGGCGCCGAGCACTTCGCGACGCGTTTCCAGGCCCTTGTCGAAGAGTTCCTTGTTCATCAGCTGTCCTTGGTGGTGGTGAAGGAGTG
The DNA here is from genome assembly GCA_963810815.1 of uncultured beta proteobacterium. GTDB lineage: Bacteria > Pseudomonadota > Gammaproteobacteria > Burkholderiales > Casimicrobiaceae > CAVQWT01. Next base: position 393,339 of record CAWEPB010000008.1, on the reverse strand, counting down.
CGCGTGCCGCCGCCGTCCCGGCAACGTGCTAGCGTACGCCTCCTGTCGCGACCGGGAAGCCCTCCACGTCCACCGCGTCGGCGGTCGGCCGACCCGACCGGCGGCCGGCGAATCGACAGCGGATCGGCGGCGGCGATTGCGGGTCCGAGGCGAACTGGGTGAGAATCGGTGCGGCCGTCCGTCCGGGCACGCCAACCCGGTTTCGCTGCGCAGCGATATCGAACTCCCCTCCGACCCCGCGTGAGCACCCCCAACCAAGCCATCTTCCTGAGCTACGCGTCGCAGGATGCCGAGGTCGCCCGGCGGATCTGCGACGCGCTGCGCGCCGTCGGCCTCGATGTCTGGTTCGACCAGAGCGAGCTGCGCGGCGGCGACGCCTGGGATGCGTCGATCCGCCGGCAGATCAAGGAGTGCGCGCTGTTCGTGCCGATCATCTCGGCGAACACGCAGGCGCGCGAGGAGGGTTACTTCCGGCGCGAATGGAACCTCGCGGTGAACCGCACGCTGGACATGGCGGACGGCAAGGCGTTCCTGTTGCCGGTGGTGATCGACGCCACCGTCGACGTCAACGCCCGCGTGCCGGAGAAGTTCCGCGAGGTGCAGTGGACGCACCTGCCCGCCGGGCGCCGCGCCGGAGGCGTTTGCCGCGCGCGTGCAGCGGCTGCTCTCGGGCGGCGGTGCCGCGGCGGCGCGACCGCCGCCGCCTGCCATCGCACCCGCTGCACCCGCGACGGCGTCCGCCGCGCCTGCCGCCGCGCCCGCGGCGCGCGCCACCCCGCCCGCTGCCGCCGCCGATACGCCGTCGGTCGCGGTGCTGCCGTTCGTCAACATGAGCCGCGACGAGGAGAACGAGTACTTCGCCGACGGCCTTTCGGAAGAACTGCTGAACGTGCTGGCGAAGATCCGCGGCCTGCGCGTGGCGTCGCGGACGTCCGCGTTCTCGTTCAAGGGCAAGGGCGTCGACATCCCGACCATCGCGCAGAAGCTCAACGTGGCGACGGTGCTCGAAGGCAGCGTGCGCCGGTCCGGCAAGCGCGTGCGCATCACCGTGCAGCTGATCGAAGTCGCGTCGGACTCGCACCTGTGGTCGGAGACCTACGACCGCGAGCTCGACGACATCTTCGCCGTGCAGGACGACATCGCGCAGTCGGTGGTCAAGGAGCTGCGTGCCGCATTGCTCGGCGCGCCGGCGGAACCCACGACGACCAGCGACGACGGCGGCCGAGGTGCGCGTGGCCGCCGCCGGGCGCAGCGACAATCCCGAGGCCTTCCAGCTCTACCTGCAGGGAAAGTTCTACGGCGAGCGCACCACGCAGGCCGACACCGACAAGGCGATTGCGCTGTTCAGGCAGGCGCTTGCGCTCGACCCGGATTTCGCGCTGGCGTGGACGGGGCTGTCGCGGATCCACCAGGTGCAGGCGGGGTATGGCTTCGCGCCGATCGACGAAGGCTTCGAGCGTGCCCGCGAGGCCGCGCAGCACGCGCTGGAACTGTCGCCCGACCTGGCCGAAGCGCATGTCGAGCTCGGCCTGGTGCAGCAAGGCCACGACTGGGACTGGGCCGCGGCGGACGCGTCGTTCCGGCGCGCGCTGGCGCTCGCTCCCGGCGACGCCCACGCGCTGATGGCGGCGGCCGGGCTCGCGCGGGTGCTCGGCCGGTTCGACGAGGGGCTCGAACTGATGCGCAAGGCAGTCGCGCTGGATCCGCTCTCGGCGCGAACGCATCGCCAGATGGCGCTGATCCACGTGATGGCCGGACGCCTGGACGAGGCGGCGGCGGCACTCCAGATCGCGCTCGACCTCAATCCGACCGCCGGCCTGACCCACGCGTTCCTGGCGATCACGCGTCTGATGCAGGGCCACGCCCAGGAAGCGGCTGGCGCTGTCCGCCGCCGAGTCGCACGACGTCTTCCGCAATCTCGCCTTGTCGATGGTCCATCACGCCCTGGGGCGCCCGGCGGAATCGGACGCGGCGCTGCACGCGCTGATCGAGGGATTCGGCTGGACCGCCGCGTTCCAGATCGCCGAGGCCTACGCGTACCGGGGGGAGGTGGACAAGGCGTTCGAGTGGCTCGAGCGCGCCCATGCGCAGCGCGACCCCGGCGTGACGTATTCGGCGCACGACTGGTTCCTGCGGGTGCTGCACGGCGACCCGCGCTGGCCGCCGTTCCTGCGGCGGTTGGGGCTGACGTGAAACCGTCCCCGCCGGCCTGAAGGCCAGGCAATGCGCGCGCGCCTCCGGTTCGGGCGCGCGATCGCGCCCGCGTATAATGGCCGGCCATTTCACGCGGCAGTCCCGATTTCCCGATGCGCATCCTTCCGATTCGGAGCGACGATTCCACGTTGGCCACCGCCGCTCGAGCGACGAATCCACCTCGGCCAGCACCCACGCGCCCGACCGCCGGCGCTTCCTCGCGGCCGGCGCCGCGCTGCTCGCGTCGCCCCTGCTCGCGCTGCCGAAGCGCGCGGTCGCGAATCCCGCGTCGATGCGAACGCTGTCGTTCCGGCACACGCACACCGGCGAGGCGCTGTCGGTCGCCTACGCCGCCGGCGGCGCCTACCTGACCGAGGCACTCGCGCGCGTCGACTGGTTCCTGCGCGATTTTCGCAACGGCGAGTCGAAGCCGATCGACCCGCAACTCCTCGATCAGCTGCACACGCTGTCCGCGATCACCGGCACCCGGGCGCCGTACGAGGTCATTTCCGGTTACCGCTCACCGGCGACCAACGAGCTGCTGCAGCGGCGCGGCGGCGGCGGCGTCGCCTCGCACAGCCTTCATCTCGAGGGACGCGCGATCGACATCCGGCTCGCCGACGTGCCGCTCGCCGACCTCCGCGATGCGGCGCTCTCGCTGCGCTCCGGCGGCGTCGGGTTCTACGCGCAGTCGCAGTTCGTCCATCTCGACACCGGCCGGGTCCGGCGCTGGTAGGCCGGCGGCGCGCGCCGCCGGCGATCGCGCTACGGCACGGTGCGGCCGGCCGCGCGCAATTCGGCGAGCAGCTTCCGATCGTGGCCGTAGACGTCGCGCAGGAATTGCGCGCGGCCGTCGACCTCTGCGATGGCGGTCGTATAGAACACGACCACCGGGATCGGCGCCGTCAACGACACCGTGCGTTTCACGCCCGAGGTCATCGCCGCCTCGATCTCGGCGGCCGTCCATTCAGGGCGGCCGCGCAGCGCGAACGCGGCGAGCGCCTCCGGTTCGCGCACGCGGATGCAGCCGTGGCTGAAATCGCGTTGGTGGCGGTCGAACAGCTCCCGTTCCGGCGTTCCGTGCAGGTAGATGTCCATGGTGTTGGGCAGCACGAACTTGACGCCGCCGAGCGCGTTTCTCGGGCCCGGACGCTGGCGCAGGCGGGCGTCGCCCGATCGCAGCGCCGCGATCCCGGCATCGATGTCCGCCATCGCCACCACCATCGGCGCGGCGCTTCGTGCGCTGACGATTTCCATGCCCTCGCGCTCGAGATACGCCGGATCCCTGGCGAGCCGGGGCAGCAGCTCGTTGTGCAGGATGCTCGGCGGCACGTTCCAGTACGGGCTGAACTCGAGGTAGCGCATCTCGCCGATGAAGACGGGGGTTTCGTTGCGCATCGCCCTGCCCACGACGACCGGCATCGACAACGCCGCATTCTCCGAAGGCGGCGCGTCGGCGAAGGCCCAGAGCCGGAACGACGGGATGTTGATCGCGATCAGCGGACCGGCGGGAAGGTCGGGCAGCCAGCGCAGGCGCTCCAGCGACAGCACGATCTGACCGACGCGCACCGCGATCGGTACATCCAGCACGGCGAGCGTGTCCTTGCCCAGCACGCCATCCGGCAGCAGGCCGTGCCGGGCCTGGAACCGCCGCAACCCCTCGGCCATCGTCTCCGAAAGCCGGTCGTCGACCGGGCGGGTCGCGGTCGCGTCGAGATCGCCCAGCCGGACGAGCTGGGCGTGCAACGCCGGCACGCCGGCATAGGTGTCGCCGACGACGATCTTGCTGCGGGCCGACGCGAGCGGCGGCAGGCCGGGCGCAGCGGGCTGCGCGGCGAGCGACCGGTATCGGACCAGCAATTGCTTCAGCCGCGCGTAGTGCGGGAAGGTCGGCTCGGCCGCGGCGATCAGTGCGCCGAGGTCGTCGCGCGCCACGGCCTCGCGCAGTTCGGCCACGAACGCGGCGTCCTTCGCGCGCGTGCGGTAGTGCGGTTCGACCCGCTGCGGCGGCACCCGGCCGTAGCGAAGGTCGGCGAGGAACTGCAGCGCGGTCGCGCTCAGCGCGACGTCCGCGCGTGCCACCGCGTCGGGATCGGGAACGCGCCCGTTCGCCGCTTCGAGCTGGCGTTCCAGCGCGCCGATGTCGTAGTCCTCCGGGGCGAGCCCGCGGTCGGCGGCAGCTCGCAATTCCCGCAGCGCCCCGGCCACGGCGGGGCGCGGACCGTCAAGGGTGAACCAGACCGGGCCGGGGTGTTCCGGCGCGTACACGTGCTCCAGCCAGGCGCGATCGACCGCGACCGCGGGCGCTGCCGGGCTCGCGACGGCGCGGTCCGCCAAGAGGGCGCCTATCCGCCGATCGAGCGCGGGATCCGCCCACGCCCCTCCGGCGGAAACGAGCCCGAATACCGTCACGACGACGAAGCGGTGCAGCCACGACATGTACGGTCAAGGCTGCGCCACGGGGATTCGGCCGCCATTGACTGCGGTCAAGAGTCCCCGTGCGCGGGTCCTGCGGTGCCACGGTCCAGCCGGTCGCTGGCTCAGCGCAGCGCGCGCTCCTCGGAGGTCCCCAGGGCGAACGGCGCGCCCGGCGAAGCGATGCGCATGGGCTGCGGCTGTGCCGACGTCTCGGCCGCATCAAGCTGCTTGACGTCGCCGTTGAGCTCGCCGCCTTCGGCGACGATGAGCTTGCCGTAGCGGATGGTGCCCGACACGCGGCCCGTGGAGTGAACCACCAGTCGCGTGCGTGCGGTGAGCTCGCCGGAGAAATCGCCGTGAATCTCGGCGACGTCGATCATCGCCGTTCCCTTCAGCGTGCCGGGCTTGGCGATTTCCATCACGTGGCTGTGAACGGTCGCCTCGACGTGACCCTCGATCACCATGACGTCGCAATCGGAGATTTCCACGCCCTTGAGCTTGATGTTGACGCCGATGGAGAGCTTGCTGCCGGCGGCTTCCGGCTTCGCCGCGGGTTCCGCCGTCGCCGTCAGGGTCGGCACGTCTGCCGCTGGGGCACTCGCTGCGGGCGGCGGATTCTCGCGCGGTGCGGCCGAAGGCGACGCGGGCGTCGCCATTCCCGGCGCGGGGTGCGCCGGACCTCCCGGCGGCTCGTAGACGGCGGGCTTGAGGGGGGCCTTCGCATCGGCGGATCGGTCGTTACGACGGAGGTTGAGCATGGCGGCTCCTGCAAACGGTGGGCGGGGCTCGGCGGGGGCGGCCGGGCGGGGAGCTGGGCAGATGGGCAAAGACGGCCTATGACGATGTCATTATTCGCCCCGCGGACCGTTTGTGCAATGGATCGCCGAAATTTTTTTCCAGCCGCCGGGCCGTTCGTCGCCGCCGGGCTGCCGGAGTCTGCCTCCGTTCAGTCCACCTTGATGTTCTGTTCCTTCACCACGCGCGACCAGCGCTCGATCTCGTCGCGGATCAGCCTGCCGTAGGCCTCCGGCGTGCTGCCGATGACGTCGAAGCCCATTTCCTCCAGCTTCGCGCGCAGCGCCGGTGTGGCCAGCGCCTTCACCAGCGTCGAGTTCAGCTTCTGCGTCACCGCGGCGTCCATGCCGGCGGGGCCGAGCACGCCGTAGAAGGGCGCCGCGTCGAACCCGGCGAACCCCTGCTCGGTCAGCGTCGGCAGGTTGGGCAGCGACTTCGCGCGCTGCGCGGACACGATGGCGATGCCCTTGACCGTCCCCGCGGCGACCTGCGTCCCCGACGGCACGATGGCGTCGATGAGCAGCGGCACCTGGCCGCCCATCACGTCCTTCAGCGCCGGCGCGATGCCGTTGTAGCCGATGTGCTGGCCGGGGATCTTCTGCCCCGCGCGGAACATCTCCCACCAGAGGTGCCCGTAGCTGCCGATGCCGCCGGTCGTGTACTGCAGCGGCTGGCTCTGCGCCTTCGCGTAGGCCACCAGCTCCGGCATCGTCTTCACCGGCACGCCGGGGCCGACGACGACCAGCAGCGGCTGGCTCACCACCACCGACAGCGGCGTGAAGTCCTTCACCGCGTCGTAGGGGAGCTTGCGGCCCAGCGCGGTGTTGAACGCGATCGGCACGCCGGCCGCGAGCAGCGTGTAGCCGTCCGGCTTCGACTTGGCGACGAGGTCGCTGCCCAGCACCTGGCCGCCGCCCGGCTTGTTCTCGACCACGACCGTCTGGCCCAGCAACTCGCCCCACACCGGCGCGATGGCGCGAAACGCCGTGTCGATGCCGCCGCCGGCCGCGACGGGAACGATCAGCTTGATCGGGCGGGAGGGGAACGGGTCCTGCGCGAGGGCGAGGGTGGACAGCGCGGCCAGCATGATCGCGGTGGCGGCGTGACCGAGACGGGTGCAGCGGGACGTGCGGCGCATGGGATGACCTTGTCGACGGGAGAGAGCGGAGGCTATCCTAGACGACGCGAGCCCGACGGGCAAACCACGCCGGGTCAGACTGCAGCGGCTCGTGCGCGGCATCGCGTCGCTCGCCAACCTTGCCCCCTGCCGCCGCCGTCCTCCCGGCTAACTCCGCAACTGCCGCCACCATGAACCCGCGCGCACCGCTGGGCATCACCGTCATGCCCGAGTGGTTCCAGTGCGAAGGCATCGAGCCGGTGCTCGACCGCGTGCAGTCGACCGGGGCAACGGCGTTCGTCACCAGCCCGTACGTGCTGGAAGCGGCACCCGACGGCGAGGGCGGCCGCGAGCCGCCGGCCGACGGCGAAGCCGGCCGCGTCCGCCCGCTCGACCGCCCGCTCTTCGGCCGCACCGAGCTTTGGGTTCGCACCGCGCCGTCGTTCGCGCACGACCTTTCGCGCTACGCCGGCCTGCGCTACCAGCCGTCGCCCCCGTCGCCGCTGACCCTGCGCCACGCGGATCTCCTCGATCGCGTGTTCGCCGCGGCGGCGGCGCGGGGGCTGGCCGTCTATCTGCAAGTGATGGCGGCCAGCCCGCCCGGCTATCGCGTCCAGTTCTCCGCTGCGCGCCCCGAGGACCAGTGCCTGGGGCCGGACCTGCAGCCGCACGCCGCGCGCGTCGACCGCAACGCGTCGCTCGGCAGCGGCGAGGTCGTCGCGTACGTCGCCGCGCTGGTGGCCGAGCTGGCGGCGCGGTATCCGACCGTCGCCGGATTTCGACTGGACTGGCCCGAGTACCCGCCGTACGATTTTCGCAGCGCGCTGTTCGACTTCAATCCTGCGGTGACGGCGCTGATGGCGGCGGCGGGGCACGATCCGGCGCGCGTGGCGCGGGACGTGGCGTCGTGGGCGAACGGGTTGCGACGGGCCGTGCAGGAAGCAGTGCGACACGCGACGCCGGTTGCGCGTTCAAGCGCGGACGGACGCGGTCCCGGGTCCGGATCGGCGCTCGATGTGGCGTTCGACGCGGCGCTCGATGCCGCCGGCTGGTCCGCCCTGGCGGGCGACGACGGTCCGCTGGTCCCCCTGTTCGCCGCCAAGCGCCGCGCCGCGCGGGCGCTGCTGGTGGCCGTGCGTTGCGCGCTCGACGCCGTCCCCGGTCCGCGCCGCCTGCTGGAGCCGCAGGCGTTTCCGCCGCCGTTCAACCACATCTCGGGTTTTCCGCTGGGCGAGCTCGAAGGCGTGGCCGATCGCGTCGGCATCAAGCTCTACACCATGCACTGGCCGATGCTGGCGCGGTACTGGGCGCGCGACCTGCTGGCCGGCGAGGCACCGGAGGCCGCGCTGGACGCGGTCACCGCCGCAGTCGCCTTGCGGTTCGGGCTGGTCGACGGGCCCGCCGATGGCGCGACCCTGCGCTACCCCGAGCCGCAGCAGCCGCACCCGGCCGGCCGCGCGGCGCAACTCGCGAAGCTGCGCGACGCCCAGGCGATGGCGGGCAACGTTCCCGTCACCGCCTTTGTCCACAGCTACGGGCCGCTCGGCGACGTGATGGCGCGATTCGACCTCGCGCGGCAGAGCGGGCTGGCGTGCTGGATCAATCGGTACGGATACCTGTCGGACGCGAAGATCGCGGCGCTGGGGGCCGTGCGGCCGGGTTGAGCGCGCGTCTCGCAAGTGCTGCGAGCTGACGCGCGACGGCACGTCGGGGCGACGCCGGGATGTCGGTCGGCGAACCAAGATGTGGCGAACGCGCGCTCGGGGCTTGGCCGTTTCAAAGGGCGTAGTGCATGTCGGTGCGCTGCACAAATGGAGTACGCGCCATCACGTGGCACGTGATATGCAGGACCACCTCGAATAATCCACCAGACACTGATTGGAGCGCGTCATGGCCATCCTCACCCGTGTGACCGTCCTGCTCGGCGCACTGCTGTTCTCGCTCATCCCAGCCGCAGTCGCCTTGGCCGCCACGACACCGGAAACGGCGACGGAGGCGATCGCCGACGCCGCGAATTCGCCGGAAGTGAAAACGAGGGCCGGCGTCGCCGAGAAGAGCTACAGCGTGGCAGGCGCGATCTCGATCGTCGGAAGCACCACGTACAGCATCTCCAACAGCGCCCGCACCGTGAACATGACGGCGGAAAAGATTCGCAACGACAGTGCAACCTGGCTCTCGGGCACGTTGCGCCTCAGGCTCTTCGTCACGACAGCCCCGATTTCCGGAGGATTCACCTACTGGACCGTCGGCGAGCTGGCGCTCGATCAGTTGCAGCCGCTGTACGCCTACAACAACCTGAACCAGACCGTTTCGCTCTCCAGCCCGCCTGACGGCATCTATTACGTGCATCTCGGAATCTTCGAGTATGAGGCGTCCTGCACCAGTGCCTCGGGTTACTGCATGGACGACTATGTCAGCTTCAGCACCCGGGTGCAGGTCGTGAACGGAATCTTCTCCGCCTACGTACCGCCGACCCTGCCTCCCCTCGCCATCCAGAACGGCGTCTGGTGGAGCCCGACCGAGTCCGGCAGCGGCTACGCAGTGCACGTGAGCAACGGCGTGCTGGTGATGCAGATCTACTCGTACCGCCCGGACGGCGAACCGCAGTGGTATCTGACCGCCGGTCCGCTCAGCAACGGCAATCGCAATTACATCGGTACGCTCGACAAGTATCGCGGTGGCCAGTGCATCTACTGCGGTTACCAGGGACCGACCCCGGTCGGCAACGACGGCGCGATTTCCATCCAGTTCAACACGGGGTCCAGCGCGACGGTGAAGCTGCCGGGCGGACGCACGACCAACATCGAGCTGTTCCTCTTCTGAGATTGGCCAAGCGGTCGGCGGACAGTACACGCGGCGGACAGTTCGCGCGTCCGGGCCGGGGCGAACGCCGCAGACCCATCGGGTTCTTTGCAGGTCGACCGCAGTTGCGCATCCGAGCCTCGCAGTTTCCGGCCGGCGCGACTCGGTTGATCTGCGCCCGACATACCGCGTCGCCGAGGAACTGGATGCCCTGACCTCACCATCTGCAGAGCTGGTCCTCGCAAGGCACGCCGTCGCGGTCGCCGTCCATCCTCGTCCCCGGACAGTGGTTGATGAACCAGGTCGCCTCGTCGCAGGACCGCATCTGCGAGCAGTGGATCCTTCCGTCGCAGCTGAATTCTTCCGTTGCGCGAGGTAGGGTCGGGGCCGGGCTGGCCGGTTCCGTCGCCGGCGAGGAACGCGGGACTACGCGGACGGTTCCGGGCGGTGCGGGCTCGGGCTCCGGCACGGCCGGGATGAGGCGAGGCGGCGCGGCTTCCGCGTCCGGCGCGACGACGGGCATGTTTCGCAACCGGTACTGGGTAAATTGCTGGTAGCCGGTGACGCCGATACCAATGAGCAGCGCCACCGCCACTGCGCGGCTGAACCAGCCGGATGATCGTTCCCGTTCGCGTTCCTGGCGCTCCCACCGCCGCGGCGTGGCCATCCCCGAGGCGGCACCTGCCGGCGCGGAACCCCTCGGCGCAGCCGATTGCGTGACGGCACCCCGTGGATCGTCGACGAACGCCACGTTCTCCGCGCGCCCGCGCTTCTGGTCGTCGAACCGGAGCTCGTAGGTGACCAGTTCGTTGCCGGTCGGTCGCCGATCCGTGCGCGCGAGCGCCTTGACGTGGACGAACACCCGCTCGCCTCCGCCGTTGGGCGTGATGAAGCCGAAGCCCTTGTCGTCCTTCCAGCTGGTGATGCGGCCCTGGTAGCGCATGGCGGTCGAATTATATCGAGCGCGCCGTGACAACTCCCGCCTTTCCGTTCACCCGCGGTGCCATTTCTTGCGGTCGGGAATGTCGCGGCCGAACGGACGAAGCACGTTTCCGGCCTCGGCCGCCGGCTGCAGCACCGACGGCATCGGTTCGTCGGTCGCGCGGACCTCGCGCCGGTGGCCGGCGACCAGCATGAACTGCTCGAACTCTTCGGCGGGAATCGGCTTCGACAGCAGGTGGCCCTGCACGTAGTCGCAGCCCAGGTTGCGGAGCAGGGTGAGCTGGATTTCGGTCTCGACCCCTTCCGCGACCACCTTCTTGCCCAGCGCGTGGGACATCGCGATCATCGCGGTGATGATCGCCAGCGAGTGCTCGCCGGCAGGAAGGCCGCTGACGAACGTGCGATCGATCTTGACGACATCGACCGGGAACTCCATCAGGTATGCCAGCGACGCGAACCCGGTGCCGAAGTCGTCCAGCGCAATGGAGACGCCGAGCGCCTTCAGCTCGTTGAGCGCGCCGCGCACCTCGACCACGCGATCGGCGATCAGCGATTCGGTGACTTCGAGCTCCAGCGAGGCCGGCGCGATGTCGAACTCGCGCATCGAGGCCTGCACGTGCTGCGCGAAGTCCGGTTTGTAGAGCTGCCGCACCGACACGTTCGCCGACAGCCGTTCCAGCGCGATGCCGCGCGTCTGGAACGCCCGCGACTGCCGGCAGACGTCGCGAATGACCCACCGGCCGATGTGCTCGATGAGTCCCGACTCCTCCGCCACCGGGACGAAGCGCGACGGCGAAACCAGCCCGCGCGTGGGGTGCCGCCAGCGCAGCAGCGCCTCGGCGCCGACGATGCGCCCGGTGCGCAGGTCCATCTGCGGCTGGTAGCACAGCGTGAACTCGTCGTTGTCCAGGGCGGAGTGGAGTTCGCGCTCGAGCAGGACGCGCTCACGGACCTCGTGATTCATGCGCTCCTCGAAGAACATCGCCTGGCCGCGGCCGCTCGCCTTGGCGCGGTACATCGCCGTGTCGGCGCTCTTGAGCAGGTCCGCCGCCGTCTTGCCGTCTTCCGGATAGACCGCGATGCCGATGCTCGCCCCGAGGTAGGTCTGCTGCCCGTCGATGTCGAACGGCTGCGACAGCGCGGCCAGCACCTCCTTCACGCCGCGGTGCACCTCGCCCGCGTTGCTCAGCTGCGTGAAGGTGATCGTGAACTCGTCGCCGCCCAGTCGCGCGATGGTGTCGGCGGCGCGGACGCATTGCGCCAGCCTTCGCGCCGTCTCGACCAGCACCGCGTCGCCGCTGGAGTGGCCCTGCGTGTCGTTGACCTTCTTGAAGTGGTCCAGGTCGATGAACAGCAGCGCGCAGCGGGTCGACTCGCGCTGGCAGCGGGCGATCTCCTGCGACAGGCGGTCGACCAGCAGCAGGCGGTTGGGCAGGCCCGTCAGCGCGTCGTAGTGCGCCTGCTTGTACAGCTGCGCGTCGCGCCACGCGGACGAGATCGCCACGCCCAGCCGGGCCGCGGCCTCCTGCACCTGCGTCTGCTCCTCGGGGGTGAACGGAATCGCCTCGGCGAATCCGAACGCGACGACCCCGCACAGCGTTTCGCGCCAGAGGATCGGATACGCGTAGGCGGCGCCGACGTCCCCGGCGAGGACGGTCTTGACCAGCTTGGGGTACCGGCTTGCCGCGGTGATCCACTCGCCGGCCGTGGCGCTCCGCAGCTTCCTGTACTCGTCGCCGGAGATGGCGCCCCGGACCGTCGTCACGTCGTCCGGCCGGGCAGGGCGGACGACGCTGGCCCGGGCGAGCAGCCGGTTGTCGTGGTCGAGCAGCATCACGCCGACGGCATTGGCGGGGATCAGCGTGCACATGTGGCGCAGCACGGTCGGCACGACGTGCTCGACGTCGCGCGACGACAGGATCGCCCGGTCGATCTCGGCCATGGTGTTCAGCGTCTTGAACTGCTGGCCGATCCGGCCGGTCATCGAGTTGAACGCGCGCGCCAGCTCTCCGAACTCGTCGTCGCGGGTCGTTTCCACCCGCGAATCGAAGTCGTGCGCGATCACCCGGCGCGTCGCCTGCGTCAGGCTCTCGAGCGGCGCGAGCGTCGAGCGGATCAGGCGCAGGCTCAGCCAGACCACGACCAGCAGCGCGAACGCCGCGGCCGGCAGGAACATGCTTCGGAATGCCGCCGCGGGCTTGAGCAGGTCGGCCTCGGGCTGGCTGGCGACCACCAGCCAGTCGCCCGCGCCGAATTCCGCCTTGAGCAGCTGCGGCCATAGCGCGGAGCGCATCGGCGTGCCGGCGTCGTCCCAGGCGATCGATTCCGCGGCCCATCGCGTCGACTCGCCGGCCGACCGGCGCACGGCGTCCCGCGGCCAGGCGCCGGGGCAATAGATCGGCAACCGCGACTTCTCGTCGGCAACGCAGAATTCGACCGCGGCGGGCCACCAGGTCCGGTCGCCCCACAGGTAGTCGCCCTTGATTTCGGCGACGGCCCAGCGGCGGGATTCGCTCGGGCCGAGGGGGACGATCATCGCCATCGCCGGGTCCGTGTCGCCGCTGGTCTCCAGGCGCAGCAACGGCCGGCCGAGGTCGAGGCTGGCGTGCTCCTCGCCGGTGAGGACGATGTCGCTGGCGCGCCCCGGGAGGCGGATCGAGCGCACGCTGGTGGGGACGAACGAGATCGACTGGAACAGCTGCGGTGAGTACCCTGCGCCGGTCGGTGCGGCACCCCAGGCGCCTTCGTGCTGGATGCGGTCGGCCGCATCCAGCAGGCGACCGAAGACGGCCGTGCCGTATGCCTTCGCGTTGGCGGCCAGGCGTTGCTGCCCCTGCTCGATCAACGTGTCGCGCACGTAGGTCATCGATAGCAGTGCCATCAACGCCAGCGGCACCAGCGCCGACGCGACGAACAGCGCGAACACCCGGCGGGCCACGCGGCTGGCAAGGAAAGCCCGGTACAGGCCGATCATGGATCGAAGTCCTCGGCCAGGCCCACGAAGCGGCCGTCGAGCGCGCGGCCCCCGAGTCCGGCCGCCTCGAGACTCTCCGGCATCGCCATCACGGCGACGACCGAGACCACGGCGAGGGCGAGCAGAACCTCCGGCAGCGTGAATCCTGCTGGTCGCGCGGGCGCCCCGCGGTTTCGGCAAGCGAAGGGTCGCTGCGGGTGTCGCGGCACCGCTGCCACGGTTCGAGTCCTATCCTGGAAAAATTCTTCCGATCAGGGACTTAAGCAAGACACGGGCCAAAGCGGTGCACGTGGATCGGGGCGGCCCCCGATCCACGGTGGGAGCGACGGCAATCACCGGCGCGCCGGCGCCGTCCCTGCCCGTCAGTCGCAGAGCAAGCGCACCCGCCGCTCCGCGCGGTCGAAGGCCTCGTCGGTTTCCGCGGCGAGCAGCTGTTCCTTGGCGGTGATGCAGGAGTCGGCCTGGCGGGTGGCCTGCGGCGGCGGCGGGGCGGATCGGTTCGTGCAGCGCGCGTCGTCGACGAGCCGCAGGTTGTTGAAGGCGCCGCGCTCGACCGATACGCAGTCGCCGACGCGCAGCCCCGATTCGTCGGTCACCATCGTGATGGTCTGCTGGCCGCCGAGCAGCACCGTGTATTCGAAGGCCTGCGACCGGCCCGTCGCGGCGCCCACCTGCCGGCCGACCAGGCCGCCGCCGACTGCACGCAGGGCCCGGTTGCTGCCGGACTGGCCGGAGCCCGTCGCCAGGCCGATGCCGCCGCCGACCAGGGTGCCGACGTTCTGCGAACGGGCGCTTTCCACATCGACGGTCCGGACTGCCGTGATGCGGCCGTAGCTGACGGAGGTGGCTGCGTCGGCGGCGCCGACCGCGATCAAGGCGGCGAGCGCGGCGAGCAGGGTCGAGGCGAGGATGCGGGCGGAAATGGCCATGGCAGGGATCCGTGGAAAGTGGGGCGGAATCGGAAGGGCAATGCTCGAGCGGTGGTGTCGGAACGGAAATATTGCAGCGGCGATGCCGGAACGGCGATGGGCGAAGCGTCCGCGGAATGGCGCACGCCCAAAAAGTCTACCATCGGGCCACCGGCACCGGCACCGACGGGGAGCCCCGCCGGAAGGACGGTCGGCCGGCTCAACCGGCCAGGCAGGCCGGCCCCAGCGCCTCGAAGCTCTTGTAGGTGAGCACGAATTCCCGGTGCCCGAGCCGCTCGGATTTCGTCTTCTCGCCGGCGCCGACGGAGAGCACCAGGTCGCGGATCTCGACGCCGACCTCGGGGAGCGTGGCACGGCCTTCCAGGATGCGGCCGGCATCGACGTCCATGTCGTCGCCCATGCGCTTGAAGGTGTCCGGGTTGGCGCAGACCTTGATGACCGGCGCGATGGCGCTGCCGACCACGCTGCCGCGGCCGGTCGAGAACAGGATGATCTGCGCGCCGCAGCTGATGAGCTCGGCGATCTCGGCGTTGTCGTTGATGTTGGGAAAACCGAAGCGCACCTCGCCGTCCGGCACGACGTCGAGCAGGTACAGGCCCGCCGCCGGCGGCTCGATGCCCGGCTTGACGATGCCGCTGATCGGCGACTGGCCCGACTTCGCGTACGCGCCCAGCGACTTCTCCTCGATCGTCGTCAGCCCGCCCTCGGCGTTGCCGGGGGCGAAGCTGGCGTAGCCCAGCGTCGCGTAGTAGCGCGCGGCCTTGGCGACGCTGGCCTTGAGCTCGGGGGCGAGCTCGGCGCGCGCGGCGCGGGCGGCCATCAGGTCTTCCATGCCGATCAGCTCGCCCGTTTCCTCGAAGATCGTCTTCGCGCCCGCGGCGACCAGCAGGTCGAAGGCGTGGCCCATCGCCGGGTTGGCGGTGAGGCCGCTGGTGGCGTCGGACCCGCCGCAGATGGTGCCGACGGTCAGCTCGTCGATGCGCATGGGGACGCGCGCCGCGGCTTCGAGTTGCGGCAGCGTCTCGTCGATCCACACGCGGCCGGCCGTGATGGAGCTGCGGGTGCCGCCGTGGTCCTGGATGCCCAGCAGCGACACCGGCCGGCCGCTGGCGGAGATGGTGCGCCCGAGCTGGCGCTTGTTCATGCCCTCGCAACCCAGCGACACCAGCAGCGCCGCGCCGACGTTGGGGTGCGTGCACAGCTTTTCCAGCATCGCCAGCGCGTACGCGTTCGGATAGCAGCCGGGAAAGCCGATCAGGTGGACGTCGCGGTCGCGGTAGCGGTCGGCGATTTCGCGCGCGACGTGGTGCGCGCACTCGACCAGGTACGCCACCACCAGCACGTTGCGCAGGCCCTTGCGGCCGTCGCCGCGGAGGTAGCCCGAGAGTTGCGTGGACGCCGGCGCTGTCGCCTTCGCCGCCTGCGGTGGACGGCCCGGAGCGCTCCGCCGGGCCGGTGTCGGCGCCGGAATCGACCGTCGCGTCGCCGCTCACCGGCGCCCCGCTGCTCACGGCGCCACCGGCCCGCGGAAGCCCGGACGCCCGAGCCGCATCCGCCCCACCGCGGCGTCGCTGACGAACTGGTTGGTCCGCCGCTCCTCGCCGAAGGTCGACATCGGCCCGTGGCCCGGGACGAACTGGATGTCGTCGCCGAGCGGCCACAGCTCCTGCGTGATCGAGCGGATCAGCGTGTCGTAGTCGCCGCGCGGAAAGTCGGTGCGCCCGATCGAGCCCTGGAACAGCACGTCGCCGACGAAGGCGATGCCGATGTCGCGGCTGGCGAAGACGACGTGGCCGGGGGTGTGGCCGGGGCAGTGGCGCACTTCGAAGCTCAGGTTGCCGACGGTCGCGGTGTCGCCGCCGACCAGCCAGCGGTCGGGGGTGAACGGCCGGGCGCCGGCGACGCCGAACATCGTTCCCTGTGCGCCGAGCTGGTCGATCCAGAACGCGTCGTCGCGGTGCGGGCCTTCGACCGGCACGCCGGCGCGCTCGGCGACTTCGGCGACGCCGCCGCAGTGGTCGATGTGGCCGTGCGTGACCAGCACCTTTTCCAGCGTCGCGCCGGTGGATGCCAGCGCCTCGAACAGGCGGTCGACGTCGCCGCCGGGATCGACGAAGGCGGCGCGGTTGGTGGCCTGGCAGATGACCAGCGAGCAGTTCTGCTGGAACGGCGTGACGGGGATGATCGCGAGCTTCACTCAGGGCAACGTGTAGGTGGGCAGGTAATCGCTGGCGACGTTGTGCGTGTGCACGTACTCGCCGGCGGCGATGGCGCACGTGGCGCGGCCGATGGGGCAGTTGTACTTGTAGATCCGGTCGCCCGCGGCGATGGCGGCGGCGGCGATCTTGTGGCCGACGGCGATGTCGCGCGCGACGACCACGGTGGCGCCGTCGAGCGTGAACGCCTCGCCGGCGGACAGGTCCCGCAGCGCGACGACGACGTTGTCGGCGGGGGCCAGCTTCAGCACCGAGTGCGGCACGCGGGACTCAGAACTTTCCATATTTGTTGTACGCCTCGACCGGGTCCATCCCGGAGACGAGCGCGCGGCGCATGTCGCTCTCGGTGGCGACGACTTCCTCGGTCCTGGTGACGACGTCCTCGACCAGGTCGCGCGGGATGATGACCACGCCGTCGCGGTCGCCGAGCAGCCAGTCGCCGGTGGCGATGGCGACGCCGCCGATGTCGACCGGCTCGCCGTACGCGTGCGGGATCCACCGCGCGACGATGTCCGACGGCGTCAGGAACGAGCAGAACACCGGGAAGCCCTGCTGCAGCACCAGGTCGGTGTCGCGCGAGCCGCCGTCGACGACGTAGCCGAGCACGCCGCGCGCCGCCAGCGTCTGCGCCGACAGCTCGCCCATCAGCGCCACTTCATGGTTGTGGGGCTGGCAGACGACCACGTGGCCGGACGGCGCCTTCGCCAGCAGCGTGCACCAGCCCAGCAGGCACTCGTGGCGCGACTTCGTGCGGTCGATGTGGCCGGCGACGGTCCACACCGGCCCGGCCAGCTTCTGACCCGGCGCGATGGCCTTGATGGCGGGCGGCAGCACGATGTTCTCGTGCCCCATCATCCGCAGGACGTCGTGCACCGCGCCGGTGTAGCAGGCGGCGAGGCGTTCGATCAGCGTGGGCATGGGCGGAGGTGTCCTTCGGGCGGCGGCGCGTTTGCAGGCCCCAATGATACCGTCCCGCCGCGCCGGGACGGCCGGTGCGCAGCCCGCGTCGACGACCCGGGGCCGGGGCGGCGTGCGGAGCCGCCGTTGCGAAGCGGGCCGATCGGGTTCATCCTAGACGACGGCCGGGCCCCGACGGGGCCGGAATGGCCAGCGAGGTGCCCCATGAATGCTGCGACCAAGCCTGTGACGAACACCGCGCCGAGGCGTCGGGCGATGCCGGTGATCGCGTTCGCGCTGCTGCTGGGTGGCTGCGCCGTTTCGCCGCTCGCGCCGCAATCCGCCCGGCTGTTCAACGACGACGCGTTTCCCGCGCCGTCCGAGCGCCCGGACGCCGCCGAGGTGTTCGCACTCAACGACGCGATGCGCGCGTACCTGCGCACCGACATCGCCGCGTCGGCCAAGCAGATGGGGCCGCACAAGGGCCTCGTCGACGCGCTGTACAAGCGCGGCGGGCTCAAGCTCGAGTACGACTCGGCGATCACGCGCAACGCCTCGCAGGCCTTCGACGCGCGGACCGGCAACTGCCTGTCGCTGGTCATCATGACCGGCGCCTTCGCCAAGGCGATGGGCCTGCCGGTGCGCTTCCAGAACGTCGCCGTCGACGAGACCTTCAGCCGCAGCGGCGACATCCAGTATTCGATCGGCCACGTCAACCTGACGCTGGGCACCACGCCGAACGGCATCGCCTTCCGCAACCACGGGGTCGACCCGCTGATCGTCGACTTCCTGCCGCCCGAAGACCTGCGCGGCGTCAGGATGCACGTCATCGACGAGGCCACCGTCGTCGCGATGTACATGAACAACCGCGCCGCCGAGGCGCTGGCCCGCGGCCAGTATCCCGACGCCTACGCCTGGGCCAGGGAAGCGATCCGGCAGGATCCGAATTTCACCAGCAGCTACAACACGCTGGGCGCGGTCTACCAGCGCGCCGGGCGCCCCGCCGACGCCGAGCGCGCGTACGCCTACGCGATCGAGCGCGACCCCCGCAACACCGCCGCGATGTCGAACCGCGCGCTGGCGCTCGACCAGCTGGGGCGCCGCGACGAGGCGCGGCAACTGCGCCAGCAGCTCGCCGTGATCGAGCCCGAGCCGCCGTTCGCCGCGTTCAACCGCGGCCTCGCGGCGATCCGCGCCGGCGACTACCGGACCGCGCGCGACCAGCTGGAGAAGGAAGCCGCGCGCTCCGGCGACTACCACGAGGTCCACTTCTGGCTCGCCGTCGCCTACGCCGGCCTCGGCGACGCCGGCGAAGCCCAGCGGCACCTCACCATGGCGCGCGAGAACAGCACCACGCGCCAGGATCGCGAGCTCTACGCGGCCAAGCTGCAGCGGATCAAGAGCGGCGTGCACTGACGGGATGCGCTGACGCCGCGGTCAAGGCGCCGAGACGTTGCCTCCGCCGTCGATGCTCGCGGAGAACGGCGTGGTGAAGCCCGCGACGATGTTGTCCTTGTAGATCGACGGCCCGCCGTTCGTGCGCAGACCTATGCTGCCTCCGGCGATGCTGTTGAGGATCCGGTTGTTCACGAGCGTCACGTCGGAGGTTGTTCGAACTGAAAATGCCATAGTCCGTCGAGTCGCTCACGCGATTGTTGTCGATGAACGCCGGACTCGCCATCACCCGAATGCCATAGGCACTTCCGGTATTCGCGCTGTTTCGGGCCGTGGTCGCGACGTCGTTGTCGAGCACGCGGACGCCGGAACCCGATAGAACGTAGATGCCGTAGACCTCGGACCCCGAAAGTGGTCCCGCCGGTGTTGTTGACCCGGTTGCCACGCACGATGACGCCGTTGGCACTGGACACGTCGATTCCCTTCTCGGTGTTGAAATCCAGCAGCATGTTTTCGATCACGTGGCCGCTGCCGAGGAAAAGGCTGACGCCGTATCGGAAGCCGCGCACGACGCCGTTGTGGATGCGAACGTTGCTCCTGTTGGATGCGACGATTCCCCGCGCATCGGTGCCGGCACCGGCGGCCTGCCCGCCCACCTTGTAGCCGTTCAGGTCGATGGTCACGTTATTGGTGGCGACGGTGATGGCGGCTCCCGAAGTGATTCCGGTGACCAGATCGCCGGTGAGGCAGTACACGCCCTGGACGGAAATGGTGTAGGGGAGTGTGGTGATCGAGGTGCAATTTACCGTCTCGGCGAATGCGGGAACGGCCAGCGTGGAGGCAATGCAGGTCGCAGCAAGGACGCAGGCGGAATTACGCACGGTGGACTCCTCGGGCACGAATGCAGCAGTGGCGCAGGGAACATCGTCGCAAGCACCCGCGTTCCGGCGTCGCGAAGCGGCAATATAGCAAGACGGCGGGTGCGCGGGGTACGCCGGAAGATGCCTTCGGTGCGATGGTGCTTTCTGGCGCGGGGGAGAGCGAAGTACCGATCAGAAGAGGTCGAGCTGGCCGCCGCCGCGGTCGGTCGGCGTCGCACCGGCCGCGCGCCTCGACGCCGGGGCCTTCGGTGGCCTGAACTGCGTGGTGTCCAGCGGCTCGCGCTCGCGGGTCAGCCCGAAGCGCTTGCAGGCGATGGCGAAGCGCCGCTCGATCAGCTCGGCGTAGGGTCCGCTGCCGCGCATCCGGGCGCCGAAACGCGGGTCGTTGTCGCGGCCGCCGCGCAGCTGCCGCACCAGGCTCATCACGTGCCCGGCGCGCAGCGGGAGGTGCGCATCGAGCCATTCGCGGAACAGCGGGGCCACTTCGCGCGGCAGGCGCAGCAGCACCCAGCCCGCGTGGCGCGCGCCGGCCGCCGCGGCCGCCTCCAGGATCGCCTCGAGGTCGCGGTCGTTGAGCTGCGGAATGATCGGCGCCGTCATCACGCCCACCGGCACGCCCGCCTGCGACAGCGCGCGGATGGTCGCCAGCCGCCGCTGCGGTGCGGCGGCGCGCGGCTCGAGCGTGCGCGCCAGCGTGCGGTCCAGCGTGGTCACCGACACGTAGACGCGGGCGAGGTTGCGTGCGGCCATCGGCGCGATCAGGTCGAGGTCGCGCTCGACCAGCGCCGACTTGGTGACGATGGAGAACGGGTGCCCGGTTTCGACCAGCACCTCGAGGATCGCCCGCGTGACCTTCCATTCGCGCTCGATCGGCTGGTACGGATCGGTGTTCGCGCCGAGCGCGATCGGATCGCAGACATAGCCCGGCTTCGCGAGCTCGGCCCGCAGCAGCTCCGCCGCGTTCGGCTTGGCGAAGAGCTTCGTCTCGAAGTCGAGGCCGGGGGAGAGGTCGAGGTAGGCGTGCGAGGGCCGCGCGTAGCAGTAGACGCAGCCGTGCTCGCAGCCCTGGTACGGATTGATCGACTGCGTGAACGGGACGTCCGGCGACGCATTGCGCGAGATGATCGTGCGCGCCTGCTGGATCGACACCGTGGTCTTCAGCGGCGGCAGCGCGTCGTCGTGGGAGGCGTCGCCGAACGCCGTGGCGCCCGACGCCGTCCGGGATTCCTGACCCGCGACGTCGTCGCCGGCCGCGCTCGGCGCGGGGTCGGTTGGCGCACCGGCGGGCGCGCCCCAGCCGTCGTCGACCCCTTCGCGCGACTCCCGGCGGAAGCGGTTCTCCGGATTGAACGTGGCGCCGCGGCCGTGGATCGGCCGCGGCGGTGCCGCGCGCGTCGCTTCGGGCGCGGCGGCGGCGGGATCATGGCCCGAGGGCACGGCGGAGGGAGGCGTCTTCATGGCCGGGGAGCGGGCAAACCAGGTGGGCAATCTTACGCCGCGCCGTTGTCGCGCGGCGGGCCGGCGCTTAGAATCGCCGCACACCGGCACGATCGACCGCGCCGCCAGCCAGCCCCGCCGCGCGAGCGCCGATGACCAAGCCCAAGACCCTCCATCCCGACACGCTGGCGCTGCACGCCGGCGCGCGGCCCGATCCGGCGACGGGGGCGCGGGCGACGCCGATCTACCAGACCGCGTCGTTCGTGTTTCCCGACAGCGACCACGCCGCGGCGCTGTTCAACATGGAGCGCGCGGGCCACGTCTACTCGCGCATTTCCAACCCGACCGTCGCGGTGCTCGAGGAGCGCGTCGCGGCGCTCGAGGGCGGCGTCGGCGCCATCGCCACCGCCAGCGGCCAGGCGGCGCTGCACCTCACGATCGCCACGCTGATGGGCGCCGGCGGCCACATCGTCGCGTCGCGCTCGCTCTACGGCGGATCGCACAACCTGCTCGATTACACGCTGCCGCGCTTCGGCATCGAGACCACCTTCGTCGACCCGCGCGACCTCGACGCCTGGCGCGCTGCGGTGCGCCCGTCGACGCGCCTCTTCTTCGGCGAGACGCTGGGCAACCCCGGGCTCGACGTGCTCGACATTCCGCGCGTGGCCGCGCTGGCGCACGACGTCGGCGTGCCGCTGCTGGTCGACTCGACGTTCACCACGCCGCACCTGGTGCGCCCGTTCGATCACGGCGCCGACCTCGTCTTCCACTCGGCGACCAAGTTCCTGTCCGGCCACGGCGTCGTCATCGGCGGCGTGGTCATCGACGCCGGCAGCTTCGACTGGGAGGGCAGCGGACGGCACCCGGCGGCGAAGGGCAGGTTCCCGACGCTGACCGAGCCCTATGCCGGCTTTCACGGCATGACGTTCTCGGAGGAATCGACGACCGCGGCCTTCCTGCTGCGCGCGCGGCGCGAAGGCATCCGCGACTTCGGCGCCTGCATGGCGCCCTTCGTCGCCTTCCAGATCCTGCAGGGCATCGAGACCCTGCCGCTGCGGATGGACCGGCACGTCGACAACGCGCGGAAGGTCGTCGCGTTCCTGGCGGCGCATCCGCTGGTCGCGGGCGTGGGTTATCCCGAACTGCCGTCGCACCCCGACCACGCGCTCGCCGCGCGCCTGCTGCCGAAGGGCTGCGGCGCGGTGTTCAGCTTCAACCTCCGGGGCACGCGCGCGCAGGGGCGGAAGTTCATCGAGACGCTGAAGCTGTTCTCGCATCTCGCCAACGTGGGGGACGCCAGGTCGCTGGTCATCCACCCCGCGTCGACCACGCATTTCAGGATGTCCGCCGCCGATCTCGAGCGCGCCGGCATCACCGAGGGGACGATCCGGCTGTCGATCGGCCTCGAGCATCCCGACGACCTGATCGACGACCTGTCGCGGGCGCTGCACGCGGCGGGGAAGTGACGGGCGGGGGCAGATGCAAGGCAAGATCAAGATCAAGGGCAACTCTTGACGCCAAGGCGCCAAGGCGCGAAGGATTCATGCTTGCGTTGCTTGAATCGACCTCCGTGGTTCGGGTACGGGTAGATTCAATCCCCTTTGCGCCTTGGCGCCTTTGCGCCAAGAGTTGAATTTCGTTCGTCGGCTTGTCGCGCGACTAGGCAATGCGACCGATTGAGGGGTGGGACGGGATCGGGCTAGATTTCGAGGATGCAATCCGATGCTTCCCACCGCGGCGGTCCGCCGGACGAACGCGCGGCAACGGCGGTAGTGGACGCGGCGATCGATGTGCACCGGACGCTCGGGCCGGGTCTGCTGGAGAGCGTCTACGAGTCGTGCCTGGAGTACGAACTCCTTTCGCGCGGGTTCACGGTGCGCCGCCAGTCCCCGATGCCGGTCGCCTACCGGGGATTCCGGCTTGAGGGCGGATTCCGTCTCGACCTGGTCGTCGATTCGTGCCTCGTCGTGGAGATCAAGGCGGTGGAAATGCTCACCGAGTTGCATCGCGCCCAACTCATCACCTATCTTCGGCTGGGTCGGTTCCGGCTGGGACTGCTGCTCAACTTCAACGTCAGCCGCATGACCGACGGCATCCGCCGCGTGATCAACAGCGGTGCGCCCGCAAGTATCATTCCTTCCTTGGCGCCTTAGCGCCTTGGCGTTCAGAGTTGCCCTTGATCTTGAACTTGGTTTCCCCGTCCGTGTCGCCCCCCCTGCCCCGAGAGGTGACCAGAGTTGATCGTTGACGTTGCCGCCACTCCCGTCTACGCCTACACCGGCGCGCGGGCGCCCGTCGCCGCGCATCCGACGGTGGTGTTCGTCCACGGCGCGGCGAACGACCACAGCGTGTGGGCGCTGCAGTCGCGCTGGTTCGCGCACCACGGCTGGAATGTCCTGGCGGTCGACCTGCCGGGCCACGGCCGGTCGGGCGGCGCCGCGCTCGCGAGCGTCGAGGCGATCGCCGACTGGCTGCCTTCGCTGCTGGACGCGGCGGGGGTCGAGCGCGCGGCGCTGGTCGGCCACTCGCTGGGCGCGCTCGCGGCACTGGCCTGCGCAGCGCGGCATCCGGCGCGGGTGACCCTGATCGCGCTGATCGGGCCGTCGGTGCCGATGCCGGTGACCGACCTGCTGCTCGCAGCGGCGAAGGCCGACGACCACGCGGCTTTCGAGCTGATCAACGGCTGGTCGGTGAGCGCCGGCAAGCAGCTCGGCGGCAACGCGGTGCCGGGCATGTGGCTGACCGGCAACGCGATGCGGCTGATGGAGCGGACGCGTCCGGGGGTGCTGTTCACCGACCTGTGCGCCTGCAATGCCTACGCGGATGGGCTCGCGCACGCGGCGGCGGTGCGCGCGCCGGCGCTGGTCGTGACGGGTCAGCGCGACCTGATGGCGCCGCCGAGGAACGCGGTGGCGCTGCGGGCGGCGCTGGCCGACGTGCGCGCGGTCGAGTTGCCCGATACAGGCCACGCGCTGATGGCCGAACAGCCCGACGCGGTGCTCGACGCGCTGCGCAATTTCCTGGTCCCGTCCCCGGGCGGCGGAGGAACGACATGAGCTTCGAACCGGATCCGCGTGCGTCGCCGTTTCCCGAGGTCATCCCCGTGCCGGCCGGCGCGGCGTTCGGCTGGCTGGCGGCGGGCTGGGCGGACTTCCGCGCGCATCCGGGGCCGAGTCTCTTCTACGGCGTCTGCTTCGCGGCGATGGGCTGGGCGATCGCGCTGACTTTCCGCCACGCGTACGAATACGTATCGGCGCTGATCACCGGGTTCTTCCTCGTCGGGCCGTTCTTCGCCATCGGGCTGTACGCGCTGTCGAGGCGGCGGCAGCAGGGCGAGCCGGCGTGGCTTGCCCCCACGCTCGACGCCTGGCGGCCGAACGTGGGTGCGATCGGGGTGTTCGCGCTGGTGCTCGGCGTGATCCTGCTGGTGTGGGCGCGCGCATCGCTGGTCGTGTTCGCGCTGTTCTACACCGGCGAGATGCCGTCGCTCGACGGCTTCCTCGCGCAGATCCGTGCGCTGGACAACGTCGAATTCCTGGTCGCGTACTTCTGCGTCGGCGGCTTCTTCGCGGTGCTGGTGTTCGCGATCAGCGTGGTGTCGGTGCCGATGATGCTCGACCGCGACACCGACGGCGTCGTCGCGGTGCTGACCAGCCTGCGCGCCTTCGCCGCCAACGTGCCCGCGATGATCGTGTGGGGGCTTTGCATCCTCGTCCTGGTCGCGCTGGGCTTCGCACTGGCGTTCGTCGGCCTCGCGGTGACGGTGCCGGTGATCGGCCACGCGACCTGGCACGCGTACCAGGCGCTGGTCGCGCCGGCGCCGGATGCGGCCGCCGGGGCCGGGCAATGAGGCCCCGATGAATGGGCGAGATAAAAGCGCGGCCGGCCTGCGCGTCACCCGCCACGCCGATCCCGACGCCTTCCTCGCCGCCGCGGCCAAGGTGACCGCGGGCAACCCGGCCGCCGCGGCGTTCGCCGGCGCCTGGGTGCAGGGGCTGAGGCGCGATCCGCCGGCGCCGGCCGAGCGCGGCTATCTCGCCACGATCCTGGCCGACGGCGCCGCAGGTGTGGCGATGCAGCGCGGCGAGGGACCCGTGATCATCGACGGCTCGGACGCGCGCGCCGCGGTGGCGTTCGCCGAGGATCTCGCTGCCGAGCACGTCGGCCTGCAGGGCGTGGTCGGCGAGCTCGACGCCGCCGCCGCGTTCGCCGACGCGTGGCAGGTCCGTACCGGCCGGGCGCACGCGCGTCGCTTCCACCTGCGCCACCACGGCCTGACCAGCGTCGAAGCGGTGCCCGCGGCGACCGGGGACTGGCGCCCTGCCCGCGCCGACGATCTCGACTGGCTGATCGCGCAGATGCTCGAGTTCGTCGCCGAAGCCGGCGTGCCTGACACCGAGGCGCGCGTCCGCAGCGTGGTGCCGCGACGGCTGGCGGCGGGCCGCTACCGGATCTGGGAGGACGACGGCGAGCGTGTCGCACTCGCGGGTTACACCGAGTGTGGCGCGGACGCCGAGCGCGTCGGCCCGGTGTGGACGCCGGCGCCTCGACGGCGGCGCGGCTACGCGACGGCGCTGGTCGCGGCGCTGTCGCGCGAGCGGCTCGCGGCCGGAACCCGGCAGCTGTTCCTGGTCACCGACGTGGCGAATCCGACGTCGAACGCGATCTACGCGCGCATCGGCTACCGGCCGCTGCACGACATCCATCACTTCGACTTCGTCGCGCCGGCGGATGGGGGCGCGACGTGATTGCCGGGGTGCTCGCTGCGGAGGCCGGACGATGAGCGCGCCGCGCTTCTTCGTCGACCGCCCGCTGCCGCACACGCCGACGGGCCGCGACTTCGAGCTGCCCGAGGCCGCGGCGCGGCACGTCGCGCTGGCGCTGCGCATGCGCCCGGGCGACGCGCTGGCGCTGTTCGACGGCACCGGGGGCGAGTTCGCGGCGACGATCACCCGCATCGACAAGCGCGGCGTCGCCGCCAGCATCGACCGCTTCGATCCGGTCGAGCGGGAATCGCCGCACCGGGTGACGCTGGTGCAGGCGGTGATCGCCAACGATCCGATGGACTGGGCGGTGCGCAAGGCGGTCGAGCTGGGTGTGGCGGCGGTGCAGCCGGTGCTGGCGGCGCGCAGCCAGGGCTCGGCGCGCGGCGAGAAGAGCGAGCGCCGGCTCGCCCACTGGCGCGGCATCGCCATAGCCGCCTGCGAGCAGTGCGGGCGCAACCGCGTGCCCGACGTGCTGCCGGTGGTCACGCTGGCCGACTGGCTCGACGGACCGGGGGCAGCGGCGGGCCGCGTGCTGGTGCTGGCGCCGGGCGCGTCGCGTTCGCTGGCCGACGCCTGCGCGGCCGCGCTGCCGGCGGCGGTGATCGTCGGACCCGAAGGCGGTTTCACCGACGACGAGCTGGCGCTGGCCGCCCGGCACGGCGTCGATCGCGTGGGGCTGGGACCGCGGGTGCTGCGCGCCGAGACCGCCGCGGTCGCCGCGCTGGCGATCGTCGGCGCGTTCGTCGCAGCGGCGCCGACTGCCTGAGCCGCGGGAAGCGCGGCGATCGCGCGGGCCGGCCGGGTGCGCAAGGCGGGACGCCGCCCCACGCGGTTCGCGGGCCGACGACCGGCGGCGGGGTGTTCTCAGCCCAGCGACCGCACCGGCTTGCCGGCCAGCGCGAAGCCGGCGGCGGCGATCTCGTCCCAGGGCTTGCCGCGACCCAGGCCTTTCGACAGCGCGTCGAGCCGCGACAGCGAATGCAGCAGCTCGACGACCCGCGCGCGGTCGATGCGCCTGGCCGCGCGCTCCATCGCCTGCTGACGCTTGCCCCAGACGCGCGCGCCCTTCAGCGCGCCCGCCATCGGCGTACCCCCGGCGACGGCGTCGAGCACGCCGGCCAGCGCGTGGACGTCCTCGCCGAGCTGCCAGACGATGAACGGCAGGCCTTCGCCTTCGGCTTCGAGCGCCGACAGGATGCGCTGGACGCGCGCGGCGTCGCCGGCCAGCCAGGCCTCGGACAGCTCGAACACGTCGTAGCGGGCGACGTCGGTCGCCGCGCGCTCGACGGCCTCGTGCTCGAGCTCGCCTTCCGGCAGCAGCAGGCCGAGCTTCTCGATTTCCTGCCGCGCGGCGAACAGGTTGCCCTCGCAGCGCTCGGCGAGGAAGGCCAGCGTGTCGCGCGTCGCGCGCTGCTTCTGGCGGGCGAGTCGATTGGAAATCCAGGCCGGGAGCTCCTCGCGCGCGAGCGGGTACACGGCGACGGTGACGCCGGCGCCGGCGAGCGCGCCGAACCACGCCGAGGCCTGTGCCGCGCGGTCGAGCTTCGGCAGCGTGATCAGCAGGACCTGGTCGGGATTGGGATTGCCGGCGTAGGCTTCCAGGGCCTTCGCGCCCTCGACGCCCGGCTTGCCGGAGGCGATGCGCAGGTCGACGAGCTTGCGGTTGCCGAACAGCCCCATGTTGGCGCTGGCGGCGAGGAAGGCGTCCCACTTGAAGCCCGGCTCGACGACCAGCACCTCGCGCTCGTCGCAGCCGCCTCGGCGCGCGGCCGCGCGGATGGCGTCGCCGGCTTCGATGGCGAGCAGCGGCTCGTCGCCGTGCACGACGTACAGCGGTGCCAGCGGCTTCTCGAGGTGCGCGGCGAGGTCCCTCGCCTTGACGTCCATCGCGGTGCGATCAGTCCGGCTTCTTCGCGGCCTGCAGGCGCCGGACGAGCTGTCCGACGCCGTCGGTCTGCATCTCGCGGTACAGCCGCGCTTCCTGCGCCTCGCGCGCCAGCACTTCGGATTCGTTGAAGGTGAAGGTGCGGCGGATGACCAGCTCGCTGGCCGGCAGCCAGTCGTTGCCGTCGGCGTCGTGCAGCCGGAACTGGATGCGCTTGGCGAGCGCGAATTCGCGGACGCGACCGCCGCCCGTCAGCGACAGGACCTGCTTGTCGTCGGTGACGCTGGGAAGGTCGAGGATCACCTGCGCGTCCTTCGCGCTGTCGACGATCCGGACGTTGTTTCCGACCAGTGCGCGCCGCAATTCCAGCGCGAACGGCGACGAGGCCGGCGCGTTGATGTACAGCGACTTGAACGTGTAGTCGACGTCGCCGCGCAGCCGGAAGCCGCACCCGGGCAGCGCCGCCGCGGCCGCGACGGCGATGCCGCGCAGCAGCGCTCGCCGGGCCGCGCTGCGCGGTTCAGACGACGACATTGACCAGCCTGCCGGGCACGACGATCACCTTCTTCACCGGCGCGCCGGCGGCCAGCCTGACGACTTCCGGCGCCAGCCGCGCCGCCGCCTCGATCGCTTCCCTGTCCGCTCCCGCTGGCACGACGAGCTTGCCGCGCAGCTTGCCGTTGACCTGCAGCACCAGCTCGATCTCGTCCTGCGCCAGCGCGGCGGGGTCGACCTGCGGCCACGGGGCGTCGAGGAGATCGCCGTTCGCGGCAGCGAAACCGAGGTCCCGCCACAGCACCCAGGTGACGTGCGGCACCACCGGGTAGAGCACGCGCAGCAGCACCGACAGGCCCTCGCGCGCGAACGCCGCGGCGCCCACGGCGTCCGGCGGCACCGACTCCAGCGTGTTCAGCATCTTCATGCCGGCCGACACGACGGTGTTGTACTGGACGCGCTCGTAGTCGTAGTTCGCCTGCTTCAGCGTCAGGTGCAGCTCGCGGCGCGCGGCCTTGACGGCGGCGTCGGCTGCCGCCGCGTCGAAGGCGGCGCCCGCGCCGGCGCTGGGCGGCGTCGGCGCACTTCTGCGCGTGGGTCCACAGCCGCTTCAGGAACCGGTGCGCGCCCTCGACGCCGGTGTCGGCCCACTCGATCGTCTGCTCGGGCGGGCTCGCGAACATCACGAACAGCCGCGAGGCGTCGGCACCGAAGCGGTCGATCATGTCCTGCGGGTCGACGCCGTTGAGCTTGGACTTCGACATGGTGCCGATGCCGTCGTACTCGACCGGCAGTCCGTCCTGCTTCGAGACGCCGCCGGTGATCTGGCCGGTCGCGTCGCGCTGCGCCGTCACGCTCTCCGGGGCGACGTAGTCGATGCCGCCCTTGTCGTTGCGGCGGAAGAAGGCGTGGTTCAGCACCATGCCCTGCGTCAGCAGGCGCGTGAACGGCTCGTCGCTCTTCACGAGGCCCATGTCGCGCATCACCTTGGTCCAGAAGCGCGCGTACAGCAGGTGCAGGATCGCGTGCGTGATGCCGCCGATGTACTGGTCCATCGGCATCCAGTAGTCCTCGCGCGCGTCGACCATCGTCGGCGCGTCGGGACAGGCGTAGCGCATGAAGTACCAGGACGAGTCGACGAAGGTGTCCATGGTGTCGGTCTCGCGCCGCGCGGCGCCGCCGCACTTCGGGCACGCGCAGTCGACGAAGTCGTGGCGTTTGGCGAGCGGGTTGCCCGAGCCGTCCGGCACGCAGTCCTCGGGCAGCACCACCGGCAGGTCGGCGTCCGGCACCGGCACGTCGCCGCACGCCGGGCAATGGACGATCGGGATCGGCGTGCCCCAGTAGCGCTGGCGCGAGATGCCCCAGTCGCGCAGCCGGTACGTCGTCTTCTTTTCGCCCAGGCCCTTCGCGGCGAGGTCGGCCGCGATGGCGTCGACGGCCGCCTCGTAGCCGAGGCCGTCGTACTTGCCGGAGTTCACGCAGCGCCCGCGCTCCTTGTCCTCGTACCAGGGCTGCCAGGCCGCGTCCGAGAAGGTTTCGCCATCCACCGCGACGACCTGCCGGATCGGCAGCGTGTACTTCAGCGCGAACGCGAAGTCGCGCTCGTCGTGCGCCGGCACGCCCATCACGGCGCCGTCGCCGTAGCCCATCAGCACGTAGTTGCCGACCCAGACCGCGACCGGCTCGCCGGTCAGCGGATGGGTGACGAACAGCCCCGTCGGCATGCCCTTCTTTTCCATGGTCGCCATGTCGGCTTCCATGACGCTGCCGCGCTTGCACTCGTCGATGAACGCCGCCAGCGCGGGGCTGGTGCGCGCCGCATGCGCGGCCAGCGGATGCTCGGCGGCGACGGCGCAGAAGGTCACGCCCATGATGGTGTCGGCGCGCGTCGTGAACACGTGCATCCGGCCGCCGCCGATCGGCTTGCCGCCGGCGTCCTTGATGTCGTGGGGGAACGCGAAGCGCACGCCGTGGCTCCGGCCGATCCAGTTGGCCTGCATCGTGCGCACGCGTTCCGGCCAGCCGGGCATGCGGTCGAGGCAGGACAGCAGCTCGTCGGCGTACTGCGTGATCCGCAGGTAGTACATCGGGATCTCGCGCTTTTCCACCGGCGCGCCGGAGCGCCAGCCGCGGCCGTCGATGACCTGCTCGTTGGCGAGCACCGTCTGGTCGACCGGGTCCCAGTTGACCACGCCGGTCTTGCGGTACGCGATGCCCTTTTCCAGCATGCGCAGGAACAGCCACTGGTTCCACTTGTAGTACGCCGGGTCGCAGGTGGCGAACTCGCGCGACCAGTCGATCGCCAGTCCCATCGCGATCAGCTGCTGCTTCATGTACGCGATGTTGTCCCAGGTCCACTTCGCCGGTGGCAGGCCGCCCTTCATGGCGGCGTTCTCGGCCGGCAGGCCGAAGGCGTCCCAGCCCATCGGCATCAGCACGTTGTACCCCTGCATCCGCAGGTGCCGGTACATCACGTCGTTGATCGTGTAGTTGCGCACGTGGCCCATGTGCAGCTTGCCCGACGGGTACGGCAGCATCGACACGCAATAGAACTTGCCCTTGGGGAAGCGCGGATCGTGCTCGCGGGCGCGGTAAGCGTCGGCGGCGGTCCACGCGTCGCGCGCGGCGGTCTCGATGAGCTTGGGATCGAACGGGGTCATGGCGGCGGGAGGGCGGTCCTGGCGCCGTACAGGGCGCGCAAACGTTCGATTATACCGGCGGGCCGGATGCCGACGGGCGTCGACGCCCGGCCGCTAGCCGATGTCGTCGGCCATCAGCGCGTAGACGCCCATGGCGGCGAACAGCAGCGCCGCGGCGATGCGGATGGCCTTGAACGGCACCCGCGTCGACGCCGCGCGGCCGAGCAGGACCACCGGCACGTTGGCGATCAGCATGCCGAGCGTCGTGCCCATCACCACCGCGGCCAGCGCCTCGTACTTGGCGGCGAGGATCACCGTGGCGACCTGCGTCTTGTCGCCCATTTCGGCGAGGAAGAACGCGACGACGGTGATGCCGAACACGCCCCAGCGCGACGTCTCGGGAGGCTGGTCGCCCTCGTCGAGCTTGTCCGGTTTCAGCGCCCAGAGCGCGACCAGGAAGAACAGGATGGCGACGGTCCAGCGCAGGATGTGGTCGGGGAACATCGCCCGCACCATGCTGCCCATGATGCCGGCGAGCGTGTGGTTGGCCAGCGTCGCGACGAAGATGCCGGCGACGATGGGCAGCGGCTTGTTGAACCGGGCCGCGAGGACCAGCGCCAGCAACTGCGTCTTGTCGCCGATTTCGCCCAGCGCGACGACGGCGGTGGACACGAGGAGGGCTTCGAGCATGGGGGAACGGGGAGCCGGGGGGAGTGCAGCTGGGGCCGGGCGAGGGTGGGGCCGCGAGGGTGGGACCGGAACGCCCGGAGGCGCGGGCCGATGCCCTCGGTGCGAGGGCGGCGACCGCGTCGGAAAGCGGCGAATTTTAGCACGCGGGCCGCCGCGGGTTCCCGCTTCCGCCGCCGACGAACGGTGCGCGCGGGCGGCCTGGGCGTCGGCCGGACGGCGCAGGCGGTCCGACGGGTGTGGGAAAATGCACTTTTCCCGCCCCCCGGTGTCTGCTTCTCCGTGTCCGCGCGCCCGAACTGCCTCGATTCGCACCCTCGCCGCCGTCGCCGGTCCGCGACGGCCTTTGCGCTGGCGCTGCTCGCCGGTGCGGCCCTGTCCGGCGGCGTCATGGCGGCGGTCGTGCGCACCCCCAACGTCGAGGCCGAGCTCGTCGCCGAGCGGACCGCGCTGACGCCCGGCCGGCCGCTGACCGTCGCGCTGCGGCTGAAGATGCGGGAGGGCTGGCACACCTACTGGCTGAACCCCGGCGATTCGGGGCTGCCGACGACGCTGGAGTGGACGCTGCCCGCCGGACTGACCGCCGGGCCCATCGTCTGGCCGGCGCCGCACGCGCTGCCCGCGGGGCCGCTGGTCAATTACGGCTACGAGGGCGAGGTCTTCCACCTGGTCGAGCTGACGCCGGCCGCCGGCCTCGCCGCCGGCGCGCCCGTCACCGTCAGCGCCCGAGCGGACTGGCTGGTGTGCAAGGAGACCTGCATTCCGGAAGGGGCGGACCTGAGCCTGACGCTGCCGGTTGCCGCGACCTCGGAGCTCGACCCGACCTGGGGCCCGCGGATCGCCGCGACGCGGGCGGCGCTGCCGCAGCCGCTCGCCGGCTGGCAGGCGAGCGCGCGGGGCGACGGCGCCACCATCGCGCTGAAGCTCGCGCCGCCGCCCGGCGCGAAGGATCCCGGCGCGCTGTTCTTCTTCCCCTTCGCCGAGGCCAGGATCGAGCCGTCGGCTCCGCAGAAGCTCGCCCGCGACGGCGACGCGTTCGTGCTGACGCTGCCGGTCGCGAGCACGCTGGCGGGCGACTTCGGCCGTGTCGCCGGCGTGGTGACGGCGGGCAACGGGTTCGGCGGCGCCGGTGCTGCGGCCGCGCCGCGCGCCGCGACCATCGACCTGGCGCTCGCCGGTGCGGTGACCGCGGGCCCCAAGCCCGCGCTCGCCGCCGCGCCGTCGCTCAACGTCCGGCCGGTCGCGCCGCCCGGCGGCGACATCGGTCTGCTGGCCGCCATCGCCTTCGCGCTGGTCGGCGGGCTGATCCTGAACCTGATGCCCTGCGTGTTCCCGGTGCTGTCGCTGAAGGTGCTGGGTTTCGCCACGCACCACGACAGCAAGGCGACGCTGCACCGCGAGGCGGGCGCGTTCGCGGTCGGCGTCATCGGCACCTTCGTCGTCCTCGGCCTGCTGCTGGCGGCGCTGCGGGCGGCCGGCGAGCAGCTGGGCTGGGGCTTCCAGCTGCAGTCGCCGGCGGTGGTGACCGGGCTGGCGCTGCTGTTCTTCGCGCTGGCGCTGAATCTCTCCGGGGTGTTCGAATTCGGCATGCTCGCGCCGCAGGGCGTGGCCCGCTGGTCGAGCAAGAACCGCACCGTCGACGCCTTCGGCTCCGGCGTGCTGGCGGTCGTCGTCGCCTCGCCCTGCACCGCGCCGTTCATGGGCGCGGCGATGGGCTACGCGCTGACCGGTTCGACCGCGACCACGCTGGCGGTGTTCGTCGCGCTCGGCGCGGGCATGGCCCTGCCGTACGTGCTGCTGGCGTGGTTCCCGGGCTGGCGGCGCCGGCTGCCGAAACCGGGTCCGTGGCTCGAACGCTTCAAGCAGCTGCTCGCGTTCCCGCTCTACGCGACGGTGATCTGGCTCGCCTGGGTGCTCGGCACGCAGCGGGACATCGACGCGGTGCTGCGCCTGATGGTGGCGCTGCTGGCGCTGGGCTTCGCGCTGTGGGCGTGGCGCATCGTCCGCGTCGGCGGCGGGCGCGGCTGGGCGATCGCCGGCCTGGCGGCGCTGGTCGGTGGCGTGGTGGTGGCCTGGCCGCTGGTCACCGCCGATGCCGACGCGCTGCCGGCTGCCGAGCGCGGCGCCCGGGCGGGCGCCGGCGACTGGATCCCGTACACGCCGGCGAAGCTCGCGGAGATCACCGCGGGCGGGCGCCCGGTGTTCGTCGACTTCACCGCGGCATGGTGCGTCACCTGCCAGGTCAACAAGAAGCTGGTGCTGACCGACCCGCAGGTGCTGGCCGCCCTCGACGGCCGCAACGTCGCGCGGGTGCGCGCCGACTGGACCCGGCGCGACCCCGAGATCACCCGCGCGCTGGC
Source organism: uncultured beta proteobacterium (assembly GCA_963810815.1). Lineage (GTDB taxonomy): Bacteria > Pseudomonadota > Gammaproteobacteria > Burkholderiales > Casimicrobiaceae > CAVQWT01. The sequence continues at coordinate 359,508 of CAWEPB010000008.1, read as the reverse complement.
CGCGCTGGGCCGCAACGGCGTGCCTGTCTATGTCCTGTACCGTCCCGGCAAGGAACCTTTGCTGCTGCCGGAAGTCTTGCAACGGCAGACCCTGATCGACGCGCTGGCCACGCTGTAGCCGCCGTCCATCGGGGATCGGCCCCCCGGGCTCGCGCCGCCCGCGCGCCGCAACCCGCATCCGAACTCGAATCCGTCCGTCTCGGGAGACTGTCATGACCGCCCGCCCTTCGCTCGCCTCGCTCTGCACGGCCGCCGCCCTCGGCGCGCTGGCCGCGGCCCCCGGCGCCGCCACGGCCGCCGCGCCGGGCACCGCCGCCCCCGGCTTCACGCTGACCGACACCGCCGGCCGCACGGTCAACCTTGCCGACCACAGGGGCAGCTTCGTCGTGCTCGAGTGGACGAACCCCGAGTGCCCGTTCGTGCAGAAGCACTACGTGTCGAAGAACATGCAGACGCTGCAGAAGGAGGCCGGCGGCAAGGACGTCGTCTGGCTGGCGATCAACTCGACGAACGAGGACCACGGCGAGTACAAGTCCGCCGACCAGATGGCGAACTGGATGCGCGCCCAGGGCGCCTCGCCGAAGGCCACGCTGCTCGACGGCAAGAGCACGACCGGCAAGGCGTACGCCGCGAGGACCACGCCGCACATGTTCGTCATCGACCCGACCGGCAAGGTCGTCTACAACGGCGCGATCGACGACAAGCGCTCGGCCAATCCCGCCGACACCAGGACCGCGAACAACTACGTCCGCGCCGCGTTGACCGAGGCGATGGCGGGCAGGCCGGTGACGGTGGCGAGCACGACGCCGTACGGCTGCAGCGTCAAGTACTGATCCGGCGCGGGAGGGCGGGCCGCTCGCGCGCCGGTGGCGGGCGGGCCGGTCGCGCGCTGGTGGCGGGCGCAGGTGGTAGCATCGTGGCGTGCGTTCGCCACCGTCCGCCACCGCTGCATCGAGTTCGCGCGAGTTCCCCGCCGGAGCCGCGGCCGGTTGCGCCGCACCGCGTGACCGTTCGCCGCGCGACGATGTCGGCGTCGCGGCGCCGGCCGGCCCGTTCCCCCGTTTCGTCCTGGCGCTGGCCGCGGTCGCGTCGCTCGCTCTCGCCGGCTGCGGCGGCGAGAGCGCACCCACGCTGCCCGGCTATGTCGAAGGCGAGTACCTGCGCCTGGGCGCACCGTTCGCCGGCACGCTGCGCGCGTTGACGGTGCAGCGCGGCGACACCGTGGCCGCCGGCGCGCCGGTGTTCGCGCTGGAGAGCGTGTCCGAGCAGGCGGCGCGCGCCGAGGCGCAGGCGCGCCAGCGCGCCGCCGAAGCGAAGCTGGCCAACCTGAAGACCGGTCGCCGCGCGCCGGAGATCGAGTCGATCGCCGAGCAGCAGCGCCGCGCGCAGTCGTCGCGCGATCTCGCCGCGGCCAATCTCAAGCGGCAGCAGGAGCTCGCGCGCTCCGGCTTCGTCAGCGCCGCCGCGCTCGACGACGCGCGCGCCCAGCTGCGCGTCGCCGAAGCCGAGGTCGCGTCGCTCGGCGCGCAGGTGTCGACGGCGAAGCTGCCGGCGCGCGGCGACGAGATCCGTGCGGCCGAAGCCGAGGCGGTGGCGGCCGCCGAGGTCGTTGCGCAGACCGAGTGGAAGCTCGGCCAGCGTGCGGTCGCCGCGCCCGCGGCCGGCGTCGTCCACGACACCTACTACCGCGTCGGCGACTTCGTGCCGGCCGGCAGCCCGGTGGCGAGCCTGCTGCCGCCGGGCAACGTCAAGATCCGCTTCTACGTGCCCGAGCCGCTGCTGGGCCAGGTCCGGCGCGGCGCCCGGATCGAGGTCGCCTGCGCCGGCTGCGGTGCGCCGATCGGCGCGACGGTCGACTTCGTGTCGGACAAGGTCGAGTTCACGCCGCCGGTGCTCTACTCGAAGGACAACCGCGCCCGGCTGTCGTTCCTGGTCGAGGCGCGGCCGGTCCCCGCCGACGCGGCGCGCCTGGCACCCGGCCAGCCGGTCGACGTGACGCTGGCTCGATGACCGCCACCGCCGGCGCCGGCGTCGTCATCGACGTGCGCGGCCTCGACAAGCACTTCGGCGCGCTGCACGCGGTGAAGGACCTGTCGCTGACCGTCCGGCGCGGCGAGATCTTCGGCTTCCTGGGGCCGAACGGCAGCGGCAAGACGACGTCGATCCGCATGCTCTGCGGGCTGCTGACGCCCGACGCCGGCGAGGGCACGTGCCTGGGCTACGACATCCGGCGCGAGGCGCGGGCGATCAAGCGCCACGTCGGCTACATGACGCAGCGCTTCAGCTTCTGGGACGACCTGACGCTCGCCGAGAACCTGCGCTTCGTCGCGCGGATGTACGGGCTCGACCGGCGCGAGGAGCGCGTCGCGTCGACGCTGTCGGACCTGGGTCTCGCGTCGCGCGCCGATCAGCTCGCCGGCACGCTGTCCGGCGGCTGGAAGCAGCGGCTGGCGCTGGCCGCGTGCCTGCTGCACGAGCCGCAGCTGCTGCTGCTCGACGAGCCGACCGCCGGCGTCGACCCGAAGGCGCGTCGCGATTTCTGGGAGGAGCTGCACGACCTCGCCGCAAGGGGCATCACCGTGCTCGTCAGCACGCACTACATGGACGAGGCCGAGCGCTGCCACAAGCTCGGCTACATCCTCTACGGGCGGCTGCTGGTGCAGGGCACGGCGCGCGAGGTGGTCGCCGGCCAGCCGCTGGTCGCGTTCGAGGTGGGCGGCGACGAGCTGCCGGCGCTGTCGGCGCGGCTGCGCGCGACGCCCGGCGTCGACCAGGTCGCGGCGTTCGGCGCGACGCTGCACGTGACCGGCGCCGACCGCGCCTCGCTCGAGGCGGCGATCGCCCCGCTGCGCGTCGGGGCCGGGTACGCGTGGCGGGAGATCGAGCCGGGCCTGGAGGACGTCTTCATCCACCTGATGCGCGACGCCGACGCCGATCCGCGCGGCGCGGGGAGGGCGGGGTGACCAACGGCTTCTCGTTCTCGCGCTGGCTCGGCATCCTCATCAAGGAGTTCATCCAGCTGAAGCGCGACCGGCTGACGTTCGGCATGATCGTCGGCATCCCGGTGGTGCAGCTGGTGCTGTTCGGCTTCGCGATCAACTCCGATCCCAAGCACCTGCCGACCGCGGTGATCGACGCCGACCGCAGCGAGTTCTCGCGGCTGATCGTCTCGCGGCTCGCCACGACCGACTATTTCGCCTTCACCACCGCGACCGACGCCGACGGCGCGGCGCGATTGCTGGCGCACGGCGCGGTGCAGTTCGTGGTCACCATCCCGGCCGGGTTCTCGCGCGCGCTGGTCCGCGGCGAGCGGCCGTCGCTGATGGTCGAGGCCGACGCCACCGACCCCGCGGCGACCAGCAACGCGATCGCCGCGCTCGGCCGCATCGCGCAGACCGCGCTCGACCGCGAGCTCGTCGGACCGCTCTCGCCGCTGGCCGGCGCGACGGCGCCCTTCGACGTCGTCGTGCACCCGATGTACAACCCCGAGGCGATCACCCAGTACAACATCGTGCCCGGACTCATGGGCGTGATCCTGACGATGACGATGGTGCTGATGACCGGACTCGCGATCACGCGCGAGACCGAGCGCGGCACGATGGAGAACCTGCTCGCGACGCCGGCGACGCCGCTGGAGGTGATGACCGGCAAGATCGTCCCCTACGTGATGATCGGCCTGGTGCAGGTGTCGCTGATCCTGCTGCTCGCGCGCTTCCTCTTCGGCGTGCCGATGATCGGCAGCTTCGCCGTGCTGTTCGCCGCGGTGCTGCTGTTCATCGCCGCCAACCTGACGCTGGGACTCACGTTCTCGTCGATCGCGCGCAACCAGCTGCAGGCGATGCAGATGACGTTCTTCTTCTTCCTGCCGTCGATCCTGCTGTCGGGCTTCATGTTCCCGTTTCGCGGCATGCCCGGCTGGGCGCAGGCGATCGGCGAGGTGCTGCCGCTGACGCACTTCCTGCGCATCGTCCGCGGCGTGCTGCTGAAGGGCAACGGCTGGTTCGACGTGATGCCGGAGATGTGGCCGATCGCGGCCTTCATGTTCGCCGTCGTGGCGATCGGACTGCGCTTCTTCCGCAGCACGCTGGACTGAGCCCGCACGGCGGGCCGCCGGCGGCGCGCGCCGCCGCGACCGGGCGCGGCTGCTATGATTTGACGACCATCATCGTCCGGCGAAAGACCGTCGCATGACCCTCGAGACCTGGCTCGCCTTCTTCGTCGCGTCCTGGCTGATCAGCCTGTCGCCGGGCGCGGGCGCGATCTCCTGCATGGCGGCGGGCATGCGCTTCGGCTTCCGCCGCGCGCTGTGGAACATCCTCGGCCTGCAGCTCGGCATCCTGCTGGTGCTGCTGATCGTGGCGGCGGGGCTGGGCGCGCTGCTCGCGGCGTCGACCTACGCCTTCGAGGCGGTGAAGTGGTTCGGCGCCGCGTACCTCGTCTGGCTGGGCATCCAGCAGTGGCGCGCGCCGGCAGTGCCCATCGATGCGGCCGCCGCGGAGTCGGCGCTGGGCGGCACGCCGCGCGAGCTGGTGCTGCGCGGCTTCCTCGTCAACGCGACCAATCCCAAGGGCATCATCTTCATGCTGGCGGTGCTGCCGCAGTTCATCGACCCGGCGCGGCCGCAGTTCGTCCAGTACGCGATCTGCGCCGCGACGCTGTTCTTCACCGACCTCGTGGTGATGGCCGGCTACACGGGGCTCGCCGCGCGCGTGCTGGCGGCGCTGAGGGCGCCGAGCCACATCCGTTGGGTCAATCGCGCGTTCGGCAGCCTGTTCGTCGCCGCCGGCGCGGTCCTCGCGACGTTTCGCCGGGCCGCGTGATGCGCCGCCGATTCGCGCCCGCCGCCGTCGCCGTTGCGGTCGCGGTCGTTCCCGTGCTGCTCGGCGCCTGCGGCGACAGCGCCGGCGTCCAGTCGTTTTCGTCGGGGCTGCCGGCGGAGGCGCGCGGGATGTCGTTCGTCGCGGGAGGCCGTTGCAGTGTCGACTCGATCAGCGCCACCCGCGCCGAAGACGTCTGGCGCGCCGGCCGCGACAAGCCGCTGCGCTTTTCGGGTTGGGCGATCGAGTCTTCGACCAGGACCACGTCGGACTGGCTGGTGGTGGAGCTCGCCGCGCCGAACGATGCGCGCCGGTTCTTCGCCGGCACGACGACGCGCGGCGAGCGGGGCGACCTGGCGGCCGCGCTGGGGGCGGGTCCCGGGCTGTCGAAGGCGGCGTTCGAGCTGATCGCCGCGCCGGGCGACCTGCCCGCCGGCCGCTACACGGTGCGGCTGCTGTTCGGCAGCGCCGCGGGCGGCATCAGCTGCACTACGCCGGTGCCGCTCGAGCTGCACTGAACGGTCGCGCCGCTCACTTCCGGCAGCTGGCGGGGCACGCCGCCTCCACGTCGTCGACGTTGTTGCTGAAGCTGTTGCCGCCGACGGGGCAGCTGAACTGCGTCGTCAGGTTGAGGCAGGAGATCGCGTGGTACGCCGGCGCGACGTGGTTGCTGAACGCGTTCGCCTGCCCGGTCGAGGTGCCGCCCACCGTCGCCACGATCTTGCGCACCGTCGTGCCCGCGTATCGCTCGGCGTACAGGCCGTCGACGGTGTTGGCGTCGAAGACGTTGCCCTGGATGGTCACGACGGTGTCGGCGCGCGACGGCGACGCCCCGGCGACCGAGGCGTCGACGGCGTAGAGCGAGATGCCGATCCGGTTCTGCCGGAACGCATTGCCGGTGAACGTGACCGTCGACGAACCGGCGAACGCGCCGTTCAGCGTATTGCCGACGAAGGTGTTGCCGGTGACCGAGTGCGTGCCTTCGCAGGACGTGTAGATTTCCAGGCCGTTCCAGCCGCTCGCCGGGTCGTAGGTCCCGTTGCCGGCGATCCAGTTGCTGTTCACGTACGAGCGCACCGTCTGGTTGGCGTTGGGGCCGCAGAAGATGATGCCGTTGTAGCCGCTGCCGGAAATCGTGTTGTAGGCCAGCCGGGCCACGGTCTGGTCGATGCCGATGACGCCGAAGGTGAGGTTGTTGGCGACCGTGTTGCGGCGCGCGTCGAGTTCCGACGTGTAGCGCAGGTCGAAGCCCTTGCCGGCGTCGGGCAGCGGCGCGACCGGGACGGTGTAGCCGTTGCCGCTGATCTCGCTGGCCACGACGCGCGCGTACGATGCCTGCCACAGCGACATGCCGTGGCTCGCACGGCTGCGCGACAGCTTCGAGTAGCGGATCCAGGCGTTGGCGCTGCCGGTGAGCAGCACGTTCTGGCCGTGGTTCTCGACGAAGTCCACGGCGGCGGCGTTGACCTGCGCGCCGGGGAACGACGGCAGCACCGACCCCGGCCCGCCGACCAGCGTCAGCCCGCGCGCGCCGGCGGCGGCGGTCTGCAGCTTCAGGCCGCGCAGCTGGTATCCGGTGCTCCCCTGCAGGGTGATCGCGTCGCCGGACGTCGGGGCGATGGTCACCGCGCGGCGCGAGACGCCGATCAGCTTGATGCTGTTCTTGCCGAACTTGCCCGGCGCGTACTGGTTGCCCGGATGGCTGAAGACCAGGCTCTCCGCGTAGGTGCCCCTGGCGATGCGCAGGATGTCGCCGTCGGCCGCGTCCTGCCACGCGGACCGGATCGAGCCGTAGGGATTCGCCTGCGTGCAGGCCGTGCTGCAGGCGCTGCCCGCACGGACGAATCGCGTCGCGGCGCGGTTGAAGTAGCCGGCGAGCGGCCGGTCGCCCGGACCGCCGTAGCCCGCGAGCGTCGCGCTCGCCCCGTCGAGGTTGGTGTTCACGTACCAGATGCCGCTGCGGTAGACGCCGATGTCGGCGCGCCCGTCGCCGTTGTAGTCCAGCGCCACCGGGATCTCGCCGGCGACGCCGCCGAAGCCGATGGTCAGGTCGGCAGTGCCGTTGCGGTCGGTGTCGATGAACCAGGTGCCGTTGCGGAACAGCGCCAGATCGGCGATGCCGTCGGCGTCGAAGTCGGCGGCGAGCGGAACGTCGCCGGCCTGCCCCGCGAAGTGGAAGACCTTGTCGGCGGCGCCGTTGCGCAGCGTGCTCGCGTACCAGGTGCCGTTGCGGTAGATGACGAGGTCGGCGCTGCCGTCGCCGTCGACGTCGGCGAGCAGCGGCACGTCGCCGGCGACGCCGCCGAAATGGAAGACGGTGTCGGTGACGCCGTCGAGGTCGGTGTCGGCGTACCAGACGCCGTTGCGCCAGACGACGAGGTCGGTGATGCCGTCGCCGTTGACGTCGCCGGCGAGCGGCACGTCGGTCGGCGCGCCGATCGCCCGCGTCAGGTCCGGCTGGTTGTCGACGTTCCAGTCGATGAAGAACTGCGTGGTGCCGGGACGCCACAGCGCGAGTTCGGCGCGCAGGCCCGCCGCGGGCACCGCGGTGAAATTGACGTTGGCGACGTTGGCGGTCTGGCCGGCGAACGACACCGCCGGGGGATTGAACGTGTAGCCGTCGCTGACGGCGGCGAGCGTGCCGTCCCACGGGGCCGCGACGGTGCAGCTGTAGTTGCCGGCGCCGTCGGTGACGCTGCAGGTCGCCTTCGGTCCGGCGACGACCACGCCGGGGAACGGATTGCCGCCGACGACGATCTGGCCGGAGATGGTGGCGGCGGCGACCGGGTTGGCGGCCAGCGCGGCCGCCAGCAGCCACGGCGTCGACCGCCCGCGACCGCCGGAGCGGTCGGCGCCGCCCGTGCGGCCGGGGCGGCCGAGGCGGTCCGGCCGGTGGGGACGACCGAGGCGAAACAGGTGGCGCAGCAGGAGAAGGGCCATGGGGGCGACGGGGCGATGGGGCGGCGGGCTCGCGGGTCTTCGAAGGTAGCACGTTTCATGCCGTTGTCATAGCGACCCGGGCGTCGTGCTAGACTTCGCGCCGCCGTCGCCGGCCCGCGGACCACCGGCCGGGCGCGGGCCGCCCGCCCGCCGTGGCCGCATCGTCCCCCTTGCATCGTCCGCTTGTAGTCCAACCCCCTTGACCCCCTCGACCGCGTCCTCCGCCACTGCCGCCGCGCCCGCCGCGGTCGCGCCTGCGCCGGCTTCGGGCGAGCGCTACGGCCGCATCCAGATCCTGCGCTTCGTCGCGGCGCTGGGGGTCGTGCTCTACCACGCCAGCCTCTACCTGCAGCAGAAGCGGCCCGACGCGGGCATCGCGGTGCGGGTGTTCGACCATCACTTCGCGCTGGGCGTGCAGCTCTTCTTCGTCATCTCGGGCTTCGTCATCGCCCACAGCATCGAGCGGATGAGCGTCGGCGAGTTCGCGCGACGGCGGCTGCTGCGCATCTACCCGGCGTACTGGCTCGCGGTCGCGATCACTCTGGGCGGCAAGCTGCTGCTCTTCGGCACCATTCCCGGCGGCGAGGATCTCGGCCGGGCGCTCACGCTGCTGCCGTTCGGCCCGCTCGTCTACCCGCTGTCGGTCGAGTGGAGCCTGATCTACGAAGTCTTCTTCTACGGCGTCGTGGCGCTGGCCGCGGCGTTCGGCTGGGCCCGCACGCGCGACTGGCTGTGCGTCCTCTGGCTGCTCGTCATCGTCGTCGCCGCGCTCGAGCCGCAGGCGAAGCCGACGGCGTTCCTGCCGACGTTCTCGCAGATCGCGTTCTCGGCGTTCAACCTGCCCTTCATCGCGGGGCTGGTCGTCCACCGGCTGCACCTCCGGCTGCCGGTCGCGACCCGCCATGCGTACCTGGCCGCGGCGGTCGCACTGCTGGTCGGCGCCGAGTTCCTGCTGCGCACCGAATCGAAGCTGCTGCTGCAGGGACTGGCGTTCGGCGCGCTGGCGCTGTGGGCGGTTCTCGCCGACCGCCACGCGCCGATGGCGCGCGGCAGCTTCGCGGTCAGGCTCGGCGACTGGTCGTACGGGCTGTACCTGATGCACGTCCCGATCATCACGCTGCTGCTGTCGTTCGGCATCGGCGTGGTGCTGCCGCCGGTCGCGCAGTTCGTGCTGATCATCGTCGCGGCGGTCGTCGGCGCCTCGGCCTTCGGCGCGTTCGAGGCCGCGTTCTACCAGCGGCTGCTGCGCTGGACCCGGCCCGCGGTCACGGCGCCCTGATCGACGCGCCGGTCAGCCCGCGTCCAGCCCGAGCGCCGCGAGCACGGTGCGGACACCCTCCGGTCCGACGGCCCGGCGCGCGACGATGCCCAGCTTCGCGGCTGCAGCGACGTTGATCGCGTTGTCGTCGACGAAGAGCGTGCGCTCCGGCGGCACGCCCAGCGCGTCGAGCACGTGCAGGAAGTACTCGGCGTCGGGCTTGAGCTTGCCCACCGCATGCGACGGAAAGTTGTGGTGGAAGCGCCCGGGCAGCGACCACTCGCGGGAGAACCGCTCCCAGTGCAGCTCGTTGGTGTTGGACAGCGACGCCAGCGTGTAGCGCGGCGCCAGCGACGACAGCAGCTCGTCGACGCCGGCGAACAGCGTGCGCGGCCACCACGCGAACTCGGCGAGGAAGGCGTCGCGGTCGACAGGGAGCCCGAATTCGGCGATGACGCCGTCGGCGAACTCGTCCCGGGAGCCGTTGCCCGTTTCGTAGCGGCGCACCGCCGGCGATTGCAGCCACTGGCGCCACAGCTCGTCGGTGCCGCCGAGGCCGGGCGCCCACTCGAGCATCCGTTCGACGCCGACCAGTTCGATCAGCACGCCGCCCAGGTCGAACAGGACGGCGTCGATCCGCGGCGCCGCGGCGCTGCGCCCCGTCGTCACTGCAGCGCCAGCCCCAGGCCCAGCGGCACGAACAGCACCGACAGGACGTTGCCGATCAGCACGATCGACGCGACCTTGCCCGGCTCCTGCCGGTACTGCTCGGCGACCATGAAGTTCAGCACCGCCGGCGGCAGGCAGCCGAACAGGATCAGCAGGCCCTGCTGCGCCTTGTCGAGGCCCAGCAACGGCGAGAGCAGCGCCGCCATCGCGATGCCGGTCAGCGGACAGACCAGCCCGCCGATGACGCCGAGCCGCGCGTCGTCCCAGCGGATCGCGGTGAGCCGCACGCCCAGCGACAGCAGCATCATCGGGATCAGCGCGTCGCCGATCATCTTGAACGTCACCGCCAGCACTTCGGGCAGCGGCGGATGGAAGGCCGCGAACAGGAACCCGGCGAACGTCGACCACACCATCGGGTTGCGCAGCAGGCTGCCGAAGCGGGCGTGGTGATCGATCATCCACGCGCCCAGGGTGAAGTGCAGCAGGTTCGAGATCACGAACAGCGCCACCATCGCCGTGAACCCCGCCTGCCCGAAGGCGAGCGCCGCCAGTGGCAGCCCCATGTTGCCGCAGTTGTTGAACATCATCGGCGGCACGAAGGTGCGGTGGTCCTCGCGCAGCAGCCGGGCGAACGGCCACGCGAGCAGGCCGGAGCCCAGCACGACGCCGACGCTGCCGAGCAGCAGCAGCCGGTTGTCCCAGATGTCGAAGGACTTCGACGACAGTGCCGAGAAGATCAGCGCCGGCGCCAGCACGTTCATGCTGATCCGGTTGACCATCGACATGTCGGGCTTGACCTTGCGGCCGTAGAGCCAGCCCAGCGCGATGATCGAGAACACCGGCAGGATGATGGCGACGATGCGGTCCATCAGGCCTCCGGAGGCACCCGCCGCGGGGCCGCGCCGGCCCTCACAGGATGTACCGCGCGAGGTCGTCGTCGCCGGCGATGCCGGCCAGCCGCGCGTCGACGAACGCGGCGTCGACGACGATCGTCTCGCCGGTGCGCCGCGCGGCGTGGAACGAGACGTCCTCGAGCAGCCGTTCCATCACCGTGTGCAGCCGGCGCGCACCGATGTTCTCCTGCCGCTCGTTGACGGCGAAGGCGATCTCGGCCATCCGGCGGATGCCGTCCGGCCGGAAGTCGAGGTGCACCTGCTCGGTGCCCAGCAGCGCCTCGTACTGCCGGGTGAGGCAGGCGTCGGTCGCGGTGAGGATCTGCTCGAAATCAGTGACCGACAGCGGCGAGAGCTCGACCCGGATCGGGAAGCGGCCCTGCAGTTCGGGGATCAGGTCCGAGGGCTTCGCCAGGTGGAACGCACCCGAGGCGATGAACAGCACGTGGTCGGTGCGGATCATCCCGTACTTGGTCGACACCGTCGTGCCCTCGACCAGCGGCAGCAGGTCGCGCTGCACGCCGTGGCGCGAGACGTCGGCGCCGTGCGTCTCCTGGCGGCTTGCGATCTTGTCGATCTCGTCGAGGAAGACGATGCCGTTCTGCTCGACGCTGGCGAGCGCCTTGGCCTTGATCTCGTCGTCGTTGAGCAGCTTGCCCGCCTCCTCGTCGGTGAGCAGCTTCAGCGCGTCGGCGACCGTCAGCTTCTTCAGCTTGCGCCGGCTGCCGGACATCTGCTGGAACATGCCCTGGATCTGGCTGGTCAGGTCTTCCATGCCGGGCGGCGCCATCATCTCCATCTGCGGCGGCGCCAGCGCGACCTCGACCTCGATCTCCCTGTCGTCGAGCGCACCTTCACGGAGCATCTTGCGGAATTTCTGCCGGGTGCCCGAGTCGGCGGGCTTCATGTCGTCGAAGTTGACCTCCCGCGCCGGCGGCAGCAGCACGTCGAGCACCCGTTCCTCGGCGGCGTCTGCGGCGCGGTCGCGCACCTTGCGCGACTCGGTCTCGCGCGTCTGCTTGATCGCCGCCTCGGCCAGGTCGCGGATGATGGTGTCGACGTCGCGGCCGACGTAGCCGACCTCGGTGAACTTGGTGGCCTCGACCTTGATGAACGGTGCGTCGGCGAGCCGGGCCAGTCGCCGGGCGATCTCGGTCTTGCCGACGCCGGTGGGACCGATCATCAGAATGTTCTTCGGCGTGATTTCCTGCCGCAACGGCTCGCCGACCTGCTGCCGGCGCCAGCGATTGCGCAGCGCGATCGCGACCGCGCGCTTCGCGGCGTCCTGGCCGACGATATGCTTGTCGAGCTCCGAGACGATTTCCTCGGGCGTCATCGCGCTCATCGCTTGCGGGTCCTCGTGGCTGGGGGGCAGTCCTCGCCCCGGAAAGAAGAACGGCCGCCCCTCGCGAAGCCGCCGTCCGATTCTACCTTGTCGCGCAGGGCGGCCGTGCGCGGCGCCTCGTCGACGCCGGCGCTTGAAGCGACCCGCTTCGGCGTCGGGTGGCCACCGTCGCCGGCTTCGCTTATCATCGCCCGGTTGCCACGACCGTCGTCGCGGCCCATCGCGCTGGCGGCTCCCGCGCCCGCGGCGTCCCGGAGGAGATCGAATCATGAAACCTGCCCTGCTCGCGACCGCGGTCGCGGTGCTCGTCGCAGGCTGCGCGTCGATGCAGCCCGCCGGCCCGACGGCGGTCGCCGAACTCAAGCCCACCGCCGGCAACAAGGCCGCGGGCACCGTCACCTTCACCCAGCGCGGGGACAAGGTCGTCGTCGTCGCCAAGGTTTCGGGCCTCCCGCCCGGCAGCCACGGCTTCCACATCCACGAGAAGGGCGACTGCAGCGCGCCGGACGGCACCAGCGCCGGGGGGCACTTCAACCCGCTGGCCAAGCCGCACGCGCACCCGACCGTCGCCGACCGCCACGCCGGTGACCTGCCGATGCTCGAGGCGGACGCGTCAGGCAACGCCACGTTGACCGCGACGATCGACGTCATCACCATCGGCAGCGGCGCAACCGACATCGTCGGGCGCGGCGTCATCGTGCACAAGGACCCGGACGACTGGAAGACCCAGCCGACCGGCAACTCGGGCGCGCGCATCGCCTGCGGCGTCATCGCGCGCTCGTGACCCGGTCGCCCCGCTCGCACCGCCCCGCGATCGCGGTCGGGGCGTTCCTCGTCGCCGTCGCCGCGATGCTCGCCGGCTGCCGCAGCGCGGGCGATCCGGTGCCGGAAAAGATCACTTTCGGCAACCAGGGCATCGGCGCGCGCCTGGGTCCGGTCGGCGGCAGTGCGATGACGGCGGTGGTGACCTTCGCGCAGCGCGACGGCTTCGTCGCAGTGCTCGCCAACCTCGGCAACGGGGCGCCAAGCCGCGAGTACCGGGTCGTCATCCACGAGACCGGAAACTGCAGCTCGCCCAACGGCTTCTCGGCCGGACCGCCGTGGACCCCGCCCGGCGTATCGCCCGACCAGCGGCACCTGACCATCGGCGTCAACTCGAAGGGCACCGCGTCGGGCACCGGACGCCTCCCCGGCTGGCGTGTCGAGGGCCCCGACGGGCTGATCGGACGCTCGGTCGTCATTCACGAGGGCGCGGTCGGCTCGCTCGAGGCGGTGCCCGGCGTCCGGAACAACCGGACGGCCTGCGGTGTGATCGGGCCGATGCAGGGCATCTCGTTCTAGTCGCGCAGCGCCCGGTCCGCGGCGAATCTCCTGCCGCGACCGGCGCGCGCGCCCCAACCGGAGACACGATGGGCTTTCTCGCCGACAGGAAAATTCTGATCACCGGCATTCTTTCCAGCCGGTCGATCGCGTACGGCGTCGCGAAGGCGTGCGCGCGCGAGGGCGCGAGCATCGCGTTCACCTACGTCAACGACGACCTGCGCGACCGCGTGGTCAAGATCGCCGCGGAGTTCGGCTCCTGCCCGGTCCTGCCCTGCGACGTGACGCGAGACGACGACATCGACGCGCTGTTCGCGTCGCTCGGGCGCGAGTGGGGCGGGCTCGACGGCATGCTGCATTCGATCGCCTATGCGCCGCGCGAGGCGCTCGCCGGCGACTACCTCGACAGCATCTCGCGCGCCGCGTTCGCGACCGCCCACGACATCAGCTCGTACAGCTTCGCGGCGCTGGCCAAGGGCGCGCGGCCGCTGCTGCGGGGGCGGCCGGCGTCGCTGCTCACGCTGACCTACCTCGGCGCGCAGCGGGCGCTGCCGAATTACAACGTGATGGGCCTGGCGAAGGCGTCGCTCGAGGCCAACGTCCGCTATCTCGCCGCGTGCCTCGGGCCCGAGGGCATCCGCGTCAACGGCATCTCGGCCGGGCCGATCAAGACGCTGGCAGCGGCCGGCATCGGCGGATTCTCGAAGATCTTCAACTTCGTCGAGCGCAACGCGCCGCTGCGCCGCAACGTGACCATCGAGGAAGTCGGCAACGTCGCCGCGTTCTATTTCTCCGACCTCGCCAGCGCGATCACCGGCGAGATCACCTACGTCGATGCGGGCTTCTCGACGGTGGCGGCGGGTCTGTCCGACGAATGACGCCACGGCCGGCCGGCGTCCGCCGATGCTGAGGGCGACGGTCGCCGCCGGCAGCGGCCCGCGTTCGCGGCCCAGCGGCGATGGCTGAGCGCACGCACGACGTCGTCGTCATCGGCGGCGGCCACAACGGCCTCACCTGCGCCGCGTACCTCGCCGGCGCCGGCCTCTCGGTGTGCGTGGTCGAGCGGCGCGGCGTGCTCGGCGGCGCCGCGGTGACCGAGGAGTTCCACCCGGGATTCCGCAACTCGACCGCCAGCTACACCGTCAGCCTGCTCAACCCGAAGGTGATCCGCGACCTCCGGCTCGCGGCGCACGGCCTCGAGGTGATCGAGCGGCCGTTCTCCAATTTCCTGCCGCTGACGACCGGGGGCGACGCCGCAGGCGCATACCTCAAGGTCGGCGGCGGGCTTGCCGCGACGCAGGCCGAGGTCGCGAAATTCTCGCGCCGCGACGCCGAGGCGCTGCCGGCGTACTACGCGATGCTCGATCGCGTCGCCGCGGTCCTGCGCGACCTGCTCGCGTCGACGCCCCCCAACGTCGGCGGGACCGGGATGGCGAACGTCGCGGCGCTGCTCGACGCGTGGAAGGTCGCGAAGCGCTTCCGCGCGCTCGATCTTGCCGGGCAGCGCGACGTGCTGGACCTGTTCACCAAGAGCGCCGGCGACGTGCTCGACCGCTGGTTCGAGTCGGCGCCGATCAAGGCGGCGTTCGGCTTCGACAGCGTCGTCGGCAACTTCGGCAGCCCGTACACGCCGGGTTCCGCCTACGTGCTGCTGCACCACGTGTTCGGCGAGGTCAACGGCAGGCCGGGGCAGTGGGGGCACGCGCGGGGCGGCATGGGCGCGATCACGCAGGCGATGGCCCGCGAGTGCGAGGTCCGCGGCGTGACGCTGCGCACTTCGGCACCCGTCGCGCGGGTGCTGGTGCGCGACGGACGCGCGGCCGGCGTCGAGCTCGAGGACGGGCAGGTCATCGCGGCGCGGCGGGTGGCCGCCAACGTCAATCCGCGGCTGCTGTTCGAGCGCCTCGTTCCCGCGGACGCGGTGCCCGCCGATTTCCGTGCGCGCATCGCCGCGTACAAGTGCGGGTCCGGGACGTTCCGGATGAACGTCGCGCTGGCGGCGCTGCCCGATTTCTCCTGCCTGCCGGGAAGCAGCGCGCAGCCGCACCACGCCAGCGGCATCGTCTGCGCGCCGTCGCTCGCGTACATGGAGCGCGCGTTCTTCGACGCGAAGACGGCCGGCTGGTCGCGCGCGCCGATCGTCGAGGTGCTGATCCCCTCGATCGTCGACGATTCGCTGGCGCCGCCGGGGATGCACGTCGCCAGCCTGTTCTGCCAGCACGTGCATCCGGACCTGCCGTCGGTGCTGCCCGGTCGGACCTGGGACGACGCGCGCGACGAGGTCGCGGACCTGATGATCGCGACGGTCGACGCCTACGCCCCCAATTTCCGCGCCAGCGTGCTGGGCCGCCGGGCGCTGACGCCGCTCGACCTCGAGCGCGAGTTCGGGCTCGTCGGCGGTGACATCTTCCACGGCGCGCTGTCGCTGGACCAGCTGTTCAGCGCGCGGCCCGTGCTGGGTCACGCCAACTACCGGATGCCGGTGGCCGGGCTGTACCTGTGCGGATCGGGCGCGCATCCGGGCGGCGGCGTGACCGGCGTGCCGGGAATGAACGCGGCGCGGGAAATCCTGCGCGACGCAGGACGCCGTCGTTGAGCGACGTCGTCCCCCGCGCGCCCGGCGCCAGGGGACGTCGGGGCCGCTGGGCGCGAGCCCCGACGTGGTGCCGCATCAGCGGCGGATAAAGGCGAAGCCAGCCTGTAAGCCGGGTTCTGTTACGGCGCCTTGCGGCGCTATGACCGTCATTCTTCTGGGCCCGACGTTGCCGTCGGGCTCGAGCCACCTACCCGCGGACTCGGCGAGCAGCGTCATCGTCCGCCTATTTGGTGTTGCTCCGGATGGAGGTTGCCGCGTTTCACCCGCCCCGGCCTCGGTGTGACCCTCGTCCGGGGCGACTCGTCTCTGTGGCCCTGTTCCGCGCTTTGGTCGACCGCGCTAACGGCGACGTATGGCGTCCGGGAGTTACCCGGCATCCTGCTCTGCGGAGCCCGGACTTTCCTCCCCCGCGCGAACGCGGGAGCGACGATCCGGCCGACTTCGCCTTCCTAGGATAACACCCGGGGCCCGCAGGTTCCGTCGCGCGGCGCTCGCCGCGGCCGGAATCGCGCAAAACGGGTCGCGCTCAGGCGGCAAGTCGCCAGCGGACCGACTCGCCGGCGCCGAGCGGCACGATGACGTGCTCGCCGTACGGATACTCGGCCGGCAGCGTCCAGGCCTCGCGCACCAGCGTGACCGTGTCGGTGTGGCGCGGCAGGCCGTAGAAGTCGGCCCCGAAGAAGCTCGCGAAGCCCTCGAGCCGGTCGAGCGCACCGGCATCCTCGAACGCCGCGGCGTAGAACTCCAGCGCGGCCGGCGCCGAATAGCATCCGGCGCAGCCGCACGCGTTCTCCTTGGTGTGCCGCGCATGCGGCGCGCTGTCGGTGCCGAGGAAGAACTTCGGGCTGCCCGACGTGGCCGCCGCGACCAGCGCCTGCCGGTGCGATTCGCGCTTCAGCACGGGCAGGCAGAAGAAATGCGGCCGGATGCCGCCGGCGAACATCGCATTGCGCGACCACAGCAGGTGCTGCGGCGTCACGGTGGCGGCCACGGTTGCCGGCGCGGCTGCGACGAACTGCGCCGCCTCCCGCGTCGTGATGTGCTCGAGCACGATCCTCAGCGACGGGAAGTCGCGCACGATCCGGTCGAGCGCACGGTCGACGAAGACGCGCTCGCGGTCGAACATGTCGACGTCCGCGTCCGTGACCTCGCCGTGCAGCGACAGCACGACCCCGTGTCGCTCCATCGCGGCGAGGGCGGGGTACGCGCGTTCGAGCGCCGTCACGCCCGAGTCGGAATTCGTGGTCGCTCCGGCCGGGTAGTACTTGACCGCATGAATGAAACCCGAGGCCTTGGCCGCGGCGATTTCGTCGGGCCGCGTGTTGTCGGTCAGGTAGAGCGTCATCAGCGGTTCGAACCGGCGGGGGCCCGGCAGTCCCGCGGGCACCTCCGCTGCGGGCCGCGCGCGCGACACCGCGGACAGCGCGGCCAGGATGCGCTCGCGGTACGCGGCTGCCTGCGCCACCGAGGCGACCGGCGGCCTGAGGTTGGGCATGATGATTGCTCGCCCGAAGACGCGCGCCGTGGCGCCGACCACGGCCGCGAGCGCCGCCCCGTCCCGCAGGTGCAGGTGCCAGTCGTCCGGGCGGGTGAGGGTGAGGCGGTCGGGGGAGGGCGGGGTGGCGGCCGGCATGGCAGGACATTGATTTTTTTCGATTATACGGTCAAGCTCCGCCGCCGTCCCCGAATGCGGCCGCGGTTGTTGGCGACCATGGCAGCGCGCGCCGCTTGCGGGATATAATGGACGGTTTATGGGGGGCCGAGACCCGGGAACACGGGGGCCCTCGTCCAGAGCCCCCGCGGCACCGCGACTTGTTCGAATTCGCAGGTTACTGAGGTAAACGAGGCAAACGATGGCAGCTACCAAAACTTCCGCCGCTAGAGCAACCCCGGTCGCGACCGCCCCTGCCGCGACCCGGAAGGTCAAGGTCCTCACCGAGGAGGACCTCCTCAAGGCGCCGGAACGCGACTACATGAACGAGGCGCAGCTTGCGTTCTTCAAGGCGCGTCTCGTCGAACTGCGCGACCAGCTGCTCAACAACGCCGACGACACCGGCCAGCACCTGCGCGAGAACGAGGTCACCACCGACCCGTCGGATCGCGCGACGCTGGAAGAGGAATACACGCTGGAACTGCGTACCCGCGACCGCGAACGCAAGCTCCTCAAGAAGGTCGAGAAGTCGTTGCGCCTGATCGACGACGGCAGCTACGGCTACTGCGAGGAAACCGGCGAGCCCATCGGCGTCGCCCGGCTGCTCGCGCGTCCCACCGCCACGCTGTCGCTCGAGGCGCAGGAGCGACGCGAGCGGGTCCAGAAAATGTACGGGGATTGACCTCCCGTCCCACACCCTTCACGGAGCCCGATGCCATGGCCGAACCCTTCGTCCTTCCGCCGCTGCCCTACGCCGACACCGCGCTCGCCCCGGTGATCTCCGCCAACACGCTGGGCTTCCACTACGGCAAGCACCACAAGACCTACGTCGACAACCTGAACAACCTGGTCAAGGGCACCGCGCACGAAGGCGCCGCGCTCGAGCAGGTGATCCGCGAATCGGCCGGCAAGGCCGACCAGGCCCCGATCTTCAACAACTCGGCCCAGATCTGGAATCACACGTTCTACTGGCACAGCCTCAAGCCGGGCGGCGGCGGCAAGCCGGCGGGCAAGCTGGCCGCGATGATCGACAGCGATCTCGGCGGCTACGACAACTTCCGCAAGGAGTTCGCGGCGACGACGGTGTCCCAGTTCGGCTCCGGCTGGGGCTGGCTGGTCGTCGACGGCGGCAAGCTCAAGGTCGTCAAGACCGGCAACGCCGAGGTGCCGTTCACCAAGGGCCAGACGCCGCTGCTGACGATCGACGTCTGGGAGCACGCGTATTACCTCGACTACCAGAACAAGCGTGCCGACTACGTGAACGCACTGATCGACAAGCTGCTCAACTGGGACTTCGCCGCCGAGAATCTGGCGAAGGCGTAGACCCGCGCCACGCCGGCGGGACAGTGGCGACGCGAACGGCCGGGCAACCGGCCGTTCGTCATTCGGACGCCCGTCCCGCAGGGCCTCGGCCGGCCGCACTCCGCCCGGTGCCCGCGGGTCGCGCGGCCGGCGGCCCGGGAGCGTTGCCGCCGGGGGCGCCTGCTTGTGGGATCGGTATGACGGGAACATAATCAACAGCTTGCCTTCCAACTCGTATCCTGGCGTCCGGCGCCGCATCCGACCCGCCTTCGATGGCCCTGTTCTCCAAACCTCCGGCGAAGAAGCCTGAACTGCTTCGAACCGACCCCAAGGCCCGCGGCCCGGCGCCCGCACGCCCCGTGTCGGCGCACGACGTGGCGGCGAGGGCCGGCGCGCGCCCCGGCGAGCGCTCGCGGCCCGAGCCGATGTCGGGGGACATCACGGTGACGGGCACCAGCCTGATGGAGTCCTCGTCGTCGCAACCGGCGTTCGAGGTCGCGCAGGCCAATCCCGGACTCTGCGCGGTGCTGGAGAACGCGGCGCTGCTGTTCGCCAGCGGCCAGGCGCAGCCGGCGCGCGCACTGCTGGAACAGGGCGTGCTCACCGATCACGACACCAAGCTCTCGCCGCTGGCGTGGCTGGCGCTGTTCGATGTCCTGCAGCGCGCCGGCGACCGCGCGGCGTTCGACCAGTACGCATTGCAGTACGTGGTCCAGTTCGAGCGGTCGGCGCCGCCGTGGGAGGAGCGGGCACGGCCGCAGGTGGGACTGCGCCCCGTGGGGGGCGGCTACATCGGCATCACCGGCAAGCTCACCGCGGCGAGCGCCCCGCAGCTCGAAGGATTGAAGCGCGCGATCGAGAAGAACGTGCCGCAGGCGCGGCTCGACTTCGCCTCGATCTCGGGCTTCGACGACGAAGGAGCGCGGCTGCTCGCCGACGCGCTGGGGCTCGCGCGCCGCAAGCGCTTTCCGCTGCTGCTGCAGCACGCCGAGCGCCTGCAACCGATACTGGACATCGCGATCCGCCGCGGCCGCGAAGGCGGCGAAGGGTCGTGGCTGCTGGCGCTGGAACTGCTCCAGTGGGCCGGCAACCAGCAGGTGTTCGACGACCGCGCCGTCGACTACGCGGTGGCGTTCGACATGTCGCCGCCTTCCTGGGAGCCACCCGTCGACGTGTCGCCGCCCGAACCGGTCGTCGCCCCCGGCGCATCGGCCGCCGACGGAGCCGAAGCCGCGGTCGACCCCAACGCCGAAATGCTGGTCTGGAACGGCGTGATGACCGGGTCGATGCCGCCGCAGCTCGTCAAGCTGCAGGAATTCGCCGGCAGTCGCGCGATCGCGCCGGTCGACATGACCGAGGTCGAGCGCGTCGACTTCGTCTGCGCCGGCGCGCTGCTCAACGCCGTCCACCGGATCGAGCAGCAGCGGAAGGCCGTCCAGATCGTCGGCGCGACGCCGATCGTCCGCGCGCTGCTGCTGCTCATCGGCATTTCGCCCCGTCATTTCGTGAAAAAGGCAAACTAGCGCCGCGGTCCGGACGGGTTTGCCCGCGGCAGGGCCGGCCCCGATCGTTCCGGACGCCGCCGGGCGCTTGCCGGCGCCGTGCGCAGCCGCCGGCGCCACCTCCCGCGCCCGATTCCGATCCCGATTCCGACGCAACCATCCCGGCCGCGGCCGGTCTCAAACAACAGTCCCCGACCCCGACCCCCATGGAGCAATTCCACGGCACCACGATCCTCTCGGTCCGCCGCGACGGCGCAGTTGCGCTCGGCGGCGACGGCCAGGTCACGCTCGGGGCGGTCGTCATCAAGTCGAGTGCGCGGAAGGTGCGACGGATCTACCATGACCGCGTGCTCGCCGGATTCGCCGGGGCGACCGCCGATGCGTTCACGCTGTTCGAGCGCTTCGAGGCCAAGCTCGACAAGCACCAGGGCCACCTGACGCGTGCCGCGGTCGAGCTGGCGAAGGACTGGCGTTCCGACCGCATCCTGCGCCGGCTGGAAGCGATGCTGGCGGTGGCCGACCTCACGGCGTCGCTGGTGATCACCGGCAACGGCGACGTGCTGGAGCCCGAGCACGGCATCGTCGCGATCGGCTCGGGCGGGCCCTACGCGCAGGCCGCGGCCAAGGCGCTGCTCGACAACACCGCGCTGCCGGCCGCCGTCATCGTCAAGCAGGCGCTGACCATCGCCGGCGACCTGTGCATCTACACCAACCAGCAGCACGTCATCGAGACGCTGCCGCCGGAGGCTGCCGCATGAGCGCGAATGCCGAAGTGCGCAGCACGAAGGTGGTCCAGTGAGCGCGCCCGCAGAGCCGTACGACGTCCTGATCGCCGGCGCCGGACTGGTGGGGCTGGCGCTCGCGCCGGCGCTCGCGCGTTCCGGGCTGCGCGTGGCGCTCGCCGACCGCGCGGCGGTGGCGGCGCCCGATGTCGCCGCCGAGGCCGACGACGACTGGGACGCGCGCATCTACGCAATCAGTCCGGCGAGCGCCGCATTTCTTCACTCGCTCGGCGCATGGCAGTCGCTGCCCTGCGCGCGCATCGCGCCGGTCGAGACGATGCAGGTCACCGGCGACCGTGGCGCGGAGCTGGCGTTTTCCGCGTGGGACCTGGGCGAGCGCGCGCTCGCCTGGATCGTCGAGGAGCGTGCGCTCAAGGCGGCGCTGGTGCCGGCGGTGCGTGCCGCGGGGGTGGACACGTTCGCACCGGTGACCTTCGCCGCGTTCGGCGCGGCGACCGATGCCGCCCGGCTCGAACTCGCCGACGGCGGCAGCCTCTCGGCGCGCCTCGTGGTGGCCGCCGACGGTGTCCGGTCATGGGTGCGTGGCGCCGCCGGGCTCGACGCGCCGGCGCGGCCCTACGGCCAGACGGCGGTCGTCGCCAACTTCGCCTGCGAGCGCGCACATCACGGCGTCGCGCGGCAGTGGTTCCGCGACGACGGCGGCATCCTCGCCTGGCTGCCGCTGCCGGGCCGCCGCATGTCGATCGTCTGGTCGGCGCCGGAAGCCCTGGCGCGCGAGCTGCTCGCGCTCGCTCCGGCCGAGCTGGCGGCACGCGTCGCCGATGCCGGCGCCCGGGCGCTGGGCGATCTCGCCTGCCTGACGCCGGCGGCGGGCTTTCCGCTGCAACTGCTCAAGCCGCCGGCGATCACCGGGCACCGCCTCGCGCTGGCCGGCGACGCCGCGCACGGCGTTCACCCGCTGGCGGGCCAGGGGGTGAACCTGGGCTTCGGCGACGCCGAAGCGCTGGCCGCGGTGCTGGCCGAGCGCGGCCCCGTGCGCGACGTCGGCGCACGCATCCTTCTCGACCGCTATGCCCGCCGGCGCGCGTTGCCGGTGGCGGCGATGCAGGGCGTCACCGACGGACTCGCGCGGCTGTTCGGCGCGCGCGAGCCCTGGGTGGCCAGCCTGCGCAACCACGGCCTCGCGGCCGTCGATCGATTTTCCCTCTTCAAGCGCCTGCTGGCGCAACCCGCGCTGCACTGATGGCGCCCACTGCCGGAGATTCCACCGTGACCACATTCGCCTCCCTTCGTCGCGCCGCCGCCCTGCTGGCGCTGGCGCTCCTCGCGCCGCTCGCGCTGGCCCAGACGGCGGACCGACCGCCGACCGGCGAGGCCGCCGCGGTCAAGAAGCTGCTCGAGCAGCGCTTCCCCGGCGCGCCGATCACCAACGTCGCCAAGACCGGCTACCTCGGGCTGTACGAGGCGCTGCTCGAGGATCGGATCGTGTACACCGACGCCAAGGTGTCGTACGTGCTGATCGGCAACATCTACGACGCGAACACCAAGCGCAACCTCACCGAGGAACGCCAGCGCAAGCTCAACCGCGTGGCCTTCGACCAGCTGCCGCTCGACCTCGCGATCAAGAAGGTCAAGGGCACCGGCGCGCGCAAGCTCGCGATCTTCTCGGACGCCGACTGCCCGTTCTGCGCGCGGCTGGAGAACGACCTCAAGTCGATCGACAACGTGACCATCTACACGTTCCTGTTCCCGATCGACCAGCTGCACCCGGACGCCGCGCGCAAGTCGCGCCAGATCTGGTGCGCGCCCGACCGCCAGAAGGCCTGGGACGCGTTCTTCGAGAACGGCACGCTGCCGGACAACAAGGGCGACTGCAAGGACCCGATCCAGGCCACCGCCGCGCTCGGACAGAAGCTGCGCGTGACGGCGACGCCGACGCTGGTGTTCGCCGACGGCACCGTCGTTCCCGGCGCGCTGCCGGCGCAGCAGCTCGAGGCGGAGTTCGCGAACGCCGACGCCGAGCTGAAGAAGCTGGCGGCGGCGAAGAAGTAACGTCGCCGCATCGCCTGCCGAACCACTCGCACCGGGAGAATCCGCCGATGGCCATCATCGACTTCCTCAAGAAACAGTTCATCGACATCATCGAGTGGACCGACGACTCGCGTGACACGCTGTCGTTCCGCTTCCCCGACGAGGACAAGGAGATCAAGAACGGCGCGCAGCTGATCGTCCGCGAGTCGCAGGTCGCGCAGTTCGTCTACCTCGGCGAGTTCGGCGACCAGTTCGGCCCGGGCAAGCACACGCTGACGACCGACAACATCCCGATCCTGACCAACCTCAGGAGCTGGAAGTACGCGCTCGAGAGCCCGTTCAAGGCCGACGTCTACTACGTCGTCACCCGGCTGTTCACCGGCAACAAGTGGGGCACGGCGAATCCGGTCATGATGCGCGACGCCGACTTCGGCATCGTGCGGCTGCGCGCGTACGGCACCTACGACTTCCGCATCGTCGACGCGCGGAAGTTCCTGAAGGAGGTCGCCGGCACCGATCACCACTTCCGGCTCGACGAGTTCGCCGACACCATGCGCTCGCGCCTGGTCAGCGTGTTCTCGGACGCCCTGGCCGAGGCGAAGATCCCGGCCCTCGACGTGGCGTCGCGCTACGGCGAGCTCGGCGAGGCGCTGCTGCCGCTGATCAACCCCGTCATCGTCGCCAAGTACGGGCTCGAGATGACGTCGTTCATCGTCGAGAACGTGTCGGTGCCGCCGGAGGTCGAGCAGGCGATCGACAAGCGCTCGAGCATGGCGGCGGTCGGCAATCTCAACGACTACGTCAAGTTCCAGATGGCGCAGGGCATGGAGAAGGGCGGCACCGGCGGCGCGGGGGGCATGGCGGCGGAGATGGCCGTCGGCATGGCGATGGCGCAGCAGATGATGAACCAGCAGGGCGGGCTGATGGCGCAGTCGACGCCGGGCATCGCCGCGCCGGCGCCGGCCGCGGCAGCGGCAGCGGCGGAACTGCTCACGCCGGCCCAGGTGGCGCAGCGCCTCGGCGTGTCCGAAGCCGACGTCATCGCGACGCTCGACTCCGGCGACCTCAAGGGCAAGAAGATCGGCACCCAGTGGCGCATCACCCGGGCCGCCGTCGACGCGTTCCTCGCGTCATGACCGAGGCGGGCCGGCGGCACGCGCTCCTGGCGCTGGCGGGGACCGCGGTCGCCGCCGCCGCGCTGGCGCTGGGGCCGGGGGCAACCGGAACCGCGCGGGCGCAGGATCCGCGCGCGGCCGAGGTGCAGCGCGCTGCGCGCGACTGGCTCGCGTTCACCGACCGGTTCGACAGCATCGGCTCGCGCGACGCGGCCGGCAAGCGCTTCCGGGAGGCGATGACGGCCGACGACTGGTCGCTCGCGCTGCGCCGCGAGCGCAGCCCCCTCGGCAGCGTCGAGCAGCGCACGCTGCTGCAGACCCGGTTCGACCGGTCGTTCCCCGGGTTCGCCGACGGTGATTACGCGCTGGTCCTGTTCCGCTCGGCCTTCGCCCAGCGCCAGGATGTCCGCGAATCGGTGACGCTCGAGCGGGAAGCGGACGGCCGCTGGCGGGTGATCGGCTACGCGCTGCGCTGACCCGCGGGATGAGCGAGACCGTCGCGCTGTCGCGGTTCACCTGCCCCGCGTGCGGCGGCGAGGCGAACTGGAACCCGACCCGGCAGCGGCTGATCTGCCCGTTCTGCGGGACCGAGTCGCCGGCGGTGATCGACGCCGGAGGCTCCATCGTCGAGCACGACCTGGTCCGGGCGCTGCGCGGCATCACCGACGACCGACGCGGTTTCGACGCCGAGCGGCGGCAGGTGCGGTGCCAGAGCTGCCGCGCGATCTCGCTGTTCGATCCGAAGCGGCAGGCGCAGAACTGCGAATTCTGCGGCTCTGCGCAGCTCGTTCCCTACGCCGAGGCCAAGCCCGGCTTCAGTCCCGAGAGCGTGCTGCCCTTCAAGTTGAGCGTCACCGATGCCCGCGACCGCATCCGCGCGTGGTACGGCAAGCTGTGGCTCGCCCCGTCGGCGTTGAAGCGGAAGGCGCTCACCGACACCGTGCGCGGCGTGTACCTGCCGTACTGGACGTTCGACGCGCGCGTCGCCGCGGCGTGGACCGCGGAGGCGGGCCACTACTACTACACGACCGAAACCTACAGCGAAGGCGGGCAGACCCGCACCCGGCAGGTGCAGCACGTGCGCTGGGTGCCCGCCGCCGGAGAGCTCGACCACTTCTTCGACGACGACCTCGTCTGCGCCTCGGTCGGCGTGCACCCGGGGCTGCTGCGCGCGATCGAACCGTTCCCCACCGCCGAACTCCGGCCCTATGACCCGGGCTACGTCGCCGGCTGGGTCGTCGAGCGCTACCAGATCGACCTGGTCGCCGCCGCGCAGCACGCGCGCGACGTGATGGATGCGAAGGTCCGCGACCTGTGCGCGGCGCAGGTTCCCGGCGACACCTACCGCAATCTGCAGGTGCGCGCCGACTACGGCGGCCAGACCTTCAAGCACATCCTGGCCCCGGTCTGGCTGCTGTCGTACAACTACGGGAACAAGGCGTACCAGTGCGTGATCAACGGCGTCACCGGCACGGTGCGCGGCGAGTATCCGAAGAGCCCGTGGAAGGTGGCGCTGGTCGTCCTGGCGCTGTTCGTCGGCGTCCTGATTTTCCTGTCGCTGGCGGGGCGGCGCTGACGCGGGGCCGCGCGATGACCCCTCCGTCCGCCACCGACCTCGTCACCGCGACCGCTGCCGCGCTGTTCGCGCCGCCGGCGTGTTCCGTCGGACCTGACGGCGTGCCGCCACTTTCGGTTGCCGCATTCGCCGCGCTGGCGCGCTCGTGCGGGCTCGCGCTGCCCGACGGCCGGGCGCTGACGTTCGCGCCGCTGGCGCCCGGCGGCACCGCCGATGCCGGTGCGGCCCTCGACTGGGAACGCGCCATCGCGGCGACGGCGTGCGTGAGGCTGCGCGAAGGATCGTGGCACGACGCGTTCAACGCCACGGCGTGGCTTGCGTTTCCGCGCACCAAGGCGGCGCTCAACGCCGTGCACGTCGCAGCGGGGGTCGTCGCAGCCGGCGGCGCCGTGGCCGCCTCCGTGGCCGCGAAAACGGCGGCGGCACCGGGCGCCAACGCCAGGACCCGCGCGCGCGACGCGGCGACGCTGCTGGACGAATCCGGAATCCTCGTCGCCTGCGCCGACGCCCGGATCGTCGGCGCGTGGCGCGAGCACCGCTGGCGCGACGCGTTCGGCGACGCCGCGACCCTCGGTGCCTCGCTCGCCGCGTGGGTCATCGGCCACGGCGTGCTCGACAAGCTGCGGGCGCCGTTCCCCGCGCTGACCGCGAAGGCGCTGGTGCTGCCGATGGCGCCGTCGACGCTTCCGGTCGACGCCGAAGCGCGCCGTGCCGTCGCGGACCGGTGCGCCGCCGACTGGATCGCCGCGCGCGGCGCGGCGTTCGCGCCGGCGGACCTGATCCCGCTGCCGCTGGCGGCGCTGCCCGCGCTGGCGTGGCCTCCTCTCGCCGGCCGCCCGCCGATGTCGGCCGAGCCGCGGCGGTTCGACGACGTGGCCGTGTTCCGGCCCGCGCGGCGCGGCTCGCCGGCCGTCGTCTGACCGCCGTGGCCGCGTTCGCGCCCGGCATCGCCCGCGCGCTGGTCCGCGTGATTGCAGGGCTGGGCGTCGCCGCCGGTGCGCTGCTGTTCGTGCTGAAGGCACCCGGACCGTTCACGCTGTCGACGCACCTGTTCGCGCTGTGGCTGGTGCTGCCCTGGCTGCTCGCGCTCGCGCTCACGCTGCGCGGGTACGTGCGCGGGTCGCTCTCCGCAACGCTGCTGATGGCGGCGTTCGAGCTGGTCGCCTTCTACGTCACGTTCGTCGCGCCGCGCGGCTCGACCTCGGCGCTGATCTACGCCGTCAAGCCGGTCTGGCAGATCGGCCTCATGGGCGTGGCCCTGGTCGTCGCGCGGCTGATCCAGAGGCCGGCAGAGCGCGGTCGGACGTCCGACCCTACGGAGCGCTGAGCCCCGCGACGGCGCCGGGCAGGTCGGCCGGTGTCGTCGCCAACGCGTGCGCCCCCGCGGTCTCCAGTTCCTGCCGCGACCCGTAGCCCCACAGCACCCCGACCGCGCGCACGCCGTTGGCGTGTGCAGCGTCGATGTCGTGATGGCGGTCGCCGACCATCGCGCAATCCGCAGCGTCGAGCCGCTCGCGGGCGATCAGGTGCGACATCAGCGCCGCCTTGTGGTCGAGCGTGCCGGCGAGGTCGGCCCCGTAGACGCCGGCGAGCCGGGGCGCGAGGCCGAACCGGGCGACGATGCGCTCAGCGTACGGCTGCGGCTTCGACGTGCACAGAATGAGGCGGGTGCCGTCCGCGGCCAGGGCCTCGAGCGCGGCGTGCACGCCGGCGTAGACGTAGTTCTCCTGCCAGCCGACCTCGGCGTAGCGCGCCCGGTAGTGGGCGAGCGCGCGCTCGACGGTCGCCGTTTCCGCGGTGGCGAGCAGCCGCGCGAACGACGTGCGCAGCGGCGGGCCGATGCAGGCGGCCAGCGCGGCCGCGTCGGGCACGGGGGCACCCAGCGCGTTCAGCGCGTGGACGATCGAGCGGGTGATGCCGTCGTGATTGTCGGTCAGCGTGCCGTCGAGGTCGAGCAGCACGGTCCGCGGCGCGGCGGCTCGCGTCACGTCGGCTCGCGCCGGGGCGGGCGCCGCGGCGGCGACGGGCGAGCGAACCGTTGCCGCCGCTTCACCTGCCGCCCCGGCGCAGCACGATGTGGTAGTCCAGCGTCGTCCCGGTGGCGCCCGCTTCCCACATCAGGCAGTAGTCCTGCGCGACGGCGGGCTGGAAGACGCCCCCTTCGCTGCGCACGCCGTCGCGCGAGATCGGCAGAACCACGGCCTTCCCCTCGTGATAGTGGATGTTGAAGTGCAGCGGCGCGCCGGCGTCGAAGTGGTACTCGAGCCGGTCCCCGGGGACGAGCTTCATGCATTCCTCGTGCAGCGCGTAGGGCGCGATGCCGTGGCCCTTCACCGACTTCGGCACGTCGGGCATCGGCGCCGCGGCGGTGGCGCAGCCGGCCGCGACCGGCAGCAGCAGCGTCACGACCAGCAGCGATCGCAGCGATCCGAACGTCGGTCGTGTCATCGGGCGTCGTCCTGCGCGCGGCCGGCGCGTCGCTTTGCCGCACGCCAGTCCTCGACCAGCAGCGCGTATCGGACATGGTCGCGCCACCGGCCGCGGATCTTCACGTAGCGGCGCGAGTAGCCCTCGCGCGCGAAGCCGACGCGCTCGACCAGCGCCAGCGAGCGCGCGTTGGACGGTTGGATGTTGACCTCGACGCGATGCAGCTTCAGCGTTCCGAACGCGTATTCGAGCGCGAGGGCGAGGCCTTCGCGCATGTACCCCCGGCCGGCGAGTGGCGAGAACGCGTAGTAGCCCAGGTACGCGCTCTGGAACGCGCCGCGGACGATCTCGCTGAAGTTGAACACGCCGGCGAGCGCACCGTCGGCGTTGCGGGCGACGATGATGCCCGCGTGCCTGGCCTCGGCGCGGCCCCGCGTCGGCGGGCGGAAGCGGGCGACGTAGGCGTCGAAACCCGCCCGCGTCGCCGGCGGGCTGACCCAGCCGTCGTGCAGCGCCCGGCTCGCCCTGACCGCGGCCAGGAACGGCTTCGCATCGTCGGCGCGGGGCAGGCGAACGTGAACGTGTTCGCCGCGCCGCAGCGTGGGCATCCTGAGACTGGGCATAATCGCGATGTTACCAAGTCAGGGAAAGACCTCGATGGAGAAATGGGTCGCGGCAAGGGTGGCCGGCAAGCGACGATGGACCGACCGGTTGTATTCGCTTCAGGTCGACGCCCCGGAAGTGACGTTCGTGGCGGGGCAGTTCGGGCGTGTCGCGCTGCCGGCGCCGGAGGGTTCGGCCGAGCCGATGCTGGGCCGGCCGTACTCGTTCGTCAACGCGCCCGGCACGCAGCCGCACGAGTTCTACTTCATCACCGTCCCGGACGGGCCGCTGACGCCGCGTCTGGCGGCGCTCGAGCCGGGCGACCCGGTCTGGCTGCTGCGCAACGCCAACGGCTTCTTCTCGGTCGGCGAGATCCCGGCGGCGGACGCGCTGTGGTGTCTGGCCACGGGCACCGGCATCGGGCCGTTCCTGTCGATGCTGCGCACGCCGGAAACCTGGGAGAAGTTCCAGCGCGTGGTGCTGGTGCACGCGGTCCGCTTCGCCGAGGAACTCACCTATCGAGAGGTGATCGCGGACATCGCCGCCGCGCACCCGGGGGCGTTCACCTGCATACCGGTCGTCTCGCGGGAGCCGCATCCGGACGCGCTGCCGGGCCGCATCCCGGCGCTGATCGCGGACGGCCGGCTCGAGACCCGCGCCGGCGTGCCGCTCACCGCCGACAACGCGCACGCGATGCTCTGCGGCAACCCGGCCATGGTGGACGACGTGCAGGCGGTGCTTGCGGCGCGCGGCATGCGCCGGCACCGGCGCCGCGAGCCGGGACAGGTGACCGTGGAGACGTACTGGTAGCCGGGCGCAACCGGATTCGCCAAGCCCGACCGTGGAGGCAGGAACGATGACTTTCACACTGAGCTCGCAGGCCTTCGGTCACAACGGAAGCATCCCTCGACGCTTCACCTGCGAAGGCGATGACGTCGCCCCGGACCTGGCCTGGTCGAACGTCCCCCCGGGAACCCGGAGTCTCGCCCTCATCGTCGACGATCCCGATGCGCCGGATCCGGCGGCGCCGAAACTCACGTGGGTCCACTGGGTGCTGTACAACATCCCGCCGGGCGCTGCCGGCCTCGCGACCGCCGCTGCCGCCAGGGACCTGCCCGAAGGTACGCGGCAGGGGCTGAACGACTGGAAGCGAACCGGTTACGGCGGCCCGTGCCCGCCCATCGGCCGGCATCGCTATTTCCACAAGCTCTACGCGCTGGACCGGACGCTGCCCGACCTGGGCAACCCGACCAAGGCGCAGCTCGAGAAGGCCATGGCCGGCCATGTGCTGGCGAAGGCCGAATTGGTCGGGACTTACCTGAAGGAAGGACCTTCGCATCGGAAATGATGCGGTCCGCCGCTGCCGTTCGACGCCGGCAGCGGGCGCCTAGTCCGCCAGCGCGCGGGTCACGACTTCGGTGACGTCCGGCGACAGCTCGGCGGCGGCGATCTCCCGCAGCGCCGCCTGCTGCAGCGTGCGGCGCGGCTCGTCGAAGCGGCGCCACAGGTTGAAGGCCTCCGCCAGCGTCGCCGCCATCTGCGGATTGATGCGGTCGACGGCGACCGTCTGCGCCGCGACGAAGCGGTAGCCGCTGCCGTCGCGGGCGTGGAATCCCGGCCAGTTGCGGCGCGCGTAGGCGCCCACCAGCGAGCGCAACCGGTTCGGGTTGCGGGCGTTGAACTTCGGGTGTTCCAGCAGACCCTGCACGCGGGCCAGCGTGTCGGCGCGCAGCGAAGTCGCCTGCAGCATGAACCACTTGTCGAGCACCAGCGGCTCGTCGCGCCAGGTCGCCTCGAAGCGCGCGAACAGGTGACCGCGTTCGGCCGCCGCGCTGTGGTTGACCGCCGCGAGCGCGGCGATGGCGTCGGTCATGTTGTCGGCGGCGTCGTAGTGAGCGACGGCGAGCGCACGGGCCGGTTCGTCGTCGAGCGCGCCGAGGTAGCCGAGGCAGAGGTTCGCGAGCCGGCGCGAGCCGGACTGCGCGGGTGTGGGTGCGTAGGCGCCGCGGACGCGACGCGTCGCGTAGACGCGCTCGAACGCGTCGCGGTCCCGCCGGGCGAGCTCGCCCGTGACGTACTCGCGGGCGGCGAACAGCGCGTCGGCGTCGACGGTGGCGACCAGGCCGGCGAGGTAGGCGAGGTCCGGCGGCGTCAGCGCCAGCGCGACCAGTGCCGGATCGCTCGCCTCGTCGCCGAGCAGCGCCTGCACCAGCGCCGGCAGGGTCGGCGGCAGCGCCAGCGGCTCGCCGGCCGCGATCTGCGCGGCGAGCAGCAGGATGGCGTCGGCGAAGCTGCGCTGCGCCGCGTCCCAGCGGTTGACCGGGTCGCTGTCGTGGGCGGCGAGGAACGACAGGTCTTCCGGCGTGTGGTCGAAGACCAGCCGCACCGGCGCCGAAAATCCGCGCAGCAGCGAGGGCACCGGCCGCGCCGGAACGTCGACGAAATGGAAGCTCTGCGCGCTGCGGGTGACGTCGAGCACGCGCGTCGTCGCGCCAGGCGCGCGTTCGCCGTCCAGCGTCAGCGGCAGGTCGCGGCCGTCCGGGCCGACCAGTCCCACGGCAAAGGGGATGTGGAAGGGCGTCTTGACCGGCTGCCCGGGCGTCGGCGGCGTGTGCTGCTCGACCTCGAGCGTGTACGTCGCGAGCACCGGATCGTGGCGGCCGCGCGCGGTGACCACCGGCGTGCCCGCCTGCGCGTACCAGCGGCGGAACTGCGCGAGGTCGGGGCCGCCGCTCTCGGCGCTCGCGTCGGCCATCGCCTGCACGAAGTCGTCGCAGGTGACCGCCTGGCCGTCGTGCCGCTCGAAGTAGAGGTCCATGCCGCGCCGGAAGCGCTCGGGGCCGAGCAGCGTGTGCTGCATGCGGATGACCTCGGCGCCCTTCTCGTAGACCGTCGTCGTGTAGAAGTTGTTGATCTCGACGTACTCGTCGGGGCGGACCGGGTGCGCCATCGGCCCGGCGTCCTCGGGGAACTGGTGATTGCGCAGGAACGCGACGGCGGCGATGCGCTCGACCGCGCGCGACTGCAGGTCGGACGAGAATTCCTGGTCGCGGAAGACGGTGAGGCCTTCCTTGAGCGACAGCTGGAACCAGTCGCGGCAGGTCACGCGGTTGCCGGTCCAGTTGTGGAAGTACTCGTGGCCGACCACGCTCTCGATCGCGAGGTAGTCGTCGTCGGTGGCGGTCTGCGGCTGCGCCAGCACGAGCTTGCTGTTGAAGATATTGAGGCCCTTGTTCTCCATCGCGCCCATGTTGAAGTCGTCCGCGCAGTAGATCATGAACAGGTCGAGGTCGTACTCGCGGCCGAAGCGCTCCTCGTCCCAGCGCATCGCGCGTTGCAGCGACTCCATCGCATGGTGGCAGCGCGGCAGGTTCGCCGGGGTCGACCAGATCTCCAGCGCCACCGCGCGTCCGGACCGGGTCGTGAACGTGTCCGTGAGCGCCGAGAGCTTGCCCGCGACCAGCGCGAACAGGTACGACGGCTTGGGAAACGGGTCGTGCCACTTCGCGTAGTGCCGCGTGGCGCCGCCGGGGCCGGGCATCGGGCCGGCGACGACCCGGTTGCCGTTGGCCAGCAGGACCGGGAACCGCTCGCGGTCGGCGATCATCGTCACCGTGTAGGTGGCGAGGACGTCCGGACGGTCGGGAAAGTACGCGATCCGCCGGAAGCCCTCGGCCTCGCACTGCGTGCAGAACGTCCCCGACGACAGGTACAGGCCCTCGAGGGCGACATTGGCCGCCGGATTG
This sequence comes from uncultured beta proteobacterium, assembly GCA_963810815.1. Taxonomy (GTDB): domain Bacteria; phylum Pseudomonadota; class Gammaproteobacteria; order Burkholderiales; family Casimicrobiaceae; genus CAVQWT01. The sequence goes on along the minus strand of CAWEPB010000008.1, from coordinate 326,974 downwards.
ATGGTCGCGGCGACGGTCAGGCGTCCGGCCCCCGGCGGGTCGATGAACGTCAGCGACTGCTCACTCAGCAGGTAGCGCGACCGGTCGAGCGGAACGCCGTCCAGCGCGACCTCGACGTCGCGCTGCTGCTCGCCGTTCAGGACCAGCGGCGCCTCGTGGTCGACCGCGAGCGCGGCGGGATTCCGGCGAAATGCGAGTGTGGCGGAAACGCGCGTCGCCTCGGGCGCCAGGTCGAACGTCAGGTCGACCGTGTCGACGAGGAACGCGGGCGGCCGGTAGTCGAGCCGCCGGATCGCGGCGGGCGCCGCGTCGCGGGGCAGCATCAGCCCTTCACCTCGACCAGCTCGACGTCGAACATCAGCGTCGCATTGGGCGGAATGACGCCGCCGGCGCCGCGCTCGCCGTAGCCAAGCTGCGGGGGAATGACCAGCGTGCGCTTGCCGCCGGTCTTCATGCCGACGACGCCCTCGTCCCAGCCCTTGATGACGCGGCCGGCGCCCAGGAAGAAGCCGAAGGGCACGCCGCGGTCCGCCGAGCTGTCGAACTTGGTGCCGCGTCCGTCCGGTTTGTTCGGGTCATAAAGCCACCCGGTGTAGTGGACCAGCACGGCCTTGCCGGTGACCGCTTCGGCGCCATCACCTTGTTTCGTATCGATTTTCTTAAGTTCTGTCACCGTGGCACCTATCTTGCTTGAAATTGATTGATCGCCCCCTGCCGACTTGGAGGCCGGTGGGGTTCCCTGGGCGTTGGCAGGCAGCACGATCGCCGCCATCAGCGCGAACGCCAATGGGGCGGCGAGGGACGCCGCGCGGGTCGTTGCGAACCTGCGGCATCGGTCGAACGTCGAGTGTCGGGGCATGGAAGACTCGCGAAGAATGGGGATCATCGGACCGCGATCGCGCGGCGCGACCGCGGGGCACCAGGCCGCCGTGGCCGTCGAGCGGCGCATTGTAGCCGACCCGCCGGCGCGTTTTGCGCGGGCCCCGAATTTGGTCTATATATAACGCCCCGCGCCAGGTGGCGATCGCGTTCGCAGACCAGCGTTCGCCCGACCGCTTACCGGCCCGAACCTCCACCAGCGCAAGTCCACGAGTCGCTCCAATGTTCGGATTCCTGACGCAACCGACCAAGGATCTCCACGATCCGCTGCAGACGCCGAAGCTGGCGTCGGCCTGGTTGCGCCAGCTGCCCGCGCTCGACGTCATCGGTCGCCAGCAGCACGTGATGCGCGCGTTCGAGGGCATGCGCCAGTCGCGCAAGCCGGTCGATCCGCCGCGTGTGGCGGCGATCGAGTTCCTCGACGCGGCGCTGGGCGCGGACCGCCGCCAGCTGACCAAGCAGTACGTCGAGAACGTCGACGGTTCGGCCAAGCTCGCCGAAAGGATCTGGCTGGCCGTCCACGAGATGACGCAGGGCTTCATCTATGCGTACCACGCGGCGCTCGAGCAGGCGCTGGAACAGGGCAACAATCCGCGCTGGAAGCCGCTGGTGCCGGGCCTGTTCACGCGGCTCGTCCACTTCTACGGCACCGACGCCAAGCTGCGCGTCTTCCGCTACGAGCGCTGGATTCCGGCCAAGTGGATGGAGATGCACCGGCTCTACATGCGCGGCACCGAGCTCGGCGTCGACCGCATCCCGACGCAGCTGGCGAGCGCCGGCGCCGGCGGGTCGCAGTGGACGCTGGAGCAGGAGTACCTGTTCGTGCTGCTGGTCCATCAACTCAACACCGGCAACATGTCGCCGGTCGAGCTCGACTGGGCGAGCTCGCAGCTGCGCGCGTGGAGCCGCCGGCTCGCGCTCGATGCCGTGCCGCGCTCGCCCGAGGGCTTCTTCGTCGACGTCGCGGGCAAGCAGGGCCTGGTTCGCCGCACCGGCAACGACTCGGGGTCGATGCTGCGCTACCTCGACACGACGCCGCTCGCCGAACAGCTCGAGCGCGCGGTGCACGCGCTGCGCCAGTCGGAGGCGACCGACCAGGGGCCGGCGGCGCCGATCAACCAGCAGCGGGTCGCCATCCTGGAAAAGATGCGCCCCGCCGTTTCGCCGAACCTCAACGCCGACCTGCGGCGCGATCCCCGGGTCGCGGTGACGGTGGCGGCGAAGGTGCGGATCGGCCTGTCGAGAATCTGCCGCGACCTGGCGGCGAAGGACCTCAACGAAGCCCCGACCGACACGCCGACCGGCGCCGAGCAGATCGAGGTGTACGCGGTCGCCGATGCGCCGCGCGTGCGCCGCCGCGCGCCCGACGAGCACGATTCGCTCGCCGCGTCGATTTCGTCGTTTTCCGATCCGATGTGGCAGGTCAAGGACCGCAGCGTCGCGGGCCTTCGCATCGCGGCGTCCGGCGGCATCGGCCAGGCGCTGACGCTGGGGGCGCTGGTCGCCGTCCGGCAGTCGGACGTCTCCGACTGGGTGCTGGGCGTCGTGCGCCGCCTCAACAAGATGAGCAACGACGAGGTCGAGGCCGGCGTGTCGATCATCGCCGAGCGGCTGGTCGCGGTCACGCTGCACGCCCGGCGCGAGGCCAAGGACGACCTCGGCATCGTCGTCAACGGCATCGACGTGTCGACGATGGGGGCGCGCTTCGACGGTCTCTACCTGCCGCCGCCGTCGCGCCCGGACAAGCCGCTCGCGGTGAAGACGCTGATCGTGCCGACGCAGGAGTACAGCGAAGGCCGCAACGTCATCCTGACCACCGGCCGGTCGGTCTACACGGTGGCGCTGCGCCACCTGGTCGAACAGCGCGCCGACTGGAGCTGGGTCGCGATCCAGATCGTCGAGAAGAAGGCCCGGGAGTTCTGATTCAGTCCTTCGGCCGGAAGCGCAGCGTCAGCGTGCGCTGAAACACCTCGGCCCGTTCGGGCCGCGGCAGCGGCGAGGACTTCGCCAGCGCCCGCTGCACCGCCTCGTCGTAGGTGCGCACGCCGCTCGACTTCTTCAGCACCACGTCGATGATCTCGCCGGTCGGCAGCTGCACGACCTCGAACACCGCCTCCGGATTTCCCGCGATGTCGGGCGGCAGGTTCACGTTGCCCGTCACCTTGGCCTGGATGCGGCGGATCCAGTCGGCCTCGGCGCGGGCGCGCGCGGACGCCTCCGCCTGCGCCTGGGCGCGGGCGTTCGCCTCGGCCTGCGCCTGGACAGCGGCGTCGGCCCGGACCTGCCGTTCGCGGTCGGCGGCGGCCTTGAGCGCCTCGGTCTCGCGGGACTGCCGGTCGCGCGCCTCGGCCGCGCGACGGTCGTCGGCCGCCTTCTTCTCCGCGGCCTTCTTCTCGGTCTCGCGCTTGGCCGCCTCGCGGCGGTCGCGCTCTTCCTTCTCCCGCTCGGCCTGCGCACGGCGACGCTGCTGCTCCTCCGCCTTGGCTTTGAGCGCGATCTCGGCCGCGTGCGGATCCGGCACCGCGGCCTTCGGCTCGGGCCGCGGCGGGGGCGGGGGTTCGGGCTTCGGCTCGGGCTTCGGCTCGGGCCGGGGCGGCGGCGGTGGCTCGGGCTTCGGCGCGGGCGCCACGGCCGCGGGCGGGGGCGAGGGCTGAGGCACCTGCTCGGTGCGCGAGGGAGGGGCGTACAGTTCGGCCGTCACCGGCGCCGACGGCTTGTTCTGCCAGGTGAGCGAGAACACCAGCACGCCGAGGAAGACCAGGTGCACCGCCACTGCAAGCCCGGCGGCGAGCCAGCGGCCGGTCGCGCGTGCGGGTTGGTTGCGGTCGTCCTTTGCCATTGCGGCGTCAGTTCGGCGACGGCCGCGCCAGCAGGCCGACCTTCTTCGCGCCGTTGCGCTGCAGCAGGTCGAGGACGGCGAGCACGTCCTCGTAGCGCGCGCTGCGGTCCGCGGCGATCACCACCGGCTGGTCCGGACGCACGGCCTGCTTGGCGCGGATCCGTGCGACGAGCTCCTCGCGCGACACGGTCGCCGCGGCGCCGCCGCGTTCGCGGTCGGTCAGCGACAGCGTCTTGTCGGCGCGCAGCACCACCTCGAGCGGCTGCGCCGGCGTCGCCAGGCGGCTGCCCACCGACGGCAACTCGATCTCGCCGGGCGGGATCAGCGGAGCGGTGACCATGAAGATCACCAGCAGTACCAGCATCACGTCGATGTACGGCACGACGTTGATCTGGTTGATCGGCTTGCGGGGGCGGCGCATGTCGGGGCTTCAGGCGTTCCGGTGGGGATGGATCAGATCGCGTTCAAGGTCAAGGTCAAGGGCAACTCTCAACGCTAAGGCCGCAAAGACGCGAAGAGGTTCATGTTTTGTTCGGATCTCGAAGCAGTCCCGGGCGGGGGCGTCGCTCGAGGCGGATGGCGCGACGCTGATCACGAAGGTCGAACCCGGATGTTCCTTCGCGCCTTTGCGCCTTTGCGTCGAGAGTTGCCCTTCCCGCCTTTGCGCCTTCGCGTCGAGAGTCGCCCTTCCCGGCATGCGCCTCAGGCCTGCCGCTGCAGGATGTTCGAGAATTCCTCGATGAAGGTCTCGTAGCGGACGGCGAGCCGGTCGACGTCGTGGGTGTAGCGGTTGTACGCGACGACGGCGGGAATCGCGGCGAAGAGGCCGATGGCGGTGGCGATCAGCGCCTCGGCGATGCCGGGCGCGACGCTGGCGAGCGTGGCCTGGCTCACGTTGGCGAGGCCGCGGAACGCATTCATGATGCCCCAGACGGTGCCGAAGAGGCCGATGTACGGCGACACCGAGCCGACGGTGGCCAGCCCCGCGAGGTGCGCCTCCAGCACGTCGATCTCGCGCTGGTACGCGGCGCGCATCGCCCGGCGCGCGCTGTCCAGCGTCACCGCGGCGTTGCTGCCCTGCTTGCGGTGCTTCGCGTACTCGCGGAAGCCCGAGGCGAAGAGGTGCGCGAGGCCGCCGGCATCGCTCGACGAACTGGTGCGCTGGAAGAGCTCGGCCAGGTCGCCGCCCTTCCAGAATTCGTTCTCGAACACGTCGGTGTCGCGGATCGCGCGCGAGATCTGGAAGTGCTTGATGAAGATCTGCCACCACGACCACAGCGACAGCCCGGCCAGCAGCGCCATCACCGCCTGGACGATGATCGACGCCTGCGCGATCAGCGCGACGAAGGAAAGATCGGTATGCACGTTCACCCGGGGGGCTCCATCAACGATGACTTCATGCGGGCGGCGATCGCCGCGGGAATGCGGGCGGGGCGCCACGCCGCGCGATCGATGCAGACGAGCGTCACCCTGGCGCGGACCAGCGTCGTGCCGCCGCGCTCGACCGTCTGCACGACGGTGAAGCGCGCACGGCCCAGCTCGACCGGGGCCACCGTCACGTCGAGCCGCTCGATCAGCCGCGCCGGCGCCAGATAGTCGACCTCGGCGCGCGAGACGGCGAACGCGACCCCGTGCTCGCGCTCGACCTCGGCGAGGTCGAACCCGTGCGCCGCCAGCCACTCGGTGCGCGCGCGCTCCATGTAGCGCAGGTAGTTCGCATAGTAGACGACACCGGCGGCATCGGTATCCTCGTAGTAGACGCGGACCGGGAAGCGGAAGGGTTCGGTGCCGACGGTCATTCGCCGGGAAAGAGGTCGGCCGACGGCGCCGGCGGGGCGAAGCCGAAGTGGCGGTAGGCGAGCGGCGTGGCGACGCGGCCGCGCGACGTCCGCTGCAGGAATCCCTGCTGGATCAGGAACGGCTCGAGGACGTCCTCGATGGTGTCGCGCTCCTCGCCGATCGCGGCGGACAGGTTGTCGACGCCCACCGGGCCGCCGGCGAACTTGTCCAGCACCGTTTCGAGCAGCTTGCGGTCCATGACGTCGAGGCCCGCGGCGTCGACGTCCAGCATCGCGAGCGCCGCGTCGGCGACCTCGCGGGTGATCTCGCCGCCGGCGCGCACCTCGGCGAAGTCGCGGACCCGGCGCAGCAGCCGGTTGGCGATGCGCGGCGTGCCGCGCGAGCGCCGCGCGATCTCGAAGGCGCCGGCCGGATCGGCGGCGATCGACAGCAGGCCGGCCGAGCGCGCGACGATCCGCGCCAGCTCCTCGGCGGTGTAGAACTCGAGGCGGGCGACGATCCCGAAGCGGTCGCGCAGGGGATTGGTCAGCATGCCGGCGCGCGTCGTGGCGCCGACCAGCGTGAACGGCGGGAGGTCGAGCTTGACCGAGCGGGCGGCGGGACCCTCGCCGATCATGATGTCGATCTGGTAGTCCTCGAGCGCCGGGTAGAGGATCTCCTCGACGATCGGCGACAGGCGGTGGATCTCGTCGATGAACAGGACGTCGTTGGGCTCGAGGTTGGTCAGCAGCGCCGCGAGGTCGCCCGGGCGCTCCAGCACCGGCCCCGAGGTCTGCCTCAGGTTCACGCCGAGTTCGTGCGCGATGATGTGCGACAGCGTCGTCTTGCCCAGTCCCGGCGGGCCGAACAGCAGCACGTGGTCGAGCGATTCGCGGCGCTTCCGCGCGGCCTCGATGAAGATCGACAGCTGCCCGCGGATCTTCTCCTGGCCGACGTATTCGTCGAGCACCTTCGGGCGCAGCGCGCGTTCGAGCGCCTCCTCCTGCACGCTCGCGGGCTTCGGCGCGACGATGCGCGTGAAGTCGTCGTTGTCGATGGCCATGGCCGGATTCTATGCCTGCGCCGCGCGCCGGGACGCCGGCGGTCCCTGCCGGGACCTCGCGCGCGCCTTCGAGGCCGAGCCCGCTGCGGCTTTCCCGGTGGGTCGCGCGGCGGACTTCGTGACCGTTCGCGCAGCGGACTTCGTGACGGGTCGCGCTGCGGCCTTCGCGGCGGCCACCTTCGCGGCCGGCGAACCCGGCGCGGGACGGCGGCGGACATACAGCGTCTTGTCGACTTCGGCGATCGTCGCGCCGTCGCCGTCGACGATGGCGACGGTGAACGTCGGCTCGTGCTTGCGCCCGCGGGTCGTCGCGGCGCGCGCCCGGGCGATGGCCGCCGCGGCAAGGCGGAAGTGCGCGAACACGTTGCCGCGACCGGGCTTCAGGTACCGGATGGCGCCCGCCCGGTCCCAGACGACGTAGTCGCCGCCGAGGTTGTGCAGCATCATCAGCGCGAAGAACGGATCAGTCATAGCGAACATCGAACCGCCGAACTGGGTGCCGAAATAGTTGCGGTTGAGCAGGCCGAGCTTCAGCGTCACGTCGATCTCGCGATAGTCGTCGGCGACGCGGGTCACCCGCACGCCGGCGCCCAGGAACGGCGGCCACAGGTTGATGCCGCGCCGGAACACGCCCGGCGGCAGCTTGATGTCGCGGAGCAGGCCCTGGCGTGTCGACGACATCGCGGTCAGCCCTTGGCCAGCAGCTTCAGCGCCTGCCGGATGCCGTCGGCGACGGCGACGTCGGCAGGCAGCGTCCTGACCGCCGCGACCGCCTCCTTGTCGCTGTAGCCCAGCGTCAGCAGGGCGTTCAGGATGTCGGACGACGCCGGCGCCGGCCGGTGGACGCCGACCGCCGTCGTCAGCTCGGCGCCGAGCTTGTCCTTGAGTTCCAGCAGGATCCGCTCGGCGGTCTTCTTGCCGATGCCGGGGACCTTGGTCAGGCGCCCAGACTCCTGCAGCGTGACCGCCTGCGCGAGTTCGGCGACCGACAGGCCCGATAGCACCGCCAGCGCGATCTTGGCGCCGATGCCGCTGATTCTGGTGAGGCGGCGGAAGGTCCGCCGCTCCTGCTCGGTCAGGAAGCCGTACAGCAGGTGCGCGTCCTCGCGGACGACGAGGTGCGTGACGAGCGTGAGCTTCGAACCGGTCTCGGGCAGGTTGTAGAACGTGCTCATCGGCACGTCGACTTCGTAGCCGACGCCCGCGACGTCGACGACGATCTGCGGCGGGTTCTTCTCGACGAGGATTCCGGTGAGTCGACCGATCATGGACGGCGATTATCGCACTTATGCGCAGGGGCAGCCGCGGCAGCACCCCGTCGCGGCACCGGAACCGCGCCGGGGTCGCGCCGCGCCGGGACCCGGGGAGCCGGCGTCACTCGGGCAGCGCGGCGAGGTGGTCGCGCACCGCGAACAGGTCGGCGAGCACCATCGGCCGTTCCGCCAGCAGCGCCGCCGACGGCGCGTGCAGGTCGGGCACCATGATCGGCGTCATGCCGGCGGCAAGCGCGCCGCGGACGCCCGGCTCGGAATCCTCGAGCACGATGCACGCCGCCGCCACCGCGCCCAGCCGCGCCGCCGCGGCGACGAAGATGTCGGGCGCGGGCTTGCCGCGGGAGACCTCGTCGCCGCCGACGACGGCGACGAAGCGTGTCGTCAGCGCGGCACGGTCGAGCTTGGCCAGCGCGCGGACGCGGCGCGTCGACGTGGCGACGGCCTTGGGGATCCGCGCCGCGTCCAGCCAGTCGAGGAGCGCCGCGAGCCCGGCCTTGAGCACCAGGCCCTCGCGCTCGACGAGTGCGTCGTAGGCGACGTGCCAGGCGCGCATCAGCTCGTCGACCGGATACGCCGGCCCGTGCCGGTCGGCGATCAGCGCGCGGCAGTCGGCGAAGTTGCGGCCGATCATCCGGGCCGTGACGCTGTGGTCGAAGGGCAGGCCGGCCGCCCGCGCGGCGTCGGTCCAGGCGCGCGCGGCCAGCGGCTCGGTGTCGAGCATCAGGCCGTCCATGTCGAAGATCACCGCGCCGGGCCGCCGCCGCGGACGCGGGGCCGGCGAGGCGCGCACGGGCGCCGGCGGCTCGACGGCCGCCGCCGGGGCATCCGCGGGAGCCGGGCGCGGCGGGGACGCGGCCCCGGGCGCGACGCCGTGTTTGCGCGCGCCGGTCACACCAGCCGTCCGGCGCGCACGCGGTAGCCGGTGCGGCGCAGCCCGCCCAGCCCCGCGGCGCCGTGCGCGTGACAGATCGCGCAGGCCAGCGCGTCGGCCGCGTCGGGCGATGGCGTCCCCGGCAGCGCCAGCAGCCGCCGCACCATCTCCTGCACCTGCGGTTTCAGCGCGCGGCCCTTGCCGACGACAGCCTGCTTGACCTGGCCGGCCGTGTACTCGGCGACGGGCAGGCCCGCCATCACCGCCGCCGCGATCGCCGCGCCGCGCGCCTGCCCGAGCAGCAGCGTCGAGTTCGGATTCACGTTGACGAACACCTTCTCGACGGCGACCTCGGCCGGCGCGTACTCGCGGATGACGTGGGCGAGGTCGCGGGCGATCACGCCCAGGCGCGTCGGCAGCTCGTCGCCGGCGGCGCGGATGCAGCCGCTGGTGACGTACGCGAGGCGGCTGCCGTCCGCCTCGATGATGCCGAAGCCGGTGACGCGCAGTCCGGGATCGATGCCGAGGATGCGGCGGACGGCGACCCGCGCGTCGCGCATCGCGTCAGCCGCCCCGACCGCAGGCGGGCGTCATTCCCCGTCCATCACCGCCGACGTGTAGACCTCCTGCACGTCGTCGAGCGACTCGAGCGCGTCGATGAGCTTCTGCATCCGCGCGGCGTCGTCGCCGGAGAATTCCACCTCGGTCGACGGCTTCATCGTCACTTCGGCGAACTCGGGACTGAGGCCCGCTTTGGCCAGCGCGTCCTTGACGGCGATGAAATCGTACGGGCCGGTGACCACCTCGATGCTGCCGTCGTCGTTGGTCACGACGTCCTCGGCGCCGGCGTCGATCGCCGCTTCCATCACCTTGTTCTCGTCGGTGCCGGGAGCGAAGACGATCTGGCCGCAGTGCTTGAACAGGAACGCCACCGAGCCGTCGGTGCCGAGGTTGCCGCCGTACTTGGAGAACGCGTGGCGGACGTCGGCAACGGTGCGGGTGCGGTTGTCGGTCATGCAGTCGACGATCACCGCGGCGCCGTTGATGCCGTAGCCCTCGTAACGGATCTCCTCGTAGTTGACGCCCTCCAGTTCACCCGCGCCGCGCTTGATCGCGCGCTCGATGGTGTCCTTGGGCATGTTCTGGCCGTAGGCCTTGTCGACGGCGAGGCGCAGCCGCGGGTTGGCCGAGACGTCGCCGCCCCCCAGCCGCGACGCGACGGTGATTTCCTTGATCAGGCGAGTGAAGATCTTGCCGCGCTTGGCATCGGTCGCGGCCTTCTTGTGCTTGATGTTCGCCCACTTGCTGTGACCCGCCATGTCCGCTCCGGTGACGCCCTGTTGGCCAACCTGAAATTATACCGGCTAGAGCAGTCCCTGCTGCGTCAGGAACTTCTGCAGCACCGTCAGCCGCACCGAGGCGTCGTTGATCTCGAGCATCGTCTGCTTGATCGGCAGCGGCAGCGGCAGCAGCTCGGCGAGCCGGTAGCCGACCCAGGACGCGTCGTCCCAGGCCTGGGCGGTCGGGAACTGCTGCGGGCCGACGCGCGTCGCGATCAGCTCGAGCAGGCGCACGAGCGGCGCGAAGGCCTCGGTCAGCGGCACCGCCGGCTCGACGGCGAGCGGCGAGACTTCGCCGACGACCAGGCCGTCCCCCCGTATCGTGTGACCGCGGACCTGGAAGCGCGTCCGCCCCTCCGCCATGAGGTGCAGCACGCCCTTCGGCATGTCCCAGGCGGTGATGCGCGCCAGCGTGCCGATGGGCGCGAACGTCGGCGCCGTTCCGCCCTCCGCCGGGCGCGGGCCCGGCGCCGCGACCTCGTCGCCGCGGGTGATCAGGCACACGCCGAACGGCGCCTCGTCGCGCAGGCACGCCTTGGTCATCTCGATGTAGCGCTGCTCGAACACCTTGAGCGGGAGCATCCCCCCCGGGTAGAGCACGGTGCGCAGCGGAAACAGCGGCAGCTGCATGCGTTCGCGTCCCGCCGGCGCGCGCAGGAACGGCAGCTTCACGCCCGCCCGCCCGGGGGCGGTTCGTCGCGGCCTTCGCCCCAGCGGGGTCCGAGCGTGTGCGGAATCTGCAGCTGGTCGAGCACGCGCGCGACCACGAAGTCGACGAGATCGGACACCGCCTGCGGTCGACCGTAGAATCCGGGCGTCGGTGGCACGATGGTCGCGCCGGCGCGCGCGAGCGCCAGCATGTTCTCGAGATGGATCACCGAGACCGGCGTCTCGCGCGGCACCAGCACCAGCGGCCGGCGCTCCTTCAGCATGACGTCGGCGGCGCGCTCGATCAGGTTGTCCGCGAGGCCGTGCGCCACCGCCGCCAGCGTGCCCATGCTGCACGGGCAGATGACCATCGCGTCGGCAGGATTGGAGCCGGACGCGACCGGCGCCATCCAGTCCTCGCGGCCGAACACGGCGAGCTGGCCGTCCGCGGCGCCGAAGCGCGCCGCGAGGAGGCGAGCCGCTTCGCGCGGCTGCGCGGGCAGCGCCAGGTCGCACTCCTGCTTCGCGACGATCTGCGCCGCCGGCGAATACAGCAGCTGGACGCGCCGGCCGGCGGCGAGCAACGCCTCCAGCAGCCGCAGGCCGTAGGGCATGCCCGATGCGCCGGTGAGCGCGAGCGTGACGGTGACGGGAACGGGCATCGCGGGCGTCCGGGTCAGTCCAGCTCGCGATGCCGCGTCAGCAGCTGGCACCGCGGGGCGAACGCGCGCGCGAGCCGGTCGACGAGGTAGACCGAGCGATGGCGGCCGCCGGTGCAGCCGATCGCGACCGTGAGGTAATTGCGGTTGTCGCGCGCGTAGTCGGGCAGCCAGCTGGCGACGAAGTGGTAGATGTCGCCGTACATCCGCTCGACCTCCGGCACCGCCTCGAGGAACTCCACCACCGGGGCGTCGTGTCCCGTCAACGGCGCCAGCGCCTGCTCGTAGTGCGGATTGGGCAGGCAGCGCACGTCGAAGACGAGGTCGGCGTCGAGCGGGATGCCGTGCTTGAAGCCGAAGGATTCGATCAGCAGCGTCAGCTTGGCGGCGTCGACGCTGACGAAGTCCTTGATCCAGCGCCGCAGCGCCGCCGCGGGCAGGTCGCTGGTGTCGAACGTGTAGCCCAGCCCGCGGACGTCGGCGAGCAGCGCGCGCTCGTGCTCGATCGCCTCGACCAGCGTCCGCGAATCGCTCGAGAAGGGGTGCCGGCGCCGCGTTTCGGAGAAGCGCTTGACCAGCGTGGCGGTCTTGGCGTCGAGATGGACGAAGCGCACCTGCCAGCCGGCCGACGAAAGCCGCGCCATCGTCGCGTTGAGCCCTTCGAAGACCTCGGCGTTCTTGACGTCGAGCGCGATGGCGACGCGGCTGCGGCCGGCGCGGTGCAGGTAGGCGGCGGTTTCCTCGACCAGCGGCAGCGGCAGGTTGTTGACGGCCTCGTAGCCGGCGTCCTCGAGCGCGCCCAGGGCCACGCTCTTGCCGGAGCCGGAAACGCCGCCGATGAGGACGAGATCCATGGGGTCACCTGGCCTTCGGCGGGCCCTTGCCGGGCCCGCGGTCGACGATCGGGGCGCGGGCGGTCAGCCGCCTTCGCCCATCAGCTTCTGCTGCCGCTCGATGAACTCCAGCGTGCTGTCGATCCCGCGCTGGTTGAGCACGAAGTTGCGCACCGCGGCTTCGACCAGCACGGCGAGGTTGCGGCCCGCGGCGACGGGAATCGTCATCCGGCGGATCGGCACGCCCAGCACCTCCTGGTACGTCGCGTCGACCTGCAGGCGGTCGAGTTCGGAGAACGCCTCGTGGCTGTGGTCCTCGAGATGGACGATCACCTTGAGCAGCTTGCGCGGCCGCACGGCGGTCTCGCCGAAGATGGTGCGGATGTTGAGCACGCCGATGCCGCGGACCTCCAGGAAATCCTTCAGCACCGCCGGGCAGCGGCCCTCGATGGTGTCCGGCGAGATCCGGTAGAGCTCGACGATGTCGTCGGCGACGAGGCCGTTGCCGCGCGAGATGAGCTCCAGCGCGAGCTCGCTCTTGCCGATCGCCGACGCGCCGGTGATCAGCACCCCCATCTCGAGCACGTCGAGGAACACGCCGTGCAGCGTCGTCGACTCGGCCAGCACCCGCGACAGGTACAGCCGGAGTACGTCGACCAGGTGCGGCGACGGCTGTTCGGTCGCGAGCAGCGCCACGTGATGCGTATTGCACCCGTCGAGCAGCGGAGAGGGAACGTCCTCGCCGTTGGCGACGACGATGGCGACGAGCTCGCTGGTGAACAGCCGCCCGATCGACGCCGTCAGGTCCGCCGCGGTGAGGTCGCGCAGATAGGCGACTTCCGCCGCGCCGAGGATCTGCACGCGGAACGGATGGATGAAGTTCATGTGGCCGACCTGGCCGATGGTCGGCTTGAGGGCGGCCTCGCCGGTCAGCACCCGGTTGCCGCCCTGTCGCCCGCCGAGCCAGGCGAGACCCAGCCGCGCCTGGTTGTCGGCGAAGAGTTTCTCGACGCTGACCTGGCGCACGGGAACCTCGGCGACCGTCACGCGGCCGGTTCCCACGCGGCGAATACCGCGTGCAGTCCGTCGGCGTCGGGGGCTGCGGCCAGCCGGTCGCGGAAGGCCTTCTCGGAGAACATCTGGGCGAGCTCGGACAGCAGCTCGAGGTGCTGCTCGGTCGCCTGCTCGGGCACCAGCAGCACGAACGCCTGGCCGACCGGCTTGCCGTCGGGGGCGTCGAAGGCGATCGGCGTCTTGAGCCGGACGAAGGCGCCCTGCGCCTCGGCCAGCCCCTTGATGCGGCCGTGCGGAATGGCGATCCCCTGGCCCAGGCCGGTCGAGCCGAGGCGCTCGCGCGCGGCGAGGCTGTCCGAGACCAGGGATTTCGACAGTCCGCGGTTGCGCTCGACCAGCGCGCCCACCGTTTCGAACAGGCGCGGCTTCGTCGACGCGTCGACGTCGACGAGGATGTTGGCGGCCGGCAGCAGCGGGGCGATGCGGTTCATCGGATCGGGTGGGGCGGGAGGAATGGGCGCGCGGCCCGGGGTGCCGAAAACAAGACCGGCGGGTGCCGGCTTCCCGGTCACCCGCCGGCACGTGGTCCGGCGAACGATTATAGCGCTAGTTCGCGGGGCGTCCCGGCCCCGGTATGGGGGCGCCGGCCTCGGCGGCGGCGGAATCCCGCTTGATCTCGGCGCCGTCGTGACGGCCGACCTTCAGCTTTTCCTTGTGCTTGACGACCATCCGGTCGAGCTTGTCGGCCAGCGCGTCGATGGCGGCGTACATGTCCGGCTCGATCGCCTCCGCATGGAGGTCCTTGCCGCGGATGTGGAGGTTCGCCTCCGCCTTCTGCCGCAGCTTGTCCACCGACATCACGACGTTCACGTCGATCACATGGTCGAAATGCCGCGTCACGCGCGACAGCTTGGCGATGCAGTAGTCGCGGATCGCCGGGGTGATGTCCAGGTGATGTCCGGTGAGGTTCAGGTTCATCGAGTTCTCCTCGGTTTGCTGCTAGACGACTGCGCGCGGCGTTCAGACCGTCTTGCGCAGGTTGACGGGGGGTATGGACAGCGCCTCCCGGTACTTGGCGACCGTGCGTCGAGCGACCAGAATACCCTGCTCGCCGAGCACTTCGGCGATCCGGCTGTCGGTGAGCGGGGCCTTGGGGTCCTCGGCGCCGACCAGCTGCCGGATCAGCGCCCGGATGGCCGTGGCCGAGGCGGCTCCGCCGGTGTCCGTGGCGACGTGGCTGCCGAAGAAATACTTGAGTTCGAAGGTCCCGCGCGGCGTCAGCATGTACTTCTGCGTCGTCACGCGGGAAATCGTCGATTCGTGCAGGCCCAGCATGTCGGCGATCTCGCGCAGCACCATCGGCCGCATCGCGACCTCGCCGTGGTCGAGGAAGCGGCGCTGGCGCTCGACGATGGCCTGCGTCACCCGCAGGATCGTCTCGAACCGCTGCTGGACGTTGCGGATCAGCCACTTCGCTTCCTGCAGGTGCGCGGCGAGCTGCTGGTTCGACGCGTCCCGGTTGCGCGTGAGAATGTCGGCATAGATCCGGTTCAGGCGCAGCTTGGGCATCGCCGCCTCGTTCAGCGCGGCGACCCACTGGTTGCGCACCTTGCGCACCACCACGTCCGGGATCACGTAGTTGGCCTCGGTGTGCGCGAACGCCGCGCCCGGGCGCGGCTTGAGCGTCGTGATGAGCGCGCGCACGGCGCGGACGCCGACATCGTCGGTGTGCAGCAGGCGCTTGAGCTTGGTGAAATCCCGCGCCGCGAGCAGCTCCAGGTGGCCGCAGCAGATCTTGAGCGCGTCCTCGCGGTGCGGGGTGCCGGCGGGCAGCGCCTTCAGCTGCAGCGCCAGGCATTCGGCCGGGTCGCGCGCACCCACGCCGGGCGGATCGAAGCTCTGCAGGTACTTCAGCCCGATGTTGAGCTCGTCTTCCTCGAGGTCGAACGACTCGGGGAAGAGCTCGGCGATCTCGTCGAGCGCCTGGGTGAGGTAGCCGTCGTCGTCGAGCGCGTCGATCAGCGCGCCGACGATCTGCCGGTCGCGCAGCGGAATCGACAGTTCGGACAGCTGGGTGAGCAGGTGATCGCGCAACGACGAGTCGGCGACCTGCTGCGGCGCGAAGCCCTCGTCGTCCTCGTCCTGGCCGCCGCCGCCGCCCCAGTCGCCGTCGCCGACGCCGGTGAAATCCTCGAAGTCGGCGCGGTCGACCTCGTCGAGCGAGGTGCGCGTCAGCGGCGCCTCCGGCTCGGATTCGCCGCCGCCGCCGCCCTCGAAACGCTCGGTGTCCTCGCCGCCTTCGCCGGAGTCGGACTCGCGGGTGATGGTCACCGGCCCCGACAGCGGCACGTCGGGCGCCGGCTCGTCCTCGTCCGCCTTCTCCAGCAGCGGATTCTCCTGCAGCATCCGCTCGACCTCGGCGTTGAGCTCGAGCGTCGAGAGCTGCAGCAGCCGGATCGACTGTTGCAGCTGCGGCGTCAGCGTCAGGTGCTGGCTCTGCTTGAGCTGGAGGGTCTGCTTCACGGCCGGGTAGAGGGAGGGTCGCGCCGACGGGCGCCGGAATCAGAGACGGAAGTGCTCCCCGAGGTAGACCTTGCGGACGGACTCATTATAGACAATCTCGTCCGGCGCACCCGACGCGAGCACCCGCCCCTCGTTGATGATGTAGGCGCGGTCGCAGATGCCGAGCGTCTCGCGGACGTTGTGGTCGGTGATCAGCACGCCGATTCCGCGGGCCTTCAGGAACCCGATGATCTTCTGGATGTCGAGCACCGCGATCGGATCGACGCCGGCGAACGGCTCGTCGAGCAGGATGAACCGGGGGCGCGTCGCCAGCGCCCGGGCGATCTCGACGCGCCGCCGCTCGCCGCCCGACAGCGACAGCGCCGGCGCATCGGCGAGGTGCGCGATCGACAGGTCCTCGAGCAGGGCGTCGAGCCGGTTGGACAGCGCGTCGGCGTCCAGCTCCTGCAGCTCCAGGATCGCGCGGACGTTCTCGGCGACAGTCAGCTTGCGGAAGATCGAGGCCTCCTGCGGCAGGTACGACAGGCCGAGCCGGGCGCGCGAGTGGATCGGCATCCGCGACAGGTCCTGCCCGTCGAGCAGGATGCGGCCGCCGTCCGCCGCCACCAGGCCGACGATCATGTAGAAGCAGGTGGTCTTGCCGGCGCCGTTGGGCCCGAGCAGACCGACGACCTCGCCGCTGCCGACCTCGAGCGAGACGTCGTGGACGACCGTGCGCGACTTGTACCGCTTCTCCAGGCGGTCGACGGCGAGGTTGCTCGACATGCGGCGGGCTGGCGTCCCGGCTACTTCGCGGCCGGCGGAAGGGCGCCGAGTTCCGGCGCGCTCTTGAGTGCCGGCGGGGTGGACGGCGCGGGCGCGGGGCCCTTGGCCGGCGCCTCCTTCGCGCTCTTGCCCGGCAGCGCGTCGGACCGCGGCTGGAACACGCCGCGGACGCGGGTGCCCGGGCTGTCGGGCACCGGCTGCGTCGCCGCGCGGCCCTCCGCCTTGAACAGCTCGGTCGCCGCGTTGTAGGAGATGTAGTTGCTGCGGATCTCGTCCTGACCGCGCCGCAGCAGCGCGTTGTCGAAGAGTTCGAGCAGCTCCTTGGCGCCGTCGTACTCGGCGCGCTGGGCGTAGCCCTCGAACCATTCGTCGGTGCCCGGGCGCCTTTGGCGGAACGTGACCGGGTTGCCGAAGGCGGTCACCGCCAGCGTGTTGTCGGCGTTCTGCTTGAACGAGATGCGGTCGGCGCGGATGGTGAGCGACCCCTGGGTGATGACGACGTTGCCGGTCAGCGCCCCGACCTTGGTCTGGTAATTGACGTCGCCGGTATCGGCCGAGTAGTTGATCGGCTGGTCGCGGTCGGGGTTGTTGCGCAGCGCGCCGGGGCCGGCCGGTACCGGCGCGTTCGCCTTGGCGGGCGCCGCGGCCTTCGCGGGCGTCGGCGCGGCGGCCGGCGCGGGGGCAGCCGCCAGCGCGCCGGCCGCGACCAGCGCCAGCGCCAGGGTCGTGACGAGACCGGCGACGGCGCGGGGCCGCAGGGGGCGCGGGAAAGGGGTCGGGATCACTTGGGAAGGTGGCCGGGTTCGATCGTGCCGCTCACCCTGGACGTCAGCTTGAGCGTGTGCGCCTCGTTGTCGAGTGCGAGCCCGACGCTGCGGATTATGCCCCGCGGCTCCTCGATCGTCACCGGATGGTCGGTGTCGGCGCGCCCCTTCTTCGGCTGCAGCCGCAGCCATTCGGTGGTCAGCGTGACCGGCCCCTGGGCCGCCTGCGCCTTGTCGCGGCCCGATGCGGCCGCCTGTGTCGCGCGAACCTTTCCGCGCAGCACGATCGTCTCGCGGTCGCCGGAGAGCGTGCCCTCGGCGGCCTCGAGCGAGACCTTCGGCCGCTCGGGTTCGGTCAGCGTGATCGCGGGGGCGGTGAAGTCGACCGACCCGTCGTCGGGAAAGTGCCGGGCGCTGGCGGCGGCCAGCGACTGGCGCACGCCGCCGTCGGGACCGAAGCTCTGGGCACGGAACTGCTCGATCACCATGTCGGGGTCGTGCCGCAGATTGCCGTCGATGCGCGGGGGCGGCGGCTGCACCTGGGCGTCCAGCCAATAGGTCAGCGCCGCCAGGCTCCCCAGGAACAGCACCGGCGACCACGACACCAGGCGGTCGACCAGTCGCGTCGAGGCGCGCGCGCGGGCCATCAGGCGCCCCAGGCGGCGACCTGCGCCGCGAGCGCGCCTTGCGCGGCGAGGATCAGCTCGCAGGACTCGCGGACCGCGCCGTGGCCGCCGTCGCGCCGGGTGACGTAGTGCGCATGGGCACGCACGGCTTCGGTCGCGTGCGGGACGCTGATCGCAAGTCCGCAGCGCACGAACAGCGGGACGTCCGGCAGGTCGTCGCCGATGTGCGCGCACGCGGCCGGCGCCAGGCCGAGCTCGCGGCGGAGCGCGTCCCACGGGGTGAGCTTGTCGTCGGCGCCCTGGAACAGGTGGACGACGCCGAGCGCGCGGGCGCGGTGTGCGACGACCGGGGCCTTGCTGCCGGTGATCCAGGCCACGGTAATGCCGGCCGTGGCCAGCATCTTGACGCCGACGCCGTCGAGCGCGTTGAACGCCTTCAGCTCGCGGCCGTCGTCGCCCATGTAGATGCGGCCGTCGGTGAGGACACCGTCGACGTCGCAGGTGAGCAGGCGCACGCCGCGGGCACGTTCGGCGAAGTCGGGGGTCATCGCGGCGGGAAGCGGGTGGCGGGCGGCGTGGCGGCCATGGGTCAGACGACGCGCGCGCGAAAGAGATCGTGCAGGTGCAGGGCGCCGACGAGCCGGTCGGCCGCGTCGACGACGAGCAGTTGCGTGACCTTGGGCGGCGCCTCCATCCGCTCGACGCAGTCGATCGCCAGCCGGTCGGCGCCGATCGTGCGGGGCGTGCGCGTCATGAACTCCGCCACCGGCGCGGCACCGAAATCGCGGACGCGACCGAGGCAGCGACGCAGGTCCCCGTCCGTGAATATGCCTTCGACACGGCCGTCGCCGTCGACGACCGCGGTCATGCCCATGCCCTTGCCGCTCATCTCGACCACGGCGCGGGCGAGCGTGGCCGTCGACGGCACGCTCGGCACCGCGTCGCCGGAGCGCATGACGTCGCTCACCCGTGTCAGCAGGCGTCGCCCGAGCGAGCCGCCCGGGTGCGAGCGCGCGAAATCCTCGACGGAGAAGCCGCGCGCGTCGAGCACGGCGATCGCCAGCGCGTCGCCGAGCGCCAGCGCGGCGCTGGTGCTCGCTGTCGGCGCGAGGCCGAGCGGGCAGGCTTCGGTGTCCACGGCCGCGTCGAGATGCACGTCGGCGGCCTGCGCCAGCGACGAGTTCTCGTTGCCGGTCAGCGCGACGATCGCCGCACCCTGGCGCCGGACGTGGGGCGCCAGGAACACCAGCTCGTCGGTCTCGCCGGAATTGGACAGCATCAGCACCACGTCGTCGGGCGTGATCATGCCGAGGTCGCCGTGCTGCGCCTCCGCCGGGTGCACGAAGAAAGCCGGCGTACCGGTCGAGGCGAGCGTGGCCGCGAGCTTGCGCGCGATGTGCCCGGACTTGCCGATCCCCGACACGACGACGCGGCCGCGGCAGTTGAGCACCAGCGCGACGGCGGCGACGAAGGCATCGGAAAGGCGCGCCGACAGCGCGGAGATCGCGCGCGCCTCGGTGGCGAGCACGTCGCGGGCGAGCGAGAGCGCCCGGGCCCCGTCGACCGCGGGGAACGCCGGTGCGGCGCCGGACGAAAGCGGGACTTCACCGGACATCCGACGAGTATAACCGAGGCGCGTGCGCCGATTGGTCCGGCGGCGGACGGAGGGCCGTCCGCGTGTGCTACATTCGAATCGAAATTCGCGAGGCCTGCGTCGCGTTCCGCAGCCCGCGCCTCGACGCACGGTCCGCGCATTCCGGTTCGGCACCCGGTCCGCGCGCCCCGGTCTTTCTCGCCCGATCGCCGCCCGATGCCGCAGACGCTGCAGTTGATCCTCGTCCTGCTCGCGGCCTCCGTCGTGGTGGTCGTGGTCTGCCGCCTCGTGCGGCTGCCGCCGATCCTGGGCTACCTGATCGTCGGCGCCGCCGTCGGCCCGCACGCGCTGGCGGTCGTGCCCGACACCGCGTCGACGCGCCACCTCGCCGAATTCGGCATCGTGTTCCTGATGTTCTCGATCGGGCTCGAGTTCAGCCTGGCGCAGGTGCGGGCGATGCGCCGCGCGGTATTCGGACTGGGGCTGGCGCAGGTCGGCATCACGACCGCCGCCGGCGCGCTGGCGCTGCCGCTGCTGGGGTTCTCCTGGCAGGCCGGGCTGGTGCTGGGCGGCGCGCTGGCGATGAGCTCGACCGCGATCGTCTCCAAGATGCTGGCCGAGCGCATGGAGCTCGGCACGCCGCACGGCCGCGACGCGATGGGCATCCTGCTGTTCCAGGACCTCGCCGTCGTGGCGTTCCTGATCGTCATCCCCTCGCTGAACCGGACCGGCGCCGAACTCGCGACCGCGCTGGCGCTGGCCGCGGTGAAGGCGTTGATCGTGCTGATGCTGATCCTGGGCCTCGGGCAGAAGCCGATGCGCGCCTGGTTCCAGCTCGTCGCGCGGCAGCGCAGCTCCGAGCTGTTCATGCTGAACCTGCTGCTGGTGACGCTGGGGCTCGCGTGGCTGACCGAGATCGCCGGTCTCTCGCTCGCCCTGGGCGCGTTCCTGGCCGGAATGCTGATCGCCGAGACCGAATTCCGGTACCAGGTCGAGGAGGACATCAAGCCGTTCCGCGACGTGCTGCTCGGGCTGTTCTTCGTCACCGTCGGGATGTCGCTGGATTTTTCCGTCGTCGCGCACCGCTGGCCGCAGGTGCTGCTGCTGCTCGTGGGGCCGGTGCTGGCGAAGCTCGTGCTCGTCGTCGTGCTGGCCCGGGGCTTCGGCGCGCCGCTGGCCACCGCGCTGCGGACGGGGTTCTACCTGGCGCAGGCCGGCGAGTTCGCGCTGGTGATGCTGACCTTGTCGCTGCAGGGAACGCTGATCGGCCGCGACCTCGCGCAGGTGGTGCTGGCGGCGATGGTGCTGTCGATGCTGCTGGCGCCGCTGCTGATCGAGTTCGGCGAGCCGATCGTGCGCAGGCTGACGGCGAACGACTGGCTGTCGCGGGCGGCGCAGCTGACGCAGATCGCCGCGCGAACCATGGCGCGGCAGGACCACGTGATCATCTGCGGCTACGGGCGCAGCGGCCAGAATCTGGCGCGGCTGCTCGAGCGCGAGGAGATTCCCTATGTGGCGCTGGACGCCGATCCGCAGCGCGTGCGCGAGGCCGCCGCCGACGGCTCGTCGGTCGTCTACGGCGACGCGTCGCGGCGCGAGGCGCTGAGCGCCGCCGGGTTGTCCAAGGCGCGCGCGGTCGCGATCACCTTCGCGGCGACGCCGATCGCGCTGCGCATCCTCCATCACGTGCAGCAGTCGCGCCCCGACCTGCCGGTGATCGTGCGCACCGTCGACGACTCGGACATCGACAAGCTCATGGCCGCCGGCGCCACCGAAGTCGTCCCCGAGGTGCTCGAAGGCAGCCTGATGCTCGCCACGCATTCGCTGCTGGTGCTGGGCGTTCCGCTCAACCGCGTGCTGAAGCGCATCCGCACCATCCGCGAGGAGCGCTACAGCCTGTTCCGCGGCTTCTTCCACGGCGCCACCGACGCCGCCGACGCGGCCGAGAACCTGCAGCCGCGGCTGCACACGGTGGTGCTCTCCGAGCGGGCGTTCGCCGCCGGCCGGACGCTGCGCGAGCTCGACCTGGCGGGGCTGGTCGAGATCACCGGGGTGCGCCGCCGCGGCGCCCGGTCGGCGCAGCCGGACCTCGACTGGCGCTTCGAGGCCGGCGACGCCGTGGTGCTGCTCGGGCGGCCGGAGGCTCTTGCGGTCGCCGAGGGCAAGCTGCTGGGCGGGTGACGGCCGCTCGCTGTTGACGGCGGGCAACACGCGGCCTAGATTTGCGCATCGTCGTGCTATCTCCGGGGGGGTGTGCATGTGGCGGACCGGTAGACGCAACGCTCGTGTCGCCGTGGTCGTGATGTTCGCCGGGGCGCTCGCGGTCGCCGCCGGCCTTGCCGGGGCCGCGACGCAGCGGACGTTCGTCGCGTCCAACGGCGTCGACACCGCTGCCTGCTCGCTGCCGGCCCCCTGCCGGACTTTCGCCGCCGCCATCGCAAATACGCTGCCCGGCGGCGAGGTGATCGTTCTCGACTCGGCCGGCTACGGCGCGGCGACGATCACGCAGTCGGTGTCGATCATCGCGCCCGCCGGCATCTACGCCGGCATCTCGGTGTTCACCGGCGACGGCATCACGATCGCCACGCCGGGAGTGAACGTCGTGCTGCGCGGCCTCGCGATCACCGGGCTCGGGGGGCAGAACGGGATCGCGTTCCTTCAGGGTGCCAGCCTCGTCGTCGACCGCTGCCAGGTCTCGAGCATGGCCGACAACGGCATCGCGATCTTCGCCCCCGGCAGCCGCACCTCGATCAGCGACAGCGAGATCACCGCGGCCGCCAACACGGGCGTGTATGCGGATGCCGTGCTCGGCGCGGTCGAGGTCACGGTCGAGCGCACGCGATTCGCCCGCAGCCAGTGGGGCCTGTACGTCCGGCAGGGCGCGCGCGCGACCGTTCGAGATTCGACGTTTGCGGGGCATACGCAGTACGCCGCGTTGGCGGCCAACGACTTCGGCGCGGGTCCCGCCTCGAAGCTGGCGGTCGACACGTCGTCGTTCCTGGGCAATGTGCGCAGCGTGTTCGCCGTCGGCACGACGGCGGCGACTTCGGCCCTCGTTTCGCGCAGCGTCCTCGACGATTCGCCCATCGGCGACTACACGTTGGCCGCGAAGGGCATGGCGAGGCTCAGTCTTCGGGACAATGCGCTTCAAAGGAGCGCGACGATCCTCGCGGATGGCGGCCTGCTCGAACTGGCCGGCGGGAACTTCGGCGTTCTGACGGGGTGGGGACAGGTGAATCCCGGTGTCCTCAAGACCTTCGGCGGCAACATGCTGAACGGAGGCGGGCCGCTGGACCTCATCACGCTCGTCGCGCCCAACTGAAACGGGTCCGCGAACTCGTGCGAGCCCCGGTAGCAGCGCAGGAACATCGGGATGACCGCATGGCGCACCTTGTGTCGGGAACGCGGTGGCGCGACCGCCTTGGCGTGCACGTGCGGCGGGCGGGTCATCATAAACGGCCGAATGAGTGGTGACCGACGGTCTCGGGCGGCCCATGGACCGCCGGGCCGGAGGTCTCGTCAGGGAGAACGGTGATGCTTAGGTTTTGCTCGACCGGGCGGTGGCCCGGCCTCGCGGTTGGTGCCATGATCCTTTCGCTGGCTGCGCCGGTGGCCCTGGCGGCGGCGCAGCGCAGTTTTGTCGCGTCGACCGGACTCGACGGCAACCCCTGTTCGCTGACGCAGCCCTGCCGTTCCTTCGCCGTCGCGATTGCGCAGACGCTGCCCGGTGGAGAGGTCGTGATACTCGATTCGGCCGGCTACGGCCCGTTGACCATCGACAAGTCGGTGTCGATCATCGCGCCGCCGGGCGTGTACGCGGGGATCTCGGTTACATCCGGCACCGGAGTCGACGATCACCGGCGCCGCGCTGACGGTCGTGCTGCGCGGTTTGTCGGTCACCGGGGTCGGCGGGAGCACCGGCATCTACGTCGGCGCCACCGACTCCGAGGTGCATATCGATGACGTGACCGTCAGTGGCATGAACGGTACGGGCATCAACGTGTCCGCCGGCGCGGGCACCCGAGTCTACGTGGCTCGGGGTACGGTACGCTCGAACGCGCTTCAGGGTGTGTACATCAGCGGCGGCAGCCGGGTCCTGATGGATCGCGCGCGCATCGAGGAAAACGACAACGGCGGGATATCCCTGTACGACGCCGGCGAGGCCTGGGTGCGGGACAGCGTCGTGCACGGCAACTCGACCGGCATCAACGCCATCATCTTCAGCGGGCCCGGGCCGCAGCGACTGGTCGTCGAGCGCACCACGATCAGCGGGAGCACCTTCGGCGGCATCAACGTCCAGATCCAGTCGACGACCGGACAGATCGAGGCGGTGGTCCGCGACGCCACGATCATCGGCAACGCCGGAGGTGGCTACAGCGGCATCAACTTCCAGTGCTTCTCGACCGGTGCAGGTGTACTGACCATGACCGGCACCGTCATTTCCGACCACAACACCGCCAACGCCTCCGGCCTGCAGGTGGCCGGCTCGGGCTGCAAGGCCGCGGTGGGCGGGAACACCTTCACCCGCAACGTCACCGGTCTGGCCGTCGATCCCGGCACGACGACCACCTTCGGCAACAATCAGTTCGACCGCAACGGGACCGATGTTTCCGGCATGCCGACGTTGAAAGTGCCGCGGTAGCCGCCTCCTAACGCTGACCGACCTGCGTCCTCCGACGCCACGCCGACCGACGCCACCCCCCGCGGATATTCCCCGCTGCGACGGGCAGAACGACCTGCCTGCGACCTAACTGACCGCGGGTCATTGAAGCGCCACGGGCGACCGGATACAATCCCGGGTTCCCCGTAACCGACGGTCCCCCGCCCCGTGTCCAATGCCGCCGCGCCGGCCGCCCTCGCGCCCGCCGCCGCCCATCCAGAGTATGCCGTCGAACTCGACGCCGTCCGCTTCGGCTACGACCGGCGGCCGGTGCTCGACGGCATTTCGATGGTCATTCCGCGCGGCAAGGTGGTGGCGATCATGGGAGGATCGGGCTGCGGCAAGACGACGATCCTGCGGCTGATCGGGGGGCAGTTGCGGCCCGACGCCGGCCGCGTCATGGTGGCGGGGCAGTCGGTGCCGGACCTCGACCGCGACGGGCTGTTCAACATGCGGCGCAAGCTGGGCATGCTGTTCCAGTTCGGCGCGCTGTTCACCGACATGACGGTGTTCGAGAACATCGCCTTCCCGATGCGCGAGCACACCGAGCTGCCCGAGGAGCTGATCCGCGACCTGGTGCTGATGAAGCTGCACGCCGTCGGCCTGCGCGGGGCCGCCGAGCTGCAGCCGTCGGAGCTGTCCGGCGGCATGGCGCGTCGCGTCGCGCTGGCGCGGGCGATCGCGCTGGACCCGATGCTGGTGATGTACGACGAGCCGTTCGCCGGCCTCGACCCGATCTCGCTGGGCGTGGTCGGCCAGCTGATCCGCCGGCTCAACGACGCGCTGGGTATCACCTCGGTGGTCGTGACGCACGACGTCTACGAGTCGCTGAAGATCGTCGACTACCTCTATTTCGTCTCCGCGGGACGCATCGTCGCGCAGGGCACGCCCGCGGAGGTGCGCGCGTCCGGCGACCCGTTCGTCCGGCAGTTCGTCGACGGCGAGGCGGACGGCCCGGTGCCTTTCCATTATCCGGCGCGCCCCTACGAACAGGACCTGTATGCCCGTCGCTGAGTCCCGGGCGGGTCTCGCCCGCGTGCTGCGCCGCATCGGCTCGGGTACGCTGGACCTGGTCGCAAGGCTGGGCTACGCGACCCGCTTTTTCGGCGCCGTCGTCTGGAACACGCCCGGTGCGCTCCGCCGGATCCACCTGACGCTGCGCGAAATCTACTTTTCCGGCGTGCTGTCGCTCGTCATCATCCTGGTGTCCGGCCTCTTCGTCGGCATGGTGCTCGCGCTGCAGGGCTACGACGTGCTCAACCGCTACGGCGCCGACGATTCGCTCGGCGTGCTGGTGGCGCTGTCGCTGGTGCGCGAACTCGGGCCGGTCGTCGCGGGGCTCCTGTTCGCCAGCCGCGCCGGCAGCGCCATCACCGCCGAAATCGGCCTGATGAAGACCACCGAGCAGTTGTCGGCGATGGAAATGATGGCGGTGGACCCGCTGGCGCGCGTCGTCGCGCCGCGGTTCTGGGGTGGCGTGATATCGATGCCGCTGCTGGCGGCGCTGTTCTCGACGATGGGCGTCTACGGTGCGTACCTCGTCGGGGTGCGGCTCATCGGCATCGATCCCGGCGCGTTCTGGGGAAACATGCAGGCGGCCGTCGATTTCCGCATCGACATCGTCAACGGCATCATCAAGAGCTTCGTTTTCGGCACGGCGGTCAGCCTGATCGCCGTGTTCGAGGGCTACGTCGCCAAGCCCACCGCCGAGGGTGTCTCCAGCGCCACGACGCGCACCGTCGTCGAGAGTTCGCTCGCCATCCTGGCGCTGGACTTCATACTCACCGTCTTCATGTTCCGGGGCGTCGCGTGAACACCCGGGAGGAGCAGTCCGCATGAATCGTTCGACGATCGACCTCTGGGTCGGCATCTTCGTCACTCTTGGGCTCGGGGCGATCGTGTTCCTGGCGCTCAAGGTCGGCAACCTCACCAACGTCGGCAGCACGCCCGGCTACCGGATCGAGGCGCCGTTCGACAACATCGGCGGCCTCAAGCTGCGGGCGCCGGTGAAGGCCGCCGGCGTGGTCGTCGGCCGCGTCGAGACCATCCGGCTCGACCCGAAGTCCTTCCAGGCCGTGGTCACGATGAAGATCGACAACGGCTACGAGTTCACGGCCGACACGATAGCCTCGATCCTGACCTCCGGCCTCCTCGGCGAGGTCTACATCGGCCTCGACACCGGCGGCGACACGAAGACGCTGGGCGAGGGGGGGCGCATCACCAAGACCCAGTCGGCGGTGGTGCTCGAGAAGCTGATCGGCCAGTTCCTGTTCGACCGGGCGAGCGACGGGGGTGGCAAGTGAACGCGCGCACCGGACTCCGCGCACTTGGGCTGCGGGCGGCAGCGCTGCTGGCGGCGGCGCTGCTGGCCGGCTGCGCCGCCGCGCCGATGCGCGGCGACCCCTTCGAGCCGGCGAACCGCGTCGCCTTCGACGTGCACGACGCGATCGACACCAACGTCGTCCGGCCCGCGATCCAGGCGTACGTCGACTACACGCCGGAACTCGTCCGGCGCGGCGTCTCCAATTTCTTCGCCAACATCGACGACATGTACTCGGCGCTCAACTCGGCGCTGCAGGGCAAGCCCGACGATTTCGGCAACAGCCTCGGGCGGGTGATGGTGAACACCGGCTTCGGACTGGGCGGGCTGATCGACATCGCCTCGGAAGCGGGTATTCCCAAGGTCGACGAGGACTTCGGGCAGACGTTCGGTGTCTGGGGCATCCCGCAGGGTCCGTACCTGTTCGTGCCGCTGTTCGGCCCGTCGACGTTCCGGGACGGGACGGGGTTCCTGGTCCGTGCGTACTCCACGCCCACCGGCTACATCCCCGACGTGGCCCTGCGCAACGTCGTCTGGGGCATGGCCTGGGTCAACGAGAACGCGCTGGTCGTGGGCACCAGCAAGATGGTCGAGCAGGCCGCGCTCGACCGCTACACCTTTGTCCGCCGGGCGTACCTGCAGCGGCGCGAGTACCTGGTCCGCGACGGCAAGCCGGCGCCCGAATCCGAGGAAGAGTGAATCCATGCATCCGCCCGCCTTTTACCGTCGCGCCGCGATGACCCTCGTGGCGATCGCCGCGCTGGCGCTGGTCGCCGCCGGACCCGCATCGGCGCAGGAAGCGCCGGATGCCCTGGTCAAGCGCGTGTCGCAGGAAGTGCTGCAGATCGTCAAGACCGACCCCAAGGTGCAGGCCGGAGACCAGGCGCGCACCCGCGAAGTCATCGAGTCGAAGCTGCTGCCGAATTTCGACTTCACGCGGATGACCGCGCTGGCGATGGGGCGCAACTGGCGGCAGGCCACCCCCGAGCAGCAGCAGCGGCTCACCGACGAGTTCCGGTCGCTGCTGGTGCGGACGTATGCCGGCGCGCTGAACCAGTACCGTGACCAGCAACTCGCGTACAAGCCGCTGCGGGCCGAGGACAAGGCGACCGAGGTGATCGTGCGCACGGAGGTCGTCCGGCCCGGCCAGCAGCCGGTGCAGATCGACTACGGCATGCAGAAGGTCGCGGACGGCTGGAAGTGCTACGACGTCATCGTCGGCGGGGTTTCGCTGGTGACCAATTACCGCGACGAGTTCAACGAGCAGATCCGTGCCGGTGGCATCGATGGCCTGATCCGCACGCTCACCGACAAGAACAAGGGAGTGGCCGGCAAGTGAGCCTCGCCTGTGTCGCCGGGACTGCCGGGGAGGGCACCGGGACGGTCGCCGCGTCGAACGACTGCGCTGCCTGGCGCCTGACCGGGCCGCTCGGCATGGCCGACGCCGGCGCCGTGGTCGAGACGGCGCGGACACTGCCGCTGCCGACGTCGGGCCAGATCGACTGCGGGGGGCTCACCAGCGTCGACTCGGCCGCCGTGGCGACGCTGCTGTCGTTCGCGCGGCGCGCCCGCGACGAGGGCCGCCGTCTGCAGTTCATCAACGTGCCCGCGCCGCTGGCGACACTTGCCGCGCTCTACGGGGTCGACGAACTGCTCGCTCCCTAGCTTCGCCGCGGCGCCCTTCGCCGCGGATCATGCTGCCGCCTCCTCCCTTGCTTCCGCCATGACGCCCGCCGTCGAAGTCGTTCACGTCGCGCGCCGCTTCGGCCGCGTCCAGGCCCTCGACGGCATCGATCTCACGGTCGCGCCGGGCGAGTTCTTCGGCCTGCTCGGTCCGAACGGCGCCGGCAAGACGACGCTGATCTCGGTGCTCGCGGGGCTGGTGCGCCCCGACGCGGGGACGGCCCGGATCATGGGGCACGACGTCACCACCGGCTACCGCGAGGCGCGCCGCGCGCTGGGGGTCGTGCCGCAGGAGCTGGTGCTCGACCCGTTCTTCACCGTGCGCGAGACGCTGGCGATCCAGTCCGGCTATTTCGGCCTGGCGAGGAACGACGACTGGATCGACGAGATCCTGCACCACCTCGACCTCACCGCGAAGGCCGACGCGAACATGCGCTCGCTGTCCGGGGGCATGAAGCGTCGCGTGCTGGTCGCGCAGGCGCTGGTGCACCGGCCGCCGGTGATCGTGCTCGACGAGCCGACCGCGGGCGTCGACGTCGAGCTGCGGCAGCACCTGTGGTCCTTCATCCGCAAGCTCAACGCCGACGGCCACACGATCATCCTGACCACGCATTACCTGGAGGAGGCCGAGGCGCTGTGCGCGCGGATCGCGATGATGAAGGCCGGCCGGATCGTCGCGCTCGACACCACCCAGAACCTGCTTTCGCGCTTCGCGGGCCTCACCGTGCGGCTCGGCGCGGCGCGCGTTCCCGGGGCCTGGCAGCCGCGGGTGTTGCGGCGCGAAGGGTCGGTCCATTTCATCGGCCTCGATCGCTACGACGAGCTCGAGGACCTGCTTCGGGCGCTGCGGGTCGAGGGGATCGCCATCGACGAGCTCGCGCTCGAGGAAACCGACCTGGAGCAGGTGTTCCTGCGGCTGGTCGGCCGCGGGGTCGACGCGGTAGCCGACGCGGGTGCCGGCGGCGCGGCCGGTCGCGGTGCAGGGGCTGCGTCGTGACGACCCTTCGCGGCGGCTGGCGCACGCTGCTCTACAAGGAGCTGCTGCGCTTCTGGAAGGTGAGCTTCCAGACGATCGCGGCGCCGGTGCTGACGGCGCTGCTGTACCTGCTGATCTTCTCGCACGTGCTGGAATCGCATGTCGCGGTGTTCGAAGGGCGCGTGCGCTATACGGCGTTCCTCATCCCCGGGCTGGTGATGATGTCGGTGCTGCAGAACTCGTTCGCCAACAGCTCGTCGTCGCTGATCCAGTCGAAGATCAACGGCAACATCATCTTCGTGCTGCTGCCGCCGCTGTCGCCGCTCGACCTCTACGTCGCCTACGTCGCCGGCGCGATGGTCCGCGGCCTGGTGGTCGGGCTCGGCGTCTTCGCGATCACCGTCTGGTTCGAGCCGTCGACGCTGTTCCTCGCCCACCCGGGATGGGCGCTCGCCTTCGCGCTGCTGGGCAGTTGCATCCTGGCGACGATGGGGCTCATCGCCGGGATCTGGGCCGACAAGTTCGACCAGCTCGCCGCATTCCAGAATTTCATCATCGTGCCGGCGACGTTCCTGTCCGGCGTGTTCTACTCGATCAAGTCGCTGCCGCCGTTCTGGCAGGCGCTCTCGCACGCGAACCCGTTCTTTTATATGATCGACGGCTTCCGCTACGGCTTCTTCGGGCTGTCCGACGTCCCGCCGCTCGGCAGCCTGCTCGTGGTCGGCGCATTCTGCCTGGCACTGATGCTGGCGGCGCTGGCTCTCCTGAAATCCGGCTGGAAACTTCGCTCCTGACACCTGCCATGGTCACCACTGAATCGATTGCCGACTCCATCCGTGCCGGACTTGCCTGCGACCACGTCGAGGTCGGCGGCGACGGCCATCACTTCGAGGCGCTGATCGTCGCCGCGGCGTTCGAGGGGGCGTCGCGCGTGCGCCGCCACCAACTGGTCTACGCGACGCTCGGCGACCGGATGCGCGAGGAAATCCACGCGTTGTCGATGACCACGCTGACGCCGGCCGAATGGACGCAGCGGCAGCAGGGCGGGCAGTGAAGGCCGGGCGCGGCACGGTCGTTCCCGGCCGGCGTCCGCTGCATCCCGGATCGCGCGGCGGCTGAGCCGTCGCCGCCGGATCAACCGACGGAAGACATGGACAAGCTCGTGATAGAAGGAGGCCGGCCGCTCGCCGGTCGGGTGCGCGTTTCGGGCGCCAAGAACGCGGCGCTGCCGATCCTGTGCGC
Organism: uncultured beta proteobacterium; assembly: GCA_963810815.1. Lineage (GTDB taxonomy): Bacteria > Pseudomonadota > Gammaproteobacteria > Burkholderiales > Casimicrobiaceae > CAVQWT01. The sequence continues at coordinate 296,622 of CAWEPB010000008.1, read as the reverse complement.
CTCGCTGCTGTCGACGGAGCCGCTGGTGCTGACCAACGTGCCGCAACTCAACGACGTGCGGACGATGGAAACGCTGCTCGCGCAGATGGGCGTGCGCCTCGATACCCGCACGCCCGGCACCGTCGCGCTGGACGCCGGCCGCATCGACTGGCCCCTCGCGCCGTACGAGCTCGTGAAGACGATGCGCGCGTCGGTCCTGGCGCTGGGTCCGCTGCTCGCCCGCTGCGGCGAGGCGCGGGTGTCGCTGCCCGGGGGCTGCGCGATCGGGCTGCGTCCGGTCGACCAGCACGTCAAGGGACTGCAGGCGATGGGCGCCGAGATCGACCTCGAGCACGGCTACATCAACGCGCGGACGACGAAGCTCAGGGGCGCGCGGTTCGCGTTCGACATGGTGACCGTGACGGGCACCGAGAACCTGCTGATGGCGGCGACGCTCGCCGAAGGCACGACGACGCTGGAGAACGCCGCGCGGGAGCCGGAAATCACCGATCTCGCCCGCTGCCTGGTCGCGATGGGCGCGCGGATCTCCGGCGCCGGCACCGACCGCATCGTCATCGAAGGCGTGCCGCGGCTCGCGGGCGCGACGCACGCGATCATGCCCGACCGGATCGAGACGGGGACGTTCCTCGCGGCGGTTGCCGCGACCGGCGGCGACGCCACGGTCGAGGGCGCGGCGGGGGCGGCGCTGGACGCGGTGCTCGACAAGCTGCGCGAAGCCGGCGCCGAGGTGGAGGCGGGGCCCGACGGCATCCACGTGTCGCGGCGGGGGTCGTTGAAGGCGTTCAACCTGCGCACGGCGCCGTACCCGGCGTTCCCGACCGACATGCAGGCGCAGATGATGGCGCTGGCGACGCGCGCGGACGGCACGTCGGTCATCACCGAAACCATCTTCGAGAACCGGATGATGCACGTCCAGGAACTGGTGCGGCTGGGCGCGGACATCGACGTCGAGGGCAACACGGCGATCGTCCGCGGGGTCGCCAAGCTGACCGGTGCCGACGTGATGGCCACCGACCTTCGCGCCTCGGCGTGTCTCGTCATCGCCGGCCTGATGGCCGATGGCGCGACGACCATCGACCGCATCTACCACCTCGACCGCGGCTACGAACGGATCGAGGAAAAGCTCGGCGCGCTGGGCGCGTCGATCCGGCGCGTCCGTTGACCGCCGGCCCGCCAAATCGGGGTCAGGTCGAATTTCGGGCAAGATCACGCATCAACGGGCCTCCGCGCATGCCATTCCCAGTATCCCCTCGCGATATGCCGACGTCCATCATCCGTCGGTTCGATTGCGGATGATGGCGCGACCGGCGAGAGTGTCGGAATCGCCGTGATTTCTGGCTTTGCCGAAGGGGGGCTGGCGATGCGTAGGGGATGTTGCCCTAAATTCGACCTGACCCGATTTTCACGATTTTCATGACGAACCTGCGCGATTCGCCGCTGGGCCACGCGACGACCTACGCCGATGCGTACGACCCGCGGCTGTTGTTTGCCGTCGACCGCGCGCCTCAGCGCGACGAACTCGGACTTGGCGCGACGCTGCCGTTTCGCGGGTTCGACGTGTGGAACGCCTATGAGCTGTCGTGGCTGGACGCCGCGGGAAAGCCGCAGGTCGGGATCGCCACGTTCTCGGTGCCCGCCGAGTCGCCGCGCATCGTCGAGTCGAAATCGGTCAAGCTCTACCTGACCGCATTCAACCTGACGCGCTTCGCGTCGGCGGACGCGGTTCGCGGCGCGATCGCGCGCGACCTAGCGGGCGCGACCGGCGCGCCGGTCGACGTCGTGCTCGTCCCGCCGGCCGATTTCGCGGCGCTGCCTCGCGGCGAACTGGAGGGCGAGGATCTCGACGTTCTTCCCATCGCGTTCGACGGGAGGGGCCCCGACGCGGCGCTGCTCGAGGCCGCGGGCCCCGTCGTCGCCCAGACGCTGCGCACGCGCCTGTTCCGCTCGCTGTGCCCGGTCACCGGCCAGCCGGACTACGCCAGCGTGCAGATCCGCTGCCGCGGGCCGCGGCTGGACCCGGCCGGCCTGCTGCGCTACCTCGTCTCGTTCCGCAGCCATCCCGGCTTCCACGAGCACTGCGTCGAGCGGATCTTCGCCGACCTGTGGACCCGCTGCCGACCGGAGGCGCTCACCGTCTACGCCCGGTTCACGCGGCGCGGCGGGGTCGACATCAATCCCTGGCGCACCAGCGGCGACGATGTGCCGCCGCCGAACCGCCGCACCGCCCGCCAATGACGCGGCCCCCGCTCGCCGGCGCGACCGCGGCGCTGCGCGGTGCGGCGCTGACGTTCGCCGCCGATCCGTTCCTGGTGCCGTCGCACGACGCGCTCCGGCACGAGCCGGACGCGCTGGTCGTCCTCGCCGGCGGCCGGATCGCCGCCTTCGGCCCTGCGGCGGAATTGTTTCCGGCCCTGCCCCCGGGCACGCCGGTCACCCGCTACGACCACGCGCTGATCGTCCCGGGTTTCATCGACACCCATGTCCACTACCCGCAGCTTCCGGTCGTCGCCGCGTACGGCAAGACGCTGCTCGAATGGCTGGACGACTACACCTACGCGGCCGAGCAGCGCTTCGCCGACCCGGCGTTCGCCGCGCACGTCGCCGAGGCGTTCCTCGACCAGTCGCTGTCCCACGGCACGACGACGGCCATGGTCTACGGCACCGTCCATGCGGCGTCGGTCGACGCGTTCTTCGCCGCGGCGCATGCCCGCGGCCTGCGGATGATCGCCGGCAAGCTGCTGATGGATCGCCACGCACCGGCTTCGCTCACCGACACCGCGCAGTCCGGCTACGACGACAGTCGGGCGCTGATCGAGCGCTGGCACGGTCGCGGGCGCCTGGGCTACGCGGTCACGCCGCGGTTCGCGCCGACGTCGACGCCGGCGCAGCTCGACGCCGCCGGTGCGCTGCTGCGCGAGCACCCGGGCGTGTGGCTGCAGACGCACCTCGCGGAGAATCACGACGAGATCGCCTGGGTCGCACGGCTGTTCCAGGGGTCGCGCGACTACCTAGACGTCTACGCGCGACACGGCCTCGTCGGCCGCCGCAGTGTCTTCGGCCACGGCATCCACCTGGCCGAGGACGCGTGGCAACGGCTGCACGAGGCCGGCGCCGCGATCGCGCATTGCCCCACCTCCAACACCTTTCTCGGCAGTGGGCTCTTTCGCCTGCGCGAGGCGCGCCGCGCGTCGCGGCCGGTGCACGTGGGTCTGGCCACCGACGTCGGCGGCGGCACGACGCTGTCGATGCTGGCGACGATGGGCGAGGCGTACAAGGTGGCGCGGATGGCCGGCGCGCCGGTCGACGCCGCACAGCTTCTGTGGCTTGCCACCGAGGGCGCCGCGCAGGCGCTCGACCTCGATGGCGTCATCGGAACGCTCGCGCCGGGCGCCGACGCCGACATCGCGGTGCTCGACCTCGGCGCGACGCCGCTGCTGCGGTTCCGCATGCCGTTCTGCCGCGACGTCCACGAGCAGCTGGCCGTGCTGACCCTGGCCGGAGATGACCGGGCCGTCCGCGCCGTCTGGTCGGGCGGGCGCTGCGTCCACGACCGCGACGGGGCCGCGTCCGGACCGGCAGGGGCGGCAGGGGCCGCCGAGGCGGCTGGGGCGGCTGGGGTCGGCGGGGCGGCCGGGGCGGCTGGGGCGGCCCTCCGGTAGAATCGGAGTGTCCGCTGCCGGCCTCGGCCGTACCGCGGTGGCGGCCGCGGCCCGCCCTCGTGCCGCCGGTCCTCCCCTGAACACCTGCCGGTTCGCCCGGTCCGCCCATCGTGCCCAACCTGACGCTCGCCCTGTCGAAGGGGCGCATCTTCGACGAAACGCTCCCGCTGCTTGCCGCCGCGGGGATCGTGCCGGCCGAAGATCCGGAGACCTCGCGCAAGCTGATCCTCGCCACCAGCCGGCCCGACGTGTCGCTGCTCATCGTGCGCGCGTCCGACGTGCCGACCTACGTCGAGCACGGCGCCGCCGACCTGGGCGTGGCCGGCAAGGACGTCCTGCTGGAGCACGGCGGCGACGGCCTCTACCAGCCGCTGGACCTCGGGATAGGCCGCTGCCGGATGTCGGTGGCGACCCGGCGCGGATTCGACTGGACCGGCACCGTCCAGCGCGGCGCCCGGATCCGTGTCGCCACCAAGTACCTGCGCACCGCCCGCGAGCATTTCGCCGCCAAGGGCATGCACGTCGACCTCATCAAGCTGTACGGCTCGATGGAGCTGGCGCCGCTCACCGGGCTCGCCGACGTGATCGTCGACCTGGTGTCCACCGGCAATACGCTCAAGGCCAACGACCTGGTCGAGGTCGAGACGATCATGCCGATCTCCGCGCGGCTGGTGGTGAATCCCGCGGCGCTCAAGCTGAAGCGCGCCGGCGTGCAGCCGCTGCTGGAGCGGATCGCCGAAGCGGTCGCCGCCGCCGCGGTGCCGGCGTCGGCGGAGGCCGGCGCATGAACGCCCCGATGCCGCTGTCGCTGCGCCGCCTCGACAGCGCGGCGCCGTCGTTCGACCGCGAACTCGCGGCCCTGACCGCGTTCGAGGCCGCGCAGGATCCGGCGGTCGATGCCACCGTCGCCGCGATCGTCGCCGACGTGCGCGCCCGCGGCGATGCCGCGGTGCTGGAGTGCACGGCGAAGTTCGACCGGCTTGCCGTGCCGTCGGTGGCCGCGCTGGAGATCACCGCCGCCGAGATGCGCGCGGCATTCGACGGGCTGCCGGCGCCGCAGCGCGACGCCCTGGTCACCGCCGCGACCCGGGTCCGCGCGTTCCACGAGCGCCAGAAGCTCGCATCGTGGTCGTACACGGACCCCGACGGCAGCGTGTTCGGACAGCAGGTCACGCCGCTGGACCGCGTCGGAGTCTACGTGCCCGGAGGCAAGGCCGCGTATCCGTCGTCGGTGCTGATGAACGTGATTCCCGCGCACGTCGCCGGCGTGCCCGAGATCGTCATGGTGGTGCCCACGCCGGACGGCGCGCGCAACCCGCTGGTGCTGGCGGCGGCGCACCTCGCCGGCGTGTCGCGGGCGTTCACCATCGGCGGGGCGCAGGCGGTGGCGGCGCTGGCGTACGGAACGGCGACGATTCCCGCCGTCGACAAGATCTGCGGCCCCGGCAACGCTTACGTCGCCGCAGCCAAGCGGCGCGTCTTCGGTGCCGTCGGCATCGACATGGTCGCCGGCGTGTCGGAGATCCTGGTGATCGCCGACGGCACCGCGCACCCGGACTGGGTGGCGATGGATCTCTTTTCGCAGGCCGAGCACGACGAACTGGCGCAGGCGATCCTGGTCTCCCCCGACGCGGCCCTGCTCGACGCCGTCGCGGCGAGCGCGCAACGCCAGATCGGGTCGATGCCGCGGCGCGCGATCATCGCCGCGTCGTTCGCCAACCGCGGCGCGCTGATCAGGGTCCGCGATCTCGCCGAGGCCTGCGCGGTGTCGAACCGCGTGGCCCCGGAGCACCTGGAACTCGCGGTCGCCGATCCGTCGGCGCTGCTGCCCAGGATCCGGCACGCCGGCGCGATCTTCATGGGTCACGCGACGTCCGAATCGCTCGGCGATTACTGCGCCGGGCCCAACCACGTGCTGCCGACGGGGCGGACCGCGCGCTTCTCGTCGCCGCTGGGCGTCTACGATTTCCAGAAGCGGTCGAGCCTGCTGGCGATCTCGCCGGCGGCGGCGCGCACGCTGGGGCCGGTGGCGGCGACGCTGGCGTACGGCGAGGGTTTGCCGGCGCACGCGAAAAGCGCCGAATACCGCCTCGACGGCGACTGAACCGGGCCCGACGATGGCGAAAGCGAGTCCGACCCACCCGACGCCGACCGGCGCGCCCGCGCCGACGGCCGCGGCAATCGCGGCCGCGGTGCTGCGGCCGGAGATCCGCGCGCTGTCCGCCTACGCCGTGGCCAAGGCCGAGGGCGTGATCAAGCTCGATGCGATGGAGAATCCGTACCCGTTACCTGCAGCGGTGCGCGCCGAGATGGCGGCGGCGGTGGCCGAGGTTCCGGTCAATCGCTATCCGGATGGGGGGGGCGACGCGGTGAAGGCCGCGTTGCGGCAGGCGTACGACATTCCGGCGGGCGCCGGCGTGCTGCTGGGCAACGGGTCCGACGAGATCATCCAGATGCTCGCCTGCGCGCTGGCGCGGCCGGGCGCGGCGATGCTGGCGCCCGAGCCGTCGTTCGTCATGTACCGGATGAACGCGCTGTACGCGGGAATGCGCTTCTGCGGCGTGCCGCTCGGCGCGAATTTCGCGCTGGATCTTCCGGCGATGCTGGCGGCGATCGCGCGCGAGCGGCCCGCGCTGACGTTTCTCGCGTACCCCAACAACCCGACCGGCAACCTGTTCGCGGCGGCCGAGGTCGAGGCGATCCTGCGCGCGGCGCCCGGCCTGGTGGTCGTCGACGAGGCCTACCACGCGTTCGCCGACGCCAGTTTCCTGCCGCGGGTGCTCGAGTTTCCCAACCTGCTGGTGCTGCGCACGGTGTCGAAGGTCGGCATGGCCGGCCTGCGGCTGGGCTACGCGATCGCCGCCCCGGCGTGGACCGACGAATTCAACAAGGTCCGGCAGCCGTATAATCTCAACGCACTGACGCAGGCGGTCGCGCCGGTGCTGCTGCGGCACCGCGCGCTGCTGGCGGGCCAGGCGGCGGCGATCCGCGACGGGCGGGCGCGCCTCAACTCGGCGCTGGCGGCGCTGCCGGGCGTGGTCGTGCATCCGACGCAGACGAATTTCGTGCTGGCGCGGGTGCCCGATGCGCCGGGCTGGTTCGCCGCGCTCGCCGCCGCGCGCATCCTGGTCAAGAACCTGCACGGCACGCATCCACTGCTCGAACACTGCCTGCGCATCACCGTCGGCACCCCCGAAGAAAACGACGCCCTGCTCGCCGTCCTCGCCAAGCTCCCATGACCGCTCCCCCGCCGCCCCGCCACGCGCGCATCGAACGCAACACCGCCGAGACGCAGATCGCCGTCGCCGTCGACCTCGACGGCACCGGCCGCGCCGACCTTGCGACCGGGGTGCCGTTCCTCGACCACATGCTCGACCAGATCGCGCGGCACGGCATGGTCGACCTCGCCGTCGCGGCGAAGGGCGACCTGCACATCGACGCGCATCACACGGTCGAGGACATCGGCATCACCTTCGGCCAGGCGGTGCGCGACGCGCTGGGCGACCGCAAGGGGCTCGCGCGCTACGGCCACGCCTACGTGCCGCTCGACGAGGCGCTGTCGCGCGTCGTGCTCGATCTCTCCGGCCGCCCGGGCCTCGAGTTCCACGTGCCGTTCAAGCGGGCGCTGATCGGCAGTTTCGACGTCGACCTCGCGCACGAATTCTTCCAGGGCTTCGTCAACCACGCGCTGGTGACGCTGCACGTCGACAACCTGCGCGGCGAAAACGCCCATCATCAGGCCGAGACGGTGTTCAAGGCGTTCGGGCGGGCGCTGCGGATGGCGGTCGCCCGGGACCCGCGGGCCGGCGACACGGTGCCGTCGACCAAGGGAACGCTCTAGACTCGCCGCGTGCGGCCGGTCGCCCGCGGGCAGCGTCCCGCCCGGCGGCGCCCGCGAGCGGCGGACCCGGCGTCCCGATCGAGATCCCGCCTGCCTTCATGACCGACATCGTCGTCGTCGACTACGGAATGGGCAACCTGCGCTCGGTGGCGAAGGCGCTCGTCCACGTTGCCCCTGCCGCCGACGTGGTCGTGTCGGCGGACCCGGCGACGATCCGTGCCGCGAAGCGGGTCGTCCTGCCGGGACAGAGCGCGATGCCCGACTGCATCCGCAGCCTCGATGCCAGCGGGCTGCGCGACGTCGTGCGCGAGGTGATCCTCGACCGGCCTTTCCTCGGCATCTGCCTCGGCCTGCAGATGCTGTTCGACGAAAGCGAGGAGGGCCCGACGCCGGGCCTCGCGCTGCTGCCCGGGCGCGTCGAGCGGTTTCGGGAGGCGCGGATGACGCTGCCCGACGGAACGCGGCTCAAGGTTCCGCACATGGGGTGGAGCCGCGTGCACCAGGTTCGCCCGCACCCGCTGTGGGCGGGCATACCGGACGGCGCGCGGTTCTACTTCGCGCACAGCTTCTACCCGGTGCCGGCGGACCCGGCGCTCACCGCGGCGACCACCGACTATCCGGCGCCGTTTACTTGCGCGGTGGCGCGGGCTAATATCTTCGCCACGCAGTTCCACCCCGAAAAAAGCCACCGCGCCGGACTCGCACTGCTCGCCAACTTCGTCGCCTGGAACGGGCAGGCCTGATTCGCCGTCGACACGGCTGCGCTGCGCCCCTGCCCTGACCGCGGTCACCCAGCACCCCGACCCGCACCGCCACCGCCGCTTCGCCCGCCGGCCTTCCGCCGCCCTCCGCACACCCATCGCATCACCGCTGCCATGCAGATCATTCCCGCTATCGACATCAAGGACGGCCATTGCGTGCGGTTGAGGCAGGGCGAAATGGCGACCGCCACCGTTTTTTCCGAGGACCCGGCGGCGATGGCCCAGCACTGGCTCGAGCTCGGCGCCGAACGCCTGCACCTGGTCGACCTCAACGGCGCGGTCGCCGGCGTGCCGAAGAACGAACTGGCGATCCGCGAAATCGTCGCCGTGATCGGCGAGGACATCCCGATCCAGCTGGGCGGCGGCATCCGCGACCTCGACACCATCGAGCGCTACCTCGACGACGGCATCACCTACGTCATCATCGGCACCGCGGCGGTCAAGAACCCGGGCTTTCTGCACGACGCCTGCTACGCCTTCCCCGGCCACATCATCGTCGGGCTCGACGCGCGCGAGGGGAAGGTCGCCACCGACGGCTGGTCGAAGATGACCGGGCACGACGTGGTCGACCTCGGCAAGAAGTTCGAGGACTACGGCGTCGAGGCGATCATCTACACCGATATCGGCCGCGACGGCATGCTGACCGGCGTGAACATCGAGGCTACCGTACGCCTGGCGCGCGAACTCAAGATTCCGGTGATCGCTTCCGGCGGCATCGGCACGCTGGCGGACGTCGTCGAACTCGCCCAGCACGAGAAGGAAGGCATCATCGGCGCCATCGCCGGCCGGGCGCTGTACGAAGGCACCCTCGACTTCAAGGCCGCGATGAAGGCTGCGAAAGGCAAGGTCGCCGGCTGATCCCGGCGGGCGGGCGCCGTCCGCCCGCGCCGGCGTCAGGCTGCCCCGAATGCACATGGGCCTCGCCAAGCGCATCATCCCCTGTCTCGACGTCGCCGAGGGGCGCGTGGTCAAGGGGGTCAACTTCGTCAACCTGCGCGACGCCGGCGACCCGGTCGAAGTCGCCCGGCGCTACGACGAGCAGGGTGCCGACGAGCTCGCGTTCCTCGACATCCGCGCGAGCCTCGAGACGCGCGGCCTGCTCTACCACATGATCGAGGCGGTCGCCGACCAGGTGTTCATTCCGCTCACGGTGGGCGGGGGCGTCAACACCGTCGACGACATCCGCGCGCTGCTCAACGCCGGCGCCGACAAGGTCAGCATCAACACGGCCGGCGTGCGGCATCCGGGTCTGTTCGAGGAGGCAGCCGGCCGCTTCGGCTCGCAGTGCATCGTCGCGGCGATCGACGCCAAGCAGATCGCGCCCGAGGCCTGGGAGGTGTTCACGCACGGCGGCCGCACGCCGACCGGGCTCGACGCCGTCGCCTGGGCCCGCGAGGTCGTCGCGCGCGGCGCGGGAGAAATCCTGCTCACCAGCATGGACCGCGACGGCGCGCGCACCGGCTTCGACCTGGTGCTGACGCGGGCGATCGTCGACGCCGTCGACGTGCCGGTCATCGCGTCGGGCGGCGTCGGTTCGCTGCAGGACCTCGTCGACGGGATCGCCGTCGGGGGCGCCGACGCCGTGCTGGCCGCGTCGATCTTCCACTACGGCGAGCACACGGTCGGCGCGGCGAAGGCGGCGCTGGCGGCAGCGGGCATCGAGATCCGGGAGGCCGCGTGAGCACGCCGGGCCGTCCCGAGGGCGAACGCCCGAGTGCGCAGCACGAAGGACCGGTGACCGCGTGGCTCGACGCCGTCCGCTGGAACGCCGACGGCCTGGCGCCGGCGATCGCCCAGGACGCGCATACCGGCAAGGTCCTCACCCTCGCGTGGATGAACCGCGACGCGCTCGAGCGCACCGCCGCCACGCGCGAGGCGCACTACTGGTCGCGCTCCCGCCGGGCGCTGTGGCACAAGGGCGAGCAGTCGGGGCACGTGCAGCGCGTGCGCGAGATCCGGCTGGACTGCGACAGCGACGCGATCCTCATCGTGGTCGAGCAGCAGGGCGGCATCGCCTGCCATACGGGGCGCGAGCGGTGCTTCCACCTGCGGCTCGACGGCGAGCGCTGGGTCGACGTCGAACCGGTGCTGAAGGACCCGAAGGCGATCTACGGGCATGACTGATCCGAGCTCCCGTCCCGCTGCGGCGTCCGAGGGCGCCGGCGACGCCCTCGACCGGGTGGCCGCGACCATCGCCGCGCGCCGCGGCGCCGACCCGGGCACGTCGTACGTCGCCTCGCTGCTGGCGAAGGGCGACGACGCGATCCTGAAGAAGATCGGCGAGGAAGCGACCGAGACGGTCATGGCCGCGAAGGACGGTGATAAAATCCGCATCGTGGCCGAAGTGGCCGATCTGTGGTTCCACTGTCTCGTGCTGCTGGCGCGACATGGCTTGGGACCCGCCGACGTGCGGGCCGAGCTCGAGCGCCGCGAGGGCCGGTCGGGACATGCGGAAAAGGCCGCCCGGCCGAAGTGACGACCGGCGCGCCGCTTCCCTACCGGCGGGTCCAGATCGGCGGGCTGTTCGTCGCGGCCGCCGTGGTCGGCGTGCTGCTGACCGGCGTCTTTGCGCTGACGCGGCCGGCGTCGACGCTGGCCGAAGCCGGATGGACGCTCTGGGCGCTGGCCGGCGTGCTGGTGCTGGCGGTGCTGCTGAACGGCTGGATGACCGTGGAGGTCAACGCGGCGGAAGTTCGCGCGCGGCTGGGTGTCGGGTTCTACGGCCGCCGGATCCCGCTGACGTCGATCGTCCGCTGCGACGCCGTCCGGACGCGCGTATGGTGGGGCTGGGGCGCCCACTGGACGCCTTCGGGCTGGCTATACAATGTGTCCGGCCGCGATGCCGTGCGGCTGGAACTGCGGGCGGAACGCCCGGTGATCATCGGCACCGGCGACGTGGCCGGACTCGAACGGGCGATCCACGCGGCGATGGCCGCGGCGGCGGATGCGCCCGGGCGGGAATGACGGCAGGGACTGGCGACGGAGGCCAACGCGGTGCAGGACTGCATTTTCTGCCGGATCGTGCGGGGCGAGATCCCCGCGAAGAAGGTGTACGAGGACGACCTCGTGCTGGCGTTCCACGACATCCAGCCGGTCGCGCCGGTGCATGTGCTGGTCGTCCCGAAGGAACACGTCGCGACGCTGTACGACGCCGCGCCGGAGCACGAGGCGGCACTGGGCCGGCTCGTCGCGGTGGCACCGAAGATCGCCCGCGATCTCGGCGCCACCGACGGCTTTCGCACCATCGTCAATACCGGCCGGGTCGGCCGGCAGGAAGTACAGCACGTCCATCTGCACGTGATCGGCGGTCCCGACCCCCTCGGACCGATGATCGTGCGCAAGAGCAACTAACGGAGAATTCGCATGGGCTCGATGAGCATCTGGCACTGGCTGATCGTTCTGGTCGTCGTGGTGCTGATCTTCGGCACCAAGAAACTGCGCAACATCGGGCAGGACCTGGGCGGCGCGGTCAAGGGCTTCAAGGAAGGCGTCAAGGGCGCCAACGACGAGGCGGACGCGACCACCAGGCAGGCGGCCGACGCCACGCCGCAGCAGATCCCCGGCAAGACGATCGACGCCGAAGTGAAGCGCGAGACCGCGGCCAAGTCCTGACCGACCGCGCGACCGGCTGACCCGCGCGGGACCCGATCCGGGCCGCGCGGCGGCCGGCCGGCGGGCCGTCGCGGCGCGCGCCGTTCCTTCCCATGTTCGATATCGGCTTCTCCGAAATCGTCCTCATCGCCGTCGTGGCGCTGATCGTGATCGGCCCCGAGAAGCTGCCGAAGACGGCGCGCACGCTCGGCCACCTGTTCGGGCGGCTGCAGCGCTACGTGTCCGACGTCAAGGCCGACATCAACCGCGAAATGGAGCTCGACGAGCTGCGCAAGCTGCGGACCGAGGTGCAGTCGGCCGCACGCGACATCGAGTCGTCGTTCGACAGCGCGACGCGGGAGATGGAAGCCGGCGTGAGGAACGTCGAGAAGGATCTCTCCGGCGAGACGGCCGGGCCGCCGGCCACAGCCGGCGCCGGGGCGTCGGCGCTGCCCGAGGTCTCGACCCCGCCCGAGACTCCGGCCGCGCCGGCCGCGGCTCCCCCCGGCCCGGCCTCCGAACCGGTTCGCCAGGCGTCGCTGCCCGGTTTCGAGCGCGGCTGACGCGCGCGGCCCGCCTCCTATGTCCGATCCCTCGCCCTCGCCCGCGCCCGAGACCCCGCAGGAAAGCTTCATCTCGCACCTGGTCGAGCTGCGCACGCGGCTCATCCGCTCGGTGCTCGCGATCCTGATCGCGCTGCTCGCGCTGTTCCCGTGGGCGAAGGACATCTACGCGCTGCTCGCCGCGCCGCTGCTGCAGGTGCTGCCGGCGGGTGCCACCATGATCGCCACCGACGTCACCGGCACGTTCCTGGTGCCGCTGAAGGTGACGCTGATGGCGGCGTTCGTCATCGCGCTGCCGTTCGTGCTCTACCAGATCTGGGCGTTCGTCGCCCCGGGCCTCTACCAGCACGAGAAGAAGCTGGTGGTGCCGCTGATCGTGTCGAGCATGCTGTTCTTCGTCGCCGGGATGGCCTTCGCCTATTTCCTCGTGTTCCCGTGGGTGTTCAAGTTCTTCGTCGCGTACGCGCCGGCCGGCGTGCAGATGATGACCGACATCGACAAGTACCTGTCGTTCGTGCTCTGGATGTTCCTCGCGTTCGGGGTGACGTTCGAGACCCCGGTCGTGCTGGTCGTGCTGCACCGGCTCGGGATGGTGACGATCGCGAAGCTGAAGGACATCCGCCGCTACGTGATCGTCGGGGCCTTCGTGATCGCCGCGGTGATCACGCCGCCGGACGTGGTGTCGCAGCTCATGCTGGCGATCCCGATGTGCCTGCTCTACGAGCTGGGCATCATCCTCTGCCGGTTCTTCCCCCCGCCCAAGCCGGCGGCGGAGCCCGACGCCGACAGCGCGTCGGCCTGAGCCCGACCCGCGCCTTCAGCGCTCCGCGGCCGGCCGCTTGCCGGCCGTCACCTCGACGTCGGCGGCGATGCCGGCGCGCCACAGCTTCACCTTCGTCGCCGATCCCGGCGCGATCTCGGCGATGCGCGCGAGCAGCGCCGGCGTGTCGCGCGTCGGCTTGCCGTCGATCTCCAGCACCACGTCGCGTGCCCGGATGCCGGCCCGGTCGGCCGGGCCGTTGCGCACGACCCCGCGGATCACGACCCCCGGCACGTCGAGCGCCAGCGCCTTCGCGAGTTCCGGGGTCACGTCCTGCGGCTCGATGCCGAACCAGCCGCGGGTGACCTCGCCGTCGCGGATGATCTGCTCGAGCACGCTGCGGGCCAGCGACACCGGAATCGCGAAACCGATGCCCATCGAGCCGCCGGTCTGCGAGAAGATCGCGCTGTTGATGCCGACCAGGTTGCCCGCGGTGTCGACCAGCGCGCCGCCCGAGTTGCCCGGGTTTACGGCGGCGTCGGTCTGGATGAAGTCCTCGAAGCGGTTGATGCCCAGGTGGTTGCGGCCGAGCGCCGACACGATGCCCATCGTCACCGTGTTGCCGAAGCCGTACGGGTTGCCGATCGCCAGCACCACGTCCCCGACCTGGAGCTTGTCCAGCGACCCGAAGGTGATCGCGGGCAGGCTGTCGCTGTCGGCCTTCAGCACGGCGAGGTCGGACTCCGGGTCCGCGCCGCGGACCTTCGCGGCGATGCGGCGGCCGTCGGCGAGCACGAGCTGGATGTCGTCGGCGCCGTCGATGACGTGGTAGTTCGTCAGCACGAAACCCTCGGGCGCGACGATGACGCCCGAGCCGAGGCTGGTCTGCCGGGCGCGGGGCAGTCGCTCGGCCAGGTCCGGGAAGTACCGGCGCAGGATCGTGTCGTCGACCAGCGGGTGCCGCCGGCCCATTTCCTTGCTGGTGTAGATGTTGACGACCGCGGGCATCGCCCGCCCCGCCGCGTCGGCGTAGGTGTCGGCGCGGCGCGCGGCCGGGCCCGCCGCAGCCGCCGGGGCGGGCGTTTCCTGGACCAGCACCACGCTGCCGCTCTTCGGGGCGAGGCGGGGCACGAGGTCCGGGCGCAGCGTCGCGACCACGAACAGCACCGCCACGGCGACGGTGCAGGCCTGCGCGAAAATCAACCACAGCTTGCGGAGCACGGAGCGATCCCAAAAGGTTTCCCGGCTCGATTATAGACACTTGTTGCGCTGCGGCATCGGGTCGCGGCCGACACTGTCGGTCCGACCGGAATTTGCGGCCCAACCCGCTGATTCGATGAGGCAAAGAGGACTCGCCAGCGTTCGAGGCTTCCGGCGGGCGCATGAATTCCCTTATAATTGCAAGGTTTGGGGTTTCGCGCCGTCCCGGTCGGGTCGGCCTCGCGCTTTCCAAGGGACGTTTCGACATGGCGGAAGCAACGGTTAACAAGGGGAAGCGACGCTTCCTGATCGGCGCGACGAGCGTCGTGGGGGGCGTCGGGGTGGCGGCCGCGGCGACGCCGTTCGTGATGTCGATGTTTCCCAGCGAGCGGGCCCGGGCGGCCGGCGCGCCGGTCGAGGTCGACATCTCGAAGCTCGAGCCGGGCCAGAAGATCGACGTCGAGTGGCGCGGCAAGGTCGTCTGGCTGCTCAACCGCACGCAGCCGATGCTCGCCTCGCTGCCGAAGCTCGACGCCCGCCTCGCCGATCCCAAGTCGACGCAGCCCCAGCAGCCCGACTACTGCCGCAACGAGCACCGGTCGATCAAGCCGCAGCTCCTGGTCGCCGTCGGCATCTGCACGCACCTCGGCTGTTCGCCGACGTTCCGCCCGGACATCGCCCCGGCCGACCTCGGTCCCGAGTGGCTCGGCGGCTTCTTCTGCCCGTGCCACCAGTCGAAATTCGACCTCGCCGGCCGGGTCTACTCGGGGGTGCCGGCGCCGACGAACCTGGTCGTGCCGCCGCACAAGTACGTTTCGGAAACCAGAGTGCTGATCGGCGACGACGGCAAGTCGGCGTAACGGAAAGACGGCCATGCAGAAAATTCTGAACTGGATCGACGACCGCTTCCCGCTCACCGCGCTCTGGGAGTCGCAGTGGGGGAAGTACATTGCGCCGAAGAATTTCAACTTCTGGTACTACTTCGGCTCGCTCGCCGCGCTGGTGCTGGTGCTGCAGATCGTCACCGGCATCTTCCTGACGATGAACTACAAGCCCGACGCGGCCAAGGCCTTCGAGTCGGTCGAGTACATCATGCGGGACGTCAAGTGGGGCTGGCTGATCCGCTACATGCACTCGACCGGGGCCTCGATGTTCTTCGTCGTGGTCTATCTGCACATGTTCCGCGGGCTGATGTACGGCAGCTACCGCAAGCCGCGCGAGCTGACGTGGATCATCGGCTGCTGCATCTACCTCGCGCTGATGGGCGAGGCGTTCTTCGGCTACCTGCTCCCGTGGGGCCAGATGTCGTTCTGGGGCGCGCAGGTGATCGTCAACCTGTTCGCGGCGATCCCGGTGATCGGCGAGGACCTCGCGGTCTGGATCCGCGGCGACTACACGATCTCCGACATCACGCTGAACCGCTTCTTCGCGTTCCACGTGATCGCGCTGCCGCTGGTGCTGCTGGGACTGGTCGCGGCGCACCTGATGGCGCTGCACGAGACCGGGTCCAACAACCCGGACGGCGTCGAGATCAAGAAGCAGCCGAAGGACCCCAAGACCGGCCTGCCGCTCGACGGCATCTACTCGCACCCGTACTACTCGGTGAAGGACATCGTCGGCGTCGTCGTGTTCCTGGCGGTGTTCTCGAGCATCGTGTTCTTCGTCCCCGAGATGGGCGGCTACTTCCTCGAGGCGAACAACTTCCTGCCGGCCGACCCGCTGCAGACGCCCGCGCACATCGCGCCGGTCTGGTACTTCACCCCGTACTACGCGATGCTCCGCGCGGTGCCGTCGTACTTCGGCACGCAGGTCTGGGGCGTGCTGGTGATGGGCGCGGCGGTGATGATCTTCTTCGCGCTGCCCTGGCTCGACCGCGGCAAGGTCAAGTCGATCCGCTACCGGGGCGGCCTGTACAAGGGCTGGCTCGCGGCGTTCGTCGTGGCCTTCCTCGTGCTGGGCTACCTCGGCGTGGTTCCGGTCACGGTCTGGGGCCAGTTCGGGGAGAAGCTGCCGGTGGTCGGCGGGGCGGACATCGCCACCGTCGTGTCGCGGGTGCTGACCGTCGTGTACTTCCTATTCTTCTTGCTGATGCCGTGGTACACGGCGCGCGACAAGACCAAGCCGGAACCGGACAGGGTGACGATGTGATGAACAAGCTTTCGACCCTTCTCGCCGCGGTCGCGCTGACCGCAGGCCTCGTCGTGGTTTCGGCCGGCCCGGCGCGGGCCTCCAGCGGACCCGAGCTGCGCCTCGAGCCCGCGCCGGTGAACCGTCTCGACAACGAGTCGCTGCAGCGCGGCGCGCGGACGTTCGTCAACTACTGCCTCAACTGCCACACCGCGCGGTTCATGCGCTACAACCGGCTCACCGACCTCGGCCTGACCGAGGCGGAGATCCGGGACAACCTGATCCTCGGCAACGCCAAGATCGGCGACACGATGACGGTGGCGATGCCCGCGGCCGACGCCCGCGCGTGGTTCGGCAAGCCGCCGCCTGACCTGTCGGTCATCTCCCGCGTCCGCGGCAGCGACTGGCTCTACAACTACTTCCTGGGCTTCTACCGCGACGACACCTCGGCGACCGGCTGGAACAACCTGGTGTTCCCCGCCGTCGGCATGCCGCACGTGCTGTGGGACGTCGGGGGGTCGCAGAAGCTCGTCACCCGGGAGTTCGAATCGCACGCCGAGGCGCAGGGTGCAGCGCTGGCCGCGAAGCGGCTCGCCGGGGTCGCCCCGGCGCCCAACCACAAGTACATCCTGTCGACGCTCGAAGTCGCCACGCCGGGGACCATGACGCCCGACCAGTACCGGGCGTTCGCCGCCGACCTCGTCAACTACCTCGACTACATGGCCGAGCCCGCGCGCAACCAGCGGATCAATCTGGGGATGATCGTGCTGATCTTCCTCGGCGTCCTGTTCGTGTTCGCGTACTGGCTCAAGCGCGAGTACTGGAAGGACATCCACTAGAACCCCGCCGCGACGCCGTTTCCGGGGCAGGGGCGCCGCTCCTGCCCCGTTGCTTTCGGCGCCGCCGCCTCCACCTATCCTGCCCGGCCGCCAGAGCCGCCCGCGCCCCCAGCGAGGAGTCCCGCATCATGATGACACTCTATTCCGGCACCACCGATCCCTTCAGCCAGCGCTGCCGCATCGTGCTGCACGAGAAGGGGATGGACTTCCAGATCATCGACGTCGACCTCGACCACAAGCCCGAGGACCTCGCGGTGATGAACCCCTACAACCAGGTGCCGGTGCTGGTCGAGCGGGACCTCGTCCTGCACGAGTCCAACATCATCAACGAGTACATCGACGAGCGCTTCCCGCACCCGCAGCTGATGCCGGCGGACCCGGTGATGCGCGCCCGCGCCCGGCTCTTCCTGCACCGGTTCGAGAAGGAGCTGTTCATCCACATCGACGCGCTCGAGGGCAACAACCAGAAGCAGATCGAGAAGGCGCGCGCGCTGGTGCGCGACAGCCTGATGCAGATCGCGCCGGTGTTCGCCAAGCACAAGCACATGCTCGGCGAGGAGTACTCGATGCTCGACGTGGCCATCACGCCGCTGCTGTGGCGGCTCGACTACTACGGCATCCAGATGCCCAAGCAGGCCGCCCCCCTGATGAAGTACGCCGAGCGGCTGTTCGCGCGGCCGGCGTTCTCCGAGGCGCTGACCTCCGCCGAACGCGGGATGCGGAAGTAGCCGGGGCGCCCCGGCCGGCCGCTTGACGGGCGGCGGCCCCCGCGTAGTATCCTGCCGCCCATGTCCGAGCAGTCCGCCAAGCCCTACCTGGTCCGCGCCATCTGCGAATGGTGCGCCGACAACGGCCTCACGCCCTACCTCGCCGTCAAGGTGAACGGCTCGACGCGCGTGCCCGTCGCCTACGTGAAGAACGGCGAGATCGTGCTCAACGTCAGCACCGCAGCGACGCGCAAGCTGACCATCGACAACGAGTGGGTCCAGTTCTCGGCCCGCTTCAACGGCTCGTCGCAGGAAGTCGCGGTGCCGATGGCCGCCGTCGCCGGCATCTTCGCCAAGGAGACCGGGTACGGCTTCGCGTTCACCGTGGCGCAGGATGCCGCGGCGTCGCTGGCGGCGGTCACCGCGCCGGAGGAATCCGACATCGACGCGGCGCTGGACAAGGACAAGCGCGACGAGGCCGACGGGAAGCCGCGGCCGCGGCCGTCGCACCTTCAGGTCATCAAGTAGGGGACGGCGAGCAGGGCCTGGCGGTCAGAGCGCCTCGACGTGCCCGTCGGGGAACACGCGCACCCGGGCGCCGGGTGCCGCGTCGAAGGCGACCAGGCCGGTCGCGTAGCGCACCTCGACCCGGTGGTTGCCCGCCCACGGCGTGTGGACGGTCAGCGGATAGGCGCCCTGCGCCAGCATTCCCGAGCCGCCGTCGACCACCCGCGTCATCGTCGTGCCCGACGCCGCCGACGGCGTGACGCGGACGACGCGCCCGAACTGGTTGCGCCGGCCCGCGGCGTCGACGACCTCGACGACGATCGTCGCGCGGTTGACGTCGGGCGAGATGTTCCGCGCGACCAGCGGCGGGCGCGGCGACGCCGACAGCATCAGGTCGAGCCGCCCGTCGCCGTCGAAATCGTGCGCGACGACGGGCCCGAACGCGATTTCCTCCAGCAGCGACACCGGGTTGCGCTCGAACCGGGCGCCGGTGTTGAGCAGGACGTACGGCGTCGTGTACAGGCCGCCGGAGACGACCAGGTCCTCGCGGCCGTCGCCGTTGAGGTCGGCCGCATTGATGCCGAAGATGTCGGCGTTGAGGTAGGTCGGCGTGAGGTCGCGCCGGTTGAACTGCGCGCCGTCGTTCTGCCAGACCACCGGACCGGTGGTCGGATGGTGGATGACCAGGTCGATGCGGCCGTCGTTGTTCCAGTCGAGGAACTTGATGCCTTCGTCGAACGTGCCCGGGAGCCCGACCTGGCCGGTGACGTCGGCGAAGACGAGCGCCCCGGTGTTGCGGAACAGCCGCCCGCCGACGTAGAGGTCGATCCGGCCGTCGTCGTCGTAGTCGACGGCCTGCGCGCCTTCGACCCGGTGGTCGGCGGTGACACCCTGCAGCGCGACCCCGGCCGCGGCCGCGACGTCGACGAAGTGCCCGGTGCCGTCGTTGCGCAGCAGGTACGAGTGCTCGGACGGGTCGTTGTGGCTGTAGTAGGGGACGAACAGGTCGACGTCGCCGTCGTTGTCGAAGTCCGCGACCACGATGGTCTCGCCGTAGCCGCGCAGGTTCAGCGCCGCGAACGCGGTGTCCTCGGCGAACGCGCCGGCGCCGTTGCCGCGGAACAGGCGGGCGACACCCGCGTCGTCGGCGATCGACTGGTAGGTGTTGCACACCGCGTCGACGTGGCCGTCGCCGTCGAAATCCGCGAGCCGGCAGTCGCGATTGATCCGCCCCGGGGCGAACAGCCCGGAGAGACCCGCGGCGGCAAGGTCGACGCCGACCACGGCGCCGGCGGTCGACACCCGCCCGGTCAGCGGTTCGGCGCGGCCGTCGCCGTCGAGATCGGCGATCGCCGGCGTCAGCAGCCCCGCCTGCGGTGCCGGCAGCGGCACCCCGGTGGCCGCGAACAGCACCGGCGCCGCCGCGGTGCGCAGCACGAAGCGACCGACGACGGGGACGTCGCCGGCCGCGCCGAACGAGAACTGCGCGGTGGGCAGGCTGTCGACCGGCTCGGTCGCGACGAACCAGGTGCCGGCGCGGAAGATCACCAGGTCGCCGCGCCCGTCGCCGTTCCAGTCGGTGACGCGCGGCACGTCCTCGGGAGCGCCGCCGAAGGCGTAGATCCGGTCGACGATGCCGTCCCCGTCGAGGTCGAAATGCCACCAGCCCTGGCGGTAGACGCCGATGTCCGCCCGGCCGTTGCCGTCGAGGTCTCCCAGCACGGGGACGTCCCCCGGCGCGCCGCCGAAGCTGCGGAACACCGTCGCCTCGGCGTTGCGCCCGGTGCTGACGTACCAGAGGCCGTCGCGGTAGACGACGAGGTCGGCGCGGCCGTCGCCGTCGACGTCGCCGGCGAGCGGCACGTCGCCCGGCGCGCCGCCGAACACGTAGACGTCGTCGGACGCGCCGTCGAAGTCGCGGTCGACGAACCAGGCGCCGCCCGCGTACAGCAGCAGCGCGGCGCGGCCGGTGCCGTCGACGTCGGCGGCGAGCGGCGTGCCGTCGACGCCGGGATCGAGGTTGAGGTCGGCGTCGTCGGCGCGCAGCATCCGCAGCAGGAACGCCGCCTCGGACTGGGGGCTGCCGGGCCGGTACACGGCGTAACCGCTGCCGGCCTCGCGGAACTTCGGCGCGGTCAGCGCGCGATCGAGGCGCCCGGCGAGCGGCACGTCCCCGGGGCCGCCGTAGGCGTGGACGACCAGCTTGGCCGTCATCGTCAGCGGCCGCGTCAGCACGTACCAGTAGCCGTCGCGGAACACGCCGTAATCGGCGCCGCCGTCGCCGTCCCAGTCGACGGCGAAGGGCCGGTCGGCCGGGGCGCCTCCCAGCCCGGAGATCTCGTCGACGATGCCGTCGCGGTCGAGATCGACCAGCCACTGGCCGGCGCGGTAGATGATCCGGTCGGCCGTGCCGTTGCCGTCGACGTCCGCGGCCAGCGCGATGTCGCCCGGGGCGCCGAAATTGAACTCGCCGTCAGGCACGCTGGCGCCGCGGTAGCGGACGTACCACTGGCCATTGCGGAAGATGGCGAAGTCGACGTTGCCGTCGCCGTCGAAGTCGCCCACCAGCGGCGTGTCCCCGGGTGCGCCACCGAACATGGTGACGGTGTCGGCGACGCCGTCGAGATCGTAGTCGATGCTCCAGACGCCGGCGCGGTAGGTCACGAGGTCGTCGAGGCCGTCGCGGTTCATGTCGGCGGCGAGCGCGCGCTCGGGGGCGACGGCCCAGCCGACGGTCCGGTCCGGGACGCCGTCGCGGTTGTAATCGAGCAGCAGCCGCGCCAGCGCGGTGCGGTGGACGGCGACGTCGAGCGGCACGGTCGCGCCGGCGGTGGCGGTCACGAAGACCAGCAGCAGCGATCCGAGGCGAAGCAGGCGGCGAAGCGGTGGCAGGCGCGGCAGGGGAAGAGGGGGAGGAAGTGGCAGAGGAAGTGGCAGAGACACGGGCATCGGCAGTCGTCGGTGCCCGCAGGATCGCGGTGCAGATGCACCGGGGCGACCGGGGCCGCGCCTCTCATGAGCGGGATCGAAATTGCGGGACCGGCGCATGATGTCTGCAGCGGACGATCAAGGCAAGTGCATTCGCGGATTTTTTTCCGATCGTCGCCCCGATTGCGATCCGCGCGGAAGCGCCATCGCGGCGCGCTGATCGGCTTGGGGCCGCCTCGGGAAGGTAAAATGACCGTTCGCCGGCATAGCTCAGTTGGCAGAGCAGCGGTTTTGTAAACCGAAGGTCCCGGGTTCGACCCCTGGTGCCGGCACCCGACTGCAGACCAGCAAGCCGTTGGCGGGGCGGTTGTCGCGAGTGGCTCCCGCCCCGTAACGGTGGCGTCACTGCGCCGGGAAGGTGGTGAACGTTCCCGGACCGGTCGAGGTCGCGCCGTTTCCGCGCACCGTGTTGTTGTTGCGCGAGTAGACCAGCGAATCCGGCTGGTACAGATAGAAGGCGTCGGTAGTGTTGTCGACGACGGTCGAGTTCGACACGTAGATGACGCTGCCTGTGATGCCGGACACGAAGCCATGGAGGCTCGCGCTTACCGTGCAGCGTTCGGCCGTGACCTGCGCGCCGATGCCGGCCGAAATGCCTGCTGCGCTCGAAGCGGTCACTGTCGTGTCGGCGACCGCGGCCTTCGTGCCCGGATCGGCAACATAGATCCCGTACGCTCCACCGGCGACCTTGCAGCGCGAGATGTTCACCGACGAGCCCGCTTCGCGGACCGTGATTCCGTACGCTCCGGCGTCGTTGGACGCGATCGTGCAGTCGCCGATGTTGGCCGTGCTGCCGCCCTTCACGAACATGCCGTTGGACGAGTTGTACGACGCGCTGCTCTCGGTGATCGCGGCGCGAGCGTTGGCGCCGATCACGGCGCCATTGACGTTGCGGTCGAACCGCGACCGGACCAGCGTGGCGAGGGCCCGGGTCGAAGCCGACTCGACGTGCAGGCCGTCGCCCCCGTTGCCGGTGAACGCCGAGTTGGCGACGAGCAACTGCCCGTCCGGCGCCGCGAAGTCGAGCCCGCGGCTGGTGAAGCCGGTCACCTCGACGCCGGCGATGTCGAGCAGGCCGACCGCCGTGGCGACGATGCCGTTGGCGCCGCCGGTGCCGTTGAGGCGCAGGCCGCGCAGCTTGACCACGTCGGTGGCGCCGGCGTTCACGACGATGCCGTCGCCGGTGGCCACCGAGACCCCGGCGTAGACGCCGGCCGGGGCGATGATGGAAACGGCCTTGGCGATGGTCACGGGCCCGTAGCCGGCGGAGTCGAGGACGATGACCTCGCCGCCGGGGTTGGTCTGGGCGATGGCCGCGGCGAAGGCGCGGCAGGGGGCGGCGAGGCTGCAGGTGGCGCTGACATCGCTGCCGTACGAGGCGACGAAGGTGCGTTGCGACGCGGCGTCGGCCGCGGACGCGACGGCGAGCGCGCACAGCGCGAGCGCCGCCGGGGCAAGACGCCGAAACGGGACTTTGCTCATGGTGGTCTCCGGCAGATCGGGACAGGCGAACCGCGCCGGACGGCGGGCAGGTTCCCGCCGGCTTCGTCGCGTGGCGCGCCGCGAGGAGAGGCCAGACGGTGCGCCACGTGATGCGGGCAGACATGATCACCAATGCCCGAGGGTGGACCTCCAGTTTGGAAGTCGCGCCGCGCGCCGGTCCTGATCGCCGTCAAGAAAAGCCCACGCCGCCGCGCCGCGTTGCTATCCTGCGAACTTTCGCCTGCGGGGGACTGCCGTCATGAACCAACTCGACTTCAAGGGCCGCACCGCGGTCGTCACCGGCGGCGCGGCCGGCATCGGCTTCGCCGTCGCGCAGCGCCTCGTCGCCAGCGGCGCGCGCGTGGCGCTGTGGGACCGCGACGCCGTCGCCCTGAAGAAGGCGCAGTCGGCACTCGGGGGCGACACGCTGACGCAGGCGGTCGACGTCGCCGACGCCGCGAGCGTCGAAGCCGCCGCCAGGGCGACCGCCGCGGCGTTCGGGCGCATCGACGCGCTGGTGTGCTCGGCCGGCATCACCGGGCCGAACACGACGACCTGGGACTACCCGGTCGACGACTGGAAGCGCGTGTTCGACGTCAACGTGCACGGCGTGTTCCTGTGCAACAAGTTCGTCGTGCCGGTGATGCAGCAGCGCGACTACGGCCGCATCGTCAACATCGCGTCGGTCGCCGGCAAGGAAGGGAACCCGAACGCGCCGGCCTACAGCGCGTCGAAGGCCGCCGTCATCGGCCTGACCAAGTCGCTGGGCAAGGAACTCGCGAAGACCGGCATCCGCGCCAACTGCGTGACGCCGGCCGCGGTGCGCACGGCGATCTTCGACCAGATGACGCAGCAGCACATCGACTTCATGCTGTCGAAGATCCCGCTGGGCCGCTTCGGCACGGTCGAGGAGATCGCGGCGATGGTGTGCTGGCTGGCGAGCGAGGACTGCTCGTTCTCGACCGGCGCGGTGTTCGACCTGTCCGGCGGGCGCGCGACGTACTGACGCCCCGGCCGCCGCCGCGCGGTCAGCGCCCGGCGCCGACGTCGAGCAGGATCTTGCCGATGTGCGCCGAGGTTTCCATCAGCGCGTGCGCCTTCGCCGCCTCCGCCAGCGGGAACGTCGCGTGCACCACCGGCTTGACCGCGCCGCTGGCGTAGAGCGGCCAGACCTTCTCGGCCAGCGCGCGCGCCAGCGCCGCCTTGCGCTCGAACGGCGATGCGCGCAGCGTCGAGCCGGTCACCGTGAGGCGCTTCATCATGATCGGCCGCCAGTCCGCTTCGACGCGCCCGCCCTGCAGGAACGCGATCAGCAGCAGCCGCCCCTCGAGCGCCAGGCACTTCAGGTTCTTCTCGATGTAGCTGCCGCCGACCATGTCGAGCACGACGTCGACGCCGCGCCTGCCGGTGATTCGCGCGACCTCGGCGACGAAGTCCTCGGTCCGGTAGTCGATCGCGTGGTCGGCGCCGATCGCGCGGCAGAACGCGACCTTCTCCGCGCTGCCCGCCGTCGTGATCACGGTTGCGCCGAAGCGCTTCGCGAGCTGGATCGCGGTGAGGCCGATGCCGCTGCTGCCGCCGTGCACCAGCACCGTTTCGCCGGCGACGAGGCGGCCGCGGTCGAACAGGTTGTTCCACACGGTGAACACGTTCTCGGGCAGGCCGGACGCCTGCGCCACCGTCAGGCCCGCCGGAACGGGCAGGCACCAGGCCGCCGGGGCGGTGCAGTACTCGGCGTAGCCGCCGCCGGGCGCCAGCGCGCAGACGGTGTCGCCGACCCGCCAGGTCGCGACCCCTTCGCCGAGCGCGGCGACGCGGCCGGCGACCTCGAGACCGAGGATCGGCGAAGCGTCCGGCGGCGGCGGATACGCGCCGGCGCGCTGCAGGCAGTCCGGCCGGTTGACGCCGGCGAAAGCGACTTCGATCAGCACTTCGCCTGGCCCGGGCCGCGGCACCGCGCCGGTGCCGACGACGATGACCTCGGGCGGACCGGGTCGCTCGAACGTGGCGTGGCGCATGGTGGCGGGAATGGTCATGGCGGTCGCTGCGGTTGGGAAGATGACGATTGTAGCGAATGGGAACGGCGCGCGGCGGGCCGCTCGACGCGCGTCGCCGCGGGCGGTCCGGTTCAGCGCGTGGACAGCGCGCCGAGGCGCAGCGCCAGCGCGGAGGCGACCAGCGCCGACGCGGCCGCCAGCAGGAACGCGGCGGCCCAGCCCGCGTGCTCGACCAGCATCCCGCCGGCCGCCATGCCGGCGCCGACGCCGGTGACGATGGCCGTGGACGACCAGGTGAACGCCTCGGTCGCGTAGCGCGGCGGCGCGACGCGGGCGACCAGCAGCGTCACCGCGGTCATCGCCGGCGCGATCAGCAGGCCCGCGGCGAATGCCAGCGGCAGCAGCGGCCACGGCGCGCCGGCGAGCGCGTGCAGCGCCACCGGCAGTGCGAGCAGCGCGACGATCCGGGGCAGCTGCCGCTCGACCGGCAGCCGGAACTGCAGCGCGCCGTAGACGAGGCCGCCCACCGCGCTGCCGACCGAGTTGACCGCCACCAGCGCCGGCCCCCAGGGGGCGCTGCCGATCGCGCCGGCGAAGCCGGGATAGCCGACCTCGAGCGCGCCGAAGGTCATCGTCAGCGCGAAGGTGGCGGCGTACAGCGCCAGCAGGCGCGGCTCGGTGAGCGGGCCCAGGAAGTGACGCTGGCCGGGCGGCTCGCGCCGCCACCAGGCGAGCCCGCCCGAAGCGACCAGCAGCGGCACGGCGGCGGCGGTGCAGGCCAGCGCGACGACGAACGCGGCGCGCGGCGACGCCAGCGCGACGGCGACGGCGATCAGCGCCGGACCGATCGTGTATGCGAGCTCCAGCAGCACCGCGTCGACGGCGAACGCGAGGCGGCGCTGCGTCTCGTCGGTGAAGCGGTGCCGCAGCGCGGCGCGGGTGAGCACGGTGATCGGCGGCGCGAAGGCGCCGGTGAGCGCCGCCGCCGCCAGCATCGCCGGTCGCGTCAGCGCCAGCGGCTCCGCGAACAGCAGGAACAGCATCGCGAGCGGGCTCACGATGCCGGTGGCGGCCAGCGCCGGACCGGGGCCGCGCCGGTCGATCCAGCGGCCGACCAGCGGCGACGTGACGGCGGACGCGACCAGCTGCACGCCGACGAGGCTGCCGGCGAAGGCGATCGACCCGCTGAGCTCGCGCACGTGCAGCAGCGTGGACAGCCCGACGGTGCCGAGCGGCAGCCGCGTGAACAGCGAGTACGCGATGAATCGCGGAGCGCCGGGTGCGCGCCAATAGACGGCGTAGCGGTCGAGGAGCGATCGCATCAGAAATGTCCGGCGGTCGCGGCAGCGTCCCGACCGGGGGCTGGAGGGCTGCTCAGTAGACGACGCGCACGTTCTCCGGCGCCAGCCACTCGGCGAGCTGCGCGATCAGCGTCTCGTCGGGGTTGACCCGCCACTCGTCCGGCAGCTCGAGTTCGCCGGCCACGCCGTGGTTGCGGTACTCGACGACGATGGGCAGGATGCCGGGCCGGAACGGGGCCAGCAGCTCGTACAGGCGCTTGGCGTCGGCGCCGCCGTTGCAGGCGAGCCGCAGCACCCTGGCGTGGCGCTTGCGCAGCGTGGGCAGGTCGAAGACCGCTTCGGCCGCGACGCGCATGCCCTGCATCTCGCCGCCTTCGCCCATCCGCGGCGTGATCTTCGCCTCGACGATCACCAGCTGGTCCTCCCGCAGCAGCGAGCGGGCCGCGTCGAAGGTCTCGTTGAACACGACGACCTCGGCCTGCGCCTCGCCGTCGTCGAGCGTCACGAACGCCATCTTGCCGCGACGACCGTTCTGGATCCGCAGCGCGACGACGATGCCGGCGATCAGCACCGGGTCCCTGCGCGGGGCGAGCGCCGCGAGCGGCGTGCGGACCAGCGGGGCGAGCTCGGCGGCGAAGGCGGCGTAGGGGTGGCCCGACAGGTAGAACCCCAGCGCGGCCTTCTCGTGGGTCAGCCGCTCGGCGTCGGTCCACTCGCGGGTGACGACCAGCGAATCCTGCGCCGGCGCCGCCACGTCGCCGAACAGCGAGACCTGCGCGCCCGCGGCGTCGTTGCGCTCGGCGTCGGCGAGCGCGATGCCCACCGAGGCGAACAGCGTGGCGCGGCGCGGGTCGATCGGGTCGAAGGCGCCGCCGCGGATCAGCGCCTCGACCACGCGCCGGTTGACCAGCCGCTTGTCGACGCGCCGGCAGAAGTCGAAGAGGTCGCGGAACGGACCGTCGGCCTCGCGCGCGGCGACGATCGACGCGATCGCCTGCTCGCCGGTGCCCTTGATGCCGCCGAGGCCGTACCGGATGCGCTTGCCGTCGACCGGCTCGAAGCGCCAGGCGGAGGCGTTGACGTCGGGCGGCAGCACGACGAGCCCCTGGTGGACCGTGTCCGCGTGCAGCGCGCGCAGCTTGTCGGTGTCGTCCATCACCAGCGACAGGTTCGCCGCCATGAACGCGGCCGGATGGTGCGCCTTGAACCAGGCGGTCTGGTAGGCGACCAGCGCGTACGCGGCCGCGTGCGACTTGTTGAAGCCGTAGCCCGCGAACTTCTCCATCAGGTCGAACAGCTGGGTGGCCTTGCCCCGGGGCATGCCGCCCTTTTCCGCGCCGGCGACGAAGATGTCGCGGTGCTTGGCCATTTCCTCGGCCTTCTTCTTGCCCATCGCGCGGCGCAGCAGGTCGGCGCCGCCCAGCGTGTAGCCGCCGATCACCTGCGCGATCTGCATCACCTGTTCCTGGTACACCATCACGCCGTACGTCGGCCCCAGGATGGGCTCGAGCCGCGGGTCCGGGTACTCGACGCGCTCGCGGCCGGTCTTGCGGGCGACGTACTCCGGGATCAGCTGCATCGGCCCCGGCCGGTACAGCGCGACCAGCGCGATGATGTCCTCGAACCGGGTCGGCGGCACCTGCTTCATCAGGTCGCGCATGCCGCGCGATTCGAACTGGAACACGGCCGCGGTGTCGGCGTTGCGGAAGACCTCGTAGGCGGCCTTGTCGTCGAGCGGCAGCGTCTCCAGCGCGATGCCGCTCGACGGATCGAGGCGCCGGACATAGCGCAGCGTCCAGTCGAGGATCGTCAGCGTGGTGAGGCCGAGGAAGTCGAACTTGACGAGACCCACCGCCTCGACGTCGTCCTTGTCGAACTGCGACACCGCGGCGTCGGCGCCCGACGGGGTGTACAGCGGACAGAAGTCGGTCAGCTTGCCCGGGGCGATCAGCACGCCGCCCGCGTGCATGCCGACGTTGCGGGTGAGGCCTTCGAGCGCCTCGGCCAGCTCCAGCAGCTGCCGGACCTCCTCCTCGTTCTTCTCGCGCTCGGCCAGCAGCGGCTCCATCTCCCGCGCCATCCTGAGGGTGATCAGCTTGCCCGGCTGGAACGGGATCAGCTTGGCGATGCCGTCGACGAAGCTGTAGGGCAGGTCGAGCACGCGGCCGACGTCGCGGACGGCGGCCTTCGCCGCCATGGTCCCGAAGGTGGCGATCTGCGCGACGCTGTCGGCGCCGTACTTCTGCTTGACGTAGTCGATGACGCGGTCGCGGCCGTCCTGGCAGAAGTCGATGTCGAAGTCGGGCATCGACACGCGCTCGGGATTGAGGAACCGCTCGAACAGCAGCTGGTAGCGCAGCGGATCGAGGTCGGTGATGCCCAGCGCGTAGGCGACCAGCGATCCCGCGCCGGACCCGCGGCCGGGACCGACCGGGACGCCGTTGTCCTTCGCCCAGTTGATGAAGTCGGCGACGATCAGGAAGTAGCCGGGGAAGCCCATCTGCGCGATGGTCTTCGTCTCGAACAGGAGCCGCGCGACGTACTCGGGGCGCTTCTCGTCGCGCCGGGCGGCGTCCGGGTACAGCGTCGCGAGGCGCCGCTCGAGCCCCGCGCGTGCCTCGGCGTCGAGGTGCTCGTCGATGGTCACGCCGGGCGGCGTCGGGAACGCGGGCAGGTAGTTCTTGCCGAGCGGAATCGTGAGGTTGCAGCGCCGGGCGATGGCGACGCTGTTGGCGAGCGCCTCGGGCAGGTCGGCGAACGCCGCCGCCATCTCGGCCTGGGTGCGGAAATGCTGCTCGGTGGTGAACCGGCGCGGCCGCCGCGGATCGGCCAGCACGTAGCCCTCGGCGATGCAGACGCGGGCCTCGTGGGCGCGGAAATCCTCGGGCCTGAGGTACTGGACCGGATGGGTCGCGACGACGGGGAGCGACGTTTCCGCGGCCAGCGCGGCGGTCGCCGCGACGAGCGCGTCGTCGTCGGCATGGCCCGCACGCTGAACCTCGAGGTAGTAGCGGTCGGGAAACCAGGCGGACCACTCGCGCGCGGCCCTCGTGGCGGCGGCGGCGTTGCCCTGCAGCAGCGCGTGGCCGACGTCGCCATCGCGCGCCCCGGACAGTGCGATCAGCCCTTCGGTGCCGTCGGCGAACCACTCGCGGCGAAATTCCGCACGGCCGCGCCACGCGTTCTCCCGCCACGCCCTCGACAGCCAGTCGGCGAGCCGCAGGTAGCCCTGCCGCGACTGCGCGAGCAGCAGCGCGCGAAACGGCGCGTCGCGCTCGGCGTCGTGCGTGATCCAGGCGTCGACGCCGAACACCGGCTTGATGCCGCGTTCGCGCGCCGCCTTGTAGAACTTGACCAGCCCGAAGGCGTTGGCGAGATCGGTCAGCGCGATCGCCGGCATGCCGTCGGCCGCCGCGGCCGCGACCGCGTCGTCGACGCGCACCGTTCCGTCAGCGATCGAATACTCGCTGTGCAGGCGCAGGTGAACGTAGGCGGGGGCGGTCATGGGCGAAGCGGGCGGGAATCCGGGAGGGCGGCGTTGCGGGTGCTAGAATTTTACTCCCTCAAGCGAGAACCGATGCGAACCTTGTCCGCCACAACACGCGCCGCGCTGCAGACGCTGGCGATGCTCGTCGCCATCGCGCTCGCCGGCTGTGCCACGGTCGCGCCCGACGAACCGGGCGCGAAGCCGACGGCGCCGCCGTTGCCCCGCAACGTCGAGCCGCCGCCCCCGGCCGTCAATTTGTCGGGCTTTCCGCTGCCGTATCGCCAGGGCTACGCCGACGGCTGCGCGTCGGCGACCGGCGCCGAGCGCAAGGACGGCACCCGCTTCGCCGCCGACATGAACTACCGCACCGGCTGGCAGGACGGCCTCGCGCTGTGCCGGAAGAAGTGACCGCGGGCGCGACCCACCGGCGTCGCCGCGCGCAACCAGCGGCGCGCGGGCGCTCGTGATGAAGCAGGCGCAGTCGAACACGATCGCGCTGCGCGGCCTCGATCAGCACGTGCTGACCTGGGGCGACCCGGGCGCGCCCAAGCTCTTTCTGCTGCACGGCTGGATGGACGTCGCCGCGTCGTTCCAGTTCCTGGTCGACGCGCTCGCCGGCTCGTGGCGGGTGATCGCGCCGGACCTGCGGGGCTACGGCCGCAGCGCCTGGCAGCCGCAGGGTTACTGGTTCCCCGACTACGTCGCGGATCTGGAGGCGCTCGCCGACGCGTTCGCCCCCGGGGAAGAGATCAACCTCGTCGGCCACAGCCTCGGCGGCAACATCGTCATGCACTACGCCGGCGTGCGCCCGGCGCGCGTCCGGCGCGTGGTGTCGCTCGACGGCTTCGGCATCCCGCACGAGGAGCCGGCGGCAGCCCCGCGCAAGTTCGCGGCCTGGCTCGACGCGCTGCGCGAGCCGCCGGTGTTCGCGCCCTACCGCGACCTCGACGCCGTCGCCGACCGCCTGCAGAAGAACAACCCCCGGCTCGCGCGCGACCGTGCGCTTCACATCGCGCGCCACTGGGCCGACGTCGCTGCGGACGGCACGGCGCGGCTGAACTCGGACCCGCGGCACAAGCTGCCGTTCCCCACCGTCTACCGGCTGGAGGAGGTGTACGCGGTCTGGCGCGCGATCGCGGCGCCGGTGCTGTGGGTCGCCGCCGCCGATTCGTACATCCCGAAGTGGCTCGACGACCATCCCGAAGGCGAGGGCGCGGTCGACTCGCTGGCAGGCGTCCGCCGCCGCCTCGCGCACATCCGCGGCGGTCGGCTGGTCGTGGTCGAGGACGCCGGCCACATGCTGCATCACGATCAGCCCGAGGCCGTCGCGCGGGTGATCGAATCGTTCCTGGCCGGCTGATGCGCATCGGCGTCCACTCCCGCCGCGGCGCGCTGGCCGCGCTGGTCGCGCTGACGCTGATCTGGGGTGCCAACTGGGCGGTGATGAAGGCGGCGCTGGGCAATGCCGACCCGGTCGTGTTCAACCTCCAGCGGACGTGGCTCGCCATCGCGGTGCTGTTCGCGGTGCTGGCCGCGCGCGGCGGGCCGTTCCGGCCGCCGGGCTGGCGGGCCCTGCTGGTGACGGGTTTCTTCCAGACGACGCTGAACTTCGGCGCGACCACCATGGCGCTCGCCGGGGGCGGTGCCGGGCGCACCTCGGTGCTGGTGTTCACGATGCCGTTCTGGACGCTGCTGCTCGCGTGGCCCGTGCTGGGCGAGCGCGTCCGCGGCGCGCAGTGGGCGGCGATCGCGCTTGCCGCCGCGGGCCTCGTCCTGGTCGTCGCACCGTGGGACTGGCGCGGCGACCTCACGCCCAAGCTCTGGGCCGTCGCCTCGGGCTTCGGCTGGGCCGCCGGCACCGTCGCCACCAAGCATTTCCAGCGCCAGCGCAACCTCGACATGCACAACTTCATGGCGTGGCAGATGCTGGTCGGCGTGCTGCCGCTGTCGCTGCTGCCGCTCGTCATCGACTATCCGACGACGCAGTGGAGCGTGCTGCAGGGCTTCCTGCTCCTTCACGTCGGCGCGATCTCGACCGCCTGCGGCTTCCTGCTGTGGATCGCGGTCCTCCGCTGGCTGCCGGCGGGCACGGCCTCGCTGTCGATGTTCGCGATTCCCGTCATCGCCCTGGTGTCGTCGATGCTGATCTTCGGCGAGCGGCTGCTGCCCACGGAATGGACCGGCATCGCGCTGATCGCGGGCGGGCTCGCGATCATCGCGCGGCTGGCGTGGCTGGGCGCGCGGGCCACGACGGCGACGACGCCGCCGCTGGAGAGCGGCTGAGCCCTCGTCGGCTTCGTCCGCTTCGTCCAGGGCGCTCCGGCCGCGGACGGCGACGCGTGCAGGGTAGAATGCGCGCTCGCCGGATCCCCCGGCGTCGACAGCACACCACGGTCCCATGTCCGATCCCGCACCGTCCCCCGACCTGTCCGGACTCCGCCTCGACCGCAGTCTCGCGCCCGTGCGCGGGCACCGGCGGCGGCGCTGGCTGATCGTCGGCGCGGTCGCGGTCGTCGCCGCCGCGGCGGCGGCGTGGTACGTCGCGCAGCCGCGGCCGGTGACCGTCGCCACGGCGTCGGTCGTCACCACCACGCCGTCGCAGCAGTTCGTGGTGCTCAACGCGACCGGTTACGTCGTTGCGCAGCGCAAGGCGGCGATCGGTTCGAAGGCCACCGGCCGGCTGGAGTGGCTCGGCGTCGCCGAAGGCTCGCGGGTCCGGGCGGGCGACGTCATCGCCCGGATCGACAGCCGCGACGTCGCGGCGCAGGCGCAGAGCGCCGAGGCGAACGTGCGCGCGGCGCGCGCGAACCTCGAGCAGATGCTGGCGGAGGAGCGCGACGCTCTCGCGCAGCTCAAGCGCAACCAGGAGCTCCTGGCCAAGGGCTTCGTGTCGGCGGCGAGCGTCGATACCGCCAGGGCGCGCGCCGAACGGGCGACCGCCGGCGCGGCCAGCGCGCGCGCCGCCATCGGCGCCGCCGAAGCGGGGGCGCGCAATGCGGAGGTGGCGGTCGATTTCACCGTCATTCGCGCGCCGTTCGACGGCGTGATCCTGTCGAAGAGCGCCAACGTCGGCGACATGGTGACGCCGTTCTCGTCGGCCGCCGACTCCAAGGGCGCGGTCGTCACGATGGCCGACATGACGACGCTGGAAGTCGAGGCCGACGTCTCCGAATCGAGCCTGTCGAAGGTGAAGGTGGGCCAGCCGGCCGAGATCCAGCTCGACGCGCTGCCCGACGCGCGCTTTCGCGGACGCATCTCGCGCATGGTGCCGACGGTCGACCGTGCGAAGGCGACGGTAATGACCAAGGTGCAGTTCGACAGCATCGATCCGCGCGTGCTCCCGGAGATGAGCGCCAAGGTCGCCTTCCTGTCGCAGGAGGTCTCGCCCGAGCAGCAGAAGACGCTGCTCACGGTGGCGGCGGATGCGATCGTCACGCGCGACGGCAAGCCCGTGGTGTTCGTGCTGCGCGACGGCAGGGCGATCGAGGTCCCGGTGACGCCCGGGCAGAAGCTCGGCGAGCAGACGGCGATCACGGGCGAGGTGAAGTCCGGCGAACGCGTCGTGGCCAGACCGACGGCGGACCTGCGCTCCGGCGCGCTCGCCCGCGCGGCAACCAAGTGACCGCCGGCCGCGCTCACTTTCCGCGCCGCCGATGAGCGAATCCGATCGCCCCGCGGCCCCGGCGGCCCCCCCGGCCGCCGTGCCGCTGGTCGAGGTCCGGGGACTGTCCAAGTACTACGTGCGGGGCGGCCAGGTGATCCCGGTGCTGGTCGACATCAACCTCGACGTCGCCGTCGGCGACTTCGTCGCGCTGATGGGGCCGTCGGGTTCGGGCAAGTCCACGCTGCTCAACCTGATCGCCGGCATCGACAAGCCGTCCTCGGGCGAGATCCGCGTGGCCGGCGTCGACATCGCGCAGCTCACCGAGTCGGAGCTCGCGGCGTGGCGCGCCGCGCACGTCGGCTTCATCTTCCAGTTCTACAACCTGATGCCGGTGCTGTCGGCGTTCGGCAACGTCGAGCTGCCGCTGCTCCTCACGTCGCTGTCCCGACGCGCCCGGCGCGAGCGCGTCGAACTGGCGCTCGGCCTGGTCGGTCTCACGGACCGCATGGACCACCGCCCGAACGAGCTGTCCGGCGGCCAGCAGCAGCGCGTGGCCATCGCGCGGGCGCTGATCTCCGACCCCACGCTGATCGTCGCCGACGAGCCGACTGGCGACCTCGACCGGACGACGGCGGGCGAGATCCTGGACCTGCTCGACCGGCTCAACCGCGAGATCGGGAAGACGATCCTGATGGTCACGCACGACCCCAAGGCCGCCGAGAAGGCGCACCGGATGATCCACCTCGAGAAGGGCGTGCTCGCCCTCTGAGCCGCGGCCATGTTCGTCACGCTGCTCATCCTCAGGAACGCATTGCGCCACAAGCTGCGCACGGCGCTGACCGTCGTCGGCATCGTCGTCGCGATCACCGCGTTCGGCCTGCTGCGCACGATCGTCGACGCGTGGTACGCCGGTGCCAACGCCAGCTCCAGTGCGCGGCTGGTCACGCGGAGCTCGGTCTCGCTGGTGTTTCCGCTGCCGCTCACCTATGCGCAGAAGATCCGGCAGGTCGAGGGCGTCCAGTCGGTGTCGTGGATGAACTGGTTCGGCGGCGTCTACATCACCGAGCGCAACTTCTTCCCGCAGTTCGCCGTGGACCCGGGGAGCTTTCTCGACATGTACCCGGAGTTCATCCTGCCGCCCGAGGAACGGAAGGCGTTCCTGACCGATCGCCAGGGGGCGGTCGTCGGCCGCAAGCTCGCCGACCAGTACGGCTGGAAGGTCGGCGACCAGATTCCGCTGCGGGGCACGATCTACCCGGGAACCTGGACGTTCAACCTGCGCGGCATCTACGACGGGGTCGACAAGAGCACGGACCAGTCGCAGATGTTCTTCCACTGGGACCTGCTGAACGAGAAGGTCAGGAAGATCTACCCGCGGCGCGCCGACCAGACGGGCGTCTTCGTCGTCCGCCTGAAGGACCCCCAGCAGGCGGCCGAGGTGTCGACCGCGATCGACGCCACGTTCCGGAACTCGCTGGCCGAGACCCTGACCGAGACCGAGAAGGCGTTCCAGCTGTCGTTCGTGGCGATGACCGAGGCGATCCTGCTCGCGATCCAGGCGGTGTCGTACGTGATCGTCGTGATCATCATGGCGGTGATGGCGAACACCATGGCGATGACGGCCCGCGAGCGCGGGGCCGAGTACGCGACGATGAAGGCGCTCGGCTTCGGCAACGGCTACGTCGCCGGGCTGATCTTCGGCGAATCGATGGCCATCGCGCTCGCGGGCGGGCTGCTCGGGATCGCGCTCACGTTCCCGCTCGCCGCGTGGTTTGCCGATGCGATGGGCTCGCTGTTCCCGATCTTCCTCGTCAGCGAGGCGACGGTGGCGATGCAGGTCGGCGCGGCGCTGCTGATCGGTGCCGTGGCCGCATGGCTGCCGGCGTGGCGCACCGCGCGGGTGCGCGTCGTCGACGGGCTGCGCGCCGTCGCCTGAGCCCGGCCCGCGATCGCGTCATGGCCATCCCGTTCACGTACATCGTACGCAACCTCGCGTCGCGCCGGCTCACCACCGCGCTGACCGCGGGCGGCATGGCGCTCGTCGTCTACGTGTTCGCGACCGTGCTGATGCTGGCCGCGGGCCTCGAGCAGACGCTCGTCGCGACCGGCCAGGACGACAACGTGGTCGTCATCCGCCGCGCGGCGCAGTCCGAGGTGCAGAGCGGCATCGACCGCCAGCAGGCGGCGATCGTCGAGACGCTGCCGGACATCGCCACCGGCGCCGACGGCAACCGCCTGGTGTCGCGCGAGCCGGTGGTCCTGATCAGCCTCACGAAGCGCGACAGCGCCAAGCCGGCGAACGTCGTGATCCGGGGCGTGACGCCGGAGGGCGTGGCGCTGCGGCCGCAGGCCAGGATCGTCGAGGGGCGGATGTTCCGGCCGGGCACGTCGGAGATCGTCACCGGCCGCGCCATCACGAGCGGGTTCCGCGGCGCGGGCGTCGGCGAGACCATGCGCTTCGGATCGCGCGACTGGACCGTGGTGGGCAGCTTCGACGCGGGGCGCACCGGGTTCGACTCGGAGATCTGGGGCGACGCCGAGCAGATGCTGCAGGCGTTTCGGCGGCAGGGGTTCTCGTCGCTGATCTTCAAGCTCGCGGACCCGGACCGCTTCGACGCGGTGAAGCGGGAACTCGAGTCCGATCCGCGGCTGACGCTCGAGGCCAAGCGGGAGACCCGCTTCTACGCCGACCAGTCGGAGACGCTGTCGAAGTTCATCAGCTACCTCGGCGGCACGATATCGGCGATCTTCTCGATCGGCGCGATCATCGGCGCGATGATCACCATGTACGCGAGCGTCGCGTCGCGCACCGGCGAGATCGGTACGCTGCGGGCGCTGGGCTTCTCGCGCGCGTCGATCCTGACCGCCTTCCTGGTCGAGTCGCTGCTGCTCGGGCTGGTCGGCGGGGTCGTCGGGCTGGTGGCCGCGTCGTTCATGCAGGTGCTGTCGATCTCGACGATGAACTTCCAGACGTTCGCCGAGCTTGCGTTCACGTTCCGGCTGACGCCGGGCATCGTCGCGGCCTCGCTCGCGTTCGCGCTGGGGATGGGATTCGTCGGCGGCTTCCTGCCGGCCGCGCGCGCCGCGCGGATGAAGATCGTCGACGCGCTGCGCGCGGCGTGACCGGGCGGGGACGGGCGGACCGACGGGGCGGTCATGGACCAGGCAAGACCACGACAGGAGCGAAGATGACGGCACGACCCTTCAGGATCCTCGGCGTCCAGCAGGTCGCCGTCGGCGGGACCGACAAGGCGCGGCTGCGCACGCTGTGGGTGGACCTGCTCGGACTCGCCATGACGGGCAGTTACCGCAGCGAGCGCGAAAACGTCGACGAGGACATCCTCGCCGTCGGGCACGGCCCGTTCAAGGTCGAAGTCGACCTCATGCAGCCGATCGACCCTGCGGGGAAGCCGGCGGTCCACGACCCGGCGCTCAACCACATCGGCCTGTGGGTCGACGATCTTCCGGCCGCGGTGGCATGGCTGACGGCGAACGGCGTGCGCTTCACGCCGGGCGGAATCCGCAAAGGCGCCGCCGGCCACGACGTCTGCTTCATCCACCCGAAGGGCAACGAGGCGACGCCTCGTTCCGGCGAGGGCGTGCTGATCGAGCTGGTGCAGGCGCCGCCGGACGTGGTGGAGGCACTCGGGGGCTGATCGCTTCGCGCGGGGCCCCTCGCCGGATGGCTCGCGCGGCGGCCTCCGCGCGCTTCCCGGAGTGCGGCGCTGGCGTGTCGGCCGCCGCCGCGACTCGCCTTGCCGTCGATCCCCACGCTTCGCGCGGGGCCCCTCGCCGGATGGCTCGCGCGGCGGCCTCCGCGCGCTTCCCGGAGTGCGGCGCTGGCGTTGTCGGCCGCCGCCGCGACTCGCCTTGCCGTCGATCCCCACGCTTCGCGCGGGGCCCCTCGCCGGATGGCTCGCGCGGCGGCCTCCGCGCGCTTCCCGGAGTGCGGCGTTGGCGTGGTCGGCCGCCGCCGCGACTCGCCTTGCCGTCGATCCCCACGCTTCGCGCGGGGCCCCTCGCCGGATGGCTCGCGCGGCGGCCTCCGCGCGCTTCCCGGAGTGCGGCGTTGGCGTGGTCGGCCGCCGCCGCGACTCGCCTTGCCGTCGATCCCCACGCTTCGCGCGGGGCCCCTCGCCGGATGGCTCGCGCGGCTACCGGAACTCGAGGATGGGCTGGTCGACGGCGAGGCTGTCGCCCTGCGCGGCGCATACCGCCTGGATCACGCCGTCGGCTTCGGCGCGCAGCACGTTCTCCATCTTCATCGCCTCGATCACGGCCAGTTTCTCTCCGGCCTTCACTTCCTGCCCGGCCTTCACCGTGATTTCGGTCAGGAGTCCCGGCATCGGCGACAGCAGCAGGCGCGACTGGTCCGGCTTCGGCTTCTCGGGCATCAGCGACAGCAGGTGCGCCGCGCGGGCGGTGAGCACCGTGATGTCGGCCTGCGTCCCCCAGTGGATGAGCCGGTACCGCCAGCCGATGCGCTGGATCTGCAGGCAGACGTCCTGGCGGTTCCAGGTGCCGCGGAAGATCAGGTCGCCGAGCTTCCAGTCCGACCGGAGCTCGTAGGTCTCGCCCTCGTACTCGATGACGCAGCCGCCTTCGACCGGCGTCAGCCGCAGCGCGAAGCGGCGCTCGCCGAGCATCACGACCCAGTCCACGCCGACCAGCCGGCGGTGACCCCGCAGCTGGCCCGTCGTCTGCACCGCGCGGGCGAT
The DNA here is from genome assembly GCA_963810815.1 of uncultured beta proteobacterium. Classification (GTDB taxonomy): domain Bacteria; phylum Pseudomonadota; class Gammaproteobacteria; order Burkholderiales; family Casimicrobiaceae; genus CAVQWT01. The sequence goes on along the minus strand of CAWEPB010000008.1, from coordinate 258,490 downwards.
GTAGCGGCGCCGCGCCAGCGCCGCGACCGAGGCGAGCAGCAGGGGATCCTCGTGGACGAGGCTGGTCGAATGGAATCCCTTCGGGAATTCCTCGGCGATGAACCCGGTGTTGAAATCGCCGGCGACGAAGCGCGGATGCTGCATCAGCGCCGCCTGGAACGCGATGTTCGAGGCAACGCCGCGGATCACGAACGCATTGAGCGCGTCGCGCATCCGCGCGATCGCCACGTCCCGGGTCGCGCCGTGGCAGATCAGCTTGGCGATCATCGAGTCGTAGTACATCGACACTTCGCCGCCCTCGTAGACGCCGGTGTCGACCCGGACCTGTCCGGGAGGCTCCGGCGGCGGGATGAACTTGACGACGCGTCCCGACGACGGCATGAAGTTGCGGAACGGATCCTCGGCGTTGATCCGGCACTCGATCGCCCAGCCGTTGCGCTGCACGTCCTTCTGCGCGAACGGCAGCCGTTCGCCGGCGGCGACGCGGATCATGAGCTCGACCAGGTCGAGGCCGGTGATCGCCTCGGTCACCGGGTGCTCGACCTGCAGCCGCGTGTTCATCTCCAGGAAATAGAACGACTTGTCCTTGCCGACGACGAACTCCACGGTGCCGGCGGACTGGTACTGGACGGCACGGGCGAGCTGGACCGCCTGCGCGCCCATCGCGGCGCGCGTCGCGTCGTCGAGGAACGGCGAGGGCGCCTCCTCGATCACCTTCTGGTGCCGGCGCTGGATCGAGCACTCGCGCTCGTTGAGGTGCACGATGTTGCCGTGCGCGTCGCCGAGCACCTGGATCTCGATGTGGCGCGGCTCCTCGATGAACTTCTCGATGAACACCCGGTCGTCGCCGAACGCGTTCTTCGCCTCGTTGCGGCACGACACCAGGCCCTCGCGGCACTGCGCGTCGTCCCACGCCACCCGCAGGCCCTTGCCGCCGCCGCCGGCGGACGCCTTGATCATCACCGGGTAGCCGATGCGGTTCGCGATGGCGACCGCGTCGTCGGGCGTCGCGATGGCGTCGTTGTGCCCGGGGATCGTGCTGACCTTCGCGGCGAGCGCCAGCTTCTTCGACGCGATCTTGTCGCCCATCGCCTGGATCGCGTGCGACTTCGGGCCGATGAAGACGATGCCTTCCTTTTCCAGCGCCGCGCAGAACGCGGCGTTCTCGGACAGGAACCCGTAGCCGGGGTGGACCGCCTCGGCGCCGGTGTCCTTGCACGCCTTGACGATCCGGTCGATCTGCAGGTAGCTCTGCGCCGAAGGCGGCGGCCCGATAAGCACGGCCTCGTCGGCCATCGTCACGTGACGCGCGTCCTTGTCGGCCTCGGAGTACACGGCGACCGTCCGGATGCCCATGCGGCGGGCGGTGCGGATCACGCGGCAGGCGATTTCGCCGCGGTTGGCGATGAGGATCTTCTTGAACATGCGGGCTTGGTCCGGCTCGGTGGGCGCGGTGGCGCGGGTCAAAGCGGGATGTTGCTGTGCTTGCGCCAGGGGTTGACCACCTTCTTCTCGCGCAGCATCGCGAGCGAGCGGCAGATCCGCTTGCGGGTCTCGTGCGGCATGATGACGTCGTCGATGTAGCCGCGATGGCCGGCGATGAACGGGTTGGCGAACTTCTTCCGGTATTCCTCGGTGCGCTCGGCGATCTTCGCGGCGTCGCCGATGTCCTTGCGGAAGATGATCTCGACCGCGCCCTTCGGTCCCATCACCGCGATCTCGGCGGTCGGCCAGGCGAAGTTGACGTCGCCGCGCAGGTGCTTCGACGACATGACGTCGTAGGCGCCGCCGTAGGCCTTGCGGGTGATCAGCGTGACCTTGGGCACCGTGCACTCGGCGTAGGCGAACAGCAGCTTGGCGCCGTGCTTGATGATGCCGCCGTACTCCTGCGCGGTCCCGGGCATGAAGCCGGGCACGTCGACGAAGGTCACCAGCGGCACGTTGAACGCGTCGCAGAAGCGGACGAAGCGCGCCGCCTTGACCGACGACTTGATGTCGAGGCAGCCGGCCAGCACCAGCGGCTGGTTGGCGACGATGCCGACGGTCGCGCCGTCCATCCGTGCGAGCCCGATCACGATGTTCTTCGCATAGTCCGGCGCCAGCTCGAAGAAGGCGCCCTCGTCGACGACCTTGTAGATCAGCTCCTTGATGTCGTAGGGCTTGTTCGGGCTGTCGGGGACCAGCGTGTCGAGCGAGTGGTCGAGCCGGTCGGCCGGGTCTTCGGTCGGCACGACGGGCGGCTTCTCCTGGTTCGAGGACGGCAGGTAGCTGAACAGCGCGCGCACCATCAGCATCGCCTCGACGTCGTTCTCGAACGCGAGGTCGGCGACGCCGGACTTCGTCGAGTGGGTCACCGCGCCGCCGAGGTCTTCCGCGGTCACCTCCTCGTGCGTCACCGTCTTCACCACTTCGGGCCCGGTGACGAACATGTACGAGCTGTCCTTGACCATGAAGATGAAGTCGGTCATCGCCGGCGAGTAGACGGCGCCGCCCGCGCACGGTCCCATGATCACCGAGATCTGCGGCACCACGCCGGACGCCATCACGTTGCGCTGGAACACCTCGGCGTAGCCGCCCAGCGACGCGACGCCCTCCTGGATCCGGGCGCCGCCCGAGTCGTTGAGGCCGATCACCGGCGCCCCGACCTTCATCGCGTGATCCATGATCTTGCAGATCTTCTCGGCGTGCGCCTCGGAGAGCGCGCCGCCGAAGACGGTGAAGTCCTGGCTGAACAGGAAGACCAGCCGGCCGTTGATCGTGCCGTAGCCGGTGACCACGCCGTCGCCGGGGATCTTCTGGTCCGCCATGCCGAAATCGTGGCAGCGGTGCTCGACGAACATGTCCCATTCCTCGAAGCTGCCGGCGTCGAGCAGCAGCTCGATGCGCTCGCGCGCGGTGAGCTTGCCCTTCGCGTGCTGCGCGTCGATGCGCGGCTGGCCGCCGCCCAGCCGCGTGGCGGCGCGCTTCTGCTCGAGCTCGCGGATGATTTCGTGCATGCGTCGACTCCCCACTGTGACGGTCTTGGTCGCGGCGGCCGCGCGCCGGGTCGGGCCCGCGACGGCCGCGGCGTGCGGTGTCGCCTGCATCGATGCTCGAATTCTAAGGGATTCCCCCGCCCCGCGGGAGGCGGGTGCCGTGCCGGGGCCGATTCGCGTCGATTCGCGGTCAGCCGGTGCGCGCGCGCGCCAGCAGGCGCTCGGCGGCCATCGCCGGGGTCAGCGTGCCCGCGGCGACCGCCGCCTGCGTTTCCGCGAGCATCGCGCCGACGCCGGCGTGGGCCCGGAAGTCCTCGCGCAGCCGCGCATCGACCAGCGTCCACATCCAGTCGAGCGCCTGGCTGCGGCGCCGGGCGTCGAATTCGCCGCTGCGCTGCATCGTGTCGCGGAAGCGCTCGACCTCGCGCCAGAACGCGGCGACGCCGTCGCCGGTCAGCGCCGACAGCGCCAGCACCGGCGGCTTCCAGTTCGGCGACGCGGGACGCAGGATCGCCAGCCCGTTGCGCAGCGCGTGCTCGGCCTGCCGCGCCTGCTGCGCGTCGATGTCGGCCTTGTTGACGACGATGAGGTCGGCGAGCTCGACGATCCCCTTCTTGATCGCCTGCAGGTCGTCGCCCGCGTTCGGCAGCTGCAGCAGCACCATCATGTCCGTCATCCGCGCGACGGCGGTCTCCGACTGGCCGACCCCGACGGTCTCGACGATGATCACGTCGAAGCCCGCCGCCTCGCAGACGAGCAGCGCCTCGCGGGTGCGCGCCGCCACGCCGCCCAGGGATCCGGCGGCGGGCGAGGGGCGGATGAACGCCCGCGGCGAGCGCGACAGCTCCTCCATCCGCGTCTTGTCCGCGAGTATCGAGCCGCCGGTGACGCTGCTCGACGGGTCGACCGCGAGCACGGCGACCCGGTGCCCGGCTGCGATCAGATGCAGGCCGAGCGCCTCGATGAACGTCGACTTGCCCACCCCCGGCGCGCCGCTGATCCCGACGCGCATCGACTGCCCGGCGTGCGGAAGCAGCGCCTCCAGGACGGCCTGGCCGCGCGCCTGGTGGTCGCGGCGCGTCGACTCGATCAGCGTGATCGCCTTCGCCAGCGCGCGCCGGTCGCCCTCGCGGACCCCGGCGACCAGCGCCTGGTCGGCGGCCGGGAGCGGGCGTCCCCCGGCGGAAGCCGGATCGGGCTTCGCGCCGGCGCCGGTCATCGGCACGGCGGTCCGCGCCGGCGTTGCACGGATGCGCGAGGCATGGCGGCGCGGCGGCTCACGCCGCCTTCGGGTTTGCCCGCGCGGCCCGGATCGCCGCCAGCACCTGCCTCGCTGCCGTCGTGATCACCGTGCCGGGACCGAACACGCCGCTGACGCCGGCCGCGGCGAGGAACTCGTAGTCCTGCGCCGGGATCACGCCGCCGACCACGACCAGGATGTCGGCGGCGCCCTGCGCCCGCAGCGCGGCGATGAGCTGCGGCACCAGCGTCTTGTGACCGGCGGCGAGCGTCGACACGCCGACCACGTGGACGTCGTTCTCGATCGCCTGGCGCGCGGCCTCTTCGGGCGTCTGGAACAGCGGCCCGATGTCGACGTCGAAGCCGAGGTCGGCGAACGCCGTGGCGATCACCTTGGCGCCGCGGTCGTGTCCGTCCTGGCCCAGCTTCGTCACCATCAGCCGCGGCCGGCGGCCTTCCTCGTCGGCGAAGCGCGCGATGTCCTGCCTGAGCGCGTTCCACTCGCCGTCGCCCTCGAACGCCGCGCCGTAGACGCCGGACACGCTCTCCGTGCGGGCGCGATAGCGGGTGTAGACCTGCTCCAGCGCGTCGGAGATCTCGCCGACGGTGGCGCGCACGCGCGCCGCCTTGACGGCGAGATCGAGCAGGTTGTCCTCGCCGCTGCGCGCCGCGGCGGTCAGCGCAGCGAGCGCGGCGGCGACCGCGCCGGCATCGCGCCGCGCGCGGACCTCGGCCAGGCGCGTCGAGCTGCGCCTCGCGCACCGCCGTGTTGTCGATCTCGCGGATCGCGAGCGGCTCCTCGGTCCCCAGCCGGTACTTGTTGACGCCGACGATCACGTCCTCGCCGCGGTCGATGCGCGCCTGCTTCTCCGCGGCGCACTGCTCGATGCGGAGCTTCGCCCAGCCGCTCTCGACCGCCTTCGTCATCCCGCCCATCGCCTCGACTTCCTCGATGATCGACCACGCCTGGTCGGCCATGTCCTGCGTCAGCCGCTCCATGAGGTACGACCCGGCCCAGGGATCGATCACGTTGCAGATGTGCGTTTCCTCCTGGATCAGCAGTTGCGTGTTGCGCGCGATGCGAGCCGAGAAGTCGGTCGGCAGCGCGATCGCCTCGTCGAACGAGTTGGTGTGCAGCGACTGGGTGCCGCCGAACACCGCCGCCATCGCCTCGATCGTCGTCCGCACGACGTTGTTGTACGGGTCCTGCTCGGTCAGCGACCAGCCCGACGTCTGGCAGTGGGTGCGCAGCATCATCGACTTCGGGCTCTTCGGCGCGAACGACTTCATGATCCGCCACCACAGGAGCCGCGCCGCGCGGAGCTTGGCGACCTCGAGGTAGAAGTTCATGCCGATCGCGAAGAAGAACGACAGCCGGCCGGCGAACGCGTCGACGTCCATTCCCGCCGCCAGCGCGGTGCGCACGTACTCCTTGCCGTCGGCCAGCGTCAGCGCGAGCTCGAGCGCCTGCGTCGCGCCCGCCTCCTGCATGTGGTAGCCGGAGATCGAGATCGAGTTGAACTTCGGCATGTGCTTCGCCGTGTAGCCGATGATGTCGGCGATGATCCGCATCGACGGCGCGGGCGGGTAGATGTAGGTGTTGCGGACCATGAACTCCTTGAGGATGTCGTTCTGGATGGTCCCCGTCAGCGCGGCCTGCGGCACGCCCTGTTCCTCGGCGGCGACGATGTAGCCGGCGAGCACCGGCAGCACGGCACCGTTCATCGTCATCGACACCGAGACCCGGTCGAGCGGGATGCCGTCGAACAGGATCTTCATGTCCTCGACCGAGTCGATGGCCACCCCGGCCTTGCCGACGTCGCCGACGACGCGCGGGTGGTCGGAGTCGTAGCCGCGGTGCGTGGCGAGGTCGAAGGCGACCGAGACGCCCTGGCCGCCGCCGTCGAGGTTGCGCCGGTAGAACGCGTTGGATTCCTCGGCGGTCGAGAAGCCCGCGTACTGGCGGATCGTCCACGGGCGCTGCGCGTACATCGTCGGCTGCGGGCCGCGGACGAACGGCTCGAACCCGGGCAGCGTGTCGGCGTACGGCAGGTCCCGGGTGTCCGCCGCCGTGTACAGCGGCTTGACGGCGATGCCCTCCGGCGTGTGCCAGGTCAGGCTGTCGACGGGCGCTCCGCGCAGGGACTTGGCGGCCGCGGCGAGCCAGGCGGCGTAATCGGCGTGACGATCGTTCGACATGCGGAATCCCCAGAGACGCCCGGCCGAAACCGGGTGGGCGACCGCAGGCTTGCGGGGCTTCCGGAACGGACGGCAGCGAGCGCAAATGGTACATCGGCCCCCGCCGCGGTGTCCGGCCGGGCGCGCCGAAGCCGCGCGGGAATGACCTGGATCAACCGCGGCTTGCCCGGCGGTGCGGCGGCCGCCCGAGCGCGGCGATGCGCCCGCAGGCGCCGGGTCACTCGAAGCTGAGCTTCGCCTCGGCGATCAGCTTCTTCCAGTTCGCGAGGTCGCCCTCGATCAGCGCCGCGAGCCGCTCGGGCGGGCCGGGAATCAGTTCGGCGCCCTCGCGCTCCAGCCGTTCCCTGACGTCGGTCTGGGCCAGCACCCGCTGGGTCTCGGCGTTGAGCTTCGCGATCACCTCGCGCGGCGTGCCGACCGGCGCGACGATGCCCCAGTAGTTGATGACCTCGGCATCGGGCACGCCCTCCTCCTGCCACGACGGCACGCCGGGCAGCTGCGGGATGCGCTTCGCGCCGGTCACCGCGAGCGCCTTCACCCGCTTGTCGGCGAGCTGCGGCAGCGTCGCCGGGACCGACGCCGTCATCGCCTGGATGGTGCCGCCGAGCAGGTCCTTGGTGGCGTCGGCGATGCCCCGGTACGGCACGTGGACGACGTCCGTGCCGGTGCGCGCCTTGAACAGCTCGAGCGCGAGGTGGTTGACGCTGCCCGACCCGGCCGAACCGTAGTTGAGCTTGCCCGGCTCCCGCTTCGCCAGCGCGATGAACTCGCGCATCGTGTTGGCCGGCACCGACGGGTTGACGACGAAGACCAGCGGCCCCGACGCGATCGGCGCGACGGCGACGAATTGCCGGACCGGGTCGTAGGTCGGATTCTTCGCGGCGGCGGCGACGGTGGTGAACGGCGAGGCGACGAACAACAGCGTGTAGCCGTCCGGGTCGGCCCTGGCCGCCTCCGCCGCGCCGATCGCGCCGCCGGCGCCGGTGCGGTTGTCGACGACGATGGTCGCCTTCATCGCCTCGCCGAGCTTCTGGGCGACGAATCGCGCGACGGTGTCGGTGCCGGCGCCCGGCGGGAACGGCACCACGAGGCGGATCGGCCGGTTCGGCCAGGCGGCGGTGTCGGCGCCGGCGCCGAACGGGACCAGGGCGGCGGCGGATGCGGCGAGCAGGGCGAGGAGTCGCTTCATGGCGGGAAGGAGGTTGGTGGTGGTCGACCCGGCAGTATCGCGGGTGGGAATGTCGGCGCCGTGACGGTGCGTCGGGACGGTCGGGGCAGGGCGGTCCGGATCAGCGCAGCGCGCCCGGCTCGGGCACCGCGTCGATGTCGCTGCCGGGAACCACGTCGACGTTGTCGATGAGCCGCGTCGCGCCGAGCTTGGCCGCGCCCAGCACGATCAGCAGGTTCGCGTGGTCGTAGCCCTCGGGGTGCGGGATGCGCAGCCCGAGCCCGTTGCGCACGGCGATGTAGTCGACCTTCCAGTCGTGCTTCGCGAGTTCGGCGCGTCCCGCCGCCTCGAGGTTGGCGTAGTCGGTGCGCCCGCCCGCGATTTCGTCGGCGATGAAGCGCAGCACGCGATGCAGCCGCGGCGCCTCGGCGCGCTCGTCGGCGGTCAGGTAGTTGTTGCGCGACGACAGCGCGAGGCCGTCGTCGGCGCGCACCGTCTCGGCCGGGACGATCTGGATCGGCATGTTGAACTGCTGGACCATGCCGCGGACGATCTTGAGCTGCTGGCGGTCCTTCTTGCCGAACACCGCCGCGTCGGGCTGGACGAGGTTGAAGAGCTTGAGCACGACGGTGCACACGCCGTCGAAGAAGCCGGGCCGGAACGCGCCCTCGAGTTCGCCGGCGAGTGGCGCCGGCTGCACGCGGTAGACCTGCGGCGTCGGGTACATCTCCTGCTCGGTCGGGGCGAACAGCACGTCGACGCCCTCGCGCTCGAGTCCATCGCGGTCGGCCTCGATCGTGCGCGGGTAGCGGTCGAAGTCCTCGTTGGGGCCGAACTGCAGCCGGTTGACGAAGATGCTGGTGACCACCGCGTCGCCGTGCTTGCGCGCGATCCGGCACAGCGTCAGGTGACCCTCGTGCAGGTTGCCCATCGTCGGCACGAAGGCGACGCGCGACGCGCCGGCGACGGCCTCCGAGAGTTCGGCGGCGGAGTGGACGATCTTCATGTGGAGCCCCGTGGGGAGTCGTCGCGGCGCGGCGCCGCGTCAGGAGTGGCCGAGGTTGAAGAACTCGCGCGCGCCGCGCATCGACGCGATGCGCGCGAGCAGCAGGTCGAGGTGCGCGGGCTCGTCGACGAAATTGAGGCGCTCGCTGTTGACGATCAGCAGCGGCGCGGCGTCGTACTGGTAGAAGTAGCGGCTGTAAGCGTCGGCCAGCCGGGCGAGGTAGGCCTCGGGGATGGCGCGCTCGAAGTCGACGCCGCGTCGGTGCACGCGCTCGACCAGCGTCTCGACCGGCGCCTGCAGGTAGATGACGAGGTCCGGCACCGGCGTCTGCGGCTTGAGGTGCGAGTACACCTTTTCGTAGAGCGCGTACTCGGCGTCGGAGAGGTTGAGCCGCGCGAACAGCGGATCCTTGTCCAGCAGGAAATCGGCCACGGTGCCGCGGCGGAACATGTCGTACTGCCCGACGCCGGTCAGCTGGTCGACGCGCTGGAACAGGAAATTGAGCTGCACCGGCAGCGCGAAGCGCGCCATGTCGCCGTAGAAGCGCTCGAGGAACGGATTCTCCTCGGGCCGCTCGAGCAGCAGGTCGCCGCCGAAGCGGCCCGCGATCGCGCGGGCGAGGCTGGTCTTGCCGGCGCCGATCGGCCCTTCGACGACGAGATAGCGGACTTTCTCGAGGTCCATCGGTGGCGCCTTGGCGCGTCGGTCAGCGCAGGATGTGGGTGCGGGTGCGGTCGATCCGCTGGCCGCGCACCGCATCGAGGAAGCCGCGCGCGAGCCCGCGGCCGGGAATCGTCACCGCCGGAGCGACGTCGACGAGCGGACGCAGCACGAACGCGCGCAGATGCATGCGCGGATGCGGAACGGTCAGCGCCGGAACGTGCATCCGGCGGCGGCCGTATAGTAGCAAATCGAGGTCGAGCGTCCGGGCGGCGTTCCGCGGTCCTTCGGGATCGCGCCGTCGGCGCTGGCGGCGCTCGATCGCGAGCATCCGCGCGAGCAGCGCGCGTGGCGGCAGGCGGGTGGCGAGCTGCACGACCGCGTTGACGTAGTCGGGCTGCGGCCCGGGGGTGCCCCAGGGGGCCGACACGTAGTTCGGGGACAGCCCGGTCACGCGGGTGGCCGGCAGCCGCGACAGCGCGGCGACGGCGCGGGCGAGCTGGCGGCGCGGGTGGGCGAGATTGCTGCCCAGCCCGACGAACGCGACGACGGGTTTCACGCGTCCGGTTCGGGGCCGGCGTCGGCGCTGGCGGATGCGCCGGGTTCGGCGGCGTCATCCGCCTGCTTGCGACCGCGCCCGCGCGAGCGCTTGCGCTTCTTCGGGCCCTCGTCGGGCCGCAGCATCGCCTCGCGCGCGTCCGGGCCGGCGTCGGCGAAGCGCGCCCACCAGTCGGCGAGGCCGGCGAGCTCGCCCTCGAGTTCGCCGCTCCGGCACCGCAGGTCGAGGAAGTCCCAGCCGGCGCGGAAGCGCGGGTGCTCGAGCAGGCGGAAGGGCCGGCCGCCCGAGCGCTGCTCGAAGCGCGGCTGCAGCGTCCAGATTTCCTTGATCGTCGCCTCGAAGCGGCGCGGGATGGCGATGCGCTTGGCCTGCTGCTGCAGCACGTGATCCATGGCGTCGAACAGCGCCGGCATCGCCTTGTCGCCCTTCACCTTGGCGGCGTTCCAGGTCGCGAGCACTTCGTGCCACAGCAGCGCGGCGAACAGGAAACCGGGGGACACCGGGCGGTCCTGGCGGACGCGCTCGTCGGTGTTGCCGAGCGCCAGGTCGAGGAAGCTGTGGCCCAGCGGCTGTTCGGCGATCACGTCGAGCAGCGGCAGCACGCCGTGGTGCAGGCCGTGCTCGCGCAGCGCGCGCACCGATTCCAGCGCGTGGCCGGACAGCAGCAGCTTCTGCATTTCGTCGAACAGCCGCGCCGCGGGCACGTTCTGGATCAGCGGCGCGAGCTTCGGTATGGGGGCGGCCGTCTTCGGCTCGATCTCGCAGCCGAGCTTGGCCGCCAGCCGGACCGCGCGCAGCATCCGGACCGGATCCTCGCGGTAGCGGGTCACCGGCGGGCCGATCAGGCGCAGCCGCCGGGCGCGGATGTCGGCGACCCCGCCGACGTAGTCCCAAACGGTTTCGTCGGTGGGGTCGAAGTACAGCGCGTTGATCGTGAAATCGCGGCGCGCGGCGTCCTCGGCGTGGGTCCCGTAGACGTTGTCCGAAATCAGCCGGCCGTGCTCGTCGGTCGCGTCCTGGCCCGTCTGCGCGGCGCGAAACGTCGACACTTCGAGCGTCTCGGCGCCGACGTGCACGTGCACCAGCCGGAACCGCCGGCCGATGATGAACGCGCGCCGGAACAGGGGCTTGACCTGCTCCGGGGTGGCGTTGGTGGCGATGTCGAAGTCCTTGGGCACGATGCCCAGCGACAGGTCGCGGACGGCGCCGCCGACGATGTACGCCTTGAACCCGGCGTCCTGCAGCTTGCGCGTCACCTCGAGCGCCCCCCGCGACAATTGGTCGCGGCGGATCGGGTGGTCGTGCGGGCCGTAGACGCGCTCGCGCGCGGCTTTCGAGCCGGGCATCAGGCGGGCGATCAGGCGGCGGATCATCGGGGCGACCGGGGCGCCGGGCGGCGCGGCTGCGTCGCGGCGCACCGGGCCCGGGAGCGAAGAGGGGTGCCGGCAGGCGCCTGGCGGCGCGGCGGGCGGAAGTTGGGCGGGGTCATCGAACGGGGCCAAATGGTAGCACGCGGTCCACCGCGACCGTGCTCGAGTCCCCGGGTGCCAGCCCGGCGATCGACCAGGGGCCGACCGCCTGACGGATCAGCCGCAGCGTCGGCAGGCCGACCGCCGCCGTCATCCGCCGCACCTGCCGATTGCGTCCCTCGGTCAGCACCAGTTCCAGCCACGCGGTGGGGATCGCCTGCCGGACCCGGATCGGCGGGTTCCGCGGCCACAGGTCCGCCGGCGCAGGAACGACCCGCGCGCTCGCGGGCGCCGTCCGGCCTTCCCGCAGGTCGACGCCGGCCCGCAGCGCCGCGAGCTGCCCCTCGTCGGGAATGCCCTCGACCTGCGCGAGGTAGGTCTTGGGCAGCTTGCGCCGCGGGTCGGCGATCCGGGCCTGCAGCGACCCGTCGGCGGTCAGCACCACCAGCCCTTCGCTGTCGTGGTCGAGGCGGCCGGCGGGATAGAACCCGGGGACGTCGAGCCAGTCCGCCAGGGTGGGCTTGCCGGAGCCGTCCGGCGAGAACTGGCACAGCACGCCGTAGGGCTTGTTGAACAGCACCACGGCTGCGGCGGAAGCGGCAGCGGGGGCCGTGGCCGGGGTCGGTCCACGGGGCGTCGGAGTGGGGGCGCGGCGGGCGCCGCGTGGCGGGATTCAACGGATTCGGCGATAATCAAAAGCTTGCCAATCGATCATACCGCCGGGCGCCGACCGCCGGTGACGCGGTGTTCAATCAGGGAGAACGCATGTCCACGTTCCAGCACGTCAAGGTCCCGGCCGGTGGCCAGAAGATCACCGTCAACAAGGACTACAGCCTCAACGTCCCTGACCAGCCGATCATTCCGTACATCGAGGGCGACGGCACCGGGTTCGACATCACGCCCGTGATGATCAAGGTCGTCGACGCGGCGGTGGCGAAGGCCTACGGCGGCAAGCGCAGGATCCACTGGATGGAGATCTACGCCGGCGAGAAGTCGACCAAGGTCTACGGTCCGGACGTGTGGCTGCCCGAAGAGACGATGGCGATCCTCAGGGACTACGTCGTTTCCATCAAGGGTCCGCTGACGACGCCGGTCGGCGGCGGCATCCGCTCGCTGAACGTCGCGCTGCGCCAGGAGCTCGACCTCTACGTCTGCCTGCGCCCGGTGCGCTGGTTCAAGGGCGTGCCCTCGCCGGTCAAGGAGCCGGAAAAGACCGACATGGTGATCTTCCGCGAGAACTCGGAGGACATCTACGCCGGCATCGAATGGGCCGCCGAGTCCGACGCCGCGAAGAAGATCATCGACTTCCTGATCAAGGAAATGGGCGTCAAGAAGATCCGCTTCCCGGGCACCTCGGGCATCGGCATCAAGCCGGTGTCGCGCGAGGGCACCGAGCGGCTGGTGAAGAAGGCGATCCAGTACGCCATCGACAACGACAAGCCGTCGATGACGCTGGTGCACAAGGGCAACATCATGAAGTTCACCGAGGGCGCGTTCCGCGACTGGGGCTACGCGACGGCGCAGAAGTACTTCGGCGCGCAGCTGCTCGACGGCGGCCCGTGGATGACGGTGAAGAACCCGAAGACCGGCCGCGACATCGTCATCAAGGACGTGATCGCCGACGCCTTCCTGCAGCAGATCCTGCTGCGGCCGGCCGAGTACAGCGTGATCGCCACGCTCAACCTCAACGGCGACTACATCTCCGACGCGCTCGCCGCGCAGGTCGGGGGCATCGGCATCGCGCCGGGCGCCAACCTCTCGGACACGGTCGCGATGTTCGAGGCGACGCACGGCACCGCGCCCAAGTACGCCGGCAAGGACTACGTCAACCCCGGCTCCGAGATCCTGTCGGCCGAGATGATGCTGGTGCACATGGGCTGGAAGGAGGCGGCGGCGCTGATCGTCTCCAGCCTCGAGAAGTCGATCCTCGACAAGGTCGTCACCTACGACTTCGCGCGCCTGATGCCGGGCGCCACGCAGGTGTCGTGCTCGGGGTTCGGCCAGGCGATGATCGAGCGGATGTAGGACGCTTGCCCCGCGTTCGGGGCGGGCAGCGGTACCCGACGGCCCGCCTTCGAGCGGGCCGTCGGCGTCTGTGCGCTCGGTCTGCCGGTGCCCCTTACACGCCGGTCGCGGCGTGCTCCGCCTCCGCCGCGGCATCGTGGCCCGCACGCGTGCGGCCGGTCAGCCGGGCCTTCCAGCCGAGCGCCGGGCGCTCGATCCAGTGCCAGGACATCACGGCGAGCGCCAGCGTCGCGGCGAACACCGCGGCGATGTACGGCAGGATCGGCGGGTCGGGCCACAGCATCACCAGCGTCTGCTGCACCGGGAAGGCGTAGATGTACAGGCCGTAGGAGAAGTCGCCCCTGGCCGACAGCCACGCGCTCGCCCGGTTGCCGGAACGGCCGACCGCGACCGCCGCCGCAGGCAGCGCAATCCACAGCACGGCGGTGAAGAGGCGAGGCTGCCACCAGGTCGCCAGCAGCGCCAGCAGCAGCAGCGCGAGCAGCGGGGCTGTCAGCCGGCCCTCGAGCCGGAACGCGGCGATCGACGCGCCGGCGAAGTAGAACGTGCCGAAGATCGCGAGGTACCGGGCGTCCATGGCGTAGACGACCGCCGGTGCGCTCCGTCCGGGCAGCCAGGCCAGCGCCAGCGCGGCGAACAGCGCGAAGGCGGCGGCGTACGCCCATGCCCGGCCGCGGCAGACCACGCCGACCAGCGCCACGACCAGGTACATGGTGAACTCGACCGGCAGCGTCCACAGCGAGCCGTTGACCGAACGCGGGTGCGGCAGTCCCTCGAACACGCCGGGCAGCGGATATGTGACGTACAACCCGATGTTGCGCAGGTAATTCCGCGTTTCCGGGGCGGCGAGGTATTCGCCCGCCGGCAGCCGGCTGACCAGCGGTCCCAGCACGAACGCCGACAGCAGTACCACCACGGCCAGCGCGGGAAAGATGCGCAGCGAGCGCTTGACGAGGAAGGCGCCGAGCCGCGGATCGCGCTGCCAGGAGAGCGCGATCAGGTAGCCGCTGATGGAGAAGAAGATCGCCACGCCGAGCCCGCCGAAGGTGTCGGCCCCCGGCACCGCCGGTTCCGGCCGGCCGGTCAGCGCGAACGAGTGCGAGACGAGGACCAGCAGCGCGCCGGCGGCGCGCAGGAGATCGAAGCTGTCGAACCGTTCGGCGGCCATGCTGGGCGGGTGGATCCTGTCATTGCACCATGAAAAAGGCCCGCGTCGTCGCGGGCCTTGCCGAGTCCGGCGCACCGCGGCGGTGCGCCCCCTCGCGAATGACTACACGGCCTGGATGTTGGCGGCCTGCTTGCCCTTCGGGCCCTGGGTCACGTCGAAACTGACCTTCTGGCCTTCCTTGAGCGACTTGAAGCCCTGCATGTTGATCGCCGAGAAGTGCGCGAACAGGTCCTCGCCGCCGTCGTCCGGCGTGATGAAGCCGAAGCCCTTCGCGTCATTGAACCACTTGACGGTTCCGGTTGCCATAGTCTGTGCTTCCTTCCTCGATAACGGGATGTTGGCGTTTGGACAGCAAGTACCGCCTGCGGCATGCACGGCATCGAGGCACGAACGAACCGGAACAGCAGACACTCGGGAGCCAAACAGCGCTTTTTTACGCGCGCCGGGGCGAAATCGTCAAGCGGAAGGGGCCGCCGGTCGGCTGTCCCCTTGAAAAATCCGTTGCAATCATCAAACATTGGGAAACATACCCGGTTTCCCGAGGGACGATGGCGACGCAGAACCAGAATGGCGGCTTGCTGGAGGCCGAGAAGACCCGGCTGAAGCCCCCGCCGCTCTTCAAGGTTCTCCTGCTCAACGACGACTACACGCCGATGGACTTCGTCGTCGTGGTGTTGCAGACTGTGTTCGCCATGAGCCGGGAAAAGGCCACCCAGGTGATGTTGCAGGTGCACCGGGAAGGCATGGGGGTCTGCGGTACCTATGTACGCGAAGTCGCCGCGGCGAAGGTCGACCAGGTGGTCGACATCGCCCGGAAGCACCAGCATCCCCTGCAGTGCACGATGGAGGAGACTTGAGCGCGGGGAAACGTAGCATCAATGGCAGCATGCGCCCGCCCGACCGGTGCGGTGCGTGGCAACCCGGAGCCGCAGAATGATCGCGCAGGAACTGGAAGTCTCTCTCCACATGGCCTTTGTCGAGGCCCGTCAGAAGCAGCACGAGTTCATCACCGTCGAGCACCTGCTGCTGGCGATGCTGGACAACCCTTCGGCCGCCGAGGTCCTCAAGGCCTGCGGCGTCGACCTGGAGGAGCTGCGCGGGGTGGTCACGGACTTCATCAACGAGCACACGCCCCGGCTGTCGCCGCACTCGGACGCCGACACGCAGCCGACGCAGGGGTTCCAGCGCGTCATCCAGCGCGCGATCCTGCACGTCCAGTCGTCGGGCAAGAAGGAGGTGACCGGCGCCAACGTGCTCGTCGCCATCTTCGGCGAGAAGGAATCGCACGCCGTCTACTTCCTCAACCAGCGCGGCGTCACGCGCCTCGACGTCGTCAACTACATCGCGCACGGCATCGCCAAGAACCCGGCGAAGAAGGAAGAGAAGGCGGAAGGCAAGGACGACGGCGACGGCCAGGGCGAAGGCCAGGGCGCGCTCGAGGCCTACACCGTAAACCTCAACGCGATGGCGCGGGCCGGCAAGACCGATCCGCTGATCGGCCGCGCGCACGAGCTCGAACGCGTGATCCAGGTGCTCTGCCGGCGTCGCAAGAACAACCCGCTGCTGGTCGGCGAGGCGGGCGTCGGCAAGACGGCGATCGCCGAGGGCCTCGCGCGGCGCATCAACGACGGCGACGTGCCGTCGCTGCTCGGTGACTACCAGGTGTTCTCGCTCGACATGGGCGCGCTGCTCGCCGGCACCAAGTACCGCGGCGACTTCGAGCAGCGGCTGAAGGCCGTGCTGAAGCAGCTTGCCGACAACCCGAAGTCGATCCTGTTCATCGACGAGATCCACACCATCATCGGCGCCGGCGCCGCGTCGGGCGGCACGCTCGACGCGTCCAACCTGCTCAAGCCCGCGCTGTCCACCGGCGCGCTCAAGTGCATCGGCGCGACGACGTACAACGAGTACCGCCAGATCTTCGAGAAGGACCACGCGCTGTCGCGGCGGTTCCAGAAGGTCGACGTGCCGGAGCCGTCGATCGCCGAGACCATCGAGATCCTCAAGGGCCTGAAGACGCGCTTCGAGCAGCACCACGGCGTCAAGTACGCGCCCGCGGCGCTGACCAGCGCGGCGGAGCTCTCGGCGCGCTTCATCAACGACCGCCATCTGCCCGACAAGGCCATCGACGTCATCGACGAGGCGGGCGCGGCGCAGAAGATCCTGCCCAAGTCGAAGCAGAAGAAGGTCATCGGCAAGACCGAGGTCGAGGAGATCGTCGCCAAGATCGCCCGCATCCCGGCCAAGAACGTGACCTCCGACGACCGCAACGCGCTGAAGACGCTCGACCGCGACCTGAAGAACGTCGTGTTCGGCCAGGACCAGGCGATCGACGCGCTGGTCTCGGCGATCCGGATGTCGCGCTCGGGCCTCGGCAATCCGCGCAAGCCGATCGGCAACTTCCTGTTCAGCGGCCCCACCGGCGTCGGCAAGACCGAGGTCGCGCGGCAGCTCGCGTACTGCCTCGGCGTCGAGCTGATCCGATTCGACATGTCCGAGTACATGGAGCGGCACGCGGTGTCGCGCCTGATCGGCGCGCCGCCGGGCTACGTCGGCTTCGACCAGGGGGGGCAGCTCACCGAGGCCGTCACCAAGCACCCGTACAGCGTGGTCCTGCTCGACGAGATCGAGAAGGCGCACCCGGACATCTTCAACGTGCTGCTGCAGGTGATGGACCACGGGACGCTCACCGACAACAACGGGCGCAAGGCCGACTTCCGCAACGTCACGATCATCATGACGACCAACGCCGGCGCGATGGAGCTGTCGAAGGGCACGATGGGCTTCACCACCGCGCGCGCCGCCGGCGACGAGATGGGCGAGATCAAGCGGCTGTTCACGCCCGAGTTCCGCAACCGCCTCGACGCGATCGTGTCGTTCGCCGCGCTCGACGGACAGGTCATCCTCAAGGTCGTCGACAAGTTCCTGCTCGAGCTCGAGAACCAGCTGCACGAGCGCAAGGTCGACGCGTCGTTCACCGACGGGCTCAAGGCGTTCCTCGCGAAGAAGGGCTTCGATCCGCAGATGGGCGCGCGGCCGATGGCGCGGCTCATCCAGGACACGATCCGCAAGGCGCTGGCCGAGGAGCTGCTGTTCGGCCGGCTGGTCAACGGCGGCAAGGTGACGATCGACGTCGACAAGGACGACCAGGTCGTGCTGGTGTTCGAGGAACAGGCGGAGCCTGCGGTCGTCTGACCGCGCGGGCTTTCCGCGGCGACGGCGCGGCTTCGGCCGCGCCGTTTGCTTTGGCTCGAACCTACATCGGCGTCAGCGTGCTCGACGGGGTGCCGTCGGTCGTATTGCCGAAGACGCGGTTGTTGCCGTAGCTGCGGAGGATGCCGGCGGTGTTGTGGCTCCACCCGTAGGTGCTTCCCGTCACCGTCGAGTTCGCGACCACGATCACGCCATTGGTGTTGGCCGTGATGCCGTAGGTGTTGTTGGCCACCACGCTGTTGGCGACGCTTACGTAGGCCGTGCCTCCGTTGACTCCCGAGGCGCTGGCCGTGATGCCGGTCTCGCCGCCGATGGCCGCCGAGTTCTCGATCGTCAGGTAGGTGTTGACGCCGGCGACGTTCTGCGGGAACGCACCGAAGTTGAAGCTGGCGTTGCGCGCCGACACGCTGTCGCGGACCGTGACCTGCGCGGGACCGCTCACCTGGATGCCGCCCATGATGCCGTTCTCCACGCGGACGCGGTCCAGCGTTGCGGTCGCCGGCGTCTGCGCCGGAGGCCCGATGCCGATGCCCGTTGAAGTTGTTGCGGACGATCGTGTCCTTGACGAACATGCTGCCGGTCGCCTCCTGGTAAATGCCGGAATACGCATAGCCGGTGAAGCCGCTGATCACGCAGTTCTCGATGTGCAGCGTGGCGCCCTGCTTGAAGTAGATTCCGGTGCCATTCGTCCCGGTGCCGCTGAGATAGAGGCCCCGCAACGCCACGGCGATGCCGGGGGCATTGACGTACACCCCGTCACGCCATTGGCCGTGATCGCGGCGTGGACACCCGGCGGCACGATCACCGCCACCGACTTGGCGATGGTCATCGTGCCGTAACCGCCGGAGTCGAGCGCGACGACCTCGCCGCCGGCGTCCACGGCGTTGATCGCCGCCTGGAACGCGCGGCACGGACTGGCGAGCGAGCACGGGTTGGCGTCGTTGCCGAGGGTGGAAACGAACGTGCGCGGCGCGGCATCGACGCCGCTGGCGACGGCGACAAGGCCGATGCCGAGCAGCGTGCGGGAGCAGATCGCCTTCATGATGGTGTACCTCCGCAAGAGGATGGCTGGAAACGGACTCCGCCGGATCGCAGATGCGCATCGCAGCGCATCCCGGTCACCGTTCCGGTTCGCGGCCAAGCTCTCGCGCGCCGTCGGCGCCATGATGCAATCCTTTTCCATCCTAGGATGCGCACCGGCGGCACCGTTGATGCACGTCAACACTGCAGCCACACGCGACCGACGACATCCGCGCGTGCGACGGTCCGTCGCATGACCGATCGGGCAACCGGCGTGGCCCGCGCCGGACCGATCCGATATGCTCCGACCCGACGACTCCGACAACGCAGTGGCGCCCGGGGGTGTGCGCCATGCGGTCGTGCAGCGTCCCGCTCGTCCTGTTGGAAGGGAATGCCACATGCCACTCGTATTGACCGAGATTCGTGGACACCTGGGCATCATCACGCTGAACCACGAGCGCAAGCGCAACGCGCTGTCCAAGACCCTGGTCGACGAGCTCACGGCGGCGCTTGCGGACTTCCAGGCACGCAAGCTGCGGGTCGTCATCCTGCG
Source organism: uncultured beta proteobacterium (assembly GCA_963810815.1). Taxonomy (GTDB): domain Bacteria; phylum Pseudomonadota; class Gammaproteobacteria; order Burkholderiales; family Casimicrobiaceae; genus CAVQWT01. Next base: position 239,236 of record CAWEPB010000008.1, on the reverse strand, counting down.
TGCGCCGCCGGGAGCCAAGGTCTGGTCGGCCGGCCACAATGTCGAGGAGCTTCCGGAATCGCGGCGCGATCCGCTCGGGTGGGCCGATCCGCTGCGGTCGCTGATCCGCGAAATCGAGATCTTTCCCGCGCCGGTGATCGCGATGATCGAGGGCGGGGTGTGGGGCGGCGCCTGCGAGACGGCTTTCGCCTGCGACCTCATCGTCGCGGCGCCCAGCGCCACGTTTGCGATAACTCCCGCGCGGCTCGGCGTTCCCTACAACATCGCCGGGATGCTCACGTTCCTGAATGCGGCGAGCCTCCGGATCGGGAAGGAGATGGCGTTCACGGCGAAGCCGGTCTCGGCGGAGCGGGCCGAGCGCCTCGGCATGATCAACTATGTCGTCCCCGGCGAGGATCTGGAGCGCTTCACGGTCGCGCTGGCGGAGGACATCGCCGCCAACGCGCCGTTGAGCATTGCCGTGATGAAGGAGCAGCTGCGGATCCTGGCCGGCGCCCATCCGATGTCGCCGCAGGGATTCGAACGGGTGCAGGGGCTCCGCCGCCTGGTGTACGACAGCGACGACTACCAGGAGGGAATCCGGGCGTTCATGGAAAAGCGCAAACCGCAATTCCGGGGCGAATGAGCCCGACGCATCGGGACGGGGCGCTCAGCCCGCCAGCCGCCGGCGAACGATCGTCGGCGTCGTGAACAGCGACGCGATCTTCACCGCCTCGATGTCGGGCTCGTCCGGCACGACGTAGAGGATCGGCGTGATCAGCTCCTCGAAGATCCCGCGCAGGCTGCGGGCGCCGGTCTTGTACTCGATCGCCAGCTCGGAGATCTGCTCGAACACGCGGTGCTCGACGGTGAGCGCGACGCCCTCGTTGCGGAAGATGTCCTGGAACTGCCGGTAGATCGAATTGGCGGGCTCGGTCATGATGCGCACCAGCATCGCCCGGTCCAGGTCCCGGAAGCGCGCGATGATCGGCAGGCGGCCGGTGAACTCCGGGATCAGCCCGTAGGTGAACAGGTCGGTCGGCTTCACCCGCGTGTTCAGCCGGTCGAGGATGTTTCGGTTGTCGTCGCCGGACGTCGCGATGAAGCCGAAGGTGTGCGTCTGCGCCATGATGTCCTCGAGGCCGACGAACGCCCCGCCGCAGATGAACAGGATGTGGCTGGTGTCGATGTACTCCCCGGTGGGAAGCCGGACCAGCGCACCCTCCATGATCTTGAGCAGCGCGTGCTGGACGCTCTCGCCCGACACGCTGCGCGGCTGGGCGTCGGTGGCCTTCAGCTTGTCGATCTCGTCGATGAAGACGATGCCGTGGCGGGCCCGGTCGAGGTCGCCGCCGGCCTTGTCGACGAGGCGCTGCAGAATGGTGTCGATTTCCTCGTTGACGTAACGCGTCTGCGCCAGCGAGGTCGCCTCGGCGGTGACGAACGGCACCCCGAGCACCATCGCCAGCGTCTCGCAGGTGAGCGTCTTGCCGGTGCCGGACGGGCCGACCAGCAGCACGTTGCTCTTGATGATCGGCACGCCGTCCCGCTCGGACCGCGCGATCTTGCGGAAGTGCGAATAGACCGCCACCGCGAGGATCCGCTTCGCGTCGTCCTGCCCGATGACGTACTCGTCGAGCCGCCGGACGATGGCGGAGGGCTTCATGGTCGTGCCGGTCGTGGGCATGTGCCGGTACCTGAGCCTGAGCCGCGGATCGCGCGCCGTCTTCCGCCGGTCAGCCGGCGGCGCCGACGGCGGCCAGCGCGGTCAGGTTGACCAGCCGCCGGACCGTCGCCGACGGCGTCGCGATCAGCACCGGCAGCCGCGCGCCGAGAAGGATCGGCCCGATCGTCACGCCCTCGCCGCCGGTGATCTTCAGCAGGTTGAACGAGATGTTGGCGGCGTCGAGGTTGGGCATGATCAGCAGGTTCGCCTCGCCCTTCAGCGTCGAGTCCGGGTGCACGCGGTTGCGGATCGCCTCCGACAGCGCCGCGTCGCCGTGCATCTCGCCGTCCATCTCCAGCCCCGGCTCGCGCGCGGCGAGCAGGCGGCGCGCCTCCTGCACCTTGCGGGCCGACTTCGAATCGTCGCTGCCGAAGTTGGAGTGCGACATCAGCGCGACCTTCGGGACGAGCCCGAACCGCCGGACCGACTCGGCGCCGAGCCGGGCGATCTCGACCAGCTGCTCCGCCGACGGGTTCCGGTTGACGTAGGTGTCGCAGATGAACAGCGTTCGGTTCGCCAGCAGCAGGCCGTTCATCGCCGCGAACACCGGGGCGTCCGGATGCCGGCCGATGACGTCGGCGACGTGCCGCAGGTGCGCGTTGTACTTGCCGACGGTGCCGCAGAGCAGGGCGTCGCAGGCGCCCATCCGCAGCAGCAGCGAGCCGATCAGCGACGGCTTGCGGAGCACCGCCTCCTTGGCGTCCTCGGGCGAGATGCCGTTGCGGCCCATCAGCTGGTAGTAGAGCTGCCAGCACTCGCGGTAGCGCGGGTCGCTGTTGATGTTGACGAGGTCGAAATCGCGGCCGGCGGCGATGCGCAGCCCGAACTTCTCGACCCGGGCGGCGATCACCTCGGGACGGCCGATCAGGACCGGGCGCGCGAGCCCCTCGTCGACGACGACCTGCACCGCCCGCAGCACGCGCTCCTCCTCGCCCTCGGCGAACGCGACGCGCTTCGTCTCGCGCTTGGCGCGGGCGAATATCGGCTTCATGATCAGGCTGGAGTGGTAGATGAACTGCGACAGCCGCTCGCGATAGGCGTCGAAGTCCGTGATCGGCCGCGTGGCGACCCCGCTGTCCATCGCCGCCTTCGCGACCGCCGGCGGCACGATCACCATCAGGCGCGGATCGAAGGGCTTCGGGATCAGGTACTCGGGTCCGAACGACAGCGCCTCGCCCGCATACGCCTGCGCGACGATGTCCGACTGCTCGGCGTGGGCGAGCTCGGCGATCGCGCGCACGCAGGCGAGCTTCATCTCCTCGGTGATCGTCGTCGCACCCACGTCGAGCGCGCCGCGGAAGATGAACGGGAAGCACAGCACGTTGTTCACCTGGTTCGGGTAGTCCGAACGCCCCGTCGCGATGATGGCGTCCGGCCGCACGGCCTTCGCGAGCTCGGGCAGGATCTCCGGCTCCGGATTGGCGAGCGCGAGGATCAGCGGATCGCGCGCCATCGTCTTCACCATGTCCGGCGTCAGCGCACGCGGCCCCGACAGGCCGAGGAACACGTCGGCGCCGGCGATCGCGTCGGCCAGCGTGCGGTCCGTCGTCTCGCGGGCGTAGCGGGCCTTGTTCTCCTCCATCGGCACGTCGCGGCCGGTGAAGATGACGCCCCGGCTGTCGCAGACGGTGACGTGCTCCCGCGCGAGGCCCAGCCCGACGAGGAGGTCGAGGCAGGCGATGGCGGCGGCACCGGCACCCGAGCACACCAGCTTGACCTTGCCGACGTCCTTGCCGACGACCTTGAGGCCGTTGAGGATCGCCGCGCCGGCGACGATCGCGGTGCCGTGCTGGTCGTCGTGGAACACCGGGATCTTCATCCGCTCGCGCAGCTTGCGCTCGATGTAGAAGCAGTCCGGCGCCTTGATGTCCTCGAGGTTGATGCCGCCGAACGTGGGCTCGAGCCGCGCGATGGTCTTCACCATCTCGTCCGGGTCGGTCTCGTCGAGTTCGATGTCGAAGACGTCGATGCCGGCGAACTTCTTGAACAGGCAGCCCTTGCCTTCCATCACCGGCTTGCCCGCAAGCGGCCCGATGTTGCCGAGTCCCAGCACTGCGGTGCCGTTGGTGACGACGGCGACCAGGTTGCCGCGCGACGTGAGGGTGCGCGCCTCGCCGGGGTCGGCGACGATCGCGTCGCAGGCCGCGGCGACGCCGGGCGAGTAGGCGAGCGCGAGGTCGCGCTGGTTGATCAGGCTCTTCGTCGGCGTGACCGAAATCTTGCCGGCGGTCGGGACGCGGTGGTACTCCAGCGCGGCGATACGCAGTTGCTCGTCCATGGGATCCTCCAACCGAAGCCCGCTGCGGTGGCGGGTGGATCGATTCTACGCGTCCACGCGCCCGCGCCCCGGTCGCCGGCTGCGGCCCCGGCGCCGCGGCGCCGGGGGTTCGCGCTGCGGGGACATCGATCCTCGGCCGCGGCGCGGGGCGACCGGCGCTAGCCGCCGGGCGCGTCCGGCGGTGGTTCCGCTCCGGGAGGCGTGCGGTAGCGGTGATACGACCACAGGTACTGCTCGGGCCGCCGGCGAATCGCCGCCTCCAGCGCGCGGTTCATCGCCGTCGTCGCCGATTCGTCGGGCGCCCGCGCCGGCATCGGCTCGATCCGGATCGTCCACCCGCGCCCCCGGGGCAGTCGTTCGCAGACGCCCATCAGCGCCGTCGCGCCGGTCCGTTCGACGAGCCGGGTGGCGAGGGTCATCGTGAACGCCGGCCTCCCGAAGAAGGGCGCCCACTCACCCTCGCCGCGGGTGGGCACCTGGTCGGGCAGGATGCCGACCCACTCGCCGCGGCGCAGCGCCGCGAGCAGCGCGGTCGCCCCCCGCGTGTTCGCAGGTACCAGCGCGACGTTGCCGCGCCGCCGCCCGGCCTCGAGCAGCGGTCGCAGCGCCGGCTGCCGCGGGGGGCGGAACATCACGGTGATCGGCCCGTGACTGCCGGCGAACTGCGCCGCGACCTCGAAGCAGCCGAGGTGCGGGGTGAGGAACACGATGCCCTTGCCGCGCGCGTTCGCCTCGGTGACGTGCTCGATGCCCTCGACCGAGCGCACCCGCGACAGCACCTCGTCGACAGGGCGTAGCCAGACCCAGGGCAGCTCGAACAGCGTCTTGCCCGCCTCGCGGACCGCCGCGCGCGCGAGCGAGGCGTCGCCGCCGTAGCCGGCGATGCCGAGATTCGTGTGCAGTCGCTCGCGCTCGCGCCGGGCGAAGCGGACGGCGACCCGCGCGAGCATGGCCCCGAGCGCCTGCGCGACGAACAGCGGCAGCGCCGCGATCAGCCGCGCGCCAAACAAAGCGGCGGCGGAATTGCTTCCGCCGCCGCCACCGGACCGGGCCGGTTCCCGCATCAGGCGAGCGCGTCGGCCCAGATATTCTTGGCCCAGGCGAAGGCGTAGGTGCCTTCCAGCGCACTCATCCCCGGCGACAGGCCCCCTGCGCCGGCCACCGCGATCATCGTCTTCTTCTCGGCGTCGTACTGGTGTACCGAGGCCACGTGGACGACTTCCTTGTCGGTGATGAAGCTGTAGCAGGTGTTGGTCAGCACCGGCGTCGGGCTGGGGGCGCGACCGGCGAGGAGCTCCAGCACTGCCGCGGCGCAGACCTTGGCGTGCTGGTTGGCCATGTGGCCGGACTTCGGCATCGCCGGCGCGATCTGGATCGCGTCGCCCAGCACGTGCACGTTCTTCACCTTGACCGACTCGAAGCTCAGGAAGTCGACCTCGCACCAGCGGTTGTTCGCGGTGACGACGCCGGCGGTGCGGGCGATCGTCCCGGCCCGCTGCGGCGGCAGGACGTTCAGCACGTTGGCCTTGACGTCGTCGGAGGTCTCGAACTTCGCCGTCAGCGTGCGCACGTCGACGTCGGTGAGGACGTGATTCGGGCGGTACTCGACGATGCCCTTGTATTCCTCGGCCCACGCCTTCTTGAACAGCCCCGCCTTGGACGTGACGTCGGGGTTGCCGTCGAGGATCAGGACCTTGGACTTCGGCTTCTGCTGCTTGAAGTACCACGCCACCTGGCAGGCGCGCTCGTACGGTCCCGGCGGGCAGCGGTAGGGTGCGACGGGGATGGAGACCGCGTAGACGCCGCCGTCGGGCATCGCCTCGAGCTGGCGGCGCAGCGCGACGGTCTGGGGCCCGGCCTTCCACGAATGGAGGACCCGCGCCTGCGCGTCGGCGGATTCGAGCACCTTCAGCTGCTCGTACATGAAGTCGATGCCCGGCGACAGGATCAGCCGGTCGTAGGCGAGCACCTGACCCGAAGCGAGCGTCACGGTCCGCTTGTCCGGGTCGACGCCGACCGCAGTGTCCTTGACCAGCTTCACGCCGTGCCGCTTGACCAGGTTGTCGTAGCTGACCGTGACGTCGGCGATGGTCTTGCTGCCGCCGAGGACGAGATTCGAGATCGGGCAGGATACGAACTGCGCGTTCGGCTCGACCAGCGTCACGTCGACGCCGCCGTTGCTCCACATCCGCAGGTACTTGGCTGCGGTGGCGCCGCCGTAGCCGCCGCCGACCACGACGACGCGGCCGGCGCTGCCGCCCCCGGTCGTCGCGCAGCCGGGCAGCGCCGCAGCGAGGGCCGCAGCGCCGGAGACCTTGAGAAAATCGCGTCGCATCGTCTTCATCGTCGTCTCCTTCGGGGCGCGGCTCATTGCGGCGCCTTCTGCGCGGCAAACCATGCGGCGAGCGACTCGATCTGCGGATCGGTGTAGCCCTTGGCCAGTTGCGGCATGATCGTCCCGGGGCGACGCCCGGCCTTGAAGTCCTGCATCTTCGCGACCAGGTCGGCCTTCGGCGTGCCGGCGAGGCTGGCGGTGACGCCGGCGCTCACGCCCCCGGTCCCGTGGCAATTGGCGCAGGTCGCGGCGAGATTGCGGCCGAGCTCGGGGTGCGGCGTCTGCGCGGCGGCCGGCGCCGGCATCGAGCCGACGAGCGCGGCGGCGGCAAGCGACGCCGCGAAACGGGGAACGGATCGATGCATGGACAGCCTCCTCGTGAATGCGCGGCGGCGGCGCCGCGCGGGCAGGGTTGCTCGTTGTTATCCGGGGCCGCATGCAGCCGCGCCGCCGGTGCGCATAGGATAATGCGAACAGGGCCGGGTCGATATACCCTCGAGTTTCATCGACAAGCGGGCACCGGGGCGTTCCCAATATTCATCCCGACGTACGTTGCACCGCACCCAGCAATTCGCCGCCGCCGCCACCACCACCACGACATTCTCCATCACGCTCGCCAACCTCCATGCTTACTCTCTCGTTCCTCGGTGCCGCCGGCGAAGTGACCGGCTCGTCGTTCCTGGTCGACACCGGGGCGGCCCGCATTCTCGTCGACTGCGGGATGTTTCAGGGGGGGCGCGACGCCGACGCCAAGAACCGCGCGGCGCTCCAGTTCGACGTCGACAAGCTGGACGCCGTGGTGCTGACGCATGCGCACATCGACCACAGCGGCCTCTTGCCGCGCCTGTGCGCCCGCGGCTTCCGCGGGCCGATCTTCGCCACGCCGGCGACCGGCGACCTGGTCGCGGTGATGCTGCAGGACAGCGCCCACATCCAGGAAAAGGACGCGCAGTGGGCGCGGGAGCGCGCCGAGCGCGACCGCAAGCCCGGGACGGGGCACCGCGACGAGTCCCGCGGTCACGACCGCCGGTCGCAGCCCGCACGGGGTGGCGGGCACGGCCGCGACGTCGATGCGGGTCACGCAACGACCCCGCCGGCCGATGACGACGTCACCGCCCCGCTGTACACGGTCGCCGAAGCGCAGGCGTGCCTGCGCCAGTTCAAGGCGGTCGGCTACGACCAGGTCTTCGCGCCGGCGCCGGGCGTCGAGGCCCGCTTTCGCGACGCCGGCCACATCCTGGGCTCGGCGATCGCCGAAACCTGGTTCGGGGTGGGCGAGCACCGGCACAAGATCGTGTTCTCGGGCGATATCGGCCAGCCGGGCCGCCCGCTGGTCGCCGATCCCGTGCGCGTGCCGGACACCGACACGGTCGTGGTCGAATCGACCTACGGCAACCGCCTGCACAAGTCGCTCGCGTCGACCTACGAGGAACTCGCGCAGGTGCTGTCGACGACGCTGCCGCGCGGCAATGTCGTCATCCCGGCGTTCGCCGTCGGACGCACGCAGGAGGTGATCCACGTCCTTGCGGACCTGGTACGTCAGCAGCGCGCGCCGGTGCTCACCGTCTTCGTCGATTCGCCGCTCGCGGCCATGGCCACGCGCATCCACGCGCGCTACGGCGCCCTGCAGGACGGCGAGACTCGCGAGGTCGCGCGCTGGCTGGCGGCGCATCCCCAGCGGATGCGCGTGCTGTTCACCGAGACGCCGCAGGATTCGATGGCCATCAACTCGATCTCGCGCGGCGCCGTGATCATCTCCGCCAGCGGCATGTGCGAGGGTGGACGGATCAGGCACCACCTGCGGCACCACCTGCCGCGCTCGGAGTCGGCCATCGTGTTCACCGGCTTCCAGGCCGCCGGCACGCTCGGGCGTGCGCTGGTCGACGGCGCCGCGCACGTGCGGCTGTTCCGCGAGGACGTGCCGGTGCGGGCGTCGATCCACACCATCGGCGGCTTGTCGGCGCACGGCGACCGTGCCGCACTGCTCGGCTGGCTCTCCGGCTTCACGACGCCGCCCGCGCGCGCGTTCGTCGTTCACGGCGAGCGCGACACCGCGGAAGGTTTCGCGGTCGCGCTGCGCGACGAGCTGCATTTCCCCTCGGTCGCGGTGCCCGGTCCGGGCGCGCGCTTCGACCTCGCGTGACCGGGCGCCGCCGCCCCGCGTCTGGAATCCACTTCCATCTGACGGCAACCAACGCGGTCCGACGTTCCGCGCGCCCGATTCGGCTGCGTCAACCAAATCAGGCGGTTAACGGACGCATGACGTGGTGCGGCCGATTGCCGCGCGTCAATCGGGTGCGCGTTGCAGCATCAATGCGCCCGTTTCGCATCGGTTCGATTCCATCAGGCGGAATTGCTTTCTAAATACATGATTCTTATGTGTTTTTTTCTGCGTGCGCCGCGACATTCCGGCTTGTCATCGCAATGCAGCAATGCTAACGTTGCGTCGTCACGAGCAGGCGCGCCGGCATCTCGAACGCGACTGCAGCAGCAGGGCCTGGGTACCCGAAACCCCATCCACGCCCGCCCGACCGATCGAGCGATCCTCGCCGGTCCGTGCAGCGGAGCGACGACGGTGTCCGCCGTCGCGTACCGCACTGCGGCTCTCCCGCGCGCCTCTCGCCCGCGGGACCCGCTGACCAAGGTGCCGGACGCCGTCCCTCGACGGCGAAAGGCTTGGCCATACGCAGATGATGGGAGCTTGAACACATGAACTACGATCTCGAAGCAGCACGGCTGAAGAAGGACTGGGCGGAAAACCCCCGCTGGAAGGGCATCAAGCGCGCCTACTCGGCCGAGGACGTCGTCCGGCTGCGCGGCTCGATCCACATCGAGCACACGCTCGCCCGTCGGGGCGCCGAAAAGCTGTGGAAGCTGATCAACGAGGAGCCGTTCGTCAATTCGCTGGGCGCGATGACCGGCAACCAGGCGATGCAGCAGGTGAAGGCCGGGCTGAAGGCGATCTACCTGTCGGGCTGGCAGGTCGCGGCCGACGCCAACATCGCCGGCGAGATGTACCCGGACCAGTCGCTGTATCCCGCCAACTCGGTGCCGCACGTCGTGCGCCGGATCAACAACGCGCTGATGCGTGCCGACCAGATCCATCACATGGAAGGCAAGAACGACGGCATCGATTTCTTCGCGCCGATCGTCGCCGACGCGGAAGCCGGCTTCGGCGGCGTGCTGAATGCGTTCGAGCTGATGAAGGCGATGATCGAGGCCGGCGCCGCCGGCGTCCACTTCGAGGACCAGCTCGCGTCGGTCAAGAAGTGCGGTCACATGGGCGGCAAGGTGCTGGTGCCGACGCGCGAAGCGGTCGAGAAGCTGGTCGCCGCGCGGCTCGCCGCCGACTGCATGGGCGTGCCGACGATCCTGCTCGCCCGCACCGATGCCGAGGCCGCGGATCTGGTCACCTCCGACGTCGATCCCAACGACAAGCCGTTCCTCACCGGCGAGCGGACCGTCGAAGGCTTCTTCAAGTCGAGGAACGGGCTCGAGCAGTCGATCTCGCGCGGGCTGGCGTACGCTCCTTACGCCGACCTGATCTGGTGCGAGACCGGCAAGCCGGACCTGGGCTTCGCGAAGCAATTCGCCGAGGCGATCCAGGCGAAGTTCCCGGGCAAGATGCTGGCGTACAACTGCTCGCCGTCGTTCAACTGGAAGAAGAACCTCGACGACGCGACCATCGCCAAGTTCCAGCGCGAGCTGGGCGCGATGGGGTACAAGTTCCAGTTCATCACGCTGGCGGGCTTCCACAGCCTCAACTACTCGATGTTCAACCTGGCGCACGGCTACGCCCGCAACCAGATGACGGCGTTCGTCGAGCTGCAGGAAGCGGAGTTCGCCGCGGTCGAGAAGGGCTTCACCGCGGTGCGGCACCAGCGCGAGGTCGGCACCGGCTACTTCGACGCCGTTACCACGACGGTGCAGGGCAGCAACGCGTCGACGACCGCGCTGTCGCATTCGACCGAGGACGAGCAGTTCTTCGACAAGAAGGCCGCCAACGCCTGACCGCAATCAACCGCCGACGTCTCTCCTGTCGGTGCCGCGCCCTTCGCAAGGGGGGCGCGGTTTTTCTTTGCCGGCCGCCGCGCTAGAGTGGCGGAGCAACGACGCTGCCGCCATCGCGCGTGGCGCACCGCCCCCGATGTGGACCACCCGCCGAAATCCCTTCGCGTCGACCCCGGCCTCCCCGCGGCCCGAATTGCCCGTGCCTGCCGCCGAGGCATCCGTCGCACCGTCCAGGCGGACTTCCCGCAGGGCCGGCCGCGGCGCCGGGCGGCGGCGCGTGTTCTTCGCGCTCTGGCCCGACGCCGAGGCCAAGCCGGCACTGTCGGCGCTGGCCGCGGCCGTTGCCCGGGCGCGCGGCGGCCGGCCGACCCGGGCCGACCAGCTGCACCTGACGATGGCGTTCATCGGCGAGGTCGCGCCCGCGGCGATGCCGCTGCTGCGCGCGGCGGGCGTCGAGGCGGCCGCGGCAGCCGCGCCGTTCGCGCTGACGCTCGACCGTTCCGGCGGCACCGCGCGCGACGGCGTCGCCTGGCTCGAGGCGACGGCGCCGCCAGCCGCGCTGATGACGCTGCACGAGGCGCTTGCCGGGGCGTTGCGTTGCGCCGGTTTCGCGACCGAGGCGCGTGCGTTCCGGCCGCACCTGACGCTCGCACGCCGCTGCACCCGCCCGGCGGGCGCGGACGAAGCCGCGTCGACGTCGTGGGCGGTGGCGAGTCTCGCGCTCGTCGCCTCGACGCCGGCGCCGGGCGGCTCGCGCTACGAAACGATCGCCGAGTGGCCGCTCGCCACCCGGGTCGCCGGCGCGACCGCGTCGACCTGATGCGCGTCCGCGCGCGCCGCGCTTCCCGCCCGGGCTCTGTTACATTCGCGCTCGATGAGTGCGCGCACGCGCCAGCGCCCCCTTTCGGTCGGCGATCTCGAGGCCATCCTCGATGTCACGAGAGCGCTTGCGTCGCCGTTCGACCTGATGACGATGCTCGCGGAAGTGGTGGCCGCCGCGAAGCAGGTGCTCGCGGCCGATCGCGGCTCGGTCTGGCTCTACGACGCCACCCGGGATGAACTGGTCCTGGAAGTGGCGACCGGCACCCCGGCCGTCCGGGTTCCGGCGTCGGCGGGGCTGGTCGGAGCCTGCGCCCGCAGCCGGGAAATCATCAACGTGCCCGACTGCTACGCCGACCCGAGGTTCGACCCGCGTGTCGACCGCGAAACCGGGTACCGCACCCGCTGCACGCTGACCCTGCCGCTGGTGGACCACCACGATGCGCTCGTCGGCGTCATGCAGGTGCTGAACAAGGCGGGGGGCGTCTTCGACGACGACGACGAGGCCCTCGCCATCGCACTCGCGGCGCAGTGCGCGGTGGCCCTGCAGCGCGTCCGCATGACCGAGGCGCTGCTGGAGGGCGAGCGGCTGCGCCACGAGCTCGAGCTGGCGCGGGTGGTGCAGATGAGCACGCTGCCGGCGCTGATGCCTTCGCTCCCGGGTTACGACGTCTTCGGCGTGTCGCGGCCCGCCGAGCTGACCGGCGGCGACACCTTCGACCTGCAGCCCGTCGACCGCGGCCTGCTCGTGGTGCTGGCGGACGCCGCGGGCCATGGCATCGCCCCGGCGCTGGCGGTCACCCAGATGCAGGCGATGCTCCGAATGGCGTTCCGGCTGAACGCCGATCTCCAGACCTCGTTCATCCAGGTCAACAACCAGCTGGCCGAGACGCTGCCCTCCGACCGCTTCGTCACCGCATTCGTCGGCGTGCTGGATGCGGACTCGCACCGCGTGCAGTTCCACAGCGGTGGCCAGGGGCCGATCCTGCATTTCCACGCCGCCGACGGGTCGTGCACGCGCCACGGACCGACCAGCCTGCCGCTGGGCGCGATGCCCCTCCAAACGCTCCGTTCCGGCGCCAGCCTCGACCTGCAGCCGGGCGATATCCTGGTCCTGCTGTCGGATGGCGTCTACGAATACCAGGATGCGCATCACGCCGAGTTCGGCGACGACCGGGTCGAGGCGGTCGTCGCGGCCAACGCGGCGAAGCCGATGGTCGAGCTGGCGGCGACCCTCGAAGCCGGGCTGCTGGCGTTCGCGCCCGACGTCCCGCAGCAGGACGACGTCACCATGGTGCTGATCAAGCGCGAGGCGACGACCGCGACCGACTACCGGCATTTCGACCGCCGCGTCGACGCCCTCCGGGACATCGTCGCGTTCACCGCCGATGCCTTCGGCCGGCAGGGCGTGGATCGCAAGCTGCTGCCGGCCGTCGATTTTGCCGTGGAGGAGCTGTTCACCAACATGGTTAAATACGGCGGCCGGAGCGGCGCCCGGGTCCGGATCGACGTTGCGCGCATCCCCGGCGGGGTCGAGGTGGCGCTGACCGACCATGGGGTCGAGCCGTTCGACGTCACGCGGGCGCCGGACGTCGACGTCTCGCTGCCGATCGACCGGCGCGAGCCGGGGGGGCTGGGGCTGCACCTGCTGCGGCGGGTCGTGGATTCCGTCGAGTACGCGTACTCGGAACCGCTGCGGCAAAGCCGGGTCGTGTTTCGCAAGCTGGATCCGGACGCACGGTCCGGGTAGCCGAATTCGGGGGAGCAAATGCTGACCATTGAGCCGGGCGGCGCGGGGGTCGTGTCGATGGTGGGGCGTCTCGATGCGGCCCAATCCGCGGCAGCGCAGGCGATGCTCGACGGGGTATCGGGGACCGTCACGCTCGACTGCAGTCGTCTCGACTACATTTCGAGCGCCGGGCTCGGCGTGCTGCTCAAGACGCAGAAGCGGCTGCTCGCGTCGGGCGGAAAACTGCGCCTTGCCGGGGTCAACCGGCACGTCCGGGACATATTCCTCTATTCCGGCTTCGACCAGCTGTTCGAGATCGAACCGGCGCCGTAGGTGGGGTCCAACTTTTCCGACGGCGGCGTGTAATTGTGGACAATGACCCCGACATCGCGCTGGTTGTGCGCTACCGAGGCGGCGATCAGGCGGCCTTCGCCGAACTGGTGGTCCGTTACCAGCGGCCGATCTACAACGCGGCATACTGGGTAGTGCGCAGGCCCGAGGACGCGAGCGACGTCACGCAGAACGTGTTTCTCAAGGTCGCCGAGCATCTGGACGACTTCGACCCGCAGTACAGGTTCTTCAGCTGGATCTATCGAATCGCGGTCAACGAGGCGCTCAACATGCTGCGCCGCAACGGCCGGGACGAGCCTCTCGACGACGAGGTCGAGCTGCCGGACGAGCGGACAGGCAGTCCGGAACAGCAGTTCGGCGAATCGCAGGTGAAAAGGCAGGTCTGGCAGGCGCTGATGGGCATGTCGACCAATGATCGGACCGTGCTGGTGCTGCGGCATTTTTCCGAGTGCAGCTACAAGGAGATCGGACAGATTCTCGACCTCGACGAGAAGACCGTGAAATCGCGCCTGTTCGAGGCGCGCCACCGTCTTCGCGATGTGCTGAAGAACCTCTCCGACCGCTGACATGGATACCTCCGAACAAATCCGCCTGATGCACGCGGTCCTCGACGGCGAGGCGACCGCAGACGAAATCGGCGCCGTCGAGGCGCTGGTCGCCGCCGATCCGGCGGCGCGCGCCCGGTATGACGAACTGCGCCGGGTATTCGAGACGCTGGAGGGAGTGCCGCGGTTGTCCCCCCCGGCGGGAATGGTCGACGCGGTGATGGCAGCGCTGCCACCGCGTCGGGGTCGAGCGGGGCGCGTGCACCAACTTTTCGCCGGGCCCCGTGTAGTTAGGCAAGTACCAGCTGGGGCCCGGAGTCCGGGCGCGCGGCCAAGCGCAGCGATCCCTGGCGTCCGATCGGGAACACACAGAGGGAGGAACGACATGAGCAACGGCACCAGCGGTTTGTTCGGAAAGCGTGGAGTCTGGATCGGTGCCGGCATCGCCGCGGCAGTCGTGGCGGTAGTCGGGGTCAGTGCGATCGACATGCCCGGCACCGGCGAGAACGCGACGGGGACGATCATGCCGGCCCAGCGTCACCGGGCCCCCCAGATCGAGTCCGGCGACGTCAAGCTCGGGACCCAGTCGGCGACGAAGGCCGGCGCCACGGTGCAGACGGGCGTGGATGGCGCGGCGAACAGCGCAGCGAATAGTGCCGCCAACAGCGCAGCGAACAGTGCGGCCAACAGCGCCGCCAACAGCGCAGCGAACAGTGCGGCCAACAGCGCCGCGAACAACGCTGCCAACAGCGCTGCCAACAGCGCCGCCAACAACGCCGCCAACAGCGCCGCGAACAACGCCGCCAACAGCGCCGCGAACAACGCCGCCAACAACGCCGCCAACAACGCCGCCAACAACGCCGCGAACAGCGCCGCCAACAGCGCCGCCAACAGCGCTGCCAACAACGCCGCGAACAGTGCCGCGAACAGTGCCGCCAACAACGCTGCCAACAGTGCAGCGAACAGCGCCGCCAACAACGCCGCCAACAACGCCGCCAACAACGCCGCCAACAACGCCGCCAACAACGCCGCCAACAACGCCGCGAACAACGCCGCCAACAACGCCGCCAACAACGCCGCCAACAGTGCCGCCAACAACGCCGCCAACAACGCCGCCAACAACGCCGCCAACAGCGCCGCCAGAAGCTCGGCCAACGGCGCCGCCAGGTAAGCTGCCAGCAATCGACGCGACGACGAACCGCCGGCCTGCGAGCCGGCGGTTTGCTTTTGAGGCGGGCGATCCCCTATCCTACGGCGGCGCAGGCGACGACAGGAGGGGTGATAGGATGCGGGGCTGCTTGGCGTGCCTGGTGCTCGCGCTGATGTCGAATCCGGCGGTCGCGGACGAAGCGAGCCCCCTCGGGATGTCGTACCTGGAGACGAAGGACCTTCGCCTCGTCTACTTCGATCCGCTCGCGTACCTGACGCCGCACGCGGTGCGCACGTTCACCGGCTCGCTGGCGTGGCAGCGTCGGATGTTCGGCTGGGATCCGACCGAGCCGGTGACGATCCTCCTCAAGGACCTCGCCGACTACGGCGGGGCCTCGGCGACGTCGATGCCGCGCAACAAGCTGATCTTCGACGTCGCACCGCTATCCCACGCGTTCGAGACCTACCCGGCGAGCGAACGGCTCTACTCGCTGATGAACCACGAGCTGATCCACGTGGTCCAGGGCGATCTCGCCAACGAGGATGACCGGCGCTGGCGCCGGTTCTTCCACGGCAAGGTGCAGGCGCAACCCGAGCATCCCGAGACGCTGCTCTACAGCTACCTCACGGTGCCCCGCTTCGTCGCGCCGCGCTGGTACATCGAGGGCAGCGCCGTGTTCATGGAGACGTGGATGGGCGGCGGCCTGGGTCGTGCGCAGGGCGGCTACGACGAGATGGTGTTCCGCGCGATGGTGCGCGACGGCGCCTCGTTTCCCGATCCGCTGGGCCTCGAGTCGGGCAGCGCGCCCGGCGACTTCCAGGGCGGGGCGAACGCCTACCTGTACGGCACGCGGTTCTTCACCTGGCTCGCGTATGCGTACTCGCCGCAGCAGGTGGTCGCGTGGATCCGGCGGGACGACGACAGCGAGCGGCACTATGCGGACCAGTTCCGCAAGGTCTTCGGTCTCCCGATCGAACGGGCGTGGCAGGACTGGATCGCCTTCGAGCGTGGCTTCCAGCAGCGGAACCTCGACGCGGTGCGCATGCATCCGATCACGCCGCATCGCGATCTTGTGGCCGCTCCGATGGGCTCGATCTCGCGCATCCATTTCGACGAAGCGAGCGGCGTCCTGTACGGCGCGTTTCGCTACTCCGGCGTGGTCGAGTACGTCGGCGCGGTGAACACGCGGGACGGAAGCGTCCGGCGGCTCGCCGACATCAAGCGCGCGATGCTCTTCCGGGTCGCGTCCTTCGCCTACGACCCCGCCACCGGGACCGCGTTCTTCACCAACGACAACCTTGCCCTTCGGGACCTGATGGCGGTCGACGTCGGCACCGGCGAGGAACGCATGCTGCTCGAGGATGCCCGCATCGGCGAGATCGTGTTCAACCCCGCCGACCGGTCGCTGCTGGGCGTGCGCCACGAGAACGGCCTGGCGACGCTGGTGCGCATCCCCCACCCGTACGACCGGTGGCAGGACGTCCACACCTTCCCCTACGGCGTCGTGCCCTACGACCTCGACCTCTCGCCGGACGGCGGGCGCCTGTCGGCGTCGATGAGCGAGGTCAACGGCGACCAGTTCCTGCGCGTCTGGGAGCTGGCGCGAGTCCTCGCCGGCGACGTGAAGCCGGTCGCCGAGTTCCGCTTCGGGCAGTCGGTCCCGGAAAGCTTCGTGTTCTCGCGCGACGGCAGGTACCTGTACGGCAGCAGCTACTACACCGGCGTGTCGAACATCTTCCGCTTCGAGGTTGCCACGGGCAAGATCGAGGCGGTGTCGAATGCGGAGTCGGGATACTTCCGCCCGGTGCCGCTCGCCGACGGGCGCCTGGTGGTGCTGACCTTCACCAGCAAGGGCTTCGTTCCGGCGATCATCGAGCCCGTCCCGCTCGAGGACGTGAGCGCGATCAGCTTCCTCGGCGCGGAGCTCGCGGCCCGCCACCCCGTCGTCACCACCTGGCAGGTGGAGCCCCCGCGGTCCATCGACGAGGAGAAACTGATCACCGGCCGGGGTCCGTTCGACCCACCGCGACAGCTCGCGCTCGACAACGCCTTTCCGATCCTGACCGGGTACCGGGACTCGGTCGGGATCGGCTACCGGTTCAACTTCGCGGACCCGCTGGGATTCGCCCGCCTCGGCATCACCGCGGCGTGGACTCCGGATCGCGACCTTCCGGGCAACGAGCGGTCGCACGCCGAGGTGAACTGGCGTTACCTCGGCTGGCGCGCCGACCTCGCCTGGAACCGCACCGACTTCTTCGACCTCTTCGGGCCGACCAAGCGCAGCCGCAAGGGCTTCGCCGCGAACGTCGGTTACGACGACCTGCTGATCTACGACGAGCCGCGCAAGCTCACGCTGAGCACCGACCTCGCGTGGTACGACCGGATCGATACCTTGCCGTGGGCGCAGAACGTGCCGACCCTGTCCGACCGGCTGGCGGTCGCGGAAGTGGCGCTCCGCTACTCCGACGCGCGCCGCTCGCGCGGCGCGGTCGACGACGAGAGCGGAATCCTCGCGTCGGGGGCGGCCGCGGTCCGGAATGCCGACGGCGCCACGGTCGGCCAGGTGGTCGGCACCTTCGACTATGGCTGGGCGCTGCCGCTGCGGCACTCGTCGATCTGGTTGCGCACGGTCGCGGGGGCGTCGAGCGGCGACGCCGGCGACCCGGTCGCCAATTTCTACTTCGGGGGCTTCGGCAACAACTACGTCGACCGCGGACCGGCGAAGCGGTACCGGGAGCCCTACGCGCTGCCCGGCTTCGGGATCGACGAGGTGAGGGCGCAGTCGTTCGTGCGTCCGATGGTCGAGTGGAACCTGCCGCCGCTGGGCTTCGAGTCGGTCGGCGTCCCGGGCCTCCACCTCGGCTGGCTGCGCCCGGCCGTGTTCGCCTCCGCGCTGTGGGCCGACCCGGGCGGCACGGCAGCGAGCAAGAGCTACTCGAACGTCGGTGCCCAGGTCGACCTGCGCATCAGCATCCTGCACTGGAACGAGATGACGCTCTCGGCGGGCTACGCCGTGGGGTTCGTCGGCGGACACCAGGCGGGAACCGAGTGGATGATCTCGCTGCGGATCCTGTGAGCGCCTTCGCTATCGACGTCCTGCTGCCCATCCTCGTCGGCCTGCTGCCGGTGCTGGGCCTGCTCGCCGCCTTGCTCTACCTCGAGAGCTACAAGCTGCTGAAGCTCGGCAGCGTCGTTGCGCTGATCGCCGCCGGCGCCGCGGTCGCCGGGCTGTGCTACTTCGTCAACGCGTTCCTGCTCGACCGGACCGGCATCGAGGCGACGCCGTACACCCGCTACGTCGGCCCGGTCGTCGAGGAAGCGCTGAAGGGGCTCGTCATGGTGGCGCTCGTGCGCACGCATCGCGTGGGTTTCCTCGTGGACGCGGCGATCGCAGGCTTCGCCGTCGGCACCGGCTTCGCCGTGGTCGAGAACCTCTACTACCACGTCATCGTTCCGGACGCGGGGCTCGGCACCTGGATCGTGCGCGGATTCGGCACCGCGATCATGCACGGCGGCGCGACGGCGATCTTCACGACCTTGGGGCTCGCGCTGCAGGGGCGGCGGCCCGGCGGCTCGCTCGTCGCGTTCGTGCCCGGCCTCGCGGTCGCCACGGTTCTGCACTCGGCGTTCAACCACATGTTCTTCTCGCCGGCGATGTCCACGCTCGCCGTGCTGGTCGTCGTGCCGCCGTTGCTCTACGCCGTGTTCCAGCGCAGCGAGGCCGCGGTGGGCGCGTGGCTCGGCCGCGGTTTCGACAGCGACGCCGAGATGCTGGAACTCGTCACGTCGGGGCAGCTCTCCGCGTCGCCTGCAGGAAGTTACCTCCATTCGCTGCGCAGCCGCTTCGACGGGCCGGTGGTCGCCGACCTCCTGTGCTACCTGCGGATCTACACCGAGCTGGCGATGCGCGCCAAGGGCGTGCTGATGATGCGCGAGAACGGATTCGACGCGCCGCTCGACGAATCGACCGAGGCGAAGTTCGCCGAGATGCGGTACCTCGAGAAGAGCATCGGCCGGACCGGGCTGCTGGCATTGCAGCCGCTGCTGCACATCAGCAACGAGGACCTCTGGCAGCTGCACATGCTGGGCAAGTGAGCCGCGACCGGCGACCGGCGCCCGTCAGTCGACCGGCACCGTGTAGTTGAGCCCGAGCCGCCCGCCGTCGGGGTAGATCGTCTGCCCGGTGAGGTACGACGCGTCGTCGCTGGCGAGGAACGCGGCGACCGCCGCGATTTCCTCGGGTTCGCCCAGCCGTCCCAGCGGCGTCCGCGACAGGATCCGGCGCCGGGCGGCATCGTCGGACAGCACCGCGGCGCGCGCCATCTCGGTGCTGATCGTGCCCGGCCCGATGGCGTTGACGCGGATCCCGTGCGGCGCCAGCGCCAGCGCCATCACCTTGGTCAGCTGGTTGACGCCGCCCTTGCTGACGACGTAGGGAACCTGGTTGGGTATCGCCAGCACCGCGTTGACCGACGACAGGTTGACGATCGCGCCGCGCGTGCCTCGCGCGACCATCGCCCGGGCCGCCGCCTGGCCGCAGAGGAACATCGACTTGAGGTTGACCCGCAGGACGCGGTCGAAGTCCTCCTCGGCGAGGTCGAGGAAGGCGCAGGCGTGGGTGATGCCGGCGTTGTTGACCAGGATGTCGATGCGCCCGCCGCCCTCGATCGTGCGGGCGACGAGCGCCTCGGCGTCGGACTTGCGCGAAACGTCGGCGGCGACGAACGAAGCGGCGGGAATGGTCGCGGCGGCGGCAGCGCCCGCGTCGGCATCGATATCGGCGAGCACGACGCGCGCGCCTTCTTCGGCGAAGCGCCGGGCGCAGGCGAGGCCGATGCCGCGGGCGGCGCCGGTGACGATGGCGACGCGTCCTTCCAGGCGGTGCGAGGTGGGCATGGGTCTGCTCCTGTGTTCGGGCGCCGCTCAGCTGCCGCTCAGTTGCCGCTCAGTTGCCACTCAGTTGCCGCTCAGTTGCCGGTCGCCACGGGTCGCGCCGGATCGGCGACCCATTCGCTCCACGATCCGGGGTAGACCAGCGAGCCCGGCAGCCCGGCCATTTCCATCGCCAGGTGGTTGTGGCAGGCGGTGACGCCCGACCCGCATTGGTGGACGACCGTGGCCAGCGACCGCACGCCGACCAGTGCGGCGAACTCCGCCCGCAGCGTGGCCGCCGGCTTGAACGTGCCGTCGGCGTTGAGGTTCTGCGAGGCCGGCCGGTTGGTCGCGCCCGGAATGTGGCCGGCGACCGGGTCGAGCGGCTCGGCCTCGCCGCGAAAGCGCTCGGGCCCGCGCGCGTCGATCAGGAGCAGCGATCGCGCCGGCAGGCTGGCGACGACGGTGTCGACGTCGACGGCAGCCACGGCGGAGGCGCGGCGGGTGAACGTCGCGGTGCCCGGGGGCGGCACGGCCGCCGTGACCGGCCGTCCCTCGGCGGTCCACTTCGCCCAGCCGCCGTCGAGCACCGCGACGGCGTCGTGGCCGAGCCAGCGCAGCGTCCACCACAGCCGCGACGCGTACATGCCCTGCTGCTGGTCGTAACAGACCACCTGCGTCCGGTCGCCGATGCCCAGCCGGCCGAACAAGGCGGCGCAGGCCTCCGGTGCCGGCAGCGGATGGCGTCCGTTGCGGCCGGTCTTCGGCGCCGACAGGTCGCGGTCCAGGTGCGCGAAGCGCGCGCCCGGGATGTGGCCGGCGGCGTACTGCGCCGCGCCCCAGTCGTCGGGCTGCGTGAGGTCGTGGCGGACGTCGACGATGGCGAGGTCCGGCGTGCCGAGGCGTGCGGCGAGGTCGGCGGTCGAGATCAGCGTGGTGAACATCGCGGCGGGTTCCGGTGGCAAGGTTGATCAGTCGTTGGTGACCTGCGGCGCGTCGTTGCGGCGCGCGCCGGGCTGCAGCTGCACGGCGATGATACCGGCGATCACGATCAGCGCCATGCCGAGCCAGGCGAACCACGGCAGCACGTCCCCGAAGAAGGCGATGCCCAGCACGCTGGAGAACACGATGCCCGAATACGACAGCGCCGCGGTCACCAGCGTCTTGCCCTGGCCGTAGGCGCGCGTCATGAACAGCTGGCCCAGCGTGCCCATCACGCCGACGCCGGCGAGGATCCAGGCGTTCGACCAGGTCACGCGGTGCCAGGTCTGAGGCGCCATCCACACCAGCGAGCCGAGGCAGGCGAACAGCGCGAAGTAGAACACCACGCGCGCCTCCGGCTCCTGCGCCCGGACCAGCTCGCGCACGTTCCAGTACGCGACCGCCGAGATCGCCCCCGAGGCGAGGCCGACGGCGAACGGCCACAGCTGCTCGGCGTTGACCGCCGGCCGCAGCAGCAGCAGCACGCCGGCGAAGCCCAGCAGCACCGTGCCGATCAGCATGGCGCCGGGGCGTTCGCGCGCGAGGAACGTCAGCAGCAGCGCGAGGAACAGCGGCGAGCTGTAGTTCAGCGTCATCGCCGTCGCCACCGGCAGCGTGGTCAGCGCGTAGAAGAACATGAACAGCGACACGAAGCCCGAGACGCCGCGGTGGACGTGCATGCCGAAGCGCTTCGTCTTCACCGTGCCCCCGGCATGGGCCAGCATCGCGTAGGCGCCGGCCATCTGCACCAGGGACCGGTAGAACACCAGCTCGGCGGCCGAGAACTGCTCGGCGCCCAGCTTCACGAACGCGCCCATCAGCGAGAACGCGAGTCCGGCGGCGAGCATCCAGAGCGATTGCATCGGTGGCGTGGGGCAGGGGCGGGGGAGGCGGGGTGGTCGCCGGCAGGACGAGCGGAGCGCGGGAACCCCCGCCATTGTGCCGCAGCCGGGACGGGCACGCCGGACGCGAGCCGCGGCGGACGCCGTGCCCGCCGGCCAGCGCGGCATGGGGCCGCCGCCGCCGTTCGCGCGGCCTGCGCCGCCGCTCGACCGCCCGCCGGTCTTCGCGGCGCGGGGTCGGGCGGTAGAATGACCCCGTGATATCGACCGAGAGGCGACTGCGGCTCGTAGCTGCGCTCCCCGCGAGCGAAGGGCTGCGCGGGGCGTGGGTCGCATCGCGCGCTTCGCCGGCGGCGGCGCTCGAGCAGCTTGCCGCCGCGTGGGCCCGTGCGGTGTCGACGGCGCCGGCCGAAGTGCTGGCGGAGATTGCGGCGCTCGCCGTCTGCCTGATCGACGCGATGTACCGCGACTTCCGGCCGTTCGGCGAGTGGGCCGGGCGGTTGCGCGAAACCGGCGGGAGCGTCGACGAGCATTCGCCGCCCGAACGGCAGGTCGTCGTCGCCGCCGGACTGGCCGTCGCGGAGATGCACGGTGCCGTGCCGACCGGCACGCAACCCCCTTCCGTCGATGCCTGGGCTGTGCAGCTCGCGCGCTGCACCGACGCCGACGCGGCCCTCGCCGCCGCCTCGGCGATGCTGGCCGCGCTGGGCACCGCCGGTCGCCCGGCCGATGCGGCGCGCATCGAGGTCGAGGCGGCCGGATTCGAGGCGCGCGGGAGCCCGTGGTGGCGCGGGCACTGGCAATCGATGTGCGGGCAGCACGCCCTGTTCGCCCATCGACCCGATCGGGCCGACGAGCGCTTCGTCGCGGCCGCGGGGACGGCCGACGCACACGGCATTCGCGAGCTCGGCGTCGTCGTCGCGGTGATGCGTGCCCGCCTCGCGCTCGTCCGGCGCGACACCGCATCGGCGCGGGCGCTGCTCGATCGCTGCGGCGCGCCGGACGAGGCCGCCGAGCCGATGTGGTGCGCGATCGTGCTCCAGCAGCGCTCGCTGGCGCTGCTCGTCGACGGACGCTTCGTCGAGGCCCTCGAGGCGGCGCGCCGCGCCGAGGCCTTTGCCGCCCGCGCGGCCGCACCCGACGACGAGTCCGTGCAGATGCGCGTGCTCGAAGGCTACTGCCTTGCCGTGGCGGGCGACTACGCCGGGGCCGGCGCGTGCCTGAGCGCGGCCTGCGATCGCGCGGCGCCGGTGCAGAAGCGGCAGGCGCGGCTGCTGGCCGACATCGCCGACGTCCTCGGAATGCCGGCGGGCAGCGCGCGCCGCGAGAAGCTCGCGCACGCGATCGCCTTCATCCGGACCCTCGAGTACACCGGCTTCTACTGGCCCGCGCCGCAGGTCGCCGCGCGGCTGTGCGCCGATGCGCTCGCGGCGGGCATCGACGTCGAATACGTCCGCGACATCGTCCGCGTCCGCGGCCTGGAGCCGCCGCCGCGCGCGCCGCGCGCGTGGCCGTGGAGATGCACGATCCGCGCACTGGGCGATTGCGTCGTCGACGTCGACGCGGCGGGTGCGCCCGACCGGCGCGGGGTGCAGGGCAAGCCGTTCGAACTGCTGCAGCACATCGTTGCCGGCGGCGGCCGGCAGGTCGGCGTGGACCCGATCATCGGCGCGTTGTGGCCCGGCGAAGGGCGCGTCGGCGCGCTGACGGCACTCAACGTGACGCTGCACCGGCTGCGCCGTGCGCTGGGGGGCGGCACGGCGGTGACGCTGTCCGACCGCGTGCTGTCGCTCGACCCGGCGCGCGTGTGGCTCGACGTCTGGGCGCTCGACGATGCGCTGCGCGATCTCGCGAAGGCGGACGCCGGCGGCGTCACGGAGGCTGCGGGCGCCGTGCTCGACCTCTACGCGGGCCCGCTGTTGCCGGCGGCCGCCGACCGCGCGATCGTCGAGGCGCGGGGCAAGCTGCGCCGGCGCATCGACCTGGCCCTAGCCGCCGCGGCCGCGCAGCTCCCGGCCGACGAGTGCCGCCGGCTGCTGATGCGGGCACTCGCCGTCGATCCCGATCTCGCGCACTGCGCGGGCGCGCTGCTCCGATAGCCGGCGATCCCGGTCCCCCACCCTCGTTCGCGTCGCGGGCAAATCTCGTGTGGCGCGCCCCGGCTCGGCCTCGGCCGGCCGAACCGGGGCGGTCGTACGCACGGCCGCCGTATCGATCTGTAAGCTTCCTGTAAGTGCGCAGTACGAAGAACCGGGCAATGATCGGGCTGCGGTTGGCGTGATGCGATGCAAATCGGGGGCCTGCCTCCGATGCGCCTCGTGGCGCGAACCGACGCGGCGCCCGGCTTTCGTTACCCAACCGGCCGCCAGTCCGATCCGACCACATTCCGAGGCTTCCATGACACGAACCCCCTTGCGCCAGCTCTTCCCGTTTGCCGCCGCTGCCCTGATCGGACTTTCGTTGCCGGCCACCGCGGCCGTGCAGCGGACGTTCGTCGCCAGCACCGGCAGCGATGCGTTCCCCTGCTCGCTCACCCAGCCCTGCCGGGGGTTTGCGGCGGCGCTGGTGCAGACCAACCCGGGCGGCGAGATCATCGTCCTGGATTCCGCGGGCTACGGCCCCGTCACGATCGACAAGGCGGTGTCGATCATCGCGCCGGCCGGCATCTACGCGGGCGTCACGGCCGGCAGCGGCAACGGCATCGTCGTCAATGCCCCGGGTGGCAACGTCATATTGCGCGGGCTCGAGATCAACGGCCTGGGAACAAGCGCCGGGTCGGGGATCGTTCACCAGGCCGCAGCCAGCCTGCTGATCGATCGCTGCACGGTCACCGGTTTCGCCAATACCGGGAACGCCAATATAGGTGCCGGGGGCATCCAGGTGTTCGCGGGCCCGGTCACGATCGCCAACACCGTGGTGATGAACAACTTCCGCGGCGGCATCGTCGTTCGCGGGGTCGACGCCCAGAACCTGCTGCGCGTCACGGTCGTCGATTCGCGGATGGAAGGCAACGGCGCCTCCTACGGATCCAGGTACGATGCCGGCCTGGCCGTCGTGGCGGGTGCGCTCGTCACGGTGAAAGGCAGCGTTGCGGCCGGCAACTTCCGCGGCTACTCCGTGTGTGGCGGGGGTGCCCTGGAAGCCGTGGGAGCCGCGCTTTCGATCGAGAATTCGCTTGCGCAGCGCAATGTCGTCGGTCTGCTGATCGCGTCGAACCAGGTGGCCTGTGCCACCCGGGTGTCCAACAGCACGATCACCGACAACTCGCTCTTCGGCATCGAGCAGCAGGGCGGAAGCGTCGCCACCAGCCTCGGCAACAACTTCGTCTACAACAACGCCGGTGGCGAGACGTTCGGTCTCACGACGACGCCTAAGTGACCCGTCGGGCCGCTCGCGCGGCCCGCAAACGCATCGGGGGCGCGCGGTCAGCCGCGCGCCCCCGATCTCGTTGCTGCCCGCCGCTTCAGCGCGGCACGACGTGCGCTTCCATCTCCCGCCGCAGGAACTCGTGGAAGTGCTGCATGCCGTCTTCCATCGGCGACTGGTACGGGCCTTCCTCGCTGCGACCCATCCGGTAGAGCGCGCGGCGGCCGGCGTCCATGCGCTCGGCGATCTCGTCGTCCTCGATCGCCGTTTCCATGTACGCGGCCTGCTCGGCCTCGACGAACTCGCGCTCGAACAGCGCGATGTCCTCGGGATAGTAGAACTCGACGACGTTGGTCGTCCGGTCGACGCCGCGCGGGATCAGCGTGCTGACCACCAGTACGTGCGGGTACCACTCGATCATGATGTTCGGGTAGTAGGTGAGCCAGATCGCGCCCTGCTTGGGCATCTCGCCGCGGTAGTAGTCGAGCACCGCCTTCTGCCAGCGCTCGTAGGTCTTGGTCCCGGCCTTTCGCAGGTTGGTGACGCCGACCGTCTGCAGCGACGCCCACGGCGCGAACTCCCACTTCAGGTCCTCGCAGGTGACGAAGTTGCCGAGGCCCGGGTGGAACGGCTCGACGTGGTAGTCCTCGAGGTAGACCTCGATGAAGGTCTTCCAGTTGTAGTTGCACTCGTGGATCTCGACGCGGTCCAGCACGTGGCTGGAGAAGTCGAAATCGCGCACGCCGAGGCTCGCCAGGTCCGCGCGGACGTCGCGCTGGCCGTCGAACAGCAGGCCGTTCCAGTTCTGCAGCGGGCTCCTGCCGAGGTTGAGGCAGGGCTTGTCGGCGAAGTGCGGCGCGCCGAGGAGCTCGCCCTTGAGGTCGTAGGTCCAGCGATGGATCGGGCAGACGATGTTGTTGGCGTTGCCGCGGCCCTTCAGCATGATCGCCTGCCGGTGCCGGCAGATGTTCGACAGGAGCTCGACGCCGCCCGCGTTGCGGACGAGCGCCTGCGCGTTGTCGCGCCACTCGAGCGCCTGGTAGTCGCCGGGATTGGGCACCATCAGCTCGTGCCCGACGTAGCTGGGGCCGCGGGCGAGCAGCAGGCGCTGCTCCGCTTCGTAGACCGAGGGATCGCAGTACCAGGAAACCGGAAGCTGCGACGTGGCGGGACGCAGACGGTCCGCCGTGGCGAGATTCGACATCAGCCAGCCCTTTCGCACATGCGGGCGGTGCCCCGCGCGTGTCGCACGAAGGTCCGCCCTACCAACCCAACCCAACAACCCGGGACGATTACGGCTCGACACCCCGCCTGACGTGGCACCCGCGCGCGCCGTTCGGTTATGGCGCACGCCTGCTGGATGCCCGCCGGTCCCAGAGCCGCCCCGGACCGCTTTGCTAAGTCGGCCGCGCGAAAGCTTCGCGTAAGGCCGCATCGCTAAAACGTGATAGTATACAAGACCCTGCGACGCACGGTCAAACCGTTCCGGACGCCTGCGGTTGCTTGCGCACGTTTCGATTGCACCGGTCGCGCGAGGTTCCCCGGCCCCGTTCGCTGGAAGCGCTCCTCCTGCCCGTGGCGCTGCCCCGGTTTCGCCGTCGTCAACATCGCCCCCATCCATACATGGCCAAGTCATCCGACACTCCCGCCAGCTTCGAAGCGGCGCTGTCCGAACTGGAAGGCCTGGTCGGGCGCATGGAGAGCGGCCAGCTGCCGCTCGCCGACTCGCTGGCCGCGTACAAGCGCGGCGCGGCGCTGCTTGCGTACTGCCAGAACGCGCTGAAGGATGCGCAGCAGCAGGTCGAGGTGCTCGAGAAGGGGGTGCTCAAGACCTTCGATGCCGCCCCCGCGGCCGACGAGGACTGACGGGCGCGCCCGCGTGCCTGCCACCGTCATGAACCATCCCGACGTCGCCTTCGCGGTGTGGGCGGGCGAACGCCAGCGCCGCTGCGAGGACGCGCTCGCGGCCGCGCTTCCCGCCGCCGGCGCCGCGCCCGCGACGCTGTCGGACGCGATGCGCTACGCGGTGCTCGGCGGCGGCAAGCGGATGCGCCCGCTGCTGGCCTACGCCGCCGGCGAAGTCGCCGCCGCGCCGATGCCGGCCGTCGACGCGGTCGCGGTCGCGGTCGAGCTGATCCACGCCTATTCGCTGATCCACGACGACCTGCCCTGCATGGACGACGACACGCTGCGCCGGGGCAAGCCCACGTGCCACGTCGCGTTCGGCGAAGCCACCGCGCTGCTTGCCGGCGACGCGCTGCAGGCGCTGGCGTTCGGCGTGCTGGCGAAGGGCGCCCTGCGCGACCCGGCGACTGCCTGTGCCGAACTCGCCGACGCCGCGGGCTCGGGTGGCATGGCCGGCGGCCAGGCGATCGACCTCGCCGCGGTCGGCACTGCGCTGCCGCTGCCGGATCTGGAGATCATGCACGCCAGGAAGACCGGCGCGCTGATCCGCGCCGCCGTCCGCCTCGGCGCGACGGCGGGCCCGGCGTTGCCGCCGGCCGACCTCGGGGCGCTCGACGCCTACGCCGCCGCGGCCGGCCTCGCGTTCCAGGTCGTCGACGACGTGCTCGACGTCGAGGGCTCGGCGGAGACGCTGGGCAAGACCGCCGGCAAGGACGCCGCCGCCGGCAAGCCGACCTTCGTGTCGGCGCTGGGCCTCGCCGGCGCCAAGGCCAGGGCCGAGGCGCTGCGGGCGGGCGCGCACGCGGCGCTGACGCCGCTGGGCCCGCGCGGACGGCGGCTGGCGGAACTCGCCGACTGGATCGCACTCCGAACCCACTGATGTATCCGCTGCTCGAACGCATCGAAAGCCCCGAGGACCTGCGCCGGCTCGACCGCGCGTCGCTGCCGGCGCTCGCGCGCGAGCTGCGCGCGTTCCTGATCGAGACCGTCGCGCAGACCGGCGGGCACCTGTCGTCGAACCTCGGCACCGTCGAGCTGACGCTGGCGCTGCACTACGTGTACGACACGCCGCACGACCGGCTGGTGTGGGACGTCGGCCACCAGACCTACGTGCACAAGATCCTCACCGGCCGTCGCCGCGCGATGGGCCGGCTGCGGCAGGCAGGCGGGCCGTCCGGTTTCCCCCGCCGCAGCGAGAGCGAATACGACACCTTCGGCACCGCCCACTCGTCGACGTCGATCTCGGCGGCGCTGGGCATGGCGGTCGGCGCGCAGCGCAAGGGGGAGGCGCGCAAGGTCGTCGCGGTGATCGGCGACGGCGCGATGAGCGCGGGCATGGCGTTCGAGGCGCTCAACAACGCCGGCACCGCCGGCGTCGACCTGCTGGTGATCCTCAACGACAACGAGATGTCGATCTCCGAGCCCGTCGGCGCGTTCCACCAGTACCTCGCCAAGGTGCTGTCGTCGCGGCTCTACAACACGGTGCGCCGCGGCGGCAAGGAAGTGCTGGCCAAGCTGCCGCCGGTGAAGGAGCTGGCCAGGCGCTGGGAAGAGCACATGAAGGGCATGGTGCTGCCCGGCACGCTGTTCGAGGAATTCGGCTTCAACTACATCGGGCCCGTCGACGGCCACGACGTCGAGGAGCTGGCACAGACGCTCGCCAACGTCCGCGAGCTGAAGGGCCCGCAGTTCCTGCACGTCATCACCCGGAAGGGCTACGGCTACGACCGCGCCGAGGAGGACCCGATCCTCTACCACGGCGTCGGCAAGTTCGATCCCGACGTGGGCATCGTGGCCAAGCCCGCGGCGCGGCCCGCGTACACGCAGATCTTCGGCGACTGGCTGTGCGACATGGCGGGACGCGACCGGCGGCTGATCGCCATTACGCCGGCGATGCGCGAGGGCTCGGGGCTGGTCCGCTTCTCGCAGGAGTTCCCCGACCGCTACTTCGACGTCGGCATCGCCGAGCAGCACGCGGTGACGTTCGCGGCAGGTCTCGCCTGCGAGGGCATGAAGCCGGTGGTCGCGATCTACTCGACGTTCCTGCAGCGCGGCTACGACCAGCTGATCCACGACGTCGTGCTGCAGAACCTGCCGGTGGTGTTCGCGATCGACCGCGCCGGCATCGTCGGCGCCGACGGGGCGACGCACATCGGCGCGTTCGACCTCTCGTACCTGCGCTGCCTGCCCAACACGACGGTGATGGCCCCCGCCGACGAGAACGAGTGCCGGCAGCTGCTGACCACGGCGTTCACGCTGGACACGCCGTCGGCGGTCCGCTACCCGCGCGGCACCGGCCCGGGCGTCGCGATCGACCCGGCGCTGGCGCCGCTCCCGGTCGGCCGGGCCGAGATCCGCCGCGAGGCGAAGCGGCGCTCCAACCGCGTGGCGATCCTCGCTTTCGGCAGCGTCGTGCCGCACGCGGTGGCGGCCGGCGATACGCTCGACGCGACCGTCGTCAACATGCGCTTCGTGAAGCCGCTGGACGTCGCGCTGCTGGCCGAGCTCGCCCGCACGCACGACGCGTTCGTGACGGTCGAGGAGAACGTCGTGATGGGCGGCGCCGGCAGCGGCGTGGCCGAGGCGCTGGTCGAACTCGGGCTCGTCGTGCCGATGCTGCACCTGGGGCTGCCCGACCGGTTCCTCGACCACGGCGACCCGGCGCAGATATTCTCCGATTGCGGACTGGACGCCCGCGGCATCGCCGCCGCGGTCGAGGCCCGTTTCCCCGCCCGCCGCGACGACGCGGCCGCCAAGCCGGCGGCTTGATACAATTTCGCCCCATGAACCGTCCCGAGGATCCGCAGACGCTGTTCCCGATGCCCGACATGCAGTCGGCCGCCGACGATCGCCGGCTGGCGATCGACCAGGTCGGCATCAAGGGCATCCGGTACCCGCTGAGCTTCGCCGACGCCGACGGCGTCGTGCGGCCGACGGTCGCCGTCTGCAACGTCTACGTCGAGCTGCCCGACGACCGGCGGGGCACGCACATGTCGCGGCTGGTCGCGCTGCTCGAGGCACTGGGCGAGCCGGGACATCCCCCGCTGACCGTCGCGGGCATGGAGAGCCTGGCCCACCAGCTCGTTGCGCTGCTCGAAGCGCCCGGCGGCCGGATCGAGCTCGCGTTTCCGTATTTCGTGAAGAAGTCCGCGCCGGTGTCCGGGGTGGCGAGCCTGCTCGACTACGAGGTGCGCCTGACCGCCGAGCTCGTCGGCGGCCGCTACCGGCCGACGGTCGCCGTCGCGGTGCCGGTGACGTCGCTGTGCCCGTGCTCGAAGGAGATTTCCGAGTACGGCGCGCACAACCAGCGGTCGACCGTGACCATCGCCGTGCGCCCGCGGGCGCCGCTGTTCGTCACCGAGCTGATCCGCATCGCCGAGGACGAGGCGTCGTGCGAGCTCTACGGGCTGCTCAAGCGCGCCGACGAGAAGTACATCACCGAACGCGCGTACGACAACCCGAAGTTCGTCGAGGACCTGGTGCGCGCCGTCGCGTCCCGGCTGCAGGCCGACCCGCGGCTCGAGGGCTTCGTCGTCGAGGCCGAGAACTTCGAGTCGATCCACAACCACTCGGCGTACGCGCGCATCGCGCGCGGGCTCTAGCTCCCCATCGTTTGTCACCGCGGTCCGTCGCCGCGTTCCGTCGGCGCCGGCCGTCGTCCGTCCTCCGTCGTCGTCGCCCGTCCCCCGGGACTCCCGCCCGGGCGGCAGGCGCACCTACAATCGACGGCGACAAGTCCCCCGCGCCCCATGCTCGCCCCCCTCAAATCCCGCTACCAGGCGTTCAGCGACCGCGTCCTCGCCTCGCTGTCCGAAGTCGAGCGCCAGGACGTCAAGGCTTTCGACCGCTGGTTCTACGCGAGCGGGGGCTGGCGCTGGCTGCCGGGCATCGTCGCGCTGACGACGCTGGTGGCGTGGATCGCCGCGCAGCTGCCGTGGAACATGAGCTTCCTCGAGGCGGCGATCCTGTTCAACGTGCTGGTGCTGACGCTGGTCTGGTCCGGGCTGTCGGTCTGGTTCGGCTACCGCAAGTTCCAGGGCCGGATATTCCGCTACGTCATCGCCGGGCCGCTGCTGGCGCTGGCCGGGGCGCTGGTCGGCGCCAGCATCGCGGGCCTGGTCAAGGGCGTCGACCCGTTCGAGTTCATCTACGACAGCGCGAAACTGCGCCACGTGGTCACCGCGGGCCTCGTCTTCGGCTTCCTGTTCGCGCTGCTGACGGCGCTGATCGCGCACCTGCGCAACCGCGAGTATGCGGCGCTGACGCGCCACCTCGAGGCCGAGGCGCGGCAGAGCGCGCTGTCGCGGCAGCTCGCCGAGTCGAAGCTGAAGCTGCTGCAGCTGCAGATCGAGCCGCACTTCCTGTTCAACACGCTGGGCAGCGCCCAGCAGCTCGCGCAGAAGGGCGCCCCCGACGCGGCGCGCCTGATCGCCGACCTGATCCGCTTCCTGCGCGCCGCCACGCCGTCGATGCGCGACGACGAGGCGACGCTGGCGCAGGAGGGGGCGCTGGCGTCGTCGTACCTCGCCATCATGAAGACGCGGCTCGGCGCGCGCCTCGACTACGAGGTCGTCATTCCCGCCGGGCTCGAATCGGTCAGGCTGCCGCCCGGCCTGCTGATCACGCTGGCCGAGAACGCGATCAAGCACGGCATCGAGCCGTCGACCGAAGGCGGACGCGTGTCGGTCACCGCGGCGCCGACGACCGTGGGCGGTCGCCCGTCGCTGGCGCTGACCGTCGCCGACACCGGTGTCGGCCTCGGGCGCTCGCCGGTGCCGGGCCAGGGCATCGGGCTCGCCAACGTGCGCGAACGGCTGGAACTCCTGTACGACGGCGCCGCGACGCTCGACCTCGGCGGCAACCTGCCGCAGGGCTTCGTCGCGCGCATCGTGCTGCCGCTGGCCGCATCCACACCCACGACGAAAGCAAAAGAATGACTGCCGTCACTGCGTTGATTGCCGAAGACGAGCCGCTGATGCGCGAGCGGCTCAAGGAACAGCTCGCCGTGGTCTGGCCCGAGCTCCAGATCGTGGCCGAGGCCGCGGACGGCGACACCGCGCTGGCCGCGTTCGACGCGTACGCGCCGCAGATCGCCTTCCTCGACATCCGGATGCCCGGGCGCAGCGGCATCGACGTCGCGGCGGCGATCGCCGGCGAGTGCCACGTCGTGTTCGTCAGCGCCTACGACCAGTACGCGCTGCAGGCCTTCGAGGCGGGCGCCGTCGACTATCTGCTGAAGCCGGTCGAGGCCGATCGCCTCGCCGCCACCTGCGAGCGCGTCCGGCGCAAGCTGGCGCAGCCGCCGGCCGACGCGACCGCGCTGCTGGCGCAGCTGCGCGCCGCCCTGCCGGCCAGCGCGCCGCAGCGGCTGCGCTGGATCAAGGCGGCGATCGGCAAGCAGGTGAAGCTGATCGCCGTCAACGACGTCGTCTACTTCCAGTCCGACACCAAGTACACGCGGGTCGTGCTCGCGGGATCGGAAGCGCTGATCCGCACGCCGCTGAAGGACCTCGTCGCCGAGCTCGACCCCGAGCGCTTCTGGCAGGTCCATCGCAGCACCGTCGTCAACACCGAGGCGATCGCCGGCGTGCAGCGCGAGGATGCCGAGAAGCAGTTCGTGCTGCTCAAGAACCGGCCCGAGCGGCTGCCGGTGTCGCGGCAGTTCACGCACCTGTTCAAGCAGATGTAGGCGGGGGGGCGGGCCGCCTGCGCGGTCGCCGCGCGTGAAGGCAGCGGTCGACGCAGGCCATGGCGGACGGGCGCGGGCGCTGCCCTTGGTAGAATGCGGATCCTCCGGCCGTCCCGTGCCCCGCCCGTGCCCCCCGTCGCCGTCTTCCGCTTCTCGCCCACCGAGGGTCCGGCTTACTTCGCCGACTGGCTGGACGCGCACGCGCTGCCGTGGCGGCTGATCGCGCTCGACGAGGGCGCGCCGGTGCCGGCGGCCAGCGACACGTTCGCCGGCATCGGCATGATGGGCGGACCGATGGCGGTGTACGACGCGCTGCCCTGGGTTGCGCCGCTGTCCGGGCTGCTGCGCGACGCGGTCGCACGCGGGGTGCCGGTGATCGGTCACTGCCTCGGCGGGCAGCTGCTCGCGCAGGCGCTCGGCACAAAGGTCGAGCGCGCGCCGCGGCCGGAGATCGGCTGGTTCGACGTCGAGGTCGAACCCGCGCCATCGGCGCGCGCGTGGTTCGGCGGCCGCGACCGCTTCACGACGTTCCAGTGGCACTACGACGGCTTCGCGCTGCCGGAGGGCGCGCAGCGCGTGCTGACCGGCGCCGCGCACGCGAACCAGGCCTACGTCGTCGACGAGCGGCACATCGGCTTCCAGTGCCACATCGAAATGACGTCGGCGCTGATCGAGGCGTGGCTCGAGTCCGGCGCCGGCGAGCTGCGCGAAGCGAGCAGCGCGACGCGGCAGTCGGTGGCGGCGATCCGCGACGGCGCCGCTGCGCACCTGCCCGCGCTGCACGAAGTCGCTGCCGCCGTGTACACCCGCTGGGCGCAGGGGCTGCGCCGGTGACCGCCGCGCGCTGACCGGAACCCCGCGATGGCCACGATCCGCGCGCTGCCGGACCACCTCGTCAACCAGATCGCCGCCGGCGAGGTGGTCGAACGGCCGGCGTCGGCGCTGAAGGAGCTGCTCGAGAACGCGCTGGACGCGGGGGCGACGCAGATCGACGTCGATCTTGCGGGCGGCGGGGTCAAGCGCATTCGCGTCGCCGACAACGGCGCCGGCATCGAGCGGGAGGAACTGCCGCTGGCGATCGCGCGGCACGCCACGTCCAAGCTCGCCACACCGGACGACCTCGAGGCGATCGCGACGCTCGGCTTTCGCGGCGAGGCGCTGGCGTCGATCGCCGCGGTGTCGCAGTTCGCGCTGGCTTCGCGCGCCGCCGGGCGTCCGCACGCGTGGCGGATCGAGGTCGAAGGCGGCAGCATCGGCACGATCCAGCCCGCGGCGCTCGCCGCCGGCACCACGGTCACCGTGCAGGAGCTGTACTTCAACACGCCGGCGCGGCGCAAGTTCCTCCGCACCGAGGCGACCGAATGGGCGCACTGCGACGAGGCCTTCCGTCGCGTCGCGCTGGCGCATCCCGAGGTCGGGTTCACGCTGCAGCACAACGCGCGCGTCGTGCACCGGCTGCTGGCGCAGGGCCGCCAGGCGCGCGTCGAGGCGCTCGTCGCCGACGCCTTCGTCGCCGGCAGCGCGCGCGTCGACGCGGCGGCGGGCCCGCTGACGCTGACCGGCTACGCGGCGCGGCCGGCGTACGCCGCGCAGGGCGGCGGGCAGTACGTGTTCGTCAACGGCCGCTTCGTGCGCGACCGGGTGCTCGCGCACGCGCTGCGCGAGGCCTACCGCGACGTGCTGCACCACGACCGCCAGCCCGCGTACGCGCTGTGGCTCACCATCGATCCGCGCCTGGTCGACGTCAACGTGCACCCGCAGAAGACCGAGGTGCGCTTCCGCGAATCCGGTGCGGTCCACCAGTTCGTCCGCCACGCCGTCGAACGCGCGCTGGCCGCGACCGGCGCCGAGCAGCCTGCGGTATCGGCCGCCGACAAGCTGGGACTCGCCGCGGCGCGCACGCCCCCGCTCGGGTCCGGGATCCTCGGCGCAGGGGGAGGCGCCGCGGCGCCGGGCCACCCGTACGAAGCCGCCGCGCCGGCCGGGATCGCGCGGCCGGGCTTCCAGCCCGCGCTGCCGGGTCGATGGAACGCGACGGGCCAGACTGCGATGGCGCTGGCGACCGGCGAGCCGTCGCCGTTCTATGCAACGCTGTTCGGCGCCCGCGGCGAGGCCGACGCCCGTCCGGCGCTGCCCGAGACCGGAGACGAACACCCGCTGGGCTTCGCGCTGGCGCAGCTGCACGGCGTCTACGTGCTGGCGCAGAATCGCGCCGGGCTGGTGCTGGTCGACATGCATGCGGCGCACGAGCGCATCGTCTACGAGCGGCTGAAGCAGCAGTTCGGCACCGCCGCCGGCATCCGCGTGCCGGTGCAGCCGCTGCTGGTGCCGGCGCCGTTCGCGGCGACGCCGCTGGAGATGGCCACTGCCGACGACCACGCGGCCACGCTCGACGCGCTGGGCTTCGCGCTGGCGCCGCTGTCGCCGACGACACTGGCGGTGCGCGGCGTCCCCGCGCCCCTCGCCGACGCCGATGCGGTGACGCTGGCCCGGGCCGTGCTCGCCGACCTGCGCGAGGCCGGGTCCAGCGACGTGCTGGACGCGCACCGCGACGAACTGCTGTCGACGATGGCCTGCCACGGTTCGGTGCGCGCCAACCGCAGCCTGACGGTGCCCGAGATGAATGCGCTGCTGCGGGAAATGGAAGCCACCGAGCGCGCCGGCCAGTGCAACCACGGGCGGCCGACCTGGTACCAGCTGACGCTCTCCGATCTCGACCGGCTGTTCATGCGCGGTCGCTGACGCGCGCCGGCCGCCGGAGCCGCGCCGTCGCGCCCGGCTTTCAGGTCATCGACCCCGACCCATGCCCGTCCTTCCCGCCATCCTGCTGATGGGACCGACCGCCGCCGGCAAGAGCGCGCTGGCGCTGGCCCTCGCGCGCGACCTCGACGTTGAGATCGTCAGCGTCGACTCGGCGCAGGTGTTCCGCGGCCTGGACGTCGGCACCGCCAAGCCGGATGCGGCGACGCGCGCGGCGGTGCCGCACCACCTGGTCGACGTGATCGATCCCGACCAGGCGTACTCCGCCGCGCGCTTTCGCACCGACGCCCTCGCCGCGGTCGCGGCGATCCGCGCACGGGGCCGGCTGCCGCTGCTGGTCGGCGGGACGATGCTCTATTTCAAGGCGCTGACCGAGGGCCTGTCGGCACTGCCGCCGGCCGACCCGGCGGTGCGGGCGGCGCTCGACCGCCGCGCCGCGGCCTCCGGGTGGCCCGCGCTGCACGGGGAACTCGCGCGCGTCGACCCGGCGACGGCGGCGCGGCTGGCGCCGAACGACGCGCAGCGCATCCAGCGCGCGCTCGAGGTGCACGCATTGACCGGCCGCCCGCTGTCGGCGCTGCAGGGGGCGCGGCAGGCCGACGACGCGCTGGGTCCGACGCTGGCACTGGCGCTGCTGCCCGCCGACCGCGCGGCGCTGCACGCGGCGATCGCCGAGCGCTTCGATCACATGCTGGCCCTGGGCCTCGTCGACGAGCTGCGGGCGCTCCGGCAGCGCTACGCGCTCGCGCCCGGGATGCCTTCGATGCGCTGCGTCGGCTATCGCCAGGCGTGGCAGTTCCTCGACGGGGCCATCGACGCCGCGCGCCTGCGCGAGACCGGCGTCGCGGCGACGCGCCAGCTCGCGCGCCGGCAATTGACGTGGCTGCGCGCCACGCCCGCCGTGGCGATCGACCCCCAGCGTCCGGACGCCCTCGCGACGGCGCACGCGGTGATCCGGGCGGCGGGTGGGTTCGCTATTGCGCCGCAGCACGAATCCGGTTAATTTCGAAGGCTTTCGACGCTTCCACGCCCCCCGGGACCCGACCCGTGCCCACGCTCTACGACAAACTCTTCGACAGCCACGTCGTCCGCACCGAATCCGACGGCACGGTCCTGCTCTACATCGACCGCCACCTCGTGCACGAGGTCACCAGCCCGCAGGCGTTCGAGGGACTCAAGCTCGCCGGCCGCCGGCCGTGGCGCGTGTCGTCGATCGTCGCGACGGCGGACCACAACACGCCGACCAAGGACTGGGACGCCGGCATCCGCGACCCGATCTCGCGCACGCAGGTCGAGACGCTCGACGCCAACATCCGCGCCACCGGCGCCAAGGCCTATTTCCCGTTCCGCGACCGGCGGATGGGCATCGTCCACGTCATCGGCCCCGAACAGGGCGCGACGCTGCCGGGCATGACGGTCGTCTGCGGCGACTCGCACACCAGCACCCACGGCGCGTTCGCCGCGCTGGCCTTCGGCATCGGGACCTCGGAAGTCGAGCACGTGCTGGCCACGCAGTGCCTGATCGCGAAGAAGTCGAAGTCGATGCTGATCCGCGCCGACGGCCGGCTGCCTCGCGGCGTCACGGCCAAGGACCTGGTGCTGGCGATCATCGGCCGCATCGGCACCGCCGGCGGGACCGGCCACGCGATCGAGTTCGCCGGCGATGCCGTGCGTGCGCTGTCGATGGAAGGCCGGATGACCGTCTGCAACATGGCGATCGAGGCGGGCGCGCGCGCCGGGATGATCGCCGTCGACGACACCACGATCGAGTACCTGCGCGGGCGGCCGTTCGCGCCGACCGGCCCCGACTGGGATCGCGCCGTCGCGTACTGGCGGACGCTGCGCTCCGACGACGGCGCGGCGTTCGACCGCAGCGTCGTGCTCGACGCGTCGGCACTGGCGCCCCAGGTCACCTGGGGAACATCCCCGGAGATGGTGGTCTCCGTCGACGGCCGGGTGCCCGATCCCGACCGGGAGAAGGACGGCAGCCGCCGGGACGGCATGGCGAAGGCGCTCGACTACATGGGGCTCGAGCCGAACACCGCGATCACCGACATCGCCATCGACAAGGTGTTCATCGGCTCCTGCACCAACTCGAGAATCGAGGACCTGCGCGCCGCCGCCGCAGTCGCGCGCGGCCGCCGCGTCGCCGGCGCCGTGAAGCTCGCGATGGTCGTCCCGGGCTCCGGGCTGGTGAAGGCGCAGGCCGAGCGCGAGGGTCTCGACCGCGTGTTCCGCGACGCCGGCTTCGAATGGCGCGAGCCCGGCTGCTCGATGTGCCTCGCGATGAACGACGACCGGCTCGAGCCGGGGGAACGCTGCGCGAGCACGTCGAACCGCAATTTCGAGGGACGGCAGGGCAATGGCGGCCGCACCCACCTCGTCAGCCCGGCGATGGCGGCCGCTGCCGCGATCGCGGGGCATTTCGTCGACGTCCGTCGACTTGGCTAGTCTCGGAACCGAACGGGTGAATTCCATGCTGAAGCAGATTGCCGCCCTCGCCGCACTCGCCGGATTGGCGTTCGTCGTCGCCGGCTGCAACACCATCGAAGGCGCCGGCAAGGACGTGAAGGCCACCGGCCAGGCGATCGAAAAGGCCGCCGGGTCGGCCAAGCCGAAGTAGGCGGCGCACGATGAAGCCGTTTCGCCTCCACACCGGACTCGTCGCGCCGCTCGACCGCGCCAACGTCGACACCGACGCGATCATCCCGAAGCAGTTTCTGAAGTCGATCAAGCGCACGGGCTTCGGCCCGAACCTCTTCGACGAGTGGCGCTATCTCGACCGGGGCGAACCCGGGATGGACAACGCGCGGCGACCGCGCAACCCCGACTTCGTGCTCAACCAGCCGCGCTACGCCGGCGCGTCGATCCTGCTCGCGCGGCGCAATTTCGGCTGCGGCAGCTCGCGCGAGCACGCGCCGTGGGCGTTGGAGGACTTCGGTTTCCGCGCGCTGATCGCGCCGTCCTACGCCGACATCTTCTTCAACAACTGCTACAAGAACGGCGTCCTGCCGATCGTCCTCTCCGACGCGGAGGTCGACCGGCTGTTCGCGGCGACGGCGGCGTTCCCCGGCTTCACGCTGACCATCGATCTCGAGGCGCAGACCGTCCGCAGCGCCGACGGCTCGCTCGCGTACTCGTTCGAGGTCGACCCCTTCCGCAAGCACTGCCTGGTGAACGGCCTCGACGACATCGGCCTCACGCTGCAGCACGCCGACGCGATTCGCGCGTTCGAGGCGAAGCGGCTCGCCGAACAGCCCTGGCTCGCCTGAACCACCCCGCGGCGCGGTCCCTCCCGGCGGCCGCCTGCCGATCAACACCGCGCGACACGACCCGAACCCACGCATGAAGATCGCCATACTCCCCGGGGACGGCATCGGCCCCGAAATCGTCGCCGAGGCGGCCAAGGTGCTGGCCGCGTTCCGCGCCGAAGGCCTGTCCGTCGAAACCGAGTCCGCCCCGATCGGCGGCGCCGGCTACGACGCCGCGAAGCATCCGCTGCCGCCGGCGACGCTCGCGCTGGCGCGCGCTGCCGACGCGGTGCTGATGGGTGCCGTCGGCGGGCCGCGGTACGACACGCTGCCGCGCGCGCTGCGGCCCGAGCAGGGCATCCTGGGGATCCGCAAGGAGCTCGAGCTGTTCGCCAACCTGCGCCCGGCGCTGCTCTATCCGGAACTCGCCGCCGCCTCGACGCTGAAGCCGGAGGTCGTCTCCGGGCTCGACCTGATGATCATCCGCGAGCTCACCGGCGACATCTACTTCGGCCAGCCGCGCGGTCGCCGCGTCAACGCGGCGGGTCACGACGAAGGCTTCGACACGATGCTGTACAGCGTGCCGGAGATCGAGCGCATCGCGCGCGTCGGCTTCGAGACCGCGCGCCGCCGCGGCAAGCGCCTCACCTCGGTCGACAAGGCGAACGTGCTCGACACGTCGATCCTCTGGCGCGAGGTCGTCACGCGGCTCGGGGCCGAATACCCCGACGTCGCGCTGTCGCACATGTACGTCGACAACGCGGCGATGCAGCTGGTGCGCAACCCGAAGCAGTTCGACGTCATCGTCACCGGCAACATCTTCGGCGACATCCTCTCCGACGAGGCGTCGATGCTGGCCGGGTCGATCGGCATGCTTCCGTCGGCGTCGCTGGACGCTGCCGGCAAGGGCCTGTACGAGCCGATCCACGGCTCGGCCCCGGACATCGCGGGGCAGGGCCGGGCGAACCCGCTGGCGACGATCCTGTCGCTGGGGATGATGTTCCGCTACACCTTCGGCCGCGCCGATCTCGCCGACCGCATCGAGGCGGCAGTCCGATCGGTACTGCGCGCCGGCCTGCGCACCGCCGACATCGCGCTGCCCGGCGAGGCGCCGATCGGCACCGCGGCGATGGGCGACGCAGTCGTTGTTGCGCTGCAACATCACCGCTGAACTTGTGCTAGCATTTCACCGATGCACGTCGTGACCGCCCTGCCGGCTGCTTCCCTTTCGCCGCGCGCCCGCGCTGCGGTCGCGGGCCGGCGCCCGTCCGGCACGACGACGATCTGCATCAAAAAGACGACCTGACCGGTCGGCGCCGCCCCCGCTTCGTCCCCGCGAGCGGCCGGGACGCCCGAAGCCAAATCCGCGGGGAGAGCGAGCGAAAAGCATGGCGATGCGTGTCGGATTTGTCGGCTGGCGGGGGATGGTCGGCTCGGTGCTCATGCAGCGGATGGGGGACGAGCGCGACTTCGAGCTCATCGATCCCGTCTTCTTCTCCACGTCGAACGCCGGCGGCCAGGGTCCCGCGATCGGCAAGCCGGTGCCGGCGCTCAAGCGCGCCGACGATCTCGCCGAACTGAAGTCGCTCGACGCCATCGTCACCTGCCAGGGCGGCGACTACACCAGCGACGTCTACCCGAAGTTGCGCGCGGCAGGCTGGAACGGCTACTGGATCGACGCCGCGTCGACGCTGCGGATGAAGGACGAGGCCGTCATCATCCTCGACCCCGTCAACCGGCCGGTGATCGACGCCGCGCTTGCCGCGGGCCTGCGCACCTACGTCGGCGGCAACTGCACCGTCAGCCTGATGATGATGGCGCTCGCCGGTCTGTTCCAGCGCGACCTCATCGAGTGGATGACGTGCATGACCTACCAGGCGGCGTCCGGTGCCGGCGCGCAGAACATGCGCGAGCTGCTGCAGCAGATGGGCGAGGCGCACCGCGTCGCGCGCGAACTGCTCGAGGATCCGGCGTCGCCGATCCTCGACATCGACCGCGAGGTCGCCGGCATCCTGCGCGACGAGCGCTTCCCCACCGAACACTTCGGCGTGCCGCTCGCCGGCAGCCTGATCCCGTGGATCGACAAGGACCTCGGCAACGGCATGAGCCGCGAGGAGTGGAAGGGCGGCGCCGAAAGCAACAAGATCCTCGGCCGGCGCGGCACCGACGCGATCCCGGTGGATTCGATCTGCGTGCGCATCGGCGCGATGCGGTGCCACTCGCAGGCGCTGACGGTGAAGCTCCGGCGCGACATCCCCCTCGCCGAGATCGAGTCGATGCTGGCGACGGCCAACGACTGGGTGCGCGTCGTGCCGAACACGCGCGAGGACAGCGTCCGGCAACTGACGCCCGCGGCCGTGACCGGCAGGCTGGAAGTGCCCGTCGGCCGCCTGCGCAAGCTCGCGATGGGCGGCGAGTACCTGGGCGCCTTCACCGTCGGCGACCAGCTCCTGTGGGGCGCTGCGGAGCCGCTCCGGCGGATGCTGCGGATCCTGCTCGGGCGCTGACGGGTCGCATTTGCGGCGGATGTACCGTTGCGCGCGCCGCGACGGCCGTTTGACCAAGTTTTGTGCGCGCGCCGCTGCCGCCGGTCCCCGCGACGGGCCCGACGACGGTTGCGCGCGCGCAACGGTCCCGATCCCGCGGACCCCGTTCGCTGCGGTGGGATGCCACATGTGGTATCGCCACAACATCTTGTGGCGGCTGCCGGCGCTGCCGCAAGCGCTTGCTACGCCCCTCACGATGCCGGCATGAAACGGTGCTGCGGTCACCGTGCGGCGCCGCAAAAACGCAAGCTAATACCGTGGTT
Organism: uncultured beta proteobacterium; assembly: GCA_963810815.1. GTDB lineage: Bacteria > Pseudomonadota > Gammaproteobacteria > Burkholderiales > Casimicrobiaceae > CAVQWT01. The sequence goes on along the minus strand of CAWEPB010000008.1, from coordinate 197,838 downwards.
TAGCTTGCGCCGCTAAATCCATGATGTTATGTTTGCTTGCAATAATCCGAATTCTCGGAAGGGGTCGGCATGCGAGCAAAACCCATTCTTACGCTGAGTCTCATCGCCAGCGCCTTGGCCCTCTCGGGCAACGCGTTTGCGCTCGGACTCGGCAAGCTCACCGTCGTTTCGGCCCTCGGGCAGCCACTGGTCGCTCACATCGAGCTCACCTCGGCAACCCGCGAGGAACTCGACTCGCTGGCGGCCAAGATCGCCGACCCCAACCTGTATCGCGAGAACAATCTCACCTACCAGGGCGTGCTGACGCGCGCCCGGGTCTCCGTCGAACGCTCGCCCTCCGGCCAGCCTTTCCTCAAGGTCACCACCGCCGCGCCGGTCAACGAGCCGTACCTTGACCTCCTGGTCGACGCGAACTGGGCCGCCGGCCGGATCGTGCGCGAATACACGTTCCTGCTCGATCCGCCGGGAGTGGCCGCGCCGGCGCCGGTCGAGCCGGTCGCGCCGCTTCGTGCGGGCGCGGCGCCCGCGGCGGGTGCCGCCAGGACAGCCGCGCCGGCAACCTCGGCGCCCCGGGCTGCCCCCGGCGAGAACTACACGGTCAAGCGCGGCGACACGCTGTCGAAGATCGCCGGCGACGTCAAGCCGACGTCGGTGTCGCTCGAGCAGATGCTGGTCGCGTTGTTCAAGTCGAATGCCGAGGCCTTCGACGGCAACAACATGAACCGCCTGCGCACCGGCGCGATCCTGACGGTGCCGTCCGCGGAAGAAGCCGCGGCCACGCCGGCGACCGAGGCGACGAAGACGGTGCGCGTGCAGGCGGCCGACTGGCGCGCGTATCGCGATCGACTCGCAGCTGCCGCGCCGATGGCCGAAGGTACCGGCGGACGCACGGCCGCCGGCCAGATCGGCACCGCGGTCCAGGAAAAGACGCCCGCGGCGCGCCCGGGTGGCGACCAGTTGCGCGTGTCGCGCGAGCCCGGTGCGGGCAAGGGCGCGGGTGCCGCCGAAACGGGCGTCGCCAACGGCAAGCAGCTGCAGGAGGCGCAGTCGCGCATCGCCGAGCTCGAGAAGTCGCTGAAGGACATGCAGCGTGCCGTCGAGCTGAAGAACCAGTCGATGGCGCAGTTGCAGCAGCAGGCCGACGCCTCGAAGGGCAAGGCCGCGGCGCCGGTCGCACCGGCACCGGCGGCGCCGACACCCGCCCCCGCGGCGAAGGCGCCCGAACCGGCGAAGGTCGAGCCGCCCAAGGCGACCCCGATCACGCCGGCACCGGCGACGACCCAGCCGCCGAAGGCCGAACCGCCCAAGGCGGCGGAACCGCCGAAGGCCGAGCCGCCCGCGGCCGCGGAACCGGCAAAGGCCGAACCGCCGAAGGAAGCGGAGCCCGCGAAGGTCGAGCCGCCGAAGGCCGAACCGCCGAAGGCAGCGCCCAAGGCGCCGCCGAAGAAGGCGGCCGAGCCCGTCGCGCAGCCCGGCTTCTTCGACGACCTGCTCGCCAATACGCCGACGTGGGCGATCGGCGGTGGTGCGCTCGCCGTGCTGGGCGGCATCGCCGCGCTGATCGCCGCCCGCCGGCGCAAGACGACCAAGTTCGAGGACAGCATCATCTCGGGCACCGACATCAAGACGAACACGGTGTTCGGGTCGACCGGCGGCGGTGTCGTCAACACCGGCGAGAACTCGCTCGCCAGCGACTTCAGCCGCGAAGGGCTCGGCAACATCGACACCGACGAAGTCGATCCGATCGCGGAAGCGGAGGTCTACCTTGCATATGGCCGCGACGCCCAGGCCGAGGAAATCCTGAAGGACGCGCTGAAGAAGGATCCGCAGCGTCAGGAGGTCTACCTCAAGCTGCTCGAGATCCACGCCCAGCACAACAAGCCGTCGGCGTTCGAGACGGTTGCGGCCGAGCTGTACTCGGTGTCGCAGGGGCAGGGCGAGACCTGGCAGAAGGCGGTCGCACTCGGCCGCCAGCTCGATCCTTCGAATCCGATGTTCTCGGAAGGCGGGAATGCCGCCGCCGCTGCCGCCGCCGCGGCGACCGCCGGTGCCGGCGTGATGGCCGCTGCCGACGCGACGTCGTGGGAGGCCAGGGCCGAACCGCGTTCGCCGCAGCCCGGGCCGTCGCCGGCACCCACCGCGCCGGATATCGGCGAAGACAGCGTGATGGACTACAAGCTCGACGACGAGATCTCGATCTCGCCTTCGTCGGGCGCGACCGCCAAGACGCCGGCCGCCATTCTCGCCGGCGCCGACGAAGCGCTGCAGAAATCGGCCGGCGCCTCGTCGAACGCCGTCACCCGTGCGATCGACGCCGCCGCCGAGCAGACGAAGGCAGCGGGCCTCGGGGCCGCGGCTGCGGTGGCGGGGGTCGCCGCGGGCGCGTTCGCCACCGCGCATTCCGGCGCCGACACGATTGCGTCGACCGCGGGAGGCGTGATCGACACCGGCAAGTCCGAGCCGCGGTTCGATCTCGACTTCAAGCTCGACGAATCCGAGAAGCCTGCGCCGATGCGTGCGGCGACGCCGACGGCGAGCGACGCGGCGCCGGCCCTGGCTCGCCCGCAAGCCGCAATCGACCTCGACAAGCTGGACCTGTCGTTCGGCGACAAGGCGACGACGTTCGAGGACCCGACGCCGTCGGTGCTCGACGGCCAGTGGCACGACGCGGCGACGAAGCTCGACCTCGCCAAGGCGTATCAGGAAATGGGCGACGTCGAGGGCGCGCGCGAAATCCTGCAGGAAGTCCTGCACGAGGGCGACGACCAGCAGAAGTCCGAGGCGCAGGCGCTCATCGCCAAACTCGGCTGACCGAACGGTCTCATCACGGACGGGCGGCGGAGCGACTCCGCCGCCCGTTGCCTTTCATGCGCATCGCACTCGGCCTCGAATACGACGGTCGCGGCTTCACCGGCTGGCAGTCGCAGGCCGATGGCCGCGGGGTCCAGGACGCGCTGGAGCGCGCGCTCGCCGCGATCGCGGGCGCCGCCGTGCGCACGGTGGCGGCGGGCCGCACCGATGCGGGGGTCCACGCCACGTCGCAGATCGTCCATTTCGACACCGACGCCGCCCGACCGGATACCGCCTGGGTGCGCGGCGTCAACTCGCACCTGCCGGCGGCGGTCGCCGTGCTGTGGGCGCGGCCCGTCGGCGACGATTTCCACGCCCGCTTCGCTGCCGTGCAGCGGCATTACACCTACGTCCTGGTGAACCGGCCGGTGCGTCCGGCCCTCAACGCCGGGCGCGTCGGCTGGTACCATCGTCCGCTCGACGCGGACCGGATGAACGCCGCGCTGGCGCCGGTCGTCGGCACCCACGATTTTTCCGCGTTCCGCGCGGCGGAGTGCCAGGCGAAGTCGCCGGTGAAGACGCTGGCGTGCGCGTCGGTGTGCGCCGACGGCGAGATCCTGCGCTTCGATTTTTCGGCCGATGCCTTCCTTCACCACATGATCCGCAATCTCGTCGGCGCACTCGTCTTCGTCGGTTCCGGGCGGGAACCGGCGGCGTGGATCGGCGAACTGCTCGCCGGTCGCGACCGCAGTCGCGCGGCGCCGACGTTCATGCCGGACGGCCTCCACTTCTGCGGCGCCGACTACGACGCGCGGTTCGGCCTGCCGCCCACCCGGCGGCCGATCACGGTCAGTGCCGGATGAAGCGAACCCCGACCGACCTCCGCCGCACGCGCGTCAAGATCTGCGGCATCACCCGGGTCGAGCACGGCATTGCCGCGGCGCGGGCCGGGGCCGACGCGATCGGACTCGTGTTCTGGCGGGGGACGCCGCGCGTCGTCGATCTCGCGGCGGCGCGCGCGATCGCGCAGGCGCTGCCCCCGTTCGTCACGGTGGTCGGATTGTTCGTCGATCCGGCACCGGACGAGGTGCGCGCCGCGCTTGCCGCCGTGCCGCTCGACCTGCTGCAGTTCCATGGCGCCGAGCCGCCGGAGCTGTGCCGTGCGTTCGGGCGGCCCTATCTCAAGGCGATCCCGGTGGCGAACGGGGCGGACGAGGCCGCTTTGCTAGAATACGCGGTCCGCTACGGGGATGCGGCGGGGCTGTTGTTCGATGCCCCCCCCGAGGGCGGCATGCCCGGTGGGACCGGACGCACGTTCGACTGGTCCCGGTTGCCGGGGGTGTTGCCGCGGCCGCTGGTGCTGTCGGGCGGATTGACGCCGGCCAACGTCGGTGCCGCGGTGCGCCGGCTCTCGCCCTGGGCGGTCGACGTTTCCAGCGGTGTCGAGGTGACCGGCGCCGACGGCAAGCCCGAGAAGGGCGTCAAGGATCCGGCGAAGATCGCCGCGTTCATCGAGGAAGTGCGTCATGCGGATGGCTGATCTGCCCTACAACCTGCCCGACGAGCACGGCCATTTCGGGCCGTACGGGGGGGTGTTCGTCGCCGAAACGCTGATCCGGGCGCTCGACGAACTCCGGGAGCAGTACGCGCGCTACCAGCACGATCCTGCGTTCGTCGCGGAGTTCGAGGACGAGCTCGCCCACTACGTCGGGCGGCCGTCGCCCGTGTATCACGCGCGGCGCTGGAGCGAAGCGCTGGGCGGCGCGCAGATCTGGCTGAAGCGCGAGGATCTCAATCACACCGGCGCCCACAAGATCAACAACTGCATCGGCCAGGCGCTGCTCGCGCGACGCCTGGGCAAGCGGCGCGTGATCGCCGAGACCGGCGCCGGCCAGCACGGGGTCGCGACCGCGACCGTCGCCGCGCGCTACGGCATGGAGTGCGTGGTCTACATGGGCTCGGAGGACGTGAAGCGCCAGGCGCAGAACGTGTTCCGGATGAAGCTGCTCGGCGCCACCGTCGTTCCGGTCGAGTCCGGCAGCAGGACGCTCAAGGACGCGCTGAACGAGGCGATGCGCGACTGGGTCACCAACGTCGAGACGACCTTCTACATCATCGGCACCGTCGCCGGGCCGCACCCTTACCCGATGATGGTGCGCGACTTCCAGAGCGTGATCGGCCGCGAGTGCATCGAGCAGATGCCGCGCGACGCCGGCCGCCAGCCCGACGCCGTGATCGCCTGCGTCGGCGGCGGCTCGAACGCGATGGGCATCTTCCATCCGTACATTCCGTACGAGGACGTGCAGCTGATCGGCGTCGAGGCGGCGGGCGAGGGCATCGCCACCGGCCGGCATTCGGCGTCGCTCACCGCGGGGCGCCCCGGCGTGCTGCACGGCAACCGCACGTACCTGCTGCAGGACGAGAACGGGCAGATCATCGAGACGCATTCGGTGTCGGCCGGCCTCGACTACCCCGGCGTCGGCCCCGAGCACGCGTGGCTGAAGGACAGCGGGCGCGCGCAGTACGTGTCGATCACCGACGACGAGGCGCTCGCGGCGTTCCACACGCTGTGCCGCACCGAGGGCATCATCCCGGCGCTCGAGAGCTCGCACGCGCTCGCGTACGCGGCGAAGCTCGCGCCGACGCTGGCGCGCGACCGGATCCTGCTGGTCAACCTCTCGGGTCGCGGCGACAAGGACATGAACACCGTCGCCGAGCGTTCCGGACTGAAGTTCTACTGCCGGCCCGAGTGCGATCCGGCGTCGCGCGGCCCCCCCGGATGACGAACCGCATCGACACCTGCTTCGCGGCGCTGAAGGCTGCCGGCCGCACCGCGCTGATCCCCTACGTGACCGCCGGCGACCCGAGCCCGGCCGCCACGCTGCCGATCGTGCGCGCGCTGGTCGCGGCCGGTGCGGACATCATCGAGTTCGGCGTCCCGTTTTCCGATCCCGATGGCCGACGGCCCGGTGATCCAGCGCGCTTCGGAGCGGGCGCTGGCGCAGGGCACCAGCCTCGGGCGCGTCCTCGCCATGGTCCGCGAGCTGCGCGGCACCGACGACGTGACGCCGGTGGTGCTGATGGGCTACGCCAACCCGATCGAGGCGATGGGCCAGGCGACGTTCGCCGACCGGGCCCGCGACGCGGGAGTCGACGGCGTGCTGGTCGTCGACTATCCGCCGGAGGAGGCGGAGGGGTTCGCCGCGCTGCTCGGCGAGCGCGGACTCGCGCCGATCTTCCTGCTGTCGCCCACGACGCCCGACGAACGCATCGCCGCGGTGGGCAAGGTCGCGCGCGGCTACGTCTACTACGTGTCGCTGAAGGGCGTCACCGGCGCCGGTCATGTCGACATCGAGGAGGTCGCGCGCAAGCTGGCCGCGATCCGCCGGCACATCTCGCTGCCGGTCGGCGTCGGCTTCGGCATTCGCGACGCCGGGACCGCGCGGGCGATCGCCGAGCACGCCGACGCGGTCGTCATCGGCAGCCGCATCATCCAGGAAATCGAGAACGGCCCGCCCGAGGGCGCGGCGGCGCGCGCGGGCACCTGGCTGGCGGGCATTCGCGCAGCGCTCGACGGCAGCGCCGAGGCGGCCGCTTGACGGCCGGCCGCGCCGGGCGGCAAGCTGCGGCGGGAGTCCCGCGCGCGGTGCACCGCGGGATGCGATCAGGGGGACGACGATGAGCTGGCTGCAGAAGATCCTGCCTCCGCGCATCAAGAGCACGCCGGGCGGCCGCAAGCAGGCGGTGCCCGAAGGATTGTGGGTCAAGTGCCCGTCGTGCGAGGCGGTGCTGTACCGCACCGATCTCGAGAAGAATCTCAGCGTCTGCCCCAAGTGCAGCCACCACACGCGGGTGCCCGCGCGCGAACGCATCGACCAGCTGCTGGATGCCGAGGGCCGGTTCGAGATCGGCTCCGAAGTGCTGCCGATCGACAGCCTCAAGTTCAAGGACACGAAGAAGTATCCGGACCGGCTCGCCGCCGCGCTCGAGGAGACCGGCGAAACCGACGCGCTCGTCGTCATGCAGGGCAGCGTGAAGGGCGTGCCGCTGGTGGTCGCCGCGTTCGAGTTCGAGTTCATGGGCGGCTCGATGGGCTCGGTCGTCGGCGAACGCTTCGTGCGCGGCGTCCGCGTGGCCTACGACAACCGCGTCCCGTTCGTCAGCGTCGCGGCGTCCGGCGGCGCGCGGATGCAGGAAGGCGTGAACTCGCTGTTCCAGATGGCCAAGACGACCGCGGTGCTGCAGGAGCTGAACAAGGCCCGGCTGCCGTTCATCTCCGTGCTGACCGACCCGACGATGGGCGGCGTCTCCGCCTCGTTCGCGTTCGTCGCCGACGTGGTCATCGCCGAGCCCGGAGCGCTGATCGGATTCGCCGGCCCGCGCGTGATCGAGCAGACGGTGCGCGAGAAGCTGCCCGACGGCTTCCAGCGCGCGGAGTTCCTGCTCGAGAAGGGTGCGCTCGACATGATCGTCGATCGCCGCCAGTTGCGCGACGAGCTGGCGCAGATCCTCTCGCTGCTCACCCGGCAGCCGGCACCCGTCGCCTGAACGGCGCGCCTCGCCCTGCGCTACCCGGCCCCCCACCGGCCCCGATGACCGCGCCGACCACGACGGCCGGCTGGCTCGCCTACCTCGAGACGCTGCACCCGAAGGCGATCGCGCTGGGCCTCGATCGGGTCTGCGCGGTGCGCGACCGCCTCGGCGTGGTCCTCGCGTGCCCGATCGTCACCGTCACCGGCACCAACGGCAAGGGCTCGACCTCGTCGCTCGCCGAGGCGATGCTGCGCGCGGGCGGCTACCGGACCGGCCTGTACCAGTCGCCCCACCTGGTCCGCTACCACGAGCGGATCCGCATCGATGGCCACGAGGTCGGCGACGCGGAACTGCTGGGTGCGTTCGCCGCGGTCGAGGCCGCGCGCACCCGCGGCGAACCGGTCCCGCTCACCTACTTCGAATTCGGCACGCTGGCCGCACTGTGGCTGTTCGCGCGCGCGGCACCGGATGCGCTGGTGCTCGAGGTCGGCCTCGGCGGCCGCCTCGACGCCGTCAATGCCGTCGACGCCGACGTCGCCGTGGTGACCAGCATCGACCTCGACCACATGGACTATCTCGGCCCGACGCGGGAGGACATCGGCCGCGAAAAGGCCGGCATCTTCCGTCCCGGCCGACCGGCGGTCTGCGGCGAGTCCGATCCGCCGGCGTCGCTGGTCGACCATGCCCGCGCGGTCGGCGCGCCGCTGCTCACGATCGGGCGCGACTACGGCTACCTGGACGAGGGCAGGCAATGGCAATACCGGGGCCCGGGCGGATCCCGTTTCGGCCTGCCGCCTCCGGCGCTGCGCGGCGCCATCCAGCTCGCCAACGCCGCCACGGCGCTGACCGCGCTGGACACGCTGCGGGATCGCCTGCCGCTGTCCGCCGGCGCCATTCGCGACGGCCTCGTCGGCGTCGAGTTGCCGGGACGGTTCCAGGTGCTGCCGGGTCGACCTGTCGTGGTCCTCGACGTCGCCCACAACCCGCAGGCCGCGCGCACGCTCGCGCAGTCGCTGGCGTCGATGGGCTTCCACGCCGAAACGCGCGCGGTGTTCGGCGTCCTCGCCGACAAGGACGTCGCCGGGATGGTCGACGCGGTCAAGGATCGCATCGACCGCTGGTACGTGGCGACGCTGCCGGGGCCCCGGGGCGCCAGCGCCGACGCGGTGCGGGCGGTGCTCGTCGCGGCGGGCGTGGCCGCGACGGCGATCCTCGCCTTCGACGACGTCGGCGCCGCCTACGCGGCGGCGCGGGACGGCGCGGGGGAAGCTGATAGAATTCTGGTCTTCGGCTCGTTCCTCACCGTCGGCGCGGTGCTCGCCGCCACGCGAGCGGGCACGCCGACGCATCCACGCCATGGCTGACCGGTCCAACCTCCCCGACGACGTCGCCGTCGACGAACTGAAGCGCAAGGCGCGCCGCCGTCTGGTGGGCGCGGTCGTGCTGGCGCTGGCGGCGGCCGTGCTCGTGCCGCTGCTGCTGGAGAAGGAGCCGCGGCCGCTCGGCGACGAAGTGTCGGTGCAGATACCCCCGGTCGATGAGGGGCGGTTTGTCAGCAAGCTGACCGGCGCCAAGCCGAAGGACCCGCTGCCGTCCGCGAAGGCGGAGGCGGGCAAGGCCGACCCGCAAGCCGACGCCCGGCCCGAACCGGCGAAGGCGCCGCCGCCCGCCGGCGACGGCGCCAAGTCCGCCGCCCCCGCCGACGCCAAGGTTGCCGTGGCACCCACGCCGGTGCCGACCGCCACTCCCGCGAGCCCCGCCCCGGGCGGACCGGCCACGACGGCGCCCAGGAAATCGCTGAACGACGCCGAACAGCGGGTGCTGGCGCCGTCGAGCCGTCCCGCCGCTGCCGCCAAGTCCGCCGTCGAGCCCGCTTCGCCGGCGCCGCCTGCGGTCCCGCCGGTCGCGGCCAAGGCGGAGCCCGCGAAATCGGAAGTCCCCAAGCCGGACCCGGCGAACGCGGACACCGCGAAAGCCGAAGCGCCGAAGGCCGCGGCGGCCAGGACCGACGGGGCGAAGGCGAGCCTGCCCCCGAGCCGGCGAAGGTCGCGGCAAAGTCCGAACCGGAACGGGCCGCCGCGAAGCCGGAGCCGGCGAAGTCCCCCGCGCCGGTTGCCAAGCCGGAGGGTTTTGTCGTCCAGCTGGCCGCGTTCGCCGACGACAAGGGGGCGAATTCGCTGGCCAACCGCCTGAAGAAATCCGGTTACACCGCCTACGTCGAACCGGTCGAAACCACGCGCGGAACGCTGTGGCGCGTTCGCGTCGGCGGCTACGGCACCCGCGAAGCGGCGACCGTCGCGCGGGACAAGCTCAAGGCGGAAGGGCACAACGGCATCGTCGCGCCGGCGCGCTGACGCTGCGGCCACCGCGCACCTCCCGCGCGCGCGCCGGTTGCCCTCCCACCCATGACCTGGCTCGATGTCGCCGTCGTCGCGATCGTTTCGCTCTCGGTGCTGTTCGCGTATCTGCGCGGGATCGTACGCACGCTGATCGCACTGGTGGCGTGGATCGTCGGGCTGGCGCTGGGCGTCGGTTTCGCGCCCGCGCTGGCGATGCACCTGCCGACGTTCGGCCTCGAGCCCGACGTTGCGGCGCTGGCGGCGCACGTCGTCGCCTTTGCCCTGATCTTCGTCGGCGCCATGATCTGCGGGGCGCTGATCGCCTGGCCGCTCGCCAGCGTCGTGAGGGCCGCGGGGCTGTCGTTCGTCGACCGCTTCCTGGGCGCGGTGTTCGGCGTCGTGCGTGCCGTCGTGCTGCTGGCGGCGCTGGCGCTCGTCGCCGGGAGCTCCAGCTTCGCCCAGCGCGATTGGTGGCAGAATTCGGCCTCCGGTCCGGCGTTGGCACGACTCGCGGCGGCGATCTCGCCGTGGCTGCCGCCGGCGTGGGCCGGGCGGCTTGATTTTTCGGCACCGGGCAAGCCGTCCGGCGCCTGAAGGACGCGGCACCCGCGCGTCCTCGAGGAGAGGTGGCACCATGTGTGGAATCGTAGGCGTCGTCGCGCACGCGCCGGTCAATCAGCTGCTCTACGACGCGCTGCTCCTGCTGCAGCACCGCGGCCAGGACGCCGCGGGCATCGTCACCACCGACGGCCCCGTGTTCCACATGTACAAGGCGCCCGGGATGGTGCAGAACGTGTTCCGCACGCGCAACATGCGCGAGCTGCTCGGGACCTCGGGGATCGGGCACTGCCGGTACCCGACGGCGGGGTCCGCGTTCTCCGATCTCGAATCGCAGCCGTTCTACGTCAATTCGCCGTTCGGGCTCACGCTCGGCCACAACGGCAACCTCACCAACAGCGAGGCGCTGAAGCGCGAGCTCTTCCAGCTCGATTTTCGGCACGTCAACACCAACAGCGACAGCGAAGTGCTGCTCAACGTGCTGGCGCTGGAACTCGAACGCTCGGCGCAGCACCACCGGCTGGATCCGGATGCGATCTTCCGCGCCGTCGCCGGCGTCCACCGGCGCTGCCGCGGCGCGTACGCGATCGTCGCGATGATCGCCGGATACGGCCTGCTCGCGTTCCGCGATCCGTTCGGCATCCGCCCGCTCTGCGTCGGCGTCGCCGAGACGCCGCGGGGCAACGAGTACCTGGTCGCGAGCGAGTCGGTCGCACTGGATGCGCTCGGGTTCCGGTTCCTGCGCGACCTCGAGCCCGGCGAGGCGATCTACGTCGACCTCGCCGGCAACTTCCATTCGCGGCAGTGCGCCGACGACCCCCGGCTCGTTCCCTGCATCTTCGAGTACGTCTACCTGGCGCGGCCGGATTCGGTGCTCGACGGCACGTCGGTCTACGAGGCGCGCCTGCGGTTGGGCGGCGAGCTCGCCCACAAGATCCGCGCCCTGCCCGAGGCCGCCGACATCGACGTCGTGATACCGATTCCCGATTCGAGCCGGCCGTCGGCGCTCGAACTCGCCAACAACCTCGGCCTCAAGTATCGCGAGGGGTTCATCAAGAACCGCTATGTCGGCCGCACCTTCATCATGCCGGGGCAGGCGATGCGCAAGAAGAGCGTGCGCCAGAAGCTCAACCCCATCGGCATGGAGTTCAAGGACAAGGTCGTTCTTCTGGTCGACGATTCGATCGTCCGTGGCACGACGTCGCGCGAGATCGTGCAGATGGCGAGGGAAGCGGGCGCGCGCAAGGTGTACTTCGCATCGGCGAGCCCGCCGGTCCGCTATCCGAATGTCTACGGCATCGACATGCCCACGCCGCGCGAACTGGTGGCCACGGGCCGGGACGAGGCGGGCATCGCCCGCGAGATCGGCGCCGACCTGCTGGTGTACCAGGACATCGACGCGCTGAAGCGGGCGGTGCGCGCCGCGAATCCGCGTCTCACCGAGTTCGAGGCCTCATGCTTCGACGGCCGCTACATCACCGGCGACGTCACCGCCGATTACCTGTCGCAGCTTGCTGCCGAGCGCCACGAGCTGCGCGGCGAGGACGATCCGGCCGACGCGGCTGCGGCGATGGTCGGGTAGCCGGTGCGGGGCGCGGGGTTCCCCGTTCGGGACGGGAACGAAAAAACGCGGCTTTCGGCCGCGCTTTTTCGTCGCCCGGGGCGAACCCCGGGCAGGCCGCACCGTCACTTCGCCGCGTTCACCATGTAGTCGACGGCAGCCCGGACGTCGGCGTCGGGTGTGGCCGGGTTGCCACCCTTCGCGGGCATCGCGCCCTTGCCCTTCAGCGCGGACGCGTAGAGCGCGTCGGCGCCGGTCTTGATCCGCGGGGCCCACGCCGCCTTGTCCCCGAATTTCGGCGCGCCGGCGACGCCCGCCGCATGACAGGCCATGCAGGCGGTGTCGTAGAGTTTCTTGCCATCGGGCTTGGCGGCGGCCGCCGCGACTGGCGGTGCGCCCGCTGGTGCCGCCGCCGCAGGGGCGACGACGGCCGCGGCCGCGCCGGAGTTCATCATGTACTCGACGGCCCGCTTGACCTCGACGTCGGACAGTTCGGCCAGGCCGCCGCGTGCCGGCATCCCGGCGTGGCCGCGCAATGCCGACTGCACCACGACGTTGTAGCCGGTCTTGACGCGCTTCGTCCAGGCGGCGCGATCGCCGATCTTGGGCGCGCCGCCTTCGCCGGTCTGGTGGCACTTGCCACAGGCGGCGGCGACGACCTGCTCGCCCGTGCGCTCGCTGCCGACGGAAACCGCCGGCAGCGCGACGGCAGCGGCCGCGACCGGGGCGGCAGGTGCGGCCGGCTCCTTCCAGTTCGCGCCCGCCTTGTTGACGAGGTACACCACGGCGCGCTGGACCTCGATGTCCTCGAGGTCGGGATTGCCGCCCTTCGCGGGCATCGCCCGGATGCCCTTGGTCGCGTGCTCGAAGGTGAGCTTCTCGCCCTGCGCGATCACCTTGGCCCACGCCGCCTTGTCGCCGACCTTGTGCGCCCCGGCGAGCCCACCCTCGTGACAGGTCTTGCACACCTGCTGGAAGACCTGCTCGCCGGTCAGCACGCCCTTGGGTCCGGCCGGCGCCGCAAGGACGACCTGGCCCACCGGCTTGATGCGGGCGATGACGTCGTTGTCGTTTTCGTTCGTCCCCTTCGGCCCGCCGGTGACGAGCTGCGACAGCAGCACGATCAGCACAATCGGGACGATGAAGGACAACGCGACGACGATGACGAGTTGCTTCCAGTTCTTGATCGGGGATTCGTGCTGGTCGGACATGGCGTCGGCGGGAGATGGGGCGGGAAGCAAACGGGTAATTATAGCCGTTCGGGGGCGGACCTGGAATCAGGGGGCGTTGCCGCCGTGGCGCGGCTCCGGCAACCCGGGCGGCTTCCGGTTGGCCGGCGGGTGGTCTAGAGTGGGAACCCGGCCGACCAAAGCGCGGGAGCGCGGCGCGACGGCCGGACCCGCCACCGCAGTCCCCGGCCTCGCCACGGCGGCGGCGCCGGGATCACCAGGGAGGATCACACCGATGACGACCCAGGCCGTGCTGGACGCACTGCGGAAGCACCCGTTCGTGCAGGGCTTCGAGGCCACGCAGATCGAGAAACTGGCCGCGCTGGCAAGGGAAGTGCGATTCGACCCCGACCAGATCATCTTCCGCGAGGGCGACGAATGCTCGGAGTTCTACCTGATCGTTTCGGGCCGCGTCGGCATCGAGATCGCCGCGCCCAACCGGACCTTTCGCGTCGAGACGCTGGCTGCCGGCGACGAATTCGGCTGGTCGGCGATTCTCGCCGGCAAGGGCAAGCACTTCCAGGCGCGGGTGCTGGCGTTGCCCGTCGACGCACTGGCGTTCGAGGGGCCGAACCTGCTGGCCCTGTGCCGCGAAGATCCCGCGCTCGGCCTCAACCTGATGGTAGCGCTGCTCGGCGTCGTTTCGGAACGCCTGCAGGCGACGCGGCTGCAGGTGCTGGACACGTACTGGCCGGCGGCGAAAATGGCCGGCGCCTGACCTCTGCTATAATCTTCGGTCGCGTGCGCCCGTAGCTCAGTTGGATAGAGTGTTGGTTTCCGAAGCCAAAGGTCACAGGTTCGACTCCTGTCGGGCGCGCCACCTTCCCTGCGCGGAAAGGAACCTTCCCTTTCCGTCCCTCGCGTTCCGTCGCTGCGCCCGCCGTCGATCCTGGTGATCAGCGGATGAGCCCCGGCAGCACGTCGCCCCAGTTCTGCAGCGGCCCCAGCGGCTGCCGGTTGATCTCCCGCTCCGCGATCAGCGGCTGCCCGCCGTAGAGCGTGTAGACGACGACGTCGTCGACCATCAGGATCAGCGCATTGAAGCTCCAGCCGCGCACGTCGTGCTGCCGGTAGAAGCTGAGCGAGTCCAGCCAGAAGTCGCCGGTGCGGTCGCGCTTGACGTCGCGCACGCTGATCGAATACCCGGAGCAGGCCATGCCGGCGTTCAGGCATTCGCGGATGCCGCGGTCGAGCTTGTCCTGCGGCACGCTGCCGCCGACCGGGAACCGGAGCGTGATGTCCGAGTAGGTCAACAGCGTGATGTTCGGTTTGACGTAGGGATCGATTCCCGCCGCCCGCAACTCGGCCCTGGTGGTCTTGAAGGGCTCGATCCGGCGGATCGCGGACTCGGCCGTGGCGAAGTCGGGCCAGGGGCTCTCGACCTCGCTGCTCGCCTTGGGCAGCAACTCGGAGCAGCCGGCCAAGGTCGCGACGGCCAACGCCGTGACCGTCGCCTGCACCGCTTTGCGAATCCGTTCGCACATACCTGCGAGCCGACGACCGCCGTCCCGCCGCCCAACCGGGCGCGCCGGCGACGATCGTCCTCCCTATGCTGCCAATTGTCGACGTCGTCCGCCGCGGGTATCTTGCGATTGGTCAATGTCGGTCGCCGACCCCCGGTGCCGGCGCAGGGAGAGTCAAATGAGCGTCAACACCGCAAGGATCGAAAGCCTCGTGCGCGAGCTGCTGCTGGAAATCGGCGAGGACCCCGAGCGCGAAGGGCTGGTCAAGACGCCGCAGCGCGTCGCCGCGGCCTGGGCATTCCTGACCTCGGGTTACCGCACCGAGCCCGCCGAGGTCATCAACGAGGCGCTCTTCACGCAGCAGACCAACAGCATGGTCATCGTGAAGAACATCGAGGTCTACAGCATGTGCGAGCACCACATGCTGCCGTTCTTCGGGCGCTGCCACATCGGCTACATCCCCAACGGCCAGGTCTTCGGCGTCAGCAAGCTCGCGCGGCTGGTCGACCTGTACGCGCGGCGGCTGCAGTTGCAGGAGCGGCTGACCGACCAGATTTCGCAGGTCATCATGGATTCGATCGACGCGAAGGGCGTGGGCGTGATGATCGAGGCCCGCCACCTCTGCATGATGATGCGCGGCGTCGAGAAGCAGAACTCGGTGATGATCACCTCGTCGGTCGTGGGTTCGTTCCGCGAGTCGACGGCGACGCGCGAGGAGTTCCTGGCGCTGATCGGCAACCGCGGCGGCTGATCGGCGTTCGATCGGCGACTGCAGCGGGCCGGCGATCAGTACTCGCTGTACTTCTTCGGGCTGCCGCGGACCTTGGCCGCCGGGTACTTCGCCTCGTTGTGCGCGAGCTTCACCGCCGTCGCCGCGAGCAGGTCGATGTCGAGCCGGTCGGCGATGCGCACGAGATAGACCAGCACGTCGGCAAGCTCGTCCGCGACCTTCGCCCGGGTCCCGGCCGGCCAGCGTCCGGCTCTGCTCCTCGGTCAGCCACTGGAAATGCTCGACCAGCTCGGCGGCCTCGGCGATCAGTGCCATCGCCAGGTTCTTGGGCGAATGGAACTGCTCCCAGTCGCGTTCCTGCGCGAACCGGCGCAGGCGATCGCGGAGCTCGTCGAGGTCGGCCAGCGGTGGGGTTGGAGGAGGGGTTTCCACGGCGGGCCTCAGGTCTGGCGGAACTGCAGGTCGAAGTTGGCGTGCGGGTCGCGGCCGAGCGCCGCGACCAGCGCCGGCAGCGCCTCGCGCAGACTCGCCTCGAGCTTCCACGGCGGGTTGAAGACGAACATCCCGCTGCCGTGGAGGCCGAAGCCGTCCGGCGACGGGGCGCAGACCGACAGCGAGGCGTGCAGCCAGTCGCCGATCGCCAACCGCTGCAGCTGCCCCGGCAGGTTCTCGGACTCGCGCCGCTGCAGCTGCGGATACCAGACCGCGTAGGTGCCGGTGGCGAAGCGCTTCTGCGCGTCCTCGACCGCGGCTCGAACGTCGTGGTAGTCGGACCGGGTTTCGTAGGACGGGTCGATCAGTGCCAGCGCGCGGCGTGAAGGCGGTGGCAGCACCGCCTTCAGCCCGGCGAACCCGTCGCCGGCGACGACGGCCACGCGGCGGCCGGCATCGCGGAATTGGGCCTCCAGCGCGCGGCCCTCGTTGCCGTGCAGCTCGAACAGGCGCAACCGGTCCTGCGCGCGCGTGAGCTGCAGCGCGAGCTGCGGGGAACCCGGATAGTTGCGCAGCACGCCGTCGGGGTTCACGCGCCGCACTTCATCGACGTAGCGCGCGACCGGCTCCGGCAGGTCGCCGCGCGTCCAGAGCCGCCCGATGCCGTTCCGGAACTCCGCGTTGCGCGCGGCGTAGCCGTGCTCCAGCGAATAGATGCCGGCGCCGGCGTGGGTATCGACCACCCACAGCGGCGTCTCCTTCTTCGTCAGGTGCAGCAGCAGCTGCACCAGCACGACGTGCTTCAGCACATCGGCGTCGTTGCCGGCGTGGAAGCCATGACGGTAACTGAGCAAGGACGCATCCCGGGATCGGGCGCCGGCGGCGGCGGGCGAACGGCGATCGTTTGGCTGGACGGATGTCCCGGCATACCGCGGGACGGCGAGCCCCGAGTTTACGGCCGGGCGCGCGCCGCGCCAAACCGGGGAGCGTGCGGCGGCGCGAGGCCGGCGCACGCGCGCAATCGTCGGCCGGCGGCTCGACACCAGCCGCCATTCGTCCCGCCGGTTCGTTGTCCGGTCGTGTCGCCTCGGCGCGGGGTCCCGGTTCGGCTAGACTTTCCGCCATCGAAACCCCGTCGGAACCTCCCATGACGCTGCGCCTCGCTCCTGTCATCGTCGACCTCGCCGCGCCGCTCGCTGTCGCCGCGATGGTCATCCTGGCCGCCCCTGCGGTGCGCGCGCAGGCGGCCGCGCCTGCCGACGCGGCGGCGACGACCACGGCCGGGCCCGCCGGACCGGCGGTGGCAACGAGCCCCGCCGGCCCGCAACCGACGGCACCGGTGGCAACGAGCCCCGCCGGCCTTCAAGCGACGGCGCCGGTTGCGGTGGAGCCGTTCTTCAGGCACCCGGACTACCGCTCGCTGAAGCTTTCCCCTTCGGGCCGCTACCTCGGTGGCCTGGTGCCGGTGAAGGGACGCGTTCACCTCGCGGTACTGGACCTGGACCGGAAGACCAGCCAGGTCGTTGCCGGCGTCGACGGACGCGACATCTCGACCTTCGAGTGGGTCAGCGACGGCCGCCTCGTGTTCTCCGTGATGGACTTCCAGGCCGGTCTGGGCGAGCAGCGCGGCGGGGGCCTGTTCGCCGTCAACCGCGACGGCAGCGATTACCGCGTGCTCGCGCCGACCGCGCGTTCACAGGAGCGCAGCGGCCAGCTGGTCTACCGGTACACCGCGCTGCTGTCGGTGCTGCGCGACGGAAGCGACGACGTGCTGGTCCTCGCCAACGAGTCCGACGCCCGCTATCCCGACGTCTACCGGCTGGACACGCAGACCGGACGCCGGACGCTGAAGAGCGTCGACCGGCCGGGCGACGTCATCCACTGGGTCGCCGACCGCAAAGGGGAGCTGCGCGCGGCGGTGACCGTGGACAAGGGGACGACCTCGCGCGTCTGGTGGCGGCCGGCCGAGGCGGCGAAGTGGGAGCTGCTCGCCGAGTTCGGCCTGCGCGGGGAGAGCCTCGTGCCGGTCGGCTTCGACGGCGACGGCACCCTGATCGTCGCCGCGGACAAGGGCCGCGACACCATGGCGTTGTACCGCTGGGACGTCGCGAAGCGCGCGCCTGGCGAGCTGGTCGCCGCGCACCCGCAGGTCGATCTCCGGGGCGGCCTCGTCTACGACTGGCGCCGTAACGGCATCGTCGGCGTCACCTACGACGGCATGAAGCCCGGCACCGCCTGGTTCGACGACGAATGGGCGCGGCTGCAGGCCGCGGTCGACGGGGCGCTGCCCGACCGGATGAACCTGCTCTCGCGCGGGACCGAGGCCAGCCGGGTGCTGGTGTTCTCGTATTCGGACACCGATCCGGGTTCGTACCATCTGCTCGACCCGGCCGCGCGCAAGCTCGAATTCGTCGCCGCCGCGCACCGCGAGATCAAGCCCGCCGCGATGCCGGTGCGGCAGCCGCTGCGCTACAAGGCACGCGACGGTCTCGAAATCCCCGCGTACCTGACGCTGCCCAGGGGGCGGGAGGCGAAGAACCTGCCGCTGGTCATGTACGTGCACGGCGGCCCCTGGGTTCGTGGCGCCTCCTGGCGCTGGCGCGACGAGGCGGCATACCTCGCCTCGCTCGGCTACGCGGTGCTGGAACCGGAGTTCCGCGGCAGCACCGGCTTCGGACGCAGGCACTTCGAGGCGGGCTGGAAGCAGTGGGGCCGCGCGATGCAGGACGATCTGGACGACGGCATGGAGCACCTGGCGAAGCAGGGCACGATCGATCCGAAGCGGGCGTGCATCGTCGGCGCGTCGTACGGCGGGTACGCGGTGATGATGGGGCTCGCGCGCAATCCCGATCGCTGGCGCTGCGGCATCAACTACGTCGGCGTCACCGACATCAACCTGATGTTCGACGTGACCTGGAGCGACTCGTTCGACTCCGACTTCATCCGGTACTCGGCGAAGGAGCTGATCGGCGATCCGGACCAGGACGCGGCGCAACTCAAGGCGGTGTCACCGCTGGAACAGGCAGCGAAGGTCAAGGCGCCGGTGCTGATGGCCTACGGGGCGCTCGACTACCGCGTGCCGCTGGTTCACGGCGAGAGGATGCGCGACGCGCTGAAGCGGAACGGCACGCCGGTCGAGTGGGTCGTCTACGCCGACGAGGGCCACGGCTTCCTGGTCGAAGGCACGCGTTTCGATTTCTATCGGCGCGTGGCGGCGTTCCTCGGCGAGCATCTCGGCGCCCCGCCGAAGTGACCGCCGCGGCGGCACGCGCGGCCCGACCGCGCGGGGTCAGCGCATCGTCCGGCGATAGTAGATGCCGACGCCGCTGACGGTGCCCGCCTCGGCGCGCAGCGTCATCGTCCGCGACAGCGCGTACTCGATGCGCAGCCCGTTGGTGGCGACGGTCAGGCCCTGTTCGTAGACCAGCGACAGCCGTTCGGACAGGCGCTTGCCGAACGACACCACCTGCGTCGGGCTGCCGTCCGCGGTGCTGCCGCTGCCGGATCCGAACGAGATGTCGTCGAGGCCCAGCGAACGCGCGACGGTGGTCGTCACCGGCCGCTGCGCGCGCCCGAACAGCGCCGCCGACGCCGCCTGCAGCGCCGCGGCGTCCGCCCGCGACGCGCGGTCGAGGCCCTGTCCCGTCAGCAGGTACGAGAGCTTCTCGCCGTCGGGGAGCGGCGGGTTGGACGTCAGCGTCAGCTGCGGCGTGCGAACCGTGCCCTGGAGCTGGACCCCGGCGTCGACCTGCGGCGTGCGGCGCACGGCGACGATGTCGAGGGCAGGGTTGTCGAGCGGTCCGTCGAAGATCAGCCGGCCGCGATCGATGACGAGCTTCTGGCCGTAGGCGAAGTAGGTGCCGCGCACGGCGCGGATGGTGCCTTTCGCGTGCAACGCCCCGCGCGGGTTGGTGGACACCTTGACCCGGCCGGCGAGCTCCGTCTCGAGCCCTTCGCCGTTGAACGTGAGCGCCTTGCCGAGATCGATCTCCAGGTCCAGCGCCAGCGGCGTGTCGCCGAACCCGGCCTCGCGTACCGACGGCGGTCGCTCGGGCCAACCCTTGACGATCACGTCGTCGGCGAGTCGTCCGTCCGGGGTCGACGTGTACTCGATGTGCCCCGACTCGACCGTGACGCTGCCGGCGAGCCGGACCTTGCCGTCGGCGACGGCGACGGTGCCGGAGCCGTCGAGCACCAGCTTGAGGTCCGGCCGGTTGAACAGGCGGAACCGCTGCGCCTGCCAGGTGAGCCGGGTCGCGGATTCGTCCGCGCCGTCGGGCCGGAGCACGCGGCCGATCACGCCGGCGGCGACGAAGCGGCCGTCGCCGCCCTGCAGCGACAACTCGTCGAGGGTCAGCAGGCCGTCGGTGACGCGGCCGGCCAGCCGGCCGCCGGTCAGGTGCACCCCCCAGTTCGGGACGTCGAGGCGCAGGGCGTCGCCGTCGATCGTGCCCGTGAGCGGAAGGTTGGCCAGCGTGCCGCGCCCGGCGAGGTCGACCCGCAGATTTCCCGCCAGCACCGCGCTGGTGCCGAGCCAGGGCTGGATCGGCGCGAGCGACGGCATGCGCGCGCGCACGGTGACGGCTGCCGGGGCGTCCCGTGAGAACGGACCGGCGGCGGTCGCGCCGACGGTGGCGGTGATGTCGCCGTCGCCGGCGCGCGTCGCGCGCCACCGTGCGGTGGCGGCGAGCGCGTCGTCGGTGAAGCGTCCGTCGATCACGAACTCGCTGAGGCCCAGCGCGACGTCCTCGCGCGCTGCCGCATCGTGCTCGACGGCGTAGAGGTCGCCGCGCTCCCGCTGGATCCGGAGGGTGCCGTTGAGCTTGGGGCTCGCTTCGAGCGACCACTGGCCGCCGAGCCGCAGCGTCGAGTGCAGCGGAAATTGCATCCCCAGCGTCGCCGCCAGTCCCGCGACCGGCACCGCGGTGAAGCTTCCGTGCGAAGCGACCCGGCCCTGGTCCCAGCGGAAGTCGGTGAGATCGAGGCGCCCTTCGCGCCCTTCGACGCGCGCCGCGCCGAGCGCGACGTGCCCGCGCGCGACCTCCAGCGTGGCCGGGGCGGCCAGGGTCAGCGGCCACGTGCCGCGGTTCTCGAACGACCGCAGCACGCCGCGCCAGATCGCGCCGGTGCCGGTTCCCGGGGCGCCCGCCGGGTCGATGCCGCCCGCGAGCTCGAGCTTCGCGTCGACGTCGCCACCCGTGACCTCGGCGGTCAGGCGGTGCGCCGCCAGCGTACCGGTGCCGGCGACCCTCAGGTCGTGGGCGCTGCCGGCCCCGTGCACCACGCGCGTGGCGTCGACGGCAAGCCCGAGTGCGCGCCCCGAGGGCGCGATCCCTTCGCTCGGGGCGGCCGCGCTGGCCTTGACCACCAGCCTGCCGATGGACAGCTCGCCGACCTTGAGCCCGGTCGCCGTCGCGTCGACGGCGCCGCCGGGCAGACCCGGCAGCCCGGCGAGCATCCCCCGCGCGGTCACCGCACCGGCCAACGGCGGCGTACCCGCCGGCAGCAGCGGAGCGAGCTCGGCCAGCGCGTCCGCGTCGACCTGCCAGGCGAGGCGGTCGGCGGGCGCGCCGGCGTCGCCGCGCAACACGATGCGATTGCGGCCGGCAGTCAGGTCGGCGTCGATCCCGGCGATGCGCGTGGGGGTGACGGTGGCACGCGCACGCCCCCGCACGGGGACGTCGAGCAGTCGACTGCCGTCGGCCAGCGTGATGCTGCCGTCGACCTGCCAGGTCGGCGCCAGCACGCCCCGGACCTCGAGGCGGCCGCCCAGCGTGCCTTTCGGGTAGGCACCGAATCGCGACGGATCGAACGCAGCGGCGGCTCCCGCAAATGCGAACGAGCGGTTGCCCGCGAACTCCAGGCGACCGCTGCCATCCAGCGAGCCGCGCCCCGCGCTCGCCCGGAAGCGGTCGAGGTCGAGCCGGCCGTTCGCGATCCGGGCTGCGAAGTCGACTGCAAGATCGCCGTCGGCCAGCCTGCCTTCGGCCCGCTGCGCGTCACCGTCGACCTGCAACGCCAGGCGGCCCCCGAGCTGGGTCGGCACCAGCGCCGAGTGCACGCGGGCGAGGTCGATGCGGGCGAGCGCCAGTTCGAGCGCAGTTCCGCCGGCGCCGGCACCGGCGATGACAACCGTGCCGCGGCCCGTCGCGACGCCGCCGCGCGCCAGTTCCACGCGCAACTCGTCGAGCACCAGCGTGTCGCCGTCGCGATGGAAGCGCGCATTGCCCGCGTTGACGGGCAGCCGTGATTCGTCGATCGGCCCTTCCACCCGGTTCTCGAAGGTGACGGTTCCCGCCAGGGCGTCCGCGGGCGCCGTCAGGTCGACCTGCCCGGTGAACGACGTCTGCGGCACGCCCGCCGCGAATGCCGCGAGGTCGAGGTCCTCGAACGCGATGCGGGCCGCGCCCAGCGCGTGCTCGTCGAACGGCGCCACGGTGCCGGCGAGGGCGAGGCGCGCCGCGCGCAGCGAGCCATCGGCGCTGACCGTGATCGCCGGCAGGGTGCCGCCGAATTTCGCATTCGCCGCAACGCCCGCCAGCGCGCCGTCGCCGGCGAACGTCGCGTCGCCCGCCAGCGCGAAGGGCCTCGTCGCCGCGAACGTGACGTCGCCGGTCAGCGTGCCGAGGTCGTGCGCGAAGCGCAGCGAACGAATGGCGTGGCGCTGCGCGCCGCCGGTGTAACCGAAGGCCAATCCGCTCACGTTGCCGTGCTGCGTGCCGATGGTCCACGCGAGCTCGCCGACGGCGACGCCGTCGATCGATACCTCGAGCGGGAGCGCCAGCGACTCCGGCGGCGTCCCCGGGCCCGTCGACGGCGTCATCTCGATGGCGATGCGCTGCGCTCCGAGCCCCCGGATGAAAACGTGGCTCGACCACAGCGCCAGCGGGCTCCACTCGATGGCGACCTCCGTCGCCACGAGGGTCGCCTCGGGGCCGTGCCACGCAATCCGGTGCACGCGGATCGTGCCGAGCAGCGAACCCTCGATGCCCTCGGCGGTGAGCCGGCCCCGGCTCGCGGCGACGACCTCGGCGATGACGAAGCGCAGGCCCGCCTCCGACGCGAGGAAGAGCACGCCGGCGCCGATCGCCGCCACGACCGCCACGATGCCGAACAGCGTGCTGCGCAACGCCCACCGGCGGCGCGGGCGTGGCTGCGCCGCCGGTGCCGCTGCGGGCGCCGAGGCTGGCCCCGGCGCGTCGGCGGGCCCGGCTCCGGGGAGGCGGCAGGTCCGTGGTCGGCCATCAGAACGAGAGTCCCACCGAGAAATGCAGACGCACCGAATTCGACCGGTCACCGTACGCGACGTCGAGCCGGAACGGGCCGATCGGCGTGCGCACCCGCATCCCGACGCCGACCCCCACGGCCAGCGAGAGGTCGCGCGCGGAGTCGGCGGCGTCGCCCGCGTCGACGAACGCGGCGACGCCCCAGGCCTCGCCGATCCAGTGGATCGCCTCGGCACTGGCCACCGCATAGTAGCGGCCGCCGACGATCGCATTGCCCTCCTGGACCCCGAGGCTCTCGAACGCGTAGCCGCGAACCGTGGTGTCGCCGCCGGTTCGGAACAGGAACACCGACGGAATGCCGACGCGGCTGTCGGCGATCACCGCCCCCGCCTCGGCGCGCAGCGCGAGCGTGTTGCGGGTGCCCATCGGCACCCAGGCGCCCGCCTTGCCGACGGCGCGGACGAACGAGCGCGTCGACGCCCCGGGGATGCCGCCGCCGACTTCGAGTTCGCCCATCCAGCCCCGGCTCGGGGCCAGCAGGTCGTCGACGCGGCGACGGATCCATCCGCCGTGCACGTACAGCGCGTGCGACGAGGTCGCCTCGGCGTCCTGCGGGCGCTGGTGGTCGTTGAAGAACCCCGCGCCGAAGCTCGGCAGGTCGCGCTCGTAGATGCCCCGGCGCACGACGGTGGCGGCAACGGTCTCGGTGACCAGGTTCTCGATGTCGGTGCGAACCGCGACGGCCCCGTAGGTGTCGATCCAGCCGCTCTCGTTCGGCGGGCGCGTGAAGCGCGCCGTCAGGCTCGAAACCTTGGTTTCCAGCCGGCCATCGAGCAGCATCTGCGTGCCGTTGCTGTCGACGTCGACGTCGGCGTAGGTCGCGCTGGCGCGGAACTTGGTGTCGGTCGAGTAGCCGAGCCCCATCTCGATGCGCCGGGTCGGGGCTTCGATGACCGCGACATCGATCGTCGCCGCCTCGTGCTGCTCCGGATCGGCGTTGATCTCGGCGCGCACGCTGGAGAAGTAGCCGGAGATCGACAGCCGCCGCGTGAACATGTCCAGCGCTTCGGCCGAGTAGAGGTCGCCCTGGCGGATGGTGCTGAAGTTGCGCACCAGCGACGGCGGATAGCGCGACAGCCCGCGGATGTCGAGGCTGCCGAAGCGAAACTCCGGGCCGCTGGCGAGTTCGACCGCCAGGTCGGCGGTGGCGGCGCCGGGATCGACCCGCGCCTCGCTGTGGGTGATCGACGCGGCGGCGTACGGACTCGCGGCAAGCGTCGACAGCGCCTTCGCCTTCGCCGCGGCCCACGCGTCCTGGCGGAAAATCTGGCCGCGGCGCAGCGACCAGTCGACCTGAACCCGGGCCACCGTCTCGATGCCGACCGGTTCGTCGGTCGCCGCCGGGCCGGTGACGGTCACCCGGACCGCGTCGACGGTGGTGGGCCGGCCGGCGTCGACGCGCAGCGTGACGGTCATGGGGTCGCCCGAGCGGTCGATGCTGACGTCGACCGCCGCCGAAAAGTAGCCCAGCGAGGCGGCGGCCTCGCGCGCCTGCGGCAGGGCCTCGCGCGCGAGCCGGTCGAGCAGGTCGTCGGACATCGAGTCGAACGACTGCCAGCGGACGAGATCGACCGCCTGTGTCCAGCAGCGGGACGAGCACGTCCGGCGCGTCGATGACGACGCGATAGCGGACGGTTTGGCTGGTGTCCGGCGCGGCAACGGCGGGCGGCGCAGAGGCCGCCGTGTCGTCGGCGCGCGGAGGTTCGGCGCCCGGACTAGGGGGCGCGAAGCTCGCGGTGATTGCCGCCAGCGTCAGCAGCCACCAGACCCGGAAGGGGGGCGGAGTCGCACGGGGACGCACAGGCAGCATTGTGGTCGTTCAATGGGGCGTCCCGCGCCGGGCCTTCCCAGTTCGAGAACGGCCAAGCCGGTGGATCCCAGCGCAGCGGCGCATCCTTCAGGAACTGGTAGCTGGTCGGCGGGAGTTCGGCCGCGCGATACCGCGGGCCGTAGGTGTCCCAGGGGCCGGGCGGATTCGGGCCGCCGAACCAGAGGAACTGGCCGGGATGGACGGTGTAGGTGGGGCCGACCGACGGAGTGGCGCAGCCGGCGATCGTCGCGATCGTGGCGACGGCGAGCAACGTGGCAACGTGGCGCATCGGGAACCTCGCAAAGGATCAGAACCGGCTCGACAGTGTAAGCCCGATCGCCGGCGCTGTCTTGTAGTCGTCGTTGGCGATGCCGTTGCCGTCACGGTCCATGACGGCCAGCTTGCCGCCGACGGACAGGCCGGCGTAGAAGTCGAACCGCGACGCCGCGCCGAATTTGCGCCCGACGCGCGCGAACAGCGGGATCGACGTCGACTCGCCGATGCCGTCGGGGTACGGGCCGTCGCTCTTCAGCCGGAACCGGTACGACCGGTAGGCGCCGCCCCCGGCCAGCTCCCAGTTGTCGTCGAGCGCGTAGGCGAGTTCGAGGCCGGCGCCGCCTGCGGGGCCGGCGGGCAGCGGGTTGGCGAGCCGCAGCTTGTCGGTGAGCTGCCAGTTGACGATCAGGAACGGAAACACCTTGGTCTCGTCGATCTGGCGAATGACGCCGACGCCCAGGCCCAGCACGCGGTTCGGCCCGAAGACCCTGGCGGCGGTCATGACGACGCCCGCGTTGATCGCGTCGCCGGTATTGGCGCCGGATTCGAACCCCCATTCGATCGTCGGCGCGAAGCCGAACACGAGTTCGGGCGTCGCCGCGTAGGTGAGGTTGAGGCCGATGCTCGGGCGGTTGAGCTTGCCCCAGGGCGCGCCCGCGGGGAAGGTGGAAAGCTCGTCGTAGAACTTCCACTCCTCGTAGTCGTAGCGCGCCCTGAGGCCGGCCGACCATTGCGGCGTGAACTGGCGCGAAACGCTGCCGGAAACGATGACGCCGCCCCAGTGGAATTCGCCGCCGCCGTCGAGGTCGGTGTTGAACTGCGTGAGCCCGGTGATCGAGGCGCTCGACGTCACGGTGCCCGGCGCGGTCTGCGCGAGCACCGGCGCCGCGGCGAAGGCGGTGGCGGCGAAGAGGCCGGCGAGGGCGCGGCGGAACGGAAACATCGGTGGCTCCCGAGATTGACGAAAAGCGGACGGGAAACCTCTTCCCGGACGCCGTGCATGGACTGCCTGCCCGCCTGCGCGCTTCAAAACGAACCCGGGCGGGGCGACATAACCCGTTGATTATAGCGTAGCTGCCGCGCGCGTCGCCCGTCGCCGGGTGGACACAACGCGGGGGCCGGCGGCAGTGGCGACACGGCGTCGTCGGCGGTGGGCCTTCCATTCCGCCGGCATGAAGCGCGCGGGGGCCCGGTCGAACCCGGCGTGC
The DNA here is from genome assembly GCA_963810815.1 of uncultured beta proteobacterium. Lineage (GTDB taxonomy): Bacteria > Pseudomonadota > Gammaproteobacteria > Burkholderiales > Casimicrobiaceae > CAVQWT01. Next base: position 171,623 of record CAWEPB010000008.1, on the reverse strand, counting down.
GGCCCCCGAACCGGTCTTTTGCTGCCTTTCCGAGGCGATGAAGGGGGCGGCAAAGGCGCCGACGGCGTCGGAATCCGGCGCATCGTCGCCGACGGGCACGACCGTCGAACGAACGTACGGAGCGCACCGGATTTTGGACTTCTTTTCTTCGACATCACTTTCGAAATATCAGCTAAGTCCATGTTTAATCGCAAAATCGGATTTGTATGCAACACCTGCGCTAAGTCTTTGTTCGCAAACCGGAAAGCGGTTGACCCGCGCGATTTCTTCCCCTATAGTGCGGCCAAGTGGGAAAAAGTGGGTTGAAGTGGGGCTCTTGGATCCGGCGGGCGGATCCGGCGACCGGAGGTGGCTTCGGGACGTTAACGAGCGCTCACCTTCCATCCTGCAGGAGGGGCGGCGGTGGTCGAGGGCGGGTCATTTTCGGCGGGCGGGACGACGTTCTTTCGGGGCGTGACCCACCTTGCGCTCGACGCGAAGGGCCGGCTCGCCATCCCGGCCAAGCACCGCACGGCGCTCGCGGGCGCCGATGGCCTCACGCCGCTGGTCGTCACCGCGGACCCGTCGCGCTGCCTGCTGGTGTATCCGCGCGCCGCGTGGGAGCCGATCCAGGCGCGCCTGATGGCGCTGTCTTCGTTCGACGAGCGCATCCGGGGCCTGCAGCGACTGCTGGTCGGGCACGCCGACGACGTCGAGATGGACTCGGCCGGCCGCATCCTCGTGCCCCCCGCGCTGCGCGCCTACGCCGAACTCGGGCACAAGACGGTTCTCGTGGGGCAGGGCAACAAGCTCGAGCTCTGGGACGAGGCGAAGTGGCTGGGCGAGACGGCGCGCGCCGTCACGTTCCCGGCGGGCGGGCTGCCGCCGGAACTCGACGGCTTCTCGCTTTGAATGGCGGCCACGTTCCGGTCCTGGCTGCCGAAGCGCTCGCCGCACTCGCCGTGCGTCCCGACGGCGTCTACGTCGACGGCACCTTCGGCCGCGGCGGTCACAGCCGCGCGATCCTCGCCGCGCTCGGCCCGGCCGGCCGGCTGGTCGCGCTCGATCGCGACCCCGAGGCCGAGGACAGCGCGCGCGCGATCGACGATCCGCGCTTCGCGTTCCGCCGCGCCTGGTTCTCGGAACTGCCGGCCGTGCTCGACGAGCTTCGCATCGTGCGGATCGACGGCGCGCTGCTCGACCTGGGCGTGTCCTCGCCGCAGCTCGACGACCCCGAGCGCGGTTTCTCGCTGCGCGGCGACGGCCCGCTCGACATGCGGATGGACCCGACCCGCGGCGAATCGGCCGCCGATTTCCTCGCGCGCACCGACGCGCGCGAACTGACGGAGGTGCTACGCGACTATGGTGAAGAACGGTTTGCTCAACAGATTGCAAGAGCGATTGTTGCGGCTCGCACGGTCGCACCCGTCGTCCGCACGCGGCAACTGGCCGCGATCGTTTCCCAAGCCGTCGGCGCGCGCACGCGGGGTGATTGGAGTCAGGATCCGGCCACGCGGACCTTCCAGGGTCTTAGGATTTTCGTCAATCGCGAGCTCGCGGAGCTCGCGCTGACGCTGCCGCGCATCGTGATGCGTCTCGCCCCCGGCGGCCGGCTCGCGGCGATCAGCTTCCACTCGCTGGAAGACCGCATCGTCAAGCGCTTCATTGCGCGCGCCGTCCATCCGTTCGGGGGCGACCCCGCGCTCGAGCGCGTGCCGCTGCCGACGGCGTCGCTGCCGGGCACGCCGCTGGTCGCGATCGGGCGCGCGATCCGCGCCGGGGACGCCGAGCTCGCCGCCAACCCGCGCGCGCGCAGCGCGACGCTGCGCGTGGCCGAACGCACCGGACACCCGGTGCCCGCTTGGCTGGTCGCCGAGGCCGCGGGCTGACGTCATGGCGCGCGTCAACTTCCTGCTGCTCGCGGTGCTGGTCCTCTGCGCACTGTCGCTGGTGACGTCGCGACACCAGTCGCGCAAGCTGACGGCGGCGCTCGAGCGCGAGCAGCAGCATGCGCGCCAGCTCGAGATCGAGTACGGGCAGCTGTCGATCGAGCAGTCGACCTGGGCCACGCCGGCGCGCGTCGAGAAGCTCGCGCGCGAGCGGCTCGGCATGCAGCTGCCGGGGCCGGGCCGGGTCGAGATCGTCGGCGGGGGGCGCGCACCGTGAGGGCCGCCGCGCTGGCGAGGCCACGGGTGGGCGTCAAGCCGCCGGCGCCGGCGTCGGCACTGCCGCGGCTGCGCGCGCCGCTGGTATTCGGAGTGCTGGCGGTGCTGTTCGCCACGCTGGCCGTGCGGTCGCTGTATCTGCAGGGCATCGACAACGAGTTCCTGCAGGAGCAGGGGAGCGCGCGGTCCAGCCGCGAGATCGAGCTTCCCGCGCATCGCGGCCGCATCGTCGACCGCTGGGGCGAGGCGCTCGCGGTGTCGACGCCGATGAAATCGGTGTGGGCGTTCCCGGCGAAGGTCGAGTCCAGCCCCGCGCAGGTCGCCGCGCTCGCGAAGCTGCTGGAGACCACGCCGGCCAAGCTCGCGGCGAAGCTCGGCTCGGGCGACGACTTCGTGTTCCTTGCCCGGCAGGTGCCGCCGGAGGTCGCCGATCGCGTCGCGGCGCTGCGGATCAAGGGCATCCACGACCAGAACGAGTACCGCCGCTTCTATCCGGCGGCGGAGACGACGAGCCACATCCTCGGATTCACCGGGGACGGCGACGTCGGGCAGGAAGGCATCGAACTCGCCCAGCAGGCGTGGCTGGCCGGCCGCGCCGGCAGCCGCCGGGTCGTCATCAACCGGCGCGGCGACGTGGTCGAGGACGTCGAGTCGGTCCGTGCGCCGCAGGCCGGCCGCGACCTCGCGCTGGCGCTCGACTCGCGCCTGCAGTACCTGGCGTTCCGCGAACTCAAGGCGGCGATCGAGCTCAACAAGGCGAAGGCCGGCGGCATCGTCGTCATCGACGCGGCTTCCGGCGAGATCCTCGCGCTCGCCAACTGGCCGACGTACAACCCGAACGCGCGCAACAAGGTCGCGCGCGAGAAGATGCGCAATCGCGCGCTCACCGACGTGTTCGAGCCGGGCTCGACGATGAAGCCCTTCACCATCGCGGCCGCGCTCGAGGCGGGCACCGTGGCGCCGTCCACGGTGATCCAGACCGGCGGCGGCGCGCTGACGATCGGCCCGAACACCATCCACGACGCGCACCCGGGCGGCGCGCTGACGGTCGAGCAGGTGATCCAGAAGTCGTCGAACGTCGGTGCGGCCAAGATCGCGCTTGGACTGCCGCCCGACACCATGTGGAAGATGCTGGCTGGCGCCGGATTCGGCACGCCGCCGGCCACCGGCTTTCCCGGCGAGGTGTCCGGGCGGCTGCGGCCGGCGAAGACCTGGAAGCCGATCGAGCAGGCGACGATGTCGTACGGTCACGGGCTGTCCGTGAACCTCGTCCAGCTCGCGCGCGCGTACTCGGTGTTCGCCACCGACGGCGAGCTCAAGCCCGCGACGCTGTTCAAGACCGCGGGTCCGGTCGCCGGCCGGCCGGTGCTCGCGCCCGAGACCGCGCAGGCGGTGCGCCGGATGCTCGAGCTTGCCGTGCTGCCCGGCGGCACCGCGCCACGCGCGCAGGTCGCCGGCTACCGCGTCGCGGGCAAGACCGGTACCGCACACAAGCTCGAGGGACGCGGCTACACGAACAAGTACGTGTCGTCGTTCGTCGGCTTCGCCCCGGTGTCGAACCCGAGGCTCATCGTCGCGGTGATGATCGACGAGCCGGCGGCCGGCCAGTACTACGGCGGCGCCGTCGCGGCGCCGGTGTTCTCCGCAGTCACCGGCGGCTCGCTGCGGCTGCTGGGCGTTCCCACCGATGCCCCCGTCGACAACGTCGTGCTGCCCCCCGCGGGCGCCGAGATCCGGGAGGAGACATGAATCTTCCGCTCGCCGATCACGACGTCATCGAGCTGTTCGCCCGGCTCAAGGCGGCGCCGCGTCGCATCACCGCCGACAGCCGGACGGTGACCCCGGGCGACGCCTTCGCCGCGTACCCGGGCGCGAAGGCCGACGGCCGCGCGTTCATCGCCGACGCCATCGCGCGCGGTGCGGGCGCCGTGCTGTGGGACGCCGACCGCTTCGCCTGGAAGCCCGAGTGGCAGGTGCCCAACGTGGGCGTGCCGGAACTCAAGCTCGCGCTCGGCGCGCTCGCTGATTTCATCCATGGCCACCCGTCGCAGGACCTGTGGCTGACCGGCGTCACCGGGACCAACGGCAAGACCTCGTGCTCGCAGTGGATCGCGCAGGCGTTCGATGCCTGCGGCCGGCGATCGGCGGTGCTGGGCACGCTCGGCAACGGGATGGTCGGCCGGCTCGCGCCGTCGCCGAACACGACGCCGGACGCCGCGGTGCTGCACGAGACGCTCGCCGCGCTGAAAGCCGAGGGCGCGCAGACGGTGTCGATGGAGGTTTCGTCGATCGGCCTCGACCAGGGCCGCGTCAACGCGGTCGCGTTCGACGTCGCGCTGTTCACCAATCTTTCGCGCGACCATCTCGACTATCACGGGACGATGGCCGCGTACGGCGCCGCGAAGGCGAGACTCTTCCGCTGGCCCACGCTCGCCGCCGCGGTGATCAACGCCGACGACCCGTTCGGGCAGGGGCTGATCGACGACGCGCGCATCCGCGGCCGCAAGGTGCTGACCTACGGGCTCGCCGGTGCCGACATCGCCGGCACCGCGGTGATGCCCACGCCGTCCGGGCTGGCGCTGACCGCGGTGACGCCGTGGGGGCGCGCCGACATCGAGACGAAGCTCACCGGGGCGTTCAACGCGTACAACCTGCTGGGCGTGCTCGGCGTGCTGCTCGCGAGCGACGTGCCGCTCGCCGACGCCGCCGCCGCGCTCGCGCGGCTGACGCCGCCGCCGGGCCGGATGCAGCGCTTCGGCGGCGACGGCGTGCCGCTGGTCGTCGTCGACTACGCGCACTCGCCCGACGCGCTGGACAAGGTGCTGACGGCGCTCAAGCCGGCGGTCGCCGACGGCGGCAGCCTGGTCTGCGTCTTCGGCTGCGGCGGCGATCGCGATCCGGGCAAGCGGCCCGAGATGGGACGCGTCGCGGCGGCGCTCGCGACGAAGATCGTCGTCACCAGCGACAACCCGCGCAGCGAGGATCCCGGCGTGATCGCGCAGGGCGTGATGCGCGGCCTCGCCGAGGCGGGCTTCCGCCGGTACCACGTCGAACTCGATCGCGCCAAGGCGATCCGCAGCGCCGTGGCGGGGGCCCGCTGGGGCGACGTCGTGCTGATCGCGGGCAAGGGGCACGAGGACTACCAGGAGGCCGGCGGCGTGCGCACGCCGTTCTCCGATGCCAGCGAAGTCGAGGCGGCCCTGGCGGCGGTGGAACGGACATGATGGACACCGCCGCCGCCTCGCGCATCCTGGGCGCCCGCCTCGTCGGCGCGAGCGTCCCGTTCGCGCGCGTGACGTCGGACACGCGGACGCTGCAGCGCGGCGACCTGTTCGTCGCGCTCGCCGGCGAGCGCTTCGACGGCCACGACTTCGTCGCGACGGCGTTCGAGCGCGGCGCCGCGGCGGCGCTGGTCGCCGAGGCGCGCGCCGGTGCGCTCGGCGGCAACCTCGTCGCGGTGCCGGACCCGCTCGCGGCGCTGGCGACGCTGGCCGCCCACTGGCGGCGGCAGTTCCTGCTGCCGGTGGCCGTGGTCGTGGGAAGCAACGGCAAGACGACGGTCAAGGAAATGCTCGCGACGATCCTGCGCGCCGCCTTCGGCGACGACGCGGTCCTGGCCACCCAGGGCAACCTGAACAACGCGATCGGGCTGCCGCTCACGGTGCTGCGACTGCGGGCGGAGCACCGCGCCGCGGTCGTCGAGCTCGGCATGAACCACCCCGGCGAAACCGCGACGCTGGCGGCCGTCGCGCAGCCGACCGTCGCCGTGGTCAACAACGCCCAGCGCGAGCACCAGGAGTTCATGCGCACCGTCGCCGACGTCGCGGCCGAGCACGCCGCGCTGCCGCGGGCGCTGCCGGCGGGCGGGGTGGCGGTGCTGAATGCCGACGACGCGTTCGTCGGCGTCTGGCGCGACGCGATCGCGCCCGGCGCGGCGGCCGTCGAATTCGCGCTCGATCACCCGGCCGCCGTGCGCGGCCGCTACGCCGCGGCGTCGGGCACGCTCGAGCTTGCCACGCCGGCGGGCGACTTCACCGTCCGGCTCGCCACGCGGGGCCGCCACAACGCCGCCAATGCCCTCGCCGCCGCGACCGCCGCGCTGGCGATGGACGTTCCCGTGCAGGCGGTGGTGCGCGGACTCGAGGCATTCCGCCCGGTCGCCGGTCGCCTCGTCGCCCTGCAGTCGCCGACCGGCGCGGCCGTCATCGACGACACGTACAACGCCAACCCGGATTCGGTGCGCGCCGCGATCGAGGTGCTGGCCGCCGCCCCCGCGCCGCGATGGCTGGTGCTGGGCGACATGGGCGAAGTCGGTGCGCAGGGGCCGGGCTTTCATCGCGAGGCCGGAGCGTACGCGCGGGAAGCCGGCATCGAGAAGCTCTACACCGTCGGCACGCTCGCGGCCGAGGCCGCCGAGGAGTTCGGCCGGGCGGGGCGGCACCTAGGCTCGGTCGAGGAGCTGACGGCGCAGGTCGTCGCCGATGCGGCGGCCTCGGCGAACGCCGGCACGACGATCCTGGTGAAGGGCTCGCGCTTCATGCGGATGGAGCGCGTGGTCGCGGCGCTCGTCGGCGCGCCGGTCGCGGCGGGGGTGCACTGATGCTGCTGTGGGTCACCGAGTTCCTGTCCCGCGACATCCGCGCGTTCAACGTCTTCTCGTACCTGACGCTGCGGGCGGTGCTCGCCTGCATGACGGCGCTGGTGATCTCGTTCGTCATCGGCCCGCGGATGATCACCTGGCTCGCGCGGATGAAGATCGGCCAGGCCGTGCGCGACGACGGACCGCAGACGCACCTCGTGAAGGCGGGCACGCCGACGATGGGCGGCGCGCTGATCCTGGTGTCGATCGTCGTCACTACGCTGCTGTGGGGCGACCTCGAGAACCGCTTCGTCTGGATCGTGCTGCTCGTGACCGTCGGCTTCGGCGCCGTCGGCTGGGTCGACGACTGGCGCAAGGTCGTCCACCGCAACCCGAAGGGCCTGTCGGCGCGGGCGAAGCTGTTCTGGCAATCGCTGATCGGGCTGGTCGCGGCGCTGTGGCTCGCGTTCGCGGTGTCCGCGCCCGACAACGTCCAGTTCGCGAAACTGCTGCTCGCGTGGGTGCAGAGCGGCTTCAACGTCGACCTCTCGCCGAAGGCCGACCTGATCGTCCCGCTGTTCAAGTCGATCAGCTACCCGCTCGGCGTCTGGGGCTTCATCGCGCTGACCTACTTCGTCATCGTCGGCACCAGCAACGCGGTGAACCTGACCGACGGGCTCGACGGCCTCGCCATCATGCCCACGGTGATGATCGGCGCGGCGCTCGGCGTGTTCGCCTACGTCTCCGGCAACGCGATCTTCGCCAGGTACCTGCAGTTCCCGCTGATACCGGGGGCCGGGGAGCTGGCGGTGATCTGCGGCGCGATCGCCGGCGCGGGTCTGGGCTTCCTCTGGTTCAACGCGTATCCGGCCGAGGTGTTCATGGGCGACGTCGGCGCGCTCGCGCTCGGTGCGGCGCTGGGAACGATCGCCGTCATCGTCCGGCAGGAGATCGTGCTGTTCATCATGGGCGGCGTCTTCGTCGTCGAGACGCTGTCGGTGATGATCCAGGTGGCGTCGTTCAAGCTGACCGGCCGGCGCGTGTTCCGCATGGCGCCGATCCACCATCACTTCGAACTCAAGGGCTGGAAGGAGAACCAGGTCGTGGTCCGCTTCTGGATCATCACCATGCTGCTGGTGCTCGCCGGCCTGTCCACGCTGAAGCTGCGCTGATGATCAGGTACAAGGGACGCCGCGCGGTGGTGCTGGGTTGCGGGCTCACGGGGCTGTCGCTGGCGCGCTTCCTCGCCGGTCGCGGCGCGACGGTGCGCGTGGCCGACACGAGGTCGGTGCCGCCGCACGCCGCGGCGCTCGCGCGCGACCTTCCGGGCGTGCCGCTCGAGACGGGTCCCTTTTCCGCGTCCACGTTCGTCGGCGCGGACCTGATCGCGATCAGCCCGGGTGTCGCCAGGGACCAGGCGGCGATCGCCGCCGCGGTCGCGGACGGCGCCGAGCTCGTCGGGGACATCGAGCTGTTCGCACGCGAACTGCCGCCGGGGCGGCGCGTGCTGGCGATCACCGGCACCAACGGCAAGTCGACGGTCACCGCGCTCACCGGCGCGCTGACCGAGGCCGCCGGGCTCCCGACGATCGTCGCCGGCAACATCGGCGACGCGGTGCTCGACGTGCTCGCCCGCATCGAGGCCGGTGCGGCCTGGCCCGCGGTCTTCGTGCTCGAGCTGTCCTCGTATCAGCTGGAGACGACGACGAGCCTGAAGCCGGCCGCCGCCACCGTGCTCAACATCTCCGCCAACCACCTCGACCGCTACGCCGGCCTCGTCGACTACGCCGCCGCCAAGGCGACGATCTTCACCCACGCCGACGTCCAGGTGCTCAATCGCGACGACGCGGTCGTGCGGCTGATGCGGCGGCCCGGCCACACCGCGCAGACGTTCGGCGCGGGCGTGCCGATGTCCGAGGAAGAGTGGGGGCTGGTGCCGCGCGCCGACGGGACGTGGCTGGCACGCGGTGGCGCGCTGCTGATACCCGCGGCGGATCTCGCGCTGGCCGGTCGCCACAACGCACTCAACGCGCTGGCGGCGCTGGCGCTCGCGTCCGCCGTCGCCAAGATCGACGCGACCGTGCTCGCGGCGCTGGCCCGCTTCACCGGCCTGCCGCACCGCATGCAGCGCGTCGCGCGCGCGGGTGGCGTCGAATACATCGACGATTCCAAGGGCACGACGGTCGCCGCGACGCTGGCGGCGCTGGAGGGGTCGGACCGCCGGGTCGTGCTGATCGCCGGCGGCGACGGCAAGGGCCAGTCGTTCGCGGCCCTCAAGCCGGCCGTCGACGCGCATTGCCGCGCGGTGCTGACCATCGGCCGCGATGCGCCGCTGGTGGAGCGCGCGCTTGCCGGCACCCCCGCGCAGGTCGAGGCGGCAGGGACCCTCGACGCGGCGGTCGCGCGCGCCGTGGCGCTGGCGCAACCCGGCGACACGGTGCTGCTGAGCCCCGCCTGCGCGAGCCTCGACCAGTTCGCGAGCTACGTCGAGCGCGGCCTGCGCTTCGCGACGCTGGTGCGCCGCCAGATCGGCGAGGCGACCGATGCGTAAGTCGATCGCCGCCACCGCCACGCTGTCGCCGTTCGACGCGCTGCGCCGGATGCGTTCGCTCCCGGCGGCGTCGCGCCACCCGCGCACGATGCTCGCGTACGACGTCTCGCTGGCCTGGTCCGCGGCGCTGCTGCTCGCCCTCGGGTTGGTGATGGTCTACTCGTCCTCGATCGCGATGGCGGAGTCGTCGCCGCACACCGGCTACCGGGCGTGGTACTTCCTGATCCGCCACGCGCTGTTCCTGGGTGCCGGCCTCGTCGCCGCGTTCGTCGCCTTCCAGGTGCCGGTCAAGGGATGGCAGCGGCTGGCCCCGTGGCTGTTCGTCGCCGGCGCGGTGCTGCTGGTCGCCGTGCTGATTCCAGGCGTCGGTCGCTCGGTCAACGGCGCGCGGCGCTGGTTGCCGCTGGGCGTCGCGAACCTCCAGCCGTCGGAGTTCATGAAGCTCGCCGTCGTGCTGTACGCGGCGAGCTACGCGGTGCGCAAGGCGGCGTTCCTCCACGCGCGGCAGCCGCTCAGGCAGACGCTGCTGCGGGGGTTCCTGCCGCTGTTCGTGGTGACGACGGGCATCGGCGCGCTGCTGCTGCTGGAGCCCGACTTCGGCGCCTTCGTCGTCATCGTCGCGATCGCCTTCGGCATTCTCTTCCTGGGCGGCCTCGACTGGCGGCTCTTCCTCGGCCTGTCGCTGCTGCTGCCGGTCGCGCTGGGCGCGATCCTGGTCGCGGCGCCGTACCGGCTGCAGCGGCTGACCGCCTTCCTCGACCCCTGGTCGGATCCGTTCGGCAAGGGCTACCAGCTGTCGCATTCGCTGATCGCCTTCGGGCGCGGCGAATGGCTCGGGGCAGGGCTCGGCGCGTCGGTCGAGAAGCTGCTGTACCTGCCCGAGGCGCACACCGACTTCCTGCTGGCGGTGATCGCCGAGGAACTGGGCCTGGCCGGCGTGCTCGCGGTGCTCGCCCTTTTCGTGTGGCTGCTGTTTCGCGCCTACGCGATCGGACGTCAGGCGGCGCTGCTCGAACGGCCCTTCGCGGCGCTGGTCGCGCAGGGGATCGGCCTGTGGATCGGCGTGCAGGCGTTCATCAACATCGGCGTCAACATGGGGGTGCTCCCGACCAAGGGCCTGACGCTGCCGCTGCTGTCGTTCGGCGGCTCGGGCATCGTCGCCAACTGCATCGCGCTGGCGATCCTGATGCGCGTCGACTTCGAGAATCGCCGGATGCTGCGGGGCTACCAGGAATGAGCGCCGGCGCGATGACGGTGATGATCACCACCGGCGGCACCGGCGGCCACATCTTCCCCGGCCTCGCGGTCGCCGGCGAACTCGCGCGCCGCGGGCACCGGGTGTTCTGGCTCGGCACCCGCGACGGCATGGAGGCGCGGCTGGTGCCGAGGCACGGCGTCGACTTCGAGGGCATGGATTTCGGCAGCGTCCGCGGCAAGGGCTGGCGGCGCCTGCTGTTCGGGCCGTTCGCGATCCTGCGCGCCTGCGTCCAGGCCGCCGGTGTCATCGGGCGGCGCGCGCCGCAGGTCGTCGTCGGCTTCGGCGGCTTCGCGTCGTTCCCGGGATCGCTGATGGCGGTCGCCCGGCAGGTCCCGCTGATCGTCCACAATCTCGACGCCAGGCCGGGGCTCGCCAACCGCGTGCTCCGCCATGGCGCCGATCGGGTATTGACCGGGTTTCCCGGCACGTTCGGCGCGGTCGCGGGCGGCCGGCCCGAGTGGGTCGGCAATCCGCTGCGCGCCGACATCGAGGCCGTGCCGCCGCCCGAGTCGCGCTTCGCCGGACGCGCCGGCCCGTTGTCGGTGCTTGTCGTCGGCGGCAGTCTCGGCGCGGTGGCGCTGAACGACTGCGTGCCGCGGGCGCTGGCGCTGCTCGCCCCGGACACCCGCCCGCGCGTCGTCCACCAGGCGGGAGAGAAGCACATCGGCGCGCTGGCCGCGGCCTATTCCGCCGCCGGCGTCGCCGCCGAGTGCGTGCCGTTCATCGACGACATGGCGCGCCGCTACGCGGAGGCCGACGTCGTGATCTGCCGCAGCGGCGCGACCACCGTTGCGGAGCTGGCGGCCGTCGGCGCCGCCAGCGTCCTGGTGCCGTTTCCGCACGCGGCCGACGATCACCAGGTCGACAACGCCCGGCAACTCGCCGACCGCGGCGCCGCCGAGCTCATCCTGCAGCGCGACCTCTCGCCGGCGCGCCTGGCGGCCTGGCTTGCCGGCGCGACCCGCGAGCGGCTGCTCGAGATGGCGATCGCCGCGCGCGCGCTGCGGCGCGCCGGCGCCGCCGCGCGCGTCGCCGACGTCTGCGTCGAACTCGCGGGGGCGCCGACGTGAAGCACAAGGTGCGGCACATCCACTTCGTCGGCATCGGCGGCGCCGGCATGAGCGGGATCGCCGAGGTGCTGGCCACGCAGGGGTATCGGGTGACCGGTTCCGACCTCGCCGCGAGCGCGACGACGCAGCGCCTTGCCGGCCTGGGGATCGCGGTGGCGACGGGTCACGACGCCGCCCACGTCGCCGGCGCCGACGTCGTCGTGGTGTCGACCGCGGTGGCGGCGGACAACCCCGAGGTCGTCGCGGCCCGCGAACGCGGCGTGCCCGTGGTGCCGCGCGCGCTGATGCTCGCCGAGCTGATGCGCTTCAAGCAGGGCATCGCGGTCGCGGGCACCCACGGCAAGACGACGACGACCAGCCTGGTCGCATCGGTGCTCGCCGAGGGCGGTCTCGACCCGACCTTCGTCATCGGCGGCCGCCTGCTCGCCGCCGGCGCCAACGCGCGGCTGGGCAGCGGCGACTTCCTGGTCGCCGAGGCCGACGAGTCCGACGCGTCGTTCCTCTACCTGCAGCCGGTGCTCGCCGTCATCACCAACATCGACGCCGACCACATGGAGACCTACGGGCACGACTTCGGCCGCCTCAAGCGCGCCTTCGTCGACTTCGCGCAGCGGCTCCCGTTCTACGGCGTCGCGGTCCTCTGCGCCGACGACCCGAACGTGCGCGAGATCGCCCCCGAGATCGCGAAGCCGCAGCTCACCTACGGCCTCGGCGAGGAAGCGGCGCTGCGCGCGGTCGACGTCGTGCATGCGGCCGGCCGGATGCGCTTCGTCGCCCGGTCGGCGGGGGCGGCGGATCTGGCCGTGGACCTCAACCTCGCCGGCGTGCACAACGTCCTGAACGCGCTGGCGGCGATCGCGATCGGGCGCGAAGTCGGCGTCGCCGACGCGGCGATCGCGCGGGCGCTGGCCGAGTTCCGCGGCGTCGGACGGCGGTTCCAGCGCTACGGCGAGTTCGCGGTTTCGGGCGGCACGTGCACGCTGATCGACGATTACGGCCATCATCCCGTCGAAATGGCCGCGGTGATCGCCGCCGTGCGCGCGAGCTTCCCCGGTCGCCGGCTGGTGCTCGCGTTCCAGCCGCACCGCTACAGCCGCACGCGCGACCTGTTCGAGGACTTCGCCCGCGTGCTCTCGACGGTCGACGCCCTGGTGCTCGCCGACGTCTACCCCGCCGGCGAGGCGCCGCTGGTCGCCGCCGACGGCCGGGCGCTGGCGCGCGCCGTGCGCGTGGCCGGCAAGGTGGAACCGCTGTTCGTCGAGAACGTGGCCGACGTTCCGGCGGCGATCCGCTCGCTGGCGCGCCCCGGCGACGTCGTGGTGACGATGGGCGCCGGCTCGATCGGCCAGGTGCCGGCGCAGATGACCGCGCCCGCCGCGGGCGCGACGGCGGGGGCGTGATGGACATGGCCGAGATCCGCCACTTCCGGGACCTGCGCGGCGAGCTCGCCGCCGACGCCCCGCTCGCGAGGTTCACGAGCTGGCGCGCGGGCGGACGGGCGGAGTTGCTGTTCATGCCGGCCGACCGCGACGATCTCGCGACGTTCCTCCGCCAGCTGCCGCCGGCGATGCCGCTGACGGTGCTGGGCCTGGGCAGCAATACGCTGGTCCGCGACGGCGGCGTGTCCGGTGCCGTCGTCGTCACGCACAACCCCGGCGCGGCGCTGGCGGTGGCCGACGGCCTGATCTATGCCGACGCTTCGGTGGCGAGCCCGAAACTGGCGCGCTTCGCGGCGATCCACGGCTGCGCCCAGGCAGAGTTCCTGGCCGGCGTGCCGGGCACGGTCGGGGGCGCGCTGGCGATGAACGCCGGGTGTTACGGTGGCGAAACCTGGACCCACGTCGCGCGCGTCGAGGTGCTGACGCGCGCCGGCACGTTCGAGGTGCGCACGCCGGCGGATTACCGGATCGGCTATCGCTCGGTGCACCGCGCCGACGGCGCCGAGCCCGACGGCATCTTCACCGCCGCGTGGTTCCGCTTCCCGCCGGGCGACGCCGTCGCGGCCCGGGCGCGGATCCGGGAGCTGCTGGCGCGACGCATCGCGTCCCAGCCGCTCGACCAGCCGAACGCCGGCAGCGTGTTCCGCAATCCGGCCGGCGATCACGCGGCGCGGCTGATCGAGAGCTGCGGACTCAAGGGCTTCGCGATCGGCGATGCGCAGGTCTCGACCAAGCACGCCAACTTCATCGTCAATCCGCGGCGGACCGCGCGCGCCGCCGACATCGAGGCGCTGATCTTCCACGTCCAGCGGGTCGTCCGTGAGCGGACCGGCGTGCTGCTCGAGCCCGAGGTGCGCATCATCGGCGCACGGGCGCAGGAGGGAGCATGAGTCCGCCGGGCCGCCCCAAGGACGAATACCGGAGTGCGCAGCACGAAGGTAGCCCAGTGAGTCCGCCGGGCCGCCCCAAGGACGAATACCGGAGTGCGCAGCACGAAGGTAGCCCAGTGAGTCCGCCGGGCCGCCCCAAGGACGAATACCGGAGTGCGCAGCACGAAGGTAATCCCGTGACCGCCGACGCCTTCGGCAAGGTGGCGGTCCTGATGGGCGGGCCGAGCTCCGAGCGCGAGATCTCGTTCCTGTCCGGCAACGCGGTGCTCGCGGCGCTGCGCGAGCGCGGCGTCGACGCGCACGCGTTCGACCCCGCCGAGCGCGACCTGTGGGACCTCAAGCGCGACGGCTACGCGCGCGCGTTCATCGCGCTGCACGGCCGCTTCGGCGAGGACGGCACCGTCCAGGGCGCGCTGGAGACGCTGGGGATCCCGTACACCGGCAGCGGCGTGATGGCCTCGGCACTGGCGATGGACAAGTGGCGCACCAAGCTCGTCTGGCTCGCCAGCGGCGTGCCGACGCCGCGCTACCGCGTCGTCGATGCGAGCACGGACTGGATGGCGGTGGTGGCCGAGCTGGGGCTGCCGCTGATCGTGAAGCCTGCGCGCGAGGGGTCGACCATCGGCATCACCAAGGTCACGACCGTCGATCACGGCGAGCTTGCGCAGGCCTATGCGGCGGCGGCGGAGCACGACCCGCTGGTGCTGGTCGAGGAGTTCGTCGCCGGGCAGGAACTCACCGCGGCGATCGTCGGCGAGCGCGCGCTGCCGCTGATCCGGATCGAGGCGCCGCAGGGCAACTACGACTACCAGAACAAGTACTTCACCGACGAGACGAAGTATCACTGTCCGGCCGGCGTGCCCGAGGCGACGGAGCTCGCGATCCGCGCGTCTGCCCTCGCGGCGTTCCGCGTGGTCGGCTGCACCGGCTGGGGCCGGCTCGATGTCATGCTCCGGCCCGACGGGACGTACTCGTTCCTCGAGGTCAACACGTCCCCGGGCATGACCGGGCACTCGCTGGTCCCGATGGCCGCCCGTGCCGCCGGCATCGCGTTCCCGGACCTGTGCGTCGACATCCTGCGAGGCGCCCATGTGGGATGACGCCCGTCAGCTCAACTTCGCCGCCGGGGCCCTCGCCGCGGTGGCCGTGCTCGCGCTGGCCTGGGCGGCGGGCGGATGGCTCGCGCGGCAGCCGTGGGCCGCGTTCCGCGAGGTCGTCGTCTCGGCGCCGCTCGAACGGGCCAGTGCGCCGCAGGTCGAGGCCGTGATCCGCGACGAGTTCGCCGGGACGTTCTTCAGCATGGACCTGGCGCGGGCGCGCGACGCGCTGAGGCAGGTCGGCTGGGTGCGCAACGTCGCGCTGCGCCGGCAGTGGCCCGGCCGGCTGGAAGTGACGGTCGAGGAGCACGTGCCGCTCGCGCGCTGGAACGAGTCGGCGCTGGTCAACACCGAGGGGGAGGTCTTCGTCGCCGACTGGAACGGCGAGCTGCCCTCGTTCGCAGGGCCCGAGGGCCGCGCCGCCGAGGTGACGCTGCGGTGGCGCGAATGGAGCGAGGCGGTCGCACCGCTGGCGCTCGCGCTGCCGGCGATCCGGCTGTCCGAGCGCGGCAGCTGGAGCCTGTCCGCCGCCGGCCCGGCGGGGCGGCTCGACCTCGAACTCGGGCGCGACGAGCCGTCGACGCGCCTCGCCCGATTCGTCGCCGCCTACGGACGCACCGTCGGCGCGCTCGCGCGGGCCGGGACGAAGGTGGGTCACGTCGATCTGCGTTACCGGAACGGATTCGCGGCGCGCGTGCCGGGGTTCCGGGAGAAGCCGCCGAAGAAGGCGGCCTGACAAGCCATGGGAAGCGGGGAATAGATGGTGAAGGACAGCAAGAACCTGATCGTCGGGCTCGACATCGGCACGTCGAAGATCGTCGCCATCGTCGCCGAGGTCGCGCCCGACGGCGTGCTCAACGTCGTCGGCATGGGCTCGCAGCCCTCGCGGGGTCTGAAGAAGGGCGTCGTCGTCAACATCGAGGCGACGATGGCCTCGATCCAGCGCGTGCTCGAGGAGGCCGAGCTGATGGCCGACTGCCGGATCACCGAGGTCTACACCGGGGTTGCGGGCAGCCACATCCGCAGCCTCAATTCGAGCGGCATGGTCGCGATCAAGGAGAAGGAGGTCACGCAGGCGGACATCGACCGTGTCGTCGAGACCGCCAAGGCGATCGCCATTCCCAACGACCAGCAGATCCTGCACATCCTGCCGCAGGAATTCATCATCGACGGCCAGGAGGACGTGCGCGAGCCCCTGGGCATGAGCGGCGTGCGGCTGGAAGTGAAGGTGCACATCGTGACGGGCGCGGTGTCGGCCGTCGAGAACATCACCAAGTGCGTCCGCCGCTGCGGGCTCGAGGTCAAGGACGTGATCCTGCAGCCGCTCGCCTCGGCGATCGCGGTGCTCAACGACGACGAGAAGGAGCTCGGGGTCTGCCTGATGGACATCGGCGGCGGCACCACGGACATCGCGGTGTTCGCCAACGGCGCGATCCGGCACACCGCGGTGATTCCCATCGCCGGCGACCAGGTCACCAACGACATCGCGATGACCTTGCGGACGCCGACCAAGGACGCCGAGGAGCTGAAGATCCGCCACGGCTGCGCGCTGCGCCAGCTCGCGAACGCCAACGACGTCATCGAAGTCCCCGGTGTCGGCGAGCGCGGCCCGCGCAAGCTCTCGCGCCAGATGCTCGCCGAGGTCATCGAGCCGCGGATCGAGGAGCTCTACACGCTCGTCCAGGCGGAGCTGCGCCGCTCGGGGTTCGAGGAGCTGCTGTCGTCCGGCATCGTGCTCACCGGCGGCACCGCGCTGCTGGCCGGGATGACGGAGCTCGGCGAGGAGGTCTTCCACCTGCCGGTGCGCATCGGCGTGCCGGCGTACGTCGGCGGACTGGCCGACGTCGTGCGCAGTCCGCGCTACGCGACGGCGGTCGGGCTGCTGATCGAGGGGCGCGACCAGTATCTGCGCGAACAGGACGCTCGCGCGCCCGCCGGGATCGGCGGCGTGGCCGAACGGATGAGGCAATGGTTCAAGGCGAATTTCTGACGACAATCCATCGACATCGACGAAGCGAAGGCAGGGGCCGCGACCCTGCAGGCAATCCAGGCGGTACACCGAACCACCACGACCACCGACGCAACCCGGACCGGAAAAGAGGAGCACACCATGTTTGAAATCATCGACCAGACCACCACCCCCGAAGGCGCCATCATCAAGGTGATCGGCGTCGGGGGCTGCGGCGGCAACGCCGTCGAGCACATGATCGGCCGCGGCCTGTCCGGCGTCGATTTCATCTGCGCGAACACCGACGCCCAGGCGCTGAAGCGGTCGACCGCCCGCGTCCAGGTCCAGCTCGGCAGCACGCTCACCCGCGGACTCGGCGCCGGCGCGAAGCCGGAGATCGGCCGCGACGCCGCCAACGAGGACCGCGACCGCATCGCCGAGCTGATCGACGGCGCCGACATGCTGTTCATCACCGCCGGCATGGGCGGCGGCACCGGCACCGGCGCGGCGCCGGTGATCGCCGACCTGGCGAAGAGCATGGGCATCCTGACGGTGGCCGTCGTCACGCGGCCCTTCCAGTTCGAGGGCAAGCGCCAGAAGGTCGCGACGACGGGGATCGAGGAACTCAGCAAGCGCGTCGACTCGCTGATCGTCATCCCGAACGACAAGCTGATGGAGGTGCTCGGCGAGGACGTCTCGGTGCTCGACGCCTACGCGGCCGCCAACGACGTGCTGCACGATGCCGTGGCCGGCATCGCCGAGGTGATCAACAACGCCGGACTCGTCAACGTCGACTTCGCCGACGTGCGCACGGTGATGGGCGAGGTCGGCATGGCGATGATGGGCTCGGCGACGACCAGCGGCTCGGACCGCGCCCGGACCGCGGCCCAGGCGGCGGTCAAGAGCCCGCTGCTCGAGGACGTGAACCTCGCCGGCGCCCGCGGCGTGCTGGTGAACATCACGGCGTCGGCCGGCCTCAAGATGAAGGAGTATCACGAGGTCATGAACACCATCAAGGAGTTCACCGCCGAGGAGGCGATGGTGATCGTGGGCACGGTCATCGACGACACCATGGACGACCGGCTGCGCGTCACGATGGTCGCGACGGGCCTCGGCGGAACGAAGTCGGCGACTCTCCGCACCCCGAACATGCAGCTGGTCGCGGAGCCGGTCATGCGCACCGGCACCGACAACCAGCCGATCGGACGGACGGGCGTCGAGCACATCGACTACGAGGACCTCGACCAGCCGGCCGTCGTGCGACGGGCTCGCCCGACGGCAGCTACGGCGCCGTCGATCGACACGTCGGAGATCCCGGCGTTCCTGCGCAAGCAGGCGGATTGATGCGCGGCCCCGGCCGGCGGCGGGCTTCGCATGGCCGCCCGGCGCCGTTCTCCGGCGCGCGTCAGCGTGCTAGAATTCAGCGCTCCCGAGACGCGATTGCCGTCGGGGAATCGCCGGGAGCGCGGTCGAAAGACTGCTCGACTCCCCCGGCCGCGCCCATGACGCCGCGATGCTGAAGCAACGCACACTGAAGACGACGATCCGCACCACCGGCGTGGGCCTGCACACCGGCGCGCGGGTGGAGCTCGTGCTGCGACCGGCGCCACCGGACACCGGGGTGGTCTTCCATCGGGTCGACCTCGGCCGGCCGGTGGACCTGCCGGCGGCCGCGACCCTCGTCGGGGACACCCGGCTGTCGTCCACGCTGAAGGTCGGCGACGTGTCGGTGTCGACGGTCGAGCACGTGATGTCCGCGCTCGCCGGGCTCGGAATCGACAACCTGCACATCGACGTCGCCGGACCCGAGATCCCCATCATGGACGGGAGCGCGGGTCCGTTCGTGTTCCTGCTGCAGTCGGCCGGCATCGTCGAACAGGACGCGCCGAAGCGATTCCTCCGCGTCACCGCGCCGGTCGAGGTCCGCGACGGCGACAAGTGGGCGCGCTTCGATCCGCACCACGGCTTCAAGCTCGACTTCACCATCGACTTCCCGCACCCGGTGTTCGGTTCGGAGAACCGGCACGTGATCATCGACTTTGCCGACCACTCCTACATCAAGGAAGTGGCCCGCGCGCGGACGTTCGGGTTCATGCAGGACGTCGAGGCGATGCGCTCGATGGGCCTGGCGCTCGGCGGCAGCCTCCAGAACGCGGTCGTGCTCGACGAGACGCGGGTCCTCAACACCGAAGGGCTGCGCTACGAGAACGAGTTCGTCAAGCACAAGGTGCTCGACGCGATCGGCGACCTCTATCTGCTGGGGCACCCGCTGATCGGCCAGTACACGGCGTACAAGTCGGGGCACGCGCTCAACAACGCGCTGGCCCGGGCGCTGCTGGCGCGCGCCGACGCGCACGAGATCGTGACGTTCGCGGTCGAGGCCGAAGCGCCGTCGGCGTTCCAGGACTGGAGCCTCGCGCCCGCGTAATCCGCCGCCAGGTCGCGTCCCGAGCTCGTTCCCGCCCCCCTTCCCCACCCGCGGGCCACCCGGCCGGGCCGCCAGCGGCAACCGGGCTGCCCTGTCCCTGCCATGGTCCTCGTACGGCTGCTTCTCTTCTTTTCGCTCGCGACCATCGCCGTGGCGGCGTTCCTGTATCTGTTCAAGCGCGACCGCCGCTACCTGAAGTTCATCGGCCAGGTCGTGAAATTCACGGTTCTCGTCCTGCTGGTCGTGCTGCTGCTGTTCGCCGCCGAGCGCGTGCTCGGGCCCATCCTTTCGCCACTGCTCTGACGGGTTGCCGGGTCGGGGCCCAAGGGACCGCCGCCGGGGCCCGGCTGCGCGGCGAGTCGCCAACCCGGGTTGGCAACCGAACGACCCGTGTCTGATCGTCGACTTAAAGACGATAAGACACGCTAATTTCGTCTAACGTCGCCGATATAGGCGCGACGCGACCGACCGGGTTGTGGCGCAGGGCAGGCCCCCGATTTGCGCAGTCAGCGGCCAACCCGGCGGACGAACCGCTCCAGGGCCAAGCGGAGCGGGCCCGGCGGCAGGCGGCGCGCAAGCTCGCCCAGCGGCTGGATTGTCGCCCTATCTAATTGATTATGCAATGGTTTTCGTTGCTGACCCGGATCGGCCCGAACTTGCACGCGCACCCGCAATCCGCTAGAGTTGCAACCTTCACGCTGCATTGCGGCAGCGAGGTCGGGCAGGCGCTGGCGAACGATGGCTGCAACCGCGCCGACGTCCGTCGTGATCTGCGGATCGGCACCTGGCGGCAAGCGGACGTGCACGCGCTCCGCCAGCAATCGCGGCAGGCAGCGACGCACGACCGCCGTCATCGCGGCTTCGCGAGCCAGTCGTTGCTGCCAGCCGGCCAGGGCGGCATCGGCGGCGACGACGCGGGACAGCGGTTGTGGCAGGCGGGTCATCTGCGGTGGATGGCGCGGTTCGACGTTCACCGCCGGCGGCAGGCCGGCGTCCGGGCAAGCGGGAGGTTTCGACTTGAATATCATACTGGTGTCCGGAGCCGCGGCGCGCGCCCGGACCATCACGCTCGACTGGCGCCATTTTGCCGTCGGGGGCATCGCGCTGCTGGTCGTGTTCGTCGCCTTCACCCTCGCGTTCAATTTCGTCACGCTCAGGTACGCCGCGGCGACGCAGCACCCATGGCTGCAGGCGATCGTGCTCGCCGACCAGCGGGCCGAGGCGCTCCGGACGCAGGAAAAAGTCCAGGGCCACCTCAACGCGATGGCCGTCCGGCTCGGCGAACTGCAGGCGCGCATGCTGCGGCTCGACGGACTGGGTGACCGGCTGGCCAAGGCCGCCGGCCTGAAGCCGCAGGAACTGCAGGCCGGTCAGGCGCCCGGACGCGGTGGCGCCGAGTCGGACCGGCCCGCGCGCAACCTTTCGGTGCAGGAATTCACCGATCTGCTCGAACGGCTCGCCCGGCAGGTGAACGAACGCACCGACCAGCTCGGTGTGCTCGAGGCACTGCTGGTCGAGGACTCCGCGAACCGGAAATTCCTTCCGACGCTGCTGCCGGTCGTCGACGGCTGGCATTCGTCGAACTTCGGCTACCGCATCGATCCGTTCTCCGGGCAGCAATCGTTCCACGAGGGCATCGACTTTCCGGCCGACCCCGGCACCCCGATCGTCGCCGCGGCGAGCGGCCTGGTGGTCGAGTCGGGATGGCATCCCCAGTATGGTAAAATCGTCCAGATCGACCATGGCAACGGGCTGGTGTCACGGTACGCGCATGCGTCGCAGCTCGGCGTCAAGGAAGGCGATCTCGTCGTGCGCGGACAGCAGATCGGCGCCGTCGGTTCGACCGGCCGCTCGACCGGCCCCCACCTGCATTTCGAGGTCCGCCTCAACGGCGTGCCGCAGAATCCCGTGCGTTTCCTGGGCAAGAGCTGACGTCCCGCAGGCGCGAGGTCGGCGCCACAGCGAGGGGTGAGGCGGTCCTCACCCCTTGTTTTTTGCCCCGTCGGCAGCCAACTCAATCCTTCATGATCTCCAACATCCTCACCCGCATCTTCGGCAGCCGCAACGAGCGCCTGCTCAAGCAGTACGCCCAGGCCGTGCGCCAGATCAACGCGCTCGAGCCGGCGACGGCGGCGCTGTCCGACGACGCGCTGCAGGCCAAGACCGCGCAGTTCAAGGAACGCGTCGCCAATGGCGAGACGCTGGACGCGATCCTGCCCGAGGCCTTTGCCGTCGTGCGCGAAGCGGGGAAGCGCACGCTGGGGATGCGCCACTTCGATGTCCAGCTGATCGGCGGCATCGCGCTGCACAACGGCAAGATCGCCGAAATGCGCACCGGCGAGGGGAAGACCCTGGTGGCCACGCTGCCGGCCTACCTGAACGCGCTCGCCGGCAAGGGCGTGCACCTGGTGACGGTCAACGATTACCTCGCGCAGCGCGACGCCGACTGGATGGGGCGGATCTACCGCTTTCTCGGGCTCACCGTCGGGGTGAACCTCTCGCAGATGGGGCACGCCGAGAAGCAGGCGGCGTACAACGCCGACATCACCTACGGCACCAACAACGAGTACGGCTTCGACTATCTGCGCGACAACATGGTCTTCCAGGGGTCGGAGCGCGTGCAGCGGAGCCTCAACTACGCGATCGTCGACGAGGTCGACTCGATTCTCATCGACGAGGCGCGCACGCCGCTGATCATCTCGGGCCAGGCCGACGACAACGTCGAGACCTACTACCGGCTCAACGAGCTTCCGCCGAAGCTCGAACGACAGCCCGACGAGAAGGGCCCCGGCGACTACTTCGTCGACGAGAAGGCCCACCAGGTGCTGCTGTCCGAGGAGGGCCACGAGAAGGCCGAGGGGCTGCTCTCGTCGATGGGCCTGATCGCCCCGGGGTCGTCGCTGTACGATGCCCAGAACATCGCGCTGGTCCACCACCTCTACGCGGCGCTGCGGGCGCACGCGCTCTATCACCGCGACCAGCACTACGTGGTGCAGAACGGCGAGGTCATCATCGTCGACGAGTTCACCGGGCGGCTGATGACGGGACGCCGCTGGTCCGACGGTCTCCACCAGGCCGTGGAGGCGAAGGAAGGCGTGCCGATCCAGCGCGAGAACCAGACGCTCGCCTCGATCACGTTCCAGAACTACTTCCGCATGTACGGCAAGCTCGCCGGGATGACCGGCACCGCCGACACCGAGGCGTTCGAGTTCCAGCAGATCTACCACCTCGAGACGGTCGTCATCCCGACGAACCTGCCGATGGTCCGCAAGGACGCCAACGACCAGGTGTACCGGACGTTCCAGGAGAAGATCGACGCGATCATCGCCGACGTCCGCGACTGCCACCAACGGGGCCAGCCGGTGCTGGTGGGCACGACGTCGATCGAGAACTCCGAGCTGCTGGCGAAGTACCTGGAAAAGGAAAAGCTGCCGCACGAGGTCCTCAACGCCAAGCAGCACGCGCGCGAGGCCGAGATCGTCGCCCAGGCGGGCAAGTCCGGTTCGGTCACGATCGCGACCAACATGGCCGGCCGCGGCACCGACATCGTTCTGGGCGGCAGCATCGAACCGAAGATCCTGGCGCTGCGCGAGGACCCCTCGCTCGGACCCACCGAGCGCGACCTGGCGATCGACAAGCTCCGGTCGGAGTGGCAGGCGCGTCACAACGCCGTACTCCAGGCCGGCGGACTGCACATCATCGGGACCGAGCGGCACGAGTCGCGCCGCATCGACAACCAGCTGCGCGGCCGTGCCGGCCGGCAGGGCGATCCGGGCAGCTCGCGGTTCTACCTGTCGCTGGAGGACCCGCTGCTGCGCATCTTCGGCGGCGAGCGGCTCGGCGTCATCATGCAGAAGCTCAAGATGCCCGATGGGGAGCCGATCGAGCACCCGATCGTCAACCGCTCGATCGCGAAGGCGCAGAACCGCGTCGAGTCGCGCAACTTCGACATCCGCAAGCAGCTGCTCGAGTACGACGACGTCGCCAACGACCAGCGCAAGGTGATCTACCAGCAGCGCAACGAGCTGCTGGAGAGCACCGACATCTCGGACACCATCCGCAACATGGTCCGGGGCGAGATCGACGCGACCGTGCGGCGCTACGTACCGGCCGAGTCGGTCGAGGAGCAGTGGGACGCGGCGGGCCTCGAGCAGGCGCTGCTGTCCGATTTCCAGATGCAGGCACCCGTCGCGGAGTGGGTCGCCAACGACCACGACCTGACCGACGAGACGCTCCGGGACCGGCTCGTCGAGGCCGCGATCGCGCAGTACTCGGCCAAGGAGGCCGAGGTCGGGCCGGAGCTCATGCGGCAGTTCGAGCGCAGCCTGATGCTGCAGACGGTCGACCAGCACTGGCGCGAGCACCTCGCCAACCTCGATCACCTGCGCCAGGGCATCCACCTGCGCGGCTATGCGCAGAAGAATCCGAAGCAGGAATACAAGCGCGAGGCGTTCGAGCTGTTCTCCGACATGCTCGACCGGATCAAGACCGACGTGACGCGCATCATCCTGTCGGTGCAGGTGCGGACGCAGGAAGACGTCCAGGCGGTCGAGGAGGCTCCCCCGGTCAGCAACGTCAAGTACCAGCACGCCGATTACGACGAGGCGCTGGCGCAGGCCCCCGACGAGCCGGCGCCCGCACGGGCCCCGTTCGCGCGCGCCGGCGAAAAGGTCGGCCGCAACGATCCCTGTCCCTGCGGGTCCGGGAAGAAGTACAAGCAGTGCCACGGCAAGCTCGGCTGACGGCCGCGGAGTGACGGGAGAAGGGCTGCGGTAGAATCGCCGCGGCCCTTTTACTTTTCCGGATTCCTCCGATGCCCGTCCGCTACACGCCCCCCCGGCCCGCCGACCTCCTGCCCGTCGCCGGCGTGGTGCTGGGCACCGCCGCCGCGAAGATCAAGAACTGGGCTCGCGACGATGTGCTCCTCGCGCTCTTCGAGCCGGGCACCGTCGCCGCCGGGGTCTTCACGCAGAATCGCTTCTGCGCCGCGCCGGTCACCGTCTGCCGGCGCCACCTCGCGCGCGGCGGCAGCGGGGGCGCGTCGCTGCGCGCGCTGGTCGTCAACGCCGGCAATGCCAACGCCGGCACCGGCGCGCGCGGCCTCGCCGACGCCGAGACCACCTGCGCCGCCGTCGCCAGCCTCGTCGGCTGCACGATGCAGGAGGTGCTGCCGTTCTCCACCGGCGTGATCATGGAGCCGCTGCCGGTCGACCGCCTGGTCGCGGCGCTGCCGGCGGCGCACGCCGCGGCGCGGAGCGACCGGTGGTTCGCGGCCGTTTCCGCGATCATGACCACCGATACCGTTCCCAAGGGCGCGTCGCGGCGCGTCGTCGTCGACGGCGTCCCGGTCACGGTCACCGGCATCGCCAAGGGCGCGGGGATGATCCACCCGAACATGGCGACGATGCTGTCGTTCATGGCCACCGACGCCCCCCTCGCCGCGCCGCTGCTCGCGGTCCTCGCACGCGAAATCGCCGACGTCTCGTTCAACTGCGCCACCGTCGACGGCGACACGTCGACCAACGACAGCTTCGTCGTCGCCGCGACAGCGAAGGCGCCGCTGCCGCCGATCACGCGCGCCGACGACCCGCGGCTCGCCCCGGTGCGCGCGGCGCTGACCGAAGTCGCGGTCGAGCTGGCGCAGGCGATCGTCCGGGACGGCGAGGGCGCGACCAAGTTCATCACCGTCGCCGTCGAAGGCGGCCGCGACGCCGCGGAATGCCGGAAGATCGCGCTGCAGATCGCCCATTCCCCGCTGGTCAAGACGGCGTTCTTCGCGTCGGATCCGAACCTCGGGCGGATCGTCTGCGCGATCGGCAACGCGGCGGCGCCGGACCTCGATCCCGCCGGCGTTTCGTTCTGGCTCGACGACGTGCTGGTCGTCGACCACGGCGGGCGGGCCGGGACCTACCGCGAGGAGGACGGTCAGCGCGTGATGAAGGCGGAGGAAATCACCGTTCGCGTGGCGCTCGGCCGCGGCGACGCCGCGGTGCGCGTGTGGACCTGCGACTTCTCGCACGACTACGTGTCGATCAACGCGGACTACCGGAGCTGAGCGTGGCCGGGATCGGCGACTACCTCGCGGTGCTCGGCCGGATCGAAGCGCTGGCGGTGCGCGCCGACGGAGTACTGGCGCGGGTCGAGGCGCTGCTGCCGCCGGTGGAGCCGGACGCCGATTGGGGCAAGGTGACGGCGGCGCGCTGGCGCAAGCGCGGTCCCGTCGGCTGGCTGCAGGCGGTGGCCCATCCGCAGGCGGTCGATCTCGGCGCGCTCGTCGCCATCGATGCTCAGAAGCGCGCGATCGACGCCAACACGCGGCAGTTCGTCGCCGGCCTGCCCGCCAACAACGTGCTGCTGACGGGATCCCGCGGCACCGGCAAATCGTCGCTGGTCAAGGCGATGCTCGCGCGCCACGCCGCACGCGGCCTGCGCCTGATCGAGGTCGACAAGGCGGATCTCGTCGACCTGCCCGACATCGCGCAACGGATCGCGGGCCGGCGGGAGCGCTTCATCCTGTTCTGCGACGACCTGACCTTCGACGCCGGCGAGCCGGGGTACAAGGCCCTCAAGGTGGCGCTCGACGGCTCGATCGCCGGCGGCGCCGGCAACGTGCTGATCTACGCGACGTCGAACCGGCGCCACCTGCTGCCCGAGTACATGAGCGAGAACCTCGAGACCAGGCACGTCGGCGACGAGGTGCATCCCGGCGAGTCGGTCGAGGAGAAGATCTCGCTGTCCGAGCGCTTCGGGCTGTGGATCTCGTTCTATCCGTTCGCCCAGGACGACTACCTCGCCGCCGTCGACGGCTGGCTCGCGCATTTCGGCGTGAAGCCGGCAAGGCTGGCGCGCGACCGGGCGGCCCGGCAGCTCGAGGCGATCCAGTTCGCACTGCAGCGCGGCTCGCGCTCGGGTCGCGTCGCCTGGCAGTTCGCGCGGGGTTACGCCGGAGCGGCCGCGCTGAAGACGCGCGCGTGACGGCGCCGCTCACCCGTGTCGCGGCCGCGGTCATCGTCCGCGCCGACGGCCAGGTGCTGCTGGCGCAGCGTCCGCCCGGCAAGGTCTACGAAGGCTTCTGGGAGTTTCCCGGCGGCAAGCTCGAGCCGGGCGAGAGTCCGCGTGCCGCGCTCGACCGCGAACTGCTGGAGGAACTTGGTCTCAGGGTGCGCCGCGCCGCACCGTGGCTGGTGCAGCGCTTCGTCTATCCGCACGCGCACGTCGAGCTGCACTTCTTCCGCGTCTTCGCGTGGGACGGCGAACCGGTCGGCCACGACGGGCAGGCCTTCGCGTGGCAGACGCCGGGCCGCCTCGACGTCGCACCGCTGCTGCCCGCGAACACGCGGGTGCTGCGCTCGCTGACGCTGCCCCCGGTCTACGCGATCACGATGGCCGCGAGTATCGGCGAAGCGGCGATGCTCGCGCGCGCCCGAGCGGCGTTCGCCGCAGGGCTGCGCCTGGTGCAGCTGCGCGAGAAGGCGTGGCCGCGCGAGCGCCAGCGCGCGTTCGCGGCGGCGCTGCGCGACCTCGCCCGGCCGCAGGGCGTGCGGGTGCTCCTGAATGGCGACGAGGCCGATGCGCGGGCATGGGGACTCGACGGCGTGCACTGGACGGCGGCGCGCCTCGCCTCGGCGACGGCAAGGCCCGACGACCTCGTCTGCGCCGCCTCCTGCCACACGGCGGCCGAGGTCGCGCGGGCGGGGGCGTTGTCGCTGGATTTCGCGGTACTGGGGCCCGTGCGTCCGACGCCGACCCACCCGGACGCGCCGGCGATGGGCTTCGACGGCTTTGCCCGCGCGGTCGAGGGCACGACGCTGCCGGTGTACGCGCTGGGTGGGCTCTCGACGGCAGACCTGCCTGCCGCCATCGACGCCGGCGCGCACGGCATCGCGGCGATCCGCGGTGCCTGGCCGGCGCTTCCCTGACCGCGCCCCGCGGCGGGAGACCGGCTACCGGCCGCGACCGGCCCTGCGCTTGCCGGCGCTGGCGCCGGACTCGTCGTCGTCCGTCGCCGCGGCCAGATCGTCCGCTTCCGGAACTTCGGCGATCGGCACGCGGTACGCTTCGCTCGCCCAGGCCCCGAGATCGACGGTCCGGCAGCGCTCCGAGCAGAAGGGCCGGAACGCCGAGGCGGCGGTCCATTCGACGGGGGCGCCGCATTGCGGGCAGCGAACGACGCGGGCGACGGCCACGGCGGCTACAGGTTGCAGAACGAGAGCTCGAACTCGACGTCGCGGTCGTAGACGGCGCCGCGATCCATGCCGGTCACGCTCAGGAAGCGGATGTTGAGGGCGTACTTGTTCGCGCTGATCTCGGGCACGCACGGAAGGTCGCGCGTCACGGTGAGCCGCAGCAGCTGCGCGACCTTCGAGGACGTCAGCATCAGCTGGAACACGCCGCGGTACGCGGTCTGCCGGCTCGTGCGTCCGTTGTCGCGCAGCAGGCGCAGGATGATCGCCAGCCCGTCGCGCACCGGCAGCAAGGGGGCGAGCCAGGCCCGGAGGTCGTTCTGCCGCGCGCCGGCGTCGGCATGCAGCCAGTAGTGATAGGCGGGCAGGTCGAACTCGCAGACGCCCCCGGGAATCGCCGAGCGCTGCTTGATCATCATCAGCCACTCGTTGTCGCGCAGGTGCTGGCCGACCTTCCCCGTCTGCGCGAGCAGGCCCGCGGACACCTGGTCGATCTCGGCGAGCAGCGGTTCGAGGACGGCAGCCTCGATCGCGGGGTTGCCGCGCAGAGGTGCGAGGAGCTGCTTCTGCCGCTCCAGTTCCTGCAGCAGGTCGGTCTTGAGGTCGGCGCGCGCCGCGACATCGGTGATCTCGAACAGCGCCAGCAGCGCGGCGTGGTGCTCGGGCGCCTCGGTCCGCGCCGCGAAGAACTGCACGCGACCATAGAGATCCTCGAGCCGCATCAGGGTGCGGACACGCTCGTTCAGCGGATGTTCGTAACGGATCACGGCGGCGGAATCGGGCTTCAGGCCGTCATTCTGCCGCATCGCGCGGCAGGTGCAAGCGCCGCGGTCATTTTGCGCTCGCGGCGGCGCCGGCCAGCGCGCGGTACCGCGCATCGAGCGCCGCGACCTGCGCGGCGAGCGCGGAGCGAGGTCCGCCGTTGTCGATCACGTCGTCCGCGCGCGCCAGGCGCTCCGCCCGTGGCAGCTGCGTGGCCATGATCGCCCGGACCTCCGCCTCGGTCAGGCCGCTCCGCGCGACGACCCGGCGCAGTTGCTCGTCCTCGGGACAGTCGACGACGATCGTGCGGCCGACCACGCCGTCGAATCCGCCGCGCTCGAACAGGAGGGGCACGACGACGAGCCCCCAGGGAGCCGCCCAGGTCGCGATCGCCTTGCGGGCCTCGCCTCGGATCAGCGGATGCAGCACCGCCTCGAGGCGGGCGCGGGCGGCGGGGTCGGCGAACACCTCGCGGCGCAGGGCGGCGCGGTCGAGCGTGCCGTCGGGGGCGAGCACCCCCGGACCGAATGCCGCTTGCACCGCTTCGTGCCCGGGCCGCCCCGGTCGGGACAGGTCGTGGGCGATGGCGTCGGCATCGACGACCGGCACGCCCAGCGCCGCGAACAGGTCCGCCACCGCCGACTTCCCGCTGCCGATCCCGCCCGTGAGGCCGACCACCAGCGTCATCGGGAGGCTCAGGGCAGGAGCAACCGGGACAGGCCGGCGCCGAAGAAGAGCGCGATCGCGCCCGCCGCGGCAAGATAGGGACCGAACGCGAGCGGTATCTGGTGGTCGCGTCCCTTGAAGACGATGAGTGCGATGCCGACGACGGCGCCGACCACCGACGACAGCAGCACGATCAGCGGCAGCATCTTCCAGCCGAGCCAGGCGCCCAGCGCGCCGAGCAGCTTGAAGTCGCCGTAGCCCATGCCTTCCTTGCCGCGGATCAGCTTGAACAGCCAGTAGATCGACCACAGCACGAGGTAACCGGCGATCGCGCCGACGACGGCCTCCTGCAGCGGCACGAACAGGCCCGCGAGGTTGGCGATCAGCCCGCCCCAGAGCAGCGGCAGCGTCAGGTCGTCCGGCAGGTACTGGGTGTCGACGTCGATGAACGTCAGCGCGAGCAGCGTCCACAGCAGCGCACAGGCCGCGAGGCCCTGCGGCGTGGCGCCGAAGCGCCAGATCGCAGCCGCGGCAAGCAGGCCGGCCAGCAGCTCGACCAGAGGGTAGCGCGCCGATATGCGCACCTTGCAGGCACGGCAGCGGCCGGACAGCGCGAGCCACGAGACCAGCGGGATGTTCTCGACCGCGGTGATCCGGTGGCCGCAGGCCGGGCAGGCCGAACGCGGCACGGCGAGGTTGTAGACCGGCTCGTCCGGCGCCGGCTGGCCGGCCAGGTCGGCGCAGTCGGCGCGCCACCGCCGCTCGAGCATCTTCGGCAGGCGGTGGACGACGACGTTCAGGAAGCTGCCGACGCAGAGGCCCACC
The DNA here is from genome assembly GCA_963810815.1 of uncultured beta proteobacterium. Classification (GTDB taxonomy): domain Bacteria; phylum Pseudomonadota; class Gammaproteobacteria; order Burkholderiales; family Casimicrobiaceae; genus CAVQWT01. The sequence goes on along the minus strand of CAWEPB010000008.1, from coordinate 141,783 downwards.
ACCAGCGCCGCGACGACCGCGAGGTGGGTGTCGATCACGGCGTCGTCCGCGCCACGGGCGCGGCCGGCGCGGTCAAACCACGGCTCCGAGCTTGAAGATCGGCAGGTACATGGCGATGACGAGTCCGCCGATCACGACGCCCAGGAAGACGATGATGATCGGCTCGAGCAGGCTCGACAGCGCCGCGACGGCGTCGTCGACCTCGCGCTCGTAGAAGTCCGCGATCTTGCCCAGCATGTTGTCGAGCGAGCCCGATTCCTCGCCGATCTGGGTCATCTGCAGCACCATCGACGGGAAGAGCTTGGTGTTGGCCATCGAGTTCGTCAGGCTGGTGCCGGTGCTCACCTCGGTCTGGATGCGCTTGGTCGCGTTGACGTAGACGAGATTGCCGGACGCGCCACCGACCGCGTCGAGCGACTCGACCAGCGGCACGCCCGCCGCGAACATCGTCTGCAGCGTGCGCGTCCACCGCGCGATCGTCGCCTTCTCGAGGATCTGGCCGATGACGGGGAGCTTCAGCACCAGGCGGTCGACCGTGTAGCGCATCGCCTCGGAGCGCCGGTACAGCGCCGCGACGCCGAAGATCGTCCCGCCCACGATCAGGAACACCGCCCACCAGTAGCTGACGACCCAATCCGATATCGCGATGACGATCAGCGTCGGTGCCGGCAGATCGGCGCCGAAGCTCTTGAACACGTCCTTGAACGCCGGGATCACGAAGATCATGATGACCCAGACGACGACGATCGCGACGACGATGACCGAGATCGGGTAGAACAGCGCCGACTTGATCTTGGCCTTGATCGCGAGGATCTTTTCCTTGTACGTCGCGAGGCGATCGAGGACGCCGTCGAGCATGCCCGAGGTCTCGCCGGCGGCGATCAGGTTGCAGTAGAGCGTGTCGAACTGGGCGGGGTGCGCGCGGAACGCCTGCGACAGGCTCGACCCCTGCTCGACGCGGTTCTTGATGTCCAGCATCAGCCGCGAGAAGCGCGCGTTGCTGTGGCCGCGCGCGACGATGTCGAACGACTGCAGCAGCGGCACGCCGGCCTTCAGCATCGTCGCCAGCTGGCGCGTGAAGAACGTGATGTCGCGCTCGGTGACCTTCTTGCCGCCGCGGAAGGACTGCCGCTTGATCTTGCTGATCTTGATGCCCTGCCGCCGCAGGTTCGTCACGACCACCGTCTCGGAGGCGGCCTTGACCTCGCCGCGGACCTGGCGATTGTTGCGGTCGAGCCCCTCCCAGATGAAGGTGTACTCCTTGACGTCCCTGCGTGCAGCGGCGGTCGCGGTTGCCATGAAATGTCCTCTTCCGTCCCGTTTCCCGGGCGTCACTCGTTGGTGATCGCCTCGATTTCCTCGAGCGAGGTGATGCCCTGCCTGACCTTGATCAGCCCCGATTGTCGCAGGTCGCGGATGCCTTCCTTCTTCGCCTGCTCGGCGATGTCCAGGGCGTTGCCGCTGCGCATGATCAGCTGGCGCATGTCGTCGCTGATCGGCATGACCTGGTAGACGCCCACGCGCCCCTTGTACCCGGTGCCCTTGCAGTGGTCGCAGCCGATCGGCCCGTACGGCTGCCAGGTGCCGTCGATGTCCTCCTCGGAGAACCCGGCGCGGATCAGCGCCTCCGGCGGGATGTCCTCGGGCTGCTTGCACTGCGTGCAGAGCTTGCGGCCGAGCCGCTGCGCCGTGATCAGGATCACCGACGACGCGACGTTGAACGGCGCGACGCCCATGTTCAGCAGCCGGGTCAGCGTCGTCGGGGCATCGTTCGTGTGCAGCGTCGACAGCACGAGGTGGCCGGTCTGCGCCGCCTTGATCGCGATGTCGGCGGTCTCGAGGTCCCGGATTTCGCCGACCATCACGATGTCCGGATCCTGCCGCAGGAACGAACGCAGCGCTGCGGCGAACGTGAGGCCGGCCTTCTCGTTGACGTTGACCTGGTTGACGCCGGCCAGCTGTATTTCCGCCGGGTCCTCGGCGGTCGCGATGTTGACGCCCGGCTGGTTGAGGATGTTGAGGCAGGTGTAGAGCGACACGGTCTTGCCGGAACCGGTCGGCCCGGTGACGAGGATCATCCCGTACGGCCGGCCGATCGCGTGCAGCAGCAGCTGCTGCTGGTCGGGATCGTAGCCGAGCGCCTCGATGCCGAGCTTCACGCCGGCCGAATCGAGAATCCGCATCACGATCTTCTCGCCGTAGAGGGTCGGCAGCGTCGAGACGCGGAAGTCGATCGATTTCGTCTTCGACAGCACCAGCTTCATGCGGCCGTCCTGCGGAACCCGCTTCTCGGAAATGTCGAGCTTGCTGATGACCTTGATCCGCGACGCGACCTTGTCCTTGATCGCGAGCGGCGGCTGCGCGATCTCCATCAGGATGCCGTCGACGCGGTAGCGGACCCGGAAGAACTTCTCGTACGGCTCGAAGTGGATGTCCGACGCGCCGGCACTGATCGCGTCGAGCAGGATCTTCTGGATGTACTTGACGACCGGCGCGTCCTCGATCTCCGCGCTTTCCTCGTCGGAGACGACCGGGGAGCCCTCCTGCATCTCGACCTCGAGGTCGTCCATGCTGGCGACGTCCTTCAACGTCGCACCGGAGGCCTCGACCAGCTTGTTGATCGCCTGCCCCAGCTTGTCGTCCTCGACCACCAGCGGCTCGACGACGAGGTTGGTCTTGAACCGGACCTCCTCCAGCGCCTGCAGGTTGGCGGGATCGGACGTCGCGACGTAGAGCCGGTTGCCGCGCTTGTGCAGCGGCAGCACGCGGCGGCTCTTGGCGATCCTGAGGTCGACGAGGTCCCGCTGGATCTGGTCGAGATCGAAGGCGGACAGGTCGAGCAGCGGAACGCCGAAGGCACGCGAGCCGAAGGTCGCGAGCTGGGACGGCGTCATCCGCTTGTTGGACAGCAGCTGCTCGACGAACGTGACGCCGCCCGACTGCGCCTGCGTGTGGATCGCGTCGGCGTCGTATTCGGACAGCAGCCCGTGCTGGGCGAGGGCGCGCGCGAGACCGCTCAGGTTCCGGGTCGTGGCGGCGTGGGTGGCCATGGGCGTCGTCGGTGTCTCAGGGTGGGGGCCGTAACCCCGACGCGGCAAGCAAGCTCCATGCCCGGCGGTGGCCACGAGGACGCCCGCGAACGGGCGTTCCGCTTATTCCAAGCGCATAAAACTTATCCAACCGATGATGCCTGCCCCCCGGGGCTTTGTAAAGGCGCGGAGGGCGGCCGGCCCACCGGCGGAAGCAGGCGGACGACCCGGATGGCACGGTCCTGGGTCTGGAGGATCTCCATCGACTGCCCGGCGACCTCGACCCGGACCCCGGCGTCGGGGATTTCGCCCAGATGCTCGACGATCAGCCCGTTGAGCGTCTTCGGGCCGGTCAGCGCGAACGAGGTGCGGAGTTTGCGGTTCAGGGTGCGCAACGGCGTCATGCCGTCGACGACGACGCTGCCGTCGGGGGCCCGGGCGAACGTCGCCGTCCCGTCGGGGGCCTGCGTCGTGAACTCGCCGATGATCTCCTCGATGATGTCCTCGATGCTGACCAGGCCCGTCAGTTCGCCGTATTCGTCGACCACCAGCCCGAGCCGCTGCCGGTCGGCCTGGAAGTGCTGCAGCTGGGTCAGCAGCGGCGTCCCCGCCGGGACGAAGTACGGCGGGCGCAGGATCGTGCGCAGGGCGTCGCCGTCGATCTCGCCCGCGTGCAGCAGCTGCAGCACCTGCTTCACGTGGATGATGCCGACGATGTTCTCCAGGCTGTCCTCGTAGGCGGGCAGCCGCGTGTGGTAGGTCGTCGCGAGCTGCTGGGTCAGCAGCGCGGGCTTCGCGGCGAGGTCGAGACCGTGGATCTGCGGTCGCGGGGTCATCACGTCCTCGACGGTGATGTTCTCCAGGTCGAGCAGGTTCGCGATCATCGCGCGATGCTTGCCCCGAAGGTACTGCCCTTCGAGCACGATCGTCCGCAATTCCTCCTGCGACAGCGCGGCGCCGGTTTCGGCGGCGGGCCGCACGCGCAGCAGCTTCAGCAGCGCCTGCACGAAGACGTTGACGAAGCCGACGACCGGCCGCGCGGCCGTCAGCAGCGGAGCGAGCACGAAGCTGGCCATCGGCGCGATGCGGTCCGCGTGGGCCGCGCCGATGACCTTCGGTGTGATCTCGGAGAAGACCAGGATGCCGAAGGTGACGGCGACGGTCCCGATCCCCAGCGCGAGCTCGCCCTCGCCGAACAGCCGCACGGTGATGACGGTCGTCAGCGTCGCCGCCGCGGCATTGATCAGGTTGTTGCCGAGGAGGATCACTCCGAGCAGGCGGTCGGTCCGGTCGAGGAGCGCGACGGCGAGCTTGGCGCCGCGCTCGCCGCGCTGCGCCCGGTGCTTCAGGCGGTAGCGGTTCGCGGCCATCATCGCCGTCTCGGCGAGCGAGAAGAAACCCGAGATGACGAGCAGGATCGCGAGCGCGAACCCGAGCGTGCTTAGGTGAATGTCGTCCAAGCGGGTGCGGGGGGACGGACGGGACGGGGCCGCAGGCGGTCAGCGCCCGAGCAGGATCTCGGCGACGAACTTCTTGCCGAGGTACGCGAGGAACAGCAGCACCGTGCCGACGACGATCCAGCGCAGGGCATTCCGGCCGCGCCAGCCGTAGCGCCAGCGTCCCCAGAGCAGGACGGCGAAGGTCAGCCAGCCGGCCACCGAGAAGACGTTCTTGTGCGTCACCATGAACGGCCGTCCGAAGACCTGCTCGGAGAACAGCACGCCGCTGCCCAGCGTGATCGTCAGCAGCGCGAATCCGGCGATCACCAGCCGGAACATGTAGCGTTCCAGCGTCAGCAACGGCGGCAGCGCCGCGGCGCCCGGATCCGGCACCCGTCGATGCAGTCGCCGCTCGAGTCCCATCAGCACCAGCGCCTGCAGCGCGGCGACCAGGAACAGCGCGTAGGCGACCAGCGCCACGCCCACATGGGCGGCGGCCCAGGGTTCGCCGGAGAGGGCGAACCGGTGCGGGTTGTCGATGAACAGCGGGGGCAGCACGGCGAGGGCCGCGATCGGCAGGACGATCGGGACGGTCACCGGGAGCGTGGCCAGCAGGCCGGAAAGCGCGGCCAGGCCGGCGACCAGGCCGGCGACCAGCGAGAACGCATTCGCGATCGACAGGTCGAGGCCCTCCGGCCCGACGATGTCGCCGGCGACGGCGATGCCGTGCAGGGCCAGCGCCACCGCAAGCGCGACCGGGCCGAACCGCCGGATCGACGACCCGGCGGCGGGCGCGCCAGCGCCGGTCGTCGCGGCCGGGGCGCCCGGCCACAGGGTCAGGGCGGCCAGCGCGTACGCGGCGACGGCGGCAAGGTGCAGTAAAATCATCGTTTTCGCGGTGCGGACCCGGGATGTCACGCACCTTCCAGTTTACCCCACGCGCCGTGCCTGCCGGCGGCGCGTCCCCCTCGGTCCTCACGCCATGCTCGAAAACCTGTCCGAACGCCTGTCGCGCGTCGTCAAGACGCTGCGCGGCCAGGCGCGCCTCACCGACGACAACATCCAGGATGCGCTGCGCGAGGTGCGTCTCGCGCTGCTGGAGGCCGACGTCGCGCTGCCGGTGGTCAAGGAATTCATCGCCGCGGTGCGCGAGAAGGCGGTCGGCGCGGACGTCGTCGGCTCGCTGACGCCGGGCCAGGCGCTGATCGGCGTGGTGCAGCGGGAACTGGCCGCGCTGATGGGCGGCGCGGCGGTGCCGCTCGACTTCGCGACCCAGCCGCCGGCGGTGATCCTCCTGGCCGGCCTGCAGGGTGCCGGGAAGACGACCACGGCCGCCAAGCTCGCGCGGCTGCTGCGCGGGCAGAAGAAGAAGGTGCTCGTGGTGTCGGCCGACGTCTACCGTCCGGCGGCGATCGAGCAGCTGCGCACGCTGGCCGCGCAGGTCGGGGTGGACTTCTTCCCGTCGGCCGCCGGCGAGGCCCCCGTTGCGATCGCCACCGGCGCGCTCGATTGGGCGCGCCGCCACTACCACGACGTGCTCGTCGTCGACACCGCCGGCCGCCTCGCGATCGACGAGGCGATGATGCGCGAGATCGCCGAGATCCACGCGGCGGTGAAGCCGATCGAAACGCTGTTCATCGTCGACGCGATGCAGGGCCAGGATGCCGTCAACACGGCCAAGGCGTTTCGCGACGCGCTGCCGCTCACCGGCGTGATCCTGACCAAGCTCGACGGCGACGCGCGCGGGGGCGCCGCGCTGTCCGTGCGCCACGTGACCGGCGCGCCGATCAAGTTCGTGGGCGTCGCCGAGAAGATCGACGGTCTCGAGGTGTTCCATCCCGACCGGATGGCCTCGCGGATTCTCGGCATGGGCGACGTGCTGTCGCTGGTCGAGGAGGCCCATCGCAACGTCGACCTGGCGGAGGCGGAGAAGCTCGCCAGGAAGGTCAAGTCCGGCAAGGGCTTCGACCTGGAGGACTACAAGGCGCAGATCGCGCAGATGCGCAAGATGGGCGGGATGAAGGCGATGGTCGACAAGCTGCCGGCGGAACTCGCGCGCGCGGCGCAGGGCGCGAACGTCGACGAACGCAAGATCGGACGCATCGAGGGCATCATCAACTCGATGACGCCCGCCGAACGGGCGAAGCCGGAACTGCTCAAGGCGTCGCGCAAGCGACGCATCGCCGCCGGCGCCGGCGTCACGGTGCAGGAGGTCAACCAGCTGCTCAACCAGTTCGACCAGACGCAGAAGATGATGAAGATGGTCGCCAAGGGCGGCATGCAGAAGATGATGCGCGGGATGAAGGGAATGTTTCCCGGGCGCTGACCGCCGCCGGGGCTTGGACGGGGCGCGGCCGGCGGCCGGCTGGCGGACATCTAACCTGCTGACCGGAAAGGGTTTGTCGTCGGATCCGTCGATCCCGCCGCGGCCCCCGCGCCGGGCGACCGGGCGGGCCGCCGCCGCCGGCGCCCCTGCGGCGACCCTTGCCGGATTGCGCCAAACCTTTGTATAATCTCGCTCTTTTTCCGTATTTCTCTCACAGGAATTCCAAGGCCATGGTCGTCATCCGACTTGCCCGCGGCGGCGCCAAGAAGCGCCCCTTCTACAACGTAGTCGTCGCCGACTCGCGCAACCGCCGCGACGGTCGCTTCATCGAGCGCGTCGGCTTCTACAACCCGATCGCCACCGAGCGCGAGGAAGCCGTGCGCCTCTCGTTCGATCGCATCAGCTACTGGCAGGAACGCGGCGCCAAGCTGTCGGACACGGTTGCCGGGCTCGTGAAGCACGCGACCCCGAAGGCCGCCTGACGCTGCAGCCGCAGGATCGTCCGCCGATGACCGCGGCGCCGGACGCCGACGGCATCGTCGTGATGGGGCGCGTTCTGGCGCCGTACGGCATTCACGGGTGGCTGAAGATCCGGCCGCTGTCGGCGGCGCCCGATGCGCTGCTCGATCACGCGCGCTGGTGGCTGCAGCGCGGTGCCGGCGCGGAATGGGAAGTGCGCTCCGCGGCGGACGCGAAGGTGCATTCCGACACGGTGATCGCCCGCGTCGAGGGCATCGACAGCCGCGAGGCGGCGATGGCCTGGCGCGGCGCCCTGATCGGCGTGCCGAGGTCCGAGCTGCCGGCCGCGGCCGAGGGTGAGGTGTACCTCGCCGATCTCGTCGGCCTCGACGTGGTCAATCGCGAGGGGCAGCTGCTGGGCGTGGTGGCGGCGGTCGACGATTTCGGCGCGCACCCGGTGTTGCGGGTCCGTGCCGGGGCGGATGGGGGTGGACGGATACGGTTGATCCCGTTCGTGGCGGCGCACGTGGACGAGGTCGATCTGGCGTCGAAGCGGATCGGCGTCGATTGGGGCAGCGATTACTGACCGGGGCGGCGCGATGCGCATCGACGTCGTGACGCTGTTCCCGGAGATGGTCGAGCACGCGGCGCGCTTCGGCGTGACGGGCCGGGCGCTCGAGCGGGGGCTGTGGCGCCTCGCGACGTGGAATCCGCGCGATTTCACGACGGACAATTACCGGACCGTCGACGACCGCCCGTACGGCGGCGGCCCCGGGATGGTGATGCTGGCGGAGCCGTTGGCGCGGGCGATCCACGCCGCGCGGGCGGCACAGCGCGGCGAAGGTGCGGCGGTGACGCGGGCGACGCGGGTGATCCACCTGTCGCCGCAGGGCGTGCCGCTGACGCATGCGCGGGTGATGGAACTGGCGGCGGTCTGCGACGCCACGGATCTGGTGCTGCTCGCCGGCCGGTACGAAGGGATCGACGAGCGGTTGCTCGAGCGCGAGGTCGACGAGGAAATCTCGATCGGCGACTTCGTGGTGTCGGGCGGGGAAATGCCGGCGCTGATGCTGATCGATGCGATCGTGCGGCAGCGGCCGGGGGTGCTGAACGACGCGACGTCGGCCGGGCAGGATTCGTTCGCCGACGGGGTGCTCGACTGCCCGCACTACACGCGGCCCGAGGTCTACGCGGGCGTGACGGTGCCGCCGGTGCTGCTGTCGGGCAACCATGCGGCGATCGCGCGCTGGCGGCGACGCGAGTCGCTGGGGCGCACGTGGCGACGGCGGCCGGACCTCCTCGCGGCGCGCGCGCTGTCGGCGGCGGACGAAGCGCTGCTGCGCGAGTACGCGCAGGAGCACGACGCGGCGAATGAACGGAAGCGGTGACGCAGGCAAGCAGTGACGAAACACGCAGTCAGGCAGTGACGAAGCGAGGCAGCCGACGGAGGCATCGCGATTCCGGGGGCGCCGACAACAAACCGCGCGCATCAGGGGGCGCCCTGCGCTGCGCGCCAAGGCCAACGGCCGGCAGCAGACATCCATGGAGAACGCACGATGAATCTGATCCAGCAGCTCGAGCAGGAAGAAATCACCCGCCTCAACAAGACCGTCCCGGCGTTCGCGCCCGGCGACACCGTCATCGTCAACGTCAACGTCGTCGAAGGCGAGCGCAAGCGCGTCCAGGCCTACGAAGGCGTCGTCATCGCCAAGCGCAACCGCGGGCTCAACTCGTCGTTCGTCGTCCGCAAGATCAGCAGCGGCGAAGGCGTGGAGCGCACGTTCCAGACCTATTCGCCGCTGATCGCCTCGATCGAGGTCAAGCGCCGGGGCGACGTCCGCCGGGCCAAGCTGTACTACCTGCGCGACCGCTCGGGCAAGTCGGCGCGGATCCGCGAGAAGCTCACGACCAAGGCCAAGCCGGCCGAGTGAGGCCGATGTCGGCCGCCGCGGCGACGTTCGCGGCGGCTGGACTCGGAGGGCAGCCCGCAGGCTGCCCTTTTTCTTTGCCCGGCGCCGGTGGTGGCCCGGCTCCCGATCGGGGGGCCAAGGCCGGTTGCGGACCCCGGCGGCGGTGGCTGGCCCGGAACTTGCAATGCCTTATGCTTGATAAGGTTTGCGTTTTCGCCCAAGATTTCGGATCGTCATCGACCGTTGCCCATGCGCGCCACGCTCTACGAAGCCCTCGGAATTCCGCCGACCGCCCCTGAGGAGGAGGTCCGGGCGGCACTGCGCCGGCTGATCCGGAAGTATTACGCGAAGACGCGCGACGGCCAGGGAAACGTCGAAGAGGCGCTCCGGTTCATCAATCATGCCAGTCGCATACTGGGCGACGGCGACCGGCGCCACCGCTACGACGACGAGCTCGCGCTGTCGGACGGCACGACCGAGCAGAAGATCGCCCACGTCGTCAGCAACGCGGTGGCGGTGGACGGCGGCGAGCACACCGACGTCGCCGCACCGGCCGCGGAGCCGTCGCCGGACGAGGTGCTGGAGACCGGCCTCGACGGCGACGAACTCGTCGAGGACGCCAATCTGCACCACCCGGGGCTGACCGAGCGCGTCGCCTCCTTCGGGCGCTCGACGATCGTCACCGTAGGCCTCTGCGCGCTCTTCGGCGCCTTCATCGCCGCCGCGATCGTGTTCGTCACCCCCGCGGACGCGGTGCTCGTGGCCAAGCAGGTGCTCGTCTGGCTGACGGTCACCCTGCTGGTCCTGACCGTCGTGTATGCCGTCGTGCACGGCGTCGCCTGGGCGGCGCGCCGGCGGAAGGCGACCACGCCGGCGCTGGTGCCGCAAACCGACCTCGCGATCCTCAACTGGCGCCGGGAGAAGAGCGTCTTCCTCGGCACCAACCAGCCGCAGGAGGACGCGAGCTGGATCTTCCAGTTGCGGATGGCGGAGCTGGAGCGCGCGAAGTCGGGGCGCACCAGCGAGCCGCGCCCCTGGAATCGACTCGCCGCCCGACTGTTCGACTACGCGATCTGGGGGCTCGTCCTCGCGCTGCTGCTGTCCGAACTGCGTGGCGCGGGCGCGATTCCCGACGGCCTCGCGTACGTCATCGGCCATCCGCTGATCGCGCCGATCCTGATCACGGCGAGCTGGATTCCGATCGAGGCGCTGCTGATCGGCTCGCTGCAGACGACCCCGGGCAAGTGGCTCTTCGGGTGCTTTCTCCAGTTCTCGATCTCCGACGCCTACGCCCGCCGCGACACCCGCTCCCAGCTCGAGCGCGCGCTGAAGCGATCGTTCCGCGTCTGGTGGGAGGGCGTGGCCTGCGGCTTTCCGCTGCTCGCGCCGGTGCTCATCGCGGTCGCCTACGAGAAGGTCGCGCAAAACCAGGAAACCGACTGGGACTTCGCGCAGGATTGCCTGGTCACGCACGGGCCGCCGGGCGTGCTCAACGCAGTCACCGGTGTGTGCGGGCTCGCGGCGATGCTGTGGCTGTACGGAGTCGCGTGGCACCAGCCGATGGCGGAGTCGATCGCCTGGGCGCGCACCTCGATTTCCGACGCCGTCCCGTCGGCCTCGTCGCTGGTCCCGGGCAACATCACGGGCGGCGGCGTGATCACCGGCCTTGCCGGTGTCGGCACCGCAATCAGCGGGGCGGTCAACTCGACGACGGCGGCGCGGGCGCCGACCGCGGCGGTGCCGCCGCGCGGCCCGGTCGATCCCGCCCTGACGCAGGAGTTCGTCGAGCGGCGCGCGCGCGTGGCCGCGCTGCAGAGCGAGGGTCCGCGGATGCTCCGCGCCGGCAATTTCCGCCGCGCCGCCGAACTCTGCCAGGCGTGGGTCGACCAGGATCTCGGCAACGCGGATGCATGGCGCTGCCTGGGCCAGGCGTTGCAGGCGCAGGGTTATCACCAGGAAGCGATCAACGCCTTCCGCAAGGCGAAGCAATACGACCCGGCCGACCGCTCGCTCGACGTCGCGATCGACCGCAGCCAGAAGGGCATCGTCGCCGACTTCTTCAACCGGTACGGGCGCTAGCCCGCGCCGGCGCAGCCTACCGCGCGACCAGGCCCAGCCAGAGCGGCAGCGTGAGCGCTGCCAGCAGCGTACCGCTGGAGACGATCAGCGCGACCGGCGCGCCGCGTCCGTTCATCCGTGCGGCGAGGATGTAGGCCGACGTCGCCGTCGGCACTGCTGCCTGCGTCATCGCCACCTGCATCTCCAGCGGGGAGAGCGCGAGCGCGCGCGCGGCCACGAACGCGATCGCGGGCATCGCCAGGAGCTTGACCGCGTGGAACCACGCCAGCGCGGGCAGCGGCAGCGCGTGGCGTTCGAACGTCAGCCCCGCCCCCACCGCCAGCAGCCCGAGCGGCAGCGCGGCGCTCGCCAGGAGCTCCAGCAGGCGCGCCGGCAGCGGCGGGACCGGAAGCCCCGCGGCGTTCCAGGCGAGTCCTGCCGCGGTGGCCAGCACCAGCGGATTGCGCACGAGTTCCGCGACGACCGAGACGCCTCGGCCGTGGGCGAGCATCGACACCGCGGCGACGTTGACGGTCGGGACCAGCACGCCGACGAGCAGGCTCGCCAGCGCGAGGGCGGGTGCGCCGCCGAGCCGGTCGGCCACGGCGAGGACGATGTAGGTATTGAAGCGGAAGCCGCACTGGAAACACGCGGCGAACACGTCCTTCGGCAGCCGGAACAGCGGGCCTGCGAGCGCCGAGAGCGCCATCGCGGCCAGCGTGAAGATCAGCCCCGTCGCGATCAGCGAACCGGCGTCGCCGAGGGCGAGCGGCGCCGCGGCGAGCGACCGGAACAGCAGCGCCGGGAAGAGGACGTAGTAGACCAGCCGCTCGACGCCCGCCCAGAACGCGGCGTCGAAGCCGCGCATCCGGCGCAGCATCGCGCCGCCGGCAATCAGCAGGAAGTCCGGAAGGAGGAGTAGGGCCGCGCTCACCGCGCGCGGCCGCCCGCAGGCGGCACCGAGGGCCGGGCGGTCAGCCGCTGTCGGCGTTCTGTGCGGCGACGTCGCGCCTCACGGCGTCCATGTCGAGTGCGCGCGCCTGGCCGATCAGGTCCTCGAGTGCGGCCGGCGGCAGCGCGCCGGCTTCCATGTAGACGACGATGTCGTCACGGAAGATCGCGAGCGTCGGGATCGACCGGATGCCGAACGAGCCGGCGAGTTCCGGTTCGGCCTCGGTGTTCACCTTCGCGAACAGCACGTCGGGGTGCTTGGCCGCGGCGGCGGCGAAGGTGGGTGCGAACGACCGGCAGGGCGCGCACCACGGCGCCCAGAAGTCGATGATCGCGAAGGGGTGTCCCCGGATCGCCGAATCGAAGCCACCGTGGTCGAGTTCGACGACGGTGCCGGCCGTGCCGGAGGGTGCATCGGACGAGGCCGGGTTCATTTGCGCCTCAGCACGTAGTAGAACGCACCGTCGGCCTCGCCTTGTTCGACGAGCTCGTTGCCGGTCTGGTGGGCGAAAGCCCCGATATCGCGCACCGACGCCGGGTCGGTCGAGAGCACCTTGATCGTCTGGCCGCTCAGCATGTCGACGAGCGCCCTTTTGGTGCGCAGGATCGGCAGCGGGCAGTTCAGGCCGCGGGCATCCAGTTCGCGGGTGGGTTGCAGCATCGGTGGGACTCCTGTGGCGCGGCGCGCCGGGCGCCCGCGGATTGCACGAATCCCGATTCTAGCAGAGCGGACCCGCGGCCCCGCGCGTCGGCCCGGGTGCGCGACGGAGCGGGGCGACCCCGCGGGCGCTACTGCCGGATGCGGCGGACCAGCGCGGTCGTCGAGCGGTCGTGCGCGAACGGAATCGCAACGAAACGCCCGCCCGCCGCAATCACCTCGGCGGCACCGGCGGTCGTCGCCGCCGTGTAGTCGCCGCCCTTGACCAGCACGTCCGGCCGGCAGGCGACGATCAGATCGCGCGGCGTGTCGCCGTCGAACGGAACCACCAGGTCGACCGAGGCCAGCGCCGCGAGCACCGCCATGCGGTCGGCGAGCGCGTTGAGCGGACGGTCGTCCCCCTTGCCGAGCCGGCGGACCGACGCGTCGGAGTTCACGGCGACGACGAGCGCGGCGCCCTCGCGGCGCGCGGCGTCGAGGTAGCTGACGTGGCCGCGGTGCAGCAGGTCGAACACGCCGTTGGTGAAGACCAGCGGCCGCGGCAGCTCCGCGATTCGTGCCAGGGCCGTCGCGGCCGTCGCGACCTTGTCCTCGAAGCGCGGCGGCGCCGCGCCGGTGGCGTCACCGGCCACGAGGGTCAGTTCGTGTACTCGAAGACCTTGACGACGCGCACGACGCCGTCGGTCGTCGCGGCGATGGACGCGGCGATCTCGCCGTCCTGGCGGGTGACGAGCCCGCGCAGGTAGACGACACCGCGCTCGGTGACGACCTTGATCAGGTTCGCCGGGACCTTGTTGGCCTCGACCAGCCGCGCCTTCACCTTCGACGTGATGAACGAGTCGTTGCTGCGGGCGGCGAGGTCGGTCGTGGGACCGACGACCATCTCGTTCTGCACGCTGCGCACGCGGTCGGTCTTGCGCGCGATTTCCTCGATGCTGTCGCGTGCCGCGGCGGTCGGCGCCTCGCCGGTCAGCAGCACGATGCCGTTGTAGCTGGTGACGTTGAGATGCATGTCGGGATACTTCTCCGTCGCGGCGCCCGAGACCTTGAACTCGATCGTCTGGTCGTCGAGCTGCGCGCCGGAGGAGCGGGGGTCGGCCACGACCATGGCGGCGCCGCCGACGCCGGCGACGACGACCGGCACGCAGCCGGACAGCGCCAGCGGGCCCGCGGCGGCCGCGGCCAGCAGCAGCGCCACCGTCACCGCGCGGTGCGCGGTCCCGCGCGGCGTCGGGGGATGGGCGCGGCGGAGGCGCGGTTCGGGTGCGGTCATGTTTCGTCTCCCAGCAGAGTGGCGTCGACGGCGTCGCACAGGCAATGCAGCATCAGCAGGTGGACCTCCTGGATTCGCGCGGTGCGGTCGTGCGGGACGCACAGGTGGACGTCGGCATCGCCGAGCATGGCGCCGATGCGGCCGCCGCCCTTGCCCGTCAGTGCGACGACGCGCATCTCGCGCTCGTGCGCGGCCTCGATCGCCGCGATCACGTTGCCCGAGTTGCCCGAGGTGGAGAACGCGATCAGCACGTCCCCCTTCGCGCCCAGTGCCCGGACCTGCTTGGCGAAGACCTGGTCGAACGAATAGTCGTTGGCGATCGCGGTGAGGATCGACGAGTCGACGGTCAGGGCGATCGCCGGCAACTCCGGCCGCTCGCGTTCGAAGCGTCCGACCATTTCCGCTGCGAAGTGCTGCGCGTCGGCGGCCGATCCGCCGTTGCCGCAGGCGAGCAGCTTGCCGTCGGCGAGCAGGCAGTCGGCAAGGACGGCGGCGGCGCGCGCGACCTCCGGCGCAAGCCGGTCCACGGCGGCGAGCTTCACCTGCGCGCTGTCGTGGAAATGCTGGCGGATGCGGTCGAGATGGTCCATGGCGGGGCGGGCGGCGCCGCAGCAAGCGCCGCGGCTGTCGGAAAGGTCGGGCGATTGTAGCAGGCACCCCGCAGCGATCCCCCGGGGCGGGGGATCGGGCGGGCGCCGTCAACGCGACGCGCCGAAGGCGTCGCGCAGCCACTCGATGCGCGGCGGATCGAGCGCATCGAGCAGCACCGCGTCGAACCGGCAGGGCGGCGGCCTCGCGTGGCGGGCGAGGTAGTACGCGGCGGCGGCGAGCAGCTTGCCCTGCTTGCGGGCGTCGATGCTGGCCGCCGCACCGCCGTAGTCGCTGCGGCGGCGCAACCGCACCTCGACGAATACCAGCGTGTCGCCGTCGCGCGCGACGAGGTCGATCTCGCCGGTCCGGCAGCGGAAATTGCGTTCGAGCACCGCGACGCCGCGGGCTTCGAGGTACGCCGCCGCCAGCGCCTCCGCGCGCGCGCCGGCGGCGTGGCGCGGGTCGACGCTGCGCGCGGCGCGGGAACGGGGCGGGCGGGGTCCGGTCGCCGTCATCGGCGGCGGGGTATCTCGGGTCAGCGCGGGCCGGCCGGGACCTTGTGCCCGGCGCGGAACTGCATCAGGACGGGCGTGCGCACGAACTGGCGCGTGCCCGCATCGAGGACGACGTGGCCGGTCGCCCCGTCGAATTCGACCGCGCGCCCGGGGCCGGCGTCGGCGAGCAGCTGGGCCGCGCGGAAGGCGTCGATGCCCAGCGCGTAGAGCCGGTCGAGCGCGGCGTTGGGGTAGTCGCGGCGCGGTATCCTGGCGTACGCGGGCTCGTCGGGCAGCGCGAGCCAGGGGACCTCGACGAACCGCAGGTCGTCGAGATCGCGGATCGCTTCCTGCGGCGGCCGGTCGTTGACCTGGCTGCTCGCGTACGCGGCGGTCTGGCCGACGAAAGGCTTGACCAGCGCCGCGTCGTCGCCGGGGACGGCGAGGATGATCGCGTCCAGCGGTGTCTTGCCGAGTTCGGTGCGCAGCAGAGCCAGCATCTCCGGCGCGCGGCCGAAGTGCAGCACCCGCGGCGGCGCGCCGCCGAGCAGCAGCCACTCGGCGGTGAACGCGTCGGCGAAGCGCTTCTGCAGCGGCAGGTCGGAGCGGACGACCCCCGCCGTTTGCGCGCCGGCATCGCGCGCGCCCCGCGCGATGGCCCGGGCGTCGGCTTCGATGACCATGGCGAGGGTGTAGAACGAGACGGGCAGCGGCGCCCCGTCGTCGAGCTGGTTCAGGGCCAGCGTTGGCGGGTCCGGCCAGTCCGCTGCCGCGGCGGCAACGAGCTTGAGGTCGTCGCGGACCAGGGGCCCGACGATCACGCGGGCACCCGTGGCGCGCGCCTTCGCATGCGCTTCCACGGCCCCGCCCTCGTCGTGACCGATGACCACCGTCCTGGCCCTGGCAAGCGAGGCGGCGGCCTCGAAGCCCGCGCGCACGGCGTCGGCGGCGCGGCCGTAGCTCGATGATTCGAGGGGCAGGACCAGAGCGTACTCGGCGCTCGAGGGTGCGGGATCGCTTGCCGCGGGCGCCTGTCCCCGCGACAATCCAGGCAACGCCACGGCGGCGACGGCGACCCACGCCATCGCGATGCGCAACGCGCCCAGCCCTGCCAACCCGCCGCCCATGACCGCCTCCCGTCGCCGCTCCGCGCGCTCGCGCCCCGCGCCGGAGGCCCCTGCCGGTGCCGAGAGCGACGCCGTGGCGGGAACCGGTGCGAGGGGTGAATTATATGTGGTCGCCACGCCGCTCGGTAACCTCGGCGATCTGACCGCCCGCGCCCGCGACACGCTGGCGCAGGCCGACCTGATCGCCGCCGAGGACACCCGCGTCACGGCCGTGCTGCTCGCGCACTGCGGCATCGTCGCCCGCGTCACCGCGCTGCACGAACACAACGAGCGACAGAAGACGCCGGCGCTGCTGGCCGAACTCGCCGCCGGCCGGAGCGTGGCGCTGGTCAGCGATGCGGGAACCCCCGCCGTCAGCGATCCGGGCGCACGGCTGGTGCGCGCCGCGCGCGAGGCGGGCTACCGTGTCGTGCCGATCCCGGGGCCGTCGGCGCTGACGGCCGCGCTGTCCGCGGCCGGCCTCGATGCGGGCGAGGTGCTGTTCGCCGGTTTCCTGCCGGCGGCGGCGAAGGCGCGGCGCGAAACGATCGAGCGGGTCGGACGACTGCCCTGCGCGCTGGCGTTCTACGAAGCGCCGCACCGGGTGCGCGCGACGGTCGAGGCCCTGGCCGCGTCGCTGGACCCGGCGCGGACGCTGGTCGTGGCGCGCGAACTGACGAAGGTCTACGAAACCATCACAGCGATGCCGCTCGCGGAGGCTCCGGCGTGGTTCGCCGGCGACGCCAACCGCGAGCGCGGCGAGTTCGTGCTGCTGGTCGACGCGCCGGTGGCCGTCGCGTCGGCGCCGGCCCTGCCGATCGACGCCGACCGCCTGCTCGATGCGCTGCTGGCCGAACTGCCGCCGGCGAAGGCGGCGCGAGTCGCCGCCGCCGCGACCGGGCTGCCGCGCGACGAACTGTACGCGCGGGCCGTGGCACGGAGGGGCGGCTAGGCTTTCAGCAGCGCGAGCCGGATCAGCTGCTCGAGATAGCGCCCGAGCACTGCGGCCGGCGCGGTTCCCGCCTCGGGCGGCAACGCGTCGCCCAGCGCGGCGACCAGCGCCGGCCGGTCGCGCGTGCCGTCGCACAGCGCGACGAGCCGGCGCGCGCACGGGTCGTCGAGGTCGACGTTCTCATGCCACAGGTTGGTGACCCGGCTGCCCGCGGCGGCCTGCGCCCGGGCCACCTCGTGCGCGACCGGCCGTTCGCCGGCTTCGGCCGCGAGCGGGGGCACGTGGACGTGGAGCTCGATCGCGCCGGCGCCGTACGCGCCGACCAGGATCTCGGCCAGTCGTCGCGGCACGGGACCGCCGTCGGCGGCGTCCGGAAAGCGCGCGCGATAGGCCTGCGCGAGATCCTGCACGGTGACCGGCCGCGGCCAGGCGGCCGTGATCGTGTGGACGATCGCCCGGGCGTCGTCGAGTCCGTCCGCCGCGGGCGCGGTCGGGTCGCCCGCATCCGGGGCGACGGCCGGGAACACCAGGCCCCGGTCCGAGGCGAGCTTGGGCGCGACCACCGACATGCCGGCGAGCCGCGCCGCCTCCAGCTCGCGGTCGGGGGCAAGGTTCGCGCGGCACAGCAAGGATTGCCGGAAACGCCGCCCGCGCACGAAGTCGAGGTACTGCTCGCGCGCCGGCACCTCCATGCCGGCGACCGCTGCGCGCACCGCCGGCGCGACGTCGGCGTCGGCCATCATCGTGAACTCGGCCTCGCCGAGGAAGCGCAGCCCGTGCGCCTGCGCGGCGGCCGCGAACTCGTGGAAGTAGAACGGCTCGTTGACCTCCGCGAGATCGTCGTGGAACAGCGCGCCGTCGGACCGGACGGCGAGGTCGCGGAACTCCTGCTGCAGCGCCAGGTTGCCCGGCAGCTGCCGATTCGCGGGATCGGCGACCAGCGCGATCAGCGCCCGCGCTTCCGCGAGCCGCGTGCGCGGCTCGGTGATCCCGGCGACGTGGAACCCGAGGATTTCCCAGGCCATCCGGCGGACGTGGCAGCCCGGCAGCGCGTTGTAGCTGACGAAGGCGATGCCCCGCGGCGCGAGGTCGCGCGCGACGACGGCGAGCAGCGCTTCGCGCACGTCCTCGGGTACCCACGAGTACACGCCGTGCGCGATGATGTAGTCGAACGGCGCCGGCGGAGGTGGAAATTCGCGCAGATCGAGCTGCTGCAGCGAGAGGTTGGTCAGCCCCAGCCTGGCCGCCAGCTCCCGCCCGGCGGCGACGGGCTGCGCGGCGAGATCGCAGCCGACGAACGTCGAATGCGGCAGCGTCGCGGCCATCGGAATGAGGTTGCCTCCGCTGCCGCACCCGATCTCGAGCACGCGACAGCGCTCGACTGGCGCGACCGTCACCCCGGACAGCGCGGCGATGGTCGCCAGCCGGTCCGGGTGCGTCGACGTGTGCGCGTAGGTCGAGTACGGCACGTCGTCGTAGGCCGACGCGGCCGGGGGGTGTGCGGGAGCATCCGTCATGTCGATGGGGAGGCGTTCGGGGAATCCGCTTGTAGCGCCAAACGGCGGGGGCGACAAGCGTCCGCGCCCCCACCCTTCTTCCCGCGGGGCCGGCCGGCGTTCCCGCGCCCGGTGCCGGGGGGACGAACGGTCTTGATGCCGCTTATGACAACGGCGTAGGATCCGCCGACGGCAAGGGCGCTCCGCGCCCGGCGCCGCAACCGCGCGCCCATGCCGTCGGCGTGCGCCGCAGGACGGTCCAACTTCCGGAGGTGCCGTGATGCCGACTCCCAAGCGTACGAAACCCGCCTTGCCGCCGTTCACCCGGCCGTTGCTCGCCGGGGCGCTCGTCGCCACCGCGCTGTCCGCGATCGATGCGCAGGCGGCGATCTTCCTCAAGATCACCGGGCCCGAGATCAAGGGCGAGTCCACCAACGCGAAGCACAAGGACGAGATCGTCGTCACCTCGTTCAGCCAGGGCTACGCGGCGACGATCGCAGCGGGCGCGGGGGGCGGTGCGCGCGCCGGCCGCAGCGCCTGCGCCCCGGTCGAGATGACCAAGCAGCTCGACATCGCCAGCGGTCCGCTGATCAACGCGGTGATGAAGGGCACGGTGCTGCAGAAGGCCGTGTTCAGCTTCACCGCCAACGGCGACAACCAGCCGGCCGACTACTACGTCGTAACCCTGTCGAACAGCCTCGTCTCGTCGGTCGCCCAGAGCAGCGGCGGCGAGCGTCCGAGCGAATCGGTCGAACTGGTGCCGCGGCAGGTCGAGCTCAAGTACCTGCGGCAGGACGAGAAGGGCGGGATGGTGGTGGCGAACACGACGGTGGTCGACTGCACCAGCATCAAGGGGCAGTGAGGCCGGTCGGCGTTCAGTAGGTCTCGACGTGGTAGCGGCCCTGCGCGCGCAGGGCCGGCAGCATCGCATCCCAGTCCCGGCCCTGCTGCCTGCAGGCGTCGCGGAACGCCTCGTCGACGCCCTGCTCCATGCCCTTGAGGCCGCAGATGTAGACGTGGCAGCTGGCGTCGGCGAGCAGCGCGGCGACGTCGGCCGAGCGCTTGCGTATCAGGTCCTGGACGTACTGCTTCGGCTCGCCGGGCACGCGCGAGAACGCGAAGTTGATGTCGATGAAATCCCGCGGCAGCTTCTGCAGCGGACCGAAGTACGGCAGTTCGCCGGCCGAGCGGGCCCCGAAGAAGAGCATCAGCCGGCCGCCCTCCTTGAGCGGGATGCGGCGGCGCCGCCGCTCGGTCATCGCACGCATCGGCGCCGAGCCGGTGCCGGTGCAGACCATCAGCAGGCTGCTGCCCGGGTGGTTGGGCATCAGGAACGACGTGCCGTACGGACCGACGACGTCGACCCGGTCCCCCTTCCGCAGGTCGCACAGGAAGTTGGACGCCACGCCGACGACCGGCCGGCCGGCGTGATCCTCGGTCACGCGCTTCACCGTCAGCGCGAGGTTGTTGTAGCGTGGCCGCTCGCCTTCGCGGGGGCTCGCCACCGAATACAGGCGCACATGGTGCGGCTTGCCGCCGGCGTCGACGCCCGGTGCGAGGATGCCGATCGTCTGGCCCTCGAGCACCGGGAACGCCGTGGCGCCGAAATCGAGGACGATGTGCCGGATGTCGCTGGTCGCGCCGTCGTCGGTCAGGCGGTAGTTGCCGGCGACGGTGGCGACCGCCGGATTCGCGACCGGGTACAGGTTGACGTAGGGGTGCGCCGCCGACCACGGCGGTGGCGCGGCGCCACCCTGGCCGGCGGTCGCCGTCGCCGCGAACCGGGCGACCTCGGCGGGGACGTCGGCGTCGTCGCCGGTGGCGAGTTCGTGCTCCGCCTGCGCCGGCAGGGCGTCCCAGGCGAGCTGCTCGGCGATGGTGTAGGCGCTGGCCTTCTCGACGCGCCGCCAGCTGTCGATCGCGCCGGTGGGGCAGGGCGCGATGCAGGCGTTGCACGCATCGCAGATCGCCACGTCGACGACGTAGTTGCGCGCGTCGTGCGTGATCGCGTCGATCGGGCAGGTCTCCTCGCAGGTGTTGCAGCGAATGCAGATCTCCGGATCGATCAGGTGCTGGCGGACGACGGCGGTGGCTTCGGACATGCGGTGGGAGGTCGCGGTGGCGCGGGTCAGTTGAAGCGGACGTACTCGAAATCGACCGGCTGGTTGTTGATGCCGCGCGCCGGCGGTGCGATCCAGTTCGCGTACGCGCCCGGTGCCACGACGCGTCCCATCAGCGACGCGACGAACGCGCGGTCCTCGGCCGAGGGCAGCCACTCGCGCTCGTGCCGCGCCCAGGTCCCGGCGTCGACGACGCTGCCGTCGGGCGAGATCGCGGCGCCGGACAACGGACCGATCTTGCGATGGAACGCCTTGTGCGGCACTTTGAGCCGGAACGGCAGCCCGGCCTTCTCGATGATCCGGTTCCAGCGCTCGACCCCCGCGGCGGCGTCCTTGATGTAGTCGTCGCGCAGCTTTTCGTTGAGGGCGTTGAGCATCGGCGCCTCGACGGTGGCGAGCTGCCCGTTCCGCACCTCGAGCACCGGATAGGTGGCGCCGGTCAGCAGGTGGTCGTCGGCGAGCCTGGTCTCGTCGAAGCGACCCTTGAGACCCGTGGTGTAGAAGGTCGCGGCATTGCTCGACACGTCGGCGCCGAAGAGGTCCATCGTCACCGAGAAGTGGAAGTTGAGGTAGCGCTGCACCGTCGGCAGGTCGATGACGCCGGCGGCGCGCAGCTTCGCGGGGTCGTCGGTCTTGAGCTCGTTCGCCTTCTCGCAGCTGCGCTGGATCACGCGCCCGACGCCGGTCTCGCCGACGAACATGTGGTGCGCCTCCTCGGTCAGCATGAAGCGGCAGGTCCTTGCGAGCGGGTCGAAGCCCGACTCGGCGAGGGAGCAGAGCTGGTACTTGCCGTCGCGGTCGGTGAAGTACGTGAACATGAAGAACGCGAGCCAGTCGGGCGTGCGCTCGTTGAACGCGCCGAGGATGCGCGGGTTGTCGGCATCGCCGGAGCGCCGCTCGAGCAGCGCCTCGGCCTCCTCGCGGCCGTCGCGGCCGAAGTAGGCGTGCAGCAGGTACACCATCGCCCACAGGTGGCGGCCCTCCTCGACGTTGACCTGGAAGAGGTTGCGCAGGTCGTAGAGCGACGGCGCGGTCAGGCCGAGGTGTCGCTGCTGCTCGACCGACGCCGGCTCGGTGTCGCCCTGGGTGACGATCAGCCGGCGCAGGTTGGCGCGGTACTCGCCGGGCACTTCCTGCCACGCTGGCTCGCCCTTGTGCGCGCCGAAGTTCACCTGGCGCCCGGCCTCGGCGGGATTGAGGAAGATGCCCCAGCGGTAGTCGGGCATCTTCACGTAGTCGAACTGGGCCCAGCCCTTGGGGTCGACGCTGGTGGCCGTGCGGAGGTAGACGTCGAAGTTCTGCGAGCCGTCCGGCCCCATGTCGCCCCACCACTGCAGGAACTCCGGCTGCCAGTGCTCGAGCGCGCGCTGCAGCGTACGGTTCTCGGCGAGGCCGACGTTGTTGGGGATCTTCTGGCTGTAATCGATGGTCATGGGTCGTCCTTGGGCGGGTGGGGCTGCGCCTGGCCGCGCGGCTTCGCAGGGGGTCGCTTCCGGTGCGCGCTCGCCTACACGCGGTTGCGGTCGAATCGCGGCTTGGCGCCGGTGCCGAACACCTTCAGCGCGCCGGCCTCGCCGGTCGCGTTCGGGCGGATGAAGATCCAGTTCTGCCAGGCCGAGAGCCGGCCGAAGACCCGCGTCTCCATCGTCTCGCCCGGGCCGAAGCGCAGGTTGGCCTCCATGCCGGACAGCGCGTCCGGCGACAGGCTCGAGCGCTCCTCGAGCGCGATGCGCAGCTCGTCGTCCCAGTCGAGGTCGTCCGGCGCCGCGGTGACGAGGCCCAGCGCGACGCAGGCGTCGGCGTCGAGGGCTTCGCCGATGCGCGCACGCGCCGCGGCGATCGGCGTCTCCTCGCCGTAGAAGCGGGCGGCGATCCGCGCGCGGCCGTTGACCATCGGGTACGGCCCGAAGTTGGCGGCGGAAAGCGTCATGCGCGGCGCGCGGTCGGGGTCGTCGGGCAGGGCGAGCATGTAGCCGCGGTCGGCGGCGAAGGCGAACTCGGCCAGCGTGCCGGCGAAGCACGATCCCGGTTCGATCAGCGCGTAGATCGACCTCGACGTCACGTCGAGGCGTGCGAGCGTGCGGCGAAGCATGCCGGCGGTCTCGCGGACGAACCAGTGCGTCGCGTGCCGCGCGAGCGCATCGTCGCAGGCGAGGACCGTCGCGGCCTCGCCGCGGGTCCTGACGATCCAGGTGCCGAGCGCAGGCTTCGTTGGTTCGCAGCAGCAGGATCGCGTCGTCGAGTTCCCGCGCCATCGCCAGCGGCCACCACGCGGCGCCGAGCGTGAGGATCGCCGCGAGGTCGCCCGGCGGGGCGGCCTTCGGCGCCGCGACGGTGATCGTCGCCGCGCGCGCGGCCCGGTCGAAGGCCACGTCGACGTGCTCGTAGTGGTAACCGGCGGCGTCGATGCGGCGCGTGAGCGGCGGCAGCGCGACGCCGCGGCCGTCGGTCGGGCGGTCGCTGCCCGCGGCCAGCGCCTGCGCGCGCTCGCGCACCAGCGCGGCGAACTGCTGCGGCTTGGCAAACCCGTCGATCAGCCGCCATTCCTTCGCGCGCGGCGCCCGCACGCCTTCGACCAGCGTGCAGAAGACGTCGGCGAGGTCGCGGCGGACACGGCGCTTGTCGGTGACGCGGGTCAGCCCTCCGGTGCCGGGCAGCACGCCCAGCAGCGGCACCTCGGGCAGGCTCACCGCCGCGCTGCGGTCGTCGACGAGCAGGATCTCGTCGCAGGCGAGCGCGAGCTCGTAGCCGCCGCCGGCGGTGGTGCCGTTGCAGGCGGCGATGAATTTCAGCCCCGAATGGCGGCTCGAGTCCTCGATGCCGTTGCGCGTCTCGTTGGTGAACTTGCAGAAATTGACCTTCCACGCGTGCGACGACAGTCCCAGCATGAAGATGTTGGCGCCGGAACAGAAGACCCGGTCGCGGCCGCTGGTGAGGACGACGCTCTTCACCTCCGGATGCTCGAAGCGCAGGCGCTGCAGCGCGTCGGCGAGTTCGATGTCGACGCCGAGGTCGTAGCTGTTGAGCTTGAGCTTGTAGCCGGGCATCAGGCCGCGGTCCTCGTCGATGGCGAGCGTCAGCGTCGCGACGGGGCCGTCGAAGCCGAGCGTCCAGTGCGCGTAGCGGTCCGGGTGCGTGTCGTAGGTGATCAGCGGCGCCGCGGCGTCGGCGGCGACCGCAGGAGGCTCGCGGGCGGGTTCGGCCATGGGAATCTCCGGAACGCTTCGGGGGGGCGGATGGCACGCTCAGGCGCGCGCCAGGTCCTTGAGTTCGCGCAGCGACTGCGCCGGATCCGCCGCCGAGGTGTCGACGATGGCGTCGGCCTTCCGGTACAGCGGTTCGCGCGCGGCGAGTATCCGGGAGAGGTCCGCCATCGCCTCGTGGCTGCCTTCCATCGGGCGGAAGTCGCCCTGCGCGACGACCCGCGCCATGTGCTGCTCCGGCTCGGCCTTCACCCAGACGGTGAAACAGCGGTCGAGCAGCAGGTGAAACGTCTCCGGCTCGGACACGATGCCGCCGCCGACCGCCATGACCAGCCGGTCGTGGGATTCGATCACCCGCTCGAGGCAGCGGCGCTCGATGCGGCGATACCCGGACTGCCCGTGGAGCATGAACAGTTCCGACAGGCCGACCGCTGCCTCGCGCTCGATTTCGCGATCGAGTTCGACGAACGGCCAGTGCAGCTCGCGCGCCAGCCCGTGCCCCAGCGTCGTCTTGCCGGCACCCCGCAACCCGACCAGGGCGATCCGCGAACGGCGCGCGGCGTCGTCGCGGCCGAACTCGCGCATGAGGCGGAACAGCGCGTCCTCGAGCCGGTGGGGCGGCAACTCGTCGAGGAAGCGACGGATCAGGCGATGCTCCGGGGAGCCCTCTCCGAGCAGTTCGGGCAGCGTGGCCCCGAGCGCGACGGCCACCCGGCGCAGCAGCACGACCGACGCGTTGCCTTCGCCCGCCTCGAGCTGCGCGAGGTAGCGCTCCGACACGCGCGCTTCGAGCGACAGCGCCTTGCGCGAAAGCCCGCGGCGCGCCCGCGCGTCGCGGACGCGCCGGCCGAGGCCGGCCAGGAACTCCGCGCTGTCGTCGGTGGCGTCGCGCGGGGCGAGGGCGGGAACGGCGGTCATCATCGATCGGGTCCGGAACGGGTCGCCGCCGACGGGCGCCGGAGGGGCGCCGGACCGACGGGCGGGACGATGACGAACTATACCGGGGTCCGCCATGATCGCAAGCAGTTTAATGCATGTTGCGGCGCAGCGTCGCTGCGATTTATCAGGACCGTCGCGGCGACGTACAAAGTAATTGCATAAAAACAGTAAGATGGAATAACTTGTCGCAGCTGCAAAATAGTGCTTGACACGTCTGATGCGACGTACCTAAATTGCATCGACCCGGGCCTCGCCAAAAGCGGCAGGCCCTTGCCGGGAAGGCTGACATGACCGTCGAAACATTTGCGGCGCTGGTCGCGCGGGTGACCGGGCGCATTGCCGGACGACCGCTCGACGCGGCCCTGGCGGGGGAACTCAACGCCGCGCTGCCCGGTGACGGCGCCGAAGTCGCCGCGATCGCGGAGGCGTGCCGCAACGGGATCGCCGCCGGCTGGATGTGCAATCGCGAGGCGGCCGGCATCCGCTACGGCCGCGTCGTCAAGCCCGGACCGGCGACGCACGGATTCTCCGTCGACGTCGTCGACATGAACGATGTCGCGGGACCCCGCCACCGGCACCCGAACGGCGAAATCGACCTGGTGATGCCGCTCTCGCCCGCGGCCCGTTTCGACGGGCACGGCGCCGGTTGGGTCGTCTACGGGCCCGACTCGGTGCACCGGCCCACCGTGACCGGCGGTCGCGCGCTGGTGCTCTACCTGCTGCCGCAGGGCGCCATCGACTTCGCGCCGCCCGGCTGACGCGCCGCGCCGGCCCCGCCGCTCCGAGGAGAATGCCGCGATGCCCGAGCTTTCCCGCGCCGACTTCCGCAGCTCGCCGCCGCACATCGAGATTCCGCGCGACTACAACGCCGCGCACGACCTGATCGAACGCAACCTCGCCGCCGGGCGCGCCGGCAAGGTCGCGTACATCGACGACCGGGGCCCGACCACGTTCGGAGAACTGGCGCGCCGGGTCGACGCCTGCGCCAACGCGCTGACCGGACTCGGGCTGCGGCCCGAGGAGCGCGTGCTGCTGTGCCTGACCGACACCATCGACTTTCCGACCGTGTTCCTCGGCAGCATCAAGGCCGGCATCGTGCCGATCGCCGCGAATACGCTGCTGACGACCGCGGACTACGGGTACATGCTGCGCGACAGCCGTGCGTGCGCGCTGGTCGTCTCGGCGCCGCTGCTGCCCGCGTTCCTGCCGCTGCTGTCGACGATTCCCGGGCTGCGGCACGTGATCGTGTCCGGCGCGACACCCGGCACGCTGCCGGAGGGCGCGCTCGACCTCGCGACGCTGCTCGCCGGTGCCGCCGACCGTTTCGACGCCGCGACGACGACCCGCGACGACATCTGCTTCTGGCTGTACTCGTCGGGCTCGACCGGCGCCCCCAAGGGCACGATGCACGTGCACTCGAGCCTCATCAACACCGCCTACCTGCACGGCGGACCGATCGTCGGCGTGCGCGAGGACGACGTGCTGTTCTCGGCGGCCAAGCTCTTCTTCGCCTACGGGCTCGGCAACGCCCTCACCTACACGCTGGCGTACGGGACCACGACGATCCTGATGGCGGAGCGACCGACGCCGGAGGCCGTGTTCCGCCGGCTCCGCGAACACCGGCCGACGGTGTTCTTCGGCGTTCCGACGCTGTTCGCGATGATGCTCGCCTCCCCCGAGCTGCCGGCGCGCTCCGACGTCGCGATCCGCATCTGCACGTCCGCCGGCGAGGCGCTGCCCGAGCACATCGGCCGCCGGTTCACCGAGCATTTCGGCGTCGAGGTGCTCGACGGGCTCGGGTCGACCGAGATGCTGCACGTGTTCCTCTCCAACCGCCCCGGCGATGTCCGCTACGGCACCAGCGGGCGACCGGTGCCGGGCTACAACCTGCGCATCCTCGACGACGCGGGGCAGCCGGTGCCGCCGGGAGAGATCGGCGAGCTTCAGGTCGAGGGGCCGACGGCGGCGCAGGGATACTGGAACAACCGGGACAAGTCGCGGGCGACCTTCCACGGCCCGTGGACCAAGAGCGGCGACAAGTACCGGGTCGATCCCGCCGACGGCCGCTTCGTCTACTCGGGGCGCACCGACGACATGATGAAGGTCGGCGGCATCTACGTCTCGCCGATCGAGGTCGAGTCGGCGCTGATCACCCACGAGGCCGTGCTGGAGGCCGCCGTGGTCGGCCGCGAGGACGCGGACCGGCTGGTCAAGCCGATGGCCTATGTCGTGCTGAAGCCGGGCCGGCACGGCAGCGAAGGGCTGGCCGAGGAACTGCGTCAGCATGTAAAGTCGCACCTGGCGCCGTACAAGTTCCCGCGCTGGGTCGAATTCCTGGACGAGCTGCCCAAGACGGCGACCGGGAAGATCCAGCGCTTCAAGCTGCGGGCGCGCGCTGCGTGACCTGCGCGGCGCCGGCGGCGGGAACGTCCAACCCGAGGAGGAAACCGATGATTCACCCGATGCAAACCGCGCGCGGCCTGCGCACGCTCGCTGCCGCGATGGCGCTAGCCTTCGTCGCGTCACCGGCGCTGGCGCAGGACAAGATCAAGGTCGGCCTGATGCTGCCGTACACCGGCACCTACGCCGCGCTGGGCAACGCGATCACCAACGGCTTCAAGCTCGCGGTCAGCGAGCAGGGCGGGAAGCTGGGCGGCAAGGAGATCGAGTACGTCACCGTCGACGACGAATCCGATCCGGCCAAGGCGCCGGAGAACGCGAACAAGCTGATCAAGCGCGACAAGGTCGACGTGATCGTCGGCACCGTGCACTCCGGCGTCGCGATGGCGCTGGCGAAGGCGGCGAAGGACAACAACGCGCTGCTGATCATCCCGAACGCCGGCGCCGACGAGATCACCGGGCCGATGTGCGCGCCCAACATCTTCCGCACGTCGTTCTCGAACTCGTCGCCGGGCTACGCGATGGGCAAGGTCGCCGCGGAGCGCGGTCACAAGACCGCGGTCACGCTGACCTGGAAATACGCGGCCGGCGACCAGTCGGTCAACGGCTTCAAGGAGGCCTTCGAGAAGGCGGGCGGCAAGGTGACCAAGCAGCTGTCGCTGCCGTTTCCGAACGTGGAATTCCAGCCGTTCCTGACCGAGATCGCGGCGCTCAAGCCCGATGCCGTCTACGTGTTCTTCGCCGGCGGCGGCGCCGTCAAGCTGGTCAAGGACTACGACGCCGCGGGCCTGAAGAAGTCGATCCCGCTGTACGGGCCGGGGTTCCTCACCGACGGCACGCTCGAGGCGCAGGGCGCTTCGGCGGAGGGCCTGCTGACGACGCTGCACTACGCCGACCAGCTCGACAACCCGAAGAACAACGCGTTCCGCGCCGCGTACCGGAAGGCCTACAACGTCGAGCCGGACGTCTACGCGATGCAGGGTTACGATTCCGGCCAGCTCCTGGCGGCGGGCACCAAGGCCGTCGGCGGCGACATGGCCAAGCGCGATGCGCTGATCAAGGCGATGCAGACGGCGAAGATCGACAGCCCGCGCGGGCCGTTCTCGCTGTCCAGGGCCAACAACCCGGTGCAGGACTACTACCTGCGGCGCGTCGAGGGCAAGGAGAACAAGGCGATCGGCGTCGCGATCAAGGGCTACGAGGATCCGGCGATCGGCTGCAAGATGTAGGACTCGACACCCGGGTTCCCGGCCCGGGAGCGACGGGGGCGCGGTGGCGAAAGCCGGCACCGCGCCCCGTTGTTTCGCGCGCCGGGGGACCCGGCGGCGGGCGCCCGCCCGACGCACGACCGGCCACACGCGATGGACATCTCGATCTTCCTGATCCAGCTCCTCAACGCGCTCCAGTACGGGCTGCTGCTCTTTCTGGTCGCCAGCGGGCTGACGCTGATCTTCGGCATCATGGGGATCATCAATCTCGCGCACGGCAGCTTCTACATGATCGGCGCGTACATGGCGTTCTCGCTGTCCTCGCTGACGGGCAGCCTCGCCGTCGCGATGGTGCTGGGGGTCGTGCTTTCGGTGATCCTCGGCCTGTTCCTCGAGTGGGCGCTGTTCTCGCACCTGTACCGGCGCGACCACCTCGAGCAGGTGCT
Source organism: uncultured beta proteobacterium (assembly GCA_963810815.1). Lineage (GTDB taxonomy): Bacteria > Pseudomonadota > Gammaproteobacteria > Burkholderiales > Casimicrobiaceae > CAVQWT01. Next base: position 112,725 of record CAWEPB010000008.1, on the reverse strand, counting down.
GCTCACCTACGGCCTGATCCTGATCTTCGAGGAGCTGCGCAGCCTGATCGTCGGCAACGACGTGCACGGCGTGCCGGTGCCCGCGATGCTCGGCGGGTCGATCGCGCTCGGCGACACGATGACGTATCCGGTCTACCGGCTGGCGATGTCGGCGGTGTGCCTCGCCATCGCGCTCGGCATGTACCTGCTGATCCAGAAGACGCGGCTCGGCATGATGATCCGCGCCGGCGCGTCGAACCGCGAGATGGTCGGCGTGCTGGGCGTCAACGTGAACCTGGTGTTCAGGATCGTGTTCGCGCTGGGCGTCGCCCTCGCGGCCTTCGCCGGCATGCTCGCGGCGCCGGTGTCGTCGGTGTATCCCGGGATGGGCCAGCAGGTGCTGATCATCTGCTTCGTCGTCGTCGTCATCGGCGGCATCGGCTCGGTGCGGGGCGCGCTCGCGGCGGCGCTGCTGATCGGCCTCGTCGACACCTTCGGCAAGGTGCTGGTGCCCGAGTACGCGGGCGTCGCCGTGTACGTGCTGATGGCGGGCATCCTGCTGTGGCGGCCCGAGGGCCTGTTCCGCCGTGCCTGAGCCCCGGACCGCGCGATGCCCCGCCGCCTGATCGCCCCGCTGGCCGCGCTGGCGCTGGTCGCGCTGTTTCCGCTGTCCGGCGCGACCTTCTACGTCGAACTGACGACCAAGGTCATGATCATGGCGATCTTCGCCCTGTCGCTCGACCTGCTCGTCGGCTGGACCGGACTGGTGAGCTTCGGTCACGCGGCGTACTTCGGCGTCGGTGCCTACGCGCTGGCGATCCTGTCGCCGAAAGCCGCCGCCGCTGGCCTGTGGTCGTCGCTGGGCGTCGCGGTGCTCGCGGCCGCCGTCTGCGCCTTCGTCGTCGGCGTCTTCGTGCTCCGCACCCGCGGCATCTACTTCATCATGGTGACGCTGGCGTTCGCCCAGATGTTCTACTTCGTCTTTCACGACACCCAGGTCGGCGGCGGATCGGACGGCCGCTACGTCAACCTGAAGCCCGACGCCAGCATCCTCGGCTTCACGCCGTTCGACCTCGACCGGCCGGTGCACACGTTCTACGTCGTGCTCGTCGCGCTGGTGCTGGTGTTCGCCTTCCTGCAGCTGGTGCTGCGCTCGCCGTTCGGGCGCGCCCTGCAGGGCATCCGCGCCAACGAGCAGCGGATGCGCGCGCTGGGCTTTCCGGTGACCGCGTACAAGCTCGCGGCGTTCACGCTCGCCGGGGCGCTGGCCGGATTCGCCGGCTACCTGCTCGCGGCGCAGTCCGGCTTCGTCAACCCGGAAATCCTGTCCTGGCACGAGTCGGGCAACGTGCTGCTGATGGTGATCCTGGGCGGCGCCGGCACCCCGTACGGCCCCATCGTCGGCGCGTTCGCGCTGACGATGCTGCACGAATTCTTCAGCTCGCTCACCAGGCACTGGCAACTCTTCCTGGGCGCGACGATCGTGCTGATCGTGCTATTCATGCCGGGCGGGCTGGGTCACCTGCTGCGGCGCGTCCGGCGCAGCCTCTTCGGCGGTCCGCCCGATGGCTGATCCCATCCTGGCGGCGCGCGGACTCACGCGCCGTTTCGGCGGCCTCACCGCCTGCGACGGCGTCGCGCTCTCGCTCGAGCGCGGCCAGCTGCACGCGTTGCTCGGGCCCAATGGCGCCGGCAAGTCGACGCTGATCAACCTGCTGTCGGGCGATCTCAGGCCCAGCGCCGGCAGCATCCGCCTGCGCGGGGTCGAGATCGCGTCGCTCGCGCCCGACCGGCGCGCGCGGATGGGCATCGGCCGCAGTTACCAGAAGACGAACATATTTCCCGGGTTCACCGTGCTCGAGAACGCGCGGATGGCCGCGCAGTCGCGGCGCCCCCGACCGTGGGCGCTGTTCGCCGACGCCGGTCGCGATCCGGCGTCGCTGGAAGGGGGGCGGCGCGGGCTCGAACTCGCCGGATTGGCCGGGCACGTCGAGCGGCAGGCGGGCGCGCTGTCGCACGGGGAGCAGCGCCAGCTCGAGATCGCGATGGTGCTGGCGGCGGAGCCCGAGGTGCTGCTGCTCGACGAGCCGCTCGCCGGCATGGGCGCCGACGAGTCGGTGCGGATGGTCGGCCTGCTGCGGCGGCTCGCGGAAGATCACGCGATCCTGCTGGTGGAGCACGACATGGATGCGGTGTTCGCGCTGGCGGACGTCATCACCGTGATGGTGAACGGACAGGTGCTCGAATCCGGACCGCCCGCGCAGATCCGCGCCAGCGAGCAGGTGCAGCGCGCCTATCTCGGCCACGACGGGGACGGCGGTGGCTGACCTCCTGCTCGAGGCGCGGGACCTGCAGGTCTACTACGGCGCGAGCCACGTGCTGCACGGCGTCGACTTCACCGTGCGCGAAGGCGAGACCGTGGGCCTGATGGGCCGCAACGGGATGGGCAAGACGACGCTGATCCGGAGCATGCTGGGGCTGGTACCGCCGCGCAGCGGCACCGTGCGCGTGCGCGGGCACGACGTCGCCGGCTGGCCGACCTTCCGGATCACCCGCGAAGGCATCGCCTACGTCCCGGAAGGGCGCGGCATCTTTCCCAACCTGTCGGTGCGCGAAAACCTGCAGATGGCCGCGCGGCCGGCGCCGGACGGGCGCTGCGACTGGACGTTCGACCGCGTGCTGCAGACGTTCCCCCGGCTCGCCGAGCGGATCGGCCACGGCGGGGCGCAGCTCTCCGGCGGCGAACAGCAGATGCTGACGATCGGCCGCGCCCTGCTGACCAACCCGTCGCTGCTGATCCTCGACGAGGCGACCGAGGGGCTCGCGCCGCTGATCGCGCGGGAGATCTGGCGCATCGTCCGGGAGATACGCGGCAGCGGCATCGCGACGGTGATCGTCGACAAGAACTACGCGCACCTGACCGCCCTCACCGACCGCAACGTGGTCCTGGTCAAGGGGCAGGTCGCGTACGAGTGCGACCGCGCGACCGCGCGCGCCGATCCCGCGGCGCTGCACGCGTTCCTGGGCGTCTGAGCGACGGCGGCGGCGAATGGGCGGCACGAGCCTGGTCGCGGTCGACGGCGCCCGCCTCGAGGTCCTGCGCATCGACGCCGGCGGCGGTGGTGGTGGCGGCGGCGCGCCGATCGTCATGCTGCACGAGGGCCTGGGCTCGGTCGCCATGTGGAAGGACTTCCCGCATCGCGTCGCGCAGGCGACCGGCCGGGACGTCGTCGCCTATTCGCGCGCCGGGTACGGGCGGTCGTCGCCGGCTGCGCTGCCGTTCGGCGTCCGCTACATGCACGACGAGGCGCTGGTCGTGCTGCCGCAGCTGCTCGACGCGCTGGCGATCGACGCACCGGTGCTGCTCGGCCACAGCGACGGAGGCTCGATCGCGCTGATCCACGCGGCGAAGTCGGGGCGGGCGGTCGCCGGGCTCGCGCTGATGGCGCCGCACGTGCTGGTCGAGGACGTCTCGATCGCCAGCATCGCCGCGGCCAGGGTGGCGTGGCGGACGACCGACCTGCGCTCGCGGCTCGCGCGCTACCACGACGACGTCGACGCCGCCTTCACCGGCTGGAACGACATCTGGCTGCATCCGGATTTCCGCGCCTGGAACATCGAGGACTGCGCCCGCGCGCTGACCTGCCCGGTGCTGGCGATGCAGGGGCAGGACGACGAGTACGGCACCCTGGACCAGGTCCGCCGCATCGCGGGCGCCGCGCCCGACGTCGAGCTCGTGGAACTCGCCGATTGCCGCCACTCGCCGCACCGCGACCAGCCCGACGCGGTCCTCGCGGCCCTTGCGCGCTTCGTCGGCCGGCTCGAGCGCTGAACGCGGCGGCGCCGCGCCTCTAGCGAATGGTCATGCCTCCGTCGGCGGCGATCACCTGGCCGGTGACGTAGCTGGCGCCGGCGGAGGCGAGGAACACGAACAGCGGGGCGATCTCGTCCGGCTCGGCCCAGCGGCCGAGCGGAATGCGCTCGAGGTACTTGTCGCGGAACCGCTCGTCGGTGCGGATGGTTTCGGTCATCGGCGTCGCGGCACCGGGCGCGATGGCGTTGACGACGATGCCGTGCCGCGCGAGTTCCTTCGCCGCGGACATGGTGAGACCGAGGATGCCGGCCTTGGCGGCGCTGTAGTTGATCTGGCCGATCGTCCCCAGGACGCCGGCGGCCGACGTGACGTTGACGATGCGGCCGTAGCGCCGCTCCATCATGCCCGCGACGACCGCCTGCAGGCAGTGGAAGCTTCCGGTCAGGTGCACGCCGAGGACCGCGTCCCAATCGGCGGCCGTCATGCGGTGCAGCATGGCCGGCCGGATGATGCCGGCGTTGTTGACCAGGATGTCGATCGGCCCCAGCGCCGCGGACGCGGCCGCGACCATCGCGCCGACCTGGTCGCGCCGCGCCACGTCGCAGGCGAAGCCCGTCGCGCGGCCGCCGGCGCCCTCGATCGCCGCGGCAACCTCGGCGGCGCGCGCGAGGTCGAGATCGACGACCGCCACGCCGGCGCCCTCGCGGCCGTACGCGCGCGCGACCGCGGCGCCGATGCCGCGCGCCGCGCCGGTGACAATCGCATTGCGTCCCTCGAGCTGCATCACAGTCCTCCCCCGGTTCCGGCCGGACGCGACGGCGCCCGCCGGCGGGCCGCCTCGACCCGCCGAATGTGCCTGCGGCCGCGTCTGCGGGCCTTGACCGGCGTCAACTGCGCAGGCGAATTGTGGTATTCGAATGCCGATTTAGGCGGCGAATGCCCGCCGCGCCGCCTGCTGCTTGATCGGCGTCAAGGCCCCGGGCGGAACCCGCGCCCAGAATCGGCAACCTTGGCGCCCTTGCGCCGGATCGTCGGAGGAGACGATGGAGCGGTCCTTCACCCGTGAAGTCGGGCAGCTCGCGCTGGGCGCCGGCGAGGTGTTCCACGGTGAAGGCATCCTCGCGGTCACCAAGGCGCTGCTCCAGTCGGGGGTCGCCTACGTCGGCGGCTACCAGGGTTCGCCGATCTCGCAGCTGCTCGACGTGATGGTGCAGGCGGAGGACGTCCTGGCCGGACTCGGCGTCCACGTCGAGCCCTGCACCAACGAGGCGGCGGCGGCGGCGCTGCTCGCCGCGTCGGTCGCCTATCCCGTCCGCGGTGCGGTGACGTGGAAATCGATCGTCGGCACCAACGTGGCCTCGGATGCGCTGTCGAACATCGCGTCGCCCGGCGTCCGCGGAGGTGCGCTGATCGTCGTCGGCGAGGACTACGGCGAAGGCTCGAGCGTCGTCCAGGAGCGCACTCACGCCTACGCGATGAAGTCGTCGCTGGTCCTGCTCGATCCGCGGCCTGACCTGCCGCATCTGGTCGACACGGTCGAGACCGCGTTCGAGCTGTCGGAGGCCGCGCACACCCCGGTGATCCTGCAGATGCGGATCCGGGCCTGCCACCTGCAGGGGAGCTTCGTCGCGCGGGACAACGTGGCGCCGCGGATGTCGATGCGGGAGCGCGCGCCGGCGGCGCCCTTCGATGTCGGCCGCATGTCGCACCCGCCGTCGACGTTCGCGCACGAGCGGCTCAAGGCCACCGAACGCCTTCCGGCCGCGCGCCGGTTCATCGCCGCGCGCCGGCTCAACGAGCGTTTCGGCGTCGACGGCGACGTCGGCGTCATCGTCCAGGGCGGCATCCATCCCAACCTGATGCAGGCGCTCGCCGTCGCGGGCCTGCTCGGCCGCGATGGCGAGCCGGCGCTGCCCCTGCTGGTCCTGAACGCCACCTATCCGCTGGTTCCGGACGAGATCGCCGGCTTCTGCCGCGGCAAGCGGGCGGTGCTGGTGCTGGAGGAGGGCCACCCGGAGTTCATCGAGTTCGAACTCGCCGCGCAGCTCGAGCGCGCGGGGGTGCGCTGCGCGATCGAGGGCAAGGCGATGATGGACGGCGTCGGCGAGTACCAGGCGGAGGCGGTCGTCGCGGGCCTCGACCGCTTCGTCGCGCGGCATGCGCCGCACCTGGCGGGGCCGGCGGGCGCCACCTGGCGCGCCGAGATCGATGCCGTGCGCCGGCGCGCCGCCGAGCTGCTCGGCGCGCCGGTTCCGCCGCGACCGCCCGGATTCTGCATCGGCTGTCCCGAGCGCCCGGTGTTCGCCGCGCTGAAACTGGTCGAGTCCGAGCTCGGGCCCCGGCACTGCGCCGCGGACATCGGCTGCCACTCGTTCGCGATGTTCGCGCCGTTCCAGTTCGGTCACTCGATCACCGGCTACGGCATGGGACTCGCCAGCGCCGTCGCCGTCGCTTCGCTGCAGCAGCAGCGCCCGCTCGCGACCGTCGGCGATGGCGGCTTCTGGCACAACGCCTTCCTGTCGGGAGTCACCACCGCCGTCAAGAACGGGACCGACGCGGTACTGCTGATCTTCAAGAACGGGTACACGTCGGCTACGGGCACGCAGGAAATCGTCTCGACGCCGCAGGCCGCCCGTCGCGGCGATGCCGGGGGGGAGAGCACCACAGCCACCGACGTGACCATCGAGAACGTGCTCGAGGGCGTCGGCGTGCGCTGGCGCCGCACCGTGCACACCTACGACGTCGCGGCCATGAAAGCCGCGCTGACCGAGGCGTTCACGACGCCGGACCCGGGACTCAAGGTGATCGTCGCGGAAGGCGAGTGCCAGCTCGAACGGCAGCGGCGCCTGAAGCCGCTGCTGGCGCACCGGGCCCGCGCCGGGGAGCGCGTCGAGCGCGTCCGCTACGGCATCGACGAGGACATCTGCACGGGCGACCGCTCGTGCGTACGCCTGTCGGGCTGTCCGTCGCTGACGCTGAAGACGGCGGCCGATCCGCTGCGCACGGCGCCGGTGACCACCATCGACGACGGCTGCGTCGGCTGCGGGCTGTGCGGAACGCTGGCGCAGGTCGCCGCGCTGTGTCCGTCGTTCTACCGCGTTGAGATCGTGAGCCACGCGTCGGTGCGGGAGCGCTTCGTGGCGCGGCTGCGCGACGGACTGGCGGCGGCGCTGCTGCCGGAGAACGCATGACCGGCGCATCGACGGTGCACCCCGCGTTCGCGGACCGCGCCGGTGCGGTCGAGGCGCCGGTCGCGATACTGATCGCCGCGCTGGGCGGGCAGGGCGGCGCCGTGCTGGTCGAGTGGATCGGCCATGCCGCCCGCGCCACGGGCCTGGTCGTGCAGGCGACGTCGACGCCGGGCGTGTCGCAGCGCACCGGCGCCACCACCTATTACGTCGAACTCGCGCCGGCCCCCGTCGACGGCGGACCGGTGCGAACGCCGGGCTTGATGCCGGTGCCCGGGCGGGTCGACGTCCTGGTCTGTGCCGAGCTGCTCGAGGCGGCGCGCATGCTCGAGCGCGGGATGTGCACGCCGGCGCGGACCACGGTGATCGCGTCGACGCACCGTGCCTACACCACGGCGGAGAAGATGAGTGGCGCCGACGGCCGCGTCGACGCCGGGCGCGTCGCCGGCGCCATCCGCGCGCTGGCCCGCCGCGCCGTGCTGGTCGACCTCGAGGCGATCCGCGCCGCGCACGCGACAGTGATCAGCGCGCCGCTGTTCGGCGCGCTCGTCGGCAGTGGCGCGGTGCCGCTGTCCCGCGCGGCCGCCGAGGCGGCGATCCGGGCGGCCGGGCGGGGGGTCGAGGCCAGCCTCGCGGCATTCGCGGCGGCGCATGCGGCTGCCGCTGCGGCGGCCGGGCCACCGGCGCTGCCATCGCACCCCGCCGGTGCCGCCGGCGTTCAGGTCCTGCCGGGGACCGTCGCCAGTGCCGCCGGCGTGCCGGCGTTGCCGGAAACCGTCGCAAGTGCCGCTGGGGTGCCGGTGTTGCCGGAGACTGTCGCGCGGCGCCTGCGCGAACTGCCCGAACCCGTGGCCGGGATCGCGCGGGTCGGGGCGGCGCGGCTGGTCGGTTACCAGGATGCCGCCTGGGCCGCCTCCTACGTCGACCGGGTCGCGCGCATCGCCAAGCGCGACCTGCCGACGGCGGCGATCGTTGCGCGCCACCTCGCGCACTGGATGAGCTACGAAGACGCGATCCGCGTCGCCGCGATCAAGGCACGGCGGGTGCGGCTGGCGCGCATCCGCGCCGAGGCGGCGGCGGCACCCGGCGACGTCGTCCGCGTGCGCGAGATGTTCGCGCCGGGGATCGACGAGATCGCCGCGATGCTCCCGGCGCCGCTTGGCGCCTGGCTCGAACGCCGGGCGGCACGTCCGGCCGGGCCTCGCCGGGGCCTGTCGCTCGAGACCAGCGCTCCCACCGGCGCGCTGGCGCTGCGCGTGGTGGCCGGGTTGTCGCGGTGGCGTCGCCGGTCGCTGCGCTTCGGGCGCGAGCAGGCGGCGATCGAGGCCTGGCTTGCGGCGCTGGAGCACGCGCTGGGGGTCGCCGGTGGCCAGCGCGCCGCACGCGAGCTCGCGGCGCTGCCGGCGCTGCGCCGCGGCTATGGCGCCACGCAGCAGCGCGGGGTCGCGCACTACGACCGGATTTTCGCCGCCTTCGCCGCGCAGCTCGACGGCGACCCGGCCGCGGCCGCGGAGGCCCTGGCGCAGGCGCGCGACGCCGCCCTGGCAGCGCCCGACCCGCCCGCGCCGCCCGCGCGCCCGCAACCGGTGCGCTTCTTCGGCGCCCGCAGCCGATAGCCCCCGATGACCCTGCCCGACCACGACGAAGTGATGATGGCGATCGCGACCGTGATGGACCCGGAGGCCGGCATGAACATCGTCGACCTCGGTCTTGTCTACGGCGTCGCCATCGACGGTGATCGCGTCGCGGTCACCATGACGATGACGACGCCGACCTGCCCCGTCGGCGACTACCTCGCCGACGCGGTGCGCAACGCCATCCTCGATGCCCATCCGCAGTGGGCCGAGGTGGCGGTCGAGGTGACCTTCGATCCGCCGTGGACGCCCGACCGGATGAGCGATGCCGCGCGCGCCAGGTTCGGCTGGTGACGCGCCGGGGCCTGCGCCACGCGGCGGGCGCCCCGGCCGGCCGGTCGCGGGCAGCTAGCGGCGCGGCCCCGACCGCGGCGCGTCCTGCCGCTCGATCAGCTGCAGCATCGTCGCGATGGTGATCGACTTGAACGTCGCCTGCGCGATCTCGTCGATCTCGGACAGCACCGTGGCGATCGCGCGGCCCGCCTGCGTCCGTTCGCCGGGCTCGCGGCGCTCGGCCGCCGTCGGCGACAGGTCCTCGAATTGCCGGATGATGTCGAACAGCGTCAGGCGGCGGGCGTTGCCGGCGAAGCGGTAGCCGCCGCCGACGCCGCGGATCGACTCGACGACGCCCGCCCGCGCGAGCTCGGCGAGCACCTTGGCGAGATGGTGCGGCGACACGCCGTACTTGTCGGCGATTTCGGCGGCCGCGACCGGACGGCCGGAGGCGGCAGCGAACTCGAGAATGCTGTAGAGCGCCAGCCGCGAGTTCTTCTGGAGCTTCACTCGAGGTCCATTTCCAGCGGGATGAAGGGTCCGGCCATCATCCCCTGGCTGCGGAAGAAGGACAGGATCAGCGAGTTGTCGCGCGACAGCAGCGTGCGGATCTTGGTGACCCCGGCGCGGCGGAAGCCCCGGGCGATCGCGGCCAGCAGCATCGTCCCGATGCCGGACTGCCGCGCCTCGGGGTGCACGTCGATCGCGAACACCCAGCCGCAGGGCGGCGAGCCGAATTCCCAGTCGCGCACCTCGCCGATGACGAATCCGACCACGGCAGGGCCCGCGGCGGCGACCAGGAACTGGCGGCCGGGGCTGTCGGCGTCGGCGTAGCGCCGGTGGATGCCGCGCCAGTAGGCCCGCTTCTCGATCCCGGTCACGCGCGCGTCGATCGCGATCACGGCATCGAGGTCGCCCCGGCGCACCGGGCGGATTTCCGTCGGGAGCGGCGCGGATGCGGGGCGCGGCGAACGGGTCGATCCCGCGGGTCTTTTCGTTCCCATTGATTCGGATCAATTGAAAATATGCATCAGCTTACCAGAATGGTCGGCAATCGACCGGAACCCGAAGCTGCCGCATCGACCCGCCGCCAAGGCGCGGCGGCGAGTGGCGGGGGAATGGCGAGGAGGAGCGGGCGCCGCCGGCGCCCGGCGGTTGCCACGCGACGTGGCCCCGAAGCGCAGGAGGTTCCGATGCAGCCGACGCTGGTCCCCGGCCTGTCCGTCACGCGAAGCGTTACCGTCGATCGCGAGCGCACGATCGATTTCATGGGCGAGAAGGCGCGCGTCTACGCGACGCCGATGCTGGTGCGCGACATCGAGATGACCGCCCGGGACCTGCTGCTCGCGCACCTCGATCCCGGTGAGGACAGCGTCGGCACGCGCGTCGAGATCGACCACCTGGCGGCGACGCTGATGGGAATGAAGGTCGAGGTCACCGTCACGGTCGCCGCGGTCGCCGGGCGCGCGGTGACGCTGGAGGTCACCGCGCACGACGGCATCGACACGATCTGCCGCGGGCGGCACCACCGCTTCGTCGTCGACGTCCGCACGACGGAAGCCCGCCTGGCCGCCAAGGCCGCCAAGGCCGGCGTCTGATCGCCGCCGCGTCATGACCGACACCGTCGCCGCGCGGGTCCCGACGTATTGCTATCAGTGCGTCGCCGGACCGGACCTGCTCACCGTCAAGGTCGTCGACGGGGTCGCGACCGAGGTCGAGCCCAATTTCTGTGCGGCCGGGATCCACCCCGGCGGCGGCAAGGTCTGCGTCAAGGCCTACGGGCTGGTGCAGAAGACCTATCATCCCGGCCGCGTCACCACGCCGATGCGGCGGACCAACCCCCGCAAGGGCCGCGACGAGGATCCGGGCTTCGTTCCCATTGCCTGGGACGAGGCGCTGACGCTGATCGCGGACCGGCTCAACACCATCCGCGCCGAGGGCCTGCTCGACGCGTCGGGCTACCCGCGCGTCGCCGCCTCGTTCGGCGGTGCCGGCACGCCGCAGTCGTACATGGGTACGCTGCCGGCGTTCCTGTCGGCTTGGGGCCCGATCGACATGGGCTTCGGCTCGGGCCAGGGCGTCAAGTGCTACCACTCCGAGCACCTCTACGGCGAGTTCTGGCATCGGGCGTTCATCGTGGCGCCGGATACGCCGCGCACCGACTACCTGATTTCCTGCGGCGCCAACGTCGAGGCCTCGGGCGGGGTCGTCGGCGTCTGGCGCCACGCCAACGCCCGCGTGCGCGGCATGAAGCGGGTGCAGGTCGAGCCGCACCTGTCGGTCACCGGCGCCTGCTCGGCCGAGTGGGTGCCGATCCGGCCCAAGACCGACGCCGCGTTCCTGTTCGCGCTGATGCACGTGCTCTTGCACGAGGCGCCGCGCGACCGGCTCGACCTGCCGTTCCTCCGCACGCGCACGGCGTCGCCGTACCTGGTCGGGCCGAACGGCTACTACCTCCGGGATCCGGCGACGCGGAAGCCGCTGCTGTGGGACCGCAGCCGCGACGCGGCGGTCGCCTTCGACACGCCCGGAATCGACGAGGCGCTCGAAGGCCGCTACGAGGCCGCCGCGGTCGAGATCGGCCCGGACGGCGTCGTGCTCGCCGAGGGCCGGCTCGCCGGCGCGACCGCGTTCACGCTCACCGTCGAGCACCTTGCGGCCTGCAGCCCCGAATGGGCGGAGCGCATCTGCGAGGTTCCCGCCGAGCGCATCCGCCGCATCGCCAACGAATACCTCGACCACGCGCAGGTCGGCGCGACGGTCGAACTCGAGGGCGTCACGCTGCCGCTGCGCCCCGTGGCCATTTCGCTGGGCAAGACCGTCAACAACGGCTGGGGCGGCTACGAGTGCTGCTGGGCGCGGACGATGCTGGCCGCGCTGGTCGGGGCGCTCGAGGTGCCGGGCGGCATCGTCGGGACCACGATCCGGCTCAACCGTCCGCACAACGACCGGCTGCAGAGCGTGCGGCCGGGGCCGGACGGCTTCATGGCCTATCCGCTCAACCCGACCGACAAGGCGCGCTGGTCGCCGAAGCCGAACATCCGCAATGCGTACCGGACGATGGTTCCGCTGGGCAGCGACAGCCCGTGGAGCCAGGCGCTCGGACCGACGCACTTCTCCTGGATGTTCCTCGAGGAGACGCCGAAGGGCCTGCCGCGCGTCACGCTGCCCGACGTCTGGTTCGTCTACCGCACCAACCCGGCGATATCGTTCTGGGACACGCCGGCGGTCCAGCGCCAGATGGCGCGCTTTCCGTTCGTCGTCGCGTTCGCGTTCACGCGGGACGAGACGAACCACTACGCCGACATCCTGCTGCCCGAGGCGACCGATCTCGAGAGCCTGCAGCTCATCCGCATCGGCGGCACCAAGTTCGTCGAGCAGTTCTGGAACCACCAGGGCTGGGCGCTGCGCCAGCCCGCCGTGGCTCCGCAGGGCGAGGCGCGCGACTTCACCGACATCGCGACCGAGCTGGCGGCGCGCTGCGGGCTCACGCGCGACTACGTGACCGCCATCAATCGCGGCGTCGCCGGCGTGCCGCTCAAGTCCGCGCGGTGGGACCACGAGCTCGACCCGTCCCGCAGCCACTCGCGCGACGCGATCTGGGATGCGGTGTGCAGGGCGGCGAGCGCCGAGCTGACCGCGGGCGCCCAGGTGCACGGTCTCGACTGGTGGAAGGCGAACGGCTTCCTGACCCGGCCGTTCCCGGAGGTTTCCTGGTACCTGCTGCCGACCCTCGCCGCCGCCGGGCTGCGCTTCGAGCTGCCGTATCAGGAACAGCTCCAGCGCGTCGGCGCCGAGCTCGGCGCGCGGCTGCACGAAAGCGACATGCACTGGTGGGACCACCAGCTGGAGGAGTACCGCGCGCTGCCGACATGGAAGGATTTCCCGGGCGTGTGGGAGCAGGTGATCCGCGATGCCGGCCGCGACCCCGCCGAGTTCCCGATGTGGCTGCTCACCGCGCGCAGCATGCAGTACGCGTGGGGCGGCAACGTCGGCATGCAGATGATCAAGGAGGTCGCCGACAACATCGCCGGCCACCGCGGCGTCATCATCAACGCGACGACGGCGCAGCGGCTCGGCATCGCCGACGGAGCCGACGTCGAGATCGTCGCGCCGGGCCGTTCGACACGTGGCCGCGCCGTCCTGCGCGAGGGCATCCGCCCCGACACGCTGCTGGCGATCGGCCAGTTCGACCACTGGGTGACGCCGTTCGCCAAGGACTTCGGCAACGCGAGCCTCAACTCGCTGGCGACGATGTCGATCGCGCTGACCGACGCGACCGGGTCCGGCGCCGACGTCGTGCGGGTCGCGATCAGGCCCGTCCGGCCGGGACGCGGGGGGCGCCGATGACGCGCTGGGCGATGGTCGCCGACCTGCGCCGCTGCGTCGGCTGCCAGACCTGCACGGCCGCGTGCAAGCATGCCAACGCGACGCCGCCGGGCGTGCAATGGCGGCGCGTGCTCGACCTCGAGCTGGGCGAGTACCCGGACGTGACGCGCGCCTTCGTTCCGGTCGGTTGCCAGCACTGCGACGATCCGCCCTGCATGACCGTGTGCCCGACGACCGCGACGAGGAAGCGCGCCGACGGCATCGTCACCATCGACTACGCTCTCTGCATCGGCTGCTCGTACTGCGCGGTCGCCTGCCCGTACCAGGCGCGGTACAAGACCGACCGCGCGTCCTTCGCCTACGGCGGCGCGCCGGCCGCGCACGAGCGGCAGCGCCACGATCCGGCGCGCATCGCGGTCGCGACCAAGTGCACGTTCTGCGTCGAGCGCATCGACCACGGAGCCGCGACCGGAAAGACGCCCGGCATCGATCCCGACGCGACGCCGGCCTGCGTCAACGCCTGCATTTCGCAGGCGCTCGCGTTCGGCGATCTCGACGACCCGGCGTCGAACGTGTCGCAGCTCCTGGCCGGAAACCGCCACTTCCGGATGCACGAGGAGCTGGGGACCAACCCGGGCTTCCACTATCTCTGGGACCGCAACGACGTCGCCGGCGGCGTGCCGGCGCTGCAGCGGCTCGTCGCCGAGGCGCAGGGGCTCGCATGAACTACGGTCCGCGACCCTGGGTGCAGCAGCACTGGGACTGGCGCGCCGCGGCGAACTTCGTCTGCGGCGGCGCCGGCGCCGGGCTGGTCGCGTTCACCGCGCTGGCCGCACTGGCGACCGGGGCCGCCGGCGCCCCGGTGTCGCTGCTCCTCGTCGCCGGCTTCGCGCTGGTCGGCATCGGCCTGGGTTGCGTGGCGCTGGAACTCGGCCGGCCGCTGCGCGCGCTCAACGTGTTTCGCAACCCGCGCACGTCGTGGATGAGCCGCGAGGCGATCACCGCCACGCTGCTCGCCGCGGCGACGCTGGCCGCCGCGTGGCTGTTCGGCGCCGGGGTCGGCACACCGTCCGCCGGCGCAACGGCGGCGGCGGGACTGGCTGCGGCGCTGGCGTTGGGGTTCGTCTGGTGCCAGGCGCGCATGGTGCATGCGGCGCGGGGCATCCCGGCGTGGCGCTCCCCGGCGACGCCGCCGCTGATGGTCGCCACGGCCCTGACCGAGGGCGCGGGACTGTGGTGGCTGGCGGCGCCCTGGCACGGGCAGGGGACGCAGGCGGCGCTGGCGTGCCTGGGCGCGCTCGTCGTCGCGCGGCTGTTCGCGTGGCTCGCGCACCAGCGTTCGATCGCCGCGCACCGCCGGGCCGCGGCCGCGCTCGCGCCGGCGGGCTTCGCGCTGGCCGTGTTCGGCACGCTCGTGCCGCTGGCGCTGATCGCGGTGGCCATCGCGCTGTCCGACCGGGCGTGGGTGGATCGAACCGCGGCGCTCGCCGGCGCATTCGCCGTCGCCGCGGGTGCCGGATTCAAGCTGGCGCTGTTCCTGCGCGGTTCGTTCAACCAGGGCTTCGCGGTGGCGCACATGCCGGTGCGCGGCACGCGGCCGTGGCCCGACGGGCGGAGGGTCGGCTGATGGGCGCGATAACCGGGCTCGAGGCGAGCCGCGTGGCCAGGACGGGGGGCGGCTTCCACGACGCGGCGGTCGAAACCATGCCGCGCGCCGCGCTCGAGGCGCTGCAGCAGGAGCGCCTGCGCGCGACGGTGGCGAACGTCTGGGACCGGGTGCCCGTGCACCGCGCGCGGATGGAGGCGGCGGGTGTCGCGCCGAAGGACATCCGCACGCTGGCCGACGTCGCGCGGCTTCCGTTCACGCAGAAGACCGACCTCCGTGACCACTATCCGTTCGGCCTGTTCGCGCGGCCGGTGGATGCGCTGGCGCGGCTGCACGCGTCGTCCGGCACCACCGGCAAGCCGACGGTGGTCGGCTACACGCAGGCCGACCTCGACGGCTGGGCGACGTTGATGGCGCGCTCGATGTACAGCGCCGGCGCGCGGCCCGGGGACATCGTCCACAACGCCTACGGGTACGGCCTGTTCACCGGCGGTCTCGGCGCGCACTACGGCGCGGAGAAGCTCGGGGCGGTCGTGGTGCCGATGTCCGGGGGCGCGACCGAGCGGCAGGTCGCGCTGATCGTCGACTTCGGCGCGCGCGTGCTCTGCGCGACGCCGTCGTACGCGCTGGCGATCGCCGAAGTCGCCGAGGCCCAGGGCGTCGACCTGCGCGCGCAGGGCCGGCTGCAGGTCGGGCTGTTCGGAGCCGAGCCGTGGAGCGAGGCGATGCGCCGCGAGATCGAGCGCCGGCTGGGCCTCAGGGCCGTCGACATCTACGGCCTGTCCGAGATCATGGGTCCGGGCGTGGCCTGCGAATGCGAGGCGCAGGCCGGCTTGCACGGCTGGGAGGACCATTTCCTGTTCGAGGTGATCGACCCCGGGACCGGCCGGGCCCTGCCCGAAGGCGAGGCGGGCGAGCTGGTCATCACGACGCTGACCAAGGAAGCGCTGCCGATGCTGCGCTACCGCACGCGCGACATCACCCGCCTCACCAGCGAACCCTGCGTTTGTGGCCGGACGCACCGGCGCATCCTGCGCGTGACCGGCCGCAACGACGACATGCTGATCATCCGCGGCGTCAACGTCTACCCGTCCCAGATCGAGGCGGTGCTGGTCGGACTGCCGGGCAGCGCCCCGCATTACCAGCTCGTCGTCGAGCGCAAGGGCAGCCTGGACCACGTGACCATCGAGGTCGAGGCGGACCCCGGCGCCGAACCGGCCGCCTATGCGCAGATCGGGCGCAGCATCGCGCATCACGTCAAGTCGCTGGTCGGCATCTCCACCGACGTGGTGGTCCGGCGACCGGGCGAGATCCCCCGTTCGCAGGGCAAGGCGGTCCGCGTGCGCGACCTGCGCCCGAAGGCGGGATGACGCGATGGCCAAGCGCATCGTTTCGCTCACGGTCAACGGCCGTCGCCGCGAGGAGGCGGTGGCGGATTCGGCGCTGCTGCTCGACTTCCTGCGCGAGCAGCTCGGTCTCACCGGCACCAAGCGCGGCTGCGACGGCGGCGAGTGCGGCGCCTGCACGGTGCTGGTCGACGGCCGGCCGACGCTCGCCTGCCTCACCCTCGCCGCGCGCTGCGACGGCGCGCGGATCGAGACCATCGAGGCGCTCGCGGAGAACGGGCGCATGAGCGCGCTGCAGGCGGCGTTCCACGAGAAGCTGGGCACGCAGTGCGGCTTCTGCACGCCGGGGATGATCATGGCGGCCGAGGCGCTGCTGCGGGCAGACCCGGCGCCGGACGAGGCGGCCATCCGCCAGGCGCTTTCCGGCAACCTCTGTCGCTGCACCGGCTACGTCAAGATCATCGAGTCGGTACAGGCGGCGGCCGGCGTCGCGCCGGCGACCGGCGACGTGCGATGAGCGGCACTCCGGCGGACGCGGGTCGCGGCGCGCGGGCGGTGGGCGTGCGCCAGCCGCTGGTCGACGGCGTCGAGAAGGTGACCGGCGCCGCGCGCTACACCGCCGACCTCGCGCCGCGCGGGGCGCTGGTCGGCGCCATCCTGCGCAGTCCCGTCGCACACGCGATCCTGCGCGGCGTCGACGTGACGCGGGCGCTGGCGCTGCCCGGTGTGCGCGCCGTCGTCACCGGCGCCGACTGCGCGCAGGCCTACGGCGTGATCCCCATTGCGCAGAACGAATTTCCGCTCGCGCGTGGCCGCGTGCGCTACCGGGGCGAGCCCGTCGCCGCCGTCGCCGCGGACGATGCGGCGACCGCGCAGGCCGCGCTGGCGGCGATCGTGCTCGACCTGGAGCCGGTGCCCGCGTACTTCGACGCGACGGCGGCGCGTGCCGAAGGCGCCGCCCTGCTGCACGACGACAAGCCGGGCAACGTCGAGCGCGCGGTGGAGCAGACCTTCGGCGACGTCGACGCCGGCTTCGCCGCTGCCGATCTGGTCCGGGAGCAGACGTTCCACTACGCCGAAGTGACGCACGCGATGATGGAACCGAACGCCGCGCTGGCCGAGTGGGACGCCGAGCGCGGCCGGCTGACGCTGCACTCGGTGACGCAGGTGCCGTTCTACGTCCACCTGGCGCTCGCCCGCTGTCTCGAACTCGACGAGTCGGCGATCCGCGTGATCAAGCCCTTCGTCGGTGGCGGCTTCGGCCACCGCACCGAGACGCTCAATTTCGAGATCATCGCGGCGCTGCTGGCGCGCGCCGCCGGCGGCACCGTGCGGCTGGAACTCTCGCGCGAGGAGAGCTTCCTCACCCACCGCGGGCGCCCCGAGACCGACGTGCGCCTGAAGATCGGCCTGTCGCGCGCCGGCGCGATCACCGCGGTCGAGGCCGACGTGGTCCAGCGCGGGGGCGCCTACGCGGGCTACGGGCTGGTGACGATCCTGTACGCCGGCGCACTGCTGCACGCGCTGTACCGCGTCCCCGCGTCGCGCTACCGCGGCTGGCGCGTCTACACCAACACGCCGCCGAACGGCGCGATGCGCGGCCACGGATCGGTCGACGTCCGCCACGCGTTCGAGTCGCTGCTCGACGCGATGGGCGCCGAGCTGGGCCTCGATCCGTTTGCCGTCCGCCGGGCGAACCTGATCGAGGCGCCGTGGCGGACCGTCAACGACCTGCAGGTCAATTCCTGCGGGCTCGCGGAATGCCTGGACGCGGTCGAGCGCCGCTCGGAGTGGCGCGAGCGGCGCGGCCGGCTGCCCCGCGGCCGCGGGCTCGGCATGGCCTGCTCGCACTACGTCTCGGGATCGGCCAAGCCGGTGCACTGGACCGGCGAGCCGCACGCGGTGATCAACCTCAAACTCGACTTCGACGGCGGCATCACCATCCTGACCGGGGCCGCCGACATCGGCCAGGGCAGCTCGACGCTGATTGCGCAGGTGGTGGGGGAGGTGCTGCGGCTGCCGCTGTCGCGGCTGCGCGTGCACGCCAACGACAGCGTCGTCACGCCCAAGGACAACGGTTCGTACAGCTCGCGCGTGTCGTTCATGGTCGGCAACGCCGCGATCCGCGCGGCCGACGAATTGAAACGCCTGCTGGTCGTCGCCGCGGCGAGGCGGCTCGAGGTCGATCCCGCCACCATCGAGTGGGAGGGCGAGCGCTGCCGCGTGGCCGGCACCGACCGCGAGCTCGCGTACCGGGACGTCGTCACCGAGGCGCTGAAGGAAGGTGGGCACGCTGACGGCGAAGGGCGCCTGGTCGACGCCGCCGGAAACGCAGGGCGGCAAGTTCCGCGGCGCCGCCGTCGGGTCGTCGGCGGGGTTCTCCTACGCGGCCCAGGTGGTCGAGGTCGACGTCGACGAGGACACCGGGATGGTCCGCGTGGTGAAGGTCTGGGTCGCGCACGACTGCGGCCGGGCGATCAACCCGTTGGCGGTCGAGGGCCAGATCCAAGGCTCCGTCTGGATGGGCATGGGTCAGGCGCTGTCCGAGGAAACGCAGTATCTCGACGGGCTGCACGCGCGCGCGAACCTGCTCGACTACCGGGTGCCGACCATCGTCGAGTCGCCGCCGATCGACACGGTCATCGTCGAGGCGCCCGATCCCAACGGCCCGTTCGGCGCGAAGGAGGCGGGCGAGGGCTCGCTGTCGGGGTTCCTGCCGGCGCTGACCAACGCGATCGCCGACGCGATCGGCGTGCGCCTCGAGGTGCTGCCGGCGTCGCCGGACCGTGTGCTCGACGCGATCGTCGCGCGCCGCCGTGCGCAACGGCGGCACCGCGCCCCGGCGCCGGCGGCGACCGAGGCGGACTGACGTGGAGCGGCTCCCGCGATTCGCGCTGCGCCGGCCGGCGTCGATCGACGAGGCGACCGCGTTGCTCGCCGGCAACCCCGGCGCGCGCGTCATCGCCGGCGGCACCGACCTGGTGCCCAACCTGCGCGACGGGCTCGGTGCGCCGCCGGTGCTGGTCGATCTCGGCACGGTCGCCGGCCTCGACGGGCTGGTCGTCGACGGTGCCGGGCTTCGCATCGGTGCCGGAGTCACGCTGGCGCGGCTGGCCGTGGATCCCGACATCGCGCGGGTGCTGCCCGCCGTCGCCCAGGCGGCCGCGGCGATCGCCGCCCCCGGTCACCGCAGTGTGGCGACCGTCGGCGGCAATCTCTGCGTCGACACCCGCTGCGTCTACTACAACCAGAGCGAATGGTGGCGGCGGTCGAACGCGTACTGCCTCAAGCACGGGGGCGAGACCTGCCACGTCGCGCCGCAGGGCAAGCACTGCCACGCGGCGTTTGCCGGCGATCTCGCGCCGGCGTTGCTGGTCGCCGGCGCTGCGGTCGAGATCGCCGGACCGCGGGGCACCCGCAGGATCGCGCTCGACGCGCTGTACCGCGACGACGGGCGCGCGCACCTGGCGCTCGACGCCGGGGAGATCGTCACCGCCGCCCTGGTGCCGGCGCAGCCTGCGGGCGCACGCGCGGCGTACCGCAAGGCCCGGGCGCGGGCGGCGATCGACTTCCCGCTCGCCGGCGTCGCGGTGCGCCTGGTGCTCGACGCGGACCGGGTCGGGTCGCTCGACGTCGCGCTCACCGGCACCAACTCGCGGCCGTTCCGCCTCGACGGCACCGAGGGCTTCGGCGGCCGACCCGTCGACGAGGCGCTCTGCGCCGAACTCGGCAAGCTCGTGCAACGGCAGGTGTCGCCGATGCGGACGACGGTGAACGCCGCGAACTGGCGCCGGCAGGTCGCGGCGGTCATCGCGCAGCGCCTGGTGCGCGAGCTGGCCGGTGGCGGCCCATGACTCGCGGCCGCCCCCCGTCCCGACGCCGGAGCGCCGGCGGCCGCGAGTCGTCCTTCGCCTACACTGCCGGCTGGCTGGCCACTCTTTGCCCGAGGTCATGATGGAACCGATCGCTTCGCTCCGCGAATCCGCCGCCCGGCGCCTCACCCGCTCCGATCTCGACGCCGTCGTCGCCATCGACGCGCTGCTCGAAGGGCAGACCCGCCGCACCTACTTCGAGCGGCGGCTGTCCGCCGCGCTGCGCGAGCCCGAGATGCACCTGCAGTTCGCGATCGACGACACCGAGGGCGTCGCCGGCTACATCCTGGCGCGCGTCCTCGAAGGGGAGTTCGGCCGGGCGTCGCCCGGAGTCCGGCTGGAGACGATCGGCGTGCGTCCCGACGCGAGGGGCCGACACGTCGGCCGGCGCCTGCTCGACACGCTGGCCGTCGAGGCGAAGCACCGCGGCATCGGCGACCTGCGCACCGCCGCGCGCTGGAACGACCATGCGATGCTGCGCTGGCTGGACGAGCACGGCTTCACGCTCGCGCCGAACCACGTCGTCGACCGGCCCCTCGACGCAACCGCGGTCGACGCGCCGGCCGACCGTGCCGTCACGCTCGAGGCCGGGCGCGGCCCCGGGCGCGAGATCGACTACGGCCTGCCGGAGGGCAACGACTACGAGCGCCTGGCGCGCGACACCTGCGACGTGCGTGCGATGCAGCCCGCCGACCTGCCGGAGATCGTGCGCATCGACCGCGCCATCACCGGGCGCGACCGCACCGCGTACATCGGGCGCAAGCTGGCCGAGGCGATGCTCGAGAGCGGCGTCCGCGTGTCGCTGGCGGCGCGCCTCGACGGGGCGATCGTCGGCTTCGTGATGGCGCGCGCCGACCTCGGCGACTTCGGGCGCACCGACCCGACGGCGGTCGTCGACACCATCGGCGTGGACCCCGGGTACGCGCATCACGGCGTCGGCCATGCGCTGTTCTCGCAGCTGTTCCTGAATCTCGGGGCGCTGCGCATCGAGCGCGTCGAGACGGTCGTGGCGCCGCGCGACCTCGGGCTGCTCGGTTTCCTCTACGACGTCGGCTTCGCGCCGTCGCAGCGTCTCTCGTTCGTCCGGCCGCTCGGCTGATCCGGGGCGGTGGCGTGCGGCCGAAGGCGACGACGCGATGAGCGACCTGCCGCCGCGGGCCAGGCTTCCGCTCCTGGCCCTCGGCTTCGTCGCCCTCGCGCTCGGCGTGTTCTCGGGACTTGCGCGCCTCGGCCTCGCGCTGGACGACACCGCCGCGAGCCTCGCCGCGTTCCACGGTCCGCTGATGGTCGCGGGCTTCTTCGGCGTCGTGATCGCGCTCGAACGTGCGGTCGCGACCGGTCGCCTGTGGGCCTACGCCGCGCCGCTGGCCTGCGCCCTCTCGGGCATCGCGCTCGTCGCCGGCCGGCCGGCCACCGCCGCGGGGCTGCAGGCAACGGGCGCGGCGATCCTGGTGGTCGCGTCGCTGCGGTTCGTCGCGATCCAGCCGGCCCTGCACACCGTGACCGTCGCCGCCGGGGCGGTCGCGCTCGTCGCCGCCAACCTCGTGTGGCTTGCGACGGCGGTGCCGTCGCTCGCCGTCCCCGGCTGGGCCGCGTTCCTGGTCCTGACGATCGCCGGCGAGCGGCTCGAGCTCACGCGCCTGCTGCCGCGTTCGCCGGTGGCGCAGGCGCTGTTCCTGCTGATCATCGCGACCATCGCCGCCGGCGCCGCCTCGGCGCACGACCCGACCGGCGCGCGCGTGCTCGGGGCCGCGCTGCTCGCGCTGGCGGTCTGGCTGGGCGTCTTCGACCTCGCCCGCCGCACGGTCCGCGACCGCGGGCTCACCCGCTATACGGCGGCGTGCCTGCTGTCGGGCTACGTCTGGCTCGCGGTGGCCGGCGCGACGATCGTCGTGGACGGACTCGTTCCGGGCACGCGGGCGTACGACGCCGCGCTGCACGCGCTGTTCGTCGGCTTCGTGTTCGCGATGGTGTTCGGCCACGCGCCGATCATTCTGCCGGCGGTGCTGCGGGTGAAGCTGCCGTACGCGCCGGTGTTCTACCTCCCGCTCGCGCTGCTCCACGCCGGGGTCGCGTTGCGCCTCGCCGGCGACGCCGCGGGATCCCTGCCGGTCCTGCGCGCGGGCGGGGTCGCGAACGCCGTCGCGCTCGCGGTGTTCATCGTCACCGCGGCGACGGCGGTGCTGCGGGCACGGAGTCGCCGGGGAACCGGGCCCCGGGGGCGGCGGCCGCCGGCCTGACACCGCCCCGGCCCGCCGGCGGAATGCGGCCGGGGGCGTCCCCGGCAGCGGGCGCGCTACCCGTGCAGCGACTCGTACTTCGCCATCAGTTCCTCCGGCGACTCGACGAAGTCCGGGTTCGGAACGATGCAGTCGGCCGGGCAGACGAGCTTGCACTGCGGCTCGTCCTCGGCGCCGACGCATTCGGTGCAGCGCAAGGGGTCGATCACGTAGGCGGGGTCGCCGACGCTGATCGCCTCGTTGGGACACACGGGCTTGCAGGCGTCGCAGGCGGTGCAGTTGTCGTCGATAAGCAGTGCCATCGCTGTCTCCGTCGCGGCCGCGTCAGGCGGCGGCCTTCTGCTGCAGTTGCTGGAGCTTCCGGTGCCGGAACGCGCCCCACAGCGCGGCGCCGATCGCCCCGGCGTAGATCGAGTCCGGGTGACTGGCGGCCGTCACGTTCACCTTCTCGTTGACCATCTCCTCCTGGATCGCGGCGAGCAGGCCGACGTCGAGCGCCAGCCCGCCGGTGAGCAGCGCGGTGCCCTCCCTGATCCCGGTGACCTTCAGCAGCTTGACGATCCGCGATGCCATCGAGAGGTGGATGCCCTTGAGGATGTCCGGCGTGGCGATGCCGCGCGAGACCATGTTGATGACGTCTGTCTCCGCGAGCACCGCGCAGATCGAGCTGACCTTCTCCGGATTCTGCGAGCTCCGCGACAGCGGCCCGATCTCCTCGATGGCGACCCCGAGATAGCGCGCGATGTTCTCCAGGAACTGGCCCGACCCGGAGGCGCACTGGCTGGTCATCTTGTACGACAGCACCTTGCCCCGCTCGTCGACGTAGATCGCGCGGCCGTTCAGCGCGCCGATGTCGACCACGGCGCGGGCGTCCGGCTGCAGGAACACACCGCCTCGCGCGTGCGTCGTCATCGAGTAGAAGTGGCCGGTCGCGAAGCTGACGTTCTCGCCCTCGCCGGTCGTCGCGATGTAATCGACGTCGCCGGCGGCGAGCCCGGCGTCGGCGAGCGCGCCGTCGAAGCCCTCCCGCGCCAGCGTCATCGGGTCGCGGCGGCGGATGCGCTCGCAGCGCTTCGCCAGCCACTGCGGCCCGGCGTCGCCGGTCCGGAAGAGGGCGGTCTTGACGGCGCCGGAGCCGATGTCGATGCCTGCGGTGACGGTCATGGCGGCCTCCTCAGGCGCGGGCTTCGACGGTCTTGCCTTCCTCGACCACCGCGCGCCAGGCGAACGTCGCGCCGCCGAGGGCGCCGGTGTAGATCGAGTCGGGATCGATGTTGAGCGTGAGCTCGCCGTAGTTCTCCCGGACGAGCTCCTTCAGCGCCTTCACCGCGGCCTCGTTCTTGGCGACGCCGCCGGTGAAGGTGAACTCGTCGCGGATGCCGCCGGAGCGCGCGAGGATCGACATCGCGCGCAGGATGATGGCGCGGTGCAGCCCCGCCATGATGTCCTCGCGCTTGTCGCCGAGCGACAGGCGGTCGCGCAGCTCGGCGCCGGCGAACACCGTGCAGGTCGAGTTGATGCGGATCGTCTTGGTCGACTTCATCGCCATGGGCCCGAGCTCGTGCAGCCCCATGTTCATCTCGTCGGCGATGTAGCCGAGGTAGCGGCCGCAGCCGGCGGCGCAGCGGTCGTTCATCTGGAAGCTCTCGACGATCCCGTGCGGGTCGACCTGGATCGCCTTGGTGTCCTGGCCGCCGATGTCGAGCACCGTCGCGGTGCGGGGGTACATCACGTGCGCCCCGAGGCCGTGGCACAGGATCTCCGACCGGATGTGCTCCTTCGAGAACGGCAGGCGGGCGCGACCGTAGCCGGTGCCGACGACGTAGGTCTCCTCCATCGCCAGGTCGAGGATGCCCTTGATCGGCGCCTCCACCTGCGCGCGGCGGCCGGCCGTCGCCGGCAGCGCGACGAAGGTGCGCTCGAGCGCGCTCTCGAGGTGGCGCTTGATCGACTCGCCGTAGACGCGGTTCTCGACCTCGATGATCGAGCGGTCGAACACGTTGAGCAGGTGGTCGTAGCGGATGCCCGACTCCTTCGCCACCGCCTCGCCGATGGCGAGGTACTGGCTGCCGGCGATGTCGCGGAAGAAGTCGCTCTTGCGCTTCGCGCCCGGCGCGAACTGGGCCGCCGCATCCTCGGCCAGCCGCCGGAACACCTCG
Source organism: uncultured beta proteobacterium (assembly GCA_963810815.1). Lineage (GTDB taxonomy): Bacteria > Pseudomonadota > Gammaproteobacteria > Burkholderiales > Casimicrobiaceae > CAVQWT01. Next base: position 88,285 of record CAWEPB010000008.1, on the reverse strand, counting down.
GCCAGCGCCACGCCGACGCCCCTGCCCGCGTCGCCGAACTTCGCGCTCTCGAGGCTCCGCCGGCAGGTGGCTTCGAGGTCGGCGAGCTGCTCCAGGTACTGCTCGAGCCGGAAATCGCGCTCCAGCTGGCCGAGGAAGCCGTCGAGGTCGCCGTTCAGCGCCGAGGTGCTGCCCAGCGCCTGCCGGAACAGGTGGAAACGGCCGTTGACCAGCGCCTCCTGCTTGGCGATCGCCGCGGCGGTGTCGTAGTTCGAGCGCGAGTTGGTGATGCCGCGGCCGAGGATGTTCTGGTTCTCGTCGATGACGACCGCCTTGGTCGTCGTCGAGCCGAGATCGATGCCGATGAAGCAGCGCATGGGCGGGTTCCCCGGTTGGCGGTCAGTGTGCGCCGGCGGCGGCGCGCTTCTGCTTGACCATCTGGAAGTAGCTCTCGAGCCGGTTCTTCACGTTCGCCGCCGAGAAGTATCGGGGGTCGACGAGGTCGGTCTCGATGAACGCCGCCGGCTTGCCGGTCCGCCGCTCGACCTCGCGCAGGATCAGCAGCTGCCCGGCGGAGAAGCTGTTGCAGCTCTTGATCGAGTTGATCAGCAGGCCGTCGGCCTGGTACTCGTCGATGTACCGGCAGATCATGTCGATGCGCGAAGGCAGGTTGAGGTTGGTGTAGCAGCCGAGGCAGTACTCGGCGAGCGACTCCAGCGGGCGGTCGGCGTCGTGGCGGAAGCCGAAGTCGTAGAGCCCGCCGACCTTCGCGTAGGTCGACGAAACGACCACGGCGCCCTCGTCGTAGAACATCTTCCAGAAGTCGCGGAAGCTGGTCCAGTTGGGCGGGCCCTCGACGATCAGCCGGTACTTCTCCTCGCCCATCTCGCCCTCGGGCGTCACCGGCCCCTTGCCGTCCCGCACGCGCTGCTCGATCTCCTGCCGCAGCACCCGGTAGTACTCGGTGGCCTCCGGCGTGCCGCGGAACGCGGTGAAGATGGGGCCGATGTAGTAGACGGCGCCGAAGTAGCCGTCGATCGGCGACGGCCTGTTCTTCGCCGACTGCAGCACCGCGACCAGGTCGTCCTCGGCCTTCTGCGATTCCCTCATGTACTGGCGCAGGCGGTCGATGTCGAACTTGACGCCCGAGATCCGCTCCAGCGTCGGGATCACCGTCTCCTTCAGCTGCTTGACGACGTAGTCGCGCATGTTGGGCGCGATCCTGCCCTCGCCCTGGTAGGGCACGTGGAGCATCACCGTCTCGCAGCCGTACTTGTGGCGGATGAGCTCGAACCACTTCATGAACGTGAAGCAACCGGTGTAGGACAGCAGCAGCACGTCCGGCGTCGGCAGCGGCTCGCCGGTGGGACCGATCTCGCCGCCGAGCATCATCCCCAGGTCCGCCTTCACGTAGGTGCAGACGTCCTCGGACTGGCCGTCGCGCTCGGCGTCCATGATGAACTTGCCCGACTTCTTGCGCATGCCGTTCTGCAGCGCGTTGGTCTCCGGCAGGCTGCGCGCGAAGTCGAAGCACATCAGGAGCTCGTTCAGGTTGCCCGGCACGAAGGTGGCGGACACCTTGCGGTTCTGCGCGCGGGCGGTCGCGAGCTCCATGTAGTTCCGGTTGATCAGTTCCTTCTGCAGCCACATCGCGTCCTCCTTCTGGACGCTGGGCGGCTTCTTCGGGCTGGCGGGCATCGCTGCGGCGGTGGTCATGCGGCGGCTCCTTCGAGTCTCATGCTTCGTTCCACAGCTTGATCGAGTCGGCGAAGGTGCCCGCCTGCTCGCGGATCGGCGCCATCTGACCGGTGTTCTCGGCGTACTTGAACGCGGTGTAGGGGATCTTCTGCCGCGCGAGCACGTCCTGCAGCATCGGCCGCTCGAGCAGCGCCGGGTCGCAGAACGACGGCGCGGCGAAGACGACGCCCTCGGCGCCGCGCGTCGCGACCTGCTTCAGCAGGAACTGGCCCTTGTCCTCGCGCTTCGCGTCGTACTTCGCGGCGGTCGACGCCGAGCGGTGCAGGAACGCCTTCGACAGCTCGGCCAGCGGATCCCCGTCGGCGGGCACCTCGTCGAGCAGCCAGCGCGTGCCGAGCATGAAGTCGTCGTCGACGACGTAGCAGCCGGCCATCTCGATCGACTTGATCAGGCCGAGCGGCGGCTGCTCGCAGAACGAGCCGTTGATCACGACGCGCGCGTTGTCGCGCTTCGGGCGCGGCAGCTCGTCGACGGCGCGCAGGTATTCGCGGACGAGCAGCGTGTGCTCCTCCGGCGGCAGCACCATGCCCGCGCGCAGCAGCAGGTAGACCTCGGAGGTCGGCGCCTGCCACGGCTTCGCCGCCCGGTACGCGTACAGCTCGCGGACGGCCGCCCGGTTGTCGTTGTAGACGCGGATCGAGGCGTTGATCTCGGCGTCGGTGACCGGCGCCCCGCGCAGGCGGCCCAGGTCCTCGCGCAGGACCGCGAGCTCCTCCCGGTAGAACTTGCCGCCGATCGCGTCGTCGTAGTTCTGCGGGACGTCGAGGTAGCGGACGTACTTGTCCTTGAACAGGATCTGCCACATGCCGGACAGGTTGCGGATCACGTCGCAGATCGACGGGAACAGCATGCCGTCGAGGCAGTCCAGCCGGCCGGTGAGCCCCAGCTCGATGGTCGACCGCGGTATGCGGCAGATGTAGCTCTGGTAGTACGCGTCGCCCTGGATGACCTCGAGGGAGTCGCCGCCGCCGAGGACGCCGACCGGCAGCATGCCCGCGGCGTGGATGAGCTCGCAGGGGACGTAGACCGGCATGTAGCCGATGGCCTTGCGGCCCGGCGCCGCGGCCTTCCACTGCTTGACGGCGGTGAAGTCGAGATCCTCGAACAGGGTCTGGCAGCGCGAGATGATCTCGATCGCTCGCGGCGGCGTGGCGGGGGTGGCGGCCATCAGCGGTGCTCCCAGACGGGTGGGCGGCGGGCGATGAAGGCGGCGAGCCCCTCGTTCGCGTCGCGGGTTTTCATCAGGTCATCGAGGTAGAGGCGCTCGACGTCGGCGAGCGCGCGGCGAACGGCGTCGATGCGCGCGCTGCGTGCCGCGGCGAGCGCATGGCGTATGGCTGCCGCGCTCTTCGGCGCCAGGTGCGCGTCGAACCACGCCAGCGCCGCCGCCGCCGGATCGTCGGCGACCGCCTGGACCAGGCCCATCGAATGCGCTTCACCGGCGCCGACGCTGCGGCCCGACAGCAGCAGGTCCTCGGCGGTCGCCGCGTTGACCCGGTACGGCAGCAGCACCGAGGCGGCCGGGGCGAAGACGCCCAGCTTCGTTTCCGGCTGTCCCAGCTGCGCGTCCGGCGCGGCGAAGATCAGGCTGCCCGCGAGCGCGACCTCGAGCCCGCCGCCGAGGCACTGGCCGCGGACCGCCACGAGCATCGGCGCCGGGAACGCCAGGATCGTGACGATCAGCGCGTGCAGCGAACGGAGCATCCCGGCGCAGGCGCCGGGCAGGTGCTCCTCGACGCTGGCGCCGAAGCTGAAGTGGGGGCCGTCGGCGTCGAGCAGCACGCCGCGCAGCGCCGCACTGCCGGCGTGGCGGGCGAGGGCGGCGTCGAGCGCGGCGATCATCTGCGCGTCGACGATGTTGGACTTGGGCCGGGCCAGGGTGAGGCGCAGCAGCGCGCCGTCGCGCTGCAGCGCGACGCGCAGCGGGCCTGCCGCGACGGGGTCAGCCACGGCGCGCCGCCGGCATCAGGCCGTCGGTGAAGGCCTCGTCCCAGGCCTGGCCGCGCGCCAGCGCCTGGCGCAGCGCGACGAAGTCGACTTCGCGCGATTCCTTCGTCCCCTCGTTGAACGCGCGGAAGCCCGCGCGCGCCTCGGTCATCATGTTGAGCGCGAGCCAGGCGCGGGAATCTTCCTTGTTCCGGTTCCACGCCTCGAGCTTGGGCTTGCGCAGTTCCTCCAGCGTCTTGGTCGTGCAGTCGGGAAAGGTAAGCAGCATCTTCGCGCAGAGGTCCTCGACCCGGGCGTCGAGCAGCGACAGGTCGACGGTGCCGCGGGCCAGCAGCGCCTTGGCCTCCTTCAGCGCGTCGCCGGTCTTCGGCTCGCCGAAGACGAAGCGGCCGTACCCGTCGGTCATCCGCTGGGTCTCGACCAGCGGGTTGGCGACGAAGCTGCCATCGATGCGCAGCGCCGGCGCGATGTCGGTGAGCACGCCCATCTGGTAGGCCTTGTGCGCCGAGAACGGCTCGCAGAGCACGCAGGCGGCCATCGCGCGCTCGGTGCCGGCCAGCAGCGGGAGGAAGTCGGTGGCGCCGCCGATCGGCGCCGACCCGTGCTTGGGCCCCGCCTGGCCGAAGCGTGCGAGGTCCTGCGCGACGGAGAAGTCGCAGGCCATTCCGATTTCCTGGCCGCCGCCGATGCGCATGCCGTTGACGCGGCAGATCACCGGCTTGTCGCAGACGAGGATCGCGCTGACCATGTCGTTGAACAGGCGCATGTACTGCCGGTATTCCTGGGGGTGCCCGGCGTAGTACTCGGCGTACTCCTTGGTGTTGCCGCCGGTGCAGAACGCCTTGTCGCCCGCGCCGGTGAACACGACCGCGTTGACGTCGCGCATGTCCGATGCCGCGCGGAACGCCAGAATCACGCCCTTCACCATGTCGGTCGTGTACGAGTTGAACTGCGCCGGGTTGTCCAGCGTGATCCAGGCGTTGAAGAGCGCGTCGGCGACGGTGCCGTCGGGCGTCTTCGCCGGCCGGCGCTCGAAGCGGACGCCGGGCCGGGAGAAGTCGGCCACCAGGCTGTGGTCCTTGAAATTGCGCGGTGCGTCCGGGGCGTTCATGCGGGCGGTCTCCTTCACGCGGGTACGAGCACCGCGCGCCGGCGGATCTCGCGGCGGTGGACGGCGTCGAAAACGTGGTTGATGTCGTCGAGCGGGTGCGTTTCGACGAAGGGCTTGAGCGCGACTTTGCCGTCGAGGACGAGGTCCAGGGCCGCCGGATAGAACTCGGGCGGGCAGCCCCAGTTGCCGATGGCACGCGCGTCGAAGGCCATCAGGTTCGACAGCCGCAGCTCGACCTTGTCCATCGTGAAGCCGACCACCGAAAGCGTCGCGCCGTGCACCAGCAGGCCCCAGGCGGCCAGCTGGCCGGCAGCGGTGCCCGAGCACTCGAAGATGAACCACTCGGTGGGGCGGAGCCCCCGCGCCCTGGCGAAGCCGGCGACGGCGCCCTTCAGCGCCTTCGCGTCGTGCGCCCGCGCGTCGAGGGTGAGCGAGGCGCCGTGCGCGGCGATCGCGTCCAGCTTGGCCGGATCGACGTCGATCGCGACGACCGCGGCGCCGAACGCCGCGGCGACCTGCGCGCAGTAGCCGCCGACGCCGCCGGCACCGACGACGATCGCGAGGCTGCCGGGGGCCACGCCGGCGCGGCGGACCGCCTGGTACGGCGTGGTCAGGGCGTCGGCGACGACCGAGACCTCGGCCAGCGACAGGCCGGCGGCGGCGAGTCGGCCCTCGTCGACTGGGCACAGGCCCCGGGCGGGGACGACGATGTGCGAGGCGAAGCCGCCCTGGATGTCGTTGCCGGGCATCTTCTGGCCGCGGCAGATCGGCTCCAGGCCGCGGCGGCAGAGGTCGCAGTCGCCGCAGGGCAGCACCGCCGGGACGATCACGGCGCGACCGACCCAGCCGCCGGCGCCGTCGCCGGCGGCGACGACCCGCCCGGAGACCTCGTGGCCCAGCGCCAGCGGCAGAGCCGCGTTGGTCCGCACGCCGTCGTAGTAGTAGCCGAGGTCGGTGTGGCAGACGCCGCAGCCGGCGACGGCCACGGCGACCTCGCCCGGGCCGGGCGTGGCGTCGAACGCGGCGCGTGCGAGCGGCGCCCCGGGTGCGGTCATCAGCCAGCGGTGCGCCGCGATCGGCATGGAACGGATCCCCCTCGGAGTCCGGGCTGGCGCCGCGCGGCGCCAGCCCCGTGAATATGGTAAATCGGTACTGCAATACCAATTTATGGCCACTACTGTGCCGAACGTCGATTGCGAAGTCCTTGATCCGCGTCAATCCGCAATTCCGGACGACGCGCGAAGCTCGCGCTCACCATGACCGAAACGACCATCGACGCGACCGCGGCCGCCGCCGGCCTGTCGGTCGCCCTCGCCGGCAGCGGCGGCTCCGGCGTGATGACCGCGGGCACGCTGCTGCTGTCCGCCGCCGCCAAGGCCGGCGCCTACGGCCTCATGGTCCGCACCAGCGGGCCGCAGATCCGGGGCGGCGAAGCCGCGGCGCTGCTGCGCATCGCGCCGCGGCCCGTCGCCTCGCTCGACGACCGCTTCCACCTGCTGCTCGCGCTGGACTGGCAGAACGTCCACCGCTTCGCCGACGAGATTCCGCTCGGGCCGGCCAGCCTCCTCGTCGGCGACGAGGCCGAGGGTGAGCCACCGGAGGCATTCATCGCCAGCGGCGCCCGGCACGTCGCGCTGCCGCTGAAGAAGCTCGCCAAGGCGATTGCCGGCAGCTGGACCAACATGGTCGCGCTGGGGGCGGCCGCCGCGTTGATGGGGCTGCCCGACGAGGCCGTCGGCGCGGCGCTGACCGATTCCTGGAAGCGGGACCGCGCGTCGCTCGAAGCGAACCTGGCGGCGCTGGCGGCCGGGCGCGAGGCGGTCGCGGCGGTCGGCCGCCTGCCGGCGCTGCCGCCGCTCGACCCGCGGCCGGGCCGGTGGCTGATCTCGGGCAACGAGGCGGCCGGCTACGGCGCGATCCGCGGCGGCGTGCGTTTCGTCGCCGCCTACCCGATCACCCCGGCGACCGAGCTGCTCGAATGGATGGCGCCCGCGCTGGCCAGGGTCGGCGGCACGCTGCTGCAGGCCGAGGACGAGCTGGCGTCGATCAACATGATCGTCGGGGCGTCGTTCGCCGGGGTGCCCTCGCTGACGGCGACCGCCGGACCCGGACTCGCGCTGATGACCGAGGGCATCGGACTCGCCGTCAGCGCCGAAGTGCCGGTCGTCGTCGTCGACGTCATGCGCGGCGGGCCGTCGACCGGCATTCCCGCGAAGAGCGAGCAGAGCGACCTGTCGTACGCGGTGTCGGGGCTGCACGGCGACGCCCCGCGCATCGTCGTCGCGCCGACTTCCATTGCCGACTGCCTGGCGACGACCCAGTGGGCGGTCCATCTCGCCGAAGCGCTGCAGGCCCCGGCGATCGTGCTGTCGGACCAGTTCATGGGCCAGTCGCGGGCGATCATCGACCGGCCGGCCGACGCCGGCTGGGTCGCGGCCCGCACCGTCGCGCCCGCGGGCACCCCCGATTACAAGCGCTACCGCGACACGCCGTCGGGGGTCTCGCCGATGGCGCTGCCCGGGACGCCGGGTCTCGCCTACACCGCGGATGGCCTGGAGAAGAACGAGGCCGGGACGCCTTCGTCCGCGGCGCGCGACCACGGCGTGCAGCTCGACAAGCGCGCGCGCAAGCTTGCCCTCCACGAATACGGCGACTACTGGGCCGACGTCGAAGGCGACGGCGAGCTCGCCGTCATCACCTTCGGTTCCGCGACCGGCCCGGTGCGCGAGGCGATCGGCCGCGCCGCCGCGTCCGGCGTCCGGGCGCGGCTGGTGGCCATGCGGCTGATCGCGCCCGCGCTGCCCGAGAAGCTCGACGCGGCGCTGGCCGGCGTCAGGCAGGTGCTCGTCGTCGAGCAGAACCACGGCGCGCAGTTCTACCGTTACCTGCGCGCCTGGTTCGACCTCCCCGGCCGTCCGCAGACCTTCCACCGGCCGGGTCCGCTGCCGCTGAAGCCGGCGGAGCTCGCCGCCGCCATCCTCGCTGCCGCGCACGCGGCAGCGCTCGTCGCCTGAATTGACCATGACCTCCACCGACACCGCCACCGACGTTTCCGAGGCCGTCGTCCCGGCAGCCGCGTTCACTCCGAAGACCTACAAGTCCGCGGCCAAGCCGATCTGGTGCCCCGGCTGCGGCGACTACGCGGTGCTGTCGTCGATCACCAAGGCGCTGGCCAAGCTCGCGCTCCCGCCCGAGGACGTGGTCGTCGTTTCCGGCATCGGCTGCTCGTCGCGGATTCCCGCGTACACGACCTGCTACGGCTTCCACGGCGTGCATGGCCGCGCGCTCGCCGCCGCCACCGGCGTCAAGCTGGCGCGGCCCGAGCTCACCGTGCTGGTCGCAGGCGGCGACGGCGACGGCTATTCGATCGGCGGCAACCACTTCCTGCACGCGTGCCGCCGCAACGTCGACCTCACCTACATCGTGATGGACAACCACGTCTACGGGATGACCAAGGGCCAGCCGTCGCCGACGACCGAGCCAGACTGGGATTCCAAGCTCGCCCCGGGCGGCACCGGCATACGGGCATTCCATCCGCTGGTGATCGCGCTGGCGTCGGGCGCCAACTTCGTCGCCCGTGCGTTCTCCGGAGATCCGAACGGCACCGCCGATATCATCGCGCAGGCGGTGCGGCACCCGGGCTTCTCCTTCGTCGAGATCCTGTCGCCCTGCGTGACGTTCCGCCCCGAGCAGCGCGACTGGAAGGAGCTCGCGCACCCGGCGTCGGTCACCGTCACCCACGATCCGGCCAAGGCGGCGCGTCGCGTGATGACCGACGACGGCCTCAACATCGGCGTGCTCTACGCCGGCAACCGCCAGCCGTACCCGCTGGGCCCGCGCGGGCAGCCGGTGCCGCTGGCCGACCTGGAAACGGAGTTCGCGCCATGACCGCCGCCCGCAAGCCCGTGGCGCCGAAAGCCGGCAGCGCGGCCTCCACGCGCAAGTCCGCGGCGCCGAAAGCCGGTACCGCGGCCTCCAGGCGCAAGCCCGCGGCGGCGAAAGCCGGTACGGCGGCCTCCACGCGCAAGCCCTCGGCGCCGAAAGCCGGTCGTGCCGCGGCGAAGTCCGGGCCCGCCGCGCCGAAGCTCGCGGGACCGCCGACGTCGATCCCGGCGCTGATGGCCTGGGCGCTGCGCATCGAACTGGATGCCACCGAGCGGTACACCGAGCTCGCCGACGCGATGGAAATGCACAACAATCGCGAGGTCTGCGCACTGTTCCGCAAGATGGCCGTCATCGAAGGCAGGCACGCCGAGAAGGTGATGCGGCAGATGGGCTGGACTGCCCCGCCACCGCTGCCGAGCGGCCCGCCGCCGTGGCCCGGCTTCGAGGCGCCGGAGTCCGCGCCGCAGGACGCCGTCCATTACCTGATGCAGCCCTGGCACGCGCTGGAACTCGCGCTCGCCTGCGAAGAGCGTGCGCTGCGCTTCTTCGGAGCGCTGGCGAAGGCGGTCAAGGTGCCGGCGGTCAAGCGGGTCGCGCGGGAGATGGAGGAGGAGGAACGCGAGCACGTGGCGCTGGTGAAGGCCTGGATGGCCAAGGTGCCGCGGCCCGACGCCGACTGGGCCACCGACCCGGACCCGCCGCGCTACCTCGACTAGGAGTCACCATGGACGTGCTGCTGCCGCCGGGCTGGGCCCCGCCGATCGGCTACGCGAACGGCGTCGCGGTGACGCCGGGCCGCCTGGTGTTCGTCGCGGGGCAGGTCGGATGGGACGCCGACCAGCGCTTCGCGTCGGAAGAGCTCGCGCCGCAGTTCGACCAGGCACTGGCCAACGTGATCGCCGTGGTCGCCGCCGCCGGCGGGCGGCCCGAGCACATCTGCCGGATCACCGCGTTCTGCTGCGACAAGCCAGCATATCTCGCCGCGCGCCCCGAGCTCGGTCGCATCTGGCGCGCGCGGATGGGCCGGCACTTTCCGGCGATGAGCATGATCTTCGTCGCCGACCTTCTCGACAGTCCCGGCAAGATCGAACTCGAGGCCACCGCGGTCGTGCCGCCGCCCGGGACCTGACCCGCGCGCGGGAAGGGCCGGCGCCGGCAGGCGCCGACGGCGAAGGCACCGCGGCCGGCGCGCCGCCTCGCGGTACGATCGCGGGCATTCGCCTGCTTCTTCCGCCGGAGACCGACGTGCCGTACGAACGCGACAAGCTGATCCGCTTCCACCACTGCGATCCCGCGGGCATCGTCTTCTACCCCCAGTACTTCGTGCTGATGAACGAGCTGGTCGAGGACTGGTTCGACGAGGGGCTGGGGCATCCCTTCAGCACCTTTCACGGGATCGAGCGTCTCGGACTGCCGATGGCGCACCTCGAATGCGACTTTCTCGTTCCCAGTCGCGTGGGGGACCGGCTGACGTTCCGGCTCGAAGTGGAAAAGCTCGGCAACGCGTCGATGACGCTGGCGGTGACGGCGAGCCGAGGCGGGGTCGTCCGCATCCGCGCCCGGCTCGTCGTCGTCCTCGCGACGATGGACACCGGCAAGCCGGTGCCGATCGCCGGCGAGTTGCGCGAGCGCTTCGAGCGTTTCCTCTCGCCCCCCGTCGCCTGAGGCTCCGGCAAGCGCGGATACCGGGCAGCGCGCGGTGGGCGCGTCGCTGCGGGTGATCGACGCCGACGCGCGCCGGATGCGCGGCAAGCGCCTGTTGGTGTTCACCAACCTCTAGTCCGGTCGCCCGCGCCCGAATTCGTGCGGAGCCCGGGCCTCGCGCACCAGGATGATGCGCAGCCCTCCGGCGCAGTGCACCACCCACCACCGGATCCGGTGCTGGCCGACGCACTAAATCATTACGAAACAGGTGGTTGGTCCCGGGTGGCCCGGATGGCATGCATTGTGCAATGCAATGTACGACGGACACGGTTCGCTGCGATCTCATCGGATGATGCGCGCGGCCGCGGCTCTCGCCGAAGTCATCGCTCGCACCTCCAACACGCTCACGGGGAACTCCATGCAACGCAGACGCTTCCTGCAACGCCTCGCCCTCACCGCCGCGCTCGCCGCCGCGGGCTATTCGGCCGGACCGGCGCTCGCCGCCGACACCATCAAGGTAGGCATCCTGCACTCGCTGTCGGGGACGATGGCCATCAGCGAAACGGTGCTGAAGGACGTCGCGCTGATGACGATCGACGACATCAACAAGAAGGGCGGCGTGCTGGGCAAGCAGCTCGAGCCCGTCGTCGTCGATCCGGCGTCGAACTGGCCGCTGTTCGCCGAGAAGGCCCGCCAGCTGCTGACGCAGGACAAGGTCGCCGCCGTGTTCGGCTGCTGGACCTCGGTGTCGCGCAAGTCGGTGCTGCCGGTGTTCGAGGAACTCAACGGCGTGCTGTTCTACCCGGTCCAGTACGAGGGCGAGGAGCTGTCCAAGAACGTGTTCTACACGGGCGCGGCGCCGAACCAGCAGGCGATCCCCGCGGTCGAGTACCTGATGAGCAAGGAAGGCGGCGGCGCCAAGCGCTGGGTGCTGCTCGGCACCGACTACGTCTACCCGCGCACGACCAACAAGATCCTGCGCGCGTTCCTGAAGTCGAAGGGCGTCGACGACAAGGACATCGACGAGAAGTACACGCCGTTCGGGCACAGCGACTACCAGACCATCGTCGCCGACATCAAGAAGTTCTCGGCCGGCGGCAAGACGGCCGTCGTCTCGACGATCAACGGCGACTCGAACGTGCCGTTCTACAAGGAACTGGGCAACCAGGGCCTCAAGGCGACCGACGTGCCGGTGGTGGCGTTCTCGGTCGGCGAAGAGGAGCTGCGCGGCGTCGACACCAAGCCGCTGGTCGGCCACCTCGCGGCGTGGAACTACTTCATGTCGCTCAAGAATCCGGTCAACGACGCGTTCAAGAAGCAGTGGGCCGACTACGCCAAGGCGAAGAAGCTGCCCGGCGCCGACAAGCCGCTGACCAACGACCCGATGGAAGCCACGTTCATCGGCATCCACATGTGGAAGCAGGCGGTCGAGAAGGCGAAGTCGACCGATCCGGACAAGGTGATCGCGGCGATGGCCGGCCAGACGTACAAGGCGCCGTCGGGCTTCACCGCCAAGATGGACGAGAAGAACCACCACCTGTGGAAGCCGGTGTTCATCGGCGAGGTGCAGTCGAACGGCCAGTTCAACGTCGTCTGGAAGACGCCCGGTCCGATCCAGGCCAAGCCGTGGAGCCCGTTCATCGCCGGCAACGACAAGAAGAAGGACGAGCCGGAAAAGAAGTGACGCGTCGCCGCGTCGGCACCCGCCCCCAAACTGAAAGGAGTGCTCGTGTCGATCGCGGCCGCGCTGCGCAGGATGGTGTTGTGCGTGTCACTGGCCGCGGCGGCCGGGGGGGCGGCGGCCGCCCTTCCGGACGCCACGGTGCGTGACCTCGCGTTCGGCGACAACGACGCGAAGATCAGGGCGATCAACGCGCTGGCGGCCGAAGCGCCCGAAGGCGCGCTGGCGCTGCTCGAGGCAGTGGCCGCCGACGAAGTGAAGACCGCGGGCGAGACGACGATCCTCGTCGTCCGCGCCGACCGGGCGGTGGACGCCGTCACCGGCGCGGCGATCGCGCCGCTGCCCGAAAGCCTCGACGACCTCGTCGTCAACAATCGTGTTCGCCGCGAGCTCGCCTCGGCCATCGCCGCGCTGAAGCTCGCGTCGCCGGATCGCGCCGTGCGCCTCGCCGCCGCCAGGGCGCTGCAGGCCGGCGCCGACGAGGGCGTGCTGCCGGCGATCGAGCGTGCGGTCGCGCGCGAAGCCGACACCGAGATCCGCGAACTGCTCGCGGTGTCGGCGGCGACGCTGCGTCTGGCCAGTCCCGACAAGGCGGTGCGGATCGCGGCGATCCGGGCGCTCGCCGACAGCACGAGTCCGGCGACCCGCACGCTGCTCATCGGCCTGGTGGCGAAGAAGGGCGACGCCTGGGCCGAGCCCGACGGCGACGTCCGCGCCGAGGCCGAGAAGAGCCTGCGCGCGATCGAGGGTCGGTTCGCCACCGGCGAGCTCGTCGCCCGCGTGTTCAGCGGGCTGTCGCTGGGCAGCATCCTGCTGCTGGCGGCGCTCGGCCTGGCCATCACCTACGGGCTGATGGGCGTGATCAACATGGCGCACGGCGAGCTGATCATGATCGGCGCCTACGCGACCTACGTCGTCCAGAACCTGTTCCGCCAGTACCTGCCCGCCGCGTTCGACGCCTATCTGCTGGCGGCGCTCCCGGTCGCCTTCGCCGCGTCGGCGCTGGTCGGCATGGCGATGGAGCGCACGGTCATCCGCTTCCTCTACGGGCGGCCGCTGGAAACGCTGCTCGCGACCTGGGGACTTTCGCTGATCCTGATCCAGGCGATGCGCACGATCTTCGGCGCGCAGAACGTCCAGGTCGAGAATCCCGCCTGGATGTCCGGCGGCCTGACGATGATCGAGGGCGCGGTGCTGCCGTGGAGCCGCATCGTCATCGTCGCCTTCGCCTTCGCGGTGCTGGGACTCGTCTACGTGCTGCTCAACCGGACGCGGCTGGGGCTGTTCGTCCGGGGGGTCACGCAGAACCGGCCGATGGCGAGCGCCCTGGGCGTCCCGACCGGCCGCGTCGACATGCTGGCGTTCGGGCTGGGGTCCGGCATCGCCGGGCTCGCCGGCTGCGCGCTGTCCCAGATCGGCAACGTCGGTCCCGACCTCGGCCAGAGCTACATCGTCGACTCGTTCATGGTCGTCGTGCTGGGGGGCGTCGGCCAGCTGGCCGGCACCGTCGTCGCGGCGCTCGGGCTCGGCGTCGTCAACAAGTTCCTCGAGGCGTGGTCCGGAGCGGTGCTGGCGAAGATCATCGTGCTGGTCTTCATCATCGTGTTCATCCAGAAGCGTCCGCAGGGCCTGTTCGCGCTCAAGGGACGGATGGCGGAGGGATGACGGCGATGGACGCGCCCGCCACGTCGTCGCCGCCGGCATCGGTCGCATCGGCCGTCGTTCCGCGGGAAGCCGCGATCCCGGCGGCCGCCGCCGCGGTCGGCGCGTCGCGCCCGCCGCTCGCGGCGCCGACGCGCGCGCTGTTCACCCGGCGCGGCTGGTCCGCCTTCGTCGCCGCGCTCGTCGTCGTCACCGTGCTGCTGCCGGCGGCGAACCTGGCGCTGCCGGCGGACCACGCGCTGCACGTCCCCGACTGGTTCGTCACGCTCGCGGGCAAGATCATGTGCTACGCGATCGTCGCGCTGGCGATGGACCTGATCTGGGGCTTCGCGGGCATCCTGTCGCTGGGCCACGGACTGTTCTTCGCGCTGGGCGGCTACGCGATGGGCATGTACCTGATGCGCTCCATAGGGCGCGAAGGCGTCTACGCCAGCGACCTGCCCGACTTCATGGTGTTCCTCGACTGGAAGTCCTACCCCTGGTACTGGAGCTTCACCGACCGGTTCTGGTACGCGGCGCTGCTGGTCGTGCTGGTGCCGGGGCTGCTGGCGTTCGTGTTCGGCTGGTTCGCGTTCCGCTCGCGCATCAAGGGTGTCTACTTCTCGATCATCACGCAGGCGCTGACCTACGCGTTCATGCTGCTGTTCTTCCGCAACGACACCGGGTTCGGCGGCAACAACGGCTTCACCGACTTCAAGCGGATCCTGGGCTTTCCGATCGCGGCGCCGGAGACGCGGGCGACGCTGTTCGCGCTGACCGGGCTGGCGCTCTTCGGCGCGCTGCTGCTCGGCCGGTTCGTCGTCACGTCCAAGCTCGGGCGGGTGCTGGCGGCGATCCGCGACGCCGAGAGCCGCGTGATGTTCTGCGGCTACAACCCGGTCCACTACAAGCTCTTCGTATGGACGCTGTCCGCGGTGATGTGCGGCATCGCCGGGGCCCTGTACGTGCCGCAGGTGGGCATCATCAACCCGGGCGAGATGTCGCCGGCCAACTCGATCGAGATCGCGATCTGGACCGCGGTCGGCGGCCGCGGCACGCTGATCGGCGGCATCGTCGGTGCCGTGCTGGTCAACGGCGCCAAGAGCTGGTTCACCGTCGCGTTCCCGGAGTTCTGGCTGTTCTTCCTCGGCTTCCTGTTCATCGCCGTCACGGTGTTCCTTCCCGGCGGCGTCGTCAGCCTGTTCCGGCGGCGGCCATGAGCGACGCGCTGCGCACCACCGACGCCGGCACCGGCCACGACGCGCAGATCGGCATGCGTTTCGCGACCGACGCGGTCGACACGACGCACGGGCCGATCCTGTACCTCGACGGCATCACCGTCAGCTTCGACGGCTTCCGGGCCCTCAACGACCTGACGCTGACCATCGACGACGGCGAGCTCCGCTGCATCATCGGACCCAACGGCGCCGGCAAGACGACCATGATGGACGTCATCACCGGCAAGACCAGGCCCGACGCCGGCACCGCGTACTTCGGCCAGACCATCGACCTCGCCAAGCTCACCGAAGCCGAGATTGCGCAGGCCGGCATCGGGCGCAAGTTCCAGAAGCCGACGGTGTTCGAGCGGCACACGGTGTTCGACAACCTCGAGCTCGCGATGACCGCCGACAAGCGCGCGCGCAGCACGCTGTTCGCGCGCCTCGGCAGCGCGGAGCTCGACCGCATCGCCGACACGCTGGCGCTGGTGCAGCTGGGCGACGTCTTCGACCGGCCCGCCGGGCTCCTGTCGCACGGCCAGAAGCAGTGGCTGGAGATCGGCATGCTGCTGATGCAGGAGCCGCGCCTGATCCTGCTCGACGAGCCGGTCGCGGGAATGACCGACGAGGAGACGATGCGCACCGCCGAACTCTGCCTCACGCTGGCCGGGCGCCACTCGGTGGTCGTCGTCGAGCACGACATGGAATTCGTCGGCCGCATCGCGCGCAAGGTCACGGTGCTGCACGAGGGCCGGGTGCTCGCCGAGGGTCCGCTGGGCGTGGTGTCGGCCGATCCGCGCGTGATCGAAGTCTACCTGGGACGCTAGACCGTGCTGACCGTCGACGCGCTCAACCAGTACTACGGCGGCAGCCACACGCTGCGCAACATCAGCTTCGAGGCGCCGACCGGCAAGGTGACGGCGGTGCTGGGACGCAACGGCGTGGGCAAGACGACGCTGCTGAAGTGCATCGCGGGGCTGCTGCCCGCCCGTTCGGGCTCGATCGCGCTTTCAGGCGAGGACATCACCCGCGCCCCGCCGTACGAGCGCGCGCGCCGCGGTCTCGGTTACGTGCCGCAGGGACGCGAGATCTTCCCGCGGCTGACGGTGGAGGAGAACCTGAAGCTCGGCCTCGCGACGCGGCCGCGCGGCAGCCTCGTTCCGGACCGCATCTACGAGATGTTCCCGGTGCTGAAGGACATGCGCAGCCGGCGCGGCGGCGACCTCTCCGGCGGCCAGCAGCAGCAGCTCTCGATCGGCCGTGCGCTGGCGCTCGAGCCGAAGCTGCTGGTCCTCGACGAGCCGACCGAGGGCATCCAGCCGTCGATCATCAAGGACATCGAGCGGGCGATCCGGCTGCTGGCCGGCGAGGGCCGGATGGCGATCCTGCTGGTCGAGCAGTACTACGACTTCGCCCGTTCGCTCGCCGACCGGTACGTCGTGCTGTCCCGGGGCGAGGTCGTGATGGCCGGCCAGGGCGCGGACATGGAGCGCGACGGCGTCCGCGAGCGGCTGACGGTCTGACCCCGGGGCCGTGCCGGCCGGTTGACCTCGGTCAAGGCCGGGTGTTACACCAGGCGTGACAATCCGACGCAGCAGGGCAGCACGCCCGTTTCGAGGATTTCCATGCCGACCGTTTCCGCCCGCGACCTGGTGCTCGACACCGGACTGATCCGCAAGTACGACACCTTCGGGCCGCGCTATACCTCGTACCCGACGGCAGACCGCTTCCACGACGGGTTCACGTCCGAGCACTACGTGAACGCGCTGGCGGCGCGCAACCACGGCCATGCCCGGCAGCCGCTGTCGCTGTACGTGCACCTGCCGTTCTGCAACACCATCTGCTTCTACTGCGCGTGCAACAAGGTGGTGACCAAGGACCACGGCCGCTCGGCCAAGTACATCCGCTACCTCGGGCGGGAAATCGGCATCGTGTCCGGGCTCGTCGAGGGCGAGCCCGCCCGTCGAGCAGCTGCACTGGGGCGGCGGCACGCCGACGTTCCTGTCGCGCGAGGAGATGGCCGAGCTGATGGGCATGCTGCGCGGCGCGTTCCGCTTCGCCCCGGAGGCCGAGGTGTCGATCGAGGTCGATCCGCGCAAGGTCACCGCGGCCGACGTCGCGCATCTCGCCGGGCTCGGCTTCAACCGCATCTCGATCGGCATCCAGGACTTCGATCCCGCGGTGCAGAAGGCGGTGAACCGGATCCAGAGCGAGGAGGAGACGCGCGTCGTCATCGACTCGGCGCGGGCCAACGGCTTCGTCTCGGTGAACGCCGACCTGATCTACGGGCTGCCGATGCAGACGCTCGCCGGCTTTTCGGTCACGCTCGACAAGGTGATCGCGGCGTCGCCGGACCGCATCGCGCTGTACTCGTACGCGCACGTGCCGCACCTGTTCAAGCCGCAGCGGCGGATCGACACCGCGGCGGTGCCGACGCCGGAGACCAAGCTCAACATCCTCGCGCTCGCCATCAGCAAGCTGGGCGAGGCCGGCTACGTCTACATCGGCATGGACCATTTCGCCAAGCCGACCGACGAGCTCGCCGTCGCGCAGGCGCAGCGCAGGCTCCACCGCAACTTCCAGGGCTATTCGACCAAGCCGGACTGCGACATGCTGTCGTTCGGCATGTCGGCGATCAGCAAGGTCGGCGCCGCGTACGCGCAGAACGTGAAGACGCTCGAAGAGTACTACCAGCGCCTCGACGGGCACGCGCTGCCGGTGCTGCGCGGGGTGGAACTCGATGCCGACGACCTGCTGCGCCGGGAGATCATCCAGAGCGTGATGTGCAACTTCGACCTCGACTTCGCCGAGGTCGAGGCGCAGCACGGAGTCCGCTTCGCCGAGTATTTCGCGCCGGAGCTCGTCGCGCTGAAGGCGCTCGCCGCCGACGGCATCGTCGAGGTCGGCGACCGCGGCATCGTCGTCACGCCCCGCGGGCGGCTGCTGGTGCGCATCGTCGCGATGCAGTTCGACCGGCACCTGCGCGAAGCGGCGGAAACGGCGCGCTACTCCAAGGTCATCTGAGTGTCGGCGACGCCCCGCCGCGCGGCCATCGCCTTGCCGATCGCCGCGATCTCCTCGACCCGGAGCACGTCGCGCGCGAGCGGTATCAGCTCGTTTTCCTCGGTCTCGATGTGCGCGTCGTAGGCGAGCGTCGCGTCGCGGACCAGCCGCGGCGGGAGCACGGCGCGCTGGCCGGCCGCGATGCCCGCGAGCAGCGGCCGCAGGTGGCGCCAGTTCGCCGCCAGCGTCCGATGGTCGTCCTCGAGCCGCGCGACCAGGTCCGCAGCCTCCGGTGCTCGGGCGACGACGCGCGGGAACACGTCGACTTCCTCGTCCTCGTGATGATGCGGCGCGGCGAGGTCGAAGTAGCGGATGATCGCGCGCGCTGCGGCGCGGGCGTCGGTGTCGCAGCCATGCTCGGGCAGGTGCCGCTCGAGGCGCGCGAGCGTGTCGAGCTGCCGGCGGATGCGGCCATGACAGGCCGACAGCATGGCCAGCGGGTCGTCGAACGAGGCGGCGGCGCCGCCGAAGGGGTCGCGGTTCATCGAGGCTCCCGGCGCGCAGTGCGCCTTCGGTCCGATCTTACCGCGCCGGCGGGGGCGGCAGGTCGGGCCGGCGGGAGGCCGGGGGTCGTGCCGATTGACGCAGATTAAGGCCCCCGCCGGTGCCGCAGCCTACGATGCCCCATCGGTTTCGCGCCCGCGGCGGCGCAAATCGATGCGCCGCGCGGAACGCCGCGCGGTCCACGTCGCCGGGGAATTCGCCTTGCGTGCAATCGCGATCATCCAGGACGAGCACCGGACGCTCGCGGCCGTGCTGCACGGACTGCTGTTCCTGGTGCGTGAAATCCGGGACCGGGGCGCGACCCCGGATTTCGCGCTGCTGGGCTCGATGCTCCACTACGTCGACCTCTTCCCGGAGCGGTTCCATCACCCGAAGGAGGACCGGTACCTGTTCGCGCTGCTGCGGACCCGCCACCCGCCCGCGGGTCCGCTGATCGACCTGCTGCAGAACCAGCACGAGATCGGTGCCGACAAGATCCGCGAGCTCGAGCAGCGGCTGGCACGCTTCCGCGAAGGCGGCGCCGCCGAGTTTCCGGCGTTTGCCGACGCGGTCGAGGCGTATGCGGTGTTCCACTGGGACCACCTGCGGCGCGAGGAGCGCGACGTCATTCCGCTGGCGAAGGAACACCTGACGAGCGCCGACTGGGAGGTGATCGACGCCGCGTTCGCCGGCCACACCGATCCGCTGCTCGGCACCGACCAGGGCGTCGGCTTCGAGGCGCTGTTCCGCCGGATCGTCGACCTCGCGCCGCCGCCGATCGGCGTCGGCCCGATGCGCTGACGGCCGCGCCCGACCTCAGCCGCGCGCCAGCGCCGCCAGCGCGGACGGATCGACGAGCTGCACCCGCTCGCGTCCCAGTTCGACCCAGCCGCGATCCTCGAAGTTGCGCAGCAGGCGCGAGACGATCTCGCGCACGCTGCCGAGGTCGTCGGCCAGCGCCTGGTGCGTCGCCTGGACCTCGCGGCCTTCGCCCGCGCGCTCGACGAGGAGCGCGGCCAGCCGCTGGTCGAGCTTCTGGTAGGCGATGGCCTCGACCGTCTGCATCAGCGCCGCCAGGCGGTCGGAGAAAAGCGAGAACACGTGCCGGCGGAAGGTTTCGTCGGTGCCGACCAGCGCGTGGAACTCCGACGCCGGGACGACGAGCAGATCGACCTCCGTCTCGGCGATGCCGGTCGCGTCGTACTCCGCCTCGCCGAGCAGGCAGCTGCCCGACAGCAGGCAGGACTCGCCCGGCTTGACCCGATAGAGCTGCAGCTCCCGGCCGTTGGGGTAGCGCTGCAGCACCTTGATGCTTCCGGAGAGCACCAGCGGAAAGCCCCCGCAGGGGGTATGCGCGCTGAACATCACCGTGCCCGCGGGCACCTGCCGGTGCAGGCTGCGATCGGCGAGGCGCTCGAGGGTCGCGGCGGGTGCGGGCGCGAGCGCGGGAAACTCGGCGGCGATGCGAGCCGCGAGCGGCGACAGGGTGCGTTGGGTATCCATGGGAGCGAGGCGAATTCTACAATGCGGACGGAATCGACCTCGCCCATGGACCTCAGCGCCGTTCCCCTGCCGCCCGGCTGGACGCTGTCCGGCCTCCTGCTCGCGGCGCCCGTGCTGGCCGCCGCCCTCCGCAGCGCGCCGTGGGACCGCTTCGCCAGCAGCGAGATCACGCACGTCTTCTATGGCGGGATCTTCGCCACCGTCGTGCTGTGGAGCCTGCGGGCGACGGTCGGCGAGGGCTTTGCCTTCCACCTGCTCGGCGTCGGGGCTTTCACGCTGCTCGCCGGGCCGGCGCTGGCGCTGATCGGGACGGCCGTTGCGCTGGTGGTGACGACCGCGATCGGCGGTGGACTCTGGATCAATGCGGGGCTGGCGTTCATCACCCTGGCGGCCGTGCCGGTCGCCGTGGTCTGGGGCACCTGGCGCGTGGTCGAGCGGCTGCTGCCGCCGAACTTCTTCGTCTACATCTTCGCGACCGCGTTCCTCGGCTCGGCGCTGGCGCTCGGCGCCGCCGGACTCGCGGGTTCGTTCGTGCTGGTCGAGGCCGGAGGGCGGGACGCCGCCGTCGTCTACGGCGACTACGCGCCGTACCTGCTCTACCTCGCGTTCGGGGAGGGAACGCTCGGAGGAATGATCATCACGCTGCTCGTCGTCTATCGCCCCGGCTGGGTGACGACGTTCGACGACGCGCGGTACCTGACGGGCCGGTGAGGCCCCGGCGAAGCTTCGGTGCGGGCCCCCCGGGTCCGCAGCCGGGGCGCCGGGCCCCGGGGGCCGGTGTCCGCGGCGGGGCGGGGTCCATTGGCCCCGGCGCCCCGCGACCGGGTGTCGCGCCTGGACCGTCGGCGGGTTCATGCGCTGCAGCGCATGTGATGCAGGTCACAGAAAGCGCAGCCGGAAGCGCCTACAGTCGATCCCGTCGTCAACCCGGAGGTTCTCATGCAAGCCAATGTCGGCGGTATCGACCGCATCATCCGCATCGTTGCGGGACTCGCCCTGCTTTCGCTCGTCTTCCTGCTCGAGGGCAACGCCCGCTGGTGGGGGCTCGTCGGCGGCGTGCTGCTGTTCACCGGGCTCGTGCGCTGGTGCCCGCTGTACATCCCGTTCGGCATCAAGACCTGCCGGAACAGGTGATGGCGTCACCGCATTTCCTCAGGACCCCCGGGTCCCCGCTGGCTGCCGCCACCGTCCTCGCGGTCGCCGCGGCGCTGGCGTGGCCGGCGTTCGGGCAGGGTGCGCCTGCAGCTCCGGCGTCACCCCCGGCCGCGTCGGCGAAGCCGGTCGGCGCCGGGCCGGCGAAGCCGGGTCCCGCCGCCGGCGCGCTCGACATTGCCGCGCGGGACCTGCCGCAGACGGTCGCCGTCGAAGGCACGATCGAGGCGGTGCGGCAGACCACGCTGGGGGCGCAGGTCGCCGGCCGCATCGTCGAACTCGGGGTCAAGGCCGGTGATTCCGTCCGCGCCGGCCAGGTGCTGGCCCGCATCGACCCGCGCACCGCGGACGCCGCCGTCGCCGCGAGCCGTTCGCAGATCGCCGAAGCCGAGGCGAACCTCGCCAATGCCCAGCGCATCCACGAGCGCAACCGCGCCCTGCTCGCGCAGAAGTTCGTGAGCCAGGCGGCGGTCGACCAGTCGGACGCCACGTACAAGGCTGCCCAGGCCCAGCTGGCGGCGGTCAAGGCGAACGCCGGGTCGGCCAGCGCGGCGCAGTCGTTCACCGTCATCGTCGCGCCGTACGCCGGCGTCGTCGGCGCGACGCACGCCGAGCTGGGCGACATGGCCACGCCGGGACGGCCGCTGCTGACGCTGTTCGACCCGCGCGAGCTGCGGGCGGTGGCCGCGGTGCCGCAGGCGACGCTGGCGAAGGTGAAGCTCGACGGCAGCGCGCGCGTCGACGTGCCGGCGCTCGGGCGGACGCTGACGCCGGTGAGCGCGACGGTGATCCCGCTCGCCGACAGCAAGAGCCACACGACCCGCGTGCGCCTCGACCTCCCCCCGGCCGAAGGACTGCTGCCGGGCCAGTTCGTCCAGGTGCGCTTTGCCACCGGGACCGCGCGGATGATCGCCGTGCCCGAGACCGCGCTGCTCCGCCGCGGCGAAGTGACGGCGGTGTACGTGCTGGACAAGGCGGACCGCGCGCAGCTGCGGCAGGTGCGCACCGGCGAACGCGTCGGCGACGGCGACGTCGAGATCCTCGCCGGCCTCGCCGGCGGCGAGCGCATCGCCGCCAACCCGGTGGCCGCCGGCATGGCGCCGCCGGTGGCGAAGTGATGCCCGCCTACGGCGGTCGTTGCCGGCGGCACCCCACGATGAGCGGCAAGGACGACGACATGAACGCTGTTCCCGTGCCGCCGCTCGGCCTGTCGGGCCGCATCGCGCGCTTCTTCCTCACGTCGCAGCTGACGCTGCTGATCGCGCTCATCCTGCTGTTCGCGGGGATCTTCGCGATCATCGTCACGCCGCGCGAGGAGGAGCCGCAGATCGACGTGACGATGGCCAACGTGCTGGTCCCGTTCCCCGGCGCCTCGGCCGCCGACGTCGAGCGCCTGGTCGCGATTCCCGCCGAGCAGGTGCTGTCGCAGATCCAGGGACTCGAGCACGTGTGGTCGGTGTCCAAGCCGGGCCAGGCGGTGATCACCGTCCAGTACAAGGTCGGCGTGTCGCGCAACGACGCCGTGGTGCGCCTCCACGACACGATCCTCTCGCATCGCGACTGGCTGCCGCCGGAACTCGGCGTCGGCGAGCCGCTGGTCAAGCCCAAGGGCATCGACGACGTGCCGATCGTCGCGCTGACGCTCTATTCGAAGGACCCGGCGGTCGGCGCGTTCGACCTCGAGCGGGTCGCCCACGCCGTCGAGGCGGAACTGAAGCGCGTTCCCGGCACCCGCGAGGTCACGACCATCGGCGGCCCCGGCCGCGTGGTCGAGGTGCGGCTCGATCCGGCGCGGCTCGGCGCCCACGGCCTCGACGTCGCCGCCGTGCGTCGCGTGCTGCAGGGCGCCAACGCCGCGCTGCCGGCGGGCGACCTCATCCGCGGCAACGCCACGATCCGCGTCGACGCCGGGGCGTTCCTCCGGTCGGCGCAGGATGTGCGCGACCTCGTCGTCGCGGTGCACGACGGCCAGCCGGTCTACCTCGGCGACGTCGCGCGCATCGTCGACGGCCCGCCGCCGGCGGCGCGCTACGCGTGGTACGCCCCGGGCAAGGGTGCCGCGGGCGACCGGGCCAGCGAGGCCGGCCAGGTATTCCCCGCGGTGACGCTGCAGGTGACCAAGAAGGCCGGCGAGAACGCGGTCGAGGTCGCGCGGCGCGTCGAGCAGCGCCTCGCGGAACTGGCGAACACCGTCATCCCCGCGGGCATCGAGACGGCCGTCACGCGCGACTACGGCCGCACGGCCGACGACAAGGCGAAGCTCCTCATCTCGAAGCTGCTGTTCGCCACGCTGTCGGTGGTCGCGCTGGTGTTCCTGACGCTGGGCCGCCGCGAGGCGGCGATCGTCGGCGTCGCCGTCGTGCTGACGCTCGCCGCCACGCTGTTCGCGTCGTGGGCCTGGGGCTTCACGCTGAACCGCGTCAGCCTGTTCGCGCTGATCTTCTCCATCGGCATCCTCGTCGACGACGCGATCGTCGTGGTCGAGAACATCCATCGGCATCGCGCGCTGTATCCCGACGCGCCGCTGGCGACGCTGATCCCGGCGGCCGTCGACGAGGTCGGCGGCCCGACGATCCTGGCCACGTTCACCGTCATCGCGGCGCTGCTGCCGATGGCCTTCGTCACCGGCCTGATGGGGCCGTACATGAGCCCGATCCCGATCAACGCGAGCATGGGCATGCTGATCTCGCTCGCGATCGCGTTCGTGATCACGCCCTGGCTCGCGCTGAAGCTCGCGCCGAAGCACAACGTCGCGCACGGCCCGGGCGCGCTCGACCGGCGGCTCGAGGCGGGGTTCGCGCGGCTGCTGACCCCGTTCGTCGACCCGGTTCGTGGCGGCCGCCGCCGGCTGATGCTGGGGGCGGGCATCGTGGTGGCGATCCTGCTGTCGGTGTCGCTGGCCGTGGTGGAACTCGTCGTGATGAAGATGCTCCCGTTCGACAACAAGAGCGAGTTCCAGGTCATCGTCGACCTGCCCGCGGGTGCTCCGGTCGAGGCGACGGCGGCGGCGCTGGCCGACCTCACGACGGAACTCGCCACCGTCGCCGAAGTCGCCGACATCCAGGCCTACGCCGGCACCGCCGCACCGATCAACTTCAACGGGCTGGTCCGCCAGTACGACCTGCGGCAGCAGCCGGAGTCGGGCGACCTGCAGGTCAACCTCGTCGATCGCCGCCAGCGGTCGCGGCAGAGCCACGAGATCGCGCTCGCCGTCCGCCCGGCGCTGGAGAAGATCGGCGCCGCGCACAACGCCAAGGTGAAGGTGGTCGAGGTGCCGCCGGGACCGCCGGTGCTCTCGCCGATCGTCGCCGAGATCTACGGACCGGACGAGGCCGGCCGGCACGCGTACGCCAAGTCCCTGCGCCAGGCTTTCGCGGCGACCCCGCATGTCGTGGGGATCGACGACTCGATCGAGGACCCGGCACCGCGCTTCGTCGTGCGCATCGACCAGGGCAAGGCGGCGCTGGCCGGGATCGCCCCGGCCGACGCGGTCGCGGCGCTGCGCGCGGCACTCGCCGGCGACGACCCGACGTCGCTGCACGACGGCCAGGCGAAATACGGCGTCCCGGTGCGGCTGACGCTGGCGCCGGAGCTGAAGGGCAGGCTCGACACCGTGCTGGCGCTGACCGTGCGCGGCACCGACGGCGCGGCGGTCCCGCTCGCCGAGATCGTCCGCGTGCAGGAGGGCGTGCGGGAGACGACGCGCTACCGCAAGGATCTGCTGCCCGTGACCTATGTGATCGGCGACACCGCCGGTGGCGCCGACAGCCCGCTCTACGGCATGTTCGGCATCCGCGGACGACTTGCCGACGTGGCCGTGCCCGCCGGCGGTCGTGTCGACGAGCACTTCATCTCGGCGCCGTCGGACCCGTACCGCAGCTACGCGATCAAGTGGGACGGCGAGTGGCAGGTCACCTACGAGACCTTCCGCGACATGGGCCTCGCCTACGCGGTCGGCCTGGTGCTCATCTACCTGCTGGTGGTCGCGCAGTTCGGTTCCTACGTGACACCGCTGGTGATCATGGCGCCGATCCCGCTGACCATCATCGGCGTCATGCCCGGCCACGCGCTGCTGGGCAAGCCGTTCACCGCGACGTCGATGATCGGGATGATCGCCCTGGCCGGCATCATCGTCCGCAACTCGATCCTGCTGGTCGACTTCGTCAACCTGCAGGTGAGCCGGGGTGTGCCGTTCGCGCAGGCGATCGTCGACGCCGCCGCCGCACGGGCGAAGCCGATCGCGCTGACGGGACTCGCGGCGATGGCCGGCGCGCTGTTCATCCTCGACGACCCGATCTTCAGCGGCCTCGCGATCGCGCTGGTGTTCGGCATCCTGGTGTCGACGCTGCTGACGCTGGTCGTGATCCCGGTGCTCTATTACGCGGTGAACCGCCGCCGATTTCCCTGACCGCGGCGGCGGCGCTCGTTCAGCGGCCGCCCGACCGCATCCCATCCCATCCAATTCCCATCCAACCTGACTGCGAGACCCCGATGACCACCGAACGCTACATCCGCATCTTTGCCGGCGCCTTCGTGCTGCTGTCGCTGGCGCTGGGCGCCCCCGGAAGCCCGCTGTTCCACAGCGCGAACTGGCTGTGGTTCACCGCCTTCGTCGGCGCCAACCTGTTCCAGAGCGGATTCACGCGGCTGTGTCCGCTGGAGGCGATCCTGCGCAAGCTCGGCGTCAAGTCGGGCGGGGTCTGCGCGTAGTCGGGCGGCGGTGCCGCGTCGGCGGCGCCCGGATCCGGCTTCGGGGTCGACCTAGGTCGATCGACGGGCGATTTCGGCGCGGATCGACGCGAGTTCCTGCCGCAGCGCGTCGAGATCGGACACGGTCTCGGAACGGGTGCGCCGGCGCTCGTCGGCCGCCAGGCTGGAGATCTCCCGGCGCAGCTCGCCGACGTCGCGTCGCAGGTCCTCGCGGAAGCGCAGCTCCTCGCCGGTGACGAGGAGCCCGATCTCGGCCCGCAGGTTGCGGATGTCGCGATGCAGCTCCTCGCGGAGCTTGCGCTCGTCGCGTCCGATGAACGCCGCGACGATGTTGGCGGTGAACAGCGAGAGCAGCGCCCAGCCGACCAGGACGACGAACACGGCCACGACGCGTCCGCCGCCGGTGCGCGGGTAGAAGTCGCCGTAGCCCACGGTGGCTCCGGTGATGAACGCCAGCCACAGCCCGTCCCAGTAGGTCCGGATTTCAGGCTCGAGCCAGTAGAACATCGCGCCGGCGATGGCGAGGAACATCGTCCCGATGCCGACCAGCATCGGCGCGCCGCGCTGGGTGAAGAGGTAGCGGAAGCCGGTGACGGCGCGGACCAGGATCAGGCCCGCCGTCGCCACGCGCAGCACCCGCGTCACCGCGATCCACTCGATCGTCGCGCCCAGCACGCTGGCGATCGAGCTGGCGACCACGACGACGTTGAGCCAGTTCTCGGTGACGTAGCGCCACGGATGGCTGGAGATCGACGTCATGAACGCCAGCTCGGCGATGAACGCGAGGGCGATCACCGCGTCGATCACGTGTCCGACCTGCGCCATCCGCGGATGCAGGTCCGCGGTGTCCAGCAGATACGCCGGCAACGCGAGCAGCGCCACCGCCACCATCACCCAGTGCAGGCGGCTCTGCCACTGCCGTGCGCGCGCGTTGTCGTCGTCGGCGACGCCGGCGAGGCCGATCCAGAGCAGCGGAGAGGGATTCACGGACATGGCAGACCGTGGCGGACGCCAGCTTTCATGCTAGCCCCGCGCATCACGCCCCGGCGACCTTTGCGGCAGGGTCCGTTGACGCCGATCAACGACCGGCGGCAAATCGATCCGCGCCGGCGGTCGCGGGCGTCGAACGGGGCGACGCCCGCAGGCCGCCGGCGCCGGGGCCCGCCACGACGGCGGCCGCCCCGTCAGCGCGCGCGCGCGCCCAGCGGGATGTCGCCGGCGGCGCCGAACGGGAACACCTGGTCGGCGACGCCGTTGCGGCCGGTGCTGACGAACCAGGTGCCGGCGCGGTAGACGGCAAGGTCCGCGCGGCCGTCGCCGTCCCAGTCGAACGCGAGCGGGATGTCGCCGGGGACGCCGCCGAACCAGTAGACCTGGTCGGCGACGAAATCGCGGTTGGTGTCGACGTACCAGACGCCGCTGCGGTAGATCGCGAGGTCGGCGATGCCGTCGCCGTCGAAGTCCGCGGCCAGCGGGATGTCGCCCGAGGCGCCGCCGAACCAGTAGACGCGATCGGCCACGCCGTTGCGCTGCGTGCTCACGTACCAGACGCCGGCGCGGTAGATCACGAGGTCGGCGCGGCGATCGCCGTTGAAGTCCGCGGCGAGCGGAACGTCGCCCGGCGCGCCGCCGAAGCCGACCGAGCTCTCGGCGACGCCGTCGCGATTGGCGTCGAAATACCAGGCGCCGTTGCGGTAGATCGCGAACGCGGCGACGCCGCTGCCGGCGAAGTCGGCCAGCAGCGGCCGGTCGCTGCCGCCGGCGGCGCCGAACGAGACCCGTTCGTCCCAGGTCGGGTCCATCGTCCGGTCGACGAACCAGCGGCCGACGCTGCTGCGGTAGAGCGCCTTCAGCGGCGGTCTGGGATCGATCACGGTGACGTCGTATACGAAGCTGCGCGCGCCGGGGTTGACGTTGTTCAGCGTGACGCGATAGGTCGTGTCGGCGGCGGGCGGCACCTCGAAATCGACGCCGGAAACGACCCAGACGAGCGTGTTGTCGCCGTAGCCGTTGCTGATCGCCTCCTTCGTCGTTCCCAGCGTCGTCGCCCCCCGGGTGACGCTGACCGTGGTCGCGCCGAAGTCGGCCCCGTTGAGCGAGAACGACCAGCGATTCGACGACAGCGGCAGCAGCAGGTGCGGAACGAAGCCGGGCGGCGGCCACGCGACCCATTCGGGCTGCGCCGGACGCGCGCCCCACGACGCCGTGTCGAGCACCCACAGCGCGTTGCTCGACCAGCCGTTGCCCGGCGGGATCGAGCCGGTGCCGAACGTCGTCTGCCGCGGGTAAAGGATCCAGCGGCGGTGGCCGGCTGCGGTGTTGCCCGCACCCGAGTCGTCCATGTAGGCGTCGACGGCATCGGTGCCGGCGACGCCCAGCGCGATGTTCGAATGGCTGCCGGCGTCGTAGGCGTCCTGCGTCCAGCAGGTCCAGCTGCTCGGCGGGTAGTGATCGAGACCGCCGTTCCGGTTGTAGACGAGCGCCGCCTTCTGGCCCTTGGCGCTGAAGCCGGGATTTTCCACGACGCTGCCCGGCAGGCCCGCCATCGCCCGGTAGTAGTTGACCCGGCGCAGCACGGCGTCGTTGTGCGCGGCGCTGTTGGCGCCTTCGAGACAGCTCTGGACGTTGCCTCCGGTCCAGCCGTAGGGCACGGCGTCGTACGCGACGAACTCCGACCACCAGCGCTGCAGCACGTCGCCGCGACGGGTGCGGTCGATGACGCCGACCGGGGCGTCGGTGCGTGGGGCGAGCGGCAGGATGCGCTCCATCGCGTCCATGTCGACCCGCGGCGGGGGCGGCAGCTGCGGAAGTTGCGGCGGAGGCGGCGGCTCGGCCGCGGCGGCGGCGGACACGGCGCCGATGAAGAGCGCGGGCGCCATCGCGACGGCCATCGCCGCAGCCACGGCGGCGGCGTCGGAACGTGCGGCGCCTGCAACCGAGCGGGCGCGCGCGCGCAGGCGTGCCGACGCGGCACGGCACATCTGGACCGTCTTCGTCATGGGATTGCTCCAACGGGGTCGTTGCCGCTGAACTCCGCAATACGCGTGCCCGTCGGCCCGTCCGCGATCGGCCCGCGGCCGGGGGGCGGGGCGGGCCGGGGGCCGGCCTTCAGCGGGCGAGGCCGGGCAGGCGCGGGCGCACGAAGCGCAGTGCACCCGTGGGCGCGACCCGCGGGGTCGACGCGAGCGCGTAGCTCTCCCGGTCGAGCGCGAGGTTCGGGTTGTAGAAGATGTCGTCGCGGATCCCCTCGCCCCACTTGGCGAGCAGGTACGCCTTGGCGGCCTCGTCCGCGCGTTCCTGCTCCGGCGTCCAGTAGTAGCCGCGGGTCGCCGACTCGAGATGGCGCGCCAGCGGTCGCTGGACGATGCGGTTGTAGAGTCCGCGCGCGCCGGCGGCGAGGCACAGGTCGATGTCGTTGTACGCCGCCGGCAGCGCCTCGTCGAAGCCGCCGACGGCGTCGAACACGCTGCGGCGGATCGCGGCGCAGGCGGCGGTGACGCCGGACACCGCGTGCACCAGCCGTCCGCGGTCGTGGTAGCCGGCGAAGTGGCCGGGCCGCCCGAGCAGCAGGTGGTGCGTCAGCGCGAAAGCGCCGAGCAGCACGCCCGCGTGCTGGATGGTGCCGTCGGCGTAGAGGAGTCGCGCGCCGACGACTCCGCTGTCCGGCAGGCAGGCCCAGGCGACGAGTTCGTCGAGCCAGTCGGGCTCGAACGGGTGGGCGTCGTCGTTGAGAAAGCACAGCACCTGTCCGCGCGCGGCCCGCGCGGCGGCGTTGTTCAGCGCCGCGAAGTTGAACGGCCCGGGCGCCGCGATCACGCGCACCCGCTCGCGGGCGGCCAGCGCGTGGAGCGCGGCGCATGCGTCCGGTGCGTCGCTGCCGTTGTCGACGATGACGAGTTCGAAGTCCGGGTAGCGCGACGCGAACACGTGCTCGGCACAGCGGAGGATGAGGTCCGCGCGGTTGCGCGTCGGGACGATCACGCTGACGACGGGCGGCGGGTCGGGCCGTGCGGGTCGCGCGTACCAGGCACCCGGCGCGACCGGACGGAACGTGAACGGGACCTGCTGCCATTCGCGCAGGCCGTGCGGCGGCGACGGTGCTTCGCTGTCGCGCATCCACGACGACGCCGGCGACCCGTGGTAGAGGACGCGCGGCAGGTGGCCGATGGTCTGCTGCGGCACGCGGGCGGCGATGCGCCACAGCAGTTCCCACTCGTTCGCGGGCAGCGGGGCGGCCAGCGCCGCGGCGAGGACGTCGCGGCGGGCGAACCAGCCGCGGCCGACGAAGTTCTGCTGCAGGAACAGCGCGGGGTCCCAGGCCGGCTTGAACCAGGGGTCGCGCCGACCGTGCGCATCGGCGAGGCGGTCGTCGTCGGTGTAGACGAACGTCGCGTCGGGCGCCGCGGCGAGCTCGAGCGCCAGCCGGGCGATCGCGTCGGGGGCGAGCCGGTCGCAGCCATCGACCGGGCCCAGGAAGTCGGCTGCGGCGAAACGCCGGTCCCCGAGCGCCGCGGCCATGGCGGCGACGACGTCCTCGGCGGCGATCTCGCCCGCCGCGTCGGCGCGGACGACCTGCGCGGCCAGCGACTCGACCGCGGTGCCGGCTTCGCCGTCGCGCGGGGTGACGACGACGCCGATGCGCGGTCGCGACCGCAGCGCGCGCGTCGCCTCGGCGAGCCACACCGCCTGGACGGCGTCGTTGCCGTCCGCCCGCGGCCAGTGCTCGTACCCCGCCGCCCAGTCGGTGAGCAGCCGGTTGCGCTCGATCATCGCATCGAGGCGCCGTTCGCCCGTCAGCACGCGCCACGCCTTGCCGATGAACTGGGGCAGCAGCCGCGGATTGCGGCGCAGCCGCTGCCAGTGCTTGGCGCCCGCCTTCGACAGCGCCCGCAGCCGGGCCGGCGGTCGCAGGGTCATGGCGCGGCGGCCTCGACGAAGATCCGCGCGTAACGCTCGACCATCTCGTCGAATCCCGTGAGCGCGTCGAGCGAGGGCAGGGCGTTGGCGGCCAGCCGCGCGCGCAGCGCATCGTCGCCGACGATCGCGGTGAGGTGGCGGGCCAGCGTCACCGTGTCGCCCGGCTCGTAGAAGAGGCCGTTCACGCCCTCGCGCACCTGTTCGCGGATGCCGAACACGGGGGTGGTGACGATCGGCAGGCCGAAGGCCATCGCCTCGAGGATCACCCGCGGATAGCTCTCCACGCGCGACGTGCAGACGAAGGCGTCGGCGGCCAGCAGGTAGCGACCGACGTCGTCGGTCTCGGCGACGGTCACGACGCGCCGCCGCCGCTCCGCCGGCAGCGCATCCACCAGCGCGTGCAGCCCCAGGCTGTAGGCGCTGGGGCGGTCGCCGACGATGAATGCCCGGACGCGGGGGGCGATCAGGTGGTCGAGTCGTGCCAGCGCGCGCGCGAAGTCGTGCTGCCCCTTGCGCTCGCAGACGGTGCCGAGCAGCAGCAGGGCGACGTCGTCGCGCGCGAGGCCCAGTTCCGCCCGGGCGCCGGCGCGGTCGCGGCCGGCGGTCTCGGCGGCGAGCCGCGACCGGTCGAGCCCGTTGTGGATGACGGTGAAATTGTGGCGGGTGTCGAGCGCGGCGCTGGCCTGCGCCGTGGCGTGGGCGACGAACACGACGCGGTACGCCTTCTCGTAGCAGCCGAGCGCGCGCGCGGCGACGCCGTCCGGAAACTGGCGGAAGTAGTCCTGCCAGGGCTCGCTCTCGCGCGGGTTCCAGATCGCCGGCACGCCGAGCCGGTGCGCGGCGTCGATCGCGTAGAAGGTCTGCAGCGTGTTGCCGTAGACGACGGCGACGTCCTGCGCGCCGATCCACGCCGCGAAGCGGTCGATCGCCGCGTCGTAGTCGGCCGTGGCGTGGACACCGGCGAGCGGATGACCCTGGACCCGCACCGGCATTCCCGCGTCCTCGTAGGCGCGCCGCAGCGGTCCGTCGGCGGGCGCGAACACCACGGGGTCGATGACGCCGCGATCGCGCAGCGCCCGGGTCAGCTCGAACTGGCTGTACGGCGCGCCCTCCCAGTTGAGGTTGAACGCGCACATCAGCGCGCGCCGCGGCCCGGGCGGCGCCGCGACGAAGCTTCGCCGCGGGGCGATGGCGAACCGCTCGTCGGCAAGCGACAGGTTCGGGTTGTAGTAGGGGTCGACGCGGTCACGGTATTGCCGGCGGTACGCGGCGGTCTCGCGCGGATCGTCGGTGAAGCCACGCGAGGCGCCCTCGTGGTGCAGGAGCTCGGCTCCCGGCGCGTAGACGCAGCGCAGCCCGCGCGCCTCCAGCCGGAAGCCGTAGTCGACGTCGTTGTAGGCGACCGCGTAGCGCGCCGCGTCGAAGCCGCCGACGTCCAGGAACAGCGCACGGCGCGTCAGCAGGCAGGCCGCGGTGACCGCGCCGTAGTTGCGCGAGGTCATCGCCTGCGACAGGTAGCCGTGGTCGTGCGCGGGCAGCAGCTTGAACGCGGGGCCCGGCAGGCCGTCGTAGTAGCCGTGGAGGATGCCCGCGTGCTGGATGCGGCCGTCGGGGTAGAGGAGTCGCGCGCCGACGGCACCGACCCCGGGCAGCCGGCCGTACCCGACCAGCTGCGACAGCCACCGGGGCGTGCGCACCTCGGTGTCGTTGTTGAGGAACAGCAGGTACTCGGCGTCGACCGCGCGGGCGGCCTCGTTGTTGACGTGCGCAAACGAGAAGCGCGGACCCGGATTCGGGATGCGCAGCACGCGATGCGGCAGCGAGCGCAGGTACTCGAGCGTCGCCGGGTCGTCGCTTTCGTTGTCGATGACGACGACTTCGAAGTTGCGGTACGTCGTGACGGACAGCGATTCGATGCAGCGGGCCAGCACGTCGCGCTGGTTCCTGGTCGGGATCAGAATCGCGACGCGCGGGCCGTCGTCGGGGAACGCGTGGCCGAAGATGCCGATGCCGGACTGCACCGCCCACGCCGGCCGCTGCGCGCTGCCGTCCGAGCCGCGGCGGGAAAGCGCCTCGGTGACGGCACGCTCCCCGGCCGCGAACGAGGCGGGCTTGGCGGCGCCGGAGGTCGCGGTGGAACCGGGCGCCGCTCGCCAGTGGTAGAGCACCAGCGGCACGTGCAGCACGCGGCGCGCCCTTTCCCCGGCGCGCAGCGTGAAATCGAAGTCCTGCGAGCCCTCGAAGCCGGCGCGAAAACCGCCGAGCGCTTCGAACAGCGACCGGCGCACGACCAGCGCGTGTCCGACGTACATCCACGACAGCAGGAGCTCGGGCGACCAGTCGGGCTTGAACTGCGGGGCGTAGCGTCGGCCCTCGGTGTCGATCTTGTCGTCGTCGGTGTAGAGCAGGTCGGCGTCCGGGGCCGCCGCGAGCGCCAGCGCGATCTCGCCCAGCGCGTCGGGGGCGAGCTCGTCGTCCTGATCGACGAAGCAGAGGAACTCGCCTCCCGCCAGCGCCGCGGCGCTGTTGGTCGCGCGGCTGATGTTGCCGTTCTCGGCGCGGGTGACGACCCGGATCCGCGGATCCCGCGCCGCCAGTTCGCGCAGTCGCGTCGCCAGCGCGGCGTCGCCCGAGGCGTCGTCGGCGATGCAGAGCTCCCAGCGCTCGTGCACCTGCGCGCGGATCGTCTCGATGGCACGCTCGAAGAACGCCGGGTCCGGCTCTGTACACGGGCATCACCAGCGAGATCGTCGGCAGCGCGCCGGCGGCATCGAGGCGCGTCCGCAGCCACGCGGCGCGCTGCGGCGTCCAGCGGTTGCACTCCAGCCAGACCTCGTAGGGGTCGCGCGGCACCGGCACCCGGAAGCCGCCCGGGAGGTCGCCGGCGGCCGCCGGCGGCGCCGCGGTCAGCAGCCGCCACGCCTTGCGCGCAAGCCGCATCCAGTCCGCGGGACGCGGCAGGTGGCCGCGCTGCGCGACCCAGGCGCGGGCGTGCCGGACCACGTCGACCGCCGGACCGGTCCGCTGCGCGAGGCGCCGGCGGACGCGCCGGCCGAGCGGCTCGTCGATGACGACCAGCGGTGCGGGCGTGCGCAGCACGGCGCGCGTGCCGTCGCCGAGGATCGCGTGCAGCGCCAGCACGTGGTGTCCGGCGGGAAGCGGTATCGCCGCCTCGAAGCCGCTCATCGAGGCAGTGTCGAAGGCCGGGAAGGCGGCGCCGACGTCCGGGCGCGCGTGCGGGTACGCGCAGTCGTGGAGCACGCCGCCGATGTCGATGGCGAGGCTGACGGCGCGCTGGGCCGGATGGAACGCCCACCCGGAGACGCGCAGCGTGCCGGCGATCTGCGGGCCCGGCCCGGGAGTTTCGAGGAAACCCTTCAGCGACGGCGGTTCGACGTCGACGACCCCGCGCGCAAGCTCGACCGGCTTCCCGCGCTCGCGATGCGCGCGCAGCGCGAGTTCGTGCCGACCCGCCGCCACGGGTCGCTGGACATGGAAGCCGCTGGTCGGCGCCGCCGCGTGCATCGGGTACGCGGCACCGACATCGGGCCGCGAACCACCGAACGTCACGGGCGTCGGCGTCCCGTCGATCAGCACGTCGATCGCGCGCACCGGCGCATCGACGCCGAAACACCAGCCGGAAAGCACGAGCATGCCGCCGTCGACCGACTCGGCCAGCGTCCGGTCCAGGGCAAACAGGGGCGGCGAAGCCGTGGCGTCCCGCATCGGCGAAGGGTCCGTCAGGGGCGCACGAAGCGGCGCGCGAGGCGGCCCAGCCAGTGCGCTTCGAGCCGTTCGAGCTCGCCGCCGGCGGTGGCCAGTCGCTCGCCGAGCGAATGCGCCAGGCCTTTGACTTCGGTGAGTTCGCCCTCGACGGTGGCGATGCGATCGCGGCCCTCGCGTTCGAGCACCACCAGCCGGTCGCGATCCGCGATCAGCAGCTTCTCCGCGGCCGACCGGCGCTCGAGCTCGCCGGACAGCGAGCGCAGCGCCTCCTGCGCGCGACCGTTCGCCTCCGCCAGGTCCGCGTTCTCGCGTTCACGCGACGCGAGCCCGGCGCGCGCGCCCTGCAGCTCGGCGTCCAGCTCGGCGGCGCGCGCGGCCGCCGTGTCCCGCTCCGCGCGCAGCGTCGCGCATTCTGCCCGCAGGTCGTCCGCGGCCGCCGCGAGCGCCTCGATCTCGGCCGCGAACTGCGCTTCCCGCTCGTCGCGCGCCGCATGCGCCGAGCGCGCGGCGTCGATCTCGCCGACCAGCGCGTCGATGTTGCCGCGCGCCGCGTCGATCTCGGCTTCCTGCGCCGACATCTGCTGCCGCGTCGCGTCGAGCTCGCCGACCAGGCGGGCGATGGTCGCCCGTTCGTCGACCAGGTCCCGCTGCGCGCGCAGCGCCTGCGCCTGCAGGTCGCGCTCGGGCGCCGTCGTGTTCGACGCGTTCGACTGCGCGTCCGCCAGCGCGGCGGACAGCAGCGCCATCTCGCCCTGCATCGCCGTATTCAGGCGCGCCAGGTCGCTCCGTGTCTCGGCGAGCGCATCGATGCGCTCGCGCAGCGCGCGTTCCGCTTCGTCGCGCGCCGCGTGGGCCGAACGCGCCTCGTCGACCTGCAGCGCCAGCGCGGCATTGGACTGCTGCGCGCTGTAGAGCTCGGCAGCGAGTGTGCGCGCGACGCCGTGCGCGTCGGCCAGCGCCTGCGCCGCCCACGGGGGCAGCGCGGCGGCCAGCGCCGGGGCCGCGTCGCGCGCCAGCGCCTCGATCGCGGCGCGCGGGTCGGCGCCCGGCGCCAGCGCCGCCAGCGCGGCGTAGCCGGCGTCGAGCGCGCGGTCGAGCCCGGAAACCATCGCGCCGGCGCCGCGCCCGCACGCTGCCGCTTGAGGTCCGGGCGGATCAGCGCCAGCGCCGCGGCGCGTTCGCCGGCAGCGGGTTGCAGCGGAAACGACGCGTCGCGGCACAGCTGGTCGAGCGTGGCGGCGGGTTCGGCGAGCAGCCGGTCGTAGGCGACGAACGCGCGGGGCAGGCCGCGCGAGTCGCGTTCGGCCTCGACGAGATGCGCGCACCACAGCGCGAGCGACTTCTCCGGCGCGAACTGGTCGCGCCGCGCGAGCGACGCGGCGACTTCCTGCGGCCGTCGCGCCATCAGCACGCACGAGGCCTCGTAGCCCGCCGCGGTGAACGCGTCGACCCACAGCGGCAGCAGGCGGCAGAGGCGCGGATCCTTGACCACCGCGAAGCGAGCCTGGCCCCACTCGTCGGCGACCACCTTCGCGGCGTCCGCGGCGAAGCGTCGCACGATCGGCAGCGCGCGCCAGCCCGACGGCGGCGGCGGCAGGCTGTCCCAGCGCAAACCCAGCGCGCGGAGCAGCGCGTCGTCGAGGCCGACCAGCGGCGCGTCTTCCCAGTAGCCCTCGGGATTGTCGGCGGTCGCCGGCATCAGCGACCGGCCCGGCTGCGCCCCGCACTTGGCCAGCGCGCCGGTCAGCGCGGACGTGCCGCTGCGGTGCATGCCGAGGACGAAAAGGACGTGGCGGCGCATCCCGCTATGTTACCGGAACGGGGCCGGCGCCCGCGGCTCGCCGGCCGGCGTCAGGGCAGGCGGAATACCAGCGGCACCTCGAGCGTGGCGCGATGGTGGATGCCGTGCTCCCACAGCCCGTCCTCGCCCCAGCAGTCCCCGTGGTCGGCGCAGACGACGATCGCCGCCTCGGCGAAGGCCCCGAGCAGCGGCGCGAGTTCCGCGTCGATCCACTCGACGCAGGCGATCTGCCGGCGCCGCGCCTCCGCCGCGTCGTTGTCGCGCGCGAACGGCACGCAGGGATTGCGCGCGGGGTCCCACGGCGCGCCTTCGTGGTAGTACGGCACGTGCGTCTCGGCGAGGTTGAGGAACGCGAACACCGGCTGCGCGGCCGCGCGCGCGGCCGCGACCGCGGCGAGCAGCCACGCGCGCTGTTCGCGCAGCCCGCCGGCGGCACCGTAGTGGAACTGCCCGAAGTCCGCGGCAAGCACCCGCCCGGTCGCCGTCGCCGGATCGAACCAGCCGACCGCACCGGTGCCGAGGGCCGCATGGCCGAGCCGGCGGAAACCGTCGACGATCGAGCGGCCTTCGAGCTCGACGTAGGCGCGCGCGGCACCGCTGTGGCCGCCGCCGCCCATGCGGAAGATCTTCGCGTACTTCGGATTGACGTAGGGCTCGGCGCGCGCGGGATCGCCGGGCGTGAATCCCATGAAGAACGCGGCGTGCGCGCCGTAGGTGAAATGCGACGGCGAGTACGCGCGGTGCAGCGGTCCCAGCGCCTTCAGGTTGGGCGCGCGGGCCGCCGCGAACGTGTCGTAGCGGCAGCTGTCGAGCGTGACGAACAGCACGTCGCGTCGGAACGGAAACGGAGGAACTCCGGTGTCGGTCATGGCAGCGGACGAAGGTGAAAGCCGAGATCGACCTGGCCGAGAAAGGCCCCGCGGTCGGGCTGGGCGACCGTGAACACCAGCGCCCGCACCTGCTTGTCGACGGGGAACACCAGCAGGTCCGAGCGGCGGCTCTCGAGCCGCAGCGTGACCGCGTACGGACCGGCGCCGAGGCGCACGCCGAACCCGCAGCGCAGCCGCGCGTGGCAGCGGCCGTCCGCGCCGACGGCGCCGGCGAGCGGCGCGTGGGCGCCGCCGATCTCGCGCCCCAGGCGGTCCTGCACGACGACGGACAGCGAGGGCTGCGGCAGCGACGCGTCGTGCTCGACGTCGACATCGAACTCGAGGTCGCTGCCCCAGTCACAGGCCGCGCTGGTCGCCCCGGTCGCGGTGAACGCGGCGCCGACGATGCGGCCTTCGGCGGTGCCGAAGGCGATGCCCTCGCCCTCGCCGACGAACGGCTTCATCGTCACCTCGCGTCCCAGCGGCGCGCCCTCGGCCTGGCGGATGTCCAGCGCGTAGAGCTCGGCGACGACGTCCGGCGCCCCGGCCGCCTTGAGCTTGCCGCGTTCGAGGTAGAACGCGCGCTGGCAGAACGTCTTCACCAGTCCGATGTCGTGCGAGACGAACAGCAGCGTCACGCCGCGGTCGGTGAGTTCCTGCAGCCGCTCGACGCACTTGAGCTGGAACGCCGCGTCGCCGACGGCGAGGGCCTCGTCGACGATCAGCACGTCGGGCTCGACGTTGACGCTGACCGAGAAGGCGAGGCGCATCAGCATGCCGCTGGAGTACGTCTTGACCGGGCGGTCGATGAACTCCTCGAGGCCGGCGAAGGCGACGATCCGCCCGAAGCGCGCGTCGATCTCCTCGCGCGGCAGGCCGAGGATCGCACCGTTGAGGTAGACGTTCTCGCGCCCGGTGAAGTCCGGGTTGAAGCCCGAGCCCAGCTCGAGCAGCGCCGCGACGCGGCCGTGCACGGTGACCTCGCCGGTCGTCGGCGTCAACGTGCCCGCGACCATCTGCAGCAGCGTCGACTTGCCGGAGCCGTTGCGGCCGACGATGCCGATGGCTTCGCCGCGGCGAACCTCGAAGCTCACGTCGTCGAGCGCCCAGAATTCCTGGAAGAACTGCCGCTTGCCGCGAAACAGCGACTGCAGCAGCCGGTCGCGGGGCTGGGCGTAGATCTCGTAGCGCTTGCCCAGGTTGCGGGCGACGATGGCGACGTCGCTCGCCGCGGCAGCGGGCGCGGCGGCGGCGCCGGAGGACAGGGCAGGGGCGACGGCGATGGTGTCGGGCACGGTCATGCTGCCGGCATTATCGCCTAGACTGGGCGCGACTCATCCAGTAAAGTCGTCCGTCATGGGCGCCCACACGCATTCCACGGCCGTTGCGCGCCGATGACCGCCGCCGCTCCCACGCGCACGGGCAGCGCCCGGTTCCCCGCGACGCCCGCGGCGCTGATCGGCGGCCTGTGGCGTCAGCGGCAGCTGATCGGCGAGCTGACGCGGCGCGAAGTGCTCGGCCGCTACCGGGGCTCGGCGCTGGGCATCGTCTGGTCGCTGTTCCATCCGCTGCTGACGCTGGCCATCTTCACGTTCGTGTTCGGCACCGTGTTCCGCACCCGCTGGTCGGGCGAGGTGACCGGCGGCGCCGATTTCGCGCTGGTGCTGTTTCCCGGGATGATCGTCCACGCGCTGCTCGCCGAGTGCCTGACGCGCGCGCCGGTCCTCGTCACCAGCGTGCCCAACTACGTGAAGAAGGTGGTGTTTCCGCTGGAGGTGCTGCCGGTCGTCGGCGTCGCCGCGGCGGTGTTCCACGCGCTGGTCAGCCTGCTGGTGCTGCTGCTGGTGTTCCTCGCGGTCAAGGGCACGATGCACCCGAGCGCACTGGCGCTGCCGTTCATCCTCGCCCCGTTCCTCGTCCTCACGCTCGGCTGCGCGTGGTTTCTCGCCGCGCTGGGGGTCTACCTGCGGGACGTCGCGCAGGTCATGGGCGTGGTGACCGTCGCGCTGATGTTCCTGTCCCCGGTGTTCTACCCGGCCTCTGCGGTGCCGGTGGCGTACCGCGGCCTGCTCGCGTGGAATCCCATCACCGTGCCCGTCGAGCAGCTGCGGGCGGCGCTGATCTTCGGGCAGTGGCCCGACTGGGGCCAGCTCGCCGTGTACGCCGCGGTCGCGGTCGCCGTCGCGCTGTTCGGCTTCTGGTGGTTCCAGCGCAGCCGCAAGGGCTTCGCCGACGTGCTGTAGGGCGCGCGCCGCCGGCGAGCGCGGTCGGCGGGCGCTAGGGCCCGCCCCGACGTTTCCTGAGCACCACCACGTCCTGCCGGAAGCCCACTTCGGCCGGCACGATCGCCACCACCTCGAACGCCGCCGACCACGTCGCGCGGAGGTGCGCGTGGGTGACGAATGCGTTGCCGTAGTACGCCGGTTCGCCGACGGCGGCGCCGATGGTGTGCTCGAGGCGCTTGAAGCAGTGGCCGTCGCGCGCGTACGCCGCCGCCTCGTCGGCGGTCAGCGGCTCGCTCGCTGCGCCGGTCGGGCCCAGCACCGTCAGCAGCGCCAGGCCGCCCGGGGCGGTGACGCGCGCGAGTTCGACCAGCCACGCGGCGCGCACCGCTGCGTCGAGGTGCGTCATCACCGACAGCCCGAATACCAGGTCGAAGGCGCCCTCCGGGAGGGGCGTCGGCGGGTGCGGCGGCAGCGTGACCCACCGCCCCGGCAGGTGCGCGCGACACCAGTCGACGTTGAAGCCGTCGACGTCGGCGCCGGTGTACGCGGCGACGTCGGTGAAGAAGCGCGCGGTGCGGCCGCAGCCGCAGCCCCAGTCCAGCACGCGCGTCTGCGGTCCGACCGCCGCACCGTGCGCGGCGGCGAGCGCGCGCACGCGGTCGGCCGTCGACGCACCGAGCAGCCGGAACAGCACCGGGTCGTTGCGACCGATGCGGCCGATGTGCTCGGGCCCCGGCAGCGGCAGACGGGCCTCGGGCTGGGTGTCGCCGGGGAACGAAAATCCGGCACCCGCGATCGGCGTGCCGTCGGCCCCGGCCAGGCGCAACTCGAGGCGCGGTCGTGCCCGCTCGTCCGGCGTCGTCGCGAAGCGGACCCGATGCGCGTGCGCCGCGCATCCTGGCGCATGCTCGGCGAGCGCCCGGGCAAAGGCCGGTGCGGGAACCGATTCGAAGGCGTCGGGCGCACGCCCGCCGAGGCGCGGCTGCGGCTCGCCCGCGGTCGCGGCCGTCAGCGTCCAGCCGTCGAAGGCCAGCACGCCGCCGCTCCAGCGGCAGGTGTCGACTGCCCACAGCGGACCGGCGACCGGGGGCAGCGCGGTCATCGGCGCCGCGCCGCGATGACGGGCGCGGGACCCCGTGCGCCGTCGGCCGGGCGGGCGGCGTCATCCCGCGGCGGCGTAGCGTTGCGCCAGGCCGGCGAGGCGCGGTTGCTGCGCCGCGTGCCATTCGACGAGCAGGATCAGTGCGAACAGCAGCCGCTCGCGCTGCACGCCCGCGGCGAGGTCCTCGGCGACGACGCGGGCAACCTCGGCGCCGTCGAGGCCCGGCACCGGGCGGGACGCGAAATACGCCGCCGCGCCGCCGCGCGCCTCGATCCAGCCGCGCACCCAGTCGCGCATCGGCAGCACGAATCCCTGCTTGCGCCGGGCGTGGATCGACGCCGGCACCCAGCGCTGCGCGATCCGGCGCAGCGCCACCTTGCTGGTGTCGCCGTTCATGCGCTCGGCGGGCGGCAGCGCCAGCGCCGCCTCGACCAGCGCCGGCGCGAGAAACGGCGCCCGGCCTTCGAGCGAGACGGCCATCGCCATGCGGTCGTACTTCACCAGCAGGTCATCCGGCAGCCACGTCGCCAGGTCCGCCGCCGTCGCGCGCTGCAGCGGGTCGTGGGCGCCGTGGAGCCACGCCAGCACGTCGTCTTCCCATGCATCGCTCCCCGCAACGTGGCCGGGGACGAGGCGGGCGCGACCCGCGATGTCGGTGAGCTCGGGAAAGCCCGACGGCGTCTCCGGCGGGGCGTTGTCGACGAGCCGCGTGCGTTCGCCGCCGTTGCCCGCGAGCGCTCGCTTCATCGTCGCCAGCACGCCGGGCTTCGGCGCGAACGGCCGGTAATAGCCGTAGCCGGCGAACACCTCGTCGGCGCCTTCGCCGGACAGCACGACCGTCGCGTGACGGCGCGCCTCGTGCGCCAGCCACCAGACCGGCAGCAGCGCCTGGTCGCCGATCGGCTCGTCCAGGGCGGCGGCGACGATCGGCAGCAGCGTTTCGAAGCTCGACTCGTCGAACATGAAGTGGTGGTGCGTGCTGCCGATCGCCGCGGCGAGTTCGCGCGCGAATTCGCTCTCGTCGTGGGCCGCGGAACGGAACCCCATCGAGAAGGTCAGGATCCCCGGCTGGTGCCGGGCCGCGATCGCCGCGACGACGGAACTGTCGAGCCCGCCGGAGAGGAACACGCCGACCGGCACGTCGGCGACCAGCCGCGACGCGACGGCGTCCTCCAACTTCGCCGCCAGCGCATCGTCGGACAGCGGTGCGGGTGCGGGGAGCCTGGGTCGGTACCAGCGGTAGCGGCGCGGCGCCGGCGCGTCGAGCGGGACCTCGAACCGCTCGCCCGGGAGCACGCGGCCCACGCCCGTGTAGATCGTCGCGTCGCCCGGCACGTAGTGGAGCGCGAGGTACCGGGCGAGCGAGCGCGGGGCGATCGAGCGGTCGACCCAGGGCAGCGCGGCCAGCGTGCCGAGGTCCGAGCTGTAGCCGAACCGGCCGGTCGCGCCGGCCCAGAACAGCGGCTTCTCGCCGAAGCGGTCGCGGGCGAGATGCAGCACCCGCGCATCGCGGTCGAGAATCGCCAGCGCGAACATGCCGTCGGCGCGCGCGAGGAGGCCGTCGATGCCCCAGCGGTCGTATCCGTGTGCCAGCACCTCGGTGTCGCTGGCCGTGGCGAACGTCGTGCCGCCACGCTCGAGCTCGGCGCGCAGCTCGCGGTAGTTGTAGATTTCCCCGTTCTGGAATGCCAGCACGCGGCCGCCGCGCGCCGCCAGCGGCTGCCCGCCGTGCTCGAGGTCGATCACCGACAGCCGCCGCATGCCCA
The DNA here is from genome assembly GCA_963810815.1 of uncultured beta proteobacterium. Lineage (GTDB taxonomy): Bacteria > Pseudomonadota > Gammaproteobacteria > Burkholderiales > Casimicrobiaceae > CAVQWT01. The sequence continues at coordinate 46,105 of CAWEPB010000008.1, read as the reverse complement.
TCGCGACACCGGGCTCGGCGTGCCGGCCCTCGCCGTCGGGGCCGCGGTGGCGCATCGCGTCGAGCATGACGGCGAGCGTGGCCGACAGCGCGCCCGCGCGGGGTTCGATCAGGCCGGCGATGCCGCACATGGTGTCGTTCCTTCGGGGGCCGCCCGCGTCACGCGGGCTTCCGCGCGATCACGCAGTAGCCCGCCGCCAGCGCCTCGCGGCCCCAGCGCCCGAGGTCGCGGTCGAGCGCGGCGCCGCCCTGCTGCAGCTCGGCCAGCCACAGCTCGAGGCGCTTGCGCCAGACCCCCGGCTGCATCGACAGCAGCGCGGTCTCGAGCTGCATCCGCAGGCCCCAGGACGGATTCTGGTAGTCGGGGACGTCGATCGACTCGATTTCGAAGCCGCCCATGACCCGGCGCATCGCCGACGCCGTCATGTTGAAGTAGTGATCGGGGTCGCCGTGCAGCGGCACCATGAATCCGGTCTCGATCAGCACGCGTCCCCCCGGCTTCAGCACGCGCAGGATCTCCGCCGCGGTGTGCGCCGGATCCGGCAGGTGCTCGAACACGGCCTGGCTCACGACGGTGTCGAAGACGGCGTCGCGAAACGGCAGGTCGGCGCAGGTGTTGACGACGTCGACGTTGGGAAAATGGATCGCGTCGAGGTGGACGACGTTCGGGTGGTACTGCTCCGCCGACTTGATCCCGCAGCCCAAGTCGAGCACCGTGCCGCCGGCGTCGATCAGCGCCAGCGAACGCGGCCCGTACGGATGCGTGGCCCCGGCGTCGCGAAGCCGCACGCAGGGCAGCGTGCGCGGCGGATGGAAGTGCGGCACGCCGGCGATCATCGGCACGCGCAGGCTGCCGGCCCACGCCGTCTCCGCCTCGTCGTCGAAGCGGATCGGCGACACCGTCCCCGGGCGCTGCAGCAGCGCGGCGAGGTCGTAGTCGCGCGGCCGCGGCGCCGGCGGCGACCACGGCTCGACGAGCGTGAACGACTGCTGCCACGCCGGCACCGACGTGCCGTCGGCCGCGGTCAGCTGCACGGCGACGTTCAGCGCGGTGCCGTCGGCCACGTGCCGGCCGAACACCAGGTCGCCGACGAAGCCGCAGTCGAGGCGCGGCTCGCGGTCGGCGAAGGCGGCGGCGACGTCGGGGCGCACGCTGCGCAGCGTGCCGCCGACCGGTACGCCGTCGACCCACAGCTCGATCGCCGCCGGCGCGGCGCCGGCGGCCGGCACGTGCCAGCCGGAGAACCGCGCGACGCGGTCGAGCGGCCCGGGGGCCGGCGTCTCGACATTGAGGTTGATGGTCACGGGATGGTCGCGGGAACGTGCGCGATTATCTCACGCGCCGCGCCGCGGCTCGGGAGCGCCGGCCCGCGTGCTAGACTCGCCCGCGCCGTTTCCGGACCGTCCATGACCGCCGCCGACATCCCGTCCAGCGACCGCGCCGCGGACCTCGCGCGTCGCATCGCCGCATTCCCGCGCTGGCACTACGACTTCGACCTCGCCGGACACTCGACGGCGACGCCCGGGGTCACCCGCGCGCGACGGCACGCGCAGCGACTCCCGTATCTCCTCGATCCGCTCACCGCGGCCTGCGGCGGGTCGCTGGCCGGCCGGCGTGTGCTCGACCTGGGCTGCAATGCCGGCTTCTGGACGCTGCACGCGCTGCGCCGGGGTGCTGCCTTCGTCCGCGCGGTCGACGCCCGGTCGATGCACCTCGCCCAGGCGTCGCTGGTGCTCGAAGTCGAGGGCATCGACGCGTCGCGCCACGCGTTGAGCGAAGCCGACCTCTTCGCCGTCGACTGGGCGGCCTGGGGACGCTTCGACATCGTGCTCTGCCTCGGGCTGCTGTACCACGTCGACCGACCCGTCGAGCTGTTCGCCCGCATCGCCGCGACGGGCGCCTCGCACGTCCTCGTCGACACCGCGCTGTCCCGGCTGCCGGGCGCGGCGTTCGAGGCGCGGGAGGAACCGCTCGACGATCCGCGCAACGCCGTCGGACGCTCGCTGGTGTTCTGGCCGACGTCCGACGCGGTCGTCGCGCTGGCGCGGCACGCGGGCTTCACGGCCAGGGTGCTGGAGCCCGCCTTCGGCGACTGGAGCGAATGCGACGACTACCGCGACGGCGATCGGCGCGGCTTCCTGCTCACGCGGCGGTGACGCGGCCGCGTCAGCTCTTGCGCAGCACGCAGACGATTTCGTTGCCGGTGAACTCGAAGTGACGCACCTCGAACGCGCCGCGCAGGTAGTCGCGGGCGCGGGCGAGGAAGTCGAGCCAGGCGCTCGCGTCCCAGACGTGGAAGTGGATCGAGTAGCGGCGCTCCATGTTGACGCGCGCGTTCTCCTCCGCCGCCGCGGGATCGGCGAGGCCGTTCACCAGGCGCGCCCATTCGAGATAATGGCCGTGCCGCGAGCCGACGCCCCCGTCGCAGTCGTCGGCGACGAGGTGCTCGAACGTCGTCACCGGCCGCGGCGCGTCGAACCCCAGCCGCCGCTCGGGCAGCGCGTAGAAGAGCCAGCCGCCTTCGCGCAGCCGGTCCAGGTGCGTGCGGATCGTGCCGAGCGGGTTCTCGCAGTGCTCGAGCATGTGGTTGGCGCAGATCCAGTCGACCGACGCGGGACCGAAGGTGGCGAGTTTCTCGCCGTCGTCGACGACGTCGACGTGCACGAAACGCGACGCATCGAGCTTCGGGTACTGCGCCGACAGTTCGTCGACCGTGCGGAAGTCGACGTAGCGGACGGTCGCGCCCTCGGGCAGCGGAGTGGGCGCGTCGAGCGCGCCGATTTCGATGCCGCCGCCGCGCAGGTACGGCGCGGCGATGCGACGGCGTTGGTCGATGATTTCCTGCGGTACCGGCATGGCGTGGGCTGGACCTCGGGTGGCGGCGACGGGTGGGAACGTACGGTGGCGGCGATCGGTCGCAACGACAGGAAGCGGGGAAAGTGGGCCCGGCTGGATTCGAACCAGCGACCCAAGGATTATGAGTCCTCTGCTCTAACCGACTGAGCTACGGGCCCGTCCTGCTCCATCCCGGTGCGCCGACGGCGCCTGAAGGCGCAACGATACCCGATTCGGGTGGGCGTGCCGTGCCGGCGCTTTGCAATGTCGCCGGACCGCTGCCGGAATCGGCGACGGCGGGTTACCATTGCCTCCGTGCATGCGGCGCTCCCGAGGTCCGGAACCCGCATCGCCATTTCCCCCTGATCGGCTACCCGCGTGTTCAAGCACCACCTGCGTCCGTTGATCATGCCCGAATCCGTGGCGCTGGTCGGCGCCTCGGAGCGCGTGGGGTCGCTTGGCCGCATCGTGTTCGAGAACCTCCTGGCCGGCGGCTTCCGCGGGACCATCCATGCGGTCAATCCGCACCATCGGAAGATCCTCGGCCACAAGGCGGTGCCGACGCTCGCCGCGGCCAAGGCGAGGATCGATCTCGCGGTGATCGCGACGCCCTGCGACACCGTCGTGTCGCTGCTCAACGAAGGCGGTGCCGTCGGCCTGAAGTCCGCGGTGCTGCTGACCGCGCCGCCGCACGATCCCGCGCACGCCAAGATGTGGGAGCGCGACATCCTGGCAGCGACGCGCAAGCACCGGATCCGGCTGCTCGGTCCGGAAGCCTTCGGCGTGATCCGGACCGACATCGGCCTCAACGTCACCGTCGGGGGCGGCCAGGCGTTGCCCGGCCGGCTGGCGCTGGTGACGCAATCGGGGGCGATCTGCTCGGCGCTGATCGATTTCGCGACCCCGCTGGGCATCGGCTTCTCGTCGGTGCTGGCGCTCGGCGGCGCGCTCGACGTCGACTTCGGCGAGCTGCTCGACTTCCTGCTGGTCGATCCGCATACCGAGGGCATCCTGCTCTACCTCGAATCGCTGCACGACGCCCGCCGCTTCCTGTCGGTGCTGCGCGCCGCGGCGCGCACCAAGCCGATCATCGTCCTCAAGTCGGGCCGCAACGGCATGCGCGCGGAAGACCCGCTCGACGCCGCGGGCGCGCCATCGCCGGACAAGGTGTTCAGCGCCGCGCTGCAGCGCGCCGGCACCGTGCGCGTCGAGACGTACACGCAGCTCTTCGCCGCCGCGCGCATCCTGGCGCTGGGCCGCATCCCGCGCGGCGACCGGCTGGCGATCGTCACCAACGGCCGCGGACCCGGGCTGATGGCGGCCGACGCCGCCGCCCGCAACGACATTCCGCTGGCGGAGTTCACGCAGCGGACCTTCGATCGCCTGAACAAGGTCCTGCCGGCCGACGCCAGGGTCCGCAATCCGCTCGACGTGCGCGGCACCGCGCCGCCCGCGCAGATCGCCGCCGCGGTCGAGGCCGTGCTGGCCGACGAGAACACCGATGCCGTCGCCGTCCTCCACGTGCCGCTGCCGGCGTCGCCGGCCACCGACACGGCCCGCGCCGTCGCCGCCGTTGCCCGCGGCGCCGGCAAGCTGGTGCTCGCGTCCTGGATGGGCGCCGTCGACCGCAACGAGGCGCGGCAGGCGCTCGAGGCAGGCGGAATCGCCAATTTCTACACGCCGGAGAACGCGGTCGACGCGTATTCGTTCCTCGCCGCGTACCGACGCAACCAGCGGTGGCTGCTGGAGGTGCCGCCGCCGCAGCCGGAGCCGGAGCCCCCCGATCTCGCCACCGCCGAGCGCATCCGCGACCGCGCGCTGGCCGCCGGGCGTCGCGTGCTCACCGACGTCGAGGCGCAGCAGCTGCTGGCCGCGTTCTCGCTGCCCGCGCCGTCGACGCTGCCGGCGGAGACGCTGACCGAGGCGATCAGCGCGGCGCGGAAGATCGGCTACCCGGTGGCGCTGAAGCTGTACACCGACTCCGCGCTGCATCCGCACCAGGTCGTGCTGTCGCGGCTGAACCTGCGCAACCGCGCCGCGCTGTCGCGCGCGTACGGCGAGATGCTGGCCGATGCGCGGGCGCAGGCATCGCTGCCGCGGCCCTGGCACCTGTCGGTGCAGAAGATGGTGTCGGTGCCGCGCGCGCGCGAGGTCGCGATCGGCGTCTCGACCGATCCGGTCTTCGGCCCGGTCATCGCCTTCGGCAACGGCGGCATGACCGCGGCCATCGAGCCCGACAAGGCGGTGATGCTGCCGCCGCTCAATGCGCGGCTCGCGCTCGACCTCATCCTCGGCACCCGCGCCGGCCGTCACCTGGGCCGCACGCCCAAGCTGCCGGCGGCGGACCTCGATCCGGTGGTCAAGCTGCTGCTGCAGGTGTCGTCGCTGGTCTGCGCGCTGCCGTGGGTGCGCGAACTCGAGCTCAACCCGGTCCAGGTCGGCGCCAGCAGCGCCGCGATCGTCGACGCGCGGGTCGTCATCGAGCCGAAGCGGCGGCCGCACGGCGACCGCTACCGGCACATGGCGATCCATCCGTATCCGATGGAGCTCGTCCACGACGTCGCGCTCAAGGACGGCACGACGCTGCACGTCCGGCCGATCCGCCCCGAGGATGCCGAGCTCGAGCGCGCCTTCGTCGGCGGCCTGTCGGAGCAGAGCCGCTACTTCCGCTTCATGCACCACCTGCCGCAGCTCACGCCGCAGATGCTCGAGCGATTCACGCAGGTCGACTACGACCGCGAGATGGCGCTGGTGGCGATCGCCGGAGACGGCGACACGGCGCACTTCGTCGGCGTGACGCGCTATGTCACCAATCCCGACCAGGAGAGCGCCGAGTTCGCCATCGTCATCGGCGACGCCTGGCAGGGGCGCGGCATCGGCTCGCTGCTGATGCGCGAGCTCCTCGCCTGCGCCAAGTCGCGCGGCCTCCAGCGCATCGAGGGCGTCGTGCTCAAGCAGAACCAGGGCATGCTGCGCCTGATGGAGGCGCTGGGCTTCGTCATCGAGAACGACCCCGACGATTCGGAGCAGGTCCGCGTGGTCCGCACGCTGACCTGACCACGGTCAGAACTTGGTCACGGGCACGGCCGTGGCGCCGATGCCTGCGCCGTAGACGACGTTGTCGTTCGCCGACTGCACGACGGCGCCGCCGGAGGCGTAGATGCCCCAGAGCCCGATCGATGCCGAATTGCCCGCCAGCACCAGGACCGAACCGGCGCCGGTGGCGCCGTAGGCCCAGCTCCCGTTGTTGCCGGTGGCCGTGTTGCCGGTCGCCACCAACGTTGACGACGCCGTGGCCGACCCTGATATCAGCAGGTGATGGAAGTTTGCGCGCAGCACGTTGCGCGTCGCGACGATCTGCACGACGCCGTTCGAGGTGTCGTTCTCGCCGTAGACTCCGGATCCGCCGCTGACGGCCAGTTCGCCGTCGGCGAGCAGCGAATCGCTGACGTCCACGCGCACTGTCTTGTCGTCGGCGCCCGTCACGCGGACGTTTCCGTAGGCGTTGCGCGACAGGCGGCTCGACCGCACCGTTCCGTCGGCGCCATTGCGCAACCACAGGCCGACGCCACCGGCGAAGCTGCCATTGTCGTCGATCCGCGACTGCTCGACGATGACCCGGTACGGGCCGTCGACGCTGATGCCCGCCTTCTGGTTGCCGCGCACCTGCGACTCTTCGATCAGGAGGCGGCCGATTCCACCGGCCGCGTAGACACCGTCCTGCGCGAATCCGGCGATCACGCAGCCCTCGAGCTGCAGTGTCGCGGCATTGACGAGCCGCACACCGTAGGCGCCGCCCTGGCCGTTGATCGACAGGCCTCGCAACGTCACGACGATCCCGGCGCCGTCGACGTTCACCGCATTGCCCGCGAGGCCGGTGATGCCGGCGTAGACGCCCCGTGGCGCGACGATGGTGATCGACTTCGCGATCGTCACCTGCCCGTAGCCGCCGGATTCGAGCACCACGATCTCGCCGCCCGGATTGGTCTGGCCCAGCGCGAACTGGAAGGTCCGGCAGGGGGCCGGGGCCGTACACGCTCCGGCGTCGATGCCGGAGGTCGCGACGAACGTGCGCTGGCTGGCTGCCCCGGCGGGCATGGCGATCGCGATCGCGGCCGCGGCAATCAACAGGCGACGACGAGACAGGGTTGCGCAATGCAGCATGGAAGGCCTCCGGGCGACGGCATCGGGCCGGCGAAGTGCGGCCCGGCAGTGAGCGTACACCGCTTCCGCAGGGCTTGCCGTCCGTCGCCGAGACGGCCGATGCCGCCCTGTCGACAGAGTCCGCTGCGCACGCGGACCGCCCCGGGGTCCTGCCTCCGCCGTTTCCCGTCGGTCCCGCGTGTCCACTCCGGCGCCCGTTCGGCGCAGGTAGAATTCGGGCGGTCGGGAATACGGCGCGTCCGCGCGCTGTTCACCGTGTGTTCACCGGCCGGGACCCCGCGCCGGGACGACAATGGAGGAAGGACATGAATCGACGTTTCATCGCGGTCGTCGCATCGTTGGCGCTGGCGGGCGGTGCCGGCCTGGCGCAGGCGCAGCAGGCGGACCTGGGGTTCTTCGTCACCAGCACGGGATCCGGCAAGGGCGCCGACTTCGGCGGCCTGGCGGGCGCGGACGCCCACTGCCAGAAGCTCGCGGCGGCGGTCGGCGCGGGAAACCGGACCTGGCGCGCGTACCTCAGCACGCAGGCGTCGGGATCGGCCCCGGCGGTGAACGCCAGGGACCGCATCGGCAAGGGCCCGTGGAAGAACGCCAAGGGCGAGGTGATCGCCAAGGACGTCGCCGACCTGCACGGCGCCGGCAACAACCTCAACAAGCAGACCGCGCTGACCGAAAAGGGCGCCGTCGTGAACGGGCGCGGCGACACGCCGAACCAGCACGACATCCTGACCGGCACGCAGCCCGACGGCACCGCGTTCGCGTCGGCCGAGGACAGGACCTGCGGCAACTGGACCAAGAGCGGCGACGGCTCGGCCATGCTCGGCCACCACGACCGGACCGGGCTCGACACCTCCCCGCCGGCGCTGTCGTGGAACTCGTCGCACCCGTCGCGCGGATGCAGCGACGACGCGCTCAAGTCGACCGGCGGCGCGGGTTACCTGTACTGCTTCGCGGCGAACTGACCGACGGCGCGGGGCGAACCGGGGACCGCGCCGGGGACCAACGCGGCAGACGTCGGTCGCCCCTGTCGCGCAAGAAGAAACGCCCCGGATTTCCGGGGCGTTTTCATTGCCGCGACCGCGACCGATCGCTCGACGGTCACTCGCCTTCGAGGAAGCTCCGCAGCTTTTCCGACCGCGACGGGTGGCGCAGCTTCCGCAGCGCCTTCGCCTCGATCTGCCGGATGCGCTCGCGCGTCACGTCGAACTGCTTGCCGACCTCTTCCAGCGTGTGGTCGGTGTTCATCTCGATGCCGAAGCGCATCCGCAGCACCTTCGCCTCGCGCGGCGTCAGCGTGTCGAGGATGTCCTTGCACACGTCGCGCAGGCTGGCGTTGATCGCGGCGTCCGACGGCGCGACCGTCGACAGGTCCTCGATGAAGTCGCCGAGGTGCGAGTCGTCGTCGTCGCCGATCGGCGTCTCCATCGAGATCGGCTCCTTGGAGATCTTGAGGATCTTGCGGATCTTCTCCTCGGGCATCTCCATCTTCTCGGCCAGCGTCGCCGGATCCGGCTCCTGCCCGGTTTCCTGCAGGATCTGCCGGCTGATCCGGTTCATCTTGTTGATCGTCTCGATCATGTGCACGGGGATGCGGATCGTGCGCGCCTGGTCGGCGATCGAACGCGTGATCGCCTGGCGGATCCACCACGTCGCGTAGGTCGAGAACTTGTAGCCGCGGCGGTATTCGAACTTGTCGACCGCCTTCATCAGGCCGATGTTGCCTTCCTGGATCAGGTCGAGGAACTGCAGGCCGCGGTTGGTGTACTTCTTGGCGATCGAGATCACGAGCCGCAGGTTGGCCTCGGTCATCTCGCGCTTGGCCTTGCGGGCCTTCGCCTCGCCGGTCGACATCTGCTTGTTGATCTCCTTCAGGTCCTTGAGGGGGATCATCACGCGCGACTGGAGATTGAGCAGCTTCTGCTGCTGCTCGACGATCGCCTGGCGGTACTTGCCGAGCTGCTCGCTGTACGCGTGGTGCGCCGAGACCTCGCGGTCGATCCAGCGCAGCGACGTCTCGTTGGTCGGGAACGCCTTGATGAAGTCCGGCCGCGGCATGCCGCCCTTGTGGACGACGAGGTCCTGGATCTTGCGCTCGGTCTGCCGGATGTTGTCGACCTCGGTGCGCACGCTGTCGCACAGCCGCTCGACCTGGCGCGCCGCGAAGCGGATCTGCATGAGCTCGGCCTGGACCTTCTTCTGCAGCTCGAGGTACTTGGGCGCCTTGTGGCCTTCCTTCTGCAGGACAGCCAGCATCCGCGTGTAGTGCCTGCGGATCGTCGCGAAGCGCTCGAGCGCGGCGGTCTTCAGCCGCTCGAGGTTCTCGGCCGCGATGGCGCCGGCGTCGCCCTCGTCCTCGTCCTCGTCGATCTCGTCGTCGGCCTCGATCGCTTCGAGCTGCTCGTTGAAGTCCATCAGCCCGTCGACGACGTCGTCGATCTTGAGCTCGTCCTTGCCGATCTTGTCGGCGAGGTCGAGGATCTGGGCGACCGTCATCGGGCAGGCCGAGATCGCCATGATCATGTGCTTCAACCCCTCCTCGATGCGCTTGGCGATCTCGATCTCGCCCTCGCGCGTCAGGAGTTCGACCGAGCCCATCTCGCGCATGTACATGCGGACCGGGTCGGTGGTGCGGCCGAATTCGGAATCGAGCGTCGAGACGGCGGCTTCGGCCTCCTCCTCGACGTCCTCGGCCGGCACCGAGGCGGGCGTCTCCGACATCAGCAGCGTCTCGGCGTCGGGGGCCTCGTCGTAGACCTGGATCCCCATGTCGCCGATCATGCTGATGATGCCCTCGATCTGTTCGGCATCGAGGACGTCGTCGGGCAGGTGGTCGTTGATCTCGGCGTACGTCAGGTAGCCGCGCTCCTTGCCGAGCACGATCAGCGTCTTCAGCCGGCGCTTGCGCGCCTCGAGTTCGGCGGGCGTGGGCTCGCGATGGGCGATTTCCTGCTTGCCGTTGCGGCCCTTCTTGGCCGCGGCTTCCTCGGTCCGCTTGGCCGACAGGCGGGCGGCGATCTCGCCGACCGAGGCCTTGGCGGCGGCCGGGGCGGCGGCGGCCTTGGCGGCGGCAGCAGCCGACACCGGCTTGCCGGCGCCTTTGGCGGCGACCGGCGGCTTGGGCGGCACCGCGCCCTTCGGCGCGACCGGCGGCTTGGGCTGCGCCGCGCCCTTCGCCGCGACCGGCGGCTTGGGCTGCGCGACCGTGCCCTTGGCGAGCGGGGCCGGCTTGGCGACGCCCTTGGCAACGGGCGCCGGCTTCACGCCGGGCTTGGCGACGACCGCCGCGACCTTGGGCGCGACCTTCGGGACGAGCTTCAGCGGCGACTTCGGCGCCGGCTTGGCGGCCCCGACCTTGGCGTGGACCTTCGCGGCCGGCTTGGCCGCCGGGCGCGCCGCCGCCGCCTTCGCCTTGCCGGCGGGCTTGGCCTTGGGCTTCGCGGCCGGCTTGTGCACGACCGGCTTCCTCGCCGGCGCCTTGGCGCCGGTCTTGCCGCCGGTGCCGCGGGGGGCCGGCTTGGCGGCCGGCTTGCGACCGGTGGGCCGGGCCGACTTGGCCGCCGCCTTGCCGGCGACGGCCTTCTTCGCGGCGGGGCGGGCGGGCTTCTTCGCCGCCGGCTTTTTCGGGGCGGGCTTGGACTTGGCGGGCGACTTCCGCACGGGCTTCGCGAGCTTCTTGGCCATGGTCATCCTGACAGTTGGGGCGCTCCGGACACTCCCCATGTGGGGGCGGTCGGGAAAACTTTACATTCTATCACCGTGCGGGGGCCCGGACCTAGCCGGCGGCCCCCGGCGGGACCTTCGCCGGCACCCGGCGCGACGCGCGCAGGCGCTCGCGCTGCTCGGCCGTCAACTGGTCGAGCGGCGTGGTCAGCAACTGGCGAACCTCGGCCGCCTCGTTCCGCGCGGCAAACTGGGCGCGCGCGCCGGCGACGATCGCGTCGGCCTGGTCGGCGGTCAGGCCGTGATCCTCGCAGCGGGCCAGGGCGTCAGCGAGCACTCGCTCATGGACCGTTCCGGCGAACTGCTGGACGATCGCCGCGGTGCTCGTGCCCGGCGAGCCCGCGCAGAACGCCGCCAGCGCCGCCAGCGCCGCCGCGGCCGGGGGATCGTCGTCGACCATGACACCCTCGATGGCGCCGGCGAGTTCGGGCTTGAGCAGCAGCGCCTCGATCAGCCCCCGGGCGAGCGAAGGGGCGCGGCGCGCCGTGGTTCCCCGCGCGCCGCCTCCGGCGAGGGGCCGCCGCGCGGCGACGTGGAACGCGCCGCCGGGCTCGTCGCGGAAGCGGTCGTCGTCCGGGTCACCGTCGCTCTCGTGGTCGGCGGGACGGGATTCCTCGCGCACCGGCGCCGGGCGGTCGCTTCCTGCGGCGGGCAGGAGGTCGCGCAGTTCGGAGTCCGACAAGCCGGTCAGGTCGGCGAGACGCCGGCGCAGCAGCGCGGCGAGGATCGGTGCGCCGAGCTGCGCGTACAGGGGCTTGGCGGCCGCGACGAAGGCCGCGCGGCCCTCGGCGCTGGTGGGCGGGTGCGCCTTGGCGAGTCCGGACAGCAGGAATTCGGACAGCGGCACCGCGTCGCCGATCGCCGCCTCGAACGCCGCCTTGCCGCGCTGCCGCACGAAATCGTCCGGATCCTCGCCGTCGGGCAGGAACAGGAACGTCGCGTTCTTGCCGTCGGCGATCACCGGCAGCGTGTTTTCGAGCGCCCGCCACGCCGCCTTGCGACCGGCGTTGTCGCCGTCGAAGCAGAAGACCACGTGGTCGGTCTGCCGAAAGAGCTTCTGGACGTGGACCGGCGTCGTCGCGGTGCCCAGCGTCGCCACCGCGTAATCGACCCCGTGCTGGGCCAGCGCGACCACGTCCATGTAACCTTCGACGACGATCACGCGGCCCGCGTCGCGGATGGCGTTCCTGGCGAGATAGAGGCCGTAGAGCTCTCTTCCCTTCGAGAAGAGCGGTGTTTCGGGGGAGTTGAGGTATTTTGGCTCCCCGGCGCCCAGCACCCGGCCGCCGAAACCGATCACCTGCCCGCGGCTGTCGTGGATCGGGAACATGATCCGGTCGCGGAACCGGTCGTAGCGCTTGCCGCCCTCGCCGGCGATGACCAGGCCGACCGTTTCGAGGTGGCGGTTGTCGGCGTAGTCGGGAAAGACGGCGGCCAGCGGCTGCCAGGCGTCGGGGGCGTAGCCGATCCCGAAATGGGCGGCGATGGCGCCGGTGAGGCCGCGGTGCTTCAGGTACTCGATCGCCGCCGGCGCGTCCTTGAGCGCGCTGCGGTAGTACTTGGCGGCGGCGAGGTTGAGGCCGGCGAGGTCCGCCGCCTGTTCGCGTCGTTCGGACTCGCCCGGACGCTCGATCCGCGGCACCTGCATGCCGGCGTCGCGGGCGAGTTCCTCGACCGCGTCGGGGAAACTCTTGCCGGCGTGCTCCATCAGGAAGCCGATGGCGGTGCCGTGGGCGCCGCAGCCGAAGCAGTGGTAGAACTGCTTGGTCTGGCTGACCGTGAACGACGGGGATTTCTCGCTGTGGAACGGACAGCAGGCGACCCAGTTCGCGCCCGCCTTCTTGAGCGGGACGTGGCGGTCGATGACGTCGACGATGTCGATCCGGGCCAACAGCGTCTGGATGAAATCGTTCGGAATCATGGAGTTGCCGTGGTTTCCCCGCAGCGCGGGCCTGGGCTCGGCGGGGTGCCGAGAAAACCACGCCACGCGTGGCCGGCCCGCGTTTCGACACGCGAACCGGCCGCGCGTGGCGCGTCACACGGCAGGGAACGCTTGGATTATAGGCAACCCGCGAGCTTTGGCCAGCGGAATCGTCAGCCCAGTTTCGACTTGACCCGGGCCGACACGGCGGCCAGGTCGGCCCGGCCGGCCAGCCGGGGTTTCAGCACCGCCATCACCTTGCCCATGCCGGCGACCCCGGCCGCGCCGGTCGCGGCGATGGTCTCGGCGATCAGCGCGTCGATTTCCTCGGCCGTGGCCTGCGCCGGCAGGTAGCCCGACAGCACGTCGACCTCGGCGCGCTCGGCGGCGGCCAGGTCGGCGCGGTGGCCGGCCTCGAACTGGCTGATCGAGTCGCGCCGCTGCTTGACCATCCGGTCGATCACCGCCAGCACGTCGGCGTCGGTCAGTTCGATCCGCTCGTCGACCTCGCGCTGCTTGATCGCCGCCAGCAGCAGGCGGATCGTCGACAGCCGCGCGCTGTCCCTGGCGCGCATGGCGTTCTTCATGTCTTCGGTGATGCGGGCCTTCAGCGGCATCGACGGCTCCGGGAAAGGTGGGCGCCAAGCGCCCGGGTCTGCGTCAGAGATGGGGGCGGGGCGCCACAAAAGCAAAAGGGGCGAATCGCTTCGCCCCTTCGATGCGTTACGGCGGCTGCCCCGGTCAGTACAGCTTCGGCGGCAGCTGCTGGCTGCGCAGGCGCTTGTAGTGACGCTTGACCGCTGCCGCCAGCTTGCGCTTGCGCTCGGAGGTCGGCTTTTCGTAGAACTCGCGGGCGCGCAGTTCGGTGAGAAGACCGGTCTTCTCGATGGTGCGCTTGAAGCGGCGCAGGGCCACTTCGAAGGGTTCGTTTTCGCGGACGCGAACGCTGGGCATCTTGGACAGTCCTGTTCTTTCCTGATGGTTCAGGAGGTTATCTGTAGCCCGCAATTATAACCACGGGGAACGCGGGGGCGCAAGCCCTGCGGCCGGACGGCCCCGGGCGGTCGTTTCGGCCACGGGCGCCGGCGCCCGCGCGCCAGCGCCCGGGCGCGCCGCGCAACGGTCCCCGGCCACGGTCCCCGGCAGGCGCGGCGCGGGCGCCACGGCGCGATCCTTATAATCGGGCCATGCGCGTCCTCGGCATCGAAACCTCCTGCGACGAAACGGGCGTGGCCGTCTACGACACGGCGCGGGGCCTGGTCGGCCACGCGCTGCACTCGCAGGTCGCGATGCACGGTGCCTACGGCGGCGTCGTGCCCGAGCTCGCCTCGCGCGACCACGTCCGGCGCGTGGTGCCGCTGATCGAGCGCGTGCTGGCCGAGGCCGGATTGACGCTCGCCGACGTCGACGGCATCGCCTGCACCGAGGGACCGGGGCTCGCCGGCGCGCTGCTGGTCGGCGCCAGCGTCGCCAGCGCGCTGGGGATGGCGCTCGACCGGCCGGTGATCGGCGTCCACCACCTCGAGGGCCACCTGCTGTCGCCGCTGCTGGCGGAGCCCCGGCCGGCGTTCCCGTTCGTCGCGCTGCTCGTTTCCGGCGGCCACACGCAGCTCTTCGACGTCGAGGGCGTGGGCCGCTACCGGCTGCTCGGCGACACCCAGGACGACGCCGCCGGCGAGGCCTTCGACAAGACGGCGAAGCTGCTGGGCCTGAGCTATCCGGGGGGGCCGGCATTGGCGGCGCTGGCCGAGGGCGGGCGTGACGGGGCGCTGACGCTGCCGCGCCCGATGCTCGACTCCGGCGACCTCGACTTCAGCTTCTCGGGACTGAAGACCGCGGTGCTGACCGCGTCGAAACGGGAGCCGCTGACCGAGGCGCGCCGCGCCGACATCGCCCGCGAGTTCCAGCACGCGGTCGTCGACGTGCTGGTGGCGAAGGCGCTCGCGGCGCTGGCGCACGGCGGACGGGAGCGGCTGGTCGTCGCCGGTGGCGTCGGCGCCAACCGCGAACTGCGCGCGCGGCTGACGGCGGCCATCGAGGCGCGCGGCGGTGCGGTGTTCTACCCGCCGCTCGAGTTCTGCACCGACAACGGCGCGATGATCGCGCTGGTCGGCGCGCTGCGGCTGGCGGCGGCAGCGACCGGCGGCGCGGCCGGAGCGCCCGGCGCGCCCGGCGCGCGGCTCGCCGACGGGCCGGAAACGGGCGCCTTCGGCGTGCGTCCGCGCTGGGATCTCGCTTCGCTGCCGGCGCCGGGCTGAGCGCGACGCCGCTGCGGGCCGCGCCTGCGCGCCCGGGCTCCCCGCGCCGGCTCGGCGCAGCGGTCGACTGCCGATCGGACGCTCGCGCCCCGGCGCCGCGCAAACCTCAGCGTCCGATCGGACGCTCGCGACCCTCGATCAGCTGGCGGATGTTCGCGCGATGGCGCCAGAACAGCAGCGCGGCGATCGGCACCCAGATCCACGCGGCGAGCGTGTTGCCGAACACGTAGAACGCGCCCAGCGGCGCCAGCAGCGCGGCGGTCAGCGCGGCGAGCGAGCTGATCTTGAAGCCGAGCGCCATCACCGCCCACACGACGGCCAGCGCCAGGCCCAGCGGCCAGTACATCGCCAGCAGGATCCCCGCTGCCGTGGCGACCCCCTTGCCGCCCTTGAACCCGTGGAACACGGGGAACAGGTGACCCAGGAACACCGCCAGCGCCACCGCGGGCACCGTCCACGCGGCGACGTCGAAGGCAGGCCCGAATTGCTGCGCCAGGACCACCGCCAGCCAGCCTTTCATGCCGTCGCCGACCAGCGTCAGCGCCGCGGCGACCTTGTTTCCGGTCCGCAGCACGTTGGTGGCGCCCGGGTTGCCGCTGCCGTAGTCGTGCGGATCGGGCAGGCCGAAGGCCCTGCTGGTGACGACGGCGAACGACACCGAGCCGATCAGGTACGCGACGGCGACGAAGGCAAGCGAGGGAATCATCGGGAGGGGCGGCCGCCGGCGCGGGGCGGTGCGTCGGTTAGAATGCGTCTGCAGTTTCCTGCAATCGTTCGCCGTCCGCAACCCGCGCCGGCGCGGGGCCGCCGGACGCAGCCATGAACACCATCTTCATCCACGAACTCCGGGTCGAGACCCGCATCGGCATCTACGACTGGGAGCGCACGCGCGCCCAGGCGGTGCGCCTCGACGTCGAGCTCGGCATGCCTTCCGATCGCGTGTTCGCGAGCGGCGAATTCACCGACGCCCTCGATTACGCGGCGGTCGTGCGCCGCCTGCAGTCGTTCGCCGCCGACCACCCGCACCAGTTGCTCGAGCGCTTCGCCGATGCCATCGCGCAGCTGGTGCTGACCGAATTCCATGCGCCCTGGGTCCGGGTGCGCGTGGCCAAGCTCGCGGCGATCCGCGGCGTCAAGGAGATCGGCGTCTCGATCGAGCGCCGGGCCGGCTGATCCGGCCTGCGGGGCGCGGCGGATACGGTCAGCCGGCGTCGCCGGGTGCCGCCGCGATGTCCGCGACCACCGGGGCGAGCACGCGGATCAGCTCCGCGGGCGGCATCCCGACGAGGTAGCCGCGCCGTCCGCCGTTGACGTAGACGTACGGCAGCGTCGCGATCGACGCCTGCGCGTAGACCGGCATCGCGCGCCGCGTGCCGAAGGGGCTGGTGCCGCCGACCTGGTAGCCCGAGTGGCGGTCGGCGACCGCCGGCGCGCAGGGGCTCACCGTCTTCACGCCGATGAGGCGCGCGAGGTTCTTCGTCGACACCTCGCGGTCGCCGTGCATCAGCACCACCAGCGGCCGCTTCGCGTCGTCCTCCATGACCAGCGTCTTGATCACCTGGTGCTCGGGAACGCCGAGCTCGCGCGCCGACACCGCGGTGCCCCCGCGCTCCTCGTAGTCGTAGGGGTGGTGCGTGAACGCGACGCCGTGCTCGCGCAGCACGCGCACGGCGGCGGTGACGGGAAGCTTCTCCTTGCCCACGGCGGGTCGGCGCGGTCAGGCGCGGGCGACGACCGGCACCGACCACGGCTCGGGCCAGACGATGCCGTGCTCGACGCAGGGCTCGGCCGCGAGCCGCACGTCGCGGAAGCCGGCCGCCGCAAGCTCGCGCAGCAGCGCGTCGCGGGCGAACAGCCGCATTTCCAGCGTCGATCCCGGGCCGCCGTGGAACACGAGGTCGGCGAAGCGCTGCGCCCTGCCGTCCGCCGTCCGGTTGAGCAGCACGTGCCTGCCGTCCTCGACCACGATGCGCCAGTCGTGCAGCTCCGGGAAGTGCTCGACGGTGTCGGCATCGAGCGAGAACGGCACGGTGAACACCATCACCCCGCCCGGCTTGAGCAGCGCGTGCGCGTTGCGGAAGGCCCGGCCGATCGGCGGCACGACGTGCTCGAACACGTCGCTGGCGACCAGGAAATCGAGCGTGCCGACGCGCGCGTCCGGAATCGCCGCGATGTCGAGGCGCGGCTCGGTGTGATACCAGGTGTTGGTGTAGTCGAAGCGCTGCGCCAGCGGGACGGCGTACGCCGCGGCGTCGGAGAGTCCCAGCCCGACCACGTCGCGGCGCGTCGGCAGCGCCGCGAGCGGCACGTCGGGCAGGCCGAGTTCGCGCACGACGAGGTGCGCCATCGCGCGAAAGCGCACGGTCGAGCCGCAGCCCGCGCACGAAGGCGTCTCGCGCGAAAGCGCCTCGACGGCCACGGTGTTCGACCGCCCGCAGAGGTTGCAGACGAAGGGCACCGGCGTGCCCCGCGGCAGCGCGACGAGGTCGGTGTCCGCCGGCAGCCGCGCGACCGGCGCCGCCGCGGCCATGGCGGCGCGGTGACGGACGTCGGCGCGACGGCGGGCGACGCGGCGGGAGAGGCGGTCGAGCAGGGAACGGAGCATCGGGCGACGCGCGGGAAGGATTCGGTGAGGGGCCGCGCGGCGCCGATTATCCCACGCTAGCCGCGCGGGTGATGCTGCGCGTGCAGCGCCTTCAGCCGCTCGCGCGCCACGTGGGTGTAGATGGTCGTCGTCGTGATGTCGGCGTGGCCGAGCAGCAGCTGCACGACGCGGAGGTCGGCGCCGTGGTTGAGCAGGTGCGTCGCGAAGGCGTGGCGCAGCACGTGGGGCGACAGCGTGGCGGGCGCGAGGCCGGCCTTGAGCGCGTAGCGCTTCACCAGGCCCCAGAACGCCTGCCGCGTCATCGCTCCGCCGCGGGCGGTGACGAACACCGCGTCGGTCTTCGCCGCGCCGGCGAGGTCGAGCCGCGCGCCCGCGAGGTAGCGCTTCAGCCAGTGGATCGCCTCCTCGCCGAGCGGGACCAGCCGCTCCTTGCTGCCCTTGCCCAGCACGCGCACCACGCCCATGTCGAGCGACACCTGCGCGAGCTTGAGGCCCGTCAGCTCGGACACCCGCAGCCCGGTCGCGTACAGCGTCTCCAGCATCGCCCGGTCGCGCAGGCCGAGCGTGGCCTCGGGGTCGGGGGCGGCGAGCAGCGCCTCGACCTGCGTCTCGGACAGGCTCTTCGGCAGGCGGCGCGGAAGCTTCGGCGCCTGCACCCGCAGCGTCGGATCCGTGCTTCAGCGTTCCCTGCTGCAGCTGCAGCGCGTAGAACCGGCGCAGCGACGACAGCCGGCGGCCGATCGACGTCGCCTTCGCCTTCGCCCGGAACTGGTCGGCGAGCCACGCCTCGACGTCGTCCCGCCGTGCGGCGAGCAGCGAGCCGCCGTGCGCGTCGAGCCAGGCGGCCCAGGCGCCGAGGTCGCGCCGGTAGCTGGCGAGCGAGGACGCCGCGAGTCCGTCCTGCAGCCAGACCTGGTCGCTGAAGGCGTCGATCAGCTCGGCGGCGGTCCGCATCGCCGTCGCCTCAGCGCCGGCGGGCCGCGGGTGCCCGCGGGCGCGGGGCAACGGGGGAAGGCGGCGATCGCGTCATCCGAGCTTCATCTGCTGCGGCAGGCCGGTGACGAGCACGGGAAAGAACCAGACCAGCAGCAGCGCGACGACCATCAGCAGGAACATCGGCAGCGTGTGGCGGGCGATGTAGGTGATCTCGCGCTTGGTCATGCCCTGCAGCACGAACAGGTTGAACCCGACCGGCGGCGTGATCTGCGCCATCTCGACGACCAGCACGATGTAGATGCCGAACCACAGCGGGTCGATGCCGGCGGCCTGCACCGTGGGCAGGATCACGCCCATCGTCAGCACGACCATCGAGATGCCGTCGAGGAAGCAGCCGAGCAGGATGTAGAACGCCGCCAGCGCCACGATCAGCGCGAACGGCGACAGGCCGAGCGAGCCGATCCACTCGGCGAGGTGCCGCGGCAGCCCGATGTAGCCCATCGACAGCGTCAGGAACGCCGCGCCGGCGAGGATCAGCGCGATCATGCAGTAGAGGCGCGTGCCGCCCAGCAGGCTGTCGCGGAAGCTGGTCCAGGTGAGCGAGCGCTGCCACGCCGAGATCACCAGCGAGCCGATGACGCCGAACGCCGCGGCCTCGGTCGCGGTCGCCACGCCGGCGTAGATCGACCCCAGCACCGCGGCTATCAGCAGCACCACGGGAATGAGGTGGCGCGCGGCGGCGAGCTTCTGCGGCAGCGTCGTGCGCTCGGTGATCGCGGGAATCTTCCCCGGATTGGCCAGCGCCCAGACGACGATGTAGCCGGAGAACAGCAGCGCCAGCATCAGCCCGGGGATCACCCCGGCGATGAAGAGTTGCGCGATCGACACGTCGGCGGTGACGCCGTAGACGATCATGATGATCGACGGCGGGATCAGCAGGCCCAGCGTGCCCGCACCCGCGAGCGTGCCGATGGTCATGCCCTCCGGGTAGCCGCGCTGCTTCAGCTCGGGCAGCGTCATCTTGCCGATGGTCGCGCAGGTCGCCGCCGACGAGCCCGACACGGCGGCGAAGATCGTGCAGCCGATGATGTTGGTGTGCAGCAGGCGCCCGGGCACCCGCTCGAGCCACGGCGCGAGGCCCTTGAACATGTCCTCGGACAGCCGCGTGCGGAACAGGATCTCGCCCATCCAGACGAACAGCGGCAGCGCGGTCAGCGTCCACGACGACGCGCTGCCCCAGATGGTGACGGCCATCGCGTCGCCGGCCGGGCGCGAGCTGAAGAGCTCCATGCCGATCCACGCGACGCCGGCGAGCGCCAGCCCGATCCACACGCCGCTGCCCAGCAGCAGGAACAGGGCGACGACCAGCAGGCCGGTGATGGCGGGATCGCTCATTCGTTGTGCAGCGCATCCGCCGGCGCGACGTGGCGGCGCCGGCCCTGCCACTCGAGCACCAGCTCGTCGAGGAACGCGATCGCCAGCACGACGGTGCCGACCGCCATCGCGATCTGCGGGATCCACAGCGGCGTCGCGTCGTTGCCGGTCGAGACGTCGTTGAACTGCCAGCTCTGGACGGCGAGGCGGACGCTGTAGAACGCGAACAGCGCCGAGAGCAGCGTCGCCGCGAGCAGCGACCACAGCTCGAGCCCGCGCCGCGCCTTCGCCCCCAGGTGCTCCAGGACGAGGCTGACCCGGATGTGCTCGCCCCGCTTCAGCGTGTGCGCGAGCGCGAGGAAGCCGGCCGCGGCCATGCAGTAGCCGGCGTAGCTGTCGGTGCCGGGGACGTGGAAGTTGAGCAGCCGGCCGGCGACGCCGGTGACGACCATCGCCAGCGTGCCGATCAAAAAAACCGCCGCCAGGGCGGCGGCGGTGTCGTACAGGCGGTCGAGCGCGCGACGCATTGCGCGAGGCGGGCGGTCACATCCCGCGATAGGCGTCGATCACCTTGCGGCCGTCGTCGCCGGACTTGCGCAGCCACTCGGCGAGCATGAAGTTGCCGACCTTGCGCAGGTCCGCCGTCAGCTGCTCGGACGGCTTGTGGATGGTCATGCCCTTGTCCTTCAGCTGGGCGAGGTACCAGCCGTTCTTTTCCTCGGACAGCTTCCAGCCGCGGGCTTCCGCGTCGGCGGCGGCCTTGAGCAGCGCGGCCTGCGTCGGCTTGTCGAGCGCGTCGAAGGCCTTCTTGTTGACGATGATCGCGTTCTTCGGCAGCCAGGCCTGCGTGTCGTACCAGTTCTTGATGTGCTCGTAGGTCTTGCTGTCGTAGCCGGTGGCGCCGGACGACATGTACGAGTCGATGACGCCGGTGGCGAGCGCCTGGGACACCTCGGCGGCCTGCACCGTCACCGGCTGCGCGCCGACGAGTTCGGCGACCTTCGACGTCGCCGGGCTGTACGCGCGCCACTTCAGGCCCTTCATGTCGGCGCCGGAGGCGAGCGCCTTCTTCGAATAGATGCCCTGCGGCGGCCACGGCACCGTGTAGAGCAGCATCATGCCCTGCTTGGCGAGCTTGTCGTCGAGCGCCTTCTTCGACGCCTTGTACAGCTTCATCGACTCGGCGTAGGACGTCGCCAGGAACGGGATGCCGTCGATGCCGTAGAGCGGATCCTCGTTCTCGAAGTTGACCAGCAGGACTTCGCCGGCCTGCGCCTGCCCGCCCTGCACCGCGCGCTTGATCTCCGGCGCCTTGAACAGCGACGCGTTCGAGTGGACGGTGATCTTGAGCTTGCCCCCGGTGGCCTTGTCGACGTCCGCGGCGAACTGCTGGACGTTCTCGGTGTGGAAATTCGACGCCGGGTACGCCGTGGGCAGGTCCCACTTGGTCTGGGCGGACGCCGGCAGCGCGAACGCGAGCGCGACGGCGGCGAGGGATGCGAGGCGGTGCATGGTGCTCTCCTAGGAAGGTGGCGCGGGTGCAGGCGAAAGACGCGCCGTTTTACCACAAATCGCGTCGGGCGTAGCGGGAGGGAACCCCGGCGAGGCCCGCGTGGAACCAGGCGACGAGATCGGCGGCGTCGAATACCGGCATCCCGACCGCGGCGGCGACGTCGTCGCGATACGGCGGCATGTTGGCGCACTCGAGCAGCACCGCGCCGACGTCGCGATGCGCACCGACCAGCCGGCGGGCCGCGGCGACGACGTCGGAGGCCATCCGGGCACGGTCGAGCGTCGTCGCGCCGAGCCGGATCGTGCGCGCGAAGTCGCCGGCGGGATCCACCCCTTCGATCGGCGTGTACGGACTCGCACCGACGGCCGCCAGCGTCTCCGGCGGCAGGTCGGCGGCCGAGTAGGTGACCACGCCCACGCGCTTGCCGGCGGGCAGCAGCCGCTCGAGCCACGGGAGCTGCAGCAGCGCCGAGGTCGCCACCGGCACCGGCAGTCCGGCGGTCAGCTCCTTCTGCCAGCGGGCGAGGAAGCCGCAGGTGGTGACGATGCCGACCGCGCCGCGGTCGGCGAGCCGCCGGCCCGCGGCGACGAACGCCGGCAGCAGGCTGTTGTCGCGGCGATGAACGGTGAGTTCGGGCGTCGCGCCGCCGACCGTTTCGAACAGCACCGGATACGCGTAGGTCTCCGGACAGCCCAGATCGCCGGGGATGCGCGGAAACGCGGTGTCGAGCGTCAGCACCCCCAGCGGACCCGCGGCAGAAGTCATGATCGAAAAATGTTGGCAATTCGTCGACAATTTGTCAACATTTCCCGCCATGACGGGCCGGGGTGCCGGTCCGGTGCGGGAGGCGACGATGGCGGGCAGCGGCAGGACCACGACGGGCGGGACGCGGGGGCGCGGCCGGGCGGGCACGGTGAAGGGCGCCGCACGGGGTGCGGCGGGGGGCATCGCAGCGGGGCACCGCGGGGGCGGGCCCGACGCAGGCCCGGAGCCGGAGCGGCGGCCGGTGCGACGCCGCGGCTGTTCGTTTCCTCGTCGCACCTGGTCTCGGCCAAGAGCCGCGAACTGTCCGAGTTCGAGTTCGGCCTCATCATCGGCGGCCACGCGTTCAACCGCTGGGTGGTCCGCTGCATGGCGGCGGCGGGCCTCAAGGACCTCACCGCGCTGGACGTGCTGCTGCTGCATCACGTCAACCACCGGGCGCGCGAGAAGAAGCTCGCCGACATCGCGTTCATGCTCAACATCGAGGACACCCACGTGGTCGCGTACGCGCTGAAGAAGCTCGCCGGGCTCGGCCTCGTGCAGTCGCAGCGGCGCGGCAAGGAGGTGCTGTTCGCGACGACGCCGAAGGGCCAGCAGCACATCGCGAAATACCGCGAGGTGCGCGAAGCCTGCCTCGTCGCCAGCCTCACCGGCGAGGCCGGCGAGAATTTCGAGCTCGCCGAGCTCGCGCGCTTCCTGCGGCGGCTGTCCGGACTGTACGACCAGGCCGCGCGTGCCGCGGCGTCACTGTAGAGGGAACTCCGATGCCGATCCCACCCGCGTCCGCGGCGCCCGCGCCCGGGACGTCCCCGTCCCCGACCGCCCGCTGGCAGTTCTGGGTCGATCGCGGCGGCACCTTCACCGACATCGTCGCGCGCCGGCCGGACGGCTCGCTGGTCACGCACAAGCTGCTGTCCGACAACCCGGAGCGCTACCGCGACGCGGCGGTCCACGGCATCCGCGAACTGCTGGGACTGGCGCCCGGCGCGCCGCTGCCTTCGGGCGCGGTCGAAGCGGTCAAGATGGGGACCACCGTCGCGACCAACGCGCTGCTCGAGCGCGCCGGCGAGCGCACCGCGCTGGTCGTCACCCGCGGCTTCGCCGACGCGCTGCGCATCGCCTACCAGAACCGGCCGCATCTCTTCGTGCGGCGGATCGAGCTCCCGACGCTGCTGTACGAGCGCGTGATCGAGGCGGACGAGCGGGTCGGCGCGCGCGGCGAGGTGGTGCGCGCGCTCGACCCGGTGTCGGTCGAGGGGCCGCTGCGCGCGGCGTACGCCGACGGCGTGCGCGCCGTGGCGATCGTGCTGATGCACGGCTACCGCTTCCCCGGGCACGAGAAGGTGCTGGCGGACCTGGCGCGCGCGATCGGCTTTCCGCAGGTCTCGGTCTCGCACGCGGTGTCGCCGCTGATGAAGTTCGTCTCGCGCGGCGACACCACCGTCGTCGACGCGTACCTGTCGCCGATCCTGCGTCGCTACGTCGACGAGGTCGAGCGTGACCTGGCCGGCGGCGCCGCGCCCGTAGTCGCCGCGCCGTCCGCCGCCCCGATCGCCGCGCCGATCGCCGCGCCGTCCGCCGCGCCGTTGCGCCCGCCCGCGCCGCTGCCGCCGCGGCTGCAGTTCATGCAGAGTTCGGGCGGCCTCACCGACGCGCACCGGTTCCAGGGCAAGGACGCGATCCTGTCGGGCCCGGCGGGCGGCATCGTCGGCGCGGTCGAGGTGTCGCGGCTCGCGGGCTTCGACCGCATCATCGGCTTCGACATGGGCGGCACGTCGACCGACGTGACGCACTACGCCGGCGAGTACGAGCGCGCGTTCGTCACCGAGGTCGCGGGCGTCCGGCTGCGCGCGCCGATGATGCGCATCCACACCGTGGCCGCGGGCGGCGGCTCGATCTGCAGCTTCGACGGCGCGCGCTTCCGCGTCGGCCCGCAATCCGCCGGTGCCAACCCGGGCCCCGCCGCGTACCGCCGCGGCGGCCCGCTGACGGTGACCGACTGCAACGTCATGGTCGGCAAGCTCGACCCCGCGCTGTTCCCCGCGGTGTTCGGCCCGGACGGCGACCTGCCGCTCGACGCCGATGCGGTGCGCACGAAGTTCGCGGCGCTGGCGGCCGAGGTCGAGCGCGCCACCGGCATCCGCCGGTCGCCCCAGGAGATCGCCGACGGCTTCCTGAAGATCGCCGTCGAGAACATGGCCAACGCCATCAAGCACATCTCGGTGCAGCGCGGCTACGACGTGACCGAATACACGCTGTGCTGCTTCGGCGGCGCCGGCGGCCAGCACGCCTGCGCGGTGGCCGACGCGCTGGGCATGACGCGCGTGCTGCTGCACCCGTTCGCCGGCGTGCTGTCGGCGTACGGCATGGGTCTCGCCGACGTCCGCGCGCTGCGGCAGACCGCGGTCGAGGCGCGCCTCGACGACGCCTCGCTTGCCGCGACCGCCGCCACGTTCGCCGTGCTCGAGGCCGACGCGCGCGGCGAGGTCGAGGCGCAGGGCATTCCCGCCGCGCGCGTCGACGGCGTGCGCACGCTGCACGTCAAGTACGAGGGCACCGACACCACGCTGGAGGTGCCGGTGGGCGCGATGGCGGGTGTGGTCGCCGAATTCGAGCGCCGCTACCGGCAGCAGTACGGGTTCCTGATGCCCGGCCGCGCGCTGGTGATCGAGGCCGTCGCCGTCGAGGCGGTCGGCAAGGCGCACGACGCGGGGCAGACGCCGCTGACGTTCGCGCCGCGCGCCGCGCCGCTGGCGCCGATCCGGCACAACCGCGTCTTCACCGGCGGGAACGTGGTCGACGCGGCGGTCCACGACCGCGACGCCATGGTGCCGGGCGACGCGGTCGCCGGGCCGGCGGTCATCCGCGAGGCCAACGCCACGACCGTCGTCGAGCCCGGCTGGCGCGCGACGCTGACCGCGCGCGGCGACCTGGTGCTGGAGCGCGTCGAGGCGGCGGTCCGCGCGCACGCGATCGGCACGACGGCGGACCCGGTGCTGCTGGAGGTGTTCAACAACCTGTTCATGGCCATCGCCGAGCAGATGGGCGTGACGCTCGCCAACACCGCGTACTCGGTCAACATCAAGGAACGGCTGGACTTCTCCTGCGCGCTGTTCGACGCCGCCGGCAACCTGATCGCCAATGCGCCGCACATGCCGGTGCACCTCGGCTCGATGGGCGAGAGCGTGGCGACCGTGATCGCCCGCCGCGAGGGCACGATGCGGCCGGGCGACGTGTTCGTGCTCAACGCGCCCTACAACGGCGGCACGCACCTGCCCGACGTCACGGTGATCGCGCCGGTGTTCCTCGCCGGCGGGACGGCGCCGGAGTTCTTCGTCGCCAGCCGCGGCCACCACGCCGACATCGGCGGCATCACGCCGGGCTCGATGCCGCCCGATTCGACCCACGTCGACGAGGAGGGCGTGCTGCTCGACAACGTGCAGCTGGTGGCCGAGGGGCGCTTTCTCGAGGCGGAGATGCGCGCGCTGCTCGAGGGCGGCCGCTGGCCGTCGCGCAACCCCGACCAGAACCTCGCCGACCTGCGGGCGCAGGTGGCGGCCTGCGCCAAGGGCGCGGCCGAGCTCGGGAAGATGGTCGCGCACTTCACGCTGCCGGTCGTCCGCGCCTACATGCGGCACGTGCAGGACAACGCCGAGGAGGCCGTGCGCCGCGTGCTGACCGCGCTGAAGGACGGCGAGTTCGCGTACGAGATGGACAGCGGCGCCGTCATCCGGGTGGCGATCCGCGTCGACCGCGTGGCGCGCCGCGCGCGGATCGACTTCACCGGCACCAGCCCGCAGCAGCCGACCAACTTCAACGCGCCGTCGGCGGTGTGCAAGGCCGCGGTGCTGTACGTGTTCCGGACGCTGGTCGACGACGAGATCCCGATGAACGCCGGCTGCCTGAAGCCGCTGGAGATCGTGATCCCCGAGGGCTCGATGCTCGCGCCGCGCTACCCGGCGGCGGTCGTCGCCGGCAACGTCGAGACCTCGCAGGCGGTCACCGACTGTCTCTACGGCGCGCTCGGCGTGCTGGCCGCGTCGCAGGGGACGATGAACAACTTCACCTTCGGCAACGACCGCTACCAGTACTACGAGACCATTTCCGGCGGTTCCGGCGCGGGGCCGGATTTCGACGGGGCCAGCGTGGTGCAGACGCACATGACGAACTCGCGCCTGACCGATCCGGAGGTGCTCGAGTGGCGCTTTCCGGTGCGCCTCGACTCGTTCTCGATCCGGCGCGGCAGCGGCGGGGCCGGCGCGCACCGCGGCGGCGACGGCGCGATCCGCCGGGTGCGGTTCCTCGAGCCGATGACGGCGGTGATGCTGGCCAACCACCGGCGCGTCGCGCCGTTCGGTGTCGCCGGCGGCGCGCCCGGGGCGGTCGGCGTCAACTACGTCGAGCGCGCGGACGGCCGGCGCGAGGACTTCGGCGCGACCTTCGCCGTCGAGATGAACGCCGGCGACGTGTTCGTGGTCGAAACGCCGGGTGGCGGCGGCTACGGGCCACCGACCCCGTAGTCGCCGCGCGCGCGGCGCCCGGGACGGGGCGGCCTGCGATCGCGCCGGACTACGGTGCGCGGCGCACCATTTCGCCGACGATCGCGCTGAATTGCTCGTCGACCTCGTGCTCCAGGAACCGCTCCGACATCACCGTGCGGGCCAGGACGCTCGGAACGATCTCGAGGCGGTAGCGGATCCGGGTGCCCTTGCCGTCGGGCTCCAGCAATAGGGACGACTCGACCCGGCGCAGGCTGCCCTTGAGCTGGACGGTCCTGATGGCGTTGGGCGGCTTCAACTCGATCCGGCGTTCGGTGACGTAGGGAAAGCTCACGGCGCCGACCCGGGCCACACCGCGCTGCTGGACCGTCACCGAGGTGTCCTCGCGCTTCAGCACCTTGCTCTCCGCCACGTTCGGCACCCATTGCGCGACGTGGTCGAAATCGGTGAGCACCTCCCACGCGACCGCCGGCCCGACCGGCGCGAACATGACGGCGTTCACCACGTACGTTTCGCCGTCGTAGGCGACCTCGATGCTCCGTATCGGCGAATCCGCCGCGGCGGCAGCGATGCCGACCAGCACGAGCATCGCGAGAAGCGCGCGAGCGCACCGGACCAAGGGCGTCGGTGGCAGCTTCGATCGACCGATACGCATTACGTCGCCTCGACAAAGTTCGACGGCGCACGCGGGAGGTGCCGTGGTGGGGCCACGTGCCGGCTTCCGCAATGCGTCTGCATTCCCGATCGCGCCTCCGGTGCCGGGATGGCGCGTGCCGGATTCTCACCCAGATGCGTCCCGACGGCAAACCCCCGCCCGGCCCCCGCACCGTTGCGTTCGCTCGCGGTACCCGGCGGGGCGCGGCATAATCGCGCTTTCGCTCCCCGGAGAACCGCATGGCCGGCATCTACGACTTCAGCGTCAAGGACATCCACGGCAAGGCCGTATCGCTCGACCGCTACAAGGGCAAGGTGCTGCTGATCGTGAACACGGCCAGCAAATGCGGGTTCACCCCGCAGTACAAGGGGCTCGAGGCGCTCTGGCAGAAGTACCGGGGCCGGGGCCTCGAAGTGCTCGGCTTTCCCTGCAACCAGTTCGGTGCGCAGGAACCCGGCACCGAGGACGAGATCGCGTCGTTCTGCGAGGTCAACTACGGCGTCACTTTTCCGCTGTTCGCCAAGGTCGACGTCAACGGCGACGGCGCGGCGCCGCTGTTCAAGTACCTCAAGGCGGCGAAGCCGGGATTGCTGGGCACCGAGGCGATCAAGTGGAACTTCACCAAGTTCCTCGTCGACCGCAGCGGCGAGGTGGTCTCCCGCTTCGCGCCGAACGACGAGCCGGCGGCGCTCGCCGGCGACATCGAGAAGCTGCTCTGACGCCCGGCCGGGCCGGGGGTCGATTGGATTTCGTCAAAGCGAAGGCCGCCGCCCTGCCGGCGATCGCGTGGCTCGCGGCCGTGCTGCTGGCGTCGGCGCCGGTGCGCGTCGATGCGCAGGCCGACCCGACCAAGGTGCTGCGCGTGTCGATCGCCGTCGCCGAGACCGGCTTCGACCCGCAGGCGGCCGGCGACGCGTTTTCGAACTACGTCAACCGCGCGATCTTCGATCCGCTCTACCGCTACGACTACCTCGCGCGGCCGTACAAGCTGGTGCCGAACACCGCGCAGGCCTTGCCGGAGATCTCGGCCGACGGCCTCACCTGGACGATGCGGATCAAGCCCGGGATCTACTTCGCCGACGACCCGGTGTTCAAGGGGCAGAAGCGCGAGCTGGTCGCCGCCGACTATGTCTACGCGATCAAGCGGATCCTCGACCCGAAGCTGCGGTCGAACCAGCTCACCGTCGTCGACGGCCGGTTCGTCGGTGCCGACGCGGTCGTGGCCAGGGCGCGCGAGACCGGCAGGTTCGACTACGACGCGCCGATCGAGGGTCTGCAGGCGCTGGATCGCCACACGCTGCGGTTCAGGCTCGCGTTCCCCGATTACGAGCTCTTGGCCAACCTGACGACGTCGGGAACCGCGGCGGTGGCGCGCGAGGTGATCGAGGCCTACGGCGACGCCTCGGGATGGGCGATGGCCAATCCGGTCGGGACCGGGCCGTACCGCCTCAAGGACTGGCGCCGTGGCCAGCGGATCGTGCTCGAGGCCAATCCGGGCTTCCGCGACGAGCGCTACCCGCAGCCGGCGAGTGCCGCCGACCGCGCGCTGGCGGCGAAACTCGTGGGCCGCAAGCTGCCGCTGATCGGCCGCGTCGAGATCAGCGTCATCGAGGAATCGAGCCCGCGGCTGCTGGCGTTCGGGCAGAACCAGCTCGACTACCTGACCGTGCCGGCCGACCTGGTGCCGAAGGTGCTGGACCCTGACAACCGGCTGCTGCCGCAGTACGCGCAGGCGGGGGTGCGCCTTCAGCGCGAAGTGCTGCCGGCGATGAGCTACCTCTACTTCAACTTCGACGACCCGGTGGTCGGCGGCTACACGCCGGAGCGCATCGCGCTGCGGCGGGCGGTGGCGATGGCCTACAACGTCGACGAGGACATCCGCGTCATCCGGCAGGGACAGGCGATGCCTTCGACGCAGGTCGTGCCGCCGGGGATGAGTGGCCACGATCCGGCACTGGCCTCGCGGCGTACCTACGACCCCGCCGGCGCGCGGGCGCTGCTCGACCGCTTCGGCTACCGCGACCGCAACGGCGACGGAATGCGCGAGCTGCCCGACGGCTCACCGCTGAAGATCAGGATGTACTCGACCCCGGCCGCGATCGACCGCCAGATCGACGAGCTTTGGCAGAAGAACATGGCCGCGGTCGGGCTCGACGTCGAGTTCGTCAAGCAGAAGTGGCCCGACCTCCTGAAGGCGGCGCGCCTCGGCCAGCTGCAGGCGTGGCGGCTGGGCAACATCAACCAGCATCCGGAGGGCTTCGGCTTCTTCGGCCTGCTGTACGGGCCCAACGCGGGTTTCGCCAACCTCGCGCGATTCAGTCTGCCCGAGTACGACCGGCTCTACGTGGCCGCCCGCTCGCTGCCCGACGGACCCGAGCGGCAGAAGCTGACGCGGCAGATGAACGACATCGTGCGCAACTACGCGCCGTGGGTGCTGCTCGCCTTCCGCCTGGACAACGTCATCATTCAGCCGTGGGTGCTCGGCTACAAGTTCAATCCCAACTGGCTGCATCCGTGGGCGTACCTCGACATCGACGCGGCATTGCTGGCGAAGGCGCAGTCGAAGTGAGCGGCGGCCGGCTGCGCGTGGCGGCGCTCGCGTGGTTCGCCGCGCTGGCGCTGGCCGCCGGGCTGCAGGCGCAGGCGCAGGCGCAGGCGCAGGCGCCGACCTGGGCCGATCCGGCGAAGGTGCTGCGGGTCGTGTTTCCCGTGGCCGAAACCGGCTTCGACCCCCAGGCGACGTCCGATTATTACTCGGCCAACATCGAGCGCGCCATCTTCGATTCGCTCTACCACTACGACTGGCTGGCACGGCCGTACAGGCTGGTGCCGAACACCGCGGCGGCGATGCCGGAGATCTCGGCCGACGGCCGTGTCTGGACGATCAGGGTGAAGCCGGGGATCTACTTCGCCGACGACCCGGCGTTCAAGGGCGTGAAGCGCGAGCTGACGGCGCAGGACTACGTGTACTCGTGGAAGCGCCTGCTCGACCCGCGGATGCGCGCGCCGTTCCTGTGGTTCCTCGACGGCAAGCTCGCCGGCGCCGAGCCGGTGCTGGCGAAGGCGAAGCAGGACGGCCGCCTCGACTACGACGCCGTGATCCCGGGATTGCGCGCGATCGACCGCTACACCATCCGCATCGAGTTGGTCGAGCCGGACTACGTGCTGCTGGGCTACATTTCGCACGCCGCGATGGCGGCGGTCGCGCGCGAAGCGATCGAGGCCTACGGCGACGCGTCCGGCTGGGCGATGGCCAACCCCGTCGGCACCGGACCGTTCCGGCTGAAGGAATGGCGGCGCGGCCAGCGCATCGTGCTCGACGCGAACCCCGGCTTCCGCGAGGTCCGCTTCCCCGCGGCGGGCGAGCCGGCCGATGCGCCGATGATCGCGCGGATGAAGGGCAAGCGGCTGCCCCAGGTCGGCCGCGTCGAGGTGGCGATCGTCGAGGAGTCGAATCCGCAGCTCCTCGCGTTCAACGCGGGCGAGGCGGATTTCATCAACGTCCCGGCCGACCTGGTCGGCAACGTCCTCGACGCCGGCAACGCGCTGAAGCCGAGCTACGCGAAGGAAGGCGTGCGTCACGCGCGCGCGGCGCAGCCGGCGCTCGCGTACACCTACTTCAACATGGACGATCCCGTCGTCGGCGGCTACACGCCGGACAGGATCGCGCTGCGGCGGGCGATGGTGATGGGCTTCAACACCGACGAGCTGATCCGCGTCTGGTACCAGGGACAGGCGATCCGCGCGACGCAGCCGATCCCGCCGGTGGTCGCCGGCCACAGCGAGGGCTTCTCCGCCCGCCCGCCGTACGATCCGGAGTCCGCACGCAGGCTGCTCGACCGCTTCGGCTACAAGGACCGCGACGGCGACGGCTACCGCGAGCTGCCCGACGGCTCGCCGCTCGCGATCACCATGGGCAGCGCCACCGCCGGCCGCGACCGCGAGCGCGACGAGCTGTGGAAGAAGAACATGACGGCGATCGGCATCCGTATCGATTTCCTGAAGCAGAAGTGGCCGGACCTGCTGAAGATGGGGCGCGCCGGCAAGCTGCAGATGTGGCCGGTCGGCTGGATCACCCAGTACGGCGAGGGCGACGCGTTCATGCAGCTCCTGTATTCCAGGAACATCGGGCAGTCGAACTACTCGCGCTTCAGCCGGCCGGAGTACGACGCGATCTACGCGAAGACCAAGCGCATTCCCGACGGCCCGGAGCGCTCGGCGATGTATCGCGCGCTGGCCGAGCAGATCGCCGCGTTCAATCCCTGGGACCTCGGCGTCTGGCGCGTCGAGAACACGCTGGTGCGGCCCTGGGTCGACGGCTACAAGAAGCACGTCTACCGCGAGCACGCCTGGATGTACCTCGACGTCGACCCGGCGGCGCGGAAGGCCGGCCGATAGCGGCGCGGGACGGCGCGCCGCGGCCGCGTCGTCAATCCGGCGGCCGTGGCGCCGATCCGGCGCCCGCGTCGCCAATCCGGCGGCCGTGGTGCCGATCCGGCGCCCGCGTCGCGCCGGCGCAACAGTGCTGCGGTCCGCAGCCTTCGACTCGCGCGCCGGCGATTGCGGCGTCCCGACGCACCGCGTAGACTCGATTCCGTATCACTCTTGCTCAGGGGTCCCATGTCCATCACGCGCTCCCGCTTTCCGTCGTCTGCCGCCGATGTCGCGTCGGCTGCGGCTGATGCCGTCGCGCGCGTGAGCGGCTCCCTCGCCTGGGGGCCGGACACCGCGTCGATCGACTCGCCGTCGACGCACCGACCGACTTGCCCGCGCGTCGTCGCCGGGTAAGCGCCTGCCGGGTCCCCCCGCCAGGCGGCAGGCGGGATCCGTAGCTTCCTCACCACGCATCCCGTCTGTTCTTCCGCGCGCTTGCCGCGCGCCGGCCGCGCCATTGCGGCCCCGGGCACGAGAACAGGTTCGATCATGACTACGCTGTCACGACAATTCGGGCGATATTTCGGCGGCCTCTGGCGCAATCGGGACTTCCTGCGCCTGTGGACGTCGATGACCATCACGGCGTTCGGCGCGCAGATCACCAATCTGGCACTGCCGCTGACCGCGGCCGTGCTGCTGCAGGCCACGCCGATGCAGATGGGCGTGCTGGTGGCGCTGGAGACGCTGCCTTTCGCGCTGGTCTCGCTGCACGCGGGCGTGCTGCTCGACCGCGTGCGCAAGCTGCCGATCGTCATCCTCACCGACCTCGGGCGGGGGCTCGCGCTGCTCGCGATCCCGCTCGCCGCCTTCACTCAGCATCTGTCGATCGAGGTGCTGTACGTGGTCGGGTTCCTGTGCGGCGCGCAGAACGTCGTCGGCGGCGCCGCGTACCAGGTGCTGCTGGCGCAGATGGCCGGCCGCAAGCGGCTGGTCGAGGCCAACGCCAAGATCTCGCTGGGCGAGACTTCGTCGGCGCTGGTCGGCCCCGGACTCGCGGGCGGACTCATCCAGCTGATGACGGCGCCGTTCGCGATCGTGCTCGACGCGCTGACGTTCTTCATTTCGGCGCTGATGCTCCGCCGCATCCGCGCGCCGCAGGACGTGCCGCACGACGGCCCGCGGCAGTCGGTGACCGCCGAGATCGTCGAGGGCCTGAAGCTCGTCCGCCACAACCGGACGCTGCTGGCGCTCGCGTGGCTGGCGGGCCTGTGGCAGCTGCTGCACCACATGCAGCTCGCGGTGCTGATCCTGTTCGCGACCCGCGAGCTCGGACTGTCCGCCGGCGCCATCGGCGTCGCGTACATCTTCGGCGGGCTGGGCTGCATGCTGGCGGCGGCGTCGGCGGAGAAGCTGTCGGCGCGGCTCGGCGTCGGGCCGGTGATCGTCCACGGCCTGCTCGCGACGGCGATCGCCTGGCAGGCATTCGGACTGATCGGCGGTCCGGTCTGGTTCGCCACGCTGGCGCTGGGCCTCGCGATGCTGCTGTTCGACTTCGGCGGCGTGCTGTGGGGGATCAACTACCTGTCGCTGCGGCAGGCGATCACGCCCGACCGGCTGCTCGGCCGGATGACGGCGACGATGCGGTTTCTGTCGGTGGCGGCGGCGCCGCTGGGGTCGCTCGCCGGCGGCGCGCTGGCGACGGTGATCGGGCTGCGCGGGACGCTGATCACCGTCGGCGTGCTGGGCCTGCTGCTCGCAGCGGGCGCGATCGCGTGGTCGCCGGTGCGCCGGCACCGCACGCTGCCGGCGGCGGTCGCCGACTAGCCGCGCTGGAACGCGTAGAGCGGCGGCAGCCGCAGCAGCGTCGTGAGCTCGTCGAGGGCGCGCCGCGATTCGTCGAGCAGCCCCGGGTCGGCGAGGTCGCCGGGCACCAGGCGGTCGCGGTAGTTGCGGCCGATCCAGGTGTCGAGGTCCGCCGCCAGCGCGTCGTCGAGCCACACGCGGGGCCCGATCGCGGCGCGCTCGGCGGCGGTCAGCGGCACGCGCAGCCGCAGGCACGCGGGACCGCCGCCGTTGGCCATGCTCTCGCGCAGGTCGAACGACAGCACCTCGGCGATCGGCCCGCCGTCGGCCACCAGCCGCTCGAGATAGGCGGCGACGCGCGGCCGCGTGCGCACGTCGGCCGGCGCGACCAGCAGCCAGCGCCCGTCGGGCCGCGGCAGCAGCTGGCTGTTGAAGAGGTAGGTGGCGACCGCGTCCTCGAAGCCGACCTCGACCGCCGGCACCGAGACCGCGCGGAACGCCGGCCCCACGCCGGAGGCCAACGCCGCCAGCACCGCCGGGGTGTCGACGAACGCGTGCTCGTGGCAGAACAGGACGGGGCCTTCGCCGACGGCGATCACGTCGTTGTGGAAGACACCGGCGTCGATGGCGGCGGGCGTCTGCTGCGCGAACACCGTGCGCCCGGCGTCGAGGCCATGACGGCGGGCGACCGCTTCGCTCGCCTCGCGCGTCTGGCGGGCAGGGAATCGCGCCGGTGCAGGCCCGCCACCGAACGCGCTGCGGCCGTAGACGAACAGCTCCACGCCCGCACGGCCGTCGCCGGCATCGAGCCGCGTGTGGTTGGCCGCCCCCTCGTCGCCGAACTGCGGCGCCGCCGGCAGCGGGTCGTGGACGACGAAGCGGGCGACGTCGGCGAAGACGGCCCGCAGCACGCGCGTGGTGGTGTCGGCCTCGAGCGCACGGTGGAAGTGGCTGACCAGGTTGGCCGGCGTGAAATGCACCCGGCGATCGGCGGTGTCGGCCGAGGGGCTCACCGTCGCCGCGTTGGCGACCCACATCGCCGCGGCCGACGAGCAGGCGGCGAGCAGCGCCGGGGCTTCGCGCGCGGCGCGGGCCAGCACCGCCGCGTCGTCGCCCGCGAACCCCAGCGCGCGCAGCGCCGGCAGGTTGGGGCGCTCGTGCGGCGGCAGCACCGCCTGGGCGTAGCCGCGCGCGGCCAGCTCGCGCATCTTGGCCAGTCCCTGGCGCGCGGCGGCGCGCGGATTCGACCGGTGTTGCGCGTGCTTCTCCGCCGCCAGGTTGCCGCGCGCGAGACCCGAGTAATTGTGCGTCGGCCCGGGGATGCCGTCGAAGTTGACCAGCGTCGTCGGTGCGCGCGGGTGCTCGGTGGCGCCTGGTTTCACTCGGGTGCGCTCGGTTTCGCTCAGCTTCGCTCGATTGGGCTCAGTTCCGTTCCCGCGGGGCGAGCGGCACCGCGCGGACCGTGTCGCCCTCGCCGACGCCGAGCTGCCGCGCCGCGTAGGGCAGCAGCGGAAAGCGGTCGACCCGCGGCGGCGCGGTGACGATCGCCGCGCGGAAGTCGGCGAAGCGCCGGTTGGCGACCAGCCACAGGATGCCGTCGGTCAGGCTGTCGGGGACCGGGTCCTCCTCGCCCAGCAGCACCGGCAGCACGACGCTGCGCTCGACCGCGCCGATGTCGTCGCGGAAGCACTCGAGCGTCGGGCCGGCATCGAAGATGTCGACGTAGCCCTCGTAGCGGAAGCCTTCCTGCTCGAGCAGCCTGCGCGCCGGTTCGGTGTCGCGGTGGACCTCGCCGATCGCGGCCCGCGCCGTTTCCGGCAGCAGGTTCACGTACACCGGATGGCGCGGCATCAGCTCGGCGATGAACGACTTCTGTCCCAGCCCGGTGAGGTAGTCGGCGGTCGAGTATTCCATCGCGAAGAAATGCCTTCCCAGGCCTTCCCAGAACGGGCTCCGGCCGTCGGCGTCGAGCCGGCCGCGCATTTCGGCGATGACCTTCGGCGCGAAGCGCGCGGCGAACTCGGCGATGAACAGCAGCCGGCTCTTGGCGAGCAGCGGGCCGTTCTTGGCGTGCCGGTGCGCCTGGTCCAGGAACAGCGAGCACAGCTCGGTGTGCGCCGTGTGGTCGTTGGCGAGGAACAGCGTCGGCGCGACGGTGTACACGTCGAGCGCGCGCGACGCGTGCACCAGCGTGCCGACGTGGAAATGGTAGAACGGCTCCGCCAGGCCGACCGCGGCCTCGATCGCCGCGATGCCGACGACGCGTCCGGTGCCCGCGTCGACCAGGACGAACACGTAGCACTCGTCGGCGCGGCTGGCCGCGCCGGCGAACGACGCGAGCGAGCGCTCGATCCGCGCGGCGAGCCGGTTGCGATCGGCGGGCAGCGTGGTGAGGCCGGTGCCGGTGCGCTCGGACAGCGCGAGCACGGCGGGCAGGTCGGCGCGCGCGACCGGTCGGACGAGGAACATGCGCCCCGTCGGTCCCGGACCTACGCCAGCGCGCGGTTGAGCGCCGTCTCGAGCCGCGCCAGCCCCTCGAGGATCTCGTCGAGCGAGATCAGCAACGACGGCGCGATGCGCACGACGTCGGGGCCCGCCATCAGCAGCAGCAGCCCCGCGTCGCTCGCCGCCTTCATCACGTCGGCGGCCTTGCCCTGCCACGGCGCCGCGAGCTCGCAGCCGAGCCACACGCCTTCGCCACGCAGATCGGCGAACACCCGCCGGCGCGCGTTGATGGCCTTCAGCCCTTCCATGAACAGCGCGTGCCGGGCCTTCACGCCGTCGAGCACCTCGGTGGTGTTGATGATGTCGAACACCGCGCCGGCCACCGCGCAGGCGAGCGGATTGCCGCCGTAGGTGCTGCCGTGGACGCCGGGGCCGAACACCGCGGCGACCCTTTCGGTCGTCAGCATCGCGCCGATGGGGAAGCCGCCGCCCAGTCCCTTGGCGCTGGTCAGGATGTCCGGCGTGATGCCCTTGTGCATGTACGAGAACAGCGCGCCGGTGCGGCCCATGCCGCTCTGGATCTCGTCGAGGATCAGCAGCGCGCCGTGCGCGTCGCAGAGGCGCCGCGCCGCCTGCAGGTACTCGGGCGTGCCGGGCCGCATGCCGCCTTCGCCCTGCATCGGCTCGAGGATCACCGCGCAGATGTCGGCGCCGCGCGCGGCGAACTCGGCCTCGAGCGCGGCGACGTCGTTGTAGGGCAGGTGGGAGAAACCCTCGGGATTGGGGCCGAAGCCGCTCGAGTACTTGGCCTGTCCCCCGGCCGTGACCGTGAACAGCGTGCGGCCGTGGAAGGCGTTCAGCGTCGACACCACGCGCAGCTTGTGCGCGCCGAAACGGTCGTGCGCGTAGCGCCGCGCGAGCTTCAGCGCGGCCTCGTTGGCCTCGGCGCCGGAATTGCAGAAGAACACGCGCTCGGCGAAGGTGTGCGCGGTGAGCCGCGCGGCGAGGCGCAGCGCCGGCTCGTTGGTGAACCAGTTCGACACGTGCCAGATCCGCCGCGCCTGTTCCTCGATCGCGCGGACCATCGCCGGGTGGCAATGGCCGAGCGCCGTGACGGCGACGCCGCTGCCGAAGTCGATGTACATCCGGCCGTCCTGGTCCCAGACGCGCGAGCCCTCGCCGCGCACCGGCACGAACGCCGCCGGCGCGTAGCAGGGCACCATCAGCCGGTCGAAGTCGGCGCGCGTCACCGGCAGCGCGGAAACCCCGCCCGCGGCGTCGACGTCGCGTCGCGCCGGTCCGCTCGCGAGGGCGGTGGCGCGGGCAGCGTCGGCGTCGGCGGGCGAATTCATCGGTGTCTCCGGAACGGACGGGGGAGGGCTTCAGCTGCCGGCGGCCGGCGCGGTCGCGACCACCTGGATCTCGACCTGGTATTCGGGGGCGGCGAGGTTGGCCTGCACGGTGGCCCGCGCCGGCGGGTGCCCGGGGGCGATCCACGCTTCCCAGACCGCGTTCATCGCGGCGAAGTTCTTCATGTCGGGGAGATAGATCGTCGCCGACAGCAGCCGCGTCTTGTCCGAGCGGACTTCGAACAGCAGTTCGTCGATCTGCGCCAGCACCTGCTGCGTCTGGCCGGTGATGTCGGCCTTGGGGTCGTCGGCCACCTGTCCGGCGAGGAACACCAGCCGGTCGCTGACGGCCGGCTGGAACACGACCATTTCGGAAAGGCGCTTGCCGACGCCGCGGCGTTCGATTGTCATGATGTATCCTAGGTTTGCCGTCGAAGGCGACCGCGCGCTGGCGCGGCCGTCAATGGAGATTGTAGTCGCAAAGACCGGTTGCGAGATGACCGCCCGCCTTGCCCTCACGCTCGCCGCGTCGCTGATGTTCGTTGCCGTCGGCCTCGGCGCTTTCGGCGCCCACGCGCTCAAGGCCCGGCTCGCCCCCGAGCTGCTTGCCGTCTGGAACACCGGCGTGCAATACCACGCCTGGCACGCGCTGGGCGTGCTGGCCGCGGGCCTGTGGCTGCTGCTGCGGCCCGACGCGCCGGGCGTGGCCGCGGCCGCGTGGTGCTTCGTCGCCGGCATCGCGCTGTTTTCCGGCAGCCTGTACCTGCTGGCGCTGACCGGCGTGCGCGGCCTGGGGGCAATCACGCCGGTGGGCGGCGTCGCTTTCCTGGCCGGCTGGGCGGCGCTGGCCTGGGCGGGCTGGCGTTCGAGTTGAACACGAACCGGGGCGCGATCGACGTCCCGGGCTGACGAGGAGGAAGCCATGGGAATCAAACGGGTCGCCGCATTCTGCGCGGCACTGATGCTGGCCGCGGCGGCGAACGCGCAGTACCCCGACCACCCGGTGACGATGGTGGTGCCGTTCCCGCCGGGAGGCGTGGCCGACACCGTCGGGCGGCCGGTGGCCGACGCGATGGGTCGCGCGCTGGGCCAGCCGGTGGTCATCGAGAACAAGGCCGGCGCCGGCGGCGGCATCGGCATGGCGCAGGTGGCGAAGGCGAAGCCCGACGGCTACACGGTGCTGATGGCGCTGTCGTCGCTGGTCGTGCTGCCGGAGGCGGACAAGGTGCTCGGCCGCACGCCGGCGTTCCAGGTGAAGGACCTGAAGCCGATCGCGCGCTTCACCGCCGACCCGACGGTGCTGGCGGTGCGCGCCGACTCGCCGTGGAAGACCTACGCCGAGTTCGTCGCCTACGCCAAGGCGAATCCCGGCAAGCTCAATTTCGGCTCGTCGGGCAACTACGGCACCATGCACATCCCGATGGCGATGCTGATGCTGGGTTCCGGCACGCAGATGACGCACATCCCGTACACCGGCGCGGGACCGGCGATCGTCGGGCTGCTGGGCGGCCAGGTCGATGCCATCGCCACCGGTCCGGCGACCATCGTCCAGCACGTGCAGGCGGGCAAGATCCGCGCGCTGGCGCAGTGGGGCGACGGCCGGCTCGCGTCGCTGCCCGACGTGCCGAGCCTGAAGGAACTGGGCGTGCCGATCGACTACGCGCAGTGGGCGGGCCTGTTCGTGCCGGCCGAGACGCCGGAGCCGGTCGTGCAGAAGCTGCGCGATGCGGCGCGCGCCGCGGGCAACGACCCGAAGGTGCGCGAAGTGCTCGGCAAGGCGGGCAGCCCGGTCCAGTACCAGGACGCGCCCGACTTCCAGCGCTACGTCGACGCCGATGCGGTCAAGATGACCGACGTCGTGAAGAAGATCGGCAAGCTCGAGTAGGCGCAGCCGCCGGCGGCGGCGCCGGGCGCCCCACGCCGGCTGCTGCCGTCGCGGGTCAATCCACCTTCGCGCCGGACTCCTTCACCACCTTCGCCCACTTCGCCGTCTCGGCGGCGATGTGCCTGGCGAAATCCTCCGGCGTGCCGCCGCCGGCGATCGCGCCCTGCGCGAGCAGCTTTTCCTTCGCCTCGGGCGAGGCGAGCCACTTGGCGACCTCGGCGTCGAGCCTGGCGACGACGTCGGCCGGCGTGCCCGCCGGGGCGAGCAGGCCGAACCAGCTCGACGCCTCGAAGCCCGGCAGGCCCGACTCGGCGATCGTCGGCACGTCGGGCAGTGCGGCGGCGCGGGTGGCCGAGGTCACGCCCAGCGCGCGCAGCTTGCCGGCCTTGATCTGCGGCAGCGCCGAGGGCAGGTTGTCGAACATCAGCTGGACCTGGCCGCCGAGCAGGTCCTGGATCGCCGGCGCGCTGCCCTTGTACGGCACGTGCGTCATCTGCAGGCCGGTCTGCACCTTGAACAGCTCGCCGGCCAGGTGGATCGACGTCCCGCTGCCGGAACTCGCGAAGTTGAGCTTGCCCGGGTTGGCCTTGCCGTACGCGATCAGCTCGGCCACGGTGTTCGCCGGCACCGACGGATGCACGACCAGCACGTTCGGCACGCCGGCGACCAGGATCACCGGCGCGAAGTCCTTCACGTGATCGTAGGGCATCTTCGCGTACAGGCTGGGGTTGATCGCGTGCGTGCCGACGGTGCCCATCAGCAGCGTGTAGCCGTCCGGTGCGCTCTTGGCGACGAGCTCGCTGCCGATGTTGCCGCCGGCGCCGGGACGGTTGTCGACGATCACCTGCTGGCCCCAGGCCTGCGAAAGCTGCTGGCCGACGGCGCGGGCCAGGATGTCGGTGGTGCCGCCGGGGGGGAACGGCACCACGATGCGGATCGGCTTGCCGGGGTACCCGCCGCCCTGGGCCGAAGCGGGCGCGGCGATCCCCAGTGCGACCAGCGCGAACGACGCCGCGAGGGCGCCACCGACGATGCGACGGATCACGTTCATTGCTTCCTCCTGCCCTCGGACGGGGCTCGTTGTGCGACGGACCGGCGCGCGCGACGGCGGCGGCCGGAACTCCTGCATGAATCGAAGCGGGCCGACGTCCCCGCGGCGTCAGTCGACCTTGGCGCCGCTGGCCTTGACGATCCGCGCGTACTTGACGAGCTCGCGCTGGATGAAGGCCGCGAACTCCGGCGGCGTCATCGGCGCGGGTTCGGCGCCCGCCGCGGTGAGCCGTTCGCGCATGTCCGGCGAGTTGAGGATCTTCACCACGTCGGCGTTCCACTTGGCGATCACGTCCGGCGGGGTGCCGGCCGGCGCCAGCAGCCCGAACCAGGTCGTGATGTCGAAGCCGGGAACGCCGGCCTCGGCCATCGTCGG
Organism: uncultured beta proteobacterium; assembly: GCA_963810815.1. GTDB lineage: Bacteria > Pseudomonadota > Gammaproteobacteria > Burkholderiales > Casimicrobiaceae > CAVQWT01. Next base: position 5,581 of record CAWEPB010000008.1, on the reverse strand, counting down.
CAGCTCGGGCGCGAGCTTCGAGCGCTGCGCGGTGGTGACCGCCAGCGCCTTCAGCTTGCCGGCCTTCACCTGGGCCATCGCGTTGGCGAGATTGTCGAACATGAACTGGGTCTCGCCGGCGAGCAGCGCCTGCGTGGCGGGCGCGCCGCCCTTGAACGGGACGTGCACGATGTCGGTGCCGGTGTCGACCTTGAACAGTTCGCCGGCGAGGTGGCCGGCACTGCCGTTGCTGCCCGAGCCGAAGTTGAGCTTGCCCGGGTTCGCCCTGGCGTAGGCGATCAGGTCCCGGACCGAATTGACCGGCAGCGCGGGGTTGACGACCAGCACGTTGGGCGTGATCGCGACCAGCGTGATCGGCGCGAAGTCCTTCGCCGCGTCGTAGGGCATCTTCGGATAGAGGCTCGGGTTCACCGCGTGCGTGGACAGCGCGCCCATGACGACGGTGTAGCCGTCCGGCGGCGATTTGGCGACCGCGTCGGCGCCGATGTTGCCGCCGGCCCCGGGCTTGTTCTCGACGATGACGCTCTGGCCCCAGGCTTCGGTGAGCTTCTGCGCGATCGTGCGGCCGACCGTGTCGAGCGGCCCGCCCGGCGGAAACGGCACGACCAGCTTGACCGGTCTGCTCGGGAAGGTCTGGGCGATGGCCGGCCCGGCAACGAGGCCGGCGGCGGCGGCGATGAACAGGGCGGCGGCGCAGACGCGGCGGCGGAGGGGGGCGGTCGGCACGGTGGGCTCCTCGGGAGGCGGCGCGGCGCGCCGGGAAAACTGCCGCGATTCTAGCAGCGGGCCACCAGCGGGCCACCAGCGGGCGCCCGTGCGGCCCGGCGACCGGTTCCCCGGCGCGCGTCGAATTGCCGCCGAAAGCAGCCGGGGCGCATAATCTCGCCCTTTCCCCGCCCTTTCCTCGCCCCTTCCGGCCCGTTACCGCAATGTCCAAACCCATCGTCGCGCTCCTGGTCGTGATCGGCCTCGCCGCCACCGCATTCGGCGGCTACTGGCTCGGCACGCAGCGCCCGGGCGGATCGCCCGCATCGTCCGCCGCGGGCGGCGGGGCGCCGGGAGGCCCGCCCGGCTCGGGGCCGGCCGCCAAGACCGGCGCCGGCAGTCCTGGCGGTGCGCCCGGCGGACCGGCTGGGCAGGGCGCGGCGGCGGTCGAGGTCGTCAAGGTCGCCACGGCCTCGCTGCCGCAGACGATCACCGCGGTGGGCAGCCTGCGGTCCGACGAATCGGTCACGCTGCGGCCCGAAGTCGCCGGGCGGATCAGCGCGATCCAGTTCCAGGAAGGCCAGCGCGTCACCAAGGGCGCCCTTCTGGTGCGCCTCGACGCCGCGGTCACCGACGCGGAACTGCAGCAGGCGCGCGCCAACCTCGTCCTGGCGAAGTCGAAGTTCGAGCGTGCGGTCGACCTCGCGCGGCAGAGCTTCATCTCGGGCCAGGCGAAGGACGAGGCCGAGAACAATTACAAGGTGGCGCAGGCGGCGGTCGCGCTGGTCGAAGCCAAGCTCGCCAAGACCGAGATCAAGGCGCCGTTCTCCGGACTGATCGGGCTGCGGGTCGTCTCGGTGGGCGACTACGTGAAGGAGGGCGCGGACCTGGTCAACCTGGAGTCGATCGATCCGCTGAAGGTCGACTTCCGCGTGCCCGAGACGTTCCTGCGGCAGGTTCAGGTCGGGCAGGCCATCGAAGTCGCGCTCGACGCGCTGCCCGGCAAGGTCTACGACGGCAAGGTCATCGCGCTGAACCCGCTGGTCGACGCCGCGGGCCGCGCGATCGTCATCCGCGCGCAGGTGAAGAACCAGGACGCTGCGCTGCGTCCGGGGATGTTCGCGCGGGTGAAGCTCATCACCCGCGCGGAGCGGGAAGCGCTGGTGCTGCCCGAGGAAGCGCTGGTGCCGCAGGGCACCGACCAGTTCGTGTTCCGGATCGTCGACGGCAAGGCCACCCGCGTGAAGGTCGAGACCGGCCAGCGCCGGGACGGCAAGGTCGAGGTCGTCCGCGGCGTCGACAAGGGCGACGTGGTCGTCACCGCCGGCCAGCAGCGGCTGCGCGACGGCGCGCCGGTGCGCGTCGCCGGGGCCGGCGCCGGGGCCGACGCTGCACGCAACGCGCAGGCCGCCGCGCCGGCGAAGGTTCCGGGCGCCGACGGCGCGCCCGCGGCGGCCGCTGCCACCAACGCACCGGCGCCGGCCAATCCGCCCCCGGCGCCGACCGCCACCGTGCCGGCGCCCTCCGTGCCCCGGTCCTGAGCGGCCTGTCGCCTTCCACGCAGGCCTGCCGATGACCCTGCCCGAACTCTGCATCCGCCGCCCGGTGTTCGCGACCGTGCTGTCGCTCGTCATCCTGCTGGTCGGGTTGATCTCGTACCAGCGGCTGTCGGTGCGCGAGTATCCGCGCATCGACGAGCCGGTCGTCAGCGTGAACACGACGTACCGCGGCGCATCGGCGGAGGTGATCGAGTCGCAGGTCACCAAGATCCTCGAGGATTCGCTGTCCGGGATCGAGGGCGTCGAGCTGATGACCTCGCAGAGCCGGTCCGAGCGCAGCAACATCAACGTGCGGTTCCGGCTGTCGCGCGACCCCGATTCGGCTGCGGCCGACGTGCGGGACAAGGTGTCCCGGGTGCGCGGCCGGCTGCCCGACGAGGTCGACGAGCCGGTGATCGCCAAGGTCGAGGCCGACTCGTTTCCGGTCATCTACATCTCGGTCGACGCGGGATCGCTCACGCCGCTCGAAGCGTCGGACTACGTCAACCGCTACATCAAGTCGCGGATGTCGGTGCTGCCCGGCGCCGCCGACGTGCGCATCTTCGGCGAGCGCCAGCTGTCGATGCGCATCAACATCGACCGCACGCGGCTCGCCGGCTACCGGCTGACGGTGCAGGACGTCGAGGACGCGATCCGGCGCCAGAACGCCGAGATCCCGGCGGGCCGGATCGAATCGACGGCGCGCGAGTTCACCGTCGTCGCCGAGACCGACGTCCAGACGCCGGAGCAGTTCGGCCAGATCATCGTCGCCAACGTCGGCGGCTACCCGGTGCGCGTCCGCGACATCGGCACCGTCACCATCGGCGCGCTCGACGAGCGGGTGATCTCGCGCTACAACGGCCGCCCGTCGCTCAACATCGGCGTGATCAAGCAGGCGGTCGCCAACCCGCTCGAGCTGTCGAAGAACGTCCGGGCCGAGGTCGCGCGGATCAACGAGAACCTGCCGTCGGGCATGAAGCTCGTCGTCGCGTACGACACCTCGGTGTTCATCGACCGCTCGATCGCGTCGGTGTTCAGCACCATCGTCGAGGCCATCGTGCTGGTGGTGCTGGTGATCTTCTTCTTCCTGCGCAGCCTTCGCGCCACCATCATCCCGATCATCACCATCCCGGTGTCGCTGATCGGCGCGTTCGCGCTGATGTACCTGTTCGGCTTCACCATCAACACGCTGACGCTGCTGGCCATGGTGCTGGCGATCGGGCTGGTCGTCGACGACGCGATCGTGGTGCTGGAGAACATCTTCCGCCACATCGAGTCGGGCATGCCGCGCAAGCAGGCGGCGATGCAGGGCGCCCGCGAGATCGCGTTCGCCGTCATCGCCATGACGCTGACGCTGGCGTCGGTGTTCGCGCCGCTCGCGTTCGCGACCGGCCGCACCGGCCGCCTGTTCATCGAATTCGCGCTGACGCTCGCCGGCGCGGTGATGGTGTCCGGGTTCATCGCGCTGACGCTGACGCCGATGATGTGCTCGCTGCTGCTGCGCCACGAGCCGAAGCACTCGTGGATCTACAACCAGATCGAGGCCGGGTTCGTCGCCTTCACCAACGGCTACCGCCGGCTGCTGACGGCGGCGCTGCACGCGCGCTGGATCGTGGTCGCCGGCTGGCTGGTCACGCTGGGCGTCGGCGCGCTGCTGTTCGTCAACCTCAAGTCCGAGCTGTCGCCGGTCGAGGACCGCGGCGTGGTGTTCGGGCTGGTGACCGCGCCGCAGGGCTCGACGCCGCAGTACACGTCGAACCAGATCCGGCCGATCGAGGAGTTCTACAGCCAGGTGCCCGAGGCCTTCGCGTACACGGCGATCTCCGGCTTCCCGACGGTCGTCGACGGCAACGCGATCCTCCGGCTCAAGCCCTGGGAAGAGCGGACGAAGAAGCAGCAGCAGATCGCCGACGAACTGCGGCCGAAGTTCGCCTCGATCGCCGGCGCGCAGGCGTTCCCGATCAACCCGCCGTCGCTGGGCCAGAGCTTCCGCTCGACGCCGATCGAGTTCGTGATCATGGCGCAGGTGCCGTACGCCGAGCTGCAGCGGCTGGTCGACCGCTTCCTCGACGAGGCGCGCAAGTTCCCGGGGGCGCAGAACCTGCAGACCGACCTGCGGCTCAACACGCCGGAGGTGCGCGTCAACATCAACCGCGACAAGCTGGGCGACATCGGCGTCAACGTCGACACCGTCGGGCGGACGCTGGAGACGATGCTCGGCGGCCGGCAGGTGACGCGGTTCAAGCGCGACGGCGAGCAGTACGACGTCATCGTCCAGGTCGCGCCGCTCGACCGGACGTCGCCGGCCGACATCAGCGAGATCTACGTGCGCGGTCGCAACGGCGAGATGGTCCAGCTGGCCAACCTGGTCACCGTCAAGGAGGGCGTCGCGCCGCAGTCGCTCAACCACTTCCAGCGGCTGCGCGCGGTCAAGGTGACCGGCACCCTCGCGCCGGGCTACACGATCGACGAGGCGCTGAAGGCGCTGGACGCCGCGGCGAAGGTCGCGCTCGCGGCCGACGCGCAGACCGGCCTCGACGGCCAGTCGCGCGAGTTCCGCGCGTCCGGCAGCGAGATCTACTTCGTGTTCGTGCTGGCGCTCTTCTTCATCTACCTGGTGCTGGCGGCGCAGTTCGAGAGCTTCGTGGCGCCGTTCGTGATCATGCTGTCGGTGCCGCTGTCGATGACCGGCGCGCTGTTCGCGCTGTGGCTGACCGGCGGCACGCTGAACATCTACAGCCAGGTCGGGCTGATCACGCTGGTCGGCCTGATCACCAAGCACGGGATCCTGATCGTCGAGTTCGCCAACCAGCTGCGCGCGCAGGGCGAGGAGATGATCGACGCGGTGGTCGACTCGGCGACGCTGCGGCTGCGCCCGATCCTGATGACCACCGGCGCGATGGTGCTGGGCTCGCTGCCGCTGGCGCTGGCGACCGGGGCCGGCGCGGAATCGCGGACGCAGATCGGCTGGGTCATCGTCGGCGGCATGTCCTTCGGCACGCTGCTGACGCTGTTCGTCGTGCCGGTCGCGTACTCGCTGCTCGCCCGCAAGGCGCACATCGAGGCCCACGGGATCGACGTCAACGCGCCGCCGCCGCACCCCGCGGGCGGGCGTCCCGCGGGCGGGCACCCCGCCCCCGTCCCGAGCCAGGGCGACTGACTCCGCGGCGCCCGGGCCGGGCCGGGCGATCGATTTCCCCGCGCCGGGGCCGAGCCGCAGGGACCGATGCCCCGGTGACCGGGGGGCGGGGCGGCGGGGTGGCTGCCACGGCCGTCGCATTTGTCATAGAATCGCCACCACAACAAGGCAGTCTACTGCCCGTTCCCCCAGCCCCCAA
>CAWEPB010000007.1:0-1362385 GCA_963810815.1 uncultured beta proteobacterium | reverse complement strand
GTCCCTGGTTCGAGCCCAGGTCGGGGAGCCAAACAAATCAAGGGGCTAGGAAGAAATTCCTGGCCTCTTTTTCTTTGCCGCGAACGTCCGTGGTGCCCGCAGGGGGCGCATCGACTTCAGGCGAACCGGCAAGCCGTGGCACAACGGGTTCGTGGAGAGCTTCAACAGCAAGCTGTGCGACGAGTGCCTGAACCGGGAGTGGTTCCGCGACCTGCGCGAAGCGAAGGTGCTGATCGAGACCAGGCGGCAGTTCTAAATCCACCGGCGGCCGCACAGCGCCCTGGGCTATCAGCCCCGGTCATGTTCGCTGCCCAAAGTCGTATGATCGGGTCTCAACTCACCGGCTGAATGGCCACAAATTGCCTACTCAGGTCAGCCCGTCACCCATTCAGCGTGCCTTGCGCGATCAGCTCGTAAGAGCGATGTCGTGCGGCCGGAGCGTGGGTCCAGGTATTGATGACGATTTCGTCGAGGCCGAACATGGCCGCTAGCTCCTTGAGCTTCGATGTCACTTGGTCGGCGGTACCAACGATGGCTCGCTCCCGGAGACGCTGGATGATCGACCGCTCCGCCTCGGTGTAAGGCTGAGCCGCCGCGGCCTCCGGTGACAACAGCGGTGTCCGTAGCCCTTTTTCGAAGCCCACGCGCCAGTGCTCGCGCGTCCTCAGCAGGTGCCTCGCTTCGGCCTCGGTATCGGCCGCGAGCGCCCAGACGCAGATGGTGGCCGACGGCTGGGCGTGAAGGCTGCTGGCGCGGAAGTTGCGCCGGTAGAGCGTTAGCGCCTCCTCCGTACCGCGCCCGTCGGTAAAGAAATACGCGTACGCATATGGGAGCCCGAAGTGCGCCGCGAGCTGGGCGCCGTAATCGGAGCTGCCGAGAATCCAGATTTCCGGGGTCGTGGGACCTTGCGGATGGGCGCGAATTTCGCGGAACGGGTGCCCCGGAGGCAGCAGTTCGCCACGCAGCCACAAGCCCAGCTCTTGCACTTGGGTCGGGAAGTTCTCCGCGGCATTGGCATCGGGATTGAGCGCCATCGCCGTCATGCGGTCCGAGCCGGGCGCACGCCCAACGCCTAGGTCGATGCGCCCGGGCGCGATGGCTTCCAGCACGCGGAACTGCTCGGCGACCTTGAGCGTCGAGTAATGCGGGAGCATGACGCCGGCGCTGCCGACGCGGATGCGCTGCGTGGTCGCAGCGATGGCCGCCATCAGCACCTCCGGCGCGGTGCCGACGATACTCGCGCTGTTGTGGTGCTCCGAGACCCAGTAGCGGTGATAGCCGAGCGCGTCGCAGTGCTTCGCCAGAGCGAGGGACTCGCGGATGGCGTGATCCTGGGTCTTGTCCTGCGCCGCGGGGGATTGGTCGAGGACCGAGAGTTTCAGGGGATTAGGCATGATGCGCATTGTCACCCATCGCCACAGGTTGATGCTCGCCGGACAAATTTCAGCGGATCACAATGTCAGCAAGGCTTCCCGGCCAACTGCCGGCGATCACAATGACGCGGATCGGCGCCGGTCGTGTCCATCCAAGCCTAGGAAAGGTACCTCGGATAGCCATTGGTAACATTGTCGATCAGGCACCACAAACCTTCGCTGTCGGCCAACTCCAGCCGGTCGCCGTCGCCGCCCAACTTTCTATGAAGCGGACGTTCCGGATCGCCTCAGTCCATTGCGCGTCAGGGGGCGCCGTTCGGAAGTCACGTCGCGTCAGGACGAGGGTGTTCGGGGCCCTGCCGACACCGCTTGCGCCGGGTTAGCGGCCCTGCCGGCTCAGCCGGCGAACGGGCGCGCTAGAATTTCATGATGGCAGCCGAAAGATCTGGTCGCGGCACGTTGAAAGCACCACCCTTGCCCTTGAGGGGTAGGGCGCACATGGCTGCACCTATTGGCGGCAATCCCCATCAGAATCATCTGCTCGACGCCCTGCCGGCGAGTGACTTCGAGCGGATCGCTTCCCATCTGGAACTGATACCGATGAACCTCGGTGACGTTCTGTATGAGTCCGGGGCCAAGTTGCGATACTTTTTTTTCCCCACGACGTGCATCACTTCTCTGTTGTACGTGATGGAGGATGGCCGGGCCGTCGTCCGGGGGACGAGTAACGCAAGAACAGGTGGGTGCTGCCGCGCCGCGCGTCGATCATGGCTCCCTATAGAGGATCGCCTGGAGCGAACACGTTGCCCATGACCAGGCTGAGTCGTCGGTCGCCCGCGTCGCGGCCGGGGCTCTGCGGCGCGAGTGTCAAGAACTGCTCGTCGATGAGTTGTTCCGCGTAGTAGTCGCCCAGCAATCGTGGTACTCCCTTGACGAGGATTCGCTTGCCGGGGCGCACCCGGATTACCTCGGCGAGGATTGCGCTGGCCGAAATCGCGTTCGCGCTCCCACGAATTGCGCGAAGTCGACCGAAGCGGACCCGTTTTGCTCGCGTAAACGTTGTGCACCGGCGCTCGTCGTAATGATCAGTGCCGGCCGTGCCGCGGATCGCGCTCTTCGGAATGACGCTGCTGTCGCGCGCCATTTTCGCGGGTGGTCTGCTGATCGCGATCTGAATCAGCGCGCCTCCTGGGGTCGAGGCTGATTCGAGGGCCGAGTTGCATTGCTGATCGAGCGCGCTTCGATATAGATGCGCTCGATCTTCGGGTAACGCAGTCGGATGTCGTGTTCGATGTTCGCAATAGCACCGACTATCTCATCGGCGGTCGAATCGCGCTCGAATTCCACGTCAAGTGTCAACAATATTTCGTCGGGTCCGAGATACATCGAAAGCGGGCTGCTTGCGCCACGCACACGCGGGTTGCGCAAGGCCAGGTCGCGGATCGCCGACGCCGTCGCCGGCGCGACACCCTCGCCGATCAGCAGGCCCCGCGATTCGCGAATCAGCAGGACCGCAACGCCCGCGAGTAGCACGCCGATCACTACCGACGCAGCGCCGTCGATCGCGGGCAGGGCGAGGCGATGACTCAAATACACGCCCACGGCAGCCACCGCCAACCCGGCGAGCGCGGCGCCGTCCTCGGCGAGGACCGTAAAGGTAGTGGGGTCCTTGCTCGTGCGGAGCGAGCGCCAGAACGGAAGGTCCCCCGTTTCCCGAAGGAACTGGCGCATGGCGACCGCAAAGCTTCCGCCTTCGAACACCGCTGCCGCGCCCAGCACGATGTAATTCCAGGTCGGGTCGTGCAGCGGCGCCGGATTGAGCATGTGCAGCACACCCTCGTAGGCCGATATCCCACCCCCAAGCCCGAAAATGAGTACCGCAACAATGAGGCTCCAGAAGTAGAGCTCCTTGCCGTGCCCAAAGGGGTGCTCGGGCGTGGCCTTGCGCTGGCTCAGCTTCATGCCGACGAGCAAGAGCACGCCGTTGCCGGCATCCACTGTCGAGTGGATACCTTCGGACAGCATCGCGGAGCTCCCCGTGATCCCCGCGGCGGTGAACTTGGTTACCGCAATGGCGACGTTTGCGGCGATCGCACCGTAGACCGCAATTTTTGACTCGGCCAAGATGACCTACCTTGTGCAGATGCGGATTCCGGAGTATGGGCGCAAGCGGGCGGCGGGACGCCTAACCTCCCGTGCGCGTTTCCCCCGCATCCCGAAGCGCCCGGACGGCCACCTGGTAACGTTCTTCCACTTCCTGGCGGTCCGATACTTCCGGCAATCCCTCGCGCGCGCCCCTTACGATCATCTCGGCGTGGCGGTGCAGCGCCGCACGGTCCTCAGGTCGGCCTGCCGCGCCCGCGATTACTGCGATCGATTCCAGCAGGCGGAGGGTCACGGCAGCGCTCGAGCGGGCGTACTGTCGAATCTGGTTGAACGCCGCGTTCACGATCTCCGGGAAGGTGACGGCAGGCACGATCACCCGAAGTCGGTCCTCCTCGTCAAAGCGATTGGGGGACGGCATTTCCCGCTGCGCCAGGCGGCGTAATGCCGACCCAAGCCGGTCCACGCAGGTGATCGCCGTGAACGGGTCGTTGATGCCGGGGGAGAGCGCCCGCACGGCGATCTCGACGATTTGGTGGATCGCGAACTCGATATCCTGGGCAGCGGTTCGCTGGTGGCCCAGGATGAAGACGGCATTCAGCCGCGCTGCGAGCGGCTCGGTGACCCGGTTCCCGGGCCAGGCCGTCACCAGCGGGCAGCCCATGACGACGTATTGTCCGGGGCGCCGCTCCAACCGAAACAGCATCTTCTCCTGGGTCGCCAGCGCCATCAATGCATCCGCGTCGACGAACTGGAGGTAGCCGTCTTCGGCCGCCCCGATGGAACGGGCCTCGCGGTCGAACTCGTCGGGCAGACCGGTGGCGACCCGGGTGTCTTCGGGGCGCGGTTCCGCGTGACCCATTTGTCGCGGGAACAGGCGGTCGATCCCGTGGAGCAGGTCGGCGCCGACCCGCGCGACGACCTCGTCGGCCTGTATGGAAACGGAAACGTGATGGATGAAATAGATCAGCACGCCGAGGCTGGCGAGTGCGAACAGCACCCCGATCGTCACCGACAGATGGGGGACGAAAGCCACCTCTTCGGCGCGGCGGATGGTGCGCAGGACGAGCAGGCAATACACGAACGTGGCGACGAACGTGCCTAGAACCACCTGGTTGGTGGTGTCGCGCATGAAGTTGCGCAGCAGGCGGGGTCCCAGTTGCGACGAGGCGAGCGACAGGGCGACCAGGGTCATCGAAAAGACGACCCCGGCGATGGTGATCATCGAGCCGGCGATGGTGCTCAGGACCAGGCTTGCCCCCTCCGCGCCCCCGGTATAAACCCAGCTCTGATCCCGCAGCCACTGGTGGAGCGTGATCGCCTCGTCCAGGGCAACGGTTGCAAAGGCCAGCGCGACTGCCGCGCCAGCCATGATTGCGGGAACGAACCAGAAGCTGGAACGAACGCGGTCCCAGTACTTGATAATCTGCGCTTTCACGGTGACGGCCCTTCCGCGACTCGGCGGCCACCGACGAGGCTCCGCGAGGGCCAGGCGGGTCGGCGAATTCCGATGGCCAGGGGATGCTCCCGCCCGGAGCTTCGCTCGCTCAGGAAAGTTGCTTCGTTGCGGAACGCCATCGTCACGCGCCTTTAACAGCCGATTATCCAGTTGACCGGTATATCGTACGCGAAACAGCCGCGCATGCCGGCGGCGGCGAGATCAAGGATCCGACGTAGGTCATCGTTATACTCTTGCCCGATGCTCAACATTGCTGCCACCTGCCTCGTCATCACCGCGCTGCTGGTCTATCTGAACCACCGCTTTGTCGGGATGCCAACGACGATCGGCGTGATGGTCGCGGCGCTGGTTTTTTCTCTGGTGCTCGTCGGCCTGGACGCGGTGGGCCTGGCGTACGGATTGCGCCAGTACGAGGAATCGCTGCTGCGTTCGATCGATTTCTCGGATGTCCTCCTGCAGGGCATGCTGTCGTTGCTGCTGTTTGCGGGCGCCCTCCATGTCGACATGAGTGAGCTCAAGGCGTACCGCTGGCCGGTGGGTATCCTCGCCGTTGTGGGTACCGTGCTGTCGACCCTTGTCGTGGGCTACGGAATGTGGTTTGTGCTGCCGTTGGCGGGGCTGCACTTGGGGTTCATGTACTGCCTGCTATTCGGCGCGCTGATCTCGCCCACCGACCCGATCGCGGTGATGGGGATTCTCAAGTCCGCGGGCGCGCCAAAGGAGCTGGAACTGGTGATCGCCGGCGAATCGCTCTTCAACGATGGCGTGGGGGTTGTGATCTTCTCGCTGCTGACGGGCATGCTGGCAAGTGGCGTCACGCCGACGCTGGGCCACGGCCTTGAACTGCTGCTGCGCGAAGCGGGCGGCGGCCTGCTGTTCGGCCTGGTGCTCGGCTACGTGACGTTCCGCCTGCTGCGGAGCGTGGACAACTACCAAGTCGAGGTGCTCTTGACTCTGGCTGCGGTCACGGGCGGCTACGCACTGGCCAGCACGCTGCATGTGTCCGGTCCGCTGGCGATGGTGGTCGCTGGTCTGATCATCGGCAATCACGGGCGCGCACTTGCGATGTCAGACACGACGCGCCGCTATCTGGACATGTTCTGGGAGTTGATCGACGCGATACTGAACGCGATGCTGTTCGTCCTGATCGGCATGGAGGTGCTGCTGGTGGTGTTCTCGGTCAGCAAGCTGGCCGCCGCGGGCGTGGCCGTAACGGTGACGCTGTTGGCCCGGCTGCTTACGGTCGGCTTGCCGGTGGGTCTGCTGCAGCGCGCCTCCGGCCTGCCAGGGGGGGCCTGGAAGGTGCTGACGTGGGGAGGTCTGCGCGGCGGCATCTCGGTGGCGCTCGCGCTATCGCTGCCCGCAGGACCGGAGCGCAACACCGTGGTTACACTGACCTACTGCGTCGTGGTGTTCTCCATCCTGGTGCAGGGACTTTCCATTGGATACATCGTGCGCAAGGCAGTTACGCGTCGATGATGTATGTCCGCCCATGCGGGCGATCTAGCGCTCGAGCTGCCACGGCGCGAACAGCGCGGTTCTCGAGCTGGTAAAGCGTCGGGCTGGAGGGCGCGGCCAGACCGATACCGAACACGACGATCATCGAATGCAGGAACCAGAAGCTGGTGCGCAGGTCGCCCCAGAATCGTCTGAGTGAATTCACGGCTGAACTTCTGGTAATCGGTGATCCGGCTCCCTTCCGGGATGCCGATGACGGATCCTCGCTTGCCAGGCGCTCGGGAATCGCCACCAGTTCCCGGCGGCGCCTATCGTCGCCGGCGCCGGCCCCGGAAGAACGGTCCGTGCGGTTGGTCGCGGCGGAAACAGGCCGCCTGGGAAGGAGTATCGATTCGCGGCGGGGAACAGATCGATTCATCAGCGACTGTGCCCTCGCGCAGCCGCGGACCCGGTGCATCTACGCGGCGTTGCCCTGGTCCACTCGGCCCGATGTCTTTTCTATTTCCGAGTTGACTTCGCCGCCCACCAAAATGGCGATCCCCGACAGATAGAGCCACAACAGAAGGATGATCACCGCACCAATGGATCCATAGGTAACGGTGTAGTTGTTGTAGAAGCTGAGATAGAGCCGGAAGCCAAACGAGCCCAGCAGCCAAATCGTGACGCCGACGACCGTGCCAGGCATCAGCCAGTGCCATTGCCGGTGCCTAACGTTCGGCGCATAGACGTAGAGGATATTGAAGGCCATCAGGACGAAGGCCAGCAAGAGTAGCCACGTAAGAATCTTCCAGATGGCGGCGATGAAGCGGCCATACCCGAAATGGCTCGCGACGCTTTCGCTGAAACGCCCGCCATAGATCACGAGTAGCAGCGCGCAGGCAAAGAGCAGCAGACAAACGATTGTCAATCCCGAAGCCACCAGGTATTTCTTCCACCACGGCCTCGACTCTCCAACTTCATAGGCAATGTTCAGGCCTTCCACGATGGCCAGCATGCCTTGGGAGGCCGACCACCATGTAAAAAGCAAGGCAACAGAAAGCTTGAGGGCGCCCGAGCCTCGGTTGATCTCGCCGAGGGTCGTGTCAATGAGCGTGGAAGCCGACGCGGGCACTACTGCCGCAAGATACTGGTGCAGCGTTCCCTGGAGTACAGGACCTGACTGAAGGAGGAGGCCAAGCAGTGCGATCAGGAAGAGCAACAGCGGGAAAAGGGAGAGCAGAAAATAGAATGACAGCATGGCGGACTGATCCAGCACGCGGTCTTTCGAGGATTGCCGCCAAGTGCGCCTAAGCAATTCGTGCCAGGTCAACCCGCCGAGCGTCCAGATGGATGGCATGCGCATGTAATCCGCCTTGTAAGCCTTGCATTCGCAGCACATTTGCGCGCAGCGACGCTAAGCCGGCAGCTTACAACATGAGAGTGAGCATAGAAGCGTGCAGGCGCCAGGTACGGACCGACAGCCGCGGTTCCCCCATTGCTTGCCGAGAGCTCCGTCTGGAAATGCGAGCCCTTATGATTCCGACACGACCTTAGGGGCTTCGTTACCAACTGAAACTATCGATCGGCGCCCGTGCAGGGTAGGTGCTGAAAGCCGTCGATGGCGCATTCGACTCGAAGCCAAAGGGCCCACCCACCAGGCAACGTCGTCGAACATGTGCGGAGGCCGTGCACTGCGTACAGCCAGCGTCGCGGTCTGTACGCAATCACACACGGTACGACTCCATGGGTGCGTGGTGGGATGATTCATGGTGCGACGGTTGGCCAGCGTCGCCAATCAGATGGCATGGAAGCAGTCATTCCGCGGCGTGTTCGCGAAAAACGCGATTCCTACCTGCGCGTTAGACGCGAAAGGCGGCCCTAATCGCGGTGTTGGCGCCTTCGCCTTGGCGAAGCCGACCACTGAAGCTGGCCTTCGTGCGCTGCCGCACAGAGGTTGGTAGTACGTGAGCCTAGATTGCGCAGATCGGTGCGGATTCCGAAACTGTTTCGCTGTACTCGAAAGGTAGCCGTACCGGGCAAAGCCGCCTATGGAGTTTGCTTCGTACTGTGCGGGTCCGCCAGGCGGCGTGACGACCTTTCAGCCTCACACTTCGCTTCGTTCGCCGAAGCGGTTCGCTGGTTCGATCGTTTTACCGAGGCGAATTCATGAAGACCTTGCATGCCATGGCTGTTGGTACGGCGCCTCTGCTGGCGACCAGCGTCGCGTTGGCGCAGAACGGAAACATGATGAACGGCGGCGGGTGGGGCATGGGCTGGATGGGTGGATACGGCGGGGTCTGGGGGCCGATCCTGCTTGTCGTCGTGGTTGTCGGCGTCATGCTACTGGTCATGCAGCGACGAGGAAAGTGAATTGAGATTGGGCAGCAGGGAATTGTGTTCGCTCGGCACCAGAGCACTCCGGCCAGTTGACCCAGTATTCAGGCAGTAGTATCGACGAAGTCATGCCTCGTCTGCTACATCGCCATCGCAAATTCCTGACCTCCAGCGTTCTGGGGATGTGGATGTTCGCGCTGTTCGTGGGTATCGCGAATGCATGCAGTTGGGATGGCGTGACGGCGGTGCCGCACCAATCGACGGCGGCGCTACACGCGGACAGCGAGACCATGGACCATGGCATGGCGCTCGGTTGTGAGAATTTCTTTAGTAATGATCCTCCCTTGTTCAGCGTGCTTCAGCTGGTCCAGGACCAGCCTGCAGGGCAGCCTCTGGTCCTCGCAACACGCCACGACCTCAGCTCACGGCCGATTTCTGCGCCGAATCTCCGATTGGCGCGGAACGCGCACCCGCCACCGGGTGTGCCGTACTCCCTCCGTTTCGTCCGCCTAAGGTTGTAAGCCGCGGTACCGGCTGAGCGCGCATCTGCCGCCTGGCGGATCCGTGCGCAGAGCTCTCGGGCGTCGCTTCCCTCAAGGCTCGCGCCCCCTGCGTACGTTGCCCGGCGGGAAGGGAGCCGATACCACCGGATTGTGCCTCTCAGTTCCTCCACGATCGGCCATTGCTCTGACGTGTGACGCAAGGGCGCAGCAGTGGCACTTTCGCCGGAACGAAGCCAACCGGTGCAGCAAGCATGGCTATGTTCGCTGCCGCACCGACATTGGCGGGGTGTCCGGATAGATTGCCGCCAATGCGAGATTGGAGTTCATTTCATTTGTCTCGATTGGCACGGTTGTCACGACCAAGCGGGGAGATGGCTACACGCCAAACCCGGAGTCGGGAATTTCGCGTACCAGAATCACGGGATTGAGCAATGAACGATCAGCTGAAGCGGCGCTGAATGAGATCTTCTTGATCACATCGCCTGACACCACGGCACGCCGCGACAGGATCACGAAGGAGAAACACATGACAAGACACATGACGAAGCTGACCATCGCCGCGGCCATCACGGCATTGGCAATTGCAGTGACCGTGCCCTCTACGCTTGCGCAGACGGGGCCCAATTCCACCCCGGCGCCGCCGACGGCAGCGTCGCGCGGCGACGAAACGGGTGCCGGCATGATGTACGGCCAAGCGCAAGCGCCAAGTCAGGGGCAAGCGCAAGGGCCAGCACAAGGCGGCAACGGTCCCGGCATGATGTACGGCCAAGCGCAAGTGCCAAGCCAACGGCAAGCGCAAGGGCCGACACAGGGTCCGGCACAAGGCGGCAACGGTCCCGGCATGATGTATGGGCAAGGACAAGGTGGTTACGGTCCCGGCATGATGGGCGGCTACGGCGCTGGCTGGATGGGTGGATATGGCGGGCTATTGGTTCCGATCCTGCTTGTCCTCGCGGTTGTCGCCCTCGTGGTATGGGTCGTCAAGCAGAAGAGCAAGTAACCGGACAGGTCCAAGCGCGGGAACCTGAACGTCGTAGGTTTGGTCGTGCGGGTGGGCCGATGAAGAAGCAAGCGGCGGTCACGAAGTGATCTGCACACTGCAAACGAGCTGTGAACCGGGCCACACCGGACGGAACGCTGGGCCGAGCATTGGCCTTGATTTCAGTCAAAGTCTGAATCGGTACGCGGTCTAGACGGGAACTTCGTTATCGTCATGAGGTCGCATAAGCATGTTTATGCCATTCCGTCAGCAGCGCAAGACCATTACCGGCGTCGCGCTCGGGGTGTGGCTCTTCGCGCTGTTCGTTGGGATCGCGCATGCGTGTGGCTGGGTTGAGCCGAGCATCGCGCCGGTTCATGCAGTCGCCGCGAATGCGAGCCAACATTCCTCTGATGAAGGCACGCCGGTCGGTTGCGAACAGTTCTGCAAGTCCGACATTCCGGTCGTAACCAAGCTTCCACTCCAGGGCGACCAACCGGACGCGCAACCGCTGATCGTTGCGGTCAACAACGTCCGCGTCGTCCTCGCTTCTCCGCCTGCTTTCCCGCTGGCGCAGGCCGCACGTTCGACTTCGGATGTGCCGCCCTTCCTCCGCTTCACTCGACTCCGCCTCTAAGCCGCGCTGATTGGCGGGGCGGTGCACGTCTGCCCTGCATGCGTGTGTCCCGGCTCGATCCGGTTCCACGCGGTCGGCGCGCCTTGGCGCGGCATAGGCGCAGACCCCCAGTCTGCAAACTAACGCAGGGACATTGACATGGGTACCTCACGTATCACGGCTCTTCCCAAGACCATCTCGAAGGAGAAACACATGAAGAAACTGACTATCGCCGCGGCGCTCGCGGCAGTTGCAATCGCAGTAACCGTGCCGCTCACGTTTGCTCAGACAGGCGGCTACGGCATGGGACCCGGGATGATGGGCGGCTACGGTGGCAATGGCCAAGGGCCCGCGATGATGGGTGGCTACGGCGGTTACGGCCCTGGAGCCGGGATGATGGGTGGTTACGGCGGTTATGGCATGGGGCCGGGGATGATGGGCGGCTACGGTGGAAATGGCATGGGGCCGGGGATGATGTACGGCTACGGCGCCAATGCCGCCGGAGCGCTCAACCTCACCGACGATCAGCGTGAAAAGATCACCAAGATTCAGGAGGCCCTGTCCACCAAGCATTGGGAGCTGATGGGCAAGATGCAGGAGCAGCAGTTCAAGCTGCGCGAGCTGTCCGCCTCGGGCAAAGCTGACGATGCAGCCATCGGCAAGGCGTACAAGAACATCGAGGGCCTTCGACAGCAGATGTGGGTCTCGGGAGCGGATGCGCAGAAGCAAATGGACGCCGTACTCACGAAGGAGCAACGGGACCAGCTGCAACGTGGCTGGGGCCGCGGTGCCGGTTGAACACAGTCCCCTCAAGCCGCCACGCCTCTTTGGATTGGCCACGGCGGCTCTCAACGAACAACCGGACACACCGTCGGCCGGCTCACGCACTATCGGCCGACGGGCGTTCGCTCAATGCGGGAAGGATATACAGGGGGTGAAATGGGCTGCGTGAACGGCATGACTCTTCGCAAGACCTTGAGCATCGGCGTACTGATAGGCGGAACCGCCTTGGGCGGAAACGCATTTGCTGACCCACCACAAGGCGCTTCCAGCCCCGGCTACGGCATGGGACCCGGCATGATGGGCTCAGGCGGCATGGGGCACGGCATGATGGGTGGTTATGGTCCTCCGCCACAGGAAATCAATGTCCGCGCGCTGCAGCCGGGCGAATTGGATCTGGATTCGCGCGCGGGCCAATTCTTCTCAACTACGTGTGCGCGATGTCACGCCTTACCGGATCCACGGCAGCACACGGCCGATCAATGGCCAGGGGTGATTGCGCGCATGGAACAGAACATGCGTTCGTCGCGTTTATCGGTTCCGGACGATGACCAGATCCGGCAGATCCAAGCCTTTCTGGAGCAGCACGCATCCTCCAGCAAATAACAAGGGTGAGTTGCGTCCGTCGGACATGGGGCACGTCAGCTTCATGGATGGATTGCTCACTTGAATCGATCGAATCCTTCCATGCAATGGAGAATCCCGTGCTTGAATTTACGATCCTGAGACCAGAAGGCATCGTGGTGCTGAAACCCAACGCGTCGCTGACCAAGGAGGACTTCGTGGGACTCAGCGCTTCTGTCGATGCTTACCTTGCAGACCACACCAGTCTCCACGGAGTACTTATTCACGCCGAAGCGTTTCCAGGATGGGAAAATTTCGCGGGCTTCACCGCGCATATCCGCTTCGTCCGCAACCACCAGCAGAAGATTGAGCGGGTGGCGCTGGTGACGGACAGTCCCGTCGCGCGCGTGGCCGAGGCGCTGGCCAAGCACTTTGTCGCGGCGGAAATCAAACACTTCTCCTTTGCGGACTACGAGAAGGCCCTGAATTGGTTGAAGACCCCGGAGCTGGCCCGACCTAAACCCTGATGAAAGGATCATCACAATGCAAACTGAACTCTTGAAAGTAACAGGCATGACTTGCGGCGGCTGCGTCGGCACGGTAACGCGCGCGCTGCAGGCGGTTACCGGGGTGGGTGACGTAAACGTTTCGCTCTCGGCCGGCGAGGCCGCGGTGCAATACGACGAGCGGCTGACCTCGCCTGAGCAACTGAAATCGGCCGTGAAGGGCGCGGGCTACGCTGTGGATGCTGCCGAGACGAAGCAGAAACCAAAAGGTAAGGGTTGTTGCTGCGGGTGACACCATCGTTGGACAAATTGCTTATGCGATGTCGTGGCGTCGATGGCAACCGGATTATCGCGGGTCGCGCCTTGCCTTACCGCAGTGGAAGCTGGCTGCGGCGGCCGATAGCGCTGGCGGTCACACACGACGGTGCTTGCCCTTAGGGTCGACTGACGAGTCCTACTCTTGTCCGTCCGTTGCAGAAAGCGGAGAACGCGATGATTGAGGCGACATCCAATCAATCGATCCGCGCGGATCACAGCGCAGATCAGCATACCGAAGCAGGCCATTCTGGTGGCCCGACCGGCCAACCAGCGTTCGTCGCCGATCAGTCGGCACAAGCGCTGACTGATCCTGTGTGCGGAATGACCGTGACGGTCGATTCACCGCATGTGCTGCAGTATGAGGGCAAATCGGTTTACTTCTGCAGCGCGGGGTGTAAAGCCAAGTTCGTGGCCAATCCATTGAAGTATCAGGGGGCTCGCCCAGAATCGAAAGCATCAACACCGCCGGCGACTGAGCAAACGGTCGACGGTACGATCTACACCTGCCCGATGCACCCGCAGATTCGCCAAGTTGGGCCGGGCAATTGCCCGATCTGCGGAATGACATTGGAGCCGGTCGCTGCGACAGCAGCCGTCGGTCCGAACCACGAACTCGTCGACATGACGCGACGGTTCTGGGTCGGATTGATTCTGACGTTGCCGGTCTTCATCCTGGAAATGGGTGGCCACATCCCCGGTCTTGGCTTGCATGACCTTGTCCCGCCGCGCATCTCCACCTGGATTCAATTTGCCCTTTCCACGCCGGTCGTTCTGTGGGCAGGATGGCCATTCTTCGAGCGCGCCTGGGCATCTGTCGTGCATCGCAGCCTGAACATGTTCAGCTTGATCGCCCTCGGGACAGGTGCTGCCTACCTCTACAGCCTCTTCGCGACCTTTGCGCCGGGAATGTTCCCTGCCGGGTTCCGCGGGATGGGCGGCGAGGTCTCCGTTTACTTCGAAGCCGCTGCTGTGATTACCGTTCTCGTACTCCTGGGCCAGGTGCTGGAACTGCGCGCCCGCGAGCAGACCGGCGGTGCCATCCGCGCGCTGCTCAAATTGGCGCCCAAAACAGCGCGCCGATTACGGGCTGGCGGCGATGATGAGGAAGTCGCACTTGAACTGGTTCAGGTCGGCGATCATCTTCGCGTACGGCCCGGGGACGGCGTGCCCGTCGATGGCGAAGTCCTCGAGGGCAAGAGTGTCGTCGATGAATCGATGGTCACCGGTGAGTCGATGCCTGCCGCCAAGCAGCCAGGTGACAAGATCATCGGAGGGACCGTCAATAGCACAGGCTCTCTGGTCATGCGTGCTGACAAAGTGGGCGCGGATACCATGCTCGCGCGCATCGTGACCATGGTCGCCGAAGCGCAGCGGAGCCGGGCACCGATCCAGCGGATGGCGGACACCGTGTCGGGCTACTTCGTACCGGCCGTACTTGGCGTGGCGGTCATTGCGTTCGTCGCGTGGGCTGTCTGGGGTCCGGCTCCCGCGCTCTCCTATGCCCTGATTGCGGCGGTCTCGGTCGTCATCATCGCTTGCCCCTGTGCGCTTGGCCTGGCGACCCCAATGTCGATCGGCGTGGGCATCGGCAAAGGCGCTGGCGCGGGCGTCCTGATCAAGTCGGCCGAGGCTCTTGAGCGCATGGAGAAGGTAGACACCCTGGTCGTGGACAAGACCGGCACGCTCACGGAGGGTAAGCCCAAGGTGACGGCCATCGTTCCCGCTGAAGGGCTGTCGGAGTCCGAGATTCTGTCGTTGGCAGCCAGTCTTGAACGGTCCAGCGAACACCCGCTTGCCGCCGCCATCGTCGCCACCGCGCAGGAGCACAATGCTGCAATTCAAGAGCCGACGGACTTTGCCTCGGTCACCGGCATGGGTGTTACCGGAAAGATCGGCGGCAGGTCGGTGGCGCTGGGCAACGCGAAGCTGATGGCGGATCTCGGCATTGCGGTCGGTGATCTTGAGCACAAGGCCGACGAACTTCGCAGCGACGGAGCGACTGCCTTGTTCCTCGCGGTAGACGGCAAGCCGGGTGGCGTGATTGCAATTGCCGACCCGATCAAGTCGACGACGCAGGCGGCCCTCGACAGCCTGACGAAAGACGGCCTACGAATCGTGATGCTGACCGGCGACAACAAGACGACCGCCGAGGCGGTCGCCCGCAAACTCGGCATCACGGAGGTCGAGGCCGACGTATTGCCGCAGGACAAGCACCGCATCGTCAAGAAACTGACGGCTGAAGGACGCATTGTCGCCATGGCGGGCGACGGCGTGAACGATGCCCCGGCTTTGGCCGAAGCCGCAGTGGGCGTCGCCATGGGAACGGGGACAGAAGTCGCGATCCAGAGTGCCGGAATAACCTTGGTGAAGGGTGATCTTGCCGGCATTGCGCGCGCCATCGTCTTGAGCCGGGCGACGATGCGCAACATCCGACAAAATCTGGTATTTGCGTTCGCCTACAACGCGATCGGCATCCCCATTGCTGCAGGCGTCCTCTACCCGACCTTCGGGCTCCTTCTGAGTCCGATCATTGCCGCGCTGGCAATGTCGCTCAGCTCGGTATCGGTTATCGTGAATGCGCTGCGCTTGCGCGCGCTGAAGCTTTAGGGACATGCCCATGGCAACGAGCCTCAATGAGGCCAGGGCCGACAAATGCG
This sequence comes from uncultured beta proteobacterium, assembly GCA_963810815.1. Lineage (GTDB taxonomy): Bacteria > Pseudomonadota > Gammaproteobacteria > Burkholderiales > Casimicrobiaceae > CAVQWT01. Next base: position 1,346,756 of record CAWEPB010000007.1, on the reverse strand, counting down.
GCGGGCCACCCCGGGCTGGTCGCGGATACATCCGAAGGAGGCATCATGCCGTTGCGCACTCTAGTGATCGTGGTCGTGGCCGTGCTGCTGGGCTTGTTCGTCGCGGTGAACTGGGATGCATTCATGACGCCAACGACGCTGTCGATGATCTTCGGAACCGTGCAGGCACCGCTGGGGTTGGTGATGCTCGTGATCACGGGACTCGTGGCCGCGCTTTTCGTCGCCTACGCGCTCTGGCTGCAAGGCTCCGTGCTGATGGAGACGCGCCGCATGACGCGCGAGCTAGCCTCGCAGCGGCAGCTCGCGGACCAGGCCGAGGCGTCGCGCTTCACCGAGCTGCGCACGCTCATCGAAACGCGCCTTGATGCGATCACCTCGTCGATAGTCGATGATCGCACCGGCCGCACCGCCGAAATTGCGCGCCTCAGCGATGACCTGCGGCTTGCGATCGACCAGGCCGCCAACGGTCACGCCGCACAACTGGGCGAGTTGCAGGACCGCCTGGCGCGGAGCGGGCCGGGCTGACGGCTCGCCGGTACACGCCAGGCTCCTTCGATCTTGATGCACACAATCGTTCTGCGTAAGCTGGGGTGTTTCTACAAGCTTGTCAGGTGACGAAAGTGCACGTCATGAAGCTTCTCGCGATGGCCTTGGGACTAATCGCAGCAGCGCAACAATCCAAGGAATGCGGGCGCGTCCACGTCTCACGACGGCGGCGACCGATTACGCTGACGCGTCGCCGAGGCCACGAACATCGCTCGCAGGGGATCGTAGGTCCGCTCTCGCGATTGTGAATGGCGGCTTTCTGGCGCATCGAAGGACTGCAATGGGTCTATTCTGTTGAAAAACTCCCTTGAAATTGGTCGGCTCTTGGCTATGTTGAAGCCAAGATGTTCGAGAGGGAGACGCGGGAATGATGGGACGACAGCCGGGCGGGCAGAAGAAGCTGTTCTACTCGTTCAATCTCGACGATCACGTTCCTGCCGATCATCTGTTGCGCGGGATTGATCAGTTCCTCGACCTTGGCGACCTGCATCGCCACCTCGCCCCGTACTACAGCCATACCGGCCGCCCGTCGATTGACCCGCAGCTGCTGATTCGCATGTTGATCGTGGGCTACTGCTTCGGCATCCGCTCCGAGCGGCGGTTGTGCGAGGAAGTCCACTTGAACCTGGCGTACCGCTGGTTCTGCCGGCTGGGATTGGAAGACCCGGTGCCGGATCACTCGACGTTCTCCAAGAACCGGCATGGCCGTTTCCGGGACAGCGATACGCTGCGGTTCGTGTTCGAGCAGGTCCTGGAGCGCTGCGTGCGAGAGGGGCTGGTGGGTGGCGAAGGGTTCGCCATCGATGCCAGCTTGGTGAAGGCGGATGCCAACCGTCAGCGTGGCGTGCCTGGCGCCGAGGCCGACTGGTCGAACCAGCCATCGCTCAGCCGACCGGTGCGCGAGTACCTGGCGGCCTTGGATCAGTCCGAACTGGAGAAGAGCACACCGAAGAACCTCTCGCTGACCGATCCGGCAGCGCAGTGGAGTGCTGCCTGGGGACCGGCGTTCTATGCCTATTCGGCGAACTACCTGATCGACATTGCCGCGGGCATTGTGGTTGACGTTGAGGCGACGCCCGCCCACAAGCTCGATGAAATCAACGCCACCAAGACGATGATCGAGCGGGTTGAGACGCGGTTTGATCTCAAGCCGCAGCGGCTGATCGGCGATACCAATTACGGCACGGCAGAGATTCTGGGGTGGATGGTCGACGAGAAGCAGATCGAGCCGCATGTGTCCGTGTGGGACAAAACACAACGCAGCGACGAAACGCTATCCAGCAGCGACTTCGAATGGGACGAACAGGCCAATGAGTACCGCTGCCCACAGGGGCAGCCGCTACGGAGTGAATGGCGGATCTTCAAGCGCCCGCGAACGCGCATCACCAAGGCCAACACCATCATTTATCACGCTAGCCAAGCGGCTTGCGGCAAGTGCCCGATGAAGTCACGTTGCTGTCCGAACTCCCCGACTCGAAAGATCGCTCGCAGCGTCCATGAATCGGCACGGGATGTGGCGCGCAACGTTGCCAAGACCGATGCTTACAGGCAATCGCGCAAGGATCGCAAGAAGGTCGAGATGCTCTTCGCTCATCTGAAGCGAATCCTGAAGCTTGATCGACTGCGATTGCGCGGACCGAGTGGCGCTCACGACGAGTTTCTGTCTGGCGGCAACCGCGCAGAACCTACGACGAATGGCGAAGTGGTTGTGCCCGGTAGAACCAGAAACAGAGAACATGGCGATCTAAATCGGTGAAAGCCGCACCGCCACCATGAAATAGCACGCCCCCCGCAGTCACCGATCCGTTCCGCTCAACGCTCGCGGCATACCGCGTCGCCAAAATACAGAGTTATTCAACAGAATAGGTCGAAAGCTCCACTTGGCGAACGGCCGCTATGTGCCGCGGTCGCCATAAGCGGTTCAAACAGAAGACCGGCGCCCTACGACTCGTCGTTGTTGCCGCCACACGGAATCGTGCCGAATCGCCACCCCTCCGTCGCACGCCGCCCGAGCAGCCCGGCAACCCGTTCCTCCTCGCCCCTGGCGATCTTGCCCGCCAACGCCACTGCAGGACCTGCGTCGAGCATCTCCGCGAAGGCCCTGCGCACCTGAGATGGGGTGACCGCGGCGATGCCGGCCAGTAGTTCTTCCCGAGGACGCACGCGACCCAGGGCGAACAGGTCGAGTGCGGCAAGCTCCAGCCTCTGCTCAGGCACCTCCTGCGCGAACAGGCCGCGGACGGTGATCTGGTTGCGTGCGCGCTCGAGCCCGACCGGATCGGTGGCCTCGACGTGCTCGCACAGCAACTGGGTGACCTCGACGAAGTACTCGCCGAGGTGCTCAGGGCTGGTCGACGCCTCGACCACGAACTGACCGTAGGCGTCCCTGACGTCGGTCGAGCAGTCCGCGTGGTACACGAGACCGCGCCGCTCGCGCAGCCGGTCGAGCAGCGGTGAACTCATGCCTTCGCCGAACAGGGCGGCGGCCACGACGAACGCGTGGTGCTCCCCCGGCAGCGCGGGAATCGGGAAGCCGAGCACAACGTGCACCTGGCTGCTGCCTGACAGCCGTCGCGAGCGGATGCCGCCGACGTAGGCGGGCGCAGCGATGCGGTTGTCGGCACCGGGGGGCATGTCGCCGAACGCGTCCTGCGCAGCGGTGACGACCCGCTCGGGATCGACGTCGCCGGCAACCCCGACGATGGTGTTGGCACCCGTGAACCGGCGCTGCACATGGGCCACCAGGTCGGCGCGGGTGAGGCGCCGAATGTTGGCGCGGCTGCCGATCACCGGGCGAGCCGCCGGGTGGCTCCCGTAGCACGCCTTGTCGAACAGCTTGAAGGCCGTCTCCATCGCGTCGTCCTCGACCTCGGCGTACTCGTGCAGCAGGACCTCGCGCTCGCGTTCGAGCTCGGCTTCGGGAAAGGTGCTCTGGCGGACGATGTCACCCAGCATGCCGACGAAGGCCTCGGCGTCGCGTGCGAGGCCGCGCATGTGGAATGCCGTGTGGTCCTTGTCGGTGTGGGCGTTGACGTCTGCGCCCAGGCGCTCGGCATCGAGGTTGATCTGCTGGCAGTCGCGCGAACGCGTGCCCTTGAACGCCATGTGCTCGATGACGTGACTGATGCCGTTCTGGCGCGCGCTTTCGTGCTGGCTGCCACTGCGCACGAAGACGCTGACCGCCGCCGTGGCCAGATGCGGCAAGCGGAAGACGACGACGCGCACCCCGTTGTCGAGCGTCGCGACCTCGGGGCGCGCGGGGTCGGCGTAGTCGCCGGAGAGTGCAAAACGGTGCCTCATAGCGGCCTTATCGTACACGCGCGGCTGCGCACCCCGCCCGCTGACGCGCCACGGCACGATCCGGACCTGCTGAGCGCGACGCCTTGCTTACGCCTGCCCTAATGCAGCAATCGGCTGGGGCCTTGGTGAATCGGTACCGGCTTCTCTTCGTCTTCGCCAAGTTCCGCTGCGCCGCCCTCGGCATCTTCGTCTGCATTTTCGTCCCCTTCCTCACGTTCCCACGAGTAGCGCGCCGGCGGCGGGTTGTCCCAATGCCGCAGCGCGATCGCGAGCAGCGCGCCGATCAGCGCTGCGGCCAGGTGCGTTTCCCACGACACGCCCAGCTTGATCGGCAAAATGCCCCACGCCATGGCGCCATACATGAATGCGACGAGCATCGAGCCGGCCATGGCGCGCCGGTCGCGGCGGATGAGGCCGGCCACGAAGACAAAACTGACCAGGCCATAGATGATGCCGCTGGCGCCGACGTGGTTGCCGCCACGCGCAAACAGCCAGACGAGGATGCCGGGCCCGAGATAGACGGCTGGCAACACGCGAAACGCCGAGCGCGGGTAGAGGTGAAATGTCGCGGTGCCAAGGACGACCAGCGGCAGCGAATTGGCGAGCAGATGATTGAAGTCAGCGTGCAGCAACGGTGCCACCAGGATTCCCGGCAGCCCTGTCCATTCCCGCGGCCGGATGCCGAAGCGCTGCAGGTCCAGCCCCCACCCCAGCAGCGGAATCAGCCAGATCAGCGCGACAAAGCCCAGCGAGATCTGCGCCGCCAACCGGAAGTTGGTGCGTGCGCGGGCGGAATCGGTGAAATCGGGGTCGGGCGAATGGAGCTGCATCGGGTTTGGAACGTAGGGCCAATTGCGCGGATGTCAATGGATACCAATGTGCGCCGCAATGGCGGCTCCGGTCGTCGGCAGCCATCCGAGGCGGTTTGCCGGCCGCCGGAGGCTGCTTTGATCTACGGCAAGGTCCATTCATGGCGACGGCGCAAGAATGCCCGCACGGGGAGGGGGGTTCCGTGCTCGTTGTCGCCGTCGCACCGGCGCTCGTCTGCCATATCGGGCAGACGGATGGGTGTCGAGCCGCCGGCGTCATGGCTCCCGATTCGGAGCAAAAGAAAAGGAGGCTGTATGAAATTGAAGCGCGCGGTACGTGTGCTGGCGGGTCTTGGACTTGTCGCTGCGTTGACGCTGGCGTCGGGGGGGGCTGTCGCCCAATCCGCGACCCCGGCGGATCCGTCGAAGCCGGCAAAGATCGGGTCCTCCCTGATCGGCAAGCTCCAGGGACCGGAGATCATCCGCGACGCGAAGGCCTTTCCGAAGACGTTCAAGGAGGCCCCGATGCTGGCCGTCCTGGTCAAAGCGGGAAAGCTGCCGCCGGTCGAGAAGCGCCTGCCCGAGGCTTCGCAGCTCCTCGTGGTGAAGCCCCTGGACCAGATCGGGAAATACGGCGGCAACTGGCGTCGGGCCTTTACCGGACCGGCCGACCATGAGAACGGCAACCGCATCGTATCGGCCGACAAGATCCTGACCTTCGATTACACCGGCACCAAGATCGTCCCCAGCCTTGCACGCGACTGGAAAGTCAGCGACGACGGCAAGACGACGACGATCTACCTGCGCAAAGGCGCCAAGTGGTCCGACGGCAAGCCCTTCACGGCGGACGATTTCATGTTCTGGTACGAGGACATCTACCTCAACAAGAACATCGTTCCCACGCCGTTCTTCGAGTTTCAGATCGACGGCAAGGACGGCAAGATGAGGAAGATCGACGACTACACCGTCGCCTTCGAATTTCCCGAACCGTACGCCTTCTTCGTCTACCAGCTCGCGGGCAGCACGGCCATCGGCGCCGGGTTCGCGACGCGCGGAGGCTTCCAGAACTTCGGCGGCGCCTACGCACCGGCCCACTACCTGAAGCAGTTCCTGCCGAAGTACTCGTCCGAGGAGGCGGCGACCAAGAAGGCCAAGGATCTCGGATTCGACAGCTGGGTGTCGCTGCTCAAGAACCGTTACAGCTGGGCGCTGAACAACGAGCTGCCCACGATGACGCCGTGGAAGGCCGTGTCGCCGATCAACACGCCCACCTGGTCGATGGAACGGAATCCGTACTTCTGGGCCGTCGACACCGCGGGCAACCAGCTTCCGTACATCGACAAGATCACGATGACGCTGGCCGAGAACACGGAGGTCGCGAACCTGCGGGCGATCGCCGGCGAGTACGACATCCAGGAACGGCACATGCACCTGTCCAAGCTGCCCGTGTTCCTGGAAAACGCGAAGAAGGGCAACTACACCGTCCACCTCGATCCGGGTCTCAACGGATCGGATGTCGCGATTCACATCGGCAATTCCTACGAGGCCGACCCCGAGATTTCGAAGCTGCTGAAGAACAAGGATTTCCGCCACGCGCTCGCCCTCGGCATCGACCGGGACCAGCTCAACGAGGCGTTCTGGCTCGGTGTGGGGAGCGCCGGATCGGTGGCCCCGGCCCCCGACACCATCTACAGCCCGGGTCCCGAGTGGAACAAGAAGTGGGGTGTCCTGGACCTGAAGCAGGCCAATGAACTGCTGGACAAGGTCGGCCTGACCAAGAAGGATCCCGAGGGGTACCGGCTGCGCAACGACGGCAAGGGTCGGCTCCGTCTCGAAATGATCACGGTCGGCGGTCAATTCGTTCCGTACACGCAGGTCGGCGAAATGGTCAAGCAGCAATGGAAGAAGATCGGGGTCGACCTCGACGTCAAGGAACTCGAACGCAATCTCGCCTTCACCCGGGACAACGGCAACGAGAACCAGATGATCACCTGGGCGAACGACGGCTCCGAAATGCTGTTCCTCTTCCCCCGCCACGCGCTGCCGGTGGACGCGGCCGAGAGCCACATGGGCATGGCCTTCGCCAAGTGGTACTCGTCCAAGGGCGCCTCGGGCAAGAAGCCGGACGATCCCGAGATGATCAGGGCCTTCGACCTCTTCCGCAACGCCTTCGGCATGAAGGAAGAGGATCGCGTCAAGGCCGGCAAGGAAATCTGGAAGATCATCGTCGAGCAGACGTGGAGCATCGGCACGGTCGGTCAGTCGCCGGCCTTCATGGGCGTGCGCATCGTGAAGAACAACATGGGCAACGTGCCCGAGCGCCAGGTGAACGCGCAGCATGCCCGGACGCCGCATACTTCGATGCCGATCACGTTCTACTTCAAGTAAGCAACCGGAACGGGGCTGCCCGCCGAAGCGGGCGGCCCGCATCCGGGCCGGGCGCCGACGCGGCTCCGGCGGATAGCGCGTTTCAGGGGGCGCCATGGTGGCTTATGTCGTTCGTCGCTTGCTGCTCGCCGTGCTGACGGTGTGGGCCATTTCCGTCCTGTCGTTCATGATCATCCACCTGCCGCCGGGCGACTACGTGACGTCGTACATCGCGTCGATGTCTGCGTCCGGAAGTGCGGTTTCGGAAGGCGAGGCGAACGCGCTGCGCGAACAACTCGGTCTCGACAAGCCCATCACGGTCCAATATGCGAAATGGATGGGTCTCATCCTGCAGGGCAACTTCGGCATGGCGATGGAGTGGGGGCGGCCTGTTTCCGACGTCATCGGCGATCGCCTCACCTTGACGATGGTGATTTCGGTGGCGGCGATCATCTTCACCTGGGCGCTGGCGTTGCCCATCGGGATCTACTCGGCGGTGTACCCGTATTCCTTCGCCGATTACGTGTTCACGTTCGTCGGCTTCATCGGTCTCGCCATCCCGGGGTTCCTGCTGGCCCTCGTCGTCATGTACGTCGGCTTTGCCTACTTCGGTGCGAACGTGGGCGGCCTCTTCTCGCCGGACTTCGCCGAAGCCCCCTGGAGCATGGCCAAGCTGTGGGACCTCACCAAGCACCTGCCGATCCCGGCCGTCGTCCTCGGCGTATCCGGAACCGCCCAGCTGATCCGCATCATGCGGTCGAACCTGCTCGATGAGTTGCGCAAGCCCTACGTCATGACCGCCCGGGCCCGGGGACTGCCCGAATACCGGGTGATCATGCGGTATCCGGTCCGGGTGGCCCTCAATCCGTTCGTGAGCACCATCGGCTACCTCCTTCCCTACGTGGTCTCGGGAAGCATCATCGTGTCGCTCGTCCTCAGCCTGCCGACGGTCGGCCCCCTTCTCCTCAAGGCGCTGATCGCGCAGGACATGTTCCTGGCCGGCACCATCGTCCTGCTGCTCGGCGTGATGACCGTCATCGGGACGTTCATTTCGGACCTGCTGCTGATGTGGGTCGACCCGAGAATCCGGCTGGGGCGGCAGTAATGGCGGAAGTCGCAGCGGCACCGGAAACCGGGGTCCTGGCGGAAGACAGGATCGCCGTCGCCACGCAATGGCAGCTCATGTGGTGGCGCTTTCGCAAGCACAAGCTCGCCGCCGGTGGCACCATCGTCCTGATCGCCTTCTACGTGGTGGCGCTGTTCGCCGATTTCTTCGCCTATGCCGATCCGCAGGAATCGGAAGCCCAGCGCTCGCTGATGGCGCCGCAGCAGATCCATTGGTTCGACGGCGGAAGCTTCAGGCCCCACATATACGGCTTGACGGGTTCGCGCGACCCCCTCACGTTCAAGCGGGTCTACGTTCCCGATACGAACAGGAAGATCCCGATCACCTTCTTCGCCCAGGGGGAGCCCTGGCTGCTCCTCGGCTTCATCCCGACCAATCGCCACCTGATCGGCGTGGAAGGCGCCAAGGCCGGAGAGACGCTCTTCCTGCTGGGAACCGACGGGCAGGGGCGGGATCTCTGGTCGCGGCTCATGTACGCGACGCGGACCTCGATGACCATCGGCCTGGTCAGCGTTGCGCTGAGCCTGGTGCTGGGCGTCGTCCTGGGCGGCATTTCCGGCTACTTCGGCGGGTGGGTCGATTCGGTGATCCAGCGCATCATCGAGATCCTGCGCTCGATTCCGACGATTCCGCTCTGGATGGGCCTGGCCGCGGCCCTCCCCGCGGATTGGGACGTCGTGAAGGTCTACTTCGCGATCACGATCATCATCTCGCTCATCGGCTGGACCGAGCTCGCCCGGGTCGTGCGGGGAAGATTCATATCGCTCAAGCAGGAAGATTTCGTCATGGCGGCCGAGCTGCTCGGCTGCAGCAGGTCGCGGATCATCTTCCGCCACATGGTGCCCTCGTTCATCAGCCACATCATCGCGGCGACCACGCTGGCGATACCCGCGATCATCATCAGCGAGACGTCGCTGAGCTTCCTCGGGCTGGGCCTGCGGCCGCCGGCGATCAGCTGGGGTGTGCTGCTCCAGGACGCGCAGAACATCCAGGCGCTGGTCATCTCTCCCTGGCTTCTCTACCCGTCCATTGCCGTCATCGTCGCCGTCCTCGCGTTCAATTTCATGGGCGACGGCATACGGGACGCGGCGGACCCGTATCTGTGAACGGCCTGACCCCGGCGATCGTCCGCCCGAGCCCCATTCGACCGTCCGCCGCATCGACGCCGCCTCGACGAGCCGACTGACCATGCCGATCGACACCAAGCCGCTGCTGTCGGTGCGCAACCTGAGGACGAGCTTCTTTCAGGACGAAGGAACGACCAAGGCCGTCGACGGTGCTTCCTTCGACGTGTTCCCGGGCAAGACGCTGGGCATCGTCGGCGAAAGCGGCTGCGGCAAGAGCGTCACGGCGCAGTCGATCCTGCGCATCGTCGATCGTCCCGGCCGCATCGTGGACGGAGAAATCATTCTCACCCGCGCCGACGGGTCGCAAACCGACCTCGTCAAGCTCAAGGCCGACGGCCGGGAAATACGTTCGATTCGGGGCGGCGACATCGGCCTCATCTTTCAGGAGCCCATGACGTCGTTCAGTCCCGTGCACACGGTCGGGGAGCAGATCATCGAGGCGATCCTGCTCCACGCCGCGGTCAGCAAGAAGCAGGCGCGGCTGCGCGGAATCGAGGCGCTGCGCAGCGTCGGGATCCCGAAGCCGGAGCGGCGCATCGACGAGTATTCGTTCGAATTGAGCGGCGGGCTCCGGCAGCGGGCGATGATCGCGGTGGCGCTCTCCTGCGATCCGCGCCTGCTCATCGCCGACGAGCCCACGACGGCCCTGGACGTCACCACCCAGGCACAGATCCTCGATCTCCTGCGCCGGATTCAGCAGCAGCGGGGCATGGCCATCATGCTCATCACCCACAACCTCGGCGTGGTCGCGGAAATGGCCGACGACGTGGTCGTGATGTACCTGGGCAAGGTGGTCGAACAGGGGTCGGTCGACGACATCTTTCACGATCCCAGGCATCCGTACACGAAGGCGCTGCTGCAGTCGATACCGAGCATCGAATCCACGCCGCGGTTGAAACTTCCGACCATCAGCGGATCGATTCCGCACCCGTTCAACCGGCCCAAGGGCTGTCCGTTCCATCCTCGCTGCGTGTCCGCCATTCCCGGTCGCTGCGACGTCGACGAACCGCCGCTCCAGGCGGTGGGCGAGGGACGCCGGGCCAGCTGCTTCCTCTACCCATGACGCCAGGCGGACGAGCATGACGAACGGCAGCGCCGGGTCGGGAAGGTCGGTGCTCCTCGATGTCAGGGGACTGAAGAAGTACTTCCCCATTCGCCGCGGCATCCTGCAGAAGACGATCGGCCACGTGAAGGCGGTCGACGACGTGAGCTTTGTTCTCAATCGGGGCGAGACGCTGTCGCTCGTCGGCGAGAGCGGCTGCGGGAAGACCACGACGGCCCGATGCATTCTGCGCGCCATCACGCCGACAGCCGGCCAGGTTCTCCTCGCGGACAACGATGAAGTCCTGGACGTGGCCACGCTCCCGAAGAGCCGGTTGCAGCCGCTGCGGCGCCAGATGCAGATGATCTTCCAGGATCCGTTTTCGTCGCTGAACCCGCGGATGACGCTCCTCGACATCGTCGGCGAGCCCCTGCTCATCCACGGCGAAGGCAACGTCGACGCCAGAACCGACCGGGTGGTGGAACTCCTCAGGCTCGTGGGCCTGCGGCCGGAATACATGCGGCGCTACCCGCATGCCTTCTCGGGCGGTCAGCGGCAGCGCATCGGCATCGCCCGGGCGCTCGCGTTGAACCCCCGCCTGGTCGTTGCGGATGAACCGGTCTCCGCCCTGGACGTGTCGGTCCAGGCCCAGATCCTGAACCTGCTCCTCGATCTGCAGGAAAAGCTGGGGCTGACCTACCTGTTCGTCGCGCACGACTTGAGCGTCGTCAAGCACATCAGCGAACGGGTCGCGGTCATGTATGTCGGCAGGATCGTGGAGACCGCGCCCACCGAGGAGTTGTTCGCGTCGCCGAAGCATCCGTACACCGCCGCCCTGATGTCCGCGGTGCCGAAGCCGGATCCGCGCCTTCGCTCGGAGCGGATCGTCCTGCAGGGGGAGGTTGCCGACCCGGCCAACACGCCGTCGGGTTGCCACTTCCATCCCCGGTGCGAGTTCGCGCAGGACGTCTGCCGGGAAAGGGCGCCGGTGCTGGAAGAAGTGGCCCCGAACCACCTCGTGCGCTGTCATCGCGCGGCGGAACTGTCCCTTCGCGGCGTCGCCCGCTCCACGTCGTAGAGCCCTCACCAAGGAGCCTGCAATGGACACCCGCCAACCCATCCACAGCGACCACGCGAAGACGCTCGATTCGGCAGGTCTGCGCACCCAGTTCCTCGTCGACAGCGTATTCGTTCGCGGCCAGCTGACGCTGACCTACAGCCAGATCGACCGCATCATCGTCGGCGGCGCGATGCCGCTCGGCGAGGAGCTCGGCTTCACGGCCGACCTCGCGAAGCGGTTCGCGGTCGGCACCTTCCTCGAGCGGCGCGAGCTCGGCGTGATCAACGTCGGCGGACCCGGATCGGTGGTCGTCGACGGGGCGACGCACGCGATCGGGCCCGGCGACGCGCTCTACGTCGGCATGGGGGCGCGCGACGTCCGGTTCCGCAGCGCGGACGCCACGGACCCGGCCAAGTTCTATCTCAACAGCGCGCCGGCGCACCGCGCATGCCCGACGCGCCGGGTCACGCAGGCCGAGGCCGCCTCGACGACGCTCGGCGATGCGAAGACCGCGAACCGGCGCACGATCTACAAGCTGCTCGTACCCGGCGTGGTCGAAACCTGCCAGCTGACGATGGGCATGACGGTGCTCGAGCCGGGCAGCGTGTGGAATACGTTCCCGACGCACACCCACGAGCGCCGGATGGAGGTCTATTTCTACTTCGGGCTCCCGGCCGACGCGGCGGTGTTCCACCTGTGCGGACGTCCGGACGAGACCCGCCACATCGTCGTGCGCAACGAGCAGGCCGTGATCAGCCCGAGCTGGTCGATCCACTCCGGCGTCGGCACGCAGGCGTACACGTTCATCTGGGGCATGGTCGGCGAGAACCAGGTGTTCGACGACATGGATCACGTCGCCACGGCGGAGCTGCGCTGATGCCTGCGAGCTTCCGATTGGACGGTCGCTGCGCGCTCGTGACCGGGGCGGGACAGGGCCTGGGGCAGGCGATGGCGGTCGCACTGGCGGAAGCGGGCGCGGACATCGCGGGCGTCGATATCGTCGGCGTCGACGAGACTCGCGCGCTGGTCCAGGGTGCGGGCCGTCGCTTCACGGCGATCGCCCAGGACCTGCGCGGACCTGCCGCGTTGCGCCGTGTGGTCGAGCAGGCGGCCGGCGCGATGGGCCGCCTCGACATCCTGGTCAACAACGCCGGAATCATCCGTCGCGCAGACTCGATCGACTTCACCGAGGCCGACTGGGACGACGTGATCGATCTCAACCTGAAGAGCGTTTTCTTTCTCGCCCAGGCCGCCGCGCGGCAGTTCCTCGCGCAGGGCGGCGGCGGCAAGATCGTGAACGTCGCTTCGATGCTTTCCTTCCAGGGCGGCATCCGCGTGCCTTCGTACACCGCGTCGAAGAGCGGCGTGCTCGGTCTGACGCGGCTGCTCGCCAACGAGTGGGCGGCGAAGGGCATCAACGTGAACGCCATCGCGCCGGGCTACATGTCGACGGCGAATACGGCGCCGCTTCGCGCCGATGCCGCTCGCAGTGCCGAGATTCTCGCCCGCATCCCCGCCAACCGCTGGGGACAGCCCGAGGATCTCGCCGGCGCCGTCGTGTTCCTCTGCTCGTCGGCATCCGACTACGTGCACGGCTCGGTGATCGCGGTCGACGGCGGCTGGCTCGCACGCTAGATTCGTCGCACGACGCCTTCGGTCGTCGTCGCCGTGACGGTGCGCTGATGGACCTCGCCGCCTTTCTCGTCGCTCACGGAATCGACCCCGCCTGCCACACCCATCCTCCGGTGATGACCGTCACCGAGTCCGAGCGCCTGGTGCCTCCCTTGCCCGGCGCCAAGACCAAGAACCTGTTCCTGCGGGACCGGAAGGGCGGCCGCCACCTGCTCGTGACGGTGCCGCATGCGCGTGCCGTCGACCTCGCCGCGCTGGGCGAGGTGCTCGACGCGGGGCGACTCGGCTTCGCTTCTGCCGACCGGCTCCTCCGGCACCTCGGCATCACGCCGGGGTCCGTCAGCCTGCTGGCCCTGGTCAACGATGCGGCCCGCGCCGTCGAATTCGTCATCGACCGGACGCTGTGGGACGCCGTGGCGGTGCAGGCGCACCCGCTGCGCAACGACGCGACGATGGTCATCGCCCATGCCGATCTGGAGCGATTTCTCGCGGCAACGGGGCACATCCCGCGCATCATCGACGTCCCGGTCGCGCAACCGTCACGCTGAACGATTGCGGGGCAAGCTGCGTCCCTGCGTATCCGTTGCCGGAACGGGCCGGCCGACGGGTCAGCGGCGAATCCGGGGGGACTTCCCGGGTTCGCCGAGCGCTGCCTCGGCCGCCGCCCCGATCGTGGCGCAGGACGCCGGAAGGCCGGTGGTCCAGACTTCGAAGCAGGGAATGCCCGACGCAATCCGCAACGCCGCGTCGAGCCCGCGGTTCGGATGCGCCAGGGCGTTGAGCGCCACCACGTAGAGACGCACGCCCGCTTCGGCCGGGTCCATTCGGCGAAGCTGCGGCGTCTCCAGTTCCGGGCGGTGCCGGACGAAGAACAGCGCGCCGAGCGGCAGCGGATCGGCAATCAGCGCCGGCGAAGGCAACGCGGACGTCGGCACGTGGAGCGTGCGTCCCAGGTCCAGCGTTTCACGGGGCAGCGGGTACGGCGCAGCGGGTCGTCCCTTCAGGCAGAGCGCGTGAGGGTAGGGCCAAACGACCATCGCCTCCGGGTCGATCGGGGCCAGCTCGTCGCTGAGATAGCGAAAGCCGTGATGCAGCAATCCCCACGCGGTCGTGGACTTCCCGGAACCGGAATCCGCGGCGAGCAGGATGGCCCGTGCCGCGCCACTCGAGGACCGCCGAGTGAAGGAAGAAAAGGTCGCTGCGACGTCGCTGCAGCTCCAGGACGACGTCCTTTTCGAACTGGAACAGCAGGTCGTCGAGGTCGTCCGCTTCGCGGTCGGGGCAGCCGTCGCGACCCAGGACAAAGGCCGCGGCGTCGGCTGCGTCATCGGTCGCGTCGTCGATCCGGTACTGCAGGTCGGGGGCGCCGGACCGATCCGGCGCGGCCATGGCACCGAGGGTGGACAGCAGCAGTTGCCGGACGTCGTCGCTGGCGCCTGCGACCTGCACATGGCAGCCCAGGATCAGGAAGGACAGCAAGAATCGGGTCCGATGCTTCGGGTCGCCGCGCGCGGTTCAGGGCGGGGCGGCGGATGGCGCTCCGGTTCCGATGGGGATCGACGCCGGTCAATCGGCGCGAACCCACGCCCCGATCGACCGGGGCACCCGCTCCATCAGCTGTCTGTCAGCTCAATCCCTTCGACCGCGCGGCGGGCCCGGCGGCTTTCCACGCTCTTCAGGATCTTTACCCTTGGGGTTCCCGCCCTTGGCCGAACCCGCCTTGGCCACCGACGCTCCGGCCGAAAGTGTCAGGATGGCCGGCGCGAGGTAGGCTGATTTCCGGACGAACTCGCGGCGCGAATTCGAGTCGGGGCTGGATGGCTTTTTGTCCATATGGGCACTCCGAGTGAAGATGCAGTCGGGGGAACGCTTGGCGCCGCAAACGCCTGTGCCGGCGGACGCGCGCCGCTTGAGGGGCAACGAGCGTCGGGCGACGTTAGCACCAGTCCGGCGGGATGGGAAGCCCCCGTCGATGCGGCAGTTGGCGGCTGCACGACTTCCGGCGGAGTCGGGGGTGCAAGCGGGCGATCCGGCCCCGAGGTAGTGCCGGGGGGGTCGGATCAGTGGGGAGAAAACGGGGAGGCGCTCTGCGGTGCGCCATTGGTGCGGGGCACCATCGAGGATGGATATTCCCCCACCCGGGCGATCGGAAAGAGCGCCCTGGATACTGCCGGAGCCACCGTACGAGCGTACCGCGCTATCTGCGGTAGCGCCCGATGGTCAACTCACGCTGGTCGAAACGCGATCAACCAGGATTGCGCGGAAGGCTGATGCTGTAGCCGGTTTCGGCAGGCGTCGGCTTGACCGAGCCGGCTTTGGCTACCGACGACGCGGCTTGCAGCGTCAGTATCGCCGGCGCGATGTAGGCTGCCTTCTTGACGAACTCACGGCGAGACTTCGAATCGGGTCTGGGAGGCTTCTTGCTCATGATCAATCCTGTCAAAGGTGAATCGGCGTGTCCCGTTGCAGCGCCGCTGTCTCGCGACTAGCCACTGACAAGCAACTTCAGTGCCTGCAACTTCTCCAGCGTCTCGTTCACGTCTTTCAGCGCCACGTCGGGCTGCACGTCGTACTGCTCCGCCAGCACGCGGGCCATCGCCTCGGGTGACTCCGCCTGCTCGCACATCCGCCAAATCGAACTGGCGGTACCGTTCAACTGATGGACCTTGTCGGCCTCGACATCGAGGAGCACCACTTCGTCGCCGACTTCGCGGACCATCAGAGTGTCGACTTTCTTCCGCAATATTTTCATTTCTCAACTATCACTATAGTCATAACGGGGCGAAATGCCAGTCCGCTGGTCGGAATCGGCTTGTAGCATTCAGGAACGAGAGGGTCGCAAGCCGCCGTCTTCGTCACCATCGACCATTTCGTGACGTTGACATAGTTGAAAACTGCAATTTTTCATGGTGTTGCGGCCCCGTGTACCATGCGAACATGCCCGACCGGAAAAGATACATCGACTCGACCCCCGGAGCGCAGATTGACGCCTTCGCTCCTCGGTGATTTGTTGACCTTTGCTATGCGGCAACAGGACGCAGGCATTGTGCACACATTCCCGGCTTCGCCGGTGTTGCCGGCCGACGAACGGCAGGTCCGGTACGTACAGGATGCGGGACTCGCACCGTTGCTCCACCTCGCCTTGCGCGAAGGGCTCGTCCAGGTGCCGGACGGCTGCCGCGAGCCGCTTCGCGGCGCCGACCTGGCGGCCCAGGTCCGGCATGCCAACCGCATCGAGGTCGCGGCCGAGGTCATCGACGTCTGCGCTGCCCTGGGCGCCCGCGCGACGCTGCTCAAGGGAATATCGATCAGCGACCAGCATTACCCGGCGGCGCACCTGCGGCCGATGGGCGACATCGACATCCTGGTCCCGGCGCAGGCGGCCGAGGCGGTGGAAGCCGAACTCCTGCGCCGCGGGCACCAGCGGGTGTCGAACGTCCAGCCGCGCGACGGTGCGCACCACGGCATACCGTTGCACCACCCCCGCCGGCACGCCTGGACCGAGATCCATGTCGCGCTGTTCCCCGCCGACGCGGGCATCGACGGCACGCTGTTCAGCCCGTCCCGCATCCTCGAGCAGTCGGTGCCGTCGACCTTCGCCGGCCGGCCCGTGTTCCGGTTCACGCCCGAGTTCCAGCTTGCGTATCTGGCGACCGGCTGGCTGCGCGACCTGTCCGGCAACGCGATCCATCCGACCCTTGCCGTCCCGCTCTTCGACGCGGTCTACCTGCTGAACTCGGTGGGGACTGCGTTCGACTGGGATGCGCTCGTGCACAGCGTCGACAACGACACGACCGCCACCGCGCTCGACCTGATGCTGACCCTGCTTTCGCGCCGCGGACTTTGCCCGGAGGTGTCCCCGTTCCTGTCGCGGCTTGCGCGAAGGCGGCGGAAGTTGGGAGCGATCGAGGCGAGGATCATCCATCGCATTCTGGATGACCACCTGATCGCGGGGCGTGCCGTTCCCGCGCTACATCGGATCGTGGCACGCGCAGGGCATCTTCAATGCGCTGCTGGCGCCGGGAACGCCGGCGGCCAAGCTCGTCCGCATACCGTGGAACATGGCCTTTCCCCCCGGAATCGCGGAGCGCTACGACCCGCGATGGCAGTTCCGGCGCATCGCCGCGCTGCTGCGCAGAGAAAACTGACCGTCGCCCGGCGCCACCGAGCGCCGGCGGCCGGGGGCGCCGAGCGCGGTCCCGGGAGAAGGCCCGGCGGCGCCGATCACCCCCGCGACGTGGTGGACGAGGCCAGGATCTCGCGCTCGTCGAGCTCGGAGTCGATGACCCGCCGGGTCTCGTCGTTGATGACGTCCCGGTCGCGCATCTCGTACAGCTTCGCACGCTCGGCCGCGATGGCGGCGAGCCGCAATTGCCGCCGCGTGGAAACGCGCAGGCTGCGCGCCTCGGACTGCACCGGGTCGGACCCGTGCAACTCGATGCGGCCCTGGTACTCGCGCAGCAGCTGGTTGCCGAAGAGGACGTCCTCGGGCTGCACCAGCGTGGTGAGCGCGCGCTCGACCGCGCGGGCGCCGGCGCGCGCGGTCTCGATCCGCGCCGTCTGTTCCTCGACGGCGGTGCCGTCGTCGCCTTCGACGGCCAGCTTGCGGATGAGCCAGGGCAGCGGCACGCCGTTCAGCGCGAGGGTCAGGATGATCGTCGACGCGGCGAGAAAGACGACCAGGTCGCGGTAGGGGAACGGCATGCCGGCGGAGGTCAGGTAGGGCACCGACAAGCGCGGTTGCCAGCGTGATCGAGCCGCGGACCGCCGCCCAGCCGACCAGGAACACCCGGCGCGGATCCGGGCCCCTGCGGTCGCCCGTCCAGCCCCAGTGCGTGCGGAACCGCAGGTACGCGGACGCGTAGACCCACGCGAGGCGCAGCGCCATCAGGGCGAGCCAGAGCACGATCGCGTACTGCGCGAGTTCCAGCGGCCCGTACGCCGACACGCCGGCGATCATGGTGCGCAGCTGCAGGCCCAGCAGCACGAACACCAATCCGTTGAGGACGAACTGCACGACCCGCCACACCACTCGCAGGTGCCGTCGCGCCTCGGGAGTGAGTTCCATCAACTCCTGGCCGCTCGCCCACAGGCCCGCGGCGACGACCGCGAGGATGCCCGAGACGTGGAGCGCCTCGGCGACGATGTACGCGGCGTAGGCGATCAGGATCGTCAGCAGCGACTGCACGGTGAGGTCGCCGGCCCGGTGGCGCAGCAGGCGTCGCCAGAGCCGGCGGCCGAGCCACTCGAGCGCGATGCCGACGGCGATGCCGCCGCCCGACAGCACCACGAAGTCGGCGGCGACCTGCGCCGACGAGAACAGGCCCGTGGCCGCCGCGGCGACGGCGAGCTTGAACGCCACGAGGCCCGACGCGTCATTGAGCAGGCTCTCCGCGTTGACGATGTGGACGACGCGCGCCGGCAGCGGCAGCGTCTCGGTCGTGGCGACGGTGGCCACGGCGTCGGTGGGCGAGACGATCGCGCCGAGCGTGAAGGCGACGGCCAGCGGCAATTCCGGGATCATCCAGTGCAGCAGGTACCCGATCGCGACCACCGTCAGCACGACCAGGCCCAGCGCGAGCAGCAGCACCGGCTTCAGCACACGGACGAAGTCGCGGCGGGGCAGCGCGTAGGCGTCGGCGAACAGGATCGGCGGGATGAACAGCAGCAGGAAGAGCTGCGGGTCGATCCGGATGGCGTCGAAACCCGACACGAACGACATCGCGGCGCCGACGATCACCAGCAGGATCGGCAGCGGAAAGGGTGTCCACTTGACGATCGCGCCGCCGAGCGTGACGGCCGCGAGCAGAGCGAGCACCAGTTCTACCGTGGCCATGCCCGCAATTCTACGCGACCGTCGCGGCCATCCTCGCATCGACCCTTACTTTCGCTCGCGACGTCCATCGCCATGCCGATCGCCCGCCCTGCGCCGGTGCGGATCGCCGCCGCCGTGGCGTTCGCCGAGTCCGGATCGACGCCGGCGAAAGTGACGCGGATTGATCGGGCGCAAGGAACCCGCGCCGGTGGGGCGCCTTGCGGCGGGTAAAATCGTCACTTGAATCAGGCACCGGGGGCCCGCGGGACGCGACCGGCGTACACGGCGGGCCCCAAGCCCATGCACAGCGTTCGATCGTCAATGCGGCGCGCGTCGCTGCTGCTCCTGCTGTGGTCGGCGCTGGTGACGCTCGCGATCCCGCCGTCCGCGCTGGCGTCGGCCGACGTCGAGGCCTTCGTCCGCGAGGGGTGCCCGCACTGCGCCAAGGCCGAGGCCTTTCTCGTCGCGCTCGGCCGCGAGCAGCCGCGACTCGTGATCGTCGTCCGCGACGTCGGCCGGGAGCCCGCGGCGCTCGCGCGCCTGAAGGAGATCGCGAAGGCGCAGGGCAGCGGCGACGTCCGCGTGCCGGCGGTGTACGTCGGCGGACAGCTGATCGTCGGCTACTCGCCCGAGGCGAACACCGACCAGCTGATCCGCAGCGCACTGGCCCATCGGGCAGGTGGCGAAGCGGCGCCCGGGACGCCGGCCGCCGGGCCGGGAGCGTCCGCCGCGTGCGAGGCCGAGGAAGGACTGTCCTGCGCGGCGGGTCCGGAGGCGCAGACGGGATCGGACCGGTCGGAGTTCGAGGTCACGATGTTCGGGCGGACGATCGCGCTCGACGATGTCGGCCTGCCGATGTTCACCCTCGTCATGGGCCTGCTGGACGGCCTGAACCCGTGCTCGATGTGGGTGCTGATCCTGATGATCTCGCTGCTGGCACCGCTGAACGACCGGCGGCGGATGGCCGCGATCGCCGGCACCTTCGTCCTCATCCAGGGCATCAGCTACTTCGCCATGATGGCGGCGTGGCTCAACCTGTTCCTGTTCATCGGACTCTCGCGCGCCTCGGAACTCGTCATCGCCGCCATTGCCATCGTCGCGGGCGCCATCAACCTCAAGGATTGGCGGACGCTGGGCCGCGGCGTGTCGTTGTCGATTCCCGCGAGCGCAAAGCCGGGGATCTATGCGCGGCTGCGCGGAATCCTGCACGCCGAGAACATGATCGCCGCGCTGCTCGGCACCGTCATCCTGGGCCTGCTGGTGCAGGTCGTCGAATTCCTCTGCACGTCGGGCTTCCCCGCGCTGTTCACCCGGATCCTGACCCTGAAGGAGCTCGAGCCGGCGGCGTACTACGGCTACCTGCTGCTGTACATCGCCGCGTACATGCTGGACGACGTCGTCGTGCTGACCATCGGCGTGGTCACGCTGTCGCGGCACCGCCTGCAGGAGAACGAGGGCCGCTGGCTGAAGCTGATCAGCGGCCTGGCGATGGTGGGGCTGGGTCTGTACCTGCTCCTGCGGGGCTGACGTCGGCCCGCGCCCGGCGGCGGCGAACCGCCTCGCTCAACGTGTGCAGCGCCTCGACGGTGTCGTCCCAGCCGAGGCAGGGATCGGTGATGCTGGTGCCGTAGGCGAGCTTCGCGGGATCGTCGCGGCCCGCGGTGAATTTCTGCGCCCCGGGGTGGATGTGGCTCTCGATCATCGCGCCGAAGACGCGCCGGCTGCCGCCATCGACCTGGCGGGCGATCTCCCGCACCACGTCCAGCTGCCGCTCGTGCTGCTTGCCGCAGTTGGCGTGCGAGCAATCGACCATCAGCGACGCGGAGAGTCCGGAGCGCTCGAGGGCGTGGCAGGCCGCGGCGACGCTCGCCTCGTCGTAGTTCGGCGCGGCGCCACCGCGCAGGATGATGTGGCAGTCCGGATTGCCGCGCGTG
The DNA here is from genome assembly GCA_963810815.1 of uncultured beta proteobacterium. GTDB lineage: Bacteria > Pseudomonadota > Gammaproteobacteria > Burkholderiales > Casimicrobiaceae > CAVQWT01. The sequence continues at coordinate 1,325,998 of CAWEPB010000007.1, read as the reverse complement.
CGGATCATCGCGACCTGGCCGCTCTTGTGGACCCCCAGGAAATGGTGGGCGCGGGAAGCCGACTGGATGGCGTCGCAGGCGATCTTCACGTTTCCGTCGGTGCCGTTCTTGAACCCGATCGGGGCCGAGCTGCCCGACGCGAGTTCGCGGTGCACCTGGCTTTCGGTGGTGCGTGCACCGATCGCGCCCCACGCGATCAGGTCGCCGATGTACTGCGGCGAAATGGTGTCGAGCAGCTCGCTTCCCGAGGGCACGCCCAGCCGGCCGATGTCGATCAGGAGCTGGCGGGCGATCCGCAGCCCCTCGCTGATGCGATAGCTTTCGTCGAGCCAGGGATCGTTGATCAGGCCCTTCCAGCCGACCGTCGTGCGGGGCTTCTCGAAGTAGACCCGCATCACGATCTCGAGCGTGTCGGCCGCGCGCTCGCGCTCGACGGCGAGGCGCCTCGCGTAGTCGAGGGCGGCCACCGGGTCGTGGATCGAGCAGGGTCCGACGACGACGAGGAGGCGGTCGTCCTTGCCCTTGAGGATCTTCCGGATGCGGCTGCGGGTGCCGGCGACGAGCGCCTCGACCGGTGTGCCCTGGATCGGGAAGAAGCGGATGAGGTGCTCCGGCGGCGGCAGCAGCACCATGTCGACGACGTGCTCGTCGTCGGTGCGGGAGGTGCGGTCGTCGTGGCGCGGCTCGGAGACCGGACTGATCGGATTCTGGGTCATGGCTGGGGGTGTGCGCCGACGCGGGCGTCGGTCGCGTGCGGGCGACGATTGGCGAATGGGACGGACATTATCGCCTGCCGACAGCGGACTGCGCGCCGCGTGCCCGGGGATCAGGCGAACAGCGCCGCGTGCCCGGCACCGAGCTCGAGGATCTCGGTCGAATCGAAGATTCGCGCGGCGGCGGCGTCCGCGCCGGGAGCGCGCAGCCGTTCGACCCAGGCGGCGGCCACTTCCGGCGCCACCGGCCGCGGCTCGAACGCCAGTCGCGGCACGACGCGGGCGACGACCTCGCGCGCGACGCCACCGGCAACGAGCGCCACGGTAAACCGGCTGGCCGCCTCGCCCATGCGGAATGCGTCGACGTTGGCGGCGACGATGCGCTCGCCCTTGTCGGCGAACAATGCACGCAGGTGCTTCTCCAGCAGCGGCGGTGGCAAGGGCAGCAGCGGTGCGGCCGCGCCCAGCATCACCGTGTTGTGCGCCTTCACGGTCCCCGCCCGGTGCGCGAGGGCACCCGCGTCGACGGCAATCAGGCGCGGCACGGAGAACAGCACATCGAAGAGCCGCGTGGTGTCCGGGTAGTCCGCCACGTTCTTCAGCGGTGTGACGTCGGTGACGATCCAGCCGTCGGGGCGCAGCATCCTGGCGTAGCGCAGGCTTTCCATCGGCTCGACCGAAAGCACCATGCTGGCCGCGGCGTCGGGAACGAGATCGCTGGCGATCGGGGCGTCCGAGATGCGGACGAAGGCCGACACGGCGCCGCCCCGCTGTGCCATCCCGTGCACCTCCGGCTGTTTCAGGTGGAACCCGGCCTCGACCGCCGCCTGGTCGATGATCCAGGCCATCGAGAGCACGCCCTGGCCACCGACGCCGCAGACGACGAGATCGTAATTCATGCCGGGGTGGCCTTGCGCTCGCGGCGGTGCTCCTTGATGGCTTTGGCGTAGGTGACGCACGCGCGGCGGGCGATGATGACGGACAGCCCCGGCTGCGCGATCTCCTCGCGGATGACGCGCACGTTCTCGGCCTTCTTCTGGGGCACCGGCGAGACGATGCGGATGCGCTCGCGCGGAACGCCGAGCCCGGCGACGAGGTCGACCACCTGCTCGTCGGTCGCCATCGTCGGCTGGCCGCCCGTCATCGCGACGATGCTGTTGTCGAGGATGAACACCTTGATGCAGGTGTTCTCGCGCGCCGCGTCGAGCAGCGGCGCCATGCCGGAGTGGGTGAAGGTGCCGTCGCCGATCACGCACAGCGAGGGCGACATGCCGGCGTGCGCGGCGCCGATCGCCATGCCGATCGACGCGCCCATGCACAGGCACGAGTGGATCGCCTGGTGCGGCTTGAGGTAGCCCAGCGCATAGCAGCCGATGTCGCCCATGACGCGGATGTCGTCGCCCATGCCGGCGATGGCCTCGTTGATCGCCAGGTACGCATCGTCGTGCGGACAGGCTTCGCAGAGTCGCGGCGGCCGGCCGACCAGCACCTCGTCGAGCCCGGGAATCCGCAGGGCCTCGCCGGCCGGGAGCCCGAAGCTTCGCCGCAGCACATCGGGCGTCAACTCGCCGCTGCGCGGCAGGTGCCCGGTCAGCCTGCCCTTCATCGGCGGCTCGCGCATCAGCCCCAGGGCGCTGACGTAGCGCTCGATGAACGGATAGCCTTCCTCGATCAGCCACAGTTCGGACGAGGCGTCGAGCAGCTGGCGGATCTTGCGCACCGGCAGCGGGTAGACGCCGATGCGCAACAGGTTGAACTGCTCGACGCCGGCGCCGAGCGCTTCCCGGAGGTAGTTCCATGCGACGCCGCTCACCAGGATGCCGGGGCGGCCGTCGCCGCGCAGCGTGAGGGCATTGGCCGGGTGGCGCTCCGCGTACTCGAGGAGCGCCGCCTGCTTGTCGAGCAGCGCGGCGTAGGCCCGCCGCGCGTTCGAGGGGATCAGCGTGTAGCGGCTCGGGTCGGCGACGTAGCGCGCTTCGTTCTGCGCCCGGGGCGGCGACGAGGTGACGCGGGCGCGACTGTGGGCAAGCCGGGTGACCAGGCGCAGCAGCACCGGCACCTGCAGCTGCTCGGACAGGTCGAAGGCTTCGCGGGTGAAGCTGTAGCACTCCTGCTGGTCCGAAGGCTCGAGGCAGGGAACCTGGGCGAAGTCCGCGAAGTAGCGCGAATCCTGTTCGTTCTGCGAGCTGTGCATCGACGGGTCGTCGGCGACGGCGAGGACCAGCCCGCCATGCGCGCCGGCGACCGCCACGTTCATGAACGGATCGGCGGCGACGTTGAGGCCGACGTGCTTCATGGCGACGAGCGCGCGCTTGCCGGCGTACGAGACGCCGATGCCTTCCTCGAGGGCGACCTTCTCGTTGGTCGACCACAGGCCCCGGATCGGCGGGTCGGCGGTCTTCGCGTGTTGCCGGATCGTCTCGAAAATCTCGGTCGACGGGGTCCCCGGATACGCGTACGCCGCGCTGATGCCGGCGTCGACGGCGCCGAGCGCGACCGCCTCGTCTCCCAGCAGGATTCTTTCCATCGTGCACTGCCTCCCCGGTCATCATACCGCCCGCCGGGCGGGCACCGATCCTGCGGCCCGCCACGGCGCCCCGCGCCGCCGGTTCAGAGGATGCGGCAGGCCTCGTCGAAGCGGAAGCGGGGGCTGCGCGGCATCAGCTTCGACGGGTCGCCGTGACCGAGGTTGCAGATGAAGTTGGTCCTGACCGCGGTGCCGGCCCAGAACTCGGCATCGACCCTGGCGTTGTCGAAGCCGGACATCGGGCCGCAGTCGAGGCCGATCGCGCGCGCGGCGAGGATCAGGTAGCCCCCCTGCAGCGAGCCGTTGCGGAACGCCGCGCTGGCGATGAGATCGGGCTTGCCGGCGAACCAGCTGCGGGCATCGGTGTGCGGAAAGAGCTGCGGCAGCTTGTCGTAGAACTCGAGGTCGTAACCGATGATCGCGGTGACCGGCGCGGTGCGCGTCTTCTCGACGTTGCCGGGGGCCATGCAGGGCAACAGCCGCGCCTTCGCCTCCGGCGTGCGCACGAACAGGAACCGGGCCGGCGAGCAGTTGGCCGAGGTCGGCCCCATCTTCAGGAGGTCGAACAGGTGCTCGAGCTCGGCGTCGGTCACCGGCTCATCGCGCCACCCGTTGTGCGTGCGGGCGTCGAGGAACAGCTGGTGCAGGGCGGCGGTGTCGATCGTGGGCATGGCGGATCTTCCTTGGAGTGGAGGCACGGGGGAGTGCGCGTACGGCCGTGCCGGTTGATGCGTATCGGGTTCCGCAGGCCGGGCCCGGCGCGATTCCACAGGCCCGGCAAGAGGTCGTTGCCGGCCGCGCTACAGACGCGCCGCGAGTTCGGCGCCCTGCCGGATCGCGCGCTTGGCGTCGAGCTCGGCGGCAACCTCCGCGCCGCCGATGACGTGCAGGTGCGCGGAGCCGGCGCCGTCGGTGGGCGCGGGGGCGAGTTCGCGCACCGGCTCCTGGCCCGCGCACAGGATGACGTGGTCGACCGGCAGCAGTTCGTCGCGGCCGTCGACCCGGATGTGCAGCCCGGCATCGTCGACCTTCACGTACTCGACGCCGGCCAGCATCTTCACGCCGTTGCGCTTCAGCTCGATCCGGTGCACCCAGCCGGTGGTCTTGCCGGGTCCGGCCCCCATGCGCCCGACGCCGGGCGAGCGCTTGAGCAGCCAGATCTCGCGCGGCGGGTGGGCGGCCGCCGGCGGGACCAGCCCACCGGGCGATCGACCTTCGAGGTCGACGCCCCATTCGGCGCACCATTCGGCGACCGGCAGCGGTGCGTGCTCGGCGAGGAGGAACGCGCAGACGTCCACGCCGATGCCCCCGGCACCGATCACGGCGACGCTATGGCCGACCGGCACGCCGTCGCGCAGCACCTGCGGATACGTCAGCACCTTCGGGTGATCGATGCCCTCCAGCGGCGGCCGCCGGGGGACGACGCCGGTCGCGACGACGACCACGTCGAACTTGCCGTCGAGTTCGCCCGGCGTCACCCGGTGATCGAGCCTGAGGTCGACGCCGGTGTCGGCGACGCGGTGCCGGAAATAGCGGATCGTCTCGCGGAACTCCTCCTTGCCGGGCACCGCCATCGCCATGTTGAACTGGCCGCCGATGTCCGGTGCGGCCTCGTACAGCGTCACGCGATGGCCGCGCTCCGCGGCGATGGTCGCGCAGGCGAGCCCCGCCATGCCGGCGCCGACTACGGCGACCGACTTCGGCGCGGCCGTCCTGCGGTAGACCAGCTCGGTTTCGCGGACGGCGCGCGGGTTGACCAGGCAGGTCGCCGGCTGGTTGGCAAAGGTGTGGTCGAGGCAGGCCTGGTTGCAGGCGATGCAGGTGTTGATCGTCTCCGCCCGCCCGGCGGCGGCCTTGGCGACGAACTCGGCGTCGGCGAGGAACGGCCGCGCCATCGACACCAGGTCGGCGTCGCCGTCACCGATGATCGCCTCCCCGACCTCCGGCGTGTTGATGCGATTCGACGCCACGACGGGCACCGTGAGCGCGCGCTTGACCCGGCCGGTGGCGGCGCGGAACGCCGCGCGCGGCACGCTGGTCGCGATGGTCGGTATCCGCGCCTCGTGCCAGCCGATGCCGGTGTTGAGCAGCGTGATGCCGGCATGCTCGAGCGCCTGCGCGACGGCGATGGTCTCGTCCATCGTGTTGCCGCCCTCGACCAGGTCCAGCAACGACAGCCGGAACATCACGATGAAGGCCGGCCCGCAGGCGGCGCGCACCGCGCGGACGATCTCGACGGCGAAGCGCATGCGGCCGTCGATCGAGCCGCCCCAGCCGTCGTCGCGCCGGTTCACGCGCTGCGACAGGAACTGGTTGATCAGGTAGCCCTCGCTGCCCATGATCTCGACGCCGTCGTAGCCGGCCGCCTGCGCGAGCTTCGCGGCACGCGCGAAGTCGCCGATCACCGTGCGGATGCGCGCCTCGTCCATGCCCTTCGCCTTGAACGGCGTGATCGGGCTCTTGGTGTCGACCGCCGACTCGATGAACGGGTGGTAGCCGTAGCGGCCCGCGTGCAGGATCTGCATCACGATGCGGCCGCCGGCGTCGTGGACCGCGCGCGTCACGCGGCGGTGCGCGGGGACGTGCGCGAAGCTCGACATCACGCCGGCCATCGGCAGCAGCCACCCGCGCCGGTTCGGCGCGATGCCGCCGGTGACGATCAGCCCGGCGCCTCCCGCCGCACGCTCGGCGTAGAACGCGGCCAGCTTGCCGTAGTGCCAGAACCGGTCCTCCATTCCGGTGTGCATCGAGCCCATGACGACGCGATTGCGCAACATGACGAAGCCGAGGTCGAGCGGGGCGAGGAGGTGCGGGTAGGGCGAGGTCATGGGTTTCCCGAAGGATCGGCGTGGGCGCGGGTGGGCGGATGGCGGGTGCGCCGGGAGTGGGGCGTCGGGCCGGGGTGCGCGCCGCCGCTTCAGCTCAGTTTAGTAAAGGCGCGCGAACACCGCGCCGACGGCGAGCAGCGCGCCGAACAGGACTTCGAGCATCACGGTGCGGAAGAGGAGGGCGTTGTAGGCCGGGCCCGGCGCCATGCGCAGCAGGTCGCGACCGAGCGTCGCGGCGCGGGGCAGCGCCAGCAGCGGCAGCAGGTACCAGGGAGAGCGGGCCAGCGCCGCGATCGCCGCGGCGAGCGCGAACGGCGCCAGCGTGCAGAGTAGATACAGGCGGAACGACGCGCGGTTGCCGAAGACGACGGCGAAGGTCCGGCGCCCGGTCGTCGCGTCGTGTGCGCTGTCGCGGTGGTTATTGACGACGAGCACCGCGGCGGCGAGGAGTCCGATGGCGGTGCCGGCGATCCAGGCGGCGGCGCCGACCGTTCCGGCCTGCACGTAGACGGTGCCGCAGACGGCCATCAGTCCGAAGAACAGGAACACGACGAACTCGCCCGTCGGCGTGTACGCGATCGGCCGGGGGCCGCCCATGTACGCGTACGCGGCGACGATCGAAGCCAGCGTGATCGCGACCACCCAGCCGTCGCGATAGAACACCAGCGGGACCGCGATGGCGAGGGCCGCGAACACCGCGACGACAATCGCTCCGTTCACCGCCTTCGGCGACAGCCAGCCCTGCGCCGTCGCCCGCGGCAGTCCCACGCGCCGCCCGGTTTCCGCGCCGCGCGCCGTGTAACCGACGTCGTTCTGCAGGTTGGTGATGATCTGCACGACGATCGCCCCGGCGAGCGCCAGCAGCGCGACCCAGGCCGCGAACGCGCCGTGAACGCTCCAGGCGATCGCGGTGCCGACGAACACGGGAATCGTCGCGATCCAGAGCGTCTTCGGTCGCAGGGCCACCTGCCACGCGGCAGCGGAACCGGGGCGGATCGAAGCGGCGGCGACGGAAGGCGCGGACGACACGGGGTGAACGGCGTGGACTGGGTAGACGGGGGCTCGGGGCGACGCGGGGCAGCCGGAGGGCGGGCCACCGGTCGTCGGGAAGCCGGATGGCGGACATCCGGCACAACCTGTAATTATAGAGCAACGGCGGCGGTTTCCACGGCGTATCCTGTGACTGTCGCCAGGGCCCTGTCCGCGGGGCGCGGCAGGATGGCGACGAGTCCGTTCCACACCTCACCAAGACATCCGGGAGCAAGCATGGGTCTCATCGATTTCGTGAAGAGCGCTGGCGAGAAGCTGTTCGGCACCGGCCACGCCAAGGCGGCGATGCAGGAAGCGGCCGCCGCGCCGGCCGACGAGGCGAAGATCAAGGCGGCCAACGACGCCGCGGCCGACGCCATCCTCGCCTACATCAAGTCGCAGAACCTCAACGCGACGGGGCTTACCGTGACCTTCGACGGCGCGTCCGCGGTCGCGTCGGTGTTCGGCGTCGCGCCCGACCAGCCGACGCGCGAGAAGATCGCGCTCTGCTGCGGCAACGTCGCCGGCGTCGCCGCGGTCAAGGACATGATGAGCGTCGACCAGAGCGCGCCGGAAGCCCAGTACTACACCGTCGTCTCCGGCGACAACCTGTCGAAGATCGCGAAGCACTACTACGGCGACGCCAACAAGTATCCCGTCATCTTCGAAGCCAACAAGCCGATGCTGACCCACCCCGACAAGATCTACCCGGGACAGGTGCTGCGCATCCCGCCGCTGTGATGCCGCGCTGGCCGGCGGCCGCGATCGGCGACGAGCCGGTGCCGATCGGCGAACCCGACGAGGATGGCGAGTTCGACGACGGCGACGACGAGGACGACGACGAGGACGACGAGGAGGACGACGAGCCGATGCAGGCGCGTGGCTGCGCCTGCACGTCGGTCGCCTCGGGCCCGCGGCCTCAAGCCTGATCCGGAAAGCGCACCAGGAACTCCGGCAGCGCGGGGGGCAATTCCTCGCCGCCGGCGGCGAACGCGCTCTCCAGGTGGGCCTCGGCCGCGGGGCGGGCGAGCCGGTAGAACGCCCGCGACAGCGCGTACGCGGCGGCGCCCGGCCAATCGGGCGGCAGCAGCGCCGTCGGCAGCTGCGGATCGCGCAGGCGGACGCGCCGGTACTCGTGGACCAGCAGCGTCCGGACCGCGAAGGTCTGGGCCGGATCGCGCGCGTCCTCGGGGCGCCGGCGCAGCGCCTCGACGACGCTGCCGAAGCGGGCGAGAAAGTGCCGGTAGTCGGCCGCCAGTGTGCCCAGGTCCCAGACCGCCGGCGTGCGGTGGGCCAGCGTGGTCCCCGGTCCGGCGGCGGTGACGACCGCCGTGGTTGCGGCCGGCGCGCCGGCACCGTCCCGATCGCGCGCCGTGAACACCGTCAGCGCAACCTCGTCGTCGAGCAGCGCCGCGAGGCGCGCCAATGCGTCGTCGGCGCGTTCGGGCCGCGCCCAGGTTCCCGGCGCGAATTCGCCGAAACCGGCCCAGGCCATCTCCGCCCGCAGCGCACGCCGTTTCGGCGGCGGCACCCGGTCGGGGGGGGCGAGCACGAACTCCCAGCGACCGTCCCAGGGTTCGGCGGGTGGCCGGTAGACCCTGCGATACGCCTGCGCGAAGCGCTGGGCGCCGGCGGCGGTCAGCCGGTACCGGCTGCGGCGGCCGGACGCCTCCGCGGCGATCCATCCGTCGCGGGCGAGCCGGAACACACTGGTGCGCACCAGCCGCTCGTTGATCCCGAACGGCGCGACCAGGTCGATCAGCGTCGACAGCCAGACCGCGCCGCCATGCGGCGCCAGCGCGTCGCCCCAGACCGTGACGATCAGCGACGACGCCCTGGGCCGGGCGTCGGTCAGCAGGCGCCGGATCCAGCGGTTGACCTGCGGATCGGGGCCGCGGCAGGAATGAGCGGCAGTATCGGGCACGTCGACAATATGATACAGACTTTACATATGCGCAAGAAAATGTGTATCGTGACACCTTGAGCCCCGCCCACGCGGTGCGCCGGTGCCGCGTCGCATGCCATCCGGCGCCGTCGCGCCGCGACGCGTACCATCGGAGGCGAACCCCGGGGCGAAGGAGGAGCGATGTACGCGCAGATGGTCGATACCGGCCTCACCAAGGTCGTCGATGCGGCGGCGATGTCCGACGAGGAGCGTGCGTTCCAGGCGCGCGTCGACGCCGACGTCAAGGTCGAGCCGAAGGACTGGATGCCGGACGCGTACCGGCGCACGCTGGTCCGGCAGATCTCGCAGCACGCGCATTCGGAGATCGTCGGGATGCTGCCGGAAGGCAACTGGGTGACCCGCGCGCCGTCGCTGAAGCGCAAGGCGATCCTGATGGCCAAGATCCAGGACGAGGGCGGGCACGGGCTGTACCTGTATTCCGCCGCCGAAACGCTCGGCGTCACGCGCGACCAGCTCGTCGCCGACCTGCACGCCGGCAAGGCCAAGTATTCGTCGATCTTCAACTACCCGACGCTGACCTGGGCCGACATCGGCGCCATCGGCTGGCTGGTCGACGGCGCGGCGATCATGAACCAGATTCCGCTGTGCCGCTGCTCGTACGGGCCGTACGCGCGGGCGATGGTGCGCATCTGCAAGGAAGAATCCTTCCACCAGCGGCAGGGCTACGACATCATGCTGGCGCTGGCCCGCGGCACGCCGGAGCAGAAGGCGATGGCCCAGGACGCGCTCGACCGCTGGTGGTGGCCGTCGCTGATGATGTTCGGTCCGCCGGACGCCGAGAGCGTGCACAGCGCGCAGTCGGCGGCGTGGAAGATCAAGATCCTGTCGAACGACGAACTGCGGCAGCGCTTCGTCGACCAGACGGTGCCGCAGGCCGACTACCTCGGCATCACCATGCCCGACCCGGACCTCAAGTGGAACGCGGCGCGCGGTCACTACGATTTCGGCGCCATCGACTGGGACGAGTTCACGCAGGTGATCAAGGGCAACGGCCCGTGCAACCGCGACCGGCTCGCCACGCGCGTCAAGGCCTGGGAGGACGGCGCGTGGGTGCGCGAGGCGGCGATGGCGCACGCCGAGAAGCGCGCGGCGGCGATCAAGGCCGCCTGAGCGACGAGAACCGGAGGAAGCCGACATGAGCAGCGAATGGCCGTTGTGGGAAATCTTCATCCGCTCGCAGCACGGGCTCGCCCACAAGCACGTGGGCAGCCTGCACGCGGCGGACGCCGGGATGGCGATCAAGAACGCGCGCGACGTCTACACGCGGCGCAACGAGGGGGTGTCGATCTGGGCGGTGCGCTCGAGCGACATCGCCGCCTCGTCGCCGGGCGACAAGGAGCCGCTGTTCGAGCCGGCCAACAGCAAGGTCTACCGGCACCCGACGTTCTTCCCGATGCCCGACGAAGTGAAGCACATCTGACGCCATGAGCCGCGACGACGGACTGTTCCCGTACCTGCTGCGCCTCGGCGATTCGCCGCTGGTCCTCGCGCAGCGCCTCGGCGAGTGGGTCGGCAAGGGCCCGATCATCGAGGAGGACATGGCGCTGACCAACGTCGGCCTCGACCTGCTCGGGCAGGCGCGCCTGTGGCTGTCGTACGCCGGCGAGGTCGAGGCGCGGACGGCCGGCAAGGGCCGCACCGAGGACGAACTCGCGTTCCTGCGCGACGCCGGCGCGTTCCGCAACGTCCTGCTGGTCGAGCAGCCGAACGGCAGCTTCGCCGAGACCATCGTCCGCCAGTTCTTCTTCGACACCTGGCACCTGCCGCTGCTGCGCGCGCTGGCGCGTTCCGGCGATCCGCGCATCGCCGAGATCGCCGCCAAGAGCGCCAAGGAGGCGGCGTACCACGTCGAGCGCTCGGGCGACTGGATGATCCGGCTGGGCGACGGCACCGACGAGTCGCGCACGCGGATGCAGGCGGCGGTCGACGCGCTGTGGATGTACACCGGCGAGCTGTTCCACGCCGACGCGCTGGAGCAGCAACTCGCCGCCGCCGGCGTCGCGGCCGACGTGCGCGCCATCGAGGTTCCCTGGCGCGCGCACGTCGACGCCGTCTTCGCCGAAGCCACGCTGGCGGTGCCGCAGGGTGTCTACATGCAGGGCGTCAGGCGCCCGGGCGGGAAGGCGGGGGTCCACACCGAACACCTGGGCCACCTGCTCGCGGAAATGCAGTTCCTGCCGCGCGCGTATCCGAACGCGCAATGGTAGGCGCGGGGCGCGGCAGGAGCCGCCGGGTACGCGTGCCATGGTGACGCCGGAACAGCGCGCGGTCGAGGCCGCCGCGGCGTCGGCGCCGGCGACGCCGCCGTCGCTGGCGGCGATCTGGAGCGCGCTGAACGGCGTGCCGGACCCGGAGATCCCGGCGGTCTCGGTGGTCGAGCTCGGCATCATCCGCGGCGTCGAGTGGGAAGCGGCGACGGCCGACCGCGACGAGGGCGACACGCTGGTCGTGCGGGTGACGCCGACCTACTCCGGCTGTCCGGCGACCGAGCTCATCATGCTCGGCATCCGCGAGGCGCTCGCGGCGCTCGGGGTGGCGCGGCTGCGGCTCGACACGCAGCTCGCGCCCGCGTGGACCACCGACTGGATCGCGCCGGAGGCGAAGCGCAAGCTCGCTGCCTACGGGATCGCGCCGCCGACCGGTGACGCTCCGGCGGGCGGGCGCGTCGACGTGACCGGCATCAGTCCGCTGCGCCGCGCCGTGGTCGTCGTGCCCTGTCCGCGCTGCGGCGCGACCGCCACGCGGCTGGTGTCGCAGTTCGGCTCGACCGCGTGCAAGGCGCATTACCGCTGCGAGGCCTGCCTCGAGCCGTTCGACTATTTCAAGCCGCACTGACGGCCCGCATCCCGGGGGAGGACCACCACCGATGAGCAAGTTTCACCGCCTGCCGATCGCCCGCGTCGACCGCGAGACGCGCGACGCGGTCGCCGTCACCTTCGCGGTCCCGCCGGCGCTCGCCGGGGCCTTCCGGTTCGAGCCGGGCCAGCATCTGTCGGTGCGCGCCGACATCGGCGGCGCCGACGTGCGCCGCACCTATTCGATCTGCGCGGCGCCCGCGGACGGCGAACTGCGCATCGCCATCAAGCGCAATCCCGGCGGCGTGTTCTCGAACTGGGCCAACGACACGCTGAAGGCGGGCGATGCGCTGGAAGTCACGCCCCCGACCGGGCATTTCGGTACCCTCGCGGAGGCCGGCACGGCGCCGGCCGCGCCGGTCGCCGCCCCCGCCGCCACCCCGAGGCACCGCTACGTCGGCTTCGCCGCGGGCAGCGGCATCACGCCGCTGCTGTCGATCGTGAAGACGGTGCTCTCGACCGAGGCCGCGAGCGAGTTCACGCTGTTCTACGGCAACCGCGCGTCGGGGACCGTGATGTTCAAGGAGGAGCTGGCCGGGCTGAAGGACCGCTTCATGGCCCGCTTCAACCTCGTCCACGTGCTGTCGCGCGAAGCGCAGGACATCGACCTGCTGCACGGGCGCATCGACCGCGCCAGGGCCGACGCGCTGCTCGCGCGCTGGGTCGACCTCGACGGCATCGACGCGGTCTGGGTGTGCGGGCCGGAAGGCATGATGGAGGCGGTCACCGACGCCCTCGGCGCGCGCGGCGTTCCCGCCGCGAAAATCCGCGTCGAGCGCTTCGCGACCAGCCTGCCCCGGCACGTCCACGTGCCGCAGAAGGCGGTCGATCCCGGCCACGCCCAGTGCGAGGTCACCGTGATCCTGGACGGCGCCACGCGGACGTTCACGCTGGACAAGGCGACCGAGAACATCCTCGAAGCGGGGCTCCGGCACGGCGTCGAGCTGCCGTACTCGTGCAAGGGCGGCGTGTGCTCGACCTGCCGCTGCAAGCTCGTCGAAGGCGAGGTCGACATGGATGTCAACTTCGCGCTCGAAGACTACGAAGTGGCGCGCGGCTTCATCCTTTCGTGCCAGAGCTACCCGGTCACCGACAAGGTCGTCGTCGACTACGACCAGACCGGCATGGGCTGAACGCCACCTCGACCGCAACCTTCACCTCAACCGCCGCCCACAGGAGTTCCCGTGTCGCATCCCCTGTTCGAAAAGCACCGCGCGACCATCGAGCGTGCGCTGCAGGCCATCGCCGAGCGCAGCTACTGGAGTCCGTATCCCGAATCGGCCAGCCCCAAGGTCTATGGCGAGGGTGCCGCGGAGGCGGGCAAGGCGGCGTTCGACGCGCTGCTCGGCAAACCGTTCCCGCTGATTCAGCCCGGCACCGTCGGCGCGGTCGGCGGGGAGCGTTCCCCCTACGGCATCGAGCTCGGGGTCACGTATCCGAAGGCGGATCTCGACGCGCTGTTCGCCGGCATCGCCGAGGCCGCGCCCGGCTGGCGCGCGGCGGGGCCGGAGGCCTGGGTCGGCGTCTGCGTCGAGGCGCTGGCGCGGATCAACAAGGCGAGCTTCGAGATCGCCAATGCGGTGATGCACACGACCGGCCAGGCGTTCATGATGGCGTTCCAGGCCGGCGGCCCGCACGCGCAGGATCGCGGGCTCGAAGCCGTCGCCTACGCCTGGGACGAGATGCGCCCGGTGCCGGCCGTCGCGCTGTGGGAGAAGCCGCAGGGCAAGAACGAGCCGCTGCGGATGGAGAAGCGGTTCCGCATCGTGCCGCGCGGCGTGGGGCTGGTCATCGGCTGCTGCACCTTCCCGACGTGGAACGGCTACCCGGGGCTCTTCGCCAGCCTGGCCACCGGCAACACCGTCGTCGTCAAGCCGCACCCGGCGGCGATCCTGCCGCTGGCCATCAGCGTGCGCATCATCCGCGACGTGCTCACGGAGGCCGGCTTCGACCCGAACGTCGTGACGCTGGTGGCGCACCCGGCCGGCGACCCGACGGCACAGCAGCTGGCGCTGCGGCCCGAGGTCAAACTGATCGACTTCACCGGCAGCAGCGCCAACGGCAACTGGCTCGAGGCGAACGCGCGGCAGGCGCAGGTCTACACCGAGAAGTCCGGCGTCAACCAGGTGATCGTCGATTCCGTCTCCGATCTCAAGGCGGTCGCGCGCAACCTGGGGTTCTCGCTGTCGCTCTACACGGGCCAGATGTGCACGGCCCCGCAGAACATCTACATCCCGCGCGCGGGCATCGCCACCGCCGACGGCCACCGGAGCTTCGACGAGGTCGCCGCGGCGATCGCCGAGGGCGTGTCGAAGCTGCTCGCCGACCCGGCGCGCGCGGTCGAGGTGCTGGGCGCGGTGCAGAACGAGGGGGTGTCCGGGCGCCTCGACGCGGCGCGCGGCATCGGCCAGATCGTCCTCGACACGCAGACGATCGCGCATCCGGCGTTCCCGCTGGCCGTCGTTCGCACGCCGCTGATCGTCAAGCTCGACGCCGCCGATCGCGACCAGTACCTGTCCGAGTGGTTCGGCCCGATCGCGTTCGTCATCGGCACCGCGTCGACCGACGAGAGCCTCGCCATCGCCCGCGCGGCGGTGAAGGCGCACGGTGCACTCACGCTGTCGCTGTACTCGACCGACGAAGCGGTGGTGACCCGGGCGGTCGAGGTGGCCGAGGACGCGGGCGTCGCGCTGTCGATCAACCTGACCGGCGGCGTGTTCGTCAACCAGTCGGCGGCGTTTTCCGACTTTCACGGCACCGGCGCCAATCCGGCGGCCAACGCGGCGCTGACCGACGCCGCGTTCGTCGCCGGGCGCTTCCGCGTCGTCCAGCATCGGCGTCACGTCTGACATGAGCTACGAGAACATCACCTTCACCATCGAGGCCGGCGTCGCGCGGCTGACGCTCAACCGGCCCGACCGGCTCAACAGCTTCAACGATGCGATGCACGCCGACGTCCGCGACGCGCTGGCCCGGGTCAAGGCCGAACCCTCGATTCGCGCACTGCTCTTCACCGGCGCCGGCCGCGGCTTCTGCGCGGGGCAGGACCTGTCCGACCGCGCGGTGGCGCCGGGGGGCGCCGCCGTCGATCTCGGCGCGTCGATCGAGCGCAACTACAAGCCGCTGGTGCTGGCGCTGCGCAGCCTGCCGGTGCCGACGGTCTGCGCGGTCAACGGCGTGGCCGCCGGCGCCGGCGCGAATCTGGCGCTGGCCTGCGACATCGTGCTGGCCGCGAAGTCGGCGTCGTTCGTCCAGGCGTTCAGCAGGATCGGGCTGATCCCCGACTCGGGAGGCACCTACGTGCTGCCGCAGCTCCTCGG
The DNA here is from genome assembly GCA_963810815.1 of uncultured beta proteobacterium. Classification (GTDB taxonomy): domain Bacteria; phylum Pseudomonadota; class Gammaproteobacteria; order Burkholderiales; family Casimicrobiaceae; genus CAVQWT01. The sequence goes on along the minus strand of CAWEPB010000007.1, from coordinate 1,310,760 downwards.
CATGGCGCGCGCGCTCGGCCTCGCGTACACCGGCGACAAGCTGTCCGCGGAACAGGCGGCGGCCTGGGGACTCATCTGGCAGTGCGTCGACGACGCCGAACTCCTGCCCGCCGCCGAACGCCTTGCCGCCGGCCTTGCCGCCGCGCCGACGCTGGGGCTCGTCGCCACCCGTCGGGCGATGCACGCCGCGGCCGGCCACACGCTCGAGCAGCAGCTCGACCTCGAGCGCGACCTGCAGCGGGAGCTGGGCTACAGCGCCGACTATCGCGAAGGCGTGGCCGCGTTCATGGCCAAGCGCCCGCCGAAATTCACCGGGCGCTGACGGCGCCGCCGCCATGGCCTCCGTTCCCACCGGCCCGAACCCGGCCTCCGGCGGCGTCGCAGCGACGCCGCAGTCGCCCGCGCCGCCGCCGGATTGCCGACCGCCGTCACCGTCGCGGTCGTCGGCGCCGGCACGATGGGTGCCGGCATCGCGCAGATCGCGGCGCTCGCGGGTCATCGGGTGCAACTGCACGACGCACGCTTCGGCGCCGCCGATGCGGCGAAGCAATCGCTGGCAGCGACCTTCGACAAGCTGGTCGCGCGCGGCAAGCTCGCCGGCGACGCGGCCGCTGCCGCGCTCGCGCGGATCGTCACCGTCGGCACGCTCGCCGACGCCTGCGTGGCCGGCCTGGTGATCGAAGCGATCGTCGAGGATCTGGCGGCCAAGCGCACGCTGTTCGCGCAGCTCGAGCCGCTGGTCGACCCCGGCGCCATACTCGCCTCGAACACCTCGTCGCTGTCGATCACCGCGCTCGCGCAGGGCATGCTGCGCCCGGGTCGGATCGTCGGCATGCACTTCTTCAATCCGGTGCCGCTGATGCCGCTGGTCGAGGTGGTGTCGGGCCTCGCGACCGATCCGGCGGTGGCCGCGACGATCGCCGCGACCGCCGGTGCCTGGGGCAAGACGCCGGTGCACGCGGCGTCGACCCCGGGCTTCATCGTCAACCGCTGCGCGCGGCCGTACTACGCGGAGGCGCTGCGGCTGCTGGCCGAGCGCGCCGCCGATCCGGCGACGCTGGACGCCGTGCTGCGCGAGGCCGGCGGATTCCGGATGGGCCCCTGCGAGCTGATGGACCTGATCGGGCACGACGTCAACTTCGCCGTCACCCGCAGCGTGTGGGACGCGTTCTTCCACGATCCGCGCTTCGCGCCGTCGGTGCTGCAGGGCGAGCTGGTCGCCGCCGGCTTCCTCGGCCGCAAGAGCGGACGCGGCTTCTACGACTACGCGGTCGACGCCACGCCGCCCGCCCCGGCGACCGAAGCGCCCGGCGCCGCGCCCGGCGCGTGCGGTCGTCCACGGCGACCTGGCGGTGGCGGTGCCGGTGGCCGATCGACTCGCCGCCGCCGGGGTCGCCGTCGAGCACGCCGGCACCGATTCGCGCTTTCCGGGCGGCTCGATCGCGGTCGGCGAAGCGCGGCTGGTGCCGTCCGACGGCCGCACGGCGACGGCGATCGCGCTGGCCGCCGGGGCGCCGAACGTCGTTGCCTTCGACCTCGCGTTCGACTACGCCGCGGCGACGCGCCTGGCGGTCGCGCGTGCCGACACCTGTGCCGAGGCGCCGTACGCCGCCGCGGTCGGGGCGCTGCAGGTCGCCGGTTTCGCCGTGAGCCGGCTCGACGACGTGCCGGGGCTCGCCGTGCTCCGCACCGTCGCCATGCTGGCGAACGAAGCGGCCGACGCGGTCCAGCAGGGCGTGGCGACGCCGGCGGCGGTGGACCTCGCGATGACGCTGGGCGTCAACTACCCGCGCGGCCCGCTCGCGTGGGCCGACCTCGTCGGCGCCGACCGCATCGGCGCCGCCTTGCGGCACCTCGCCGACCACTACGGCGAGGATCGCTACCGGACGGCGCCGCTGGTCGCGCGTCGCGCCGCCACCGGAGGAAAACTGCATGGGTGAGCACCATCCGGCGCTGTCGCCGCAGGACGCGCAGGCGCTGGCCGAGCGCGTCGCCGACGCGATGTACGCGCGTGACGGCGCGTCGCAGGGCCTGGGCATGAAGCTGGTCCGCGTCGCGCCGGGCCGCGCCGAGCTCACGATGCCGGTCAGCGCGTCGATGCTGAACGGCCACGCGATCTGCCACGGCGGCTACATCTTCACGCTGGCCGACAGCACGTTCGCCTACGCCTGCAACAGCTACAATCTGAACACCGTGGCGTCCGGCTGCGCGATCGATTTCCTGGCCCCGGCGCGCGAAGGCGACGTGCTGACCGCGGTCGGGCACGAGCGCAGCGCGAGCGGCCGCACCGGCGTCTACGACATCGAAGTGACCAACCAGCGCGGCGAGAAGATCGCGCTGTTCCGCGGCAAGAGCTACCGGATCAAGGGCCACGTGGTCGACGACGATCACGGCTCCGCCGGCTGAGCGCCGCGACCGAGGAGGAGAAGCGCATGCCCGTCAAGTCGCCACGGCCCGGCGAGCTGGAGCCGATCGAGACCGCGCAGCCGGCGGCGCTGAAGGCGCTGCAGCTGGAGCGGCTCAAATGGTCGCTCGCGCACGCCTACGAGCACGTGCCGCACTATCGCCGCAAGTTCGACGCCGCCGGTGTCAAGCCGTCGGACCTGCATTCGCTCGCCGACCTCGCGAAATTCCCGTTCACCACCAAGGGCGACCTGCGCGACAACTACCCGTTCGGGATGTTCGCGGTGCCGCGGCAGCAGGTGAGCCGGATCCACGCCTCGTCGGGCACCACCGGGAAGCCGACGGTCGTCGGCTACACGGCGAAGGACATCGACACCTGGGCCACGGTGATGGCGCGCTCGATTCGCGCCGCCGGCGGCCGCGCCGGCGACATCATCCACGTCGCCTACGGCTACGGGCTGTTCACCGGCGGGCTCGGGGCCCACTACGGCGCCGAGAAGCTCGGCGCGACCGTCGTCCCGATGTCGGGCGGCCAGACCGAGAAGCAGGTCCAGCTGATCTTCGACTTCAAGCCGGACATCATCATGGTGACGCCGTCGTACATGCTGGCGATCGCCGAGGAGATGGAACGGCAGGGCCACGACCCGCGCGAGTGCTCGCTCAAGGTCGGCATCTTCGGCGCCGAGCCGTGGACGCCGTCGATGCGCACGGCGATCGAGCAGAAGCTCGACATGGACGCGATCGACATCTACGGGCTGTCCGAAGTCATGGGTCCCGGGGTCGGCCAGGAGTGCATCGAGACCAAGGACGGCCTCACCATCTGGGAAGACCACTTCTACCCGGAGGTCATCCACCCGGAGACCGGCGAGGTGCTGCCCGAGGGGGAGAAGGGCGAGCTCGTGTTCACGTCGCTGACGAAGGAGGCGATGCCGGTGATCCGCTACCGGACGCGCGACCTCACGCGCCTGCTGCCGCCGACCGCGCGCTCGATGCGGCGGATCGAGAAGATCACCGGCCGGTCGGACGACATGCTGATCATCCGCGGCGTCAACGTGTTCCCGACGCAGGTCGAGGAGCTCATCATCCGCGAGCGCGACCTCGCGCCGCACTATGTGCTGGAGGTCGAGCGGCCGCACCTGCTCGACGAGCTCACCGTGATCGTCGAGCGCACGCCCGCCGTCGGCTCGGTCGACGGCGAAGCGGCGGGCAAGTCGCTCGCGCATTCGATCAAGACGCTGATCGGCGTGTCGGCGCGGGTGCAGGTCGTGGCCCCGGGCGGCGTCGAGCGCTCGCTCGGCAAGGCGAAGCGCGTCAACGACAAACGACCCAAGGGATGACCATGACCGAAAAGAAATTCGCGTCGCACGCCGACGTCGAGGAAAAGACCATCAGCTTCGACCGGCTGTCGGACCACGCGTACGCGTACACGGCCGAGGGCGACCCCAACACCGGCATCGTCGTCGGCGACGACGCGGTGATGGTGATCGACACGCAGGCCACGCCGGTGATGGCGCAGGACGTGATCCGCCGCATCCGCGCGGTGACCGACAAGCCGATCAAGTACGTGACGCTGTCGCACTACCACGCGGTGCGGGTGCTCGGCGCCTCCGGCTACCGGCCCGAGCACATCATCGCCAGCCGCGACACCTACGACCTCATCCTCGAGCGCGGCGAGGCCGACATGAAGAGCGAGATCGAGCGGTTTCCGCGCCTGTTCCGCGCCGTCGAGTCGGTGCCGGGGCTCACCTGGCCGACCATCGTGTTCGAGCGGCGGATGACGCTGTGGCTCGGCAAGCTGCAGGTCGAGATCATGCAGCTCGGCCGCGGCCACACCAAGGGCGACACCGTCGTCTGGCTGCCGCAGGACCGGGTGCTGTTTTCCGGCGACCTGGTCGAATACGACGCGACGCCGTACACGGGCGACGCCTACCTGACCGACTGGCCGGCGACGCTCGACGCCATCGCCGCGCTGGCGCCGGAGAAGCTGGTCCCGGGACGCGGCGCGGCGCTGAAGAGCCCGGACGAAGTCAGGGCGGGACTCGAGGGCACGCGGGCCTTCGTCACGTCGATGTTCGACGCGGTGAAGGCGGGGGCCGCCGCCGGCAAGGACCTGCGCACCGTGTACAAGGAGACCTACGCGGCGCTCAAGCCCCGGTTCGGCCACTGGGTGATCTTCGACCACTGCCTGCCGTTCGACGTCTCGCGCGCCTACGACGAGGCGACCCAGTACCGCGACCCGCGCATCTGGACCGCGCAGCGCGACAAGGACATGTGGGTGGCGCTGGAAGGCTGAACCGGCAGGGCGGGAGATGAAGACCTACACCAATCCGGTCTATCCGTTCCGGCGACCGCCGGAACTGGACGCGGCGCCGCGGACGGCGGAGCCCGGGGCACCCGCGACCCAGGCGGCCGCGGACGCGCCGGCCGCCGGTGCGGCGCGGCGCCCGGTGGTGATCGTCGGCGCCGGCCCGGTCGGCCTCGCCGCGGCGATCGACCTCGCGCAGCGCGGCGTTCCGGTGGTCGTGCTCGACGACGACGACACCGTGTCGGTCGGCTCGCGCGCGATCTGCTACGCCAAGCGCGCGCTGGAAATCCTCGATCGGCTGGGTTGCGGCGACCCGGTCGTCGACAAGGGCGTGCGCTGGAACGTCGGCAAGGTGTTCCACCGCGACGAGCTCGTCTACAGCTTCGACCTGCTGCCCGAGACCGGGCACCGGCGGCCGGCGTTCGTGAACCTGCAGCAGTACTGGCTCGAGCAGTACCTGGTCGAGCGGGCGCAGGCGTTGCCGGCGATCGACCTGCGCTGGAAGAGCCGCGTGTCCGCGGTCGCCCCCGCGGCGGACGGCGTCACCGTCACGGTCGAGACGCCCGAGGGGACCTACCCGCTCGCCTGCGACTGGCTCGTCGCCTGCGACGGCGCGCGCAGCCCGGTGCGCACGATGCTGGGCCTGGAGAGCGAAGGGCAGGTCTTTCGCGACCGCTTCCTGATCGCCGACATCCACATGCAGTCGGGCTTCCCGCCCGAGCGCTGGTTCTGGTTCGATCCGCCGTTCCACCCGAACCAGTCGGTGCTGCTGCACCGGCAGGCCGACGACGTCTGGCGCATCGACTTCCAGCTCGGCTGGGACGCCGACCCGGACGAGGAGAAGAGGCCGGAGCAGATCCTGCCGCGGCTGCGGGCGATGCTGGGTCCGGACGCGCACTTCGACATCGAGTGGGCGAGCGTCTACACGTTCCAGTGCCGGCGGATGGCGAAGTTCCGGCACGGCCGCGTGCTGTTCGCCGGCGACGCCGCGCACCTCGTCAGCCCGTTCGGCGCGCGCGGCGCCAACAGCGGCTTCCAGGACGTCGACAACCTGTGCTGGAAGCTCTCGCTGGTGCTCGCGGGCAGGGCCCCGGAGCGCCTGCTCGACAGCTACGACGTCGAGCGCACCGCGGCGGCCGACGAGAACATCCTCAACTCGACGCGCGCGACCGACTTCATCACGCCCAAGAGCGCGGCGTCGCGGACCTTCCGCGACGCGGTGCTGCAGCTCGCGAAGCGCCATCCGTTCGCGCGCGGCCTGGTCAACAGCGGACGCCTGTCGGTGCCGCGCGTCCACGTCGAGTCGCCGCTGAACACGCCCGACGGCGCGAGCTTCGCCGGGTCGATGGTGCCCGGCGCGCCCGCGGCCGATGCCCCGGTGCACGGACCGCTGGCCGGCCCGGCCGGACGCTGGTTCCTGCCGCATCTCGAAGGCGGCTTCACGCTGGCGGTGTTCGGGGCCGTCCCGACGGCCGCCGAGGTGACGGCGCTCGCGGATGCCGACGTGCCGTGCCGCGTGATCGCGATCCTCGCGCCCGGCGACGCCGGCGCGACGCGCGCAGCCACCGACGCGCCGACCGCCGGCGCGGGCCGCCATGGCGCACCCGACATCCCGATCCATCCCGGCGCGATGACGATCGCCGACACCGAAGGCCTGCTCGCCGCGCGCTACGACGGGCAGCCCGGCACCGCCTACCTGTTCCGGCCCGACCAGCACGTCTGCGCGCGCTGGCGCGGCTTCGACCGCGGCGTCGACCTCGCCGCGGTTCGCACCGCGATCGCGCTCGCCACCGCCCGCCACTGACCGGAGTCATCCGCCATGGCCACGCTGAACACTTCGCCGAACCTGCCGTCGCCCGACGATTTCTACGAGCGCCTGATCGCCACCCACCGCGACCTGACCGACGCCCAGAGCGCGCTGGTCAACGCCAAGCTGGTGCTGCTGCTGGCCAATCACATCGGCGACGCCGACGTCCTGGCGCAGGCGCTCGCCGCCGCGCGCGAGGACATCCCGGCGTCCGTCCGCTGAACCCCGAGGGAGAACCGCATGGCGACCACGACCCACGCCCAACCTGCGACGAAGGCCTCCGCGCCGGCGCCGGCGGGATCCGCCGCGACCGGCATCGACCGCCTCGACTACCAGACCGGTTTCGCCAACGAGTTCGCCACCGAGGCGCTGCCGGGCGCGTTGCCGGTCGGGCGCAACTCGCCGCAGCGCGCTCCGTACGGCCTGTACGCAGAGCAGCTTTCCGGCACGGCGTTCACCGCGCCGCGGCACGCCAACCGGCGCGCGTGGACCTACCGGATCCGGCCGGCGGCGATGCACGAGCCGTTCCGTCTCGTCGGCTACCCGCAGATCGTCAGCGCCTTCGGCGCCGTGGCGGTGCCGCCGAACCAGCTGCGCTGGGACCCGCTGCCGCTGCCGGCGGCCGCCGAGGGCGTCGACTTCCTCGAGGGACTGGTCACGCTGGCGGGCAGCGGCGACGCTGCGGGCGGCGCCGGTTGCGCGATCCACGTCTACGCCGCCAACCGGTCGATGAACGGCCGCTTCTTCTACGACGCCGACGGCGAACTGCTGATCGTCCCGCAGCAGGGCCGGCTGCTGCTGGCCACCGAGTTCGGCCGCCTCGTCGTGGCGCCGAGGGAAATCGCGGTGGTGCCGCGCGGCGTGCGCTTCCGCGTCGAGCTGCCCGACGGCGCGGCGCGCGGCTACGTCTGCGAGAACTACGGCGCGCTGTTCAAGCTGCCCGACCTCGGCGTGATCGGCAGCAACGGGCTCGCGAATCCGCGCGATTTCCAGACGCCGGTCGCCTGGTACGAGGACGTCGAGGGCGACTATGAGCTGGTCGCGAAATTCGGCGGCAACCTGTGGTCGGCGAGGATCGGCCACTCGCCGCTCGACGTCGTCGCCTGGCACGGCAACTACGCGCCGTACAAGTACGACCTCGCGCGCTTCAACACCATCGGCTCGATCAGCTACGATCATCCCGACCCGTCGATCTTCCTGGTCCTGCAGTCGCCGAGCGCGCTGCCCGGCGTCGACGACATCGACTTCGTCATCTTCCCGCCGCGCATCCTGGCAATGGAGGACACGTTCCGGCCGCCCTGGTTCCACCGCAACGTCGCCAGCGAATTCATGGGCCTGATCGAGGGGGTCTACGACGCCAAGGCCGAGGGCTTCGTGCCGGGCGGGGCGAGCCTCCACAACTCGATGACGGGCCACGGGCCCGACGCCGATACCTTCGACAAGGCGTCGAACCTCGACACCTCGCAGCCCACCCGCATCCGCGACACCATGGCATTCATGGTCGAGACGCGCGCCGTCATCCGCCCGACGCGCTTTGCGCTGGAGTCCGCGCAGCTGCAGCCCGAGTACCATCGGTGCTGGCAGACGCTGCGGAAGAACTTCGACCCGGGACGCCGATGACCTACGAGACCCTCATTGTGGAGACGCGCGATCGCGTCGGCCTGGTGCGGCTGAACCGCCCGGCGCGGATGAACGCGCTCAACGACGCGCTGGCGGCCGAGCTCACCGGCGCACTGGCCGCGTTCGACGCCGACCCGGCGATCGGCTGCATCGTCATCACCGGCAACGACCGGGCGTTCGCGGCCGGCGCCGACATCGGCGCGATGGCCGAATGGGACTACGTCAAGGTCTACGGCGACGACTACATCACCCGGGACTGGGAGTCGGTCCGCCGCACCCGCAAGCCGGTGATCGCCGCGGTCGCCGGCTACGCGCTGGGCGGCGGCTGCGAGCTCGCGATGATGTGCGACCTGATCGTCGCCGCGGAGACGGCGAAGTTCGGGCAGCCGGAGATCACCATCGGCACGATGCCCGGCATGGGCGGCACCCAGCGGCTGCCGCGTGCGGTGGGCAAGGCGAAGGCGATGGACTGGTGCCTGACCGGCCGCATGATCGATGCCGCCGAAGCCGAGCGTTCCGGCCTCGTCGCCCGTGTCGTCGCGGCCGACCGGCTCGAGGAGGAGGCGCTGGCCCTCGCGGCCAGGATCGCGTCGTTCTCGCTGCCCGTGGTGCTGAAGATCAAGGAGGCGATCAACCGCGCGTACGAGTCGTCGCTGGCGGAGGGGCTGCTGTTCGAGCGGCGCGAATTCCACGCCACCTTCGCGCTCGACGACCAGAAGGAGGGCATGCGCGCGTTCGTCGACAAGCGCAAGCCCGCGTTCAAGCACCGCTGAATCCGCACCGGACCCCCATGCCCGACCGCAGTCCGCAGGACATTCTCGTCGACCGCCCGGCCGCCGGCGTGGTCAAGCTCACGCTGAACCGTCCCGACGTGCGCAACGCGCTGCGCACGCAGACGCTCGCCGAGATCGCCGCCGAGCTCGCCGCCGCTGCGGCCGACGACGCCACCCGCGCGGTCGTCATCACCGGCGGCCTGAGCTTCTTCGCCGCAGGCGCCGACATCCGCGAGATGGCGCCGCTCGGTCCGGTCGAGATCCTCACCCACGAGCGGCAGCGGCACTGGAAAGCCATCGCCGGGTTTGCCAAGCCGCTCGTCGCCGCCGTCAACGGCTTCGCGCTGGGCGGCGGCTGCGAACTCGCGCTGTGCGCCGACATCCTGGTCGCCGGCACCAACGCGCAGTTCGGCCAACCCGAGATCAACCTGGGCCTGATCCCCGGCGCCGGCGGCGCCGGGCGCCTCGCGCGCACCGTCGGCAAGGCGCTGGCCATGCAGATGGTGCTGACCGGCCAGCCGATCGACGCCCGGACCGCGCTCGCCGCCGGCATCGCCGTCGAGGTCGACGAGCCCGAGAGCGCGCTCGCGCGCGCCGTCGAGATCGCCGCGCTGATCGCCACGCGGCCACCGCTTGCCGTCAGGCTCGCGAAGGAGGCGGTGCTGCGCGCGTTCGAGTCGCCGCTGTCCGAGGCGCTGGCCGCGGAGAAGCAGGCCTTCGCGCTGCTGGCGGCGAGTCACGACCGCAACGAAGGCATCGCCGCGTTCCTCGACAAGCGACCGCCGAAGTTCACGGGCCGCTGACGGCGTTGTAGCATCGACGGAAGCGGCCGCCGCCAGGGCCGGCCGCTCCGCCTGGAGACCACCCATGACCGTCATCCCGATCACCCGCCGCCGCCTGCTCGGCGCCATAGTCCTAGGCGCCATCGCGCTCGGCGTCGCCGGCTGTGCGACGACGACCATCCGCGACTCCTGGTCCGACCCGTCCTTCGCCGGCGGGCCGTTCCGCCGGATCTTCGTGCTCGGCGTGTTCCGGGACGAGGGTGGCGAGCGCCGCACCTTCGAGGACATCATGAGCGAGCGGTTGCGCGCGACCGGCGCCGACGCCGTGCCGGCCTGGCGGTTCCTGCCCGACGGCGGCCGGGTGCCCGAGGCGGTGCTCGACGCCGCGGTGGCCCGGTCCGGCGCCGACGCGCTGCTGATGACGCGGCTGCGCGGCGTGCGCACGCAGACCGACGTGACGACGACGATGAGACCCGGCGCCGGGTGGGGCGGCTTCGGCTGGTACCCGGGCTATACCGCGTGGTTCCCGGTGCAGGAGGTCCGCCAGTTCGACATCGCGACGGTCGAGTCGAGCCTGTTCGACGTGAAGACCCGGAAGCTCGTCTGGACCGCGGTGACCGAGACGATCGCGCCGACGTCGGTGCGGCAGGAAACGCCGGGCTACGCCGACGTCGTCATCCGCGCGCTGACGGAGCGCGGCCTGGTGCCGCGCAAGGCGTCCTGAGCGCTACTTCGGCACGGCCCGGAAGAACATCGAGCCGCTGTCGTAGTCGAGCGTCAGCACCAGCTCCGGGCCCTCGAACAGCCAGCCCTGGATGCGCGAGAGCTGCTGCGCGAAGACGGTGTCGAGCGAGCCTTCCGGACACATCGCGCGGGTCAGCGCCATCGGGCCGGTCCTGATCCGGCGCTGCGCCCCGTCGAGCTCGTAGCCGCCGGCGCCGCGGTTGCAGTCCGCCTGCACCGCCAGCCGCCCGTCGGCACCGAAGGTCGCCGTGTAGCGCGCGGGGAGCTTCGGCTCGAATCGCCGGTCGTCGCTCATGATCGTCTTCTGCCAGGCCCAGGTCGTGCCGACCAGCGCGGGAGCGGCGGCGGGGCGGGGCGGCGCCGCGGGCGCGGTGGCCGGATCCACCGGCTTCGCCGGCACGGCGTCGGTGCCGGTCGCGCATCCGGCGGCAGTCGCGGCGAAGGCGAGCGCCAGCACCATCGGTGCGAGGCGGGCGGCGGGTGGCAGCGCACGGAACATTGCGGACTCCTGGTGAATGCGAACGGCCATGCTATCCGGTGCCGCTCCGGGGGCGTCGGGGCGGCAGGCCCCCGAGCGCTGCCGTCAGCGCGTCGGCCGCGGCACGCACGGTCGGTCCGAGATCCGCCAGGCGCGCCGGCGGCAGCCGCGCCGTCGGCCCCGCCAGCGACAGGGCCGCCCACGCCTGCCCATGCTCGTCGAACACCGGTGCCGCGACGCAGGACAGGCCCAGCGCGTGCTCTTCGGCGTCGATCGCGTAGCCGCGCTCGCGGATCGCGGCGAGTTCGGCGGCGAGGGCGGCCGGTGTCGTGATCGTGTGCGGCGTGCAGCGGACGAGGCCGCGGCGCCCGGTGGCGACGCGGACTCCCTCGGGGTCGAGCGCCGACAGCATCGCCTTGCCCACGCCGGATGCGTGAAGAGGCGCGCGCGCGCCGAGCCGGGCGTTCATCCGCATCAGCTCGCGGCACTGCACCTGCTCGACGAACACCGCCTCGCCCTCGTCGACGACGGCGAGATTGCTCGTTTCGCCGGCGTCGTCCATCAGCTGCTGCAGGAACGGATACGCCTGCGCGACCAGGTTGCGGTGGAGCAGGAACGCGCTGCCGGCGCGGAACGCGCGCACGCCGACGCGCCACCGGCCGCCGTCGCCCTGCGTCGCGTAGCCCGCCTCGGACAGCGTCGCCAGCAGCCGGTGCGCGGTGGGGGCGGGGAGGTCCAGCGCCTGGGCCAGCGCCGTCAGCGTCGCGCCGCCCTCGGTCGCCGCCAGCGCGTCGAGCACCGCGAGGCCGCGCGACAGCGCCTGCGTGTGGGCGGCGCCGGTGGCGCGCGCGGCGGGTGGCGCGACGGCCGGCTTCGACGCGGTCTTCGGGGGGCGTGCAGGCATGGTCGCCGGATGGTAGCACCACGGCGGACGAGCGTGAAACCGACTTTCACGTTTCGGGGGCTTGACGTGCCTTCGATGTTTGCATAATCTTCGAAACATGGAAACAAAGTCCGCGGTTCCGGCCCTTGCGGCGTTGGCGCAGGAAAGCCGGCTGGCCGCGTATCGGCTGCTGGTCGAGCACGCGCCCGACGGCCTGCCCGCCGGCGCGATCGCGGTCCGCCTCGGCATCGCGCCGGCGACGCTGTCGTTTCACCTGAAGGAACTGAGCCACGCCGGCCTCGTCGTGTCGCGTGCGCAGGGGCGCTTCGTCTGGTACCGCGCGGACCTCGCAGCGATGAACGAGCTGGTCGCCTACCTCACCGAAAACTGCTGTCGTTCCAGCGCCGTCTGCGACGCCGCGTGTGCGCCGGCGCGGGCCACGTCCACCCCGGCGGTCGCCGCGCGGCCGCCCCAACGCAGGAGCAGGCCATGAAGCGCTTTCACGTGCACCTCGGTGTCGACGATCTCGCCGCCAGCATCCGCTTCTACTCCGGACTGTTCGGCCAGCCGCCGACGGTCGAGAAGGGCGACTACGCCAAGTGGATGGTCGAGGACCCGCGGATCAACTTCGCGATTTCTCGGCGCGGCGGGCCGGACGGGCCGAACCGCGTGGGCCTCAACCACCTCGGCCTGCAGGTCGACAGCGCCGACGAGCTCGCCGCGGTGCGAGCGCAGTTCGCCGCCGCCGACGCGACGACGCTCGCCGACGAGCCGGACGCGAGCTGCTGCTACGCGAAGTCCGACAAGCACTGGGTCCGCGACCCGCAGGGCATCGCCTGGGAGGGATACCACTCGCTGCGCGCGATCGAGTATTTCGACGGCGACGCGGCGCCGGCCGCAACGGCGTCGGCGTGTTGCATGCCGGCCACGGCCCCGACGGAGTCCGTCGCGGTCCACGCTTCGACCGCATGCTGCGCGCCGGCGACCGGCGCCGTCCCCGCGACCGGGGCGGCTTCCGCATGCTGCGCGCCGGCGCCCGGCGCCGTCCCCGCGACCGGCACCGGCACCGGCAACTGCTGCGCCTGACCGTGCCGCCTGGCGCACCCCCGAGCACCTTTCCGAGATCGCGATGACCGACCGGCAGACCTACAACGTTCTCTTCCTGTGCACCGGCAACTCGGCGCGCAGCATCCTGGCCGAGGCGCTGCTCCAGCACAGCGGCAAGGGGCGCTTCCGGGCCTTCAGCGCCGGCAGCAGGCCGACGGGCCGCGTGAACCCGTATGCGCTGGAATACCTGCGCACGAACGGCCTTCCCGCCGACGGCTACCGCAGCAAGGCCTGGGACGAATTCGCCGCCCCCGGCGCGCCGCCGCTCGACTTCGTCATCACCGTCTGCGACAACGCCGCCGGCGAGGTCTGTCCGGTGTGGCCGGGCCGGCCCATCACCGCGCACTGGGGCGTGCCGGACCCGGCGGCCGTCGAGGGCGACGACGCGGTGAAGCGCAAGGCGTTCGCCGACGCCGCCCACACGCTGCTGCACCGGATCCAGCTCTTCTGCAGCCTGCCGCACGCGAAGCTCGACGCGCTGGCGCTGCAGGCGCAAGCGCGGGCGATCGGCACCGAGTCGCCATGACGCCTGCGGGCATCGACGCCACCGCGCCCGCCGGCCGGCGCCCCGGCATCGGCCGCTTCGAGCGCAACCTGACCTGGTGGGTTGCCGGCTGCATCGTCGTCGGCGTCGCGCTGGGTCATTTCTTTCCCGGCGCCGCTGCGGCGATCGGCGGCCTCGAGGTGGCGCGCGTCAACCTGCCGGTGGCGGCGCTGGTGTGGCTGATGATCGTGCCGATGCTGCTGAAGATCGACTTCGGCACGCTGGGCGAGGTGCGCCGTCACGCGCGCGGCATCGGCGTCACGCTGTTCATCAACTGGGCGGTGAAGCCGTTCTCGATGGCGCTGCTGGCGTGGCTGTTCCTGCGCCACGTGTTCGCCGCCTGGCTGCCGCCGGACCAGGTGGATTCGTACGTCGCCGGGCTGATCCTGCTGGCCGCGGCGCCGTGCACCGCGATGGTGTTCGTCTGGAGCAACCTGTCCGACGGCGACCCGGCGTTCACGCTGTCGCAGGTCGCACTGAACGACACCATCATGCTGTTCGCGTTCGCGCCGCTGGTCGCGCTGCTGCTGGGGCTGGCCAGCATCACGGTGCCCTGGGACACGCTGGCGCTGTCGGTGGTGCTCTACATCGTCGTGCCGGTGATCTTCGCGCAGCTGTGGCGGCGACGGCTGCTCGCCACCGGCGGACCGGCGCGCCTCGCGGCCGTGCTGGCGCGCCTGCATCCGGTGTCGCTGTCCGCGCTGCTTGCCACGCTGGTGCTGCTGTTCGCATTCCAGGGACGGCAGATCCTCGCGCAGCCGCTGATCATCGCCATGCTCGCGGTTCCGATCCTCGTGCAGGTCTACTTCAACGCAGGTCTCGCGTACTGGCTGTCGCGCCGCTTCGGCGTCGCGCACTGCGTCGCCGCGCCGGCGGCGCTGATCGGCGCCAGCAATTTCTTCGAGCTGGCGGTCGCCACGGCGATCAGCCTGTTCGGCCTCGACTCCGGCGCCGCGCTGGCGACCGTAGTCGGCGTGCTGATCGAGGTGCCGGTGATGCTGTCGGTGGTCAAGATCGTCGGCGCGACGCGGGGGTGGTACCAGCGGGGCATCGGCGCGCATTGAGCGGTGCGGCCGCTCGACGGACCCACGACCGGCAGGGGTCGCGTTTGCTCAGAGCATGACCTGCGTCCCCAGTTCGACGACGGCGTTCGGCGGCAGCCGGAAATGGCTCGCCGCGCCGTCCGCCTGGCGGGTCATCCAGGAAAACAGCCCCCGTCGCCACCTGGGCATCGAACCCGGCCCGTCGACGATGGTCGACCGCGCCACGAAATAGGTCGTGGTCATCGGGTCGAGATCGAGTCCGAGCGCGCCGACCCGGGCGAGGACCGGCGGCAGGTCGGGTTCCTCGCGAAACCCGAAGTGCAGGTCGAGGCGGAAGATGCTCGGCGCGAGCCGGGTCAGGCGGATTCGCTCCGCTTCGGCCACGTACGGCACGTCGGCGTTGACGACGCGCAGGAAGACCGTCTGCTCGTGCATGACCTTGTAGTGCTTGAGGTTGTGGAAGAGGGCGCTCGGGACGATGCTCGGGTCGGACGTCAGGTACACCGCCGTGCCCGCCACCCGCGGGGCATCCGGCTGCGCGCCCGCCAGGAATCCGTCCATCGGCAGGTCGATCTGCCGGCGTTGCAGGGCCACCAGGCGGCTGCCCCTGTTCCAGGTCGTCAGCAGCGTGAAGATGGTGCCGCCGAGGACCAGCGGGAACCAGCCGCCGCTGGAAAACTTGGTCAGGTTGGAGGCCAGGAATGCGCATTCGAGCAGAGCGAAGACACCGAGCGCAACGAACAGCGGGACGCGAAATCGGCGGGTCACGGCAAACGCGACGAAGGCGGTGAGCAAGGTCGTGATGATCATCGTGCCCGAGACGGCGATGCCGTACGCGGCCGCCAGCGCGCCGGACGAGCGAAACTCGAATACCAGCAGCAGCACCGCGGCCAGCATCAGCCAGTTCACGCTGGGGATGTAGATCTGCCCTCGTTCGCGGTCGGACGTGTGCAGGATGCGCACGCGGGGCATGTACCCGAGGCGCGAGGCCTGAAGCGTCATGGAATACGCGCCCGAGATCGTCGCCTGCGAGGCGATCACCGTGGCCATCGTGGCCAGGCCCACCAGGGGCATCAGCAACCAATCCGGCGCGAGCAGGTAGAAGGGGTTCCTCACCGCTTCGGCGTCGCGCAGCACCAGGGCGCCCTGGCCGAAGTAGTTGATCAGCAGCGCCGGACAGACCAGGCCGTACCACGCGACGCGCACCGCGCGGGCGCCGAAGTGGCCCATGTCGGCGTACAGCGCTTCGCCGCCGGTCAGCGCGAGGAACACCGCCGAAAGCAGCAGGAAGGCGGCACCCGGCCGGTCGATCGCGAACTGCAGCGCGTGGCCGGGGTTCAGCGCGTTCAGCACCTGCGGCGTCTGGGCAATCGAGAGGCCCCCGAGGACCGCGAGGACGGCGAACCAGAGGAGCGTGACCGGCCCGAACATCGCGCCGACTCGCCCCGTACCGTGCTTCTGGATCATGAACAGCGCGACCAGGATTCCGGCGGTGATCGGCACGATCATGTTCTCGAACTGCGGCGTGGCCACCGAGATGCCCTCGACCGCGGACAGCACGGAGATGGCGGGCGTGATGATCGCATCGCCGTAGAACAGCGCGGCCGCGAAGATGCCGGCGCCGATGACCCATGCCGCCAGCCGGGGCCTCCGCTCCGCCTGGTGGTGCGCGAGCGCTGTCAGCGCCAGCACGCCGCCTTCGCCCTCGTTGTCGTACTTCAGGACGAGCCAGACGTACTTGACCGAGATGATCAGCATGATCGACCAGAACAGCGCCGACAGCGTCGCCAAGACATTGGTCTCGGTGACCGCAAGCGCGTGCGGACCGGTGAAGGCTTCCTTGAACGCGTACAGCGGGCTGGTTCCGATGTCGCCGTAGACGATGCCGAGCGCGCCCAGCGCCAGCATCGCCAGGCTGCTCCTGCGCGCGGGGACGGGATCGGGGGCGTGGGTCATGAGCGAAATCGCATGGGGTTGCAGGACGAGCTTCCGGCGGCCGGGGGGCTAGAGCTGGAAGCGGTAGCCGACGCCGATCTCGGTCACGAAATGCCTGGGCTGCGCCGGGTCGACCTCGAGCTTCTGGCGCAGGCGACCCACGTAGACGCGCAGGTAGTGGGTGCTTTCGGAATACGCCGGTCCCCAGACCTCGCGCAGGAGGTGCCGGTGCGTCAGCACCTTGCCGGCGTTGGACACCATCACGACGAGCAGCCGGAACTCGATCGCGGTCAGATGCACCGGCACGTCGGCGCGCAGCACCTGGCGGCGGGCGAGATCGACCGTGACGTCACCGAAGCGGATCAGCGGCCCGGCTTGCTCGGATGCCGACCGCAGGCGCCGCAGCAGCGCCCTGGTCCGCGCCTGCAACTCCCCGACGGCGAACGGCTTGGTCAGGTAGTCGTCGGCGCCGGCATCGAGCGCACGGATCTTGTCGTGCTCGCTGGCGCGGGCGGAGAGCACCAGCACCGGAGCCGACGACCAGGCGCGCAGGGCAAGGACGAATTGCACCCCGTCGCCGTCCGGCAGCCCGAGGTCGAGCACGACGAGGTCGGGCTTGCGCGTTCCCGCTTCGATCAGGCCGGCAGCCACGGTGTCGGCCTCGAAAACGTGGTGACCTTCCCGCTCCAGTGCCTGCCGGACGAAGCGCCGAATCTGTTTCTCGTCCTCGACGACGAGGATGGTGGAGGCGGGGCCGGTGTTCATGCCTCGCCTCCTTCCTGACCCTCGCCCGCCTCGGGCTCGATGGCGGGCGCGCCACCGATCGGCAGCCGTATCCGGACGCAGGCGCCACCACCGTCCCGGTTCGACGCATCGATGCTCCCGCCGTGGGCCTCGACGATCGCGCGGCAGATCGCGAGACCGAGGCCGACCCCGGCGACCGGGGATTCCGCCGCACCCCGTTCGAACAGGTCGAACACGCGCGGCAGGCTGCCGGGTGAAAAGCCGCTTCCTCGATCGCAGATGGAGAGCGCCAGCCGATCGTCCTCGACGTCGGCCGATATCGTGATTTCGGCTCCGGGCTGCGAGAACTTGGCTGCGTTCTCCAGCAGGTTGCACAGAACGCGCTCCATCAGTACGGCGTCGATCGCCACCAGCGGCAGTTCGGGCGATAGCGCGACCCGAACCGGGTTCGCCCGCAGCGACTGGCCGGCGACCTGGATGCTGGCGCCGATGACCTCTTCGATGGGCTGCCACTCCAGGTGCAGCGGCGCCTTGCCGGCCTGCAACCGCGCCATGTCGAGCAGATTCGTGACCATGCCGTGCAGATGCATCGCCTGGTCCCTGATTGCCGCGGCGGTCTCGCGTTCGCTCTCGGCGAGGGCGGGAACCGCACCGGCAAGGGAGTCCGCGAGGCCGTAAAGTGCGGTCAGCGGGGTCCGGATGTCGTGCGATATCGCCGACAGGAGCGAGCTGCGCAGACGCTCCGACTGGATTTCGAGCTGGGTGCGCTGCGCGACTTCCACGAAGTGCAGGCGCTCGAGCGCGATCGCGGCAAGCGAGGCAACGGCTTCCAGCAAAGGACGATCCAGTGCCTCCTCCGCCTCCGTCGGTGTGCGTCGGGACGGGTTTGCCGTCACCAGCAGCACGCCGCGACAGCGGGTCGAGCCGGCCAGCGGGAGGAGCAGGCACAGTCCACCCGAGGCGCCTATCTCCCGGGAGGCGATGACTTCCCGGCTGTGGAACACGGCGCGCGCGCTCAGCGTTTCGGTCATGGTCAACGCCGGTACGGGTGCTTCGTTCTCGCATTGGAAAGCGTGCAGGGATTCGTGCTCGTCCGGCAGCAGGAACACGGCTCCACCGCCTGCGTGCTGTCGAATGAATCTCACGGTTTCCGCGACCACCTGGCCAGGCTCCACCGAACCCGCAAGCGCCTTCGCCAGCGAATACAGGGCCCGCGTGCGCCCCTCTCGTGCCACCGCCTCGTCGCTGCTGGACTTGAGCCCGGCGGTCAGGTGACTGATGAAGAGGGCGACCGCGAGCATGACGGCGAAGGTCACCAGGTACTGCGCATCGCTGACCGCGAGGGACATCTGCGGCGGCACGAAGAAGAAATCGAACAGTGCCACGCTCGCAAAACTGGCCAGGATCGCCGGTGGACGGCCAAGAAACGCCGCCACCAGCACCACGGTCAGCAGGAACAGCATGACCGTATTGGCCAGGTCCAGTGTGTCGTGCAGGGGCCATGCGACCGCAGCGGTCAGCACGCATGCGGCCAGCGCGAGCAGATGGCGAAGCGGTGTGGACACGGTGCGGGTCGGGGCGGGCATCATCGAGCGACTGCCGGTGTGCATGCTTCGAAGCTTAGCGCGTGCTGCGAAAAAACGACGAATAATTTCCGCCCTTGGACATAAACGCGGCGTAAACGGCCAGGCCAGGCGGGTTCGCAGCGGGTCGCTCCTATCCCGCGGTTGACCGGTCCGGCCGAACCGCCAATACTCGGGCCTCGAACCAGCGAAATTCCGGCGCTCGACGAGCGGCCGCGCCGACCACGCCGCGTTCCCATTCACCTTGCGGGGAGCCGTTACCGATGAACAACGAAAAGATCACCGTCCGCGCGACGGCAAGCGGCCAGACGATGGAACTCGTCGTGCTGAGCAAGCGCGCCGAGCGGATCGAGGTGGTCCTGGGCGAAGGCGTCCACAGCGTGCGCTGCGAGCTGGTGCCGACGCGCAACGCGCAGGCCTATTTCGGCACGGTGATGGGGCGCGAGATCGTCTACGAGCGCAGCCGCGCACAGGTCCAGGCCGACATCGACCGCCTCAATCCGGGCGTGCGCCACGACTACCGGCGCTGAAGGCGACCGTGGCGCCCTTCCGTCGCGCCGGGCCGGGACCGCCGGGGTCCGGCGGCGGCGCCGGCCCGGGCGCTACGTCGCGTCCTGCAGGCGAAGCAGACGGGCGGCTTCCTCGAAGCGCGCGTCGTCGATCTCCCGCATGACGCTGTCGAGATCGACCGCCTTCTCGACGCGCTCGAAGCGGCCGGTCAGCGGCGTGTCCGGCTGCAGCGCGCCGGCCTCGTACAGCGCCCAGATTTCCGCGCCGTAGTCGGTCGCCAGCAGCTCCGGCGCGTAGCGGCCGAAATAGCCACGCAGGTTGGCGACGTCGCGCTCGAGGATCATCGGCGCGTGGTTGTTGCCCGCGGCGTCCACCGCCTGCGGCAGGTCGATGATCACCGGGCCGTCGCTGCCGACGAGAATGTTGTATTCGCTGAGGTCGCCGTGGACGACGCCGGCGCACAGCATCCGGACGACTTCGCGGATCAGCCGTTCGTGATAGGACCGCGCCAGCTCGGGCGTGAACTCGAGATCGTTGAGCCGTGGGGCGGCGTCGCCGTGCTCGTCGGTGACGAGCTCCATCAGCAGCACGCCCTCGTGAAAATTGAACGGTTTCGGCACGCGGACGCCGGCGGCGGCGAGCCGATACAGCGCGTCGACCTCTGCGTTCTGCCACGCGTCCTCCTGCGACTTGCGGCCGAAGCGGGTCCCTTTGGCCATCGCGCGCGCCTGCCGCGTGTTCTTGGTCTTGCGGTTTTCAGTGTAGTCGACCGCCTGCCGGAAGCTGCGCTTGTCGGCTTCCTTGTAGACCTTGGCGCAGCGCGTGTCGTCGCCGCAGCGCACGACGAAGACCATCGCCTCCTTGCCGCTCATCAGTTGGCGGACGACGCCGTCGATGAGGCCGTCGGCGACGAGCGGTTGGAGTCGTTTAGGGGTTCTCATGGCAGCAGGTACGTCCGACCCGGAATGTACCTCTTTCGTGGTCGATCCGCTGCCGCGCGCGGCTCGCGGTGCACGGAGCGACCCGGTCCGCGCGGTCGACGAGCCGGGTCCGCGACCGCAGTGGTCAGTCGAGGTCCAGCCAGATCTCGTTGCGGCGCACGAACCACGGCACCCAGGGCGGGTCGTAGCGCGCCCACACCGGCTCGCCGTGCCACTTCACGCCGTCGCGCGCGAGGGCCGTCTCGAGCGTGTGCAGGTGCGTGTCGTAGCGGTCCTGCGACCAGGTGCCGCTGTAGCGCAGGACGGCGACTGTCCGGGCCGGGACCGCCCGCAGCTGCACCCGCGGGTCGGTCGGCTCGGGCAGCGTTTCCAGCGTCCATTCGCGGGGCATCGCGAACTGCACGACATGGCCGCCGGGACCTGCGGTCTGCGCCACCGGCGCGGTCATCGCGATCTTGACCGGCGCCTGGGCCACCGGCGCGGTCATCGCGATCCTGCGGGCCCCCTTGTTGCCTCCGAAGATGTACTCCGCGAGGATTCGGAAGCCCTGGTTCCCCGCCTCCGCGGCGCTGCCATGGACGAGTGTCTCGGCCACCAGATGGGACTCGATCCGGCGGACCTCATAGGTTTCGTGGGTGCGCACGACGGAGTAGGAGAGTTCATCGACGGCCATGGCGGGACTCCAGACGGCCAGCATCAGGCAGGCGGCCAGGTAGCGACAGGGGTTCATGGTGACAGTCAGGCGCCGGGCGCCGATCGGGGTGGTCCGGTGCACGGTCGACGCTAACCGGAACTCCCGGCGTGGTCTGTTCGACATCACACGCAGCAAGGCCGACCGGATCGCTGCAGTGTTCGCTGCCGCACCGACCGACCGGGCGCACCGGCGCAGAGTGGCTGTGGCCATGCGGACCACGGGGTCCGGATCATTCATTCTTGTGGGAGCTTTCATGATTGCGTTGTTCACCCGTACGGCCGGCGCGACCACGCTGCTGGCGACGAATGCGGCGTTCGCGCAGGGCGCCAACACGATGGATGGCGGCATGTGGGGTGCGGGCTGGATGGGCGGATCGGGCGGCCCGTGGCCGGCGATCCTGATCGTCGTCGTGGTCGGTTTCGTGGTGTGGGTCGTGAAGCAGCAACGCAAATGACCGCACCTCGCACATCTGAAGCCATGCCTGCCGGTGCAGGACCACAATTGCGCGGCTCCCGCGCGCGCCGCAACTTCCCAACGGAGAACGCCATGCCCAGCCACTTCCACATGTTTGCCCTTTGCGCAGCCGCCGCACTGTTCGCCACCGGATGCAGCAAGACCGACAGCCCTCCGCAGTCGAGTGCGGTCGCGCCGGTCGCCTCCGCTCCGTCGACCCCCCCGGGGCCAGCAGTCCCTGCGCCGGACATGCCCGATCCCAAGGTGCCCAAGAGCGCCGAGGCCGCTGCGCCGACGCCGGGGCAGGCCGGTGATCACTCGAGCCCGGCGTTCAAGGCGGGCGGCAAGGTTGATCCGCACAAATAAATTCGACCGGCCCGAAACTGCTAGGCGGCTTCGGCGCGGCCGCTCTGGCGGTACCGCACGTCGGACATCAGGCGGTCCAATTCCTTCTTGACCACGGCGTAGCACTCGCAGGCACCGGCTTCCAGCCCGGAGCGATCGAGCACGGCAATGTGGCCCCGACGGTAGCGAATGACGCCCGCGCGCTGCAGCTTTCCCGCGGCCTCGGTGATGCCTTCCCGACGCACCCCGAGTGCGCTGGCGACCAGTTCCTGGGTCATCACCAGCTCGTTCGACGGCAATCGATCGAGGGTCAGCAGCAGCCATCGGCAGAGCTGCTGGTCTATCGCGTGGTGGCGATTGCAGGCGGCGGTCTGGCACATCTGTGTCAGCAGCGCCTGGGTATAGCGCAGCAGCAGGCTCAGCATCAGTCCGCTGCGATTGAACTCGTCCTTCAGCAGCCTCCCCGGCAGGCGGTAGCCGTGGCCGGCAGTCTGCACGACCGCGGAGCTCGGCGTGGTGTCCCCGCCCATGAACAGCGAGATCCCGAGGATGCCCTCGTTGCCGACACCGGCGATCTCGGCGGACGAGCCGGACTCCATGACGTAGAGCAGCGACACGATGGCGGTCGTCGGGAAAAAGACGTGCTGCAACTGGCCGCCCGGTTCGTAGAGGGTCTCCCCGAGCAGCATCGGGACCAGCTCCAGATGGGGGGCCAGCCGACCGAATTCCGCATCGGGCAGCGCAGCGAGGATATGATTCTGATTGGGATTGTGCGGCGATGACATGGCAGCCTATCGAGGGTCCGCGCCCTGGTTCCCCGCCGTGAGCTCCACGCCGATCCCGCGATAGCCGATGAAGCGACACGCCTGGTTGAACATGGGCTCGCCGCTCACCTGGAACTGCTGCCGCGAGCCGTCGGCATTGACGCGGCTCAGCACGAAATCGAGGAACGGCTGCCGGTTGGCGATCTTCGACTGAAGGACGGCCCGCTCAGCCTCGTTCCACCCCGTCGTCGTCTCGTCGCCCGTTCCCTCCGCGAAGGCGTCCACCCTGACGCCCAGCATTTCGAGGACCGGACCGGATACCTTGGTGAAGTTCCCCTTCTCGTCCTGCTCCCAGTACCAGTCGGAGGCGAGCTCGGTGAGGCTGCGATACCGCGCCTCGCTTTCGCGCAGTTCCGCCGTCCGTTCCCGCACTGCCTGTTCCAGCGCCTTGTTGTGGTTCTCGAGCTGTTTGTACAACAGCCTGACTTCGAGCATGTTGTGGATGCGCGTCTTGACCTCGAGCAGGTCGAACGGCTTGCTGATGAAATCCTTGGCGCCCGCCTGCAGGGCCCGCAGCTTGTGTCCCGGCTGGGCGGTGAGCACGATGACCGGAAGGTAGCCATCCGCATCGTTGGTCTTGAGGGCTTCCATCACCTGGAAGCCATCCATGTCCGGCATCTGCAGGTCGAGGAGGATGAGGTCGAAGCTGCTCCTGCGGTGGAGTCCGCAGACCTCGTTCGGATTCCGCGTCGAGGCGACGCGGGTGTAGCCCGCCTGGCCAAGCAGCTGTTCGAGCAGACTGACATTGGCCTGCTGATCGTCGACGATCAGGATGCTGGCGTCGAGAATCGCGGATGCACCGTCCATCATGGCTTGCCCTCCAGGCTCGCGCGGGCCGATCGGGCGCCTACGAGCGTCAGCGCCGTGTCCAGCGTGGACATGAACTCGTTGACCTTGATGGGCTTGGTCAGGTAGCGGAAGAAGCCGGCCTCCAGGCCCTTTTCGATGTCGCGAGGCATGGCGTTGGCGCTGAGCGCAATCACCGGTATGTGCGAGGTTTCCGGGTCGTCCGCCAGTATTCGCAGGGCCGTGAGGCCGCTGATGCCCGGCAGATTGATGTCCATCAGGATCACGTCCGGCCGCGAGGCACGCGCGATCTCGATGCCGCGACTCCCGTCCCTCGCGCTCAACAGGCGGATATCCGGCCGACGCGCGACGAGATCCTCGATCAGCATCAGGTTGGCGGGGTTGTCCTCGACGTACAGCAGCGTGTGCAGATGCGCGTCGGCCCGAACGTGCGCCTGCGCGACGGTCCGCGGCTCGGCGACGCCGGCGGCATGTTGCGGTGGCGCCGCGAGGTTCAACTCGATCCAGAAGACGCTGCCCTTGCTGACGGTGCTTTCGACGCCGATGACGCCTCCCATCCACTCGACCAGTCGCTTGGACACCACCAGGCCGATGCCGGTGCCCTCCTCGGCGGTCGCCTCCTGTCCGAGGCGATTGAACGGCTGGAACAGCTGCCCCAGCTGCTCCGGAGTCAGTCCATTGCCGGTGTCCTCCACGCCGATGCGGATCCGGCCCGGGCTGTTCGCGGTGCAGGTGACGACGACCGTCCCGTCCACCTTGTTGTACTTCAGCGCGTTGGAGAGGAGGTTGATCAGCACCTGCTTGACCCGGGTGCGGTCGGCTTTGACGTAGTGCGAGACTTCGAACCGGGGAAACGACACGCTGATCGCGCGCTTCTGCGCCTGCGGTTCGATCATAGCCTGGCATTCGTGCATGACCTCGGCCAGCGAAACCGGCTCCAGCGACAGCGACAGCTTCCCCGACTCGATCAGCGCGAGGTCGAGAATCTCGTTGATAAGTTCCAGCAGGTACCAGCCCGCCTGGAGAATCTGGTCGATGCTTCGTTTCTGGGACACCGTCGGCAGCGGCGTGCCGGATTCCATCAACTGCGCGAAGCCCAGGATCGCGCTGAGCGGCGTGCGCAGTTCATGGCTCATGCTGGACAGAAAGTCGGACTTCGCGAGGTTGGCTCGTTCCGCCGCGGCCTTTGCCTGCTTCAGTTCCAGCTCGACCTGCTTGCGCACGGAATTGTCGGTGCCGATGAGCAGGTAGCCGATGATGTCGCCGAAGTCGTCGCGCAGCGCCGTGATCGACACGATCGCCGGGAAACGGCTGCCATCCTTGCAGATGTACGTCAGCTCGTAGATGTCCTCGATACCGCGCGACGCCTTGAACGCCAGGGCCTCGAAGCCCGGCGAGATGGTGGTCGCGAGCTCCTCGCTCAGCGCCCGCGCGCGCGCTTCGACTTCCTGCGGGTCGTGGATGTCGCTGGGGTTGATCTTGTTCACGACTTCGGCCGCGAGGTACCCCAGCATCCGCTCGGCACCGACATTGAACAGCTGGATGATGCCCTTCTCGTCGGTGGCGATGATCGAAAAGTTGGCGCTGGTGAGAATGGCGGTCTGCAGGGCCCCCGTCTTCAGCAAGGCCTCCTGGCGCCTCACCTCGGTGATGCGGGCCGCCTTGCCGGCGTCGTCG
The DNA here is from genome assembly GCA_963810815.1 of uncultured beta proteobacterium. Classification (GTDB taxonomy): domain Bacteria; phylum Pseudomonadota; class Gammaproteobacteria; order Burkholderiales; family Casimicrobiaceae; genus CAVQWT01. The sequence continues at coordinate 1,285,758 of CAWEPB010000007.1, read as the reverse complement.
GGAATGGTGGCAGCTCTTCCCCGGTCTGGCATGGCCAGCCTCCGTGATTGGCGTGCGGTGGTGTCGGCGCGGATCCCGTGCCCGGGGCGGCTCGGGAAGCGCGGCAAACTGAAAGTGACGCGTGATCATCCTGCGCTCCGCGGCCTGCGTCCGTTCGGCAGCGCACATAGCGCGACGGCAGGGGCGGTCGTGGCGTCGGCCGCGGCCGGTCGCGATGCCGCGCGAGGGCCGTGCCGCCGGGCGACCGCGGAGCCGGCGCTGCCGCTCCGGAGTGCGCCACCGCACCGACCGGACGCGTCGCGGCCGGCTAGCCTTGCAGGTTGTGCGGGCTTCGACCCCCTCCACCGGAACCTGTAATGTCCTTCGCCGTCTGGGCCCTCGTCATTGGCGCCATCCTGCTCGCCATGGCGCTGCTGGGAACGCTTCTCGAGCGCCTGCCGCTCAGCCCGGGAATTCTCTATCTCGCCATCGGCTACGCGCTCGGCCCGGCCGGCTGGGCGCTCATGGCGCCGGATCCGCTCGTCCACTCCGTCGCCCTGGAGAGGATCACGGAAGCGGCGCTGCTGATCTCGCTCTTCTCGGTTGGATTGAAGCTCGGCGTTTCGCTGCGCGACAAGCGTTGGTACCTGCCATTGCGCCTGGCCGTGCCGTCGATGGTGCTGACGGTGGCCTGCGTCGCCGCCATCGGCGTGTTCCTGCTCGGGCTGCCCCTCGGGGCCGCCATCCTGCTCGCCGGCATTCTGGCGCCCACGGATCCGGTGCTTGCGTCCGATGTGCAGGTGGAGGGCGCCTCCGATCGCGATCGCCTCCGCTTCAGCCTGACGGCCGAGGGAGGGCTCAACGACGGCGCGGCGTTTCCCGTGGTGCTGCTCGCGCTCGGATGGCTGGGCGTGGACGCTTTCGGCGGCGCGTGGCGCTGGCTGGCGGTCGATGTCCTATGGTCCATCGTCGGTGGACTTGCCATCGGCGGCGTGTTGGGGACGCTGATCGGAAAGCTGGTCCTCCATCTGCGCACCCGCCACCAGGAGGCAGTGGGGCTCGACGAATTCCTGGCGCTCGGGCTGATCGCGATCACCTTCGGAGTCGCGCAGCTCACCCTGGCCTCCGGCTTTCTCGCGGTGTTCGCGGCGGGCCTCGCGCTGAAACGCGCCGAGGGCAGGGCAAACCGCGACCAGCCCTCCGGGACGGGAAAGGCGGAAATGCCCGCGGATGCGGCAGCCGAACGGGAACTCGCGACCGATTCCAGGCATGCCGGCGCCTACATGATGGGAGCGGTGCGGGGCTTCAACGGACAGCTGGAGCGGCTCGCCGAGCTCGCGGTGGTGATGGTCACCGGGGCGATGCTGCACTACATCCAGCTGCCCGACCGGGCGGTCTGGTTCGTGCTGCTGCTGTTGCTGGTGGCCCGGCCCCTGTCCGTCTGGCTGGGCCTGATGGGCGCGACCGGCGTGTCGCGCGATCAGCGGCTGCTGATTTCGTGGTTCGGGATCCGGGGCGTCGGCTCGATCTTCTACCTCATGTACGCGATCAATCACGGGTTGCCGGAACCGCTGGCAACCAAACTCGTCGCGATCACGCTGACGACGGTTGCCGCGTCGATACTGCTCCATGGCATCTCGGTGACCCCGCTCATGAGCCTCTACGCGAGGCGGAAGTCGCGGCTGATCGGCCGCCCCGGGTTGCGATGACCCCGTCCGGGCCGTCCCGACGGCACCGCCGGGCGGCGGGCGTTGCGCTCCGCGAAATGGCGGCGCGTATCGCGGCTGCCCTGCTGACGGCGCGTGCTGCGCGGTGAATGACAAAAGCCGTCGGTGACGACAGCGGCAAGTTCAAGGACATCCAGGCGTACAAGCGCGCACGCCGCCGACCTGCGGCGTTACCGCTTCGCTCCGCGGTGACGCATCCGGCGCTGCCAGAGCGACCAGAGCACCCACGGCAGCCCGATCAGGGACAGCGCGCCCCAGACCAGGGCCGCGGCGTCGGAAGGACGCGGCGGCGGTGGGAGCAGGTCGTCGTCGCGCAGCGCTTCGGGAAAGGGCCGCGGCGGCACCGGGACGATCTGCGCCAGCGCCGGGTCGCGGGGCAAGCGCGACCGGTACTCCCACGTCGTCACCGCGGGAGCCGCGCCGAAAGCGCGCGACGACGGAAACTGCGGGAGCCTCAGGAAGGCGAGGGCATCGAGGTCGGCGGCGAGCTGTCCGGCCAGCAAGCCGCCGTCCGCGGCGCCGCCCTGCGCATCGTGGCCGTCACCCAGGCCGCGCAGGACCGCATAGATTTCCTCCAGCGCCGCCGCCGGCAGCAGCCGCGTCTGGTCCACGACGAGATAGTCGAACGCGAGCTTCGCCTTGGCGATCGAGCGGTCCCTGACTGCGTGGTACGGGAAGCCTGCCCAGGCCGCGAGGCGCGACGTCGGCCCGCGTTCCGGGACGCGCAGGCCCAGCGCGCGCAGCGTGTCGATGCTGATGCTCGTGCAGTTGTCGGTCGGGTGGTAATAGACGATCTGGTGGCGCCAGAACTGCTGGTAGACGCGGCCGAGGGCCGACTGCACGAGCTCGGCCGCGCGCGCGTCGGTCAGCACCGCCACCAGCAGATACGACGGCCGGTACCAGCCCTGGCCCGAGTTGAGGTCGCCGAGATAGTTGTCCAGCGGCACCGGCGCCGCGAGGATGCCCTTTTCGCTCTCGATGTCGAGCGAATAGAAGTTGTTGACCAGCCAGTCGCCGATCGCGCCGTCGGCGCGGATGCGCCCGGTGGCGATGGCGAAGTGGCCACCGTGCGCCTCGTCGTCGTCGCCCTGCGCGCCGTTGACCATGAACGCGAGAACGGGACGGCCGGTCCAGTCGGGCGGGGCGCCGGGCCGCCGCCAGAGCGTCGTCGCCGCGTACGGCGCGCGCGCGCCGCCCTGCGGCAGCTCGCGCATCAGCGCGCGCAATGCCAGGGCGTGATCGGCGGCGGCCGAGCGCGCCGCGGGAATGGACGGCGAAGACGCCATCGGCGGCGCCGTGCCCCCCAGGGTGAAGTCGTCGGGCCAGAACGTGCGCGCGACCATCGTGCCGGCGACGACGGCGCCGCGCACGGTGACGCGCCGGCCAGGCGCGGCAAAGAACGCGACCGACGACGCGTCCCAGAACGAGCGGTTCAGCGGAATCCGGGCCACCGGCGTCATCGGCAACGGGGCGCCGACGGTGGTCAGGGTCCGACCGTCGGCGGCGAGGGTGGCGCCACGGACGATCGTCGGCGCGGCGACCCACACCAGCGGCGGATAGTCGGGCGGCGCTGCGGGGAGGCGCGTCGACGCCCATGCGCGCACGTCGTCGAACGCGGTGACGCCACGGCTGAAGCCGGCGACCGGCAACCCCGGCCGCGGCACCGCGATCGGCTCGCGCTCGAAATAGAAGCGCGCCGGCGTCGATACCGGGCCGTCGGCGCGCCCGCCGTCGACGACGCGGAAGTCCGTCGCGGGAAACAGGCCGAAGTCGCCGGCGGCGTCGGCGGGAAGGAAAGAAGCGGCGGGAACGGGGTCGGACATGGTGGCGAGCGGTGCGGCGAGCGGCGTGGCGACTCGCAGTGGACGGGGCGCGGACCCGCGATTCTATCGGCTTGGCGCGGCGCACTCCGTTAAATTGCGCCGTGGACGGCCGTCGTCGGCGGGACCGGGCGACTTTGACGCCCGACGCCGGACTGATGCAGACTCGCGGCGCAAAGGATCATTCCACATGCCGGATGTCCGCATCGTCAATCGGCTCGACGTCGACCTCGACCGCGAACGGGCCGAGCTGATCGCGGGGCTCACCGCGAGCCCGGCCGCGATTGCGCCGAAGTATTTCTACGACCGCGTCGGCTGCGCCCTCTACCGCGCGATCTGCGAACTGCCCGAGTATTACCCGACGCGGACCGAACAGGCGATCTTCCTGCGCCACCGCGACGCGATCGCCGACGCCATCGGCCGCGGCGGCCAGTTCGTGGACCTCGGCGCCGGCGACTGCCACAAGGCGCGGTCGTGGCTGCCGCTGGTCGCGCCGTCGCGTTACCTCGCGGTCGACATCGCCGCGGACGCGATCGCCGCGGCGCTGGCGACGATGGCGCCGGAGTTCCCCGAGGTCGAGATGGTCGGCATCGTGACCGACTTCACGCGGGGCCTGGACCTGGAAGGCGACCTGGCCACCGATGGTGCCGCGGTTCCCGCCACCTTCTTCTACCCCGGCTCGTCGATCGGAAACTTCGGCCCCGCCGAAGCGCTCGCGTTTCTCGCCGCCATTCATCGGCACTGCCGGGCGCACGCCGATAGCGGCCTCCTGATCGGCGTCGACACCCGGAAGGATCCGCGCCGCCTCGACGCCGCGTACGACGACGCGGTCGGCGTCACCGCGGCGTTCAACCGCAACGTGCTGCGACACGTCAACCGGCTGATCGGCAGCGACTTCCGTCCCGAGGCGTTCGCCCACCGCGGCTTCTGGGACGAGGCGGCCGGGCGCGTCGAGATGCACCTCGAGGCGACGACGACGCAGACGGTGACGCTCGCCGGCAGGGCGCGCCGGTTCGCGGCCGGCGAGCGCATCCACACCGAAAACTCGTACAAGTACGCGCCGGCCGAATTCGCGTCGCTGCTGTCGGGCGCGGGCTTTCGCAGCCACCGCTGCTGGCAGGACGACGCCGGCGATTTCGCGGTGTTTCACGCCCGCTGAAGGCGCGGCTCAGTCGCCGTCGCGGGCGAGGCGCAGGCCCGAGAACTGCCAGCGCGCGTCCGGCGGGAAGAAGTTGCGATACGTCGGGCGCAGGTGCGACGCCGGGCTCGCGCAGGAGCCGCCGCGCAGCACGTACTGGTTGCACATGAACTTGCCGTTGTACTCGCCCAGCGCGCCGGGGGCGGGCCGGTAGCGCGGGTACGGCGCGTAGGCGCTGGCCGTCCATTCCCACACGTCGCCGAACAGCTGCGCCGGCCGTCCGGCGGGGGGCGCCCCGCGCGGGGCCTGCGGCTGCAGCGCGCCGGTCTCGACGAAATTGCCGGTCACGGGCGCGTCCCGCGCGGCGAACTCCCACTCGAACTCGGTCGGCAGGCGCGCACCGGCCCAGCGCGCGTAGGCATCGGCCTCGAAATAGCTGAGGTGCGCGACGGGCGCGTCCGCGTCGACGTCGTCGGCGCCGTGCAGCGTGAAGACGCGCCGCCGGCCGTCCTGTTCGTGCCAGTACAGCGGCGCCGTCCAGCCGCGCTGCTGCACGCAGTCCCAGCCCGCCGACAGCCACAGCTCCGGCCGGCGGTAGCCGCCGTCGTCGACGAACGCCGCGAACTCGCCGTGGGTCACCGGGTGCGCGGCCAGTGCGAACGGCGCGACGCAGGCGCGATGACGCGGCCCTTCGTTGTCGAAGGCGAAGCCGGGCGCCGCGTGGCCGAATTCGGCGAGGCCGCCGTCGAATTCCACCCAGCGGGTGCGGCGCGCCTTCGCCGGCCGACGCGGACCGGATGGCCCTCGCGGCCGGTACGCGGGTTGCAGCGGATTGCGGGAGAAGAGGTGCTTGACGTCGGTGAGGATCAGCTCCTGGTGCTGCTGCTCGTGCTGCAGGCCCAATTCGATGCGCGCCGCCGTGTCCGCGGGCAGGCGGCGCGCGAGCAGCGTGCGCATCGCCGCGTCGACGTGCGCGCGATAGCGGCCGATGTCGTCCAGCGCGGGCCGCGAGACGAGGCCGCGCTCGTGCCGCGGATGCCGGTCGCCGACCGCGTGGTAATAGGAGTTGAACAGCGTGCGAAACGCCGGCTCGAACACCGTGTAGCCGCGCGCGAGCGGATCGAGCACGAAGGTCTCGAAGAACCAGCTCGTGTGCGCCAGGTGCCACTTGACCGGGCTCGCGTCGGGCATCGACTGCAGCGCGCAGTCCTCGGCCGACAGCGGGGCGGCCAGAGCCTGCGTGGCCGCGCGCACGCGGTCGTAGCGCTGGGCGAGCGCGGCAGCGCCGCCCGCCGTGACCGAATCCGCGGTCGCCGGACGGACGCGCGCCTCGGTCGCCCGGACGGAAGCGGCGGATGCGGACGAACGCGGCGGACCGGACACGGCGACCTCCCGGCAGGGTGGGTGTCGCCGCTCAGCGCACGACGACGCGCGCTGGTCCGGCGGCGACGCGGCCGATGACGGCGGCGCGGTCGAATCCGTCGGCGCGGAACACGTCGAGCACGCCGTCGACCGCGTCGGGCGCGCAGGCGACGAGGAGCCCGCCCGAGGTCTGCGGATCGGTCAGCAGCGCGTGCTTCGCCGCGTCGAACCCTTCGGGCAACTGCACGTCCTTGCCGTAGCTCGCCCAGTTGCGCCCCGACGCTCCGGTGAACAGTCCCTCGCCGGCGAGTTCGAGCACGCCGGGATGCAGGGGGACGAGATCGAAGTCGACGGTCGCGGCGACTTCGCTGCCGCGGCAGATCTCGACCAGGTGGCCGAGCAGTCCGAAGCCCGTGACGTCGGTCAGCGCGTGGACGCCGGGCAGGCGGCCCAGCGGAATGCCGGGGGTGTTGAGCTTGGTCGTCGACGCGATCATCGCCGCGTAGCCTTCCGCCGACAGCCTTTCCTTCTTCAGGGCTGCGCTGTAGACGCCGACGCCGATCGGCTTGCCCAGCACCAGCACGTCGCCGGGCTGCGCGCCGGCGTTGCGCTTGAGGTGCTTCGGGTCGACCAGACCGATGGCGACCAGCCCGTAGATCGGCTCGACCGAATCGATGGTGTGGCCGCCCGCGACCGGAATGCCCGCCTTCGCGCAGATCGATTCGCCGCCCTCGAGGATGCGGCGGATGGTATCCACCGGCAGCTTGTCGATCGGCATGCCGACCAGCGCCAGGGCGAACAGCGGCGTGCCGCCCATCGCGTAGACGTCGGAGATGGCGTTGGTCGCGGCGATGGCGCCGAAGTCGAACGGATCGTCGACGATGGGCATGAAGAAATCCGTCGTCGCGACGATCGCCTGGTGCTCGTTGATCTGGTAGACGGCGGCGTCGTCGGCGGTCTCGATGCCGACCAGCAGCGCCTTCGGCAGCACGCCGGTGCCGGACTTGGCGATGATCTGCGACAGCACGGCCGGCGCGATCTTGCAGCCGCAGCCGCCGCCGTGGCTGAACGAGGTGAGCCGCAGCGCGGCGCGTTCGGGAGCGTTCATGGGGTTCCTGAATTCGATGGGGCAGGCGTCCTGGCCGCCGCGAGATCCGACATTCTACCGGCGCGCAGGTTCGCCGCGGACCGGGCGCGCTCGACGCTGTCCCGCAGGGCCGCGGCCTCGGCGGCCGGCGCGAAGCGCGGCGCGCGGCGCGCGCAGGCCGCAGCCAGCTCGGCGAGGAAACTGCGGTCGTCGTGGGCACGCCGCACCAGCGCGGCGAGGCCCGACGCGTCGCCGAGGTCGAACCAGCCGGGGTAGTCGGATCCCAGCATGCCGACGTTGCCGGACATGCGGCTGCCCAGCACCGGCGTGCCCGAAGTCACGGCCTCGGCGACGACGTTGGCGCCGCCTTCCATCCGCGATGGCACCAGCAGCAGGTGGGCGCGCTTGATCGCCTGCCGCGTCCACGCGTGCGGCCGCGCGCCGAGCACGCGCACGCGCGGGTCCGCCCTGGCCAGCGCGCGCGCCGCGTCGCCCAGCGCCGGGTCCAGCGTCGCACCGATGATGTTGAGCGTCGCCGGAACGTCCGGCGCCAGCGCCCGCCATGCCGCGAACGCCGTGCGCGGATCCTTCTCTTCGCGCAGGTGCGCCACCAGCAGGCAGTGCAGCCGGTCGTCGCGCTTGCCGGGCCATGGCTTGAGCGTGCGCGCCGACTGGTACACGACGTCGGTCTTCGCGCGCGCCGCGGGCGGCAGGTGCGTCGGCGCGTCATCCTGCAGCGCGATCAGGCGGTCGGCGACGGCGATCGACGCCGCCGCGTCGGTGTCGCCCGCCGGCAGATCCCGGTAGAGATCGGTGCCCGTCAGCGCGACCAGCAGCGCGGCATCCGGCCGCGACCGCGACCAGGCGCGGATCGCCGTGCGGCTGCGGCGCGCGTGCAGCGCGATCAGCGCCACCGCGTCCTCGCGCCCGCCGCCGACGACCGGATCGTCCGGACCCTGCACGCGAACGCGGTACCCGGGCGCCAGCAGGCGCGCCCACCGCGCCGCGGTCCGCCAGTTGCCGTTGTTGGCGTCCGCGGCGTAGGGCGTGACGAGGAGGAGGGCGGGGCGGTGGGACATGGCGGAGCGCGGCGGCGAGGGGTGGCTGCCGGGCGCAGCCGGTCGATCGTCACCGGAATACGCAGGATTATAGGCGGGGCCGTATTGGCGGAGCGGGACGCGGCGGAAGTCCTCGGGCCGCGTCGCTGCCATGGGCAACCAGGCAATTGGCGTCGACCGCGCTTGCGGGTAGTCTGGGACAGCGCCGGTGCATGGCTTCGGGCCAGCGGACGGCGCGCCGGTTCCACAGCACATTCCGGGATTTCGCCCTTTGCCGTGAATCGCTCTCGGCACGCGCAACACCTTGCCGGCGCCCTTGCGGCCACCCGCGCCCGCACGCTGTCGGTCTACGCCCATCTCACGGCAGCCCAGCGCGAATTCCCGCGGCTGGCGGAGGTCAATCCGCCGCGCTGGGAGCTCGGTCACATCGGCTGGTTCCAGGAGTTCTGGTGCCGTCGCCATGCGGCCGACGACCCGACCGGCGCGCGCACGCCGTCGCGCATCGCCGGCGCCGACGCGCTCTGGAATTCGGCCAGGGTCCCGCACGACGCCCGCTGGGACCTGCCGCTGCCCGACTGGGACGGCGTGCTTGCCTATCTCGCGGCGGTGCTCGACGACACGCAGGAGGCGCTCGCCGCGGCGAACGCGCGCGACGACCTGTACTTCGCCGAACTCGCGTTGCTGCACGAGGACATGCACGCCGAGGCGCTGCTGATGACGCTGCAGACCCTCGCGCTGCCGACGCCGCCGGCGCTGGAGGCTGCAGCGGCACGGGTCGCCGGCCCGGCGGTCGCCATGGGGGACCTCGAGTTCGCCGGAGGAGCCTTCGACCAGGGCTCGTCACCGGGCAGACGCCGAACGACGCTTCGTCTGGGACAACGAGCGCTGGTCGCATCCGGTGACGCTGGCGCCGTTCGCCATCGCGCGCCGCTGCGTGACGCAGGGCGAGTTCGCGGCATTCGTCGATGCCGGCGGCTACCGCCGTACCGAATTCTGGGACGACGACGGACTGGCGTGGCTGGCGGCGTGTTCGCGCCAGACACCGGCGCATTGGCGTCGTTCGACGGATCGCGGCGGCGGCTGGCAGCAGCGCCGCTTCGATCGCTGGCTGCCGCTGCAGCCGGACGCGCCGATGCAGCACGTCAACGCCCACGAGGCGGCGGCGTGGTGCCACTGGGCGCGGCGGCGGTTGCCGACCGAGGCCGAGTGGGAGTTCGCCGCGCTGCACGCGCTGCCGGCCGGTGGCGTATGGGAATGGACGGCTTCGCCGTTTCTGCCGTACCCGGGTTTCGCCGCGCAGCCCTACGCCGAATACTCGGCACCCTGGTTCGGCGACCATCGCGTGCTGCGCGGCGCGTCGTGGGCGACGTCGCCGCGGCTCGCGCACCCGCGCTTCCGCAACTTCTACGTGCCGTCGCGCCACGATCCGTTCTGCGGCTTTCGCAGCTGCGCGCCCGAGCGGTGACCGCGCGCAAACCGCGAATCCTGCCGCCGGAGCGGGGACGATGTGCGTGCAGCGACGCGCCGGAGTCCGGGCAGGATCGATGGGTCCGGTAACCGCTGCTGCATCATGGTTATTTCAGCGCGAAGTCGGGCGCAGGATGCTCCCGGCACGCGCCCTCGTTGCAGCGAATGCCATTGCTGCAATGCCACAGGGCGCCGTCCAGCGGCTTTGCCTTTCCCCGGTTGCGCGTCTGGCGTAGCATCCTCGCAGCCGGAACGAAGGTCCGATGAACTTCCGCATGCCATCGCGCGGAAGGTCGAGCGTCACGCCGCGGACCCGGGCTGCCCACTGGAGGAGTCTGCTTGAAGCCGACGGACATCGCGAACCCCGACTATTTCCACAAGGTCGTGGATTGTCAGTGGGCATGTCCCGCCCACACCCCCGTGCCCGAGTACATCCGGATGATCGCAGGCGGGCGTTACACCGATGCCTACCTCCTCAACTGGAAGTCGAACGTCTTTCCCGGCATCCTCGGCCGCACCTGCGACCGGCCCTGCGAGCCCGCCTGCCGCCGCGGCCGGGTCGAGGAAGGCTCGCCCGAGCATCGCAAGTCCGAGGTCAAGCCGGAGCCGGTGGCAATCTGCCGGCTGAAGCGCGCCGCCGCCGATTTCAAGGACGAGGACGAAGTCAGGGCGCGGATGCCGCGGCCGGCGGCGACGAAGAACGGCAAGCGCATCGCGCTGGTCGGCGCGGGTCCGGCGTCGCTGACCGTCGCGCGCGACCTGGCGCCGCTTGGCTACCACTGCGTCGTGTTCGACGGCGACGCCAAGGCCGGCGGCATGATGCGCACGCAGATTCCCAAGTTCCGCCTGCCCGACACGGTGATCGACGAGGAAGTCGGCTACGTGCTCGACCTCGGCGTCGAGTTCCGCCGCGGCCGGCGCATCGACTCGATGGCGGCGCTGCTGCAGGAGGGCTGGGACGCGGTGTTCGTCGGCAGCGGCGCGCCGCGCGGGCGCGACCTCGACATCCCCGGCCGCAGGGAAGCGGCGAAGCACATCCACATCGGCATCGACTGGCTGTCGTCGGTGTCGTTCGGCCACGTCGACAAGATCGGCAAGCGCGTCGTGGTGCTGGGCGGCGGCAATACGGCGATGGACTGCTGCCGCAGCGCGCGCCGGCTGGGCGGCGAGAGCGTCCACGTCGTGGTCCGTTCCGGTTTCGACGAGATGAAGGCGTCGCCCTGGGAAAAGGAAGACGCCATGCACGAGGGCATTCCGATCCACAACTACCTCGTGCCCAAGGCGTTCCTGCACGAGGGCGGCAGGCTCGTCGGCATCAGCTTCGACAAGGTCGCGCCGCGCTACGACGCCAAGGGCCGGCGCGAACTGGTTCCGACCGGCGAGCCCGAGGTGCGCTTCGACTGCGACGACGTGCTGGTCGCCGTGGGGCAGGAGAACTCGTTTCCTTGGATCGAGCGCGACCTCGGCATCGAGTTCGACCGCTGGGGGCTGCCGGTGGTCGACCGGCAGACGATGGCGTCGACGCGTCCGGACGTGTTCTTCGGCGGCGACGCGGCGTTCGGACCCAAGAACATCATCTGGGCCGTCGCGCACGGACACGACGCGGCGATCTCGATCGACCGGCGCTGCCGCGGCGACGATCCCGCGCAGCGGCCGCCGCCCACGTATCTGCTGATCTCGCAGAAGATGGGCATCCACGAGTGGAGCTACGACAACGCGATCACCGCCGACAAGCGGCATCGCGTGCCGCTCAAGGACACGGTCATCGCGCTGAAGAGCATCAAGGTCGAGGTCGAGCTCGGCTTCGACCCGAAGCTCGCGTTCGCCGAGGCGCAGCGCTGCCTCAACTGCGACGTGCAGACGGTGTTCAGCGACCGGCTGTGCATCGAGTGCGACGCCTGCGTCGACATCTGCCCGATGGACTGCATCACGTTCACCGCCGACGGCGACGAGGCGGACCTGCGGCAGCGCCTGCACGCGCCGGCGCTGCGCACCGACCAGGCGCTGTACGTCTCCGGGCTGCTCAAGACCGGCCGCGTGATGGCCAAGGACGAGGACGTCTGCCTGCACTGCGGCCTCTGCGCCGAGCGCTGCCCGACGGGCGCCTGGGACATGAAGAAGTCGCTGCTGGTGATGACCCACGCCGGCGACACCCCGAAGATCCACCTGCCCGGCCGCGCCAGGGAAGCGCAGACGGCCGACGCGGCGGCGGAGTGACCATGAATCCGATCAGTCGCACCAACGACTTCGTCGTCAAGTTCGCCAACGTGAACGGCTCGGGCTCGGCGTCCGCGAACGGGCTGTTCGCCAAGGCGGTCCTGCGCAGCGGCGTGCCGGTGGCGGCGCGCAACATCTTCCCGTCCAACATCCAGGGGTTGCCGACCTGGTACGAAGTCCGGGTCGTCGAGGCCGGCTGGCGCGGCCGGCGCGGCGGCGTCGACCTGATGGTGGCGATGAACCCGGAGACGATGGCCACCGACCTGGCCGAGGTCGAGCCCGGCGGCTACGTGCTCTACGACTCGGCGCGGCCGCTGCCGGCCTCGAAGCTGCGCGCCGACGTCACCGCGCTGGGCGTGCCGCTGACCGAGCTCTGCCACCAGCGCTACAGCGACGTGCGGCAGCGGCAGCTGTTCAAGAACATCATGTACGTCGGCGCGCTCGCCGGGCTGCTCGGCATCGAGCCGGACGTCGTCGAGGGCCTGCTGTCGGTGCAGTTCCGCGGCAAGGACAAGGCGCCGCTGCTGGACGCCAACCGCGGCGCGTTCCGCTGCGGCTACGACTGGGCCCGGGCCAACCTGCCGGCGATCGGCCTCAGGGTCGAGCGCCGCGACGCCGTCGGCGACCGCATCTTCGTCGAAGGCAACCGGGCGGCGGGGCTGGGCGCGGTCTACGGTGGCGCGACGGTCTGCGCCTGGTATCCGATCACGCCGTCGACGTCGCTGGCCGAGGCGTTCATGTCGTACTGCGGCAAGCTGCGCGTCGACGCCGACGGCCGCCACCGCTACGCCATCGTGCAGGCCGAGGACGAGCTGGCGTCGATCGGCATGGTCATCGGCGCCGGCTGGAACGGTGCGCGCGCGTTCACCGCGACGTCGGGCCCCGGCATATCGCTGATGCAGGAATTCCTGGGCCTCGCGTACTTCGCCGAGATTCCCGCGGTGCTGTTCAACGTGCAGCGCGGCAGCCCGTCCACCGGCATGCCGACCAAGACGCAGCAGCCGGACGTGCTTTCCTGCGCCTACGCGTCGCACGGCGACACCAAGCACCCGCTGCTGTTCCCCGAGGACCCGACCGAGTGCTTCAGCATGGGCGCGCAGGCCTTCGACCTTGCCGACCGGCTGCAGACCCCCGTGTTCGTGCTGCTCGACCTCGACATCGGCATGCAGGAATGGCTGACCGCGCCGTTCGCGTGGGACGACACGAAGCGGCTGGACCGCGGCAAGGTGATGACCGCCGCCGAACTCGAGGCCGGTCGCGATTTCGGCCGCTACCTCGACGTCGACGGCGACGGCATCCCGTTCCGGACCATCCCCGGAACCCACGCGAAGCGCGGCGCGTACTTCACCCGCGGCACGTCGAAGGACCGCTACGCCCGCTACACCGAGGACGGCGCCGCGTACACCGACAACATGCAGCGGCTGCTGCGCAAGTTCGAGACGGCCAAGTCGCTGGTGCCCGGTCCGGTGATCGAGCGCGCCGCCGAGCCGACGCGCGCCGGCGTCGTCTACTACGGTTCCACCGGCGCGCCGATGGCCGAGGCGCTGGTGCAGATGGCCGAGCAGGGCATCCACCTCGACCGCATGCGCATCCGCGCGTTCCCGTTCGCCGACGAGGTGACCGACTTCATCAACGCGCACGAGGTCGTGTTCGTCGTCGAGCAGAACCGCGACGCGCAGCTGCGGATGCTGCTGGTCAACGAGTGCGGGATCCCGCCGGACAAGCTGGTCCCGGTGCTGCATTACGACGGCAACCCGCTGACGGCGCGCTTCATCACCCGCGAGATCGGCGAGCAGGCGCGGCTGTTCAACGTGGCGCCGCTGCGCTCGCGCGACCGCAAGACGGGAGTCGGCAAATGACCTACCTCGCCAAGCCCAGGCTGCACCATCCGTCGCTGCCGACCAACGCCCTCGGCTTCACCCGCCGCGACTACGAAGGCCCCGTGTCGACGCTCTGCGCCGGCTGCGGGCACGACTCGATCTCGGCGGCGATCATCCAGGCGTTCTTCGAGCTCGCCGTGCCGCCGCACCACGTCGCCAAGCTGTCGGGCATCGGCTGCTCGTCGAAGACGCCGACGTACTTCCTCGGTCAGTCGCACGGCTTCAACAGTGTCCACGGCCGGATGCCGTCGGTGCTGACCGGCGCCAACCTCGCCAACCGCGACCTGATCTACCTCGGCGTGTCCGGCGACGGCGACTCGGCGTCGATCGGGCTGGGCCAGTTCGCCCACGCGATGCGTCGGGGCGTCAACATGCTGTACGTCGTCGAGAACAACGGCGTCTACGGGCTGACCAAGGGCCAGTTCTCGGCCACCGCCGACCGGGGATCGAAGAGCAAGAAGGGCGTCACCAACGAGGACTCGCCGATCGACCTGGCGCAGCTCGCCATCGTGCTGGGCGCCAGCTTCGTCGCGCGCGGGTTTTCCGGCGACAAGGAGCAGCTGGTGCCGCTGATCAAGGCCGCGATCGAGCACCGCGGCGCGGCGCTGATCGACGTCGTCAGTCCCTGCGTCGCGTTCAACAACCACAGCGGCTCGACGCGCAGCTACGACTACGTGCGCGCGCACAACGACGCGGTCAACCGCCTCGACTTCATGCCCCTGCGCGCGCCGATCGAGACCGCCGTCGCGCCGGGCGAGCTGCAGCAGGTGGCGCTGCACGACGGCACCACGCTGTCGCTGCGCCGGCTGCACGCCGAGTACGACCCCACCGACAAGGTCGGCGCGATGAGCTACCTCGAGGCGCACCGCGCCCGCGGCGAAGTGGTCACCGGCCTGCTCTACCTGCAGCCCGACAGCGGCGACCTGCACGACGCGCAGCACACCGTGGCGACGCCGCTCAACGCGTTGTCCGACGCGGTGCTGGTGCCCGGCTCCGCAGCGCTCGCGGGGATCAACGCGACGCTGCGCTGAACGCAGTCGGCGTCCGCCGCACGCCGGGTCGACGGGGCAGGGCCCGCGGGGCGGCCGAGCGGCGGTCCCGCGTCGCACCCGACGCCGTGCCGCGCCTCAAATCGGTCCCGGGGGCACCACGACCACGCCGTGGTTCGCCAGCGTCAGCGTCAGCTGCGCACCGGCCGCCGAGCGGCCGGTCGACCGCGGTCGAGATGACGAAGAGTTCCCCCACGGCGGTCTGCAGCGTGTATTCCATCAGCTGGCCGAGATACGCCGATTTCTTCACCGTCGCCGGGAGCCCCGCGGCGCCGGCGGGAAGGAACTCGATCGCCTCCGGCCTCAGCGCGACCTCGACCTCGCCGTCGGGCTGGCCGCGATGCGGCAGCCGCAGCACGACCGGGCCGAGCGTCACGTCCGCGTGCGTCGCGTCCCGGTTGCCCAGCGTACCGCGCACCCGGTTGGCGTCGCCCATGAAGCCGGCGACGAACGGGTCCTGCGGCTGCTCGTAGAGCTCCCGCGGCACGCCTTCCTGCGCGATCACCGCGCGGTTCATCACGATGATGCGGTCGGACACGGCCATCGCCTCGGCCTGGTCGTGCGTCACGTAGACGACGGTGAGTCCCAGCCGTCGCTGCAGGTCGCGGATTTCCTCGCGCATCTGGCGGCGCAGCCGCGCGTCGAGGTTCGACAGCGGCTCGTCGAACAGCAGCACCGAGGGTTCGAGCACCAGCGCCCGGGCGACGGCGACGCGCTGCTGCTGGCCGCCCGACAGCTCGGACGGCAGCCGTTCGTCGTATCCGGTGAGGCCCACGGTGGCCAGCGCGACGCGCGCCTTCTCGTCGGCCTGCGCGATCGGCGTCCGCGTCACGACCAGGCCGTAGCGGACGTTCTCCAGCACGCTCATGTGCGGGAACAGCGCATAGCTCTGGAAGACCATCGACACGTCGCGGTCGCAGGCGGCAAGCTCGGTGACGTCCTCGCCGCCGATGAGGATCCGCCCTTCGCTCGGCAGCTCGAGGCCGGCGATCATCCGCAGGATCGTCGTCTTGCCGCAGCCCGACGGCCCCAGCAGCGTCACCAGCGTGCCGGCGGCGACAGTGAACGAGACGTCGCGCACGGCCGTGACGTCGCCGTAGCGCTTGACGACGTGGCGGAACTCGATGGAGGCGGCTTTCATCGTGGAGGCAATCCGTTTCAGGCAGCAGTGCCACCGAGTTGACCGACGCCGCCGCCCGGGCTGCCCGGTGCGGCGGTCGGCTGCGAGCGGCGGCCGAGCCGCCGTTCGCCGACGAGCTTCTGGATGATGAAGATGACGACGATCATCAGCAGGATCAGCACCGAGCTGTAGGCGATCGCGACCCCGTAGTCGCCGTTGATGACGCGGTTGATGATGTACGTCGTCGCCCACTCGTACTCGGCGGAGACGAGGAAGATCACCGCGGACACGGTCGTCATCGCGCGCACGAAGCTGTAGACCAGCGCGGCGACGATCGCGGGCTTCAGCAGCGGCAGCAGGATCGTCCGCAGCGTGGTGTAGCCGCGCGCGCCGAGCGTGGTCGACGCCTCGTCGAGGCTCTTGTCGATCTGGGTCATCGACGCCATGCCGGCGCGCACGCCCACCGGCATGTTGCGGAACACGTTGCAGACGATCAGCACGATCGCCGTGCCGGTGATCTCGATCGGCGGCACGTTGAAGGCCAGGATGTACGACACGCCGATCACGGTGCCGGGAATCGCGAACGACAGCATGGTGCCGAACTCGAACGTCGCCTGCCCGACGAACTTCTGCCGGGTGAGGAGGTACGCCGCCAGGATGCCCAGCGCCGCGGTCACCGGCGCGGCGATGGCGGACAGCTTGACCGTGGTCCAGAACGAATTCCACGCGGCGCCCGCCCAGATGAGCCCGTTCGGGCCCCAGTCCAGGCCGAATGCCTTGACGTAATGCCTGAACGTGGGCGTGTAGTCGCGACCCCAGGTCTCGACGAAGCCGCCGACCAGCGCCATGGCGTAGATGACGACGGTCAGCGCGGCCCAGGGCAGCGCGACGCCGTAGCACAGCCGTCGCGCCGCGTCCGGCAGTTGGGTCGGCAGGCCGGAATCGCCCTTGCCGGACAGCGCCGTGTAGACCTTGCGGCCCAGCACCCGGCGCTGCAGGAAGAACGCGCCGAGCGCGAACGCCAGCAGCACGATGCCGAGCGTCGCCGCGCGCCCCTGGTCGAGCTGCGCTCCCACCACCGAGAAGAAGATCTCGGTCGACAGCACGCCGAAGTTGCCGCCCAGCAGGATCGGGTTGCCGAAATCGGCGATCGACTCGATGAAGCTGATCAGGAACGCGTTGGCCAGCCCCGGCCGCATCAGCGGCAGCGACACCGTCGTGAACGTCTGCCAGCGGTCGGCGCGCAGCGTCTGCGCGGCTTCCTCCATCGACGGCGACACGCCCTCGACGACGCCGATCAGCACCAGGAAGGCGATCGGCGTGAACGCGAACACCTGCGCGACCAGCACGCCCTGGAAGCCGTAGATCCACCGCGTGGGCTCGACGTGGAATGCCCACTCGAGGAACTGGTTGACCAGGCCCGAGCGGCCGAAGATCAGGATGAGCCCGAGGCCGATCACGAAGGGCGGGGTGATGATCGGGAGCACCGACAGGACGCGCAGCGACCGCTTGTACGGGAAGCTGGTCCGCGTGGCTATCAGGGCGAAGGCGAGTCCCAGCGCGGTGCAGCCGATCGCGCAGGCCAGCGCCAGCGCCAGCGTATTCCACGCGACGCCGCAGCGCGTGCCGGCGCCCAGGCAGCCGAGACCCCAGGTCTTCTCGGTGAACAGCCGCGCGAAGAACGCCGGCAGCGAGAACGCGCCGTCGGACGTCTCGACCGCCGAGATCAGGATCCTGACGACGGGGAAGAAGGTGAACAGGCCGACCAGCACCGCGACGGTGACCACGCTGCCGGCGACGAAGCCGTCACCCTTGAACAGCCCGCGGCCGGCGAGGCCGAGCGAGAACAGCATCGCGAACGCGGTCAGCACCAGCGCCGCGCCCAGACCCATGCCGAACTGGCCGCTCTTGAGCTCGCCGAACACCGACGCGAGCGACTCGAAGCCGAACCCGCGGGCGCCGATGGCGAAGCCCTGTGCCAGCGTGTAGACGAAGCCGAGCGCGCCCAGCGCCAGCAGCAGGTTCGCGCGCGTCCGGCGGCCGAGCGAGGGGACGAGCGCGAGCGCGCAGGCGGCCCACAGCAGCACGATCGGCGCCAGCCAGGATCGCCCGTGCCCGAGGATCTGCCACAGCGCGGGCGCGTTGTCCCTGGCGGTGAAGCCGGTGATCCAGCCGGTCGACAGCACCGAGTCCTGCAGCATGTACCAGGGCACGCACAGCAGGCCCGCGGCCCCGACGGCGAGCCACAGGAGGAGGGGGCGCGACGTCATCGGGGCGCCGCGTTGATTTCCTTCTCCCAGCGCTCCAGCAGCCGGCGCCTCTCGGCCGAGCTGCCGTACTTCGCGAAGTCGTAGTTGATGACCTTGATCTCGGACAGCCTGGGCACCTGCGGCGGCAGCGGCACGTTCCGGTTGGTCGGGATCGCGAACTCCTTGACGTCGAGCCCGATCTTCTGCCCGTCCGGGGACAGCGCGTAGTCGATGAACCGGCGTGCGGCCTCGGGGTTGCGCGTGCCCCTGATGATCGCCGTCGAGCCGATCTCGTAGCCGACCCCTTCGCAGGGCAGCACCGGCTCGACCGGGAAGCCGCGCACGATCTCGTTGATCACGCCGTGCAGCACCGTGCTCCCGATCGCCGTCTCGCCGCGCGTCACCGCGGTCATCGGACCGATCCCGGAGCGCGCGTACTGGTTGACGTTGCGGTGGACGTCGAGCATGTACCTGAACGCGGCGTCCTCGCCGAACACCTGCACCAGCGTCGCGAGCATCAGGTAGGCGGTGCCCGAGGAATTCGGGTTGCCGAACATGATCTCGCCCTTGTAGACCGGGTCGACGAGGTCCTTCCAGCACTTCGGCACCGGCAGCCGCTTCTTCGCCACGATCTCGGTGTTGTAGCCGAGCGCGATGATGCCGCCGTAGACGCCGGAGACACGGTTCTTCGAGATATCGGTGATCCGCTGCGCCCAGTCGTAGAGCTGGCCGACGTTCGGCGACCGGTACTCCTCGAGCAGACCTTCCTCGGCCGCCTGCAGGTACGAGTCGCCCGGGCCCGCCCACCAGACGTCGCCCTTGGGGTTCTCCTTCTCGGCCTTGATCTGGGCCAGCATTTCGCCGGTGGCCTTCTGGATCACGGCCACGCGGGTGCCGGTCGCCTTCTCGAACCCGACCGCCATGCCCTGGCACCAGGCCGTGTTGGGCGAACTGCAGTACAGGTTGAGCTGGCCCTGGGCCAGGGCGGGGGCCGGCAGCAACGCCAGCGCCAGCGCCGCCCCCAGCGCGAACGCGCCCGCGGCGATCGCGCGTCGCGCGGAACGGCAGTCGAATCACGGCAACCGTCACTTGGTCGCGATCGAGCCGACCTCGCGGTCCCAGCGCTCGAGCAGCCGCCTGCGCTCGGCCGAGCTGCCGTACTTGGCGAAGTCGTAGTTGATGAGCTTGATCTCCTCGAGCTTCGGCGACAGCGGCGAGATCGGCGCCGCCTTGTTCGAGGGAATCTGGAACTGCTTCGCCTGCGCGCCCAGCGCCTGCGCCTTCGCCGACAGCGCCCAGTCGACGAACTTCTTCGCGTTGTCCAGATTGCGCGCGCCCTTGACGATCGACAGCGAGCCGATCTCGTAGCCGGTGCCCTCGCAGGGCGCCACGCCCTTGACCGGGAAGCCCGCCTGCGCCTCGGTCACGACGTCGTGGATGAACGAGACCGAAGCCAGCGTCTCGCCGCGTGCCGCCGCCTTGATCGGCGCCACGCCCGAGCGCGGGTAGTTGTTGATGTTGGCGTGCAGCGCCTTGAGGAACTTGAACGCCTCTTCCTCGCCGAACACCTGCACCAGCGTGGCGATCGCCGTGTACGCCGTGCCGGACGCGTTGGGATTGGCCATCTGGACCTCGCCCTTGTACTCGGGCTTGGTCAGGTCGCGCCAGCAGGCGGGCGCCGCGAGCTTCTTCTTCGCCAGCAGCTCGGTGTTGTATCCGACGCCCAGCGCGCCCAGGTACATGCCGACGGTGCGGTACTTCGACTGCTCGGCCTGCCGTTGCGCCCAGGGCTGCAGCTCGGGCAGCAGCGGCGACTTGTATTCCTCGAGCAGCCCCTGCTCGGCCGCCTGCAGGTGCGGGTCGCCGGTGCCGCCGAACCAGACGTCGAGCTTCGGGTTCGCCTTCTCGGCGGCGATCTGCGCAAACGACTCGCCGGACCCCTTCAGCGTCATCGTCACCTTGATGCCGGTTTCCTTCTCGAAGGTCGTCGCGGCGAGGTTGCACCATTCCGCCTGGACCGGACAGATGACGTTGACGACGCCCTGCGCGAGGGCGGGGCCGGCGGGAAGCGCGAGTGCGGCGACGACGGCCGAGGTGACCACGGCGGTGCGGACGCGATGGCGAGGCGGGTACATGAAGGAACTCCTCCTGGGGGCGGGCGGCCTCGGCGTGCCGCCTCCTGTGCGAAGGCTGTAATATTCGGCCATCGCGCTTCCGTGCGTCAACCTGAATCGGTCCGAGCGAACTGTCCCGTTGCGTGCACGCGCCGCGGCCGCGGTTCCCACCCCACGATGCCCTGCATCCACCTCCGCCTCCTCCCCGGTCCGGCTGGGCATCGACCTCGGCGGCAGCAAGATCGAGATCGCCGCATTCGCGCCGGACGGCGTCGAGCTGCTGCGCCGGCGCATCGCGACCCCGAAGGGCACGTACGAAGGGACGATCGCTGCCCTGGCCGCCCTGGTGGCGGCGGTGGAAGACGAGTTGCGCCTGGGCGCCGGCGGGGCCACCGTAGGCATCGGCACGCCCGGCTCGCTGTCGCGCGCGACCGGACTCCTGCGCGGCTCCAATTCGGTGTGCCTCAACGGCCGGCCCTTTCGCGCCGACCTGGCGGTCGCGCTGGGCCGGCCGATCGCGATGAGCAACGACGCCAACTGCTTCGCGCTGTCCGAGGCGACCGACGGCGCCGGCGCCGGTGCGCGCGTCGTCTTCGGCGTGATCCTGGGCACCGGCGTCGGGGGCGGCATCGTCGTCGATGGCCGGGTGCTCGACGGCCCCAACGGCATCGCCGGCGAGTGGGGCCACAACCCGCTGCCGTGGCCCCGCGACGACGAGCGGCCGGGCGCGGCGTGTTTCTGCGGGCGATCGGGCTGCATCGAGACCTTCCTGTCCGGTCCCGGCCTCGAACGCGATCATGCGCGGGCGATCGGCGCGCTCCCCGCCACGCCGCCGACGGCCGGCGGGGACGGCGGCGCGACGCCGACGGCTGCGGCCATCGGCGCCGCCGCCGCGGCCGGCGACGTCGCCGCGCAACAGACGCTGGCCCGCTACGAGGAGCGGCTCGCCCGCGCGCTCGCCCACGTCATCAATGTGCTGGACCCGGACGTGATCGTGCTGGGCGGCGGACTGTCCAACATCGAACGCCTCTACGCCCGGGTGCCGGCGCTATGGGGACCGTGGGTGTTCAGCGATCGCGTCGACACCCGGCTGGTGCGCAACCGCCACGGCGACTCGAGCGGAGTGCGCGGGGCCGCGTGGCTGGGTTCGGCGGCCGGCACGGCAGCCGCCGGTCGCTGACCGCGGCCGTCGCGGTGCCCCGGGCCTTCGGGTGCCGTTCGACGCGGGCCGCGCGCCGCTACATGTTCGGGTAGTTCGGCCCGCCGCCGCCTTCGGGCGTGACCCAGTGGATGTTCTGCCGCGGGTCCTTGATGTCGCAGGTCTTGCAGTGGACGCAGTTCGCGGCGTTGATCTGCAGCCGCTGCGCGACGCCGCCCAGCACCTCGTCAGGCACGTATTCGTAGACCCCGGCGGGGCAGTAGCGCTGTTCCGGCCCGCCGTAGACGGCCAGGTTGATCGCGAGCGGCACGCGGGTGTCGCGCAGCCGGAGGTGGACCGGCTGGTCTTCCTCATGGGCGGTATTGGACAGGAACACGCTGGACAGCTTGTCGAAGCTGACCACACCGTCCGGCTTCGGATACGCGATCGGCGGCATGGCCGCCGCGGGCGCGGTTTCCTCGTGATCGGCCTTGCCGTGGCGCAGCGTCCAGCCGACGAGCCGTCCCAGCCCGAGGTCGTTGAGCCACATGTGCAGACCGCCGTGCAGCGTTCCCGCCCACATGCCCCACTTGAGCCCGGGCTTCACGTTGCGGACCTTGTACAAATCCTCGTAGACCCACGAGCGCCGGTACGCCTCGGGATAATCGGCGAGCACGTCGCGCTCGCGACCCGCGCCCAGCGCCGCGTACGCGCTCTCGGCGGCGAGCATCCCCGTCTTCATCGCGTTGTGCGAACCCTTGATCCGCGGCAGGTTGACGAAGCCGGCCGAGCAGCCGACCAGCGCGCCGCCGGGAAACGCGAGCTGCGGCACCGACTGCAGTCCGCCTTCGTTGATCGCGCGGGCGCCGTAGACCAGCCGCTTGCCGCCCTCGAACGTCGGCCGGATCGCCGGGTGCGTCTTGAAGCGCTGGAACTCGTCGAACGGCGACAGGTGCGGGTTGGGATAATTGAGATGGACGACGAAGCCGACCGATACGAGGTTGTCCCCGAAGTGGTAGAGGAACGAGCCGCCGCCGCTGCGGCTGTCGAGCGGCCAGCCCTGCGAGTGCAGCACCAGCCCCGGTCGGTGCTGCGCCGGGTCGACCTGCCACAGCTCCTTGATGCCGATGCCGTACTTCTGCGGATCGACGCCGTCGCGCAGGTTGAACCTGGCCATCAGCTCCTGCGCCAGCGAGCCGCGGCAGCCCTCGCCGAAGAGCGTGTACTTCGCGCGCAGCTCCATGCCGCGCTGGAACTCCGGCTTCGGCGTGCCGTCGCGCGCCAAGCCGAGGTCGCCGGTGGCAACGCCGGCCACCGCCCCCTTGTCGTCGAACAGCACTTCGGCGGCGGCAAAGCCCGGGTAGATCTCGACGCCGAGCGCCTCGGCCTCGCGCGCGAGCCAGCGGCAGACGTTGCCCAGGCTCACGATGAACATGCCATGGTTGTCCATCAGCGGCGGCAGCAGGCCGTTGGGGATGCGCCATGATTTCTCGGGGCCCAGGACGAGGAAGCGGTCCTCGCTGACCGGGGTGTCGAGCGGGGCGCCTTTCGCCTTCCAGTCGGGAAAGAGCTCCCGCATGGCGCGCGGGTCCATGATCGCGCCCGACAGGATGTGCGCGCCGATCTCCGAGCCCTTCTCGAGCACGCAGACCGACACGTCGCGCCCCTGTTCGGCGGCGAGCTGCTTGAGGCGGATGGCCGCGGCAAGGCCCGATGGCCCGCCGCCGACGATCACCACGTCGTATTCCATCGCCTCGCGTTCCACTGCCATCGCCGCTCCGTCGTTCATCAGGGGGAGCCGCGGGTGTCGCGGCCGGAACGCGAATTGTATAATGCGGCAGTCCGGCGTCGGCCGGCGGAAGGCGGGGCGTCGGTGCGTGCACCGGGCAGTCGCCGCCCGCAGCGCCGCCGGCAGCGCGTCGCATCGTCGCCAGGTGTCGGCGCCGAGCCGTCCCCGCTGCCGCCAACCGCTGCCTACCGTCGATGGGATCCCTCGCGTTCCTCCTGCTCCTGGCGGCCAGCGTCACCGCCTTTGCCGCGCTCGCGTGGCGCAAGCTCGCGATCGTCGCGGCGCTGGCGCCCGAGCCGCGGACCGACGATCCGCTCGCCCGCCTCGGCACCGTCCTGCGCAACGGCTTCCTGCAGCGGCGGATGATCCGCCTCGACCGCGCGCCGGGCCTGATGCACACGGCGATCTTCGTCGGCTTCCTGGTGCTGCTGGTGCGCAAGATCCAGCTCGGCGTGATGGCCTGGCACGAGCCGTTCGTCTACCCGGGGCTCGCCGGCGGCGCGTTCGCGGCGCTGAAGGACGGCGTGGAAATCGTGCTGCTGGTCGCCCTGGCCTACGCGTTCTGGCGTCGGTTCGTGCGCCGGCCGGTCCGCCTCGAGCCCAATCGCGAGGCGGTGCTGATCCTGACGCTGATCCTGCTGATCGTCGTCACCGATCTCCTGTTCGACGGCTTCCGCTTCGCCCGCTTCGCGGCGGCCGACCCCGGCATCGCGCACGAGCGCGACTGGGCGTTTGCCGGCGCGTGGCTCGGCACCGCGTTTTCGGGGCTGTCGCCCGGCGCGCTCGCCGCCGGCTACCACGCGACCTACTGGATCCAGATCGTCGTCGTGCTCACCTTCCTGGTGCTGCTGCCGGCGGGCGAGCATTTCCACATCGTGACCGCACTGCCGGCGCTGTACTTCCGACGCGGCCGCCCGGCCAACCGCGTGCCCTCGGTCGATCTCGAGAAGCTGATGAGCGACGACGCCGACGCCGCCGCGATGACGGTCGGCGTGCGCACCGCGCGCGACCTCACGTGGAAGGAGGGGCTCGACGCGTTCACCTGCACCGAGTGCGGACGGTGCAAGGATGCGTGCCCCACGTTCCTGACCGGCAAGCCGCTGTCGCAGAAGTGGGTCCACGACAGCCTCAAGCATCACCTGCTGGCGCAGCGCGAAGCGATCCTGCGTCCGCCGGCCGGCGACGAGGCGCTGCCGGCGCTGGTCGGCGAGGTGATCTCCGACGACACGCTGTGGGCGTGCACGACCTGCGGCTACTGCGAGGCCGCGTGCCCGATCGAGCTCGAGCACCTGCCGCGCTTCTACCGGATGCGGCAGCACCGCGTGATGATGGACGGCGAGTTTCCGCACGAGCTGAAGGCGGTCTTCAACGCGTACGAGGTGCAGAGCAATCCCTGGGGGCTGCCGGCGGACACGCGCGGCGACTGGGCCCGCGGGCTGCCGGTCCGCGTGGTCGCGGCGGCCGGCGATCTCGGCCCCGACGACTGGCTGTTCTACGTCGGCTCGGCGCAGTCCTTCGATCCCCGCGGGCAGAAGATCGCCCGCGCGTTCGTCGAGGTGCTCGCCGCGGCAGGCGTGCCCTTCGCCATCCTGGGGGCCGGCGAGACCTCGACCGGGGAATGCGTCCGCCGCGCCGGCAACGAGATGCTGTTCCAGCAGCTGGCGCAGGCCCTCGTGGCGAGGTTCGCCGAGCTGGGCGTCAAGCGGATCGTGACCTGCGATCCGCACGCGTTCAACACCCTCGCCAACGAGTACCCGGAGTTCGGCGGGCACTACGAGGTCGTCCACCACACGCAGCTGCTGGCGCGGCTCATCGCCGAAGGACGGCTCGATCTGGTGCCGCAGTTCGAGCGGGTGCTTTATCATGAGCCCTGCTACCTGGGCCGCCACAACGGCGAGTACGAGGCGCCGCGGGCGATCCTGCGGCGGGTGGCGCGCGATGCGCCGCTCGAGTTTCCGCTGGCCCGCGAGAAGGCGATGTGCTGCGGTGCCGGGGGCGCCCGGATGTGGATGGAGGAGAACATCGGCCGCCGGATCAACGTGACGCGGGTCGAGCAGGGCTTGCCGCAGTCGCCGCAGGTGATCGCCACGGCGTGCCCGTACTGCGCGGTGATGATCGGCGACGGCGTCGGTGCGGCCGGCCGCGGGGACGCCATCGTCACGCGTGACATCGCCGAACTGGTCGCCGCGTCGCTGCGACGCGAGCCGGCGCGAACCTGACCACCTGCCACCGACCATGACCCACAAGCCCCGCACCCTCGTCCACAGCTCGCGCCAGCCGATCCGCTGGGGCGACATGGACGCGCTCGGACACGTCAACAACACGGTCTACTTCCGCTACATGGAGCAGGCCCGGATCGAGTGGCTGTTCGACCGCTTCCCCTCGCGCACCGCGTACGGCGGCAGCGGACCGGTGATCGTGAATGCGAGCTGCACTTTCGAGCGGCCGCTCGTCTACCCCGGCGAGGTCGAGGTCCGCATGTTCCTGGGCGACCTCGGCCGTTCCAGTGTCGACAGCTTCTACGAGATCTGGAAGGACGGCGAGCGCTACGCCGAGGGTGCGGCCAGGATCGTCTGGATCGACCTCGCGACCGGGCGTTCGACGCCGCTGCCCGAAGCGGTTTCGGCGCCGCTGACGGAGCCCGGCGGCGCCCGCTGATCGCGGCGACCCCGTCGCGGCCCGCCGCCCAATCCCGGTACCATCGCGCCATGACCCAGACCGCCCTGCTCTGGCAGCCGTCCCCGGAACGGATCGCCGCCGCCAACCTGACCGCGTTCGCCGCGCGGGTGTCCGCGGCGACCGGCCGTCCGATGCCCGATTACGCGTCGCTGTGGCGGTGGTCGATCGACGACAAGGAGACGTTCTGGCGCGCGGTGTGGGACTACGCCGGGATCGTCGGCGAGCGCGGAGCGCGCACGCTGGTGGACGGCGACCGGATGCCGGGCGCGCAGTGGTTCCCGGACGCGCGGCTCAACTTCGCCGAGAACCTGCTGGCCGGGCGCGCAGCGGAGCCCGGGCGCGAGGCGCTGGTGTTCCGCGGCGAGGACAAGGTCGAGCGGCAGATGACCAACGGCGAGCTCCTCGCGCTGGTGTCGCGCCTTGCCGCGGCGCTGGCCGCGGCCGGCGTCAATGCCGGCGACCGGGTCGCGGCCTACCTGCCCAACATGCCCGAGGCGCTCGCCGCCATGCTGGCGGCGGTCAGCCGCGGCGCGATCTGGACGTCGTGCTCGCCGGACTTCGGCGTCGAGGGTGTGCTCGATCGCTTCAGCCAGATCGAGCCCAAGCTGCTCATCGCCGTCGACGGCTACTGGTACAACGGCAAGCCGATCCCGGTCCAGGACAAGGTCGCAGCGATCGCCGCCCGGCTGCCCTCGGTCGAGCGCGTCGTCGTCGTGCCGTACCTGCGCGAGGCGCCGGGCAACGTCCGACGAGCTTGCCGCGATTCGCGGCGCCGTCGCGCTCGATGCGTTCATCGCGCCGCATCCGGCGGGGCCGATCGACTACCTGCGGCTGCCGTTCGACCATCCGCTCTACATCCTCTACTCGTCGGGGACCACCGGCGAGCCCAAGTGCATCGTCCACGGCGCCGGCGGCACGCTGTTGCAGCACCTCAAGGAGCACCTGCTGCACGGCGACGTGAAGCGCGACGACCGCCTCTTCTACTTCACCACCTGCGGCTGGATGATGTGGAACTGGCTGATGTCGGGACTCGCCACCGGCGCGACGCTGCTGCTCTACGACGGCTCGCCGTTCGCCCTGCGCGGCAAGGTGCTGTGGGATTTCGCCGACCGCGAGCGGATGACCCATTTCGGCACCTCGGCCAAGTACATCGACGCGGCGAAGAAGATCTGCCTCGTCCCGAGCAAGGACTACGAGCTCGCGGCCCTGCGGACGATGTTCTCCACCGGCAGCCCGCTGTCGCCCGAGAGCTTCGACTACGTCTACGAATGCGTGAAGAAGGACCTCTGCCTGTCCTCGATCTCGGGCGGCACCGACATCGTGTCGTGCTTCGCGCTGGGCGCGCCGACGCTGCCGGTGTGGCGCGGCGAGCTGCAGTGCCGCGGCCTCGGGATGGACGTCGACGTCTGGGACGACGACGGCAAGCCGGTGCGCGGCGACAAGGGCGAGCTGGTCTGCCGCAGCCCGTTCCCGTCGATGCCGGTCCGGTTCTGGAACGACCCGGAGGGCGCCAAGTACCGCGCCGCGTACTTCGACCGCTTTCCCGGCGTCTGGTGCCACGGCGACTACGTCGAGCTGACGGCACACGACGGCATGGTCATCTACGGCCGCTCCGACGCCACGCTCAACCCCGGCGGCGTGCGCATCGGCACCGCCGAGATCTACCGGCAGGTCGAACAGCTGCCGGAAGTCGTCGAGAGCCTGGTCATCGGCCAGGACTGGCCGCCCGGCGAGGTCGGCGACGTCCGCGTCGTGCTGTTCGTGAAGCTGCAGGAGGGCCTGCGGCTCGACGACGCGCTCGCCGACCGGATCCGCCTCCACATCCGGGCCAACACGACGCCGCGACACGTGCCGGCGAAGGTCGTGCAGGTGACGGACATTCCGCGCACCAAGAGCAACAAGATCGTCGAGCTCGCCGTCCGCGACGTCGTCCACGGCCTGCCGGTGAAGAACGTCGAGTCGCTGGCCAATCCGGAGGCGCTGGAGCAGTACCGCGACCGGGAGGAGCTGAAGACATGAGGCACCGAACATGTTGATCGATGCGCCGCGGTCGCAGCTCCTGGTCGTCGACGTGCAGGCCAGGCTGGTGCCGGCGATCGCCGACCACGAGTCGGTCGTCGCGAGCGTCCTGTGGCTGGTGCGCGCCGCGCAGATGGTCGGCGTGCCGGTGGCGGCGACCGAGCAGTACCCGAAGGGACTGGGCCACCTGGTGCCGACGGTGCGCGAGCTCCTGCCGGAAGCGGCCGTGGCGACGAAGCTGCACTTCTCCGCGGTCGCGGCCCGGTGCCTGCAGGGACTGCCCGGCGCCGAGCGGCCGCAGATCGTCCTGTGCGGGATGGAAGCGCACGTCTGCGTGCTGCAGACGGCGCTGGAACTGGTCGAGGAGGGCAAGGAGGTGTACGTCGTCGCCGACGCCGTCGGCTCGCGGCGCCAGCTCGACCGCGACCTCGCCCTCTGGCGCATGCGCGAGGAAGGCGTGCGCGTCGTGTCGCGCGAGATGGTCGCGTTCGAGTGGCTGGGCGAGGCCGGGACGCCGCTGTTCCGGGACGTGAGCCGCGAACTGCTCCGCTGACCGCGCCCGCCCGCACCCGTCTCCATGAATTTTCTCGCCATCCTCGCCGCGCTGGGACTCGAGCAGTGGCGCGCGTTCCGGTTTCGGGTCGGCGCCGAACGTGCGTTCGTCCGCTACGCGCGCTGGCTGGAGCTGCAGCTCAACGGCGGCACGCGCGAACAGGGGGTGGTCGCGGCACTGTCGGCGCTGGCGCCGCCGGTCGCGCTGGCCGCCGGCGTATTCTGGCTCGCCACCGTCGTGCACCCGGCGCTGGGGTTCGTCTGGAACGTCGTCGTGCTCTACCTGCTGATGGGCTTCCGCCATTTCAGCAGCGCGTTCTCGGCGATCGCGGCCGCGCTCGCGTCCGGGGACCTGGCGGTCGCGCGACGGGCGCTCGCGGGGTGGCGCGGCGGTGCGTCGACGGAGTGGTCGAGCACCGACGTCGCGCGGCTGGCGATCGAGCGCGGCTTCGTCGATTCGTACCGGCACGTCTTCGGCACGCTGTTCTGGTTCGTGCTGCTGCCGGGACCGGCGGGGGCGGTTCTCTACCGGGCGGCGGCGTTGCTTGCCCACGAGTGGCGCGCCGGCGAGAGCGGCGAGGACACGACGCCGATCGTCCGAGCGCGCGACCGCTTCGGCGCGCCGGCGCGGCGGCTGCTGTGGCTGCTCGACTGGATCCCGGCGCGGCTGACCGCGCTTTCCTTCGCGATCGTCGGCGACTTCGAGGACGCCGCGTACTGCTGGCGCACCCAGGCGGCGTCGTGGGCGGCGGAGGAGGGCGGCGACATCGCCGGCATCGTGCTGGCCAGCGGCGGCGGCGCGCTGGGGGTGACGCTCGGCGGCCCGCTGCCGACGGTGGCGGGGGCGCCCGATGGCCGGCCCGAGCTGGGCATGGGCGAGGATCCGGATGCGGCGCTGATGTCCTCGGGCATCGGCCTCGTCTGGCGCGCCCTGATCCTGTGGCTGCTGCTGATCCTGCTGCTCACGCTGGCCAATCTCGCGCCCTGAGCGCCGGACGGCGCGTACGTCAATCGGGCCAGCGCAGGAACGCCGCGCGGGCCGGGTCCCAGGCCTGCACTTCGCCCGTCTCGATGGTATAGACCCAGCCGTGGATCGACAGCGCGCCGCGGTCCAGCGCGGCGCGCACCGACGGATGCGTCGCGAGGTGCGACATCTGCGCGACGACGTTGAGCCGCGTCAGCATCTCCAGCCGCGCGGCATCGTCGGCGTCGTCCGGCACCGCGGCCAGCGTGCGTGCGCGCGCCGACGCGCCGTAACGCAGCCACCGCGCGACCGCCGGCACGTCCGCGACCTTCTCCGGGTGCAGCATGCCGGAGATCGCGCCGCAGTCGGAATGTCCGCAAACGATGATGTGCGGCACCTTCAGAACGGCGACGGCGTACTCGATGCTGGCCGATTCGCCGACGCCGGCCTCCGCATACACCGGCACGACGTTGCCGGGATTGCGCTCGACGAAGAGGTCCCCGGGCCCGGTGTGCGTCAGCAGCGACGGCACGATGCGCGAATCGGCGCAGGTGATGAACAGCGCCTGCGGCGACTGCCCGTCGGCGAGCCGCTCGAACAGCGCGCGGCGGCGTGGAAAGACGAGGCGGCGGAAGCGGGCGACGCCGGCGCGCAGCGTCACGTCGACGAAATCGGCGGTCATCGTGGCTGCGGCGCGGACGGTATCGGCGGGGGGCGTGGGCGCTAGCGCGAAGGATCGCGCACCGCGCGGCTTTCCGCGACCATCGTGAGCAGGAGCGCGAGCCGGTGCGGCGCGATCGCGCCGCGCCCGACGGCCTCCTGCACCGCGCAGCCCGGCTCGCGGTCGTGCCGGCAGTCGCGGAACCGGCAGTGGCCGAGCAGGGGGCGAATCTCGACGAACGCCGACGCGATGTCCTCGGGGTCGAGATGGGCGAGACCGAAGGCCTTCATTCCCGGCGCGTCGACGATCCAGCCGCCGGCCGGATCGCCGGGAAGGAGGTGCAGCGAGGTCTCGGTCGTCGTGTGGCGGCCCGAGGCGAGCGCCGTCGACACCTCGCCGACGCGCGCGGCGGCCGCGGGCGCGACGGCATTGAGGATGGTGCTCTTGCCCATCCCCGATTGCCCGACCAGCACGCTGTGCTCGCCGGCCAGCCGGGGCAGGATCGGCGACACGTCCCGCACTGCGGAGAGCGCCAGCACGTCGTAGCCCAGGCGTCGGTACGGGGCCGTGCGTGCGAGCAGCGTGGCGAACTCCGCGTGGTCGGACTTGTTGGCGACGAGCAGGAAGCGGCAGCCCTCGGCCTCGGCGGCGACCGTCCAGCGGTCGACGAGCTCGAAATCGACCGGCAGGTCGGGAGCGACGACGCCTACCACCAGCGTGACGTTCGCGGCGATCAGCTTTTCCTTGAAGGCGTCGGAGCGGTAGACGAGATTCCGGCGCGGCTCGATCGCCTCGATCGCGCCGCCGCCCGCCACCCGCGCGACGCGCACCTGGTCGCCGCAGGCGGGGGTCGCCTTCCGGCCCTTCAGCACGCACTCGACGACGCTGCCGTCCGGCAGCCGCACCGCGTAATGGCGGCGGAACATCGCGACGACGACGCCGTGGATCGGGGCGGCGCCGGCAGCGATCCGGCCGGCCCCCGGCCCGGCGGTTCCGCGCGCTCCGTCGCGGGGCCGGTTCATGCGGGCAGCCGCTCGACCTGCGCCGCGCAGACGACGTCGTTCTTCGTCACGCCACCGGCGTCGTGGGTCGTCCAGGCGACCACGCAACGGCCGTAGTGAACGCGCAGCTCCGGGTGATGGTCCTCGCGTTCCGCGATGGCCGCGACGGCGTTGACGAACGCGATCGTCGCCTTGTAGTCGGCGAAGCGAAAGGCCTTTTCGATGCGGTCGCCCACGCGCTCCCAGCCCGGCAGCCGGGCGACCAGCGCGGCCGCCTCGGCATCGGGCAGCGGCGCGGCGCCCCGCACGCAGTGCAGTGCGGCGAGGTCGTCGACGGCGACCGGGGGCGGCGTCACTTGAACTTGTAGTAGCTCAGTTCGAGGTACGCGGCGAGATGATCCTCTTCCTCCGGAAAATAGCCGGTGCCTAGCTCGGTGTTGCACATGGCGATCTGCGCCTTCAGCTTGGCAGGCGTCGTGACCTTGCGGTCGGCGCGCAGGTAGATCTTCGTCGCGTCACCGCCGAACTTGCGGGCGTGGCAGGCGACGCAGTCCTTCTCGTGCAGCGTCTTGCCGGCCGCGGCGTCGCCGGGGGCGGTCGCAGTCGCCGGTGCGGTGGGCGCCAGCGCCAGCGCCAGGGCGAGACCGAGCGCGATGGCAGGGGGCAGCGCGCGGGCGCGCGAGCCCCGCTGGCGATGGCGACGGAGGGCGAGGGGTATGGAGTTCATGGCGGTCTCCCTTGGATAGTGCCGCGCCGTCCGTGCAACGCGCAGCGGTGTGCCGGGTTCGGCCGGCGACTTCACGCGGCGGCCGGCGCCGCGTTCGCCGGGGCCGTGCCGGCCAGCGCCTCGAGGCGGGCCACGCGCACGGCCGCGGGCGGATGCGAATCGTAGAACGCCGAGTGCAGCGGGTCCGGCGTCAGCGTCGCGGCATTGTCCTCATAGAGCTTCACCAGCGCGCTCACCAGCGCCGGTCCCGAGGCGTGCGCGGCGGCGAACGCGTCGGCTTCGAATTCGTGCCGCCGCGAGAGCAGCGACATCGCCGGGCCCAGCAGGAACGTGAACACCGGCAGGACGAGGAAGAAGAGCGTCAGCGCCACGCCCGGCCGGTCGGCCGCCGGACGCACGCCGAGGCCTTCGTAGAACCAACCCGCTTCGAGCAGCCACGCCAGCAGCGCCAGCCAGACCAGGGCGAGGCCGGCGCCGACGGCGATCTGCTTGGCGACGTGCCGCCGCCTGAAGTGCCCGAGCTCGTGCGCGAGCACGGCCTCGAGTTCGTCGCCGCCGAGCTTCTCGAGCAGCGTGTCGAAGAAGACGATCCGCTTGGCGCGCCCGAAGCCGGTGAAGTAGGCGTTGCCGTGGGCGGAGCGGCGCGAGCCGTCCATCACGTACAGACCCTTGCTCGCGAAGCCGCAGCGCGCGAGCAGCGCCTCGATGCGTTCGCGCGCCGGCCCGGCCGGCAACGGCGTGAACCGGTTGAACAGCGGCGCGATCACCGACGGGTACAGCACGAGCAGCAGGATCTGGAAACCCATCCACGCGGCCCAGACCCACAGCCACCACGCCGCGCCGGTGGCGCGCATCAGCCAGATCGTCAGCGCGGCGAGCGGCAAGCCCAGCGCCGCGGCGAGTGCCGCGACCTTCGCGAGATCGCCTAGCCAGGTGCGCGTCGTCGTCCGGTTGAAGCCGTGGGCAGCCTCGATCCGGAACGTCGTCCACCAGGCGAACGGGAGGCTGACCGCGGCCAGCACCAGCGCGACGAGCACGATGAAGGCGAGGTCGCGCAGCATCAGCGGCAGCGCGAGGCCGTCGGTCCAGACGACCAGCGCGGACAGGCCGCCGCCCAGCGTCAGCGCCAGGAGCAGCAGGGTGTTGACCGCCATCGCCAGCATGTCGAAGCGCGTGTGCGCGATCGTGTAGGCGGCGGCCTTGCCGTGCGCGGCGAGACCGATCCGCCCGGCGAACGCGGCCGGCACCGCGTCGCGGTGCGCGTCGACGTGCCGCCAGTGCCGCCGGGCGAGCCAGAGCTTCAGCGCCAGCGATGCGGCGACGGCGACGAGGAAAGCGGCGGTGAACGTGGCTGGAGTCATCGGCGGCGGCAATCGGTGGCAGCGGGCGGCGACGGATGCAGTTGACGGGGTGCGGCGACGGGTCGGGGCGGTCGCGGCTGGCGGCGAGCGGCACGCCGCACCGGTTCGGGTGAGCCGCTGCGCCCGGCGTCGATGTGCGAGAATGAGCGGCCCATTCTACGTGAAATTCACATGCCGCAAGACGCTGACCGCCTGATCTGGATCGACATGGAAATGACCGGCCTCAGGCCGGACTCCGATCGCATCATCGAGGTCGCGCTCGTCGTCACCGATCACGCGCTGGTCACCGTGGCCGAGGCGCCGGTGTGGGTCGTGCGGCAGGACCACGCGGTGCTGGACGGCATGGATTCCTGGAACAGGGGGACCCACGGCCGCTCGGGTCTCATCGACAAGGTGAAGGCCTCGGCGCTGGACGAAGCGACCGTCGAGCGCGCGGCCCTCGCGTTCCTGGCGGAACACGTGCCGGCCAAGGCGTCGCCGATGTGCGGGAACTCGATCTGCCAGGATCGGCGTTTCCTGGCGAGGTACATGCCGGCGCTCGAGGACTGGTTTCACTACCGGAACCTCGACGTCTCGACGCTGAAGGAACTGTGCCGCCGGTGGAAGCCCGAGCTCATGAAGGGCATCCCGAAGGAAGGGCGGCACGAGGCGCTGGCCGACGTCTACGAGTCGATCGACGAGCTCAAGTACTACCGCGAGCACTTCATCCGCAGTTGACCCTCACCGCGGCGGCCGGCCCGCGTCAGATGGCGCCGGCCATCGCGGTCCGCGCGCGCTGTACGCTGCCGGCGATGCCGACGAACTCTTCGATCGCGCGCGCCCAGTCGTCGAGACCCACGCCGTTCCAGTTGCCGTGGTTCGCCCCCTCGATCATCAGCAGCCGCTTGGGTTCGGGGGCTGCGGCGTAGAGCGCCTCGCTCATCGCCGGCGGAACGACGTTGTCGGCGGTGCCATGGACGAACATCGCCGGCACCTTGAGTTCGCGGACGCGGGCGAGCGCGTCGAAGCGCTGGGTGACGAGGAGGCTCACCGCGCGGTTGGTGCCGGCCACGACATCGGGCAGCGACGTGAACCCCGACTCGGCGATGACGCCGGTGGCACCGTCGGCTCGGACCGCCAGGTCGAGGGCGACCGCGGCGCCGAGGGAATGGCCGTAGATGAAGCG
Organism: uncultured beta proteobacterium; assembly: GCA_963810815.1. GTDB lineage: Bacteria > Pseudomonadota > Gammaproteobacteria > Burkholderiales > Casimicrobiaceae > CAVQWT01. Next base: position 1,251,435 of record CAWEPB010000007.1, on the reverse strand, counting down.
CTTGTCGGCGCGCGGCTCGCGACGGACCAGCTCGGCCCAGGCCGCGCGGGCGTCGGCGTGGATCTGCGGCTCCGACGGCAGGTCGCCGTCACTGCGGCCGAAACCGCGGTAGTCGATCGCGAGCACGTTGAAGCCGAGCTGATGCCAGCGATTCAGGCGGAACAGGTTGCTGCCGAGGCTCCAGCGCACGCCGTGCAGGTACAGGACGGCCGGCGCCTCGGTGCGCGCCGATGGCAGCCACCAGGCGTGAATGCGCTCGCGCGAGCCGTCGTCCTTCGCGACGTCGATCCACAGTTCCTCGAAGCGCAGCCCCAGGTCGGCCGGCGTGCGGGCGTAGTCGCGCACCGGCCGGTAGACGAGTTCGCGCTCCTTGATCTCGAGGTAGGCACAGCCGCTCGCGCCGGCCACGGTGACGACGGCGAGCAGTGCGGCGAGAATGGGCAGCAGGGGGCGGCGGAATGGGCGCATCGTTGTCAGAGCCTTCGGGTTCCCGCGAGTTCCCCGATCCTGAGCGGGCGGGCGGGCAGCGGAACCGGCGACGATGATGCCACAGCCGTTGCCGGGGGGTCGTCCGTCCGGGGGATGGCCGGTGCCGACGCGGCCACGGATCATGCCGGTGGGACTGGCGCAATCGCCGGCGCCCCGTGCTGGTGGCGCCGGCGGTGTCGGCGGCCGCCAGCGGGGCGTTTCGCCCAAATTCGACCTGACCCCATAATGACGGGATGAAATTCTGCAGCGTCTGCGGGTCGGCGGAGATCGGGCTCCGGGTGCCGGACGGCGACCACCTGCCCCGGTACGTGTGCCCCGCCTGCGGCACGGTCCATTACCAGAACCCGAAGGTCGTCGTGGGCTGCCTGCCGGAGTGGGACGACCGGGTGCTGCTGTGCCGGCGCGCGATCGAGCCGCGGCTGGGCTTGTGGACGCTGCCGGCGGGCTTCCTCGAGAACGGCGAAACGGTTGCCGCGGGCGCGGCGCGGGAGACGCTGGAGGAGGCGGGGGCGCGGGTCGAGCTGGGCCCGCTCTACACGGTGATCAGCCTGCCGCAGATCAGCCAGGTCTACGTGATGTTCCGGGCACGGCTCGTCGACCTCGACTTCGCCCCCGGCCCCGAAAGCCTCGACGTCCGGCTGTTCCGGGAGGACGAGATCCCCTGGGAGGAACTCGCCTTCCGGACCATCACCCGGACGCTGCGGCGCTACTTCCTCGATCGCCGGCGCGGGATGTTCGCGACGCACGTGTCGGCGCTCGAGCGACGGGCGCCGCTGCCGGCCGACTTGCGTGGAGCCGGGTAGTCGCTGCGCCGGTCGCGGATCCGCCGACGGAAGCCCGACGGGCATGCCGGGTCGACTCCCGCGGCGAAACCCCGAGTCGCGAAGTCCGTGGAGGTCCGTGTAAACTCGCGATGTAACCAACTGTCCGGGCGCCAGCCAGGCGCCCACCGCATCCGGAGGAAAGATCCCATGAGACGTGTGTATCGAGACGCGCTGGCCGCGTTCGCATTGTGTGCGGCTTTCAGCCTGCCGGCGGGCGCCCAGCAGTTCATCAATATCCTGACGGGCGGCACCAGCGGCATCTACTATCCGATCGGAGTCGGCCTTTCGCAGATCTACACGAAGGCGATTCCCGAGGCCAAGTCGTCGGTGCAGGCCACCAAGGCCTCGGTCGAGAACCTGAACCTGCTGCAGGCGGGCCGCGGCGAGATCGCGCTGACACTGGCCGACGCTCTGTCCGACGCCTGGAACGGCAACGAGGAGCTCGGTTTCAAGGTGCCGCTGAAGAAGCTGCGCGGCGTGTCGGGCGTGTACTCGAACTACATCCAGATCGTGGCCAGCGCCGATTCCGGCATCAAGACGCTCGCCGACCTCAAGGGCAAGCGGATTTCCGTCGGCGCACCCAAGTCGGGCACGGAACTCAACGCCCGGGCGATCCTGAAGGCGGCGGGCCTTTCCTACAAGGATTTCGCCAAGGTCGAGTACCTGCCCTTCGGCGAATCGGTCGAACTGATCAAGAACCGGCAGCTCGACGTCACGCTGCAGTCCGCCGGTCTCGGCGTGGCCTCCATCCGGGACCTCGCGACCTCGGTCAAGATCGTCGTCGTGCCCATTCCTGCCGACGTCGTGGCCAAGGTGGGCGACCCCGCCTACCAAGCCGGCATCATTCCCGCGGGCACCTACGACGGGCAGGCGCAGGACACGCCGACCGCCGTCATTCCGAATTTCCTGGTCACCCACGAAGGCGTGCCGGCCGACCTCGTGTACAGGATGACCAAGTCGATGTACGAAAACCTCGACACGCTGGTCGCCGCCCATGCCGCCGCCAAGAGCATCAAGCTGGCCGACGCCCTGAAGGGCATGCCGGTGCCGCTGCACCCGGGCGCCGAGCGCTACTACAAGGAAAAGGGCCTCATCAAGTAGCCGGTTCGGGACGGGACGGCGGGCGTCGTTATGCCCCGCCGTTCCCCGCCCCGCTGCCGCCGGATCCAGGAAAGGGGTTGCATGTCCAAGGCCGTCTCGCCCGCCGACCTGGATCCGGTGGCTTTCGCCCCGGCAAGGTCGGCGCGCGCCCAGCGCGTGATCTTCGCCATCGCGGTGGTGTTTTCCGCGTACCAGGTCTTCACCGCGGCGTTCGCCCCGCTGTCGAGCGTGGTCATGCGGGCGCTGCACGTGAGCTTCCTGCTGCTGCTCACGTTTGCGATGTTCCCGACGTTCGCACGCGGCGCCTCGCGCGGTTCCTGGTTCGGCTGGGCGCTGGCCATCGTCGGCGTGGCCACCGGCCTCTACCAGTGGATCTTCGAGGCCGACCTGATCCAGCGCTCGGGCGACCTGACGACGGCGGACATGGCCGTCGGCGTCGTGCTGCTCGTGCTGGTATTCGAGGCCGCCAGGCGGATCATGGGCATCGCGCTGCCCCTCATCTGCGCCGGCTTTCTCGCGTTCGCGCTGTTCGGCCAGCACCTTCCCGGGGTCCTTGCCCACCGGGGCTTCGGCGTCGACCAGATCGTCAACCAGATGTCCTTCGGCACCGAGGGCATCTACGGCATTCCGGTGTTCGTTTCGTCGACGTACATCTTCCTGTTCATCCTGTTCGGGACCTTCCTCGAGCAGGCCGGCATGATCAAGCTGTTCACGGACTTTGCGCTCGGCACCGTGGGCCACACGCGCGGCGGCCCGGCCAAGGTGGCAGTCATCGCGTCCGGGCTGATGGGGACCATCAACGGATCCGGCGTCGCCAACGTGGTGACGACCGGCCAGTTCACCATTCCGCTGATGAAGCGCTTCGGCTACCGCGCCGACTTCGCCGGCGGCGTGGAGGCCACGTCCAGCATGGGCGGCCAGATCATGCCGCCCGTCATGGGCGCCGTCGCGTTCATCATGGCCGAGACCATCGGCGTCCCCTACGTCGAGATCGTCAAGGCGGCGCTGATCCCGGCCTTGCTCTATTTCGCGACGGCGTTCTGGATGGTGCATCTGGAAGCGGGCCGACTGCGGCTGCTGGGCCTGCCGAAGTCCGAGTGCCCGGATGCGTGGGCGGCGGTCCGGACCAACTGGTACCTGATCGTCCCGCTGGGGGCGCTCGTCTTCCTGCTCTTCTCGGGCTACACGCCGCTCTTCTCCGGCACCGTGGGCCTCGCGCTGACGGTGATCCTGATCTTCGGCATGGCGGTGGCCGCCCGGCTGTCGGGGACCGCGCTGCGGGTGCTGTTCTGGATCCTGCTGGGCCTGCTTTCGTCGACGTTCTTCAAGTACGGCATCGGCGCGGTGTTCGCCGTCATCGGCCTGCTGATCGCGGTCAACCTCTATGTCCAGGGCGGTCGCCGCGTGCTCAAGCTGGCCGTGACCGGCATGGCCGAAGGCGCCAGGAATGCGCTCTCGGTCGGCGTGGCCTGCGCGCTGGTCGGGGTGATCATCGGGGTGATGACGCTCACCGGCGCCGCGACGAGCTTCGCCGGGTTCATCATCCAGCTGGGCCAGCACAGCCTGTTCCTGTCGCTGGTCCTCACCATGCTGACCTGCCTGGTGCTGGGCATGGGCATTCCCACGATCCCCAACTACATCATCACCAGCTCGCTGGCCGCGCCCGCGTTGCTGGCCCTCGGGGTGCCGCTCATCGTCTCCCACATGTTCGTCTTCTATTTCGGCATCATGGCCGACCTCACGCCGCCGGTCGCGTTGGCCGCGTTCGCCGCGTCGCCGATCGCCCAGGCGTCCGGCCTGCGCATCGGCATTCAGGCGATGCGCATCGCGATCGCCGGCTTCGTGGTGCCGTTCATGGCGGTGTACGCGCCGGCCCTGATGCTGCAGTCCGGCGACTGGATGGACGTCACCTACATCGTGTTCAAGGCCCTGGTCGCCATCGGCCTGTGGGGCGCGGCGAGCATCGGCTACCTCTGGTCGCCGCTGTCGTGGCCGGAGCGCATCGTCGCGGCTGCTGCGGCGTTTTCCCTGGTCGTCGCGCTGCCGGTCACCGACGAGGTCGGATTCGTACTGGCGGCGCTGCTGCTCGTCTATCACCGCACGCGTGGGCGCCGCGCGTCGAGGGCCAATGCCGCATGACGGGGCTCTGCCTTGCCGTGGCCGGCGTCGTCAGCGCGATGCTGCCCGTCACCGACTTCACGCTCGCCTGGACGCATTCGGTGGAGAAGATCCGGTGGGAGGAGGACTATCGCGTGGCCGACCATCGCTGGTGCCGGTCGCCGCGCGCGTCCAGGGGTCCGGCGCCGGCATGGAACCGCCGGCCGGTGCGCTGCTGCGTGACGGCGCCTGGCACTACCGCCCGGCCGGGGAGCCGTTTCCCCGCCTGCTCGTCACGGTCTCCCCTTACGCGTCGGACTACGAACTGTGCGCGAACGGGCGTTGCGTCATGCTGACCGACCTCGTCGCGATGCCCGCACAGGGGGGCGTCGTCGAGCTGCACGGCTGTAGCCGCGAGGCTTACGCGGGATTGCTCCCGGTGGCGACCGCGGCCGCAATGAGCGTCGGCCGCCGCTTGGTCCATGTTGCCGCCTCTGCTGCGCACGGCCTTCGCTGCTGCCGCCCTGGGTCTGCTGACGGCTTCCGCCGCGATACGCCCAACCTGCGCAGCGGCTGTCGATCACGACCGGCGGCCCCGGCGGCGTCTACTTTCCGCTTGGCCACAGCATGGCCCAGGTGCTCTCCAGGCACATTCCCGGCCTGCAGGCCACCGCCGAGGCCAGCCGGGGCTCGGTCGAAAACCTCAAGCTGATCGGCGCCGGCAAGGCCGAAGTCGGCTTCGCGATGGTCGACGCCGCATGGCAGGCCGCGAACGGCCTCGAGCCATTCGCCAAAGGCAGGGTCGACGTACGCACGTTGATGCTGCTCTATCCCAACCGCATGCAGGTCGTCACGGTCGACGGCACCGGCATCGCGAAGCTGGCCGACCTGAAGGGCAAGCGCGTGTCCACCGGCGCGCCGGGCAGCGGGGTGGAGCTGATGGCCATGCGCGTGCTGGAGGCAATCGGCCTGGACGCCAGGAACGACATCACGCAGGCGCACCTGGGCGCCGTGGAATCCGTCAACGCGATGCGGGACCGGAAGATCGACGCGTTCTTCTGGGTCGGCGGCGTGCCGACCGCTGCGATCACGGACCTGGCGCGCACGCCGGGCACGAAGGTCCGCCTGATCGACCACGCCGAAGCGCTCGAAGCAATGAACCGGAAATACGGTCCGCTGTACGTGAAGGGCGTCATTCCTGCGTCGGCCTACCCGGGCATGGACAAGCCGGTCGAGGGCATCGACGTGTGGAACATCCTCGTCGCGAGCGACAGGATGAGCGACCGGATGGCGTACGACATCGTGAAGACGCTGATGGAAAGCAAGCCCGAGCTCGTGTCGGCGCGCAGGGAGGCAACCGACATCCGCCTGAGGTTCCAGGCCATCGGATCGCCGATCCCCTACCACCCCGGAGCGCGGAAGTACTTCGAGGAGCGGGGCATCCGGTTCGCCGATTGACGCACCCCGGTCGCCGCCTGCCGGCGCGGCGACCCGCGTTGGACGGACCGGTTGCCGATGCTCGCGGCTAGAGCGCCGCCATCACCCGCTCGAGCCGGGCGCGCACGTCGCGGGCCAGCGGCTCGACGTCGGCGCGACCGGTGAGTTCGAACAGCGCGCCGGGATCGAGGAACTCGACGTGCACGGTGCCTTTCGCATCCTGCCGGACGACCACGTTGCAGGGCATCAGCAGCCCGATGGACGGCTCGGCGTCGAGCGCCTGCGCGGCGAACGGCGGATTGCACGCCCCCAGGATGCGGTAGGGCGGCACGTCCTTGTCGAGCTTCTTCTTGAGGGTGGCCTGGACGTCGATTTCGGTCAGGACGCCGAAGCCTTCCTTGCCCAGTTCGGCGGTGACGCGGGCAAGGGCGTCGTCGAAGCCGTAAGCGACGGTGCGGCCGAAGCCGTAGCGGTTTTGCATGATGAGTCTCCCTGGCGGACCGGAAATGACAATGGTGCATTATCGCCCATCGGACGGCCGCGGTCTGTGACCGCCGTCACCCAAGGCGGCGCGCCGCGGCGCGCGGCGCCCGTTGTGCTAGTCTGGAGCGAACGCCAGCGGAGGGGACCATGGGCGAGCCGTCGCGCCGTGTCGACGCGCTGTTCGATCGCTACGGCGAGTCGCACCGGCATCCGACCAACAAGGCGATCCACTGGGTCTGCGTGCCGCTCATCACCTGGAGCCTGCTCGCGCTGCTGTGGGTCGCGTCGCCGGCGGCGGCGTACGCGCTGATCGGTGTGTCCTTCGCGTACTACCTGACGCTGTCGTTCACGCTGGCCATGGGGATGCTCGCCGTTGCGGCGCTGATGGTCGTGCCCATCGCGCTGGCGGGCGCGCTGCTGCTGCCGGTGGCCGTCGCCGTGTTCGTCGGCGCGTGGATCGGCCAGTTCGTCGGCCACCGGATCGAGGGCCGCAAGCCGACGTTCCTCGAGGACGTGCGGTTCCTGCTCGTCGGCCCGGCCTGGCTGCTGCATTTCGCCTACCGGCGGCTCGGTGTGCCCTACTGACGCGGCGCGGCCGGCCACCGCGATGTCCACCCGCGCCACGCGACAACCGCCGCCGCCGGTGCCAGAATCCAGCCTTGCGCCTGGTCGCATGACGCGTCCGGCGTCGCGATCCGCGTCCGTTGAGGACTCCGCACGATGATTCCCGACCTCGATGCTCTGCTGCTGTCCCGGATCCAGTTCGCGTTCACGGTCAGCCTGCACATCATCTTCCCGAGCTTCACCATCGGCCTCGCCGCATTCATCGCGACGCTGGAGGTGATGTGGCTGCGGACCGGCCGCGAGCACTTCCACCTGCTGGCCCGCTTCTGGACCAAGATCTTCGCCGTCAGCTTCGCGATGGGCGTCGTGTCGGGGCTGATGATGTCCTACCAGTTCGGCACCAACTGGAGCCGCTTTTCCGAGGTCGTCGGCAACGTCGTCGGCCCGCTGATCGGCTACGAGGTGCTGACGGCGTTCTTCCTCGAGGCGACGTTCCTCGGCGTCATGCTGTTCGGCTGGAACCGCGTGCCGAAATGGCTGCACGTGACGTCGACGATCCTGGTCGCCGTGGGTACGTCGATGTCGGCGTTCTGGATCCTGTCGGCCAACAGCTGGATGCACACGCCGACCGGCCACGAGATGGTCAACGGCATCGCGCTCCCGGTCGACTGGCTGGCGGTGATCTTCAACCCGAGCTTCCCGTACCGCTTCGCGCACATGCTGACGGCGTGCTACCTGACGACGTCGCTGGTGGTGCTCGCGACCGGCGCGCGCTATCTCGTCGCCGGCCGCTTCGTCGAGGAAGGCCGGACCATGGTGCGGATGGGCCTGGGGATGGTCGCGCTGCTGGCGCCGACGCAGCTCTTCATCGGCGACCTGCACGGCCTCAACACGTCGAAGCACCAGCCGGTGAAGGTGGCGGCGATGGAGGCGCACTGGGACGGCAGCAAGCCCGCCGACCTCGTGCTGTTCGCCTGGCCGGACGCGAAGAACGAGCGCAACGTCGCCGAGATCTCGATCCCCAACGGCGCGAGCCTCATCATCACGCACCAGCTCGACGGCCGGTTTCCCGGGCTGAAGGACTTCCCGGCCGAGGACCGGCCGCCGGTGGCGCCGGTGTTCTTCGCGTTCCGCGTGATGGTCGGCCTGGGCATGCTGATGATCGCCACCGGCTTCGTCGGTGCGTGGCTGTGGTGGCGGGGGCGGCTGTTCGACGCGCGCTGGTTCCTCGCCCCGGTCGGCTTCCTGTGGCCCGTCGGCTTCATCGCCATCCTGGCCGGCTGGATCGTGACCGAGTCGGGTCGCCAGCCGTGGGTCGCCTGGGGCATCCTGCGCACCGCCGACGCCGCGTCGCCGGTCAGCACCGCGGCGGTCGCCGCGTCGCTCACGCTGATCGTCGTCACCTACCTCGTCGTGTTCTCGATCGGCATCTACTACATCCGCAAGCTGGTGCGCAAAGGTCCGTTGCCGGCGCTGGTGAAGCCGCCGGAGGGCGTGGCGAACCGCCCGCTGTCGGCGGCGCAGGAAGCGACGGTCGAGGCGCGGGTCGGAAAGGCGACGCTATGAGCGAACTCACGCTGTCGTTGCCGGTGGTCTGGGCGGCGATCATCGGCATCGCCGTCGCGCTCTACGTCGTGCTCGACGGCTTCGACCTCGGCATCGGCATCCTCTACCCGCTGTTCCCCGACGAGGCCGATCGCGACCAGATGATGAACTCGGTCGCGCCGTTCTGGGACGGCAACGAGACCTGGCTGGTGCTGGGCGGCGGGGGGCTGTGGGTCGCGTTTCCGAAGGCGTTCGCGATCATCATGCCCGCGCTCTACCTGCCGGTGATGGTGCTGCTGCTGGCGCTGATCTTCCGCGGCGTCGCGTTCGAGTTCCGGTGGGTCGCGAAGCCGCACCACCGGGTCTGGGACATCGCCTTCGCCGCGGCGTCGACGACGGCGGCGTTCGCGCAGGGTCTGGTCCTGGGCGGGCTGCTGCAGGGCATCGCCGTCCGCGACGGCCAGTTCGCCGGCTACGCGCTGGACTGGCTGACGCCGTTCAGCCTGGCCTGCGGGGTAGCGCTGGTCGTCGGCTATGCGCTGATCGGCGCCGCCTGGCTGGTGATGAAGACCGACGGCCACGTGGGCATGCGCTCGCGCGGTCTGGCGCAGTCGCTGCTGCTGGCGCTGATGGCCTGCATCGGCATCGTCAGCCTGTGGACCCCGCTCGCGTTTCCCGCGCATCGCCGAGCGCTGGTTCACGCTGCCCGGCTTCTTCTACCTGGCGCCGGTGCCGCTGGCGACGCTGGTGCTCGCCGTGGTCTGCTGGTTCGGGCTGCGGCGCGGCCGCCACGTGCAGCCGTTCGCCTGCGCCGTCGGCATCTTCCTGCTCGCCTACCTCGGGCTCGTGCTGTCGAACGTCCCGTACCTGGTGCCGCCGACGGTCACCGTCTGGGATGCGGCGGCGGCGCCGGCGTCACAGAAATTCATGCTCGTCGGCGTGCTGGTGCTGCTGCCGGTGATCCTGGGCTACACCGTGTTCAACTACTGGGTGTTCCGCGGCAAGGTGCGGGTCGGCGAGGGTTACCACTGAGGTCCGCGGCTCAGCCCACCAGGTGAACGCCGGCGTCGACCAGCGTGTCGTGCAGCGCGCGGACGTGGTCGTGCCCCGTCGTCTCGACGACGCAGATGACCCGGACGGCCGACAGGTCGGGCCCGGAGAACGCGCGGTCGTGCACGATCTCCTTGATCGAGGCGCCGGTCGAGGCGATGACCTCGGCGAGCCGGGCGAGCCCCCCGGGGCGGTCCGCGATCGACACGGTGAACCGCGTCAGGCGCCCGTCGGCGACCAGCCCGGTTTCGATCACGCGGTCCAGCATCGTCAGGTCGATGTTGCCGCCGCAGAGCGTCAGCACGACGGTCCGCCCCCTGAGCGACTCGAGCTTGCCGGCGAGGAAGGCCGCCAGCGGCGCCGCGCCGGCGCCCTCGACGACGCTTTTCTCGAGTTCGATCAGGCGCAGGATCGACAGCGCGATCGACGCCTCGTCGACGGTAACGACCTGGTCGACGACGCGGCGCAGCACCTCGAGCGGTGCGGCGCCGATCTGCGCGACGGCGAGACCGTCGGCGAGCGTGGGCGACACCTTGACCGGCACCGGCTTTCCCGCGGCGATGGCGGCCGTGAGGCAGGCCGCGTGCTCGGGCTCGACGCCGACCAGCGTGACGCCCGGCTTCAGCGCGCGCACCGCCGTGCCGATCCCGGAAAGCAGGCCGCCACCGCCGACCGGCACGACGAGGGCGTCGACGTCCGGCGTCTGCTCGAGGATTTCCAGCGCCATCGTCCCCTGGCCGGCCATCACGTCGGCGTTGTCGAACGGGTGGATGAAGGTGAGGCCCTCGCGGTCGGCCAGCAATCCCGCGTGCGCGCGCGCCTCGGCCAGGTCGGCGCCGTGCAGCACCACGCGGGCCCCGAGCTTGCGGCAGTTGGTGACCTTGATCAGCGGCGCGAACTGCGGCATCACGACGGTGACCGGGATCCCCAGCAGGCTGCCGTGGTACGCGACACCCTGCGCGTGGTTGCCCGCCGAGACGGCGATGACGCCGGTCCGCCGCGCCGGTTCCGGCAGCAGCAGCAGCGCATTGCGTGCGCCGCGCTCCTTGAAGCTGCCGGTGCGCTGCAGGTAGTCGAGCTTGCAGTAGATGTGCGCGCCGGTCAGCTCCGACAGCGGTATCGACTCGACGCAGGGGGATTCGTAGATGCCGCCGCGGATGCGCGCGCGCGCGGCGATGACGTCGTCGACGGTGATCATGGACGCGGGCGGCGGCAGCGGGGGGGGCGCGCGGGTCGCGGCCCGGCGGTCAGAACGGGAGCGCGAGCCCGGGCTGCGCCTCGTGCAGCACGCGCCGGAACTCGCCCTTGATCCGTTCGAGCGCGGCGGCGTTGTCGGCCTCGAAGCGCAGCACCACGACCGGCGTCGTGTTGGAACCGCGGGCGAGGCCGAAGCCGTCGGGGTACTCGACCCGCAATCCGTCGATGCGGATGACGTCGGTGGCGCCGGGGAATACGGCCATCTCCCCGAGCCGCGCGACCAGCTTGTGGTGCTCGCCCTCGGCGCAGGTGACGTTGAGCTCCGGCGTGGATATCGCGTCGGGCAGCGCGTCGAGCACCGCCGACGGGTCGGCGTGCCGCGACAGGATCTCGAGCAGCCGCGCGCCGGCGTACAGCCCGTCGTCGAAGCCGTACCAGCGCTCCTTGAAGAACGTGTGGCCGCTCATCTCGCCGGCCAGCGCCGCGCCGACCTCCTTCATCTTCACCTTGATCAGCGAGTGCCCGGTCTTCCACAGCAGCGGCTTGCCGCCGTGTCGCGTGACCCACGGGCCGAGGTTGCGCGTCGACTTGACGTCGAAGATGACCGTCGCGCCCGGCTCGCGCGAGAGCACGTCGGCGGCGAACAGCATCAGCTGGCGGTCCGGGTAGATGACGTGGCCGTCCTTCGTCACCACGCCCAGCCGGTCGCCGTCGCCGTCGAAGGCGAGCCCCAGTTCGAGGTCGTCGGCCCGCACGCGGGCGATGAGGTCGGCCAGGTTCTTCGGCTGCGAGGGATCGGGATGATGGTTGGGAAACGTGCCGTCGACGTCGCAGTACATCGGCGTCACCGCGCAGCCCAGCCGGCGGAACAGCTCCGGCGCGAAGGCGCCGGCGACGCCGTTGCCGGCGTCGACGGCGATCGCCATCGGTCGGGCGAGCCGGATGCCGCCGACGATGCGGTCGAGGTACGCGGCGCCGATGTCCTGCGTGCGGTACGTGCCGCTGCCCTGCGCGACGTCGCCGCGCTCGATGCGGGCGCGCAGCGCCTGGATGTCGGCGCCGGACAGCGTGTCGCCGGCGATCACCATCTTGAGGCCGTTGTAGTCCGGCGGATTGTGGCTGCCGGTCACCATGACGCTGCACTCGGTCCCGAGGTGCTGCGCCGCGAAGTAGGTCATCGGCGTCGCCACCATGCCGACGTCGATGACGTGGGTGCCGGCGGCGCGAATGCCGGCGGACAGCGCGCCGGCGAGCTCGGGTCCCGACAGCCGGCCGTCGCGGCCGATGACGATGGTGTCGCGTCCGCGCTCCCGCGCGAGCGTGCCGAGGCCCCGGCCGATGGCCTCGACGATGGTGGGTGTCAGCGTGCGCCCGACGATGCCGCGGATGTCGTAGGCCTTGAAGATCTCGGGAGGTAGGTTCATGGGTCCGGGGCGCGATGAGGCGAGGAGGGCGCCACGCCGGCGCGCCGGGCGCGTTGCGGCGGGGCATCGTGCGGGTCCGGAACCCCGGCAGGGCGGGGCGGGACCGGCGACTCCATTCTACCGGAGCGACTTCAGGCGCCGGTGGTGAAGTACCGCAACAGGCGCCGCGGGAGCCAGTCGAGCCGTCCCGGCGCCGGCGCGACGAGAAAGCCGACGTGCCCCCCCTCGGGCGGAAAGTCCAGCGTCACGACCGCCGCGACCTCGCGCGGCGACGGCAGCGACGCGGCGGGCACGAACGGATCGTTGGTGGCGTTGAGCACGAGCGTGGGCACGCCGATGCCGGGGAGCCATGGCTTCGACGAGGCCCGGGTCCAGTAATCGACGGTGCCGGCGAAACCGTGCAGCGGGGCGGTCACGGCATCGTCGAACGCCCACATCGTGCGGGCCGAGCGCACGCGTGCCGGCTCGAGGGCCCCGGGGAACCGCTGCGCGATGGCGAGGCTCTTGGGCTTCAGCGTCTGCAGGAAGTGCCAGGTGTAGAGGCGGTTCAATCCCTGGCCGATCGCGATGCCCGCCGCCATCAGGTCGATCGGCGCCGACACCGCCGCCGCGGCGGCCAGCGTCGACGCGGCCGTCGTGCCGGCGCGACCGAGCCAGTTGAGCAGCGCCGACCCGCCCAGCGAAATGCCGACGGCGAACACCGTCGTTGCCGGCGTCACCCGCGCGCGCACCGCGGCGAGCATCGCGCCGATCTCCTCGTGGTCGCCCGAGTGATAGACGCGCGGCTTGCGGTTCGGGGTGCCGCCGCAGCTGCGGAAGTGCGGGACGACGCCGCGCCAGCCGCGCTGCTCCAGTGCCGTCAGCAGCGCCCGTGCGTAATGCGAGCCCGAGCTGCCCTCGAGCCCGTGGAACAGGACGACCAGCGGCGCGTCCGGCGCCGTCGCGTCCAGCCAGTCGAACTCCCAGAAGTCGCCGTCGGGCGTCTCGACCCGCTCGCGCCGCAACGCGACGGGTCGGCGCGGCAGGAAGTAGGGCCAGATCGTCTGCGCGTGCCCGCCCGGCAGCCACGACGGAGCCGCGTAACCCGGCGCACCGTTTACCGCGATGCCGCGCGTGTCGCTCAATCGCCGAGCGCCGCGCCGAGGCGGTCGACGAGGGTGCGCAGGATCTTGATGCGGGCGAATCGCTTGTCGTCGGCCTCGACCAGCGTCCACGGCGCGAGCTCGGTCGACGTGCGGTCGACCATGTCCGCGACCGCGCGCTCGTAGTCGGACCAGCGCTTGCGGTTGCGCCAGTCGTCGGGCGTGATCTTGAACCGCTTGAACGAAACCTTCTGCCGCGCCCGGAAGCGGGCGAGCTGCTCGGCCTTGCTGATCTGCAGCCAGAACTTGCACACGACGGCGCCGGCACGGACGAGGTCCTCCTCGAAGTTGTTGATCTCCCCGTACGCGCGCAGCCAGTCCACCTCCGCGCAGAAGCCCTCGACGCGCTCGACGAGCACGCGTCCGTACCAGGAGCGGTCGAAGATCGTGATGCCGCCCTGTCGCGGCACCTGGCGCCAGAACCGCCACAGGTAGGGATGAACCTTTTCCTCGTCGGTCGGCGCCGCGACGGGCACGATCGTGTACTGCCGCGGATCGAGTGCCCCCGCAACGCGCCGGATCGCTCCGCCCTTGCCGGCGGCGTCGGTACCCTCGAACGCCAGCACCAGCGAGTGCTGCGCGAAGCGCTTGCGTCGCGTGAGCTTCGCCAGCCGCCCCTGCAGCCGCTCGAGCTCGCGTTCGTAGGCCCGGTCGTCGAGCTTCTGCGCGAGGTCGAGGTCGCGGATCAGCTTGACGTTGTCGACGACCGCCGGCGCGGTGGTCGCCGGCTGCGCCGGCCGGGGCCGGGTCCGCGCGGCCGCGGCGGCGTTGGCACGCGTCAGCGATTCGAGCACGATGCGACCGACGGTGAGGTCGCGGTAGCGCGCATCGGCGCCCTCCACGACGTACCAGGGGGCTTCCCCGGTGGACGTTTCGCGCAGCGTGTGTTCCCACAACTGGTGTGACTTCGCGTACAGCCGGGCGCGGTTCCAGTCGCCGTTGGTGACGCGCCAGGTCGTGGCCTTCTTCCGGTCGAGTTCGGCCAGCCGCGCCTTCTGCGCGGACTTCGACAGGTGGATCCAGAACTTCACCACCAGCACGTCCTCCTGCGCCAGCATCCGCTCGTATTCGCGGATCGCGTGCAGCTGCGCGTCGAGCGCCGCGTCGTCCATCCGCCCCGAGATGCGCGCCTGCATCACCTCGGCGTACCAGGCGTTCATGAACACGGATATGCGGCCGCGCGGCGGCAGCGCCTGCCAGTAGCGCCACGCGGGCGGGTGCGCGAGTTCCTCCGGCATGCGCGGGCCGAACGCGAGCACGCGCAGGTAGCGCGGATCCATCCATTCGGACAGCTTCATCGCGGTCTCGCCGCGGCCGCCGGTGGCCACGCCCGACAGCAGCACGACTACGGCCTTGTGCCGGCCTTCGAAGAGGTCGTACTGCGCATCGAGCAGCGCCTCGCGCAGCGCCGGCTCGGCGCGGTCGTAGGCGCGCTTGCTGACCACATGACCCACTTCGGCGGTTTCGAGCATGTTCAGGTCTCCATTGGTCGACGGCCGCCGAGGCTCAATCGCGGCGCCAGAAGCGCGTTGCCCGGGCGAAGCGGCGGGCGGTCGCGTCCAGCGCCGCGGCGGCCCCGGCCTCGCGCGCCGCCGCGTAGCCGCGGATCATTCCCTGCAGCAGCGGGTCGTCGCTTGCCAGGTCGGGCGCGAGGCGCGCGGCCATCGCGGCGTCGTTGGTGGCCCCCAGCGCGGCCTGCAGCGCGGCCAGATCCTTCGCGTATCGGCGCGACGCACCCGGCGCGTGCATCGGGCCGAAGAACTCGGCCGCGTAGCGCAGCTTCTTCGCCGCGATGCGCACCGCATGCCGTTCCGCGGTCGAGCGTCCGGCCAGGCCTTTCAGGGCCTTGGCGACCCGCCGGTGGCGGCGCTCCAGCACCGCCGCGGCGAACCCGCGCGCCTCGACGGTGGGGCGGGGCGCCGCCGCGGACTCGATGTTCGGAACCTCGCTTCCGGGCGCGCGGTCGGCGGACGTCGCGCCGATCGTCGCGGCGGTCGGCGCCGCCGCGGGCGCCGGCTCGACCGGTGGCGCGGGTGCCGCGATCCACGCCTGGACCGCCAGCACGAAATCGACAAAGCGCTTCGACGCGACCGCCGCCCGTGCCGCCGCCCGCGCGTCGCGCCGCCGGCGCTCGATGCGTCGCCGCAGGCGGTCGAAGGCGGGCGCGAGCGTCGCGTCGCCGGCGAGTGCCGCGACCAGCGGGGGCAGTTCCTCGTCGCGGAAGACGTCGAGGTCGCGCGCGGGCCCCAGCGCGTCGGCCAGCGCCCTGGCCTCGGCGGCCAGGGCGCCGACCCGGGGGTCGGACCCCAGCCGTGCCGCCAGCGCGAGGCAGGCGCGCAGGCGCCGGGTGCCCACGCGCATCTGGTGCACCCACTCGGGGTCGGTCGCGGCGACGAGGCCCGCCGCATTGCCGGCGATCTGCGCGATGCAGTTCCCGGCAATGCGAGCCAGCGCCGTCGCCGCATCGATCCCGGCGGGCAGCGCCGCCGCCGGGATGACCGCCGCGTGCATCGGTGCGCCCAGCGCCGGCTGCCGCCGGGCCAGCGCATCGCCGCGCTCGGCCTTGTCGGCGAGGCCGACGACGAGCGGCAGGTCGGCGGCAAGCCTGCGGGCGAAGGCAACCAGCGCCGCCGGCGCACCGGCTTCCAGTTCCAGTTCGACCTCGGCGATCGGCACGCGCCGACGACCGGCGCCGATGTGGCCGTGGTCGAGGCACAGCAGCGCGAAGGACCCGTCGGCAAGCTCCAGCGGCAGCGTCCGGCGGACGAAATCGGTGGTGAATCTGGCCGCAAGGGCGCCGCTGCGCGATGCCTTGTCGAGCACCTTTCGCCACGGCGTCCCGGCGAATCGCGAGGGATCGAGCGCCGGACCGACGAGCGGCCACTCGTCCTCGCGGCGGACGTGCATCGCGCCGCCCGCTTCCGGCAGCGCGGGTCCCTTGACGGTCTGCAGCCAGCGCCGGCCGTCGCGGCGGACGCGCAACGCGATGCCCGCCGTCGCCAGCGCGCGGTCCGGCGTGTCGAAATAGGTCGAAACGATCCGCGCCCGGCGCAGCGGTCCGCGCCGCGCGGCGACCACCGCGGGATGGCGCAGCAGCGCATTCATCGCCGCTGGAGCCAGCCCCAGCTTGAGTTCGATCTCGGCGCCGCCGGTGTGCTTCATGCGGGCGCGATCGACCCTGGCCGCCGGCGGCGGATCAGGCCTCGTCGGAGAGCCTGAGGCGGCGCGCCCGCACGGCTTCCGCGAGTTCCATGAGCACGCCGACCGTGGCGTCCCAGCCGATGCAGCCGTCGGTGATCGAGACGCCGTACTGCAGCGCCACGCCGGGCTTGAGATCCTGGCGGCCGGCGTTGATGTGGCTCTCGATCATCACGCCGATGATACGCTCGTCGCCGCCGGCGACCTGCGCCGCGACGTCGCGGGCGACGTCGACCTGCCGCTCCGGATGTTTCTGGCTGTTGGCGTGCGAGCAGTCGATCATCACGCGCGCGGCGAGGCCGGCGCCGGCGAGTGCCCGGCAGGTCGCCTCGACGCTGGCGGCGTCGTAGTTGGGCGCGGCACCGCCGCGCAGGATGATGTGGCAGTCCTCGTTGCCCGCGGTCTGCACGATCGCCGAATGTCCGCCCTTGGTCACCGACAGGAAGTGGTGGGGGGCCGACGCCGCCTTGATGGCGTCGACCGCGATGCGCACGTTGCCGTCGGTTCCGTTCTTGAACCCGACCGGGCACGACAGCCCCGACGCCAGCTGGCGGTGCACCTGGCTTTCGGTCGTGCGCGCCCCGATCGCGCCCCAGGCGATGAGGTCCGCGTAGTACTGCGGGGTGATCATGTCCAGGTATTCGGTCCCGGCCGGCAGCTCGAGCTCGTTGACTTCGACGAGGATGCGGCGCGCCAGGCGCAGGCCCTCGTTGATCTTGTAGCTGTCGTCGAGGCGCGGGTCGTTGATCAGGCCCTTCCAGCCGACGGTCGTGCGCGGCTTCTCGAAGTACACGCGCATCACCACCACGAGGTCGTCGGCGAGTTCGCGGCGCAGCGCCGCGAGGCGCGCGGCGTAGTCGATCGCCGCGTCGTAGTCGTGGATCGAGCAGGGACCGACGACGACGACGAGCCGGTCGTCGGCGCCGTGCAGCACCCGATGGATCGCGTGGCGGGCGTCGAACGTCGTCTTCGCGGCGACCTCGGAGGTCGGAAACTCGCGGAGCAGGTGCGCCGGCGGCGCGAGCTCCATGATGTCGGTGATCCGGGTGTCGTCGACCGGCAGCTTCGACGTCGCAGCGCCGGTCGCGGCGGCTCGATTGCGGTGAGCGGTGGAGGTGGGCACGGGCGGCTCCGAGCAGGCAGTTCAGTTACAACTACATGAAAATCAGCATGTTACACGAAACAGCATCGGCGAACGCGCATTGTGCCACGGCCCCTGATGCAATGCAGCATGCGGATTTGCCACATCATCCGATCGGCTGTCCCCGATTTCGTTGCCTCCGCCGTTTCGGATGCCGTAGACTGCTTTCGAGCCTGCCGGAGGGGCAGCAAGCCGGAGTCGGAGCGGACCAGACACGCGGGCGGGCAACCGCCGCCGCACTCCCACCGCAGGACCCGTACGAGGAGATTCCCGCATGAAGAAGCTGCTTGCCCTGGCCATCGTCGGCGCGTTCGCCGTCGCGGCCAATCCCGCGTTCGCCAACGCGCAGCAGGAGCGGATGAAGGTCTGCAACGCCAAGGCGGCCGACAAGAAGGGCGACGAACGCAAGAAGTTCATGAGCGAGTGCCTGTCGGCCGAGAAGGTGTCGCAGCAGGACAGAATGAAGGTGTGCAACACCAAGGCCGGCGACAAGAAGGGCGACGAGCGCAAGGCGTTCATGAGCGAGTGTCTCAAGGGGTGACGTAGAGGCGCACGCGACGATCAGAACCCGGTCTGGCGACCTCCTGTCCGCCAGACCGCGACTGGCGAGGCCGCACGGGGCAACCCGTGCGGCCTTGTTTTTGCGTGCGCTTCGTCGCGACGGGTGGCGGCATGGAGAGGGTGCGACCGTCGCCATGGGGGTGGTCGCGTCGAGGCGGCATGCCCTGCTGCGTCGATGACCCACTCCTCCGCAGGGCACGCCGCCCCGTCGCGACGGGTGGCGGCATGGAGAGGGTGCGACCGTCGCCATGGGGGTGGTCGCGTCGAGGCGGCATGCCCTGCTGCGTCGATGACCCACTCCTCCGCAGGGCATGCCGCCCCGTCGCGACGGGTGGTGGCATGGGGAGGGCGTGACCGTCGCCGCGGCGGTGGTCGCGTCGAGGCGGCATGCCCTGCTGCGTCGATGACCCACTCCTCCGCAGGGCATGCCGCCCCGTCGCGACGGGGCGATGGCATGCGCCGCGCATCCTCGCGCGGGTTTGCCCTGCGTCAACCGCCCGCCACCAAGTCGGCGCACATTATGACCAAATTCATGGCGCGACCTGGGGGCTGCCATGCACGGACTTCATGGTTGGTTGACGCTCGGCGCCTTCGGCGCACTCGCCGTCGCTTCCGCCGACGCCGCAGAGCGGACCTTCGTTGCGTCGACCGGCAACGATGCCAATGCCTGCACGCTCGCCGCGCCGTGCCGCAGTTTCGCGGCGGCGCTGGTCGCGACGACGGCCGGCGGAGAGCTCGTGGTTCTCGACTCGGCCGGCTACGGCACGCTCGACATCACGAAGTCGGTATCAATCGCGGCGCCACCCGGGGTGCATGCCGGAATCACGGTTCCGAACGGGGGCCGGGGCATCGCGATCGATGCCCCGGGGGCCAAAGTCGTGCTGCGCGGCCTGACGATCAGCGGTACGGGCGGCGCGGATGGCATCGTTCTGCATGGCGCTGCGACGCTTCACGTCGACCGTTGCACCGTGACGGGAATGTCGAATGTCGGCATATCGATCACCGGACCTGCCGAGGTCTTCATCACCGATTCGGCGACGCATCAGAACGCGAGCGCGGGGCTGACGATCTCCGGCGCCAATGCGACCATCGCGCGATTCCGTACCGACGGAAGCATCAACGGGATCGTCGTCTCCGGCAATGCCAACGTGTCGATACAGAGCAGCACGGTTTCCGTGAACAGCACCGGCGTCCGGATCAGACAACCTTTGCCTCCCGCGGCCACCATCCGGGTGGCGATGAGCGATCTGGTCGTGGAGCGGAACGGCGGCTATGGCGTGCTCGCAGAAAGCGCCCAATCGGGCAACGTGATCGATGTCGCAGTCTCGCGCAGCCTGGTGGTCGGAAACGGCTACGGTCTTTATGTGCACGCGATGGGTGGAGGTGCGGCGACGATCGCGGCGACCGACAACGAGGTGAGCCTGAATACGATCACGGGACTGGTGGCCGGTCCGTACGCGACACTGATCGCAAGCCGCAACACGGTGACTCGAAACCTCGCCGGCATGTCGGCGGATTTCGTCGGTCACCTGCTCACGCGCGGCGACAATGTCGTCGAGAAGAACGGCACCGACCTGAACGGGACGATGACGAGCATCGGCGGCAAGTAGGCCCGGCGCGCCGCGTCGGCGACGGGACAGGCTCGCCGAAGGCACTTCCTTCGGAGGGCGTCCGCGCCGGTCAGCCGGCTTTCCGAACCAGCAGTCCCTTGAGGTACTCGCCCTCGGGGAAGGCGAGGGCGACCGGGTGATCGGCGCTGGCGCCGAAGCGACCGATGACGGCGGCGTCGGCGTGGGCGTCGATCGCCGCCCCGGCGACGATCTTGCGGAACAACGCGGCGTCGATGCCGCCGCTGCACGAGAACGTCGCCAGCAGGCCGCCGGGCCGCAGCATCTTCAGCGCCAGCAGGTTGACGTCCTTGTAGGCACGCGCGGCGCGCTCGGCGTGCGCCGCGGTCGGCGCGAACTTCGGCGGATCGAGGACGATGCAGTCGAAACTGGCGCCGATGTTGCGCAGCTGCCGCAGCTCGGTGAACGCGTCGGCTTCGCGCCAGGTGGCCCGCGCGGCGTCGAGCGCCGGGTTCAGCGCGAGATTCTCGCGGGCGAGCGCCAGCGCGTCGGCGGAACTGTCGATCGACAGCACGCTGGCCGCGCCGCCGGCGAGCAGCGCGAGCGTGAAGCCGCCGGTGTAGCAGAAGACGTTGAGCGCGTCGCCGCGGGCGAGTCGGCGCACGCTGGCCCGGCTGTCGCGCTGGTCGAGATAGAAGCCGGTCTTCTGGCCGCCCGCGACGTCGACCCGGTACGCGAGCCCGTCCTCGACCAGCGTGACCGCGTCCGGCAGCGTGCCGCGCAGCACGCCGGTGCGCGGAGCGAGCCCCTCGAGCACGCGCACCTCGGCGTCGGAGCGCTCGTAGACGCAGCCGACGCCGGGCAGCGCGGCCAGCGCGTCGGCGAGCGCGTCGCGCCACGCGTCCGCGCCTGCCGACGACAACTGCACGACGACCGTGGCGCCGTAGCGGTCGGCCACGACGCCGGGCAACCCGTCGGATTCGCCGTGGACGAGCCGGCAGGCGTCGTGCCCGGCGTCGCGCATCGCGGCGCGCGCCGCGGCGGCGCGGTCGATGCGGCGGGCGAAGAACGCCGCGTCGATGGCTTCGCGCTCGTCGAAGGTCCACACGCGGGCGCGGATCTGCGACGACGGCGAGTACGCGGCGCGGGCGAGAAATGCTCCGCTCGCGTCGTGCACGTCGACGGTCGCACCGGTGGCCGGCGCGCCGTCGATGCGGTCGATCGCGCCGGAGAAGATCCAGGGGTGGCGCAGGCGCAGCGATTTCTCGCGGCCGGGCTTCAGCACCACGGTGGCGGCCGGGCGGCTCGTCGTCACGCCCGCGACAGTGGCGGTCGTCATTTCGCCGTGGCCCGGAACGCCGCGCGAATCGCCTCGACGCGCCGGCGGTTGACGCCCAGGTCGCCGTAACCGAGCCGCGACGCGGAGCGCACCTGGATGACGCCGGCGGCCGGGTCGAGGCGCGCCTCGAAATCGTCGACGAAGCCCATCAGCCGCGTCGTGAACTCGGCGTGCAGGTAGCCGTCGCGCCGGGTCACGATGCTCGCGCCGTCCTGCCCGGCGATCACCTGGTCCAGGCGCCGCAGCGCCGCGGCCGGATCCCCGGTGAAGTCCAGCGCGGCGACGCGATGGGCGTCGTCGGTCGCCTCGCTCGACACGCAGTTGGGCCGGTCGGGGCAGGGCGCGAGACGGCCGTCGCGCACGCCGAGCGTGGCAGGGGGCGAGCCGGCGAACAGGGTTCCGAAGAGGGCGGCCATGGCGGGGGAGGCAACGGCGAGCCACAGCGCCGCGGCCACGGCGGCGAGGGCGGCGCGGCCGGCGAGGACGGCGCCCCGCCCGGTCTTCGACCGGCGCGGGCGGACCCGGTCGCTCGGGGGCGGGGCCGACGCGATCACCGCAGGCCCGGATCGGTGGTCATGCGGACGGCGTGCCGGCCAGCGCCGCGTCGATGCGCGCCATGACCTCGGGCGTGAGCTGCGGCACCACGGCGAGCGCCTTCATGTTCTCGGTGACCTGCGTCGCGCGGCTGGCGCCGGTGATGACCGTCGACACCCGCGGGTTCTTCAGGCACCACGCCAGCGACATCTGCGCCAGCGTGCAGCCCAGGTCCCTCGCGATCGGCGCCAGGCGCTTCACCACCGCGAGCTTCGCCGGCTCGGTCAGCCGCTCGGCCAGCCACTCGTAGCCCTTGACGGCGCCGCGCGAATCGGCCGGGATGCCGTCGTTGTACTTGCCGGTCAGCAGGCCCGACGCGAGCGGGCTCCAGGTGGTGGTGCCGAGGCCGAGGTCGCCGTACAGCCGCGCGTACTCCTTCTCGACGCGCTCGCGATGCAGCAGGTTGTACTGCGGCTGCTCCATCACCGGCTTGTGCAGGTGATGCTTGTCGGCGAGGTGCCACGCGGCGGCGATCTCGGCGGCGCTCCACTCCGACGTGCCCCAGTACAGCGCCTTGCCCGCGGCGATCATGTCGTGCATCGCGCGGACGGTCTCCTCCAGCGGCGTGTCGGGGTCGGCGCGGTGGCAGAACACGAGGTCGACGTAGTCCAGCCCGAAGCGTGCGAGCGACCCGTCGATCGCCTGCATCAGGTACTTGCGGTTGAGCGTGTTCTTCTCGTTGGGACCGTCGTGCATGCCCCAGTAGAACTTGGTCGACACGATGTACGACGAGCGCCGCCAGCCCATCTGCCGCAGCACCTCGCCCATGATCGTTTCCGACTGGCCCTTGGCGTAGACCTCGGCGTTGTCGAAGAAGTTGACGCCCGCATCGTAGGCCGCCGCCATGCATTCGCGGGCGACGTCGGTGCCCATCTGGTTGCCGTAGGTGACCCAGGAGCCGAACGACAGCTCGCTCACTTTGAGGCCGGAGGCGCCGAGACGGCGATAGTTCATGACGGTCATGTCGGTTCCGTGCGGGAGGGAGGGTGGAGAGGGGCCGGGAAGGACGCGGGAAACGGTACGGGGGGCAGGCGAACGAGAGCGCGGAGGCGCACCGGCCGGAGCCCGCTCGGGACGGGCCGGTGGTGGCGGCAACCGGATCGCTGCCGCCCTGCCCGCGGCGTAGAATCGCGCCTTTGCCGACATTCTATCGAACCCGGGAGAACCCTGCCGATGCCCGCCAGCCAACGTTCAACCGCCGTGGTCGCCGCGACGCGGCGCGCCGGGCGACGCAAGCCACCGCTGTCCGTCGAAACGCTCTGGGCATTGAAGCGCATCGCGTCGCCGACGCTCTCGCCCGACGGCGCGATCGCCTGCGCCGCGGTGACCAGCTTCGACATGGCGGACAACGAAAGCCGGACCGAGCTGTGGACGTTTCCCACGGGCTTCGGTGCCAAGGGGCGTCCCCGCGCACTGACCGCGGGCGACAAGGACTCCGATCCGAAGTGGTCGCCGGACGGCAGGCACGTCGCCTTCACGGCGAAACGCAAGGGCGACGACGAGCCCCAGATCTACCTGATCGACCCCTCCGGCGGCGAGGCGCGGCGGCTGACCCGACTCGCCACGGGCTGCGCGTCGCTGCGCTGGTTTCCCGACGGCAAGCGCATCGCCTTCGTCAGCTGGGTGTGGCCGGAGCTTCGCACCGACGCGCAGCAGGCGAAGCGCCTGAAGTCGCGCAAGGACGACAAGGTCAAGGCGCACGTCACCGAGCGCGCCGAGTACCGGTTCTGGGACCACTGGCTGACCGACGGCCGCGAACCGCACGTCTTCGTCGTCGACATCGGCACCGGCCGCTGCCGCGATGCGCTCGCCGGCACCGGCCTGGCGCTGCCGCCGTGGGACCCGTCGGCCGAGGACTTCGACATCGCCCCGGACGGCCGCGAAATCGCGATCACCGCCGACCTCGCGCCCGAGCCGGCGATGATGAACCAGACCGACATCGTCGTCGTCGAGCTCGCCTCGCGGCGGAAGCGCGTGCTGACGGCCGCCACGAACACCGCGGATGCGCACCCGCGCTACGCGCCCGACGGCGGTTCGATCGTGTTCCATTCGTACGACACCAAGCGCACGTTCAACGACCAGGGCCACCTGTCGCTGCTCGACCGGAAGAGCGGCCGCATCCGCCGGCTGGCCCCGGCATTCGACCGCGCGACGACGCATCTGGCGTGGCGGCCCGACAGTGCCGCGCTGCTGTTCTGCGTCGAGGACCGCGGCCGCGTCGGCCTCTGGCAACTCAAGCTCGACGCGGCGGAGCCGTCGCTGCGGGTCGCCGGGGGCACGGTCGGCGGGTTCGCGCAGTCGGCCGACGGCGGCGTGCTGGCGTTCGACCGCTCGAGCTACCTTCACCCCGCGGCGCTCTTCGCTGCGCGGGCCGACGGCAGCGGCGAGCGGCCGCTGGAGTCGCTCAACCGCGCGCTGCTCGCGCGCCACGCGCTGGGCGAGGTGAGGGAGATCACCGTCAAGGGCCACGGCGGCGATCCGGTGCAGGTCTGGCTGATCCTGCCGCCGAATTTCGATCCGGCGAAGCGCTGGCCGCTGATGCATTCGATCCACGGCGGTCCGCACGCCGCCCACCTCGATGCCTGGCACTACCGGTGGAACACCCAGGTGTTCGCCGGACACGGCTACGTCGTTGCCGCCGTCAACTACCACGGCAGTTCCGGCTTCGGCCAGAAGTGGCTGGAGACGATCACCGCCACGTATGGAACCAAGGAGCTCGCCGACCACGAGGCGGCGACCGACCACCTGCTGAAGTCGGGCTTCGTCGACCGCGACCGGCTGGTCGCCACCGGCGGCAGCTACGGCGGCTTCATGGTCGCGTACATGAACGGGCATACGGACCGCTACCGCGCCTTCGTCTGCCACGCGGGCTGCTACGACTGGGTGTCGATGATGGCGACCGACGGCTACCGGTTCTTCGCCGACGAGCTGGGCGCGTTCCACTGGGACGACGAGAAGCGCGTGCTGGCGCAGTCGCCGCATCATTACGTGAAGGCGGCGAAGACGCCGACGCTGGTGATCCACGGCGAGCTCGACTACCGGGTGCCGGGAACGCAGGGGCTGCAGTACTACAACACGCTGAAGGCGAAGGGCGTGCCGGCGCGCCTCGTCTACTTCCCCGACGAAAACCACTGGATCCTCAAGCCGCAGAACTCGCGGCTCTGGTATCGCGAGTTCTTCGCCTTCGTGAAGCGCTACGCCGCCGCGGGCCCGGCGCCGGGCCGCGCGAGCAAGCGCCGCTAAACGGCCGTCGCCGGCGGCCCCGCGGTCTTGCGCTCCCAGGCCTCCTGGCAGGGAATGCAGCGGCGCGCGGTCGGATAGGCCGTCAGCCGCGCCGGGGCGATCGCGACCCCGCAGTCGACGCATTCGCCGTACCCGCCGTCGCGGAAGCGCGCCAGGGCCGCGTCGACGTCGGCGAGCTCCCTGACCAGATGGCGGACCTCGGCGATGTCCAGCTCCGCCAGCGCATCGGCCACCGCCCAGTCGTCGTTCTCCTCCAGGCGATGGGCGAGCCCGACCACCCGCGTGTCGCCGCTGCCCTTGAGCTGCGCGCCGGCCTCGGCGACGAGCGTGGCGCGCCGCGCCTCGAGTGCGGCTTTCAGGCGGGCGCGGTCGGTGGCGGACAGGGTGGCGGCTGACATGGCGTTCCTTTGGACGGCGGGAGCCGTGGGCCCTATCGTCGCGCGACCGGCGGCCGCGGGGGTTGATCGTCGTCAACCCGCCGCCGGCGGGAGGCCGCGGGCGACCCCTTGAAACCGGTCGGTGGCGGCGCCATTTCCCGGCTGAGGCGGGAATCCGCCGTGTTGGGGAGTTGCCAGGCGCATGCCGTCGGCCCCTTCCAAAACTGACGACAGGAGATCCAAATGGCCAATCTGAGTGTGTACGACCCCTTCGCCGACGCCGGCATCGACGAGCTCTTCCGCGGCTTCTTCAAGCCGGTCCGCGTGAGCAACGCGGCCCCCGTCTCGATCCGGATGGACGTGACCGAGAACGACAAGGGCTACGTGGTCCACGCCGAGATTCCCGGTGTCCGCAAGGACGACATCCACGTCACCATCGAAAGCAACCAGGTCACGATCGGCGCCGAGGTGAAGAAGGAGACCGAGCAGAAGGAAGGCGACCGCGTGCTGCGCAGCGAGCGCTACTACGGCAGCGTCTACCGCAGCTTCACCGTGCCGGTCGACCTCGACGAAACCGCGTCGACGGCGAAGTACGAGAACGGCGTGCTCGAACTGACGCTGGCGAAGAAGCCGGCGATCGCCGGCCGCAAGCTGACGGTGCAGTAAGGCCGCCGGTCGCGGCGGAACGTCCGGACGCCTGGCGCGGGGTGCCCTCCGGGGCGCCTCGCCGCCGGTCATCCGGCGCGGGTGCCGTTGCTGCCCGGCGCCGGTCAGCGGACGCGCTTCGCCGCGAATTCTTCCTCGATGTTGTCGCGGAAGAAGCTCCACGGCGACGAGGCGCCGACGAGACGCCGGTAGGTGTCCGCCGACACGCCGGCGTACTCGAAGGTTCCGGCGTTGAGTTCCACCACCAGCACCCGGCGGGTGGGGTCGTGGCCGGCGGCGCGCAGGTTGCCGCCGGACAGCTTCTTCATTTCCATTCGATCCTCCGGCGCCGGCTCAGCGGCCGGCGAAATAGGCGCGGACCCGCGCCGGGTCCAGCTGCTCCGCCGAGTGGAATTCGGTCGACGGCGTCGCCCGCGACGCCTTGCCGTCGGCGTCGAGCTCGATCAGCGTCGGCACCCAGTCGAGCTTCGGAAAGCGGGCGAGGACCGCTTCGTTGCGGTTGTCGCTGCCGACGTACACCTTGACCGGAACGAAGCGCGCGTCGCGCGCCTGGGCCAGCGCCGGCTCGCGCGCGAACAGCGCGTCCAGCTCGCGGCAATCCTTGCACCAGTCGCCGCCGACGATCAGCAGCACGCTGCGCCGGGTCGCCGCCGCGGCTGCCAGCGCGCGATCGATGTCGGCGGCGGCGTCGCGCGCCGCGTCGTAGCGCAGCACCGCCGCCGGATCGTCCACCCGCGGGACCGCGGGCGCCGAGGCGACCGGCGGCGGCGAGGCCGGCGCGGTCCCGGCGGCCGCGACCGCCGTCGGCGCCAGGCCGACCATCGCCAGCGTCACCGCGACCAGCACCCGCGAACCGGGACGGGCACCGCGTCCGGCGACGGTCCGGCCGCGCGGCGAGGCTGCGGCGGTTCGGGTGGCGGGAGCGGTGTCGGGCATCGGGCGTTCCTGGCGTCGGGGACGGGGGGGATTCCGCGGGCAGTGTGCCCGCGTCCGGGCGCCGATTCAAGAACGTCGGGCCAAGGTCGCGGTGGCGGACGGTGGCGGTCGGCGGCGGTCGCAGCGACCCGCGTTGTCCAGCCGTCCGCGTCGCCGGGGCGGGCGTACACTGGCCCGTCGTCGATCGCGCACCCCATGGAAATCCTCCGCCGCATCGTCTGCCTGATCCTGTTTCCGCGCACCGAGTTCCGGCAGATCGCGACCGAATCGACGTCGGTGGACCGGTTGATCCGGCACTTCATCCTGCCGCTGTCGCTGCTCGCGCCGGCGGCCACGGTCGTCGGCATGAAGACCTTCGATGCCGCCTGGGATCCGCTGCACGGCTACACGGTGCCCGCGGAGCAGATCTTCGCGGCCGGGGCCACGACGCTGTTCGTGTCGATCGCCTCGGTCTTCGTGCTCGCGGCGATTTTCGTGGTCATCGCGCCGATGTACGGCAGCCGCACCCACTATCCGACGGCGCTGGCCGCCGCGGCGTACGGCGCGGTTCCGCTGCAGCTCGCGGGCCTGGCGCTGGTCATCCCGGCGATGATCATCGTCACCATGGCCGCGCTGTGCCACACGCTGTACCTCTATTACGTCGCCGCGGCGGAACTGCTCGAGGTCCCGGACGGCGCGCGCACCGAGTTCGTCGGGATATCGATGGTCCTCCTGGTGATGCTGTCGATCCTGCTCGGCGCCGCGGCCAGCGCGTCGGGCGTCATCTGAGCCGCCGCGTCCGCCCCGTCGCCGATGCCCCTCGGGGGCGTCCTACTTCCCGGCCCGGTCGCCCCACAGCTGCTTGAGCCGCGCGTCGCGGCCGCAGCCGTTGCGGTAGTAGCTGTATCGCACCGGATTCTTCTCGTAGTAGTCCTGGTGGTAGTCCTCGGCCGGCCAGAACTCGGTCGCGAGGACGATGGGGGTGACGATGTCCTCCTTGAACGGCTTGCTCTTCGCCAGTGCGGCCTTCGACGCTTCCGCGGCCTTGAGTTGCGCCTGGTCGTGGACGAAGATCGTCGAGCGGTACTGCGTGCCGACGTCGCAGAACTGGCGGTCCTTCACCGTCGGGTCGACGTTGACCCAATAGACTTCCAGCAGCTTGTCGTAGCTCACCTTCGACGGGTCGTAGACGACCTGGACGACCTCGGCGTGCCCGGTGACGCCCGAGGAGACCTCCTGGTAGGTCGGGTTGCGCGTCTTGCCGCCCATGTAGCCCGACGTCGTCGAGATGACGCCGTCGAGCTTGTCGTAGGGCGGCTCCATGCACCAGAAGCAGCCGCCCGCGAAGGTGGCCACGGCCGTCGTCGCCGGGGCGGCAGCGGGAGCCTTGGCCGCCGGCGTCGGGGCGCCTGCCTTGGGTGCACCCTGGGCGACGACGACGCCGGCGACGGCGAGGCCGAGGGCAACCGCCAGAAGCGCCAGCAGCTGGCGCGGGGATGGTGGGACGAAGGTCATGGGCGGGGCTCCGGACGGTCAAGGGACAACGGGAACGTGCATGGGTCGCCGGCGCGGGCGCGGACCTTACGTGCGCGCCGGCGGGAACGGTCCGCGGTTTCGCCGCCGGCTCGGCGTCGGGTCGGCTCCGGTCGGTTCGGCGGCAAAGATGCCATGATATCGACCTCCAGACCGCCCCGGAGTTTCCGATGTACGCACCGCGCCCCTGCCTTCGTCGCGCCCTCGGCGCCGCCTGCGCCGCGCTCGCGCTGTCCGCGGCCGTTCCGGCATCGTCGGCATCCCCGGCGGCCGACCCGGCCAAGACGATGCGCGTGGCGATGGCGATCGCCGAGACCAGCTTCGACCCGGCCTTCGCCTCGGACGCGGCATCCGACGCCATCATCGCCAACGTCTTCGAGACGCTCCTCGACTACGACTACCTCGCGCGGCCGGTGCAGCTCGTGCCGGTGACCGCCGAGGCGATGCCGACGGTGGCGGACGGCGGCCGCAGCTACACCTTCCGGATCAGGAAGGGGATCCTGTTCACGCCCGATCCCGCGTTCAAGGGCAAGCCGCGCGAACTCGTCGCCGCCGACTACGCGTACAGCTTCAAGCGGATCCTCGACCCGGCGATCAAGTCGCCGTGGCTGTGGCTGCTCGACGGGAAGCTCGTCGGCGGCGACGAGGCGCGCGCCAAGGCGCAGAAGACCGGCAAGTTCGACTACGACGCGCCCTTGCCCGGGCTCGAGGTCGTCGACCGGCATACGCTGCGCATCCGGCTCAAGGCGCCCGACTATCGCTTTCCGTATGCGCTGGCGGTGCAGAACCTGGGTGCGATGGCGCGCGAGGTCGTCGAGGCCTACGGCAACGACATCGGCGCGCACCCGGTCGGCACCGGCCCCTACAGGCTCGGCGAGTACCGCCGCAGCGCCAGGATCGTGCTCGAGGCGAATCCGGCCTATCGCGAGACGACCTACGCGCCCGCCGGGCCGGTGCCGGCGGCGCTGCAGCCGGTGGCCGCGGCGATGAAGGGCAAGCGGCTGCCGTTCGCCGGCCGCATCGAGGTGCAGATCATCGAGGAGGGCCAGGCGCGGTGGCTCGCGTTCCTCAATCGCGAGCTCGACTTCCTCGACATCCTGCCGCGCGAGTTCACCGAGCAGGCGCTGGTCGACGGCCGGCTGAAGCCCGACCTCGCGGCAAAGGGCATCGTCCACGGGACGCTGCTGCGACCGAACACCTACTGGACCTACTTCAACATGAAGGATCCGGTCGTCGGCGGCTACACGCAGGAGAAGATCGCGCTGCGCCGCGCGATCGGGCTCGGCTACAACGTCGACGAGCAGATCCGCGTCATCGCCAAGGGCCGCGCGGTTCCGGCGCAGAGCCCCATTCCCCCGGACATCGCCGGCTTCAACCCGAAGTTCAGGAGCACGGCGCAGCGCTACGACCCGGCCGCCGCACGCGCGCTGCTCGACCGCTTCGGCTACAAGGACCGCGACGGCGACGGGTTTCGCGAGGCGCCGGACGGCAAGCCGCTGGTGCTGGAACGCTGGTCGACGCCGGACTCCGCCGCGCGCCAGGGCGACGAGCTGTGGAAGAAGAACATGGATGCGATCGGGCTGCGCATGGAGTTCAGGAAGGACAAGCTGCCGGAGCTGCGCAAGATGGCGCGGCTGGGCAAGATCCCGATGCGCGGCGACGGCTGGAACGCCGACTATCCGGACGCGGAGAACTTCATGCAGTTGCTCTACGGTCCCAACGCGGGGCAGGAGAACCAGGCGCAGTTCGACCTGCCGGAGTTCAACCAGCTCTACGACCAGGCGCGCACGCTGCCCGATTCGCCGGAACGGACGGCGCTGTTCGACCGGATGACCGAATTGATGCTCGCGTACGCGCCGTGGCGTCTGACCGTGCACGCGCTGGAGGACAGCGTGCGCCACGGCTGGGTTCGCCACCACGTGCCGCATCCGATCCGGTCGCAGGTCTGGAAGTTCGTCGACATCGACACCGCCGCGCGCGCGAAGTAGCGGAGGCATGGCGCCGCCGGCGGAGCGCGCCGTCGGGAGGGGGTGCGAAGCCGGTCCGGTGCCGGGCGGCCGCAACCGGACCGTGGCCGCGGACGCTACTTGGGCGGCGCCGGCGGGACGTACGGCCCGCAATCGGTCAGCGCCATCGGCGTGCCGTCGCGGGCGAGCTGGAGGTCGTTGCCCTTGCCGCGCAGCTCCAGCGAGCCGTTGGTGTAGCGGATGCCCGATGCCGACGGCACCTGGTAGAGGAACACGCGATCGCCCGACGGCAGCAGCAGTCGCACTTCACCGCTGTCGAACCGCAGCAGCAGGCGATCGCCCTCGAGCTTGCAGGCGATGACGTTCTTGCCGACTTCCTCTTCTTCCTTCTTCTTCAGCGGATTTTCGCAGCCGCCGAGGGCGACGGCGGCGGCGACGACGGCGCAAGCGATGACGACGGCCGGCGGACGGGCCGAGGGTGGCGCAGGCGCGAGGGCAGGGTCGATGTCAGTTGCGTGGGTCGGCTTCATGATCCGCATCCGGTCCGGGGACGTGCGCGGAAGAATAGCATGGGGCCGCGCCGGTCCGGAGCGGTCGGCGGACGCGCTCCGGTCAACGCGGGGCCGCGACGTCGCAGAGGCGCGGCGCCGGCGGCGGACCGCCGGAACCGCTCTGCGCAGTCAGCACGAACGCGCAGGGATCGTAGTCCTGCGCGGCCAGCCGTGCGCTCAATTCCACCAGCAGCGCCGGCGGCAGCGACGGCGAGCGGGCGAGGATCCAGCCGTACTTGCGCGACGGATGCGCGACCAGTGCCCACTGGTAGTCCGGGTCGAGTCCGACGACCACGTAGTCGCCGCCGAACACGAACCACCAGGTGCCGAGGGCCCGGACGAACGTGACTTCGAGCCGCGCGTTGGTGGCCGGATCCGCGACGCGCGCCCGGCCCTCGATGTCCTCGCGCCCGCCGTCGGCGCGGGTGCAGCTGTTCACGACCACCAGCATGCCGTCGTCGCCGCGCCGGTACTCGGCCGCGGTGTCGCGCGCGCACTTGCGCTGGAAGAACGCCGGAATGGTCGCGATCTCGTACCAGCGGCCGGCGTAACGGTCGAGGTCGACGTACGGAACCGTCTGCAGCGGCGTCCGGGCAACGGCGATCGGCGCCGCCGCGACCGCGATCGCGCAGAGCAGGAATCGGCGCACGCCGGCCGCGCCGCGGCGACGAGGTTCAACAGTCGACGACATTGAGGGCGATTCCGCCAAGTGACGACTCCTTGTAGCGGCCGGTCAGAGCGCGCCCCGCTTCGGCCATGGCCGCGAGCCGGGAGTCTAGCGCGTGGCCCGGCGCCTCCGGCAGGCGCAGCGCCGTGCGGGCGGCATTGACGGCGATCGCCGCGGCGGCGGCGTTGCGACCGATGCACGGATCCTGGACCAGGCCGCCGGCGGGATCGCAGGCGAGGCCGAGATGCGGTTCGAGCGCGCGCTCGGCGGCGTAGAGGACCTGCGCATTGGTGCCGGCGCCGACTGCGACCAGGCCTGCGGCGGCCATTGCGGCGGCGACGCCGACTTCGCCCTGGCAGCCGGCGTGGCGGACCCCGGCCTGCCGGCACAGGTTCCAGATCGCGGCGGCCGCCAGCAGGTAGGTGACGGTGTCGTCGTCGGTCGCCAGCGGTGTCGTCGTCCGCCACTGGTACCAGAGCGCGGCCACCGGCCCCGCCGCGCCATTGGACGGCGCGGCGACGACGCGTCCGCCGGCGGCGTTCTCCTCCGCGACCGCGGTGGCGTAGACCGCGGCCCAGGCCGGCAGTCGGGGATCGGCGCCGGACAGCGCCGCCGCCTGCGTCGGTGCCCGCCGCATCCGGCCGCTGGCCGGAAGCGTCCCCTCCGCGGCAATCCCGCGCTCGATCGCAGCGCGCATCGCGGCCGCCGCCTTGGTGAGTCCGAGCCGCAGCTCGCCCGGACTGCGCAACGCGTTCTCGTTGACGCGCACGAGGTCGGCGAGCCGCTTGCCGTGGGTGGCGCCGAGCGCGAGCGCCTGTGCGCCGGTGTCGAACATGTACGGCACGCGCAGCGAGGCGCGGGCATCGGGTGCCTCGCCTTCGGTCAGTATCTCGCCGTCGCCGGTGGGGTAGTAGAGGCGCGCCGCCAGCGCTTCACCGCGCGCGCTGCGGGCCGTGAAGCGCATGGCGTTGCTGTGGTACGCGAACGCCTTGTCGACGTGGAAGACCAGGTCGGTCGCCGGATCGAAGGGAATCGGCGATACGCGGCCGAGCGGCAGCTCGCCGTCGGCGCGGACGCGGGCGAAGCGCGCGGCGAGTGTTGCCGCGTCGGTCGCGTCGGGACTGTCGCCGGCGAGACCCGCGACGATCGCACGGTCGGCGTTCTGGTCGCGCCCGGTCAGGGCGACCGACCCGTACAGGTCGATGTGCACGCGGCTGGTCTGCAGGAAGACCCCGTCCGCCTCGAGGGCGTGGACGAAGCGTCGCGCGGCGCGCAGCGGTCCGACGGTGTGCGCCGACGACGGGCCCGGCCCGATCCGGTACAGATCCAGTGCGCTCGCGAACATCGATCCCCCGCAGCCTGCTCCGTATTGTCGTGTACAGATCGCGCGCGGTTCGCGCCCGACGGCACCCGTTCTTGTGCCGCAAAGTATGCACGCGTCGCCGCGGCCGGAAAACCTCCGCCGAAGGGCGGTCGCGTCCACCCGGCGGGCGGCGGCGACCGTCGACCCTCGGTCGTCAATCCGCCGGCGGCGGGAAGCGGATCTCTTCGGGGTAGGACAGCACCTCGGCCAGGCCCCCGGTGCGAATCTCCCGCTGCCGCGCCTGCCACCACTCGGCCTCGAGCAGGTCGGGGTGGTGGTACATGAACGCGTCGCGCGTCTTCGGATCGGTGAGCAGGAACGTCGCGAACTCCTCGGGGAACACGTCGAGCGGGCCGACCGGGTACCAGACGTCGCCGGACATGTCGTCGTAGCCCGGAGGCGGGTTGGGGATGCGCCGGAAGTTGCAGTCGACCAGGTACTCGATCTCGTCGTAATCGTAGAACACGACCCGGCCGAAGCGGGTCACGCCGAAATTCTTGAACAGCAGGTCGCCGGCGAAGATGTTGACGACGGCGAGTTCCTTGATCGCCGCGCCGTACTCGCGCATCGCGTGCAGCCGCTGCGCGTCGTCGCAGCGCTCGAGAAAGATGTTGAGCGGCGTCATCCGGCGCTCGATGTACAGGTGGCGAACGACGATGTGCGCGCCGTCCTCCTCGATCATCGACGGTGCGACCGACTTGAGCTCGGCGATCAGCGCCTCGGAGAACCGCTCGCGCGGGAACGCGACGTCGGAGTACTCCAGGATGTCGGTCATGCGCCCGACCCGGTCGTGGTGCTTGACCAGCCAGTACTTCTGCTTGACCCGCGCGCGGTCGGTGTCCTTGCTCGACGCGATGCGGTCCTTGATCACCTTGAACACGTACGGATACGACGGCAGCGTGAACACCGTCATCACCAGGCCCTTGATGCCGGGCGCGACGACGAACTTGTCGCGCGAGTGCTTGAGGTGGTGCAGGAAATCGCGGAAGAACAGGCTCTTGCCGTGCTTCTGCAGGCCGACCATCGTGTACATCTCCGACCCGGTCTTGTCCGGCAGCATCGACAGCAGGAAGTCGACGTACGCGGAAGGCACCTCCATGTCGACGAGGAAGTACGCCCGGTTGGCCGAGAACAGCACCGCGAGCTCGCGCTCGCCGGTGACCAGCGCGTCGACGTACAGCCGGCCGTCGGCGGTGTGCTTGACCGCCACGACGAACGGCAGCGTCTGGATGCCGTTGACCACGCGGCCGGCGATGTAGGCCGTCTGGTTGCGGAAGAACAGGCCCGACAGGACCTGGATCTGGTGGTTCGACTCGGGCTTCCACGGCCGCGGCAGGACCTGGCGGAACGCGCGCAGCACGTTGGCGAGGTCGCGGCGAAAATCGGCGAACGGGCGTGCGAGGCCGAAGTCGAGCACGATGTCCATCATCGCCGCGCGCAGGCCCTGCTGCAGCGGGTAGTAGCTGCGGTACGACGGCGGGTCGGCGTCGATGTGCTCGGTCGACATCGCGGGCCGGACGAAGATGAACCGGTTGTGAAAATAGGCCCGGTTCAGGATCTTCACCAGCACCGAGTTGAAGAACGTTTCGGCGCACTCCGGCTGCCGATGGTCGATCAGCAGGCCGATGTAGTGCAGCTTGACCTGCTCCCAGAGCGTGTCGTTGGCCGATAGATCGATGCCGACGTTTCGATAGTCGCGATCGAGCCGCTCGGCGGTCTCCAGCACCCGCCGGTCGTAGAAGTCGATGCGGTCGCGCGCGACGTGCTGGATCGCGCGCCAGTTGCCGTCCTCGAAGTGCCGCTTGGCCGCGCGGGCGCAGTCGCGGAACAGCGCGTAGTGGCGGTTGAAGCCGTCGAGGATGGCCTGGGCGATCGGCCGTGCGTGCTCGGACAGCGGAGCCTTGCGGGCGGCGAGGGCGGCGGCGGCGACGGGCATGGGATGATGGCGGTGTCGTCCGATGATACCCTAGCGGCATCGGCGCGCCCGGTATCGACGCGCGTCAGGCCGACCGCTCCGCCCCGGGAATCATGATCCGTCCACGCTACCAGCTGTCCGTCGCGATTCTCTGCGCCGCCATCGGCCCGGCCCACGGGCAGGTGTTCAAGTGCATCGACCCCAACGGCGCGACGACGTACCAGCAGACGCCCTGTCGCAGCGGGCAGAAGGGCGGGCCGCTGGAGGTGCGCACCGACAACGGCAGCAGCAACGACGGCGCCGCCGCCGAATCGGAGTGGGCCGCTGCCGTGCAGCAGCACGCGCCGAGAGTGGGCATGCCGCAGCGGCTGGTCGAGCAGGCGCTCGGGCCGCCGCCGGAAACCCGGGGGCCGCGTCCGGGCGAGCGCGCTTCGGTGGTCTGGATCTACGGACGACCCGAGGGCATGCTGCACATCGCGTTCCTCGACGGCCGCGTCGCCGCGATGCACGTCGAGGGCACGCCGAGCGAAGCGCCGCAGGGCGACGCGCCGCCGGCGGACGCGCCGCCGGCGCAGTAAGGCGCCGCGACCCCCGCCGGTACCACGTCCGGGCGCCGCGTCAGGGCGCCGCGTCAGGGCGCCGCGTCAGGGCGCCGCGTTGGCCTTTTCCTGCTGGTCGACGAAGTCCTTCTGCGACTTGTTGTAGAGGTCGATCGCCGCGTTCGCGGCGTCCTGGTGCGGCTTCGCGCGCTCGAGCAGCGGCAGCGCCAGCGCCTTCTGGTCGTCGACGAACTTCTTCAGGCACTCGAGATAGGCGCGCGCCTCGCGGGCCCAGTTGCGGACCTGGTTGTCGGAGGCGAGCCGGCCGGGATGGTCGCCCGGGTGCGCGCAACTGGGCGCGGGCACGGCGGCCGGCGCCGCGGCGGGGGCCTGCGCCAGGGCAAGGGCGGGACCGAGCGCCAGGACGGCGGCCAGGTGGCGAAGATTGCGCATGTCGGGTCTCCAGGCAAAAGAGGTCATTTTAGCCGCCCGCGGTCGCGTTCGCGAACCGCGCCGGCACGGGTCAGCGCGACATCGCGGCCTTGAGGACGTCGAACCCCAGGTCGAGGAGATCGACGACGAGCCGCGCCCCGATCGGTTGCCGGCCCGCCGCGCGGTCGAACTCGCGCTGGCGCGACTGCGCGTCGGCGAGACCGTCGACCAGCGCCTCGACGTCGATGGTCGTGCGCTTCGCCTCCGCACCTTTCAGCGCGCCGACCGTCCGCGCCACGGCGTCCGGGTCGAGCACCGCGATCGGCGCGCCGCAGTGTCCGCAGGCGGTGTCGCGCGCGAGATCGACCGGCGCGCCGCAGCCGGAGCAGCGGATGACCTTGACCTGCGCGGCCAGCCGCGCGATGTCGGCGGGGGCCAGCGGACGGATGAAGTCCTTTTCGCGCAGGAACTGGACGAACGGCGTCAGCCGGCCGTGGCCGCGCGGGCAGCGGTGATAGGTGAAGCGGGTGGTCCGCTGCAGGTCCTGCGTGAAGGCGAGTGGAGCGGCGCAGCGGGGACAGCCGAGACGGCTCGGAACGGACCGGCGGTCCGCGGTGGCGCCGTCGCGGATGGCCTCGAACAGCGCGAGCGTGCCGCCGGGGGTCAGCTGGACGCTTTCGAATGCGTCGAACCAGAGCAGGTGGCAGGGGACGCACAGATCGACGACGGCATCACCCGCCATCCTGCGACCGAGCACGACCTGCCGCATCGGTGCGCGGCAGGACGGGCAGGCCAACGGCGGCGGAACCGGCGTCATGGCGTCAGCCCGCGTTGCAGCCCGGAAACGGCGCGCACCGGCGCGGGCCGGCGCGAACCGTGGCGCCCTCGAGCCTCCACCGGCACGATTCAGCGGGGAGCGCGCGCCGCGGCGTCGCGGGTGGCGGTATCCTCGCGGATCCGAACCAGGAACCAGCGAATGAAGAACGCGCCGATGCCGAACATGACCACCAGTACGCCGAGGCTCATCAGCCCGATGTCGGTCGAGAACAACTCACGCCATGCGTCCAAGGACGGCTCCTTCCCGGTGATCGATGCGGCCAGTCTAGGCATCTCTCCCCGGATCGGTTTGACGGCGATCAAGGCCGGGCCGCGGCGGGCCATCAGGCGGCGCCTGTGGTTTGCCGCCGGGGTGCTGCTCGCCGTCGCCGCCTGCGGGCGGGTCGTGCCCCCGACGGCCGCGCCGCCGACGACCCGCGCGGCACCCGCCGCGCCGGCGGCGGTGGCGCCGGTCGCGCCCGCGCCGCCCAAGGTGGCTTTGCCCGTGGTGGACCCGCCGCCGGGGCCCCTCTACACCTGCGAACGCAGCGGCACGCGCGAGCCGCTGGTGCTGTCGGAGTCGGTCGACCGGCTGTGCCGGCGGCACCCCGAGATGGGGCCGTGCCAGTACGAGCGCGACCAGTGCCGCAAGAGCGGCGGCCGTGTCCTCACCGCCCGCAACGAGGAGGTGACGGCGGCGGTGGAGGCCGAGTACGACAAGCGCGTCACACGCCTGCGGCTGCAGGCGGACGGCGGGCCGCCGAAGCGCTGACCGTCAGCCCGCGTTCGCGGCGAACGTATCGCAGACCCGCGGATCGCCGGAGGCGAGGCCGGTCTTGAACCAGCGCAGCCGCTGGTCCGCGGTGCCGTGCGTGAACGAATCCGGCACCACGTAACCCTGCGCGCGCCGCTGGACCTGGTCGTCGCCGACGGCGGAAGCCGCCCGCAGGCCTTCCTCGACGTCGCCGGGCTCCAGCAGGTTGCGCCGCGCGGCGAAGTGGCCCCATACGCCGGCGAAACAGTCGGCCTGCAGCTCCAGGCGCACCGACAGCGCGTTGCGTTCGCGCTCGGTGGCGCGCTGCGACCGGCGCTCGAACTGTTCCATCACGCCCATTTGGTTCTGGACGTGATGGCCGATCTCGTGCGCGATGACATAGGCCTGCGCGAAGTCGCCGGGCGCCTTGAACCGGGTCGACAACTGGTCGAAGAATGCGGTGTCGAGGTAGACCGAGCGGTCGGCCGAGCAGTAGAACGGGCCGACGGCGGCGCTGGCGGTGCCGCAGGAGGAACGCACCTGGCCGCGGAACAGGACCAGCTTCGGCTTCTCGTAGTGCGATCCCATGGCCTGGAACAGCGCGGTCCAGACGTCCTCGGTGTCGCCGAGGATCCGCGCGGCGAAGTCCTTCGCCGGGTCGGTCGTTCCCGCCGGCGCCGCGGGAGGCACCGACACCTGCGGGCCGTAGCCGGGGGCCGGGCCCGGGCCCCCGGTCGGTGCGCCGCCGCCGAGGAACACCATCGGGTCGATGCCGAACAGCAGGCTGAGGATCACCACGACGACCAGCGCGCCGCCGCCCAGCTTCATCCCGCTCCCCAGCGGGAACCCGCCGCGACCCGCCTCCGTTCCGCCGCGGTCCTCGACGTTGTCGCTCTTGCGCATGTCGCCCCAACGCATCGCTCGTCCTTTCCGTGTTTGCGATCGACGTCCGCGCCGCGCGTGTGCGGTGCGGCGCCGGTCGACGTCCGTCGCTCAGCGGGTCCGCGTGTAGCGGATCAGCCAGTTCGTCTTCCATTCGCGCCCGTCAGCCGACGATTCCCAGCGCCAGTCCAGTGCGTCGGCACGGATGTTCTCGAAGGTCATCCGTTGCAGCCGCCGCTTGCCGTCGCTGTCCGTGCTTTCGCGTGCGAGCACCATCCGGCCATCCCTGAACCCGCCGGTGAAGTCGAGGTAGCTGCCCTGGTTGTCCACCCAGGTCTGCTGCCAGCGCTGGCGGCTGGGGCTCCACACCGACAGGCTGCGCCCGACCAGCGGTTCCGGCTCGTCGGTGCGGAAATTTTCCTCGATCGCGCAGCCGTCGAGCACCCGGGACACGCGATTGACGCCGGTGCCCGCCGGCATACCCGGCGATGCGTCCCAGGCCACCTTCCAGTCGCCGAGCCAGAAATCGAACTGCTTCGCTTCCGGTGCGGTGCAGGGCAACGGCGGCGGGGGCGGAACGACGACCGGCGGCGGCGCGCCGACCGGGGACGGCGCCGCGCCGCCTGGCGATGGCGCGGCCGCCGGCGTTGCCGGCGCGGCGGCGGTGGCCGGTGCGGTCGGTGCTGTCGGCACAGTCGGTGCTGCCGGCACGGCCGGCCCTTGCGCCGACGCGGCGGGAACCGTGCCGTGCATGACGGCGAACGCGAACGCGAGGATGCGGAACCGGACGCCGGCGGCACGATGGGGATGGTTCATGGACCTCCAGGGGTGGGAACGACCAGCGTCTTGCCCCGGCCGTGGCCGGTCGCCATCGCGGCCTGCGCCGCGGCGACGTCCTCGAGCCGGATGGAGCGCGCGATCGTCGGCGCGATGACTCCGCGCGCCGCGAGCCCGGCCAGCCGCTCCCAGGCGGCCGCGCCGCCCTTGAGCGCGATGCCGATGCAGCGCTGCCGCGATCCGAGGGCGGCGAAGCGGCCGCGGACGAGGTCGGCGACGGCAGCGTGGCGGCCGAGGGTACTGATGTAGGCGCCGTCCGGCGCCAGGACGCGCCGGGCCCGGACGAAGTCGGTGGCGCAGGCGGCGTCGAGAATGACGTCGTAAGGCTCGGGGTCCCCGGGGTCGCGGCCGGCTTTGCCGCGGGTCCAGTCGACGGTCCGATAGTCGATGACGGTGCCGGCGCCCAGCGCGCGCACGTGGTCCGCGTTGGCGCCGCTGCAGACGCCGGTGACGCTGGCTCCGAGGTGCCTCGCGTACTGCACGGCGGCCGCGCCGACGCCGCCCGCGGCGCCGGTGACGAGGACCCGCTGGCCTGCGCGCAGCGCCACGTCGTCGGTCAGCGCCTGCACTGCGGTGCCGCCGGCGACCGGCAGCGCCGCCGCGGTCTCCAGCGTCACCGCTGGCGGAATCCGCGCGATGCGGTCGGTGCGCACGACGACGACTTCGGCGAACGATCCCTGCCGCGCCAGCGGCGACAGCGATCCGAACACGCGGTCGCCGCGCGCGTATCCATCGACGCCCGGACCGACGGCTTCGACGGTACCGGCGAAATCGGTGCCGACACCGCGCGGCGGCCGCGCGAGCATCGGCAGCCAGCGCAGCTGACCTTCGCGGATCTTGCCGTCCAGCGGATTGAGGCCCGCCGCGGCGACGCGCACCGCCAGTTCACCGGGGCCGGGCTCCGGCACGGGCACCGACGCGACGTACAGCACCGCCGGCGGGCCGAAACGATCGAAGCGGAGCGCGCGCACGATCAGCGACCGGCGCGGCCGTCGGCGCCACGGCGGGCCCCGCATCCGGGATCAGCACAGCCGCGTTCGCGCGTCATCCGCGATCAGCCCTTCAGCGCCCGGTACAGGTACGGCAGGCTGGCGTCCATCCGGTAGTCGATGTCCGAGTGGTTGTCGTCGAACTCTTCGTAGCGGTGCTCGATGCCGTGCTCGGCCAGGCGGCGGGACAGGATGCGCGCGCCATAGTGCAGGTGATACTGGTCGCGGAAGCCGCAGTCGATGTAGATCGCCCGCATCGATGCCAGCGCCCGGCGGTAGCGCGCGACCATGTGAATCGGATCGTGCCGCAGCCACGCGCGCCAGCGCTCGGGGATGAGTTCGCCGGTTTCGAGATGGAAGGGGAGGCGGAACCCCAGCGGCGCGGCCGGATCCGCATCGTACGTCGCCGCCATGCAGATGTTCATGATGGCGTGGCCTTCGGGGTACGAGATCTTTTCGCGTTTCCACACCGCCTCGAGGAAGGCGCGGACACGACCGTCGTCGAGGCCGGCCGCGAGTCCCTTGCGCTGGCGCGCCTCGGCCCGGGCGTCGTACGGTCCCTCGTGCAGCCGCGGGTGCCGGTACTTGGCGAGTTCGTTGAGCGTATTGGGCCAGTCG
This sequence comes from uncultured beta proteobacterium, assembly GCA_963810815.1. Lineage (GTDB taxonomy): Bacteria > Pseudomonadota > Gammaproteobacteria > Burkholderiales > Casimicrobiaceae > CAVQWT01. The sequence continues at coordinate 1,210,617 of CAWEPB010000007.1, read as the reverse complement.
GACCGGTAGCAGAAATCGAAATAGGCGTCGCCCGAATGATCGGCGACCGCGCTCCAGTACGCGGGATGCTTCATCGCGTGGACGATCGCGCCGTAGCCGCCCGACGACTTGCCGAAGCAGCCGCGGTGCTCGCGCGCGGCCAGCGTCCGGAACTCGGCGTCGACGAGCGGAACGAGCTCGCGCGTGAGGTAGTCGGCGTAGCGGCCGACGGCCGGGGAGTTCACGTACTGGTTGCCCCCCAGCGCCGTGAAGCAGTCGGGAAACACGACGATCGCCGGTCCCATCTTCTTCGCGTGAATCAGCCGCGCGACGCGCTCGGGCACGTTGTCGCCGAACGGCTTCCAGTTGACGTGCGACAGGCCCGACCCGGTGAAGCCGACGAAATCGTAGAGGACGGGAAAGCGCCGGCCCCGTCCCCGGGTCGCGCCCTCGTCGTACTGCGGCGGCAGCCACACGGCCAGCGGCCGCACGTGCGGATCGCCCAGCGGATTGTCGGCAAGCACCCTGGACGTGTGCTCGAGCACGACCACGCGTCCGGACAGGCGGGGCGGGCGTTTCAGGGCCATTGCGACTCCAGCGAACGAGCCGCGCGGCGCGCGGCGACCCGGTCGATTGTGCCGGTGCGCGCCGGGCAGGGCAATCCTGCGCGCGGCAATGGGGCCCGGCAATGGGGCCAGGTTGAATTACCATGGTCGCCATGACCGAGGCCCCGCTTCCGCGGCACGACACGGCACCCACGCCCGGCGTGGCGGCGCGCCTGCCGCTGGTTTTCGATGCCGGCGCGATGCTCGCCGAGGCGCTGGCGCTGCCGCCCGACGCGTGGCGGGTGCACTTCAACACCGGCTACCACGACGGCGGCTGGTCGGGAATCACGCTGCGCGGCCCCGGGGGCGACGCCGGCCGGCTCGACATCGGGCACCGAGCCGGCGCAGCGGCCGACACGCCGCTGCTCGGCCAATGCCCGGCGCTGCGCGCGGCGCTGGCGGCGTTCAGTTGCCCGGTGCGCGCCGCGCGGTTGCTGCGCCTCGCACCCGGCGCCGTGATCGCCGAGCACCGCGACGCCGATCTCGTCTTCGCCGACGGCGAAGCGCGTCTGCACGTGCCGCTGGCGACCGGCGACGCGGTCGAGTTTTACGTCGCCGGCGAGCGCATCGTCATGCATCCTGGCGAATGCTGGTGGCTCGATCTGGCGCGCCCGCACCGCGTCGCCAATCGCGGCTCGACGACTCGCATCCACCTCGTCGTCGACGTCGCGGTCGACGACTGGTTGCGCCGGCTGCTCGCGGTCGCGGACCGTCCGCAGCGTGCGGCGGCAGGCGAGGGCGGCGCGGCGGCGTTCGCCCGCTTCGCCGCGCGCGTCACCGCCGATCCGGCGCGCTGCGCGGCGCTGGCGGCGCTCGTGACGCCGGACGAGTTCGTTGCGCGTGTCGTCGCGCAGGGCGCGGCGGAGGGCTTCGGTTTCGATGCCGCCGACGTGCGCGCGGCGATGGCCGAAGGTCGCCGCCGCTGGATCGCGCAGTGGATGGCGTGATGACAGGCGTACGCGCGGGCATGATGGCGGCGACGGGCGCGCCGGTCGACGATCCGGCCGGCGTCGTCCCGGGGACCGGGTGGCTGCCGATTCGCGTCTATCCGGGGTCCACCGGCCTGCGCGTCGACTGGATGTACGCGGCGGACCTCGAGTTCGATGCGCCGTTCTTTCGCGACACCGTCCAGAGCGCGCTGCGACGGCCGTTCGCACAGGCGTTCCGGATCGACACTTCGATCGACGCGCTGGTCGCCCGCAACGAGCGCGCCCCGGGACCGGTCCCGGCCGCGTTCATCTACCATGCGTCGCGCTGCGGCTCCACCCTGCTGGCGCGGATGCTGATGGCGCTGCCGACGCACCGGGTCCTGTCGGAGCCGCCGCCGCTGGACGTCGTCCTGCGCGCACCGTGGTTCGTTGCCGACGTCGAGCCCGCACGCCAGCGCGCGTGGCTGCGTGCGCTCCTCGGAGTCTCGGGCGCGTGCGGCGGCGGTCGTGCGCGGCTCGTGGTCAAGCTGGATGCCTGGCACGTCGCGGAGCGGGCGTTGCTGGAAGCGGCGTTTCCGGGCACGCCGTCGATCTTCCTGTACCGCGACCCGCTGGAGATCGCGGTGTCGCAGCTGGCGCAGCCCGGCGCGCACATGGTGCCCGGCATGCTGGGCCCGTCCGCGGCGCTGTTCCCGCCGACCGAGGCGCTGGCGATGCCGCGCAGCGAATTCGTCGCGCGCACGCTCGGCCGCATCTTCGAGGCGGGTCTCGAGGGCTGCCGGGAGCAGGCGTTGCGGCCGGTGCACTACGACGAGCTGCCGGCCGCCGCCGGCACGTCGCTCGCGGCGATGCTCGGCGTCGCCGCGGACGACGCGACGCGCAGGGCGATGCTCGCGGTGACGACCGCCGATGCCAAGAATCCGCTGCTGCCGTTCACGCCGGACCGCGAGGCCAAGCGGGCAGCGGCGTCGCCGGAGCTCGTCGCGGCGGTCGATCGCCACGTGCGGCCCGCGTACGCCGCGCTCGAGGCCCTCCGTGCCATCCTGCCCTGCGCTGTCCTGCCCGGGGCCGCGTGCTAGATTCGCCCGCCCCGCGCAGACGGTAGAATTCCCGCATGACCGTTCCGTCACCCTACGCCCGTTCCGCCTTCGACGCGGCGCTCCACTCGAATTTCGACGTTCGCGCGGACGACGAAACGGCGCCGGTGCTGCTGCGCCTCACGGAGGTTCGCGCGCGGCGCGCACCGCCCGGGTACGAGCAGTTCTCGGCACTGTTCGTCGGACCCGCGGCGCCGGCGCTGCCGCAGGCGAACTACCGGTTCCGCCATGCGACGCTGGGCGAGCTGCCGCTGTTCATCGTGCCGATCGGACGCGATGCCGGCGGCGTGACCTACGAGGCGTGCATCAGTCGGCTGACCGACGGTGACGGTGGCGACGGCGGCTGATCCGGGCGCGGGAATCGCGCTGCGTCCGGCCGTCGCTGCCGACGACGCTTTCCTGCGCGAGCTCTACGCCGGCGTGCGCTGGCCCGAGCTGGCATCGCTGCCGTGGACCGCTGCCGAGAAGCGCGCGTTCTGCGACGCGCAGTTCGACCTGCAGGATCGCCACTACCGGACGCACTATCCCGGCGCCGAGTTCCTGGTGATCACGGCCGGCGACGGCGCGCCCATCGGCCGGCTCTGCCGCGTGCGCGGCGTCGGCGAGTGGCGCCTGATGGACATCGCCCTGCTGCCGGCGCATCGCGGGCGCGGCGCAGGCACGCGCCTCGTCACCGAACTGATCGCCGGCGCCGATGCGGCAGGGGTGCCGGTCGTGCTGCACGTCGAGCACGACAACCCCGCGCGGAGGCTCTACGAGCGACTGGGTTTCGCCGGCGTCGCGGATCCCGGGGAGCCCGGCGTGTACCTGGAGATGAAGCGTCCGCCGGCTAGGCGACGCGATTGAACACGGCGACGAGCCGGGTGGCGTGGCGATTGGGGGCCATCAGCGCGACGAACGGGGGCAACGCCTCGTGCGTCACCGCGTAGCTGTCCTGCCCGGCGTGACCGCCGTCGACATCGAACACGAGTTCGAACGAGCGCTCGGCCGCCGCGTTGGCGGACAGCGTGGGCGCGACCCGCGCGAGCGGCGCGACCTCGCGCAGTCGCAACAGGCGCGGAGTGGCGGCCGGGTCGCCCAGCGGCCGGGCGACGAACGCGGTGCCGACGAGGGCGGCGAAGCGCGACGCCGCCAGCGGATCCGGGCCGAGCGCGGACGCCGCGACGCGCAGCGACGGAACGGCGGCGCAGGTTCCGGCCGCGGCCGTGGCGAGAAATCGGCGGCGCGCGGTGGATCGCAGTCGGTCGGGCATCGGGACACGCTCCTCGTGGTGCGCGGAACCGCCGGCAGCGGGGACAGGTGCCGCACGGCGTCGCGCGGCTGCAGTCTAGCCGCGGTCGCGGACAACGACAAGCGCAGGACGCCGCATATCTTCATTGCCACCGCATCGGCATCCGACTACCATGCGCTCTTGCTCGCGTGGCCGACCGGCGACGGACACGGTGTTCCGCGGCAGGAAAATGTCGGTCGAACATCGGTCGATCATCGAACCAGGGGAGACGGCGTGAGGCAGCGGGGAGCGATCGATCCGGTGATGCGCAAGGAGGCGGACGGTGTCTGAGCCCTTCCTCGGCGAGATCCGCATCACCGCCTTCAGCTTCCCGCCACGCGGCTGGGCCTACTGCAACGGGCAGACGCTGCCGATCGCGCAGAACCAGGCGCTGTTCGCGCTGCTGGGCACGACCTACGGCGGCAACGGCCAGACCACGTTCGCGCTGCCCAACCTGCAGGGGCGCGCGCCGATGCACTTCGGCGCCGGCTTCAGCCTCGGGCAGCAGGGGGGCGAGGAGGCGCACACGCTGAACGCGAGCGAGATGCCGGCGCACACCCACGCGCTGCCGGCGCAGTCGCAGGCCGCGCAGGCCGGCGCCGGGCCGGCGGGCAATGCGAGCTTCGCCGCGTCCGACGTGCAGCCGTACCGCACCGGCGCGAGCCAGGCCGTGGCCGCCCAGAATGCCGTGGGCGCGACCGGCGGCGGGCAAGCGCACGAGAACCGGCCGCCGTTCCTCGTCGTATCGTTCTGCATCGCGATGCAGGGCATCTTCCCGTCGCGAAACTGACATGGCGACCCCGTTCCTCGGCGAAATCAAGCTCGTGGCGTTCAACTTCGCGCCGCGCGGCTACGCGTTCTGCAGCGGCCAGCTGCTGGCGATCGCGCAGAACGACGCGCTGTTCGCGCTGCTCGGCACCACCTACGGCGGGGACGGCCAGACGACGTTCGCGCTGCCGGACCTGCGCAGCCGCGTCCCGGTTCACCAGGGCACGCTCGCCGGCGGGCAGACCTACGCCATCGGTCAACAGGGCGGCGTCGAAAGCGTCACGCTGGTTGCGACCCAGCTGCCGCTGCACACGCACGGCGGGCCGCAGGCGGCCGCGAACGGCACGCCGACGGCGACCGCCGCCAATGCGCTGCCGGCCTCCGGCGGCCCCGCGCTTTACGCCGCTTCGTCGGCGCCGGCGGCAAGCCTCGCGCTGACGGCGGCGGGTTCCTCGCAGCCGCACGACAACATGCCGCCCTTCCTTGCGCTGAACTACGTCATCGCGCTCGAAGGCGTCTTCCCCTCGCGCAACTGACGACCGCCATGTCCGAACCCTTCATCGGTGAAGTCCGCATGGCCGGATTCAATTTCGCGCCACGGGGCTGGGCGTTCTGCAACGGGCAGGTGCTCTCCATCGCGCAGAACACCGCGCTGTTCTCGCTGCTCGGGACGACCTACGGCGGCAACGGGCAGACCACGTTCGCGCTGCCCAACCTGCAGGGCCGGGTGCCGATGCACACCGGGCAGGGGCCGGGCCTCAGCAATCGCGTCCAGGGCGAGCAGGGCGGGTCGGCGAACGTCACGCTGCTCGCCACGGAAATGCCCGCCCACAGCCATGCGCTGGCGACCGCGGCGGTTCCGGCGGACCGGGCGACCGCGACCGGCAACCGGCTGGCGCAGCCGCGCGACCCGGTCTACCGCAACGCTCCGCCCGACGGCCAGCTCAACGGCGCCGCGATCGGTGCCACCGGCGGATCGCTGCCGCACAACAACCTGTCGCCGTACCTGGCCGTGAATTTCATCATCGCGCTGCAGGGCATCTTTCCCGCGCGCAACTGACATGGACCCGCGCCGCCCTGTCGGGATGCAGCCGCGAACGACGCACCCCGGCATCGTGCGCGGCCGGTTGGGGCGCGCGCTCGGGCTGTCGCTGGCACTGGCGCTGTCGTGCCTGGCGCCGTTCGCCGCCGCGCTCACGGTGAGCAACCTCAACAATGCCGGCGCGGGCTCGCTGCGCGACGCGGTCGCGGGGACGCCCGCCGGCGGCACCGTCGATTTCGCACCGGCGCTGACCGGCACCATCGTGCTGACCAGCGGCGAGATCGGCATCGCCAAGAACCTGACCATCGCCGGGCCTGGCGCCGATCGCGTCACGGTCAGCGGCAACAACGCCAGCCGCATCTTCAACCTGACCTCGGGCACCGCGGCGGTCACGATCAGCGGCCTGCGCCTCGCCGGCGGCGCGACCGCGGGCGCGGGTGGCGCAATCGCGTCGATCGGCGCGCTGACGCTGGACGCGGTCTGGGTCCAGGCGAACGCCGCCGGCGATGGCGGGGGCGGCGTCTACGTCGGCCGCCCGGATGTCGCCGCCAGCGGGACGGCGATCATCCGCAACAGCACGCTGACCGGCAACTCGGTGGCGACGCCGGGCGGAGCCGGCGGCGGCGCGCTGCTGGCGCTCGGCGCCCCCGGCGCGGCGGCCGCCGTCACGCTGCAGAACAGCACCGTCTCCGGCAACACCGCCAGCGCGAGCGCCGGCATGGGCGGCGGCGGCGTCGCGTTCGTCGGCGCCGGGATCACGTTGGTGAGCAGCACGCTCGCGTACAACACCGCCGCGGCCGGCGGCGCCAACCTCCACCAGGGGGCGCTGGCGCAATCGTCGCTGACGCTGCGCAACTCGATCGTCAGCAACGGCACGCTCACCACGGCCGGGGTTCCGGCGGTTTCGCGGGACCTCTATCAGCCCGCCGGCGCGACGGTGAATTCGCTGGGCTACAACGTCGTGCAGGTTCGCTCGGGGGCCGCCGGCTGGGCGGCCAGCGACGCCCCGAACGGGACCGATCCGCAGCTCGCCGCGCTGGCGGCCAACGGCGGTCCGACGCCGACGCACGCGCTGGCCGCGGCGTCGCCGGCGGTGAACCTGGTGCCGATCGCCGCCTGCGTCGATGCCGCGTCCGCACCGCTGCTGCGCGACCAGCGCGGCGTCGCGCGCCAGGTCGGCGGCGACCCCTGCGATGCCGGGTCGTTCGAACGGGCGTCGATCGGGCTCTCGCCCGCCACGCTGGCCAACGCGAGGGTGGGCGCCGTCTACGCCGCCACGCTCACCGGCGTCGGCGGCACCGCGCCGTACACGTTCGCGGTGACCGCCGGCAGCCTTCCGGCGGGCCTTTCGCTGTCCACGGCCGGCGCTTTCTCCGGCACGCCGACGGCGGGGGGCGTGTTCAGCTTCACGGTGACGGTGACCGACGCCAGCGCGGCACCGGGACCGTACACCGGCAGCAAGGCCTACACGCTGACGGTCGACCCGGCGCTGATCGGCGTTGCCCCGAGCTCGCTGCCAACGCCCGCGCTCGGCGTTGCCTACGGGCCGATCGCGCTGACCGCGACGGGCGGCACCGCGCCGTACGTCTGGTCGCTGCAGTCCGGCGCCCTGCCCGGCGGGGTGACGTTGAGCGCCGCCGGTGTGATTGCCGGTACGCCGACCAGCGTCGGCCCGTTCAGCTTCACCGTCGCCGCGGTGGACTCGAGCACGGGGACCGGCCCGTACACGGGCACCCGCGCCTACGGCATCACCGTCCCGCCGCCGACGATCTTCATCACCCCCGGTGCGCTGCCGCCCGGCGCGACGATCGGCGTGCCCTACGGCCCGGTCGCGCTCGTCGGCGGTGGCGGCACGGCGCCGTACACGTTCGGCGTTACCGCGGGCGCGCTGCCGCCCGGACTCTCGCTGACGACCGGCGGCGTGCTCTCCGGAACGCCGACCGGGACCGGCAGCTACAGCTTCACGGTGCAGGCGACCGATGCGACCGGTGCGCCCGGACCGTTCACCGGCACGCAGGGGTATTCGCTGGCCATCGACGACGCGGACGCGCCGGTCCGCGTGTTCGTCGCCGCGAGCGGCAACGATGCCAATGCATGCTCGCTGCAGCAGCCCTGCCAGTCGATCCAGCGCGGCATCGCCCGCGTGAAGAACGGCGGCACCGTCGTCGTCGTCGAAGGCGGCAGCTACGCCCCGATCGTCGTCGGCAAGCCATTGACGCTCGAGGTCCTCGGCACGGTCGCGGCCGGCATCGCCGTCACCGGAGGCGACGCCGTCGTGGTCCGCGCGGGCGGCGGCAGCGTGCTGATCGACGGACTCACCCTCAACATTCCGGGCGGCGGTGCGCCACCGCCGGGGTCGCGCGGCATCGTGTTCGAGTCCGGCGATCTGCTGGCGCTGCGGCGCGTGACGGTGCAGGGGTTCGCCGACGGCGTGCTGCATGCGCCGGTCACGCCGGGCTGGCTGACGGTCGACCGGTCGCAGTTGCGTGGCAACGGCAACGGCTACCGCTTCGTCGACCCGGTCGTCTACGCGCCCGATTGGTGGGTGCGCATCGCCGACTCGGATCTGGCGCGCAACGGCACGGCCATCGAGGCCGCAGGGCGGGTGCAGCTCGAACTGCGCGACGCGCGGCTCGTCGGCAACGACCGCGGCCTTGCCGCCGGCGGCGGTGTGCTGCCGCAGCCGGGACCTGCGGCCGTGGTGCTGTGGCGCAGCGTGCTCGGGGACAACGCGACCTCGGGCATCGTCGCGCCCGGGACGCCGTCCAACCCGGCGCGGATCAACGCGCACCGCATCGGCGTCCACGACGGCGGCACGGGGCTCTCCCTGACCGGAGGCTCGACCGCGCACCTCTCGGGCAGCACGATTTCGGGGAACGGCACCGGCATCTCGGCGTCCGGCAGCCCGGCGCCCGGCACCAGCGGCGACAACGTGCTGCGCGACAATGCGGTGAACGGCAGCCTGGGCACCCTGATCCCGAACCAATGACGCCGCGCCTGCCCTCCAACCACGACATCCACGCCGACGCGATGGAGACACCCATGAAACCGCCCCGTTCCCGCCTCTCCCTGCTGCTTGCCGTGACGGCCTGCGTCACCGCGTTCGACGCGGCGGCGGTCGCCCAGCGCACGTTCGTCGCGTCGTACGGCCTGGGCGCCAACACCGCGGTCAACTGCTCGGTGTTCCAGCCCTGCCGGACCTTCGCCGAAGCGCTGTCGGTCACCGTGCCGGGCGGCGAGATCATCGTGCTGGACTCGGCCGGCTACGGGGCGGTGACGGTGACGCAGCCGGTGACGATCCACGCGCCCCCGGGGATCTACGCCGGCGTCTCGGTGTTCTCGGGCGCCGGCATCATCGTCAACGCACCCGCGGCCAAGGTCACGCTGCGCGGACTTTCCATCACCGGACTGGGGGGCGCCACCGGGGTCGAACTGCAGGCGGCCGACACGCTGTTCGTCGACAACGTGGTGCTGAGCGGCTTCTCCGGCGCCGGTGCGGCGGGATTGCGCGCGGCACCCGCCGGCGCGGCCACGCTGCTCGTGCGCGACAGCCAGCTGCGGGACAACGCGACCGCGCTGGCGCTCACGTCGGCGGCGACGATCACGGCCTCGGTCGAGCGGACCGGCTTCGACCGCAACGCCACCGCCGTTGCGGTGACCGACAACGTCCAGGCCGAGTTCGACGCCAGCAGCATCGCCGCCGGCGCCACCGGGCTTTCGGTGCAGCCGGGCGGCGCCGCGACCTCGCGCGTCCAGGTCCGCGGCACCTCGTTCTACGGCAACTCCGGCAATGCGGTCGTCGTCGGCGGCGGCGCGAGCGCGAACGCCAGCGTGTCGCTGGTTTCGTCGCAGCTCGCCGCGAACGGCACCGGGCTGCGGGTGCAGGGCGGTGCCGCGGCGTACTCCACCGACACGACGATCACCCGCAATGCGACCGGCGTGTCGACCACCGGCGGGGCGACGGCCGTGTCCGCCGGCGACAACCGGCTCCTCGACAACACGACCAACGGCGCGTTCACCTCGGTGCAGGGCAAGCAGTAGCGCCCGGTCGGGAAGGCTCGCGAGCGGCCGCGCCGCACCGGTGCCGGTGCCGCGCTGGCCCGACCGAGGGCTCAGCGCCGGCTGGCTGCGCGGGGCCCTACGCAGCCGCCTGCAGCGCCGGCGCCGCCGTCGCGTCGACCGCGGCGATCACCTGCGCCGCTGCGCTGACCACCGCCGCGATCCGTCCCACGTCGCGCAACTGCTGGGTCGTCAGCCCGGACTCCCGCAGCAGCTTGTAGTGCGACTGCACGCAGAACTCGCACTTGCCGACGATCGACGCCGCGAGCGCGTAGAGCTCGAACGAGGTGCGGTCCACGCCCCCGTGGGTGGCGTAGGCGTTCATCCGCAGCTCGGCGCGGACGGTCTTCAGCTCCGGATCCGCCGCCATTTCCACGAACGGATACCACGTGTTGTTCATGCCCATCAGCGCGGCGGCGGTCAGCGCGGCGTTGGCGTGGACCGGGTCGAGCGTCCCGCCGTCGCGCAGGGCGGCGACGAGGACCGGGCTCTTCGCGGCGAATGCGGCGGCGAGCGCAGCCCCCGCGGCGTGCGCGGGTTCCAGGCTCGAGCGCGCGATCGTGGCGTCGAGGTTGAGACGAATGTCCTTGGCCCAGTCCGGCAGGCGGGCCTTGATCGAGTCGAGCGAAGTCATGAGTTCTCCGGGTCCGGTGCGAAGGCGGCCTCCGGCCGGCCCGCACGCCCGTCGCGGGGCGCGGGCCGCCTCGGGGCGCCCGGGTGATGAGGGGACGAGCCCCGCAAGCGGGTCAGATCGTCGCGCCGCCGACGCCGCGGTTGCAGGGGCACAGCTCGTCGGTCTGCAGGCCGTCGAGGATGCGCAGCACTTCCTCGGGATTGCGGCCGACGTTGAGGTTGTTCACCGACACGTGCTGGATGACGTTGTCGGGGTCGACGATGAACGTCGCCCGCAGCGCCACGCCCTCGGCGGCGTCCCGCACGCCGAGCTGGTCGACGAACGCCCCGGTCGGGTCGGCGAACTGCCAGTGATTCAGCCGGTCGAGGTCCTTGTGCTCGCGCCGCCAGCCGAGCTTCACGAACTCGTTGTCGGTGGAGCCGGCGAGGACGACGGCGTCGCGGTCGGCGAAATCCTCCGCCAGCTTCGCGAAGCCGACGATCTCGGTGGGGCAGACGAAGGTGAAGTCCTTCGGGTAGAAGTAGAACACCTTCCACTTGCCGGGAAACGACTCGGCGTTGAGAGGCTCGAACGCCGACTGGCCGTTCTCCTCGGGGAAGTTGAAGCCCGGCTTGACGCCGGTGATCCTGAAGCCTTCGATTTTCTGGCCAACGGTTTTCATCGTGCTGTTCCTTTCGGGGAATGTCGATTGCGAACAGGACGAATGTTATGGATCCCCTGAATATAATACAAATTGTTTATAATGATGGTCGTGATAAGGCGGCGCTATCGATCGCGACGGTCGCCTACTTCTTCGACTTCTTCTTTTTCTTCCTGGCGATCAGCATCGACCCGCGGCATTTCTTCGCGCCGCAGCGGCACGCGTAGCCTTCGCGGTCGGCCTTGGTGACGCGGCCGTCCATGAACAGCCGGTAATCGTAGGCGAGCTCGACGCCGGGTTCGATCGGCTTCCGGGCGACGATGAAGACGCGGCCGTCGTCGTCCTCGATCGCCTCGCAGTTCGGCTTGCAGGAGTGGTTGATCCAGCGCGCCGCGTTGCCGCGGACGCCGGCATCGATGATCGCGCCTTCGTCGGTCGAGAAGAAGAACGTGTGGTACGGGTTCGCCGGATCGGCCGGGTGCCGACGATCCGCTTCGGCGTCGGTGATCCGCTCGCCGCGGTACTCGATGATCCGTTCGCCCTTGGCGATGGGGGCGGTGGCGAAGACGCCGCGACCGTGGATCGTCGAGCGGCGAACGGCGTAGGGGCGCTTGGAGGGCGTCGAAGGCATCGTGGGTGGGGATGTGGGTTGAGGTGGAAGGGGGCGGTGGCGCTGCCACCGCCGCGGGCGCGGTCAGATCTGCCCGAGGCCGCCGGTCGGCGTGCCGTTGACGCCGTTGCCGGCGATGCGGTTGGTGCCGAACGAGAGGATCGCGCCGCCGCCGGAGCTGTTGAGCCCGACGCCGTTGTCGATGACGGTGCTGTTGGCGATGCGGATCGTCGCCGCGGCGCCGGACGTGACGACGCCGTTGGTGCCGTTGTTCGCCGCCACCACGGTGTCGAGGCTCAATTCGACCGCGCCGCCGCCGCCGGAAGCCGCGAGGAACCCGTTGTTGGTGTTGAGCGACGCGCTGCTGCCGCGGATCGTCGCCTTGGTGTTGTCCTCGACGCGGACGCCGAAGAGGCTGCGCTCGAACTGGCTCGACTCGACGCTGAGTTGCGCCACCGCGGGCGGCGTCGGCTTGACCTGCAGGGCGCCCTGCGGCGCGTTGCTGATCTGCACGTTCTTGAGCGAAAGCTTCGGCGTTCCGGCGCTCGGGACCGCCTCGACGCCCTTGTTGAAGCCGGTGATCTGCACGTTCTCCAGCACCAGCGCCGCCCCCGCGAGGAAGCGCACCCCGGACAGTCCGGTGCCGGCGCCGTTGATCGACAGGTTGCGCAGCACGACGACGTCGCTGGCGCCGGCGTTGACGATCACTCCGTTGGTCGCCGCGCCGAGGATGCTGCCGAACGAGCCGCCACCGTCGATGGTGATCGCCTTGGTGATCGTCACCGCGCCGAAGCCGCCGGCGTCGATGATGTTGATTTCGCCGCGGGCCGCCGTCTTGGAGATCGCGCCGGCGAACGTCTTGCACGGCGCCGTGCGGCTGCACGGGTTGGCGTCGTCGCCGACCCCGGAGACCCAGGTCCGCGTCGCCTGCGCCATCGCCTGGGGCGCGGCGAGCGCGAGCACCAGTCCGACCACCGATACCATTCCGCTGACGCGCATGGGCTTCTCCTCGATCCGTTGTGACACCGGCGATCGCCTCCGCGGGTCGCGTCGGCGAGATTCGTCGATTGCGTCGCGGATTCTACGCCAAGGTTCGGGGCCGGTCGTTCGCGTTCGTCGGCGCCGCCGCGGCGCGGTCCGGCCGAATGCACCTGCGATCGTCAGCGCAGGAACGAAGGCCAGGTGCCGTGCGCCCACCAGGACAGCCCCGTCAGCGTCACGCCGAGCACGACCAGGAGCAGCGCGGCGAGCCCCAGCAGCGCCTGGCGCGAGACGCTGACGTCGCCGTCGTCGTTGCCAGCGGTCGTCTGCGGCCCGTCGCGCAGGATCGCGATGCCGCCGGCGACGGCGCCGAGCGCGGCGCCGACCAGCGCGACCCACAGCGCCAGCATCACCGGCGCCAGCGTGACGAATGGCAGCGTGGCCTGCACGTGCCGGAAGCCCAGCACGGCGCCGGCGAGCGCCAGCACCAGCGGTGCGACCCACCGCCGGCGGCGCGGCGGCCCCTCCGGCGGCAAGTCCGCGGGCGGCCGTGGGGTCATCGGCGGCGCGCGACGAGGTCGATCAGCGCGGATCGTCCGGCGTGGCCCGAACCTTCGGCGAGTTCCGCGTCGTACGCGGCGAGGTGGAGCAGGTCCCAGTCGGCGAACCCGGCACGCAGCCACGCCTCGGTGTACATGTGCTCGCGCCGGCCCGGCCCGCCGGTGCCGTAGTCGACCTGTTCCGGCCGGTAGCCTTCGAGCACGAACAGGCCGCCGGGCCGCACCGCCGCCCGCATGCCGGCGAACACCGGCTCGCGCTCCTCGGGCGTCAGGAACTGGATGAAGATCGCGACGACGGCGTCGTAGGTCCGCTCGTGCCACGGCCACCCGTGGATGTCGGCGACCCGGTAGTCGACGTCGACCCCGTGCCGTGCGGCGAGGCGGCGGGCCTTGGCGACGCCGTTGGCCGCGAAGTCGAACGCGGTGACGCGGACCCCGGCCCGGGCCAGGTGCACGCTGTTGCGTCCTTCGCCGTCGGCCACCACCAGCGCGGTGGTCCCGGGTGCGAATCGATGGGTCTCGCGCGCGAGGAAGGCGTTGGGCGCCTCGCCGAACAGGTAGTCGTCGCGGTCGAAGCGCGCGGTCCAGGTCGCGCGCGGGTCGGCGAATCCGCTCATGGCGGCGATGCCCCGAACAGTGCCAGCATGACCGGCACGGTGACGGCGGCCAGCGCGGTCGACAGCACCAGGCTGGCCGCCACCGGGCCGCCCATCGCGTCGAACTCGCGCGACATCAGGTAGACGTTGGCGCCGACCGGCAGCGCCGCCATCAGCGTGACCGCGCGCGTTTCCCGTGCCGGCAGGTCGAGCGCGCGGGCGAGCGCGTACACGACCGCCGGCTGCAGCACCAGCTTGATCAGGGCGATCGTCGCGCTCTGCCGCCACTCCGCGCGGATGCCGTACTCGGCGAGGCCCATGCCCAGGGCGATCAGCGACAGCGGCACGGCGGCCTGCGCGACCAGCGACAGCGTGTCGTCGGCGAAGCGCGGCAGCGTCAGCCCGGTGAAGCCCCAGGCCGTGCCGACCAGGATGGCGGCGACCACCGGATTCAGCGCGACCTGCCTCGCCGTCGTGGCCAGCGCCTTCATCGACACCCCGCCGTGCCGCGCCCATTCGACCGAGACCGTGACCAGTGTCCACAGCAGCAGCGCATTGAACACGACGACCAGCGACACCGCCGGCATCGCCGCGGTGCCCAGCGTCACCTGCGCCAGCGGGACCCCCAGCAGCACGTTGTTCGAGAAAATGGTGCCCAAGCCGAAGATCGACTGGTCGACGCCGCCGAGCCCGAAGGCGCGCGCGGCGACGACGCGGGCGCCGATGAAGACGATGATGCAGCCGCCGAAATAGGCGATCAGCAACCGCGCATCGACCGGCGGCAGCCGGGAGAAGTCGCTCATCAGCCGGAACAGCAGCGCCGGCACCGCGATGGAAAAGACGAAGCGGGTCAGGGCGTCGGAGGCGGCGGGCGGCCAGCCGCCGAACCGCGGCAGCGAGTATCCGACGAAGATCAGCAGAAACAGCGGCCCGGTCAGCGCGACGATGTGCGCGAAGGCTTCCATGTCGGCGCGTCAGGCCGCCGCCGACGCCGGACCGGGCGGCCCGTTCGGCCGGTTCGGGTGGCCGCGCCGCCGCGAGCGTGTCGAGCGCGGTGCTGACGGCGCGATCGAACAGCGGCACGGGCTCGACGATCACCCGGGCGCGGCCGGCACCCAGTGCCCAGCCGAGTTCCTCCGGCGAGTGCACGAAGGCGTGCCGACGCGAGCGGCTGGTGAAGAGGTACTTCGTCCGCAACGGCGATGCCCAGGCGAGGCGTGCATTGACCGTGACGCCATCGTCGCCGACGAACGCCAACCAGGTGCCGACGACCATGTCGTTGACGAAGTCGTGCAGGTTGTCGGGCACGCCGGATCGCGGTGTCGCGGCGGCCGGTGCGGGCTCGGCGGCAACCGGCGCGTTCGGTGGTGAAGAAGGAGCCGTTTCGGTCGCCGGCGGGCGCAGCGCCGCGATGTGCAGCGGGTAGAGCGCATCGAAGAAGGGCTTCGTGCGCGCGGCGGGGGCGCCGACGGCAATGCAGCCCTGTCGCAGCGCACCGATCAGCGTCGGGATCATCCGGGTCAGGCGCGCCTTCTGGCCGGTACGCTCCTTGGCGACGATGCTCCACAGCAGTTCGTCGAGCGTGGACACGGCGCTGGTCCAGCCGGCGCCGTCCTCGCCACCCGACGTGCGCAGCGTCGTCAGGTAGTCGGCCCAGACGGTCTCGGCAAACGAGCGGATCTCGAACGGCAGGTCCAGTCCGGTCAGGCGGTCGCGCACGAACGCGCGGACGTGCGACCGGTCGGCCTCCCCTTCCTCGGCGGCGAGCGCCTTGACCACGTCCTGCTCGGCGGCCGTGGCGGTCGCACTGCGGTCCCGCTCGAGAAACGCCGCCAGCTCCCGATCGGCCCGGTCGAACACCGCGACGTCGATCCCGAAATCGCTGCATACCCGGTCGACGATCGAGCCTGCGACGGACTCGAAGGCGTCGCGGTAGTCCGGGTCGCTGGTCGCGCCGACGGCGCCTTCGGCAAGCCGGTCGAGCAGGCGCCGCGCGGGGTGCTTGCGGTCCGTGAAGAACCCGCGATCGAGCAGCGCGGCCTTGACGACCGGAACCTGCATGCGGCCGAACAACTGGCGGAACTCGGCGGGGATCGACGGATCGCCGAACACGTAGTCGAACAGCAGTCCGATCACGTCCATCGTGATGCGGTCGCCGGGGTTGTCGACCTGGTCGGCAACCGCGGCACGGATGTAGGGAACCAGGTTGAGCGGCACCGATGCGGTGCCGCCACCGTCCTCCGGGGGCAGGGTTCCCGCCAGCGCGGCCGGCAGATCGAGGTGCTGCCAGTGTCCCAAGGTGTTGAACAGCGGCGTCGACGAACCGAGCGCCATCATCGGGTCGAGATCGGGAAAGTCGCCGGCGGGCCCCGCGCCGCCGTCAGCCGCGAGCGCGGCGCCCGAACCGGGGGGCGACGCGGTGGCGCTGGCGTTCGATGTCGCGGCCGCGGCGCCCTGCTGCGCGGCGATTCCGGCAAGCGCATGCAGTCCCCGCAGGATTGCCGGCGAGGCCAGTGCGCGGGCGACGTCCGGCGGCGTTGCCGCGGCGCGGCGCGGATCGCCGCCGTCGCGGAAATTGAACGCGGCCGGCTGGTTCGGTTCGGACAGGGTTGCGGGCACGTCGACGTTCGCCGCCGGGGTTTCGCCCAGCATGCGGCCGAAGGTCGAAATGAGATCCCGATCGTCGTCGGGCCGCAACTCGCTGCGCGCCCGCAACTCGGCCTTGATCTCGGGGAGGACGCCACGATCGGCCAGGGTCCGGTTGAGCGCGATGTACAGCTTGGGCAACGCCGGTGCGAAGTCCTCGACCAGTCGCTCCATCACGGCGCGCCAGATCCGGGCGTTGGGATAGACCGTCCGCGATGTGACGCCGATCGCGTCGAGCAGGTAGGACGGTGCGAACGGGTTGTCGACGTCGTTGCGCTGCTGCTCGGGCAGGAGGACCTCGATCCGCCGGTCGAGCGCAGCAAGTTCGGTCCGCGTCAGTCGCTCGACGAGCGCGGTTGCCCGCGTCAGCGCAGCCTGCTTCTCGTGGTCGAAGGCGGTCAGTACGCGCAGGCTGCCGAGCGAGGCATCGAAGTCCGGGCGGCGCCCCTTGCGCTTGACGCCGCTGAGACGCCGCTCGTAGAGCTCGCGCAGCGCGGCGTCGAAGCCGGCGAGCCAGGCGCCGCGCTCGGACTTGAATTGGTCGACGTCCGCCTGCGACACGAAGCTGTTGCCTTCGAACAGGTCGCCGGACTGCTCGAACGAACGGCGCGCAAGCAACGTGACGCGGGAACGGAATTCCCCGAAACAGGCGTCGAGGATGTCGCGGGCGGCCGGCGGTGCGGGCGTTGGGGGAGGGGCGGCGGCGGTGAAGGACATGGTGCGCACAGGGCGGGGAGATCCGGCGAGCTTGCTCGTCAACGTCGCATTCTACTGCGACGCGTTGTCGCGCGGTCCTGCCGGGCAGCGCCGGGGCGAGGGCATCGATCGGGCCAGGTGCGACGACGTGCTGATTTCGCGATCATGATGCGATCGGGTGATCGCGCGTCGTCCCCGAAACGGTGACTTGGCCATAATTTCGACCTGGCCCCGACACCACCGGCCCCGACACCACCAAATTCCACCATTTTCGATCATCCGTCGGTTCGAATGCGGCGCCGGTTCGGAATGGCGACAATGGCACGGTGTAAAATTCGTGGTCGCGCGCGACCCGGGTGGTTGCCCTGAATTCGACCTGACCCCAATTTGGATACGATGAAGGACTTTCCCGCACTGGTGGTGGCGGTCACGGTCTGGGCCTACTGGTCGCGGGTGGGCGTGATGTCGTACCAGCTCAGGCGGCGCACGCGGCGGCTTGCGGGCGTGGTGCCGCAGCAGCGGCTGGAGCAGGGGATGTGGCTCGTCTGGGTGCCGCTGGTGGCGCTGTGGATGGCGCTTCCGCTGCTCGCCGCGCTGCGCGACGCCCCGCCGTGGGCGGTGCCGCCCTTTGCACTCGACCCGCCGGTGCTGTGGCTGCGCTGGGCGGCGGCAGGCGCGGCGGTGGCATGCCTCGCGCTGACGCTGCGCTGCTGGCAGCGCATGGGCACCGCCTGGACGATGGCGGTCACGCCGGACCGCAATACCGATCTCATCACCGACGGCCCGTTCGCCCGCGTCCGCCATCCGATCTACGGCTTCAGCCTGCTGCTGATGGCGTGCACGGTGATCGTGGTCGCCACCGTCCCGATGCTCGTCGTCGGCCTGGTCCACCTCGTGCTGATGATCATCAAGGCGCGCAACGAGGAGCGGCACCTGCTGGCCGTCCACGGCGACGCCTACGCCCGCTACGTGGCGCGCACCGGCCGGTTCGTGCCGCGCCTGGCTGCGCCGCGGCGTTGATGCCTATGCGCCCGATGGTCGCCTGCGCGAAACGCGCCGACGGGGGGGTGGCGTGGCTCGATCGCGGCAAGGCCGGCCTCTGCTGCGCTCTCGCCGCCTGCCTCGCCGCGATGCCGGTTGCGCCGGCAGCGGCAGGCCCCGCGGTGCCCACCGGATTGGTCGCGGCCACTGCGATCGGCCCGACCGCGGCCGTCGATCCGGTGCCGGCGGAACTGGGCGCGCGCCTGCGGGAACTCGACCCGGAGGCGCTCGATGCGGCGGCGGTGCGCGACGTGCTGAGCCACGTCCCCGCACCGCGGATCCTGCTGTTCCAGGGCAGCGTGCCGCTGGTGACGATGGCTCCGGTGGCCGAATTCCTGATCGCCATGGGTTATCCGGCGGCGCAGCTCGCCGACCCGCGGAACGGCGATTATTCGCGCTCCAGCTTCGCCGACGCCTCGCGGCTGGCCGGGGAGATCGCCTGGCACTACGAGCGCGACGGCATGCGTCCGCTGCTGATCGGCCACAGCCAGGGCGGAATGATCGCGATCCGGATCCTGCACGAACTCGCCGGGGGCTTCCGCGACGAGTTGCCGGTCTGGGATCCGGTGTCCGACGCGCCGCTGCCGCGGACGACGATCGTCGACCCGCTGACCGGCGCCGAACGGCCGGTGGTCGGACTCTCGGTGTCCTACGCGTCGGCGCTCGCCACCGGCATGTTGCCGCGCCTCATGCTCGGCCAGTGGGACATGATCCGGCGCCTGCACGACATTCCGGACAGCGTCGACGAGTTCGTCGGCTTCGTGCTGCCCTTCGATCCGATCGCCGGCACGCTCGGTGGTGGCGCGCCGTATGCGGCAAACGGTCGCGCCCAGGTGCGCAACGTCACGCTGCCGGCGTCGTACCGGCATATCGGGCTGCCCGACATCGCCCACCTCGCGGCCGATCCGGTCACGCGCGAGTGGATCGAACGGTATACGCCGACGGCGTCGCTGCCACCGCCCGACGCCGCGACGGATACCACCAACCTGCTGCACGCCGCCATACTCTGGCACGACGTGAAGAAGCACTGGTGCATCGAGGTGCAGCGGCTCCGTGCTGCCCGGGTCCGCCTGGCGGGTGGGGCCTGACGTGGGACGGCTGAACCTGTTCCAGGCGGTGATGCTGCGCTGGCGCGACCTGCACCCGTACTGCGCCGCGCATGTCGTCGACCTCGCCACGCCGCTGGACACACGGCGCCTCGCGACCACCATCGCCGGGGTGCTCGAGGCCGCGGGACTCACGGGCCTTGCGCTGGACCGGCGGCGCGGCCGCTACGTGTTCGCCGGTGGACCGGCGCAGGTCGCGCTGGACGTCGAGCCGGCCGGCGACGATGTCGACGCGGCCGTGGCGGCGGCGATCGAGCGCCGGATCAACGTTGCGTTTCCCAGCGACGGCGCGCTCGATCCGTTCCTCTTCTTCGCCGTGCCCACCCCGGCGGGATTTCGCCTGGGCATCAGTTACGACCACGTCTTCGCCGGCGGTGACTCGATTGCCGTCCTGCTGTCGTGGATCGCCACGCGCTACCAGGCGCCGGCCGAGGCCGCGGTCGCGGTGCCGCGCCTCGGGGTCGACCCGCCGGGCTACGGGCGCCTGTTCGCCGCGCAGCTGGGCGCGTTGATCGGCGGGTTGCCGGCGCTGTCCGGGCTGGTGCGGGCGGCGCGGCGCAGCGTGCGGCCGCGCGTCGACCACCCGGAAGACGGCCGCAACGGCTTTTTGCGCATACCGCTCGCCCCCGGGCGCAATGCCGCGCTGCGCGCCGCCGGGCGCGCCTGGGGGGTGTCGACCGTCGACCTGCTGCTCGCCGCGATGCTGCTCGCGGTCGCGCCGCTGGTGCCGGACCGCGGCGGCGGCCGGCGCCGCGATATCGCCGTGGCGTCGATCGTCAACATCCGCGCCGATTTCCAGCCGCCGGCGCAGGCGGTGTTCGGCCAGTTCCTGTCGGCGTTCCGCGTGTCGCATCCGGTGTCCGCCGGCGCGTCGCTGCGTTCGGTCGCCACCGACATCGCCGCGACGACGCGCGAGGTCAAGTCGCGCAAGCTCTACCTGCAGTCGCTGCTGCTGATCGCGCTCGCCCGGCCACTGCTCGCCCTGATGTCGCCCGGGCGGCGGGCGCGCTTCTTCTTCAAGCACCACCCGGCGTTCGCGGGGCTGACGATGCTCAACGTCGACGCGCTGTGGCCGGAGACCGCGCCGTACCTGCGCGCCGCGTCGACCGGCCCGCTGACGCTGATGGTGCTGGCGGCCACCATCGCCCGCGGCGAACTGTCGGTTGGCGTGACCTATCGGATCGCCGAATTGCCGCCGGACGCCGCCCGCGAGATCGGCGGTCGCTTCGCCACGCTGCTCGACGCGCTGCCATGACCCCTGCGCCAACCAACACCCGGAGCGGTCGCGCCTTCGTCGCCGTCGTCGTCGCCGGCGTCATCGCGTCGATGCTGCTGGCAGCCTGTGCGCCGCAGGCGGTGCGCGACCAGCCGGCCGGGCTCGCCACCCCGGCGCCGGCCGCCGCCGCGCGTGCCGCCCCACCGCGGATCGACCCGGCGGTGGCGGCGCGGATCCTGGCGATCGACCCCGAGCGGGTCACCGAGCGCGACGTGCGCGAGACGCTCGTCCACGGCCCGACCCCGCAGATCGTGCTCCTGCACGGAGGGGTATTTCCGGTCCATCTGGTGATGGTGTCCTTCGGGCGCTTCCTGATGGGGATGGGGTATCCGGAGGCGAAGGTGCGGCAGCCCGATCGCAGCTTTTCGATCAGCCCCTACACGGACAGCACCAAGGTCGCCGGGATGCTGGCGTGGTACTACGAGCACGACGGCGTGCGGCCGATGCTCGTCGGGCACAGCCAGGGTGGCATGCTGGCGGTGAAGCTGCTGCACGAACTCAACGGCGAATACGGCAGCGAGATCGCCGTGTGGAATCCGCAGTCCGACGAGGCGGAGGCGCGCACGACGATCGTCGACCCGCTGACGGGGGCGACGCGACCGGTGGTCGGGCTGTCGGTCGCGTCCACCCTGGTCGTCGGCGCCGGAGGCCCGTCGGCGCTGCTGCCGAACCAGTGGCGGGTCATCAGCCGCCTGCGCGACATCCCCGACACCACCGCCGAGTTCGTCGGCTATATCATCGAAGTCGACCTGTTCGCGTGGACGTTCTCGCCCGCAGCCGTCGACCAGTTCCAGGCACGCGGCCAGGCCAAGGTCCGCAACGTCGTGCTGCCCGGCTGGTACATGCACGTCACGCTGCCGGTGACGCACCACCTCGCGGGCGACCCGGCGATGCGCGACTGGCTCTACGCCTACTCGCCGGGAGCCGAGGAACGGCGTCCGCCCCCCTTCGACAGCGCGGCCGACAGTGCGCTGTGGGCGGCCGACGTCTGGTACACGATCCGCAAGCACTGGGCCCTGGAGGCGCAGCGGGCGGTGCGGGCGCAGGCCGGGCGAGAGGCGGGGCGTTGACGTTTCCGGCGCGGCCGTCCGATCGCCTATAATCGCAGTTTTGCCACCATGACGACCGCCGCCCCGGCCGCAACCGATGCCGGCGCGCCGGATCGCGCATCACTTCAGGGACGTCACCCCATGCCGGGCCCATTGGCGGGAAAGGTCGCGCTCATCACCGGCGCTGCGCGCGGCATCGGCCGCGCCTGCGCGCGCAAGCTCGCGGCCGGCGGCTGCGACATCGTCGCCAACTACTACAACAGCCACCAGGAAGCCGAGGACCTGTGCGCGGAGCTGCGCGCACAGGGTCGCCGCGCGCTGGCGGTGCAGGGCAGCGTCGGCGTGCCGGACAGCGTCGACGAGATGTTCGCGGCGATCGGCGCCGAGTTCGATCGCCTCGACATCGTCGTCAGCAACGCGGCGTCGGGCGTGCTGAAGCCGGCGATGGACATGACGCTGAAGCACTTCCGCTGGTGCATGGAGACCAATGCCTTCGCCCTCAACCTGCTGGCGCAGCGCGCGGCGCCGCTGATGAAGGACGGCGGGCGCATCCTCGCGATGTCGAGCCTGGGCGCGCAGCGAGCGATGCCTTCGTACGGCTTCGTCGGCGCGTCCAAGGCCGCGCTGGAGGCGCTGGTGCGCACGCTGGCGCAGGAGCTCGGCCCCCGGGGCATCCGCGTCAACGCGGTCTCCGCGGGCGTCGTCGACACCGACGCGCTGGGCCACTTCCCCAACCGTGAGCAGCTGCTGGCGGAATTCGCGGCGCGCACGCCGGCGGGACCGAAGCTGGCGCCGGAGAACGTCGCCGACGCGGTCTACCTGCTGTGCCTGCCGGAAGCGTCCTGGATCAACGGCCATACGCTGGTCGTCGACGGCGGCTTCGCCATCTCGGGCTGACGCGGCGATGGCTTTCGAATCGGGATTGCACGGCAAGGTCGCCATCGTCACCGGCGGCTCGCGCGGCATCGGCCGGGCGATCGTCGAGCTGCTCGCCGCCGAGGGCGCCGACGTCACGTTCTTCTTTCGCGGCAACGCCGAAGCGGCGGCCGAGGTCGTCGCCACGGTCGCGGCTGCCGGCGGCACGGCGACCGCCGCGCAGGTCGACGTCCGCGACGCCGCCGCCTGCGCCGCGGCCGTCGACGCCGTCGCCGAGCGCTGCGGTCGCATCGACATCCTGGTCAACAACGCGGGCGTGATCCGCGACAACCTGATGGCGATGCTCGGGGACGACGACATCGCGACGGTGCTCGACACCAACATCGGCGGCGTGTTCAACGTCACCCGTCCGGTGATCCCGCACATGATGTCGCGGCGAGCGGGCCGCATCGTCAACCTGTCGTCGGTCGCGGGCGCCAAGGGCGGGCGCGGCCAGGCGAACTACGCGGCGAGCAAGGGCGCGATCGACGCGCTGACGCGGGCGCTGGCGGTGGAGCTCGCGCCGCGGAAGATACTCGTCAACGCGGTCGCGCCCGGCGTCATCGACACCGAGATGTCGCAGGAAGTGCGCGACCTCGCCGGCGACGAGGTGAAGGCGCGCATCCTGCTCAAGCGCTACGGAACGGCGCGCGAGGTGGCGAATGCCGTTGGATTTTTCGTGTCCGGACTCGCGGATTACGTGACCGGACAGGTGCTGTATGTGGACGGCGGTTTCAAGATGGAGTGATCATGACTGAACAGGCAATCAGCAAGGACGAAATCATGGCGGTGTTCCCCACCGTCCAGAAGACGATGGCCGACGCCCTCGGCTGCGAGCCCGAGGACATCAAGCTCGACGTGTCGCTGATCGAGGGGCTCGACGCCGAGTCGATCGATTTCCTCGACATGGTGTTCCGCCTCGAGCGCGCCTTCAAGGTGAAGATCCCGCGCGGCAAGATCATCGAGGACGTCCGCGGCGACATGCCCGAGGAGGAGTTCGAGCAGAAGGGCGTGCTGACCGAGAAGGGCCTCGCGCAGCTGCGCCGGTACCTGTCGGAAATTCCGGAATCGCGCTTCAAGCCGACGATGAAGGTCGGCGAGATCGCGCGGCTGTACACGCCCGAGACGTTCTGCAAGCTCGTGATCCGCGCCCAGCGCGCGGGGTCCGCGGCGGGCTGATGGCGGAGGTGACGGCGGTGCCGGCGCCGACCGCCGCCGGGACGAGGGCGCGCTTCGCCGCGTTCTCGTTCGTCGATCGCATCACCGCGAGCGACGCGCAGGGGCACGCGCGCGGCGTCTACACCATTCCCGCCGGACTGCCGACGTTCCCGGCGAGCCTCGTCGCCGAGGCCACCGGCCAGCTGGCGGCGTGGATCGCGATGGCGCGCGTCGGATTCCGCCGCCGTCCGGTGGCCGCACTCGCCGGCGAGACGCGGTTCCACGCGACCGCGCGGCCCGGCGAGACGCTCGACCTGGCCGTCGACATCGAGGCCTGCGACGACGAGTCCATCTCGTACTCGGGGCGCGCCAGCGTCGATGGTCGGCTCGTGCTGGAACTGCTCGACTGCCTCGGGCCGATGCTCGACGTCGCCGAATTCGACGACCCGGCGGCGCTGGCCGCCGACTACGCGGTCCTCACCGGAGCCGGCGCACCGCCGGGGCGGTTCCAGGGCGTGGCGCCGCCACCGCTGGTCGATGCCGCGCACGACGCCGGGCGCCGCCTCGACGCAACCCTCGCGGTGCCGGCCGCGGCGCCGTTCTTCGCCGACCACTTTCCGCGCCGGCCGGTGTTTCCGGCGACGCTGATGCTCGACGCCCAGCTGCGGCTGGCGCAGCGGGTCGCGGCGGAGGCCGCGGCGGCGCCGGTGCGGCTGGTGCGGATCACCAACGTCAAGGTGCGGTCGTTCACGCCGCCGGGTGCGTCGCTGAAGCTGTCCGCGGAGCGCGTCGAGGGCGTCGCCGGGACCGACGTCGTGGTCAAGGTCGGCGCGCAGGTCGAGGGCGGCGAAGGCCGCGCCGTCGCCGCCGCACGAATGATCTTCGCCCCCGCCTCCGAAGGAAACGCATGACCGCACGACGACGCGTCGCGATCACCGGCATCGGCCTCGTCACGCCCGCAGGGCTCGACGCCGCGTCCACGTGGGATCGCCTGCTGGCGGCGCGGAGCTGCGCCGCGCCGATCACGGTGTTCGACGCCTCGGGCTTCTCGACGCGGATCGCGGCGGAGGTGAAGGACGTCGACCGGCTGCCGCTGCTCGACGATCGCAGGCTCCTCAAGTACGCGAACCGCTCGCACCGCTTCGCGCTCGCGGCGGCCGACCAGGCGATCGCCGACGCCGGCATCCGCCCGACGGCGCAGGATCGCGACCGCTGGAGCTGCGTCGTCGGCACCGGGATGATGACGGTCGCCTTCGACGAACTCGCGTCGATCCAGGCCGAGGCGGCACCCGACGGCGAGCTGCTGCCCGACCGGCTGCTCGAGGTCGCCGCCGCCAACGATCCGATGGCGTTCGCGCGCAGCCAGTCGACCGCGGGCGTGTCGCTGCTGCTGCGCCGCTACGGCATCGGCGGCTACGCGTCGAGCGTGCACACGGCCTGCGCCTCCGGCGGGCAGGCGGTCGGCACCGCGATGCGGCTGATCCGCCGCGGCATCGCCGACCGGGTGCTGACCGGCGGCTTCGACTCGATGATCTCGCCGGTGGGCCTCTCCGGCTTCTGCCTGCTGTCGGCGGTCTCGCCGGACAACGACACGCCCGAGCGCGCGAGCCGGCCGTTCGACCTCACGCGCAACGGCTTCGTCCTCGGCGAGGGCGCCGGCTTCCTCGTGCTCGAGGAGTGGGGCAGCGCGGTGCGCCGCGGCGCGACGATCTACGCCGAGCTTGCCGGCGACGGCAATTCGCTGTCGTCGTACCGGATCACCGACTCGCATCCCTCCGGCGACGGTCCGATCCAGGCGATGCGGCGCGCGATCGCCGATGCCGGGGCCGTCGCGGCCGACGTCGACTACCTGAATGCGCACGGCACGTCGACGCCGATGAACGACCGCAGCGAGTGCGCGGCGGTCAACGCGGTGTTCGGCGCCGGCGCGAAGGCGGTCGCCGTCAGCTCGACCAAGAGCGTGATGGGGCACCTGATCGCCGCCGCCGGCGCCGTCGAGGCGGGCGTCTGCGCGCTGGCGATCCGCGACGGCCTGATGCCGCCCAACGCGAATCTGCAGCAGCAGGATCCGGACTGCGACGTCGACATCGTGCGCGACGTGCCGCGCGCGGGCCGCGTGCGGCTCGCGCTGTCCAATTCGCTGGGCTTTGGCGGCAGCAACAGCTGCCTCGCGTTCCGGCATCCGGAAGAAACCGCCGCGCTGGTCGCGGCGGGACGGTGAGCGCCATGGAACGCATCGTCATCACCGGCACCGGCGCGGTCTGCGGCGCGGGCCGCGATCCGGCCGGGATCGTCGACGCGCTGCTCGCCGGGCGTTCGGCCGTCGCGCCGATCGCGACGTGGGATTCGACCCACTGGCCGCGGCGGTTCGCCGCCGAGGTCGCCGACTACAACGGCAACGAGCTCCTCGGCGACCGCAAGCTGATGAAGCTCGTCCGCCGCTCGGACGTGTTCGGCATCTACGCCGGCACGAAGGCCGTGGTGCAGGCGGCATTCACGCCGTACCGCGACACGCTCGACGAGGCGGCCGCGGCGGAGTTCGCCGACCAGACCGGCTGCTACGTCGGTTCCGGGGGCGGCGCCTACAACGTCAACTACGACTACTTCCCGCTGATGGTGGCGGCGCAGGGCAGCATGGAGCGCTTCGGCCGTGAGCTGCCGGACATCGTCAACCCGATGTGGCTGCTGCGCACGCTGCCCAACAACGTGCTGTGCCACGTCGGGATCCGGCACGGGCTCAAGGGCCCGAACGCCTGCATCACCAATCACAGCGTCAGCGGGATGCTGGCGGTGATCGAGGGCGCGCTCGCGCTGCGCGAGGGCGAGGCGCAGCGCGTCGTCGCCGTCGGCCACGATGCGCCGATCGAGCCGCAGACGCTGCTCTACTATCACCGCGCCGGCCTGGTCGCGCAGGACACGCTGCGGCCGTTCGACGCCCGTCACGACGGCAGCCTGCTGGGCGAGGGCGCGGCCGCGCTGGTGCTGGAGACCGCGGCGTCGGCGGCGGCGCGCGGCGCGACGGTGCTCGGCGAGTATCTCGGCGGCGGCGACGCTTCGGACGGCGAAGGCATCCTCGCGATCCGCGCCGACGGCGACGGTCCCGCGCGCGCCATCGAAGCGGCGCTCGCCGATGCCGGCCTCGTCGCCGCCGACGTCGGCATGATCGTCGCGCACGGCAACGGCACGCCGCAATCGGACGCGTCCGAGGCCGCGGCGCTGCGCCGCGTCTTCGGCGCGGCGATGCCGCCCGTGACGGCATTCAAGTGGTCGACCGGGCACCTGCTCGCGGCATCGGGGATCCTCGACGTGGCGGTCGGGCTGGAAGCGCTGCGTCGTCGCCTCGTCCCCGGCGTGGCGACGTTTGCCGCTGCCGCCGCGGGCTGCGACGGCGTCGCCGTTTCCGACGCCGTGCAGGCGGCCCGGAGCGACGTCGTGCTCGTCGTCTGCCGCGGCTTCGGCGGCACCAACGCCGCGCTGCTGCTGCGCGCGGCGGCCGCCGCCTGACCATCGTGACGCCCGCGGGCCTGCCCGACGGGTGCGCAGTCGACACCGTCGAAACCGACCGGATCGAACGACTCCTCGCCGCCACGCCGGCCGAGGACTTGCGCAAGCTCTTCTCCGCGCGGGAACTCGCCGACGCCGGCGACGGCCCCGGCCGCGCCGCCAGCCTCGCCGCGCGTTTCGCCGCCAAGGAGGCCTGTCTCAAGCTGTTTCCCCGCGAGACCGCGCTCAACATCGTCACCGCCGTCGACTTCTCCGTGGCCCGCGACGATTACGGCGCGCCGCGTATCGAGGTGTCGCCGGCGGCGGAGGTGGTGCTGGGCCGCCATCGCGTCGCCGCGATCCAGGTGTCGCTGACGCACGCGCCGGGCTCGGCCACCGCCATCGCGCTGCGCGTGCCGGCCGCCATCCGGGTGCCGCTCGCCGGACGCATCCTGTGGCGCTGGCTGCCGTACCGGCGGGGGGTGATCGTCGACAACCTGCGCCGCGTCTACGGCGCGAACGTCGACGAGGCCGAGATCGAGCGGCTGGCGCAGGCGCACTACGGCCACCTGTGGGCGCTGGTCTCCGAGATGTTCCGCTACCGCTTCCTGTCGGCGCGCCGCAGGCAGGCGCTGGTGCGGGTCGAGGGCGTGCCCGAGTTCGCGCAGGCGTTCGAGGCGGGGAAGGGCGTGCTGATCGTCACCGGCCACTTCGGCAACTTCGAGGTGGCGACGGTGGCCGGGCTGGCGCAGTTCCCGCAGGTGAAGGGACGAATCCACTTCGTCCGCCGGCCGATCAAGCCGAAGTGGCTCGACGCGCTGGTGACGCGGCGCTTCCGCGACGCCGGCTTCGGCGTGGTCGGCAAGAAGGGCTCGCTCGAGCAGATCGTCACGCTGCTCGAGCGGGGCGACGCCATCGTGTTCCCGTTCGACCAGCATGCGCGGCGGCCGGACGGCATCGACGTCGAGTTCTTCGGCCACGCCGCCGGCACCTTCAAGAGCCTCGCGGTGATCGCGCTGGCCACCGGTGCGCCGGTGCTGCCGGCCGCTGCGTGGCGCGAGCCGGACGGGCGCCACGTGCTTCGGTTCGAGGCGCCGCTGCCGCCGATCCACGACGACGATGTCGGCGCCGAGATCCGGCGCAACACGCGTGCCTACAACGCCGCGCTGGAGCGCGCCGTCGTCCGCCACCCGGAGCAGTGGTGGTGGGTGCACCGGCGCTGGAAGAGCGCGGCGCCGGCGCCGCGCTGAGGCTCAGCCGCGCCCGACGAAGGGCATCTTGCTCGCCATCACCGTCAGGAACTGGACGTTGGCGTCGAGCGGCAGCTCGGCCATGTAGAGCACCGACGTCGCCACGTGGGCGACGTCCATCAGCGGCTCGACGGCGATCTGGCCGTTGGCCTGCGGCACCCCGGTCGCCATCTTCATCGCCATCTCGGTCGCCGCGTTGCCGATGTCGATCTGCCCGCAGGCGATGTCGTACTTGCGGCCGTCGAGCGACAGCGACTTGGTGAGCCCGCTGATCGCGTGCTTGGTCGACGTGTACGCCGCCGAGTTCGGCCGCGGCGCATGCGCCGAGATCGAGCCGTTGTTGATGATGCGGCCGCCGCGCGGCGACTGCTCCTTCATCTGCCGGAACGCGGCCTGCGCGCACAGGAACGAGCCCGTCAGGTTGATGTCGACGACGCTCTTCCACTGCTCGAACGTCAGGTCCTCGAACGGGCCGCCGACGCTGATGCCGGCGTTGTTGAACAGCAGGTCGACGCGGCCGAAGCGCTCCCTGGTGGCGGCGAAGAGCGCGCGCACCGACGCCGGATCGGCGACGTCGGTCGGCACGGCCAGCGCGCCGACGGCGTCGACGCCGGCGTCGCGGATCGCCTGCTCCAGCGGTTCGCGGCGGCGGCCCGCCAGCGCGACGCGCCAGCCGTGGCGCAGCAGCGCGACGGCGACGGCCTTGCCGATGCCGGTGCCGGCGCCGGTGACGACGGCGACCTTGGTCGAAGCACTCATCGCATTTCCTCCCGTGGGGCGGCGCGGGCGCGGGCAGGCAGCCGTCGCGGTCGTCGCCTAAGCGTCGATTCTACAGGGGTCGACCGGCACGAAGACGGCGACCGGCCGGCGCGTCAGCGGCGCTGCGGCACCACCAGCCGGTCGTAGCGGGCCAGCGCCGGAAAGAGCCGCATCCAGACACCGACGACGAGCAGCGTCCCGACCCCGCCGATCACCACGGCGGGCACGGCGCCGAACCACGCCGCGGTGACGCCGGACTCGAATTCGCCGAGCTGGTTCGACGCGCCGATGAACACCGAGTTGACGGCGCTGACCCGCCCGCGCATCGCGTCCGGCGTCGACAGCTGCACCAGCGAGCTGCGGATCACGACGCTGACCATGTCGGCGGCGCCCATCACGACCAGCGCGGCGAACGACAGCAGGAACACGGTCGACAGCCCGAACACGATGGTCGCCGCACCGAAGATCGCGACGCAGACGAACATCGTGCGGCCGGTGCGGCCACCCAGCGGCCGGCGCGCGAGGAACAGCGCCGTCGCCAGCGCGCCGATGGCGCCGGCCGCGCGCAGCAGGCCCAGGCCCCAGGCGCCGGTGTCGAGGATGTCGCGGGCGTAGATCGGCAGCAGCGCGGTGGCGCCGCCGAGGAAGACGGCGAAGAGGTCGAGCGAGATCGCGCCCAGCATCACCGGCTGCCGCCGGATGAACCCGATGCCGGCGAACAGCGTCCGCAGCGTCGTCGGCTCGCGGGGCGGCGGCACGTGGTCGTAGCGCAGCTTCGTGAGCAGCACGACGGCGGTGGCGAACAGCAGCGCGCAGGTCGCGTACACCGCCGCCGGCCCGGCGACGTAGACGAAGCCGCCGATGGCGGGACCGGCGATGATGGCCGTCTGCGTGGCGGTCGCGTTGGTCGCCACCGCGCGCGGCAGCTCCGCCGGCGGCACCAGCGCGGGCAGCAGCGCGGCCATCGTCGGCATCTCGAACGCGCGGGCGGCGCCGATGACGAACACGACCGCGAAGATGGCGGTTTCGCTGATCCATCCCTGCAGGCTGCCGGCGGCGAGGACCAGCGCCGCGGCGGCTTCGATTCCGACGCACAGCCGTACGATGCTGCGGCGATCGTGCCGATCGGCGACGTGGCCCACCGCGAGGAGCAGCACCACCGACGGCAGGAACTGGACCAGTCCGACCAGCCCGAGGTCCAGCGCGCTGCGCGTGAGCTCATACACCTGCCAGCCCACTGCGACGGCCAGCATCTGGTAGCCCATGATGCCGGCGACCCGCGCGAACCAGAACAGCCGGTAGGCGCGGTGGCGAAAGATCGACGCGGAAGGGTTCAGGGGAGGCCCGGGGAGGGTGCTGCGGCTGCCATTATCGGGCGTGACCGCGTCGCGGTCGACCGGCACTCCTGCCGCGCAGACCGCTCGTCGGCGCGAATTGCATCATCGAGGCAGTATGCTAATGTCATAGCATGGGGCGGTGCACGATGCTGCCCGCATGGGAGCGATGCTTGGTCAAATGCCTGGAATGCGGGCGCGACAACCTGCCGTCGACACGATTCTGTGCCGGCTGCGGCACGGCGCTGCGCATCGAACTGCCGGTCCGCGACCCCGCGCGCGTGCTGAAGCGGATGCGCAAGGCGTTCGCGCGCCGCGGCGCCCGCGAGCGGGCGCAGGTGCGGGGCGAGGCGCGACAGCTCGCCTCCGCCTCCCGGCGGCTCGACCTCGTGCTGATGGCCGTGGCGGTGCTGATCCTGGCCGCCGCGTGGTGGGGACTGTCGACGGCGGTCAACGCGCTGGAGCGCCCGCCGCCGGTCGTGGTGGTCGCTCCGCTGCCGGTACCGCCGGCGGCCGGCACCGCCGCAGCCGGCGACGTGCCGGTGCCGCAACTCCATCGGACCCGCGAATCGGTCGCGCTGACCTACAACCCCGCTGCGGACCGCCGGCCGGCGCTCGACCGTCCCGACGGCGACGCGCGGCGCGCGGCTCTCAATCGCAACCGCGGCGCGCCCGCGGTCCAGGTGGCCACGGTCGAGGCGCCGGCGGTCGACGAGCGCCCGGTCGAGCCGGCCCCCGTGCCGATCCCGGTGCCGGTCGCGCCGCCGCCGCGCGATCGCTGGCAGCAGCGCGACGATGCGATCGCCCAATGCGCGGGCGGCCCGATCGATCGCCTGTTCTGCGAGCAGCGTGCCCGCGCGACGGCCTGCGAAGGCTTGTGGGGCCAGGCCGCCGAATGTCCGAGCGGCCGGACCGCGGACTATGGCAACTGAGCGGCAACCGAGCGGCAACTGAGCGGCAACTGAGCGGCAACCGAGCGGCAACTGAGCGGAAATCGAGCGGAAGTTGAGCGGAAACCGAGTGGCCGGACGTTCGGCAAGGTCAGAAGCAGAGGCTGCCGAATCCGTTGCCGCTCGCCCCCCCCACGCACACCGAGGCGCGCGGGATCCAGAGCCGGCCCTCCCACCCCGGCGCGGCAGTCCACGGGCCGTACGCGAACGGCGCGCCGCGGGCGCCGTAAGCTCCGCCGCCCCAGCCCCACGGGTCGGCATAGCCGCCGGCCGCCATCGAACCGGCCCATGCCTCCGCGCGCAGGGCGTCGGTCTGCGCCTGACGCTCGACGATCACCGACGGGGGCGCCGCGCCGGCCGCCTGCTGCGTGAGCTGCCACTCGTGCCAGCGCAGCAGTCGCCACGCCTCGTCCGGAGCAAGCTCGCCGCGGGCCACGCGGGCGTCGACCTCGGCCCGGTACAGCGCAAACCGCTGATCGACCTGCGCCGACTGCTCCGCCGTCAGCGGGGCGAGCGGTGGAGGCGACCCGCCGTTTTGGGCGACCGCCGCGCCGGCGGCCAGCGCCGCCGCGGCGAGCAGCGCGAGCAGGGACGCGCGGCACCTCGCGCCGAGGCACGGACCGGAAGGCAACCGCGACGTTGCGAAAGGCGACCTGGCGCACGACGACATGACCTGCTCCCGCAGAGGTTCGTTGCCGGAATGATGCACCAACCCGCGACACGGCAGCTGCGGGCATGGTCGACGTTCGCCGTGGCGGTGCGGTGGGCCGCGGCGGACCAATGCCGGCGCGATCGCCGACCGAGGTGGGCCGCGATGGATCGCGATGGACCGCGACGGACCGCGATCGATCCCATGGACCGCGATGGACCCCATGGACCGTGATGCACCTCGACCTTGGCTAGAATGGGCGGCGAAGGGCGGCATTCCGCCGCACCCGGTCCGGGGAGCAGGGACATGCACGGCAGATTCCGCACGCGGTTGCGCCTCGCCGCCATCGGCCTGCTCGGCGTGGCGGCGGCCGGCCTGGCGCCTCCCGGCGCCGCCCAAGGGGCGCCGTCGGCCCCGCAGGCGACCGCGGTCGAGTACTTCAATTCGGCGTTCGGCCATTACTTCGTCACGGCGCTGCCGGCCGAGATCGCCGCCCTCGACGCGGGCAGGTTCGATCAGTGGTCGCGCACCGGAACGAGCTTCGGGGCCTGGAACGGGGGGGCCGGACTCGACGACGTCTGCCGGTTCTTCACCACGGCCTTCCCGCCGAAGAGCTCCCATTTCTACACGCCGGATGCGGACGAGTGCGCCAAGGTCAGGGCGAACCCCGACTGGACCTTCGAGACCATCGCGTTCAACACGGTGCGACCCGCGATCGACGGCAGCTGTCCGGCGTACGCGGTGCCGCTGTATCGGCTATACAACCGCGGGCAGGGCGGTGCGCCGAACCATCGTTACACGACCAGCCTCGCGGTGCGCGCGGGCATGCTGCAGCAGAATTGGATTCCCGAAGGTTACGGCGACGCCGGCGTCATCGCCTGCGTGCTGCCGGCGGTGTCGGAGCCGCCGGCAATCGCGCCGCTCCGCGTCACCGGCAACAACCCGCTGCCGGCGACCTGCGACGGCGTCCCGCCGGCCGGTTCGCTGTTCGCCGGCGCCGAGGTCGAGCCTTACCTCGCCGTCGATCCGACGAACCCCGATCGGCTGGTCGGCGTGTGGCAGCAGAACCGGTGGTCGAACGGCGGGGCGCAGGCGCTGCTCGCGGCGACGTCCGCCGACGGCGGGCGGACCTGGACCGCCAGCCGCGCCCGCTTTTCGCGCTGCGCCGGCGGCGTCGACGAGCGCGCGTCGGATCCGTGGGTGTCGATCGGCGCCGACGGCGTGGTTTACCAGGCCGCCCTCGCGCTGACGGGACAGTCGTTCGCCACCGGCTCGTCGAACGCGATCCTGGTTGCCCGCTCGCTCGACGGTGGCCACAGCTGGGACGAACCGGTGACGGTCCGCCGCGACGGCGCCGACGTGTTCAGCGACAAGGAGTCGGTCACCGCCGACCGCACCGACGCGCGCTTCGCGTATGCGGTGTGGGACCGCCTCAACCGAAGCGGCGGCGGTCCGCTGTTCTTCGCCCGCACCGGCGATCGCGGCGCGACCTGGGAGCCGCCGCGGGTGATTCTCGACACGCCGGCGACCGCACAGACGATCAACAACCAGATCGTCGTCGCGTCCGACGGCACGCTGGTCAACTTCTACACCTGGCTGCAGGTGACGCCGCCCCTCAACACCACGACCGGCGCGCTGCGCGTTATCCGCTCGACCGACAAGGGAGCGAGCTGGGAGGCCCCGGTCGAGATCGCGAAGCAGCAGTCGCTGGGTGTGCGCGATCCCGACACCGGCGAGCGCGTGCGCGACGCGGCGATCCTGGGCCACATCGCGGCGGGCGGCAACGGACGGCTCGCCGCCGTCTGGCAGGACGCCCGGTTCTCGGGCGGGGTGCGCGACGGGATCGCGTTCTCGCGTTCCGACGACGGCGGCCGCAGCTGGACGGCGCCGGTCCAGGTCAACCGCGTGACGTCGGTGCCGGCCTTCGTGCCGGCGGTGGCGATCGCGGACGACGGCACCATCGGCGTCACCTACTACGACTTCCGCAGCAACACGCCCGATGCGAACACGCTGCCCACCGACTACTGGATCGCCCGGTCGATCGACGGCGGTGCCACCTGGTCCGAGACCCACGTCGCCGGGCCGTTCGACCTCGTCGCCGCGCCGCGCGCCAATGGGCTCTTCCTCGGCGACTACACGGGGCTCGCGACGACGGGCGCCGACTTCGTCGCGCTGTTCGGGGCGACCAATACGGGCAACACCGCCAACGTGACCGACATCTTCGCCGCACGGGTGCCGGGCGGACCGGGCGCCGTCGGGATGGCGGCCGCCAGCGTCACCGCCCAGCGGGCGCCGGAGCTGCCCCCGACGCCGGATTTCGCCGCGTTGCTGGACGACGCGATACGCGCGGCGATGCAGCGCCGCATTCCGGGCTGGGTGTCGCCGCAGCACCCGCTGGGCGTGACCCGGGAGCGCTGACGCGCGGCCCGCCGCGCCCCGCCGACGTCAGCTTGGCGCGTCCGGATCGGGGCCGCAGGCGAGGCCGATCCGCCGGTATTCCTCGGGCGTGTCGATTGCCGCGTTGCGCTCCTCGAGGATGCGCGCGCTTTCTTCCATGAACGCGGTCATCGTCGCCGCGAGCGCGGCGTCGACCTGCTCCTGCGCCGCGGCCATCGACGGGGCGTGCACGAGGCCGGTGCCCAGCCGGCGCGGCAACTCGCCTCGCAGCCGGAGCGCCGCCTCGCCGACGTAGGTCCGGTACACCTCGACGTGCCGCTGCTCGTGCTCTACGATCAGCGGCTCGCGGCACGGGTCGTCGCGGTACGCCTGCGCAACGTAGACCGTCATCGGCGCCAGCGACAGCTCGACCGTGACGCTCGGCCGGGCGCAGACCCGTCCGGAGCGCTGGTCCTCGATGCCGTTCACCGCGAGCGACGAACGG
Organism: uncultured beta proteobacterium; assembly: GCA_963810815.1. GTDB lineage: Bacteria > Pseudomonadota > Gammaproteobacteria > Burkholderiales > Casimicrobiaceae > CAVQWT01. The sequence continues at coordinate 1,175,654 of CAWEPB010000007.1, read as the reverse complement.
TGGGTGAAGCGCGCCTGTGTGAGGCCGACGGTGCGGTGATTGGGCGACGTCGACGTGCTCATCCGCGCCAGCGAGTCGAACGACTGCGTGCGGTCCTCGGCGATGGGCGCGTCCGCGACGCGCACCTGGTAGCTCGACGGCGCGAGTTCGTCGCAGCGCGATTCGAACGTCCGGAGCGGATTGAGCTTCGCCAGCGTCGGCGCGACGCGGTCGCAACCGCCCATCGCCAGCGCGGCGGCGGCGAGGACGACGGCAAGGGCGGCCGGGCGGCGCACGGCGGGCCGGATGAACGACCGGCCCGGTCAGTCGGCCGCCTGGCTCCGCTGGCGTTCCCGCGCGATCGCCTGCAGCGCGTCGTCGAGGTAGTTCACGGTCCGTTCGATGTTGCCGAGCTTCTCGAGCCCGAACAGGCCGATGCGAAAGGTCCTGAAGTCGGCACCTTCGTCGCACTGGAGTGGCACGCCGGCTGCCGTCTGCAGGCCGAGGTCGAGGAATGTCTTGCTGCTCTGCAGGGCGGGGTCGTCGGTGTAGCTCACGACGACGCACGGGGCCTTGAAGCCCGCCGCAGCGACGCTCGCGTACCCGTGTCGCTCGAGCAGCGCGCGCACCGTCGCGCCGATCTTCTCCTGCTCGGCGCGCAGCTTCGCAAAGCCGCGCGCTCGGGTCTCGAGCATCGCGTCCCGCGTTCGCGCGAGCGCATCGGTGGGCATCGTCGTGTGGTACAGGTGCGCACCGCTTTCGTAGGTCTCCATCACCTGCAGCCACTTCCTGAGATCGGCGGCGTAGCTGGTGCTGGTGGTGCCTTCGATGCGCTCGCGGGCGAGATCCGAAAGCATCACGAAGGCGCAGCACGGCGAGCCGCTCCAGCCCTTCTGCGGGGCGCTCACGAGCACGTCCACGCCGGTGGCCCTCATGTCGACCCACATGGCGCCCGAGGCGATGCAGTCGAGCACGAACAGGCCACCGACTTCGTGCACGGCGTCGGCCACGGCACGCAGGTAGTTGTCGGGCAGGATCATGCCGGCGGCGGTCTCGACGTGCGGCGCGAACACGACCGCCGGCCGCTCGGCGCGGATCGCCTGCACCACCTCGTCGATCGGGGGCGGCGCGAACGGCTCCTGCGCGCCAAGGCGCGCGCGGCGCGCCTTCAGCACCGTGCACGACGACGGGATGCGCCCCATCTCGAAGATCTGGGTCCAGCGGAAGCTGAACCAGCCGCTTCGAACGACGAGGCAGGGGCGATCGGTGGCGAACTGCCGCGCCACCGCTTCCATGCCGAAGGTCCCGCTGCCGGGAACGACGACGGCCGAGCGGGCGCCGTAGGCCTCCTTGAGCACGCCCGAGATGTCCCGCATGACGCCCTGGAACTTCCGGGACATGTGGTTCAGCGCCCGGTCGGTGTAGACGACGGAGAACTCGAGCAGGCCGTCGGGATCGACGTTCGGAAGCAGGCCGGGCATGTGGGACTCCCTGGTGGAAACGATTCGGAATGCGGGGATCGACCAGCCTCGCATCGTCCCCCGGCGATCCTGTGGATTGTAGCGGCCGATGGTCGTTATGCGCCATCCCGCGGGTCGGCAGCCCGGGGCCCCGATGGGCCCGTCGGCAGGAATTCGGCGGGCGCCCGCGGGATCAGCAGGTCGATCGGACGGGGGCGCCGCGCCCTCTGCATCTACCCGTCAAACCGCGTCAGCGCCCCGGCCCTCGATAGGTGACCGATTTTTTCGTGGCCGCGTCGACGTCCTCCGGTGTCAGCAGCACGACGGTCTTGGTCGAAGCCAACCCGGATTGGCCGACCGCAAGTCCCATCGCGGCAGCGGTCACGTTGTCGGGTAGGTCGACAATCACGAAGGCATCGACTCCGCCGAACGCGAAATAGAATGCCTCGAGGCGGCCGCCCAGCCCCGTGACCGCCTTCTCGATCGCGGCGCGGCGGGCGCTTCCTCCATCCTTGATGATTCCCTTGGCCCCTTCGGGCGTGTAGTTGGCCTCGAACAGGAACTTTGCCATGGATGATTCCCTCCTTGGTTGTGCGCGCCTGCGAGCTCCGCCCGGCCCCGGCATGCGGCGACCGGACCGCCCCGACGCGTTGGCGAATTCTGCGCTCAATGCAGGGCGGGAAAAACCCACTCCAGTCCCGTGGATAAGGTCGACGGGAAACGGCCCGTAGCGGCCGTCGCCCATGGGACTAGAATTTCTGCAGGCGCCACGGCTGCGAAGGAGTGCTTCGATGGAACGCAAACACGCGGGTGATTTTCCTCCGGCAGTTCTCGAGCTGTTCGACGGATATGTCCACGGCTGGATCAGGCGCCGTGATTTTCTGGAGCGGGCCGGAAAATACGCCGTAGGCGGGTTTACCGCGGCAGCGATGCTCGAGAGCCTGCGGCCGAACTATGCGTTCGCCCAGCAGGTCGCAAAGGACGACGCCCGGATCAAGACGGAATATCGGGATTACGCATCGCCGCAAGGCTCGGGCACGATGCGCGGATATTTCGCGCGGCCCGCAAGCCTGCCCGGCAAGCTGCCCGGGGTGGTGGTCATCCACGAGAATCGCGGCCTCAATCCGTACATCGAGGACGTCGCGCGCCGCCTGGCGTTGGCGAACTTCCTGGCGTTCGCGCCGGACGCCCTGACGCCACTCGGCGGCTACCCGGGCGACGAAGAAAAGGCGGCGCAGCTGTTTCGTCAGCTCGACGCGGCCAAGCGCAGCGCAGACCTGCTTGCAGCCTATGCCGATCTGAAGGCTCGTCCCGAGTGCACCGGCAAGGTCGGCGCCGTGGGATTTTGCTTTGGCGGAACGACGGTCAACATGTTTGCCGTGCGACTGCCGGATCTTGCGGCGGCGGTGCCGTTCTACGGGGGCCAGCCAGACGCCGCGGACGTCGCCAGGATCAAGGCGCCGCTGTTGATCCACTACGCGGAGCGTGATGAACGGATCAATGCCGGATGGCCCGCATTCGAGTCTGCGCTCAAGGCGAACGGCGTGAAATACCAGATGTTCATGTACGCGAATGCGAATCACGGCTTCCACAACGACACCACGCCGCGCTACGACGAGGCGGCCGCGAAGCTCGCGTGGGCACGAACGATGACGTTCCTCGACGCCAATCTGCGGGACTGAACGTCCGCTTCGGATCGAGCCTGGCGACACGCGGTGGAGCGCGTCCGGCCACGTCCTGCCTTTCGGGGTCGCCGCGGAATATTCCCGTGAGCGGCCGCTGGCGCAGCGCGCCGAAGTGGCGGTGGCAGTGGACGCGGGGAGGCGGGATGAGAGCGGCGACGCGGTCGAGCAGCTCGAGCGGCGTCAGGAGCTGCGGGCCGCTGCCGCCGAGGAGCGGCTTTTTGGAGGGTCTTAGATGATGTGCTTTGCTCGCACAGCGGGTCCAAGGCGAATGGCGGCCGTGAGCAATTACGCAACAGCCGCTCACGACCGGCGCGGTCGGCGGCCTCGATGCGCACCGAGGCATCGACGGAAAAGCCGCCGCCGTGTTCCCTTTGGCCCATCGCCCGCGCATCATGGCTTTGCAGCGGGCCGCGGCGCGAGAAGAGGCGCAGCAGGTGCCGGGGTGCGCATTGCTGCACCGTAGCGATTGCAGTGGCATCGAGCCCGGTGGCGGCATGGAATGCCACACCGTCCGCCGGAGCGGGCTCGGTGCCAACGCGGTCGATGACCACGAGTGGAAGTGCATGTGGGTATTGCGGGCGGAGCCGAAGCGGTGGATGAAGGCGGCCGCGCCGAGACGGGCCACCTTTCCTGCGCGTCGACCGTGCGCGCGCAGGCAGGACTCCACGGCGCGCAGGAACAGCCGCAAGGCGGTGCCCTGGAAGTCGGCATCGCATTCCAGGAAACGGTGCCATACGCGAGTACTGGCCAGCTCTCCAGGATCTTTCGCTGCATCCAGATTACGCCGGCATCCGTCTGATGTTGGTCGGACCGAAACAGCAGGCGGCGGATTTTGAAATTGAAGGACCTTCCGAGCATGGAATTGCAGGGCTCGCGAACCTGCTTGGCATTGAATTACCCGGTATAGCCTCGCCTCGAGCCATCGCTGAGCCCGTATTTCGATTAATCGCCGCGGCAACCGCCCCTCCTGCGAACGACTGCGAAACGTGGTCGTCTTCAGTTCTGGAACCAAGACCGCAGCGCCGTTCGGATCAGCCCAATTCTTTGTCGCCGATTTCTACTTGACCGCCTTCCAGGTCACGGCTATTGCCCGGTCCAAATCAAAGGGCGCTCCGCACCGACCCACATTGGATGGTGGCCGCGACCAGACTTGTCGGAAATGTCGCTGGGCGTTGGATCGAGATTCATGTACCAGATGTTCGATGCACCGGCGGATGTTGACTGAGGAGCCGACAGTTCGGCGAGTACGTCGTTAACGGACAGCGCGGTGGAGTAGATTTGAATGCCGCGAATCACGCCGTTCATGATCTCGTTCGAAGGATTCCAGGGCGCGTCGCCCCAGGTCAGCGCCGGGGCGGGTGGATTGGTATTCCCGTAACTCGGATCTGCCACGTGCTCAATGCGCTTGCTCGTATCCGGCAGATCCCAGTAGAACACGGTGTGTTTGCCTGCGCTGTCAGACCAGGCCACGAGCGCCTGCGTGTACCAGCGATCGTACACAACCAGTTCCGTACTCACGAAGTCGCCACCGTGGTCTGTTGCAATTTCCCAGCGGTGGGTCGTAACGTCTGGCCAGTTCGGATAGGGATGCGCCCCGTAAAAGGTATTGGCAACGCCGTTATCCCATGCAAACGTCTCATACGTACCGGCGCCATCGTCATTCCCCCAAAAGAACGTCGTGTAATAGCCCGATTGCTGAACAGGGTAGACCTTCCAAATGTAGGTTGCGGGATAGATGGCCAACGGATTGGTGAACTTAAAACGTACCGTCCCGCTCGTCGACGCGCTTCCCTCAAAGTCCAATCCCCTTTGGGCAGCGGCGCCGGTCACCGTCACGATTGCCGACGCGCTGGTCGAGCCACCCGTTCCACTACAGGTGAGCGCAAATGTGTTGGACGCAGCGGTCAGGGGGGCCGTGCTAGCCGAACCTGCTGTCGCGCGATTGCCCGACCAGGCTCCCGACGCCGTGCAGGACGTCGCGTTGAGCGAGCTCCAAGTCAAGTTGGAGGACGCGCCGCTCGCGACACTGGTTGGGCTGGCGCTGAGTGTCACCGTTGGCGCAGGTATTGAAGCGCTCACCGTCACAATCGCATAGACGCTGGCCAGGCCGCCGACGCCCGTGCATGTGAGCGTGAACATGTTGCTTGCAGCCGTCAGCGGCCCGGTGCTCGCTGAGCCCGAAGTCGCGCGAATTCCACTCCACGCTCCGCTCGCGGTGCAACCGGTTGCGTTCGTCGACGACCATGTCAGTTCGGCACTAGCGCCGCTTGCAACCGAAGTGGGAGTGGCGCTCAGCAAGACAGTCGGCGCGCTGGACAGGTTGCGCACATGTACGATCGTCGGAGTCGATGATCCGCCATTGCCCGCAGCGTCCCGCGCCACCGCAACCAACGTATGGCTGCCATCGGGCACTAACGTTGTATTCCACCCTATGCTATAGGGCGCGCTGACATCCTCTGCCGTGACGTTCTGCCCATCCACTTGGAATTGCACGCCCGCCACACCGACATTGTCCGCAGCGTTTGCGGTAATGGTGACCGTGCCGCTGACTATCGCGTCGTATGTCGGAGTGGCGATGACAACCGTAGGGGGCGTTGTATCGGTGGGGGGCGCGCCGCCGAGCGGGGTCGCCATATCGGTCTGTATCTCGGTCCCGCTCAACACGCGATCATAGATACGCACGTCGTCGATCAAGCCATTCATCGTTTCACTGTTGGCACCGTTGGAGCCGATGCGAATGGGGCGCGAGTTGGTATTCGTTACTTTGCAGGATGCCGATGTCGTGCGATCTAAGTTGCCGTTAATGTAATGACGAATCGCGCTGCCGTCATAGGTGACCGCCACATGTGTCCACGCATTGATTGGGGTGGTCGCGTTACTGACACGTTGCACGCCTTCGCAGCCCAGGAACAGAACGATGCGCCCGGTGCTGATCTGCCGATGCATCGACCAATCGAAGTACGGCGCGGAATGACCGGTCGTGTATGGCTTATTGACGATCATCTGCCAACCGCCATTCGAGCGCGGGTTGATCCAAGCCGATAAGGTGAAGCCGGCGCTCGTTAGATTGAGCGCCGGGCTATAGCCATTGGCGACCAATACATCGTTGACGCCATCGAAGGACATCGCGAGGCCGTACTTGCCGGTCCCCAATATGGCGCCGTTCAGCATCGACAGCGAGTTGCCGTTCCCGCTCACGTCAGGAACCGTCGATCCTGAAGCGACATCGAATGAGTACGCCGACTGCAAGCGAGTCGCAGGCTCAGGCGGGGAAGCCGTCACAACTGTGGTTGCGCTGGCCGAGCCGCCGATGCCGGTGCATGTGAGCGTGAATGTGTTGATTGCAGCGGTCAGCGGTCCGGTGCTCGTCGAGCCCAAAAGCGCGCGACTCCCACTCCACGCTCCGCTCGCTGTGCACGAAGTGGCATTGGCCGAACTCCATGTCAGAGTCGCGCTGGCACCTGAAGTAAGAACGGACGGATTCGCGGTGAGCGCCAAGGTCGGTGCGGGCGTCGCAGCGGTCACCGTCACGATTGCCGACGCGCTGGTCGAGCCACCCGTTCCACTACAGGTGAGCGCAAATGTGTTGGACGCAGCGGTCAGGGGGCCCGTGCTAGCCGAACCTGCTGTCGCGCGATTGCCCGACCAGGCTCCCGACGCCGTGCAGGACGTCGCGTTGAGCGAGCTCCAAGTCAAGTTGGAGGACGCGCCGCTCGCGACACTGGTTGGGCTGGCGCTGAGTGTCACCGTTGGCGCAGGTATTGGGGTATTCACCGGCACCGCTGTGGTTGCGCTTGCCGAGCCGCCGATGCCCGTGCATGTGAGCGTGAACATGTTGCTTGCAGCCGTCAGCGGCCCGGTGCTCGCTGAGCCCGAAGTCGCGCGAATTCCACTCCACGCTCCGCTCGCGGTGCAACCGGTTGCGTTCGTCGACGACCATGTCAGTTCGGCACTAGCGCCGCTTGCAACCGAAGTGGGAGTGGCGCTCAGCAAGACAGTCGGCGCGCTGGACAGGTTGCGCACATGTACGATCGTCGGAGTCGATGATCCGCCATTGCCCGCAGCGTCCCGCGCCACCGCAACCAACGTATGGCTGCCATCGGGCACTAACGTTGTATTCCACCCTATGCTATAGGGCGCGCTGACATCCTCTGCCGTGACGTTCTGCCCATCCACTTGGAATTGCACGCCCGCCACACCGACATTGTCCGCAGCGTTTGCGGTAATGGTGACCGTGCCGCTGACTATCGCGTCGTATGTCGGAGTGGCGATGACAACCGTAGGGGGCGTTGTATCGGTGGGGGGCGCGCCGCCGAGCGGGGTCGCCATATCGGTCTGTATCTCGGTCCCGCTCAACATGCGATCATAGATACGCACGTCGTCGATCAAGCCATTCATCGTTTCACTGTTGGCACCGTTGGAGCCGATGCGAATGGGGCGCGAGTTGGTATTCGTTACTTTGCAGGATGCCGATGTCGTGCGATCTAAGTTGCCGTTAATGTAATGACGAATCGCGCTGCCGTCATAGGTGACCGCCACATGTGTCCACGCATTGATTGGGGTGGTCGCGTTACTGACACGTTGCACGCCTTCGCAGCCCAGGAACAGAACGATGCGCCCGGTGCTGATCTGCCGATGCATCGACCAATCGAAGTACGGCGCGGAATGACCGGTCGTGTATGGCTTATTGACGATCATCTGCCAACCGCCATTCGAGCGCGGGTTGATCCAAGCCGATAAGGTGAAACCGGCGCTCGTTAGATTGAGCGCCGGGTTATAACCATTGGCGACCAATACATCGTTGACGCCATCGAAGGACATCGCGAGGCCATACTTGCCGGTCCCCAATATGGCGCCGTTCAGCATCGACAGCGAGTTGCCGTTCCCGCTCACGTCGGGAACCGTCGATCCTGAAGCGACGTCGAATGAGTACGCCGATTGCAATGCTGCTGCCTGAGCGTTGGCTGGCAATAGCTGCGTGAAAGTCAACACACTCACAACCGATAGCACGAATGCAACCGAGCGATGGGTCTTCACAGGCCCGCCGCCGTCGCGTGCGCAGCTGTTCGTTGTTGGTAGATGGCGTCTTGAGTGCGTGGGGAGGCATGTTAAGAATCTCATCTCATCGATCTCCACTGCGCAGAAGCAGGATATGCTTCGGATAGCAAGTCCAACGCTCCCCGCGACGGCTGGGAGCCTTCATCGACGGCGACGTGTGGCGCGGCGCTGCCCGCGCGCCGATCGCCCGCATCCACGGCAAGGCCATCGCGCCGGGGCGTCGATCACGTTCGTCGAATTTATCGAATTGGCGGTGCGAATGGCGCGCACCCCACCGTTCGGGTTCCCGGGCAATGAGCGGAATTACGCGCGCATGACCGGGCGGCGTCTGTTCGATATCGCACATAGGGCTCGGATGCCCGGGGAAGCCCGCGCGCGCCTGGGCGAAGCCCGCGTTGAGCTAAGGCGGCTGAGCTTGATCGCGTCACCAGCGCCGCCCGCGCCCGGTCTCCGGGGCAAATTCAGGTCTGGAATTGCCCGACTTCTGGGAAGGGCGGACGCTGACCGTGGAGGAATCCCGTGAACTCATGCCAACGCCGCGGCGGACTTGCATCTGCATTCGCTATCGCAATGCTCTTGGCCGCTGCGCCGACGCACGCGCAAGACGTCGTCAGAATCGGCTCGCATCGCCGCTGACCGGCGGCAAGGCAAGCTACGGCAAGGACAATCAAAACGGCGCCCAGATGGCGATCGACGAACTAAGCACGCAGGGACTCAAGATACGCGGCAAGGCCGTCAAGTTCGAATTGCTGGCCGAGGACGATCGGGCCGATCTGAAGGGCCGCTCAGGGATAGAAGTGGCAGATCCAACGCTCCCGACGCGCCGGCGGGTGCAATGTAGCGCCTCATGACTTGCCCATGTCGACGGGAAGCTGAGGCGATGCGGCGTTGCGGCGGGACCATGGTGGCACCGGGTACGGGTGTTTTGCGAGCGTCAATGACTTCACACCAATTGCCTGGCCGCTGGCCGGGGTGCGCCGGCCCGGCGGGCGGTCGACGGTCGCGGTTACCAAGCGATGCGTTGATCGAACTCGTACGCCGGTGCTGGTTATCCGTTCGGGCTGGGATCGTCCTCGGCGACGGCTTTCTTGGGCTGCTGCCGGTTTCGAGGACACTCTGTTAGTGTGGAATCCGAAACCGGGGTGGGTCATGGAAACGAGACGGGAGTTCAGTCGCGAGTTCAAGCTTGAGGCGGTAAGGCCGGTCAAGGAACGGGGTGTGACGGCGATCGAGGCCAAAGGAGCCGGGGAGGCGAAGCAGATGCTGACGCGCGGCTTCACGACGGTGCGCGACCTCGGCGGCCCGTCGTTCGGCATCAAGCGTGCCATCGATTCGGGGAAGGCGGTCGGCCCACGCATCTATCCAAGCGGTGCGATGGTGTCGCAGACCTCCGGCCACGGGGATTCGCGGCTGCCGGACGAACGCTCCCGCCGCTTCTTCGGCCAGGTCTCGAAGGGCGAGCAGATGGGTTTCAACTTCATCGCCGACGGCCGCGACGAGGTGCTGACAGCGACGCGCGAGAACCTGCGCTATGGCGCGTCGCAGATCAAGCTGATGGCAGGCGGTGGTGCAGCATCGGCCTACGACCCGCTCGACGTCACGCAGTACACGCTCGACGAGATGAAGGCGGCGGTCGAGGCGGCAGAGGACTGGAACACCTATGTCACCGTGCACGCCTATACGCCGCGCGCGGTGCGCCGCGCCGTCGAAGCCGGCGTAAAGGTGATCGAGCACGGGCAGCTGCTCGACGAGGCGACGGTGAAGCTGCTCGCCGACAAGGGGGTCTTTCTCAGCCTCCAGGTGCTCGATCCGGCGCCGCCGACCGCGCCTGCGAATGTTCGCGAAAAGAAGGATGAGGTCATCGCGGGCACCGACAACGCGTTCAGGTGGGCCAGGCAGTACAAGGTCAAGCTGCTGTGGGGCACCGACTTCCTGTTCAACCCCGCGCAGAACAAGAACCAGAACAAGGACATCCTGAAGCTCAGGCGATGGTTCACGCCGGCCGAGGCGCTCAAGCTCGTCACTCACGACAACGCGCAGGTGTTTCCGCTGTCGGGGCCGCGCAACCCGTATCCGGGCAAGCTCGGCGTCGTCGAGGAAGGCGCGTACGCCGACCTGCTGCTGGTCGATGGCGACCCGCTCGCGAGCCTCGATGTCGTCGCGGACCCCGCGAAGAACTTCGTCGTCATCATGAAGGACGGCAGGGTCTACAAGAACACCCTCGCCCGGTGAGGCGTCCGCTGCACCCGGCGAGCGTTTCGGCGCCCGGAGTGCGGGCGTAGCCGCGGCGACATCGGTATTGCGGATCTCCGATTGCCTGCTATCGTAGAGGCGATGCGCGACCTCAAGTACGACTTCTTGCGAAATGTGCGCGCTGAGCTTGCCGCCGGGCGGCAATGGCGCGATCGCACCATCGTGTTGACCTACGCGGTAATCACGGGGTTGGTTGTGGTTGCGTTCACGCTGCTGGCAGAGATCGCGAGCGCGGGGTTCGAGCACCTTCTGCACCTCGGAGTCGTCGGCCCTTGGCTTCCCCTTGTCTGGACGCCAGCACTGACAGTTGCCCTGTTGTGGTGGACGCGGCGCTTTGCACCGGGCGCCCATGGTTCGGGAATTCCCCAGGTCGTCGCGGCCCTTGATGACACGCTTCCTCAGCACGATCGATCCAGACTCGTCTCGCTGCGTCTGTCGGTGGAAAAGGTCGTATTGGTTTCCGGGGGGCTGTTGGCTGGCCTATCGATCGGCCGTGAGGGGCCGACGGTTCAGGTGGGCGCCGGTGTCATGCAACACGCGCGGCGTTGGCTGTCGCAGCAGTCCGGGATCGATGCACACGACTTGATCGTCGCTGGTGCCGCGGCGGGAATCGCTGCAGCATTCAACACGCCATTGGGTGGCGTGATCTTCGCGCTCGAGCAGCTTTCGCGACGGCGCAGCTTTTCGCACAGCGGGCTGGTGATCATCAGCATCGTATTGGCCGGCTTGGTCGCGGTGTCGGCGTTCGGCAATTTGAGCTATTTCGGTGAACTGCGCGCTCAGCAGCTGAACTGGTCGATCTTCGGTCCGGGACTGCTGGTGGCGCTGGTTACCGGACTTGCCGGTGGCCTCTTCTCCCGGCTTATCGTCGTCTCGGCCAAGGGACTGCCAGACCGATTCTCGCGCTGGCGCATTGATTACCCATTGCGTTTTGCAGCGGGCTGCGGCCTTGCCGTGGCAGTGATAGGCATCGTTAGCGGAAATGCGACCGTAGGCGCGGGTTACGCGCCCACGCGAGCGCTGCTCGAGGGCCACGGCGAGGTGCCCGCGTTGTACACCTTGCTCAAGTTCTGCGCCACATGGCTCTCGGCGTGGTCCGGCGTGCCGGCGGGCGTGTTCGCGCCGTCGCTGGCGATTGGTGCCGGCATCGGCAACGACGTGGCATTGCTCATCGGAGTCGGCCCCGAAGCCGCGATCCCGTTGGTGGCACTCGGCATGGTGGGTTTTCTTGCCGCAACGACGCAGGGGCCGCTCACCGCATTCATCATCGTCATGGAGATGGTAGCGGGTCACGCCATGGTCCTCAGCCTGATGGCCACGGCGCTGCTGGCGAGCGCCGTGGCGCGTTGGTTGACGCCGCCGATGTACCTCGAGCTCGCGGCGCTGTTGGCGCCGTCCAGCCCGCCACCCGCTCGCGCCCCCAATTCGTAATCGTCCCAGTAGCGGCGGCGCGTCGCCGTCGCCCTGTCGGCGAGCGTCCAGGACTGCCCAGACGCGATGACCGATGGGAGGGGGCCTCGCCCCCAATCTTGCCTGGAAGCCGCCGTTCGCTCTGCCATCCGATGCCACGCCGTATCGAGCGACGACAGGCTGGTGTCCGTTCCGCCCAGCTTTGATGGCGCGCAGGAGGGAGTTGCGCAGTCGGGTTACGATTCGGAAGGGCGTCCGTGGGCGCGGTCCCATCGAAGCGGCCAGCTTCAAGGCCCACACTCCCTTTCGCCTTTCTTCACGCGCATCTGCACTGACTCACCCGGAGGCAACGGTTCAATGAGCGATTCGCCTGCTTCGGCCCCCCGGCCCGAACCGGGCCGGATCGCGCGCCGGCCGAAGGCCGCCGACGAGACCGGCTGGGGCCGCTGGCTGCCGGGACTCCGCACGCTGCGCGGGTACCAACTGGCCTGGTTGCGGCACGACATCGTGGCCGGACTGGTGCTGACCACGATGCTGGTGCCCGTCGGCATCGCCTACGCGGTGGCGTCGGGCGTGCCCGGCATCTATGGCCTTTACGCGACCATCGTTCCGCTGCTCGCCTACGCGTTGTTCGGACCCAGCCGGATCCTGGTGCTGGGGCCGGATTCGTCGCTGGCTGCCGTCATCCTGGCCGTCGTGCTGCCCCTGTCCGGCGGCGACCCGCTTCGCGCCGTTGCCCTTGCGGGCATGATGGCGGTCGTGTCGGGGATCGTGTGCATCCTGGCCGGCGTGGCGCGCCTGGGCTTCGTCACCGAGCTTCTTTCCAAGCCGATCCGCTACGGGTACATGAACGGCATCGCGCTGACGGTCCTGATCAGCCAGCTGCCCAAGCTTTTCGGCTTCTCGATCGAAAGCGACGGACCGCTGCAAAACCTGCGGGCCATCGCCGCTGCGGTGATCGATGGCAAGACCAACTGGACCGCATTCACGGTCGGTGCCGGCACGCTGCTGGCAATCCTGCTGCTCAAGGGAAGCAGGCGCGTGCCGGGCATCCTGATTGCGGTGGTCGGGGCGACCGTCGTCGTCGGCGCCCTGGACCTTGCCGCGCGTGCAGGCGTGTCGGTCCTCGGTTCCCTCCCGCAGGGTCTGCCTGCGTTCGCCATCCCGTGGATCACCTACGCCGACATCGGGCCCGTCCTGATCGGCGGTTGCGCCGTCGCCCTCGTGTCGTTCGCCGACACCAGCGTGCTCTCGCGTGTCTATGCGGCGCGGACTCGCAGCTACGTCGACCCGAACCAGGAAATGGTGGGACTCGGCGTCGCCAACCTGGCGGCCGGATTCTTCCAGGGCTTCCCGATCAGCAGCAGTTCGTCACGCACGCCCGTCGCCGAGGCCGCGGGCAGCAGAACCCAGCTGACCGGGGTCGTCGGCGCGCTGACGGTTGCCCTGCTGCTGGTGGTGGCGCCGGACCTGCTCCGGAACTTGCCCACCAGCGCACTGGCTGCCGTCGTGGTCGCGTCGGCCATCGGCCTGATCGAGGTCACCGATCTGAGACGAATATTTCGCATCCAGCGCTGGGAGTTCTGGCTGTCGATCGCCTGCACCGTCGGCGTGGCCGTGCTGGGCGTAATTCCGGGCATCGGCCTGGCGATCGTGATTGCGGTCGTCGAATTTCTCTGGGACGGCTGGCGTCCGTACTCGGCGGTTCTCGGTCGCGCCGAAGGCGTCAAGGGCTACCACGACATCAAGCGCCACCCCGATGCGCGCCTGATCCCCGGCCTGGTCCTGTTCCGGTGGGATGCGCCGTTGTTCTTCGCCAACGCCGAGTTGTTCCACGACCGCGTGCTGGACGCCGTGGCTGCATCGCCCACGCCGGTGCGTTGGCTGGTCGTTGCCGCGCAACCGGTCACCAGCGTGGACGTCACCTCCGCCGACATGCTGGCCGAGCTGGACGAGACCCTGCACGCGGCCGGCATCGAGCTGTGCGTCGCCGAGATGAAGGACCCCGTCAAGGACAAGCTGAAGCGATTCGGCCTGTTCGCGCGGCTTGGCGAAACGGCGTTCTTTCCGACGATCGGCGCCGCCGTCGGCAGGTATCTCGCAGACCCATCCGGTGGATTGGGTGGACTGGGAGGACCGGACGTCATGAACGGCGAAGCCTTCCCCGGGGCGGCAGCTTCGAGGGGTTTCGCCCAGGGGCCGTCCCGCGCCAGCACACGCGGATTTGAGCAGAGCTAGGACTTGTCCGCCTGCCGGACTTTCCGGCGCCAGCTCTCGGAATCGTCCGTGTCCTCGTCCTCGAGGTCGATCGCAGCCGACGGCGGCAACTTCGCGATGATCTCCTCGAGCATTCGAACGTGCTCGGCCTCTTCGTCCCGCAGTTCCTCGAACAGCGCCTTGACGTCCGGCTGGTTCACGTAGCGGAGGGCCTGGGCGTAGAACGCGAAGGCCTTCTGTTCGGAGGACAGCGCCACCTGGTACGCCTTCAGCGGGGACATGTTCATGCTGGGCGCGCCGAAATCGGGGGCCTCCACATCGAAGATGTCGTCGAGCTTGACCGTCGGTGGCTTGTCGCCGAACAGCGCGACCCTGCGCTCGGCGAGCTGCTCGCCGTGCTTGCTCTCGTTGACGGCCATCGATTCGAATACCGCGCCGGCGTCGCCGGAATCACGGCTGCCCAGTCGTTCGGCGAATTGCGTGTACCGCTTGTACGCCTCGATCTCGATCAGGGCGGCGAGATCGAGGGCGTCCATCAGCGAGAGTGTGGAGTAATCGAGCCTTGTTGCCATGGAGCCTCCGGCTGCAGTGCAGCGCGCCCGATCGCATGCGCGCGAGCCTGGTTGGTGAACTGGAAATTCAAGTGATTGTCGTCGGCAAGAAGAACGGTATCACCACGCCGCTCGTGCGGTCAAAGCAAGGCCCTGCCGAATGGCGCCGAAAGCCGACGCGGGACAGGCGCCATTTGCCATGAAGGCGCACGGCTGGAATTCGGAAGCGCCCCACCACGACATCCTGTTCCTTGCGTCTTGCGCATTTGTCCGTGAGGTGACTGCCCACGCCGCGCAGTCGTCGCCAACCTATGTTCTTGGTGAGTCCGCGTTCGTGCCGATCCAGGAGTCACCACGAGCGCGCGGATGGAGGGCAGCCTGTGGACAGGCATTTTCGCGTGCGTGCCGCGTCAGGATTGAGCGAACCAGGTACAGCACACCAGCGCACCGGGGGCATGCCGGCGGGCTGGGCAGCGACATCCCGGAATTCCGGAACGTGACCCGACGGGGCGCGTCAGCGCCCGCCATGGAATGCCGGCGCGGGCCGGCCCGCAAAGGCCGGCCCGCGTTCTCCGGTCAGCGGCCGCGCGAGCTCTGCCGATGGGCAGTCGCAGCCGGCTTGCCGCCGGAACGGGGCCGTCCGCCGCCGCCACCGCCGCGTCCGAAGCCGGACGCGCCGGCGCGTGGCGCAGCGCCGGCGCGCGGGGCCTGGCCGGGTCGGCCCTGGCCGCGCGCCTGGCCCTGGCGCTGCAGGATCGGCTGCGCCCTGGCGTTGGGATCCGGCTCGAACCCGGCGACGACTTCGCGCGGGATCGTGCGCTTGATCAGCCGCTCGATGTCGCGCAGGAACGCGTGCTCGTCGACGCAGACCAGCGACAGCGCTTCGCCGGTCGCGCCGGCGCGACCGGTGCGGCCGATCCGGTGCACGTAGTCCTCCGGCACGTTCGGCAGGTCGTAGTTGACGACGTGCGGCAGCTGGTCGATGTCGATGCCCCGGGCGGCGATGTCGGTCGCGACCAGCACCCGCAGGCGGCCGTCCTTGAACTCGGACAGCGCGCGCGTGCGCGCTCCCTGGCTCTTGTTGCCGTGGATCGCCAGCGCGGTGATGCCGTCGCCGTCGAGCTGCTCGGCGAGCTTGTTCGCCCCGTGCTTGGTGCGCGTGAACACCAGCACCTGGTGCCAGTCGTTGGTGCCGATCAGGTGGGCGAGCAGCTGGCGCTTCTTGTCGCGGTCGACCGGGTGCACGCGCTGGGTGATGATCTCGACGGTCGAGTTGCGTCGGGCGACCTCGATCAGCGCCGGCGCGTTGAGCAGCCGGTCGGCGAGATCCTTGATCTCGTCGGAGAACGTCGCCGAGAACAGCAGGTTCTGCCGCTTCTTCGGCAGCAGCGCCATCACCCGCTTGATGTCGGGAATGAAGCCCATGTCGAGCATGCGGTCGGCTTCGTCGAGGACGAAGATCTCGACGCGCGACAGGTCGAGGTTGCCCTGGCCCTGGTGGTCGAGCAGCCGGCCGGGGGTGGCGACCAGGATGTCGACGCCGCGGCGGAGTTGCGAGGTCTGCGGGTGGATGCCCACGCCGCCGTACATGACCATCGAGTTGAGCTTCAGGTGCTTGCCGTAGGTGCGCACCGAGGTCTCGACCTGCGCGGCGAGTTCCCGCGTCGGCGTGAGGATCAGGGCGCGGATCGGCTTCTTCGTCGAGCGCGCGCCGGACGGGGCCGGTGCGGGCTGGGTCGACAGCCGCTGCAGCATGGGCAGGACGAAGCCGGCGGTCTTGCCGGTGCCGGTCTGCGCGCCGGCGAGCAGGTCGCCGCCGGCGAGCACCGCCGGGATCGCCTGCTTCTGGATGGGAGTGGGCTCTTCGTAGCCCTGTTCGGAAACGGCGCGTTGGAGCGCCTCGGACAAGCCGAGTGATGCGAAAGACATGAAAACCTTCGGGAACGATGCCCGGCCGGTCGCCACAGGGGTGGCGGCCAGTCACAGCCGGACAGGGGTGCCGCGTTGAGGTGCGGCAGGAGTCGGAATCGACGCGCGGCAGGGGACTGGAGCAAATGCCGCGTGCTTGAATTATAAACGATTTTCGACGCTTCCGCCCAAATTTCTTGCACCCGGCACGCCGGTGCCCCGAAGAGCCCGCCGCCGCGGGCACGCGATCGGGTCGGGGTCAGCCCGCCGTGCCGGCGGTGCCGTCCTTCCGGATGGCCTCGGATTCGACCGCGCGGCGGCCGGCGACGTCGCGATGCGACCACGCCAGCATCGCCTGCGCGACGGTGTCGGCGTCGATCGGCCGATAGCGCGCGGGCAGCATGCCTCCCAGCGGCCGCGCGAGTGCCAGGCCGATCCGTTCGCCGATCCGGGTTTCGGCGCGCGGCCCGGCGAGCAGCGACGGCCGGAATGCGACCACCGTCGCGAACGGCAGCGCACCCAGCGCCGCTTCGAGTTCGCCCTTGACGCGGTTGTAGAAGACTTTCGAGCGCGGATCGGCGCCGAGCGCCGAGACGACGAAGCAACGCGTCGCGCCGGCCGCGAGCGCCATCCGGGCGAGGGTCACCGGCAGGTCGAGGTCGACGGCGCGGAACGCGGCCTGCGAACCGGCCTTGCTCATCGTCGTGCCGAGGCAGCAGAAGAAGTCGTCGACCGGGGGCAGTGCGAAATCGGCCACGGCGGCGAAGTCGACGACGCCTTCCTGCAGCTTGGGGTGCGGCAGCGACAGCGTGCGGCGCGTCAGGGCGACGACGCTGCTGACGTCGGGGTCGTCGAGGAGCCGGGCCAGCAGCCGCCGGCCGACCAGGCCCGTGGCGCCGGCGATGAGCGCGGAGCGATGCATCCGCCATTATCGCCGGTCCGGCAGCGACGAGCCGAGGTGGCGCTGCCTGCGGCGTCAGGTCGCAGCGCGCGCGCCCAGGAACCCCGCCGTGGCCGCGAGCGCCGTCACCGCGGTGCCCCAGCCGATGTCGACCAGCGCCATCGGGAGCGTCCAGCCCCTGAGGGTGGCGAGATTGGTGAGGTCGTAGGTGGCGTAGCAGAAGAAGCCGAACAGCGCGCCGTGGACTGCGGCGGTGCCGAGGCTGCCGTCGGCCAGCGCGGGTCGCACCGCGAAGAACACGACGCCGCCGAGATACATCGCGTAGAAGATCGCCGCGGCGGTCCAGTCGGGCGGTGTGCGCACGAGGGTGCCGATCTGCGACTGGATGAAGGACTTGGCCACGAATCCCAGCCAGACCAGATCGGCGAGGCAGAAGGCGACGGCGGCGGCAATGTACGCGGCGACGAGAGGGGGCATCGGGACACCGGAACGGAGGGTCGCATTATGATCCCGTCCCGGTCGGGGGCGAAATCCACTAAACTTACGCCTTACGCTGCCTTCCGACTGGAGTCCTGCCCGATGCCTGATCAACTCCAACGTGAGACCTCCCGAACCTGCTCGCCCCTCGACGCGCCTTCGCTCACCGGCGACACCGTGCACCTTCCCGGCACCGGACCCGATGGCACCGACACTGTCGTGCGGCCGGCCCTTGCCGTGTTCTACCGCATCGCCGTCGGCCCCGGGGCCGATCGCTATGCACCACGCTTTCTCTCCTACGAGCGCAGCGGCCACGCCCGTCCGGGCTGGCACTGGCCGGCATTGCTGGCGCCTGCGGGCTGGGCGTTCTACCGTCGGCTCTGGGGGGCGGGAATCCTGTGCACGCTGCTGCCGATCGCGGGACTGGCCGCCTTCATGGCGCTGGCCCCACGGCTCGACGGGTCCGCGCTGCTGTTCTGGGGGGCGGCGGTCGTCACCGTCTGGTTGTTGCCCAATCTCGTGCCGGCGCTGTTCGCCGATGCGCTCGTCTACCTGCGCGCCCGGCGTGAAGTTCGCGCCGCCGAGGCCGGAGCCGGCAGTGCCAGCGACGCGCTGAAACGGCTGTCCGTCACGCGCCCGACGTCGCCGCTGGCCGGCATCCTGGGCGGCGGTGCTGCGCTCGCGCTCGCCGCGTCGCTGGCGGCGCCGAATCTCGAACTCGCCCAGGCGGAGCGCGCGGTGCGGGCGCAGCTCGGCACGACGCTGGACGCCGTGAAGGCGCTGCAGGTCGATGTCGAGGCCGCGTTGCGGCACTCCGACTCGCTGCCGCGGCCGTTCGACGCGCTGCTGACCGTGGTGCGTGCGGGCGGTACGCTGGCCGAGGCGGTCGACGTCCACCCGGCGACGGGCCGGGTCCGCGTCGCGCTGGGCTCCGCGGTGCCGGCGCTGGCCGGCAAGGCGATCCTGCTGGCGCCGGCGGTCGACGCGCGCGAGCAGGTCCGCTGGACCTGCATCCCGGTCGACATTCCGCGCGCGCTGCTGCCGGCGGCCTGCCGGTAGCCGGCGCCGCCCGTGCCCGCCGACGCCCCGCCGGCCGCGATCGCGCACGCCGGCGTTTCCGCCGGCCAGAAGGCGCGGGTGCTGGCGGAGGCGCTGCCGTTCCTGCTGGGATATCACGGCAAGACGCTGGTCATCCGCTTCGGCGGCGCCGCGATGACCGATCCGGTGCTCAAGGACGGCTTCGCGCGCGACGTCGCGCTGCTGCGGCTGGTCGGCATGAATCCCATCGTCGTCCACGGGGGCGGCTGGCGCATCGACGACCTGATGCGCCAGGTCGGGCTCGAGCGCCGCGAGTACCGCGGTCACCGGGTGATCGACGCCGCGACGCTGAACGTGATCGAGATGGCGCTGGGCGAGCTCAACCAGGAACTCGTCGGGCTGATCAACCGGCACGGCGGCAAGGCGGTCGGACTGAACGGCCAGGACGGCCGGTTCATCCACGCGCGGCCGATGCAGCTGCCGGCCCCGGGCCCCGGCGAGGCCGCGCCCGATCTCGGCTTCGTGGGCGACGTCGAGCGCATCGATCCGGACGTCGTCGACCTCCTGGTGTCGCGCGATTTCATCCCGGTGGTGCTGCCGATCGGCGTCGGCAGCGACGGCACCGCGTATCACATCAATTCCGACCTGGTCGCCGGCCAGCTCGCGCGCGCGCTGCACGCGGAGAAGCTCATCCTGATGACCAACGTGCCGGGGGTGCGCGGCCGCGACGGCCGGCTCGCCTACGTGCTCACGGCGACCGAGCTCGAGGCGCTGATCGCCGGCGGCGTCCTCGACGACGCGATGCTGCCGCGGGCGACGGCGGCGCTGGCCGCGGTGCGCGAGGGCGTGCGCTCGGTGCACATCATCGACGGCGGCGTCGACAGCGCGCTGCTGCTCGAAGTGCTGACCAACGAGGGCGTGGGCACCGCCGTGCGCTCCGACGCCGGTCCGCATTTCATGGCCGACAGCCGCAGCTACCTGCAAGCGTCGGACTGACCGCGGCACGCCGCCCGCGCCGATGACGTCGTCGATCGAGGTCAGCGAGGAGGCGGGCGTGCGCTACCTGCACTTCGGCTCGCGCTGGGTGCAGGGAGCGATGCGGGTGCAGCGGCCCTGGGCGCTGGAGCTCGAGTACACGCGCGAGATGCTGCTGCCGCTGGTGCTGCGGCCGGCTCCGGAGTGGCCGAAGTCCGTGCTGCTGATCGGGCTCGGCGCGGGATCGCTGGTCAAGTTCCTCTACCGTCACCGCCCGCACGCCGCGCTGACCGTCGTCGAGCTCTCGCCGCAGGTGGTCGCCGCCGCGTCGCAGTTCTTCAAGCTGCCGGACGATCCGGCGCGGCTCGCCGTCGAGGTCGGGGACGGCGCCGCGTACGTCGCGACCGCGACCCGGCGCTTCGACCTGATCCTCCTCGACGGCTTCGACGGCCGCGGCCGCGCCGGCGCGCTCGACACTCCGGAGTTCTACCGCGCCGCGAGGCAGCGCCTGAGTGCGACCGGGTTCCTGGTGGCCAACCTGCTCGACCGCGGGCGTGGCGTCGCCGCGAGCGTCGCGCGCATCGTCGACGCCTTCGACCAGCGGGCGCTGATCCTGCCGCCCTGCGACAGCGGCAACACCGTCGCGATCGCGGCCGGCGGCCGGACCGTCGCCGTGGAGCTGCTGGAACTCACCGAGCGCGCCAGGGTGCTGAAGCGCGAAACCGGCCTGGCGCTGGCGCCCACCGTCGCCCGCTTCGCCGCCGCGTTCGGCGGGCCGGGGGAGCTGATCGAACTCTGATCGCCGGCGCCGCGGGCGGCGCGGTCGCGCGCGCCCTACGCCGACGTTCCGGGCTCGGCCTGGTAGCTGACCGCGAACGGGCGGGGGAGGGCGCCGAGGTCGGTGACCAGGCGCACGCGCACGAAGGTGCTGAGATCGCCGAAGGCGTCGCGGATCATCTGCACGCCCTCGGCCTTGCCGATCGTCCGCCAGCGGGCGCGCCGCGACGCGGGCCGGTTGCCGACGACGAGCCCGAGCGGCAGTTCGTCGAGGTACGGATCGCGGCTCATGTACGCGCCGAACGGCGCCACCGCTTCGATGACCAGCGGGTTGCGCGACCACTCGGCGTTGGCACGCTGCGCGAGCTCGACCGCCTGCGCGACCAGCAGCTTGGCACGGGGGCGCGCCAGCGGCTCGACGATGCGCGCGGCGGCGAATTCGTAGAAACGCTCGGTGATGCGGTAGTCGCGCTCGCCCGTGCGCGGCTCGAGCAGGCCGCTTTCGACCATGCCGCTGACCAGCGTGCGCGCGTCGACGGTATCGACGCCGAAATCGACGCGCAGCTGCGAATCGGTGACGCGCGCGCGGTCGCGCGGCAGGCCGACGACGCGCGACAGGACGCGCCCGGTGGCCGCGCGCAGCGTGACTGCATCGAAGCCGAAGTAGCGACGGTGGGTGACAAGGGTGCGCGCGCGCATGGTATCGGGGGCTCGGGTGAGGGGGACGGTGCCGGGGGGTGCCGGCGGTCGTATGACATTAGCATAGATCGGCCGGGATGCAACAGGGGGAAGGGCGCCGGAAGGGACGGCCGGCCCCGGTTGTCGCCGCCGCGCCACAGGCCGATGATGGAGGCCACCAGGCCACCCCCTCCCCAGGTCCCCGGACGCAGGTCGGGGCGCAACAGGAGATCCGCCATGCGTCGAGTCGCCCTTGCCCTCCTGCTCGCCACGGCGGCCACGGCCGCCGATGCCGCCGCGGCGGCCGCCGCAACGGTCTGGTACGACGTGCCCAGGGGCAGCGGTCCGCACGACGTGGCGGCGGCGCCCGGGCCCGGCGGACCGGTCTACTACACGGCGCAGGGCACCGGCAGGCTCGGCATCCTCGACCCGAAGTCGGGGCGAATCGAGGAGATCGCGCTCGGCGCGCGCTCGTCGCCGCATGGCGTGATCGTCGGGCCCGACGGCGCCGCGTGGATCACCGACAGCGGGCGCAATGCGATCATCCGCTGGGATCCGAAGACGCGCGCACTGCGGGAGTGGCCGCTGCCGCCGGAAACCGGCTACACGAACCTCAACACGGCGACGTTCGATCGCAAGGGGCGGGTCTGGTTCACGGGCCAGAGCGGCTACTACGGCCGGCTGGATCCCGGCACCGGCGACATTCGCGTCTGGAACGCGCCGCAGGGGCGCGGCCCCTACGGCATCACCGCGACGCCTGCGGGCGACGTCTGGTACTGCTCGCTCGCCGGCAGCCACATCGCCCGCATCGACGTCGACACCGGCGCGGCGACCGTCGTCCTGCCGCCGACGCCGAAGCAGGGCGCCCGCCGCGTGTGGTCGGACTCGAAGGGCCGCATCTGGGTCAGCTACTGGAACACCGGCCACGTCGGCCGCTACGACCCCGCGGCGAAGGCCTGGCGCGAATGGAAGCTGCCCGGCGACGCGCGCACGTATTCGGTGTGGGTCGACCCCGACGACGGGGTCTGGCTGACCGATTGGGTCAGCAACGCGATCGTTCGCTTCGACCCGGCCACCGAGAAGTTCACCAGCTACCCGTCGAACCGTCCGGACGCCAACGTGCGGCAGATGCTCGGGCCGCAAGGGCGAGGCCTGGGGTGCGGAGTCCGGCACCGACCGGCTGGTGATGGTGCCGACCCCGTGAGCCGCGGCGCGGCGGCGTGGCTCGAACCTCCTGCCGTGCAGCCTCGACCTGATCCGGAGTGATCCGACGTCAGGGCGAAGCTGCGCGGTAGCGGCCCTTCGAGACCTGTCCTCCGAGGTCACGCGAGGTCGAAGCGATCGAGGTTCATCACCTTGTTCCAGGCCGCCACGAAGTCGCGCACGAACGCCGGCTGCGCGTCGCTGCACGCATGGACTTCCGCGAGCGCCCTGAGCTGCGAGTTCGAGCCGAAGACGAGATCGACGACGGTGCCCGTCCACTTCATTTCACCGGTCGCCCGATCGCGTCCCTCCAGCACCCCTTCCGACGTGGCGGACTTCTGCCACTTCGTGTTCATGTCGAGGAGATTCACGAAGAAGTCGTTGGTCAGGGTTTCGGGACGCTTGGTGAAGACACCGTGACTCGACCGCCCGACGTTGGCGTTCAGGACGCGCAGGCCGCCGATCAGCACCGTCATCTCGGGGGCGGTCAGCGTCAGCAGCTGCGCCTTGTCCACCAGCAGCTCGGCCGCCGACTCCTCGAGTCCCTTGCGGGCGTAGTTGCGGAACCCGTCTGCGGTCGGCTCCAGTGCGGCGAACGAATCCACATCGGTCTGCTCCTGCGACGCATCCGTGCGCCCCGGCGAGAAGGGAACCTTGGCGTCGTGGCCGGCCTTCTTCGCCGCTGCCTCGACGGCGGCGCAGCCGCCCAGAACGATGAGGTCGGCCAGCGAAATCTTCTTGCCGCCAGGCTGTTTGCCGTTGAAGTCCTTCCGGATCGCTTCCAGCGTCTGCAGGACCTTCGCCAGTTCCGCCGGCTGGTTGGCTTCCCAGTCCTTTTGCGGGGCGAGGCGAATGCGCGCGCCGTTCGCGCCGCCGCGCTTGTCGCTGCCGCGGAAGGTCGCTGCCGACGCCCAGGCCGTGGTGACCAGCTGGGAGATGGACAGTCCGGACGCGAGGATCCTGGCCTTCAGGGCGGCAATGTCCTGCTCGTCGACCAGCGGATGATCGACGGCGGGGACCGGGTCCTGCCAGATCAGCGCTTCCTTCGGCACCAGCGGGCCCAGGTAGCGGGTGACGCGGGCCCATGTCACGGTGCGTCAGCTTGAACCACGCCCGGGCGAAGGCGTCCGCGAACTGGTCCGGATGCTCGAGGAAGCGCCTCGAAATCTTCTCGTAGGCCGGGTCGAACCGCAGGGCGAGGTCGGTCGTCAGCATGGAAGGCGCGTGACGCTTCGACGGGTCGTGGGCATCCGGCACGGTGCCGGCGCCCATGCCATGCTTCGGTATCCACTGATGCGCACCGGCGGGGCTCTTCGTCAGTTCCCATTCGTAGCCGAACAGGTTCCAGAGGAAGTTGTTGCTCCACTTGGTCGGCGTGGTGGTCCAGGTGACCTCCAGGCCGCTGGTGATCGTGTCGCCGCCTTTGCCGGTGCCGAAGCTGCTCGTCCAGCCGAGGCCCTGCTCCTCGATGCCGGCAGCTTCCGGCTCGGGCCCCACGTGTTTCGCATCGCCGGCGCCGTGCGTCTTTCCGAAGGTGTGACCGCCGGCGATGAGCGCCACCGTCTCTTCGTCGTTCATCGCCATGCGGGCGAAGGTCTCGCGGATGTCCCGCGCCGCAGCGAGCGGGTCCGGGTTGCCGTTCGGGCCTTCCGGATTGACGTAGATCAGGCCCATCTGCACGGCGCCGAGAGGATTTTCGAGGTTGCGGTCGCCGGAGTAGCGCTTGTCATCCAGCCACTTGTTCTCGGAGCCCCAGTAGACGTCTTCTTCCGGTTCCCAGATGTCCGGGCGGCCGCCGGCGAAACCGAAGGTCTTGAATCCCATCGACTCCAGGGCGACGTTGCCGGCGAGGATCATCAGGTCGGCCCAGGAAATCCTGCGACCGTACTTCTGCTTGATCGGCCACAGCAGCCGGCGCGCCTTGTCGAGGTTGACGTTGTCCGGCCAGCTGTTGAGCGGAGCAAAGCGCTGGTTGCCATGGCCTGCGCCGCCGCGACCGTCGCTGACGCGGTACGTGCCGGCGCTGTGCCACGCCATGCGCACGAACAAGGGTCCGTAGTGGCCGAAGTCCGCGGGCCACCAGTCCTGCGAATCCGTCATCAGCGCATGGAGGTCCTTGACGACGGCATTCGAGGTCGAGGCTCTTGAACTCCTTCGCGTAGTCGAACGCCTCGCCCATGGGGTCGGACCGGGAGGAGTGCTGGTGCAGGATATTCAGCTTCAGTTGATTCGGCCACCAGTCCGCGTTCGACGGGGCTCCGGCGACCGTGTGCTTGCGCGCGTCGCCCGAGAATGGGCACTTCGTTTCGGTTGACATGGTTCTCTCCTCTGGTCGTTCGGACTTCGCGTTGCTCCCGTCGTCGCCATTGCTCGGTGGGGGGCGACTCGAAGCCTGACGGGGGCCAGGCGATAAGGCAAATCGTTTGTTTGTATGTCAGTGATATATAGGGACTATGACATGCCCCAGCGCCGGGCCCGTGGCCGCAACACCCCGTACGGCTGGCGGGAGCTCGGGCACCGCGCCGGGGTAACATGGCGCCCGAACGTCGCCCGCTCCGGCGACCGCGGACCCCCTCCATGGCGCTCAAATCGACGATCTACCGGGCCGAACTCGCGGTGGCCGACATCGACCGCGGCTACTACCGCGACCACCTGCTGACGCTGGCGCGGCACCCCTCGGAGACCGACGAGCGGATGATGGTGCGCCTGCTCGCGTTCGCGCTGCACGCCGACGACGCGCTGACGTTCGGGCGCGGCATCAGCACCGAAGACGAGCCGGACCTATGGCGCCGCGACCTCACCGGCATCATCGAGCAGTGGATCGACGTGGGGCTGCCCGACGAGAGCATCGTGCGCAAGGCCTGCGGCCGCGCCAACGAGGTGTTCGTCTACGCCTACGGGGGCCGCGCCGTCGGACTGTGGTGGGACAAGTCGCGCGACAAGCTGGAGCGGCAGGACCGGCTTGCCGTCAGCGAAGTGCCGTTGGAGTCGAGCCGCGCGCTGGCAGGGCTCGCGGCGCGCTCGATGCGGCTGCAGTGCACGATCCAGGACGGTCATGTGTTCCTGAGCGACGGCGTGACGTCGGTGCCGGTCGAACTCGGCGTGCTCAAGCGGGCGAGCGGCGCGCGCTGAACGCGACGGGAATTGCGCAGGCGCGGCGGCTGCCGGACAATGCTCGGACAATGGTCGCGCGAAGTCGTTACAGGCGGCCGGAAGAACCCACGACAGGAGACGCGCATGAGCAAAGGCAAGGGCGGCACCCCGTTCCCCGGTCCCAAGGGCAAGTCCGGCGCACCCGCCGCGCCGCAGCCGCCGCGCCCGCGCGGGCCGGCCGCCGTGCCGCGCGTCGCGGTCCGGATGAAGGCGAGTCCGAAGGGGCGGTGAGCGCGGCATGGCCGGGCGCCGATCCGCGATGAAGCGCCGGATCCTCCCCGGCACCACGCTCGAGGTCTCCGAGGTCTGCCTCGGCACGATGACCTGGGGCGAGCAGAACAGCGAAGCCGACGCGCATGCGCAGCTCGACCACGCGGTCGAGCACGGCATCAACTTCGTCGACACCGCCGAGATGTATCCGGTGCCGCCGCGGGCCGAGACGCAGGGGCGCACCGAGTCGTATCTCGGCAGCTGGCTCGCGCGGCAGCGGCGCGACCGGCTGGTCATCGCGACCAAGGTCGCCGGACCCGGCCGTCGCGACTGGATCCGTGGCGGGCGCACCGATCTCACGCGCGCCAACATCGCCGAGGCCGTCGACGTCAGCCTCGCGCGGCTGCGGACCGACTACATCGACCTGTTCCAGATCCACTGGCCGCAGCGCAACGTGCCGATGTTCGGCACCGTCGAATTCGACCCGGCCGCGGAGCGCGAAGGTCCGTCGATCGACGAGCAGGTCGAGGGCATGGCGGCGATGGTCAGGGCCGGCAAGATCCGCCACTGGGGACTGTCCAACGAGACGACCTGGGGCGTGGTCTCGTTCTGCCGCGCGGCCAAGGCGCAGGGCGCGCCGGCGCCGGTGACGCTCCAGAACAGCTGCAGCCTGGTCGCCCGTTCGGTCGACGGCGATCTCGCCGAGGCGCTCTTTCGCGAGTCGATGTCGCTGCTGGCGTACAGCCCGCTCGCGGGCGGGTTGCTGACCGGCAAGTACGTCGGCGGCGCGACGCCGGAGGGCGCGCGCTACACGCGCTTCGCCGGCATCGGGCTGCACTTCCGCAAGCCGATGGTGCAGGAGGCGGTCGCGGCGTACGCCGCCCTGGCGAAGTCGCGCGGCCTGACGCCGGTCGAGTTGGCGCTGGGCTACCTCCGAAGCCGCTGGTACCTGGGCGCGATGATCGTCGGCGCGACGACGGTGGCGCAGCTTGCCGACAACATCGCTTCCGCCGGGGTGGAACTCGACGCCGACACGCTGGCGGAGATCGCGGCGATCCGGCTGCGCTACCCGAATCCCGCCCCCTGAGTCGTGCGGGCCGGCTGCGGTCGCCCCGACACCGGCGGCGACGGCGACGGCGGCCACCGGAGGCGCCGCGCCGCTGCACGCGCTACAGCACGCGCCCGAACCAGAGCAGCGACAGCGTGGCCGAGGCGAGCGCCAGCAGCGCCGCGGCGGCGGCGAAGAACGCGGTGATCTCCATTTCCTTCTGCTCGAGGAAGAGCTTGGTGTTGAGGCTCTGGTAGATCTTCTGCAGCTCGGCGGCGTCGCCGGCGAAGAAGTACTCGCCGCGGGTGATCTCGGCGATGCCGCGCAGCGCCTCCTCGTCGAGCTGGACGCGGAACGACCAGCCCTCGCCGCCGATGGTCTCGCCGGCCTTGGTGCCCACGCCGACGGTGTACACCCGCACGCCGCGATCGGCGGCCATCTTCGCCGCCTCGATCGGGTTGGGTCCGGTGGTCGTCTGGCCGTCGGTGAGGACGATGATCGCCGCCGACGCGTACGACCCGGGCGGCACCGGCTTCGGCGGCGCCTTGTCGGTCGCGCGACCGTCGAGCGGCGCGCTGCGCGAGCTCGCGCCGCGCGGATTGTACGAGCGCAGGTCGAACTCGGCGTCGGGGAAGATCATCTTCAGCGCCACCAGGATGCCGCTGCCCACCGCCGTGCCGCGCTGCAGCTGGAACCGCTCGATCGCGGCCAGCAGGTCCTCGCGGCTGTGCGTCGGCGACTGCACGACCGACGCCGTCGCCGCGAACGAGACGACGCCGATGCGCGTGGTCTTCGGCTGCTTGTCGATGAAGCCGCGTGCGGCCTCCTGCGCGGCGACGATGCGGCTGGGCTTGACGTCGGTCGCGCGCATGCTGCCGGAGACGTCCATCGACAGGATCACCGTCTCGTGCTGCGACGGCAGCGTCACCACCGCCGCCGGGCGCGCGACGGCCAGCAGCAGCAGCGTGAACGCGAGCAGGAACAGCAGCGGCGGCACGTGCCGGCGGAAGCGCTGGCCCGCGCTCATCGCGTCCTTGACCAGCGCGAGGCTGGCGTAGCGCAGCGCCGCCTTCTTCTTCCGCCGCAGCAGCAGCAGGTAGCCGCCGACCGCCAGCGGCACCAGCACGAGCAGCCACAGCAGCTGCGGCCACAGGAACGTCATGGCTGCACCCCCAGGTGCTGCGGCAGGCCGCCGCCGGTGGCCAGCCGGCTGCGCTGCTTGCGCAGGTCGGCGAAGCGCAGGATGGCGTCGACGAGATCGTCGTCGGTCGCGAGTTCCAGCGCATCGACGCCGGCGGCGGCGAAGCCGCGGCGCAGCTCGACCTCGCGCGCCGCGGCGAGCGCGGCGAAGCGCTGGCGAAAGCCGCGGTCGTGGGTGTCGACGAACACCTGCTCGCCGGTCTCGGCGTCCTGCACCAGCAGCAGGCCGAGGTCGGGCATCGCCATTTCCATCGGGTCGAAGAGCCGCACGGCGACGACGTCGTGCCGCTGCGCGAGGTGGGCGAGCGGCTCGGCCCAGCCCGGCGCGCTGATGAAGTCGGAGACGACGAACATCAGCGAGCGCCGCGGCGCGACGCGGTACGCGGTCTCGATCAGCTCGGCGAGGTTGGTCTCGGCGGCCGCGCGCGCCGGGGTCTCGGGCCGCGTCGCCATCTTCTGCATCAGGTGCAGCACGTGGCGGCGGCCGCTCCGCGCCGGCAGCACGGTGTCGACGCGGTCGCCGTAGAGCAGCGCGCCGACGCGGTTGCCGTGGCGGGTGAGGATGCGGGCGATGACGGCGACGAACTCGGCCGCCACGGTGCGCTTCTTCTGCGGCTGCGAGCCGAAGTCGACCGAGGCGGAGAGGTCGACCAGGAACCACGCGGCGACCTCGCGCTCCTCGTTGTACTCGCGGACGTACGGCGTCTGCAGCCGCGCGGTGACGTTCCAGTCGATGCGGCGGACGTCGTCGCTCCAGACGTACTCGCGCAGGTCGGCGAGGTCGAGTCCATAGCCGCGGAACAGCGTCCGGTAGTCGCCGTGCAGCACGCCGTCCAGACGGCGCAGCACCGTCCACTCCAGCCGGCGCAGGACGGCCTCAGGTGTGGGTGCCGGCGCGGACATGGGTTTCCAGCGGCTTGGCCGGCAGCGGCACGTGCTGCATGATCCGCGCGATCAGCTGGTCGGCGGACAGCCCGTCGGCCAGCGCCTCGTACGACAGCGACAGCCGGTGGCGGATCACGTCGGGTGCGATGTCGGCCACGTCCTCCGGCAGTACGTAGGTGCGGCCGCGAAGGAACGCGAGCGCGCGCGCGCCCTCGATCAGGTGGATGGTCGCGCGCGGACTCGCGCCGTAGGTCAGGTAGCGCGCGGTGTCCTTGATGCCGTACTTCTCCGGGTTGCGCGTCGCCCCGACCAGCCGCACCGCGTACTGCATCAGCGCCGGGTCGACGTAGCCGCGCCGGCACTCTTCCTGCAGCGCCGCCAGCTCGTCGGTGGTGGCGACCGCGGCGACCTCGACCGCCGCCCCGGTGACGCGCTCGACGATGACGAACTCCTCCTCCTCGGTCGGATAGCCGACCAGCACCTTCATCATGAAGCGGTCGACCTGCGCCTCGGGCAGCGGATACGTGCCTTCGGTCTCGATCGGGTTCTGCGTCGCCATCACCAGGAACGGCTCCGGCACGAAGTGGGTCTCGCCGGCGATCGTCACCTGCCGCTCCTGCATCACCTCGAGCAGCGCGCTCTGGACCTTGGCCGGCGCCCGGTTGATCTCGTCGGCCAGCAGCAGGTGCGCGAACACCGGGCCCAGCGCGGTATTGAATTCGCCGGTCTTCTGGTTGTAGATGCGCGTGCCGACGAGGTCGGCGGGAACGAGGTCCGGCGTGAACTGGATGCGCTTGAAGCTGCCGCGGATCGTCCGCGCGAGCGTCTTCACCGTCAGCGTCTTGGCGAGCCCCGGCACGCCCTCGACCAGCAGGTGGCCCTGCGCCAGGATGGCGACCAGCACCCGCTCGAGGAAGTGGTCCTGCCCGACGACGACGCGCTTGACCTCGTAGAGGATGCGCTCCATCAGCGGCGCGACGTCGGTGCGGGCGGAATCGTTCATGCTGGAATCGCCTTCGGAGTGGGTGCGGTGGATCGGTGCCGGCGGCGCCGGATGGGCGGCGGGTTCGCCGGCGGCGGCAATTCGGTCGCAGGCGAAGGCAGGGCGTCAGATCGGCGGGATGCCGACCGCCGCCGCCGCGTTCTCGATCGGCACGGCGAAGCCGATGCCGATGAACACGCGCTGGTCGGTCGGGTTGAGGATCCCGGTGACGATGCCGACGACTTCGCCCTCCTTGGTCACCAGCGGCCCGCCCGAGTTTCCCGGATTGGCCGCCGCGTCGAACTGGATGAGGTTGGTCAGGATCCGCTTGCCCTCGGGCGAGCGGTGCTCGCGGCGCATTCCGGACACCACGCCGGCGGACACCGACGGGCCGATGCCGAACGGGAAGCCGACGGCGACCACCTCGTCGCCGGGCTTCAGGTCCGCGGTGGGGCGCAGCGTGGCGGCGGGCAGGTCGTCGGGGATCTTCGCCGCCTTCAGCACGGCGAGGTCGTGCTCGGGCCGGACGGCGATGACGGTGGCCTCGGACTCCATGCCGTCGGCGAACTCGACGACGATGCGGTCGGCGTGCCAGACGACGTGCAGGTTGGTCAGGATCGTGCCGTCGTCGACGATGACGACGCCGCTGCCGACGCCCTCGCTGACGCGTTCGTCGGCGTCGTCCTTGCCGCCCTTGCCGGCCTTCGGGTCCTTGCTTCGGGCTGCGCGGTCGTTGGCGCCGCGGTCCTTCGCCGCCTTGTCATTCGCCGCCTGGTCCTTCGGGGCCGCCGGCTTCGGGGTCGCGGGCTTCGAATTCGGCGGCGACGCGTCGACGGGGCTCGGGTAGCCGAAGCCGCGCACGCGAACCACGCTCCGGCGCACCGCCTCGTAGGCCTTGGCCGCCGGGGACGGCAGCACGTTGTTCTCCAGCGTGTGCAGCACCGCGGCGTCGATGTCCTGCTGCGTCAGCTGGTGCGGTCGGGGCGCCAGCGACGCGTAGCCGCCGACCACGGCCAGCGCGACTGCCGCACCGGCGACGACGAGCAGCGCCCGCTCGTGGCGGGCAAGCCACGCGCGCGCCGCGGAAGCGCCGCCCGCGGGGGGCGTGGTGGCGGCGGATGTGGCGGCGGCGGGCGGGACCGGGCGCCCGTCGGCCGTGAGCGGGCGGGTCGACGCGGCATCGGCGCGCGCCGACGGCGCGGCACCGGTCCGCGAGGCACCGGCGTCGTCGTCACCCGAGGCGCCGCCGCCGGTCCTGCGTCCGCGGCCGGAACTGCTGTAGAGGCTGACCTTGCCCATCGTCCGCCCGCCGTTGGTTGCCCTGTCGCAGCAACGGTATCACGGCACCGGCGGGGGGTGAATACGTCGGCGACGCGTCCCGGCGTGGTTGTTCAGGGGTCGGCGACGTCGCCGCCGGAACCCGGCGCCCGGCGGCTGGCGGTCAGCTGCACTCGCGGTGGCGCAGCTTGCACGTCGCGAGCACCTCGTCCGGATCGCGCTTCCACCAGTTGTTGGCGGAGAAGATCTCGACCTCGTGGAAGCCGCGGTAGCCGGCCTCGACCATCCACGACCGGAGCAGGGGGAGGTCGATGACCCCGTCGCCCATCATGCCGCGGTCGGTCAGGAGATCCATGGTCGGCACCAGCCAGTCGGAGATGTGATAGGCGAGCAGCCGCGACGGGCTGCTGCCGGCAGCGCGCTGGATTTCGCGCCTGAGATGCGGATCCCACCACACGTGGTAGGCGTCGACGGCGATGCCGAGGCCCGGGCCGAGCTCGTCGCACAGATCGTTGGCATGCTCCATCGTGTTCACGCAGGCGCGATCGGCGGCGTACATCGGATGCAGCGGCTCGATCGCGAGCGGCATGCCGGCGTCGCGGGCGTAGCCGAGCAGTTCGCCGATGCCGTCGCGCACCATCTCGCGGGCGCCGGCGAGGTCCTTCGATCCGATCCCGCCGGCGCGGTTCTTCGGCAGCCCTCCGACCACCAGGATCAGGCAGTGCGCGCCGAGGGCGATCGCCTCGTCGACGGCGCGCCGGTTGTCGTCCCGCGCCGCGTCCAGGCCTTCGCGGTCGACGGCCGGAAACATCCCGCCGCGACAATAGCCGGTGACGGTGAGCCCGGCGTCGCGGATGCGCGTCGCCGAGTCGTCCAGTCCGGCGGCCGCGACCTGGTCGCGCCAGGGCGCGATGCCGCGGATGCCGTGCCGGGCGCAACCGTCGACGATCTGCGGCAGCGTCCACTGCGGCCGCACGGTCGCGGTGTTGAGCGAAAGGAGTCCGGTGTCGGGCGCGTTCATGGGCTTCGCATCGGCGGGTTGCCGCGCGCGATTTCGAGTGCGCGGGTGGTCAGCCGGTACTTCGCGATCATGCCGGGAACCTCCCAGGCGGGCAGCGATCCCTTCGCCACGCAGGCGAGGAAGCCGGCGGCGACCTGCGCGAAGTGGGCCTCGTGGCCGACGTGATAGGACGCGGGGACGACGACCTGCCAGCGATCCCCGACGCGCTTCGCGTCGACGCCGGGATACGCCGCGCGCACAGCTGGGAGCGCGTGCTCCAGCGCGGCCGCGAATCCGGGCGCGTCCGCGCCGCCGACCGGCTCGATGTACAGGACCGGCTGGTGGGCTTCGGCCGCGCCCTGGCGGATCACCAGAGCCGCCTTCGAGCCCCGCAGCACCGAGTAGTGCGTGTCGCCCGCACCCGCGGGCGCCTCGAAGTTCCAGAGCACGGACACTTTCGCGTGCACGCCCCGGATGCAGTAGTCGATCTCGCCGTTGGCGTAGGTGTGCAGGCTGCCGTCGGGTCGAACGTCCTTGGCGAGGAAGCCGGGATAGCCGGTCAGCTGCGTCACCTGCGCGAACTGCGCCGGGCTGATCACGGTGGGCCAGCGTTTCGCGCGGAGAATCCGGAAGTCCTTGCCGAAATCCAGGATCTCCTCCGGGAAACACTCCCACTGCACGAGATCGACCAGATGCGTGGTGATGTCGACGAGTCCTTCGCCCTGCTGCGCCGCGTCGAAGAACCACGCCGGGCGCTTGACCGGCGCGCCGGACACCCGCTTCGAGAAGTGGTGCACGCTTTCCTTGACCACCGCCGGTTCCCGCTCGGTCCCCTGCAGCAGTTCGCCGAACACGGCGGAAATGCGCGAGAAGACCTTCTGCAGCATCGTCGTGATCTCGTGCCGTTCGGTCATGATGTCGCAGAGCAGCACGCCCCTGGCCTCGGCGTCGGCGAACGCCCGCCGCAGCGACTCGAAGCCGGCGGTGTCGATGGCCATCGGCTTGTCGGCGAGCACGTTCATGCCGGCGGCCACCGCGCGCGTCACGAATTCGGCCTTGCGCCGGTTGTTGCCCGCGATGACGACGACGTCGCCGGCCCGGTCCGCGCTGAACCGGTCCAGGAAATCGGCGCCGGCATGGACCTGCATCCGCCACGCCGTCGGGGCCTCGGCCCGGGTGTTGTAGCTCTCGATCTTCTGCAGGTAGTCGGCGAGGTCGGGGCCTTCCTCGGCGTAGACGTGCACCGTCGGATCGACGTCGGGATACATCGTTTTCTGCAGGAGGGCCGCGTGGAAATGGCCCGGATCGAGTACGGTCAGCTTCATGAAGGGTGCCTTGTGGTCAGGCCTCGACGCCGTTGACGCCGAGGAACGCGCGCATCCGCGCGGCCGCCAGGTCCGGGTCGCGGAGCAGTCCGGCGGCGTCGGCGAGGCGGAACAGTTCCGACAGATGGACGAGGCTGCGCGCGCTCTGCTGCCCCCCGACCATCGTGAAATGCGTCTGGTGGCCATTGAGCCACGCCAGGAACACCACGCCGGTCTTGTAGAACCGGGTCGGCGCGGCGAAGACGTGGCGCGACAGCGGCACGGTGGGCGCGAGAATGGCGTCGAAGCGGGCGCGGTCGCCGGCCGCCAGCGCCGTGAGCGCCGCGGACGCGGCCGGCGCGATGGCATCGAAGATCCCGAGCAGGGCGTCGGAGTGGCCGGTCGCGTCGCCGCCGATCAGTTCCGCGAAGTTGAAGTCGTCGCCGGTGTACATGCGGACGCCCGGCGGCAGACGCTCGCGCAGCGCGACCTCCTTGGCCTTGTCGAGCAGCGACACCTTGACCCCGTCCACCTTCGCCGCATGCGCGCGGATGACCGCCGCGCAGACGTCGGTGGCGCGGGCATGATCCGGGTCGCTGGCGAGGCCTCCGGCCCCGACCCAGTAGCCCGCGAGCGCCGGGTCGAACATCTCGCCCAGCCAGTGCAGGATGACCGGCGCGCGCACCTGCGACAGCACCCGTCCGTAGACCTCCGCGTAATCGTCGGGCGACCGCGCGCACGCCGCCAGCGCGCGGCTCGCCATCAGGATGATGCGGCCTCCCGCCGCCTCGATGGCGGCGCACTGCTCCTCGTAGGCGGCGACGATCGCGTCCAGCGTGACATTGGCGGCCGGCGGCAGGTGGTCGGTGCCGGCGCCGGAAAAGACGACGGCACCCGGGATGCCCCGCGCTTCGGCGACCGAGCGCCGGATGAGTTCGAGCGAGGTCGGCCAGTCGAGTCCCATGCCCCGCTGCGCGGTGTCCATCGCCTCCGCGACGCCGAAGCCGTGCGACCACAGGTGGCGGCGAAACGCCAGCGTCGAGTCCCAGTCGACGGCCACCTGCAGCCACGGATCGATCGCCGCGCGGGGATCGGCCACGACGTGCGCCGCCGCGAACGCGACGCGATTCCAGCGCGGCGCGCCGGAGGGCGCGGGCCAGGCGACGGCGGCGCGCAGCGTGAACGGGGCGAGTGTGCCGTCGGCCGAGCGGCAGCCTGAGCGCGGTCATTTGACCACGCCCTCGACCGGAAGCGCCGGGACGTCGACGAAACGCCGCTCCCGCCAGCTCTGCAGGCCGAGTTCGGCCAGCTGCACGCCCTTGGCCCCCTCCAGCAGGTTCCATTGGAACGGACCGCCGTCGACGACGTGGCGAAGGAACAGCTCCCATTCGACCTTGAAGGCATTGTCGTAGGCGCGATTCGAAGGGACCGGCTGCCAGGTGTCGAGAAAGTCGATCGACTGCGGCACGTCGGGGTTCCAGACCGGACGCGGCGTCGCGGCGCGCGGCTGGATGCGACAGTCGGTCAGTCCCGCCACCGCGGAGCCGAGCGTGCCGTCGACGTGGAAGGTCACGAGGTCGTCGCGGCGCACGCGCGTGCACCACGAGCTGTTGACCTGGGCGATCACGCCGTCGGCGAGCTCGAAGGTCGCGTAGGCGGCGTCGTCGGCGGTCGCCGCGTAGGCCTTGCCGTGCTCGTCCCAGCGCTGCGGGATGTGCGTGGCGCCCAGGCACATCACGCTGCGCACCGCGCCGAACAGGTTGTCCAGAACGTAGCGCCAGTGGCACAGCATGTCGACGATGATGCCGCCGTCGTCCTCCTTGCGATAGTTCCACGAGGGCCGCTGCGCCGGCTGCCAGTCGCCTTCGAAGACCCAGTAGCCGAACTCGCCGCGCACGGCGAGGATGCGTCCGAAGAAGCCCGAATCGATCAGCATCCGAAGCTTGAGGAGGCCGGGCAGCCAGAGCTTGTCCTGCACGACGCCGTGCTTCAGGCCTGCCGCCTCGGCGCGCCGGTAGAGGTCGAGCGCCTCGGCGACCGTCGGCGCAACCGGCTTCTCGGTGTAGATGTGCTTGCCCGCCGCGATGGCCTTGCGGATGAGCTCCGGCCGCCGGCCCGTCGACGCGCTGTCGAAGTAGATCGCGTCGTCCGGATTGGCGAGCGCCGCGTCGAGATCGGTCGTGTGGCGCTCGATGCCGTGCGCCCGCGCGAGCGCGGCGACCTTGGCGGCGTCGCGGCCCACCAGGATCGGGTCGGGCATGATCCGGCGGCCCGGGCCGAGCGCGACGCCGCCCTGATTCCGGATCGCGAGGATCGAGCGGACGAGGTGCTGGTTGGTGCCCATGCGGCCGGTGACGCCGTTCATGATCACGCCAAGTCGGATGGTTTCCACGATGCGTTGCTCCCGAAACGGTCAGCGTAAACGATCAGGCCGTGCGCGCGTGATTCAAAGCGCGCGCGACGCGGCGTGCCGCGTCCGGCGCGAGAGCCTGCGGCTGACCGCCGGAATCTTCAGCAGGATCACCAGCACGATCGTGATCCACAGCGCAGCGGAGATCGGCCGCACGAAGAACGGCGTCAGGTCGCCGTCGGACAGCACCAGCCCGCGCCGGAAGCCTTTTTCCATCAGGTCCCCCAGCACCATGCCCAGCACCAGCGGCGCGACCGGGTAGCGCAGCCGGCGCAGCGCGTACCCCAGCACGCCGAAGCCGAGCATCACCCAGACGTCGAACAGCCGCTGCGAGATCGCGTACGACCCGACGACGCACAGCACGAAGATGATCGGCAGGATGATCGGCTTCGGGACCATCAGCACCTTGATCAGGAGCTTGGTGAGCGTGAGGCCGTAGATCAGGATGCCGATGGTCGCGAACATCATCATCGCGACGACGTCGTAGACGAACGTCGGCGCCTCGACCATGATCATCGGTCCCGGCCGCACGCCGTGGATCAGCATCGCCGCCATCAGCACGGCGGCGGGCGCGGAGCCCGGGATCGCCAGCGTGAGGACGGGGATCATCGCGCCCGGCACGCAGGCGTTGTCGCCGGTCTCGGCCGCCATCAGCCCGTCGATCGAGCCTTTGCCGAACTGTTCCTTCTCCTTGCTGACGCGCTTGGCCGCGGCGTACGACGACCACGCCGCGACGTCCTCGCCCACGCCCGGCAGGATGCCGATGAACGTGCCGATGACGCCGGAGCGCAGGATCGTCCGCCAGTACTGCGCCAGGTCGCGGAGCTTGGGAATCACCGAGTCGAACGGATTGATCTTCACCGGAACCGGACGCTCGCGCACGGCCATCAGCAGCTCGGCGAAGCCGAAGGCGCCGACCAGCGCCGGGACCAGCTGGAAGCCGCCGGCCAGGTCGCGGCTGCCGAAAGTGAACCGGTCGTAGGCGTAGATCGCCTCCTGGCCGATCGATGCGCTGAAGATGCCGATGAGTCCGGCGATCCAGCCCTTCAGCGGATCGTCGCCGGTCAGCGTTCCCGCGATGATCACGCCGAAGAGCGCGAGCCAGAAGAATTCGTACGCACCGAACTTGAGCGCGAGATTGCCCAGCACCGGCGTGAACAGCGCGAGGAAGAACATGCCGATCAGCGTGCCCAGCACCGACCCGGAGGTCGCGATGCCCATGGCGCGGCCGGCGTGCCCCTGCTTGGCGAGCGCGTGGCCGTCGAGGCAGGCCGCGGCCGACGCCGGCGTGCCCGGGATGTTGAGCAGGATCGCCGAGCGCGAGCCGCCGTAGATCGCGCCGACGTAGGTGCAGATCAGCACCAGCAGCGCCTGGCTCGACGGCATCTTGATCGTCAGCGTCGTCATCAGCGCGACGCCCATCGTCGCCGTGAGGCCCGGCAGCGCGCCGATGATGACGCCGACCAGCGACGACAGCAGGATCATCCCCAGCGACAGCGGATCGCAGAAGCTCCAGATCGAATGACCGAACGCGATGAGGCCGTCGAACACTGGACAGGGCTTTCCGGCGCGCGCGGGCTAGGGCAGCCGCACGTAGAAGAGCTGCTCGAACAGGAAGGTGACGGCGATCGCGGTGAGCACGCCGCAGGCGAGCGCCACGACGAGCCCGCGGACCCTCGTGCCGGCGGCCTTGCGCTGCGGGTGCTGGAACAGGAGGACGAACGTCGTGACGAACAGCGCGGTGGCGAACCAGAACGGCAGGCCGCGGCCGACGAGCAGCAGCGCGTAGACGAAGAACATGCCGGCCGCGAGCGCGAAGCTCGACCGGGGCGCGTAGTCGGTGTCGTCCGGCGCGGCGGCGTCCCAGCCCGTGTGCCGGGCGCGCCGCCACGAGCGCAGCACCAGCACGCCCTCCCAGCGCCGCGAGCATGGCTCCGACGATGCCGGGCCACAGCCCGGGGGCCGTGTGCAGCGTCGCCCCTTGCTGCGTCATCCGGTCCATCTGCCAGGACAGCGTGACGATCAGGCACCCGAGCGCTGTCCAGACGACGCCGCCCTGCAGGTCGCGGCGCGGGGAGGACGGGTGGATTTCGGTGGACAAGCGGCAATCCGGTCAAGGAAAGGCCGGCACCCGTGCAGGCGCCGGCCTCCTGGGGTCGCTTCGGCTACGGACGCGGGATGCCCAGCGTGTCCGGCGCGACCTTCGCCTTGCCCGTGTCGGCCGCGGCCCAGGCGTTGGCCTGCACCGCCGGGAACACCGCCTTCTGCGCCTCGGCGCCCGCGTAGGGGGCGAACTGCGCACCGCGGCTGGTCGCGTACTGCTTCAGGGCGACCGAGTTGGCGATCTGCTCGGCCCAGATCTTCTCGACCGTGGCGATCACTTCGGGCGGCACGCCCTTCGGGATGAAGATGCCGAAGTAGTTCGCGGGCGACTTGAAGCCGGGCACCGACTTCGTCAGCGGCTCGATGATCCCGTAGCCGTCGAGCTCGACGGGCTTGTCGCCGATCACCGCCAGCGCGCGGAGCTTCTTGCCGCGGATCATCTCCGCCTGCTCGACGGTCAGCTGCGACGTCGCGTCGGTCTCGCCGGCGACCGTGGCGACGACGGCGGGATTGCCGCCGTCGTAGGTGACGTGCTTGTACTTAACGCCGGTGGCCTTGGCGATCGCTTCCATCGCGCTGTGGCCGCTGGAGTTGACGCCTGCGGTCGCGACGCTGATCGCGCCCGGCTTCGCCTTCATGGCGTCGATCAGCTCGGTCGGAGTCTTGTACGGCGTGTTCGGGTTGACCGACAGCGTCGACACGTTGGCGACGTTGAGGAACAGCGCCCAATCGCCGATCTTGGTGTCGAGCATGCCGAGCACCGCGTAGGTGCCGAGGTCCTGTGCCGCGCCGGCGGTCCAGGTGTAGCCGTCCTTCGGCGCCTCGAGGGCGTTCTTCGTGCCGATCGAGCCGGACGCGCCGGGCTGGTTGACGATGATGACCTTCTGGCCCAACGCCTTCTCGATTTCCCCGGCGGTGACGCGGGTGACCTGGTCGGTCGAGCCGCCGGCGGCCCACGGCACGATGATCGTGATCGGCTTGGTCGGCTTCCATTGCTGGGCCGACGCGAGCGGTGCGACCGCCAGCGCGGCCAGCGCAACGATTCCGGTGGACAACACGATGCGTCTGCTGCGATCCATGGTTTCTCCTTGGGGGTGTGGATTGCGATGCCGGCTCGGTGACCGCCGGGGCGGGGCGCGCGCCGTCCGTGCCGCCGATGCAGCGACGGTAACCGGTTGGCTGTTTCGGCGCAACCCGGCGGGATCACGGCCGCCCCCGCCGGAGTGCTGCGGCGCGTCGCCGCAGGTTCAGCGCAGCCCGAGGCCGCCCAGGGCGATCGCGACCAGTAGCGCCAGCGTGTAGGCCCCGAACACCGCCGATATTCCCCCCATCGCGGCCGCCTTGTCCGCGTGCGAATAGCCGCGGCGATGCATGGTGGCGAGCGTCTTCGCGCCGAACAGTCCCGCCACGGCCAGCGGCACCAGCGCGCTGCGTGGCAGCACGCCCTGCGGCACCAGCGCCAGCGCCAGGCCCAGGGCGAGCGCGGCCTGCAGCAGGATCAGCCGCGCGGCGGCGGGACGGCCCAGCACGATGGCGAGCGTGCGCCGGCCGGCGCGGCGGTCGCCGTCGATGTCGCAGGCGTTGTTCACCGAGAGGATGGTGGCGATCAGCACCGTCGACGGCAGCCCGAGCCGGAGCACGTGCGGATCGAGGTGGCCGGCCTGCACGAACGCCGCGACGGCGATCAGCGCCATCCCGAGGAGCCCCCCGGCGAAGATCTCGCCCACCGGCGTGCCGGCGATCGGCAGCCGGCCCGCGCTGTAGGCGAACCCCACGGCCATGCCCAGCGCACCCACGGGCAGGATGCGCCAGTCGGTGATCGCGCCGAGGGCGAGACCCGCGACCGCGGCCAGCCCGAACAGCAACCACGACAGCGTCCATGCCACGGCCGGATCGATGCCCCGCTGCACCAGCGCCTTCCAGCGTTCGACGTCGGTGTCCGGCGTGTCGACGCCGTGCCGGAAGTCGTAGTAGCTGTTGAACCCGGTGGTGCCCATGTCGACGCACAGCGTCGCCAGCAGCATCAGCAGGAACGCGCCCGGCGCGAACGCGTGCAGCGTCGCGGCCGAATAGGCCGTGCCGATCGCCAGCGACGAGACGCTGACGATCTTGGTGCGGATGTCGACGATCTGCAGCAGGTCGACGAGCGTCAGGCGGGCCGCGGCAGGTCCTTCGCGCGGTCTCGTGGGAGCCATGGCGGGGGCGGGGTGAAGGGCGGGGCGAGGGGCGGGACGAAGGGCGCGGGGGCGGAGCGGACGATCCCGGCTGCGGTCAGCGCGCGCCGCGCTCGGTGATTTCGTCGTCGACGCGCCACTGGCCCGCCTCGCGGACCAGCAGCACCTCGCCCGTCACCGGTCCGACGAACGACTCGCCGGCGATGAGCAGCACGGCCTTGTCGCCCTTGGCGTAGCCGCCGGTGACGCGCAGCGACCGGCCGGGGTGCGCCGTCGCCAGTGCCTGCACATGGGCGTCGGCCTTGCCATCCTTTTCGAGGCCTTCGATGAAGCCGCGCTGGTCCTGCGACAGCAGTGGCTTGAGCGCCGCGCGGTCGGCCCTGCCCAACGCCTCGTGGTAGGCGGCATAGGCCCGGCCCGGATCGCCGCCGTCGGCGGGCAGCGGGACGCCGTGATCGTCCGACAGCAACGGGGCGACGAGCGTGAGGTCGAAGCTGCGGTCGGCGCCCGTGCCGACGAGATCGCCGCCGAGCCAGTCGCCGACGATCCGGGCGGTCGACGTGACCTCGCCGGAACACGGCGCACAGCCGTTGCCGGGGCCGAGCTGGTAGCTCATGCCGAGATACCTTCCGTCGGGAGCGAGCTCGAAATACACGATGCCCATCTCGCCGTCGCGGACGCGCTTCTCGATCACCCGCCGGCGGTCGATGTAGTCCCCGATCGCCGCGGCGTTCATGCGCGCGGTGGACACCACGACGATCAGTGCGTCGCCGGCACCGACCGATGCCTTGCCGCGAAACGCGACTGCACTCTGCATTCTCAGCGTGACGCCCTGGCTCGTGAAGGTCCCCACCGCGGTGGCAGGCGCCGCGTTGAGGCCGGGGGTCGCGAATGCGGCGGCGGTCGGAAACAGCAGGCAGGCAGCGAGCAGGCGGGCAATCATGGAACCTTCGGCAGGGACCGGAAGGTGGCAATTCTACGTTGCAAGCGCCGTCGCCGGGCGGTCCGCCGTGGCAACCGGTCGCGGCCGGCCGGGCGCCCCGGAGCGGTTACAATCGAAGGCTCCCGTCCCCCGAGACAACCCGGAATCCGACCATGCGAGTCTTCAATTTCAGCGCCGGCCCTGCCGTGCTCCCCGAACCCGTGCTGCGCCAGGCCGCGGCCGAGATGCTCGACTGGCAGGGCAGCGGCATGTCGGTGATGGAAATGAGCCACCGCGGCAAGGAGTTCATCGCCATCGCGGCCAAGGCCGAGGCCGACCTGCGCACGCTGCTGGCGATTCCCGCCAGCTACAAGGTGCTGTTCCTGCAGGGCGGCGCCATCGGCGAGAACGCCATCGTCCCGATGAACCTGCTGGGCGACAAAGCGGGCATCGACTTCGTCAACACCGGCGAGTGGTCGAAGAAGTCGATCAAGGAAGCGAAGAAGTACGCCAGGGTCAACGTCGCCGCGTCGGCCGAGGACCGGAACTTCACCTACGTGCCCGCACGCTCGACGTGGAAGCTCGACCCGAATGCGGCGTACGTGCACGTGTGCACCAACGAGACCATCGGCGGAGTCGAGTACCAGTGGACCCCCGACACCGGCGACGTGCCGCTGGTGGCCGACATGTCGTCGCACATCCTGTCGCGGCCGATCGACGTCGCGAAGTACGGCGTCATCTACGGCGGCGCGCAGAAGAACATCGGGCCGGCCGGGCTGACCATCGTGATCGTCCGCGACGACCTGCTCGACCGCGCGTTGCCGATCACGCCGTCGGCATTTCACTGGAAGGAGCAGGCCGAGGCCGAGTCGATGCTGAACACGCCGCCGACCTACGCGATCTACATCGCGGGACTGGTGTTCGAGTGGCTGCTGAACAAGGGCGGCGTCGAGGCGATCGAGCGCGAGAACATCGCCAAGTCGAAGCTCCTGTACGACTACCTCGACCAGAGCGCCTTCTACACCAACCCGGTGCAGCGCGAGGACCGCTCGCGGATGAACGTGCCGTTCAAGCTCGCCGACGAGGCGCTGGACGAGGCGTTCCTCAAGGGTGCGAAGCAGCGCGGCATGGTGCAGCTGAAGGGACACCGCTCGGTTGGCGGCATGCGCGCGTCGATCTACAACGCGATGCCGATCGAGGGCGTGCAGGCGCTGGTCGCCTACATGAAGGACTTCGAGCGCGAGCGGGGCTGACCACGATGGACCGTATCCGCATCCTCACGCTGAACCAGATCTCCGCGCAGGGCCTGCACCGCTTTCCCTCGGCGCGCTACAACGTCGGCAAGAACGTCGAGCAGCCGGAAGGCATCATCCTGCGCTCGTTCGACATGCACGGCATGGACATCCCGGCGAGCGTGAAGGCGATCGGTCGCGCCGGGGCGGGGACCAACAACATCCCCGTCGCCGAGATGTCGAAGCGTGGCGTGCCGGTGTTCAACGCGCCAGGGGCGAACGCCAACGCCGTCAAGGAGCTGGTGCTCGCGGCGCTGCTGCTCGCCGCGCGCAACGTCATCCCGGCGGTCCGCTACGTCGAGGCGCTCGACGCTGCGGCGCCCGACCTCGAGGCGCGGGTCGAGGACGGCAAGAAGCAGTTCGCCGGCATCGAGCTGCCGCAGCGGACGCTGGGCATCGTCGGGCTGGGGGCGATCGGCAGCATGGTCGCCGACACCGCGATCAAGCTCGGGATGAAGGTCATCGGCTTCGACCCGGAGATCACCGTCGACGCGGCCTGGCGCCTGCCGTCGAGCGTGCGCCGTGCGCACTCGATCGAGGAGGTCCTGAAGCACTCGGACTTCGTCACGCTGCACGTGCCGCTGCTGCCGGTGACACGGCACCTGATCGACGCCAAGCGGCTCGCCGTCGCCAAACAGGGCAGCGTGCTGCTCAACTTCGCCCGCGACGCGATCGTCGACGATGCCGCGGTCGTGGCGGCGCTGCGGTCGGGGCAGCTGAAGTCCTACCTGTGCGATTTCCCCAGCCCCGCGCTGCTGGCCGAACCGAAGGTCGTCGCACTGCCGCACCTCGGCGCCTCGACCGCGGAAGCCGAGGAGAACTGCGCGATCATGGTGGTCGACCAGGTCCGCGACTACCTCGAGGACGGCACGATCCGCAACGCGGTCAATTTCGCCAACGTCGAGATGCCGCGCGAGTCGCCGTACCGCGTCGCCGTCGCCAACGCCAACGTGCCCAACATGCTCGGCCAGATCTCGTCGGCGATGGCGCACGCGGGGCTCAACATCCACAACATGGTGAACAAGTCGCGCGGCGAGATGGCCTACACGCTGGTCGACGTCGACAGCCCGGTCGAGGAGGCAGTGGTCAGGGCGATCGCCGCCATCGACGGCGTGCTGGCGGTGCGGGCGATCCCGGTGGCGAAGGCGGGCTGACCCGCTCCGGCGCGGCGCCGGCGGGTGCGCCGGTGTGCGTCCGGCGCGACACCGACGCCGCTGTCGACGTACCGGCGGGGGCAAGCGTCAGCGATACCCCGCGGCCTGCAGCTCGAACAGCTCCTTGTAGCGCCCGCCCGCTGCCATCAGCTTCTCGTGCGTGCCCGCGGCCTCGACCCGCCCGTCGGCCAGCACCAGGATGCGGTCGGCCATGCGCACGCTGGAAAACCGGTGCGAGATCAGCACCGCGGTCTTGCCCTGGCTCAGCTCCTTGAAGCGCTGGAACACCTCGAACTCGGCGCGCGCGTCGAGCGCCGCGGTCGGCTCGTCGAGGATCAGCACGTCGGCGTCGCGCATGTACGCGCGGGCGATGGCGATCTTCTGCCATTCGCCGCCGGACAGGTCGACGCCGGTACGGAAGCGCTTGCCGATGATCTGGTCGTAGCCGTCCGGCAGCCTGTGGATCACCTCGTCGGCGAGGCTGCGCTGCGCGGCTGCGACGATGCGCGCCCGGTCGCCGCGCGACTCGATGCGGCCGACGGCGATGTTGTCCGCGGCGCTGAGGTGGTAGCGGACGAAGTCCTGGAAGATGACGCCGATGTTGGCGCGCAGCGTCGCGACGTCGTATTCGCGCAGGTCGTGCCCGTCGAGCAGGATGCGCCCCTCGTCGGGGTCGTACAGCCGCGCCAGCAGCTTCACGAGTGTC
This sequence comes from uncultured beta proteobacterium, assembly GCA_963810815.1. Taxonomy (GTDB): domain Bacteria; phylum Pseudomonadota; class Gammaproteobacteria; order Burkholderiales; family Casimicrobiaceae; genus CAVQWT01. Next base: position 1,131,263 of record CAWEPB010000007.1, on the reverse strand, counting down.
GTCTTGCCGGCGCCGTTCTCGCCGACCAGCGCCAGCACTTCGCCGACCCGGAGCTCGAACGACAGGTGACGGACCGCCCAGCGCTCGGCGCCGGGATAGCGGAAGCCCGCGTCCTCGAAGCGGAACCCTTCGCGGATCGGGTACGGAAACGGCCGGGGGTTCGGCGGGGAAACGATCTCGGCGCTGATCTCGAAGAACGAGAACAGGTCGTCGAGGTAGAGCGCCTGGCCCGCGACCGACGAGAACCCGATCAGCAGCCCCTCGAGCAGGTTGCGCAGGCGCCGGAACGAGCCGGCGAGGAAGGTGAGGTCGCCGATGCTGAACTCGCCGTGCAGCGTCCGCCAGACGATGTACGCGTACGCGACGTAGTAGCCGACGGTGCCGATGGCGGTGAGCACGCTGCCCCAGCCCGCGCGCCGGATCGCGAGCCCGCGATTGGCCGCGTAGAAGTCGGCGGCGAGGCGCCGGTAGCGGTCGATCAGGAAGCCGTTCAGTCCGAAGACCTTCACTTCCTTCGCCGTCTCGACGCTGGCGCCGGTCTGCCGCACGTAGTCGAGCTCGCGGCGCTCCGGCGCGCGCTGGTAGTTGAGCGTGTAGCTCTGCGCGTTGAAATGCGCCTCGCCGAGGAACGCCGGCACCAGCGCGAGCGCCAGCAGCGCGATCAGCCACGGCGCGTAGAGCACCAGCGTCGCGCCGAAGCTCAGGATGGTGATGATGTCCTGCGCCTGGCCGAACACCTGGCCCAGCAGCGTGTTGCGGCCGATCGTCTGCCGGCGCGCGCGGTCCAGCCGGTCCTGCAGTTCGCTGTCCTCGAAGTCCTCGAGGTCGAGCGTCGCCGCGTGCTCCATCAGGCGCAGGCTGGTGGCGTTGGAGAACTGCTCCGACAGTAGCGAGTCGAGCAGCGACACCGTGCGCCCGAGCACGTCGGAAAGCACCGCGAGCCCGAACTCGAGCGCGAGCAGCAGCGCGATGCGGTCGACGAGCCCGCTCGCCAGCCACTGCGACAGCGTGTCGGTCGCCGACGCCGAGCCGGCGATGCCGACGACCTCGTCGATGATCAGCTTGCCGACGTAGAGCGACGCCACCGGCAGCAGCGCGCGGACCACGCGCAGCACGATCAGCGCCAGGGTCAGGGCGGGGCTCGTCTGCCAGACGAGCTTCAGGAACGGCGGCAGGTTGCGCAGTGCGCCGAAGCGCTCGCGCCAGGACTGGAGGCTTGCACCGGAAGGCGGGTTCGGTCCTGCCGCCGTGGAACTGCGACCGCCGGCGGTGTAGGTCTTGGGCATGACGTTTCGCTGCGAAGCCGTTGTGGATGTTCGGGATCAGTGTAACGCTTCGGGCTGGGCTGCTCTAACGCCGGTTCGCCGGGAAAGGTGCACGATGACTTCGCGCGTGATGGGTGTCGCCTGGATGCTCGGCGCTGCGGTCTGCCTGGGCACCGCGTCCATCCACGTCCGTGCCGACGCACCCGCGGGAACGCTGCGGGTCGGCTTGCCGCTGATGCCGGACACACTCGATCCGGCGCGATCCGACAACATGGTGACCGGGAACGTCATGGCCGGGATCTACGACGCCTTGTACACGCTCGATCCGCTTGCCCGGCCCCCGGTGATCGTCCCGCTCGCCGCGACGGCGTTGCCCGAGGTCTCGGCCGACTACCGCACGTTCACGATTGCGGTCCGACGGGGCATCTTCTTCACTCCGCATCCGGCATTCGGCGGGAAGCCGCGGGAACTGACCGCGGCGGATTTCGCGTACTCGATCCGGCGCATCCTGGATCCGAAGCTGCGTTCGCCGGCGTTGTTCCTGCTCGAGAACAAGATCGAAGGGCTCGACGCGCTGGCCGCGCGCGCCAGGAGCGAGAACCGCGCGATCGACTACGCCGCGCCGGTGGCCGGCCTGGTTGTCGTGGACCGGCAGACACTGCGCATCCATCTCAACGCGCCGGATCCGATCTTTCCGTTCCTGCTCGCCTCGCCCAATCTGGGGGCGATCGCGCAAGAAGTGGTCGAAGCCGAGGGGAACGCCTACGGGCAGCGTCCGATCGGTACCGGCGCCTACCTGGTCGCCGAGTTCACGCCTGGGCAGCGGCTGGTCCTGCGCCGCAACCCGGGCTATCGAGCGCGGCACTGGGAGGATCTGCTGACGCCGGCTTCGCGCGCCGCGCACGCATCGCACCCGATGCGCGGCCGGAAGCTGCCCGGCTTCGAGCGGGTCGAGTTCAGCTACACGCCCGAGGCGTCGCCGGAGCTGCTGGCACTGCAGCGCGGTGAACTCGATCTCATCATGGTGTTCGAGCGCGAGCTGGTGATCAGCGGGGGAAAGCTCAAGCCGGAGCTGGCGGCCCGCGGCCTGAAGCTGGCGCGGGACCCGTCGCCCACGGTGCTGCTGTCGTTCTTCAGCATGAAGGACCCCACGCTCGGCGGCAACGGCAACGACCGGATCGCCTTGCGCCGTGCGATCCAGATGGCCATCGACGACAGCGAGTACATCCGCGTGCTCGAGTCGGGCGACGCCACGGTGCGGGAACAGGTCGTGCCGCCCGGCATCGAGGGCCACATCGACGCGTACCGCAGCCCCAACGCGTTCAATCCCGCGGCCGCCAACGCCTTGCTCGACCGCTTCGGCTACAAGCGCGGACGCGACGGCTACCGCCGGATGCCGGACGGGTCGGCGCTGGTGGTGACCAGTCTCATCGGAACCTCGTCGACCGCCCGGAAGGGTGCGGAGTTCACGAAGCGCATGCTGGACCGCATCGGGGTGCGCACGGCGTTCGAAGCGGCGCCCGGAGCGGAGCGCCTGAAGCGGATGAACAACTGCCGCTTCGGCATGGCGACGATGGACTGGGGGCTCGACATTCCGGACGGCACCAACCCGATGGCGATGTTCTACAGCAAGGCGATCGGGGCGGCGAACATGAGCTGCTACGTCGACCCCGAATTCGATGCCGCGTACGAGAAGGCGCTGGTCACGCCGCCGGGACCGGCGCGCCTCGAGCTCTTCCGGACCATGCAGGCGCGGCTGGACGCCTACGCCCCGATGCGCCCCCGTCCGGTGGGCGACACGCTGCTGCTCAAGCGCGGCAGCCTCCTCGGGCCGTTCGGCACGGTCAGCGATTGGCTGCAGCTCGTCTCGCTGGCGCCCGGTCCCTAGTGCAGTGTCGCGGCCTCCGGCACCGCCCGCAATCCCACGTCCACCATGATCACCCGGTCGCCGAGCAGCGCGACGCTGCCCTTGCGCCGGTTGTCGCCGGTGTCGCTGTACTCGAAGCCGTAGACGCGGCGCAGGCGCAGGCGACCCTCGGTGTCGCGGACCGGCCGCATCGACGTCAGCCCGACCGTGTCGTCCAGGAACAGCAGGCCCTCGGCCTTGCAGGTGGCGCGCATCGCGGCGTTGGCGGCCTCGCGGGCCATCAGGCTGGTCCAGACCAGCCAGCCGAGGCCGGCCACCGCGAGCAGCGCGATCAGCTCGACGAACGTCATGCCTGGATTCCTGGGCGGAGGGGAGGACCCCCATGATACCGGCGCCGCGCCGGCCTTCCGTCGGCTGGGCCCTCGTCCGATTGACCGGGCGCGCGATCGCGTGCGATTCTGATGCGACCTTACGCCGCAGCATCGGCGGCGGCCGGCGCCGACTTGTCCCGCAATAGCCGGGGCCGGCCGGCGGGGAAGGACGCTGCAGCCCGGCGAACCGGGGAACCGCACGGCCGCGATCGGCGCGAGCAATGGCGGCCGATTCGCGCATTCCGCGGTCCGCAACACCAACAAGCCAGGGAAGGGGGATCGACCATGAAAGGAACCACCGTACCGCGTATTGTCATGTTCGCCGCGCTGGGACTGGCGGCGGCCAGTGCCGCCGACGCGGCGCAGCGCACCTTCGTCGCGACGACCGGCAACGACGCCTGGCCCTGCAGCCTGACGCAGCCGTGCCGCACGTTCGCCGCGGCGCTGGTCAACACCAACTTTGGCGGCGATATCGTCACGCTCGATTCCGGCGGCTACGGGCCCGTCGTCATCGACAAGCCGCTCGCCATCGTCGTGCCGCCCGGCGTCTACGCGGGGGTTTCGGTCAGCGGCGCCCAGGTGGACGGCATCGTCGTCAACGTGGCCGGGGGTGGCACCGTCGCGCTGCGCGGACTCACCATCAGCGGTCAGGGCGGCACCAACGGCGTGCGGTTCCAGCAGGGCGGCCGGCTGGTGCTCGAGGACCTGCAGATCTCCGGGTTCTTCAACGGGGGCAACGGCGCCGCGATCCGCAACGAGTCGACGACGCCGTACTCCAGCATGACGCTGCGGCGCGTCGCGCTGCGCGACAGCGACGCCGGCATCAAGATCGACGGCACCACGACCACCAAGGCGGTCACGATCGAGAATTCCACACTGGAGGCGCTCGGCCCCGCTTGCATCTCCCAGGTCGACGACGTCAACATGACCGTCCGCGACACGACACTCAGCGACTGCGCCACCGCGTTCTCGGTCACCCAGTCGGCGGCCAACTTCGGCTACGCCTTCCTGGGGCTCGAACGGGTGACGATCACGCGCACGTACACCGCCGCACTGCAGATACTCAACAACGCGACGAACCGCGCTCCGGTGGTTTCCGTCAACGCGTCGGCGATGCTGCGCACCGGGGGCATCAAGGCAACCAACGGCCCACAGGTCTCGGTGTCGCGGTCGACCATCGATGGCTGCGGGCCCGGCCCGTGCATAGATGCGGGCGGGACCTTTGGCTTCGTCCAGTTCATGATTTCGGACACCGACATCAGGCGTGGTCCGGGCGGGATTCGCCTGTCGCTGGACGGCACCGCGGGCGGGATCGTCAATCTCGCCGACTCGCGCATGACTCAGCTGGCGACCGAGGCGATCTATCTGCGCGGCGCGGTCAACGGTGCACAGCTCGACGCCGTCCGCAACATGATCAACAGCAACAATCGCGGAATCGCGGTCGACACCAACGGTCAAGTGAAGCTGATGGGCAACCAGATCGTCTATAACTCCACCGGCGGACTGGTGAAGCTCTCGCAGACCAACACCTACATCGAGTCGCTCAACAACAACTATATCGCCAACAACGGCTGGGTGCAGGGTTCGCCGCCCGACGAAGTACCGGCGATCAGCCCGACCCGCTGAGCGCGGCGTTCGCTGTCGACCTGCGCCGGCGTCGACCGGTGCCCGCGCAGGTCGATGCCGGTGCCGCGGCTGGTCACCTCACCACTGGAAATTGGTCTGGACCTCCACCGGCTCGGCGCGGCGGGTCCGCCTCGGCGCGCGCTGCTTCCGGGCGCCCGTGGTCCCCGGGTCGGCGAGTTCCTGCCCCGCCGTCGCCCAGACCGCGCGCAGCGCGGCGAGCTGGGGCTCGGTCGGTTCGGGGAGCAGATCGGACCGCTCCCGCTCCCGGCCCGCCACGTACATCGCGGCCATCAGCGAAACGCCGGCATATGCGCCGACCACGAAGGCCGGAATCAGCCACCATCCCGATATCGTCATGTCGCTCTCCTCCGGAGACTCCCGCCGCGGGCGTGCTGCCATGTGCGGCCGGTGTTTCGGGTGCCCGCACTGGCGCCGGTACGTTGCCGGCGAATCCGGAGCGCGACTGCAATGCGTCCGGCGTGCCCAGGAACTGCCAAAGAAAAAGGGGCCGTCGACCGGCCCCTTTCCACGCCCAACCCGAACGCTGCAACGAGGCCCCGGTGCATGGCTCGGGGCCCCGATGTCGCGGAAGTATTGATTCGGCTTCGGCTCTTGGACTCACAGTTGTGACATGTCGGTGCGTCTGCCCGGGTCGGTCTAGTCCCAGCTCAGCGCGCCGCCGGTCTGGTACTCGGTCACCCGCGTCTCGAAGAAGTTCTTTTCCTTCTTGAGGTCGATCATCTCGGCCATCCACGGGAACGGATTGTCGGCCTTGTCGAACAGCGGGTCGACGCCGATCTGCTGGCAGCGGCGGTTGGCGATGAAGCGCAGGTACTCCTTGAACATCGTCGCGTTGAGGCCCAGGACGCCGCGCGGCATGGTGTCCTCGGCGTAGGCATACTCGAGGTCCACGCCCTTCTTCATCAGCACGCGGATTTCCTCGCGGAACTCGGACGTCCACAGGTGCGGGTTCTCGAGCTTGATGGTGTTGATGAGGTCGATCCCGAAGTTGCAGTGCATCGACTCGTCGCGGAGGATGTACTGGTACTGCTCCGAGCTGCCGGTCATCTTGTTCTGCCGGCCCATCGCCAGGATCTGCACGAAGCCGACGTAGAAGAACAGGCCCTCCATGATGCAGGCGAACACGATCAGGCTCTTCAGCAGCGCCTGGTCGGCTTCCATGGTCCCGGTCTTGAACGTCGGGTTGGTCAGCACCTCGATGAACGGGATCAGGAACTCGTCCTTGTCGCGGATCGACTTGATCTCGTGGTAGGCGTTGAAGATCTCCGCCTCGTCGAGGCCGAGGCTCTCGACGATGTACTGGTAGGCGTGGGTGTGGATCGCCTCCTCGAAGGCCTGGCGCAGCAGGTACTGGCGGCACTCCGGCGCCGAGATGTGGCGGTAGGTGCCCAGCACGATGTTGTTGGCGGCGAGGCTGTCGGCGGTGACGAAGAAGCCGAGGTTGCGCTTCACGATCAGGCGCTCGTCGTCGGTGAGGCCGTTGGGGTTCTTCCAGGTCTCGATGTCGCGCTGCATGTTCACTTCCTGCGGCATCCAGTGGTTGGCGCAGGCGGCGATGTACTTGTCCCAGGCCCAGCGGTACTTGAACGGCACCAGCTGGTTGACGTCGGAGTGGCCGTTGATGACGCGCTTGTCCTCGATGCGGACGCGGCGGAAGCCGTTCTCCATCGCCTGGCGCTCGACCTCGAGGTCGTGGACGGGTTCGCGCGAGAGGATGCCGCCGCCGATGCTGCCGGACGCCTGCGCCCGGATGGTGTCGGGCGTGACGGGTTGCAGCTGCGGCTGCGCCGCGGGGGTGACGATGTCGTCGTCGAAGTTCAGCATGTTGCAGGGCTCCTGGTGCGCAGTCTTGTTGTCGTCTGCGGCGGCAAGCGCGGTGTCGCCTGGTGACGCGTTCGGTCGTGGGTGCGGCGCAGCGATGCGGTCGTGGGGTGTTTAGGGTGTGGCCGGGGTGCCCGCCGCCGGCGGCGGGCTCCGGGTCAGTGCATGGCTTTCAGCTTGTCGTAGAGAAAGTCCGGGGCGAAGTCGACGCCGTGGTGCCAGGCGATGGTGGCGAGGCCGTAGTCCAGGTAGAAGTCGGCGAAGCGTCCGCGGTCGCGCAGTCCCTCGAAGTTCTCACCGTGCAGTTCATCCGCCAGGTCCACGACCCCCTTTCGCCCATCGTTGAATTCCAGCCAGACCTTGTAGTCTCCGAGATACCGCGCTTCGATCACGTGCCGCTGAATCTGCTCGTATCGGGCCAAAAAAGCCTCCATCGACGAAGTTCGACGAACGTGCATCCCCGGACCTGCGCCGGGAAAAACCGGCGGGCGGTGCCCCGAACGAAGGCTTCGCCACCCGCCACCAGCACTGCGCCTGCTCCGGACCGTACTGCGCGCCGCGGTTCGCTGCGGCCGGTCCGCTCGGTCTGCTGGGCCTCGTTGCGCGCTGTCGCTTCGCCTGTCTGGGTTCGCGCCCGGGTCCGTTCTCATCGGGTCGCGTCGCGCGGGTCTTTGCTCGCCCGCGTCGGATCGCGCCCGTTCCGCCGACTGGTCTCTACTGGCACGCCTCGCACGTGGGGTCGTCGATCGCGCAGAACTTCGGCGCGGCTTCGTCCGCGGGCGCGGCCGTCCGTCCGGCCGCGCCCGCGCTCCGGGCGCCGGCGGCCATGCCCCCGCCGGTCGGGACGGCGTTCAGCTCGCCGCCCTGGCCGGTGCTCTTCTCGGCCGACGTGGCCGCGAGCGTGCGCAGGTAGTAGGTGGTCTTGAGGCCGCGCAGCCACGCGAGCTTGTAGGTGTCGTCGAGCTTCTTGCCCGACGCCCCGGCCATGTAGATGTTGAGGCTCTGCGCCTGGTCGATCCATTTCTGGCGGCGCGCGCCCGCCTCGATGACCCACGACGTGTCGACCTCGAACGCCGTCGCGTAGAGCTGGCGCAGTTCGGCTGGAACGCGGTCGATCTTCGCCAGCGAGCCGTCGAAGTACTTGAGGTCGGCCACCATCACCTCGTCCCAGAGCCCGAGCTTCTTCAGTTCGGCCACCAGGTGCTCGTTGACGACGGTGAACTCGCCCGACAGGTTCGACTTGACGTAGATGTTCTGGTACTCGGGCTCGATCGACGCGGCGACGCCGATGATGTTGGAGATCGTCGCCGTCGGCGCGATCGCCACGCAGTTGGAGTTGCGCATGCCGTGGGTGCGGATGCGATCGCGCAGCGCGTCCCAGTCCATCATCGACGACTCGTCGATCTCGACGTAGCCGCCACGCTCCTCGCGCAGCAGCTTCAGCGTGTCCTGCGGAAGGATGCCGCGGTCCCACAGGCTGCCCTTGTACGACGAGTAGCGCCCGCGCTCCTCGGCGGTCTCGGTCGACGCCCAGTACGCGAAGTAGCAGACCGCTTCCATCGAGCGATCGGCGAAGGCGACCGCGGCATCCGAGGCGTAGGGGATGCCCATCAGGTGCAGGCAGTCCTGGAAGCCCATGATGCCCAGGCCCACCGGCCGATGCTTGAGGTTCGAGTCGCGCGCCTTCTTGACCGCGTAGTAGTTGATGTCGATGACGTTGTCGAGCATCCGCATCGCGGTGCGGATCGTCTGCTGCAGCTTGGCGTGGTCGAGGTCCCAGCCGTGCCTGCCCTGCTTCATGTGGGCGAGCAGGTTGACCGAGCCGAGGTTGCACACGGCGATCTCGGTGGGGCTGGTGTTGAGCGTGATCTCGGTGCAGAGGTTCGAGCTGTGCACGACGCCGACGTGCTGCTGCGGCGAGCGCACGTTGCAGGCATCCTTGAACGTGATCCAGGGGTGCCCGGTCTCGAACAGCATCGACAGCATCTTGCGCCACAGCTGGAGGGCGGGAATCTTCTTGAACAGCTTCAGGTCGCCGCGCGCGGCCTTGTCCTCGTAGCGCGTGTACGCCTCCTCGAACGCGCGGCCGAACTTGTCGTGCAGGTCCGGCGTGTCCGACGGCGAGAACAGCGTCCAGTCGCCGCCTTCCATCACGCGCTTCATGAACAGGTCGGGAATCCAGTTCGCCGTGTTCATGTCGTGCGTGCGGCGGCGGTCGTCGCCGGTGTTCTTGCGCAGCTCGAGGAACTCTTCGATGTCGAGGTGCCAGGTCTCGAGGTAGGTGCAGACCGCGCCCTTGCGCTTGCCGCCCTGGTTCACCGCCACCGCGGTGTCGTTGACGACCTTGAGGAACGGCACCACGCCCTGGCTCTTGCCGTTGGTGCCCTTGATGTGCGAGCCCATCGCGCGGACGTTGGTCCAGTCGTTGCCGAGCCCGCCGGCGAACTTCGACAGCAGCGCGTTTTCCTTGATCGCCTCGTAGATGCCATCGAGGTCGTCGGCGACCGTCGTCAGGTAGCACGACGACAGCTGCGAGCGGTGCGTGCCCGAGTTGAACAGCGTCGGGGTGCTCGACATGAAGTCGAACGTCGACAGCACGTTGTAGAACTCGATCGCGCGCGCCTCGCGGTCGACCTCGTTCAGCGCCAGGCCCATCGCCACGCGCATGAAGAAGCACTGCGGCAGCTCGAAGCGGCGGCCGGCGTTGCCGTGCACCGCGTACTGGTCGACGAGGAAGTAGCGGTCGTAGAGCGTCTGCAGGCCGAGGTAGCCGAACTGCAGGTCGCGGTCGGGCTTGAGCGCGGCGCCGAGCTGCGCCATGTCGTACTGGAGCAGCGCCTCGTTGAGCAGGCCGATCTTCACGCCGTGCTTGACGAACTGCGGGAAGTACTCGGCGTACCTGACCGCCATGTCGGCGTGCGTGGCTTCCTCGCCCAGCGCCTCGAAGCGCAGCGCGTCGAGCAGCAGGCGCGCGGTGACGTACGAGTACGCCGGATCCTTCTCGATCAGCGTGCGGGCGGCGAGCACGACGCACTTGCGCACCTCGTCCATCGGCACGCCGTCGTAGAGGTCCTTCAGCGTCGCCTTGAGGATGCGTGCCGGTTCGGCATCGGGCAGGCCGGCGCAGGATTCGTCGACCAGCCGGGTCAGCCGCTCGAGGTCGAGCGGGTGCCGCACGCCGTTGTCGACGACGGTGATCTGCGCTTCCTCGGTGCCGCCCCTTGCCTGGCTCTTCTGCGCCGCGCGCTCCTGCGAGCGCCGCTCGCGGTACAGCACGTAGGCGCGGGCGACCTCGTGCTCGCCGCCGCGCATCATCGCCAGTTCGACCTGGTCCTGGATCTCCTCGATGTGGATGGCGCCGCCCTCGGGCTTGCGCTTCATCAGGGCGCTGACGACGGCGTCGGTCAGGTTGCCGACCTGCTCGCGCACCCGCGCGGACGCGGCGCCCTGGCCACCGTTGATGGCGAGGAACGCCTTGGTCATGGCGATCGAGATCTTCGCCGGCTCGAAGTTCACCACCGAGCCATTGCGGCGAATCACCTTGTATTCGGCGTAACGCGGATCGGTGGCGGTGGCGAGCGTCGTGCCCGGTTCGGCGGCCATGTGGTCACGCGTGGAAGGGGCGGTCGTCGGGGCGGCGGGTGCGCTCGCGATCTGCATTGGGGCTTCTCCTGTCATTTCTTGTCGTTGTGAACATGCTTCGCCGTGGCTGCCGCGGATTGGCCCGATTCGCGCAAACCCAGGCGTGGCGCGGGTTTGCGGGGGACGGCCCCGGCGGCGGGTCCGGACGCGCCCGGGGCGGTCCCGCGGGGCGGCGCCGGGGGGTGCCCGGTTTCTGCTGAAAAATCAAAATCTACTATATCTAGTGCTCAAGTAGCTATTGAACACAAAGCATAGTGGGGCGATCGGCGCAATGCAAGGGCTTTTTGATGCACAAACGAGGTGCGCCGAAAGGACAACAAAAACAGCCGCCTGTAGCCCTTGCGCGGGCATATCCCCTGTTCTTCCACCGCTTGTCCACAGAGTTCTCCACCGATGGGGCTTCGATGAATGGCATCGGGGTCGTTGCGCTTTTGCGACAGTGGATTAGCGTCGCCGCGGCCAGCAGTTTTTGGTGCATCGCAACACCACAGCTCGGGTCACGACGCAGGTGCACTGCAGCAACCGCGGGATGAACGCGTTGCGGCCGAAGGCGGCGCGGACCGGGCGGGTCGAGTCACGCCGCGGGCAGCGTGAACAGCCTGGACCCGGCGATCGCGACGAGCGTCTCGCCGGGAGCCGGGCGGACGCGCGCCAGGCCGGTCATCCGCCCGAACGCCGGCAGCAGCGCGCGACGCCGTCCGATCACGAAGCAGGGCAGGCGGGCGCTGTCGCCGGCGGCGGCCACGCGCACTCCGGGGTGGACGTGGCCGCAGAGCGCGTAGCCGGTCGGTGGATCGCTCGGCTCGTGGCACAGCAGGAACGGTGCGGCGAGGTGCGGCGCGGTCGCCACCTCGATGCCCCACGCGGGCGGCGGGTCGCCGGCACGCCACCCGCCCGGAACGACGCGGCCTTGCCCAGGTGCACGTCGGCGACGAACAGCGTGCGCTCGCGCGGCCAGTACAGCGCACGTCCGGCCGAGCGGACGACCGTTTCGCCGGCCAGCGTGACGGTGGCGCAGCCGGCGTCGCCCGCGGGCGACTCGGCGGTGGCGGAAGCGGGGTTCCGGAACATCGGTCGAGGTCGCGTCATTGCGCCGCTGCGGCGCGCGGGGCAAACTAGGGCGCCGAATGTAGCGAATGCCGCCGTGCGCCCGCCGGGCCCGGGGTGCTGCGTGGAGTCGTCCCGATGTTGAAGTTCAGCGCCAACCTTTCGTTCCTGTTCAACGAGGTACCGTTTCTCGAGCGCTTCGCCGAGGCAGGACACGCCGGCTTTCGGGCGGTCGAGTTCGCCTTTCCCTACGAGTATCCCGCACGGGACGTCGCGGCGGCGGCGACGGACGCCAAGGTCGAGGTCGCGCTGTTCAACGCGCCGCCCGGCGATTTCGCCGCCGGGGATCGCGGGACCGCGTCGCTGCCCGGTCGCGAGCACGAATTCGCGGCCGGATTCACCACGGCGTTGCGCTATGCGCAGCTGCTGCGCTGCCCGCGCATCCACGTGATGGCCGGCGTGCTGCCCCCCGACGCCGACGCCGAGCGGCGGGCGCGCCAGCGGTCGACGCTGGTGCGCAACCTGCGTTTCGCGTGCACCGAAGCGGCGGAGCAGGGCGTGACGGTGCTGCTCGAGCCGCTCAACCCGCGCGACAATCCGAACTACCTGCATTCGACGCAGGCGGAGGCGCACGCGATCCGCGAGGAGGTCGGCGCGTCGAACATCAAGGTGCAGATGGACCTCTACCACGCGCAGATCGTCGAGGGCGACCTCTCCGAAAAGCTGCGGCGCTGGCTTCCCCACATCGGGCACATCCAGATCGCCGGCGTGCCCGGCCGCAACGAGCCCGACGTCGGCGAAATCAACTACGCGTGGATCTTCCGCCTGCTCGAGGAGTTGCGCTACGAAGGCTTCGTCGGCTGCGAGTACCGGCCGCGCAAGAATACCCAGGACGGCCTGTCCTGGCTGTACCGGCTTCTCGACCGCAAGGCGTTCGGCCAGGACTGAAACGGGGTCAGGTCGAATTTTAGTCAACGAGCTGCGTCGCTGTCTCCTGCCGGGCGATGCATCCACGCTAGCACCCTCGCAGCACTGCGTCACCTGACCGAACGGCCGATGCAGGTCAAACCCGCCGCGACACCCGGCGAGGGATAATCGGCGCATGACTCCCGTGTTCCTGCAGCAGTTCGAAGTCCCCGCCGCGTCGATCGACGTCAACGGCCACGTCAACAACCTCGAGTACCTGCGCTGGATGCAGGACGTCGCGACGCTGCATTCGGAGGCGGTGGGCTGGCCGCTCGAACGCTACCTCGCAGCGCGTGCCGGGTGGTTTGTCCGCACGCACAGCATCGAGTACCTGCGGCCGGCATTCGCCGGCGATGCCATCGTGCTGGCGACGTGGGTGGCGGGGTTCCGCGCGACGAGCTCGCCGCGCCGCTACCGCTTCCTGCGCCGCGGCGAGGCGGCGCCGCTGGCGATCGCCGAAACGGTCTGGGTGTTCGTCGACGGCGTCACGGGCCTGCCGAAGCGGGTGCTGCCCGAACTCGCCGCGGCGTTCACCGTCGTGGCGGAGGCCGACGCGCAGCGTGCCACCCTGGTTGGCGCGGGGGTCGATCCGAATGCGGTCGCGGCGCCTAGAGCGCCACGCTCATCCCGCCGTCCATGACGAGCATCTGCCCGGTCATGTAGTCGGCAGCCGACGACGCGAGAAACACCGCGAGACCGGCGATTTCGTCCGGCTGACCCCAACGACCGGCGGGGGTGCGCTTCTTGACCCAGGCGTCGAACTCCGCGTTGTCGAGCAGCGCCCGGTTCATCTCGGTCGCAAAGTAGCCTGGCGCAATCGCGTTCACCTGTACGTTGTGCGGTGCAAGTTCGACGGCCATCCCGCGCGTGAGCTGACGCACGCCGCCCTTCGCCGCGGTGTAGGGAATCACCGTCGGCCGCGCGAGCTCGCTCATCAGCGACGCAATGTGGATGATCTTGCCGCGGCGGCGCTCGATCATGCCCGGCAGCACGGCCTGCGAGACCAGGAACGGCGCGGTCAGGTTGGTCGCGATTATCTCGTTCCATTCGCTCTCGGGGAAATCCACCATCGGATGCCGTCGCTGGATCCCCGCGTTGTTGACCAGGATGTCGACGCCGCCGCGTTCCGCCGCGATCACCGCAACGGCCGCTCGCGCAGCGGCGCTGTCGGTGACGTCGAACACGGCGGTGCCCGCGGCCAAGCCCTCGTCGGCGAGCGATCGGGCGGCGGCGGCCAGCGCGTCCGGCTTGCGACCGTTCAGGATGACGGCGGCGCCGGCGCGCGCCAGGCCGCGGGCAATGGCGTAGCCAAGGCCCCGGTACGCCCCGGTGACGAGCGCGACGCGGCCGGACAGGGAGAAGAGGTGAGTCATGGCGGGATTCCGTGGAAGAGATCCGCCATGTTAGCGCGATCCCGCCGCGCATCGGCCCTCGAGTCGTGGTGGGTGGCGGCGCAACCGGCCTTCGTCCGTACGGCGGATGGCCGATCCGGCGGCTCGGTCGTACAGTGCGACTGCTGTCTCTCGCGACCGGGCACTTGCCTCCACTTCACCAAAATTCAACCTGACCCCGATGTCGGGTGCGACCGGCGTCCGCTCGCGGTCTACGGCGCCGGCTTGGCGAGGCCGAACTGCCACAGCAGGAACGCCCAGCGGTCAGCGGTGCGCAGCTGCCCCTGCATCCGGGTGCCGCCGACGCCGTGGCCGCCGTCGTACTCCAGCCGCAGCAGCACCGGCCGGTCGCTGGCGGTCGCGGCGGCGAGCCGCGACGCCGTCTTCAACGACATCCACACGTCGACGCGGGTGTCGTTGGCGCCGTGCTCGAACAGCGCCGCCGGGTATTTGACGCCGTCGCGGATCGACGCATACGGGCTCATCTCCAGCAGCGCGCGGAACTCGTCCTCGCGCTTGACGGTGCCGTACTCGGGAATGTTGCCGACCCCATTGGCGCGCGTCTCGGAGCGCACCAGATCGGTGTTGCCGACGGAGATGACGGCCGCGGCGAAGAGATCCGGTCGCGCCGTCATCGCCCGGCCGACGAAAATGCCGCCGGCGCTGCCGCCCATCACGGCGAGCTTGCCGGGGGACGTGTACTTCTGCGCCACCAGCCACTCGGCCACCGCGATCCCGTCCTTCCAGGTATTGGGCTTGGTCGTCTTCTGGCCGGCGCGATGCCAGGCGTCGCCGAAGACCCCGCCGCCGCGCACGTGCGCGATGACGAACACGCCGCCACGGTCCAGCCACGCCAGGAGGCGCGGACTCCAGCCGGGATCCTCGGTCGTGCCGTACGCGCCGTAGCCGTAAAGGATCGTCGGGTTGCTGCCGTCGAGCTTCGTGTCGGCGCGCATGACGATCGACGCCGGAACCTCGACGCCGTCGTGGCTCCTGACGCGGACCTCGCGCGCGACCAGTCCTTCCGGGGCGTCGAACCGGCCCGGCGGCTCGAACGGCAGCAGCGCGACCTTCGACTCCGACGGATCGTAATCGTGGAACCGGGACGAGCGGATCCAGCTGCCGAGCTCGAACACCGCGCCGTCCTGGTCGGCGTCGGTGAAGCCCAGCTCGACGTGGCCGGAAAACGGCAACGCCACCGCCGTGGGCCGGATCTCCTTCGCATGCGGCACGCGCAGCAGGCGCGTCAGCGGACCCTGGCGCTGCGTGACGTACAGCGCGTCCTTTGCCGCGCCGATCTCCACGACGACGTCGTCGCCGGCGGGGAGCACCGTCTCGGCTCGGCTCAGGTCGAGCGCGGTGAGCGGCAGCCGCAGGACCTTGTAGCGGGGCGCGTCGGCGGACGTCTTGAGATACAGCCACCCGCCGGCGGAGGTCACGCCGACGACCTTCGCGTCCTCGCCGAACACCCGCTGCCATTGCGCCTTGCCGTCGAGCACGGCGGCGAGGTCGGCCACGTACAGCGAGACTTCGCGCCTGACGCCATCGACGACGAGCGCCGCGGCGAGCTTCGTCCCCTTGACGGGGGCCACGTAGCCGCTCGCCGTGCGCGGAATCACGACGGCCGGGTCGAGCCCAGGTCCGAAGACCGCCCGGTCCGGCGCGGCCGCGCCCAGCGCATGGAAGTAGCGCAGGTTGTCGAGAAAGCGCTCGGTCGCCGGGACGGTGGCCCAATCCTGGCGCAGCCGCGTGTAGAAAAAGCCGCTGCCGTCCGCGAGCCAGCTCACGCCGCCGCTGCCACGGATGCCTTCGATCGGCGTGTCGATCGCCTTGCCGGTCCCCGCGTCCAGTACCTGCAGCGAACCGATCTCGGTCCCGCCAGCGGAAATCGAGAACGCGACCCGCCTGCCGTCGGGCGACGGCGAGTAGCCCCCGATCGCGTGCGGCTTGCCGGTCGCCTTCTGCAGCGCGTCCGGGTCGACCAGCACGACGTCCTCGCCGGTCAGCGCATCGCGGCGCACCAGCTTGAACTGGTTCTCGCCCGCGTTGCGGCGCAGGAAGAACCACCGGCCCGACGACGTGCGTTCGACGCTGCGCACGACCGTCGGCACCGCGTCGTCGATCTCGGCCAGCCGCGCGCGCAGTTCGGTGCGCACCGGCAGCCGGGCGAGGATCGCCTCGGTGGCATCGGCCTGCGTCTTCATCCACGCCTGCACCGCCGGATCCCGGGTGTCCTCGAGGAACCGGTACGGATCGTCGACCGGCGTGTTCCAGTAGGTGTCGACGACGTTGTTCGCCGGCAGCGGCGGCGGCACGTCGACGCCGAGGAACGACGCGGCGAGGGCGAGGGGGGCGACCAGGGCGCCGGCTGCCGCCACACCGAAGCCGTGCAGCCGGCGGACCCCGGCGGGGCGCGAGCGGCGGGGGGTGTCGGCGCATCGGCTGCGCCGATGCCGAGCGTGGAGGAGACGAACGACGAACGAAGCGAAGTCCATAGGGCATCCGGGGAAAGACACAGCCGCGCATTCTAGCGCGGCTGCGGGGGTGGACTCGGGGCGGTCGATCGCGGGTCGCGTCGACCGGGGCGGGGAGCTCAGACGGCGATCGGAACCGGCGCCGCGGTCGACGCCGGCGCACGCGGCGCGCGGAACCGCGCCAGCAGCGCCGCCTCGTTCTCCTTCGCCGCCTTCACGTGCCGCTCCTTCACGTGGCCGTAACCGCGGATGTGCTCGGGCACCTGCGCGATCTCGACGGCGAGCGCGTGGTTGTCCGGGCGCAGGTGGGCGACGAGTTCCTCGACGGTGGCCTCGTACTCGCCGATCAGCGCGCGCTCCATCTTCCGTTCGGCGGTCCGGCCGAAGAGGTCGAGCGCGCCGCCGCGGAACCGGCGCAGCTTCGCCAGCGTGCGGAAGGCGCCCATCATCCACGGGCCGAAGTTCATCTTGCGCGGCACGCCGGTGACCGGGTCCGGCTTCGACAGCAGCGGCGGGGCGAGATTGAACGTGAGCTTGTAGTCGCCCTCGAACTGCGCGGCGATGCGCTCCGCGAAGTCGGACTCCGCGTACAGCCGCGCCACCTCGTACTCGTCCTTGATCGCGCGCAGCTTGAAGTCGTAGCGAGCGACGGCCTCGGTGAGCTCGGTGATGCCGGGCATCGCCTTCGCCTCGGCCGCGCGGACGCGCGCGACCAGGTCGCGGTAGGCGTTCGCATACGCGGCATCCTGGTAGGCGGTCAGGAACTCGACGCGGCGGGCGACGATCTCGTCGATCGTCGCGGACAGGCGCTGCGACTCGGGCTTCGCCTGCGGAATCGCCGCGGCGGTCACCCGCTCCGGATCGACGGCGGCGAGCCGTCCCCAGCGGAAGCTCTGCTTGTTCGACTCGACGGCGGCGCCGTTGAGCTCGATGGCGCGCAGGATCGACGCCTCGGTCAGCGGCAGGAGGCCGCGCTGGTACGCGTAGCCGACCATGAACAGGTTGGTGGCGATCGAGTCGCCCATCAGTCCGGTGGCGAGCTTCGACGCGTCGAGAAATTCGGCGTCGCCCGGTGCGACGGCGTCCATGATCTCCTGCTCCATCGACCCCAGCGGGAACCGGAGGTCGGGTTCGCGCGTGAACTGCGCCGGCATCACCAGCCCGGTGTTGACCAGCGCGCGGGTGACGCCCTTCTGCATCTTGGCGAGCGCCTCGTTGCCGACGCCGGTGACGATGTCGCAGGCCAGCACCAGCTTCGCCTCCCCGGCAGCGATGCGCGTGGCGTACAGCGCGTCGGGGTGGTCGGCGATGCGCACGTGCGACACGACGGCGCCGTTCTTCTGCGCGAGGCCGGTCATGTCGAGCACCGAGCAGCCCTTGCCCTCGAGGTGCGCGGCCACGCCGAGCAGCGCGCCGATGGTGACCACGCCGGTGCCGCCGATGCCGGTGACGAGGATGCCGTACGGCTTCGCCGACGCTGCGACGGCGACCGGCTCGGGCAGCTCGGGCAGGCTGGCGGCCGACGCCTTCGCCGGCTTCCTGAGCGTGCCGCCTTCGACGGTGACGAAGCTCGGGCAGAACCCGCGGATGCACGAGAAGTCCTTGTTGCACGAACTCTGGTCGATGGTGCGCTTGCGGCCGAACTCGGTCTCCAGCGGCGCCACCGACACGCAGTTCGACTGCACGCCGCAGTCGCCGCAGCCCTCGCAGACGAGCTCGTTGATGACGACGCGCCTGGCGGGGTCCGGGTACTTGCCGCGCTTGCGGCGGCGGCGCTTCTCGGCCGCGCAGGTCTGGTCGTAGAGCAGGATGGTGCAGCCGGTCGTTTCGCGCAGCATCCGCTGGACGGCGTCGAGCTCCTCGCGCGGATGGACCGCGATGTCGGGCGAAAAATAGCCGGGCGGGTACTTGTCCGGCTCGTCGCTGACGACGACGATCTTCGTCACGCCCTCGGCTGCCGTCTGGCGCGCGATGTCCTGCGGCGAGATCGGGCCGTCGACCGGCTGGCCGCCGGTCATCGCGACGGCGTCGTTGTAGAGGATCTTGTAGGTGATGTTGACGCCGGCGGCGACCGCGGCGCGGATGGCGAGCAGACCGCTGTGGTAGTAGGTGCCGTCGCCGAGGTTGGCGAAGATGTGCTTCTCGTCGGTGAACGGCGCCTGGCCGATCCAGGGCACGCCCTCGCCGCCCATGTGCGTGAACGTCGACGTCCGGCGGTCCATCCAGATCGCCATCACGTGGCAGCCGATCCCCGCAGTGGCACGGCTGCCCTCGGGGACGACGGTCGACGTGTTGTGCGGGCAACCCGAGCAGAAGTAGGGCAGGCGCGTGAGGCTGATCTTCGGTCGGGCGAGCGCGGCTTCCTTGGCGTTGATCCAGTCGACGCGCTGGCGGATCCGCTCGACCACGCGCGGGTGCAGGTCGAGGTGCGCGATGCGCTGCGCGATGACGCGGGCGATCATCGCCGGCGTGAGCTCCGAGGTGGCGGGCAGCAGCCAGTCGCCGTGCGGGCGGGTCCACTCGCCCTTTTCGTCGAACTTGCCGACCACGCGGGGGCGGACGTCGTCGCGCCAGTTGTAGAGCTGCTCCTTGAGCTGGTACTCGACGACCTGGCGCTTTTCCTCGACCACGAGGATTTCGGAAAGCCCTTCGGCGAACTGGCGGACGCCTTCCGGCTCCAGCGGCCAGGG
This sequence comes from uncultured beta proteobacterium, assembly GCA_963810815.1. Lineage (GTDB taxonomy): Bacteria > Pseudomonadota > Gammaproteobacteria > Burkholderiales > Casimicrobiaceae > CAVQWT01. The sequence goes on along the minus strand of CAWEPB010000007.1, from coordinate 1,112,082 downwards.
CATCGCGACCTTGAACACGCGGATGCCGATGTCGGCGCATTCCTGCTCGGTGAGGCCCAGGTCGTCCAGCGCCTGGCGGACGTCCATGTAGCTCTTGCCGCTGGTGATGATGCCGAGCTGGGGTCGCGGGCTGTCGATGACGATGCGATTGAGCTGGTTGATGCGGGCATAGTGCAGCGCGGCGTAGATCTTGAAGTCCTGCATCCGCGCCTCGGTCGCGAGGAACGCGTCGGGCCACCGGATCGACAGGCCGTCCGGCGGCAGCGGAAAGTCGGTCGGGACGATGATGCGCGGAAGGCTCGGGTCGACCGAAACCGAGGCCGAGCTTTCGACGGTGTCCGAGACGCACTTGAAGCCGACCCAGCATCCCGAGTAGCGGCTCATCGCCCAGCCGTGGAGGCCGAGGTCGAGGATCTCCTGCACGCTCGACGGGTAGAGCACCGGCATCATCGCGGCGGAGAACTGGTGGTCCGACTGGTGGGGCAGCGTCGACGACTTGGCCGCGTGGTCGTCGCCGGCGAGCACGAGCACGCCGCCGTGCTTCGACGTGCCCGCGAAGTTGGCGTGCTTGAACACGTCGCCGCAGCGGTCGACGCCGGGGCCCTTGCCGTACCACATCGCGAACACGCCGTCGTACTTCGCCCCCGGGAACATGTTGACCTGCTGCGATCCCCAGATCGACGTCGCGGCGAGGTCTTCGTTGAGGCCCGGCTGGAAGCGGATGTGCTCGCGCTCGAGGAACTTGGCCGCCTTCCACAGCGACTGGTCGACTCCGCCCAGCGGGGAGCCACGGTACCCGGAAACGTATCCGGCGGTATTGAGGCCGGCGAGCGCGTCGCGCTGCCGCTGCAGCATCAGCAGCCGGACGAGGGCCTGCGCACCGGTCAGGAAGACGCGGCCGGAGTCGAGTTGGTACTTGTCGTCGAGGTCGACCGCGCGCAACGCCGGGGTGGCAGGGGTCATCGGGGAACTCCGCAAAATTTTGTTTTGGGGCGCCGCAGGAACCGATTGGGTTCCGGTGAGCCTCGTGCACTCACTTTTGGTGGGGCACGAATTGGGCGCGGAGTTTACGCGGTGGGCCGCCGTTCGTCCACGGATGTCCCCGATTCGGGGTCAGGTCGAATTTTGCCGAAGCATGACCCTATGGCGGGCATGGGCACGCTTTGTCACAGTCTCCCACGTTTCGACGCGCGGGCACCATCGACCAGGTGGCCGATCGTCGCGAGCGCAGGCATCGCCGATGATCGATGCGGTCGAGGGCGTCGGCGCAGCGCCGGTGGCACCTTGATCTAAATTCGACCTGACCCCGAATTGTCCGAACTGTCCGCATCGTCGGAGCCAGGGTCGGTGCGTGGTCGAGGCGACTGGACGCGGCGGGCGAGGGCGTCGCGCAGCAGGAATTCGATCTGCGCATTCACGCTGCGCAGCTCGGATTGCGCCAGACGTTCGAGCTGCGTCCAGACCGTCGGGTCCAGCCGCAACAGGAATGCCTTGCGCTCGGCCATCAGCGGCGACCGGGCAGTCGCCGGAAGCGCCACATCAGCGCGACCAGCAGCAGGGCGAGGCCGCCGAGGAAGAGCCCCAGCAACCACAGGAAGCCCGTCTGCGGCAGAGCGGCGGGCGCGGTCTCGTTGGCGGCGACGATCAGCAGGTGCAGCCCGCACAGGAACGCCGAGGTCAGCGCGGCGAATCCGGCGCCGAATCCGGCCAGCGAGGCGAGGGCGAACTCGCGCTGCGGCGCCGCCATCCACTGCTCGCGGTGGGGGATGTTGACGAGCCTGGGCGCGACCCGCGGCAACCACGCCATCGACACCCACATCACCAGCGGCAGGCCGACCGCCATCGCGGCCATGAACGCGACGTAGCCGTCGCGGCTCATCCAGCCGTTGGCGCGCCCGCCGCCGCCGAAGTGCGTGGCCACCGGATCCGGCAAACCGGACGACGTGGCGGCGATCGTCGCCGCGGTCACCGCCACCATCGCGATGAAGCCGAAGAACGGGATGCGCCGCATGGCCGACTCCGTTCCGGTTCAGCCGTTGTAGAGGGTCCCGGTATTGATCACCGGCTGCACCTCGCCCTCGGCGCACAGCACGGTCATCAGGTTGGACACCATCGCCGCCTTGCGCTCGTCGTCGAGCTCGACCACCTTCTTCGCCGACAGCTCTTCCAGCGCCATCTGCACCATCGATACCGCGCCGTGGACGATCTTCTGCCGCGCCGCGATGATCGCTTCGGCCTGCTGGCGGCGCAGCATCACCTGCGCGATCTCGGGGGCGTACGCGAGGTGCGTGAGCCGCGACTCCTCGACGACGACGCCGGCCTGGTCGAGCCGGGCCTGCAGCTCGCGCACCAGTGCCTTGGCGACGATGTCGGCGCCGCCCAGCAGCGTCGGTTCACGGCGGTCGCCGAGGGTCTCGTCCTCGTCGTAGGCGAAATTCGAAGCGAGGTGCCGGACCGCCGCTTCGCTCTGCACCTTGACGAAGTTCTCGTAGTCATCGACGTCGAACGCCGCCTTGGCGGTGTCTTCGACGTGCCAGACGACGACGGCGGCGATCTCGATCGGATTGCCGCGCTTGTCGTTCACCTTCAGCCGTTCGCCGTTGAGGTTGCGCGCCCGCAGCGACAGCTTCTTGCGGGTGTAGAACGGATTGGTTGCCCGCAGGCCCGGCACGCGGGTGGTGCCGCGATACGCGCCGAAGAGCTGGAGGATCGCCGCTTCGTTGGGCTGCAGCGTGTACAGCCCGGCCAGCACGAACATGCCCGCGAGGAACAGCAGGCCGGCGCCGACGAACGCCCAAGGCGAGAACGGCCGGCCCGCAGCGATGGTCGACCACAGCTGCCAGGCCGCTCCGCCGATCAGGGCCAGCCCGACGAACAGGACGAGGAACCCGTTCCAGGTTCGTATCGGCGACTCGTCGTGGGAGCCCTGAACGCCGATTGCCGGATTCCGTGCCATGTCGATCTCCTCGTTCGTCGCCGGCTTCGGGAGACCGCCACGCGGCGCCGAAACAGGTATAGCTAAATGATATCACTGACATATCATTCGCTGTCAACCCATCTCCGCGCGGCGCCGACGTACGGCAGCAATGATCAACGCGACCATCAATGTAAACAATTAATTATCCTGCGATCGTTATAAAGCACATGAGAAAGGGCGGACCCTCGCGAGTCCGCCCCGATCCGTCGACCATCCGGCGGGACGGCCGCTCGCCTTCAGCCAAGCGGCACCGGAATGAAGATCCGGCCGTCGTCGCGCTGGATCAGCAGCGCCACCGTCTTGCCCGAACCCTCGACCAGCGACTTGAGCTGTGCCGGGTCCTTCACCGGCGTCCGGTTGACCGACACGATCACGTCGCCCGGCCGCACGCCGGCCTTGGCCGCGGCCCCGGCGACGTCCTCGACGACCACCCCGCCGGCCAGCTTGGACTCCCGCTGCTCGTCCGGCGACAGCGGCCGGACCACGACACCCAGCTTGCCCTGCGATGCGTCGGGCCGGTCGGCCTTGGCCGTCTTCACCGGCTCGCGCTCGCCGATCGTCGCCTTCAGCGTCTTCGCCTTGCCGTCGCGCCAGACGTCGAGCGTGACCGTCGAGCCGGGCTTGAGGACGGACACCTTCGGCGGCAGGTCGGACGACTTGCTCACCACCTCGCCGTCGAGCTTCAGGATAACGTCGCCCGGCTCGAGCCCGGCGGTCGCGCCGGGCCCGCCCTTCTGCACCGACGAGACCAGTGCGCCGGTCGGCGCGGGCAGGCCGAAGTTCTCCGCCAGCACCTGGTTGACCTCCTGCACGGTCACTCCCAGGCGGCCGTGGCTGACCTTGCCGTGGGTGACGATCTGGTCCTTGACGTTGAGCGCCACGTCGATCGGGATCGCGAAGGCGAGGCCCTGGAAGCCCCCCGAGCGGCTGAAGATCTGCGAGTTGATGCCGATCACCTCGCCGGCGAGGTTGAACAGCGGTCCCCCCGAATTGCCGGGATTGACGGCCGCGTCGGTCTGGATGAACGGCACGACGCTGTCGCCGGGCAACGAGCGCGACTTGGCGCTGACGATGCCCGAGGTCACCGTGTGCTCGAGGCCGTACGGCGCCCCGATGGCGACGACCCACTCGCCGACCCGCGTGGCGGCCGGATTGCCGGTCTTCACCGTCGGCAGGTCCTTCGCGTCGATCTTGAGCACGGCGACGTCGGTGACCTTGTCGCTGCCCAGCACCTTGGCCCGGAATTCGCGCTGGTCGGCGAGCTTCACCGTCACCTCGTCGGAGCCGTCGACGACGTGCGCATTGGTCAGGATCACGCCGTCGGCGGCGACGATGAAGCCCGATCCCGTGCCGCGGCCCGGGCCGTCTTCGGGACCTTCGGGGCCGTCGGGTTGCGGCATGCCGCGGAAGAACGGCGCCAGTTCCGGCGGAATTCCCCTCGGCATGCGCTGGCCCGGGCCGCCCTGGGCTGCGGTCCGCGTGGCGCCCTTGACCGTGGCGACTTCGACCACGGCGGCGCCGTGCCTCGCCACGAGGTCGGCGAAGTCGGGCAGGGCGAGCGATGCGCCGCGGGGCGCGGGTGCGACGGCGGCGGCGGGGGCGGTCGCGATGGCAGCGGGCGCCGGCGCGGCATTGGCCGCCGGCGCGGCGCCATGGCGGTCGGCGGCGACGGCGCCGAGGCCGAACGCGCCGGCGACGGCCAGCGCGGCGAGACTGCGTTTGAAGACTCGGGGTTGCATGCGCTCTCCTCGGATTCATCGGATGCGGGCACGATGCCCGCGGACGAACCGAAAATAGCGCGCGAGACTTAAGCCAGAATTAAGTCCGGGACGGAAACGAAACCGTCGCGGCCAGACCGCGGCCGCCGGGGCCGTCGTCCAGGGCGACGGTGGCGCCGTGCCGCTCGGCGATCCGCCGCACGATCGCCAGGCCGAGCCCGCTGCCCGGTGCCGCCGCATCGCGGCCGCGCGCGAAGCGCTCGAACACCACGGCGCGCTCGGCCGCGGGGATGCCCGGCCCCGTGTCGCGGACGACCAGCACCGGCCGCCCGTCGCGCGGCTCGACGACGACGTCGACCTGGCCGCCGGGTGGCGTGTACCGGACCGCGTTGTCGACGAGGTTGGTCACCAGCGTCGTCAGCGCCGCGGCGTCGCCGACGACCGTGACGGCGGCGTCGCCGGCAACGACCAGGCCTAGATCGACCTCGCGGGCCGCGGCCATCACCGCCTGCTCGGCGACCACGGCGCGGGCGATCGCGGCAAGGTCGACCGGCGTCGACGCGTCCGGCGTGGGCTCGTCGGCGCGGGCGAGCGCCAGCAGCTGCTCGGACAGCCGCGTGGCCCGGGCAAGGCCGCCCTTCATCGCCGCCAGCGCGACGGCACGCTCCGGCTCGGTGGTGGCGCGCGCGGCGAGCTGCGCCTGCAGGTGCACCGCCGTCAGCGGCGTGCGCAGCTCGTGGGCGGCGTCGGCGACGAAGCTGCGCTGCGCGGCGAGCGCGGCGTCCAGCCGGGCGAGCAGCGCGTTGAGCGCGTCGACCAGCGGCTGCACCTCGCGGGGCCAGCCCGTCGCGGGCAGCGGTGCGAGCTCGCGCGGGGTTCGGCGCGAGACCGCGGAAGCGACGCGGTCGAGCGGCGCCAGCGCCCGCGCGATCGCGAACCAGAGCAGCAGGCCGATCAGCGGCGCGGCGACCAGCCAGGGCACGATGGTCCGGAGCGCGAGGCTGGCCGCGAGCTCGTTGCGCACCGACAGCGGCTGCGCCACCTGCACCAGCTCGCCGCCGGCGAGCACGCTGTAGACGCGCCAGGGCCCGTCGCGGGTCGCGACCGTGGCGAAACCGGGGGCGGCGCGCGACGGCGCCTCGCGTCCGCCGTGCGAACGGTAGACCTGCACGCCGTCGCGGTTCCACACCTGGACCACCAGCGGACTGTCCGCGTTGCCGCCGCGCGGCGCCGCGGTCGCCGCCAACGGCATCCCGGTCACCGATGCGGCGAGCTGGGTCAGCTGGACGTCGAACAGCGCATTGGCCTCGTCGCGGGCGCGCAGGTAGGTGGCGACCGTGGCGACGACGAGCGCGAGCGCGAGTCCGCCGGCCAGCGGCAGCAGCAGGGCGCGTCGGATCGAGGTCATCGCCGGGTGCGGAGATCGACGGCGACCGGATCAGGCGGTCGCCGCCGCGGGGCGCGGCAGCATCCAGCCCAGGCCGCGCACGTTGCGGATCGTGCCGGGCGGCAGCTTGCGCCGCAGCGACGACAGGTGCACTTCGACGGCGTTGCTTTCGACCGATTCCTTCCAGCCGTAGAGCCGTTCCTCGAGCTGCGCGCGCGACAGGATCGCCCCCGGCCGTGCCGCCAGCGCCTCGAGCAGTGCGTATTCGCGGCCCGACAGCGCCACCGGCGCGCCATCGACGCACACTTCGCGCGTCGCGGGATCGACGGTCACGGCGCCCAGGTCGATCCGCGGCGCCGCGCGCCCGCTCTGGCGGCGCGCCAGCGCCCGGATGCGGGCAGCGAGCTCGGTCAGCTCGAACGGCTTGACCAGGTAATCGTCGGCGCCCGCGTCGAGCCCCGCCACGCGATCGGCGACGGCGTCGCGCGCGGTCAGCACCAGCACCGGGCGGGCGTCGCCTCGGCGCCGCATCGCCGCCAGCACGTCGAGCCCGTCCTTGCGCGGCAGGCCGAGGTCGAGCAGAAGGACCTCGTGGACGTTCTCGGCCAGCGCGAGTTCCGCCGCATGGCCGTCGCGGACCCAGTCGACGGCGAACCCGTCCTGCGCCAGCCCGCGCCGGACCGCCTCGCCGATCATCGGGTCATCCTCGGCGAGCAGCAGCCGCATCGCACGGGCTCCGGTCGCCCGGGTTCGAGCCCGTCGGCTTCGCGTCAGGGGGCAGCGGATTCGGGACGGGCGGGGTCATGGCTTCGGCTCGAAGCCGAGCGCCGCCGAATTCAGGCAGTAGCGCAGACCGGTCGGCGCGGGGCCGTCCGGAAACACATGGCCCAGATGGGCATCGCAGGCCGCGCAGACCACCTCGGTCCGGCGCATGAACAGGCCGCGGTCCTCGTGTTCGGCGACATGCTCCTTCGTCACCGGCGCCCAGAACGACGGCCAGCCGGTGCCCGAATCGAACTTGGTGTCCGACGCGAACAGCGGCGTGCCGCAGCACGCGCAGACATAGGTGCCGTCGGCGTGGTGGTCCCAGTACTCGCCGGTGAACGCACGCTCGGTGCCCTTCTTGCGCGCGACCCTGAACTGCTCCGGCGAGAGCTGCGCGCGCCATTCTTCGTCGGACTTGCGGATCTTGTCGACCATCGTCGTGCCTCGGGGAAAGTGTCGTCGCGGGCGTCGGGGCGGCGCCGCGCCCTGCGCCTGTTCCGGTCGCGACCGGGGTCGCGGTCCGCTCGAGCTCGGCACCGATACGCTATAGTGCGCGCTCGCCGCCCGTAACTTACACCGCGTACCCGTCCTTGGAAAACCCGTCCGCCGATTCGTTCCGTCGGGATGCCCGGGTCATCGGACTCGTCGGCGCAGCCCACTCGCTGTCGCATTTCTTCCAGCTGGCGTTGCCGCCGCTGTTTCCGCTGCTGCGCGCGGAATTCGACGTGTCGTGGACGGTGCTCGGAACGCTGGTCGGGGTGTTCTACGCGGCCAGCGGCCTGACGCAGTTTGCCGCCGGTTTCGTCGTCGACCGCATCGGCGCGCGTCCGGTGCTGCTGGGCGGCATGGCGCTGCTCGCAGGCGGCACGATGGCGGCATCGCTGGCCCCCGGCATCGGCTGGCTGTTTCCGCTGGTCGCGCTGATGGGCGTCGGCAACGGCGTGTTCCATCCGGCGGACTTCGCCATCCTCAATTCCAACGTGTCGACCCGCCGCCTTGGCCACGCCTATTCGACGCACGGCATCGGCGGCAACCTCGGCTACGCGCTGGCGCCGATCGCGAGCTTCGCGCTGGGGGCCCTGTTCGGGTGGCGGCTCGCGCTGGTGGCCATGGGCGCGCTCGGTCTCGTCGCGCTGGGCCTGCTGGCCACTCAGCGCGCGTTCCTGTCCTCGCACCACGCCGCGGACGCCGCGACGGCGGGCGCCGCGGCCGCGGAGACCCCGCACGCGGCCGGATGGCGACTGTTCGTCCAGGCGCCGATCCTGATGTGCTTCGGCTATTTCATGCTGCAGACCATGGCCACGACCGGCGTGCAGACCTTCGCCGGCAACGCGCTGAATGCCGGTCTCGGACTGCCGCTGGCCATCGCCAACTCGGCGGTCACCGCCTACCTCCTGGGCTCGACCGCCGGCATCCTCGCCGGCGGCTTTCTCGCGGCGCGGGTCGGCCGCCACGACCTCATCGCCGCGTCGGGACTCGCCACCGGCGCCGCGCTGATGGTGGTCGTCGGCGCCGGCGCGGTCAGCGCGGCAACACTGCTGCCGCTGTTCGCCGCGACCGGCATTGCCATCGGCTGCACCGGACCCTCGCGCGACCTCATCGTGCGCCACGCGACGCCGAAGGGCGCATCGGGGCGCATCTACGGCTTCGTCTATTCGGGGCTCGACACCGGTGGCGTGTTCGGCCCCGTGATCTTCGGCTGGATGCTCGACCACGCGCACCCGCGCGAGATTTTCCTGGTGATGGCCGCGCTGTTCGTCGCCGCGATCGTCACCGTGGTCAACGTACGCCGCGTGCAGACCGCCGGCGCCAACTGAGGGAACGACATGGATCTCGGCATTCGCGGGCGCAGGGCGCTGGTCTGCGCCGCCAGCAAGGGATTGGGGCGCGGTTGCGCCGAGGCGCTTGCGCGCGAAGGCGTGGACGTCACGATCTGCGCGCGCACCGCCGCCGACGTCGAGCGCGCGGCGGCCGAGATCGGTGCCGTGGCCGGTCGGGCCGTGGCCTGGGTTGCGTGCGACATCACGACGCCGGACGGGCGCGCCAAGGCGCTGAGCGCGTGTCCGGCCCCGGACATCCTGGTCAACAACGCCGGCGGGCCGCCGCCGGGCGATTTCCGCGACTGGGACCGCGACGCGTGGATTCGCGCGCTCGACGCCAACATGCTGACGCCGATCGAGCTGATCAAGGCGACCATCGACGGCATGATCGAGCGCCGCTTCGGTCGCATCCTCAACATCACGTCGAGCGCGGTGAAGGCGCCGATCGACATTCTCGGCCTGTCCAACGGCGCGCGCAGCGGCCTGACCGGATTCGTCGCCGGCCTCGCGCGCAAGGTCGCCGGACACAACGTCACCATCAACAACCTGCTGCCGGGGTCGTTCGACACCGATCGCCTGAAGACGACCATGCGCGGCCGCGCGCAGGCGCAGGGCAAGACCTTCGACGAAGTCTTCGCCGCCGGCATGGCGGCCGTTCCCGCGGGGCGGTACGGGACCCCGGCCGAGTTCGGCGCGCTGTGTGCGTACCTGTGCAGCAGCCATGCCGGCTTCGTCGTCGGGCAGAACCTGCTGATCGACGGCGGCAACTATCCCGGCACCTTCTGACCGGCCGGACGTTCCGGCACGACCCATGATCGACCTCTACTACTGGACCACGCCCAACGGACACAAGGTCACGATCTTCCTCGAGGAGACCGGGCTGCCCTACACGGTCCGGCCGGTGAACATCTCGAAGGGCGACCAGTTTGCCCCGGCGTTCCTGGAGATCGCGCCGAACAACCGGATTCCGGCCATCGTCGACCACGCGCCGGCGGACGGCGGGCCGCCGCTGTCGGTGTTCGAGTCCGGAGCGATCCTGATGTACCTCGGGCAGAAGACCGGCCGCTTCGTGCCGACCGATTACCGTGCCCGGGTCCAGTGCGTCGAGTGGCTGTTCTGGCAGATGGGCGGCCTGGGGCCGATGGCCGGGCAGAACCACCATTTCAACCTCTACGCGCCGGAGCGGATTCCGTACGCGATCGAGCGCTACACGAAGGAAACGGGGCGGCTGTACGGCGTGCTGAACAAGCGGCTCGCGACGCGCGAGTTCATCGTCGGGGAATACTCGATCGCCGACATGTCGTGCTTCCCGTGGATCCTGCCCGAGCGCCAGAACCAGAACATGGCGGATTTCCCGCATCTGGCGCGGTGGAAGGACGCGATCGCGGCGCGTCCGGCGGTGCAGCGCGCGTACGCGCTGGCGAAGACGGTCAACACCGCGCCGTCGGTCGCCGACGACAAGGCCCGGCAGCTGCTGTTCGGGCAGGACAAGAACACCGTGCGCTGAGGTTGCCGCAGGTTGCGTCCGTCCGCGCGGCGTTCCTCGCCACCCAATTCGCGGCGTTGTCCGCCACCCCATTGGCGGCATTGTCCGCCACCCCATTGGCGGCGCTGTCCGCCGGCGGTCCGCCCGCCGTCCGTCCGCGCGAAGTTGCACCCCCGCGTCGCCGGGCGTCCGCGGCCGGCCCGCCTCGGCGCGCGCTGTCGGCCGCCCCTCGCCGTCCTGCGGGTACCCGGCTCCGGGCGATTGCCCAACCCACGGGCAATCGCCCGGAGCCACCCGCGACGGACAGCGCGGCCTCAAGGCGCTCGCCGAGGCGGGCCGGCCGCGGACGCCCTCCGTGCCAGGCCGGAAGTACCAAACGCGAGTGTGTGCTCCTTGCAGTTCGTGCTCGGCGGTGTCGTGACCGCAGCCGCGCGGTGCGGCTCGCTGCATGAATTCTGCGTTGACCGTTCACGACGGCTGCTGGTGTGGGCGGCGTGCCGGGTGCGCCTTGAGGCCGCGCTGTCCGTCATGGGTGGGCGGCGGCGATCGCTCGTGGGTTGAGCGATCGTCGGCGCCCGGGACCCATAGGACAGCGAGGGGCGGTCGACAGCGCACCCGGCACGCCGCCCACACCAGCAGCCGGGGGCACCACCGCCGACACCAGCAGCTGGAGGCACCACCGCCGACCCCCGGAGCCCGCAGCACCGCTGTCGCCTTCAGCGGCCGGAGGCACCACCGCCGGCGACACGGGTCGGACGCGCCGGAGTCGGTGCGCCGGACCCCGCCACGCCGGTCAATCCTCGTCGCCTGGCGCGATGCGGATCGACCCGAAGAGCGGGGCGACGCCGGCGGCCGCGGCATCGGCCGCGCGTTCGAGCTCGGGGTCGACGTCGAAGGCCGTGTCGCCGTCGGGGCTGGCGACGCCCGTCGCGCGCACCGCGCCGAAATCGAACAGCTTCCGGTCGAGCAGGTGCGACGGCACGACGGTGCCGACGGCGTTGCAGATCGACTCGATGCGGCCGGGATGCTTCCTTTCCCATTCGCGCAGCATCGCCGCCACCTGCTTTCGTTGCAGGTGCTCCTGCGACCCGCACAGGTTGCAGGGGATGATCGGGAACCGCATCGCCTCGGCGTAGCGCGCGAGGTCCCGTTCGCGCACATACGCCAGCGGACGGATCACCACGTGGCGGCCGTCGTCGGAAACGAGCTTCGGCGGCATCGTCTTCAGCTTGCCGCCGAAGAAGAGATTGAGGAAGAACGTGGCGAGCATGTCGTCGCGGTGGTGGCCTAGCGCGATCTTGGTCGCCCCCAGTTCGCCGGCGACGCGATAGAGCACGCCGCGCCGCAGCCGCGAGCACAGCGAACACATGGTCCCGCCTTCGGGGATCACGCGCTTGACGACGCTGTAGGTGTCCTGTTCCTCGATGCGATGGCGGACGCCGCGCCCCTCGAGGTAGCGCGGCAGCACGTCGGCCGGGAAGTCCGGCTGCTTCTGGTCGAGGTTGACGGCGACGATCTCGAACGGAACCGGTGCCCGCGACTGCAGCGACAACAGGATGTCGAGCAGGCCGTAGCTGTCCTTGCCGCCGGAGAGGCAGACCATCACCCGGTCGCCCGCCTCGATCATGCCGTAGTCGGCGATCGCCTCGCCGACGAGTCGGCGCAGCCGCTTCTTCAGCTTGTTGGTCTCGAATTCGGCCTTGCGCGGATCCCGCGGAGCAGGGGCCGGAGGGGCCGGCGCGGCGGGGACGGAGAGGATGGCGTCGGACATGGACGGGGAGGGGGGACTCGGCGCGGCACTCGACCGCGAGCGCGAAGGTTACCGCAGACGCGCGCCGGCGTCTGCGGCGGGGTGACGTTCGCCGCCGCGGGCGGTTGGCGCTACCATCGCAGGCTTCGACCCGGAGGACTTCGATGCAGACGATTCTCGTCGCCAATCCCAAGGGCGGCAGCGGCAAGACGACGCTCGCGACCAACGTGGCCGGCTGGCTTGCGGGGAAGCGCCAGCGCGTCGCATTGTTCGACCAGGATCCGCAGCAGTCGTCGACCCAGTGGCTGTCGCGGCGACCGGCGCTGTTTCCGTCGATCGCGGGCCTCGGCGCCGACACGGTCAGGAAGGCGCCGGAAGGGCCGACGGCACAGTGGGTGGTGATCGACAGCCCGGCGGGTCTGCACGGGGACGACCTGCGCGGCGCGATCAGGCGCGCCGACGTCATGCTGGTGCCGGTATCGCCGTCGGCGTACGACATGGCGGCCACGCAGCGCTTTCTCGATGCGATCGCCGGGTGGAAGGGCGTCCGCGATGGCACGCTGGCGATCGGACTGGTGGCGATGCGCGTCGACGCGCGAACCCGGAGCGCGGCGGAACTCGACGCGTTTCTCGATGCGTGGGACTTCCCGCTGGTCACCCACCTGCGCGACACGCAGGTCTACATCCATTGCGCGCGCGACGGCGCATCGGTGTTCGACCTGCCGCGCTCGCGCGCCGAGCAGGACTGGGAGCAGTGGAAACCGCTGACGCGCTGGATCGCGCGGCAGGCGAAAGCAGGCTAGGGTCCTGGCGCGCCAAAGAAAAACGCCGGCGTCGTGGCCGGCGTTTCTCGTCGTGCCAGAGTGGCGTCGCGATTACTTCTTCGCGGCGTCCTTCGCGGCGTCGACGGCCTTTGCGGCGGCATCCTTGGTCGCGTCGGCGGACTTCGCGGCGGCGTCCTTGGTCGCGTCGGCGGCGGCCTTGGCGGCGTCGGTCGTCGCGGTGGCGGCATCCTTCGCGACTTCGGTCGTCTTCGCGGCGGCGTCGGCGGCCGTCTTGGCGGCGGCATCGGCAGTCGCCTTGGCGGCGTCCTTGGTCGCTTCGGCGGCCTTGGTCGCGGCTTCCTTCGCCTTGTCGGCGGCTTGCTTGGAGTCCTGGCCGCAAGCAGCCAGCGTAACAGCGAGGGCCAGCGCGGTCAGCGTGGCAATGGTGCGGTTCGTCATGGTGTTCTCCGTGCTTTCTTGATGTGATCGAGGGCGGGAGGCGACCTCATCGGTATCGAAGCCCGGTATCGGAGTCGCCAACTCGTAAGTATACCAGTGAATGCCGCAGTGCAACAACCGATTGCGGTCAGCGACGATTTCCGGCCGCGGCGTCTACCCGGCGCACCCCCAGCCGGACCGCGGCGAACGCGACCAGCGCGGCGAGGGCGACGGTGAAGGCGACGGGCCGCAGGGTGCCGTCGTGGCTCGCCCCGATCCAGCTGCCGACAGCGGCGGCGGCCACCATCGTCAGGAGCCCGAACATGCCGGCGGCCGCCCCGGCATGGCGGGGGAACGGCGCGACGACGCCGGCCATGGCGCCGGGAAACAGGATTCCGTGGGCGCCGAAGTACACGAACTGCGCCGCCAGGAATGCGACCCAATGCCGCAGGTCGGCCACCGCGATCGCGGCGAGCAGCGCCCCGCCGCCAAGCGCCAGCCAGGCGCCGACCGTCATCGTCGCGGCGAGGCTGCGGTGCCGCAGGAGGCGGCGCGCCAGCAACGTGCCCGCCAGGTACCCGGTCACCGCGGCGCCCCAGACCAGTCCGAACCAGCCGGTGGGCACGTCGAGGATGCGGATCAGCACGAACGGACTGCCCGAGATGAAGGCGAAGAGTCCCGCGTAGCTCGCCAGGCCCGCGAGCCCGTAGGCGCGGAACATCGGTGAGCGGAGCACCCGGGCATAGGTGGCGGCGAGCGCGCGCGGCTCGAGCGCCGTCGGATCCGGGTGCCGATTGGTTTCGGCCAGCCGCAGCGAGGTGATCGCGAGCAGCGCCGCGCCCAGTGCGGTGAGCAGCACGAACGCGGCGCGGAAACCGAATTCCACTTCGAGCAGGCTGCCCACGATCGGGCCGAAGATCGGGCCGATCGCGAGCAGCGACGACGCGCGCGACAGCGCCCGCGCGCCTTCGGCCGGCGTGAACGCGTCGCGGACGATCGCGCGGGCGACGACGACCGCCGTGCAGCAGCCCAGCGCCTGGACGAAGCGCGCGGCGATCAGCCAGCCGATGGTGGGGGCCAGCGCGCAGGCGGCGCTGGCGGCGACGTAGACCACCAGGCCCGCCTGCAGCACCGGGCGGCGGCCGAAGCGGTCGGACAGCGGCCCGCTGACGACCTGCATGGCGCCGAAGCCGACGACGAAGATGGACAGCGTGAGCTGCACCGTCGCGACCGGCGCGCCGAACGCGGTGGCGAGCCCCGGCAGCGAGGCGAGGTTGAGGTCGGTCGACAGCGGCTGCAGCATCAGGCACAGCCCGATCAGCGCGATCAGGCCGCGCTCGCTGAACCGCGGCAGCGGCGCGTCAGCGGCGGGCATGCCGCCGCCTCTCGTGCAGCGCGAGCCCGACGCCGCTGGCGACGATGACCGCCATGCCGACGAACGAAACGCCATCGGGGAGTTGTCCGAACACGAGGTAGCCGTAGGCGGTCGCCCACAGCATCTGCAGGTAGGTGAACGGCGTCAGCAGCGAAGCGGGGGCACGCTGGTAGGCATTGATCATGAACCAGTGGCCCAGCCCCGCGAGCAGACCGAGCAGCACCAGCAGTCCGAGGTCGCGCGGCGCGAGCGTCGAAAGGTCGACCAGCCAGGGCAGCGGCAGCGTCAGCGCGACCGTGCCGACCAGCGCACTGTAGAACAGCAGCGTGCTGGGGTCCTCCGCGGCGAGCATGCGCGTGTAGAGCTGGTACAGCCCGTTCGTCACCGCGGCGCCCAGCAACAGCAGCGCGGCCGGGTGGAACACCGCACCGCCCGGACGGACGAGCAGCAGCACCCCGGAAAACCCGGCGATCGCGGCCGCCCAGCGCGCCCGCGTCGGCCGCTCGCCCAGCAGCGGCCCGGCCAGCAGGACCACGACGATCGGCGCCAGGAACGTGATGGCCGAGCCCTCGGCCAGCGGCAGCCACTTGAGGCCGCCGAAAAAGCACATCGTTGCCGCGACCAGGAACGACGACCGCAGCAGGTGCAGTCCGAGCCGGCGCGTGCGCCAGAATCCAGGCCCGGCCTGGTGCCAGGCGAACGGCGTCACCACCAGCATCTGTCCGGCGTAGCGCGCCCAGACGATGAGCAGCAGCGCGTGGTCGCGCACCAGCGACTTCGCCGTCGCGTCGAGCGACGACAGGCAGAAGCCCGCCAGGACGAACAGCGGCAGCGCGCGCCGCAGCGGGTGGGCGCCGGGCCCGCCCGCTCCGGTGATCACGCGGCGCCGATCCTTCGCGCCGGCGTCATGCGGCCTTCGCCCCGGCGATCAGCTCGCGCAGCACGTAGGGCAGGATGCCGCCGTGGAGGTAGTAGTCGACCTCGATCGGCGTGTCGATGCGCAGCAGCACCGGGACCTTCTGCACGCTGCCGTCCGGGCGGCGGACGACCAGCGTCACGTCCATCTGCGGCTTGATGGCGGCGCCGTCGAACCCGACGATGTCGAAGGTCTCGTCGCCCTTGATGCCGAGCGCCTGCACGCTGTCGCCGCCCTTGAACTGGCAGGGCAGCACGCCCATGCCGACCAGGTTGGAGCGGTGGATGCGCTCGAAGCTCTTCGCGACGACCGCCCTGACGCCGAGGAGCTGCGTGCCCTTCGCCGCCCAGTCGCGCGAGCTGCCGGTGCCGTACTCCTCGCCGGCGAACACGACCGTCGGCGTGCCGGCGGCGACGTAGCGCATCGCCGCGTCGTAGATCGGCATCTGCTCCCCGCCGGGCTGGTACAGCGTGACGCCGCCTTCGACGCGTGCGCCGTCGGCCTTCGCCGGCAGCATCAGGTTCTTGATGCGGACGTTGGCGAACGTGCCGCGCATCATGACCTCGTGGTTGCCGCGACGGCTGCCGTAGCTGTTGAAGTCGGCGACCGGGACGTCCTTCTCCTGCAGATAGATTCCCGCCGGCGACGTCGGCTTGATCGAGCCGGCCGGCGAGATGTGGTCGGTGGTCACCGAGTCGCCGAAGATGCCCAGTGCGCGCGCGCCCTCGATGACGCCGACGGCGCCGGTGGTCATCCCGAAGCCGTCGAAGAACGGCGGCTTGGCGATGTACGTCGACGACGGCCAGTCGTAGACCTGCCCGGCGGCGCCGGCAATGCCCTTCCACAGCGGGTTGGCGTTGGCGAGGTCGCCGTAGAGCGTGCGGAAGGTCGCCGGGTCCTTCGCGTACTGCATCGACGCGGCGATCTCCTGCGAGGTCGGCCAGACGTCCCTGAGGTACACGGGCTTGCCGTCGCCGCCGGTGCCCAGCGGCTCGGTGGTCAGGTCCCTGAGCACGGTGCCGGCGATGGCGTAAGCCACGACCAGGGGCGGCGACGCGAGGAAGTTCGCCTTGAGGTTCGGGTGGATCCGCGCCTCGAAGTTGCGGTTGCCGGAGAGTACCGCCGCGCAGACCAGGTCCTTCGCGACGATGGTCTCGTTGAACTCCGGGGCGAGGTCGCCGGCATTGCCGATGCAGGTGGTGCAGCCGTAGGCGGCGACGTTGAAGCCGAGCGCCTCCAGCGACGGCAGCAGCCCCGCCCGGGTCAGGTAATCGGTGACGACGCGCGAGCCCGGGGCCAGCGAGGTCTTGATGTGCGGCCGGACCTTGAGGCCCTTCGCGACGGCCTTCTGCGCCAGCAGCCCGGCGGCGATCAGCACGCTGGGGTTCGACGTGTTCGTGCACGAGGTGATCGCGGCGATCAGCACGTCGCCCGAGCCCAGCTCGACGCCGTTGGCCGCCTTGAAGCGCTGCGCCAGCTCGTCGGGCTTCTTGGCGAAGCCGTTGTCGGCGATGGGCTTGCTGAAGAGGTCGGTGAACTTCGCCTTCAGGCTGGCGAGCTCGATGCGGTCCTGCGGGCGCTTCGGCCCGGCGACCGACGGCTTGATCGACGCGAGGTCGAGCTTGAGCACCTTGGTGTAGTCGATGTCGCCGCTTCTGGGCATGCCGTAGAGCCCCTGCGCCCTGAAGTACGACGCGAAGGCGTCGACCTCGGCGTCGGTGCGGCCGGTGTTGCGCAGGTACTCGACCGTCGCGTCGTCGACGGGGAAGAAGCCCATCGTCGCGCCGTACTCCGGCGCCATGTTGGCGATGGTCGCGCGATCGGGCACGGCCAGCGTCGCCGCGCCTTCGCCGAAGAACTCGACGAACTTGCCGACGACCTTTTCCTTGCGCAGCATCTCGGTGACGGTCAGCACGAGGTCGGTCGCGGTGATGCCCTCGTTGAGCCGGCCCGAGAGCTCCACGCCGACGACGTCGGGCGTCAGGAAGTAGACGGGCTGGCCCAGCATGCCGGCCTCGGCCTCGATGCCGCCCACGCCCCAGCCGACGACGCCGATGCCGTTGATCATCGTCGTGTGGCTGTCGGTGCCGACCAGCGAGTCGGGGTAGTAGATCCCCGCCTTGCTGTGGACACCGCGCGCCAGGTACTCCAGGTTGACCTGGTGGACGATGCCGATGCCGGGCGGCACGACCTTGAACGTGTCGAACGCCTGCATCCCCCACTTCATGAACTCGTAGCGTTCGGCATTGCGCTGGAACTCGAGTTTCATGTTGAGGTCGAGCGCGTCCTTCGTCCCGTAGTGGTCGATCATCACCGAGTGGTCGACGACCAGGTCGACCGGCACCAGCGGCTCGATCGTCTTGGGGTTCTTGCCCATGTCGTGCGCGACGTTGCGCATCGCGGCCAGGTCGGCGAGCAGCGGCACGCCGGTGAAGTCCTGCAGCACCACGCGGGCGACGACGAAGGGAATCTCGTCGACGCGCTCCCCGGTCGGCTTCCAGTTGGCCAGCTCGCGCACGTGGTGCTCGCTGACCTTCTTGCCGTCGCAGTTGCGCAGCACGCTCTCGAGCACGATGCGGATCGAGACCGGCAGCCGCGAGACCTTGCCGACGCCGGCCTTCTCGAGCGCGGGCAGCGAATAGAACTTCCCGGCGCCGCCGGCGCCGAGCTTGAACTGCTGGAGGGTGTCGAAGAGGTTGTGGCTCATCTGTCTGCCTTTTTCGGGGTCGGTTACCTGGGGGCGGGGGTGGCCGGGGTTGCCGGCTTCGGCGCGGTCGCCGGGGCGGGCGCGGCCGGGTTCGCCGGCCGGCGCTCGCGCATTTCCTGCAGTTGCTTGACGTTGATCTTCTGGCCCGTCGCGGTGACCAGGTCGCCGGGGACGAGGCCGTCGCGGCACGCGCCGGTGTGGCGGCCCTCGACGATCGTCGTCGACTCCTTCATGCCCATGAACGGCGGGTCGTAGGTCGCCTTGACCTCGGTGCGGTAGGTCGTGTCGCCGGTCAGCGTCATCACGCTGCGGGACTTCATCGTCGTCGTGCCGAGGCGGCACTCGGACTCGCCGACATAGCGGTTGCCCTCCCGCTTCATCGTGGACCTCACGCACATTTCCTTGCGCATGCCCTCGCCGAAGCCGGCCATTTCCTTCTGCACGCTGGCGTCGAGGCAGTAGGTGGTCTTGGTCGGCTTGTCGGGGGTGGTCGAGGTCGTCGTCGTCAATTCCCACTGACCGGCCTTGAGCGTCGGGTAGTCCTGCGCCAGTGCCGACCCGGGGGCCAGGACGAGCGTGGCGGCGAATGCGAGGGCACCCGCCGCAGCTGCGGCGGGAGAAGTGCGCGGGGCGCTTGGCGTCGGGTGCATGGTCAGATCACCATCAGGTCTACGAATTCGTTGACGGGCATCGCGTCGAGCGCCTTCGCGTCGAGTGCGACGTTGAGAATCGCCTCCTGCTGCCGGGTGGGGAAGCGGCGAGCGAGGTTGGTGCGGAACTTCTCGACCAGGATCGGCATGCCTTCCCGGCGCCGGCGCTTGTGGCCGATCGGGTATTCGCAGACGAACTCCTTCAGCTTGCTGCCGTCGTTGAATTCGACGGTGAGCGCGTTGGCGATCGAGCGCTTGTCCGGGTCGTGGTAATCGCGGCTGAACTGCGGATCCTCGACACAGACGATCTTCCCGCGCAGCGCCTCGATCCGCGGGTCGGCGGCGACCGCGTCCTCGTAGTCGTCGGCGGTCAGGCGGCCGAACAGGGTGGCGACGGCGACGATGTACTGGATGCAGTGGTCGCGGTCGGCCGGATTGTCGAGCGGCCCCTTCTTGTCGATGATGCGGATGCAGGCCTCGTGCGTGCGGACGGTGATCCTCTTCACGTCCGCCGCGGTCCTGCCGATCCTGGCGAGCTGCCGGTGGATCTGCAGCGCGCACTCGGCGGCGGTCTGCGCGTGGAACTCGGCCGGGAAGCTGATCTTGAACAGCACGTTCTCCATCACATAGCTGCCGTAGGGCCGCTGGAACCTGAACGCATTGCCCTTGAACAGCACGTCGTAGAAGCCCCAGGACTTGGCCGTGAGCGCCGACGGGCAGCCCATCTCGCCGGTCTTCGCGATCAACGCAAGGCGCACCGCGCGCGACGTCGCGTCGCCAGCGGCCCAGCTCTTGCGCGAGCCGGTGTTCGGCGCGTGGCGGTAGGTGCGCAGCGGCTGGCCGTCGACCCAGGCCAGCGACACCGCATTGACGATCTCGTCGTGCGCGAGGCCCAGCATCCCGGCGACCACCGCGGTCGACGCTACCTTGACCAGGACGACGTGGTCGAGGCCGACCGCGTTGAACGCGTTCTCGAGCGCGAGGCAGCCCTGGATCTCGTGCGCCTTGATCATCGCCGTGAGCACGTCCCGCATCGGCAGCGGCGCCTTGCCGTTGGCGATCGCCGTGCGCGACAGCCAGTCGGCGGTCATCAGGATACCCCCCAGGTTGTCCGAGGGGTGGCCCCATTCGGCGGCGAGCCAGGTGTCGTTGAAGTCGAGCCAGCGGATCATCGCGCCGAGGTTGAACGCCGCCTGCACGGGGTCGAGCTGAAACGATGTTCCCGGAACCTTGGCGCCGTGCGGCACGACGGTGCCCGGGACGACCGGACCCAGGAGCTTGGTGCAGGCCGGATACCCGAGCGCCTCGAAGGCGCAGCCCAGCGCGTCGATCAGGCAATGACGGGCGGTGTCGTAGGCGTCCTTGCGGGTGACCCGGTACCGCGTCACGTAATCGGCGATGTCGACGAGGACCTGGTCGGGCTTCGGTCGGACGACGGCGGCGTGGGTGGGCATGGCGCGGAATTCGACGGCGGGATCCGGCGGGGGCAATCGGCTTCGGCGGTCGGGCGCGAGTCGGCGCGAAGTCCGGCTCAGGTGCGCGCGAGCGCGGCGCGGAACCTCGAGCCGGGCGTGGGAGCGGTCACCGGGACTCCGTCGTAACGCGACCCGCGGCGGGCGACGCGAACCAGGAGGCGGCCGCGGGTGGCAGCGGCAGTCCCGCGGCGCGGGCCTGCTGCAGCACGGTGAAGCAATAGCGGTACGACGCGCGGTCGTGCAGGCGGCCCCCCACGGCGAGCGGCGCCCAGTCGGCGGCCTGCGCCGCGGAGAGCACCGCGGCCGCCTCGTCGATCTCGCCCGGGTGCGGCGCGAACGCGCGGACGATGGGCTCGATCTGCGACGGGTGGATGCTCCACATGCGCAGGAAGCCGAACTCGGCGCGGGCGCGCCGCGCGTCGGCGTAGACGGCCTCGGGGTCGTCGAGGGCGCGGGTGACGCCGTGCGCGGGAACGATGGCGTGCGCGAGTGCCGCGGCCGCGGTCTCGCACTTGGCGCGGCGGACGAGCGGGTGGTCGAACTGGCCCGGGGACTCCATCGCCGACAGCGGAATGGCGCCGTGGTGGGCGCTGACGAAATCCAGCGTGCCGAAGTCCAGCGACACCACGCCCGGCAGCGCCGCGATCGCCCAGGCATCGTGGAGCGCGCCGTGGGTCTCCACCAGCACGCTGGCGGGAATCTCGCGGCCGAGGCCGCGGCGCGCGGTCTCCCGCGCTAACGCGTCGAGGAAGCGCGCGACGTCGCCGGCGTCGCGCGCCTTGGGTAGCGTGACGAAGGCAAGGCGGTGGCCCGCCTCGCCGACGAGTATCTCGAGCTCGGCACGAAACGCCGGGTGGGCGACATCGTGGACGCGCACCCCGGCGCGGTCGTGCGCGTTGGCCGGCGAGGCCAGCAGCCGCGCGACCATCGCTGCGTGCGCAAGCTCGGCGCCGACGGCCGCGCCGTCCTCGCAGTCGGCCGCCACATCGAACACCGGCCCGCGTTCGGCCTGCAGCGCCAGCGCGCGGGCGATGAAGCGTTCGCTGCCGGCGTAGTGCACGCAGGGCGGCAGTACCGGCAGCGCGCGGTCGTGGCCGTAAAGCGCGGCCTGCGGCGGGAGCATGCTCGGTGCGTCGCCCGGTCAGCGGAGCAGGTCGGCGACGCCGGCGCGCTCTTCCTCGAGCTCCTTCAGCGTCAGGTTCATCCGCTCGCGCGAGAAGTCGTCGATCGGCAGGCCCTGAACGACGGTGTACTCGCCGCCGGCACAGGTCACCGGGAAGCCGTACATCACGTCCTGCGGGATCCCGTAGCTGCCGTCGGATGCAATCCCCATCGTCACCCACTTGCCACCGGTGCCCAGCACCCAGTCGCGGACGTGGTCGATCGCCGCGTTGGCCGCCGACGCCGCCGACGACAGGCCGCGCGCCTCGATGATCGCGGCGCCGCGCTTGCCGACCTTCGGCAGGAATTCGGTGCGGTTCCAGTTCTCGTCGCCGATCAGGTCCTTGACCGACTTGCCGCCGACGGTGGCGAAGCGGTAGTCGGCGTACATCGTCGGCGAGTGATTGCCCCAGACGACCATCTTCTCGATGTCTCCGACCGCCGTTCCGCTCTTCGCGGCGAGCTGCGACAGCGCGCGGTTGTGGTCGAGGCGCAGCATCGCGGTGAAGTTCTTCTTCGGCAGCGACGGCGCCGACTTCATCGCGATGTAGGCGTTGGTGTTCGCGGGGTTGCCGACGACCAGGATGCGGACGTTGCGCGACGCGACGGCGTCGAGCGCCTTGCCCTGCTCGGTGAAGATCTTGGCGTTCTCGAGCAGCAGATCCTTCCGCTCCATGCCGGGACCGCGCGGACGCGCGCCGACGAGCAGCCCGACTTCCGCGTCCTTGAACGCCACCTTCGGATCGGCGGTGCCGACCATGCCGGCGAGCAGCGGGAACGCGCAGTCCTCGAGCTCCATCATCACGCCCTTCAGCGCCGCCTGTGCCTTGTCCATCGGCAACTCGAGCAGCTGCAGGATGACCGGCTGGTCGGGTCCGAGCATCTGGCCGGAGGCGATGCGGAACAGCAGGCTGTAACCAATCTGACCGGCGGCGCCGGTGACGGCCACGCGAATGGGCTTCTTCATGACGGGGCTCCTCGTGAGGGAACGGTGGATCGTTGCAGGGCTTCGATGACGACGGTGAGGCTTCCGGGTGGCGACCCTGGGCGCCAGGCGGGGCCCGGCGTCCTGTTTCGGCATCGCGGGCGCGCCACCCGGATGCTGCGGTGCGCAACATTCTAGGTGCAGCGGTCGGCGGATGTCAATTTAGTCTTATGTCTTATAGCTTATATAAGACACTAGATAGACAACGTCACCGCGACAGCCAATAATACGCGCTGTCGAGCCCGCGACCGCCGCGGGCCGTCCGGTTTTTCCGCTCCGGCGCCCGGCGGAGCCGTGTCCGCCCCGCACCGTCACCATGGCCCCGTCCTCGTCGCCCACCTTCCAGCCGCTGTACCTCCAGATCAAGGCGCTGCTCGTGCGCAGCCTGGACACCGGCGAATGGCGTCCGGGCGAGGCGATCCCCAGCGAAATCGACCTGGCCGGTCGCTTCGGCGTGTCCCAGGGCACGGTGCGCAAGGCGATCGACGCACTGGCCGGCGACAACCTGGTGGTGCGGCGCCAGGGCAAGGGCACCTTCGTCGCCACCCATACCGAGGAAAGGAGCTCGTCGTTCCGCTTCCTTCGCATCCGCCGCAACGACGGCGTCGACGAATATCCGGAGAGCCGGCTGGTGGACCTGAAGCGCGCCAAGGCCGGCGCGGAGACGGCGCGGCTGCTGGACCTGAAGCCCGGAGACCCGGTCGTGGTGCTGAAGCGGGTGCTGCTCTACGCCGGCGAGCCGGCGGTGCTCGACGAGATCACGCTGCCCGCGGCGCTGTTCCGGGGCCTGACGCGGGCGAAGTTCGACGCCTACGAAGGGTCGATGTACAGCTTCTTCGAGACGCAGTTCGGCGTGCGGATGCTCAAGGCCGACGAGCGGCTGCGGGCGATCGGCGCCGACGAGGCGACCGCCGCCGCCCTGGGCGTCGCGGTCGGCACGCCGCTGCTGGCGGTCGAGCGCGTCGCGTACACCTACGGCGATCGCCCGGTCGAAGTCCGCCGCGGCCTCTGCGTCACGCGGCTGACGCATTACCACAATGAACTCGGCTGATCGGTCCGATGGTCGCCCGCTGGCCCCCGGCAGCGCGAACGCGCGCGACGGCGGGCCCGTCACGAACCGCAGCGGCACGGACCGCCCGTGTCGACCCGCGGCGGCCGTCCGGTTCGGGGGAAACACGCTATACTTTATTGCTGTGCACCAAGCCGCCGTGCGGCGGCGGCGGAAGGCCGGTCCCGTGACCGGTTTCCGGCTGCCGCGGCCGATCCGGCGACGTTCGAAGCTCACCGCCCCGATGCCCCGATCCCGGACCCCGTTTGCCTGCCCGGCGCGCCCGTCGCGCCCGACCGCGGCATCGGCAACGGCAACGGCACACGGCGCTGCGGGCGCGCCGCGCTGCCGCCGCCGGTCGCGGCGCAGTTCTCGCCGCGGAGTGCCCCGTGGTTTCCATTCCCCCTCGTGACGAGTCCCGCCATGTCTGCGCTTGAGCGACCTGTGGTCAAGCCGCGTCCGGTGTACCTCGATCTCGTGCGGATCCGCCTGCCGCTGCCCGGCATCGTGTCGATCCTGCACCGGATCTCCGGCGCGCTCCTGTTCCTGTTCGGCATTCCGCTGCTGCTGGCGGCCGTCGCGACCAGCCTCGGATCGCCGGCCGCGTTCGCCGAGATGAAGGCCGCGTGGGCGCACCCGCTGGCGAAGCTCGTGCTGCTCGGCTTCGCGTGGGCGTACCTCCACCACTTCTGCGCCGGCATCCGGTATCTGCTGCTCGACCTGCACAAGGGCATCGACCTGCCGGCCGCGCGCCGCTCGAGCGTGATCGTCCTCGCGGTCAGCCTGGCGCTGACGCTGATCGTGGGGGTGCGGCTATGGTGACGCGACGCCAGGCGGTGGGGGCCCACTACGGGCTCAAGGATTGGGTCGTCCAGCGCGTGACGGCCGTCGTGATGGCGCTCTACACGCTGCTGCTGGTGGCGATCCTGCTGGTGAACGCCGGCATCGACCACGCGCTGTGGCAGGCGCTGTTCGCCAGCGCCGCCTTCAGGATGGCGAGCTTCCTGTTCATGGTCTCGCTGCTCTACCACGCATGGATCGGCGTGCGCGACATCTTCATGGACTACATCAAGCCGGTCGGGCTGCGGCTCACGCTGCAGGCGGCGACCGCGCTGCTGCTCGTCGCCTACCTCGGCTGGACCATCCAGATCCTGTGGGGAGTCCGCGCATGAGCCGGCTGTCCGTACGCAAGTTCGATGCGATCGTGATCGGCGCCGGCGGCTCCGGCATGCGCGCCTCCCTGCAGCTGTCGGAGGCCGGGCTGTCGGTGGCCGTGCTGTCCAAGGTCTTCCCGACCCGGTCGCACACCGTCGCCGCGCAGGGCGGCATCGGCGCCAGCCTCGGCAACATGAGCGAGGACAACTGGCTCTGGCACATGTACGACACGATCAAGGGTTCCGACTGGCTCGGCGACCAGGACGCGATCGAGTTCATGTGCCGCGAGGCCGCGCAGGTCGTCTACGAACTCGAGCACTTCGGCATGCCGTTCGACCGCAACGCCGACGGCACGATCTACCAGCGGCCGTTCGGCGGCCACATGGCGAACTTCGGCGAGAAGCCGGTGCAGCGCGCCTGCGCCGCGGCCGACCGCACCGGGCACGCGCTGCTGCACACGCTGTACCAGCGCAACGTCCGCGCGCGAACCCAGTTCTTCGTCGAGTGGATGGCGCTCGACCTGATCCGCGACGCCGACGGCACCGTCGTCGGCGTCACCGCGCTGGAGATGGAGACCGGCGAGGTGATGATCCTGCAGGCCAAGGCGACGATGCTCGCGACCGGCGGCGCCGGCCGCATCTTCGCCGCGTCGACCAACGCCTTCATCAACACCGGCGACGGCCTCGGGATGGTCGCGCGTGCCGGGATGCCGTTGCAGGACATGGAGTTCTGGCAGTTCCACCCGACCGGCGTCGCCGGCGCCGGCGTGCTGATCACCGAGGGTGTGCGCGGCGAGGGCGGCATCCTGCTCAACAGCAACGGCGAGCGCTTCATGGAGCGCTATGCGCCCAACGCCAAGGACCTGGCGTCGCGGGACGTCGTCAGCCGTTCGATGGACCAGGAGATCAAGGAAGGTCGCGGCTGCGGTCCCGAGAAGGACCACGTGCTGCTGAAGCTGGACCACCTCGGACCCGAAGTCATTCTCAAGCGGCTGCCGTCGATCCGCGAGATCGCGCTCAAGTTCGCCAACGTCGACTGCATCAAGGAGCCGATCCCGGTCGTGCCGACGATCCACTACCAGATGGGCGGCATCCCGACGAACATCCACGGGCAGGTCGTGGCGCCGAGGGACGGCGACGACCGCGCCGTCGTCGAGGGCCTCTACGCCGTCGGCGAGTGCGCCTGCGTGTCGGTGCACGGCGCCAATCGCCTCGGCACCAACTCGCTGCTCGACCTCGTCGTGTTCGGCCGCGCGGCCGGCAACTTCGTCGTCAACCAGAACCTGAAGGCGCAGGGACACCGCGCGCTGCCGGCGGACGCCGGCGACGGCGCGCTTGCCCGCCTCGCGCGCCTCGACGGCGCCGCGTCGGGCGAGTCGGTTGCCGACGTCGGCAACGCGCTGCGCAAGACGATGCAGACGCACTGCGGCGTGTTCCGCAACCAGGAGCTGCTGTCCGAGGGCGTGAGCAAGGTGCACGAGATCGAGGAGCGGGTCAGGCGCGTGGCGATCAAGGACAAGAGCCGCACGTTCAACACGGCGCGCGTCGAGGCACTGGAGCTCGACAACCTGATCGAGACCGCGAAGGCGACGATCGTGTCGGCGGAGGCGCGGCGCGAGTCGCGCGGGGCGCAGGCCCGCAGCGACTACCCGAACCGCGATGACGCCGGCTGGATGAAGCACACGCTGTGGTACCGCGAAGGCAACCGCCTCGCGTACAAGTCCGTCAACATGAAGCCGCTGTCGGTCGACGCGTTCCCGCCGAAGGCGCGGTCGTACTGAGACCCCGAGGCGAGTCGAGAGAGCCACAACGGAGCCCAGGATGAAATTCCGCATCTACCGCTACGACCCCGAGCAGGACGCGAGGCCCCGCTACCAGGAATACGACGTCGCGCTCGAGCCCACCGACCGGATGCTGCTCGACGCGCTCGTCCGCCTGAAGTCCGTCGACGACACGCTCGCGTTCCGCCGCAGTTGCCGCGAGGGCGTGTGCGGGTCCGATGCGATGAACATCAACGGCAAGAACGGGCTGGCGTGCATCACCAACCTGAAGGAACTCAGGGAGCCCGTCGAATTGCGGCCGCTGCCCGGGCTTCCCGTGATCCGCGACCTGATCGTGGACATGAGCCAGTTCTTCAAGCAGTACCACTCGATCAAGCCGTACCTCGTCAACGACACGCCGCCGCCGGAGAAGGAGCGGCTGCAGTCGCCCGAGGACCGCGAGGAACTCGACGGGCTCTACGAGTGCATCCTCTGCGCCTGCTGCTCGACGTCCTGCCCGTCGTTCTGGTGGAATCCCGACAAGTTCGTCGGGCCGGCCGGGCTGCTGCAGGCGTACCGCTTCATCGCCGACTCCCGCGACCAGGCGACCAACGAGCGGCTGGACAACCTCGAGGACCCGTACCGGCTGTTCCGCTGCCACACGATCATGAATTGCGTCGACGTCTGCCCGAAGGGACTCAACCCGACGCAGGCGATCGGCAAGATCAAGGACATCATGGTCAAGCGCGCCGTCTAGGCGGGCGCGCGATGACGCCGACCGAACTGAACCGCCTGCGCTGGCGCTGCCGGCGCGGGATGCTGGAGAACGATCTGATCCTCGCGCGGTTTCTCGACGCACGCGGAGCGGAACTGGGGGAGACCGAGGTGGCCGCGCTGGACCGGCTGCTCGATCTTGCCGACAACGAGTTGTGGGACCTGCTGGCGGGCCGCACCGAGCCCGACGATCCGGCGCTTGCGCCGATGGTCGCCGTGCTGCGGGCGGCGTGATCCGGTCTCCCGCCGCGGCGGGAAGGGTCGGCGCCGGCACCGCATGGCAGCACCGACGCATGGCAGCATCGACGCATAGCAGCACCGCAATGCAGTCCTCCCCGGCGCGGGACGTCCCGCATCCGGGGCACCCAACACTGCGCATGGAGCACCTGAGATGAGCGAAAACCGCACCGCCACGCTGACCTTCTCCGACGGTTCGCCGTCGGTCTCGTTTCCCATCCTCGCCGGTTCGGTCGGCCCCGAGGTCATCGACATCCGGACGCTTTACGGCAAGACCGGGAAGTTCACCTACGACCCCGGATTCCTCTCGACGGCCTCCTGCAACTCCGCGATCACCTACATCGACGGCGACAAGGGCGAGTTGCTGTACCGCGGCTATCCGATCGACGAGCTCGCGGTCAGGTGCGACTTCATGGAAGTCTGCCACCTGCTGCTCTACGGCGAGCTGCCGAACCTGGCGCAGCAGAAGGACTTCACCGGCCGGGTGACCAAGCACACGATGGTCAACGAGCAGATGCAGTTCTTCCTGCGCGGCTTCCGCCGCGACGCGCACCCGATGGCGGTGATGACGGGGCTCGTCGGCGCGCTGTCCGCGTTCTACCCGGATTCGATCAACCTGCACGACGCCAACCAGCGCGACATCTCCGCGATCCGCCTGATCGCCAAGATGCCCACGCTGGTCGCGATGGCCTACAAGTACTCGGTCGGCCAGCCCTACATGTACCCGCGCAACGACCTCTCCTACGCCGGCAACTTCATGCGGATGATGTTCGCGACGCCGTGCGAGGACTTCAAGTCGAACGACGTGCTGGTGCGCGCGATGGACCGGATCTTCATCCTCCACGCCGACCACGAGCAGAACGCGTCGACGTCGACGGTGCGGCTGTGCGCCTCGTCGGGCACCAACCCGTTCGCCGCCATCGCGGCCGGCGTCGCCTGCCTCTGGGGCCCGGCGCACGGCGGCGCCAACGAGGCCTGCCTCAACATGCTCTACGACATCCAGAGGCAGGGCGGGGTGGCGAAGATCGGCGAGTACATCGCCAAGGTCAAGGACAAGAACAGCACGGTCAAGCTGATGGGGTTCGGCCATCGCGTGTACAAGAACTACGACCCGCGCGCGAAGCTGATGCGCGAGACCTGCCACGAGGTGCTGACCGAACTCGGGCTGCACGACGACCCGCTGTTCAAGCTGGCGATGGCCCTGGAGAAGATCGCGCTCGAGGACGACTACTTCGTGTCGCGCAAGCTCTACCCGAACGTCGACTACTACTCGGGGATCGTGCAGAAGGCGATCGGCATCCCGGTGCCGCTGTTCACCGCGATCTTCGCGCTGGCGCGGACCGTCGGCTGGATCGCGCAGCTCAACGAGATGATCGCCGATCCGGAGTACAAGATCGGGCGGCCGCGGCAGCTGTTCACCGGCGCCACGCGGCGCAGCGTGCAGCCGATCGACAAGCGCTGAGCGCCGCTGCCGGAGAGGTCAGCCATGAGCACCATGAAGGACTTCGGGGCGACGTCGACGCTGTTCGGCGCCAACGTCCCGTTCATCGAGGAGCAGTACGAGCGCTACCTCGCCGACCCGTCGACGGTCGCCGGCGACTGGCGCGCGTACTTCGACACGCTGCGCGGCGGCGCCGC
The DNA here is from genome assembly GCA_963810815.1 of uncultured beta proteobacterium. GTDB lineage: Bacteria > Pseudomonadota > Gammaproteobacteria > Burkholderiales > Casimicrobiaceae > CAVQWT01. Next base: position 1,083,097 of record CAWEPB010000007.1, on the reverse strand, counting down.
CGACGTCGCGCACGCGCCGGTGATCGAGTCGTTCATCCAGCTCGGCAGGAGCCGCAAGATCGCCGGCGCGATGGTCGACGCGACCACCATGCACAAGCAGGTGCAGGTGCTCCAGCTGATCGGCAAGTTCCGCACGCTGGGAATGTTCCACGCCGACCTCGACCCGCTCGCGCGTGCCGAGAAGCCGTACATCGCCGACCTCGACCTGTCGACCTACGGCTTCACCGAGGCCGACTACGACACCGAGTTCGACGTCGGGTCGTTCAAGGGCGGCGCGCCGCGGATGAAGCTGCGCGACATCGTCGCCGCGCTGCGGGACACGTACTGCCGGACCTTCGGCGCCGAGTACATGTACATCGCGGACACCTCGGTCAAGCGCTTCGTCCAGGCCCGGCTCGAGTCGAGCCATTCGCGGCCCGGCTACGGCCCCGACCTCCAGCGGCACATCCTCGAGCGCCTCACCGCGGCGGAGACGCTCGAGCGCTACCTGCACACCAGGTACGTCGGGCAGAAGCGCTTCTCCGGCGAGGGCGGGGAGACGATGATCCCGATGCTGGACCACCTGATCCAGATCGCCGGCGCCGCCGGCGTGCAGGAGACGGTGATCGGCATGGCGCACCGCGGCCGGCTCAACGTGCTGGTCAACACCTTCGGCAAGATGCCGCGCGACCTGTTCTCGGAGTTCGAGGGCAAGCACGCGCAGCAGTTCAGCGCCGGCGACGTGAAGTACCACCAGGGCTTCTCGTCCGACGTCGTCACGCCCGGCGGTCCGATGCACCTCACGCTGGCGTTCAACCCGTCGCACCTCGAGGCGGTCAATCCGGTCGTCGAAGGGTCGGTGCGCGCGCGCCAGCAGCGGAAGGGCGATACCCGCGGCGACAAGGTGCTGCCGGTGCTGATCCACGGCGACGCCGCGGTGGCGGGCCAGGGCGTGCTGCAGGAGGTGCTCAACATGGCATCGACCCGCGGCTATTACACCGGCGGCACGATCCACATCGTCATCAACAACCAGATCGGCTTCACGACCTCGGACCCGCGCGACACCCGCGGCACGCTGTACTGCACCGACATCGCCAAGATGGTCGACGCGCCGATCTTCCACGTCAACGCCGACGATCCCGAGGTCTGCCTGCTTGCGATCGAGCTGGCGATGGAGTACCGGCAGCAGTTCCACAAGGACGTGTTCATCGACCTCGTGTGCTTCCGCCGTCTCGGCCACAACGAGGCGGACGAGCCGATGGTGACGCAGCCGCTGATGTACAAGAAGATCGCCGCGCACCCCGGCACGCGGCGGCTCTACGCCGACCGCCTGGTCGCCTCCGGCGCCGTCAAGGAAGGCGAGCCCGAGGCCATGATCGCGACGTACCGCGAGGCGATGGACAAGGGCCTGCACACCAACACGACGATCCTGTCGAACTACAAGCATCCGTTCGCGGTCGACTGGAGCGTGTACAAGGGCCACCACTGGACGGTGGCCGGCGACACCCGGCTGCCGCTCCGGACGGTGAAGGCGCTGGCGAAGAAGGTCACCGAGGTGCCGGCCGGCTTCAAGCTGCACCCGCGCGTCGAGAAGGTGATCGCCGACCGGCGCGCGATGGCCGACGGCAAGCAGCCGCTCGACTGGGGCATGGGCGAAACCCTCGCCTACGCGACGCTGCTCAGCGACGGCTACGGCGTCCGGTTGTCGGGCGAGGACGTCGGCCGCGGCACGTTCACGCACCGGCACGCCGTGCTGCACGACCAGAACCGCGAGAAGTGGGATTCGGGCACCTGGGTTCCGCTGCAGCACCTGAAGCCGGACCAGCCCACGTTCGAGGTCATCGATTCGGTGCTGACCGAGTACGGCGTCGTCGGCTTCGAGTACGGCTACGCCACGTCCGACCCGACCCGCCTGGTCGTCTGGGAGGCGCAGTTCGGCGACTTCGCCAACGTCGCGCAGGTCGTCATCGACCAGTTCATCAGCTCCGGCGAGGCGAAGTGGGGCCGCATCTGCGGGCTGACGCTGCTGCTGCCGCACGGCTACGAGGGGCAGGGGCCCGAGCACTCGTCGGCGCGGCCCGAGCGCTTCCTGCAGCTGTCCGCCGAGCACAACATGCAGGTGGTCGTCCCGACGACGCCGGCGCAGATCTACCACCTGCTGCGGCGCCAGATGGTGCGTCCGTTCAGGAAGCCGCTGGTCGTCATGAGCCCGAAGAGCCTGCTGCGGCACAAGGAGGCGGTGTCGTCGCTGGAGGAACTGGCCGAAGGCTCGTTCCTCACGGTGATCGGCGAGACGGCGAAGGTCACGGCGAAGAGCGTCCGCCGCGTCATCGTCTGCACCGGCAAGGTCTACTACGAACTCGCGGCGCACCGCCGCGAGCACAAGATCGACGACGTCGCGATCATCCGCCTGGAGCAGCTCTACCCGTTCCCGCACGCCGACTTCAAGGCCGCGATGGCGAAGTTCCCGAACGTCAGGGAAGTCGTCTGGTGCCAGGAAGAGCCGCAGAACCAGGGCGCGTGGTACCGGCTGCGGGCGTACTTCCGCGCCGACATCGCGCCGAAGGCGGTGCTCGCGTACGCGGGGCGACCGGTGTCGGCGGCGCCGGCGGTCGGTTACCTGTCCAAGCACAATGCGCAGCAGAAGCAGCTGGTCGAGGACGCATTCGCCAGGAAGCTGTCCGCCGGCGAGATGCTCGTCGGCACCTAACGAGGAAGCACCTTCATGCGAGTCGAAGTCAAGGTTCCCCAGCTGCCGGAGTCGGTCGCCGAGGCGACGCTGGTCAGCTGGCACAAGCAGCCCGGCGACGCGGTCCGGCGCGACGAGAATCTGATCGATGTCGAGACGGACAAGGTCGTGCTCGAGCTGCCGGCGCCGGGCGACGGCGTGCTGGTCGAGATCGTCCGCCCGAACGGCGCCACGGTGGCGAGCGGGGAAGTCATCGCCGTCATCGACACCGAGGCGAAGTCGGCCGCCGCGCCGGCGGCAAAGCCCGCGGCGGCGCCGGCCAAAGCGGCCGCGGCGGCCGCCGTCCCGTCGACCTCCGCGACCGCGCTGCCCGCGGCGCGCAAGCTGCTGGCCGAGACCGGAGTCGATCCGACCGCGGTCGACGGCACCGGCCGCGGCGGCCGCATCACCAAGGGCGACGTGCTCGCTGCGGCCGAGGCGAAATCCGCTGCCGGCCGCCGTCCCCGCGGCCCGTCCCGCGCCGGTCCCGATGGCGCCGCCACCCGCCGCGCCCGGGTCGCGTCCTGAGCAGCGGGTGCCGATGTCGCGGCTGCGCCAGCGGGTCGCCGAGCGCCTCGTCCAGTCGCAGTCCACCGCCGCGATCCTGACCACGTTCAACGAGGTCAACATGCAGCCGGTGATCGACCTGCGCAACCGGTACAAGGACCGCTTCGAGAAGGAGCACGGCGTGAAGCTCGGTTTCATGGGCTTCTTCGTCAAGGCGGCCGTGCACGCGCTGAAGAAGTACCCTGCGGTCAACGCCTCGATCGACGGCGCGGACATCGTCTACCACGGGTACTTCGACATCGGCATCGCCGTCGGCAGCCCGCGCGGGCTGGTCGTGCCGATCCTGCGCGACGCCGACCAGATGTCGATCGCGGAAATCGAGAAGCAGGTCGCCGACTACGGCAAGCGCGCCGGCGAGGGCAAGCTCACCGTCGAGGAGCTGACCGGCGGCACCTACACGATCAGCAACGGCGGCGTGTTCGGGTCGATGCTGTCGACGCCGATCATCAACCCGCCGCAGTCGGCGATCCTCGGTGTCCATGCGACCAGGGACCGCGCGGTGGTCGAGAACGGCCAGGTGGTCGTGCGGCCGATCAACTACCTCGCGCAGTCGTACGACCACCGGATCATCGACGGTCGCGAGGCGGTGCTGTCGCTGGTGGCGATCAAGGAAGCGCTGGAGGATCCGGCGCGCCTGCTCCTGGACCTGTGACGCCATGACCGACACCGCATTCGACGTCGTCGTCATCGGGGGCGGCCCCGGCGGGTACATCGCGGCGATCCGTGCCGCGCAGCTCGGTCTTCGCGCGGCCTGCGTCGACGACTGGGTCCGCGCCGACGGCCGGCCGGCGCCCGGCGGAACCTGCACCAACGTCGGCTGCATCCCGTCGAAGGCGCTGCTGCAGTCGTCCGAGCACTACGAGCACGCCGGCCACGCCTTTGCCGAACACGGCATCGAGGTCAAGGGACTCGGGCTCGACGTCGCGCGCATGCAGGCGCGCAAGGAGAAGGTCGTCGCGCAGAACAACGACGGCATCCTGCACCTGTTCAAGAAGAACAAGGTGGCGTTCTTCCACGGCACCGGCTCGTTCGCGGGACCGCGAGGCGATGGCGGCTGGCCGATCTCGGTCGCCGGCGGCCGGCGCCGGCGTAGTGAATGTGCTGACGGCGAAGCACGTGATCGTGGCCACCGGCTCGAAGCCGCGCCCGCTGCCGGGGGTGGCGATCGACAACCGGCTGGTCCTCGACAACGCCGGCGCGTTGGCGCTGCCGACGGTGCCGAAGCGATTGGGGGTCGTCGGAGCGGGAGTCATCGGACTGGAGATGGGCAGCGTGTGGCGTCGCCTCGGCGCGCAGGTGACGGTGCTCGAAGCGCTGCCGGTGTTCCTCGGCGCCGTCGACGAGGCGGTCGCGAAGGAGGCGCTGAAGCTCTTCACCCGGCAGGGCCTCGCGATCCACACCGGCGTCACCATCACCGCGGTCACGCCGGCGAAGAACGAGGTCAAGGTCGCGTACACCGATGCGGCCGGCACGGCGCAGGAGGCCGTGTTCGACCGGCTGATCGTCTCGATCGGGCGCGTGCCGCACACGGCCGGCCTCGCCGGCGACGCGGCCGGGCTCAGGCTCGACGAGCGCGGCTTCGTCGAGGTCGACGCCGAGTGCCGGACCAACCTGCCGCAGGTGTGGGCCGTCGGCGACGTCGTGCGCGGGCCGATGCTGGCGCACAAGGCGGAGGAGGAGGGCGTGGCCGTCGCCGAGCGCATCGCCGGGCAGCACGGTCACGTCGACTTCAATACGGTGCCCTGGGTCATCTACACCGCGCCCGAGATCGCCTGGGTCGGCCAGACCGAGCAGCAGCTCAAGTCGGCCGGGGTCGCGTACAAGTCCGGCCGGTTCCCGTTCCTCGCCAACGGCCGGGCGCGGGCGCTGGGCGACACCTCCGGCTTCGTGAAGATCCTCGCCGACGCGACGACCGACCGCATCCTCGGCATGCACGTGATCGGGCCGATGGCGTCGGAGCTGATCGCCGAGGGCGTCGTGGCGATGGAGTTCGGCGCTTCCAGCGAGGATCTGGCGCGCATCTGCCACGCGCATCCGTCGCTGTCCGAGGCGACCAAGGAGGCGGCACTGGCGGTCGACGGCCGGGCGCTGAACTTCTGAGCCAGGTGCCCGGTTTGCGTAGAATGGTGGGCAAAGCGGCGGCGCCACTGCGGCCCGCCGCGATCATGACGAGCCACGAGAGGACATGCCGGCGATGACTTGCGCGATCGGCCAACGGGGGCGCTGCCGGTCGCGGCGTTCGCCGGGGCGGAAGGACGCCGCGGCATGACGGCCGCGGCGCGCGCGTCGAAGGAAGCGAAGGCCGCGACGCCGCGCGGAATTGCCGCTCACCTGGCCCCGATCCTGGCGGCGCGCGGCACCGCCCTCGACTCCGCGCAGCTGGCGGCGCAGGCGCGGCTGCAGCGACTCGCCGACGAGCTCGCGGCGTTCCGCGCGGCGCGGCAGTCGAAGCTGAAGCGGCTGTTCGCCGCGCCCGAGGTGCCGCGCGGGGTCTACCTGTTTGGCGGCGTCGGGCGGGGCAAGAGCTTCCTCATGGATGCCTTCTTCGCCGCGGTGCCGATCCGGCGCAAGACGCGCATCCACTTCCACGCCTTCATGCGCGACGTCCACGCGGAGCTCGGCACGCTGAAACGCGAGGCCGATCCGCTGGCGACCGTGGCGCAGCGCATCGCGCACAAGTGGCGCCTCGTCTGCTTCGACGAGTTCCATGTCTCGGACATCGCCGACGCCATGATCCTCGGCCGGCTGTTGTCGGCGCTGTTCGAGCACGGCGTGGTCTTCGTGCTGACGTCGAACTACCCGCCGGAGGCGCTGTATCCGAACGGGCTGCAGCGGCAGAACTTCGTCCCGACGATCAAGCTGCTGCGGCGTCAGCTCGACGTGCTCGAAGTCGACGGCGGCGTCGACTACCGGCTGCGCGTGCTGGAGCGCGTGCAGACCTATCACAGCCCGATCTCGCCGGAGGCGGATGCGGCGCTGGCGGCGACCTTCGAGGCGATGCGCACCGGGCCCGACGAAGCGGCGCAGCTGGCGATCGAGGGACGCGCGCTCCATGCGACTCGCCGGGCCGGCAGCGCCGTCTGGTTCGATTTCCATGCCCTGTGCGACGGTCCGCGCTCGCAGCGCGACTATCTCGAACTCGCCCGCCGTTTCTCGGTGCTGCTGCTCGCGAACGTGCCCCGGCTGACCGCCGACATGGGCGATCGCGCGCGGCGCTTCACCTGGCTCGTCGACATCCTGTACGATCATCGCGTGAAGCTCGTCGTGTCCGCGGCGGTGCCGCCCGGCGAGCTGTACGTCGCCGGGCCGAACAGCCACGAGTTCGCGCGCACGGCGAGCCGCCTCGCCGAGATGCAGACCCACGACTACATGGCGTTGCCCCACCTCGCCGGCGCCAGCGATACCGCGGCCGCCCCCCGCTGACACCTTTCCCGGCCACCGCTTCCCCTCGGCGACCCTTTCCCTCGGCTCCCTCCCAACTCAAGGAGACTCGCGTGCAGACATTCAAGGCCTACCGGACGTTCGAACAGGACAAGGTGGTGTCGAGCCGCTTCGTCGAGATGAAGCTCGACGATCTCGACGCCGGCGATGTCGTCATCCGCACCAAGTACTCGACGATCAACTACAAGGACGCGCTGTCGTACAACGGCACCGGCCGGATCATGCGCAAGTACCCGACCAACGCCGGCATCGACATGGCCGGCACCGTCGAGTCCTCGGGCAGTCCCCGCTGGAAGAAGGGGGACAAGGTCATCGTCCACGGCTACGACCTGGGCGTCGCCCACGACGGGGGCTACAGCGAATTCGTCCGCGTCCCCGGCGACTGGATCGTCCGGCGGCCGGAAAGCATGACCGCGTTCGACGCGATGACCATGGGGACCGCGGGATTCACGGCGGCGCAGGCGATCATGCTGATGGAGCACAACGGGCTGCGGCCGTCGCAGGGTCCGGTCGCCGTCACCGGTGCCACGGGCGGCGTCGGCTCGGTCGCCGTGGAAATCCTCGCGAAGACCGGTTTCGAGGTCGTCGCGATCACCGGCAAGCCGGAGGAGGCGCCGTACCTCAAGGGGCTGGGCGCGAAGGAAGTGCTCGACCGGCGCAGCATCGATCTGTCGAAGATCCGGCCGCTCGACAAGGCGACCTGGGCCGGCGTCGTCGACAATCTGGGCGGCGACCTGCTGGCGTGGCTGCTGTCGACGATGAAGGTCGGCGGCATGGTGGGAGCGGTCGGGCTGGCCGCCGACATGAAGCTCGCCACCTCGGTCGCCCCGTTCATCCTCCGCGGTGTCGGCATGCTGGGCGCCGACAGCGCGAACTGCCCGATGCATTTCCGGCAGAAGGTGTGGAACAAGCTGGCCGTCGACTGGCGGCCGGACCGCGTCCACGACCAGGTGCGCACGATCGACTTCGACGAGCTGCCGACGCATTTCGACGCGTACCTCAAGGGCATGATCCGGGGCCGCACCGTCGTGCGGATCGGCGCCGACACCCATCCCTGACGGGAACCACAAGAAGCCATTCTGCGGCCGGACGTCCGGTCGGGCAGGGCACGGGACGACGATCCCGGCCCGGTCCCGGCAGACAAGGGAACTGGGCGCCGGCCGCGCCACGAGGAGGAACGCCGTGCCCACGTACCAGGAATTCCATCGCCGCTCGCTCGCCGACCGTGACGCCTTCTGGCGCGACGAAGCCGCGCTGATCGATTGGCAGACACCGTTCTCGTCGGTCCTCGACTATTCGCGCCCGCCGTTCGCGAAATGGTTCGTCGGCGGCCGCACGAATCTCTGTCACAACGCGGTCGACCGGCACCTCGCCTCGCGCGGCGACCAGCCGGCACTCGTCTACCTGTCCACCGAGACCGGCGCCGAGGCGACGTACACGTTCCGCGACCTCCATGCGGAGGTGAACCGCTTCGCGGCGATCCTGAAGGTGCACGGCGTGGGCCGGGGCGACCGCGTGCTGATCTACATGCCGATGATCGCCGAGGCGGCGTTCGCGATGCTCGCCTGCGCGCGGATCGGCGCGATCCACTCGGTGGTGTTCGGCGGCTTCGCCGCGGCGAGCCTCGCGACGCGGATCGACGACGCGAAGCCCAAGGTGATGGTGACGGCCGACGCCGGCATGCGCGGCGGCAAGCCGGTGCCGTACAAGCACCTCGTCGACGAGGCCTGCCGCCTCGCCGCACACCCGCCGGCGCACGTGGTCATCGTCGACCGCGGCCTCGACCGCGACATGCCGCGTACCCCCGGGCGCGACCTCGACTATGCGGCGCTGCGGGCGCAGCACATGGACGCCCTGGTCCCCTGCGAATGGCTGGAGTCGAGCGAGCCGTCGTACATCCTGTACACCTCGGGCACGACCGGCAAGCCGAAGGGCGTGCAGCGCGACACCGGCGGCTATGCGGTCGCGCTCGCGTCGTCGATGCGCCGCATCTTCTGCGTCGAGCCCGGCGAGACGATGTTCACCACCAGCGACATCGGCTGGGTCGTCGGTCACTCGTACATCATCTACGCGCCGCTGATCAACGGGTCGACGACGATCATGTACGAAGGCCTGCCGATCCGGCCGGACCCGGCGATCTGGTGGCAGATCGTCGAGCGCTTCAGGGTGCGCACGATGTTCAGCTCGCCGACCGCGATCCGCGTGCTCAAGAAGCAGGATCCGGCGTTCATGCACAAGCACGATCTCGGATCGCTGCAGTACCTGTTCCTCGCCGGCGAGCCGCTCGACGAGCCGACGGCGCGCTGGGCGGCCGACGCGCTCGGCGTCGCGATCGTCGACAACTACTGGCAGACGGAGACCGGCTGGCCGATCATGTCGGCGCAGCCGGGGGTCGAGCAGACGGAACGCAAGTTCGGCTCGCCGTCCTTCCCCGTCTACGGCTACGACGTCAAGCTGCTGTCCGAGGCGACGGCCGAGGAGGTCGGCGCCGACGAGAAGGCGGTGCTGACCATCCAGCCGCCGCTGCCGCCGGGGTGCATGACGACCATCTGGGGCGACGACGATCGCTTCGTGCGCACCTACTTCTCCACCTTCCGCAACAAGCAGGTCTACTCGACCTTCGACTGGGCGACGCGCGACAAGGACGGCTATTACTTCGTCCTGGGTCGCACCGACGACGTGATCAACGTCGCCGGTCACCGGCTCGGCACCCGCGAGATCGAGGAGGCCGTGCAGGCGCACCCGGGCATCGCCGAAGTCGCCGTGGTCGGCGTCGCCGATGCGCTGAAGGGCCAGATTCCGGTCGCCTTCGCCGTGGTCAAGGATCCCGCGAAGATCGCCACGCCCGAGTCGATGGCGGCGATGCGCAAGGAGGTGATGGACACGGTCGACCGCGAGCTCGGCGCCATCGGCCGGCCCGGGCAGGTGCACTTCGTCACGCTGCTGCCGAAGACGCGGTCGGGGAAGCTGCTTCGCCGGTCGATCCAGGCGCTGGCCGAGGGCCGCGATCCGGGCGACCTGACGACGATCGAGGACCCGGCCGCGCTCGAGCAGATACGGACGGCGCTCGCGACCGCGCTGCGGTAGCGGGCCGCGCCGCGGGACGCGGTTGGGGCCGGCACCGCTCCGGTCCGGGGCCGGCCTGGTCGCCACCGGGGGTCGGCGCGGCGGGCGGGCAGGGCGTGGCAGGTAGAATGGCGGATTGCCTTCCCGCGATTCGACATGCCCGCTGCCGCCCTTTCCCGCCCACCATCCGACGCCGCGTCGAGGCCCCGCGTGCCGGCGCACGCGCCGCTGGCGGTCGTCCTCCGCGGCGCCGTCGAGGAGAGCCTCCACCTGGGATCGGTCGCCGTCGTCGACCGCGAGGGACGGCTGCTCCACGCGGCCGGCGACCCGTTCTTCCTCACCATGACGCGCAGCGCGCTGAAGCCGTTCCAGGCGCTCCCTTTCGTCGCCGCCGGCGGTCCGGCGCACTATGGCTACACGCCCGCCGAGGTGGCGCTGCTCTGCGCGAGTCATTCCGGCGAGCCGCGCCACGTCGAGGCCGCGGCGGCGATGCTCGCCAAGTCCGGCAACCGTGCCGACGAGCTGCAGTGCGGCACCCACGCCCCGCTGGCCTACGAACTGCGCGGCGAGGTGCCGCCGCCGCCGCCCTGGTCGCCGCTGGCGCACAACTGCTCGGGCAAGCACAGCGGGATGCTCGCGTTCTGCACCCAGTGCGGCTGGTCGAAGGACGACTACCTGGCCTGGGACCATCCGCTGCAGCAGCAGGTCCGCCGCGCCGTCGCGCACTACGCGGGGGTGGACGAGGCGGCGCTGCCCTGGGGCATCGACGGCTGCTCGGCGCCCAACTACGCACTGCCGCTGGCCAACCTCGCGTACGCGTACGCGCGCCTTGCCGCTGGCGACGAGGACGCCGAGTACGGGGGCGCCGCGCGCACGCTGGCCGAGGCGATGACCGCCCATCCGGAGATGGTTTCCGGCGATGGCCGCAGTGACCTCGCGCTGGCAGCCGCCGGCCGCGGCGACTTCGTCGCCAAGGTCGGCGCCGAGGGCGTCCAGGCCATCGGCGTCCGCAGTCGCGGCATCGGCATCGCGATCAAGGTCGCCGACGGCGCCGCGCGCGGTCTGCACCCCGCCACGGTCACGGTGCTCGACCAGCTGGGTCTGCTGGACGACCGGCAGCGCGAGGCGCTGGCGCCATGGCGGCAGCCCACGGTGCGCAACTATCGTGGCACGGCCACCGGCGAGGTCCGACCGCTGGTTGTCCTGGACAAGTCTGACCGGCGTCGCGTGCAAAAATGAAGCCTTGCGCCCGCCTGGGTCCCGGTTGCGCCGATTTCTTGAACTTTGCCCCGCGGCGGCGGTCTGTCTGGGCAAGCGTGCGCCGTGCAGCGTTGTTCGGAGTTCCCCGGCCTTCGATGGTCGGAACTCCGCACTGCCGGACGCAGCGCCCGCCGTTCGGCGGGCATAACAACGAATGAATCAGGGAACTGTCGTCGATGGGTGATCGCGAGGTCGATCAGCAGCTCGTCGAGCGCGCGCAGCGTGGCGACAAGCGCGCGTACGAGCTCCTGGTCATCAAGTACCAGCGGAAGCTGGCGCGTCTCCTGTCGCGGCTGGTGCGGGACCCGGCGGAAGTCGAGGACGTGACGCAGGAGGCATTCATCAAGGCCTATCGCGCGCTGCCGAGCTTCCGCGGGGACAGTGCGTTCTACACATGGCTGTACCGGATCGGCATCAACACGGCAAAGAATTACCTGGTGGCGCTGGGGCGGCGGGCGCCGACGTCGACCAGCTTCGACAACGAGGAAGCCGAGAGCTTCGAGGACGCGGAGCAGCTGCGCGACTCGAACACGCCGGAGACCGAGCTGATGGGCCGGGAGATCGCGACCACCGTCAACAAGGCGATGGACGCGCTGCCCGAGGATTTGCGGACCGCGATCACGCTGCGCGAGATCGAGGGCCTGAGCTACGAAGAGATCGCCAACGTGATGAATTGTCCGATTGGCACGGTGCGCTCCCGGATCTTCCGGGCACGCGACGCGATCGCGGCCGAACTCCGGCCGCTGCTGGGGACCGACAAGGATCGGAGATGGTGATGGACGACGGAATTTCGCGGTTGGTCGACGGCGAGCTGAACGACGATGAATTCGAGACCGTGTGGGCGTCGCTGCGACGCGACGAAGGCCTGTCGACGTGGGCCGGCTACTGCGTGATCGGCGACACGCTGCGCGGCGCGGGAACCCCGATGGCGGGATTTTCGCGGCGTTTCGCGGCGCGGCTCGGGGCCGAGCCCACCGTGCTGGCGCCGAAGCCGCGCGCGGCGCGGCCCGAGTCGTTCGCCTGGGCGGCGGCGGCCACGGTCGCGGCGGTCGGGCTGGTCGGCTGGGTCGCCTTCTCGACGCTGGACCCGCAGGCCACCGCGGTGGCCAAGGCGCGCGAGGCGGCGCTGGTTCGCGCGGCGCAGGTGAGGCCGCAGGTCGCGCCGGCCGACTTCGTGCTCGCGCACCAGGAGTACTCGCCGACGACGCAGATGCTCGGCGTGCCGCCGGGCGTGCGCACGGTGTCGGTGCCGGCCGCCGCGCGATGACTGCAGCGCGCGCCACCGCTGCCGCCGCGCGATTTGCCGACGCGGCCCGCCGTCATGCGCTGCTGCTCGCGCTGGCGACGCTGGTCGCGGCGCCGGCGCGCGCGGAGGACGCCGCGGCGTGGCTCGCGCGCGCGGCGGCGGCGGCGAAGCAGCTCAACTACGCCGGCACCATCGCCTTTCATCTCGGCGATCGCCTCGAGACCTCGCGCATCGTCCACCTCAACGACGCGGGCGCCGAGTTCGAGAAGCTCAGCAGCCTCGACGGTCCGGCGCGCGAAGTGATCCGCAGCAACGGCGAGGTCCGCTGCTATTTTCCCGACGCCCGCGTCGTACGCGTCGAGCCGCCGTCGTTCCGCAATGCGTTTCCGTCGCTGTCGCCCCAGCAGCAGAGCACGCTCGCGCAGTTCTACGAATTCCGCAAGGCGGAGACGACCCGCGTCGCGGGCCTCGAGGCGCAGGCCTATGTGTTCGAGCCGAAGGATGGATTCCGCTACGGCCACAAGTTCTGGGCCGACACGCAGACCGGACTGCTGCTCAAGGCGCGCCTGCTGAACGAACGCGGCGAGGCGATCGAGCAGTTCTCGTTCCTCGACGTCCACATCGGCGCGCGCATCGACCGCGACATGGTCAAGCCGTCCTGGCCGCCGGTGCCGGCGGAGTGGGAGGTCAAGGAGTTCGGTCGCGGCGAGATCGTCACCCGCGACACGGGGTGGGCCGTGACCAGGCTGCCGCCCGGCTTCGTCAAGGTGGTCGAGGGGTACCGCAACCTCTCGTCGCGCAAGCACCGGATCGTCCACCTGATGTTCTCGGACGGCCTGGTCGCCGTGTCGGTCTTCGTCGAGCCCGCCGGTGCGTCGGCGCACCCGAACGGCCTGTCGCAGCGCGGTCCGCTGTCGGTGTACACCCGGCAGATCGACGACCACCTGGTCACGGTGCTCGGCGAGGCGCCCGGCGCCGCCGTGCGCCAGATCGCCCAATCGGTCGCCCGCCGTTGATTTCCCCGTTCCGTCGGCATTGCCGCAAGTTCCGCAGGAGAGATTTCGCCATGATCGTTCGTCCCCGCACCCTGGTGGCCGCGCTCGCCGCAGCCGTCGTCGCCCTGGCGGCCGCGCTGCCGCTGCCCGCCGCGGCGCAGAGCCAGAATTCGAACCAGACCCGCAGCATCGCGCTGCCCGACTTCACCGATCTCTACGACAAGCAGAGCCCGACGGTCGTCAGCGTCGATGTCACCCAGAAGGCGCGCGCGCCGCGGATGCCGGAGATTTCCGAGGACGATCCGTTCTACGAGTTCTTCCGACGCTTCGGCCAGGTGCCGCGGCCGCGCGGTGCGCCCGAGAGGGAGGCGCAGTCGGTCGGCTCCGGGTTCATCATCTCGAGCGACGGCTACGTGATCACCAATGCGCACGTCGTCGACGGCGCCGACGAAGTGAGCATCAAGCTGGCCGACCGGCGCGAGTTCAAGGCCAAGGTCGTCGGCACCGACAAGCGCACCGACGTCGCGCTGCTGAAGATCGACGCCACCAACCTGCCCAAGGTCGTCATCGGCGACCCCGAGAAGCTCCGGGTCGGCGAATGGGTGTTCGCGATCGGCAAGCCGTTCGGACTCGAGAACACGATCACCTCCGGCATCGTGAGCGCCAAGGGCCGCGATCTGCCGCAGGAGAACCTGGTGCCCTTCATCCAGACCGACGCCGCGATCAACCCGGGCAATTCGGGAGGGCCGCTGTTCAATCTCAAGGGCGAAGTCGTCGGCATCAACTCGCTGATCTACTCCCGCTCGGGCGGCTTCATGGGCCTCGCGTTCGCGATCCCGATCGATGTGGCGATGGGCGCGGTGAACCAGCTGAAGGACAAGGGCCGCGTCACCCGTGGGCGCATCGGCGTGCAGATCCAGGAAGTGACCAAGGAGACCGCCGAGGCCTTCGGCCTGAAGCAGACCGCGGGGGCGCTGGTCAACTCGGTCGAGAAGGGCGGCCCCGCCGAGAAGGCCGGGGTCGAGCCTGGCGACATCATCCTGAAGGTCGACGGTCGCGACGTCGCGAACAGCAGCACGCTGCCGCGGATCATCACGCAGGTGAAGCCCGGCACCAAAGTCACCCTGACCGTCTGGCGCAAGGGATCGCAGCGCGACGTCGCCGTCACCGTTGCCGAACTCAAGGAAGCCGAGCCCGCCGCGCCGGCGAAACGCGGCGGCGCGCCGAAGGAGAAGGCCAAGCCGAACCGGATGGGACTGGTGCTGGCCGACCTCACCGACGAGCAGAAGAAGGAATTGGATCTCAAGGCCGGCGTGCTGGTCGAGGAGATCGCCGGCGTCGTGCGCGGCAACGTGCAGGCGGGGGACGTGATCCTGGCGATCGTCAGCCGCGGCCAGACGATCGAGGCGAAGAGCGCGGCGCAGATCAACGATCTGCTGGCCAAGCTGGAGAAGGGTGCCCCGGTGACGCTGCAGTTGAGGCGCGGCGAGAACAGCTTCTACTCGACGCTGCGGCTGCCGAACGGCGAATGACCGTAAACCGCCGCCGCCGCGGGCGGCGCCGAGCGCAGGCGAGGGCGGCGGCGTGGGGGTGACCCGGCTCACGCTCCTCGCGCGTGCCTATTGCCACCTCTGCGACGAGATGCTCGCCACCGTCGCGCCGCTCGCCGCGGCACGCGGCGTGGCGGTCGACGTGATCGACGTCGATGCACCCGGGCACGCCGCGCTCGAAGCGGCCTGGGGCGAGGCGGTGCCGGTGCTGTTTGCCGGGCCCGTCGCGACGACCGGCGAGATCTGCCGCTACCGGCTCGACCGCGCCCGGCTCGACGACGCGCTGCGCCATGGCTGACGCCGCGGCGCGCGGCCGGTCCTGCCGCTGCACGCGACCGGCGCCGCGTTGCATGCCGAAGGCGCGGCGCGCGCCGCATCTCGCCATCGGACGCGAAATCCGCTAAAATTCAGCGGTTTGCGTGTTTCGGCGGCGGTGCCCGCCGGTCGCGCACGCCGCCGGGACCGCCGCGGCCCCGCGCTGATCCCCCAGGAATCGACGAACCCACGTGCTCCACATCCGCAATTTCTCGATCATTGCCCACATCGACCATGGCAAGTCGACGCTGGCCGACCGCTTCATCCAGCGCTGCGGCGGCCTCGCCGACCGCGAGATGGAGGCGCAGGTGCTCGACTCGATGGACCTCGAGCGCGAGCGCGGCATCACCATCAAGGCGCAGACCGCAGCGCTGATCTACAAGGCGCGTGACGGGCAGATCTACAGCCTCAACCTCATCGACACGCCGGGACACGTCGACTTCGCGTACGAGGTCTCGCGTTCGCTCGCCGCCTGCGAGGGCGCGCTGCTGGTCGTCGACGCGTCGCAGGGGGTCGAGGCCCAGACGGTGGCCAACTGCTACACCGCGATCGAGCAGGGCGTGACGGTGGTTCCGGTGCTGAACAAGATCGACCTGCCTTCGGCCGAGCCCGAGCGCGTGATCGAGGAGATCGAGGACATCATCGGCATCGACGCGCAGGACGCGATCCGCGCCAGCGCCAAGACCGGCGAGGGCATCGACGACATCCTCGAGGCGGTGATCGCGCGCATTCCGCCGCCCAAGGGCGACCCGGCGGCGCCGCTGCAGGCGCTGATCATCGACTCGTGGTTCGACAACTACGTCGGCGTGGTCATGCTCGTCCGCGTGATGCAGGGCACGCTCAAGCCGCGCGACAAGATCCAGCTGATGGCGACCGGCGCGGTCTACGGCTGCGAGCAGGTCGGCGTGTTCACGCCCAAGGCGGTTGGCCGCGACGACCTGGGCGCCGGCGAGGTCGGCTTCATCATCGCCGGGATCAAGGAACTGCACGCCGCGAAGGTCGGCGACACGGTGACGCTGGCGGGACGGCCCGCTGCCGCCGCGCTGCCCGGGTTCAAGGACGTGAAGCCGCAGGTCTTCGCCGGTCTCTACCCGGTCGAGTCGAACCAGTACGAGGCGCTGCGCGACGCGCTGGAGAAGCTCAAGCTCAACGACGCCTCGCTGCACTACGAGCCCGAGGTGTCGCAGGCGCTGGGGTTCGGCTTCCGCTGCGGCTTCCTCGGCCTCCTGCACATGGACATCGTCCAGGAGCGGCTCGAGCGCGAATACGACATGGATCTCATCACGACGGCCCCGACCGTCGTCTACCAGATCCTGATGCGCGACGGCTCGGTGATGGAAATCGAGAATCCGTCGAAGCTGCCCGACCTGTCGCGGGTCGAGGAGATCCGCGAGCCGATCATCACCGCGACCATCCTGATGCCGCAGGAATACGTCGGGCCGGTCATCACGCTGTGCACCGAGAAGCGGGGGACGCAGAAGAACATGCAGTACCTCGGGCGGCAGGTGATGCTGACGTACGAGCTGCCCATGGCCGAGGTGGTCATGGACTTCTTCGACAAGCTGAAGTCGGTGTCGCGCGGCTACGCGTCGCTGGACTACGAGTTCAAGGAGTTCCGCGCCGCCGACGTCGTGAAGCTCGACATCCTGATCAACTCCGAGCGCGTCGACGCGCTGTCGGTGATGGTGCACCGGTCGGTGTCCCAGTATCGCGGCCGCGAGGTCGCCGCCAAGATGCGCTCGCTGATCCCGCGGCAGATGTTCGACGTCGCCGTGCAGGCGTCGATCGGCGCGAACATCATCGCGCGCGAGACGATCAAGGCGATGCGCAAGAACGTGCTCGCCAAGTGCTACGGCGGCGACATCACGCGCAAGAAGAAGCTGCTCGAGAAGCAGAAGGCGGGCAAGAAGCGGATGAAGTCGGTCGGCAGCGTCGAGATTCCGCAGGAAGCCTTCCTGGCGATCCTCCAGGTCGGCGAAAAATGAGACGAAGTGCCGTCTGGCTGCGACCGGCGGCGGCCGGGCTCCGCCGCGCCGTGGCAGAATTCGCGCCGCGTTCTCCGATCCCGGGACCCATTCCTCGATGAATTTCGCCCTGATCCTGTTCCTCGCGACGCTGGCCACGGGCGCCGTGGCGCTCGCCGACCGCCTGGTCTTCTCGCGCCGACGCGCCGCCGGGGAGGCCGAGCCGTGGTGGGTCGAGTACCCGAAGAGCTTCTTCCCGGTGCTCCTGATCGTGTTCCTGCTCCGCTCGTTCGTCGCCGAGCCGTTCAAGATTCCGTCGTCGTCGATGCGCCCGACCCTGGAGGTGGGCGACTTCATCCTCGTCAACAAGTTCTCGTACGGCATCCGCCTGCCCATCATCGAGCAGAAGATCGTGCCGGTCGGCGATCCGCAGCGCGGCGACGTCGTCGTCTTCCGCTATCCGGTCAATCCCTCGCAGGACTTCATCAAGCGGGTGATCGGGGTCGGCGGCGACGAGGTCGTCTACCGCGACAAGCGGATCACCGTCAACGGCATCCCGTGGCCGCAGACGCGCGACGGCACCTACAGCTACCTCGAGGGCCTGCGCTTCGAGACGACCGAACGCTATCGGGAGACGATCGCCGGCGGGCCGACCCCGCGCGAACACGCGATCGCGGTGACCGCGGGCGCGCCGTCCGTGTCCGCCGGCGGCGTCCGCCCGTTTCCCGGCCGCGAGAACTGCGATTACAATGAGCGCGGGTTTGTCTGCCGGGTGCCGGCCGGACACTACCTGATGATGGGCGACAACCGCGACAACAGCGATGACGGCCGGTACTGGGGCTTCGTTCCCGACGACCACATCCGCGGGCGCGCGTTCTTCGTCTGGTTCAACTGGGACGACATCACCAGCCTCGCGTTCAAGCGCGTCGGCAGCGGCATTCGATAAGGGGACACCATGAGAGCGCGAACCCGCCAGACCGGCCTGACGATGATCGGATTCCTGTTCGTCGCGGCGGTGCTGATCGTCGTCGCCGTGGTCGGCCTGCGCGTGACGCCGTCGTACATCGAATACTTTTCGGTGAAGCGTGCGCTGGAGCAGTCGCTGCGGGAGGCCAAGGACGCCGGCAGCACCGCCGAAATCCGCCGCGCCTTCGGGAAGGTCAGGGACGCCGGCTACATCACGTCCGTCGGTCCCAACGACATCGAGGTCACCAAGGAAGGCAATACCGTCTTTGCGACGGCGAGCTGGGACAGCAAGCTGCACCTCATCAGCAACGTCTCGCTGCTGATCGAGTTCGAGGCCGTGGCCTCGCGCTGACGGTCCCGACCCGGCCCGGGATGCCGCTGCCGCCGCTTGCCGACCGCCTCGGCCACGCGTTCCACCGCCCGGCGCTGCTCGCGCAGGCGCTGACCCATCGCAGTCACTCCGCCAGCCACAACGAGCGGCTCGAATTCGTCGGCGACGCGGTGCTCAACTGCGTCGTCGGCCTGATCCTCTACGAGCGGCATCCGGACATCCCCGAGGGCGACCTCTCGCGCGTGCGCGCCAACCTCGTCAACGGCGACGTGCTCGCCCGCCTTGCCGGGACGCTCGACCTGGCCGCCGAGGTCAGGCTCGGCGAGGGTGAGCAGCGGGCCGGCCTGGCACGGCCGTCGATCCTGGCCGACGCGCTCGAAGCCGTGTTCGGCGCGGTGTTCGTCGACGGCGGCTTCGACGCGGCGCGCGCCGCGATCGAGCGGGTCTACGGCGACGAGCTCGCGCGGCTCGATCCGGCCGCGTGGCGCAAGGACCCGAAGACGGCGCTGCAGGAGCGGCTGCAGGCGCGCCGGCTGCCCGTGCCTTCGTACGTCGTCGTCGACGTGGCCGGCGAGGCCCATGCGCAGACGTTCCACGTCGAGTGCCGGATCCCCGCGTTCGACATCGCGGTCGCCGGCGATGGCCCGAGCCGCCGCGCGGCCGAGCAGGCCGCCGCCGCCGCCGCGCTTGCGGCGCTCGACGCCGGGGCGGCAGCATGAGCGGTAACGCGTTCCGCTGCGGGCACGTGGCGATCGTCGGGCGGCCGAACGTCGGCAAGTCCACGCTGCTCAACCGCCTCGTCGGAGAGAAGATCAGCATCACCTCGCGCAAGGCGCAGACCACGCGCCACCGGGTCACCGGCATCCGCACCACGCCCGACGCGCAGTTCGTCTTCGTCGACACGCCGGGGTTCCAGACGGCGTACCGTTCGCGCCTCAACCAGCGGATGAACCGCGCGGTGACCGGCAGCCTCGCCGACGTCGACGCGGCGGTGCTGGTGATCGAGGCGGGACGCACGCAGGCCGCCGACCGCGCGGTGATCGCGCTGCTGCCGCGCGGCGCGCGCGTCATCGTCGCGCTGAACAAGATCGACCGGATGCGCGACAAGGACGCGCTGCTGCCGCAGATGGCGGACCTGGCCGCGGCGTTTCCGTTCGCGGCGATCGTGCCGGTGTCGGCGGAACGCGAGCAGGGATTGGAGCCGCTGCTGGCCGCGGTGCGCGAGCTCCTGCCCGAGGCGCCGCCCGCGTATGCCGAGGACGACGTCACCGACCGCGACGAGCGCTTCCTCGCGGCCGAGTTCATCCGCGAGAAGATCTTCCGGCTGCTGGGCGACGAGATTCCGTACACGACGACGGTCGCCATCGACCGCTTCGAGTTCGACGGCGACCTGCGCCGGATCCATGCGACCGTCTACGTCGACCGCGACGCGCACCGGGCGATCCTTCTGGGCGAGGGCGGCTCGCGGATGAAGGAGATAGCGTCGTCGGCGCGCGCCGACATGGAGCGCCTGTTCGGCGGCAAGGTCTTCCTCGAGGTCTGGGTGCGCACCAAGAGCGGCTGGGCCGACGACGACACGCTGCTCACCCGCTTCGGCTACTGACGCGCCAGCGGCGACGCCATGGCCCGCGCGCAACCGCAACGCCACGACGACGCGCCGGCGTTCGTCCTGCACACCTATCCGTACAAGGAAACGAGCCTGATCGTCGAGGCGTTCACCGCGCCGCACGGGCGGGTCGCGATGGTGGCGCGGGGCGCGAAGCGCCCGCGTTCCGAGTTGCGCGGCCTGCTGCAGGGATTCCAGCCGCTCGCGCTGTCCTGGTACGGCGGCGCGGAGCTCAAGACGCTGGCGAAGGCCGAGTGGCGCGGCGGCCTCCCGCTGCCGGGCGGCGGGGCGCTGCTGTCCGGCTTCTACCTCAACGAGCTGCTGCTGAAGCTGCTGGCGCGCGAGGATCCCCATCCGGCGCTGTTCGCGACCTACGAGTCGGCGCTCGCCGAGCTCGCTGCGGGGGGACCGCAGGGACCGATCCTCCGGCGCTTCGAGCTCTCGCTGCTGGCGGAACTGGGGTACGCGCTGCCGCTCACGGTCGAGGCCGACACCGGAGCGCCGGTCGACGCGGCGGCGCGCTACCATTACGCCTTCGACCGCGGACCTCAGCGCAACGCCGGCGCGTTCGCCGCGGAGCCGGGGCGCCGGCTGCCGCTGGTGCGCGGGGCGACGCTGCTGGCGCTCGCTGCCGGGCGCTTCGACGACGCTGCCACCGCCGGCGAGGCCAAGCGGCTCATGCGCGACGTGCTCGACCATTACCTCGAGGCGCGCGGCATCGAGAGCCGCCGCGTCGTGCAGGACCTGCAGGCGCTCGACGAACAGGAAGGAACGACCCCGTGATCGAACTCGGCGTCAACATCGACCATGTCGCCACGCTGCGCCAGGCGCGGCGCACTTTCGAGCCGGATCCGGTGTGGGCGGCGGTCGAGGCGCACCTGGGCGGCGCCGACGGCATCACCGTCCACCTGCGCGAGGACCGGCGGCACATCCAGGACGAGGACGTGCGACGGCTGCGGGAACTGGTCCACATCAAGCTGAACCTGGAAATGGCCGCGACGCCCGAGATGATCGACATCGCCTGCCGCGTGAAGCCGGAAATGGCGATGCTGGTCCCCGAGGGCCGCCACGAGATCACGACCGAGGGTGGCCTCGACGTCGCCGGCAAGGAGGCTGCGCTGACCGAGGCGGTCGCCCGGCTCGCCGACGCGGGCATCGTCGTCAGCGTATTCATCGACGCCGAGCGGGCGCAGGTCGAGGCCGCTGCGCGAATCGGCGCCCGCGTCTGCGAGGTCCACACCGGCCCGTACGCGCACGCGTTCCACGCCCGGGGCCGCGATCGCGAGAGCCCTGCCGTCGTCGCCGAACTCGCCCGCATTCGCGACGCGGGCTCGGCGATCCGCGCCGCCGGGATGCGCTTCAACGCGGGGCATGCGCTCAATTACCACAACGTGCAGCCGGTGGCCGCGATGCCGGAGATCGCCGAACTCCACATCGGCCACGCGATCGTCTCGCGCTCGATCTTCACCGGCCTGCGCGAGGCCGTCCGGCAGATGAAGGCGCTGATCCGCGAGGCGCGGACATGAGTGTCGCGGCCGCGCTGGCCCGCGGTCCGGTGATGCTCGACGTCGAGGGCACCGAGCTCAGCGGGGATGACCGCGCCCGGCTCCTCCACCCGCTGGTCGGCGGTGTCATCCTGTTCGCGCGCAATTATTCGTCGCCGACGCAGCTCACGGCCCTGACGCAGGCGATCCGGGCACTGCGTTCACCGCAGCTGCTGATCGCGGTCGATCACGAGGGCGGCCGGGTGCAGCGCTTTCGCGACGGCTTCACCGCCATTCCTCCGATGCGCACGCTCGGCGCGCACTGGGACCGCGACGTGGCGGCCGCCGCGGGCGAGGCGATACGGCTCGGGTGGACGATGGCGCGCGAGCTCCGCGCCCACGGTGTCGATTTCAGCTTCACGCCGGTGCTCGACCTCGACTTCGGCGCGAGCACGGTGATCGGGGATCGCGCGTTTCACCGCAACCCGAATGCCGCGGCCCATCTCGCGGCAGCGCTGCACGCCGGGCTTCGCGCCGGCGGCATGGCCGCGGTCGGCAAGCACTTTCCCGGCCACGGCCACGTCGCGGCGGACTCGCATGTCGACGTGCCGGTCGACCCGCGAACCCTCGCGACGATCGCCGCCGACGATCTGGTGCCCTTCGCGTCGATGGCGGCGCACGGCCTCGAAGGCGTCATGCCCGCGCACGTCGTCTATCCGGCCGTCGATGCGGTGCCGGCGGGCTTCTCGCGGATCTGGCTGCAGGACATCCTGCGCGGACGACTGGGTTTCGACGGCATGATCTTCAGCGACGACCTCGGCATGGCCGGCGCGCACACGGCCGGCGACATGACGGCACGCGCCGATGCGGCGCTGGCGGCCGGCTGCGACATGGTGCTGGTCTGCAACGATCCGGCCGCGGCGGACGACCTGCTCGCCCGCTGGCGCGTCGGGGCGGGCCCCGATCTCGCGCGGCGCGCCGCGGCGATGGAAGGTCGCGCGCCGGGCCCCTGCCCGGTGTGAATGCCGCGGTGCGCGCTGGCGGGCAGCGCGCGGGTCTGCGCCCGCGGCGATGGCGTGGGGTCGCGGCGTACTGTCCGTGTCGCGGTCAGTACGGGTGGGGCCACCGGCCGCCGAGGTGGCGGGTGAGTTCCTCGGCGGTGTGGGCGACGATCGGTCCCAGGGTCTTGATCCGGTCGTCGGGCAGGCGCGACGACGGGCCGGCCAGGGAGATCGCCCCCATCGTCTCGGCGTGTTCGTCGTAGATCGGCGCCGCGACGCAGCGGGTGCCGAGCGCGTGCTCCTCGTCGTCGAACGACCAGCCGCGCTGGCGGATGACGCGGATCGACGCCCACATCGTCTCCGGGGCGGTGATCGTGTTCGCGGTGATCCGCGGCAGACCCTTGACCTTGAGGATCGCGTCGATCTGCGCGTCGGGCAGCGACGCGAAGATCGCCTTGCCGACGCCGGAGGCGTGCAGCGGCACCCGGCTGCCGAGCTTGACGATCGTGCGCATCATTTCGCGGCACTGGACCTGGTCGACGAATACGGCCTCGGTGCCGTCGAGGATGCCGAGATTCGCCGTCTCGCCGGACTGTTCCATCAGGCGGCGCATGTACGGGTGGCTCTGCGCGACGAAATCGCGGTTGGCGAGGAAGCTCGAGCCGACGGCGAACGCCTGCAGCCCGACGTACCAGAGACCGAGGTCGCCGGCCTGGAAGACGTAGCCCATCTTTTCCAGCGTGGCGAGCAGCCGGTGCGTCGTCGACGGCGGCAGCGCGACGCGCTGGCCCACGTCGGTCAGCGTCAGCCCCCCTTCGGCGCGGGCGAGCGCCTCGAGGATCGAGAGGCCGCGGGTCAGGCTCTGCACCTGGCCCGTGACGGCCCCGGGCTTGGACGGCGTGCGGCCGCGGCGTGGCGGTGTGGTGAAGCGGTGCGGCATGGCGGCGAATCCGGCGCTAAAGCATCGATCAGACCACAGCCACCGCATTTCCGCCAGATGGAAACCACCCCCATTGGGGTCAGGTTGAATTCCGGGCAATGTCCCCGAGGTGCCGGTGCCGCGTAACGCACAGGCCATGCCTCAAGGGTCCGCCGTTGCGCACCCCAAGGCCATCAGCCGGAAGGATGAACTCCGCCTGACGGCCGCGATGGCCGTGATGGCCGCGAGGGCGGCAAGCCGACCGGTCCCCGGCAGCCGCGATTGCCCGCGTCAACCGGGGCGCACGCGCGCCGCGCAGTACTTGAAACCGGGAATCCTGCCGAAGGGGTCGAGCGCCGCGTGAGTGAGCAGATTGGCGGCGGCCTCGACGAAACAGAACGGAACGAACACTGCGTCGCGGGGCACGGCCGGATCGGCCCGAACGGGCAGCCGGATCGATCCGCGCCGGGTTTCGACGACGATGGTCGCCCCCGGATCGAGCCCCAGCGCCGCGATCGCGTCCGGCGCGAGCGAGGCCGCGGCGACCGGTTCCAGCGCGTCGAGCACCGCCGCCCGACGCGTCATTGCGCCCGTATGCCAGTGTTCGAGCTCGCGGCCGGTGATCAGGACCAGCGGATACTCGGCGTCGGGCGCCTCGATCGGGGGTGTCCGCGTCACCGGGACGAAGCGGCCGCGACCGTCCGGAGTGGGGAACCGATCCCGGAAGACGATCGGCTCGCCCGGCGCGGCCGCGTCGTGGCAGGGGTAGGTGGTTGCGCCGTCGCGCTCCAGCCGCGCCCACGAGATGCCGGCGACCGATGGCATTGCGAGTCGCATCTCCTCGTGCACCACCGCGACGCCGTGGTCCGCTCCGGGGTACCGCCAGTCGAGCCCCAGCCGCTTCGCGATCTCCTGCAGTATCCACAGGTCCGCCCGCGCGTCCCCCGGCGGCTCCAGCGCGCGGCCCGCGAGTTGCACCGTGCGGTCGGTGTTGGTGAACGTCCCCGTCTTCTCGAAGAACGATGTCGCGGGCAGGATCACGTCGGCGTAGCCGGCGGTTTCCGTGGGGAAGAGGTCCTGGACCACGAGGTGCTCGAGCTTCGCCAGTGCCGCCCGCGCGTGCGCGGCGTCCGGATCCGACATCGCCGGATTCTCACCCATGATGACCATCCCGCGGATCGTGCCGGCGTGGATTGCGTCGGTGATCTCGACCACGGTCAGCCCGGGCACCGCCGGCAGCGTGGAACGCCAGAAGCGCTCGAACCAGCGCCTCGCGTCGACGGAGTCCGCGCGCCGGTAATCGGGCAGGAACATGGGGATCAGTCCGGCATCCGACGCGCCCTGCACGTTGTTCTGACCGCGCAGCGGATGCAGCCCCGTTCCGGGGCGTCCGATCTGACCCGTCGCCAGCGCCATCGCGATCAGGCAGCGGGCGTTGTCGGTGCCGTGCGTGTGCTGCGAGATGCCCATGCCCCAGAGGATCATCGACGCGCCCGCGCTCGCGTAGCGCCTGGCGACGTCGCGCAGCACCGCGGGGGCGATGCCGCAGACCGGCGCCATCGCCTCCGGCGTCGCCGCGGCGACGCTGTCGCGCAGCGCCGCGAAATCGGCCGTCCGCGCGTCGACGAACGCGGCATCGGCCAGCCCTTCGTGGACGATGACGTGCAGCAGCGCCTGCAGCAGGGCGACGTCGGCGTCCGGCGCGAAGCCCAGCCAGGTCCGCGCGTGCCGCGCGAGGTCCACCCGGCGGGGATCGGCGACGACGAGATCGGCGCCGCGACGAGCGGCGTTCTTGATCCAGGTCGCGGCCACCGGATGGTTGGCCGTCGGGTTGGCGCCGATGACGAGGATGAAGTCGGCGTGCGCGACGTCGCGGACGGGATTCGACACCGCGGCCGAGCCGATGCCTTCCAGCAGTGCAGCGACGCTCGACGCGTGGCACAGCCGCGTGCAGTGGTCGACGTTGTTCGTACGAAGCCCGGTGCGCACGAGCTTCTGGAACAGGTACGCCTCCTCGTTGCTGCCCTTGGCCGAGCCGAGGCCGGCGAGCGCTGCGCCGCCATGCTGGTCGCGCAGGCGCAGCAGGCCTGCGGTGGCCCGTTCCAGCGCCTCATCCCAGGTCGCCTCGCGGAACACCTCGCCGAATCGATGCGGCGGCAGCAGCGCGGGGGACTTGGGCCTCCCGACGCGGCGCACCAGCGGCCGGGTGAGCCGCTCCGGATGCGAGCCGTAGTCGAAGCCGTAACGGCCCTTCACGCAAAGGCGCGACGCATTCGCAGGCCCGGGCAGCCCTTCGGCGTAGACGATGCGCTCGCCCCGGACGTGCCAGCGCACCTGGCAGCCGACGCCGCAGTACGGGCACAGCGAATCGACGCTGCGTTCCGGGGCCGTGCGCGCAGCGTCGTGAGCGGGCGCGAGCGCACCGGTGGGGCAGGCCTGCACGCACTCGCCGCAGGCCACGCAGGAGCTTTCCCCCAGTGCCTCGCCGGCGTCGAACACGATGCGGGCGAGATCGCCGCGGCCGGCGATGCCGATGACGTCGTTGCCCTGCTCCTCGCGGCAGGCGCGCACGCAGCGCCCGCACTGGATGCAGGCGGAGAGGTCGACGGTGATCGCCGGGTGGCTGCGGTCGACGGGCGGCGCGCGCCGGGCGGCGAAGCGCGAACGCGTCACCTCCAGCATCCGCGCCCAGCGCGCGAGCTCGGCGTCGTGCCGCAGCGGATCGTCGACCGCGTCCCGACCGGCGGCCGCGACCAGCAATTCGATGACGGTCTTCTGCGCGTGCCGCACGCGCGGCGTCGCCGTGCGCACGTCCATGCCGGTCGCGGGGGTCCGGCAGCACGCCGCCGCCAGCGCGCGCTCGCCACCGATCTCGACGACGCAGGCGCGGCAGTTGCCGTCGGGCCGGTACCCCTCCTTGTGGCAGAGGTTCGGCAGGGCGACCCCGTGCCGCGCCGCGGCGGCGAGGATCGTTTCGCCGGGACGCGCGTCGACCGGCCGCCCGTCGAGCGTGAAGCCGACCGCGCCGTCACTCATCGGTCGCTCGGCGTCGGCTCATCCGGCGCGCTGCCCGGCGGGATCGAGCTCGTGCGCGAACCAGCGCAGCACGCTGCGGATCGGATTGGGCGCTGCCTGGCCGAGGCCGCAGATCGACGCGTCGGCCATGGCCGCGCAGAGTTCCTCGAGCAGCGCCCGGTCCCACCGCGGCGCGGCCATCAGGTCCACCGCCGCCCGCGTGCCTTCCCGGCAGGGCGTGCACTGGCCGCAGGACTCGTCGCGAAAGAACGCCATGACGTTGCGCGCGGCGTCGACCGCGCGGTCGTGCTGCGACAGCACGATCAGCGCCGCCGAACCGATGAAGGCACCGTGCTCGGCCAGGGTGTCGAAGTCCAGCGGGACGTCGGCCAGCGCCGCCGGCAGAATTCCGCCCGACGCGCCGCCCGGCAGGAACGCGTACAGCACGTGCCCGTCGGCCATGCCGCCGGCGAACTCGTCGATGAGTTCGCGGGCGGTGATGCCGGCGGGCGCGATGCAGACCCCGGGGCGCCGGACGCGACCGGATACGGAAAACGCGCGGGCGCCGTGACGGCCGTGGCGACCCTGCGCCGCGTACCAGTCGGCGCCGTGCTCGAGGATTCCGCGCACCCAGAACAGCGTCTCGACGTTGTGCTCCAGCGTGGGCCGGCCGAACAGACCCTTCTGCGCGACGTACGGAGGGCGCAGCCGCGGGTAGCCGCGCCTGCCCTCGATCGATTCGATCATCGCCGACTCCTCGCCGCAGACGTACGCGCCGGCGCCGCGGCGCAGGTGGATCGGCGGCAGGACGAGACCGTCCGGCGGCGCCGCGGCGAGCCGCGCGAGCTCGCGCTCGAGCATCGAGCGGCAGCCGGCGTACTCGTCGCGCAGGTAGACGTAGACCGCCGCGGCGTCGACGGCCCACGCCGCGATCAGCGCGCCTTCGAGGAAGCGGTGCGGGTCGGTTTCCAGGCAGTGCCGGTCCTTGAACGTGCCCGGCTCGCCTTCGTCGATGTTCACGGCGACGTAGCGGGGTCCCGGCTCGCGGCGCACGGCGTCCCATTTGCGGCCGGCGGGAAAGCCGGCGCCGCCCAGCCCGCGGAGCCGCGCGTCGTCGAGCACGGCGATGGTGGCGGCGGCGTCGCGCGCGCCGCGCCGGCATTCGGCATACAGCGCGTAGCCGCCGGCCGCCCGATACGCGTCGTAGCCGTCCACCTCCGGCACGGCCGCGCCGACGTGGCCGGCGGCCGCGGCGCGCTCGAGCGCCTCGACGGTCGCGTGGCCGATCACGCGGGCGCCGCACAGCGCCGCCGGGGCGGTGTCGCAGCGGCCGAGGCAGGACGCGCCGGTGACGCGCACGCCCGGGCCGAGCGCCGAAGCCGCGCGCGCGGCAAGGTCGGGCCCGCCGGCAAGGGCGCAGGGCAGCGAGGTGCAGACGCGAATCGTCAGTGCGGGTGGCGCCGGCTCGCCGTCGCGGACCACGTCGAAGTGATGGTAGAAGCTCGCGACTTCGTACACCTCGACCGGCGCGAGGCGCAGCAGCTCGGCCAGCGCCGTCAGGTGCGCGACCGGAAGGTGGCCCAGCGCGTCCTGCAGCCGATGCAGATGCTCGATCAGCTGGTCGCGCGCAAGGGGCAGCCCGGCGACCAGCCGCTCGACCTCGGCAAGGACCACCGGATCGACCGGCCGGCCGCGCGGATGCGCGCGGAAGACGACCGGCGCAGCGGGGGGCGGCGCGGCGGAATCGGGGGCGGGGGGCAGGACGCTCACGCCACGATTATCCCGGGCTAGAGCTGCGCCGTCACCGCGTGGCGCTCGCCGGCGATTTCGACCTCGTAGCGGGCGGCCAGCAGCGCCGCGTCGGCCAGCGGGGCGACGCCGTCGGGTGCGCGGGCGTAACCCATCGCCACCGCGCGGCCCAGCTTCCAGCTGTAGCCCGCGCTGGTCAGCTCGCCGACGTTGCGGCCGTCCATGAGGATCGGCTCGCCACCCCAGGGGAACGCCGCCGGCTCGTCGAAGCTGAAGCGGACCAGACGCCGGGTGGGCCCGGCTTCCCGCTGCGCGACGAGCGCCTCGCGGCCGACGAACGCCGACGGCTTGTCGAGCCTGACGGCGTGACCGAGACCCGCTTCCCACGGCGTATCGTCGGGGCCGAGTTCGGCGCCCCAGGCGCGTCGGCCGGCCTCGATCCGCAGCGCGTCGATGGTGTAGTAGCCGGCGTCGCGCAGGCCGAAGGCGGGGCCGGCGGCGACCAGCGCGTCGTAGAGCGTCGCGCACTGGTCGGTCGGGACGTAGAGCTCGTAGCCCGGGCCGCCGACGTAGCTCATCCGCGCGGCGCGCACCCGGGCGTAGCCGACGTCGACCATTCGCGTCGTCGCGAACGGCAGGGCAGCCTTCGAGAAGTCGTCGGCCGACAGCGTTCCGAGCAGCGCTTCGGCCTTCGGCCCCATTACCGACACCACCGACCAGGCGCTGGTGACGTCGACCAGCGCGGCGTGCCGGTCCGGACCGATGCCGCGTTCGATCCATGCGAAGTCGCGCGTCGTCTGCGCCGATCCGGTGACGATCAGGAACTCCTGCGGCGCGATGCGGATGACGGTGAGGTCGCTCTCGAAGCCGCCGCGCGCGTTGAGCATCGCCGTGTAGACGATGCGCCCGGGCGCGACGTCGATTTCGTTGGCGCAGAGGCGTTGCAGCACGGCGAGCGCGTCGCGACCCTTGAGCACGAATTTCGAGAACGACGTCTGGTCGAACACCACGGCGTCCTCGCGGCAGGCCCGCTGCTCGGCCAGCACCTGCGGCAACCAGCCGGGCGGGCCGAACGTCGGCGGGGGTGGCGACGCGCCCGGGGGCAGGAAATAATTGGCGCGCTCCCAGTTCATCTTGCTGCCGAATACCGCGCCCCGCGTCGCCAGCCGTTCGTACAGCGGCGAGCGGCGCAGCGGCCGGACGGTGACCAGTTCCTCGCGCGGCCAGCGCATCGCGTAGTGCAGGCCCAGCGATTCGACGGTGCGATCGGCGAGGTGCCGGCGGTTGGCGTGGAACGGTGCGAACCGGCGGACGTCGACGTCCCACAGGTCGAGCGGCGCCTCGCCGTCGAGGATCCACTGCGCGACCAGCTTGCCGGCGCCGCCGGCGTTGGCGATGCCGGCCGAGTTGAAGCCCGCGCAGACGAAGAAGCCGGCCAGTTCGGGCGCCTCGCCCAGGATGAAGTTCCCGTCGGTGGTGAAGCTCTCGGGCCCGTTCAGCAGCAGCTTCACCGGGGCGGTCTCGAGGCAGGGCGTCCGGTGGATGGCGTTGGTCATCAGGATCTCGAACTGGTCCCAGTCCTCGGGCAGCAGCTGGAACTCGAAGCCCTCGGGAATGGGGTCGACGTTCCACGGCTTGGCCTTCGGCTCGAAGCCGCCCATCACCAGTCCGCCGACCTCCTCCTTGTAGTAGAGGTAGCCGTCCGGGTCGCGGATCACCGGCAGGTCCGGCGTCACGCCGTCGATCTTCTCGGTGACGAGGTAGAAGTGCTCGGCGGCGTACAAGGGCACGTTGACGCCGGCGAGCCGGCCGAAGGCGCGCGCCCACTGGCCGCCGCAGTTGACCAGGGTCTCGCAGCGGATGGTGCCTTCGTCGCCGCCATGCTTCCAGCGCACGCCCGAGACCCGGCTGCCGTTCTGCTCGACGCCCGTCACCCGGACGCCCTCGACGATCCGCACGCCGCCCATCCGCGCGCCCCGGGCCAGCGACTGGGTGAGGTCGGTGGGATTGGCCTTGCCGTCGCCGGGAATCCACACGGCGCCGGCGAGGTCGTCGGTGCGCAGGATCGGTGCGATGCGCTTCGCCTCGGCGGGCGAGACGAACTCGAAGTCGATGCCGAAGCTCCGCGCCCGCGCCATCTGGCGCTTCATCAGCGTCAGCCGGTCGGCGGTCTTCGCGACGTTGAGGCTGCCGCAGGGCTTCCAGCCGGTCGCGAGTCCGGTCTCGGCCTCCAGCGACGCGTAGAGCTCGATGCCGTAGCGGCTCATCCGCGTCGCGTTGCGCGTCGCCCGCGTCTGGCCGACGAGCCCGGCGGCGTGCCAGGTGGTGCCGCCGGTCAGCTTGCCCTGCTCGAGCAGCACGACGTCCTTCACGCCGAGCTTCGCAAGGTGGTAGGCGGTCGAGCAGCCGGCGATGCCGCCGCCGACGATGACGACGCGGGCGTGGGACGGGAGGGGGGGCGTCATCGGGCGACTCCTAGAGTTTGAGCGCGGCGACGCCGGCGACGACGACGGCGGCGCCGGCCATCCGGCGCCAGCCGAAGCCTTCCTTCAGCACGAACGCGCCGATCAGGGCGGCGAACAGCACCGACACTTCGCGCAGCGCCGCGACAGCCGCCACGGGCGCGCGCGTCATCGCCCACAGCGCGATGCCGTAGGCGGCGACGCTCGCGGCGCCGCCGGCGATGCCGCGGCGCCACCGCCCGCGCAGGTACGCGGTGCCGCCCGGGCCGTGGCGCAGCAGCACCCAGGCGACGAAGGGCAGGCCTTCGAGGGCGCACAGCCAGACCACGTAGCTGACCGCGCTGCCCGACACGCGGACGCCGGCGCCGTCGACCAGCGTGTACGCCGCGATGATCGCCGCGTTGGTCAGCGCCCAGCCGGCGGCCGCCGGCGTGTGCCGGCCGCTGGCGAACCAGGCGATGACGACGATGCCGAGAGAGATCAGCCCGATGCCGACGAGCATCGAGCCCGCGGGGCGCTCGCCGAGCAGCACGACTCCGAGCAGCGTGACCAGCAGCGGCGCCACGCCGCGCATCAGCGGGTAGGCGAACGACAGGTCGCCGCGATGGTACGCGCCGGCAAGCGTGATGTAGTACGCGAAGTGGATCAGCATCGACGCCGCGATGAAGGGCCAGGCTGCGGCCGCCGGCGGCGGCACGAACGGCATCAGCGCAAGGCAGACGATCGAGGTGCCGGCGACGATCAACGCGGTGTCGAGCATGGGCACCCCGGCCGCGGACTTCAGCATCGCGTTCCACAGCGCGTGCAGGAACGCGGCGCCCAGCACCGCCAGCGTGACGCCGAGCGAGAGTTCCGCGGCCGGAAGGGGGCCGACGGCCACTAGCGCAGCGCGACCGCGGCGACGATCGCTAGATAGTGATCGAGGGGCGGGGTGGAGGCGCCGGCAGTCTTCGCGCCGTCGTCCCAGAGCCGGACGCGCACGGCCTCGGCGGCGTGCGGCAGCGCGACGAAGGCCTCGGCATCGGCTGCACCGAAGATGCCGCCCTGAAGCGCCAGGCTGCGCACCGAATCGGCGGACAGCGTGGCGGCGTAGCCCGGCCGGGCGAAGCAGAGGTAGCGCTTCGCGTCGACGTGCAGGCGGATGGGCTCGGTCACGTCCTCGCCGAACAGGGACCGCAGCCAGCGCGCGGCGACGACCTCGTGACGGTCGTCGATGCCGCGCGCGGTCGGGGTCTCGCCCCGGTCGCCGACCAGGTGGCCGACGTCGTGGAGCAGCGCAGCGACGACCAGCGCCGGCGGCGCGCCGTCCGCCTCGGCCGCCGCGGCCGACTGCAGCGCGTGCTCGAGCTGGGTGACGGGCTCGCCGTCGTACATCCGGCCGCCGGCCAGGGCGTAGTAGTGCGCGATGGCGTCGATCGAGGCACGCATGGTCAGGGGGTCATCGGGGCGCGGCCGGGGCGTGGGTCGGGCGACCGATCGGGGCACGGGTCGGCACGGAGATCGGGACGGGGATCGCGCCGACGCGGCGGCGCAGGCGGGGCGCCGGGATCATGCCGGTCGCGCCTTGCGCGGCTCGATGTCGGCCTTCCCGCGCCCGTTGCGCTGCGGCGGGCGCGCGGGCTCGGGTTCGGGTTCCTTGAGGCGCGTTCGCGCCAGCACGCCGGCGTGCTCGAGGGTCGGGTAGGCGATCGAGCAGATGTGCGAGTTGATGCGGCGCAGGTCGGAGGTGAGGTCGAGGTGCAGCGACGAGGTCTCGATGCTGTCCTGCGCCAGGCCGGCGAGCCGCGCGAGGTGGGCGTCGGCGTAGACGCGCTCGAGATCGCGGAACAGCACCTTCTGCGCCAGGAGCTGCTGCGCTCCGGCGAGGTCGCCGGTCAGGAACACCGACAGGCCGAGCTTCAGGTTGGTGTGCAGCCGCGTGTGCAGGTCGCAGATCTCGGTCATGCCCGCCTCGGAGAAGCGGCGGCCCTTGTCGATCATCTTGTCCTCGATGTCGACGACGATCCGCTCGATGATGTCGCCCACCTGCTCCATGTTGATGGTGAACGAGACGATGTCGGCCCAGCGCCGGCCCTCCTGCACCTCCAGCGCCTCGCGGGAGATCTGCGTCAGGTAGAGCTTGGTCGCCGTGTAGAGGTCGTCGACGGTGTCGTCCATGCGGCGGATGTCGGCCGCCAGCGCACGGTCGCCCGACTTCAGCACCTGCATCATCCCGGTCAGCATCTGCTCGACGATGTCGCCGATGCGCAGTGCCTCGCGCGCGGCGCAGGCGATCGCCAGCGCCGGCGTACCGAGCGCGGACGGATCGAGATGCCGGGGCTTGGACGGGTCGTCCTCGACCGGACGGTCGGGCAGCAGCCGCTCGGCCACGCGGGCGATCGGGCCGGTGAAGCCGACGAACACCGCCGCCAGCGCGACGTTGAAGGCGACGTGGAACAGCACGACCTCGTGCGCGGCGGCGAGGCCCAGCCGGTCGATCGGCGCCTCGAGATAGCGCAGCGCCGGGATCGCGACGACGCAGCCGATCAGCTTGAAGAGGAAGTTGCCGAGCGTTACGCGCCGGGCCTCCGGTGGCGAGCGCAGGGTCGAGAGCATGCCGAGCAGCCCGCTGCCGAGATTGGCACCCAGCACCAGGCCCAGCGCGACCGGCAGCGCGATCACGTTGAGCGCGGCCAGCGTCGAGACCACCAGCACGACGGCGAGGCTGGAGTAGCACAGCACGGTCAGCAGTGCCGCGACCAGCATGTCGAGCAGGATGTCGCCGGTGAGCGAGGCGAAGATCACCTTGACGCCCGCCGCCTGGACGACCGGCTTCGCCGCGACGCTGATCCAGTTCAGCGCAAACAGGATCAGGCCCAGTCCGATCAGTATCCGCCCGAAGCGGCCCACGCTGGTCGCCTGCCGCGACAGGAACAGCACGACCCCGGTGAAGATGAGCAGCGGCGCGAGCCACGACAGGTCGAACGACAGCACCAGCGTCACCAGCGCGGTGCCGACGTCGGCGCCCAGCATCACGGCCAGCGCCGGCGCCGTGCCGATCAGTCCCTGGCCCGCGAACGCGGCGACGATCAGCGCCGTCGCGGTGCTGCTCTGGATGAGGCCGGTGACCCCGAGCCCGGCGAAGAACGCCGTGGTGCGCTGCCCGACGCTGCGGCGCAGCACGCGGCGCAGGCTGCCGCCGTACAGCCGCAGGATGCCCTGGCGCACGAGGTGCGTCCCCCAGACGAGGAGCGCGACGCCAGCCAGCAGGTTGAGCAGGGTCTGCACGTCGTCAGCGGACCGTCACCACGGCAGCGAGTAAGTCTTGGTGTTGGTGAAGCTCTTCATCGCTTCCTGCACGCCTTCCTTGTAGCCCAGTCCCGAGTCCTTGATGCCGCCGAACGGGGTCAGCTCGAGCCGGTAGCCGGGCACCTCGCGCACGTTGACGGTGCCGACGTTGAGTTCGGACACCAGTCGCGTGATGTCGTCGAGGCGGTTGGTGCAGACGGCGGACGACAGTCCGTAGTCGGTGCCATTGGCGAACCGGATCGCCTCGTCGAGGTCGCGGAAGCGGATCACCGGCGACACCGGCCCGAAGGTCTCGTACTTCACCAGCGGCATGTCGGGCGTCACGTGGTCGACCAGCGTCGGCGCGTACAGCGCGCCACGGCGCTGGTTGCCGTGGAGCAGCGTCGCTCCCCGCGCGACGGCTTCGTCGACCCTGTCGACGAAGGACTTCGCGGCCGCCTCGTCGATGACGGTCCCCATGTCGAGCGACGCATCCATCGGGTCGCCGTGGCTCCAGGCGCGGGTCCGCGCCAGCAGCCGCTCGACGAAGGCGTCGGCGACCTTCTCGTGGACCAGCATCCGCTTGATCGCCGTGCACCGCTGGCCCGAGTTCT
The DNA here is from genome assembly GCA_963810815.1 of uncultured beta proteobacterium. Taxonomy (GTDB): domain Bacteria; phylum Pseudomonadota; class Gammaproteobacteria; order Burkholderiales; family Casimicrobiaceae; genus CAVQWT01. The sequence continues at coordinate 1,048,572 of CAWEPB010000007.1, read as the reverse complement.
TGTACGAGCCGGCGGCCGCCAGCGCCGCGGCCTCGTCGAGGTCGGCGTCGTCCATCACGATGATCGGGTCGTTGCCCCCGAGTTCCAGCACCTGCCGCTTGTAGACGGCCTTGCCGGCGATGTACTTGCCGATCGGGACGCCGCCGGTGAAGGTGACGAGGTCGACGTGGGGGTTCACCAGCATCTCGTCGGCGATCTCCCTCGGGTCGCCGGTGACCACCGAGAACATCTCCGGCGGCAGCCCGGCCTGGTACAGGATGTCGGCGAGCAGCAGCGCCGACAGCGGCGTCTTCTCGGTGGGCTTCAGCACCATCCGGTTGTTGGTCGCGATCGCCGGGGCGACCTTGTGGGCGACCTGGTTCAGCGGATGGTTGAACGGCGTGATCGCCGAGATCGCGCCCAGCAGCGGCTCGCGCAGCGTGTACACCTTGCGCGACTTGCCGTGCGGCGTGAGATCGCAGGAGAAGATCTGGCCGTCGTCGGCCAGCGCGGCGTTGCCGGCGAAGGTGAACACGTCGCAGGCGCGGCCGACCTCGTAGAGCGAGTCCTTCTTCCCGATCCCGCACTCGGCCGTGATGAGGTCGGAGATCGTCTGCGTGTGCGCCCGCAGGATCTCGGCGGTGCGGTAGCAGATCCGGTAGCGATCGTGCCGGGTGAGTTTCGCCCGGTAGCCCTTGGCGATGACGAACGCGCGGCGGACGTCGTCGACGGTCGCCTTCGGCACGGTGCCCACGAGCGCGCCGGTGTAGGGATTGCGGACGTCGAGCGTGCGCTCGCCGCCGACCAGCGTGCCGGCGATGCGCATCTTCTCGCGCAGCGGTTCGCCGGCGCGGACGGCGCCGAGGTCGTCGATCATTGCCATGGCGGTGGCGGCGACAGGCCGGTCATTGGAGATGATTGAGCGCGAGGTCGAAGGCGTCGAAGTTGCGCCAGCGCCGGCCGGTGGGCAGCGCCGCGGCGGTGCGGTTCGCGATCAGCGGCACCTGCTGCTCGGAGACGCCGCCGTGCGAACGCAGCGGGACGTCGAGGCCGGACAGGTCGTGCCGTTCGCGGCTGGTGCCGAGCACCGTCAGCCGCTCCGACACGACGACCAGGTCGCCGACGCGGTCCTCGGGCAGTTCGAACCGGGCGCAGGCCGCGGCCCGCGTCAGCACGGACTCGATGCCCGGGAGCGCCGCGATCGCCGCCGAGGCGTCGCCGAGGGCGGCCGGCCCGGACAGGTAGACCGTCGCAAACGAGCCCAGCGCGCCATGGTGGACGACGTACGGGTCGGTGATCGGCAGGATCACCCTCGTGCTGCCGACGCCGAAGCGGCGGTCGAGCGCGTCCTGCAGGAACACGATGTTCGGCCGCCCGAACGCGTCGGTCTTGGCGTTCATCCCGTGGTCGGCGGTCACCACGACGGTGGCGCCCAGCGCGTCGAGCGCACCCAGGTAGCCGTCCATCATCGCGTAGAAGTCATTGGCGGGCGCGGTGCCGGGCGCGGCCTTGTGCTGGACGTAGTCGGTCGTCGACAGGTACATCACGTCGGGGCGCTCGCGCTCCAGCAGCTTGACCCCGGCGGCGAACACGAACTCCGAGAGCGCGGCGCTGTACACCGACGGCACCGGCATTCCGACCAGCGCCGGCACGCCGTCGATGCCGTTGTCCGCGCGGGTCGCCTCGGCGGCCTTCTCCGACGAGAAGCAGATTCCCTTCATCCGGTGCCCGAGCAGTGCGCGCAGCTTGTCCTTGGCGGTGACGACGGCGACCTTCAGGCCGGCGTCGGCCAGCGCGGCGAGGATCGTCGGCGCGCGCAGATACTTGGGGTCGTTCATCATGACCTCGGCGCCGGCGTCGCGGTCCCAGAAATAGTTGCCGCAGATGCCGTGGACCGACGGCGGGGCGCCGGTGACGATCGACAGGTTGTTCGGGTTGGTGAACGACGGCACCACGCAGTCGGCGGTGAGACAGGTGCCGCGCTCACGCAGCGAGGCGAGAAAGGGCACCCGGGCGGCAGCGATGGCCTGGTTGACGTACTCGGGCTCGCAACCGTCGACGCAGACGACGACGAGCGGTGCGCCGGGCCGCCGGTAGTCGCGGCCGTTGACGGTGAAGGTGGTGGCGGGCAAGGGGGTTCCTTTGGAAATGCGTGTTCAGCGGCGCTTGCCGCCCGTGACCTGCGCCCGGCCCGCCGCCGCGCGGAGCGGGGGGCGGGCCGCCGGCCGCTCGATTGCCTGCTCGCGGGCGCGGTGGGCGCGGTCGCGGCTGCCCATCACGTGCTCGTGCAGCAGGCGGCCGGCCGCGGCTGCCTGGCCGGCGGCGATGCGTTCGACGATGGCGCGATGCTCGGACACCGACACCGGCAGCGTGCCGGCGGCGTCGAGCGCGGCGCGGCGGTAGAGGTTGAGTTCGTTGACCAGCCGGCGGTACATCGCCAGCAGCTTGGCGTTTCCGGCCAGCTCGACCAGCCGGTCGTGGAACGCGAGGTTGACCAGGTGGTACGCGTCGGCGTCGCCTCGCGCCGCGGCCTGTTCCATCCGGTCGACGAGCCCGAAGAGCTCGCGCACGTCGGCGGCGCCGGCACGCTGCGCCGCCCGCCGGCCGGCGTGCTCGTCGAGGACCGCGCGCAGCTCGAAAATCTCGTCGGCTTCGGCCAGCGTGACCTGGCGGACGAATACGCCGCGGTTCTTTTCGAGGCGGACGAGGCCGGATTCCTCCAGTGCGCGAAAGGCTTCGCGCACCGGGCCGCGCGAGACGCCCAGGCGCTCGGCGATGTCGCTCTCCGTGAGCTTGGTCCCCGCCGGCAATCCGCCGGCGACGATCATGCGCTCCAGCTCGCGTGCCACCAGCATCGGCAGCGAGTTCGAGCGAACCAGCGCGATCGGATGATCGGCGGACACCCCGGCCATCGCGAGGGATCCGGCGGGCGCTTTGTGCATGTTGCGGATTGGACACCCCGGGGTGTAGATTGTCAACAATCTGCAATCCTGCAGGCGCAAGCTCCGGGGGTCGGCCCCGGCGAGCGCGGGTCCGTTGCCCGCGCCCGGCGCCACGCGTAGCATCCGCGGGGTTGTCGCCGCTTCCACCACCGAACACGTTGCCCGCATCGCGTCCGACCGCATCCCCGCAGCCCTGCCATCACCATCTTTATCGAGGAGCACACCCATGAACTCCGTCCGAGGCTACCGTTGGCTCACCACCGTCGCCGCCGTCGCGGCCCTCGCGCTTTCGGGCGCGGCCGCCGCGCAGAAGACGCAGCTCACCGTCTACACGGCGCTCGAGACCGATCAGCTCAAGGCGTACCAGGAGGGCTTCAACAAGGCCTATCCGGACATCGAGATCACCTGGGTGCGCGACTCGACCGGCATCATCACCGCGAAGATCCTGGCGGAAAAGGCGGCACCCAAGGCCGACGTGATCATGGGGGTCGCGGCGACCAGCATGGGGATCTTCGAGAACGAGGGCATGCTCATGCCGTACGCCCCCGCGGGTCTCGCCCGCATCGCGCCCGCTTACCGTGACCCGAAGAACCCGCCGTCGTGGGTCGGCATGGACGTGTGGGGCGCGACCATCTGCTTCAACACCGTCGAAGCGGCGAAGCGGAACATTCCGAAGCCCGAAACCTGGAAGGACCTGACCAAGGCCGGCTACAAGGGCCAGATCGTGATGCCGCATCCGGCGTCGTCGGGCACCGGCTTCTTCGACGTCACCGCCTGGCTGCAGTTGTGGGGCGAGGCCGACGGCTGGAAGTTCATGGACGGCCTGCACGAGAACGTCGCGCAGTACATGCACTCCGGGTCGAAGCCCTGCGCCTCCGTCGCGGCCGGCGAGTACGTGGTCGGCATCTCGTTCGAGTATCGCGCCAACCGCGAGAAGGCCCGCGGCGCCCCGATCGACCTGGTGTTCCCGAAGGAGGGCCTGGGCTGGGACCTCGAAGCCATCGGCATCGTGAAGACGACGGCGAAGGCCGACGCCGCGAAGAAGCTGGTCGACTGGTCGGTCTCCGATGCCGCGATGGCGCTGTATGCGAACAACTTCGCCATCGTCGCGGTGCCGGCGCTGTCGAAGCCGCTGCCCAACGTGCCGTCGAACTACGGCGCGCTGCTGGTGAAGAACGACTTCGCGTGGGCCGCCAAGAATCGCGACCGGATCCTCGCCGAGTGGTCGAAGCGGTACGAGTCGAAGGCCGCGCCGAAATAGGGTTGTCCGTCGGCTGGGGAATCGGCTGCGCGGCCGATCCGCTGCGGCCGACGGATGACTCGCCGCGTTGGAGGGGCGGGGCGCCCCTCGACGCGGCGGGGCGTTGGCGGCGTCGAGGCGAGGTCCGGGCGGCCAGACGGCGTTCCCGGTCGGTCGCGCTGCCGAGTTCGTCGTCGAGATTCGCCCGCACCCACGACCCGAATCCCAACCTCCACTGACACCCGATGACCTTACCCGACAGCCCGATCGAGGCGCTGCGCCTCGAGGCGGTCCACAAGGCCTTCGGCAGCTTCGTCGCGCTGCAGTCGATCGACCTGTCGATCCATCCGGGCGAACTCGTCTGCTTCCTCGGGCCGTCGGGATGCGGCAAGACCACGCTGCTGCGCATCATCGCCGGCCTGGAGGCGCAGACCTCGGGTCGCGTCATCCAGAACGGTCGCGACGTCTCGCGCGCGCCGCCGGCCGCGCGCGACTACGGCATCGTCTTCCAGTCGTATGCGCTGTTTCCCAATCTCACCATCGCGGCCAATGTCGCTTACGGCCTCGTCAACCGCCGCCGTGGCCGTGCTGAGATCACCGAACGCGTGCGGGAGCTGCTGACGCTGGTCGGCCTGCCCGACGCGGGGGTCAAGTACCCCGGCCAGATGTCCGGGGGCCAGCAGCAGCGGGTCGCGCTCGCCCGCGCGCTGGCGACGTCGCCGTCGCTGCTGCTGCTGGACGAGCCGCTGTCGGCGCTCGACGCCAAGGTGCGGGAGCGACTGCGCGGCGAGATCCGCGCGCTGCAGCGCCGGCTCAAGGTGACGACGATCATGGTCACGCACGACCAGGAGGAGGCGCTGTCGATGTCGGACCGCGTCGTCGTGATGCGCCACGGCGCGATCGAGCAGGTCGGGACGCCGCAGGACGTCTACGAGCGGCCGGCGACCCCGTTCGTCGCCGACTTCATGGGCAAGGTCAACGTGGTCAGGGCGGTCAGCGCCGGTGGCGGCCGCTACCGCGCGGGCGACGTCGAACTCGTGCTGCCCGATGACGGCTTCGCCGCCGGCGAGCCGGTGCGAATCTACCTGCGGCCCGAGGACCGGCACGTCGAGGGCGATCTCACGGCACTGCCGAACCGCCTCGGCGGCCGCGTCTGTCGCATCGACTACCTGGGCACGATCTGCCTCGCCGAGGTTGCCTGCGACGGCATCGGGCAGCCGATGGTGGTGTCGCTGTCGCTCAACCAGCTGCACGACCTCGGCGTCCGCGAAGGCGGCACGCTCGACTTCGCGCTGCGCACCGATCGCGTGCGCGTCTTCGCGGAGCGGTCCGCCGCTTGAGCGCCGCCCGCGACCTGGCGGCGCCCCCGCTCCCGTCGTCGCCGGCGCTGGCGGTCGAGGCGCTGGCCGCGCGCGGCGGCATCGCGCTCGTCGCGTCGGCGCTGTTCGTGTTCCTGACGCTGCCGCTGGGGACGATCCTCATCCGCAGCATGGAGGATCGCGCCGGCGCCTTCGTCGGCCTCGCGAATTTCGTCCAGTACCTGCAGTCGCCGGCGCTCGCGCAGTCGACGGCCAACACGCTGACCTTTGCCGTGCTGACGACCGCGCTGACGGTGCCGCTGGCGTTCGCCTTCGCGTACGCGATCCAGCGCAGCTGCATACCGGCCAAGGGACTGTGGCGCAACATCGCGCTGCTGCCCATTCTCGCGCCTTCGCTGCTGGCGGCGATCTCGTTCATCTACCTGTTCGGCAACCAGGGGGTGCTGAAGGGACTGCTGCCGCTGCTGGGGCTGAAGCAGATCTACGGCCTGCCCGGCATGGTGCTGGCGATGGGATTCGCGTCGTTCCCGCACGCGGTGATGATCCTGCTCGCCGGGCTGTCGCTGTCGGACCAGCGGCTCTACGAGGCCGCCGAGTCCCTCGGCACCAGCGAGTGGCGGAAGTTCTTCACCATCACGCTCCCGGGCGCCAAGTACGGCCTGGTGTCGGCGGCGATGGTGGTGTTCACGATGGCGGTGTCGGAGTTCGGCGTGCCCAAGGTCATCGGCGGCAACTATCCGGTGCTGGCGATCGACATCTACAAGCAGGTGATCGGCCAGCAGAATTTCCAGCTCGGCGCGGTGGTCGGGCTGGTGCTGCTGGTGCCGGCGGTCGTCGCGTTCGCGGTCGACCACGCGATGCAGCGCCGGCAGCAGGCGCTGCTCACGGCGCGCAGCGTCCCGTACTCGGCGCGCCGCTCGCCGCTGCGCGACGCGCTGCTGCTCGGCTACGTCGTCATCGTGTCGCTGTGGATGATCGCCGTCGTCGGCATGGCCGTATTCGGCTCCGTCGTGAAGTTCTGGCCGTACGACCTGTCGCTGACGCTCAACCATTACACCTTCGGATTCGCCGACGCGGGGGTCGAGCACGCGTACTGGAACAGCCTGGTGATGGCCGGCTGGTGCGCGGTGCTCGGCGCGGCGGTCACCTTCGCCGGCGCCTACTGGCTGGAGAAGACCCGGGGGGCGGACCTGCTGCGTCCGGCGATCCGGCTGCAGGCGATGCTGCCGATGGCGGTGCCCGGGATGGTGCTGGGCATCGGCTACATCCTGTTCTTCAACAACCCGGCCAATCCGCTGCACGGGCTGTACGGCACGATGGCGATCCTGGTGCTGTCGACGATCGTTCATTTCTACTCGTCGAGCCACCTGACCGCGGTGACGGCGCTGAAGCAGCTGGACGGCGAATTCGAATCGGTTTCGGCTTCGCTCAAGGTCCCGTTCTACAAGACGTTCTGGCGGGTCACCGTGCCGGTCTGCCTGCCGACGGTCATCGACATCGCCCGCTACTTCTTCGTCAACGCGATGACGACGATCTCGGCAGTCGTCTTCCTGTATTCGCCCAGGACCACGCTCGCGGCGATCTCGATCCTGCAACTGGACGAGGCCGGGGCGATCGGGTCGGCCGCGGCGATGGCGACGCTGATAGTCGCCACCTCGGCGACGGTCACCGTCGCCTCGTTCGCCATCGAGGGCTGGCTGCTGCGGCGGACGCAGGGCTGGCGTCGCACGGTGCCGGCGTGACGCGGCGCCCCACAGCAAGGAGCAAGCCATGAGCACGTTCGACCGCGACCCGATCCTGTTGACGCCGGGCCCCCTGACGACCTCGCTCGCCACCAGGGCGGCGATGCTGCGCGACTGGGGTTCGTGGGACGCGAAGTTCAACGCGGTGACCGCGGACGTCCGCCGCAAGATCCTGGCGCTGGTCGACGGCGCCGACACCCACGTGTGCGTCCCGATGCAGGGCAGCGGCACGTTCTCGGTCGAGGCCGCCGTCAACACGCTGGTCCCGCGCGACGGCCACCTGCTGGTGCTCGTCAACGGTGCCTACGGCACGCGGATGGCGAAGCTCACACAGATGATGGGCCGCCGGCTGTCGACCTTCGAGACCGCCGACGACGTCCCGACGACGCCGGAGGACGTCGACCGCCTGCTGGCCGCCGATACGACGATCACGCACGTGGGGCTGATCCACTGCGAGACCTCGACCGGCATCCTGAACCCGCTGCCGGAGATCGCCGCGGTCGTCGCACGGCACGGTCGCCGGCTGATCGTCGACGCCATGTCGAGCTTCGCCGCGTTGCCGATCGACGCGCGCACGATGCCGTTCGACGCGCTGATCGCCGCCTCGGGCAAGTGCGTCGAGGGGCCCCCCGGCATGGGCTTCGTCATCGCCCGGCGCGACGCGCTGGCCGCCGCCGCCGGCAACTCGACCTCGCTGGCGCTCGATCTCCACGACCAGTGGGCGTACATGGAAAAGACGACGCAATGGCGCTACACGCCGCCGACGCACGTCGTGGTCGCCTTCAATGCGGCGCTCGACCAGTTGCTCGCCGAGGGCGGGCAGCCGGCGCGGCTCGCCCGCTACACGGCGAACTGCGCGACGCTGGTCGGCGGCCTCGCGGAGCTCGGGCTGCGGCCGTTCCTGCCGCCGGCGATCCAGGCGCCGATCATCGTCACCTTCCATGCACCGGCCGACCCGGCGTACAGCTTCAAGTCGTTCTACGACCACGTGCGCGACCGCGGCTTCATCCTGTATCCCGGCAAGCTGACCAGGATCGAGACGTTTCGCGTCGGCTGCATCGGCGCCATCGGTCCGGGGGAAATGCGCCAGGCGGTGCACGCGGTGCGCGACACGCTCGCGGACATGGGCATCCGGCCGGCCGCTCCGGCGGCCGCGCGCGCCGCCGCGTAGCGGGAGCCTGCCGGACCACCCGAGTCGCCGCGATCCGCGCCGGGGCCGGGCTTCAGCGGGGAGGCGGCTGCGCGGGCGGCGGCGCCGACGGTGGTGCCGACGGCCAACCCGTGGTCGCGACGTCGGGCGGGTGGCGCAGCGCGTCGAGCGCGAGATACGCCGGGACGTCGGCCGCAATCGCGCCGTGCCGCAGCAGGGCGTCGAGCACGACCAGGCTCGCATCGGCGGTGACGAGGTCCGGGCCTTCGCGCAGGCTGACGAGCCGCGCGGCCTCCGCCAGGTCGACCCGCCGGTGCTCGACCACCTCGCCGTCCTCGCCTGCGGGAACGAAGTCACCGGGCAGCCACAGGTCGTGGACGAAGATGGTCTCCCGCTGCAGGCCGTCGGGTTGGGCGCGGCAAAGGTGCACGGCGCCGCAGGCCCGCGCCTCGACGGACAGCGCGGACGGAATTCCGGCTTCCTCGCGCGCTTCCTTTTGCACCGTCGCTGCCACGGTCATGCCGGCGGCGATGCCGCCGCCGACGAGGTTGTCGAGTTGGCCCGGGTCGATCGCCTTGGTCGGTGCACGCCGCGCGAACCACATCGTCGAGCCGCCGGCGCTCGTGTCGATGGCGCGGACCAGCCCGTTGACGTGGGCCGCGAAGGTCCGGACGCCGAAGTAGCGGGCGGCCGCGCGTTCGAGCAGGAACCACGGCGGCGCGCCGAACGCGGGCGCCACGGCGTAGCGCTCGTCGCGCCAGGCGGACAGCGCGCCCTCGGCCGCCAGCGTTCGGGCCACCTCGGCCACCGCCGCGGTCCGGTCGTCGGCGCGATCCACGGCGGGCACGAACCTGAGCGCGCCGCGGGTCAGGCCGAATACCGTCCCGAAGGCCGCCAGCCGCTCGGCGCGCGCCGCATCGAGCCAGCCGGCCGCATGACCGTCGACGACGAGGGGCGTCAGCGGATGCGCGGGCGGCGCCAACGCGGCCGTGAGCCGGGCGGCGATTGCCGGTAGAATCGCAGGGTCGAGCACGGGGCATTGTAGCCCCGGGCCCCGTTGGAGCCAGTCGCCGTCGCTGTCGGTCACGTTCGCAGCCCGCCCCCTTTCCCGGCCCGCATTCCGCCCCTTCGCCGTGCCCGCCGACGTTCTCGCCCTGTTCGACCTGGATCACACGCTGGTGCCGCGCGACAGCGACGAGCAGTGGGTCGAGTTCCTGATCGACGAGGGGCGGATCGACGCCGGCCGCTTCGACGCGGCCAATCGCGACCTCAATGCGCGCTTCAACCGCGGCGAGGCCGATACCATCGAATTCGCCGAGTTCTACCTGTCGACGCTGACCGCCTTCGACGACGAGACGCTGCGCGGGCTGCGCGGACGCTACCTCGAGCAGCGGATCCGGCCGCAGATCCGGCCCGCCGCGCGTGAACTGGTGGAGCGCCACCGCGCCGCCGGCCACCTGTGCGTGATCACGACCGCGGTGATCCGCTTCCTGGCGCAGCCGATCGCCGCCGAGTTCGGCATCGAGCACGTGATCGCGACCGAGGGCGAACGCATCGACGGCCGCTGGACCGGTCGCGTCGCCGGCGCCACCAACACCCGCGAGGGCAAGGTCGAGCGCCTGCACCAGTGGCTGGCCGCCCGCGGCCAGCGCCTGCTCGACTTTCGCGAAGTCTGGGCGTACTGCGATTCGATGAACGATCTGCCGCTGATGTCGATCGTCAGCCGGCCGGTTGCAGTGAACGCCGATCCCGTGCTCGCGGCGCATGCGCGCCACCAGGGCTGGTCGGTGGCGAATTTCGCCTGAGCTCCCGCCGAGGAAACGAACCCATGACCGCCCGCATCATCGACGGCAAGGCCCGCGCGGCCCGCCTCACCGACGACGTCGGCGCCGCCGTCGCGGCCCGCGTCGCCGCCGGTCGTACGCAGCCGGGGCTCGCCGTCGTGCTGGTCGGCGAGAACCCCGCCTCGCAGGTCTACGTCCGCAACAAGCGGCGGACGACCGAAGCGGCCGGCATGCGCTCGTTCGCGTACGACCTGCCCGGCGCGACACCGGAGGCCGATCTCCTCGCGCTGATCGACACGCTGAACGCCGACCCCGCCGTGCACGGCATCCTGGTGCAGCTGCCGCTGCCGAAGCACATCGACGAGGAGCGCGTCACCGAGCGCATCGATCCGGGCAAGGACGTCGACGGCTTTCACCCGTACAACATCGGCCGCCTGGTGCTGAAGCGGCCGACGCTGCGGCCCTGCACGCCGTACGGCTGCATGACGCTGCTGGCCGACACCGGCGAGGACCTCGTCGGCAAGCACGCGGTGGTCATCGGCCAGTCGAACATCGTCGGCCGGCCGATGGCGCTGGAGCTGCTGATGGCGCGCTGCACGGTGACGATCTGTCACTCGGCGACCCGCGACCTGCCCGGGCTCGTCCGGCAGGCCGACATCGTCGTGGCCGGCGTGGGCCGGCCGAAGTTCGTCCAGGGCGACTGGATCAAGCCGGGCGCCATCGTGATCGACGTCGGCATCAATCGCGGCGCCGACGGCAAGCTCGTCGGCGACGTCGATTTCGACGCGGTTAAGGAGCGCGCGGGGTGGATCACGCCGGTTCCCGGCGGCGTCGGTCCGATGACCATCGCCACGCTGCTCGCCAACACGCTGCGCGCCGCCGAACTGCGCGACGCGCGGTAGCGGCGCGCCGACGGACACTGCCGACACCAAAGGGACCGGGTGCCCCGCGGCGCCGGCAGCGCGTCGACCTGGCGCCTTACCTGGCCGGCGCGCCGAACTGCGCGAACAGCTTCGAGTAGCCGGGCTTCAGCACGTTGCCGTGCGCGGCAATGCCGGCCCGATCGTCGGCGGCCACGGCGGCCTTGAGCGCGGCCAGTGTCGCCGCCTCGGCGTCGATCAGCTTCTGGGCCGCGGCCTGCCCTTCGGGCGACTCGATGTGCCGCGCCACCTGCGCGCGGTTGGCGACGACGATCGCCCAGGTCCGCTCGGCCTCGGGCAGCGCGGCGCGGACGGCCGCGATCTCGGCCTCGGTCAGCGTCTGCGCGTTGCGGCCGCCGACCGCGGCGGCGATCCGTTCCATCGCCGTGTGGAACGCCGTCAGGTCGTCCATGTAGTACCCGACGCCGGCCTCCCGGCGAAGCGCGTACATCGCCTCGCGCACGGCCTCCAGTTCCCCGTGCGCGGCAGGCCCCTTGCCGGCGGCGATCTTCTGCTCGGCGGCGACGATGGCTGCCTCGACCGTGGCGCTGGCGCGCTGCCAGGAGGCCGCCGCGTATCCGGCCGGCGCCACCGGATACCGTGCGCGGAAGGCGTTCCACTCGGCGCGCAGCGCGACGATGGCGCGGCGCGCGGGCTCGACGTCGGGACGGTTGGTGAGCACCAGTGCCGGGACGTAGGCGCGATCGAGGGCTGCCATGTCCTCGGTGACGCCGGCGGTGGACAGCGGGCTGGCGAGCAGGGCGGCCGCGGCGACGAGGGTCAGGGCGGACAGGCGGGGCATGCGGATCTCCGGAGTGGAATGGACGCGACGGACACACGCTAGCGGCGTCGGGCGCCGCGTTGTTTGCGCGAGGTCAATCCGGCCGGGTAACAGAGTGTGTCGGCGGCCGGCGCGAATGCGCGAGATGTGCACGCAGCGGTGCGCGGTCGGGTCGCAACCTGCGCCACGTCATATTCGCGGCGGCGCATGTTCCTGCGTAAGTCAGGCCTTGAGGTGCCAGGCCTTCGGACGGGTGAAGGTCTGGATGCCGTAGGTCGACAGCGTGAGGCCGATGCCCGAATGGCCGACGCCGGACCACGGCAGCCGCGGGCTGACGCGGTCGCAGCAGTTCCAGTAGACGGTTCCGGCGCGCACCCGCGACAGGATCCGCCGTGCGCGCCGCTCGTCCCGCGTGTAGACGCCGGCGGTGAGGCCGTACTCGGTATCGTTCATCGCGGCGATCGCCGAGTCGTCGTCGGCGACGGCCTGGATGCCGATGATCGGGCCGAAGCTCTCGTCCTTCATCAGCAGCATCGTCGCGTCGACGTCGGCGAACACCGTCGGCTCGAAGCGGTTGCCGCGCCCCTTGACGACGTGCCCGCCGAGCAGCAGCCGCGCACCTTTCTTCCTGGCGTCGGCGACCTGGCGCTTCAGCACGTCGAGTTGCGGCCGCCGGGTGATGGCGCCGAGATACGTCGACTCGTCCATCGGGTCGCCGGAACGGTAGCCCTTCACCTCGGCGACGAAGGCGTCCACGAAGGCGTCGTGGACACGCTCGTGGACGTAGATCCGCTCGACCGAGCAGCACGACTGGCCGGTGTTGTAGAACGCGCCGTCGGCGACTGCGGCGGCGGCCGTGCCGACGTCGACGTCGTCGCAGACGTAGACGGGATCCTTGCCGCCGAGCTCGAGCTGGACCTTGATCATGCGCCGCCCCGCCGCCGCGGCGATCTTCACGCCCGTGGCGTAGGAGCCGGTGAAGAACACCCCGTCGACGTCCTGCCGCAGCAGCGCCGCGCCGGTGGCGCCGTCGCCGATGACCGGGACGAACACGTCGGGGGGAATCCCGGCCTCGTGCAGCATCTCGGCGATGTGCAGGCCCGTCAGCGTCGCGTATTCGGAGGGCTTGTAGAGCACCGCGTTGCCGGCGATCAGCGCCGGGACGAACACGTTGCTGCCGACGAAATAGGGGTAGTTCCACGCCGAGATGTTGGCGATGACGCCCAGCGGCTCGTGCGAGATGCGCTCCTGCAGCTTCTGCGCGGGGTCGGCGAAGACCTTCTCCTCGCGCAGCGCCTTCGCCGACTCGGCGAGGAAGAAATCGATGCGCGGCAGCAGGCCGTTGAGTTCGTTGCGCGACTGGCGGATCGGCTTGCCCACTTCCTGCGTCAGCGTGCGGGCGAGCGTCTCCTGCATCGCCTCGATCCGGCCGCGGAAGGCGGCGATCGCGGCGAGGCGCTTCTTCATCGGGGTCGCCGCCCAGCGCGGCTGCGCGGCACGGGCGGCGTCGTACTTGCGCCGGACGGCCGCGGCGTTGTCGGCAGGCACGTCGGCGATCTTGTCGCCGGTAGCGGGATTGATGATCTTCATGGGCGGGCGGGAGGAGGGCGACGCCGGACCGGCGGCGCCGCGGGTTGCGCGGTCAGAGCGCGAACGCCGCCGCCTTGTGACGGGCGGCGGTGGCGAGGAAGTCGTCGAGGATCGGCGTGTCGTCGAGCAGCGAGGCGTCGGCGGGGTCGTGGAACTCGGGATGCCACTGCACGCCGAACACGTAGCCGGCGCCGGACCAGCGGATCGCCTCGACCACGCCGTCGGGCACCGAGCGCGCCTCGATCACGAGCTCGCGGCCGAGGTCCCGGATCGCCTGGTGGTGGATCGAGTTGGTCTTCACCAGGGCGGCGCCGGGGTAGAGGCGGGCTAGGCCGCTGCCGGCGACGATCGCGGTGGCGTGGCAGTTGTCCTCGTAGATCGTCCAGTTGCGGTGATTCAGCGCCGTGGGCATCTGCGTGGCGAGGTCCTGGTAGAGCGTGCCTCCCTGCGCGACGTTGATCACCTGTGCGCCGCGGCAGACGCCGAGCACCGGCTTGCGCCGGTCCATGAACGCGCGCAGCAGCGCGATCTCGTAGCGGTCACGGATCGCGTCGCCGTTCCACTCCGGCTTGAGCGCTTTCTCGCCGTAGGTTTCGGGGCAGACGTCGGAACCGCCCATCAGCACCAGCCCGTCGAGCTCGTCGGCGTAGGCGTCGACGGTCGCGGTGCTCGACGCGCGGCGCGTCGCGCCGTCGGGCGACGGCACCATGAACGCCAGCACGTCGCGCTGCATCAGCCAGTGCGCGACGTTCTGCTCGATGTACTGCAGCGTCATGCCCTTGAAGATCGCGCGCTCGCGATCCTCGTGGAAGAAGCAGGCGGAGATGCCGATCTTCAGCATTCGCTACAGCGCCGCGGCGAACAGGCGCTCGAAATCGGCCGCCGTGCAGGGCCGCGGATTGGTCTGGTGGCACAGGTCCCGTTCCGCGATCGCGACCAGCGCCGGCACGTCGGCCGTCGTCAGCCTGCGCGGACCGGCGAGCCCGGACAGCCGGGCCGGGATGCCGAGCTCGGCCTTCAGCCGCCCCAGCCAGTCGACGAAGGCGGCGGCCCCCGCCTCGTCGCCCATCGCCGCGGCGCCGCGGACGCCGGCGACGCGCGCGAGCTCGGCCATCTTCGCCGCGGCCGCGGGCAGGTTGAAACGCATCACGTGGTCGATCATCACGCCGTTGGCGAGACCGTGGTGGAGGTCGGCGACGGTGGACAGCGCGTGCGCGCAGGAATGGACGGCGCCCAGGTCCTTCTGGAACGCGATCGCGCCCATCATCGAGCTCATCAGCATGTCGGCGCGCGCGGGGAGGTTCGCGCCGTCACGGACGGCGACGGGCAGCGCCCGTGCGGCGATGCGCACGCCCTCCAGCGCGATGCCGTCGCACAGCGGGTGGTACGCCGGCGACAGGTAGCTCTCGACGTTGTGCGTCAGCGCGTCCATGCCGGTCGCCGCGGTGATTCCCGCCGGCAGGCCCAGCGTGAGCTCCGGGTCGGCGAACACGGCGCGGGCCAGGATCTTCGGCGAGAACACGATGCGCTTGACGTGGGTGTCGTCCTCGGAAATCACCGCCGAGCGGCCGACCTCCGACCCGGTGCCGGCCGTCGTCGGCAGCGCGACGAAGTACGGCAGGTCGTCGCCGATCGCGCGCACCGACGGATGGTCCCAGGCGAACTCCAGCGCGTCGCCGTCGTGCGTGCCCAGCACGCCGACGATCTTCGCCACGTCCAGCGCCGCGCCGCCGCCGAAGCCGACGACGCAGTCGGCGCGGTGCGCGCGGAACGCCGCGCCGCCGGCGTTGGCCTGGGCCACGGTCGGGTTGCCGTGCACCCCCTCGTAGACGGCGACGTCGAGTCCGCCCGCCTTCAGCGCGGCGACGAAGCGGGTGGCGACCGGCAGCTTTGCCAGCGCACGATCGGTCACGACCAGCGGTCGGCGCTTGCCGAGCTCGGCGAGGTGCGGGCCGACGGTGCCGGCCGCGCCGGCGCCGAAGTGGATCGCGGTGGGGAAACTGAAGCGGTGGATGGTCATGGGCAGCGACGGAGGGTGGGGGAGCGCCGCGCGCGGCGCGGGGTCAGATGATCTCGAAGTAGCGCTTCAGTTCCCAGTCGGTGACGCCGTCCAGCCATTGCCGCCACTCCCAGTCGCGGGTGGCGGCGAAATGGGTGACGAAGTCGTCGCCGAACCAGTCGCGGGCGAGGTCGGAGTCACGGAAGATCCGCGTCGTCTCGATCAGCGTGCGTGGCGCGCGGGCGATGTCCTCGCTGCCCTCGTTGGTGCCGTGGATCGGCCTGGTCGTCAGCTTGAGGTTCTTCTCGACGCCGTGCAGGCCGGCGGCGACCACGGCGGCGATGGCGAGATACGGATTGACGTCGGCGCCGGGGCAGCGCGTCTCCAGCCGCGTCGACTTCGGCGAACCCGGAATCGCACGAAAGCTGGCGGTGCGGTTGTCCACGCCCCAGGTCGGCTTGACCGGCGCCCAGAATCCGTCGACCAGGCGCTTGTAGCTGTTGATCGTCGGCCAGAACATCGGCGCGAACTGCATCAGCGCGGCGAGCTGGCCGGCAAGGTAGCTCTCGAACAGCTTGCTCATGCCGTGCCGGCCCTTGGGATCGTGGAACAGGTTCTTCTTGCCGTCCGACAGGCTCTGGTGCACGTGGCCGGAGCACCCCGGGTAGTGCTGGTTCCACTTGGCCATGAAGCTCGGCATGATGCCGAACCGGGCGCCGATCTCCTTCGCCCCCGTCTTGAACAGGATTGCCCGGTCGGCTGCTTCCAGCGCCTCGGAAAAGAGCAGCGCGACCTCGTAGACCCCGGGGCCGGTCTCCGTGTGCAGGCCCTCGACCGGCACGCCGAACGCCGCCATGTCGTTGAACAGCGCCTCGAAAAACGGCCGGTTGGCGTTGGCACGCAGCAGCGAATAGCCGAACATGCCCGGCGTGACCGGCGTCGGACCGACGCCCTTCTTGTCGGCCCAGGACTGCGGCGTTTCGAGGAAATTGAACCACTCGAACTCCATCCCGCACATCGGGAGCACGCCGAGCTTCTCGGCGCGCTTCAGCACGCGCTTCAGCACCTGGCGCGGGCAGACCGGGTGCGGCACCTCGCGGCCGTCCTGGTCGGCGATGAACTCGCCGAGGAAGAACGGCACGTTGTCGTCCCAGGGCACGGTGCGGAAGGTGCCGAGGTCGATCCGCGCCACCGCGTCCGGAAAGCCCTTGTGCCAGCCGGTCAGCGTCGTGTTGTCGTAGCACTGGTCCATCGCGTCCCAGCCGAACACGACGTCGCAGAAGCCGAACCCGCTCTCGACCGCGCCGAAGAATTTCTCCTTGTGCAGGTACTTGCCGCGCAGGATGCCGTCGATGTCGGACACGGCAACCTTGACCCGCTGCCCGGGGGCCGCGCGGACGGCGGCGTGGATCTTCTCGGCGGGAACGTGGCTCGGCATGCTCTCTCCCCTGCGATTGCGCCGTTCGCGATCGCGTGCGGCTCGCGCGCTCGGGCGACGGACGTCGTGGTGGCCGATTCTAGCCGATGCGCGGACCCTCGATGGCACAATGCGGCGTGCGCCCGGCGCCGTCGCGACGGCGGCCGTGGCCGCGCCTGCCGATGACCCCCAGCCGAACCAACACCTCCGCCCTCGTCGCGCTGCACGGTGCGGTGCTGCTGTTCGGCATCGCCGGGCTGTTCGGGCCCTGGCTCGGCTGGGCACCGCTGTGGATCGTGCTGGGCCGCACGGCGATCGCCGCGATGGCGCTGGGCGCGCTCCGGGTCGTCGACCCCGAGGCGC
The DNA here is from genome assembly GCA_963810815.1 of uncultured beta proteobacterium. Lineage (GTDB taxonomy): Bacteria > Pseudomonadota > Gammaproteobacteria > Burkholderiales > Casimicrobiaceae > CAVQWT01. Next base: position 1,031,346 of record CAWEPB010000007.1, on the reverse strand, counting down.
GCGGCACCGGCGTCGTGGCGGTGGACCTGGCGCTCGCCGGCAACGGCGCGCTGCTGGCGCTGCACTGGGTGGCGTTCTTCGCGGCGATCCAGGCGGCGGGCGTGGCGATCGGGCTCCTGGGCTACGCATCGTTTCCGCTGTTCACTCTGCTGTTCGAGCGGGTGCTGAACGGACGGCGCTTCACCGCCGCCGACGCGTGGACCGCCAAGCTGGTCACGCTGGGCCTCGTGCTGCTGACACCCTCGGTGCACCTGGCCGATCCCGCGGTGCAGGGGGTCGCCTGGGGTCTCGTTTCCGGGGCCACGTTCGCGCTGCTGGCCGTGCGCAACCGGCGCTGGCGGGAAACCCGCAGCGCGACCGACCTCGCCTACGGGCAGAACCTGTGGGCGGCACTCCTGCTGGCGCCGATTGCGCTGGCGATGGGATCGCTGCCCGACGTCGACGGTCGCGGCGTCGTGCTGATCCTCGCGCTTGGGCTCGTCTGCACGGCGCTCGCGCACACGCTGTTCATCGGCAGCCTCGACCGCATCAGCGCGCACACGGCCAGCGTGGTCGCCGCGCTGGAGCCCGTCTACGGCATCGCGCTCGCCGTGCTGCTGCAGGGCGAGCGGCCGGGCGCACGCACGCTCGCCGGCGGGGCGCTGATCGTCGGCGCGGCACTGCTGGCGACGCGTCGCGCCGCGCGGTGACCGGCCGCCGCGGTTGGCGCAACCGGCGCGATTTGGGTAGCATCGATCCTTTCGCGGCGGGACTCTTCTCATGCAGATCGGCATCGTCGGCCTCGGCCGGATGGGCGGCAACATGGCGCGGCGCCTCGCCCGCGGCGGGATCGCGGTCACCGGCTACGACCCCGACGCGGCGACGCGCGCGGAGCTGGTGCGGGACGGCGCGATTCGCGACACCGCGTCGATCGAAGCGCTGGTCGCCGCGCTGCCCACGCCGCGGGTGCTCTGGCTCATGGTTCCGGCGGGCGAGGCGACCACCCGGGCGCTGACCGAACTGGCCGACCGGCTCGCCCCGGGCGATCTCGTCGTCGACGGCGGCAACGCCAACTACAAGGATTCGCAGCGGCGCGCCGCGGAACTCTCGGCGCGCGGCCTGCTGTTCGCCGACTGCGGTGTCAGCGGCGGGGTCTGGGGGCTCGCCAACGGCTATGCGCTGATGTTCGGCGGCACGACCGAGGCGGCCGCGAGGCTGGAGCCCTACGCGCGGGTCCTGGCCCCTGCCGCCGACCGCGGCTGGCTGCACTGCGGGCCGGCCGGCGCCGGGCATTTCGTCAAGATGATCCACAACGGCATCGAATACGGGATGATGCAGGCGTTCGCCGAGGGCTTCGCGCTGATGAAGGGGCGCCCGGATCTCGAGCTCGACGTCGCGGCGATCGCCGAGCTCTGGCGCCACGGCAGCGTCGTGCGTTCGTGGCTGCTCGACCTCACCGCCGAGTTCCTGCGCGACGATGCCGAGCTCGCCGGCATCGCCCCGGTCGTCGCCGATTCCGGCGAGGGGCGGTGGACGGCGCACGAGGCGATCGAGCAGGGGATTCCGGCGCCGGTGATGTCGCTGGCGCTGATGATGCGATTCGCCAGCCAGGGCAAGGGCGAGTACGCCGACCGGGTGCTGGCCATGATGAGGAAGAGCTTCGGCGGGCACGCCGTCGGCAAGGCATGATCGTCGTCGTCATGGGGGTTTCCGGCTGCGGCAAGACCACCGTCGGCCGGGCGCTCGCCGCCGCACTCGGCTGGCCGTTCTTCGACGGCGACGACTTCCATCCCGAGGCGAACGTGGCCCGGATGGCGGCCGGCATCGCGCTGACCGACGACGACCGCTGGCCCTGGCTCGACCGCATCGCCGCCGAGATGCGTGCGGTGCAGGCCGGCGGCGGCAATGCGGTGCTTGCCTGCTCGGCACTCAGGCAGGCGTACCGCGATCGCCTCGCCGCGGCGGGCGACGTGCGGTTCGTCCACCTCGTGGGCGACGCCGACACCATCGGCGCGCGGCTGGCGGCGCGCCAGCACCGCTACATGCCACCGACGCTGCTCGCCAGCCAGTTCGCCACGCTGGAGGCGCCGCCCGATGCGATCACCGTCGACGTGCGCGACGACCTGGGCACCCAGGTGGCGGCGATCCTGACCCGGCTTGCGCCGGCCGTGCGCGCAGCGGCAGCGGCGCCATGACCGGCAAGCCGTTCGATCCGCTGGAATTCGCCCCGGCCACGCAGGCAGGGCATCTCGGCCGCGATCCACGACGATTCCTCGGGGCGGTCAACACGCCGGTGTTCCGCGCATCGACGATTCTGTTCCCCACCGTCGCCGACCTCGAGGCCGCCGCTCGCGGCGACTACGCCGGACTGTCCTACGGGCTGCACGGGACGCCGGGCGTGGTCGACCTGCAGCAGGCAGTGGCGACGCTCGAGGGCGCGCACGCCGCACTCGCGGTGCCGTCCGGCCTCACCGCGACGACGCTGCCGCTGCTGGCGCTGACGCAGCCGGGCGACCACGTGCTGGTCACCGACAACGTCTATGGCCCGACGCGCCGATTCTGCGAGCTGCACCTGCGGCGGTTCGGCGTCGACGTGAGCTACTACGACCCGCTGCTCGGCGCCGACATCGCCCGCGAGTTCCGGCCGCGGACGCGCGTCGTGTTCACCGAGTCGCCGGGGTCGCTGACGTTCGAGGTGCAGGACATCCCGGCGATCGCCGTTGCCGCGCATGCCCACGGCGCGAAGGTCGTGCTCGACAACACCTGGGCGACCCCGCTGGGGTTTCGCTCGTTCGATCACGGCGTCGACGTCTCGGTGCATGCCGCGACCAAGTACATCGGCGGGCACTCCGACGTGCTGCTCGGCCTGATTCTCGCCAACGAGTCGACCTACGGGCCGCTGTTCCGGCTGTGGACCGACATGGGTGTCACCGCGTCGCCGGACGACTGCTTCCTGGCGCTGCGGGGGCTGCGCACGCTGGCCGTGCGGCTGGACCGCCATCGGGACAGCGCGATGGCGGTCGCGCGTTGGCTCGCCGGACGGCCCGAGGTGCGCGCGGTGCTCTACCCGCCGCTGCCCGGTGCGCCGGGCCATGCGCTGTGGCAGCGCGACTTCGTCCATGCCGGCGGGCTCTTCGGCGTGGTGCTGCAGCCGGTCGCCGCCGAACGGGTGGCCGCGATGCTCGACGGCATGGCCCTGTTCGGCATGGGCTGGAGCTGGGGCGGCTTCGAGAGCCTGATCATTCCCACCGTCCCGGAACGCGCCCGCACGGTCACGCCATGGCAGCCGGGCGGGCCGTGCCTGCGCCTCGCCATCGGTTTGGAAGCGCCGGAGGACCTGATTGCCGATCTCGAAGCCGGTTTCGCCCGGCTCGCCGGTTGAGGCGGCGGGGCACGTTCGTTTTCGGGTCGTTTTCACCGCCGTTCCGCGATTTCCTCCTCATCGTTGCGTGACCATCCGATGCTTCCCAAGCGCTTCGCCCCGTACGTCTTTGCCGTGCTGCTCGCCGGCTGCATGACGCTGATCGTGTCCGGAGTCACCACGGCAATCAACGTCGGGTTGCCGGCCGATTTCGTGGCGCGATGGCTGAAGGCGTGGCTGCCCACCTGGGCCATCGCGTTCCCGGCGCTGCTGGTCGTCCGGCCCATCGTGCAGAAGATCACCGAACGGCTGATCGCTCCGTATTGAGCGGCGCGTTGCCGTCGTCGGTGTCCTCGCCGAGGTAGACGGCGCGCACGCGCGGATCGGCGCGGATCGCCGCCGGCGGACCGGCCGCGATCAGCGCGCCGCGATCGAGCACCAGGACGCGATCGGCGGTCGCGAACACGACGTCCATGTCGTGCTCGGTGAACAGCACCGCGATGCCGTCGCGGCGGGCGAGTTCGGCGGCGAGTCCCATCAGCCGCTGCCGCGAGCGCGGCGCCATGCCGGCGGTCGGCTCGTCCATCAGCAGCAGCTTCGGTGCCCCGGCGAGCGCGATCGCCAGTTCGACGCGCTTGGCGTCGCCGTAGGCCAACGTGCCGCAGCCCTGGTCGGCGAGCCGCGTCATGCCGACGCGTTCGAGCAGCGCGTCGGCGGCCGCGCGGCGCGGCCCGTCGAGGCGCCCCACCGGCCGCCAGGTGTCGCCGGCGTGCGCCGCCAGCGCCAGTTCGACGTTTTCGCGCACAGTCATCGACGCGACCGTCGCCGCCACCTGGAACGTGCGCCCGACGCCGCGGCGCGCCAGCGCGTGCGGCGGCAGGCCGTCGATGCGCTCGCCCGCGAACAGCACGCGGCCCGCGTCGGGCGCGACCTGGCCGTGGATCAGGTTGAAGCAGGTCGTCTTGCCGGCGCCGTTGGGGCCGATCAGCGCGACGATTTCGCCGGCCTGCACGTCGAACGAGACGTCGCGCACCGCGACGACGCCGCCGAAGGCCCGGACGAGTCCGGCGACGGCGAGGACCGGAGCGTGCTCGCACCGCCATGGCGCGGCGGGCTCGTTGGACTACCTTCGTGCTGCGCACTCCGGTGTTCGTCCTCGGGGCGGCCCGTCGGACTGACTGGGCTACCTTCGTGCTGCGCACTCCGGTATTCGTCCTCGGGGCGGCCCGTCGGACTCACTGGGCTACCTTCGTGCTGCGCACTCCGGTGTTCGTCCTCGGGGCGGCCCGGCGGACTCATGGCCGGCCCCGCCGTAGCAGCGCCTGGGCGGCGCCGCCCAGGCCCATCGGGAACGCCAGCGCGAGGAGCAGGATCATCGCCCCCATCGCCGCGCGCCAGTACTCGGTGGCGCGCGCCAGCCCGTCCTGCAGCCAGGTGAACGCCGCGGCGCCCAGCAGCGGCCCCGCGAGCGCATTGAGCCCCCCGAGCAGCACCATCACCAGGGCATCGACCGAACGCGGAATCGCCAGCGCCTCCGGCGAAATGCTGCCCTTGGAGAACACGAACAGGCCGCCGGCGAGCCCTGCGAACGCGCCGGCCAGCGCGAACGCGACCCATTGGGTCCGCCGCACGTCGATGCCGATGGCGGCGGCGCGCAGCGGCGCGTCGCGGGCGGCACGCAGCGCGTAGCCGAACGGCGAGCGCGCCATCAGCACCAGCGCGACCAGACCCGCCGCCGTCAGCGCCAGCGTCAGCGCGTAGAAGGCGCCGCGTCCGGCCACCGCCGCAGCGGGCCACACGCCGATCAGGCCGTTGGAGCCGCCGGTGACGCTGTCCCACTGGAACGCGATCGACCAGACGATCTGCGCGAAGGCCAGCGTGAGCATGGCCAGGTACACGCCCGACAGCCGCACGCAGAACCAACCGGCGACCAGCGCTCCGGCGAGGGCCAGGACCGGCGCCGCCGCGAGCGCGCCGGCCATCGGCACGCCGTGCTTCGCCGCGAGCGCCGCGGCGTAGGCGCCGAGCCCGAAATACGCGGCGTGGCCGAACGACGCCATGCCGCCGGTGCCCATGATGAACTGCAGGCTGGCGGCGAACAGCGCCAGCACCAGGATGTCGGTGGCCAGGATCGTCCGGTACTCGTCGCCGGTGAACGGCAGCACCGCGGCGACCGCGAGCGCCGCCAGCGCGGCGGCGGCGGTGCGCCATCCGGCCGGGCGCACCAGCGCACGCTGCTCGGGCAGCGTCGTCGTCGGCGGCAGCGCCACCGCCTTGCCGAGGAGGCCGTAGGGCCGCAGCGCCAGCACCACCGCCATGACGACGAACTCGGCGACCAGCGTGAGCTTGGGAAAGGCGACCGTCACGCCGAGCACCTCGACGGTGCCGAGCGCGATGCACAGCGCCTTGGTCACGCCGATCAGCACCGCCGCGAGAAACGCGCCCGGCAGCGAGCCCAGCCCGCCGACGACGGTGACGACGAAGGCCTCGGCGATGATCGCGAGGTCCATGCCGAGATTCGCCGGCTCGCGCGGCAGCTGCAGCGCCCCGGCGAGCCCCGCGAGGCCGGCGCCCAGCGCGAACACCGCGGTGAACAGCAGCCGTTCGTTGATGCCCAGCGCGCTCGCGATCTCGCGGTTCTCGCTGGCGGCGCGGATCAGCATGCCGAACCGGGTCCGCGCCAGCAGCAGCCACAGTGCGGTCAGCACCAGTGGACCGACGACCAGCAGGAACAGGTCGTACGTCGGGACCGCGCGACCCAGGACGTCGACGGCGCCGGCCATTCCCGGCGCGCGCGGCCCCAGCAGGTCTTCGGCGCCCCACAGCGCGAGCGTGGCGTCGCGGACGATCAGCACGACGCCGAACGTCGCCGCGAGCTGCAGCAGCTCCGGCGCCGCGTAGAGGCGCTTGAGCAGCAGCACCTCGATCAGCGCCCCGACCAGCGCGGCCGCGAACGTCGCCGCCAGCACCGCTCCCCAGAACCCGAGCGGGCCGCGGCCCCACCACTCGACGCAGCTCCAGCCGACGTACGCGCCCAGCATGTACAGCGAGCCGTGCGCGAAGTTGACCACGCGCGTGACGCCGAAGATCAGCGTCAACCCGGCCGCGACCAGGAACAGCGCCGAGGCGCCGGCGAGGCCGTTGAGCAGCTGCGAGAGGAAGGAGGCGAGGGTCAAGGCGGCCATTCCGGCGGCGTGCCGGCGGACGAGTCCCCGGCGGACCGCCCGTGGCGGCCGCCGGGGCCGGGGCCGCTCATCGCCGCCGCGCCGTCACTCCGCCGGCCGCAGCTTGCGCACCGCGTCGTCGGCGGGCAGGTAGTCGCGGCCGTCAGCATACCGCCAGTCGACCATCACGCCCTTGCCGTCCTTGACCGCCGTGCGGCCGACGTAGGCGCCCATCGTCGACTGGTGATCGAGGGCGCGGAACGTCACCGGCCCGAACGGCGTGTCGAAGGTCATTCCCTTCAGCGCCGCGACCAGCTTCTCGGGGTCGGTCGAGCGCGCCTTGCGGATCGCCGCGGCGGCCGCCATGACGGTGCTGTAGCCGACGACCGAGCCCAGCCGCGGATAGTCGTTGAACTTCGCCTGGTACGCGTCGCGGAAGCGCTTGTGCGCAGGGGTGTCGATCGCGTACCAGGGGTAGCCGGTGACGAACCAGCCGACCGGCGCCTCGTCCTTCAGCGGGTCGAGGTACTCCGGTTCGCCCCCCAGCAGGTTGAACACCGGGCGATCCTTGAACAGGCCGCGCGTCTGGCCCTCGCGGACGAAGCGCGCAAGGTCGGCGCCGAACAGCGACGAGAAGATCGCGTCCGGCTTGGCGTCGATCAGCGCCTGCACGACGGGACCCGGCTCGATCTTGCCGAGCGGCACCGCCTGTTCCACGAATTCGATGCCGCCGCCCTGCAGCGCGATCATCTGGCGCTTGAACGCCGCGGTCGCCGCCTGCCCGTACTCGTAGTTCGGGTAGACGATGGCCCACCGCTTCTTGCCCAGCTTCGCGGCTTCGGGCGCCAGCATCGCCGTCTGCATGTACGTCGACGCGCGCAGGCGGAAGGTGTAGCGGTTGCCGTTCTCCCAGACGATCTTGTCGGTCAACGGCTCGGCGGCGATGAACACCGCCTTGCGCTGGCGGGCGAGGTCGGCCACCGCGAGCCCGACGTTGGATGGAAACGTGCCCATCAGCAGCGCGACCTTCTCGCGCGCCAGCAGCTCCTCGGCGACGCGGACGGCGTCGCCGGGCGTGCCGTTGTCGTCGCGCGAGACGATTTCCAGCGGCCGGCCGAGCACGCCGCCGGCGGCATTGACCTCCGCCAGCGCCAGCTCCATGCCGCGCTTGTACGGCTCGAGAAACGCTGGAAAGACCTTGTAGCTGTTGAGTTCGCCCAGCTTGATCGGCTGCGCGGCGGCGGGCACCGGCGCGCCGCCGGCGATTGCCGAGGCGAACGCGAGGGCGGCCACGGCGGCCAGGCGGCGCGCCTGGAGCGGCAGGCAGGTCAGGGCGAACCGGGGCGACGGGCGGCCCCGGGGCGACGTGGCGAACCGGGGGGACACGGTGACCGGAGGGGGCACGGCGAACAGGTGGGGCACGGCGGGGACGGGGCTGGGCATCGAAACTCCGGTTGGGGGTGCGGCGCCCGCGGGCAGGCGAGGGCGTGGTCGGGAAGGCCACAACGCCGTCGCTAACTCGGGGGTTGACCCGAAGATAGGGACTTCGGCACCCCGACGCAACCACCGGCGCGGCGCCGACCCGAACATCGACCGGGTGGTGCGAGGCGGCTGCCCGCGACAGGGTAAAATGAAGGGTCCTGTCCGCCCGCGCCTGCGCGCGTCCCCGACCCGCCCCCGCGACGCGTTCGCGGGACCTGCGGGACCCGCATGACCGTTCCGCCCTTGCCCGCTCCGATGCCCGCCTCCGCCCCCGAACTGCGCCTCGCCCACGGCCTGAGTCTTGCCGATCTCCACAGCGTCGCCGGCGCGAAGCGCCTCGACGCGCTCTTCGTCGCGCACCTCGACGCCGCCGACGCACCCTTGGCCGCGCGCCTGGCGGCCGGTCGCGCCGACCCGAAGGCCCTCGCGCCCCGGGCCGAATCGGACCTCCTGCTCGCCGTCGCGCCGCACCTGGAGGACTTCCTCGCCGAGCTCTTCCGCATCGAGACCGAGGTGCGCGCGCTGGAGGCCGCGCATCACGAGCGCGCACCGCTGTTCGCGGTCAAGCGCCTGTTCGTCCAGCGCAAGGCGATGAATGCACACAAGGCCGACGTCGCCGCGACGTTCGACGGCGTGGCGCTGGCGCGCGACCTCGGCCCGCGCATCGGCGCGTCGCTGCCCGGCCGCGGCGCCGAGCTGGCGTTCGCGCAGGCCGTCACGCGCTGGCAGGCGGACGAGGCGGCGCACGCGGCGGACCTCGACCTCGCGCAGCGCTATGCCGCGTGGGCGGCGCACACGCCGCAGGGCCGCGCCGCGCACGCGGGCGGCGTGCTGTTCCGCGCGCCGCGCAAGCTCGACTTCATGCGGCTGGTGCCGGTGGCGAGCGAGGCGCTGCCCGGGGTGCCCGACGTCGCCGCGTGGAAGCTCGACGGCGACCACCTGCGCCGCCGCGAGGGCTTTGCCCTGACCGACGCCGGGATGGACTTCACCGCCAGCCTGGACCAGGCGCATTACTGCATCTGGTGCCACGAGCAGGGGAAGGACTCGTGCGCCAGGGGACTGCCGGAAAAGAACCCGACACCCGAGGCGCCGTTCCGGAAGAGTCCGTTCGGGGTGCCGCTGGCCGGCTGCCCGCTGGAGGAGAAGATCTCGGAGTTCCACAAGCTGCGCGCCGAAGGCTGGCCGGTGGCGGCGCTGGCGATGGTGTGCGTCGACAACCCGATGGTCGCCGGCACCGGCCACCGGATCTGCAACGACTGCATGAAGTCGTGCATCTACCAGAAGACCGACCCGGTCGACATTCCGCAGTCGGAAACGCGGCTCCTCAAGGACGTGCTGGCGCTGCCCTGGGGCTTCGAGCTGTATTCGCTGCTGACGCGCTGGAATCCGCTGAACCTCGCGCGGCCGGTCCCGCGCGACCCGACGGGACGGCGCGTGCTGATCGTGGGCATGGGGCCGGCGGGAATCACCCTCGCGCACCACCTCGTCAACGACGGCCACACCGTCGTCGGCGTCGACGGGCTGAAGATCGAGCCGCTCGATCCCGCACTCTCCGGCATCGCCGTCGACGGGACGCGGGTGCCGTTCGCCCCGGTGCACGACGTGGCCACGCTGGTCGAGCCGCTGGACGACCGCGTGATGGCCGGGTTCGGCGGCGTGGCCGAATACGGAATCACCGTGCGCTGGGACAAGAACTTCCTCAAGCTGCTGCGCCTGCTGATCGAGCGGCGCGACCGCTTCGCGCTCTACGGCGGCGTGCGCTTCGGCGGCACGCTCGCCGCCGACGACGCCTTCGCACTGGGCTTCGATCACGTGGCGCTCGCGGCCGGCGCCGGCAAGCCGACGGTGCTCGAGCTGCCCAACGGCCTCGCCAACGGCGTGCGCACCGCGTCGGATTTCCTGATGGCGCTGCAGCTCACCGGCGCCGCCAAGCGCGATTCGATCGCCAACATGCAGCTGCGGCTGCCGGTCGTCGTCATCGGCGGCGGGCTCACCGCGATCGACACGGCGACCGAGTCGCTCGCCTACTACCCGGTGCAGGTCGAGAAGTTCCTCGCCCGCTTCGAGACGCTCGCCGCCGCGCGCGGCGAGGCGGCGGTCCGCGCCGCGTGGAGCGCCGACGAGGCGGTCATCGCCGACGAGTTCCTCGCCCACGCGCGGGCGATCCGCGCCGAGCGTGCCGCCGCGGCCGCCGCAGGACGCCCGGCGCGCATCGTCGAGCTGCTGCAGGGCTGGGGCGGGGCGACGATCGCCTACCGCCGGCGGCTGGTCGACAGCCCGTCGTACACGCTGAACCACGAGGAAGTCGAGAAGGCGCTGGAGGAGGGCATCCGCTTCGCCGAGGGGCTGACGCCGCTGGCGGTCGAGGTCGACGAACAAGGCCGCGCCGCCGGCCTCGCCGTCTCGGTCCAGCGCGTCGTCGACGACGGCGTCTGGCACGAGACCGGACGCGCGACACTGCCGGCGCGGAGCATCCTGGTCGCCGCGGGAACCTCGCCCAATACCGTGCTCGCCCGCGAGGACGCCGCGCACTTCGCGCTCGACGGCAAGTATTTCCGCCTGCTCGACGAGGAGGGCGTGGAGGTCAAGCCGGTGCGCGGGCTGGCCAAGCCCGAGCATCCCGCGGTGCTGACCGCGATCCGCCCCGACGGCCGGGCGACCAGCTTCTTCGGCGACCTGCACCCGTCGTTCTTCGGCAACGTGGTCAAGGCGATGGGCAGCGCCAAGCAGGGTTACCCGGTCGTGTCGCGGATGCTCGCGCGCGTGACTCCGGCGTCGGCCGACGGCGACGCCGCGTTCTTCGGCCGGCTCGACCGCGAGCTGCGCGCGACGGTCGAGCGGGTCGAGCGCCTGACGCCCACCATCGTCGAGGTCGTCGTCCGCGCGCCCGCCGCCGCGCGCCGCTTCGCTCCCGGCCAGTTCTACCGGCTGCAGAACTACGAGACCCGCGCCGCCGTCGCCGCCGGCACCCGGCTGACGATGGAGGGGCTGGCGCTGACCGGCGCCTGGGTCGACCGCGAGCGCGGGCTGGTGTCGACGATCGTGCTGGAAATGGGCGGCTCGTCGGACCTCTGCGCGACGCTCGAGCCCGGCGAGCCCGTGGTGCTGATGGGGCCGACCGGCGCGCCGACCGAGATCGAGTCCGGCGAAACGGTCGTGCTCGCGGGCGGGGGCCTCGGCAACGCCGTGCTGTTCTCGATCGGCCAGGCGTTCCGCGCGGCGGGTTCGAAGGTGCTGTACTTCGCCGGCTACAAGAAGGCGATCGACCGCTACAAGATCGAGGAGATCGAGGCCGCCGCCGACGTCGTCGTCTGGTGCTGCGACGAAGCGCCGGGCTTCGCCGCGAACCGCCCGCAGGACCGGGCGTTCGTCGGCAACATCGTCATGGCGATGAAAGCGTATGCGGAAGGCGCGCTCGGCGCGCAGGCGATCCCGTTCGCCGACTGCCAGCGCCTCATCGCCATCGGCTCGGACCGGATGATGGCCGCCGTCGCCGCGGCGCGGCATTCCGTGCTGGCGCCGTTCCTCAAGCGGCCGCACAAGGCCTTCGGCTCGATCAACAGCCCGATGCAGTGCATGATGAAGGAGATCTGCGCGCAGTGCCTGCAGCCGCACGTCGACCCGGCCACCGGCAAGCGCAGCTACGTGTTCAGCTGCTTCAACCAGGACCAGCCGCTCGATGTCGTCGACTTCGCCGGGCTGGACGCCCGGCTGAAGCAGAACACCGTGCAGGAGAAGCTGACGGCGCAGTGGATCGCGCACTGCATCCGGGCGGGGGCGGCGTAGTCAGCCACGCACTGCTGTGCCCGAGGCGAGGGTCCGGTGTGCCCACGGCCGGTGCCAGAGGCGACTGCGGACCGGCGCAAGGCCGCGCGCAGCCCTGCCGTTTCGCCCGCGGCCCTGGCGCGGGTATCCTAGCGCCCCGATTCCCCATTTTTCCCGGCCCCAACGCCATGAGCCTGCGCCACACCCTCGCTGCCGCCACCGTCGCTGTTGTCGCGACCCTCGTTCCCGTCACCGCGCCGGCACAGGCCGCGAAGGCCACGAAGGCCGCGAAGGCCCCGGCGTCGGTGCCGCTGGCCACCCCCGCCGAGGCGAAGGCCCTGGCGGCCGACGCGTACATCTTCACCTTCCCGCTGCTGCAGACGTTCCGCGAGCTCGACCGCCAGCAGCACGACGCCTCTGCCGCGGACTACGTCGGCGGGTTCAACCGCTTCGCGCACCAGGCGGCGCTGCCGTCGCCGAAGGACGCGACGATCCGCCGCCGCAGCTACGACGCGCCGTACTCGCGCGCGTGGCTCGACCTGCGGGCCGAGCCGATGGTGTTCGAGTTTCCCGCGCTGCCCGCCGGGCGCTTCGCGGTCGCGCAGTGGTTCGACCTGTGGGGGCACAACCTGGCGCACGTCAGCTCGCGCGCCGCCGCGGGCAAGGCGCAGCGGGTGCTGATCGCCGGTCCGGACTGGAAGGGGCCGCCGCCCAGGGGCATCGACCGCGTCGTGCAATCGTCGACGTCGCTGGTCGGCGGCACGCTGCGCGTGGCCGCGGCCACGCCGGGCGATGGCGCGAGCGTCGCGGCGCTGCAGGCGCAGTTCAGGCTGCAGCCGCTGTCGGCCTTCCTGAAGCGATCGGCGCCGAAGGCAGCCCCGGCGCCGGCGTTGCCGCGCTGGGACGAGGCCCGCGGCGACGGAGGCGATTTCGTCGCCTACGTCAACGCCTTGCTGCCGTACGTCGCGCCGGATCCGGCCGAGGCGATGGCGCTGCGGCGCTTCGCCGCGATCGGCGTGGGCGCGGGTCGCGCGTTCGACGCCGCAAAACTCGATCCCGCGCTCGCCGCGGCGATCGAAGGCGGCGTGGCGGAGGCGAAGGCCAAGCTGGAAAAGGCGATGGCCGACGCGCGCGGCGCGGTCGACCCGGTCGGGACGCGCGAGGCCTACGGCGGCGACCCGATGAAGCGTGCGGTGTCGGCCGGCTTCGACCTGCACCGGACGGCGCGCGAGGAGATCGCCGAATTCCCGATCACCGGCGACGGCGGCGGCGACCCGTTCGAGAAGGGCGCGAAATACGTGCTGCGATTCCCGCCGGGGCAACTGCCGCCGGTCGACGGCTTCTGGTCGCTGGAAATGATCACCGTGCCGACCGTCGGGTTCGTCGCCAATCCGCTCGATCGCTACGTCATCGACAGCCGGCAGGCGGACCTGGCCAAGGCGGCCGACGGCGCGATCGAGATCACGATCGCCCGCGACGACCCGGGCGGGGCGCTGACGACGAACTGGCTGCCCGCGCCGGACGCCGGCTTTTCGCTGACGCTGCGGCTCTACGCGCCGAAGGCCGACGCCGTCGACGGGCGCTGGAAGCCGGCGTACCCGAACCGCGTGACCCGGTAACGCGCCCGATCGTCCTCGCCAGCGGCGATCGGGTCGCGCGTCGAACAGGTCAGAAGCTGTTCCCGTTGCCGCCGTTAGCCTGGGTCGTGGAGTAGGGCAGGAACTGGTTGATCAATGGGTTGAAGCCCAGCGTATTGACGTGCACCGCGGCGGTGTTCAGCGTGACCGGCGCCGGGCACGCGCCGATGCGCAACGATCCCCGCTTGTCGGTACCGACCTGGGTTCCATTCGGAAGCACGTACTTGTTGGCGCCGAAGGGCGGGATCGTCAAGCTCGTCCCCAGCAGCACCGGACCGGTCCAGGCACCCGCGGTGTAGGTCATGCCCGAATTCGGGTAGAAGACGACCTGCACGCACATCTCTTGCCAGGTCGTGTTCTGCACTTCGACGTGGAAGTCGTAGCCGTTGGTCGTCCAGCGTCCATAGACCGTCGATTCGCGGACGCGGATCTGGAACGCCGTGTCGATGTACCGGGCCACTCGGATGTACACCAGGCGAGCATTCTTCGTATATCCGGCAACCGGGCTGAAGGCGCGGATGATGCAGCGCTTGCCGAAATTCGAGAGGCCGGGCGCAATGGCACTCGCAGCGCAGTTGACATTGCGTCTCCGCGGGCGGCGTCGTCGTCCCGTCCGATTCGTAGATGCCGAGTCCTGAGACGGAGCCGCTAGTATAGTCCGTGTAGGGATCGAACGCGTCGACGACGTAGGTCTTTCCCGGCTCGATCAGCACCGCGTACCATTTGACCGAGTCGCCGGCCCAGGCCTGATGCAGACTCGAGCCGTCCGCGATCAGCGCGCGATAGGTGTCTGGCGTCGCGTTGTCCGTCCCGGCGCTCGTCGCGACGGGGCGGGAATCCGTCACGAAGCTGGCGCCACCCGTACCCTGGTTCAGTCCCCCGGCAGCCCCAACGGTGGAAGCCAGAGCCAGCGATGCGGCACCAAGCCACAGCTTGCCCGTCGCAGCGATGCTCGAAGTGTGCCGTCTGGACATTGCTCTCTCCTCGTTCGAACCTGCGCCTTGCATTGATCTCCTTCGCCGGCTCTGACGGCCCTTGCCGCCGGAGCGCGCCGAGGCGATCTCCTCGCTTGCTCCATCGGCCGCGATGGTCGCGGGCAACGGGCGCAAGCAACCAACTTCCCCTCTCTTGACTGAATTCCGCGCGCAACGTCGGCGCACCGTTTCGATGAACGTCAACGAAGTGCCGCTCTGCGCGCAGCTTGTCCTGCAAGGATCGCCTCGCTGCGACAGATTGTACCGGCCCCTGCATCGGGCAAGGCAGCGTGCCGAGGCTGCAGGGTGATCCTGTGGCCGCGGGACGCAGGCGGTCGCGGACGCGGCTTGCCGCCACGGTGGTCGGGACAGGCCGGTCTCGGGCGGGGAGGGGCGGGCGCTGCCGGAAACTCGGACTTCGGAGGGGGCAGGAAGTCCGCCGGCCTCGCGGCTTGACCGAAGCTGCCTGCGGCTCGGCCTGCGGCCTGGCTGATTCGGTTGCCGGTTTGCTGCACGACCGGCGCATTGCACGCCAGGTCGCTGTTTGTTTGGTGCCCCAAGACGGAGTCGAACCGCCGACCTTCGCATTACGAATGCGCTGCTCTACCAACTGAGCTACTGGGGCGCTGGACCGGCCGAGTTCCGCTGGTCCGGTACCCGCCGTCGACGCGATCATGACCGCGCTCGGCGAAACGAAAATTATAGCTTACGCCGCCTGTCACTGCCACCGGGCCGCGCGGCCCGGACGCGACAGAGCCACGCCCGCCAGCGGCGGTCGATGTACCCGCGGGCACGCCCCGTGCTTACCAGTTGCCACCCGGTGCGGCCACATGACGCGGCAGGTGGCTCGCCGGGTGCTGGCGGGACACCGGGGGCATCGGATTCGGTCGGGGTCCAGCCCGACGCGCCGGGCCAAGTTCGGCTCCGCCGATGAGGCGCTGACCGTCGAAACGCGGCCAGCCCTCTTGATTCAAGGCCATGACATTTGCATAATCCGAAGAAACGTGGGAAACTTTCCCACATACCCATCGCCAATACATGGGTAAGGGGCGGGGATGCGGGAGACGCGCGCTGGCGGGGCGGGGACGGGAGCGGGGGCCGATGGGCCCGGTGCCGCGTCGCCCGCGCTCGTCGCGGCAATTCGCCGCATCCTGCGGCCGTTGGTGCGCCTGCTGGTCCGGCACGGGCTGACCTATCCCTGGCTCGCCGACCTGCTGAAGCCGTTGTTCGTCGAGGCGGCCGAGGCCGAGATCGCCGCCGAGCACGGTCGCCCCACGATCAGCCGGATTTCGGTGCTTTCCGGCGTCCATCGCAAGGACGTCAGTCGCCGCGCGAAGGAACTCGACGACGAACCGGCGCCGCCCCGCGTCCACACCGTCGGCACCGAGCTCGTCGCTCGCTGGCTGTCCGAAGCGCGGTATCTCGACCCTTCGGGCGCCCCGCGCCCGCTGCCGCGCACGCACGGCGGGGGCGGCGCCGATTCGTTCGCGGCGCTGGCCGAGGCCGTCAGCCGGGACGTCCGCCCGCGCACGATCCTGGACGAGCTGCGTCGCCTCGGCATCGTTCGCGTCGACGACGACCAGGTGCAGCTGCTGGTCCACGGCTTCGTGCCGGCCGCGGGCTTCGAGGCCCGGGCGTTCTACTTCGGCGAGTCGCTGCACGACCACCTCGCGACCGGCGCCAACAACCTCGAAGGCGCCGCACCGCGGATGCTGGAACGCAGCGTGTACTACGACGAGCTGTCGCCGGCGTCGGTGGCGAAGCTGGCCGCGCGGTCCGAAGAACTCGGCATGCAGCTGCTGACCACGATCAACCGCGAGGGGATGGCCCTCGAGGCGGCGGATCCCCCGCGTCCAGGCGAGCGTCAGCGCATCCGCCTCGGCGTCTTCTTCCACTCGGCACCCGTCGCCCCCGTGGCGGCCGAGGCCGCGCCATCCCCTGCCGCGTCTCCCCGGAGCAAGCCATGAAACTCAACCAGGTGCTGTTTTTCGCCGCCGGGGCGCTGCGTCGGCATCGCGCGGCCGTGGCGATTCTAATGCTCAGCTCGGTGCTGGCGGCGTGCGGCGGCGGCGGCCCGAAGATGGCCAGCGGCGGCATCGTCGGCACCGGCGACGCGGGACTCCTGGGCTCCGGTGCGATCAGCACCGCCGGACCCGACTCGATCACCGTCAACGGCACCGCGTACAGCCTTGCCGGCGCCGGCATCACCGTGAACGGGCAGGCGGCGTCGCCCGCGGCGCTGCGCGTCGGCATGGTGGTCGCGATCGAAGCCTACACGGCAACCGGCGGCGGCATGGTGGCCCGGTCGGTGACGTACCGTGCGGAGGCGCAGGGCGTCGTGACCGGCGTCGACAGCGCGGCGCAGTCGTTCGACGTTCTGGGTCAGCGGATACGGGTCGACCGCCAGACGATCTTCGAAGGCGGCACCTTCGCCACGCTGCAAAGCCAGTTCGTCGAAGTCAGCGGCTTTCGTGTCGCCCCCGGCGAAGTGCTCGCATCGCGGGTCGAGATCCGCCCGCAGTACGTGCCGGGTTCGGTCCCGCTCGAGGTCACCGGCACCGTCGGTGCCGTCGATGCCGCGGCGCGGACCCTGCAGATCGGTGCGCTGGTCGTCGACTACTCGCGGCTGATGCCGGGCACCGTGCCGTCGCCGCTGGCGCCGGGGATCACGCTCACCGCGCGCGGCCTGCAGGACGCGGCCTCGGGACGCCTGATCGCCGACACGCTGATCGTCGTCCCGGTGTCGCCGGGGCCGGAAGCGAGCCGCGTCGAGGTCGAGGGCTTCGTCAGCGCGTTCGCGAACGTCGGCAGCTTCCGCGTCAACGGCCTGGCCGTCGATGCGCGTGCGGCGACGTTCGAGAACGGCGTGCCGGAGTCGCTGCGGGACGGCGTCAAGGTCGAGGTCAAGGGGCGCGTCGCGCAGGGCGTGATCGTCGCGACCAAGGTCGAATTCGACGAGGCGCCGGCCGTTTCGATCGAAGGCGTGGCCGACGCCGTCGATCCGGTGGCCGGAACGCTGGTCGTCGGCGGGCAGCTGATCGTGGCCACCACGACGACGCAGTTCGAGGACCGCAGCCCCGCGGCGGAGCCGAACTTCGGCCTGGCCAAGGTCAAGCCGGGCGACCGGATCTCGGTGCGGGCCGTGCGGGTGGCAGCCGGACTCCGGGCGACGCGCATCCAGCGGCTCGAGCGCGGCACGCCTCCGACGTCGCAGGCGCCGGTCCGGGTCACCGGGACGGTTTCCTCGTTCGTATCGACCGCCGATTTCGTCGTCGCCGGGCAGCGGGTGAACGCCGCGTCGGCGGAGTTCGTCGACGGCGGGGCGTCGATGCTGCGCGACGGCGTCCGCGTGACCGTGGACGGCGTGCCGAACGGCGCGTTCCTGGTCGCGACGACCGTGACCTTCGACGGCGACGACGGGGTTCCGGTCGTCGTCGAGATCGAGGGGACGATCAGCGAGTTCACCTCGCCGGCGAGCTTCCGGGTGGCGGGCCGGCGCGTCGACGGCAGCGGCGCGACCTTCGTGAACGGCACGATCGGCATGCTGGCCGACGGCCTCCGGGTCGAAGTCCAGGGGCTGCAGAACGGCGCGACGGTGACGGCGCAGAAGGTCACCTTCAAGGGCGGCGAAACGGCGACGACGATCGAGGTCGAGGGCAGCATCACCGACTTCGTCTCGGTCTCGAGCTTCCGCGTCGCCGGTCAGGCGGTCGACGCGTCCGCAGCGACGATCCGCAACGGGACGAAAGCCGACCTCGCCGACGGCCGCAAGGTCGACGCCAGGGGTCCGCTGGTGGGGGCGGTGCTGCGCGCGACCAGCGTCGAGATCGAGGACGGTCCGGTCGAGGGGCAGGAGATTCACGTCCAGGGCGTCATCAGCGGCTACGTGTCGACGGCGAAGTTCGTCGTCGCCGGCCGGACGATCGACGCCAGCACGGCGGAGTTCGGCGACGGGAAGGCGAGCGACCTGCGCGACGGCCGCGTCGTCGACGTCGAAGGCCGGCTCTACGGCGGCATCGTCCGCGCCAAGCACGTGGAGTTCAAGTGACGGCCGCGGCGATGGCGGCGTCAGGCCGTCCCGAACTTGGTCTCGAAGCCGATGCCGGCGCGCCGCAGGACGTCGGCGGGAAGGACCCCGCCGGCCTGCACGATGACCGCGTCGTTGGCGATCGATTCCACGCGGCCGTCGATGTCGAGTTCGACCCGATCGGCGTGGATGCGCACGACGTTGGTTTTCGTCAGCACGCGCAACCGGCGCTGCGGGCCGGCCTGCGCGAGGCGGTCGCGGTTGGCAGGCTTCAGGCGGTTGAACGCGTCGCCGCGGTACGCGAGCGTGACCTCGGTGTCGGGCTCGGCGGCGCAGGCGAGCGCGGCTTCGACCGCGCTGTCGCCGCCGCCGACCACCAGCACCCGCTGCCGTCGGTACTGCTCGGCGTCGACCAGCCGGTAAACGACCTTCGGCAGCGCCTCGCCGGGAACGTCGAGCGTGCGCGGCGTGCCGCGGCGGCCGATTGCCAGCACGACGGCGGTCGCCTCGTACACCCCGCGGCCGGTGACCACGCGATGGCCGTTCGGGCCGCGCTCGAGTTTTTCCATGCGCTCGCCGAAGCGGATCGCGACGCCGGTCTGGCCGATGATGCGCTTCCAGAATTCGAGCAGCGCTTCCTTGCTCACCTCGTTGAACTTCATCCGGCCGACCAGGGGCAGGTCCACCGGCGCCGTCATCGCGACCTTGTTGCGCGGGAAGTGGAACACGCTGCCGCCGAGATCGGGCTCCTGCTCGAGCAGCACGTAGCGAAGCTTCGCCTCGACCGCGCCGAGGCCCGCCGCGATACCCGCCGGACCCGCACCGACGATGACGACGTCGTAGGGGGCGGCGCCGCGCTTGCGACCGGCGATCGTGCTCATGGCCTGCCGTCCCTGCATGGCGGCCTTTCGAATCAGCCCCATGCCGCCGAGTTCGCCGACGATGAACACGCCCGGCACGTTGGTCTCGAATTTCGGATCGACCTGCGGAATGTCCACGCCCCGGCGCTCGGAGCCGAACACCAGCGTGATCGCGGACACCGGGCACGAATCGGCGCATGCGCCGTGGCCGATGCACAGCGTCGGGTTGGTCAGCACCGCCTTGCCGCCGACGACGCCGAGCGCGCCTTCCGGGCACGCGTGTTCGCAGCCGCCGGAGCCGATGCATCGCGTCGGATCGACGACCGGGTGCAGCGACGCCGGTTCCGTCATTCCGTCGGTCCTGGACTGGTCGAGCACGCGCCGGTGGGCCGCGTCGCTCGCGCGTCGCCGCAGCGCATAGACCCCGATGAGCAGCGTTGCGACGAGGGCGTAAAGGACGAGGGGAAGTGTTCCGGACATCGATCGAGGGCAGCAATGATGCAGGTTTTCGAATTTCGCCAGTCTAACCGCAACCGGCCGGCACCGCGGGCGCTCGCCGGCATCGGGAGCGCTGCGCCATGAGCGCGCGGATACCGCCGGGCGCGTTCGCCGCGGCCTCCACCACCATGATGGGGACGATTGTAGCGCCGGTCGTGGCGCAGCCGGCGCCGCGGCCCGCGCGCACCAGGTCCCGTCCGCGCAGTCGCGACGGTCTGGTTCTCGTCGTGGTCGGCCTGCTGCTGGCGGCGGCGCTCTTCGGCGCGGCGGCGGGACGATGGACGCCGGGGTCGGACACCGGCTACTGGCTGGGCGTCGCCGGCGGTGTCTCGATGCTGCTGCTCCTCGCGTATCCGCTGCGCAAGCGCGTCCGCGCGATCCGGGCCTGGGGCGATGCCCGGCCGTTCTTCCTGGTGCACATGGCGATGGGAATCGTCGGTCCGCTGCTGATCGTGCTCCATTCGAAGCTGGAATTCGGTTCGCTCAATGCAACCGTCGCCTTCCTCTGCATGGCGCTGGTCGCGGCGAGCGGCCTCGTCGGTCGGTTCCTGTACGGGCGGATCCACCGCGGTATGCACGGCGAGCACGAGACCCTGGCGGACCTGCGGAAGGAGACCGGGACGGACACGGCGGCGATGCGGGATCTGCTCCTGCTGGCGCCGGAGGCGGTCGCCCGGCTCGACGCCTTCGCGAACCGCGCGGAAGCCGTCGGAGCGGCCGGATTGTCCCAACCGGTCCCGTTCTTCCTGCTGGGCTTCGCCGCGGGGCGCGAGCGGCGTGCGTGTGCGGCGGAGGTGCGCCGGGTGCTGGGGGCGATCGCCGCGACCGAGGGCTGGAGCCGGCAGCGGCTCGAGCGGCGCGTGGCGCGCCGGCTGGCCCTGATCGACGTGCATCTGCGTTGTGTCCAGCGCCTCGCACAGCTGGCCGTGTTCGAGCGCCTGTTCTCGTGGTGGCACGTTCTCCACGTGCCGCTGTTCTGGCTGCTGGTGGCCAGCGCGATCGCGCACGTGGTCGCCGTGCACATGTACTGAGGACGCAGACGGGCGATGACATGGCTGCGATGGTGCTTCCTGCCGGTCTGGCTCGCGCTGGGGACGTCCCCGGCCGCGGCGCAGGCGCTCGAGGGCGTGCTGATGCCGGGCAAGGTCATCGCGGGCCACGCGAAGTACGAGGCGGAGTGCTCGAACTGCCACGTCAAGTTCGACCGCGCCGCGCAGGACGGACTGTGCCGCGACTGCCACAAGCCGGTCGGCGCGGATGTCGCGGCGAAGCGGGGCTACCACGGACGCCTCGAGGGCAAGGCCTGCCGCAGCTGCCACACCGACCACAAGGGGCGTGACGTGAACATCGTGGCCCTCGACGAACGCAGTTTCGACCACACGAAGACCGACTACGTCCTCCGTGGCGCGCACCTCAGGTCGGAGTGTCGCGCCTGCCACGTTGCGGGGAAGAAACACCGCGAGGCCTCCAGCGAATGCAACGATTGCCACCGCAAGGACGACAAGCACCGCGGTGCGCTGGGGCCGCGTTGCGCCGAGTGCCACACCGAGGCCAACTGGAAGGAGGCGCGCTTCGACCATTCCAGGACCAAGTTCGCGCTGACGGGCAAGCACGTTCCGGCCACGTGCAAGAGCTGCCACGCCGACAACGTGTTCAAGGGGGCGCCGCTGACCTGCGCCGGATGCCATCGCAAGGACGACAAGCAGCACCGCGGCCGGCTGGGCGAGAAGTGCGAGGCCTGCCACAACGCGGCGGACTGGAAGGACACGGCGGCGTTCCGCCACGATCGCGACACCCGCTTCGCATTGCGCGGCAAGCACGCGCCGGCCAGGTGCGAGTCCTGTCACACCGTGACGCCGGGCCTGGCGAAGACGCCGACCACCTGCGTCGGCTGCCACCAGAAGGACGACAAGCACAACGCGACCCTCGGCACCGTCTGCGGCGACTGCCATACCGAGCGCAACTGGCGGGAGACGCGGTACGACCACGATCTGTCGGTCTTCAGGCTCCGCGGCAAGCACAAGGACGTCGAGTGCAAGGACTGCCACCGCGACCCGAAGAGCTTCAAGGGGACGGCGCAGACCTGCATCGCCTGCCACCGCAAGGACGACAAGCACAAGAGCCGCTATGGCGACCGGTGCGACGGCTGCCACACCGACAAGTCGTGGCGGGACATCGTGTTCCGGCACGAGCGCGACACGAAATACCCGCTGCTCGGCAAGCACGCTGCAACCCGGTGCGACAGCTGCCACGTGGGCCATGTCTACCAGGACAAGCTCAGGACCGATTGCCACTCGTGCCACCGGAAGGACGACAAGCATCGCGAGCAACTCGGCCGACAGTGCGAGCAGTGCCACGAGACCGTGGACTGGAAGAAGTCCGTTCGCTTCGACCACAACAAGTCACGGTTCCAGCTCGTCGGCCGCCATGCGCGCGTCGAGTGCCGCGAGTGCCACCTGACGCCCGCGTACAAGGACGCCAGGTCGGAGTGCGCCGCCTGCCACGCGAAGGATGACAAGCACAAGCTGACGCTGGGCTCCGATTGCGCGCAGTGCCACAACGCGCGCGACTGGCGCGTCTGGGACTACAACCACGATCGCCGGACCCGGTTCACGCTGGAAGGTGCTCACCGGCCACTTGCCTGCGGCGCCTGTCACCGGCTGCCGGGCGAAAAGATTCCGGCGGTCGGCCGCGAGTGCATCGCCTGCCACCGCGGCGACGACATCCATCACGGCGAGTACGGGGCGGCCTGCGAACGCTGCCACACGACGCGCAATTTCCGCGAAATCAAGGGGCTGGGCGGCACTTCGCTGTCCGTCCCGACCGAAGCGCGCCAGGGCGCGACGACCGGAGCACGACCATGAACGACCGCATTCGGAAATATTCCGCGTTCCCCGCCTGGATCCGCGTTGCCGCGATCACGCTGGCGAGCGTCGTGGCCATGGTCTGCATCCTGGCGGCGTCGCTGGCGCCGAACCGGGCGATGGCGCAGGCCAACCCGACGACGACACGCGCGGTCTCGCAGCACCTTGCGACGGGCTTCGCCCTGACCGGCGCCCACGAGTTCACCCGCTGCGAGACCTGTCACGTCCGCGGGGTGTTCAAGGGCACGCCACGCGCCTGCGCGGGCTGCCACGGCGCCGGGGCGCGGGTGAGCTCGACCACGATGCCGCCTTCGCATGCGCCGACCCAGCAACCGTGCCAGGCATGCCACAACACGGTCACCTTCACCGGCGCGCGCTTCGTTCACGCCGGCATCGTTCCCGGCACCTGCGCGTCCTGCCACAACGGCGCCACCGCCACGGGCAAGCCGTCCGGCCACGTCGCCACGACCGCCTCCTGCGACACCTGCCACCGCACGTCGACCTGGACCGGGAGCACCTTCAGCCACGCGGGTGTCGCCGCCGGTTCCTGCGCGACCTGCCACAACGGCAGCGCGGCGCGCGGCAAACCGACCAGCCATGTGCCGACGACCGCAGCCTGCGATTCGTGCCACCGTACCTCCGGGTGGACGCCGGCGACGTTCAGCCATGCGGGCATCACGCCCGGGACCTGCGCAAGCTGCCACAACGGCACCGCGGCGCGCGGGAAGGCGGGCAACCACGTGCCGACGACGGCGTCGTGCGACACCTGCCACCGCACCACCGGCTGGACCCCGGCGACGTTCAGCCATGCGGGCATCACCCCGGGCACCTGCGCGAGCTGCCACAACGGCACCGCGGCGCGGGGAAAGGCGGGCAACCATGTGCCGACGACGGCGTCCTGCGACACCTGCCACCGCACCACGGGGTGGACGCCGGCGACCTTCAGCCATGCGGGCATCACCCCGGGCACCTGCGCGACCTGCCACAACGGCACTGCAGCGCGGGGGAAGGCGGGCAACCACGTGCCGACGACGGCGGCGTGCGACACCTGTCACCGCACCACGGGGTGGACGCCGGCGACCTTCAGCCACACCGGCGTGACGCCCGGCACCTGCGCGACCTGTCACAACGGCACCGCGGCGCGCGGCAAGGCGGGCAACCACGTGCCGACGACGGCGTCGTGCGACACCTGCCACCGCACCACCGGCTGGACGCCGGCGACCTTCAGCCATACGGGCATCACGCCGGGCACCTGCGCGACGTTGCCACAACGGTACGGCGGCCCGGGGCAAGTCCGGGGGGCACGTCCCGACCAACGAGTCATGTGACACCTGTCACCGGACCACCGGCTGGACGCCGGCGACCTTCAGCCACACCGGCGGTGACGCCGGGCACCTGCGTGACCTGCCACAACGGCACCGCCGCGCGCGGCAAGGCGGGCAACCACGTGCCGACGACGGCGTCGTGCGACACCTGTCACCGCACCACCGGCTGGACCCCGGCGACCTTCAGCCATACCGGCATCACGCCGGGGACCTGCGCGAGCTGCCACAACGGCACCGCGGCGCGCGGCAAGGCGGGCAATCACCTGCCGACGACGGCGTCGTGTGACACCTGCCACCGCACCACCGGGTGGACGCCGGCGACGTTCAGCCATACGGCGGTGACGCCAGGCACCTGCGCGACCTGTCACAACGGCACCGCGGCGCGGGGGAAGGCGGGCAACCACGTGCCGACGACGGCGTCGTGCGACACCTGCCACCGCACCACCGGGTGGACGCCGGCGACGTTCAGCCACACCGGCATCACGCCGGGCACCTGCGCGAGCTGCCACAACGGCACCGCAGCGCGGGGGAAGGCGGGCAACCACGTGCCGACGACGGCGTCGTGCGACACCTGTCACCGCACCACCGGCTGGACCCCGGCGACCTTCAGCCATACCGGCATCACGCCGGGGACCTGCGCGAGCTGCCACAACGGCACCGCGGCGCGCGGCAAGGCGGGCAATCACCTACCGACGACGGCGTCGTGCGACACCTGCCACCGCACCACCGGCTGGACCCCGGCGACGTTCAGCCACACCGGCGTGACGCCGGGCAGCTGCGCGACCTGCCACAACGGCACCACCGCGCGCGGCAAGACAGCGAACCACGTGCCGACGACGGCGTCGTGCGACACCTGCCACCGCACCACCGGCTGGACGCCGGCGACGTTCAGCCACACCGGCGTGACGCCGGGCAGCTGCGCGACCTGCCACAACGGCACCACCGCGCGCGGCAAGACAGCGAACCACGTGCCGACGACGGCGTCGTGCGACACCTGCCACCGCACCACCGGGTGGACCCCGGCGACGTTCAGCCACACCGGCGTCACGCCCGGCACCTGCGCGACCTGCCACAACGGCACCACCGCGCGCGGCAAGACCGCGAACCACCTGCCGACGACGGCGTCGTGCGACACCTGCCACCGCACCACCGGCTGGACGCCGGCGACGTTCAGCCACACCGGCGTGACGCCGGGCAGCTGCGCGACCTGCCACAACGGCACCACCGCGCGCGGCAAGACGGCGAACCACGTGCCGACGACGGCGTCGTGCGACACCTGCCACCGCACCACGGGGTGGACGCCGGCGACGTTCAGCCACACCGGCGTGACGCCAGGCAGCTGCGCGACGTGCCACAACGGCACCACCGCGCGCGGCAAGACGGCGAACCACGTGCCGACGACGGCGTCGTGCGACACCTGCCACCGCACCACCGGCTGGACGCCGGCGACGTTCAGCCACACCGGCGTGACGCCGGGCAGCTGCGCGACCTGCCACAACGGCACCACCGCGCGCGGCAAGACGGCGAACCACGTGCCGACGACGGCGTCGTGCGACACCTGCCATCGCACCACCGGCTGGACCCCGGCGACGTTCAGCCACACCGGCGTGACGCCGGGCAGCTGCGCGACCTGTCACAACGGCACCACCGCGCGCGGCAAGCCCTCCACCCACCTGCCGACGACGCTGTCCTGCGACTCCTGCCATCGCACCACCGCGTGGACCCCGGCAACCTTTACCCATACCGGGGTGACGCCGGGAAGTTGTGCCACCTGCCACAACGGCACGTCGGCGCGGGGCAAGTCGGCCGGACACTTCGTCACGACCAAGTCCTGCGACGCCTGTCACCGGACGACGGGCTGGACGCCGCTCGGCACTTACAGCCACCTGTCGCCCGGCTACAAGGCGCACAGCGCCGGCCTCACCTGCACGTCGTGCCACAAGAACAACAACGAGGTGCTCGCCTGGCCCGCGCCGGCCTACAAGCCCGATTGTGCCGGCTGCCACGCGTCCACCTTCAAGCCCGGCTCGCACAAGAAGGTGGACTCGCCGCAGATCCTCTACACGGTCGCCGAATTGCGGAACTGCAACGGCAGCTGTCACCAGTACAACGACTCGACCTTCACGACGATCAAGAAGTCGCGTACCGGCGAGCACCGCCCGACCGACGGCGGCTTCTGACCCTTCGCCCACTTCCGAACGCGACCTCATCCACGACATGCGCGCAAACCTTCGCAGCCTCGTACTGGCCTGGCTCACCGGCATCCTCCTCTGCGTCGCCGGCGCGGCCGAGGCGCAGATCCTGGACATGGTCGAGGTGACCCACGACGGGACGAACGCGCTGGTGCGCATCCGCTTCGCGGCGCTGATCCAGTACCTGCGCCATGCGCCGCAATCGAGCGGGGAACTGGTGCAGGTGTTCTTCCAGATCACCGCCGGCGAGGAAGGAACCATAGGCACGCGGGAGGAGCAGCGTCGTTCGCCGCCTTCGGACCTGGTGCCACGGTTCGACGTGAGCTATCCGCCTCAACCGGCGGGTCAGCAGCGCCGCATCGAAATCCGCTTCGCCGCGCCGGTGAATTTCCGGCTTCGCCCGGAGGACAACCGCACGATCCTGCTGACCATACCGCTGTCGGCGGCGCAGATCGCGCGCCTCACTCCGGCCCGGCCGGCCGGGGTGGCACCGCCACCGAGCGCCGTGGCGCCGACGACCGAGCTCGACAAGCAGGCCGTCCCATTGATGAACACCGCTCGCGATGCGCTCGCCGCGGGCGACTTCGAAACCGCCGCGCTGAACCTGAACCGGGTATTGAACCTGCCGCCCAATATCTTCTCGCAGGAGGCGCAGGAACTGATCGGCATCGCCCGGGAGAAGCTCGGCGAAAGCGCACGGGCGCGTGCCGAATACGAGCTCTACCTCAAGCTGTATCCCGACGGTCCCGGCGCCGATCGCGTGCGTGCCCGGCTGGCGGAACTCAAGGTGGCCCCGGTCCTCGGCGGCGGAGCGCCGGGCGCGACGCCGATCCCGCCGCTCTACACCGCGTGGGGCAGCGTCGCCCAGTACTACTACGGGGGGCAGTCGCAGGTCGAGACGACCACGACGACGGTGACTCCCGCGACCAACGCGACGACGATCGACACCGCGCGCCTGACGGCCGTCGACCAGTCGCAGCTCGTCACCATCGCCGACGTCACCGGACGCTGGCGCGAGGGGCCCTGGGACACCCGTTTCGTGTTCCGCGACAACTACACCTGGAACTTCCTCCGGGATGGCAACAACCGCAACCGGATGAATGCGCTCTATGCCGAAACGCGCTACGCGCCGAACAACTTCTTCGCGCGGCTGGGGCGGCAGTCGGCGACCAGCGGTGGCGTGCTGGGACGCTTCGACGGCCTCTGGGCCAGCATCGGGATCGGGCCGGGGAACCGGCTGAACGGTGTCGCCGGCCAGCCCGCCGAGTCGACCATCGGCCCGACCAAGTCGTTTGCCGGCGCGAGCGTCGACTTCGACAACATTCTTCCGCGGACCAGCGCGAACCTCTTCGGCATCTACCAGAAGGCGGGCAGCTCGACCGACCGCGTCGGCGTCGGCGCCGAACTGCGCTACTTCGACGAAGTCCGAATGCTCTACGCGCTCCTCGACTACGATCCGATCTTCGCCGCGACGAACATCGCGATGGCGCAGGGAACCTGGCAGTTTCCCACCGGCACCGCGGTGAACCTGCTGGCCGACTACCGCCGCTCGCCGACGCTGCAGCTGACCAACGCGATGGTCGGCGCGCCGGGCGTTTCCTTCGACCAGCTGCTGGCGATGCTGGGCACCTCCGGAATGCGCGATCTCGCCAAGGCGGTGACGCCGATCTCGAAGGTCTACCTGATCGGCTTCACGCAGCAGATCAATCCGCAGTGGCAGGTCGGCTTCGACTTCCGGCTGTCGAGCATTTCAGGGATATCGGCGACCGAATTCGCGCCGGCGCAGCCGGGCAGCGGCAACGTCCAGACGTATACGCTGCAGGCGATCGGCAATTCGCTGACGCCGTGGCGCGACGTCCTGGTCCTCAACGGCAGCGTGCTGCGCGGCTCGCTGCTCGACGGCTGGCAGGCGGGTGCCGACTACCGGTTCAGTCCGATCGAGCCGCTGACCATCCAGCCGATGCTGCGCTATTACCAGCAGTCCGACTCCAGCAACACGCGGTTGACCCGCTGGACACCCGGCCTGCGCGTGGTCTGGTTCATCCGCCCGCGGTTTTCGCTGGAGGCCGAAGGGGCGATGGAACGGACCAAGAGCAACGGCGACTTCGTTTCCGATTCGGCCGACCGGTGGTTCTACTACGCCGGCTGGCGCTGGGACTTCTAGCCCGCCGCGGTGCAGGCGGCGTCAGCGCGGACGAATCGTCGGCACCGTCCCCAGCAGCGCCGACAGGCCGTTCCACGCGATCTGCACGCCGATGCACATCAGGATGAACGCCGACAGCCGCAGCATCACGCTGGTGCCGGTCGGGCCGAGCAGGCGGGTCAGCGCCGAGGCATAGCGATAGATCAGCCACACCGAGAGCCCGAGCAGGAAGATGCCGATCAGCGACCCCGACAGGTGCACGGCCAGGGACCGCAGGCTGTGCGGATGCTGGACGCCCAGGGTGATCGCCACCGAAATGCTGCCCGGACCGACGGTCAGCGGCATCGTCAGCGGATAGAACGCGCGCGACTCCAGCGCGGCGGCCGTCGGCCGCGGGGTGCTGTCCGGGCCCTCCGTGCCGGGGTCGCGCAGCATCGTCCACGCCATCCCGCACAGCAGGATGCCACCGGCGAGCTTGACCACGTGGACCGAAACGCCGAAGAACTCGATGACGTAGGTGCCGAACAGGAACGAACCCAGCAGCAGCAGGAGGGCGTTCCAGCCGACGCGGCGCGCCAGCCGCTGGCGCTCCTCGCTGGTCGCGCCCGCGGTCAGCGCGAGGAAGAACGGCGCGGTGCCGACCGGGTTGAGGATCGGAAACAGGGCGGCGAAGACGAGCAGCATTTGCTCGACCAGCTGGCGGATTTCGAACTCGAGCATGCGGAAAGGTGGGCGGCGCGGAAGGCCGGTACACTAGCACAGCCATGGCCGCCACCCGCACGCTCTTCGGTTTCCACGCCGTCACCGCGCGTCTGCGCCAGCGCCCGGACTCCATCAAGGCGCTGTACGTCGCCGCGGGGCGGCACGACGCGCGGTCGCGCGAACTCGCGGCCCGCGCGACCGCAGCCGGGGTGGCGATGCACGTGGCCGACGACGCACGGCTCGCCGATCTGGCCGGCAACGGCCGACACCAGGGGGTCGTCGCGATCGTCGACGCCGCGATGCCGCATGTCACGCTGGACGACGTGCTGGAGGGTCTGGCCGAGCCGGCGTTGCTGCTCGTGCTCGACGGGGTCACCGATCCCCACAACCTCGGCGCCTGCCTGCGCAATGCCGACGCCTTCGGCGCCCACGCCGTGGTCGTGCCGAAGGACCGTGCGGTGGGCGTCAATGCCACGGCGGCCAAGGCGGCCAGCGGCGCCGCCGACACGGTGCCGGTGGTCACCGTCACCAACCTCGCGCGGACGCTGCGGGACCTGAAGCAGCGGGGCGTCTGGGTGCTGGGCGCCGACGCGGGCGGCGAGAGCCTGTTCACCGCCGATGTCGGCGGGCCCGTCGCCTGGGTGCTCGGCGCGGAGGGCGAGGGGCTGCGGCGGCTGACCCGCGAATCCTGCGACCGCATCGTCGGCATTCCGCTCGGCGGCACCGTGGAATCGCTGAACGTGTCGGTGGCGAGCGGCATCTGCCTCTATGCGACCCGGCGGCAGCGCGCCGGCCGGGCCTGATCCGGCGGGGCCGCGGGTGCCGCCCGCCGCGCCGGACGCGCGTTGACGCTCGCGCGCCGATTCCGGCATCATCGGCGGGTTATGCCCATGCGCCCGCGGTCCCGCGGCGTTCGGGATGCCCGCGGCCATGGAGGAGTTGCAGGATGCGCCACAGACTGCCGTTCGGCGTGATCGCCGTCGATGCGCCCGCGCGTGGCGGTCGGGCGTCGTGCCGACCACCGGCTCGACGCCCGCCGCGTCAGGGTCGCCGGATGCGCCGGTCGGATCGGGCGGCGGCCTGACGATTGCTCGCCTTCGTCCTCCGCCGGCTGCTGCAGGCCACCGTCGTCATGGCGGTGGTCGCGTTCATCGCTTTCTCGCTGTTCAATTTCACCGGCGATCCGGTGACCTTCATGCTGGGGCAGGATGCCACGCAGCAGGACAAGGCCCGGCTGCGCGCCGAGCTGGGCCTGGACCAGCCGTTCTACGTGCAGTTCGGGCGGTTCGTCGGCAACGCCGCCAAGGGCGAATTCGGCCTATCGCTGCGCCAGGGCCGGCCGGTGTCGGTGCTGCTGAAGGAGCGGCTGCCGGCGACGCTGGAACTGTCGATCGCGGCGGC
The DNA here is from genome assembly GCA_963810815.1 of uncultured beta proteobacterium. Classification (GTDB taxonomy): domain Bacteria; phylum Pseudomonadota; class Gammaproteobacteria; order Burkholderiales; family Casimicrobiaceae; genus CAVQWT01. The sequence goes on along the minus strand of CAWEPB010000007.1, from coordinate 1,000,972 downwards.
GCTGCTGTCGGTCGTCGTCGGCATTCCGATGGGCGTGTACACGGCGCTGCGCCGGAAGAGCGTGCTGTCGCACCTCCTGCTCGCCGGGTCGCTGATCGGGGTCAGCCTGCCGACCTTCCTGATCGGCATCCTGCTGATCCTGGTGTTCGCCGTCTACCTGGGCTGGCTGCCGTCGTTCGGCCGCGGCGACGTCCTCGCGCTGGGATGGTGGACCACCGGGCTGCTTACGGCCAGCGGAATCAAGGCGCTGATCCTGCCGACGATCACGCTGTCGCTGATCCAGATGACGCTGATCATGCGGCTGGTGCGCGCCGAGATGCTCGAGGTGCTGCGCACGGACTACATCAAGTTCGCGCGTGCCCGGGGGCTCACCGACAACGCGATCCATTTCGGGCATGCGCTCAAGAACACGCTGGTGCCGGTGATCACCATCGTCGGCCTGCAGCTCGGTGCGATCATCGCGTTCGCGATCGTCACCGAGACCGTGTTCCAGTGGCCGGGCATGGGACTGCTGTTCATCCAGGCCGTGAACTTCGCCGACGTGCCGGTGATGGCGGCGTACCTGTGCTTCATCGCCCTGGTGTTCGTCACCATCAATCTCGTCGTCGACCTGCTCTACTACGCCGTCGATCCGCGGTTGCGCGTCGAGCGCGCCGGCGGCGGCGGAGGACACTGACATGACCGCTGCCCCCGACCCCGTCGCCCACATCGCCCGCTGGCAGGACGAGTTCACGGCGGTGCGCCGCGACCTGCACATGCACCCCGAGCTCGGCTTCGAGGAGCACCGCACCGCCGAGGTGGTGTGCTCGCGGCTGGCGGCGCTGGGGATCGAGCACCACGCCGGCATCGGTCGCACCGGCGTCGTCGCGGTCATCCGCGGCCGCACCGACACCCGCGGCCGGTCGGTGGGCCTGCGGGCCGACATGGACGCGCTGCCGATGCAGGAGGAGAACGCGTTCGCGCACCGGTCGCGCTACGACGGACGCATGCACGGCTGCGGCCACGACGGCCACACGACGATGCTGCTGGCGGCGGCGAAGTACCTGGACCAGACGCGCCGTTTCGACGGCACCGCGTTCCTGATCTTCCAGCCGGGCGAGGAGGGCTACGCCGGTGCCCGGGAGATGATCGAGGACGGCCTGTTCGAGCGCTTTCCCGCCGACGAGGTGTACGCGCTGCACAACTGGCCCGGATTGCCGCCCGGACGGCTGGGCATCACGCCCGGCCCCGCGATGGCGGCGGCGGACCGGATCGAGATCACCATCGACGGTCGCGGCGGCCACGGCGCGCACCCGCACGCGGCGGTCGACCCGGTGCTGGTCGCAGGGCACCTGATCACCGCCGTGCAGTCGATCGTGAGCCGCAACGTCAGTCCGATCGACACCGCGGTCGTGAGCCTGTGCGCGATGCACGCGGGCAACCCGGGTGCGATGAGCGTCATCCCCTCGCACGCGACGCTCGTGGGGACCGTGCGCACGTTCCTGCCGGCAACGCAGGACATGATCGAGCGGCGCCTCGCCGAGCTCGTGCCGCAGATGGCGTCGGCGTTCGGCGCGACGGCCCGGATCGACTACCGCCGGGTGTATCCGGCGACGATCAACCACGACCGCCAGGCCGCCTTCGCCGCCGAGGTCGCCGAGGCCTTGGTCGGCCGCGACAACGTCGTCCGCGACCTGCCGCCGTCGATGGGATCGGAGGACTTCTCCTTCATGCTGCAGGCGAAGCCCGGGGCGTTCGTCCGGCTGGGGCAGGGCGGGGCCGAGGGCGGCTGCTTCCTGCACAACAGCACCTACGACTTCAACGACGCGGTCATCCCGCTCGGCGCCGGCTACCTCGCGGCGCTGGCCGAGCGGGCGATGCCGGAGCCGGCGGGCGGGGTCGGCTGATGTCGGCGCTGGGCTACGCCGCGCATTTCGCCTCGTCGTACATGCAGGCGCGGGCGAAGTTTCTCGCCGCCGCCGCCGCGCGCGGGGCGGCGCTGGAATCGCAGGTGGTGCCCGGCGTGCGCGGCGCCGAGAACGAGGAGCTGGCGCTCGACGTGGCCCGGCTGGGCGCGGCCGACGCCGACTCGCTGCTCGTGCTGTCGTCGGCGACCCACGGCGTCGAGGGCTACTGCGGCTCGGGCGCGCAGGTCGCCCTGCTGCACGACGACGGCGTGGTCGAGGCGATCGAGGACAGCGGCGCGGCGGTGCTGTTCGTCCATGCGCTGAACCCGTACGGTTTCTCGCACCTGCGGCGCGCCAACGAGGACAACGTCGACCTCAACCGCAACTTCCGCGACCACGCCGAGCCGGCGCCGGCCAATGCGGGTTACGCGGAGCTGCACCCGCTGCTGCTGCCGGAGTCCTGGCCGCCGCCGGTCCCGAACGAGGACCGGATCGCCGCCTGGGCCGCGCGCCACGGCGAGAAGGCGCTGCAGGCGGCGATGACCCGCGGCCAGTACTCGCATCCGGACGGCCTGTTCTTCGGCGGGGTCAGGGCGACGTGGAGCAACCGCACGCTGCGCGACGTCCTGCGTCGCCACGCCGCCGCGGCGCGGCGGATCGGCTGGATCGACTTCCACACCGGACTCGGCCCGTCCGGACACGGCGAGAAGATCTTCGCCGCCCGCGACGACGCGGCCGCGCTGGCGCGCACCCGCGCCTGGTGGGGCCCCGACGTCACGTCGTTCTACGACGGCAGCTCGAACTCGGCGGCGCTGACCGGCGTGCTGTTCAACGCCGTCTACGAGGAATGCCCGGCCGCCGAGTACACCGGCATCGCGCTCGAGTTCGGGACGCTGCCGTTGCCCGACGTGCTGCTGGCGCTGCGGGCCGAAGGTTGGCTGCATCGTCACCCCGAGGCGCCGGACCGGCTGGCGACGGCGATCCGGCGCCGGATGCGCGACGCCTTCTACGTCGACACCGACGCCTGGAAGGAGCAGGTGGGACGCCAGTCGCGCGACGCCACGCTCCGCGCGCTGGACGGGCTGCTGTGAGCGCTCCGCTGCCGCTGGTCGCGGTGCCGTCCTGGCGGGAGCGGATCGCCGCCGCCTGGGACGGCGACGTCGCCCACAGCTTCCGCAACTCGCCGGTGGCCATCGTCTCGGCCGTCGTGCTGGCGATCTGCCTCGTCGGCGCGGTGTTCGCGCCGTGGCTCGCGCCGCACAACCCGTTCGACCTGCGCACGCTCAACCTGCTCGAGGCGCTGGCGCCGCCGGCGTGGCTGGAGGGCGGCGACCCGCAGCACCTGCTCGGCACCGACGACCAGGGCCGCGACGTGCTGTCGGCGATCATGTTCGGCGCCCGGATTTCGCTGCTGGTGGGCCTCGCGTCGGTGGCGGTCGCCGTCGTGCTGGGCGTCGGGCTGGGGCTCCTCGCCGGCTATGTCGGCGGGCGCCTGGACGCGTTCGTCATGCGCGTCGCCGACGTGCAGCTGTCGTTCCCGGCGATCCTGATCGCGCTGCTGATCGACGGCGTCGCGCGCGCGGTCCTGCCCCGCGATGCCCATTCCGAGGTCGCGCTCTACGTGCTGGTGTTCGCGATCGCGGTCTCGAACTGGGTCCAGTACGCGCGCACCGTCCGCGGCTCGACGATGGTGGAGAAGAACAAGGAGTACGTCCAGGCGGCCCGGGTGATCGGCGTATCGTCGTTCGGCATCATGCGCCGCCACCTGCTGCCCAACGTGCTGGGGCCGGTGCTGGTGCTGGCGACGATCAACATCGCGACGGCGATCATCACCGAGGCGACGCTGTCGTTCCTCGGCGTCGGCGTGCCCCCTACGCAGCCGTCGCTGGGCACGCTGATCCGGGTCGGCAACGACTTCCTGTTTTCCGGCGAATGGTGGATCACCATCTTTCCGGGGGCCGCATTGGTTATCATGGTGCTGTCGATCAACCTGCTTGGCGACTGGCTTCGGGACGCGCTCAATCCGAAGCTCCGGTGAGCGCGCCGAGAGTGCGCCACAAACGTCACGGCCCGGGGCCGCGGCGACACGAGCGGTGCAGGCAACCTGACCAGAGGAGAATGACGATGCGCAACAAGCTGCTGCTGGCGCTGACCGTGCCGGTGCTGTTGTCCGGCTGTCAGACCTGGGGTCCGACGTGGAGCGAGATCACCGGCCAGCGCTGGAACCGGACCATCATGAACCGCTTTCCCGGGATCATCGAGTCGATCGACGGGCGCAGCTCGTTCGTCACCGACCCGATCCGGGTCGAGCCGGGGCTGCGCCGGGTCCAGATGCAGGGTCCGCCGCAGGGCCGGCCGGGCGGCGGCCTCCTGGTGAACTTCGACCTCAACGTCGAACCCTGCAAGCGCTATTACCTCAACGCGCAGGCCCGCAACAACATCCAGCCCGATTTCGAGCCCGTGGTCGACAACGTCGAGGACATTGCCGGCTGCACGGTGACGCCTGCCAAGTGAGCGGAGTTCGTCGCTGGAAGCGCGCGGGGCGGGCGGCGTCGGCATGACGTCGGAGCCGCTGCTGGCGGTCGACCGGCTGCGGGTCGAGTTCCCGACCCGCCGCGGCACGCTGACCGCGGTGCACGACGTGTCCTTCGCGATCGCGCCCGGCGAGGTGCTGGGCGTGGTCGGCGAGTCCGGCGCGGGCAAGAGCATCACCGGCGCCGCCGTGATCGGGCTCATCGACCCGCCGGGACGCATTGCCGGGGGCGAGATCCGGCTGGCCGGACGGCGCATCGACAACCTGCCGTACGGCGCGATGCGCAAGGTGCGCGGACGCGAGATCGGCGCGGTGTTCCAGGATCCGCTGACTTCGCTCAACCCGCTGTACACGATCGGGCGCCAGCTGGTCGAGACGATCGAGACGCACCTGCCGCTGTCGCGGGACGAGGCGCGCGCCCGCGCCGTGGCGCTGCTCGAGGAGGTCGGGATACCCGCCGCCGCGCGCCGTGTCGGGCACTACCCGCACCAGTTCTCCGGCGGCATGCGGCAGCGGGTCGTGATCGCGCTGGCGCTCGCCGCCAATCCGAAGCTGATCATCGCCGACGAGCCGACCACGGCGCTCGACGTCTCGATCCAGGCCCAGGTCATCGAGCTGCTGAAGCGGTTGTGCCGCGACCACGGCACGGCGGTCATGCTGGTCACGCACGACATGGGCGTCATCGCCGAGACCGCGGACCGCGTCGCCGTCATGTACGCGGGCCGGATCGTCGAGATCGGTCCGGTGGCCGACGTCATCCACCGACCGGCGCATCCGTACTCGGTCGGGCTGATGGGTTCCATCCCGTCGATCGCCGAGGAGCGCGAGCGGCTGACGCAGATCGACGGCGCGATGCCGCGGCTCGACGCCGTGCCCGATGGCTGCGCCTTCCACCCGCGCTGCCCGCGGGCCGAGGCGCGCTGCCGCGTCGAGCGGCCGGTGCTGCAGGGCGCCGGCACGACGCAGGCCGCGTGCTGGTTTCCGCAACGCTGAACGGACGCCCCGATGGCCGAAGCGCTGGTGCAGCTCACCGACGTCGCGCGCAGCTTCGACGTCTCGCCGCCGTGGCTCGACCGCGTGCTCGCGCGCCAGCCGCGCGTTCTGCTCAAGGCCGTCGACGGCGTGTCGCTGGCGATCGCCCGCGGCGAGACGCTGGGCCTCGTCGGCGAGTCGGGCTGCGGCAAGTCCACCGTCGCGCGGCTGATCGTCGGACTCTACCCGCCGACCCGCGGCACGATCACCTACGCCGGCACGGTGCTGGCCGGCGAGGGGGCGGGGGACGCGAACTCGGAGGCGCGGCGCGCCGCGCGCCGGTCGATGCAGATGATCTTCCAGGACCCGTACGCGAGCCTCAATCCGCGGTGGCGGGTCGCCGACATCGTCGCCGAGCCGATCCTGGCGCAGCAGCCCGGGACGCCGCGAGCGGACATCGCGCCGCGGGTCGCGGCGCTGCTGGACCAGGTCGGGCTCGCGGCGGCCGACGGCGTCAAGTATCCGCATCAATTCTCCGGCGGCCAGCGGCAGCGCATCTCCATCGCCCGCGCGCTGTCGACCGAGCCGCGGTTCCTGGTCTGCGACGAGCCGACCTCGGCGCTCGACGTGTCGGTGCAGGCGCAGGTGCTGAACCTGATGCGGGACCTGTCGCGGCGGATGGGATTGACCTACCTGTTCATCTCGCACAACCTCGCCGTCGTCCACCACATCGCCGACCGCGTCGGCGTCATGTACCTGGGCCGCATCGTCGAACTCGCGCCGACGCGGCGGCTGTTCGGCGCGCCGCAGCATCCGTACACGCGGATGCTGCTCGAGGCCGTGCCGGACCTGCAGATGACGGGCGTGGCCCGGACGGCGGTCGCCGGCGAGGTGCCGAACCCGCTCGATCCGCCGCCGGGCTGCGCGTTCCATCCGCGCTGTCCCTGGGCCGACCAGCGCTGCCGGCGCGAGGCGCCGGCGCTGGCGGACGCGCCCGGCGGCGGCGAGGTCGCCTGCCACGGCGTCGCCGAGGGACGGCTGCCCGCTGCGACGTGGTTCGCGGCTGTCGGCGTGGGGTCGCCGGGTCCGGCGTCGGCAGGGGCGAATCGGCTATAATTCGCCGCTTGTGCCGACCGGCGACGGTCACGCCGCGCGGTATCCGCGGCCGCGCGAGCCGCGGCTTCGATCCGCAGCTTCGTCTTCACCCTCATTCGCTGCCAAGACCCCCGTGCGCCTCACCCAGATCAAGCTCTCCGGCTTCAAGTCGTTCGTCGATCCGACCACCATCGCCACGCCGGGGCAGCTGGTCGGCATCGTCGGTCCCAACGGCTGCGGCAAGTCGAACGTCATCGACGCGGTTCGCTGGGTGCTCGGCGAATCGAAGGCATCGGCGCTGCGTGGCGAGTCGATGCAGGACGTCATCTTCAACGGTGCGGGCGACCGCAAGCCGGTCGGCCGGGCCTCGGTCGAGCTGTACTTCGACAACAGTGCCGGTCGCATCGGCGGTCAGTGGGGCCAGTACGTCGAGCTGTCGATCAAGCGCGTGCTGACGCGCGACGGCGACAGTTCCTACTACATCAACAACATCCCCGTCCGTCGCCGCGACATCCACGACCTCTTCCTCGGCACCGGCCTCGGCCCCCGCGCCTACGCGATCATCGAGCAGGGGATGATCTCCCGCGTGATCGAGGCGAAGCCCGAGGAGCTGCGCGTCTTCCTCGAGGAAGCGGCAGGCGTGTCGAAGTACAAGGAGCGGCGCAAGGAAACCGAGGGACGCATCGCCGACACCCGGGAGAACCTCTCCCGCGTCGAGGACATCCGGCTCGAGCTCGGCAACCAGCTCGAGAAGCTCGAGGCGCAGGCGAAGGTCGCCGGCGAGTATCGCGATCTGGAGGCGCGGCTCAAGTCGTCGCAGCACCTGCTCTGGTTCTCGAAGCAGCAGGACGCGGTCCGCGCGCGCGAGCGGCACGGCGCGGAGATCGCCAGCCTCACCGTCGCGCTCGAATCGCTGGTGGCCGACGTGCGCGCCGCCGAGGCGCGGATCGAGGCGCTGCGCAGCGACCATTACGCCGCCGGCGATGCGCTCCACGACCGGCAGGGCGCGTTCTACGCCGCCAACGCCGAGGTGACGCGGCTGGAGCAGCAGCTCGCCTTCGCCCGGGAGAACGAGAGCCGGATCACGCTGCAGGTGGCGCAGCTCACCGAGCAGCTGGGCGCGCTCGCCGCGCAGGAGACGGCGGTCGCCGCCGACCGCGGCGCGGCCGACCTGGCGCTGGAGCAGGCGCTCGCCGCCCGCGAAGCGGCCGGCGTCGAGGAACAGGCGGCGCAGGCGGCGCTCCCCGCGCTCGAGGCCGCGGTGCGCGAGGCATCGGCGGCGCTGTCCGCGGTCCAGCAGCGGGCCGCGCTGATCGAGCAGGGCATCCGCGTCGCGGAGACCAAGCGCGAACAGTTCCAGCGCGTGTTCGCACAGTTCGCGCAACGCCGCGAGCGGCTCGACGCCGAACTGGCGACACTGGCGGCGCCCGTCACCGATCCGCTGCGCGACGTCGAGGAGCAGCTCGCCCAGGAGCAGGCCGACCTGGCGGCGAAGGAGACCGCGCTCAACGCCCTGCGCGACCAGGTGCAGGAACTGCAGGATCGCCAGCGCAGCGCCGGTGTCGAGGCGCAGGCCGCGGCCAAGGCGCTGGCGGACCTCGAGGCGCGCGCGCAGGCGCTCGCGGCGCTGCAGGCCAAGATCGGTCACGGCAAGGACATCGACGGCTGGCTGGAGGCGCGCGGACTCACCGACGTCCGTCGGTTGTACCAGTCGATCGGCGTCGAGCGCGGCTGGGACAACGCGCTGGAAGCGGTGCTGCGCGAAGCGATGAGCGGCCTCGAGCTGCCGGCGCTGGACGGAGCCGCCGCGTGGGCGAGCGACGGCAATCCGCCGCCGCGACGCACCGCGGCCTATGCGCGGGTCGCGCCGGCGGCGCGCGCGGCGTCCGGCGACGACGCGCTCGAGCGCAAGGTGGCGCTGCGCCAGCCCGGGCTCGAGCGGCTCGTCGCCGACAGCCTGCACGGCGTCCGCTGCCGCGGCGATCTGGCGGCGGCGCTGGCCGACCGGACGCAGCTCGCGGTCGGCGAATGCTTCGTGACGCCCGAGGGCCATCTGGTCGGCGTGCAGTCGATCACGTTCTTCGCCCCGGACGACGAGACCCACGGCGTGTTCGCCCGCGAGCGCGAACTCGCCGAACTCGAGTCCGCATCGGCCGGCGCGCGCGCGGCCGCGCTGGCGACCCGCACCGCGCTGACCGCACTGGAGGAGGAACTCGACGCCGGACAGCAGCGCTACCACGCCGAGAGCCTCGCCTTCGGTTCGCAGCAGCGCCGCTGCCACGACCTCGAGCTGGAGCTGATGCAGCTGAAGCAGGCGGCCGAGGCCGCCGCGCGCCGCCGCGCCCAGCTGACGCAGGAGCTCGCCGAACTGGCCGCGCAGGAAGCGACCGAGCGCGAGGTCGCGACGGCGCTGCAGGCCGAGCTCGCCGACATGCAGTCGAAGCACCACGACGAGCAGGCGCAGGGCGAGTCGGTCCGGCATCGGCGCAACGAGGCCGAAGTGGCGCTCGCCCGCGGCCGCGAACGCGTGCGTGCCGGCGAGCGGGCCGCACAGGAGGCCGCCTTCGCCGAGCGCAGCTGTCGCGAGCGCCTGGCCGAACTCGAGCGCCGCCGCGAAGGACTGGTGGCGCAGGTCGCGCAGCAGCAGGGCCTGCTGGCGCAGCTCACCAGCGAGCGGCAGGCGATCGACTGGACCCCCGTCGAGGAGTCGCTGCAGCGCCAGCTCGCCGCGCGCGGCGAGGCCGAGACCGCGCTCGCCGCCGCCCGCGACCGGCTCGAGGGGCTCACCGCCGAGCTGCGCGCCGGCGAGGAAACGAAGATGGCCGCCGAGCAGAGGCTCGACCCGGCGCGCAGCAGGATCGAGGAAATGCGCCTCAAGGAGCAGGCCGCCGCGCTGCAGGAAGCGCAGTTCGCCGAGCAGCTCGCCGAGCACCAGGCCGACCTCGCGGCGCTGCCCGAGGCGCTCAAGGCCTTCGGCCCGAAGTCGCAGCTGCCGGCGGAGATCGAGCGGCTCACCGTCGCGATCGCCGACCTCGGCGCCGTCAACCTCGCGGCGCTCGACGAGCTCGTCACGGCCAGGGAACGCAAGGACTACCTCGACCGCCAGGCCGCCGACCTGACCGAGGCGATGGCGACGCTCGAGAACGCCATCCGCACGATCGACAAGGAATCGCGGTCATTGCTGCAGGCGACCTTCGACACCGTCAACGAGAACTTCTCGAAGCTGTTCCCGGCGCTGTTCGGCGGCGGGCAGGCGCGGCTCATCCTCACCGGCGAGGAAATCCTCGACTCCGGCGTGCAGGTGGTCGCCCAGCCGCCGGGCAAGCGCAACGCGTCGATCCACCTCCTGTCCGGCGGCGAGAAGGCGCTGACCGCGACCTCGCTGGTGTTCGCGCTGTTCCAGCTCAATCCGGCGCCGTTCTGCCTGCTCGACGAAGTCGACGCACCGCTCGACGATCCGAACACCGTCCGCTTCTGCGAACTGGTCAAGCGGATGTCGGGCGAGACGCAGTTCCTGTTCATCTCGCACAACAAGATCACGATGGAGCTGGCCAGCCACCTGATCGGCATCACCATGCCCGAGGCGGGCGTGTCGCGCGTGGTCGCCGTCGACATCGCCGAGGCGATCGAGATTGCCCAGGCGGCGTAGCGCCGCCAGGGCCGGGGGTCCCGTTATCGAAGCGGCAAGGGCTATAATCGCCGGAGACCGCGCGGTTCCGCCGCGCTTCCGAGTTCCTGCGACTCCCGGCCGCGAGCGCGCATGACGACACTGCAACTGGGTTTGATCGCCGCCGGCGTCGTCTTCGTCGCCGCGGTGGCGCTGTACAACTGGTTCACGCTGCGTCGCGCCAAGAAGCACATCGACGGCGCGTTCGCTCCGGCGAAGGACGCGCTGCTGGAGCCGGAATCGGCGCGGCAGGGCGGTCGCGTCGAGCCCACGTTGCGCGGCGACGACGCCGACGGCGAGCCGCCGGTGGCGGCGGCGGGCCGCGACCTGCCGCCGAACCCGCGGCGCGACCTGGCGCCGCCGCCCGACGACGACTTCGAGCCGCCGATCGAGATCATCCGTCGCGGGGTGTCGACCGACGTCGACGCCGCGGAGGCGAGCGCCGCTGCGCCATCGGCACGCCCCGGCGGAGCGCCCCCGGGGGCGTCCGGATCAGCCCGCGGCACGTATGCGCCGGACCCCGACATCGAGTCCATCGTGATGCTGCAGCCGGTGACGCCGGTCGGCGCCGGCGCGCTCGCGGCCGGACTGCACGCGCGCATCGGCAAGCCGCTGCGCTGGTTCGGTCGTCGCGGTCCCGAAGCCGCTTGGCAGCAGCTCCAGTCGGACACGCCGGGGGAATTCGCCGAGGTCGCCGCCTGCCTGCTGCTCGCCGACCGCAACGGCGCCGCCAGCCGGCCGCTGCTCGACAGCTTCGTCAAGCTTGCCGCCGACATCGCGCCGACGCTGCCGGCGGCGTTCGTCGCCCCCGACACCGGCGTCGACGCCGAGCGCGCCGAAGCGCTCGACCGCATCTGCGCCGACCTCGACGTGCAGATCGGCCTGACCCTGCTGAAGAACTCGCCCACCACCATCGCCGGCACGCGGCTGCGGGGCGTGGCAGAGGCGGCGGGTTTCAGGCTCACCGATCAGGGCCGGTTCGACCTGGTGCAGGACGAGACCGGCGCGGTGCTCTTCTCGCTGCAGAACTACCGCTCCGAGCCGTTCACCGCGGAGTCGCTGCGCGCCGCGTCGACGCCGGGGGCGGTGTTCGTCCTCGACGTGCCGCGCGTGCCCGACCCGGCGCGCAGCTTCGACCAGATGAAACTCGTCGCGCGCCGGATGGCGCAGACGCTCGACTGCGTGCTGGTCGACGACAACCGGCGCCCGCTCGACGACGCGGCGCTGGCGCTGATCCGTCAGCAGGTCGACGCGGCGGCGACGGCGTTGCGCAGCGTCAACATCGAGCCGGGCAGCCCCCGGGCGCTCGCGCTGTTCGGCGCATGACGGGGGCGTCACCGGCTCCGGGTCCGGACCCGATGAACGCCCGGCCCGCCGCGCACCCTTCGACGCCGGACGCCGCGCCGCCGGCCGCGATTGCGCGCGCCGATGCGCTCGCGCGCGAGATCGAGCTGCACAACCATCGCTATTACGTGCTCGATGCGCCGACCGTCAGCGACGCGGAATTCGACGCGCTGTTCCGCGAGCTGGTCGACCTCGAGGCGCGCTACCCGGCACTGGCGCGACCCGATTCGCCGACGCAGCGCGTCGGTGCGGCGCCGGCGACGGCATTCGACACGGTCACCCACCGGGTGCCGATGCTCTCGCTCAACAACGCGTTTTCGGACGAGGAAGTCGAGGCCTTCGACCGGCGGGTGCGCGAGGGGCTGGGCGAGGCCGAGGTCGTCTGGGCGGTCGAGCCCAAGTTCGACGGCCTTGCCGTCGCGCTGGTCTACGAGCAGGGAGTCCTCGCGGTCGGCGCGACCCGCGGCGACGGCAGCAGCGGCGAGAACGTGACGGCCAACCTGCGCACCGTCGGCGCCATCCCGCTGAAATTGCCGCCGGGCGCGCCGCCGCGGCTCGAGGTCCGTGGCGAAGTGCTGATGAAGAAGCGGGACTTCGAGGCGCTCAACGCCGCGCAGGCGACCCGCGGCGAAAAGACCTTCGCCAATCCGCGCAACGCCGCGGCCGGCAGCCTGCGGCAGCTGGACCCGCGCATCACCGCCTCGCGCCGGTTGTCGTTCTTCGCCTACGGCATCGGCGAGGCCGACTGGGGCGCCGGCGCGGCGCCGACGTCGCACGACGCGCTGATGCGGCGCCTTGCCGCACTGCGCATTCCCGTCAGCGCCGAGCGCGCGGTCGTCCGCGGCCTTGCCGGGCTGCTCGACTATTACCGCGGCATGGGGGCGCGCCGCGCCGCGCTCCCCTACGACATCGACGGCGTCGTCTACAAGGTCGACGACTTCGCGGCGCAGGAACGGCTGGGTTTCGTGTCGCGGGCGCCGCGTTTCGCGATCGCGCACAAGTTTCCGGCGGAGGAGATGGCGACCGAGGTGCTCGCCATCGACGTGCAGGTCGGACGCACCGGCGCGATCACCCCGGTGGCGCGGCTGAAGCCGGTGTTCGTGGGCGGCGTGACCGTCACCAATGCGACGCTGCACAACGAGGACGAGGTGCGCCGCAAGGACGTCCGCATCGGCGACACCGTCGTCGTCCGGCGGGCCGGCGACGTGATTCCGGAAGTCGTGCGCGTCGTCGCCGAACGAAGGCCGCCCGGCGCCCGGGAATTCGTCATGCCGGCGACCTGTCCCGAATGCGGGTCGGCCGTGATCCGGCTTCCCGACGAGGCGATCGCCCGCTGCAGCGGCGGGCTGGTCTGCCCGGCGCAGGTCAAGCAGTCGCTGCTGCACTTCGCGTCGCGCCGGGCCATGGACATCGAAGGCCTCGGGGAGAAGCTCGTCGACCAGCTCGTCGATGCCGGCCTGGTGCGCACCCCGGCCGACCTGTACCGGCTCGGGGTGACGGCGCTCGCGGCGCTCGAGCGGATGGCGGCGAAGTCGGCGGCCAACGTGATCGCGGCGATCGAGGCGAGCAAGTCGACCACGCTGGCGCGCTTCGTGTTCGCGCTGGGAATCCGGCAGGTCGGCGAGGCCACCGCGAAGGATCTCGCCCGGCACTTCGGCGGCCTCGACGCGCTGATGGACGCCGACGAGACGGCGCTGCTGGCGGTCCGCGACGTCGGGCCGGTGGTCGCGCAGAGCATCGCCCGGTTCTTCGCCGAGCCGCACAACCGCGAGGGGGTGGAGCAGCTTCGCGCCGCCGGCGTCCACTGGACCGAAGCACCGCCGGAAGCGGGCGCACCGGGTCCGCTGGCGGGGCGCACGCTGGTGCTGACCGGGACGCTGCCGACGCTCTCCCGCGAGGACGCGAAGGCGCGCATCGAGGCTGCCGGCGGCAAGGTCGCGGGCAGCGTGTCCACGAAAACCGACTACGTGATCGCCGGCGCCGACGCGGGCAGCAAGCTCGCGAAGGCGCAACAACTCGGCGTGCCGGTCCTCGACGAGGAGGGCCTCGCCCGGCTCCTCGCCGGCGGGCCGCCGCCGGCCTGAACCAGGAACCCACGATGCGCACCGTCACCAAGGCCGTCTTTCCCGTCGCCGGACTCGGCACCCGCTTCCTGCCGGCGACCAAGGCCAGTCCCAAGGAAATGCTGCCGGTCGTCGACAAGCCGCTGATCCAGTACGCGGTCGAGGAGGCCGCGTCCGCCGGGATCACCGACATGATCTTCATCACCGGCCGCAACAAGCGCGCGATCGAGGACCATTTCGACAAGGCCTACGAACTCGAGAACGAGCTCGAGCTGCGGCACAAGACCGAACTGCTGGAGACCGTGCAGGCGGCGACGCCGCGCGGCATCAACTGCATCTACATCCGCCAGACCGAGGCGCTGGGCCTCGGCCATGCGGTGCTGTGCGCGGCGCCGGTGGTCGGCGACGAGCCGTTCGCCGTCCTGCTCGCCGACGACCTCATCGACGCCCGGGTGCCGGTGATCCAGCAGATGACCGGGCTGGCGGCACGCGAGAACGCCGCGGTGATCGGCGTGATGCCGGTCGCGCCCGAGGAAACCGGCAGCTACGGCATCGTCGAGACCGTCGGCGGCGCAACGGTGGCGACGGGCGCCGCGCTGCCGATCGCCCGCATCGTCGAAAAGCCGAAGCCCGGCACCAGCACGTCGACGCTGGCGGTCGTGGGCCGCTACGTGCTGACCCCGCGCATCTTCCACCACCTGCGGACGATGCCACCGGGCGCCGGCGGCGAGGTCCAGCTCACCGACGGCATCGCCCGGCTGATCGCCGAGGAGCGGGTGCTGGCGTATGCGTTCCAGGGCCGCCGCTACGACTGCGGCAGCAAGCTGGGCTATCTCGAGGCGACCGTCGATTTCGGCCTCAAGCATCCCGAACTGGCGACGGACTTCGCCGCCTTCCTGCGCGACCGCGGGCAGCGTCCGGCGGGCCCCGACGCATGACGCTCAACGAACTGCGCTACCTGGTCGCCGTCGCCCAGGAAAAGAATTTCGGTCGGGCAGCGCAGAAGTGCTTCGTGAGCCAGCCGGCGCTGTCGGTGGCGATCCAGAAGCTCGAGGAGGAACTCGGCGCGCGGCTGTTCGAGCGCGGCAAGACCGAGGTGACCGTCACGCCGTTCGGCGGGCAGATCGTCGAGCAGGCGGCCAAGGTGCTCGAGGAGACGGCGCGGATCCGCGAAATCGCGCAGGCCGGCCGCAATCAGCTGCTCGGGCCCCTGAAGCTGGGCGTCATCCACACCATCGCACCGTACCTGCTGCCCGACCTCATTCCGGCGCTGCACGATCGCGCGCCGCTGATGCCGCTCGACATCGAGGAAAACCTGACCGACCACCTCGAGGCCGAGCTCAAGGGCGGGCGACTCGATGCGGCGATCGTCGCGCTGCCGTTCGCGCCGCCGGGGGTCGCGACCGAGTTCCTGTACGAGGAGCCGTTCCAGATCGTCGTTCCGCTCGACCACAAGTGGGCCAGGCGCAAGTCGGTTGCGCCGGACGAATTGAGCGGCGAACGAACGATCATGCTGTCGGTCGGCCACTGCTTCCGCGACCAGGTGCTCGACGCCTGCCCCGAGCTCAACCGCGCGAACATGCAGGTGGCGCGCACCAGTTCGCTGGAGACGATCCGCAACATGGTGGCGTCGGGCCTGGGAGTCTCGGTGCTGCCGCGCGACGCGCTGACGCCCAAGTACCACAGCCGGCTCGTCGTGGCGGTGCCGTTCGGCAAGCCGGTGCCGTCGCGACGGGTCGCGCTCGCGTGGCGGAAAAGCTTTCCGCGGCCGGACGCGATTCGCGTGCTGCGCGAAGCCGTGCTGGCGTGCCGCACCGCCGCGCCCGCCGCGAAGGCAAAAAAATAGGGGTTACACTTGCGCGTAACCCCTTGGTTCATGTGGTGGGCGATACTGGGATCGAACCAGTGACCCCTGCCGTGTGAAGGCAGTGCTCTACCGCTGAGCTAACCGCCCCGCGAACCCAGACAGGAGCCGCAATTTAAGCACGGGCGCCGACGGGGGGTCAAACCGAGACGCACGATATGTTCATGGCCGTCCTGGACAAAAGATGCCCCCGGATGGTGCAGCATTGACCACTTGTGGGGCGGACGGCCGAACCTGCGATTGTGGATAAGTCGCCAAGTCCCCGGCCCCGCAGCACATTCGTTCCCCGGCCCGCGGCTTGCTAGACACCAGGGCCCCCGGCCCCGACCCCAGAAAATACTCCCGTGTCGTCCCCTCCCTACGATGAAATGCGCGCCCCCGACGGGACGATCCGGGCGCATTACCGGGCGTTCGCCGGCTGGCTCGAACGGACGCCGCCCGATCGCATCGCACAAAAGCGCGAAGAGGCCGAACGCGCGTTCCATCGGATCGGCATCACCTTCGCGGTGTACGGCGAGGAGGAGGGCACCGAGCGACTGATCCCGTTCGACATCGTCCCGCGGATCATTCCGGCCGACGAATGGGCGCTGCTCGAGCGCGGCCTCATCCAGCGGGTGCGCGCGCTGAACGCCTTCCTGCACGATCTCTACCACGATCAGGCGATCCTCAAGGCGGGCGCGGTGCCGGCCGAGCGCGTGCTCGGCAATTCGCAGTTCCGCAAGGAAATGCAGGGGATGGACGTGCCCGGCGGCATCTACGCGCACATCGCCGGCGTCGACGTCGTGCGCGCGGGGCAGGGCGAGTACTACGTGCTGGAGGACAACCTGCGGGTGCCGTCCGGCGTGTCGTACATGCTGGAGAACCGCAAGATGATGATGCGGCTCTTTCCCGAGCTATTCGCGACCCGGTCGATCCGGCCGGTGCAGCACTATCCGGACGTCCTGCTCGAGAACCTGCATACGCTCGCGCCGGCCGGCGAGGAGGATCCGACGGTCGCCGTGCTCACGCCCGGACCGTACAACTCGGCGTACTTCGAGCACGCGTTCCTCGCCCAGCAGATGGGCGTCGAGCTGGTCGAGGGCCAGGACCTGTACGTGCAGGGCGACACCGTCTACATGCGGACGACCCAGGGGCCGCAGCGCGTGCACGTGATCTACCGCCGCGTCGACGACGATTTCCTCGATCCGCAGGCGTTCCGGCCGGATTCGATGCTGGGCGTGCCGGGGCTCTTCGCGGCGTACCGCGCGGGGCGGGTGACGCTGGCCAATGCGATCGGCACCGGCGTGGCCGACGACAAGTCGGTCTACCCGTACGTCCCGGACATGATCCGCTTCTACCTGACCGAGGAGCCGATCCTCAACAACGTGCCGACGTACATCCTGTCGCGGCCCGAGGACCTGTCGTACACGCTCGCGCACCTGGCCGAGCTGGTGGTGAAGGAGGTCCACGGCGCCGGCGGCTACGGGATGCTGGTCGGGCCGGCGGCGACCGTCGCCGAGCGCGACGCGTTCCGCGCGCGCATCCTGGCCAACCCGGGCAACTACATCGCGCAGCCGACGCTCGCGCTGTCGACCTGCCCGACGTTCGCGGCGGCCGGCATCGCGCCGCGGCACGTCGATTTCCGGCCGTACGTGCTGTCCGGCCGCACCGTCCAGCTGGTTCCGGGGGGCCTCACCCGGGTCGCGCTGCGCGAGGGCTCGCTGGTGGTCAACTCGTCGCAGGGCGGCGGGACCAAGGACACGTGGGTGCTCGCCTGATGCTGGCCCGGACCGCCAACGAGCTGTACTGGATGGCCCGCCACATCGAGCGCGCCGAGAACACCGCGCGCCTGCTCGACGTCACCTACCGCACGTCGCTGCTGCCGTACCAGGTGCAGGCGCCCGGCCTCGGCTGGGCCGAACCCTGGGCGGTGCCGCTGCTGTCGACCGGCCTGGCGACCGGCTACTACGAGCGCTATCCGGAGCTCTCGGCCGAGAACGTCATCCGCTTCCTCACCCTCGACCCGGAGAATTCGTCGTCCATCTGGAATTGCCTGCGCTCGGCGCGCGAGTCGGCGCGCAGCGTCCGCGGCGCGATCACGTCGGAGATGTACGAGGACCTCAATACCTCGTGGCTGGAACTGCGCCGGTTCGACCACGCGCGGGTCGACGCGATGGGGATGAGCGCGTTCTGCGAATGGGTGAAGATGCGCTCGCACCTGTTCCGCGGCGTCACCTTCGGGACGATGCTGCGCGACGAGGCGTACCACTTCATCCGGCTCGGCACCCACCTCGAGCGCGCCGACAACACGGCGCGGATCCTCGACACCAAGTACCACATCCTGCTGCCCTCGGCGGCGGACGTCGGGGGCGCGGTCGACTACTACCAGTGGGCGTCGCTGCTCCAGTCGCTGTCCGGCTTCGAGGCGTACCGCAAGATCTACAGCGACACCATCTCCCCGCGCCGGGTCGCCGAGCTGCTGGTGCTGCGCGACGACATGCCGCGCTCGCTGCACGCGTGCATGAACTTCATCCACGAGACCCTCGAGCTCCTCTGCGACGACGACAGCCACGAACTCGAGCGGCAGGCGGGCGAGCTGCACGCGCGGCTGCACTTCGGCCGGACCGAGGACATCATCCGGTTCGGGCTGCACGAGTACCTGATGGAGTTCCTCGAACGGATCGCCGACCTGGGCGAAGAAGTGCACCGCCGCTTCTTCGCGCGGGGCAGCTGACGCCGGCCGGCGCGGCCGCTGCGCTAGAATCGTCACTTTACCCGCCGCCTCCCGCCGATGACCTACTGCGTGGCCATGAACCTCGATGCGGGGATGATCTTCGCCTCCGACTCCCGCACCAATGCCGGGGTCGACCAGATCTCCCGCTTCTCGAAGATGCGCATCTTCCACCGCGACGGTGACCGCGTCATCGTCGTGCTGTCGTCCGGCAACCTGTCGATCACGCAGAACGCCATCAGCACGATGGAGCTGCGGGTCCGCGGCGACGAGCACGCGCCGAACCTGATGAACGTGCCGTCGATGTTCGACGTCGCGCGGCTGCTGGGCGACGCGCTGCGCGAGGTGCGCGCGCGCGACGGCCCGTACCTGATGCAGAACAACGTCGACTCCAGCGCCAACTTCCTCGTCGGCGGCCAGATCCGCGGCGAGGTGCCGCGGCTCTACAACGTCTACGGCGAGGGCAACTTCATCGAGGCGACGCCGGAAACCTGCTACTTCCAGATCGGGGAGACCAAGTACGGCAAGCCGATCCTCGACCGCGTGATCAAGCGGGGCAGCAACCTGGTCGATGCGACCAAGTGCACGCTGGTCTCGTTCGACTCGACGATGCGCTCGAACATCTCGGTCGGGCTGCCGATCGATCTGCTGGTCTACGAGGTGAACAGCCTCACGATCAAGCTCAAGCGCCGGATCGAGGAGTCCGACCCCTATTTCCAGATGATCCACAGCCAGTGGGGCGAAGGCCTGCGCCGCGTGTTCGGCCAGCTGCCCGACCCCGACTGGGCCTGAGAACGGACCCCGTGGCGATCCGCGTCGCGCTCTCGCACCGCACCAGCTACCGCTTCGATCGCCACGTCAAGGTCTCGCCGCACGAGATCCGGCTGCGGCCGGCGCCGCACTGCCGCACGCCGGTGCTGGGCTACTCGCTCAACGTCGAGCCGGGCGACCACTTCCTGAACTGGCAGCAGGACCCCTACGGCAACTGGGTCGCGCGGCTGATGTTTCCCGAGCCGACCGACAAGCTCGAGGTCGTCGTCGACCTGACGGCCGACCTGACGGTCATCAATCCGTTCGATTTCTTCGTCGAGCCCTATGCCGACGCGTACCCGTTCACCTACGCGCCGGCGCTCGCGAAGGAGCTGATTCCCTTCCTCGAAGTCGAGCCGGCCGGACCGCGGCTCGCGGCCTGGCTCGACGCCTTCCGGCCGACGATCGCCAAGGGCGAGAACACGGTCGACCTGCTGGTCCGGATCAACCAGCAGCTGCAGCACGAGATCAAGTACCTGGTGCGGATGGAGCCCGGCGTCCAGACGCCGCAGCAGACGCTGGAGAGCGCCTGCGGTTCCTGCCGCGACACCGGCTGGCTGCTGGTCCAGATCCTGCGCCACCTGGGCATCGCCGCACGCTTCGCCTCCGGCTACCTGATCCAGCTCGTCGCCGACGTGAAGCCGCTCGACGGCCCCGCCGGCACCGAGCGCGACTTCACCGACCTGCACGCCTGGGCCGAGGCCTACATTCCCGGCGCCGGCTGGATCGGCCTCGACCCGACGTCGGGGCTGCTGGCGGGGGAGGGGCACCTGCCGCTCGCCTGCACGGCCGACCCCGGCAATGCCGCGCCGGTCATCGGCTACACCGACGTCTGCGAGGTCGCGTTCGAGTTCGCGATGAGCGTCACGCGCGTCCACGAGGACCCGCGCGTCACGCGGCCGTACACCGACGACCAGTGGGCGGCGATCGACCGTCTCGGCGAGGAAGTCGACGCCGCGCTCATCGCGCACGACGTCCGGCTGACGCAGGGCGGCGAGCCGACGTTCGTGTCGATCGACGACATGGACGGCCCGGAGTGGAACTACACGGCGCTGTCGCCGAAGAAGCGGGAGCTCGCGCTGGGCCTGCTGGGGCGGCTGCGCGAGCGCTTCGCCCCGCAGGGCCTGGTCCACGACGGCCAGGGCAAGTGGTACCCGGGCGAGCCGTTGCCGCGCTGGTCCATGGGAATCTACTGGCGGACCGACGGCAAGCCGCTGTGGCGCGATCCCGCGCTGATCGCCGAGACGGCGCGCCCGGGCGCTGCCGACGCGCCGGCGGCCGCCGCGTTCGCGGCGGCGCTCGCCGCGCGCCTGGGCCTGCCGCCCGGGAACGTCATCACCGCGTACGAGGACGTGCCGAAGCTCCTCGCCAGCGAAGCCGCGCTGCCGGTGAACGCCGATCCGCTCGCCGCCGACCTGTCGCGGCCGGACGAGCGCGCGCGCCTCGCCCGCCTGCTGCAGGCGGGGCTCGACACGCCGGCGGGCTATGTGCTGCCGATCAAGCCCGCTCCGGGCGAGGGCGCCACCGTCGGCTGGCTCACCAGCCCGTGGCCCTTGCGGCGCGGACGGCTGTACGCGCTGGGCGGCGATTCGCCGCTCGGCCTGCGCCTGCCGCTGGCATCGCTGCCGGAGGTGCTTGCGCTGGACGACGACCGCGATCCGCCCATCGACTCGTTCGCGCCGCGCGGCACGCTGCCGGAGCGCGGCGATCTGGCCGCCGCGGCGCCGGGCGAGGTGCGTGGCGAGGAACCGGCGGCGGTGATCCGGACCGCGCTCTGCGTCGAGTCGCGCGGCGGCCACCTGCGGGTGTTCATGCCGCCGGTCGAGCGGCTCGAGGCCTACGTGGCGCTGGTCGCCGCCATCGAGGACGTCGCGGCCGCCCGGCGCGCGCCGGTCGCGATCGAAGGCTACCCGCCGCCGCGCGACCCGCGCCTGCGCGTGCTGGGCGTCACGCCCGACCCCGGGGTCATCGAGGTCAACATCCATCCGGCGTCGTCGTGGCGCGAACTGGTCTCGAACAACGAGACGCTGTACGAGGAAGCGCGGCAGTCGCGGCTCGGGACCGAGAAGTTCATGCTCGACGGGCGCCACACCGGCACCGGCGGCGGCAACCACGTGACGCTCGGGGCGGCGACGCCCGCCGACAGCCCGCTGCTGCGCCGGCCGGACCTGCTGCGCAGCCTCGTGACCTACTGGCAGAACCATCCGGCGCTGTCGTACCTGTTCAGCGGCACCTTCATCGGCCCCACCAGCCAGGCGCCGCGCGTCGACGAGGCGCGCGACGACAAGCTCTACGAGCTCGAGATCGCGTTCCAGCAGCTCGCGCGCCGCCACGAAGCGGGCACCGAGACGCCGCAGCCGTGGCTGGTCGACCGGCTGCTCCGGCACCTCCTCACCGACCTCACCGGCAACACCCATCGCGCCGAGTTCTCGATCGACAAGCTCTACTCGCCGGACACTCCGACCGGGCGCCTGGGCCTGCTGGAGTTCCGCGCCTTCGAGATGCCGCCGCACGCGCGGATGAGCGCGGTGCAGATGCTGCTGCTGCGGGCGCTGGTCGCGCGCTTCTGGCGCAACCCGTACACCGGCGGGCTGGTGCGCTGGGGCACGGCGCTGCACGACCGCTGGCTGCTGCCGCACTTCGTGACCGCCGACCTGCACGACGTCGTCGCCGACCTCCGCCGCGCCGGCTTCGGCTTCGCCGCCGCGTGGTTCGACCCCTTCGTCGAGTTCCGCTTCCCGCGCTACGGCACCGTCACCTACGACGGCGTCACCATCGAGCTGCGGCAGGCGATCGAGCCGTGGCACGTGCTGGGCGAGGAGATGAGCGGCGCCGGCACCTCGCGCTACGTCGACTCGTCGGTCGAGCGGCTGCAGGTCAAGGTCACCGGCATGACCGGCGTGCGCCATGCAGTCGCCTGCAACGGCCGCGCGCTGCCGCTGACGCCGACCGGCGTGCCCGGCGAATACGTCGCCGGCGTGCGCTTCCGGGCCTGGAATCCGCCGTCGGCGCTGCATCCCACCATCGGCGTCCAGGCGCCGCTGACCTTCGACCTGGTCGATCGCTGGGCCGGACGGGCGCTCGGCGGCTGCACCTACCACGTGTCGCACCCGGGCGGGCGCAACTACGCGACGTTTCCGGTCAACGCCAACGAAGCCGAGGCGCGCCGCGTCGCGCGCTTCTGGGCGCAGGGCCACACGCCCGGCCCGATGCCCCTCGCCGACGAGCCGGCGAACCCGGCGACGCCGGCCACGCTCGACCTGCGCTGGCAGCCGCCGGCGCGCTGACCGCCGGCGATCGGGCGGGAACGGCGGGGACGACGCGGGCGTCCGCTAGAATGGCGGTTTCGCCCTCCCGCGTCCCACCGTGACCGACCGCAGCCCCATCCGCACCCGCTTCGCCCCCAGCCCGACCGGCTTCCTGCACCTGGGGGGAGCGCGCACGGCGCTCTTCGCCTGGGCCTACGCCCGACGGCACGGCGGCACCTTCGTGCTGCGGATCGAGGACACCGACGTCGAGCGCTCGACGCCCGAGGCGGTGCAGGCGATCCTCGACGCGATGGACTGGCTGGGCCTCGACTACGACGAAGGTCCGTTCTTCCAGATGCAGCGGATGGACCGCTACCGTGCGGTGCTCGCCGACATGGTCGAGCGCGGGCTCGCCTACCACTGCTACATGGCGCCGGACGAGCTCGACGCGCTGCGCGCCGAGCAGATGGCGCGCGGCGAGAAGCCCCGCTACGACGGCCGCTGGCGGCCCGAGAACGCATCCGGCCTGACGCCGCCGCCGGGGGTGGCGCCGGTGGTGCGCTTCCGCAACCCGACCGGAGGCAGCGTGAGCTGGGACGACGGCGTCAAGGGCCGCATCGAGATCGCCAACGCCGAGCTCGACGACCTCGTGATCGCCCGCTCCGACGGCACGCCGACCTACAACTTCTGCGTCGTCGTCGACGACCTCGACATGCGCATCACGCACGTGGTCCGCGGCGACGACCACGTCAACAACACGCCGCGGCAGATCAACATCATCGAGGCGCTGGGCGCCGAGGTGCCGGCCTACGCGCACGTGCCGACGGTGCTGGGCGAGGACGGCCAGAAGCTGTCCAAGCGCCACGGCGCGGTCAGCGTGATGCAGTACGAGTCCATGGGCTACCTGCCCGAGGCGATGGTCAATTTCCTCGGCCGGCTCGGCTGGTCGCACGGCGACGAGGAGATCTTCGGCCGCGACCAGTTCGTCGCCTGGTTCGACCTCGCGGGCATCAGCCCGTCGCCGTCGCGCTTCAACACCGAGAAGCTGAAGTGGGTGAACCAGGAGCACCTGAAGCGGCTGTCCGAGGCCGAGCTCGGCGCCAGGCTCGCGCCTTATCTCGCGCGGGCCGGACTCGACCTCGGCCGCGGTCCCGCGCCCGGCCCCGTTGCCATGCTGCTGCGCGACCGTGTCGCCACGCTCACCGAGATGGCCGACGCTGCCCATTACTTCTACGCCGCGCCGCATCCGTCGGCGGAACGGCTCGCCGAGCACGTCGGCGCCGGCAATCGCGGCGCGCTGACCGAACTGGCGGCGGAGTTCGCGTCGGTCGACTGGTCGCGCGAGGCGCTGGGGGCCGCGATGAAGTCGGCTGCGGCGCGCCACGGCCTGAAGCCGCCGCAGGTGATGATGGCGATGCGGGCGCTGGTGTGCGGTACGCCGTCGACGCCGGCGATCGACGCGGTGCTTGCGCTGCTGGGCCGGGACGAGGTCGTCTCGCGGCTGGCCGCGGGACTCGGCGCCGGCTGAACGGGCATTGCGGGCTGCCCCGGGCGCGGCGACGCCGCCTTCCCGGGCGTCGGACGCGCATTTGGTGCGCGGCCGCCCTCGGGGTAAAATGCCAATTTCCGGATCCGGGTTCGCCATGCCCAAGTTCGTCTTCGTGACCGGTGGCGTCGTTTCCTCGCTGGGCAAGGGCATCGCCGCCGCGTCGCTGTCCGCGATCCTCGCCTCGCGGGGCGTGCGCGTCACCAACCTCAAGCTCGACCCCTACATCAACGTCGATCCCGGGACGATGTCGCCGTTCCAGCACGGCGAAGTCTTCGTCACCGAGGACGGCGCCGAGACCGACCTCGACCTCGGGCACTACGAGCGCTTCGTCGACGTGAAGATGGCGAAGCGCAACAATTTCACCACCGGGCAGATCTACGAGAGCGTGATCCGCAAGGAACGCCGCGGCGACTATCTCGGCGGCACCGTGCAGGTGATCCCGCACATCACCGACGAGATCAAGGCCTGGATCACCGAGGGCGCCGGCGACGCCGAGGTCGCGGTGGTCGAGGTGGGAGGCACCGTCGGCGACATCGAGTCGCTGCCGTTCCTCGAGGCGATCCGGCAGATGGGCATCACGCTCGGCCGCGACAACGTCTGCTACATCCACCTGACGCTGGTGCCGTTCATCGCCACCGCGGGCGAGATGAAGACCAAGCCGACGCAGCATTCGGTGAAGGAGCTGCGCGAGATCGGCATCCAGCCCGACGTCGTGCTCTGCCGCGTCGACCGTCCGCTGCCCGAGGGCGACCGGCGCAAGATCGCGCTGTTCACCAACGTGCCGTTCGAGGCCGTGATTCCGGCCGCCGACGCCGACTCGATCTACAAGATTCCCTCGGCCCTGCACGACGAGGGGCTGGACGAGATCGTCTGCCGGAAGCTCGCCCTCGATCCGCCGCCGGCCGACCTCGCGACGTGGAAACAGCTGGTCGACGCGCTCGAGCATCCGGAACACGCCGTGCACATCGCGATGGTCGGCAAGTACGTCGACCTGACCGAGTCGTACAAGTCGCTGTCCGAGGCGCTGATCCACGCCGGCATCCACACCCGCTCCAAGGTTCACATCCACTACGTCGACTCGGAGACGATCGAGCGCGACGGCATCGACGCGCTGCGGGGCATGGACGCGATCCTGGTGCCCGGCGGCTTCGGCAAGCGCGGCGTCGAGGGCAAGATCGCGGCGATCCGCTACGCACGCGAGAACGGCATCCCGTACCTCGGCATCTGCCTCGGCATGCAGCTCGCGGTGATCGAGTTCGCGCGGCACAAGGCCGGGCTCGACGGCGCCAACAGCACCGAGTTCGATCCGGCGACGCCGCATCCGGTGGTCGCGCTGATCACCGAGTGGCAGAACCGCGACGGCACCATCGAGAAGCGCACGCAGTCCTCCGACCTGGGCGGCACCATGCGCCTGGGCGCGCAGCCCTGCGAGGTGGTGCCGGGGTCGCTCGCGCACCGGATCTACGGTACCACCACGGTCTCGGAGCGGCACCGTCATCGCTACGAGGTCAACAACCACTACCTGCCGCGGATCGAGGCGGCGGGGCTGGCGGTGGGCGCCCGCGCCCGGAGCGAGAACGCCGGCGACCTCTGCGAAATGATCGAGCTGCCGGGACACCCCTGGTTCTTCGGCTGCCAGTTCCACCCGGAGTTCACGTCGAATCCGCGGCGCGGCCACCCGCTGTTCGTCGGCTTCGTCCGGGCCGCGCTGCAGCATCGCCAGCGCGCGCAGGGCGACGGCGCGGCGGCGGGCGTGGCCGAACTCGTCGCGTCGATCTGACCATGGCCGACCGCAGCGCGCGTCCCGCCGGCACCGGGGGCGGGTTGTCGCCGCGGCCCGGCGCGGAAGGGTGCCGATGAAGCTCTGCGGCTTCGAGGTCGGACTCGACCGGCCGTTCTTCCTGATCGCGGGGCCCTGCGTGGTCGAGTCGCTGCTGCTGCAGGTCGACGTCGCCGGGCAGCTGAAGGACACCTGCGCCGCGCTCGGCATCCCGTTCATCTTCAAGTCGTCGTACGACAAGGCCAACCGCAGTTCGCACGCGAGCTTCCGCGGGCCGGGAATGGACGAGGGCCTGCACGTGCTCGCCGAGGTGCGCCGGCAGCTCGGCGTGCCGGTGCTGACCGACGTGCACACCGAAGCCGAGATTCCGACCGTCGCCGCCGTCGTCGACGTGCTGCAGACGCCGGCGTTCCTGTGCCGCCAGACCGACTTCATCCAGGCGGTGGCGCGCGCCGGCAAGCCGGTCAACATCAAGAAGGGCCAGTTCCTCGCCCCCGACGACATGAAGCAGGTGGTCGCCAAGGCGAAGGCCGCGTCGAACGCCGACAACATCCTGGTCTGCGAGCGCGGGGCGTCGTTCGGCTATCACAACCTGGTGTCGGACATGCGCTCGCTGGCGATCATGCGCGACACCGGCTGCCCCGTGGTGTTCGACGCCACGCATTCGGTCCAGCTTCCCGGCGGCCAGGGCACGTCGTCGGGCGGGCAGCGCGAATTCGTCCCGGTGCTCGCGCGCGCGGCCGTGGCGGCGGGGGTGGCCGGGGTGTTCATGGAAACGCATCCGCAGCCGGAGAAGGCGCTGTCGGACGGTCCCAACGCGTGGCCGCTGCCGCGGATGCGCGCCCTGCTGGAAACGCTGGTGGAGATCGATCGCGCGGTCAAGCGCGCCGGTTTTCCCGAACAGGAACTGATGCCGCGCTGACCGGCACCGTCGCCCCCGAGGATTCCCCAACCATGTACGTCCACCTGGTCCTGATCAAGCTGAAGCCCGGCGTCACCCGCGCCGACCCGCGCGTCCCCGCATGGGAAGCGAAGTTCGCCGCGCTCGAACACAAGTGCAGGGGCATCGTGCGGTTCGAATACGGCTGGAACACCACCGACCGGCCGATCGCCTTCGACTTCGGCATCAACATGGCGTTCGCGACCCGCGCCGACCTCGACGCCTACGGCCCGCACCCCGACCACCAGGAAGTGGTGGTCCTGCTGCGCGAGATCGCCGAGTGGGTCATCTGCGACTACGAGGTGGCGCCGTGATCCCGATCGCCAGCCGGGCGCCCGAACTATTCCTGATTCCTGACCTCCAGCAAAACGGTACCCGAAAATGAGCGCCATCGTCGACGTCATCGCCCGCGAGATCCTCGATTCACGCGGCAATCCCACCATCGAAGCGGACGTGGTCCTCGAGTCCGGCGAGTCGGGCCGCGCGGCGGTCCCGTCCGGCGCCTCGACCGGATCCAAGGAAGCGATCGAGCTGCGCGACGGCGACGCCGCGCGCTACGGCGGCAAGGGCGTGCTGCGCGCCGTCGAGAACGTCAATACGGAGATCTGCGAGGCGATCCTGGGCCTCGACGCCACCGAGCAGGCGTTCATCGACCGCACGATGATCGAGCTCGACGGCACCGAGAACAAGTCGCGGCTCGGCGCCAATGCGCTGCTGGCCGTCTCGTGTGCGGTGGCGAAGGCCGCCGCCGGGGAGTCCGGCCTGCCGCTGTACCGTTACCTCGGTGGTGCCGGCGAGATGCAGCTCCCGGTTCCGCTGATGAACGTCATCAACGGCGGCGCGCACGCGAACAACAAGATCGACCTGCAGGAGTTCATGCTGGTGCCGCTGGGCGCGCCGACGTTCCGCGAGGCGCTGCGCTACGGCGCCGAGGTGTTCCACACGCTGAAGAAGATGATCGACGAGCGCGGCATGCCGACCACCGTCGGCGACGAGGGCGGCTTCGCGCCGAACCTGGCGTCGAACGAGGCGGCGCTGCAGCTGCTGGTCGAGGCGATCGACAAGGCGGGCTACGTTCCCGGCACCGACATCGCGCTGGCGCTGGACTGCGCGGCGAGCGAGTTCCACCGCGACGGCAAGTACCACCTCGAGAGCGAGGGGCTGGCGCTGACCTCGCAGCAGTTCACCGACCTGATGGCGACCTGGTGCGACAAGTACCCGATCATCAGCATCGAGGACGGCATGGGCGAGCACGACTGGGAGGGCTGGAAGCTCCTCACCGAGCGCCTGGGCCGCAAGGTGCAGATCGTCGGCGACGACGTGTTCGTCACCAACACGCGGATCCTGAAGCAGGGGATCCAGAAGCACGTCGCCAACTCCATCCTCATCAAGATCAACCAGATCGGCACGCTGTCCGAGACCTTCGCCGCCATCACCATGGCGACTCGCGCCGGCTACACCTCGGTGATCTCGCACCGCTCCGGCGAGACCGAGGACAGCATGATCGCGGACATCGCCGTCGGGACCAATGCCGGCCAGATCAAGACCGGCTCGCTCTCGCGCTCGGACCGCATCGCCAAGTACAACCAGCTGCTGCGGATCGAGGAGGACCTGGGGGAGGCCGCCAGCTACCCGGGCCGCGCGGCGTTCTTCCAGCTGGGGTGACGGCGTCGTGCGCCTGCTGGCCCTCGCCTTCGTCGTGATGATCGCCGCGCTGCAGTATCCGATGTGGCTGGGCAAGGGCGGCTGGCTGCAGGTGCGCGAGCTCGACCGGCAGGTCGGCGTCGAGCGGGAGGCGAACGCCAAGCTGAAGGCGCGCAACGATGCCCTCGACGCCGAAGTCCGCGACCTGAAGACCGGCCTCGATGCGATCGAGGAGCGCGCGCGCTCCGAGCTCGGCATGGTGCGCCAGGACGAGGTGTTCTTCCAGCTGCAGGACGGGCCGGCGCCGCGGCGCTGACCGACGATTCCGGTCGCCGTCGCAGGCGCGTCGCATGCAGCGGATCACGTCGCGCCAGAACCCGCGCCTGCGCGCCGCCGAACGGCTGCTGACCTCGGCGCGCGACCGCCGCAAGGCGCAGCGATGCGTGCTCGAGGGCGAGCACCTGGTCGGCGTGTACGCGGCGCGCCGCGGCCCGCCCGAGACGCTGATCGTGGCCGAGGACTTCCTGGCGCGGCCGTCCGCGCTCGCGCTGGCGGAGCGGTACGCCGACCGCACGCTGATCGTTCCGGCGAAGCTCTTCGCCGAGCTGGCCGTGCTGCCGGCGGGCGTCGGCATCATCGCCGTGGTGCCCGTCCCGCCGCCACCCGCCTCGATGTCGACGGGGTCGCCCGGTGCGCCGGGCTCCGATTTCTGCGTGCTGCTCGACGACCTGCAGGATCCCGGCAACGTCGGTTCGATCCTGCGCTCCGCGGCGGCCGCGGGGGTCACGCTGGCGCTGCTGTCGAAGCACTGCGCGTTCGCGTGGTCGCCGAAGGTGCTGCGCGCGGCGATGGGCGCCCATTTCCATCTCGACATCGCCGAGGACGTCGACCTGCCCGCATGGTCGCGGCGCTACACCGCGGCGGGCGGCGAGCTGATCGCGACGGTCGCGCAGGGCGGGGTGTCGCTGTTCGACGCGCCGATCAGGCGGCGCGTGGCGGTCGCGCTGGGCAACGAGGGCGCCGGCCTGTCGCCGGCGCTGGCGGCGGCGGCGACGCTGCGGGCGACGATCCCGATGCCGGGCGGCATGGAGTCGCTCAACGCCGCGGCCGCGGCCGCCGTGTGCCTGTTCGAAGTCGTGCGGCGGCGCGGCTCGGCCGCCGCGTAGCCGGCGCGCGGGCCGCGGTCGCCGTGCCGGTGGCGGCGCCTACTGCCGGACCGCGGCGACGCGACCCGTTTCGATGCAGGTGCTGGTCAGGGGCGCGCGCCAGCCGATTTCGACGCCGTCGTCGAGCTTCTGCAGCTTGGTGATCTCGGCGTTGGGCCAGGTTCCGTTCGAGCACACGTAGGTCGCGCTGGGAATGTGCCACATGCGCCCGTACTGCCGGCCCTGGCCCTCCATCGTGCACACCGTACTGCCCTGGAGGGTGACGAATTCGATCCGGATGACGTTGGCGGTCGAGCGCGTGATCAGGATCTGCTGCGGCTGCGGCGTGAACACGTAGTTGCAGCCGGCCGGGTAGCTGCCGGACACTCCGCCGATGTAAACCCCTTCCACCGGAACATACTGGGCGGCGGCCAGCCGCTCGATGTTCCTGGTCATCGCCGTCCCCTCGACGTTCCAGGTCAGCACGCCGCGATGGGCGGCCGATGCGGCGAAGCTCGCCGTTCCCACCTGGTTGATGTCGTAGCCCGCCCACACCGGCGCGCCGAACCAGGTGCCCGAGATCCGGTAGACGGGGCCGGTGTAGATCTCGGTTTCCTCGACGCGATTCATCTGCGCCGTGTACCAGACCGCCTTGCCGTCGGGGCCGTAGACGTAGAACGTGCCGTAGAGGAACCGGTTCTGCTGGGTGAAATTCACGCCCCAGCCGGGTTCGGCGCCGCCGGCGGCCCACCAGGTGTCGGTGTAGTCGACGAGCGCGCGGGCCGGTGACGCGGCCAGCGAGCATGCGAGCAGGAGAGCGGCGGCGAGCGCGAGGGCGGGGCGGAAACGGGGTCGGGTCATGGTCGGTGGGCGATTGGGGTGCGGGTAACGGGACGCCGCGGCGCGGCTGCGGCATCGATGACGATTTGGCGAAACGCGGCGGGTCCGACGGCGTCGGATCGCGGCGTGCAAGGGTAACAGGTGCGCCGGACCGTGCGGCAATTCAGCCAGGCGGCAGCGGCGCGACCGCGCACTCCAGCCGGGCCGCCAGCGCAGCGATGCGGGCGGCGTCCGGCATTGCGCCCTGGGCGCCGAACGCGGTGCAGGCCAGCGCGCCGGCGGCGGTGGCCGCGACGAGCGCCTGCGGCCAGTCGAGCCCGCGGTCGAGCGCGGCGGCGAGCGTGCCGACGAAGGCGTCGCCCGCGCCGGTGGTATCGACGACCTCGATCTGCGGCGCGGCCACGTTGTGCAGCCGTCCATCCGCCGCGGCCACCACGCCGGCCGCGCCCAGGGTGACGACGACGGCGGTGCCGTGCCGGCGGTGCCAGGCGGCGGCGAACGCGGCCGGCGCACCGGGCAACCCGGAGGGGCCGGCGAGTTCCCTTGCCTCGTGCTCGTTGACCACCAGCACGTCGATCACCGCCGTCAGCGTCGCCGGCAGCGGGGCCACCGGCGCCGCGTTGACCAGAACCCGTGCCCCGCGCCCGTGCGCCCGGCGCGCCAGCCGCGCCACCGCTTCGAGCGGCACCTCGAGCTGCAGCACCAGCGTGCAGCGATCGTCCAGCAGCGCATCGTCGACGCGATCGGGGTCGGCCAGCGCGTTGGCGCCGGCGATCACGGTGATGGCGTTGCCGCCCTCGGCGTCGACGTGGATCAGCGCGACGCCGGTCGGCGCGCCGGCGATGCCGACCCGGGCAAGGTCGACCCCGGCGGCGGCGAGCCCGGCCAGCGCCGGCGCACGAAACGCGTCGTCGCCGGTGGCCCCGGCGAGCAGCACCTCGGCCCCGGCGCGCCGTGCGGCGAGCGCCTGGTTGGCGCCCTTGCCGCCCGGGACCATGGCGAACGCGTCGCCGGCCAGGGTTTCGCCGGAGCGCGGCAGGCGCCCGACGCGCGCGACCAGGTCGGCGTTGACCGAGCCGAAGACGACGATCACTTCACCGCCGCGGTTCGTACCGGTTGATCACGCCCTTGGTCAGCAGGATGTTGCCGTAGGGGCGCAGCTCGCCGGTGCGGACGACGACGAATGCCGCGCGTGCCGCCAGGTAGAACGCGTCGCGGGCAAGATGACCGATTTCCCAGTCGCCGAGCCCGTGCTCGGTGAACACGGCGGCGAAGTCGGCGACCGGCTCCGGCACCGCGGCCGGATCGTCGACGACCTCCATCGTGAACGCCGCGGGCGCGACGAAGGTGTCCAGCGGCAGCACGGTGAGGATGGCGTCGAGCGCTTCGGGCGCCGACGCCCCGGGCACCTCGACGACGCGGCGGCCGGTCGCGGTCGCCGGAAAATTGGCGTCGACGACGGCGACGGTGTCGCCGTGCCCCATCGCGGCCAGCGCGTGCAGGAGGTCGGCGGTGAGCAGCGGAGGGATTCCGAGGAGCATGGGGACGAAGGCTCGTCGACGGACGAATGCCGATGGTTCACGGCGGCGCAATCGAGTGTAACAGTATCATTGCGGCATGCAACGCACTCCGAGCCAGGCGGCCGCGGACGCGCCATCGCGCACGGTCGCGGCGCGCGCCCCGGCGCGCGAGAGGATCGACGCGCACCACCACGTCTGGACGCTCGCGCGCGGCGACTACGGCTGGCTCACGCCGGCGCTGGCGCCGATCCACCGCGACTTCACCCTCGACGACCTGAAGCCTCTCCGCACGGCTGCCGGCGTCGCCGCCACCGTGCTGGTGCAGGCCGCGCCGACGGTCGCGGAGACCGAATTCCTGCTGGCGACGGCGCGGGCGAGCGGCGGCGTGGTGCGTGGCGTGGTCGGCTGGGTCGACCTCGCCGCCGCCGACGCGATTCCCGTGCTCAAGCGGCTCGCCCGGGACCCGCTGCTGAAGTCGGTGCGGCCGATGCTGCAGGACCTGGCCGACCCGGCGTGGCTGCTGCGCGCCGACGTCGGGCGCGCGCTGGCGGCGCTGCCGCGGCTCAACCTTCGCTTCGACGCGCTGGTCCGGCCGCGCGAACTGCCCGCGCTGCTCACGATGCTGGAGCAGCAGCCGGCACTTGCGGTCGTCGTGAATCACGGCGGCAAGCCGGCGATCGCGCGCGGCGAGTTCGATGCCTGGGCCGACGCGATCGCGGCCGTGGCCGCGCATCCGCGCGTGCGCTGCAAGCTCTCGGGACTGGTGACCGAGGCCTCGCCCGCGTGGACCATCGACGAACTCGCCCGTTACGTCGACCACCTGCTCGCCTGCTTCGGCCCGCAGCGGCTGATGTGGGGCAGCGACTGGCCGGTCGTCGAGCTGGCGGGTGGCTACCTGCGCTGGAACGCGGCGACGATGGCGCTGCTGGCCGGCCGGTCCGACGACGATCGCGCGGCGATCCTCGGCGGCACCGCGCGCCGCTTCTACGGCCTCGACTGAGGCTGCGTCCTCCCGGCGTGGCGCCCGGGCCGCGCGACCTTGCCCTAGTAGACGTAGCGCTGCAGCTTGGCGCTGTGCACGATGGTCGTCGCGATCTCCTCGATCGACTTCGCCGTCGTGTCGAGCATCGGAATGCGCTCGCGATCGAGCAGCCCCTCGCACTCGCGCACCTCGTAGCGGCAGTTCTCCAGCGACGCGTACTTGCTGTTCGGGCGCCGCTCGGAGCGGATGTGGTGGAGCCGCTCCGCGTTGATGGTGAGCCCGAACAGCCGGTCGCGCCACGGCCGCACCGAGTCGGGCAGCCGCCGGTCCGCGAAGTCGTCGGGCGTCAGCGGAAAGTTCGCGGCGCGGATGCCGAACTGCAGCGCCAGGTACAGCGACGTCGGCGTCTTGCCGCAGCGGGACACGCCGACGAGAATCACCTGCGCCTTCGACAGGTCGCGCGTCGCCGCGCCGTCGTCGTGCGTCTGCGTGAAATTGATCGCCTCCATCCGCGCGAAATACTCGTGGCTGTTGGCGATGCCGTGCGAGCGTCCGGCGGCGTGCGAGCTCTTGGCCCGGAGTTCGGTTTCCAGCGGCGCGATGAAGATCTGGAACAGGTCGAGCGTCTGGGCGTTGACCTGCTCCTGGATCTGCCGCGCCATCGCCTCGTCGACCACCGAGCTGAACACGATCGGCCGCTTGCCCTCGCGCTCCGCGGTCTCGTTGATCTGCGCGATCGCCGCGGCCACCTTCTCCGGCGAGTCGACGAAGGGAATCGTCTGCCGCTCGAACAGGAAGTCCTCGAACTGCGTCAGCAGCGAGTTGCCCAGCATCTCGGCGGTGATGCCGGTGCGGTCCGAGACGAAGAAGACGGTGCGGCGGGTCGGCATGCGCGGCGTCCGCGGATCACCAGCGCGCCCAGACCGGGGTGATGCCGGCCGGCAGCGGTGGCAGGTCGCCCAGGTCCATGAAGCTCTCGCCCGGACCGTGGTAGTCGGAGCCGCAGGAGGCGAGCAGGCCGTAGACGCGCGCGAGCGACGCGAATTGCGCGTACTGCGCGGCGGTGTGCGCGGACGACAGCACCTCGATGCCGTCGCCGCC
Organism: uncultured beta proteobacterium; assembly: GCA_963810815.1. Classification (GTDB taxonomy): domain Bacteria; phylum Pseudomonadota; class Gammaproteobacteria; order Burkholderiales; family Casimicrobiaceae; genus CAVQWT01. The sequence goes on along the minus strand of CAWEPB010000007.1, from coordinate 967,279 downwards.
CGCGTCGCGGAAATCGGCCAGCAGCCGGCGCAGGCCGCTGTCGGACACCTTGTAGCGCCCCGGGTGCGCGAGCACCGCCTGCCCGCCGGCCGCGTGGATCCACCCGATCGCCTGTCCGAGCGTCGCCCAGTCGTGCGCGACGTATCCCGGCTTGCCCGGGACCAGGAAGCGCCTGAACACGTCCTTCATCTCCTTCGCGTGCCCGGCCTCGACCAGGAAGCGCGCGAAGTGCGTGCGCGAGACCAGGCGCTCGCTGGTGACGTAGCGCTGTGCGCCCGCCCAGGCCCCGGGAATGCCGGCGGCCGCGAGCGCATCGCCGATGCGCCGGCCGCGCGTCGTCCGCCCGGCCCGGATGGCGTCGAGACCGGCGCCCAGTTCCGGGTGGGTCGGGTCGATCTGCAGCGCCACGACATGGATCGTCAGGTCCTCCCAGGAGACGGAAAGCTCGGACCCGCAGACGAACTCGATCCCGGCTGCTGCCGCCGCCGACTTCGCTTCGGCGAGCCCGGACAGCTCGTCGTGGTCGGTCAGCGCCAGCACGTCGACCCCGCGGGCCGCGGCCCGCGCGACCACCTCGGCGGGGCGGAGCAGGCCGTCGGAGTGGGTGGAATGGCAGTGGAGGTCGAATCGGCGCATGATCCTCGATCCGCCGGATCCGGAAGGGACGCGCAGCGGCGCCCCGATGGTAACAGCCGGCGGGAAAAGTCCGGTTTCCGGTCGGGCGTCGAGGTCCGCGGACGGCCCGGGCGCAGGCGGGTGCGGCGGCCTGCCGGGGCGTCCGCCAGGCGGGCCGAACGGTCCGGCGGACGGACGGGGCTTGCGTTGTCGTGGCAAATCGGTCAAAAATATGCCATTGGTATGGTTGGGGCGGGGGCTGACTCCCACGGCCTCCGTCGAGCGTGCGTAGCGCGTACCCGGCGACGCATACCATTCACCTTTCTGCGAGGCGCACCGCCGTGAAGCTTTTCGATCGCGTACTCAATCCCCGCGAAATCCGTCGCCGCCTCGGCCTGAACCAGGAACAGTTCTGGACGCAGATCGGCGTGACGCAGAGCGGCGGCTCGCGTTACGAGAGCGGCCGCGAGATGCCCAAGCCCGTGCGCGAGTTGCTTCGCCTCGTGCACGTCGAGCAGATCGACCTGTCGCAGGTCAAGCGCGTCGACTTCGAGATCATCAGCTACCTCAAGGAGTCGCACCCGGACCTGTATCGCAGCCTGCGGCGCGCCGTGCGCAGCAAGCACGCGAGGACCACCGCCGAGGGTTCGGCCGACATGTCGATCCCGTCGATCGACAGCGACCTCGAAGCGGAACTGCCGATGGTCGGCGAATCGCGACCCGTCGGCGGGCACGCGACCTGACGTTCGCGGCCCCGTCGTCCGCCACATCCGCGCCGGCTCGTCCGGCGCTTTTGTTTCTGGCTTGCGCGGGATCGGCGATGACGCGGCGCAGCATGTCCTCGCGCAGCGAGTCTGGCCGGGGGTAAAATTGCTTCATGTTGACGACCGCTGCCGCGGTGCAGCATCGGGCGTCGACGATGGCCGTGGCCGCGGATCGAATCCCGGAGCGGCCGGTGCCGCGCAATGGGTGCGGTGCCATGACCAGGGGGCCCGAGGATGTCTGAATCGCAACGGGTGATCGCCTTCGATCACCTGCGGATGACGGATGTCGAGCACGTCGGCGGCAAGAACGCGTCGCTCGGCGAAATGATCAGCCAGCTTGCGGGGGCGGGCATCCGCGTTCCCGGCGGCTTTGCCACCACGGCGTTCGCGTTTCGCGAGTTCCTCGCCCACAACGACCTCGCGGCGCGCATCGCCGCACGACTGGCCTCGTTCGACGTCGACGACGTGGCCGAACTCGCCCGTGCCGGCGCGGAGATCCGCGGCTGGATCCTCGCGGCGCCGCTGCCGCCCGCGCTCGATCGGGAGATTGCCGCGGGTTACGCGGCGTTGACCGCGGGATCGCCCGGCGCCACCTTCGCCGTGCGCTCCTCGGCCACCGCCGAAGACCTGCCCGACGCGTCGTTCGCCGGACAGCAGGAAACATTTCTAAATATCAGCGGCTTGGATAACATACTTCATGCAGTGAAGGAGGTATTTTCCAGCCTGTACAACGACCGTGCGATCGCCTACCGGGTCCATCAGGGATACGCCCACGAGCACGTCGCGCTGTCGGCGGGCATCCAGCGAATGGTCCGCAGCGACGAGGGCGCTTCGGGCGTGCTGTTCACGCTCGACACCGAGTCGGGCTTCGACCAGGTCGTCTTCATCACGTCGTCGTGGGGCCTCGGCGAAACCGTGGTCCAGGGCGCGGTGAATCCGGACGAGTTCTACGTCTACAAGCCCAATCTCGCCGCGGGCCGGCCGGCGATCCTGCGCAAGACGCTCGGCACCAAGGCGATCCGGATGGTGTTCACCGACGCGCAGGCCGCCGGCAAGTCGACCGTCACCGTCCCGGTGCCCGACGCCGACCGCCACCGTTTCTCGATCACCGACGCCGAAGTCGAGGAGCTGGCGCGCTTCGCGATGATCATCGAGCAGCACTATGGCCGCCCGATGGACATCGAGTGGGGCCGCGACGGCCGCGACGGCAAGCTCTACATCCTGCAGGCGCGGCCGGAGACGGTGAAATCGCGCGAAAGCGGCGAGAACCTGCGGCGCTACCGGTTGAAGGCGAAGTCCGCGGTGCTCGCGAGCGGCCGGGCGATCGGGCAGAAGGTCGGCCAGGGCCGCGTGCGCATCGTGCAGTCGGCGGCGAAGATGGCCGAGGTGCAGCCGGGCGACGTGCTGGTCGCCGACATGACCGACCCGGACTGGGAGCCGGTGATGAAGCGTGCCGCGGCGATCGTCACCAACCGTGGCGGTCGCACCTGCCACGCGGCGATCATCGCGCGCGAGCTCGGCATTCCCGCCGTCGTCGGCTGCGGCGACGCGACCCGGGTGCTGGAGGACGGCGCGCTCGTCACGGTCGCCTGCTGCGAGGGCGACACCGGTCACGTCTATGTCGGCATGCTGGAGGTCGAGATCGTCGACGTCCCGCTCGACCGGATGCCGCCGTGCCCGACCAAGCTGATGATGAACGTCGGCAATCCGGAGCTCGCGTTCTCGTTCCGGCGGCTGCCGAACGAAGGCGTCGGGCTCGCCCGGCTGGAGTTCATCATCAACCGCAACGTCGGCATCCACCCGAAGGCGCTGCTCGAGTTCGATCGCCAGCCGGCCGAGCTGAAGGCCGAGATCGGGCGCCGCATCGGCGGCTACGCCGACCCGGTCGAGTTCTACGTCGCCAAGATCGCCGAGGGGGTGGCCACGATCGCCGCGGCGTTCTGGCCGAAGAAGGTGATCGTCCGGCTGTCGGACTTCAAGTCGAACGAGTATTCGAACCTCGTCGGCGGCCAGCGCTACGAGCCGCACGAGGAGAATCCGATGCTGGGCTTCCGCGGCGCGTCGCGCTACATCGCGCCCGAATTCCACGACTGCTTCGCGCTCGAATGCCAGGCGATGAAGCGCGTGCGCGACGACATGGGCTTCACCAACGTCGAGCTGATGATCCCGTTCGTGCGCACGCTGACCGAGGCCGAGCAGGTCGTTTCGCTGCTGAAGACCCAGGGCCTGGAACGCGGGAAGAACGGACTGCGCCTCATCATGATGTGCGAGATCCCGTCGAACTCGCTGCTCGCCGACCGCTTCCTCGAGCACTTCGACGGCTTCTCGATCGGCAGCAACGACATGACGCAGATGACGCTGGCGATCGACCGCGATTCCGGCGGACCGCTGGCGGCGACTTTCGACGAGCGCAACGACGCCGTCAAGGCGATGCTGTCGATGGCCATCGTCGCGTGCCGCAAGGCCGACAAGTACATCGGCATCTGCGGCCAGGGGCCCTCCGACCATCCGGACCTCGCGCAGTGGCTGGTGGGGCAGGGGATCGAGAGCATTTCGCTCAATCCCGACACCGTCGTCGCGACCTGGCTGCTGCTGGCGGGACAGAAGTCCGACTGAGTCGGGGTGCGGGTGGTCGCAGCGCCGTCGACCTTTCGGCCGATGGCGCCGACCGGCCGGGCGCGCTCCAATGCGTGCATGGATGCCGTGCCGCGCCTGCGCCTCGAACCGCGCCCCTCCCGCGTGGCCGCCGTCGCGTTCACGCTCGCCGCCGTCGTCACCACCGGCGTCGTGCTGGCGCTGCCGCTGGGCGTGCCGGGCCGGCTCGCCGCGCTGGCCGCGGCCGTCGTCGCCATCGATGCGCGATTGCGTGCGCTGCGTCGCGGCGTCCCCGCGCTCATCCACCTGGGCCTCGACCGCCGAATCGCCGTGACCCGCCGCGACGGGCGCACCGTCGAGGGCCGGGTGCTGCCCGCGAGTTACGTGGGGGCGCGGGTCGTTTCGGTGGCGTGGCGGCCGGATGGCTGGCCGTGGTGGCGACCGGCCCCGGCGCTGCTGCTGTTGCCGGACATGCTCGGTGCCGACGACCACCGCCAGCTGCGGGTGGTGCTGCGCTACGGACGCGCGCCGCCCGCCTGTGGGCGCCCGGGGTCGGACGAATCCCCGACCGCCGCGATCGCGGCGCCTACGCCCGCGGCACCCGCCACCCCCGCGTCGACGGCGCGCGCGATCAGCGGCGCCGCACGGTCCTGACCGGCGAGCCACGCACGGCCGTCGAGCCGGAGCCCGCGGGCGGGAGCCTGCGCGGCGCCCAGCAACTGCAGGTACAGCGGCACCAGATCGGCGATCGGCGGCAGCGCCGCCTTGTCCTCGGCCGGATGCGTCAGCGTGCGCAGCGGCGAACGGACGGGACCCGGCACGACCGCGTTGACGCGCAGGTTCGCGCGCTGCTCCCATTCGTCGGCAAGCGTCGCCGCCAATGCCGCCAGGGCCGCTTTCGCGGCGCCGTACGCGCCCCAGTACGCGCGCGGCGCCAGCGCGTGGTCGTCGAGCGTGAACACGACTGCAGCGTCCGGCGCGGCGGCGAGCAGCGGCAGCGCGGCGCGGGTCAGCGCGGCTGCGGCGGAAACGTTGACGCGCAGCACCTTCTGCCACTGGTCGAACGGCTGATGTTCGATCGGGCCCAGCGAACCGAGGTGGACCGCCGTGTGCACGAGGCCGTCCAGCCGATGCAGCTGCGCCTGGACCGCGCCCAGCGCGTTGGCGTAATCGCCGGCCTCGGCTTGGGCGAGGTCGAGCGGCAGGATCGCGGGTTCGGGATGGCCCCCCGCGACGATCTCGTCGTACAGGGCCTCGAGTTTGCGTACGACCCGACCGTGCAGCACGACGGTGGCGCCGGCCGCGGCGCAGGCGTGCGCGAGCGGCGCACCCAGTCCACCGGTGGCGCCGGTGATCAGGATCACGCGACCGGCGAGATCGATCGGGGCAGGCGCGGGCGGGGTGGGCATCGGAGCGATCGGAACCAGGGCGGGCGGCGCGGGCGGGCCCGTCGCGGTTGGCGGGCGTCGGCGCCGATGATAGCCGATCGGCGGCGTGCTCCTTTGCAGCGGACGGTCGAAGCGGGCTCGCGCGAGCACAGTGCGCCGGCTCGGGGGCAGCCCGCGGATTTGCCAAGATTTGGGTGTGCCGCTATAATTTCGGTTTGCCCGTGGGGGTATAGCTCAGCTGGGAGAGCGCTTGCATGGCATGCAAGAGGTCAGCGGTTCGATCCCGCTTACCTCCACCACCGACCTGACCGCCGACGCATGTTTCGTCATTGCCGCACCGCGTCGCGGCGCCCGACAGGTCCCCATCGTCTAGAGGCCTAGGACATCACCCTTTCACGGTGAGTACGGGGGTTCGAATCCCCCTGGGGACGCCAGTAAAAACAAAGACTTAAGCCCCGATCTGGGGCTTAATTGCTTTCTGGGTCCCACCATGGGCCCAACAGTCGGGGCGACAATCGCGACCGGCCTTGGAACCACACCAAGAGCGCCGCGAACGATTCGTGGCGATGAATCTTCAGCGCGCGGCCCGGCGCGTGCTTGCATGAACGTTGGTGGCATCGATCGACCTAAAGCACTTCGTCTCAGAAATGCATTTCCCTGGCACTTCGGAATTGGTGCTAGGGACGCATGAGTACGTTCGAAATTCTTTCGGCTGACTTGCCCAATCGGCGAATGTCGGTGCGGGAATCTACGCTTTAGCAGCCTGCGCTGAGCGGAAGCCGCTGGGTCGTTACACTGGCGCGCAGCACGCGGCCCGCCGGTGGCGACACGAGCGGGGACGCCCAGCAGGAACATTGATTTGTACGGATAATTGCCGTACATCGACCTGTATTGTCAGGTGGCGGGAAACCGTGCCCCGCACAGGCTGAGAGGCAGACATGCTGACCGAGACCGATATCGCGCTTCAGCAGCAGCCCAGCCCGCCTGTTCCTGCCAATGAAGACCTTGGCCGCACTATTCTCGTGGACCTGGCGGAGCTGGATAGGCATTGTCTCAAGTTACGGCTGCTCCGAAAAACCCGGGCAGGTCACCGGTTCCAGCTGCGCCGGAGTGTTGCCGAAGGTGACTCGCGGTAAGCGCTCCGATAACGGGCAGCGAACCTGCCGAGGTGGACGAATCCGGCATCGTGCGCGAGTTGCGTGACGGAATCGCCCGGCTGGGATTCGAGGAGGCTCCGCCGCACCCGCGCGAGCCGCCGGGCCATCACGAACTGCAGCGGCGTCTGGCCGCGATGCGCCCGGAACGCAGACTCCAGGTATCGGTCGCCGACACCGGCCACCGCGCACAGGCGGCCGAGCGTGATCGGGTCCGCGAGGTGGGCATCGATCCACTCCTCGACCATGCGGATGCGCTGGATTCCCAGCGCGGGCGTCGACGATGAAGGGCGGGTCCCCAGGACCTGGTCCGCCATCCAACTGCATAGACGGGCCTCCAACTGCTCGGCGCAAGGCGCGGCAGCGTACTCGGTCGGCAGCTTCGTGGCGTCGACCAAAGTCCGGTGCATGGCGGCGAGCGCCCTCAGCCGACCGCCCGCCAGCGGGATCTCGCTCGCGCCCCGGCTCGCCAGCGCCGTTGCCGGGTCGCGATTGCCCAGCTCGTCAGCGAGCGCGGAACCTGGCATGCGCAGGACGACGAGGCAATCGTCAGGCTCGAAGTAGAGCGTGTATTCCTGCCCCGGGGCGAGCAGGACAGCGGTGTCAGGGCGCGCTTCCAGCGTCCTGCCGCCCGTGGCGTAGACGTGCCTTCGCCCGAGTGGCACATGCAGGATCGCACTCTGCGGAACCCCCCGGACCTTCTGGCGCGTGCGGGTGAGTCCCCAGCCGAGATCGACCTCGCCGCAACGAACGGCGTGCATGGCATATCCCAGCGGCCCTGGGCCAAGCGCTGCTCGCCGGTGGCTGCCGTCGTACGCGGCGATGAACGCGTGGATTTCGTCGAGGTGGTCCGATCGGAACCGGGCCGAGTGCGGGGGCGGAGGGCTGAACACTTCGGAAACTCGCATTTGTCCAGGCCCCGAGGGCGGATTTGCTCGGTTTCCGGATAGTGACATTGTCGATCGATCGGTATCTTACCTGTTGGGCGTGCATCGCCGGTCGGGTGGCGTGACTCGTGCCCACGTTCCGTAACGTCGCCCATGCGGGCTCGACCGCGCAGACCGTGACCGATTGTCGCACCCGAACGCCGAACCGCCACATTTCACCTTTTATCGGTGCGCGTTGCGCCGGACATCCAATGGGGAACCGAAGTGCTCAAATGGTATGAGGTCGTTGCTGTCGGCATGGTCACCGCCACGCATGCATTCGCGGCAAGTGCGCAAATCCTCCTGTACGAGAACGACAATTTCAGCGGGCGGAGCTATCGCGCCGCCACCAGCGTGTCCAACCTGAATGACAGCGGGTTCAACGACAAGGCGTCGTCGGTCAACGTGCGCAGCGGCCGTTGGCAGCTGTGCGGCGACGCGTACTTCGGCGGCAGCTGCGTGACGCTGGGGCCCGGCGAGTATTCCTCGCTGCGTGCCATGGGCATGAACGACAAGGTGTCCTCGGTCCGCGAGCTCGGGTGGACGCCGGACGGCGGCGGCGGCTGGAGCGGCAGCCATTCGTACAACAGCGACAGCGGATACAACAACCGCTACACCTACAACGGCAACAACGTCCAGGGCGGCAACTGGGGCTCCGGGTCCCGCGCCGTCCTGTTCTCGGGCTACAGCCTCTCGGGCGAGGCGTTCGTGGTGAACGCCGGCGGCGTCAACAACCTCGACCGCGTCGGATTCAACGACAAGGCGCGCTCGCTGCGCGTCGAGTCCGGTTACTGGGTGTTCTGCACCGACGCCGACTTCCAGGGCGACTGCCACACGTACGGCCCGGGCGACTATCCCAACCTGCCCGGCGGGCAGAACCACAGGATCTCGTCCGGACGACGGATCTCGGGCAACTATCCCTACCGGAACAATCCGAACTGGGGCGGCTACTAGGCGCCAGGGATCGGAGGGAGCACGCGCAATGTTCCCCACTTTGCTGCTCGTGACCTTCGTCGTCGCCCTCGTGGTCTCGATCGCGATGGCGCTGGTCTTCGCCAGGCCGATCAAGGGCATCCTCGACCGGATCATCGCCGACGAGATCAGTGCTGCGTGGTTTCGGTATCTCAACTTCGCCATCCTCGTCGTCGGCGTATCGGCGGGGGTGCGAATCTACGCGCTGGAGAGGTACATCACGCCGTCGCGCGACGACAAGGACGCGAGGATCATCGAGCTCACGAGCGACCGCTGGGTCCTGGAGCTGTACCGCACGGTCATCGAGACGTTGCAGGGAGTCGCGTGGCTGTTGCTGGTCTTCTTCGCCTTCGCGCTCGTCGCTTACGTAATCGTCCGACAGAGCGAGTTGAAACGAAGGAGCGCAAATGACACACCCAAGCCCTGACCGGGCGCGCAGCCGGACCATGTCCGGCGTGCGGCGTGCGGCGCGACTCGGCGCCGGGGCCGAACCTTCCATCAGACCCCAATCCCCAGGACTTCACGAATGAGCCGCTCCGTCCCGACCCGCCTGATCCTCGGCGCAGCGCTTGCCGCGGCCGCCACGCTCCTGCTGCCGGGATGCTCGATCCCGGCCAAGCCGGCCGACCCGGCACCGACCGCGTCGGCGGACGCCGCCCGCAACTTCGGCTTCCCGCTCGGATTCTCGCCGTCGAAGATGGACACCACGGCGGATCCGCGGCAGGACTTCCGGCGCTACGCCGGCGGCCGCTGGCTCGACGCGGCGAAGATTCCCGCCGACCAGCTGGAGATCTCCGGCTACCTCGTGATGCAGGAGACGGTCCAGACGCAGCTGCGTGACCTGCTGCAGGAGGCCGCGCGGACGGGCGGTGCGGCGCCGAAGGGCTCGCCGGCGCAGCAGGTCGGCGACTTCTACGCGTCGGGCATGGACGTCGAGCGCCTGAAGTCCCTCGGCGTGCAGCCGCTGGTCCCCGAGTTCGAGCGCATCGCGAAGGTGCAGGGCCCGACGGCGCTGGCCGAGGAGCTCGCCCGGCTGCAGTTGACCACCGGAAGTTCGGTGATATTGGGGGCGGTGGTGGCGCCGCATCCGCAGGATCGCACGCGGATGACGATCTACCTCGGGGACGCCAGCCTCGGGCTCGGGGTCGACAACTATCTCAAGCCCGACGCCCAGCGCATTCGCGACGGCTACGTCGCGATGATCACGGACTACCTCGTGATCGCGGGCTGGAAGCCCGAGGCGGCGCGCGCGACCGCGCAGATGGTGCTTGCGGTCGAGACGCGGGTAGCCAGGAAGAAGCTCACGCCGCTCGAGCGGCGCGACCCGGCCAAGCGCTTCGTGCCCATGCCCTACGCCGACCTGAAGCGGCTCATGTCCAACGTCGACCTGGACACGTACTTCCAGTCGACGGGGCTGCCGACCGGCGGCGAGATCGTGGTCGTCGAAGTCGAGGCGCTGCGCGAGCGCAATGCGATCCTTGCGGAGTACTCGCCGGAACAGTCGCGCGCGTACCTGCAGTACGAGCTCTTGCGCCGGATGGCACCCTACTTGACGCCGGCCTTCGATGTGCCCGACGCCGCGTTCAGCGTCGTGCTCTACGGCAAGGACGTGACGCCGCCGCGCGACAAGCAGGTGGCCGAGGGTACGCCGGGCCTGCTCGGACATCCGCTGTCGCAGCTCTACGTGGCGAAGTACATGACCCCCGAGTCGCGGCGCGAGGTCGAGGCGATGGTCGCGCGGATCAAGGCGCAGTTCCGTGCCCGCATCGAGCGCAACGGCTGGCTGTCGCCGGAGACGCGCGCGCAGGCGCTGGCCAAGCTCGACAAGACCGAGATCCGCGTCGGCTACCCGTCGAAGTGGATCGACTACACAGGCGTTGTGGTCCGTCGCGACGACTATGTCGGCAACGCGATGCGGCTGAACGAGTTCCTGGAACGGCGCGAGTTGGCCAAGCTCGGCAAGCCGGTCGAGCTCGACCACTTCGCCATGCCGAAACTCACGCTTCCCATCGTCATCAACGCCGGTTACGACCCGAGCTGGAACGGCATCGAGATTCCGGCCGCGTTCCTGCAACCACCGTTCTACGATCGCCAAGGCCGACCCCGCCGTCAACTACTGCACGATGGGGGCGGTGATCGGGCACGAGCTGACGCACGGTTTCGATTCGTCCGGGCGGCTCTACGACGCGACGGGCAACGTGCGCGACTGGTGGACGCAAGCCGACGCGCAGCGCTTTGCCGGCGAAATCGCAAAACTGGCAAAGCAGGCCGACGCGTTCGAGATCCTGCCCGGGCTGCGTTTGAACGGCGCGCTGGAAGTCACCGAAAACCTGGCCGACGTAGGCGGCGTGGCGCTGGGCTACGCGGCGCTGCAGGAGCACCTCCGCGAGCACCCGGCTGCCAATCGGACGATCGACGGCTTCACGCCGCCGCAGCGCTGCTTCCTCGCTTGGGCGCAGCTGTGGGCCGCCAAGGCGAACGAGGGGGCGATGCGGCAGAACCTGCCGACCGACGGCCATCCGCCGGGCGTGTACCGGATGGCCGCGCCGTCGCAGCACGAGAAGGCTTTCTACGAGGCGTTCGGCATCCGCGCCGGCGACCGCATGTGGCTCGACGCGAGCGACCGCGTCACGATCTGGTGAGGGACGACATGAAGACGATGACAACGCGGGCGCTCGTCGCCGTTGCGGTCCTGGCCTTGGCCGGGTCGGTCCTGGCTGCCGACGGGCCGGCGCCCCCGCGCAAGGAGCGCGTGACGTTCGCGAAGGGTGCGTCGTCCGCGACGATCAAGGGCACCCTGAAGGGCGGCGCCGACGTGGACTACCTGGTGCGGGCGGCGGCCGGCCAGACGCTGGAGGTGAAGCTGCAGGGGACGAACTCCCAGAACTACTTCAACGTGCTGCCTCCCGGTTCGGCCAACGTGGCGATGTACGCCAGCAACACGACCGGAGAGCGGTCCTGGTCCGGCGTGCTGCCGGCCGACGGCGACTACGCGATTCGCGTCTACCTGATGCGACCGGCGGCGCGCCGGAACGAGTCGTCGAAGTACACGCTGACCGTGGCCGTGACCGGCAAGCCGCTGCCGCCCCTGCCCGCGGCGCGGGACGCGAAGGTCGCGGGCACGGCGTACCACGCGACGGCCAAGGTGTCCTGCACGCTGCCCTACCAGCCGGACGTGAAGTCCTGCGACGCGGGCGTCGTCCGCCGCGGCAACGACGGCACGGCGACTTTCGAGGTCGATCGGCCCCATGGGCGTGCAGCGGCGCATCCTGTTCGTGCAGGGCAAGCCGGTCGCCGCGGACACGATGGATCCGGTGACGGCCACGCGGCAGGGCGACGTGACGGTGGTGAAGGTGAGCGACAACGAGCGCTACGAGATTCCCGATGCGTTCCTCAACGGCGGCTGAACGAGCCGCGTCGCCGCGACGGTCCGCGTCCGGCTGGTCGCGATGGTGCCGACGCGCGGTGCTTGCCGCCGTCGCCTCGGTGGCGGTGGCGGCGGGCGGTGCCGCGCACGCGACCGCGGACGGCCCCGATCACTATCGCGTGCGCGACGTCTCGCCCGGGCGCCACCTGACACTGCGGGCGGAGCCGTCGACGGCGTCGGCGCCGCTCGCGCGCATTCCCTCGAACGCGACCTGCCTGCGCAGCTTCGGCTGCCAGGGCGGACTCACTTCGAGGAGTTCACCACGCTGAGCGAGGACGACAAGCGTCGCCGGACGGCGGAGAATCCGCGCTGGTGCAAGGTGGACTACCGGGGGACCGTCGGATGGGTTGCCGGCAGGTACCTGGCGGAGGATGGGTGTCCGCCTTCCACAACGTCCGAACGGTTGCGCTGACCCGCTCGCCTGTCCCTGCCCTTGACTCCACCATAGCCGATCGTCTCCATGCCTGCTCGCCCGTCCCTTGCCGCTTTCATTCGCCGCACGGCGGTCGCCGGCGCGACGGCGGCGCTGGCCGGTGCGCTGCACGCCCAGACGGTTCCCGACCAGGTGCGCGACCAGGTAGCCAGCGCGCGCCTTGGCGCCGGCTACGCCCAGATGATCAACCTGTCGGCCACGCCGGACCTGAGCGCAGCCAGCTACCGGATCGACAGCCTCGATCCGGGCGCGGATCTCGACGTGCTTCGGCTGCCGTACCAGGCGAAGTGGCTCCCGCTGTCCGACGAAGCGGATCTCTACTGGAAAGTCGAGGCGGGCGGGTTGCGGTTCAGGCAGGACTTCCACTGGAATCCCACGCCGGACGCGGGAGGGACCTTTGGCAGCAAGTGGACCGCCTACAGCGTGGGCGCAGGGGTTCTCGCGAAGGTCAGGCTCGGGAGCGGCTTCTCCATCGAGCCCGCGGTCGACGTGGCGCTCGCGCGGCTCCAGAACCGCACGAGCTACAGCGGGTCCGCGACGGTCCTGCAGCCCTTTCTCGATGGATTGCTGTTCAACTGGGACGCCGACGCATGGCTGGTAACGCCCGGGGTTGCGCTCGAATGGACCGACGCGGTGGGAGAGGGCAGGGTCCGGGTTCGCGGCCACGTCGCACGCTCGTGGATCGCGAGCTTCGACGAGACCGACCCGGTTCAGCGCTTCCGCGAGGCGACCAACATCTACTCGGTCCGGGGCGAGTACCTGCACCCGACCGAGTGGAAGGCTTTCGAGCGCAGGATGAGCTGGGTGGCCTACGGCAGCTACGCCGGCTTCTTCGGAGCCAATCGCGGCGTGCTTGGATTCGATGCTGTCGCCGAGGTGGGGGTCGGGCTCGAGTTGCCGATCGCACCGGAGGCACCGAAGGCCGAGCGCGTCCGCGTTCAGGCGGCGTACCTGTTCGGCTCCGGCGTCCGCGGATGGACCGTCGGGCTGGGGCTGCAGTATTGATCCGGCTCTACGGGAGGAGAAGCACTCGCACGTAGCCGCTCCCACCGCCGGCAACGGGTCGAAGCAGACGATCCTCCCGCCCCTACCGCTGCGACCGGAGGTCCGGAGGGCCTTCGCCCGTTCAGCCTTCAGCCATGGGCCCGCGCTGGCCGGCCGCACGATGTAGCGCGAACTCGCTGACCTGCTCCGGCGAGATCGGACGACTTACCAGATAGCCCTGCACCTCGTCGCAATTGCGCTCGCGCAGGAAGCGAATCTGTTCCATCGTCTCGACCCCCTCCGCCACGACCTTCAGGCGCAGGTTGTGCGCCATCGCGATGACGGCGGAGACGATCGCCGCGTCGTCGGCGTCGACCGCCACGTCGCGGATGAACGAGCGGTCGATCTTGACGCTCTCGATCGGAAACTTCTTGAGGCGCGCCAGCGAGGAATAACCAGTGCCGAAATCGTCGATCGAGATGTGCACGCCCATCTCCTTGATCTCCAGCAGCGTCTCGGCGGCACGCTCCGGGTGCGCCATCATCATGCTTTCGGTGATCTCCAGCTCGAGCAGTTCGGGCGCCAGCTCGGTCTGGGCGAGGGCGTGCGCCACCTCGATGACCAGGCCGCCGTCGATGAACTGGCGCGCCGACAGGTTGACGGCGACGCGGATGGGCGCGGGCCCCTGGTCGCGCCACTTGCACGCCTGGGCGCAGGCCTGGAGCAGCACCCAGCGCGCGATCTGGCGAATCTGGCCGGAGTCCTCGGCCAGCGGGATGAACGCGTCCGGGAGCACCAGGCCGCGTTCGGGGTGCTGCCAGCGCACCAGCGCCTCGACTCCGGTCAGCGCGCCGGTGCGGATGGAGACCTTCGGCTGGTAGAGCAGCAGCAGCTGGTTGCCGTCGATGGCCCGGCGAAGGCCCGCACCGAGGACCATCCGGTCCGTCGCCGGCCGGGTGCCCACCTCGGAGACGAACGCGACGCTGTTGCCGCCGGATTCCTTGCCGCGATACATCGCGATGTCCGCGTTCTTGAGCAGGGTCGCCGCGTCCTCGCCGTCGTTGGGAAACATCGCGACCCCGATGCTCGCGCCGAGCCGGCACTCCTGCCCGTGCACCATGAACGGCTCGGACAGCGCTTCCAGGAGGCGAAGGCCGAACTCGTTGACGTCGACCTGGTTGGTGACGTTCTCGGCGAGCACGATGAATTCGTCGCCGCCGAGCCGGGCGACCGTGTCGGCGTCGCGAATCGCCTTGCCGAGCCGCCGCGCCATCACTTTCAGGACCTCGTCGCCGGAGTCGTGTCCGAATGCGTCGTTGACGTCCTTGAACCGGTCGAGGTCGACGAACAGGAGGGCGAGGGGACGGTCGTGGCGGCGCGCGACCGCGATCGAATGATTCAGCCGCTCGAAGAACTCGGTTCGGTTGTAGAGACCCGTCAGCGGATCGAAGCGCGCGAGCCGGCTGATCTTCGCCTCGATCAGCTTCTGCTTCGTGATGTCGAGCCCGATGCCGCGGTATCCGACGAAGGTGCCGTTCTCGGCGAACACGGGCTCGCCGCTGATCGACACATGGCTGATGCCGCCGTCCTGCCGTTGCTTGCGCAGGATGACTTCGTGAAACGTCTCGTGCGCGATGAGGCAGCGGCGGAGCGCGTCCCATCCGCCCTCGGGCGGCACGACGTCCGGCAGTCCCCACGGCACGTGTCCCAGATGTTTCTCGATCGTCGCTCCGACCGGGTCGTCGATGTTTCCGCTGATGGCGGTGAAGCGGAAATCCGCGTCCTGGTCCCAGTGCCAGTCCGATCCGAGCAGCGTCAGGCTGTGGAAACGGGCCTCGCTCGCAGACAGCGACGCGAGCCGTTTCCGCAGGATCGACTCGGGCGTGCTCTTGGGTTGTGTCGCCCGCTCCGCCCGCGGCATCTCCAGCGGCCGCTGGTCAGGTGACGGTGGCGACAGGTAGCGCTTTTCGCTTCCCGCGACGACGGCTTCCGGCGCGGGGCTGCCGCGCCCGAACCACCGCAAGCGGCGGCGCAACAGGCTATGCAGGGTGGGCATGGCCAGGGGCGTCGGTGCCGGTTGCGCCGGAAGCGGTCGGGATTCGCATGATCGGGGGTTCAACCATTGCACCATACGCAAGAGACGGGCCAGAGAAACGGTGGACCTTGCCCGCCCGAGGTCCGCGCGACGGTCCTGCCGGCCGGGACGCCCCCGATCGGACGACCCTGCGGCCCGGGTCCGCCGCGCGGCGGCGCCGCCGCCGCACCGCCGGTCTAGTGCGACGGGGCGACCACCTTGTCGATCACCGCGAACGACGTCCAGACAAAGTCCGCTTGCTGCTCCAGCGGATTGTTGAGGCGCAACGTGTAGGTTGCCGTGGACGACAGGAGCGTCACGACGCGACCGGCCTTGAACACCACCGCGGGAACGAGCAGGGTCTTGATCGGCATCGTCGGATGCTTCTCGCTGGCCGGCAGGTAAAGCGCCCCGAAGCACTTCCGTCGGTCGTTCGGCGGATCGGCGACGGACGGAGTGGGTTGCCAGTCCGTCACCATCTTGACGAAGCGCGGCTTGCGCCCGATGTGTTCCACGCCCAGCTCCACGTGGTCGACCATCAGTCGGCGGAGCCGCCGCACGACCGCCACCGTCCATTGGGCATCCTCGGCCTCCCGAATGGCCATCAACGAGCCCGGGATCAGGCTGTTCAGGTCGGAGGTCTGACCGCGCAGGCGACAGCCGGAATCGCTGCGGTCCTTGGCTTGCCACACCTGGGGTTTCGCGCCGAAGGCGGTCACGATCGACAGCGGTGCAAGGCCGGCGGCGCCGGGCAGCGTGGCCGATATGCGCGTATGCCCGCTGGTCGGCGAGATGGTGATGTCCTCGAGCTGCGCGGCCGACGGTGACAGCCGCTTGCCCTGCCGGTGCGCCTCCTCGCGCAGCACCTGGACGATCTGCGGCAGACCGGAGACTGCCTGGAAGGCCAGGGCGACGGGCGTGCGCGCGCCGCGCCGCTCGACGTGGACCGGATCGGGCGCGAACAGCATCCTCAGCTTGGACAGCAGCGCTTCACGGCCGTCCCGCTCGGTCAACATCGCCGAGTCGGGCGCGGTCGACGCGCCGGTCAGCGCCGCAAGTTCATCCTCGATGGCTCGCATCAACGGCGTCGTGTCGAGCTGCAGGAAGTCTCGCGCGTCCGCGGCGCGGAACCGCTTCAGACCGTCGCCGCCGCTCAGGTCGACGGCGAACACCCGCCGCTCGCCGGGAGGCTCGCCGCCGGCGCCGGCGGATCGAAGCGCCAGCAGGCTGCGCCAGCGCGCAATCCAGTCATTGGCCCAGAGCAGTTCGCGCGGCGAGAACTGGCCGGTGTTCATTGCACCCAGCAGCAGCAGCTGGATGAATTCCCGCTGCAGCGTCTGCTCGAGTGCGGACCCTTCCTCGGCGAGGCCGGACGGCGAGCCGCCGCTGGGCAGGACTTGCGCCTGTGCCGTCCGGAAGGCGGCGTTCAGTTGCTGCCACTGCTCGGAATTTCGCTTCTTGTAGCGAAACAGGCGCAGCAGGAGGTCGACCTGCCGGTGCCGGAAATAATGGATGAGGGCGGTGCCCGCGCTGGTGCGGCGGGCCCTGTCGACCGGACTCCCGAGCTTCGGGAGGTGGCCTTCGTAGGCTTCCGCGAACGACCGGCAGAGCCTCTGGGCCGCAATGAAGAAGCGGCGGTCGAGCGAGCGCAGCTGGGCGTCGCCTTCGCAGTATTGGACCAGCAGGCGCCTGCCGATCGGCTGCGCGTAACGATCGAAGACGAGCAGGGCGCCGAGCTCGCGGGCGTCGGGTTCGCGCTTCCAGGCGAGCCTCGACAGGGCTTCGCACAGCAGCTTCTGCGCTGCGATCGGGTCCTGGCGGGGCAAGGCGAGGCAAAGCTCCTCCTCCTCCGACCTGCTGCGCAGTGGCGGGGGATGTTCACGTGCAGTGCCCGGCGTCAGCGTATCCAGGTTCATACCAGCCATTCGCAGCCATCGAGAATTCCCGATGCTTCGCTTCAGCACAACTCATGCCATCGCCGCTTGCCTTCCTGACTGCATCATGGGGCCGGCGTGCATGCTGCGGTGCGGCAAAGGTTGCCGCGGAAGCGCGTGTGCGGGCCGCCCCTATGCCGGGCACGCCGCGAACGGGCAGGGGCGGCGACGTCAAAACGCGGCGTGGATCCGCCCTGCCTGCCCCGGGCTCCGGGATTCTTCGCCGCGGTCACGCCCGGGGCGTGGCGCGCTCGATGATCGCCGCACAGTCCGTGCCACGCGGCAGGGTGCCGTAGTTGCGGTGGCCGCCGCCGGCCAGGCGCGACGCGCAGAACGCGTCGGCGACGCACCCCGGCGCATGCTGCAGCAGCAGCGCCGCCTGGATCGCCAGCGCCATCCGGTCGACCACGTCGCGGGCGCGGTGCTCGATGTCGGCGTCGTCGTCGAGTTCCTTCCGCAAGGCGACGACCCATTGATCGAGCGTCGCACTGGCGCCCTTCGCCTTCGCCAATTCAGCGAAGAACGCCTCGATGACCTCGGGGGTCTTCTGCATCGCGCGCAGCACGTCGAGGCACTGGACGTTGCCGCTGCCTTCCCAGATCGCGTTGACCGGCGACTCGCGGAACAGCCTCGGGAACGGACTGTCCTCCATCACGCCGCTCCCGCCGATGCACTCCATCGCCTCGTAGGCGTGGTTCGGCGTGCGCTTGCAGATCCAGTACTTGCCGACGGCGGTGCACAGGCGGACCAGCAGGTCCTCATGCAGGTCGGCGCGGCTGTCCATCGCGCGTGCGATTCGCATCGTCAGCGCGAGCGCGCCTTCGTTCTCGAGCACCAGGTCGGCCAGCACGTTGCGCATCAGCGGCTGCTGGTTGAGCACACGGCCGAAGGCCGAGCGGATCGAACAGTGGTGCAGCGCCTGTGACAATGCGGCACGCTGGCCGGCGGAGGAACCGACCATGCAATCGAAGCGCGTCATCGCAACCATCTCGATGATCGTGCGCACGCCGCGGCCTTCGTCGCCGACCATCCACGCGAGCGCCCCGCGCAGCTCGGTCTCGCTCGACGCGTTCGACACGTTGCCCATCTTGCGCTTCAGGCGCAGCACCTGCAGCGGGTTCTTGGTGCCGTCCGGGCGCCAGCGGGGCAGCAGGAAGCAGGTCAGCCCCCGTGGCGCCTGTGCCAGCACCATGAACGCGTCGCACATCGGCGCCGAGACGAAGTACTTGTGACCGACGAGTTCGTAAGCCTCGCCGGGCCCCGCGGCGCCGATCGGATACGCACGGGTGGTGTTTGCGCGCACGTCGGAGCCACCCTGCTTCTCCGTCATCGCCATGCCGATCGTCAGCCCCTGCTTGCACGAATCCGGGACGTTGCGCGGATCGTAGATGCGCGCGGTGATGCGCGGCTCCCAGATCCGCGCGAGCTCGGGCGTCGTGCGCAGCGACGGCACCGCCGCGAAGGTCATCGTTATCGGGCAGCCGTGTCCCGCCTCGACCTGTGTGTGCATGTAGATTCGCGCGGCGCGGGCCACGTGCGCACCGGGCCCGGGGTCGGTCCATGGCGACGAGTGCAGGCCGTGCCCGATCGCGGTCTTCATCAGCGCGTGGTACGCGGGATGAAATGTCACCAGGTCGACCCGGTTGCCGAACCGGTCGTGGGTCTCGAGCTCGGGGGCGAATCGATTGGCGAGCGCGCCGAGCGCGAGGTAGTCGGCCGACCCGGTGAGCTGGCCGAACGCGGTGAGGTCGTCGTGCGCCCAGGCCGCGCCCTCGCGTCGTACCGCCTCCTGCAGCGCGGCGTCCTGCAGGTACAGGTTGTAATCGACCAGCTCGCGCGAGACGTTGACGACTTCGTGGGTGTCGGAAAGGTACTGCGTTTGCTTCGAGAATGCTTCGGGTGCGTTCATTCCGTGGCCTCCAGGGGGCGCGCGAGTGCGGACCGGGCTCGGGTGCCGGGGTGGCGCGAACGTGCCGCGTCGAGAAACCGCTTCCAGATCGACTGGCCGGCGGCATCGAAGCGCAGCAGGGCGTCGACGAAGGCGCGGCGTGCCTCGACATCCACCAGCGGAGCCGGCAGCAGGGGATCGAAGACCAGATCGCGAATCGCCTCGTTGCCCAGCAGGAACGACTCGCGCGCCGCAACCTCCGGCGCGAGCGTGCCGCAGCGAGCGAGCCAGTCGCCGAGGCGTCGACGGTTCGCGCGATAGAGCCGCGTCAACGCGCTGCCGTCCCAGAGCGCGCGTGCGCGCTGGTCGCGGTCCGGGTCGAAGTCGGTCGCAACGAAGACCGCGGCGGTGTCCTCGACGCCGAGCTTGACCAGCCGCTCCCGCGCGGCGGCAACCCCGCCGACGAGGTTGTCGGGGCGCAGGTGCAGGCCGCGATCGACCTCGCCGAGGCCGAGGAGACGGAACGCACGCTCCCGCCGGCGAAGCGCGACGCGGTTGCCCCGCCCGAGCCCGCCGACGTGGACCGCGATCCATCGGCCGCTCCAGTCGCACACGCGGCGCTCGGCGTTGCGCCAGGTGCCGACGTCGGCGGCGAGGTCTGCGGCGCCGGGCCCGAGCCGGTAGGCGCCGCGGCCGGCGGCCTCGATCATTCCGCGGGCCGCGAGGCGCGCCAGCGCCACGCGAGCGCTGTTCTCGCTGATCGCGAACAGCGCGCAGGACGCCACCGCGTCGCGCGCCGCCAGCGGCTCGCCGCCGGCACCGAGAAGGAGGTTCAGGATCAGGCGGCGAGGATTGGCCGGCATTTGGTGGGGCACATTACACGAATTGGCAAAAAGCGGCAATGCATGTAATAAACCGGGATCGACTGCCTTGGGGGGGCCTGGCATGCCGAAACTGCTCCTTACGCCCGTCCCTCCGCGCGCCGGACCATCGCCCGCGTCATGCCCTTGAATATGAACAGGTGGAACGGCACCAGCACCGCCCAGTACAGCAGGCCCCAGATCCCCTGCGGGTGCCAGTACGCGGTCTCGGTGAGCCGCGTTCCGCCATCGGGCAGTGGCTCCAGTTCGAACTCCAGGATGCCGGCGCCGGGCGCCTTCAGGCCGAAGTTCAGCGTCAGCCGCCGCCCGGGCTCGATCCCGATCACTTCCCAGTAGTCGACCATGTCGCCCAGCCGCAGGTCGTCCGGGTCGCGCCGTCCGCGCACGAAGCCGGGCCCGCCGACCAGCCAGTCGCCGAGTTCGCGCAGCGTCCACAGGATGTTCCAGTAGAAGTAGCGGTTGCGCCCGCCCATCGACGTGACGACGCGCCAGACCGCGGCCGGCGAGGCGGGCGTCTCCGCGGATCCGCTGGCCTTCTTGGCGTAGAACGCGTAATCGGTGCGGTAGGCGCGGAACATCAGCGCGCCCTCGGTCCAGCGCGCGGCGACGGCGTGCTTGCGCTCGGCGTCGAGCGCGGCCTCGACCGCGGCGCGGAAGTCCAGCAGCTGCTGCGGCACCAGGCGGCGGATCGCCTCGTCGTGCGCTGGGATGTCGTGCTTGAGTCCCCCGATCAGCGCGCGGGCGATGTTGACGGGCACCGCGGTGATCAGCCCCAGCCAGTACGACGACAGCGTCGGCGTCAGCACCGGCACGGGAATGATGCGCGGATTGCGGCCGACGACGGCGCCGAAGATTCGCATCATGTCCTCGTAGCTCACGAGATCCGGGCCGCCCACGTCGTAGATGCCGCCGGCCGCCTCGGGGTGCGCGGCGGCGCCGATCAGGTACTCGATCAGGTTCGCAAGCGCGACCGGCGACGACTTCGACCGCACCCAGCGCGGCGTCACCATCACCGGCAGGTGATAGACGAGATCGCGGATCACCTCGTAGGCGGCGGAGCCTGGACCGACGATGATGCCCGCGCGCAGCTCGGTGACAGGCACCGGGCCCGCGCGCAGCGTGTCGCCGGTTTCCCTGCGCGAGACGAGGTGCTCGGACTCCGCCTCGGCCGGGACCAGCCCCCCGAGGTAGACGATGCGCCGCACACCGGCCGCCGCCGCGGCGCGCGCGAAGTTCTCCGCGGCCTCGACGTCGAGCTTGCCGAAGTCGCGGCCCGCTGCCATCGAGTGGACGAGGTAGTACGCGGTGTCCACTCCGGCGAGCGCGGAGGCGAGCGTTTCCGGCTTCAGCGCGTCCGCGGCAACGAGCTCGACCCCGGTCCAGGCGCGGGCTTCCAGCACCTTGACGTTGCGCGCGGCGGCGCGCACTCGCACGCCGCGGGCCGCCAAGGCGGGCACGAGGTTGGTGCCGACATAGCCGCTCGCGCCGAATACCAGCGCCAGCGGCGCCGCGGTGGAGGACGTGGCGGACGAAAGCGTCGACGAGGCCGCGGACGGGGCGGCGGGCGGCACCGCGGTTGACACCCCGTTGGCGCCTTCGGCAGTGGCGCTCATCGGCGATCGGATAGAATCGGCATGCCGCATTCTAGTGCGTCGCGGCGGGCCGCACCGCGCAGGCGCTTCGACGCTCGCGCCAGCGGTCCGAAGCCGCTGCCACCTTCGCGGTTCGCGTCCGCTGCTCGCGTTGGCCCTTCGCACCTGTCGTTCACCGACATCATCCTTCCCGGTTTCCCATGCCCATTTCCGACGCCCTGATCGACCGCACCTGGGACGACGATATCGTTCCGCAACTCACCGAATACATCCGCGTGCCGGCGAAGAGCCCGCACTTCGACCCCGACTGGCAGCGCAACGGCCATATCGACGCCGTGGTGCGCCAGGCGGAGGCCTGGGCGCGGCGGCAGCCGGTCAAGGGCCTCACGGTCGAGACGGTCCGCCTCGACGGCCGCACGCCGGTGCTGTTCTTCGAAGTGCCGGCAAGCCCCGGCGCGCGCGGCGACGCGACGGTGCTGCTGTACGGGCACCTCGACAAGCAGCCCGAGATGCACGGCTGGCGCGACGGCTTCGGGCCGTGGACTCCGGTGCTGGAGGACGGCCGCCTCTACGGACGCGGCGGCGCCGACGACGGCTACGCGGTGTTCGCGTCGCTGACGGCCATCGCGGCGCTGCAGGCCGCGGGCGAGCCGCATGCGCGCTGCGTCGGCCTGATCGAGACCTGCGAGGAGAGCGGCAGCTACGACCTTCCCGCGTACATCGCCGCGCTGAAGCCGCGACTGGGCAAGATCGATTTCGTCGTCGGCCTCGACTCGGGCGCCGGCGACTACGAGCGGCTGTGGATCACCACGTCGCTGCGCGGCCTCGCCGCCGGCACGCTGACCGTCGAGGTGCTGACCGAGGGCGTGCACTCGGGCGACGCCAGCGGCGTGGTGCCGTCGTCGTTCCGCATCGCGCGGCGCCTGCTCGACCGGCTGGAGGACGTCGCCACCGGCCGCATCCTGCCGCCGGCGTTCCACGCACCGATCCCCGACGAGCGCGTCGCGCAGGTCAGGGCCGCGGCGGAAATCCTCGGCGACATCGTGATCCGCAAGTACCCGTTTGCCGGGCGCACGCAGCCGGTGGCGGCCGATCGGCCCGAGGCGATGCTCAACCGGACCTGGCGCCCCGCGCTGTCGGTCACCGGCGCCGACGGTCTCCCGCCGATCGCCAACGCCGGCAACGTGCTGCGGCCGAAGACGGCGCTGAAGCTGTCGCTGCGGCTGCCGCCCACCGTCGACGGCGAAGCCGCGACGCGCGAGATGAAGCGCCTGCTCGAGGCGGATCCGCCGTACGGCGCGACGGTGCGCTTCGAGCCCGACCAGGGCGCCACCGGCTGGAACGCGCCGCCGACGGCGCCCTGGCTCGCGGCGGCGGCGCAGGCGTCGTCGCGGATCGCCTACGGCAAGGACGCGGGTGCGATGGGCGAGGGCGGCACGATCCCGTTCATGGGCATGCTCGGCGCGTCGTTTCCGGACGCGCAGTTCCTGATCACCGGCGTGCTGGGACCGAAATCCAACGCGCACGGGCCCAACGAGTTCCTGGACATCCCGTACGCGAGGAAGCTCACGTCATGCGTCGCGCGCATCCTCGCGGCGCACGCTAGTCGATGAACAGCATCGCGGGGCACTCGAGGCACCCGCGCAGCGCCTGCACGAACAGCGCGGCGTCGTGGCCGTCGATGACCCGGTGATCGAACGACGACGACAGGTTCATCAGCTTCCGCGGCACGATCGCGCCGGCGCGGATGACGGGCCGCTCGACGATGCGGTTGACGCCGATGATCGCGACCTCCGGGGCGTTGATGATCGGCGTGGTGACGATGCCGCCGAGCGGACCGAGGCTGGTGATCGGTGATCGTCGAGCCGGAGAGCTCGTCGCGCGCGGCCTTGCCCGTGCGCGCGGCGTCGGCGAGGCGCGACACCTCGGCGGACGTCGACCACAGGTCGCGCGCCTCGGCATGCCGCACCACCGGGACCATCAGCCCGCCGGCGGTCTGCGTCGCGATGCCGATGTGCACGGCGTCGAACGGGTGACGATTCCGTTGCGTCGTCGTCGTAGCGCGCGTTCATCCTGCGGAAACGACGCCACGGCGACCACGATCGCGCGCATCAGGAACGGCAGCACGGTCAGGTGTCCGCGCGTCGCGCCCCGCTCGTCGTTGAGCCGGGCCCGCAGCGCTTCCAGCTCGGTGACGTCGATTTCCTCGACATAGGTGAAGTGCGGGATGCGCAGCGTCGTCCTGCATGCGCTGCGCGATCTGGCGGCGCAGTCCGATCACGGGCACCGCTTCCTCGCCGTTGCGCTCGGCGTAGCGCTGCGGAGCCGCCCGGCAGCGCCGGCGCCGCGCGCAGCGTGCCGGACGACGTCGTCGTGCACGATCCGTCCGTCCGGTCCGCTGCCGGCACCCGGTCGAGATCGACCGCCCAGTTCGCGCGCGTGGCCGGCGGACCGAGGGCGACGCGAGCGGCTTGCCGGCGGCGCGGAGGCCGCTGCCGGGGCGACGCGCGGCCGGCGGCGGCCGCGATCGGTCCGGCTGCGGCCGGCAGCGCGACGCGGACCGCGGTCGCGACCGGCCTCGGCGGCGACGGAAGCCGGCGACGCACGGCGGCACCGTCCGCTGCGCGGCGCCGTCCGACGTCGAGCCGGATCAGCACGCTGCCGACGGCGAGCTTGTCGCCGGCCGGCCCGCCGAGCGCGAGCACGCGGCCCGCCGACGGCGACGGCACCTCGACGGTCGCCTTGTCGGTCATCACGTCGGCGAGGATCTGGTCGGCGACGACGGTGTCGCCCGGCTGCGACGTGCCACTCGACGACCTCGACCTCGGCGATGCCTTCGCCGATGTCGGGCACCTTCACCACATGAACGCCCATCTCAAGCCTCCATCACGCGCCGGAACGCCGCGCCGACCCGATCCGGACCGGGGAAATACGCCCATTCCTGGGCATGCGGATACGGCGTGTCCCAGCCGGTCACGCGCTCGATCGGCGCCTCGAGATGGAAGAAGCAGTGCTCCTGCACCAGCGCCGCGAGTTCCGCGCCGAAGCCGCTGGTGCGCGTCGCCTCGTGGACGATCACGCAGCGGCCGGTCTTCCTGACCGAATTGACGAGCGTGTCCAGGTCGAGCGGCCAGAGGCTGCGCAGGTCGACGATCTCGGCGTCGATCCCGGTCTCCCGCGCCGCCGCTTCCGCCACCCAGACCATCGTGCCGTAGGTGAGCACCGTGAGCGCCGTGCCGGGGCGCACGACGGCCGCCGACTCGAGCGGCACCGTGTAGTGGCCCTCGGGCACCTCGGCCAGCGGAGACTCGGACCACGGCACGACGGGCCGGTCGTGGTGACCGTCGAACGGGCCGTTGTAGAGGCGCTTGGGCTCGAGGAAGATCACCGGGTCGTCGCACTCGATCGAGGCGATCAGCAGGCCCTTGGCGTCGTAGCGGATTGGACGGCATCACCGTGCGCAGGCCGCAGACGTGCGTGAACAGCGCCTCCGGGCTCTGGCTGTGCGTCTGCCCGCCGTAGATGCCGCCGCCGCAGGGCATGCGGATGGTGAGCGGCGCGGTGAAATCGCCGGCCGAGCGGTAGCGCAGGCGCGCCGCCTCGGACACGATCTGGTCGTAGGCCGGATAGAAGTAGTCGGCGAACTGGATCTCGGCGACCGGGCGCAGGCCGTAGGCGCCCATGCCGATGGCGATGCCGACGATGCCGCCCTCGGCGATCGGCGTGTCGAACACGCGCGACGTGCCGTACTTCGCCTGCAGCCCGTCGGTGCAGCGGAACACGCCGCCGAAGATAGCCGACGTCCTCGCCGAACACCACCACGTTGTCGTCGCGCCCGAGCATCACGTCCATCGCCGAGCGGATCGCCTGGATCATCGTCATCGTGGCCATGGTCAGGTCCCCAGCTGCTCGCGCTGCCGGCGAAGGTGCGCCGGCATGTCCTTGTAGACGTCCTCGAACATCGTCGACGCATCGTGCACGTGGCCGGAAGCGAGCGTGCCGTAGCTTTCCGCTTCCTTCTGCGCCGCGACCACCTCGTCCTCCAGCGCCTGCAGCGTGCGGGCGTGCTCGTCCTCGGTCCACGCCCCGTCGCAGCAGGTGCTGCTTCAGCCGCGCGATGGGATCGCCCAGCGGAAAGTGCTTCCAGTCGTCTGCCGGCCGGTACTTGGACGGATCGTCGGAGGTGGAGTGGGCGCCCGGCCCGGTAGGTGACCCATTCGATGAGGGTCGGCCCGAGCCCGCGCCGCGCGCGCTCGGCGGCCCAGCGGGACGTCGCGAGCACCGCGAGGAAGTCGTTGCCGTCCACGCGCAGCGACGCGATGCCGTTGCCGACGCCGCGCGCGGCGAAGGTGGCGGCCTCGCCGCCCGCGATGCCCTGGAACGACGAGATCGCCCACTGGTTGTTGACGATGTTGAGGATGACCGGCGCCCGATAGACGGCGGCGAAGGTGAGCGCGTTGTGGAAATCGGCCTCCGCGGTCGAGCCGTCGCCGATCCACGCCGAGGCGATGCGCGTGTCGCCCTTGATCGCCGACGCCATCGCCCAGCCCACGGCCTGGACGTACTGCGTGCCGAGATTGCCGGAGACGGAGAAGAAGCCGTTCCGGCGCGACGAGTACATGACCGGCAGCTGCCGGCCCTTGATCGGGTCGCGCTCGTTCGAGAACAGCTGGCACATCATGTCCACGAGGCTGTAGCCGCGCGCGATCAGGATCCCCTGCTGGCGATAGGTCGGGAAGCACATGTCGTCCGGTTCGAGCGCCAGCGCCTGGCCGACGCTGATCGCTTCCTCGCCCAGGCACTGCATGTAGAACGACAGCTTCTTCTGCCGCTGGGCGATCAGCATGCGGGCGTCGAAGATGCGGGTCCTCAGCATCGCGCGCAGGCCGGCCGCGCAGCAGTTCGGGGTCCGCCTGCGGATCCCAGGGACCGGGCACGCGCGTCGTCGTCGAGGACCCGGACCAGCGCCCCGGCGACGTCGCCGGTTTCCGACGGCCGGGTGTCGACGGCCGGCCGGCGCACCGCGCCGGCGGGGGACAGCTGCAGGTACGAGAAATCGGTTTCGCGCCCGGGGCGTCCGGTCGGTTCGGGCACGTGCAGGCGGAGCGGGGGATACGGGCTCATCCGTGGTCTTTCGGGCGTCGTGTTCCGTTTGCTGTTTCGCCCCGCGCAGGGGCGGTCCGTACGGCGCGGCTGGTTCGGTCCCCGGCCGGTCCCCGGCAGCGCGCCGCGTGGAGCATAGCGTGGAAGCGGGTTCGCGGGTAATCCGGCCGCGCCAACGTGAGCTCGCGGCGCGGGGATCGGCCCGCGCGGCGGCGGCGTCCCGCAACGACGAAGGGCCGCCCTGCGGCGGCCCTCCGTGCGTGCTGCGGTTGCTTCAGGCGATCACGGCAGTACGACGATCGCCTGTGCCTCGTCCTTGCCGACGTCCTTGCGGCTCTTCCCTTCCGCGTCGCGGTACATCAGCAGCAAGCCGCGCTGCGACGGCGACTTCAGCTCGCCGCCCGGCACGCTCGCCACGCCGACCGAGACCGCGCTGCCGACCGGCACCGCGCCGACGTCGGCCGACGGCGCGAACCGCGGCGTGTCCAGGGTGAAGGTCATGCCCTCGATCGCGTCGGTGAGGTTGCCGGTGAAGTAGTTGTCGAAGGCGTAGATCGAGAAGTCGAACGTCGTCCCCGGGGTCATGCCCAGGGCGGCAAGCGGCGCGGTGAGGATCGCGTTGCCGGAGTTGAGATCCGCGTCGGTGTAGAAATATGCGGTGCCCGCATTGGTCGCGAGATTGAGGACCCGGACCACGTTCTGCCCGGTGGCGCCGAATCCGCCGTTCTCGAGGTTGTAGATCACGAAATCATCGACCCCGTCGCGATCCCGGTCGATGTAGATGTCGAACTCGGCCGGGTAGTTCGGATGCGCGCGCGTCCGGTTGGTGTCGATGGCGAACTGCACGCCGAACTGGCCGCCGCCGATGTCGACCAGCCGCGTGCCCACCGACTTGAGGTCGACGATCGCAAAGTTGTCGCCGGGTTGCGGCAGCAGGTTCTTCTTGATCGCGCCGCTCTGGCCGGTCAGTGCGAATACGTCGAAGCGGCCGTCGAGCGCGTCGCTCTTGTTCTTGAGGTTCACCGACCCGGTCCCGTCGAGCGCGAGCTTGACACGCTTCGGTACGGCCGAAACGTCGGCGGCGCGATGCGGCAGCACGTGCCAGGCCACGTGAACGGTGTTGTCCGGACCGCCGTTGAGGTTCAGGTAGCCGTCGAACTCGAACCCCTGCAGGCGGTACCCGTCACCACCCTTCGCGCCGCCGTTCAGCGTCCACACCGGCAGCTTGGTGGGGTCGATCGAGAGTTCGACCTCGAACTCGCGCGAACCGCCGGCGGGCACGCCGATGCTCGACGGGGCCTTGATCTTCACCGCGCCGCTGGCGGCGTCGTCGGCGTAGCGGAAGGCCGGCGTGATCGCGTAGGTACGCGCCGAGGCGCCGTAGTTCCGGACGACGACCTTCTTCTTGAGCTTGCCGCTCTTCGAGATCGGGTCGTAGCCGAACGAGAGGCTGCCGGCCTCGTCGTCCTTGCCCCACGCCGCGGTCCTGCTGGCGACGGCCTTGTTGATGCGCACTTCGCCGCCGCCGATGCGCGTGATCGGCGCGAGGACGCCGGGCAGGCCGACCGGATTGATGCCGATGTTGGTCTCGCCGGTGTTCATCAGCAGCGCCTTGACTTCGGTGGGCGAGAGCCCCGGCCGGGCCTTCAGCAGCAGCGCCGCCGAACCCGCGACCATCGGCGCCGCACCCGACGTGCCGCCGAAAGCGGTGGTGCCCGTGCCCGTGCCGACCTCGGCCGAGACGGAGGCACCCGGTGCGGCGATGTCCGGCTTGATCGAGTTGCGGCTGAACGTCGGGCCACGCGACGACGACGAGACCATGTTGGCGACCAGCGGCACCGCCGAGGCCGGGTTGATCGCCGCGGTCGAACCCAGGGCCGTCTTCAGCGCCGCGCCATCGCCGAGCGTGATCGAATATCCCGGCACGTTCGGCGTTCCGCCACCGAAGCTGAAGTCCGGCGGCAGGTCGCCCGGTGCCTGGGCGGCGTTGTTCGCGACGATGACGGACAGCGCGCCGCCCGCGGCGCCGTTGGAGACCTTGATGCTGATGGCGCAGACGCCGCGATCGACCAGCAGCACCTTGCCGGCGAGCGAGCCCGCAGGGAACGCGGCGCAACCGTTCCTGTTGCCGCCGGCACCGTCTCCGTACTGAAGGGGTCCCGAGACGGCCACGGGGGCCGCCGACCACGCCTGCCACGAGCCGCCGACCGCCACGGTGCCGGCGGTGATCAGGTACAGCTTCGCCGACGGCACCTGCGTCTGCGCGACGCTGATGACGTTCTTCCCGCTCGACGGGGAACCGACGATGAAGGGCTTGTCGGAGCTGTTGCCGGCCGAGGCGACGACGACGACGCCAAGGTCCGCCGCATTGTTCAGGGCGGCGGTCAGGTCGTCCTCGTCCTGGCCGTACGACGAGCCGATCGACAGGTTCATCACGTCGACCCGGTCGGAAATGTCGCCGTCGCCGTTCGGATCGAGGGCGAAGTCGACACCCTGCAGCATCGCGAGGCCGCTGCACGACGTCGAAACCGAGCTGCACACCTTGATCGCGTAGAGCAGCGTGCCCGGAGCCACGCCGATCGCCCCGCCGATGATGTCGGCGACGTGCGTGCCGTGGCCGCCGGCGCAGCCGATGGCGCTGGGGCTGCAGTCGATCGGATCGGGGTCCGCCACCGCCGGGCCGTTGGGCCACGCTTCCCCGACGAAGTCGTAGCCGCCGACGACCTTGGCCGTCGGAAACAGGCCGTCCAGCGACCGATTCGCCGGATCGCCGGTGGTCGTGCCGTAGGCGGCCTGGTACGCGGGGAGGGTGCCGGCGCCGCCGAACGCGACGTGCGTGTAGTCGATGCCCGAATCGAGCACCGCCACGCGGATGCCCGCGCCGGTGTTGCCGCCCGCCTGCACGGCGGCAGCGCCGATGTACGGCACCGTTTCGCTCAGGTCGAGCTCGTATCGATTGAGCGGCCGCACGCTGACGATGCCCGGCGCCTGCTCCAGTTCACGTGCCTGCCGGGCGTCGATCGAAACGACCAGCCCGTTGAGCGCCTTGTCCACGCGCGCGAGTTCCTTGCCGCCGACCTTGCGGACCTGCGCCGCCGCGGCGTCCTGCTCGCCCTTGAGCTTCTGCAGGTGCGACTTCTGCTGAGCCTTGTCCAGCTTGCCTGCGGCCTGGTATGCCTTGGCCAGCGACGGACTGCTCAACGTGACGACGTACTCGCCGGCGCGGTTTGCGAGCCCGGCAGGACCGCGAGTCGTCGCGGCCGGTTGTTCGACGCGCAGGCCGGAGGCGTCGGGCAACCCGGGGCCGGCCGCGCCGGCCATGCCGGCAGCGGACAGCGCGGCGATCACGACCGCAGAACGAATGCCCCATCGATTGTTCGTCAAGATTGGCTCCCCCATCGGATGTATTGGATGGCCGCCTGTGGCGGGTGCGGCAGTCTGTCCCACCGCCGCGGGAATTTCAAGCGGAATCGCGACCGGATCGGCTAGGGCCCGTGCTCGGCGTCGACGGCGACCGCCGCGCCATGCGCCGCAGCCATCGGCAGCGGCCGCACGTCGTGCCTGCCCCGCGCGAGGGTGCGCATCAGCAGCCGCGCGATGTCGGCGTCGAACCGCGCCCGCGGCGGCGCCTCGACCAGCGCCTGCAGCTCGCCGTCGTCGCGCACGGTGCCCAGCCAGCACCAGTCGCGGGCAACGTGCACGTCCACCTTGCCGGTCAGCGGGTTGGACTCGCGGATCGCCACCGGACCCACATGGGGCCACGGCGGTATGGCATGCGGCGCGAGGGCGGCGCGCAGGCGCTCGTGATGCGCGGCGGCGGACTCCTCGCCCACGCAGGCGCCGGCGCATTTGCGCACCTGCCGGGCGAAGCAGGGTCCCAGACGTTGCTCGAGCCCCAGCGCCTTCCAGCACAGCCCGTGCTCGCCGGCGAGCGCGCGCAGCGCCTCGCGCGCCTGCCGCTTGCCGCCGAACGGGCCGTAGTGTCCGGCCAGCTCGCGCGGCTCGACGGCGGCGGCGAGGATGAACCGCGGCGGCCCCGGCTCGTCGCCGAGCTCGAGGACGCCGGATTCGGCCTTGCGCCGCAACGCATGGTTGTGCGCCGGCAACAGCGACTTCACCAGCGCGGCCTCGCGGATCAGCGCGCCGAGTTCGCCGGCGGTTTCGTCGAACTCGATGCGACTGAGCTCGACCGAGAGACGCTGGTCGGTCGCCGAGCGGTAGTCCGACGAAAAATGGGCGCCGATGCGCTCGCGCAGGTTCTTCGCCTTGCCGATGTACAGCGGCAAGGCGTTGAGTCCGTAGAAACGGTAGACGCCCGGGGCCTCGGGAATCGCGTCGAGCGCATCGGGGGCGAGCTGGGGCGGCAGGCTGGGCGTCTTCATCACCCGCTTGACCGCCGCCGCGACGTCGTCCGCCGGCAGCTCGCGGTAGAGCGCCTGCACGAACTCCCACAGCACGCGGGCGTCGCCCAGCGCCCGGTGGCGGTCGGCGGCCGGCAGCCCGTGACGCTCGATCACGCAGTCGAGGCTGTGCCGGTCGGCGTCGGGAAACAGCCGCCGCGACAGCCGCACGGTGCACAGCACCCGCGCGGAGAACGCGCGCTGCTCGCGGGCGAAGGCGTGCTTGAGGAAGCCGTAGTCGAAGCGCGCGTTGTGGGCGACGAAGGTCGCGCCGTCGAGGTAGGTGGCGATCGTGGCGGCCAGTTCGCCGAAGCGCGGCGCACCGCGCACCATCGCGTCGGTGATGCCGGTCAGCGCCTGGATCGCTGGCGGGATCGGCACACCCGGGTCGACCAGCGACGACCATTCGGTCACCACGGGCGGTCCGGTCGCGTCCAAGGCCGCGTCGACGCGGACGATGCCGACCTCGGTGATGGCGTCGTGTTGCGCGGTCGTGCCCGTCGTCTCGAGGTCGACGAAGGCCAGCGCGGGTGCGAACAGCGGTGACGTCATGGCGGGGGCTTGACCGAAGAACGTTCGTTCGTTATCGTACCACCATGTCGAACGATCGTTCCTACCTCGCCGCCCTGCAGGACTACTATGCCCGTCATCGTGCGCTGCCGTCGTATGCGTCGATCGGGCAGCTCCTGGGATTGAAGTCCAAGTCGTCCGTGGCAGCTCTGGTCGCGCGGCTTCGGCTGGCGGGCATGGTCGACAGCACGCCGGACAAGCGGCTTGCGCCGACCAAGCGCTTCTTCGAGCGACCGCTGGCGGCGGTGCCGGTGCGGGCCGGCATGCCCGACGCCGTCGACGACACCGGCGGCGACGCCCTCACCATCGACGACTACCTGATCGAGCATCCGTCGTCGACGGTGCTGGTCCGCGTCAAGGGCGACTCGATGATGGACGCCGGCATCCTCGACGGCGACCTCGTCGTCGTGGAGAAGGGCACGGCGGCGCGCCGCGGCGACATCGTCGTCGCGATCGTCGACAACCAGTTCACGCTGAAGCGCCTCGACCTCGACAAGGGCGTGTTCGTCCTGAAGCCGGAGAACAAGGCCTACCCGGTGATCCGGCCCGAAGGCTCGCTGGAGATCTTCGGCGTCATGGTCGGGCTGGTGCGCAAGCTCTGACCGGCAGCCGGCGCGCCCGCGTCGGCGGAAGATTCGTCGACGGCAGCGTTATTCGAACCCTCATCCGCAGCGCGCGACCTCGACCAGGCAGTCGTAGAAAGTCGCCGCGCGGCCGAGGTCGGTCAGCGCCTGCCCCGTCACCGCGTTGGCGTTGTGCCCGTCGGGTGAAAGCTTCCGCCACCAGATCGACGGGCACACCACGACGCCGGTCCGCGCCCGGCCGTTGAGCCTGGCCGTCGCGGTGAAGCTGCCGCGGTCGTTGAAGATCCGCACCCGGTCGCCGTCGGCGATCCCGCGCGCGGCGGCGTCGGTGGCCGCGAGATCGAGCCACGGCGTCTTCTCCTCGGCGACGAAGCGGGGCAGGTTGGCGAACGACGAATTGAGGAAATTGCGCGCCGGCGGCGACAGGAACGCGAGCGGAAAGCGTCGCGCCAGCGCCGGATTCGACCGGGCCGACTCGCGCGGCGGCAGGAACGCCGGCAGCGGATCGTGACCCTCGGCGGCGAGCGCCGCCGAAACGAATTCGCACCGGCCGGAAGCGGTCGGGAAGCCGCCGTCGGCGAACGGCGCCCACGGGTCCGGCACCGACAGCCGCGCGAAGCCGCGTTCCTTGACTGCATCCCAGGTCACGCCTTCGAGCCGCCCCTCGCCGAAGCGCAGCGCGTGCCGCGCCAGCGTGTCGTCGTCGTCGCGGAACGCGGGATGGTCGTACCCCATCCGCGCGGCCAGCCGGCGGAAGAGCTCGGTGTTGGGCACGGCCTCGCCCAGCGGGGCGATCGACGGCAGGTTCGCCTGCACGTGCAGGTGACCGTACGAGTGGTGCACGTCGAGGTGCTCGAGCTGCGACGTCGCCGGCAGCAGCAGGTCGGCGTAGTCGGCGGTGTCGGTCTGGAACAGGTCGTGCACGACGCAGAAGAGATCCTCGCGCGCGAAGCCGCGGACCACCTCGGCGGAATGCGGGGCCACCGCCACCGGGTTGGCGTTGTAGACGAAGATCGCGCGCACCGGCGGGGTGGCCGACGTCAGCGTCTCGCCGATCGCCGACATGTTGATCGTGCGCGGGCGGCCGGCGACGAAGTCCGGCCGCTCGAGCGCCGCGGCGTCGACCGGGTACGTGCCCGACGTCGTCAGCAGCGCGCCGCCGGCGGGGTGCCGCCAGGCGCCGGTCAGCGCCGGCAGGCAGGCGATCGCCCGGACCGCATTGCCGCCGCCATGGGTGCGCTGCAGTCCGTAGTTGACGCGGATCGCCGCCGGCGCAATCGTGCCGTAGTCGCGACCCAGCCGCTCGACCTGGTCGACCGGCACGCCGCAGATCGCGGCCACGCGGTCCGGCGGAAACTCGGCGGCGCGCGCCGCCAGCGCGTCGTATCCCAGCGTGTGCCGCGCGACGTAGTCCCGATCGACGAACCCGTCGCGGATCAGCACGTGCATGATGCCGTAGGCGAGCGCCGCGTCGGTGCCCGGCATCAGCGCCACGTGCTCGTGGCACTTGTCGGCGGTCGCGGTGCGGTAGGGGTCGATGGCGACGAGCCTGGCGCCGCGCCGCTTCGCGTCCTGCGCGCGGGTCCAGAAGTGCAGGTTCGACGCGACCGAGTTGCTGCCCCAGATGACGATCAGCCGGCTGTCGACGACCTGCCCGACGTCCATGCCCATCGCCGCGCCGACCACGCTGACCCAGCCGGCCTTGCCGGCGGTCGCGCAGATCGTCCGGTCGAGCAGCGAGGCGCCGAGGCGATGGAAGAATCGCCGGTCCATCGAGCCGTACTGGATCAGCCCCATGTTGCCGGCGTAGCTGTAGGGGAGGATCGCCTCGGGTCCGTCGGCGGACGCGGCGATCGCGCCGAACTTCTCCGCGATCGTGGCTAGCGCCTCGTCCCACGAAATGCGTTCGAACCGCCCTTCGCCCTTGCGGCCGACGCGCTTCATCGGGTGCAGCACGCGCGCGGTCGGAGTAGGTGCGCTCGAGGTAGCGGCCGACCTTGGTGCACAGCGCGCCGCCGGTCGGCGGATGGTCGGGCGCGCCGCGGACCTCGATCGCGCGGCCGTTCTCGACCGTCACCAGCATCGCGCAGGTGTCGGGACAGTCGTGCGGGCAGGCGCCGCGGACGACGCGGCGGCCGGAGTCAGGGACGGGCGGGGGAGCGGGGAGCATGGGGCATGGCGCCGGGCCGGCGGTTGGTGAGCGGGAGCACGGGGCATGGCGCCGGGTCGGCGGTTGGTGAATTATAGGCGTCATGATCCGACCCCTGTTTCCCTGCCGCCTCGGCCTCGGCACCTGGACGATGGGCGAGCGCCGTCGCGACCGCGCCCGCGAGGTCGCCGCACTGCGGCTCGGCCTCGACCTCGGGCTGACACTGCTCGACACCGCCGAGATGTACGGCGAGGGCGGGGCCGAGGAGATCGTCGGCGAGGCGATCGCCGGGCGCCGCGACGGTGTCTTCCTGGTCAGCAAGGTCTATCCGCACAACGCGTCGGCGAAAGGCACGATCGCGGCGTGCGAACGCAGCCTCGCGCGCCTGCGCACCGACCGGCTCGACCTGTACCTGCTGCACTGGCGCGGTTCGGTGCCGCTGGCGGAAACGATCGGGGCGTTCGCGAAGCTGCAGCGCGACGGCAAGATCCTGCGCTGGGGGGTGTCGAACTTCGACGTCGTCGACATGGAAGAACTCGTCGCGCTGACCGGCGGCGACGACTGCGCGACCAACCAGGTCTACCTGAGCCTGGGCGAGCGCGGCGTCGAGTGGTCGCTGCTGGCGTGGATGCGCGCCCGGAAACTGCCGCTGATGGCGTACTCGCCGCTGGGGCAGGGCCGGCTGCTCGGTCATCGGGCCCTGGGGCGCGTGGCCGCCGCCGTGGGGGCGACGCCGGCACAGGTCGCCCTCGCGTGGTTGCTGACGAAGGACGGCGTGGTTCCGATCCCGCAGTCGTCGAATGCCGCGCACATTCGCGAAATCGCGGCCGTGCCGGAACTCGCGCTCGATCGCTCGATGCTGGCGGCGCTCGAGGCGGCGTTTCCCCCGCCTGCAGGTCCCCGCGCGCTGGCGATGCTCTGACGACGGCGAAGTGTGCCGACGGCGGCCGGCGGCGTGTCGGCGCCACCGCTCGCAGCGGCCGTGGCTGTTCACCACAAGCTCCGGGACAGGCGGCGAAAAGCGCGATGGAACATGACCTTAGCCCCTGCCCGACAGGCGGCAAATGGGGTGGCACGGACTTCGCTTAGTAGGGGTCAGAAGGCTGCGATCCGCAGCATGACCCAAGGAGGCCGTCGTGACCTATACCTACTACGACTATCTGGACCTGGCGCCCGGTGCAAGCCGCGCCCGCATCGATGCGGCGTATGCCAGCGTGCTGGAGCGGTTCGGTTACGGCGCCACGGATTCCGGACAGGATCTGAGCGGGCTGGTGCGGATGATCCACGCCGCCTACGAAGTGCTTTCCAACCCCGACGCCCGCAGCCGCTACGATCAGCAGCTCGCTCGCGACGCCGCTTTCGCCGACGCCGAGCTCAAGGAAGTGCTCGACCGTCAGGCGCCTTGGCCCGGTCGCCTCCAGGATGCGCCACCCGCGCTCGCCGCGGTGTTCAGCGCGATGGCCGCCTGACGTCGTCCGCTCGCGTTTCGCGATCGCCTACGGATCTTTTCCAACTGCAAACAGCGATGCGGTCGGCGATCGCCTTTTCCTCCAGGCGCCTCATGATGCCGTGCGGGCGCCGTGACCGGTCGGCGCGACCGTTGCCGCATCTGCTCGCGCCGCCGACGGCGCGGACCGGCGACCGCGCCATTCGACAGCCGGGGCCGGAGCGAACCGCCCCGACGGTGCGCCGCGCACTGCCGCCGCGGCGCCGGCGATCGCGTCCCAAGGCGTTGTTGCCGGCCGGCTTCGTGCCCGCGCGTACGCACTGAACCTCGGCCGTTCGGCTGATGGCGTGGCGCGCACCGGGCGCGCATCCTCTGTTCGAACCCGGAACCGATTCGCGCCGACGGACGGTGCCACGAAAGCGAGCGAACTGGCAAAGATATTGCTGAAGCATCAGCGTACAAACATCCGGTGCGGGTCCGTCAATGGCGGGTGCACCCATCTGCGGAGATCGAGCATGGAAAAGTGCGTCAGCTGCCAGTTCTACGATCGAAAGTCCGGCAAGGAATCCGGCGACAGTCGCGCCATCCAGTGGGGACAATGCCGCCGCACGGCACCGATGCTCAATCCCGTCAACACCAAGTCGTACATGATCGAAGGCGTCTGGCCGACCGTGCGCGACGACGACTGGTGCGGCGAATGGAAAGTGCCGGGCCGGCGCATCGATCCGCGCATCACCGAATCGCTGACCACGCCGCTGGTCGGGGCGACGCCCCCGATTCCGACGACGGTGCCGCGGGTCGCACCGCTGACCGGTGCCGCCGCCGCCTCGGCGATCGGCAGCGGGCTGCCGCCAAGCCAGCGTCCGGGGTCGCTGATGCCCGCCGGCGCGGCGGCGCCTGCCGCAGCTTCGGTCGCCGCGGTGGTCGCCGCGGCAGCCGCGTCGGCGTCCGCGGGTGCCCCGCGCGTCTCCGCCGTCGGTGGCGACGACTGAACGGCACCCCGTCCGGCGTCAGATTCCTTCGACGACGATGACGTTCATCGTCGCCGCGTCGGCGCGCACTGCGCGCGCGGCGCGGTATTCGGGCGAATCGTAGAATCGCTGCGCGGCGGCGACATCCGGGAATTCGAGCACCACGACGCGCTTCGGTTGCCAGGTGCCCTCGAGCACCTTCGTCGCGCCGCCGCGCACGAGGTAGCGGCCCCCGTATTTCGCGATCGCCGCCGGCGCGAGCTTGCGGTACTCCTCGTACCGCACCGGGTCGGTGACATCGCAATCGACAAGCACATAGGCGGACATCGGCAGCTCCAGTGAATGTTGGGCAGGCTCACGCGCTGAGCCCGGGCGTTTGCTAGAGTCGCCGTCACGTTACGCGAACGCTGGTCCCGGTTCAATTGCGGCGCGGTCGTCGCGCTGCTCCTGCGATGCCGGGCCGTGCGTGGCGTCGCGCCCATCCAGTCGATGCCCCTCGAATCCATACTCGCTGCCGTCGCCGCCGGCGCCACGCTGGTCACGCCGAACAACCGGCTCGCCCGGCGGCTGGCAGGCGCGCACGATCGCGCGCGATTGGCGGGCGGGGCGCGCACGTGGGCGGCGGCGCAGGCTTTGCCTTGGGGGGCGTGGGTCGACAGCCTCTGGCACGAGGCGCTGGCCGCCGGCGCCGTCGAGGCGCGCCCGGGCCTGGCACCCGCCGCCGCCGCGCACCTCTGGCGGCGGATCCTCGTCGCCGAGTTTCCGGTCGACCGTCCGCGCCCGCTGGATCTCGCCGGGCTGGCGGCGCAGGCCGCGGGGGCGTGGCGGATCGTCCACGAATGGGGCGCCGGCGGCGAAAGCTGGCGCGCATGGGCCGGCGGTGGCGGTGAACCGGCCCGCTTCTCCGGTTGGGCGGAACGCTTCCGCGCCGAGGTGATCGCCGCCGGTGCGCTCGACCGGGCCGTTCTGGCCGACCAGCTCACGGCGGCCGCGCGCACGGTCGCCGCATGGCCGACGCGAACCATCGTGCTGGCCGGATTCGTCGAGTTCACGCCGCAGCAGCTGCGGTTGCTGTCGGCACTGCGTGCCGCGGGAATGACCATCGTCGAGCACGACGCGCTGATCGACACGCCGGCGGTCGCGCGCGAAGCTGCCGTCGCGTCGCCCGACGCCGAACTCGCGGCCGCGTTCGCGTGGGCGAGAAGGCGACACGAACGCGCGCCGGACGCATTGATCGGCATCGTCGTTCCCGATCTGGACGCGCGCCTCGCGACCGTCGCCGGCTGCGCGGAAGATCACTTCGGCCGGCCGGACGACCCCGTGGGCACGCCGCACGCGACGCGCGGGTGGAACGTGTCGCTCGGCGGCACGCTGGCCGACCAGCCCGTCGTTGCCGCAGCGCTGACGCTGGTCGCACTCGCGCACGGCCGGGTGCCCGCGGCCGACGCGGCGGCGCTGCTCCGGTCGGCGTGTCTGCCGGGCGCCGACGACGCCTGGTTCGCGCGCGCGGGCGTCGAGGCGCATTGGCTCGAACGCGGGCGCGCCGAGGTCGGCTGGAGCGACGCGACGGGCGCGCTCGAATCGATCGACGCGGAACTCGCCGCCCGCTGGCGCGACCTCCCGCGGCGGTTGCCGGTGCCGCGGCGCGCGTCTCCCCGCGACTGGACCGCGTGGTGGCAGCGCTGGCTGGATGCGGCGGGGTGGCCGGGCAACGCCACCCGCCAGCGCGCGGTGCGCGAAGCCCGCGGGGCCTGGGACCAGCTCCTCGCCGGCATCGCGGCGCTGGAGGCAGTCGAGCCGCGTCTCGGCGGCGGCGAGGCCGTCGGGCTGCTCGCGGCGCACGCCGCCGAGACGCCGTTCCAGCCCGAGTCGGCAGTGGCTCCGATCCAGATCCTCGGTCTGCTGGAGGCCGTCGGGCTGCCGTTCGATGCACTGTGGGTGACCGGCATGGCCGCCGACGCGTGGCCTCCGGCGCCGCAGCCCAATCCGCTGCTGCCGCTCGCCTGGCAGCGCGAGCGCGACGTGCCGCGCGCCGATGCCGCGCGGGAGCTCGCCTACGCGCGCAAGCTCACCGATCGCCTGCTGCGGGGCGCGCCGGAGGTGGTTTTCTCGTGGCCGCAGCGGGTCGACGATCGCGCCGGATTGCGCTCGCCGCTGTTGCCGGAGCTGGCCGCGCTGGAGGACGGGGTGCCCGCCGCGGCCGGACCCGCCGCCCCGGCCGACGGCGTAGCTGGCGGGCAGCGCATGGTCGGTGCGGTGGACATCGAGGCGGGACCGGCACGACGCCAGTTCGCCGCCATGCCGCGACTGGAAGTGCTGCGCGACTGCAACGCGCCACCGCTGGCCGGTGCGCCGCCGACGACCGGCAGCCGCGTCATCGTCGCCCAGAGCGAATGCCCGTTCCAGGCGCTGGCCAGCGTGCGCTGGGACGCCGGGCCGTGGCCGCCGCCGCTGACCGGTCTCAGCGCGGGCGAGCGCGGCACGCTGGTGCACGAGGCGCTGGCGGCGTTCTGGCGCGACGTCCGCACGCAGGCGCGCCTGCTCGAACTCGTCGGCACCGACGCGTTGGCGGCACGGATCGACG
Organism: uncultured beta proteobacterium; assembly: GCA_963810815.1. Lineage (GTDB taxonomy): Bacteria > Pseudomonadota > Gammaproteobacteria > Burkholderiales > Casimicrobiaceae > CAVQWT01. Next base: position 927,844 of record CAWEPB010000007.1, on the reverse strand, counting down.
CGGCCTCCGCGGCCGCCGTCGGGACGCTGGCGGCCGCGCGGCGCCTCGAGTTGCCGGCGGTCGTCCTCGCCGGCGAAGCGCAGCGGCTTGCGCGCACGCTGCGCGACTGGCTCGTCGGCGTCGATGCCGCGCGGCCGCCGTTCGAGGTGCGCGGCATCGAAACCGACGGGGCGCTGGAATTCCCGGGACTGCGCCTGCGGCTGCGCTTCGATCGCGTCGACGCGCTCGGCGACGGCGGTGTCGCGTTGATCGACTACAAGTCCGGCTCGGTGGCGGCACCGGGCAAGTGGTTCGAGTCGCGTCCGCAGGCGCCGCAGCTGGCGCTTTACGCGCTCGCGCAGCGTGCCGCCGAGCCCGGGCTTCCGATTCGCGCCGTGGCATACGCGCAGCTGAAGCCGGGCGAGGTCAGGGCGGTCGGCGTCGCCGCCGACGACGGGGCGTGGCCGCAGTTGACGCTGCCGCCGGCGATCAGGACGGCGCCGTTGCCGGATTGGGCCGCGGTCGAGGCCCACTGGGCGGACGCACTCGGCGGGCTCGCCGCCGATTTCGTCGCCGGCCGTGCCGACGTGACGCCGCGCAATCGCCGCGAATCGTGCCAGCGCTGCGGTCGCCAGGCGCTGTGCCGCGTGGGCGAGGACGGCGCCGCCGAGGACGACGGCAACGGCGGCGGTAACGGCATCGCCATCGGAAACCGTGACGGCACCAGCGCCAGCGGCGGCGGCAACCGCGACCGCGGTCGGGACGACACCGGCCGCCGCGCGGGCGACCGCGACGACGACGATGGCTGACCGCGCGATGACCGATCGTTCCATTTCCCATCCGGCGACCCCGGGAGCAAAGGGCGTCGGACGCGAGCGTCGGAGCGGCGCTGCTGGCCGAGGACGCCGCTGCCCGGCGCGATGCGATCGATCCGGCGCGCTCGTTCCTGGTCCAGGCACCGGCGGGTTCCGGCAAGACCGAGCTCCTGATCCAGCGCGTGCTCGCGCTGCTCGCGCACGTCGACCGGCCCGAGCGTGTGGTCGCCATCACCTTCACGCGCAAGGCCGCCGGCGAGATGCGCGAACGCATCGTCTGCGCGCTCGCCGATGCGCACGCGGGCACGCCGGTGGCGTCGGCGCACCAGGCGACGACGCGCGAGCTCGCGCAGGCGGTCCTCGCCCAGGACGCGCGGCGCGGCTGGCAACTGCTCGACCATCCGGCACGGCTGGCGGTGTCGACCATCGACGCGCTGTCGAATGCCCTGGCTCGCGCGGCGCCGGTGGGAAGCGGCCTCGGTGCGGCGCCGCGTTTCGAAGAGGATGCGCGGGCGATGTACGACGCGGCGGCGCGCTCGGCGCTTGCCGGCGCCGACGCCGACGACCCGGCGTGGCGAACGCTGCTCGCACATCGCGACAACGACGGCGAGCGCGTCGTCGAACTCGTCGCCGCGATGCTCGGCAAGCGCGAGCAGTGGCTGCGGCTGCCATGGAGCGCCGCACCGACCGAGTTGCGCGCGCTGCTCGAGCGCACGCTGGCGGACGAGATCGAGGGCGAACTCACCGTCGCGCGCGACAGCCTTGCCGGCGCCGACTGGGCGAGCCTCGCACCGCTGGCCGCCGCTGCGGCGGCGTATCTCGAGACCGGCGGCGCGCCGGCGGGACTCGTCGATGCGTTGACGGCGCTCGGCAGCACGGCGGCGCTGCCGCCGGCGGCGGTCGCCGCGCTGCCACAGTGGCAGGCGCTGGCGGACTGGCTGCTGGTGAAGGACGAACCGCGGCTTCGGCGCAGGATGAACACGAAGCACGGCTTTCCCGCGATCGGGAAGGGGATCGGCAGCGACCACCGGCGCCAGCGCAACGCGACGATGGGCGAGTGGCTGGAGCGCCATGGCGAGGCGCCTGCGCTCGGCGAGACCCTGCACCTGGTCCGCGGCCTGCCGGGCGGCCGGTACGACGAGTCGACCTGGGAAGTCATCGCTGCGCTGATGTCGGTGCTGCCGCGCGCGGCCGCGCATCTCGCCACGGTGTTCGCGGAGCGCGGCGCCGTCGACTTCCCGCAGGGTTCGCTGGCCGCGCTCGATGCGCTTGGCGATCCCGAGGCGCCGAGCGACCTCCTGCTGCGGATGGACCTGCGGCTCGAGCACCTGCTGATCGACGAGTTCCAGGACACGTCGTTCGCGCAACTCGACCTGCTCGCGCGCCTCACCGCCGGCTGGTCCGGCGGCGACGGCCGGACGCTGTTCGCGGTCGGCGACCCGATGCAGTCGATCTACCGCTTCCGTGGCGCGGAAGTCCGGGTGTTCGTCGATGCGCAGCAGCGCGGCATGATCGCGGGCGTACCGGTCGAGCAGTTGACGCTGCGGCGGAACTTCCGCGCGCAGGCGCGCCTCGTCGACTGGGTGAACACGGTCTTTCCTGCCGTGCTGGGGGCGGTCAACGATCCGTGGCGCGGCGCGGTCGCCTTCGCGCCGGCGGTGGCCGAGCATCCGGCGCGGCCCGGGCCGGCAATGACCTTCGACCCCTGTGCCAGCATCGACGCCGAAGCCGGGTGCGTCGTCGCGCACGTGCGAGCCGCTCTGGCCGGCGACGGCGACGTCGCGATCCTCGCCCGCTCGCGTGGCCACCTCGCGGCGATCCTGCCGGCGCTGCGCGCGGAAGGCATCGGTTACGCTGCCGTCGATCTCGACCGACTCGGCGACCGACCCGCCGTGCTCGACCTGCAGGCGCTGACCCACGCGCTGGTGCAGCCCGCCGACCGGCTCGCGTGGCTCGCGGTGCTGCGCGCGCCGTGGTGCGGACTCGTGCTGGCCGACCTCTGCGCGCTGGTCGCGGCCGCCGATGCGCATCCGTCGCGCTCGCTGGCGGCGCTGGTCGCCGCGGTGGGCGCGAACGGAACGAACGGCGCGAACGGAACGAACGGCGCGAACGGAACAAACGGCGCGAACGGAACAAACGGCACGAACGGCGTGGCGGCGCACGATCCGGTGCCGCCACCGCCGCCATCGCCGCCGGCGCACTGGCAGCTGTCGGCAGACGGCGCGGCCCGGTTGACCCGCGTCGCGGCGATCCTGGCGCCGGCGATGTCCGCCCGTGCGCACGTTCCGCTGGTCGCGCGCGTCCGCGGCGCCTGGCTCGCACTGGGAGGACCGGCCACCGTCGTCGAATCGCTCGATCTCGCCGCGGCGGAGCGCTTCTTCGCGCTGCTGGCCGCGCACGAGCGCGCCGGCGACGTGCCCGACTGGGCCGGCTTCGTCGCGGCACTCGACGAGCTCAAGGCGGCCGACGCGGCCGACGCCGGAACCCGGCTGCGGGTGATGACGATGCACAAGGCCAAGGGCCTCGAATTCGATACGGTCATCGTGGTCGGGGCCGGCCGCGGCGTGCGGCCCGACGGGACCGAACTGCTGCGCTGGCGCGTGCGGCCGCGCGGGTTGATCCTCGGCGCGGTCAGCGCCCGCGGCGGCGACGACGACCCGGTGGGGTCGTACCTGAAGTCGCTGGCAGGTCGGGAGGAGGACGCCGAACTCGCGCGCCTGATGTACGTCGCGTGCACCCGGGCGAAGCGCCAGCTGCATCTGACGACGCACCTGAAATTTTCGGTCGACGAGGAGACCGGCACCGCCGCCTGGCGACCGCCGCCGTCGCGCACGCCGCTGGCCCGGATGTGGCCGGCGCTGGCGGCGGACCTCGCGCCGCCACCCGGGGCCGGCCCGGCCACCGGCATGGGAACCGGAGCGGGACCCGGGGCGGCGAACGGATCGCCCGGTGCCGCGGCGCTGTCGCGGCTGCCGCTCGACTGGTCGCCGCCGCCCCTGGCGCCGCCGTTGACCGCCGCGACGCCGGCCGCGGACGGCGAGGCCGGGTTGCCGTTCGACTGGGCACGCGAAGTGGCGCGGCACGTCGGGACGGTCGCCCACCGCGTGTTCGCGGCGATCGCGACCGACGGGCTCGCAGCCTGGGACGATGCGCGCCTCGACCGTGCCGCCGCCTGGATCGGCGCCGAGCTGCGCTCGCTGGGGCTCGGCGGGGACGCGCTGCCGGCCGCCATTGCCGACGTGCAGCTCGCCGTGCGCGGCGTTCTCGCCGACGACCGCGGCCGCTGGCTGTTCGCCACGGGGCACGAGGACGCGCGCAGCGAATGGGCGCTGGCCGGCGTCGACGGCATCGGCGTTGTCCACGTGGTGCTCGACCGCAGCTTCGTCGCCGGTGGCGTGCGCTGGATCGTCGACTTCAAGACCGGGGGCCACGAGGGTGCCGACACCGAGGCGTTTCTCGACGCCGAGCGTGCCCGCTACGCGGCCACCATGCAGCGCTACGCGCGGCTGGTCAGCGCGCTGGACCCGCGTCCGGTGCGGCTCGGGCTGTATCACCCGCGCCTCGCCGGGTGGCGGGAATGGGCCTTCGACCCGACTGCGGCCACCGACGGCGATTCGCCGCCCGGGGCGGCGGGCGGGACGGTGGCGCCTGCCGCGGCCCACGGCGACCCCCGAATCCGCTAGAATTCAAGGTTTTGTAAGCGACGGGGCAACCAGTGCGGGTCTTTCGCGGGCTGCCGGCCGCGGCGGATCGCGAGGTCGCGCTGACGATCGGCAATTTCGACGGCGTTCACCGCGGGCATCAGGCGATGCTCGCGCGGCTCATCGAGGCCGCGGACGATCTCGCCCTGGCTTCGGCGGTGCTGACGTTCGACCCGCATCCGCGGGAGTTCTTCGCGCCGCACGCGGCGCCGCCGCGCCTGTCGACGCTGCGCGGCAAGCTCGAGCGCTTCGCCGCGCAGGGCATCGAACGGGTCTACATCGCGCGCTTCGACGGCGCACTGGCCGGCCTCGCGCCCGAGGCGTTCATCGACGAGGTCCTGGTGCGCCGGCTTGGCGCCCGCTGGGTGCTGGTCGGCGAGGACTTCCGGTTCGGCCGGGCCCGAGCCGGCGACCTCGCGGCGTTGCGAGGGGTGGCCCGCTCGTTCAGCGTCGAGGCGATGCGCACCGTCGCCGTCGACGGGGAGCGCGCGTCGTCGACGACGGTCCGCGACGCGCTGGCCGCCGGCGATTTCGCGCGCGCGACGGCGCTGCTCGGCCGTCCCTATACGCTGGCCGGCCGCGTCGCCCACGGCGCCAAGCTCGGACGCACGCTGGGATTCCCGACCGCGAACCTGCGCCTGAAGCAGCGGCCGCCGCTGACGGGTGTCTTCGCCGTGCGTGTCCACGGCATCGCGGCCGAGCCGCGCACGGGGGTCGCCAGCCTGGGCGTGCGGCCGACGGTCACCGAGCGGGGTGCGCCGCTGCTCGAGGTGTTCCTGTTCGACTTCGACGAACCGCTCTACGGCCGCCGCATCGTCGTCGAATTCCTCCACAAGCTGCGCGACGAGGCCCGTTTCCCCGACCTCGGCGCGCTGACCCGTCAGATGCACCGCGACGCCGCCGAGGCGCGCGAATTCTTTGCCGCCGGCCGCTGATCGCGACCCGATCGCCGGCCCCGAACCTTCCACGAACCGGTTGCCCCGCATGACCGCCGACCCGACGTCCGCACCCAAGCCCGACTACAAGACCACGCTGAACCTGCCCGACACCCCGTTCCCGATGCGCGGCGACCTCGCGCGGCGCGAAGCGGTGTGGGTGGCCGAGTGGCGCGAGCGCAAGGTCTACCAGGCGATTCGCGCCGCGTCGGCGGGGCGTCCGCGCTTCGTGCTGCACGACGGCCCCCCGTACGCGAACAACGACATCCACATCGGCCACGCGGTCAACAAGATCCTGAAGGACATCATCGTCAAGAGCCGCACGCTCGCCGGCTTCGACGCGCCCTACGTGCCCGGCTGGGACTGCCACGGCATGCCGATCGAGGTGCAGATCGAGAAGACGCACGGCAAGCACATCCCGGTCGCCGAGACGCAACGCCTCGCGCGTGCCTACGCGGCCGAGCAGATCGAGCGGCAGAAGAAGGACTTCGAGCGGCTGGGCGTGCTGGGCGACTGGGACCACCCGTACACGACGATGGCCTACAAGAGCGAGGCGGACGAGATCCGCACGCTGGGCAAGCTGCTGGAGAAGGGCTTCGTCTACCGCGGGCTGAAACCCGTCAACTGGTGCTTCGACTGCGGCAGCGCCCTCGCGGAAGCCGAGGTCGAGTACGAGGACCGGCAGGACGTCGCGATCGACGTCGCGTTTCCGGTCGACGACGCCGACCGCGCCGCGCTGGCGTCGGCATTCGGCTTGCCGGCGCTGCCCGCCGGCGCGGCGATGGCGGTGATCTGGACCACGACGCCGTGGACGATCCCGGCCAACCAGGCGCTCAACGCGCACCCGGACTTCGACTACGCGCTGGTCGCCACGCCGCGCGGCCACCTGGTGCTGGCGACGGAGCTGGTCGCCGCCTGCCTCGCGCGCTTCAAGCTCGAGGGCCGCGTCGTCGCGACGGCGAAGGGTGCGGCGCTGGAGAACCTGCGCTTCCGCCACCCGTTCTACGACCGCGCCTCGCCGGTGTACCTCGGCGACTACGTGACGCTGGAGCAGGGCACCGGCATCGTCCACAGCTCGCCCGCCTACGGCATCGAGGACTTCCAGTCCTGCCGCCGCTACGGGATGAAGGACGACGACATGCTGAACCCGGTGCAGGGCGACGGCCGCTACGCCGAGAGCCTGCCGTTCTTCGGCGGGATGAAGATCTGGGACGCGAACCCGAAGATCGTCGCCAAGCTAGACGAAGTCGGCGCGCTGCTGACGAGCGAGAAGTTCACGCACAGCTACATGCACTGCTGGCGGCACAAGTCGCCGGTGATCTACCGGGCGACGACGCAGTGGTTCGCCGGCATGGACGACGTGCCCGGGTTCAACGGCACCAGGCCCGCGCAGTCGCTGCGGCAGACGGCGCTGGCCGGCATCGAGGCGACGCAGTTCTTTCCCTCGTGGGGCAAGCCGCGCCTCTACAACATGATCGCGCACCGGCCCGACTGGACGCTGTCGCGCCAGCGGCAGTGGGGCGTGCCGATGCCGTTCTTCGTGCACAGGGAGACCGGCGCGCTGCATCCGCGCACGCTCGAGCTGGTCGAGACGGTGGCGAAGCGGGTCGAGCAGGGCGGCATCGAGGCCTGGCAGGGGATGACCGCCGAGGAGCTGATCGGCGCCGACGCCGCGCATTACGACAAGATCCGCGACACGCTGGACGTGTGGTTCGACTCGGGCTCGACGCACCAGACGGTGCTGGGCGGTCCCGACGGCCGGCGCACCGGCGCGGGCTCGCACCCGCAGGACACCGGCTTCCCGGCCGACCTCTACCTCGAGGGCTCCGACCAGCACCGCGGCTGGTTCCATTCGTCGCTGCTGGTCTCGTGCATGCTCAACGGCCGCCCGCCGTACAAGGCGCTGCTGACGCACGGCTTCGCCGTCGACGGCGAAGGCAAGAAGATGTCGAAGTCGAAGGGCAACGTCGTCGCACCGCAGAAGATCAACTCGACGCTTGGCGCCGAGGTCCTGCGGCTGTGGGTGGCGGCGACCGACTACTCGGGCGACCTGTCGATCTCCGACGAGATCCTCAAGCGCGTCGTCGAGAGCTACCGGCGCATCCGCAACACGCTGCGCTTCCTGATGGCGAACACCGCCGACTTCGACGCCGCCACGCAGGCGCTGCCGGTGGCCGAGCTGTTCGAGGTCGACCGCTACGCGCTGATCGCCGCGCGGCGCCTCGCCGACGGCATCGCCGCGGACTACGACCGCTACGAGTTCCACCTGGTCGCGCAGAAGCTGGCGACGTTCTGCTCCGAGGACCTGGGCGGCTTCTACCTCGACGTGCTGAAGGACCGCCTGTACACGACGGGGGCCGACAGCCGGGCGCGCCGCTCGGCGCAGACGGCGCTGGCGCTGATCCGCGACGCGCTGCTGAAGCTGATGGCGCCGGTGCTCTCGTTCACCGCCGAGGAGGCCTGGCGCATCCTGCATCCGGCCGACGCGTCGATCTTCTGTGCCGTCTGGACCGACGCCATCCCCGCGGTGCCGGAGGCCGACGCGCTGGCGGCCAAGTGGGCGCGCATCCTCGCCGTCCGCGCGGCGGTGCTGAAGGAGCTGGAGACCTTGCGGCAGGAGGGGAAGATCGGGTCGTCGCTGCAGGCCGACGTCGCGGTGACGGTCCCGGCCGACGACCAGGCGGCGCTGGCGAGCCTCGGTGACGACCTGCGCTTCGTGTTCATCACCTCGACCGCCACCGCCGCGCCGGGCGCCGCGCTCGGCATCCGCGCGACGGCTTCGGCCCATCCGAAATGCGACCGCTGCTGGCACTGGCGCGCCGACGTCGGCGCCGATCCCGCCCACCCGAACCTGTGCGGACGCTGCGTGTCGAATCTGTTCGGTCCCGGCGAGGCGCGCCGGCATGCATGACGTCGCGAACGGGCAAAGCTCGATGGAGTGGGCGCAAGGGCGACGGGGCGCGGAGGAAGGGCAACTCGAAGGGCAACTCGAAGGGCAACTCTTGACGCCAAGGCGCAAAGGCGCGAAGGGGCATGGGTGTGACTTCAGGCTGCGGGCAGTGATGCCAGTCCTGAAAACAATGCATTCGTTCTTCGCGCCTTTGCGCCTTCGCGTCGAGAGTTGAACTTTCCATGTCCCCGACTTCCACGCTTCCCTGGGCACCGACCCTCCGCTGGCTCGCGCTGGCGGCGGTGGTGTTCGTCGCCGATCAGCTGACGAAGCACGCGATCCTGGCGTCGTTCCGGCCCGGCGAGGCGCTGCCGATCACACCGTTCCTGAGCCTGGTGCTGGCGTTCAATCCGGGTGCGGCGTTCAGCTTCCTCGCCAGCCACGACGGCTGGCAGCGGTGGCTGTTCACCGGCATCGCGCTGGTCGCCTCGGTGGTCATCGTCTGGCTGCTGCGCCGCGGCGGCAGCCGGATGTACCTCTGCGGCCTCGCGCTGATCCTGGGCGGGGCGCTCGGCAACGTCTATGATCGGATGACGGTCGGCATGGTCGTCGACTTCCTGCTCTTCCACTGGCGGGAGTGGAGCTACCCGGCGTTCAACGTGGCCGACAGTGCGATCACCGTCGGCGCCGCCCTCCTGATCCTCGACAGTTTCCGGCAGCGCCGCGTCGACGCCGTGCCGGCGAAAGGCGCCTGATGGACGTGGTCCTGGCCAATCCCCGCGGCTTCTGCGCCGGCGTCGACCGTGCGATCGCCATCGTCGAGCAGGCCCTCGCGCAGTTCGGCGCGCCGATCTACGTGCGCCACGAGGTCGTCCACAACAAGTTCGTCGTCGACGACCTGCGCGGCAAAGGCGCGATCTTCGTCGACGAGCTCGACGAGGTGCCGTCCGGCGCGACGGTGGTGTTCAGCGCCCACGGCGTGTCGCGGGCCGTGCAGGCGGAGGCGGCGCGGCGCGGCCTCCGGGTGTTCGACGCGACCTGCCCGCTGGTGACCAAGGTGCACGTGGAGATCGCCAAGATGCACGACGCCGGGCGCGAGATCGTGATGATCGGCCACGCGGGCCATCCCGAGGTCGAGGGGACGATGGGCCAGTGCGACGGCGGCGTCTACCTGGTCGAATCCGCGGCGGATGTCGACGCGCTGACGGTCAGGGATCCCGGCAACCTCGCCTACGTGACGCAGACGACGCTGTCGGTCGACGACGCGGCCGGCGTGGTCGCTGCGCTGAAGCGGCGCTTTCCGAACATCCTCGGCCCCAAGCGCGACGACATCTGCTACGCCACGCAGAACCGCCAGGACGCGGTCAAGTTCCTGGCGCCGCTGGTCGACGTCGTCATCGTCGTCGGCAGCCCCAACAGCTCGAACTCCAACCGCCTGCGCGAGGTGGCCGCGCACCGCGGCGTGCCGGCGTACATGGTCGACCGCGCGACCGAGCTGCGGCCGGAGTGGCTCGAAGGCAAGCGACGCGTCGGCGTTTCCGCCGGGGCGTCGGCGCCCGAGATCCTGGTGCGCGAGGTGATCGACGCACTCAAGGCGATGGGTGCCGACAGCGTGCGCGACCTCGACGGCGTGGTCGAGCGGGTGGTGTTCCCGATGCCTAAGGGGTTGGCGTCGGGCCACAAGACGCCCGAGACCGGCGCCGGGCGCCGGCACAACTAGCGGTCGCGGACCGCCGCGCGTGCCGGGTGCGAGCGCGGCCCGCGGAGACCTTCGACGACGCTGCGGCGCAGCGGCGCAGCGGCCGCTTGGGCGGATCGCTCAGCCCAGCCGGTGCCGCTTTGCCGCCCGGAACGACTGCAGCAACGCGGCGAACGCCGCCGCCGTCAGCGCCGCCGCCGCGCCGGCGACCAGCGCGTGGCGGCCGTTCTCGGCCACGGCGCGCGTCATCGCCTCGGCGAAGTAAGGGAGCAGCAGCAGCAGCACCATGAAGCGCGCCCGCGGGCTGCCGCGCGCGAGCGCCGGCCAGGCCAGCGCCAGCGGCAGCGCCTTCAGCGCCAGCCACGAGCCGCCGGGGCGCACCGGCGCCAGGATCAGCTCCCACAGGACCTGCAGCAGGATCAGCGCGGTCACGAGGGCCACGCCGGCGCGCAGCCAGCGGGCGACGTCGGGCGGCAGCGCGACGGGCGGGGAGGCCATGCGCGCCGCGAATCGCTAATCGACCGGCGCGTAGTCGTACAGCTCGAAGCCCGGTCCCTGCTCGATCAGCTTGGTCAGCACCGCGAAGCCGGTCGCGTTGCCGCGGCGCAGCGCGACCGCCTGCTCGACCTCGAACTGGCCGGCCGGCAGCAGCAGTTGCGGCGCCGGCTGCTCCGCGCCGGCGGCGGCACCCTTGTCCTCGGGCAGCACGACGACCGGCGTCAGGCTCGCGTCGGCGGCGTCCTCGCCGGCCGCGGCGGCGGCTTCGGGACCGTCGGACAGCAGTTCGCAGCCGAACTCGAGGCCGCTGCCCTTCAGCGTGTTGCGGAACCAGCGAACCATCGCCACCTGCAGCCCGGTGCGGCCCTCGACGCGCAGCGCGATCAGCTCGCCGATGCGCAGCGTGGTCGGGTGGGCGTCGGTCTGGCGCAGCGCGTAGCCGGCGGGGGTGTGGTTGATCACCTGGCAGGTGGTCATCGGCGGCAGCCCCGTCGACGGCACGACGCCGGTGTGCGCGCCGCGGCTGTACTGCCAGACGCCGGGCAGGCCGGCGCACATCACGACGCGGGCGCGCGACGGCAGCCGGTTGAACTGCCGCGCCGGCGGAATCGCCCACTGCCGCAGCAGCCGCTTCAGCAACATGACGTACTGGTGGCGGGCGCTGCGGTCGCGGCCGACGCCGGCGGGCAGGTCGGCGCCGCCCTCGAGCGCGCGGATCTGCTCCTGCAGCTGGAACGCGAGATCGAAGGTCAGCAGGAAGATCTTGCTGCCTTCGATCGAACCGCCCTTGTTGGCCGAGAACGGCGGGAAGTCGTGGCCGACGGGAACGATCGCCACGGCCTTCGCCATCCGGTGCACGGGCGCAATGTCGGTGAGCTTCGCCCAATGGCAATATTCCTGCAGGTACCGGATGACGGTCCCCAGCTGGCCGGGCCGGAAGCCGTAGGGATTGGCGAGCGCCAGCAGCAGCGACTGCAGGTAGCTGCGCTCCGGCGTCATTTCCGGCTGGTCCGACGCCGCGGGACTCTGGTGCGCGTGGCGCTCGCGGGCGTAGGCGTAGATCAGGTGCGCGTCGAGCCAGGTGCGCGGCGGCACCGGCGAGTACGACAGGTAGCTGTTGACGAGGATCCTTGCCGTGCACTGCAGGCAGCGGTGGATCAGCGCCACCATCAGGCGCGGGCCCCCGAGATGGATCCGCTTGTCCGCCTCGTGCGCCAGCAGGCGCTTGTACGCGACGCTGAGTTCGTGCGAGAGCGACAGCGCGGCCTTGGCCGCTTCCAGCGCCTCGCCGGTCAGCGGGTGCGACGCCTTGGTGAACGACTTCTCGAGCGCCGGCCAGAGGTTGGCGGCGGTCGTCCAGAAGAGCTCGGCCAGCTCCAGCCGGCGCGAGTCGCTCATCGTCACCCGGTTGGTGGCGGCCAGCGCGTCGCCGATCAGCTGCGCGGCTTCGGCGGGTTCGCGGCGCACCGTCTCGTCGAGCCACAACGCCACCTTGGCCGGGCGGATCTCGGGCGGATGGGTCGGGCGCGAATCGAGCGGCGGGAGGGCGAGGGTGAGCGGCATGGCGGCGGCTTGGTTGAACCGATTGTATGCGAACGCGACCCGAATGCCGCATCCCGCAAGCAATCGCCGCACCCGCGCCGGTCCGGCCCGCGCCGGCGGCGGACCGGCCCCGCGCGCGGAGGAATCGCCTCAGCCGCGCAGGAACTCGACGACGGGCGCGACCTGGTCGGCGGCGAGCAGCGCGGGAGCGTGGCCCACGCCGGCGAACTCGAGCAGCCGCGGTCGCGGGCCGCGGACCGTCATCTGCCGCGCCGTCGCCGCGGTGAAGAGGTCCGAGTCGGCGCCGCGGAGCACCAGCGTCGGACAGGCGATCGCATCCCACAGGCCCCACAGGTCCGGCGGCGCGGCGCTGGACCGGAACGGCACCGCGATCCCCGGGTCGTAGGCGAAGCCCCAGCGGCCGTCGGCACGCTGCCGCACGCAGCTGCGCGTCAGGTGCTCCCACTGCGCCGAGGTGAGCGGGCCGAACGGCGAGATCGCGCGCACGTAGGCGTCGATTTCCGCGAACGTCGCGAACTGCGGGTCCGCGCCGACATAGCCACCGATCCGCACCAGCGCGGCGGGCTCGATCGCCGGCCCGACGTCGTTGACGACGAGGCGCGCGATCGGCGAGTTGGGCTGCGCCGCCATCACCATGCCGAGCAGTCCGCCGAGCGACGTGCCCACCCAGCCGACGTGCTCGGCGCCGGTGCGCGCCAGCAGCGCCGTCAGCGTCGCCAGGTAGGTCGGGAACACGTAGTCGGCGGGATCGGCGAGCCAGGCACTCTCGCCGCGGCCCGGCATGTCGACTGCGAAGACCCGGTGCGTCGGCGCCAGCGCTTCGCCCAGCACGTCGAAGTCGCGGCCGTTGCGGGTGAGGCCGTGGACGCAGATGACGACGTCGCGGGCGGCCGGGTCGCCCCACTCGTGATAGACGACGTCGTGGAAGCCGTGCGGCGAGAGGCCCCTGAACGTGCCGCGGCGGGGGAGGGTGGCGGTGAGCATCGTCGGATCCGGGGGTGGCGGGTGGTGGTCAGCCGTCCTCGCGCAGCGTGCGGTCGAGGATCAGCAGCATCGCGGCCGTGGCGCCCCAGATGTAGCGTTCGCCGAACGGGATGGCGTAGAAGTCGCGCCGCATGTCGCCCAGCATGCGGAAGTGACGCTGCTGGTTCGCGGGGTCGAGCAGGAACGACAGCGGCACCTCGAACACGTCGGCGACCTCGACCGGATCGGGCGTCACGGCGAACGGCGGCTCGACCCAGCCCACGATCGGCGTCACGCGGTAGCCGGTGACGGTCTCGTACTCGGCGAGCTGTCCCAGCACCAGCACCTGCGACGACGGCAGCCCCACCTCCTCGCGCGCTTCGCGCAGCGCGGCGGCGGCGAGCGACGGATCGTCCGGCTCGACGCGGCCGCCGGGAAAGCTGATCTGGCCCGGATGGTCGGGGAGGTCGGCGCTGCGCTGCGTCAGCAGCACCTGCAGCCCCTCCGGCCGGTTGACCAGCGGCACCAGCACCGCCGCGGCCTTCGGCGGACCGCTGCGGCCGGGCAGCCGGAAGCCGTCGGACAGCCCCAGCGCCGACGACGGGGCCGGACGGGCGAGGCGTTGGACGAGCCAGTCGCGTTGGGCGGGGGCGGGGAGGCGGAACAGCGGCAGCGGCATGCGGGCGGGGGCTTCCGGCGGCGCCCGGGAGCGGCGCCACACTGCCTGCAATCATAGCCCGAAGCGCGACTCGCCATTCGGCCGCGGCGGTCGCGTGGTCCCGGGCGAATCCCAGCGGTCGATGGCTGGGCGGTCGCCGAGTCTCGGCCCGGCGTCTTCCGGCCCGACATTGCGGCGGCGCGGCGGGTAGCCCATAATCATGCGCTTTGTCGGCCGGTTCCGGCCGGCGCGAACTCCTGGAGAAGCGATGACGAAGCAAGCGAACTACAGCGGCGCGCGCAAGGCCACCCGCATCGGGACGGCGCTCGCGGCCGCGGCGGTGCTCGTCGCCGCGCCCACCGCCGCGCTGGCGCAGTCGGCGACGACGCAGGCGCCCGGCTGGAACACCGCGGTGACGATCTACGGCTGGTTCCCGAGCTTCGGCGGCCAGACGACCTTTCCGACGGTCGGCAACCCGATCAATGTCGATGCCGACACGATCATCGACAACCTCAAGTTCGTCTTCATGGGCACGCTGGATGTCCACAACGGACGCTGGGGCGCCTTCACCGACCTCGTCTACATGGACGTGGGCGGCGGCAAGTCGAACACCCGGGACTTCTCCGTCGGCAACGGCGGTGTGCCGGCGGGCGTCACGGCCGACATGAATCTCGACCTCAAGGCCTGGGTCTGGACGCTTGCCGGCGAGTACCGCGTCGTCTCGACTCCGGCGGTGACGATGGACCTGCTCGGCGGCGCGCGGATGCTCGACATCAAGCAGACGCTGAACTACAGCCTCTACGGCAACGTCGGCGGGATCAACATCCCGGGTCGCGGGCGCGACATCGAGGTCAGCGAGACGAACTGGGACGCGATCGTCGGGGTCAAGGGGCGCGTGGCGTTCGGCGAAAAGCGGGAGTGGTTCATTCCCTATTACCTCGACATCGGCACCGGCGACTCGGACCTGACGTGGCAGGGTGCGGCCGGTCTGGGCTATGCGTTCAAGTGGGGCGAAGTCCTGGCGATGTACCGCTATCTCGACTACAACTTCAACGGCGACAGGATCAAGGACCTGAATGCCGCCGGCCCGATGGTCGGCGTCACCTTCCGCTTCTAGCGGCAATTGCCGCCGGCAGGTCGTGCCACGGCGCGGCCGCCGGTGGTCGCTCAACGCCTCGGGCCGCGAACCGCGGCCCGATCGCTATCGGCGCCGGAGCGGCGCTCGCCGCGTCGGTGCTCGCCGCGTCGGTGCTCGCGCGTCGGTGCATGCGACCGCAGGGCTGGACAGCGCCCGATTCCAGGACAATCGCCGGCAATTCGACGGACTTTGCCGCTATATTCGGACGCATGACTTCCGCCCCGAATCCGATCGCGTCGCCGCCGGCAGGCCTGGTGCTGTTCGCCCACGGCGCCCGCGACGCCCGCTGGGCCGAGCCGCTGCACCGCCTGCGCGCACGCGTCGAGGCGCTCGTGCCGGACACGCCGGTGGCGCTGGCGTTCCTCGATTTCATGGTTCCGGACCTCGCCGCCGCGACGTCCGGGCTGATCGCATCGGGCTGCCGCGCGGTCCGCATCGTGCCGGTCTTCTTCGGCCAGGGCGGGCACATCCGCGACGACCTGCCGGGGCTGCTCGCCGACCTCGCCGCGCAGCACCCCGACGCCGACATCCGCTGCGCGCTGGCGATCGGCGAGGACGACGCGGTGCTCGACGCGCTGGCGGCGTACTGCCTGCGCCAGCTCGCCGGCTGATCGACGGCCGCTACTTTCCGGCCGCCTTCCTCTTCGCGAGGTCGATGTCCATGTACTTCCACGTGAACCCGAACGGCGACGGGTTGTAGCCCAGCAGCCACGGCTGGCTGAACGCGTTGCCGACCGGGAACACCTGCAGCACGACCGGCACGTAGGCACCGACCACGTCGGACATCCGACGCGCCAGCGCGATCCGCTCGGGACCGTCGGGCGTGCGCAGGAACTGCTCGAAGGCGGCGTCGTAGTCGGCGTTGCGGAAGCGCGCGCGGTTGGTGTCCGGCGGCGCCTTGCCCCAGAGCGTCATCAGCGAGCTGAAGCCGGAAGGCTCGGACGCGCGGAAGCCCAGGTTGAACATCATCAGCTGGCCCGCGGTGCTGCGCTTCAGCAGGTCGTTGAACGGTTGCGAGTTCACGGTCATTTTGAGGCCGATCGCCGTCATGTTCTTCAGCCACAGCGTGTCCGCTTCGCGGCTGTCGCTGTCGGGCATCGAGTTCTGCACCAGCACCAGCGGCCTGCCGTCGGGCGTCTCGCGAAAGCCGTCGCCGTCGCGGTCGCGGTAACCGAACCGGTCGAGCAGCGCGCGCGCAGCTGCCGGGTCGTGGAACGACTTCGCCGGCAGCTTCGGGTCGTGACCGCTGGTCCCCGGCGGCAGGATCTGGTTGGCCGGCACGCCCTGGCCGCCGTAGAACACCTTGATGAATTCGTCGCTGTCGAAGCCCATCGCGATCGCGCGCCGCAGCGCGATCCGCTCCGGCGCGTTGCCGCCCACGACCGGGTCGTCCTGGTTGAGGTACGTATAGATCAGCGCCGGCACCGGATAGCGGTGGTGGACGATGCCGCGCCGGGCGAGTTCCGGCCTGAGCTTGCCGCGGTCGAGCATCCGGGTGAGCAGCGCGCCGCCGACCGCGACGTACTCGAGCGCACCCTGGTCGAACGACAGCAGCTCGGGCAACTGCTCCTCGACCACCGAGATCTCGATCCGCGACAGCGCCGGCAGCCTGCGGCCCTGCATCGACTGCACCAGCGCCCGGTGCGCCGGGTCGGTGCTGCCGGGAAAGCTGATCGTCCGGTACTTCGGATTCGCTTCCAGCACCAGCCGCGACCCGCGCTTCCATTCCGCGAGGCGGAACGGACCCGTCCCGACCGGCTTCGCTCCCACGTCGTTGCCGGCGGCCTCGACCACCTCCCGGGCGACCGCGTAGGTGCCGAGCACGGCGAGGCGCTCGAGCACCGTGTAATCGACGGCGGTGAGCTTCAGGCGCAGCGTGTGGCGGTCGACCGCCTGCAGGCCCTCGATGTTCGCGTCGTAGTCGAACCGGCCGGACTTCCTCGCCGCGTCGACCACCGGGCGCGCGCCGGCCACGAGATCGGTGAGCGCGGGTTCGCCGCCCAGCTTCAGGTTCGGATCGAGCCGGCGCTTGATCGAGTAGACGTAGTCCGCCGCGACCAGCTCGCGCGCCTTGCCCTTGAACACCGGGTCGTCGACGAACAGGATTCCGGGACGGATGCGGATCGTCCAGGTGCGGCCGCCGTCGGTGATCTCCGGGAGCGCGACCGCCGTGTTCGGCACGACCCTGGCCGGGGACGCGAGATAGTCGAACTGGTAGAGGCCCTCAAAGATGACGTCGGCGACCCGGCGCGAGAAGAGGTCGGTGATCTGCTGCGGGTCCAGCAGCGCGATGTCGGGCAGACCGACGCGCAGCACCTTGGCTTCGTCGGCCCATGCCGGGGGCGCCAGCAGGGCGGCACCGAGGAGGATCGGGGGAACGAGGCGGGCAAGGCAAGCGCGCATGGACGAATCCGGGAGGAACTGCCGCGGCCGGGCAGGGCGGGGCAATTAGACCACGGTGCCCGTTTCCGCCGTGCTCGGCTGGTGCGCGGCCGCGACCGGTGTTGCCGCACGGGGGCCGGAAACGCCGGCCGGATTCACGCGCGTTTCTCCGGGTTTCAGCCGCCGCTTTTCCCGATTGGTCGTCCGGCCGTTGCGGCGATTGCGCCGGAAATCCAATCTGCCCCGGCGGCTACCGTCGGGCATCGGGCCCGCCGGATCGGCCGTCCGGGAGAACGCACATGAATCGGAACCGAACACTCGGGACGCGGCTCGCATGCGCCGCGGGGCTGTGCCTGTTGGCATGGAACGCGTGCGCCGCGCCGCGCAAGTCGGTGGGCGAAGTGGTGCTGGCCTGGAACCAGCTCGCCACCGAAGCGACGGTGGCCTTTGCACAGGCCACGCCGCCGGGCCTGCCGCCCTACCGCGAGGCGAGGATCTATGCGATGGCCTTCGTGGCGATGCACGACACGCTCAACGCCATCGAGCTGAAGTACGAACCGTACGCGTGCCGGGGACGCAGCCCGAACGCGTCGCCGACCGCCGCGGTCGCGACCGCCGCGTACCACGTCCTGTCGACGCTGTTTCCCCCGGGAGCCGACCGGTTCGGCACGGCTTACCGGATCGCGATGGCCGAGGAGCCGGACGCTATCCCCGGCCGCAAGCAGGCGGGCATCACGCTGGGCCGCCGCTGCGCCGAGGCGATCCTCCGGCTGCGGGCCGACGACGGCGCGGACCTGGCCCAGGTGCCCTACGTGCCTGGCACGGAACCTGGCGACTATCGGTTCACGTTCCCGTTCGACCAGCCCGGTCCTGCCTACGGCTTCGTCGCCGATCCCCTGTGGGGCGACGTGCTGCCCTTCGTGCTGGAGAACGGTGACCAGTTCCGCTCGCCGCCGCCGTACGCGGTGACGGACGCCGCGTACGCCGCCGACGTCGACGAGATCCGCCTTCGCGGCGCGCACACGGGCTCGAACCGGACCGACGACGAAACCGAGATTGCCGTCTTCTGGGAAGAGAACTCACCGCTCGGATGGAACCGGGTCGCGCGCACCGTGGGGGTCGCCCGGAACACGGGCGGGTGGGAACTCGCGCGGCTGTTCGCGCTGCTGCAACTGGCGGAGGCCGACGCCTACATCGCGTCGATGGACACCAAGTTCCACTACGAGTTCTGGCGTCCGATCACGGCGATACGCCTCGCCGACACCGACGGCAACCCGGCGACGACCGCCGATCCGACCTGGCTGCCGCTGGACCCGGTGACTCCGCCGGTGCCCGACTACAATTCGGCGCATGCGGCGGCCGGCGGCGCCGCCCGCGCCGTGCTGTACCGCTTCTTCGGCCGCGACGACGTTCCGTTCGCCCAGACCAGCGTGTCGCTGCCCGGCGTCACGCGGAACTACGCGAGTTTCACCGAGGCCGCCGACGAGAATGGCCTGTCGCGCATTCTGGTCGGCTTCCATTTCCGGCTTGCCGTCACGGCCGGCCGGTCGCAGGGCGAGCAGGTCGGGACGTGGGTGTTCGACCACGCCCTGCGCCCGCTGGACTAGGCATTCGCGCCCCGTCGCGTCACACGCGGCGGGGCCGCCTCCGATGGACGAATCCGGCGGCCGGTTCGTGGCCGCGTCGCGGGCGCAGCTTCGCGCGTAGCTCTGCACCGGGGCGGGCGTCGAGGCGTGGCGACGGAGATCGGGCGGGACCGGACATTTTCCGGTAGCCTCGGAGGTATCGAGGAGGCCCATGTCCGACGGCCCGCATTACCGCCGCACCATCGAATTGCGCCCCAGCTGGCGCACCTACGCGCTCAAGGCGCTGCTGCGGCTGACGATGCGCAAGCGGCTGACGCTGGACTCCGACATCGCGGCGTTGCGGCTCGAATACGCACGGCTGGACGCGCGGCATTTCAAGCTGGCCGAGGACGTCGCTCGCACGCCGGTCGACTGCGGCGGCGTGCCGTCCGAGTGGTTGACCGTGCCGGAGAGCCGAACCGAGCGCGTGATCCTCTACCTCCACGGCGGCTCGTTCGTGTTCCGCTTTCCCAACGCGCACGCGGTGCTGGCGGCGCGGCTGTGCCGCCGGCTCGGCGCGCGGGCGCTGATTCCCGATTACCGGCTCGCGCCGGAGAACCCGTTTCCCGCGGCGGCGGAGGATTGCCATCGTGCCTACCGCGGCCTGCTGGCGCAGGGCATCCCGCCGGAGAACATCGTGCTGGCCGGCGACTCCGCGGGCGGCAACCTCGCGCTGGTCACGCTCCACCGGGCGAGGCGGGCCGGGGAGCCCCTGCCGCGCTGCGCGGTGCTGCTGTCGCCGGCGCTCGACTGCACGCTCGGCAGCCCCAGCATGTCGCTGTACGACGGCCAGGACCCGATGATCCAGCTGAGCGCGTTGCTGGTGCTGCGCCAGTTCTACGTGCCGTCGCCGCACCAGTACACCGACCCCGAAGTCTCGCCGCTGTTCGCCGACTTTGCCGGCTTCCCGCCCCTGTTCCTGCAGGCGGGCAGCACCGAGATGATGCGCGACGAGGCGACTCGCGCCGCCGACAAGGCGCACGCGGCGGGCGTCGACGTCGAGCTCGAGCTCTGGCCCGGCGTCCCGCACGTATTCCAGATCGCCGAGTTCCTCCCCGAGGCCGCGCTGGCGATCAGGCACATCGTCCGGTTCGTGCGGATGCGCACGGGGTGGAGCGACATCGAGGACTGAACGCCGAGCAGCCGTGCGGTGGCGGCGGGCGCCGGCAAGCGCGATCGTCCGGCGCGCGCCGATGGCGCGCGGTAAAATCCTCCGCGGCGCCCCGACTGCGTCGACTTGCGCACAATCGGTGCCGACCTCCACCCGAGGCGGCACCGGCAAGGTCGAGGTGGACGACGCCCCACCCGCCGCCAGGATCCCTTCGCCATGACCCGTCCCGCTCCCCGGTCCACTTTCCCGCGCTTCCGGGCCGATTGGGGCGCCATGGTGCGCGCGGTGTGCCTGTGCATCGCCGTTGCGACCGGCATCGCGCCGACCGCCATCGCGGCGGGCGTCGACGCCGCCACTGCCACCGGCACGGACAGCGGCATGCGCACTGGCACTGGCGGATTCGCATTGATGCCGAGCGCCTCGCTCACCGGCAGCGCGTCCCCCGGCGAAGCGGCGACGGTCACCGTGTTCAACCGGCGCATCTTCACGTTCCGCACGTCGTTCCTGGGGGTGCCGGCATCGGAGCGCGCCGCGGCCGCGCACGAGCGGATCATCCGGCTGCTCGACCGGGGCGGGGCGGGCAAGGTCACCGTCGACCACGCGCCGCAGGGCTCGATCGTCGAGATCGACGGCACCCTCGCCTTCGTCATCGCCACCGGCGACGTCGTGTCGCTGCACGGGGAAACGCTGGAAAGCGCGACCGCCGACGCGGTGGTGGCGCTCGAGCGGGTCGTCGCCGAGACGCGCGAGGCGCGCGACGGACGCATGCTGATGATCGCGGCGGCCTGGGCCGGCGTGGCGACGCTCGTCTACCTGCTGGCGCTGTGGGTCCTCCACCGGATCGGCATGGCGGCCACCGCCGGGATGCTCAGGCTCGCCTCCGCCAAGGCGGAGCTGCTGAAGGTACGCGGCGCGGAAATCATCGAGCGCGAGCGGACGCTGCGCCTGGTCGCGCTGTTCGCGCGGCTCGTCTTCTGGGCGATCGTGCTGCTCATCACCAACGAGTGGCTCGGCTACGTGCTGAGCCGCTTCCCGTACACCCGCCCCTGGGGCGAGGAGCTGAACGGGTTCGTGATCCGGAGCGCCGGCGCGATGCTGGCCGCGATCGCCCACGCGATCCCGGGGCTGCTGGTGGTGGCGATGATGTTCCTGGTGGCGCGCGGGCTGAACGGCGTGCTGCGCGGCTTTTTCGAACGGGTCCAGGACGGTCGGGTCCACGTGGGCTGGATCGACCGCGATACGGCGCGACCCACGGCGCGGCTGACGTCGATCGTCGTCTGGGTGTTCGCGCTGGTGATGGCGTACCCGTACATCCCGGGCTCCGACTCCGACGCGTTCAAGGGGCTGTCGGTGCTGATCGGGCTGATGGTGTCGGTGGGCGCGTCGGGACTGGTGGGGCAGGCCGCCAGCGGGCTGATCCTGATGTACACGCGCACCTACCGCGTCGGCGAGCACGTACGCGTCAACGACCACGAAGGTGTCGTCGTCGCGATGGGGACGTTCACCACCCGCATCCGCACGCCGTTCGGCGAGGAACTCAACCTGCCGAATTCCCTGGTGCTGGCCTCGGTGACCAAGAACTATTCGCGCACCGCCGGCGGCGTGGGCATCGTCCTGGGCGCCACTGTCACCATCGGCTACGACGCCCCATGGCGCCAGGTGCACGCGATGCTGGTCGATGCCGCGCGGCGGACCGAGGGCATCGCGGTCGAGCCCGCGCCGCGGGTGTACCAGACCGCGCTGTCCGACTTCTACGTGGAGTACCGGCTGGTGTGTCACGGCCTGCCGGCCGCGGAGCGCCAGCGCGCCGAGGTGCTGTCGGCGCTGCACGCGGCGATCCAGGACGTGTTCAACGAGAACGGCGTCCAGATCATGTCGCCGCACTTCGAGAACGATCCGGACCAGCCGAAATTGGTGCCTCCGGCCCGATGGAATCCGCCGCCGGCGGCACGTCGGGAGGCGCGCCGGGCGAAGGGCTCGTGAGCGTCCTGCCGTCGACGTTCCGGCCCGGGCGTCCGCCGCGACGCTACTTCTGCAGCGTCGCTTCCTCGACCAGCACCTTGTACGAGTAGCCGGAACCCAGGTCCCGGTCGGTGTGCACGACGCCCTTGACCAGCACGACGTCGCCGATCTTCGCCGTGTCCTTGGACGTGACGAGGACGTCGTTGGTGCCGTCGGTGGCCGAGCCGGTGCCGTCGCGCAGGTGAATCCAGTTCTTGCCCATCACCTCGGGCGTGAACTTCACGACCGTGCCGCGGACGACGACGGGCTTGTCCTTCAGCGCGACCCGGCCGGAGACGATCTCGGCGACCGTGCGCGCGTCCGGACCGGTCGCCTTGGCGACCTTGACGTCGGCGACCTCGACCGGCTTGGCGAGGTTGGCGTGCATCGCCGCCATGTCGCCGGCGGGTGCCGCGGTCGGTGCCGGGCCGGCACCGGCCAGCGTGCCGAAGACGATCCGGTCGAACTTGCGCTTGAGCGTCTTGCTCTCGAAATCCTTCATCACCGCCGGGTTCTCGATGGTGACTTCGGCGCCCACCTTCACCGGCGCCTTGCCGACGGCGGCCCAGGTCTCGCCGTCCTTGGTCTTGAGGCGCAGGTAGGTGTAGGGGTCGACGTCCTTCGTCTCGAGCACCGTGCCCTTGAGCGGGGCGGCGGCGGCGGACGCGGGCGGGGTTGCGGCCCAGGCGGCGCCGCCGGAAAGCAGCGCGGCGAGCACGACAGCGGGAAGCGATTTGATCACTTGCATCTCCAGGGTGGAAGTTTGCCGGCGACGCCGATTGCGCGCCATTCCGGGACGACGGCGAAGTTTACCGGGTTCGGCGGATGCCGAAGTTGCGGCAGCGCAAGGGGCGGGACGTGATACGATTCGATCGAACGAACGTTCTGTCGAATCGGGCAACCACTTGCAGCCAGCTCCAGCCGACCCCCGAACCGTCCCGGCATCCGTCCCGCCAGCCGTCCGCCCGGACGCGCACCTGGCGGCGCTGAATCCGCAGCAGCGCCTCGCCGTCGAGTTCGGCGTCGGGCCGCACGGCCCGAACGGGGCCGCTGTTGGTCATTGCCGGTGCCGGATCCGGCAAGACCGACACCCTGGCTCACCGGGTGGCGCACCTGGTGCTCAACGGCGCCGACCCGCAGCGAATCCTGCTGCTGACGTTCTCCCGCCGGGCCGCCGCGGAAATGGAGCGACGCGCCGGTCGCATCCTGATCCGCGTCCTGGGCAACGGCCGCGGGCAACAGGCTCCCGCGCTGTCCTGGTCGGGAACGTTCCACGGCGTCGGTGCCCGGCTGCTGCGATGCTATGCGGAGCGCATCGGCATCCACGCGTCGTTCACGATCCACGACCGCGGCGATTCCGAAGACCTGCTGGCCGTGGTCCGGCACGAGGCCGGGCTGTCGACGACGAAGAGTCGGTTCCCGACCAAGGGGACCTGCCTTGCCATCTATTCCCGCGCCGTCAACAGCGAAGCGCCCCTCGACGAGGTGTTGAAGACGGCGTTTCCGTGGTGCGCCCAATGGGGCGCAGAGCTCCGGGGGCTCTTCGACGCGTATGTCGCGGCCAAGCAGGCGCAGAACGTCCTCGACTACGACGACCTGCTGCTCTACTGGGCGCACATGATGGCGGACCCCGGCCTGGCGGAGGAGGTGGGGGCGCGGTTCGATCACGTGCTGGTCGACGAGTACCAGGACACGAACCGGCTGCAATCGACCATCCTTCGGGCGCTGAAGCCGGATGGCCGGGGCCTGACCGTCGTCGGCGACGATGCGCAGTCGATCTACTCGTTCCGTGCGGCCACGGTGCGCAACATCCTCGACTTCCCTGGTCAGTTCGCGGCGCCGGCGGAAGTCGTCACGCTCGAGCGCAACTATCGGTCGACCCAGCCCATCCTCGACGCGTCCAACGCCGTCATCGGCATGGCGAGCGAGCGGTACACCAAGAACCTGTGGACCGACCGGAGTTCGGGCGAGAAGCCGCAGCTCGTCACCGTCCGGGACGAAGTCGAGCAGGCGCGGTGCGTGGCGGAACGCATCCTGGAATACCGGGAGGCGGGGATCGCGCTGAAATCGCAGGCGGTGCTGTTTCGCACGTCGAGCCACAGTGCCCAGCTGGAGCTCGAGCTGACCCGGCGCGACATCCCGTTCGTGAAGTTCGGTGGGCTCAGGTTCCTGGAGGCCGCGCACGTCAAGGACGTCCTGTGCGTGCTGCGCTGGGCCGAGAATCCGCGCAGCCGCATGGCCGGATTCCGGGTGGCGCGCCTGCTGCCGGGGATCGGTCCCGCCACGGCGACGAAGCTGCTCGACGCGATGGACCGGGCGCCGGATCCCGCGGCTGCCATCGCGGCATTCAGCGCGCCACCCTCAGCCACCGCGGATTGGGGCGCCCTGGTCGAGCTGTTCGACCGACTCCGGCGCCCAACGTCGGATTGGCCCGCCGAGCTGGACCTCGTCGCGGCATGGTACGAGCCGCACCTTCAGCGCATCTACGAGGACGCCCACGTTCGCCAGGGCGACCTCGTGCAGTTGCGGCAGATCGCGTCCACCTACGCTTCCCGCGAACGCTTCCTCACCGAAGTGACGCTCGACCCGCCCAGCGCCACCAGCGCGGAGGCGGGCGTGCCCAGCCTCGACGACGATTACCTCGTCCTCTCGACCATTCATTCCGCCAAGGGAATGGAGTGGAAGACCGTCCACATCCTCAACGCCGTCGACGGCTGCATCCCGTCCGACCTGGGCACCGGTACCCGCGAGGAAATCGACGAGGAACGGCGGCTGCTGTACGTGGCAATGACGCGGGCGAAGGACCATCTGCACCTGATGCTGCCGCAGCAGTTCCACGTGCACCAGCAGGCGGCCTTCGGCGACCGCCACGTCTACGTGTCGCGCACGCGATTCATTCCGAACAGCGCCACCCGGCATTTCGACGCCTGCGCCTGGCCGGTGGCGGTGGCGGGATCCGGGGGCCGGGAACCGTTAGACCAGGCGTCGAAGCTGCGGGTCGACATTTCGGCGCGCGTTCGCCAGCTCTGGCGCTGAGAGATGGTGGGACCGGCGATCCGAGGGGCCGAGGATTCGCCGTGTTTCCAGGCGGATGGTCGGAAAGCGGGACGGTGCCTGAACGGGTTTCCTACCGGGCATCCGTTATTTTACATAATACAAATTATGCGACATTGAGGACGCGGCATAGGAGCTCCCCGGCTCGCGGATCTACTCCAGGATCTACTCCATCGCGAAATGCCCGCATCACGAGTAATGGCCGGCGCCTAGTACGCCTGAGCCGGTCCGATCTGCGGCGCGCGCACGGGCTTCGCCATGCCGAAAAAGATCACCACACCCTGACCGCCGCAACGCGTCGACAGCGCCTCGGCAGGACCGGCGTAGCAACTGTCGATGTCCTGCCAGTTGTTCATCGCCCAAACGTCGCCCGCGGGCGATACCGCAATGTCGGTCTGCAGTTGCAGCCCGCCGCCGACGTACCCGCCCGGCGGCGAGATCTGGTCACCGGTCTTCATGCCCGGCGGGCAGTTCTCGGTGCGCACGCCGCACAGTTGCACGATCGGGCTTGCCGGCATCGCGAAGTTGCTGACCCAGACGTTGTCGTTTCCGTCCACCACCACTGCCCACGGTCCGGGCAGGCCACCGCCCCTGAACGGCGAGCCCGGAAACTGCGTGCCGTCGGGCCGCAGCAGGGTGACGCTGCCGCTGCCGCTCTTCTGCTCCGACATGGTCTTGGTCAGGTAGTCGGACGCCGAGAGGACGCCTCCGGTCTTCAGGTGCACCGCCATGTCCACCATGTGCGCCATGCCCAGCAGCCCGGCCCCGAAACGATTGGTCACCCAGACATTGCCCTGACTGTCGATGTTGAGTCCGCTGTTGTTGGAGCGCACCTCGAGCTTCACGGCTTTGCTCGGTTCGGCCGCCGGGAAGCGGATGACGTGGAACGAGCTGTCCGAGACCCAGATCCGGTCCTGCTGGTCGATGGCGAGGTGGAACGGCGCCGTGAAGGATTTGCACGGCTCGGCGCTGTCGCCCTCGCAGACCATCCTGCCGTTCTTCCAGTCGCCCTTCGGAAAGTGGAGGAGCTGCCGCTTCGAGACTCCCAACGCCCACACATCGCCGTTGGGCGCCGTGATGATGCCCTGCATCAGCCCGAGCCGACCGCCGAAGTTGATGCCCTCGGGCGGCGTCAGCGGCTTCCCGTCCTTGTCGAATACGGCAATGGACTTGCTGCCATAGCTTGCGAGCCAGACGTTGCCCTTCAGGTCGATGGCTGCGCCGAAAGTGCCGCCTTCCATGCCGCCGCCGGTAAAGCCGGTGGTGATCGGCGACAGGGGCTTGCCGTTCGGGTCGAACTTGCTGGCGTTGCCCTGCCACAACGCGTCGTTGGCCTGCCATCCGACGGTGAAGTTATTGCCGACCCAGAGGTTGCCCTCGCTGTCGAACATCGCTTTGCCGCCGGCGCGGTAACCGCCGCCGTCGAACTTCAGCGGCAGCACCCAGGCGCTGGGCACGAACTGCAGGTACGGTGCATACGGCGCCGGGCGCAGGTTCTTGCCCTGTGGCACTGGATAGAAAGCATCGAGCAAGGCGAAAGTCCGCTGCGGCTGATACCACGGGTAGCGGGCAATCGCCTGCGCTGCGGCCAGCGTGTCGGCGGGCATCGTCCCCGCAGGTCCCTTGGCGGCGGCATAAAGTTTGGCGCACGCGTCGGGCACCACGCGAGCGACGCAGCCGGCTAGCGCATCGGCCAGCGTCGCAAAATTCGCCATCGTCGGTGTCTGGCCGCTGTTGAGCGGATCCTGGATCGTCGTGCCCCAGCCACCGGTCGCCAGATCGACGAAGCTCGGCACGTTGCCGGCCGTGATCTTCAATTGCAGCGGAAGGCCCTTGATCGCGGTGCCGTCGATGAACTGGTTATGCGTCCATACCGACGCGATGGTCGTCAGCTCGTTGATCGTGACTTTGGCGGGAGCCCTGCCGCCCAGCACGGTCATCAACGCGATCGCGTCATTCGGGCCCGTTCCCTTGTCGGCCGCCGAGCGGCCGCCGTTCGCCGTCATGTAAAGGCTCGCACCAGCATCGGACGCATCCGGCGCCAGCAGCGCGAAGCTTCCGTCGGCGCCGGTCGTCGCTCGCGCCAGCGACTTGGGTACGCCGGCACTTGCGGCCCACAGCGTGACCGTCGAGCCCGAGATAGGCGTCCCGCCGCCAAGGACCTGGCCATTGATCGGCGCGGCTACGGCAGAGGTTCCGCCCAGAACGCACATCGCCGAGGCGAGCGCGGCCGCTCGAACGGGACAATCGAGAATGGAAGACTTGCGGGTACGCTTCATACCGATCCACCCTGTGTGCTATCAGATGCGCTTCTTGTCGAAATGAAAGGCCGCCGCCAGCCGGTCAGGGCGTGGATGGCGGCCCAGGCGCAACGCTCTTGTGCTGTTTCGCGGCGAACGACACCGAGTTCGGCCGCACTCAAGACCAGCCCTCCCGGCCACAATCGTCCTCACCCGCGCCTCGGCACGCCAAGAAAACGTCGCGCTGCATGCCCATAAAGGCACGCAGCGCGACGGTTCACACTTAGGCCATTCCTGGCCCGACGGTGCTGACTGTTACCGCGTGCTCGGCGCTAGTTGCCCGTCGGCAGCGAGATGTTGACGCCGTCCTTCATCAACTGTTCGCGCACCCACTGGAACTGCTGGTACTTGGAAATTTCAACCGGCCCGTCGTAGCCCATGCTCTGCAGCTTCCGGGGCGGGTACTTGATGTAGGTCTTCATCAGCGTCGTGATGGCCTCGGTGATGGGGACCATGGTCCAAGTGCGCTCGGTATAGTTGTTCATGAAGATGTCGTAGCGCTCCTGCGGGTCCTGCCACAGGTCGAAGATCTGCGGGACGGTGGCGACATATTTCGCAGCACCCTTCCAGCCGAGGTTGGTGTCCACGGCGAGACCGCCGGTGGACTGGCCGTTGTCACCGCGCAGGTTGAACACGGCCTTGTAGTTGCCCACGCGGGCGGCGCCCGGCGACAGTTCGTTCTCGGTGAAATAGAACCACTCCTTGCGCGGGGACTTCCCCGTTCCGAACAGCACCGGCGACAGGTCGTAGCTGTCGAAGATGATCGGCTGCCCCTCGCGGTCCTTCTCCGGCAGCTTCACCCCGCCGATGGCGGCGAAGGTCGCCATCAGGTCGAGGCCGCCGACGATCTCGTGATTCTTGGAGCTGCCCTTGATCCTGCCGGGCCAGACGGCGATGGCCGGAACCCGGTTGCCGCCCTCGCGGACGGTGCCCTTCGTGCCCGCGGAACGGCGTGTAGCCGGCGTCCGGGTAGACGTCCTGCCAGGCGCCGTTATCGGTCGTGTAGACGACGAGCGTGTCCTTGTCGAGACCCAGCGCGCGGAGCTTGTCCATGATCCGACCGATGCGGGTGTCGAGCTCGACGACCGAGTCGGCGTACTTGCTCTTGGACAGGGACTTCAGCTCGAACTCCGGCGCCGGCATGTTCGGCTGGTGCACCTTCATGAAATTGACGTTGATGTAGAACGGCTTGTCGGGTGACTTGGCCGCCTTGTCCAGGAACTCGATTGCAGCCTTTTCGACATAGCCGTCGAAGTACGGAATGCCAACCACCCCCGGCTTCCCGTCGATCACCGGGGTGTCGACGTACTGGCCGTTGATCTTGAATTCCTCGATCGGCTTTTCGCCGGCCTTCCCGGACAGCGCGCCCTTGGTGACTTTCGCAAACATGGCCCGCAACTCCGGGTCCATGTCGGGGAACCACTTCGGGTCGGCGTAGGTGTAGGCGTTGAGGTGATAAAGGCCGACGTACTTCATCTCGTCGTAGCCCTGCGCGTTGGGCAACGCGTAATCGGCTTCGCCAAGGTGCCACTTGCCGGTGAAGTAAGTCTGGTACCCGCCCTGCTTCAGCACCGACGCCAGCGTCCACTCCGCCGCCGGCAACCCGCCGCCTTGGCCCTGGAACGCCACGGTGGTCATGCCGCTGCGGTTGGGGATGCGGCCGGTCTGCATCGCGGCGCGACCCGGCGTGCAGCTCGGCTGCGCGTAGAACGAGAAGAACGTCATCCCGTCGTTCGCCATCCGGTCGATACTGGGCGTCGGCATGCCGCGCCCTTCGCCGCCGCCGTAGGGGCCGAGGTCACCGTAGCCGGTGTCGTCCGACACGATGAACAGAATGTTGGGTTTCTTGGCGGGTGTCTGCGCAAGCGCCGGCGACGCCAGGCCCAGCGCAACTGCACCGCCAGCGACGAGCGCGGCAAACAGATTTCTCATTCTCATTGTCCAGACTCCTTGGAAAGATTTGTCCTTCAGGCCCGATCGACCGTCGTGAATGCTCGCGTCACTCGAACGAGAAGACGCGCTTCCAGTCGTTCTTCATGCTGATGACCGTCCAGCCCTGCTTCTGCGCCTGGCCGTACAAAGCCTGCGGAAAGGTGCCGACCTTACTGGCCGGCAGCCCTTGCGCCGGACCGTACGCGTATTCGCGCTTGGCGTCGTCGTGCAGGACCAGCATCGCCAGTCGCGCACCGTTTCCCGCCTTCGTGTACTCCAGCATCTGCTGGTCGCCCGCCGAATTACCGAACGCAGCCGTCGGCCGCCGACCGATCATCAGGTGGATGCCTTCGGGCTTGCCAGCCTTGTCGTCGTTGAGCAGCAGCCTCGGTTCCTTGGTCAGGAACGGCTTGCCATTGTTGGCATACCCGTATCTCGTTCCCCCGGCGGTGCCGACCACCTGCTCGGGTGGAATGCCGTAGACCGCTTCCGAATACACACGCACGAAGTCCTGGCCGCCACCGGTCACGATGTAGGTCTTGTAGCCGTTGCCGCGCAAATACCTCAGAACTTCCTGCATCGGCAGGTAGGTGAGCTCCGTGTACGGCTTCTTCCAACGCGGATCCTTTGCCTCGGCGATCCATTTCTTCACCTCGGCCTGGAAATCCTCCACCGACATTCCGGTCAGCGTCGCGGCAACGATCTTGAGCAGCTCGGACTCCGGCAGCTTGGCGATCGCCTCGCGGTTACCCGACAGCACGGTCTTGAACGGCTCGACCTTGGCAAGCTCGGGCTTCGCCTTGACCAGCGCCGGAACCTGGTCGAGGCAGTACATCACCTGCGCGTAGATCGGGTGCTCGACCCACAGCGTTCCATCCTGGTCGAACGTGGCGATGCGCTCGGCGGGCGGCACGAAGTTCGGGCTGCCTGGCGTGGTGGTGGTCTGCACGAACTCGACGATCGCGTTCTTCGCGGCGCCTTCGTTCCATGACGGCAGGGGGTCGGTCTGCGCATTGACGGTGGTGCATGCGCCGAGCATGAACAGCGCCACCACCGCCCGAATGCGGGCCATCGTCGAGAACGCACGCAGCGATCTCATGTTTACCGCTCCTCGGGTACCTGAACGAAAGCGAGCGACGCTTTCACGGCGCTCGCCCCTTCATTAACGCCGTGGGTCCGTACGCCCGTTTGCCGTTGCGAGCAAACGGGCTGCTCACCAAATGCCGCCGGCCGGCGCTGACACCCTGGGCTCGTATGATAAATTAGCTTGAGAGCCCATAATAGTTATTGTCTGATATAAGAAAGGTTATCGTGACCACCGCGCTACGATTGCGTCATGCCGTGAGTGTGGCCGAGCACGCGAGCTTCCGACGTGCAGCTTCCACGCTACGGATTTCCCAACCGGCACTGACCAAGAGCATCCAGGCCCTCGAGTCCGAGCTGGGCGTGGAGCTCTTCGAACGGCGGCGGGACGGCGTGATTCCCACCGAGTTCGGCAAGCTCGTCGTGGAGCACGCGCGTGACACGATTCAGATGGAGAGCGAGTTCCTGCGACGGATCAACCTCCTCGCCGGCTTGGAAACCGGATCACTGAAAGTTGCGTTGGGCCCCCTGCCCGGTGCCATGTCTGCCTATCCTGCAGCCGGCGCGCTGCTGTCCAAGCATCCGAATCTCAGGATCTCGTTTCAAGCGACCGCCTGGCGGGAGGTGACCCAGGCGGTTGTCGACAAGAAGGTCGACCTCGGTATCGCCGAACTCGGTGGCGCGGTGCTGGACGACTCGTTGCAGACCGAAATGGTTGGGCAACACCGGGCCCATTTCTGCTGTCGCGCGGGGCATCCCATCCTTCGCTCGCGCACAATCTTGCTGAACCACTTGCTTCAATATCCGTGGGCCACCACGCGCCTGCCTCCTCGCCATGCCGCCGCGCTGCCTCGCGATACCGGACGCGCCGGCTACATCGACACCTTCAGTGGCGACTTCATACCAGCGGTCGACGTGGGGGCGCCGACAAACCTCGGGCGTCTGATTGTCCAGAGCGAGGTCTTGCTTCTATCCACGCTGTCACTGGTGGAGCCGGACCTCAAGATCGGTGGTGTCGTGATTGTCCCCACGTCTGGATTGGACTTCCGCGCCAGCTACGGCTTCATCTACCTGAAGAGTCGCCCGCTATCGCCCGCGACCCAAGCCTTCATGGCGGAAATTCGCGGCTACGAGAAGTCGTTGGCGGAACACGAGTTCAAGCTTGAAGTGAAATTTCGATCTGCTGGGAAGCACGCGTCGGTGTAACGAAATCCCGACGCCTCGCTTTCGATCGATCGCCAGGTTCCGAAATCGCTCCCGTCGCAGTTGCAACTGAAGCCGCGCGTTCGATGTCTGCGCAATTCCCCGCCAGGTTCACGCCACATGCAAACGCTCGAACATCGCAAACAGCTCGACGGACTTCGGTTCTTCGCGTTCCTGCCCGTCTTTCTGGTGCACAGCGATATCACGCGCTTCTGGTGGGGCAGCTACGGCGTTTCCCTGTTCTTCGTGATCAGCGGATTCCTGATCACCCGAATCCTGATCGCGCTCGAGACACGGCCGCGCATGCAGGCACTCAAGAACTTCTACGCGCGCCGCGCGCTGCGGATCTTTCCCGCTTACTACCTGGTGCTGGGACTGGCGGCAGCCACGGTCGGCATCGCCTACCTGCCTGCATTCGTTCTCTACGTGATGAACTGGGGGATCTTCTTCTATACGTGGGTCCAGCCTGAACTTGCGGACGTTGCCTGGGATCCGGTGCGGATGTACGGCATCCACTTCTGGTCGTTGTGCGTCGAGGAGCAGTTCTATCTCGTCTTCCCGCTGCTGTTTTCGTTCCTGCGGCCGGGGCGTTCGAGGCTTGCCTGGCTGCTCGCGCTGTGGTGCACGTCGATCGGATTTCGCTTCCTCTTCGCCGCATTCCTGCCGAAGTCGGCGTACGGGCTGATTCCCCTGGTCTGCGGCGAATACCTGATCGCCGGCGCGGTGGGCGCCGTGGTGTTCGCGGGCACGTCGGGAATCTCCGACCGCCTGCGTTCCGCTGCCCGTCAATGGATGTTTCCGGTCGGCCTCGCGTCGGTGGCGGCACTGTTCGCGCTGTTTCCGCCGGAGATCCCGTCGATCGACCACGTCATGCACCCGCCACACATGCAGACGCTGCTTGCGCTCGGGTTTCTGGCGATGGTGCTTGGACTATGGCAGACGGACAACCGTTGGGTGCTCGGTCTTTTCAATTGGGCACCCTTTCGTTTCCTCGGCAAGATCAGCTACGGCCTGTATCTCATCCACCTCTTCATGTGGCCGCTTTTCGATTGGCTCTCGGTACATTCTTCCGTGATACGCGAGCTTCCTCCCTCTGCGGCGCGGCTCGGGCTGACGATCCTGCTGGCGACGGCGATGTGGTATCTGGTCGAGGCGCCGATACTGAAGCTCAAGGAAAGGCTTCCGTACTGACGCCTCGTCCCGATCGCGCTCGAGCACGGCCGGACCACGTCAAGGCGCGCACCGGCAAGGCGCGCACTGGCAAGGCGTCGCCGGCTGCTTCCCCGGCGGCGTCGACGGGCTCGTCGCACTGGCCGCACGGCGGCTCGAATCCCGCTTCCCGAACAACGAAAGGTCGATGGCATCGGCCATCGCCTTGTAGCCGGCATCGTTCGGGTGCAGATTGTCGCCGCTGTCGTACGCCGGGCGCATCCTGGCCGGATTTTTCGGGTCGCGTATCGCCTTGTCGAAATCGATCACCGCATCGTAGGCCTTGCTGGTCCTGATCCACTGATTGACGGCCTGCCGCTTCGCCTCGCCATCGTCGGTGTAGTAGAAGCCGGGCAGGAACGCCTGGAACGGGGTGAGGGTGCCTCCATAAACCTTGAGGCCCATCGCGTGCGCCCGGTCGATGATCTGAACATGGCCGGCAATGATCTCGTCGGCGGCCGGGGATCCGGGAAACCCGATGTCGTTGATGCCTTGCAGGACGATCAGGTAACGCACGCCGGACTGCACCAGCACGTCGCGATCCAGGCGCGCCGATGCGTTCGTCCCTACCGTGTCATCCAGAACGCGGTTGCCGCTGATGCCTGCATTGAGCACTGCGACCTTGCTGCCGCCCTTCTGCAGGCGCAGCCGTTCGGCGAGGCGATTCGGCCAGCGGGCGTTGGCGTCAGGCGTCGAGTGCAACCCGTCGGTTATCGAGTCGCCGAGCGTGACGACGGCCCGGGAATTCGGGGCTGCGTCGACTTCGACGCCCGCCAGAAAGTAGTAGGACTGGGTGGTGGCCGCCGTCGGCAGGGTGTCGGCGCCGCTGAAATCCCCCTGGGGCGAGATGTAGGTCGTCTGCAGCCCGAGCGAGTGCTCGGTCGCCGCGAGCGCAGTGCCGGGAACGTAGATGCTGACCGCCAGGTCGCCGCGGTCGGGCACCCTGAGGTTTACCGGATCGCTGATTGCCAGGGCGCCGGCCGGGATCGTCGTGGACTCCGCCCCGTTGAACCTGAGCGCCCGGTCCGAGCCTGATGCGATCGATGCGCCGGTGCTGCGCAAGCCCACACGCGCCGCCCCGATGTGCAGCGACTCCGTGCCGTATGCGTTGGAGAGGCGCACGCGCACCCGCGTGCCGCCGATGCTCGCGTGCACGATCTGGCGAACGGTCTGGCCGTTGAGTTCGACCGGATGGAACGCGGCCTGAGGGCTCGCGTTCCACGTACCGACCCAATGGCCGGCCTGGCCCCCGTCTTTGGCCGTGGTTCCCGGTGCCATCGCCATGGCTGCGACGACCAGCATCGTACCGGCAAGGACCTTGAGCGGCCGAACGAATGCCGCCGTTGAGGCCCCGGGGCAGATCGCAGGTCTCGACTTCCTGGCGCGTATCGGATGCGGTGGCGTCGGTGCCAACATGGCTTCTCTCCCTACGTGACTACCGGCCCGGTACGCGAGCGCGCACAAGGTCGACCTTCCGGACCAACTCCGGACAACTGCCGAGGGCCAGGTCATCACGACAGAGAGGGCCTTGCGCACACTCCGGCACTGTGCTCACCTCGGCTCGTGCGACTGACCGCCGCACGTCGATTGTCCACAGATGTATTCTCCCCGCCTATGCGGGTTGCCGGATGTGCGGTATCGCACATTGCTCTTTCGGGTGAACCGCACCGCACTAATGGCTGTGCCTGGGCGCCGTGACTGCGTGCGCTGCGGCACCGTGTGTTCGGTAGCGCACGGACCGCGCAGGCTGTTTCACCTACGCTTCGTCCAAGTGAGGCAGGGAGCAGGTATGCATTCGATCGT
The DNA here is from genome assembly GCA_963810815.1 of uncultured beta proteobacterium. GTDB lineage: Bacteria > Pseudomonadota > Gammaproteobacteria > Burkholderiales > Casimicrobiaceae > CAVQWT01. The sequence continues at coordinate 893,302 of CAWEPB010000007.1, read as the reverse complement.
CCGAAAAGATTCCGACCGGCTGCACCCCATTGCGCCCGCGTCGGCCCTGCGGGTTCTACGAGGCGCCGGGACCGGCACCGGCGCGCGGCCCGACCGCACCAACCTGGTGCGCCGCCTGCGGGAACACGCGGCGGAACGTCCCCGCGACACCGCGTTCGCGCAGTTGATCGATGGCGATACGTCGCGAGTATCGATGAGCTATGCGCAACTCGACCGGCGCGCCCGGGCCATCGCCGTCCACCTGCAGGACATGCGCCTCGTCGGGCAGAATGTCGTGCTTGCCTACCCACCCGGCATCGAATTCATCGCCGCCTTTTTCGGGGCGCTCTACGCCGGCTGCGTGGCGGTGCCCGCCTACCCTCCCCGCACGCGAACGCTCGATCGCTTCCACGCGCTCGTCGGCGACGCCGGGGCACCCGTAGCGCTCAGTACCGCCTCCACCGTCGAGGCCATGGAAAGGATGAACGGCGGGACCGCGGCGGTCCGCTGGATCGCGACCGACAAGCTGACCGACGCCCGCGCCGACGGCTGGATCGCGGGCGACCCGGATCCGGATTCGCTGGCGATGATCCAGTACACCTCCGGCTCCACCAGCCGGCCCAAAGGCGTGATGCTGACCCACGCCAATCTTCTCGCCAACACGCGTGCGATCGCCAACGCCTTCGAGGTCGGACCCGACACGAAGGCCGTCTTCTGGCTTCCTGCCTCGCACGACATGGGGCTCATCGGCGGCGTCCTCGGGCCGGTCTACTGCGGCATTCCGAACGTCATCATTGCGCCTGCGATGTTCGCCCAGAATCCGTTCGTCTGGCTCGACACGATCAGCCGGTCCCGCGCGACTGCTTCGGGCGGGCCCAACTTCGCGTACGACCTGTGCGTCCGCAAGATAACGGCGGAGCAGCGCTCGGTCCTCGACCTTTCCTCCTGGTCCGTCGCGTTCATCGGCGCCGAAACCGTCGATCCGGCCACGCTCGCCCGATTCGCCGAGACCTTCGCTCCGTGCGGATTCCGGCCCTCGTCCTTCTATCCGTGCTACGGCTTGGCGGAGGCGACGCTGATGGTCACCGGACCCAAGTCGGGAAGCGGCGCCACAGTGCGCGCATTCCGCGGCGATGCCCTCGCGCAAGGAACGGTCGTGCCGCTGCCCGACCATGCACCCGGCGGCCGGCGCCTCGTCGGCTGCGGCGCGCCCGTCGGCTCGCTGTCCGTGGCCATCGTCACACCCGGGACCGGCGAGCGAGCGGCCTCCGACCGCGTCGGCGAGGTGTGGGTCGCCGGCGAATCCATCGGCAAGGGGTACTGGCGAAATCCCGGCAGAACCGCAGCGACGTTTCACGCGCAACTGCGCGATCCCGACGACGGTCCCTTCCTGCGGACCGGCGATCTCGGCTTCATGCACGACCGAGAGCTCTACATCACCGGCAGAATCGACGACCTCATCATCGTGCGGGGCCTCAATCATCACCCGCAGGACATCGAAGCCACCGCGCGCCAAAGCCACCCGCTGCTGGCGCTTGGCTTGGGCGCAGCTTTCGCCGTCGAGGACAACGGCGCGCAGCGGCTCGTCCTCGTCCACGAGGTGGTCCGTGACGGGAGCGCCGATCTGGCCCACGTCATCGACGCGGTCCGCGTCGCGGTACTCGAAGGGCACGGTCTGGCCCTCGATGCGGTCGTCCTGATCCGCTGCGGCACCATCGCCAAGACCTCCAGCGGAAAGGTCCAGCGTCGCGCGACCTGCGCCGCGTTTCGCGCCGACGAGCTGAAGCCCCTTGCCCGGCACGACGTGACGCCGGGGCCGACGTCTTCGGTCCCTGCCCCGTCGCCTGCGCCGCCGGCGGAGTCCGCCGCGCTCGCCGCCATTTGCCAGCACGCGCTTTCGATGTCGGGCACCGGACTCGCCGACGTCGCGCCCGAAACGCCGATCGAGGCCCTTGGTCTCGATTCGCTGCAGCGCATGGAACTCGTTGCCGCGCTCGAGAAGAGCTTCGGGCGTCACCTGCCCGATACGATCTACAGCCAGGCGAAGACGCTCGGCGATCTCGCCGCTGCGGTGCAGAGGCATCTGTTCGATCATCCGCCTTCCGGCGTTTCCGCGGGGCTGGTTCCGGCGGAAAACTACGACGTGGCGCGGTTCCCCGAATACCTCGAGTGGAAGCGCCACAAACGCATGCTGCTGGCCGTCACCGAAACGAACCCCTATTTCAACGTGGACCAGGGCGACGAAACCCGGACGGCTGCCGGGCCGGGGCTCGCGCACATCGACGGCCGCGCGCTGACCAATTTCTGCGCCTACGACTACGTCGGGATGGCGCACGACCCGGCAGTCACCGCGGCCGCCAAGGAGGCGATCGACCGCTACGGCACCGGCGCGGGCGCGAGCCGCCTCGTCTCCGGCGAAAAGCAGATCCATCGCGACCTCGAGCACGCACTCGCCGCGTTCGTCGGCACGCCTGCGGCGATCGCCTTTGTCTCCGGGCACGCCACCAACGTCACGACGATCGGGCACCTGATGGGCCCGGGCGACCTCATCGTCCACGACATCCTCGCCCACAACTCGATTCTCCAGGGCGCGCGGCTCTCCGGCGCCACCTGCCGCGGATTCGCCCACAACGACTGGCGCGCGCTCGACGTGCTGCTCTCGGGCATCCGCCACAGTTACCGCCGCGTGCTGATCGCCATCGAGGGTGTCTACAGCATGGACGGCGACTACCCCGACCTCGCGCGCTTCGTCGACGTCAAGGAGAAGCACCACGCGATGCTCTACGTCGACGAGGCCCACTCGCTCGGCACGATGGGCAAGACCGGCCGCGGCCTCGGCGAACACGCCGGCATCGCCGCTTCCGCCGTCGACGTGTGGATGGGCACGCTGTCCAAGTCGCTGGCGAGCTGCGGCGGCTACATCGCAGGCTCCGCCGAACTCGTCGAGTACCTCAAGTACACGGCGCCCGGGTTCGTCTACAGCGTGGGCATATCCCCGCCCAACGCGGCCACTGCGCTGGCCGCACTGGCGGTGCTGCGCCGCGAACCGCAGCGCGTCGCGCGGCTCCATGCGCTGTCGGACCTCTTCCTCCGGCTCGCCCGCGAGCGCGGACTCGATACGGGGATCGCCGCCGGAACCCCGGTGATTCCGATCATCGTCGGCAATTCGGTACGCTGCCTGCGGCTCTCCCGCGCCCTGTTCCGTCGCGGCATGAACGTCCAGCCGATCATCCACCCGGCCGTTCCCGAGCACGCCACGCGGCTGCGCATATTCATCACGATCAACCACACCGAGTCGCTCGTCCGGGACGCCGTCGACGCGATCGCGGAGGAGCTCGCGAAGCTCTAGCACGGCCGCCTTGCGCCTCCCGTGCAAGCGAAGCGCTTCATCATGCCGACCACCGGACCCGCCATCGTGGTGGACAAGCTCTGCAAGCGCTACGGCGCGCTGCGGGCGGTCGACGACGTCTCGTTCACCGTCAAGTCGGGCGAGGTGTTCGCGTTCCTGGGCCCCAACGGCGCGGGAAAGAGCACGACCGCCGAGGTGATCGAGACCATCCGCGTGCCGACCTCGGGAACGGTCACCGTGCTCGGCATGGACGTCACGAAGCACAAGGCGCGCGTGGTCCGGCGGATCGGCGTGCTGCCGCAGAATTTCAGCTCGTTCGATCGCATCACGGTGCGCGAGAGCCTGCAGTACTACGCCCGCGTGTTCGGATGCCGCGCCGACGTCGACGCCCTGATGGATCTCACCAATCTGCGCGACAAGTCCGCGGCCCGGTTCAACACCCTCTCCGGCGGTCTGAAGCAGCGGCTCGGGATCGCCGTCGCGCTGGTCAGCGACCCGGAGATCATCTTTCTCGACGAGCCCACGACCGGACTCGATCCTTACGCACGGCGCCAGGTCTGGGAAGTGCTCAAGGGGCTGAAGGAGCGCGGGAAGACGGTGTTCCTCACCACGCATTACATGGAGGAAGCCGAACTGCTGGCCGACACGGTCGCGATCATCGCCAAGGGACGGATCGTCGCGATCGACTCGCCGGCAAGGCTGACGGAGGAGCACGGCGAGCCGATGCGACTGACGCTGAAGTCGATCGACGCGTCCGCGGCCGGAATGATCCGGAACATGGGGTTCCTTCCCGTGCTGGAGGATCACGACAGCCTCTGCGTCCCGGTCGACACGCCCGCCGATGTCCGCCGCATCCTGGACGAGATTGGAGCGGTCCGGGCTGGCGCCCGGCGGAATCGACGTGCGCAAGCCCAGCCTCGAGACGGTGTTCCTGAAGCTGACCGCCGAGCCTCCCGCTGCCGGACGCCCGGAGGACCGGCCACATGACACCGCGGATCATCGCCGCCAATCTCGGCGTACGGCTCAAGAGCTTCTATCGCGAGCGGTCGGCGATGTTCTTCACGTTCGCGTTTCCCGTGATCCTCGTGCTCGTGTTCGGCACGATCTTCACCAAGCCGGAGCACCTCAACTTCGACCTCCCGGTGCAGGACAACAGCCGCAGCGAAGCGTCGGCACGGCTGCTCGAGGCGCTCGCGGCCGGTGACGCGTTCACGGTCACGCCAGGTGCCGGTGGCCGTCGACGCCGCACGGTACGCGAAGGAGCATCGGCTGAACCTGCTGCTCGTGATCCCGAAGGACTTCGAGGCCCTGCAAATGCAGCGCGTCGCCGGGCCCGGCGCCGGTGTCCCCGTATCGATCGACTACGTCTACGACCCGAGCTCGACGTCGGTGACCACGAAAATCCAGCTGCTGGAGACGATCGTGGCGGCGGCCAACCAGAAGGCCGCCGGCACGCCGCCGGCGATCGTGCTCGCGGCGGTGTCGATCCTGCCCGAACGGTACCGCTTCATCGAGTTCTTCGTCCCGGGCATCATCGCGATGGCGATCATGACTTCGTCGCTGTCGAACGCGCTCAACATGAACGCGGAGCTGCGCCAGAAGGGCATCCTCCGCAAGCTCGCCACGACGCCCATCACGCGCGCCGATTGGCTCGCCTCGAGCATCGTCTACCAGCTCATCCTGTCGGTGATCTCGACTGCCGCGATCCTGCTGGTCAGCTATTTCGTGTTCGACGTCCAGCTGCATCTCGGCATGTGGCTGCCGCTGATCATCGTCGTCGAAGTCATCGCCTTCGTCGGCATCGGCATGCTGCTCACCCCGTTCGCCAAGGAAGCCGAAAGCGCGTCCGCGGTCGCCAATGCCTTCCTGTTTCCGATGATGTTCCTGTCCGGCACGTTCTTTCCGGTGGAGATGATGCCGGCCTTCCTGCAGTCGTTCGCCAGGCTCCTGCCGCTCTATTACGTGAACGAGGCGCTGCGCGCGGCGATGATCTTCGTCGACGATGCGGCCACGCTGCGGTCCGTCGCCGTGACCGCGGCGTTCGCGGCGGTCGTGTTCGTCGCCGGCACGTTCCGGACACGGTGGGACGAGAGTACATGAGCCCGAAGGGCCGCTCCCGAGCGGCGAATCGAGTCCCGTAGCGCGCAGCGCGGAGGGTAGTCCAGCAAGCGCGGAGAAGCGCATCCTGTTCATCTGCGGGTCGATGAACCAGACGACGCAGATGCACCAGGTCTCGCGCCACCTGACCGAGTATCGAGCAGGCGTTCACGCCCTTCTACTGCGACGGCGTGCAGGAGGCGATGCGGCGTCTGAAGCTCCTGGAGTTCACGATCATCGGCGCCAAGCTCGCGGAGCGCTGCGATCGATATCTGCGCGCGTCGGGACTCGCGATCGACTACCAGGGCCGGCGCGGGCCGTACGACCTCGTGGTCACCTGCTCCGACGTCTTCGTCCAGAAGAACATCCGCGGCAAGCGGATCGTGCTGGTGCAGGAAGGCATCACCGACCCGGAGACTCCGGCCTTCCGCCTCGTGCAGCGGCACCGCTCGCTCCCGCTGTGGATCGCGGGGACCGCCGCGACCGGCTTGAGCGACGCCTACCGCGCCTTCTGCGTGGCCAGCGACGGATACCGCGATCTCTTCGTTCGCAAGGGCGCGAAGGCGGAGAAGATCGTCGTCACCGGCATCCCGAACTTCGACAATTGCGCGCGCTATCGCGACAACGCGTTTCCGCACCGGCACTACGTGCTCGTCTGCACGTCGCCGCTGCGGGAAGTCTTCCGCGGCGAGGACCGGCCCGCGTTCATCCGCAAAGCCGTCGCCATCGCCAACGGCCGCCCGATGATCTTCAAGTTCCACCCCAACGAAAACCTGGCGCGCGCCGAGAACGAAGTGCGGCAGTTCGCCCCGGGTGCCAGGACGTTCAGGGACGGCAGCGCGGAAGAGATGATCGCGAATTGCGACGTGCTCGTCACCCGGTACTCGTCCACGGCGTTCGTCGGCCTGGCGCTCGGCAAGGAAACCCATTCGGACTTTCCCGCGGAGGACCTGCGCCGGTTGCTGCCGGTGCAGAACAACGCCGCGGCGGCGAACATCGCGGACGTGTGCCGAAAGGTGCTCGCCGGCCAGGAGATGCAGTGACCGGGGAGATCACCGTCAGGACGGTAGCCTCGTGGCGGGACCGGCGGCGCTTTCAGCGCCTCCCGTGGACGATCTACGCGAACGACCCCAACTGGGTCCCGCCGATCCTGTCGCAGGAGCGGCAACTGCTGGGGTGGGCGGCGGCATCCGTTCTTCGATCACGCGGAGATGGTGACGCTCCTTGCCGAGCGGGATGGCAAGGCGGCCGGACGCATCGCCGTGTTCGTCAACGACGTCCACAACGCGAAGTACGACGAGAAGCGCGGGTTCTTCGGCTTTTTCGAGTGCATCGACGACGTCGCGGTCGCACGCGCGCTGTTCGCCGCCGGCAGCGCCTGGCTCCTGCAACGCGGAATGACCGCGTGGCGGGGACCGGTGAATCCTTCCCTCAACTACACCTGCGGGCTGCTGATCGACGGGTTCACCAGTCCGCCCGTGTTCCTGATGACCTACAACCCGCCGTACTACGCCGCGCTGGTCGAGGCGTGCGGGTTCGCCAAGGCCCAGGACCTGTACGCGTACGAAATGGACGTGGCGCTGCTCGCGAAGCTGGTCGAGCGCTACAAGCCCGCGGTCATGTCGGCGCTGGGCGGCGACGACCTCGTCGTGCGCCGGTTCGACCCGTCGCGCTCCGCCGCGGAGATCCGGACCTTTCTGGACATCTACAACCGCGCGCTCGAAGGGACCTGGGGCTTCACGCCGCTGCAGCAGAGCGAAGTGACGCGGATCGCCGCGGAGATGGGACACGTCATCGCGCCGGAGTTCGCGGCGTTCGCGATGGTCGACGGCGAGGCCGTCGGCGCGGTTCTTGCGCTGCTCGACTACAACCAGATCATCCGCAAGCTCGACGGCCGGTTGTTGCCGTTCGGCATCTTCAGGCTCATGTGGGGACGCAAGCGGATCGATGTCGCACGCGCGATGGCCGTGATGATGGTGCCCGGCTACCAGCAATCCGGCCTGGGCGTCGTGCTGCTCGATCGCCTCGTCGAAGCGGCCAAGCCCTGGGGTCTCAAGGCCTGGGAGTTCTCCTGGGTGCTCGAGAGCAACGATGCGTCGCGCGGGTCGCTCAAGCGGGCCGGAACGAAGCTCACCAAGACCTATCGCATCTACGACCGGGCGCTGTGAGGGGAGACGGCCTCGGCCCGGGCGGCGAGCGTGCCCGGGGTACCGATCCGGCCGCTGCGGCATGAGCGGACGCTTGCTCAAAGCCAGTGCGCGTCGCGGTACCACTGCGCGGTTTCACGCAACCGATCGTCGAGTGGAGCCGCCGGCGACCAGCCCAGCTGCTGCCGGGCTTTCGCCGACGAGCACGTCCACGAACCGGCGAGAACGTCGCGGACCTTGTCGCGGCCGACCCATCCCGGGCGCCGGCGGATCTGCGAGACGACATCGCCGAACCGGCCGATCGTCGTGCATCGACCACTCCGGCAATCGGAGCATGCGGGGTGACGGCACCCCGAGCGCGCGCGCGATCGCCGTCCCGAGCTCGACATACGAGACGTCCTCCGCGGCGGCGAAATAGATGCCGTGTCCCGGGACGCCTGGCACGAGCCGCTCGCCCTGCTCCGCCGCGAGCACGAGGCACTCGACGAGATCCGCCACCGCGACGAGCGAGACGCGGCGATCACCGGACCCGCCGACGACGTGCAGGCCCGATCGGGCGATCGGCCTGAACACCTCGTACATCCCCAGGTCCCCTGCGCCGAACACGATGCACGGGCGCACCACCGTGATGGGCGACGCATCGGCGTACCTCATGGCCACCTGCTCGCCCGCGAACTTGCTGCGACCGTAATGGGAGACCGGCGTCGGTGGATCACGCTCGACGGTCGGCCTTTCTCCCGAGGGCCCGGCCGCTGCGAGCGACGAAACCAGAACGAGGACCGGAGGGTCGGGCTGGTCGGCGCACGCCTGCGCAATCGCTTCCACGCCTCCGGCGTTCACCCTCATGAAGTCTCCCGGGTCCAGCGCCCGGACCCGTCCGGCGAGGTGGAACACGACGCGTGCATTCGACGCCGCGATGGCGCGCGCGAGACCACTCCGGTCGGCGATGTCGCAGGCGACCAGTCCGGCGCCCGCCAGCTGCAGTTCGTCGACGAGCGAGGCCGCACGTACCAGGCACGACACGCGGCAGCCGCGCGCGGTCAGCCGGCGAACGAGGTGTCCGCCGATGAAGCCGCTGGCGCCGGTGACCAGAACGGATTGGCTGGTCGTCAACAAGTGCACTCGCGCGTCAGCCGCCCAGCATCGCCTTCTTGAGGCCGCCGTGGGCCTTGTCGCCAAGCCAGATCCGGGTGAGCGCGCGGTTGAATGCCGCTCCCGGAATCACACCCCTGGCCTCGCCGTTCAGGGCCACCTTCGTGCCTCCGTCGACGAAATCCAGCGTGACGACGTCGCTTGCCTTCACGTCAAAATCCCTGGACGACGTCAGGATCCGCACGAGTTCGTCCATCGGTGACTTTATCGCCGCCATTTCGTCGGGCGTATTGTTGTCGTTGAGCCCGCCGACCAGGGCGCCGGCCAGCTGATCCGACGTAAGATCCCGCAGCAGGTTCATCTGGATCCGGCGCGGACCCTGCGCCAGCACGCCCGAAAGGTCCGCGACTTTCTGCGGAAGATACAGGCTCGCAACGTAGAGCCTGAAGATGATCTTGATGCGAAGGCCGGCGCCGTTCAGCACCAGCGCCTGCCCGCCGACCGACACCCTGTCGGCGAGCGTGACGCCCGCCACTTCCGCAGCCAACGCCGGGGCCCCGACGCACAGCGCGCACACCAGACAAGCCAACCGGCCAATTTTCATGCCCGCCCTTGCAGCTGCCGGTGTCCGCGCGCCGGCATCCGGGAAACGGCACGACCGGTTTGGCGAAACGGCCAAGTTCAATGGCGGCGGCTGCCAAGCAAGGCCACGATCCCGCGGCCGATCGGTCGGACATCGCGGCGCCGACGCACGGCGCGCCCCGGGACTCGCCGCAGTGTACAAAAGAAGCACCGGTTCGTGGCCGTCGGCGGCGCCACCCGTCGAGCTGCCGGGTCGTCATCGACTCGATGGGGGTCGGGCCCGGGAACGGCCAGCCGCCGCCGAGCGCACCCCACAGCCGGACCGGGTCAGCCGTAGCAGAACACGTCGAGCTTGTTGCCGTCGAGGTCGCGGAAATAGGCGACGTAGAAGCCGTCGCCGCCCTCGGCGCGCAGCCCCGGCGGGCCTTCGTCGGTGCCGCCGAGTTCGAGGGCCTTCCGGTAGACGCGATCGACCTGGTCGCGCGTGTCGACGCCGATGCCGGCCATGACACCGTTGCCCACCGTGGCCGGCCGGCCGTCGTAGGGCTTCATGATGCAGAGCATCGGCTTGTCCATCGCCGCGGCCCAGGCGTAGCCCCGGTCGCCGAACTCCATCAGGCGCTTGACGCCGATCTCGGCCAGCATGGTGTCGTAGAACGCCTTGGCGCGAGGCAGGTCGTTGGTGCCCAGGGTGACGTATCCGATCATTGCGGCTTCCTCCAGGTTTGGTGCCCGAAGCTAACATCGCCATGCCGGCGCGTAAACACCGGCGAGCAGTCGGCCGAACGCGGCCGATCGCCACCGGCAGTCTAGGTCCCAGGGGCAGCGCTCCCATCGTGGCCCCTGCATGCCTCGACGGTCAGCGGGTCGGGTCGACCCTCGCAGAACCGCTCCAGCGCCTGCCGGAACAGGGGCTCCTCCGGCGCCGCGAGGCCGAACAGCGTCATGCACGAGCGGAACTTGAGGTCATCCGGCGAGCCGAAGATCGCGTGGGCGGACCGGTCCTGGTGTCCGAGCACCGCGCGGGTGCAGGCCTTGAGCCGTTCGCCCAGCACCGGTTCCGCGAGGTACGCCCTCGCCTCGTCCACCGACGCGATGCCGTAGAACCTGGCCGTGGAACTGCGGCCCAGGGACCCGAGCTGGGGGAAGACGAACCACATCCAGTGGCTGCGCTTCCGGCCGGCCTGGAGTTCGGCCAGGACCGCATCGATCACCGGTGCCTGCGCGTCGAGAAAGCGCTGGAGATTCATGTGAGGGACTTTCGTGCCTGACGAGGGACCGGGGGTCGAACGATGCCGCCACCGGCGCGATCGCGGGAATACCGGACCGCCGGCGGCTGTTCTCCACTCCACACGACGTGGAAGGAGTTCACCATGAACCCTCGATATCTGCAATTGGCGGCCGTTTGCCTCGCAGCACTTGCCGTCCCGTCGGCCGAGGCCTCGTTCCACCTGTTCCGGATCGACCAGGTGTACTCGAATGCGGACGGCAACGTCCAGTACGTCGTGATGCGGGAGTCGACCGGGTCGAACGGCGAGCATCTGTGGAATCAGCAACAGCTCGAAACCACCAACCGGGCCGGCATCCGCAAGCAGTTGCGCTTCCCGTCGAACCTCCCGTCGGCCAGCACCGCGGGCCGCAGCGTGCTCATCGCGACCCCCGGCTTCGCCGCGCTCGGTCTGGTCGCTCCCGATTACACGATCCCCGCCCGGTTCATCCCCACCGACGGCGGCAAGCTCGAGTTCGCCGGCGGCGTCGACGAGATCGCGCTGCCGGCGCTGCCGGGCGACGGAACGACCGCGATCAACCGCAACGGGGCGCCGGTCAGCGCCGCTCCGAAGAACTTCGCCGACGCCGTCGCGGTCATGCCGGCGTTGCCCGTCGGCAGCGTCGAGTTCCACCACGCGACGCTCGACCACTATTTCATCAGCGCGCTGGCGGCGGACATCGACGCGCTGGACAGCGGGCGCATCGCCGGCTGGAAGCGCACCGGACTTTCGTTCAACGTCTTTCCGTCGCTGGCGGCGGCGACCGGTGGCGCGAGCCCCGTCTGCCGGATCATCATCCCGCCGCCGTACGGCGATTCGCACTTCTTCTCCGCCTCGCCCCAGGAGTGCGCGGATACGCTGGCGAAGTTCCCGTTCATGAGCCAGGAGACGCCCAGCGCCTTCTTCGTCGCGCTGCCGGCGACCGGCGGCCCGAATGCCGGTGCCTGCCCGACCGGCACCATCCCGGTCTACCGCGTGTTCAACCGCAGGGCAGACGCCAACCATCGCTACACCACCGACCGCGCCGTCCGCGACCTCATGGTGTCGCTCGGCGGTACCGCGGAGGGCTACGGCACCGATGCGGTGATCATGTGCGCGCCGCCGGGAACCTCGCCGCCGCCGCCGTGACGGCGCGGCCGCTGCCGCACTCGCGGCATCGCTAGAGCGACCGGGCGACGATCTCCTTCATGATCTCGTTGGCGCCGCCGTAGATCTTCTGCACCCGGGCGTCGGCGTACATCTTCGCGATCGGGTACTCCAGCATGTAGCCGTAGCCGCCGAAGAGCTGCAGGCACTCGTCGATCACCTGGCACTGCAGCTCGGTGGTCCACCACTTGGCCATCGACGCGGTCGCGGCGTCGAGCGAGCCGTCCATCATCCGCCCGATGCAGTTGTCGACGAAGACCCGCGCGACCCGCGCGGTGGTCGCGCATTCGGCCAGCTTGAAGCGCGTGTTCTGCAGCTCGAACAGCGCCTTGCCGAACGCCCGCCGCTCCTTGGTGTAGTCGACGGTCAGCTCCACCGCCCGCTCGATCGCCGCCACCGCCGCCACGGCGATGATCGTGCGCTCCCACGGCAACTGGTCCATCAGCTGGGCGAAGCCGCGGCCCTCGACGCCGCCCAGCAGGTTCTCGGCCGGAACGCGGACGTCGTCGAAGAACAGCTCCGCGGTGTCCTGGCCCTTCAGTCCGATCTTGTCGAGGATCCGGCCGCGGCGGTAGCCCGCGAGCCCGGGCGTCTCGACCATCAGCAGCGACGTGCCCCTGGCTCCCGCCGCCGGATCCGTCTTGACGACGACGCAGACGAGGTCGGCCATGTACCCGTTCGAAATGAAGGTCTTCGAGCCGTTGATCACGTAGCTGTCGCCGTCCCGCACGGCCCGGGTCCGGAGTCCCTGCAGATCGGAACCCGCCGCCGGCTCGGACATCGCGATCGCCCCGATCCACTCGCCGCGCGCCATTCTCGGCAGCCAGCGCGCCTTCTGCGCCTCGGTCGCGTACGCGGCGATGTAGTGCGCGAGGATGCTGTGGACGTGCTTGCCGAAGCTGGTGACGTTGGCCCGCTGCAGTTCCTCGAACACGACGCATTCGTGCGCGAACGTCGCACCCGCGCCGCCGTACTGCTCGTCGACGTCGCAGAGCAGGATGCCAAGCTCGCCGGCCTTGCGCCAGGCGTCGCGGTCGACGTGCTGCTGATCGCACCAGCGCTGCTCCTGCGGCGCGAACTCGGTTTCGACGAACCGGCGGACGGCGTCGCGGAACATCGCGAGCTCCTCCGACATCCACGGCGACGGCTGATGCTGCATCCGGGTGCTCCGCTGCGGCATCCTGCACGGGTCGGGTGCCGCGGACTGGGTTCGAATCGGGGGCCGCCCGCGATGCGCGCGGCCGGGACGCTACATGATGAAGCCGCCGCCGCAGACGAGGGTCTGTCCGCTGACGTAGTCGGACTCGGGGGTGCACAGCAGGTAGACGGCGCCGGCCGCCTCCTCGGGCGTGCCGCCGCGGCCGAGCGGGACCATCCGCTCGAGCGCCTGCAGCAGGTCCGGGTTGACACCGACCTGGATCTGCCTGCCGTCGACGTCGATGGTCGCGCCCTGCCCCGCCGCCCCTTCGGTGAGCCGCGTCCGGATGAGGCCGAAGGCGACGCAGTTGACGTTGACCTTGTACCGGCCCCACTCCTTGGCCAGCGCCAGCGTCAGGCCGACGACGCCGGCCTTCGCCGCCGAGTAGTTCGCCTGGCCCGCGTTGCCGCCGACGCCGGCCAGCGACGAGATGTTCACGACCTTGCGGAACACCTCGCGTCCCGCCTCGGCCTCCGCCTTGCTGGCCTGGCGGATGAAGCCGGCGGCGGCGCGGAGGATGCGGAACGGCGCCGTCATGTGCACGTCCAGCATCGCGTACCACTGCTCGTCGGTCGTCTTCTGGATCACGTTGTCCCAGGTGTAGCCGGCGTTGTTGACGACGATGTCGAGCCCCTTGAACCGGGTCACCGCGGTGTTCACGAAGCGCTCGGCGAAGTCCGGCGCCGTGACGCTGCCGACGCAGGCCACCGCTTCGCCGCCTGCGGCTTCGATGGCCGCGACGGTCTCCTGCGCGGGCTCGCGGTCGAGGTCGTTGACGACGACCCGCGCACCCTCGCTGGCGAGCTTCAGTGCGATGCAGCGGCCGATGCCGCGCCCCGATCCCGACACCAGCGCCACCTTGCCGTCGAGCTTCCCGGTCATGCTCCGTCCCCTTCCTTCGTCATCAGCCGAGCGCGACGAGCGCCTCGCCGGCGGTCTTGCGTTCGCCGTACTGGTTGGTTGCCTGCAGCTCGATGCGGACGAGCTTCTCGCCGGCGCGCTCGAGCTTCTCGACCACCGTGCCGCTGCAGGTGATCACGTTGCCGAGGTGGACGATTCCCTGGAAGCGCACGCCGAACTCCCGCAGCGCCGCCGGCGGCGCCCAGTTCGTGACGAGCCGGCCGAGCCAGGCCATCGACAGCATGCCGTGGCCGATGACGTCGGGCAGGCCGGCCCGGCGCGCGACGTCGATGTCGATGTGGATCGGATTGTGGTCGCCCGACGCACCGGCGAAGAGTGCCAGCGTCGTCCGGTCGAGCGGAGGCAGCGTCAGCGACGGCAGCATGTCGCCGACCCGGACGTCGTCGAAGCGGGGAACCGTCGCGCCCGCGCTCGTCATCCGCCGCGAACCACGATGACGGAGCGCATCTCGGCCACGCGCGCCCCGTGCTGGTTGGTCACCGTCGTCTCCTTGACGATGAACTCGAGCGCGCCGTTCCGCTTGCCGTAGATGTCGCTGAATCTGGATTCGAAGGCGACCGTGTCACCCGCGCAGATCGCTCCGAGGTAGGTGAAGCGCTGCTCGCCGTGCAGGATCCGTTCGATGTCGACGCCCATTTCCACCAGCGCCGCGCGGACGGTGTCGGCCTCGAGCTCGCCCGCGATGAGGAACGTCGGCGGCACCGGCAGCGACCGGTAGCCGGCGGCGCGGGCGGCGGCCTCGTCGGTGTAGACCGGGTTGGTCTCGCCGATCGCCCGGGCGAACTGCCGCAGGCGGCCCGCTTCGATCGCGAGCCCCGCCACGGGCAGCTTCTTGCCGATGTGCTTCCGGTCGATCATGCGGCGCGGTAGAGCGTCGTCACGCAGGCGCCGCCGAGTCCCAGGTTGTGCTGCAGCGCGATCCGGGCGCCCGGCACCTGCCGCGCGTCCGCCCGTCCCCGCAGCTGCTGCGTGAGCTCGTAGCACTGCGCCAGCCCGGTCGCGCCCAGCGGATGCCCCTTCGACAGCAGCCCGCCGGACGGGTTGGTGACGACCTTGCCGCCGTAGGTGTTGTCGCCGGCCTCGACGAAGCGCTCGGCCCCCCCTTCGGGGCACAACCCCAGCGCTTCGTAGGAGATGAGCTCGTTGTGCGCGAAGCAGTCGTGCAGCTCGACGACGTCGACGTCGTCCGGGCCGATGCCGGCCGCTTCGTAGACCTGGTTGGCCGCCGCCTTCGCCATGTCGTAGCCGACCAGCCGCATCATGTCGTGCGCCTCGAAGGTGCTGGCGGTGTCGGTCGTCATCGCCTGCGCGTCGATCCACACCGTGGCATCGAGCCCGTGGCGGCGCGCGAAATCCCCGGACACCAGCACGGCGGCGGCGGCGCCGCAGGTCGGCGGACAGGCCATCAGCCGGGTCATCACCCCGGGAATCATCACCGGCGACGCCATCACCTCGTCGGTCGTCACCACCTTGCGGAACAGCGCCAGCGGATTGTTCGCCGCATGGCGGCTCGCCTTGGCGCGGATCATCGCGAAGGTCTCCATCCGGGTCCCGTATTTCGCCATGTGGGCCATCCCGGCGCCGCCGAAGTAGCGCAGCGCCAGCGGAACCCCGGGCAGGCCGACCAGCGCGTCGGTCTCGGCGTCGAAGCGCTCGAACGGCGTCGGGCGGTCGTTGAAATGCGTCCCGAGGGCGCCGGGCGCCATCTGCTCGAAGCCGAGCGCCAGCACGCAGTCGGCGGCGCCGCCGGCGATCGCCTGCCGCGCCAGGAACAGCGCCGTCGAGCCGGTCGAGCAGTTGTTGTTGACGTTGACGACCGGCAGCCCCGTCATCCCGACCTCGTAGAGCGTCCGCTGGCCGCTGGTCGAGTCGCCGTACACGTAGCCGACGCAGGCCTGCTGGATCAGGTCGTAGCCGAGGCCGGCGTCGGCGAGCGCGGCCCGCGTCGCCGCCGCGCCCATCACGTTGTACGGCTCGCTCGCGCCCGGCTTGGCGAACGGGATCATCCCGACGCCGGCGACGAAGACCCTGCGTCCCATCACTGACCTCCCGTCGGCGAATTGTCCGTCCGCAGCCCGGCGCGCGTGTTCACGGCGCGCCGAGCAGCAGGAAGACGCTGAAGCTGCCGTCGTTGCCGACCCCGGCGCCCAGGTACCCCGGCCCGGCGAAGGTGTCGGCGCCCAGGAACACCGATCCCGAATACAGCGTCCCCGGCGACGGCAGTCCGTCGTAGCGGTCGGTGATGCGTCCGACCTCGGCCGACGCGCCGACGTATACGCCCGAGCCCAGGAGGTCCGGCATCGCGAGGACGCGGTTGTAGTACATCGCCCGACCGAACGCGTATTCGCGGCCCGCGAACTGGTTGAGTCGGAATCCCGACAGCCGCAGGGGTCCGCCCAGCGTGAACGAATCGTACGCCGGCATGCCGGTGCCGAAATCCGTGCCCCCGGCGGCCGTGAGGTTCATGGTGTGCGGGCCCCATGACCGGACGTAGTTCGCGCGAGCTTCGAGGCGCTGGTAATTCACGGCGGAGCCGAGGGCCTTCGTGGCGCCATAGTACGAGGTGATGCCGGAGTACCCGGCGCGAGCGAACCAGGCGCGGTCGCGCTGGTCGATGACGAGTGACACGCGTCCGCCGGCCGAGAGCTGCTTTACGTCGGGCAGGACGGGGTCGCCGACGTCGACGCTCGCGTCGATCTGGTTCCACAGGGCACCGACACGCAGCATGCCCAGGGTGCCGAGGATCGCCCCCGCGTCGATGCCGGCGCGCGCGCTGCCCACCAGGTAGTCCGCGATCTTGTCGTCGCCATAGAAGACGCCGCGCGTGGACTGACCCACATAGCCGTGAACCGAGCCGAACCAGACGCCGGCCTCGTTCAGCGGCTGGAAGAACTCGGTGAAGAGGTGGGTGTCCTGCCCCACCTGGGCCTCGGTCAGCCACTCGCCGCCCAGCCGGTTCAGCCAGGTCCGGCGGTACTGGACCAGCAGGTTGAACGCGCTGTCACCCTGGAAGTCGCTCTCCAGCCCGAGGCCGAAGCGCAGGTAGTCGGGACCCCAGGATTTCTCCGTGGGCGTGATGACCATCGCGCGCGGACCGCCGTCGCCGCTGATGCGATAGCTGACGCTTTCGAAGTCGCCGCGCCCGTAGATGCGACGCAGGTCGGCGCCGACCTTCACCTCGCTCAGGGGCTCGCCCGGCTTGCTTTCGACCAGGCTGCGAAGGACCTCGGGATTGGTGCGCTCGAGGCCCTCGAAGCGGATTTCCTCGACGGTGCCGAGCGACCTGCCGGCGGCGACCTGGGTCGCGCGCAGCGCCGCGTACTGCTCGGGCGGCAGGCTGTAACGCGCGAGCGACGGCGCCAGTTTGCGGGTCGCCTCCTCGCCGATGCGGATGGCGTCGGCGGAGCGCGTGAAACTGCTGGCCGAGATGGTGCCGAGCTCGGGCTCGATCAGCACGTCGCCGCTGCCCATGGACTTCAGCTGGTCGTCGACGGTCTGCTTGCCGAGAAAATTGATGAGCTGCCCCGCGATCGCGAGCGCCGAGGTCAGTTGTGTTCGCGTCAGCGGTGGTGTCGAGATGTTGACGGCGATCACCACGTCCGCGCACAGCCTGCGCGCCTCGTCGATCGGCAGGTTGTTGGCGATGCCGCCGTCGACCAGCAGGCGGCCGTCGATCTCGACCGGGGCGATCGCACCGGGCACCGCCATGCTCGCGCGCATCGCCTGGGCGACGCTGCCGCGGTCCAGCACCACCGACTGGCCGGTCTCGATGTCGGTCGCCATCGCCCGGAACGGGATCGGCAGCTTGTCGAAGTCGGTGACACCCATCGCCGGCTCGGCCAGCACCCGGAAGAACGCCTCGATGGACACGCCGGCGATCACCCCCATGGGCAGCGCCAACCCGCCGTCCTTCACGCCGAACTCCGGCGCGAACAGCGTCTTGTAATCGTCGACCTTGCGCCGCATCGAGATTTCCGCGCGCGGGGGCTGGTCGCGGAAGATCTCGGCCCAGTCGGCCGTCAGCACCAGCTCCTCCAGCCTCGCCGGCGGCGTGCCGGCCGCGAAGGTGCCGCCGACGATCGAGCCCATGCTGGTCCCGGTGACGCAGTGGATCGGGATGCGCATCTCGTCCAGCGCCTTGAGCACGCCGACGTGCGCGATGCCGCGCGCGCCGCCGCCGGAAAGGGCCAGGCCGATGCGCGGCGGCTTGCCGGGCGCTTGGGGCGGCGCGAGATCCGCGGCCCGCGCACCGTGGGCGCCGGCGAGGGACGGCGAGGGTCAGCGCCGCGAGCAGGCCGCGGCGGCGACGCGGGACGCTGGACGGTGGCGTTGCCATGGAGTGCTCCCCTGCAATGACGTGCGCGCAGAGGCGAAGCAACTCCGGCCCAAGCCGGGCCTGCGACGCGCGGTCCCGCCGAACGCGGCCGGGCCGCGGCGACCTGCGGCGAATGGAAAGCACCGATTATAGGTCAACGTGCATCGTGTCCGGCGCAAGCGCTGCCGGGCCGGCCCGCGGTCGTCCCGGCCGCCATCCGGATCCGGCATGGAACTTCTGCCGACCGGCCGCGGTCGTATCCTGATGTCATAAATCGGGCGTAGGCTTGCAGCAGCGGCGGCCTTCCCGGTCTGGTGTTCCAGGGGTGTCATTCGTGTCGCGGTCCCCCGCGGCGGCTCGCCCCTGACGCGCACGTGGCCTGCGGAGTCGGCCACGCCGCGTCGAAATGCGTCACCTCGTTTGGCTTCCGGTGGCCTCGTCTCGCCTTGCGTCTGCTGCAGGGCGATGTCAGCAAACTTTCAAGGAGACCCCGCATGAAGAAAAAGATCCCGAAATCGCCGCCTGCCGTCAGCACGGTCGAGGTGGCGTCGCTGGAGGAAGCGGTCGCGACTTCGTCATTGCCGGCGATCGTCGCCGGCGCGTTCGAGCGCCTCAACATCCGGCTGCGCGCGCGCATGCTGGGCCGCCTGCTGCCCTCGGTCGGCCCGCTGGCGATGGCTGCGATCGCCGGTGGCGCCTTCGCCAAGTACATCACCCACGCGCGCTGGCCCGAGATTCCCGTGTCGTTCGAGGACGGCGCACGCGCGACGTCGGCGCAGGTCTACGAACTGGTCCGTTACGTCCAGCAGAGCAACCCGCACTTCGTCAACCAGATGATGGACCTGCTGACGCGCGACACCACGACCATCGCCGCGCTGGGCGCATCGGTCACGGCCCTGGCGATCACGCGGCTGGCGGACCGCCGCCAGTCGCCGGTCGCGCCCGCGGGCTGAACGGCCGGGGCGGCGCTCCCCGGCCGAATGCGATCGTCAGCCTCATCCGGGCCGGCCGGGTGTCGTCTCCGGGCCGCCTGACCTCGCGCGGCGAGGGCGGCGTCGGCTAGACTCGCGGTCTTTCCTCGCCCGCCTGCCGCCATGCCCGCCCTGCCCCCCTCCGATTCCACCGGCGATGCCACCACCGCCCTGGGTGCCGCGGTCGAACTGCATCGCCGCGGCAAGCTGCGCGATGCGATGTTCGGCTACAAGGCGCTGATCGACGCCGATCCGCGAAACGCCGCCGCGCTGCACCTGTTCGGCGTGGGCCTGCTGCAGATGGGCGACGCGCACAACGCGGTCCAGAGAATCCGCGCCGCCATCGACGTCGACCCGGGGCCCGCCGAGCCCTGGGCCAATCTCGGACTTGCGCTCGAGGCC
The DNA here is from genome assembly GCA_963810815.1 of uncultured beta proteobacterium. Lineage (GTDB taxonomy): Bacteria > Pseudomonadota > Gammaproteobacteria > Burkholderiales > Casimicrobiaceae > CAVQWT01. The sequence continues at coordinate 873,835 of CAWEPB010000007.1, read as the reverse complement.
TGTGCGCGGCCGGAGGCCGCCGCCAACGCGCTGAAGGAAGCGGCGAAGCGCGCCCCGCGCGACCCCGCCGTGTGGGCCAATCTGTCCGGCATCGAACTCAACCTCGGGCGCCGCGACGCGGCCGAGGCGTCGGCGCGGCAGGCGCTGGCCGTCGACGACCGCCACGCGCCGGCGTGGTACCAGCTGGCACTGGCGCTCGAGTCCGCGGGCCGCGTGCTCGAAGCGCTCGACGCCGCCAGCCGCGCCGCGGGCATCGCGCCGGAGGACCCGACGTACTCGGGCTTCAAGGCGCAGGTCGAAGCGGCGCTCGATCGCCACGCCGCGGCGAAAGCCACGCTCGACGCGGCGCTCGCGCGCCAACCGACGTCGACGCGCCTGAGATTCCAGCGCGCCGGCGCGCACGAAAGCCTCGGCGAGTTCGGCGCCGCCATCCGCGACTACCAGGACGTGGTGCAGCTCGACCCCGACGACGGCGCCGCGCTGTCGCAACTCGTCTTCCTCAAGCGCCGCCTCGCCGACTGGCGCGGACTGCCGGCGCTCGAAGCCATGTTCGCGACCCGGGTGGCTGCGGGCAAGCCGCCCGTCTCGCCGTTCGCGCTGCTGTCGGGGCCGTCGACGCGCGCGCAGCAGCGCCGCTGCGCCGAAACCTGGTCGGCGCGGCTGCCCGCGCCCGCGGTTCCGCCGCCGCCGCTGCCGCCGCCGGATCCGGCGCGCCCGCTGCGCATCGGCTACCTGTCCGCCGACTTCCACGAGCACGCGACGGCGGCGCTGGCCGCCGGCGTGTTCGAGGCGCACGATCGCTCGCGCGTGGCCATCGCCGCGTACTCGACCGGTCCCGACGACGGCAGCCCGACGCGGGCGCGCCTCGTCCGCGCCTTCGACCGCTTCGTCGACGCGCGGCACTGGTCCGTCGGCCGGCTCGCCGCGCAGATCCGCACCGACCGCATCGACGTGCTGGTCGACCTCAAGGGCCACACCGCCGGCGCGCCGACCGCGGTGCTGGCGCTGCGTCCGGCGCCGGTGCAGGCCCAGTGGCTGGGCTACCCCGGCACCATGGGGGCACCGTGGATCGAGTGGCTGATCGGCGACGCGGTCGTCACGCCCCCGGCGCACGCGGCGGACTATTCCGAGGCGCTGGTCCGCCTGCCGGGCAGCTACCAGCCCAACGACCGGCAGCGACCCGTCAACGAGCCGCCGCCGCGCGCCGCGCTGGGCCTGCCCGAAGGCGGGTTCGTCTTCGCCTGCTTCAACCAGACCTACAAGATCAACGCCGCGGTGCTCGATGCCTGGGCGCGGATCCTCGAAGCCGTGCCGGGGTCGGTGCTGTGGCTGCTGGCGCGCGGACCGTCCGACCCGGCGATCGCGAACCTGCGCCGGGAAGCGCAGGCGCGCGGCGTCGCGCCGGAGCGGCTGGTGTTCGCCGAGCCGAAGCCCAATGCCGATTACCTGGGCCAGTACCGGCACGTCGACCTCGTGCTCGACACCTGGCCCTACGGCGCGCACACCACCGCCAGCGATGCGCTGTGGGCCGGCGCCCCGGTGCTGACCTGGCCCGGCGAAACGTTTGCCAGCCGGGTCGCGGCAAGCCTGTTGACCGCGGTCGGATTGCCCGAGTTGATCGCACGCGACGCCGCGGACTACGAAGCGCTGGCGATCGCTCTGGCCGGGGATCCTGTTCGCCGGGCCCGGCTGCGGGCGCATCTGGCCGGCCCCGGCCGCGACAGCGCGCTGTTCGACCCGGTGCGCTTCGCGCGGGGGCTCGAAGCGGCGTACGCGGCGATGGTCGCGCAGGCCCGGGCGGGAACGCGCGCCGCCATCGACCTGGCGGCCGCGGGCGGAAGCCCCGGCGCTAGCGGTTGAGGTAGGCCAGCGCGTCGGCGACGCGCGCGACGGCGACGACCTCGATGCCGTCGACCTTCTGCTTCGGGGCGTTGGCCTTCGGGATCAGGATCGACCTGAACCCCAGCTTGGCCGCCTCGCGGATGCGCTCCTGCCCGCGCTGGACCGGGCGCACCTCGCCGGCCAGGCCGACCTCACCAAACACTATAGATTTTGCGGGCAACGGTTTGTTTTTAAATGATGAATTGACGGCAAGCAGCACGGCAAGATCGGCGGCCGGCTCGGCGATCCGGACGCCGCCGACGGCGTTGACGAAGACGTCGTAGCCGCCCGTTTCCACCCCGCCGTGCCGGTGCAGCACGGCCAGCAGCAGTGCGAGGCGCTGCGGGTCGAGGCCGACCGACAGCCGCCGCGGCGCCGCACCCTGCACCGGATCGACCAGGGCCTGGATCTCGACCAGCAGCGGGCGCGAGCCTTCCAGCGTCGCGGTGATCGCCGACCCCGGCACCGACTCCGCGTGCTGCGACAGGAACAGCGCCGACGGGTTGGCCACCCCCTTCAACCCCTTTTCGGTCATCGCGAACACGCCCAGCTCGTTGGCGGCGCCGAAGCGGTTCTTGATGGCGCGGACCAGCCGGAACGACGAATGGGTGTCGCCCTCGAAGTACAGCACGGTGTCGACGATGTGCTCGAGCACCCGCGGGCCGGCGATCGTCCCGTCCTTGGTGACGTGGCCGACGAAGAGGACGACGATGCCGCGCTGCTTGGCCAGCCGCGTGAGCTGTGCCGCGCATTCGCGCACCTGCGAGACGCTGCCGGGGGCCGAGGTCAGCGCCTCGGTGTACATCGTCTGGATCGAGTCGACGACGACCACTTCGGGGGCTTCGGCGTCGATCGACGCGACGATGCGCTCGAGTTGCACCTCGGCCAGCATCGACACCGGGGCGTTGACCAGTCCCAGCCGCTGCGCGCGCAGCGCCACCTGCTCGACCGACTCCTCGCCGGTCACGTACAGCGCCTTCTTCGAGGCGCCGATCGCCGCCATCGCCTGCAGCAGCAGCGTCGACTTGCCGATGCCCGGATCCCCGCCCAGCAGGATCACCCCGCCCGGCACCAGCCCGCCGCCGAGCACCCGGTCGAATTCCTCCTGCCCGGTGGGAAAGCGCGGCGTGTCCTTCGCCTCGACGCTCGCCAGCCGCCGCACCGGGCTCGCGGCGCCGGCGACGGTCTGGAACCGCGTCGGCGCCGGGGTCGCCACGGTCTCGACCAGCGTGTTCCACTGCCCGCAATGCGGGCACTGGCCCTGCCACTTCGGGCTCTGGCCCCCGCACTCGGTGCAGCTGTGGACGGTCTTCGCCTTCGCCATGCGCGCGGCCGGCTACGCCAGCTCGGCCGGCGTGACCACCGCGGTGCCGAGCTTGCCGACGACCACGCCGGCGGCTTCGTTGGCGATGCGCACCGCGTCGGCCAGCGGCGCGCCCGCGCCCATCAGCACGCCCAAGGTCGCGATGACCGTGTCGCCGGCGCCGGAGACGTCGTAGACCTCGCGCGTCTGCGCCGGGAAGTGCGCGCCGCCGTCGGCGGTGAACAGGCTCATTCCCTCCTCCGAGCGCGTGACCAGCAGCGCGGCAAGGTCGAGGTCGGCGCGGACCTGCGCCGCCTTCGCCGCGAGTTCGGCCTCGTCGCGCCAGCGACCCACCACCTGGCGGAACTCGGCGCGGTTCGGCGTGATGATCGTGGCGCCGCGGTACTTCGCCCAGTCCTCGCCCTTCGGGTCGACCAGCACCTGCTTGCCCGCCGCGCGGGCGCGTTCGATCATCGACGCGATGTGCGCGAGACCGCCCTTGCCGTAGTCGGACAGGATCACGAGATCGCAATCGGCGACCAGCGTGTCGTACTCGGCGAGCTTGTCCGCCAGCACCTCGTGCGACGGCGCGGTCTCGAAGTCGATGCGCAGCAGCTGCTGCTGGCGGCCGATGACACGCAGCTTCACCGTCGTCGGCAGCGAAGGATCGCGGTGGAACGAGGAGCGCACGCCGTCGGCGGCGAGCATCCGCTCCAGCGCCGTGCCGGCCTCGTCCTCGCCCGTCACCGACAGCAGCGTCGTCCGCGCGCCCAGCGCGGCGGCGTTGCGGGCGACGTTGGCGGCGCCGCCCGGGCGCTCCTCGGTGCGCGCGACCTTGACCACGGGCACCGGGGCTTCGGGCGAAATGCGCTCGACGTCGCCGAACCAGTAACGGTCGAGCATCACGTCGCCGACGACCAGCACGCGGGCGCGGGCGACGGCATCGCGAAACGAGGAAAAGCGACTGGCGCCGGTCATCGCGGTCAGCGCCGGCCGATGGCGAAGTACTCGAGGCCCGCCGCCCGCACCCGCACCGGGTCGTAGAGGTTGCGGCCGTCGAACACCAGCGGCGCCTTGAGCGCGGCGCGGATAGCGTCGAAGTCCGGCGAGCGGAATTCCTTCCACTCGGTGACGACGACCAGCGCGTCGGCGCCTTCGAGCGCGCCCATCGGCGAGCTCGCATACGCCACGTGCGGCGCGGCGCCGAGCACGCGGCGCGCCTCGTCCATCGCCACGGGGTCGTAGGCGACGACGCTGGCGCCGCGCGCGGCGAGCGCGTCGATGACCGCCAGCGACGGCGCCTCGCGCATGTCGTCGGTATTCGGCTTGAAGGCGAGCCCCCACAGGGCGAAGCGGCGGCCGGCGAGGTCGGGACCCAGCCGCGCGACGATCTTCTCGACCAGCCGCAGCTTCTGCGCGTCGTTGGCGGCCTCGACCGCGTCGAGGATCCGCAGCGGCCGGCCGAGCTGCGTGGCGGTGTGCTGCAACGCCTTGACGTCCTTCGGGAAACAGCTGCCGCCGTAGCCGGCGCCGGGGTAGAGGAAATGCCAGCCGATCCGCGGATCCGACCCGATCCCCTGCCGCACGTGCTCGATGTCGGCGCCGAGGTCGTCGGCGAGGTTGGCGAGCTCGTTCATGAACGAGATCCGCGTCGCCAGCATCGCGTTGGCCGCGTACTTGGTCAGTTCGGCGCTGCGCACGTCCATCACCAGCAGCCGCTCGTGGTTGCGCATGAACGGCGCATAGACGTCGCGCATCGCCTCGATCGCGCGCTCGTCGTCGGCGCCGATGACGATGCGGTCGGGCCTCATGAAGTCGTCGACCGCGGCGCCCTCCTTGAGGAATTCCGGATTCGAGACGACGGCGAACGGAAGGTCGACGCCACGGGCCGCGAGCTCTTCCGCGATCGCCGCCCGCACGCGGTCAGCGGTGCCGACCGGGACCGTCGACTTGTCGACGACGACCTGCCAGCCCGTCATCCGCCGGCCGATGGCTCGTGCGGCGGCGATCACGTATTGCATGTCGGCCGAACCGTCCTCGTCGGGCGGCGTGCCGACGGCGATGAACTGCAGCTGCCCGTGCGCGGCGGCGGCGTCGACGTCGGTGGTGAACCGGAGGCGCCCCGCCGCGACGTTGCGCCGGATCATCTCCAGCAGGCCCGGCTCGTGGATCGGCACGCCGCCGTCGTTGAGGATGGCGATCTTGCGCGCGTCGACGTCGAGGCACAGCACGTCGTTGCCGACTTCGGCGAGGCAGGTGCCGGTGACGAGTCCGACGTAACCGGTCCCGATCATCGTGATCTTCAAGCGAGGACTCCCAGCGAGGCGTTGATGGAGGCGAGCGCCCCGACGGGGTCGCCCGACTGCGTGATCGGCCGGCCGATCACCAGGTAGTCGGCGCCGTTGGCCACCGCGGCCTCCGGGGTGATGATGCGCGCCTGGTCGTCCTTCGCGCTGCCGGCGGGGCGGATGCCCGGCGTCACCAGCCGGAACGAGGGACCCAGCGCGGCGCGCAGCGCGGGCGCCTCCACCGCCGAGCACACGACGCCGTCGAGCCCGGCGGCCGCGGTGGCGCGCGCGAGCTTCAGCGCGTGGACCGCCGCGGTGTCGTGGATGCCGCCGTCGGCGAGATCGGCGTCGGTCAGGCTGGTCAACACCGTCACCGCGATCAGCAGCGGCGGCGCGCGGCCGGCGGCGCGGGCGGTGTCGTCGACCGCCGTGCGCGCGGCCCGCATCATCGCGCCGCCGCCCGACGCGTGGACGTTGACCATCCACACGCCGAGTCGCGTGGCGGCGGCGCAGGCCTGCGCGACGGTGTTCGGGATGTCGTGGAACTTGAGGTCGAGGAAGACGCGGAAGCCGCGCTCGACCATCCAGCGCACCGGCTCCGGCCCGGCCACGACGAACATCTCCTTGCCGACCTTGAGCGCGCAATGCGCGGGATCGAGGCGATCGGCCAGCGCCAGTGCGTGCATCGGGTTGGCGAAGTCGAGCGCGACGATGACTTTGGGGTCAGACATGGCCATCCGGGTTCTCGGTCCGGCGCGGCGAGTACGTCTCCCACTTGCCGCAGCCGGGGCAGCGCCAGTAGTACTGCCGGGCGCGGAAGCCGCAGCTGTCGCACTTGTACAGTCCGAGGCGCTTGATGTGCTGGCCGACCAGCTGCTTGACCAGCTCGAGGTCGTGGCGGCGGTCGGCCGGCGCGGTGAGGAGCTGCGCCTCGAGCAGGCGGTCGAGGCCGAGCAGCGTCGGATTGCGGGCGAGCTCCTCCTTGATCAGCGCCGCCGCCGCGACCGGCCCCTCCTCGGCCACGGCCAGCCCGAATACGGCGTTGAGCAGGTCCAGCGACGGGTACTGCTGCTGGTACGTCTTCAGCACGCGCAGCCCCTGCGCGGCACGGCCCGCCTTGCGGTACCCGCTGGCGAGGCGCTCGGCCACCAGGGCCAGGAACGCCGGGTTCTGCGATTCGATGCCCTCCCACGCGGCGATCGCGGCGTCGACGTCGCCGCGCTGCAGCTCGAGGTCGCCGAGGAGAAGGCTGGCGCGCGCGCAGGCGCGGTACTCCGCCAGCGCGGCGGCGATCTCGGTGCGCGCGGCCGCGTAGTCGGTGCGGAGCAGCGCGTCCTGCGCGAGCTCGCAGTGGAAGTGCGCGATCTCCTTGAAATGCGGCGTCTTGGCCACCGCCTCCATCCGCCGCGTCACGGCGATCGCCTTGGGCCAGTTCTTCTCGGTTTCGTAGATCGACAGCAGGAAGCCCAGCGATGCGTGCTCGAACGACGTGCCCTCGAGCCTGGCGAACAGCTCCTCGGCACGGTCGAGCAGTCCGGCGCGGTGGAAGTCCTGCCCCAGTTCGAAGCTCGCCGCCTGCCGCTTGTCCGCCGGCAGGTCCGGCCGGTCGAGGAGGTTCTGGTGCATGCGGATCGCCCGGTCGATCTCGCCCTGCCGCCGGAACAGGCTGCCCAGCGCGAAGTGCAGGTCGATGGTCTGCGGGTCGACCTTGACCACCTCGATGAACGATTCGATCGCCTTGTCGGGCTGCTCGTTCAACAGGAAATTGAGGCCGCGGAAGTACGACAGCGGCAGCGCCCGCGACTCGCGCAGCAGGTGCTTGATGTCGATGCGCGCGGCGATCCACCCCAGGGCGAAGAACACCGCGGGGATCGGCAGCAGCCACCAGAGGTCGAATTCCATCGCGCGGTTCGCCGGTCGGAAAGCGGGGGCCCGGGGCGCGGCTAGAGGCCGTCGATCGGACCGTTGGTCGTCGGGTAGCGCACCGCCGCCGGGTCGAGCGCCGGCGCGGCGCCGCCCACCGCGTTGCGGTGCTCGCGACGCAGGCGGTTGAGCTGGCGCTTGAGGCGCGCGGCCCGCATCGCTCCGGCGAGCAATCCCGCGGCCACGCCCAGCGCGAAAGCGATCAGCACGACGAAGACCAGCGGCGCCTGCCAGTTCCAGAAGTGGTAGAACTTGAGCGTCACCTGCTCGGCGTTCTGCAGCGACAGGAACAGCAACGCGAGGAAGAGCGTGACACCGACGATCCAGCGCAGCAGCGGCATGGCGACCCCGGGATCCGGAAAATAAATGCGGGCGGCGTCACCCACGCGGGCGGCACGCCGCCCGCGAAGATGGCACCACCCGCGACGGGTTACGGCTGTTTCTTGAAGTCAACGCGTTCGCGCAATTCCTTGCCGGCCTTGAAGTGCGGGACGTGCTTTTCCGGCACGTGCACGCGCTCGCCGGACTTCGGATTGCGCCCGGTTCTCGGCGGCCGGTAATTGAGGCCGAAGCTGCCGAACCCGCGGATCTCGATGCGCTCGCCCTTGGCCAGGCTTTCGGCCATGGCGTCGAGGATCATCTTCACCGCGAGCTCGGCATCCTTGGCAACCAGTTGCGGAAACTGCGCCGCCAGGCGGTCGATCAGCTCCGATTTGGTCATCATGCGGCCCACTTACTCGGTGGTCTTGTTGTCCAGTTTCGCGCGCAGCAGGGCACCGAGGTTCGTGGTGCCCGTGTTGATGCCCGCGTTGTCCGCCTTCATCGTCTGGATCGCCTCCGTCTCGTCGGCATGGTCCTTCGCCTTGATCGAGAGGTTGATGCTGCGGTTCTTCCGGTCGATGTTGATGATCATCGCCGAGATCTTGTCGCCTTCCTTGACGTGGGTGCGGATGTCCTCGACCCGGTCGCGCGCGACTTCCGACGCGCGGAGGTAGCCCTCGACTTCGCCGTCCAGCGCGATGACCGCACCCTTGGCGTCCGCCGACTTGACCGTGCCCGTGACGACGTTGCCCTTGTCGTGCGTGGCGACGTAGTTGTTGAACGGGTCGCCGTCGAGCTGCTTGATGCCGAGCGAAATGCGCTCGCGCTCGACGTCGATCGCCAGCACCACGGCCTCGACGTCCTGGCCCTTCTTGTAGTCGCGGACGGCGGCTTCGCCGGGCAGCGACCAAGACAGGTCGGACAGGTGGACCAGGCCGTCGATGCCGCCGGGAAGGCCGACGAAGACGCCGAAGTCGGTGATCGACTTGATCTGGCCCGTCACCTTGTCGCCCTTCTTGTGGTTCATCGAGAAGTCGTCCCACGGATTCGCCATGCACTGCTTCATGCCCAGCGAGATCCGGCGGCGGTCCTCGTCGATCTCGAGGATCATCACCTCGACCTCGTCGCCGAGCTGCACGACCTTGGTGGGGTGGATGTTCTTGTTGGTCCAGTCCATCTCGGACACGTGCACCAGGCCCTCGATGCCCGACTCGATCTCGACGAACGCGCCGTAGTCGGTGATGTTGGTGACCTTGCCGAACAGGCGCGTGCCCGTCGGGTAGCGGCGCGACAGGCCGACCCAGGGATCCTCGCCCAGCTGCTTCAGGCCCAGCGACACCCGGTTCTTTTCCTGGTCGAACTTCAGCACCTTGGCGGTGACTTCGTCGCCGACGTTGAGCACCTCGGACGGATGCTTGACGCGACGCCACGCGAGGTCGGTGATGTGCAGCAGGCCGTCGATCCCGCCGAGGTCGACGAACGCGCCGTAGTCGGTGATGTTCTTGACGATGCCCTTGACCGTCGCGCCTTCCTGCAGCGTCGACAGCAGCTTTTCGCGCTCCTCGCCCAGCGAGGCCTCGAGCACCTGGCGGCGCGAGACGACGACGTTGTTGCGCTTGCGGTCGAGCTTGATGACCTTGAAGTCGAGCGTCTTGCCCTCGAACGGGGTCGTGTCCTTGACCGGGCGGATGTCGACCAGCGAACCGGGCAGGAACGCGCGGATGCCGTTGACCATGACCGTGAGGCCGCCCTTCACCTTGCCGGTGACGAGGCCCTGCACGATGTCGCCCTGCTCCATCGCGGCTTCGAGATCGTGCCAGGCCTTGAGGCGCTTGGCCTTGTCGCGCGACAGGCGGGTTTCGCCGTAGCCGTTTTCCAGCGATTCGATCGCGACGGTGACGAAGTCGCCGGCCTTGACCTCGATCTCGCCGGCGTCGTTCTTGAATTCCTCGATCGGGATGAAGCTTTCCGACTTCAGTCCGGCGTTGACCACGACGATGTTGAAATCGACGCGGACGACTTCGGCGGTGATGAGTTCGCCCTGACGCATTTCCTGCCGCGCGAGGGATTCCTCGAACATCGCGGCAAAATTCTCGATCGGGGCTTCGGTGATACCGGGGGTGGCAGTCGCCATGGGGTTGGGTCCTTTGCTGGTGTCAAACCGCCGGGTCGAGAACCCTGTTTCTCGCCTGACGGGTTGGTTGGTCGTCCCGTCCCGCGCGCACCGGCTTCGAAGTGCGTGCAGGACGGCCTCTTGCATACGGGGGCAGTCGGTACCGTGGGCGCTACGACCGGCCCCCGCGCCAGGCCCGGTAGCGGGCCAGCACGAAGCCGATGGCGGCGTCGATCGTCATGTCCGTCGTGTCCAGCAGTGCGGCGTCTGCGGCGGGCTCGAGCGGTGCTGCAGCCCGCCCCGCGTCGCGCGCGTCGCGCTCCCGGATGTCGCGCAAAAGACTTTCGATGTTAACCGAGAATCCTTTTTCGATCAACTGCTTATGACGGCGCCCCGCGCGGGCCTCCGGGCTGGCGGTCAGGTACACCTTGACCGGCGCGTCCGGGAACACCACGGTGCCCATGTCGCGCCCGTCGGCCACCAGCCCCGGCGGGACCCGGAACGACCGCTGCCGCTCCAGCAGCGCCGTCCTCACGCGGGGGTGGACGGCGACCCGCGACGCGGCGGCGCCGACGTCCTCGCGGCGGATCGCCTCGGTGACGTCGCGACCGGCGAGGCGCACCGATGCGCCGTCGAACGTCGCCGGCAGGGCCGTCGCCACCGGGGTCAGTTTCGCCTCGTCGTCCGGGTCGATGCCGCGGTCGAGCGCCTCCAGCGCCACCAGCCGGTAGAGCGCCCCGCTGTCGAGCAGGTGGAAACCCAGCGCCCGCGCGACGCCGGCGGCAACGGTTCCCTTGCCCGACGCCGCCGGGCCGTCGACGGTGATCACCGGCGCTTCGATCACCGGGGCGCCTTCGCGCTCGGAGCGGCCCATCGCGCTCATGTCGCCCCCGGATCGGGCACCGGCCGTCCCGCGCCGGCGCCGGCGGTGATGCGGCCGAACACGGCGAAGTACTCGGGGAAGGTCTTGGCCACGCAGCCGGGATCGCGGATGGTCACCGCCGCGCCCAGCAGCGTCGCCAGCGAAAAGCACATCGCGATCCGGTGATCGTCGTAGGTGTCGATGACCGCCGGGCGCAGCCGCCCGGCCGGCGCCACCGTCAGCCGGTCGGCGCCCGCCACCACGGTCGCCCCGAGCTTCGCCAGTTCGTTGGCCATCGCCACGATGCGGTCGGTTTCCTTCACCCGCCAGCTGGCGATCCCCGTCAGCGTCGTCGGCGCCGCCGCCGTGAGCGCCGTCACCGCCAGCGTCATTGCCGCGTCCGGGATCTCGGTGCAGTCGATGGTCCCGCCGGCGAGCGGTCCCGCGCGCCGCGCCTCGATCCAGTCCGGACCGAAGCGGATGTCGGCGCCCTGCCGGTGCAGCACGTCGGCGAAGGCGACGTCGCCCTGGATCGAGTCGCGGCCGACGCCGGTCACCCGCACCGGACCGCCGCCGAGCACGCCGGCGGCGAGGAAATAGGACGCCGCCGACGCGTCGCCCTCGACCCGGATCGTGCCGGGACTCCGATAGCGCGCGCCTGCCGGCACGACGAAGGTGTCGGCGTCCGGCGTGCCGACCGCGACGCCGAACCGGCGCATCAGGTTGGTCGTGATCGCCACGTAGGGCCGCGAGATCAGCGGCGTCGACAGTCGCAGCGTCGTCGCCGCGGTCGCCGCGCCGTGCGCCAGCGGCAGCGCCATCAGCAGCGCCGACAGGAACTGGCTGGACACGTCGCCGCGCACGTCGATGGCACCGCCGGCACGCGCACCGTCGCCGTCGACGACGAGCGGCGGGAAGCCGTCGCGGCCGAGGTAACGGACGCCGGCGCCCAGCGCCCGCAGTGCGTCGACGAGATCGCCGATCGGGCGTTCGCGCATCCGCGGCACGCCGTCGAGCTCGTAGTGGCCGCCGGCGACCGCCAGCGCCGCGGTCAGCGGCCGGAACGCGGTGCCGGCGTTGCCCAGGAACAGCCGGGCCGTGCGCACCGGGAACCTGCCGCCGCCGCCTTCGACGCGGAACGCGCGCGGGGCGGCGAGCGGCGCCACGGCGATGCCCAGCGCCGCCAGCGCCTCGCGCATCCGGTCGACGTCGTCGGCGGCGAGCAGCGCCTCGATCGTCGTCGCGCCCTGGGCCAGCGCGGCGAGCAGCAGCGTCCGGTTCGAAATGCTCTTCGACCCGGGCAGCTCGACCTCGCCCGCCGCCGCGGGAATCGCCGGCAGCGCGAGCGCCGCCGCGGCGCGCGCGGCGGTCATGCGGAACGTTCCTGATCGGGGCCGGGGGGCCGCCGCGCCGCCGCGGCATCGACCGCGGGCGCCGACCGGTCGGCGTCCCAGCGCCGCCGCGCCGCGCTGGCGCGGGCGAACATCGCCTCCAGACCGGTGCCGTCGGCATCGGCCACCCGCGCGATCACGTCGTCGAGCGCGTCGCGGTACGCGTGCAGCTCGGCGAGCAGCGCTTCCCGGTTGGCCAGCGCCACGTCGCGCCACATCGCCGGTGAGCTGCCGGCGATCCGCGTGAAGTCGCGAAAGCCGCTGGCGGCGTAGCGGAACAGTTCCTCGGCCTCCGGGCGGCGCGCCAGCGCGTCGACCAGCGCGAAGGCGAGCAGGTGCGGCAGGTGCGACACCGCGGCGAAAATGCGGTCGTGCGTGGCGGCGTCCAGCAAGCGCACCCGCGCGCCGCAGCGCGCCCACAGGGCGGCGATGCGCGCGGTCGCCGCCGCATCGGTCTCGGCCACCGGCGTCAGCACGACGTTGCGGTCGCGGTACAGCGTGGCAAACGCGGCCGCCGCACCCGAGTGCTCGGTGCCGGCGATCGGGTGCGCGGGGACGAAGCGCGCGAGCGCGGATCCGCCGAACGCCGTGCGCGCGGCAGCGACGACGTCCTGCTTGGTGCTGCCGGCGTCGGTCACCAGCGTCGCGGCCCCGAGCGCGGGCGCGATCGCGGCGAACAGCGCGGGAAGCTCGCCGACGGGCGTGGCGACCAGCACCACGTCGGCCGTCGCGAGTTCGCGCGTCCAGGCGTCGTCGAGCGTGAGCGCGCGGTCGCAGACGCCCTGCGCGAGCGCGGTGTCGAGGTTGGCGCGGCTGCGGCCGACGCCGACGACTTCGCCGACCGCGCCTGCTGCCTTCAGCGCCAGCGCGAACGAGCCGCCGATCAGCCCGACGCCGACGACGACGAGCTTCCCGACGGCGGCCGGCGCGACGGTCATCGGGCGGCGGCGGTCAGGACAGCGCGACGGCCAGCGCGTCGAGGAAGCGGCGGTTCTCGGCGGGCAGGCCGACCGTCACCCGCAGGTGCCTCGGCAGCCCGTAGTTGGCGACGGGACGCACGATCACGCCCTGCCGCAGCAGCGAGGCGTAGACCTTCGCCGCGTCGCCGACCTCGACCAGCAGGAAGTTGCCGTGCGAAGGCACGAAGGTCAGGCCCAGCGCCCCGACCCCGTCCACCAGCACGCGCATCCCGTCCCGGTTGATCCGGCGGCTCTCGTCGACATAGCTGCCGTCGGCCAGCGCCGCGAGCGCGGCCGCCTGCGCCAGTGCATTGACGTTGAACGGCTGCCGGACGCGGTTGAGCATGCCGGCGACGGCGGGGTGCATGAGGCCGTAGCCGATCCGCAGCGCGGCGAGCCCGTAGGCCTTCGAGAACGTGCGCGAGACGATGAGGTTCGGATAGCGGGCGACCCAGGCGGCCGACGGTGCGCACTGCGCCGGCTCGAGGTACTCGTTGTAGGCTTCGTCGAGCACGACGACGACGTCCTCGGGAACCGCGGCGATGAACCCCTCCAGCGCCGCGGCGTCGATCCAGGTCCCGGTGGGATTGTTGGGGTTGGCGACGAACACGACCCGGGTGGCGGCGGTGATCGCGGCGCGCATCGCCGCGAGATCGTGGCCGAGGTCGCGCGCCGGCACCTCGACGCCGGCGGCACCGCGCGCCATGGTCGCCAGCGGGTAGACGGCGAACGCGTGCTGCGAATACACGGCCGAGTCGCCCGGCCGCAGGAACGCCTGGGTGACCAGCTCGAGGATGTCGTTGCTGCCGTTGCCGAGCACGATGCCGTCGGCGGCAACGCCGTGGCGCGCCGCGAGCGCCGTCTTGAGCGCGAAGCCGTTGCCGTCGGGGTAGCGCGACAGCTCGCCGACGGCGGCGTCGATGGCCGCTCGCACCGCCGCCGAAGGGCCCCGCGGGTTCTCGTTGGAGGCGAGCTTCACGATCGTCGCCGGGTCGAGGTTCAGCTCGCGGGCGAGTTCCTCGACCGGCTTGCCCGGCACGTAGGGGGCGATGCTCCGGACGTAGTCGGGGGCGCGGAACGAGGGGTCGTGGCGGGTCGTGGCGTTCATGACGGTCCTGATAACTCCTAATAAACAGCTGCAGGATATGATCCCAATATCTTGATAAATGGCGCTTTTTCTTTGAGTTCGCCGAGTGCGGCGGCGACGCGGGCATCGCTGCTGTGCCCTTCCACGTCGACGAAGAACAGGTATTCCCACAGCCCGGTGCGCGCCGGCCGCGACTCCAGCCGCGACATCGACACGCCGTGCTTGGCGAACGGTTCGAGCAGCGCGTGGACGGCCCCGGGCCGGTTGGGCGCCGACAGCACCAGCGACGTCTCGTCGCGCCCGGAACGCCCGACCTGCTGCCGGCCGAGCACCCAGAACCGCGTCGTGTTGTTGGGCTCGTCCTCGATGTTCGGCGCCAGCACCGCGAGGCCGTAGATCGCCGCCGCGTTCTCGCCGGCGATCGCCGCGGCGCCCGGTTCGGCCGCCGCGAGCCGCGCGGCCTCGGCATTCGACGCGACCGCGACGCGCGGCGCCGCCGGCAGGTGCCGCGCGAGCCACTGGACGCACTGCGCCAGCGACTGCGCGTGCGAGTAGACCCGGCTCACGCGGTCGATGCCACCGGCGTTCGACAGCAGGTTCTGGCGGATGCGCAGGCGGATCTCGCCGCAGATCGACAGCGGCGTGGCCAGCATCAGGTCGAGCGTGCGCCCGACCGCGCCCTCGGTCGAGTTCTCGACCGGGACCACCGCATAGTCGGTGCGACCGCTCTCGGCCGCGCGGAACACCTCGTCGATGGTGGCGCAGGGCTCGCCGCGGACGAAGGCGCCGAAGTGCTTGTCGACGGCCGCGTGCGAATACGTCCCGGCGGGGCCGAGGTAGGCGATCGCCAGCGGCTGCTCCAGCGCGAGGCAGGCCGACATCACCTGCCGGAACACGCCGGCCACCGCCTCGCCGGACAGCGGACCGGGGTTGTCGGCGATGACGCGGGCGAGCACCTGGGCCTCGCGCTCCGGCCGGTACGCCACCCCGCCTTCCTTCAGCCGTCCGATGGCCTGCGCGTGCCCGGCGCGCGCGGAAAGCCGCGCCAGGATCTCGCGATCCAGCGCGTCGATCGCCGCGCGGTGGGCCGCGAGGTCGGCGTCGCGCCTGGCGTCGTCGGCGGTCATGCCTCCTCGTCGTCCTCGGCTTCGACCACGCGCTCCAGCCCGGCCAGCTTTTCCGCCCCGCCGAGGTTGATCAGCGTGACGCCCTGCGTCGAGCGTCCCATCTCGCGGATCGACTTGACCTTGGTGCGGATCAGCACGCCGCCGGTCGAGATGAGCATCACCTCGTCGTCGGGGCGGACCAGCGCCGCGACGACGACCTTGCCGTTGCGCTCGCTCTGCTGGATCGCGATCATGCCCTTGGTGCCGCGACCGTGCCGGGTGTACTCGACGATCGGGGTGCGCTTGCCGTAGCCGTTCTCGGTCGCGGTCAGCACCGACTGCGCCTCGTCCTCGGCCACCAGCAGCGAGATCACCTTCTGTCCCTTGTCGAGCATCATGCCGCGCACGCCGTGGGCGTTCCGGCCCATCGGCCGCACGTCGTTCTCGTCGAAGCGCACCGCCTTGCCGCCCGAGCTGAACAGCATGATGTCGTGCTGGCCGTCCGTCAGCGCGACGCCGATCAGCCGGTCGCCGTCGGTCAGGTCGACGGCGATGATCCCCGACGGCCGCGGCCGCGAGAAGTCCGCCAGCGACGTCTTCTTCACCGTGCCGAACGCCGTGGCCATGAACACGTAGCGGCCTTCGGCGAACTCCTTGACCGGCAGGATCGCGGTGATCTTCTCGTTCTCGGCGAGCGGGACCAGGTTGACGATCGGCTTGCCGCGCGACGCGCGGCTGCCCTGCGGGACGTTGTAGACCTTGAGCCAGTACACGCGTCCGCGATTGGAGAAGCAGAGGATGAAGTCGTGCGTGTTCGCCATGAACATCCGCTCGATGAAGTCGTCCTCCTTCGTCGCCGTCGCCTGCTTGCCGCGGCCGCCGCGCTTCTGCGCCCGGTACTCGTCGACCGGCTGCGCCTTCATGTAGCCGCCGTGCGAGAGCGTGACCACCATCTCCTGCGGGGCGATCAGGTCCTCGAGCGACAGGTCGACGCCCTGCGCGACGATCTCCGAGCGGCGCTTGTCGCCGAACTGGTCGCGGATGCCGGTGAGCTCGGCGGTGATGATCCCCGTCACCCGCTCCGGCTTCGCCAGGATGTCGATGAGGTCGGCGATGAGTTCCATCACCTCGCGATACTCGCCGGTGATCTTGTCCTGCTCGAGGCCGGTGAGCCGCTGCAGCCGCAGTTCGAGGATCGCCTGCGCCTGGGCGTCCGAGAGGCGGTAGCCGGTCTGCTGCCAGCCGAACTCCGGCGCGAGCCCTTCCGGGCGCGCCGCGTCGGCGGCGGCGCGGACCAGCATCTCCTCGACGATCGACGAGCGCCAGAGCCTGCCCATCAGCGCGACCTTCGCCTCCGGCGGCGTCGGCGAAGCCTTGATCAGCGCGATGATCTCGTCGACGTTGGACAGCGCGACGGCGAGACCCTCGAGAATGTGGCCCCGCTCGCGCGCCTTGCGCAGCTCGAAGCGCGTGCGCCGCACCACGACTTCGCGCCGGTGCTGGATGAAGTACTCGAGGAACTGCTTGAGGTTGAGCAGGCGCGGCTGGTTGTCGACCAGCGCGACCATGTTCATGCCGAAGCTGTCCTGCAGCTGCGTCAGCTTGTACAGGTTGTTGAGGATGATCTCGGGGACTTCGCCGCGCTTCAGTTCGATGACGACGCGCATGCCGGACTTGTCCGACTCGTCGCGCAGGTCGGAGATGCCCTCGATCTTCTTCTCGCGGACGAGCTCGCCGATGCGGGAGAGCAGCGTCGACTTGTTGACCTGGTACGGTATCTCGTCGACGACGATCGCCTGCCGGTTGCCCTTGTCGAGCTCCTCGATGTGGGTGCGGGCGCGGATGACGACGCGCCCGCGCCCGGTGCGGTAGCCCTCGCGCACGCCTTCGAGGCCGTAGATGATGCCGGCGGTGGGGAAATCCGGCGCCGGCACGATGTCGATCAGGTCGTCGAGCGCGATGTCCGGCTGCTTGAGCAGCGCCAGGCAGGCGTTGGCGACCTCGGTCAGGTTGTGCGGGGGAATGTTGGTCGCCATCCCGACGGCGATCCCCGACGAGCCGTTGATCAGGAGGTTCGGCAGCCGGGTCGGCAGTACCGTCGGCTCCATCTCCTTGCCGTCGTAGTTGGGCGCGAAGTCGACGGTTTCCTTGTCGATGTCGGCCAGGAGCTCGGCGGAGATCTTCTGCAGCCGGCACTCGGTGTACCGGTACGCCGCCGCGCCGTCGCCGTCGACCGAGCCGAAGTTGCCCTGGCCGTCGATCAGCGGGTAGCGCAGCGAAAACTCCTGGACCATGCGGACCAGGGCCTCGTAGGTGGCGCTGTCGCCGTGCGGGTGGTACTTCCCGAGCACGTCGCCGACCACCCGGGCGCACTTCACGTACGGGCGGTTCCAGACGTTGTTCGCCTCGTACATGGCGAACAGGACGCGCCGATGGACCGGCTTCAGGCCGTCGCGGACGTCCGGCAGCGCCCGGCCCACGATCACGCTCATCGCGTAATCGAGGTACGAATGCCGCATTTCGGCTTCGAGGCTTACCGGGAGGGTTTCCTTCGCAAACTGGTCAGTGGAGGGCAGATCGGGCATCGGAGGGCGCTTAAAGGGGCGGTTTCGGGAAATTCAGGGGCCTTGGCGTCCAGGCGCCGCCGGGGCAGGTTTCGCCGGCATCACCGCCCGCCGCGAACGCTTTGGCGGTGCGGAGGACGGGCGCCGCCAACGGCCAGCGGGCGGCACGCAAGGGCCTTGAAAAGACAACATTTTATCACGTCGTTGCGCCGCCGCGACACTTCCCCGCCGACCGTGGCGGAAACCGCGGTTTCTTTTGCAAGGGGGGGACCCCCATGCTATAGTCGTCGCCGAAACAAAGGATTTGGCGCGCCAGCGGTTTAACCGGTTTTCCGCTCGCTCGCGAGGCAGCAGAGTTCGCCAAAACATCGTCAAAACCAAAGCCAAAGGGGTGAAACAATGACTCGACGTCTCGTCTCCGGTGTGCTCGTCGGCGCGATCGCCGCCGCGTTCGCCGGCAGCGCCGCCGCACAGGCCAATCCGAACCCGGCGGGCTACGTCCCGGGTGTCGCCGGTGCCAACACGACGACCAGCGGATACGTTCTGTCGGCCACGGGTACGCCCGAAAACAACGTCGTCCGCAGCGCCACGTACAACGGCACGAAGGGCATCTCGGGCAACCTGTGTTACCGCACCGGTTACTGGGCGCCGTCGATGGCGATCGTGCAGTGCGATCCGGACCTCGTGCCGAAGCCCGCGCCCGCGCCGGCCCCGGTCGTCGCGCCGCCGCCGCCGCCCCCGCCCGCTCCGGCCCCTGCCCCGGCACCCGCTCCGGCCGTCCAGAAGATCACGCTGGCCTCGAAGGCGCTGTTCGACTTCGACAAGTACGCGCTGAAGCCCGAAGGCAAGGCGGCCATCGACACCGAGATCATCTCCAAGCTGGCTCAGGTGCAGAAGCTCGAACTGGTCCTCGTCACCGGTCACACCGACCGCATCGGCACCCAGGCCTACAACCAGAAGCTGTCGGAGCGTCGCGCTGACGCCGTCCGCGACTACCTGGTCAGCAAGGGTGTGCCGAAGGACAAGATCGAGACCCTCGGCATGGGCAAGACCCAGCCGATCCCGGGCGTCAAGTGCGAAATGAAGGCGAGGAAGGAACTGATCGCCTGCCTCGCGCCGAACCGCCGCGTGGAAGTCGAGGTCAAGGGCGAAGCGGTCGTTCGCAAGTAACCCTGTCCCGCGACGAAAAAGCCCCGCCTCGCGCGGGGCTTTTTTTTCCTTTGCGTCCGGCCCTCCCGCCGCATCCGTCGGCTCACCCGTCATCCGACTTGCCCCATGTCCGCTCCCGAACCGGTTGATCTGCGCCTCGACGCGCGCTGGATCGTCCCCGTCGAGCCCGCCGGCGCCCTGCCCTCGCACGCGCTGATCGTCGACGGCGGTCGCATCGTCGCGCTGCTGCCCCAGGCCGACGCCGAAGCCCGCTACGCGCCGCGCGAACGGCTCGACTTCGGCTCGCACGTGCTGCTGCCCGGGCTCGTCAACGCGCACACGCACGCGGCGATGACGCTGTTTCGCGGCATCGCCGACGATCTGCCGCTCAAGGTCTGGCTGGAAGGGCACATCTGGCCGCGCGAGGCGCAGTTCGTGTCGCCGGCATTCGTCGCCGACGGCGTGCGGCTCGCCGCCGCCGAGATGCTGAAGGGCGGCGTCACCTGCTGCAACGACATGTACTTCTACCCGGGCGCCGCGGGTCCGGCGTTCGTCGAGGTCGGCATGCGCGCGCTGCTCGGGCTGCCGGTGCTCGATTTTCCGACCCCGTACGCGGCCGACCCCGACGGCTATCTGCAGGCCGGACTCGAGGCCCGCGACGCGCTGAAGCACGAGCCGAAGCTCGCGTTCTCGCTCGCCCCACACGCGCCGTACACCGTCGACGACGCCACCTTCGAGCGGATCGTCATGTACGCGCGGCAACTCGACCTTCCGATCCAGACGCACATTGCCGAGACGGCGCACGAAGTCGAGGAGAGCCGCGCGCGTCACGGCCAGTCGCCGCTCGCGCGGCTGCACCGGCTGGGCGTCACCGGCGCATCGTTCATCGCCATCCACGGTGTCCACTTCGACACGGCCGACATCGACCTGCTGGCCACGCACGGCGGGCACGTCGTCCACTGCCCGGCGTCCAACATGAAGCTCGCCAGCGGCGTGGCGCCGGTCGCCGCGCTGCTGGCCCGCGGCATCGGCGTCGCGCTGGGCACCGACGGCGCGGCGTCGAACAACCGGCTCGACGTGTTCGGTGAAATGCGGCTCGCGTCCCTGCTCGCCAAGGTGACCACCGGCGACCCGGCCGCGCTGCCGGCGTTCGAAATGCTCCGCTGCGCCACGCTGGGCGGCGCCCGCGCGCTGGGCCTCGAGGCGCAGCTGGGTTCGCTCGTTCCGGGCAAGGAGGCCGACGTCGTCGCCGTCGACCTGGGGCCGCTCGAGGCCACGCCCTGCTACGATCCGGTGTCGCATCTCGTCCACGTCGTCGGCCGCGAGGCCGTGACCGACGTCTGGGTCGGCGGGGAACGAATCGTCGCCGACCGCACTCTGACCACCGCCGACGAAGCGGCAATCACCGCCCGCGCCCGGGCCTGGCAGGAGCGACTGCAATGACCTCTCCCGTGACCTCTCCGGCCACCGCCACCCGGCCGGCGCCGGCCAACGCGGACACCGTCGAGCTGGCGAAGTTTGCCGCGCTCGCGCACCGCTGGTGGGACCCGGACAGCGACCTCTTCGGGCCGCTGCACCGGATCAATCCGCTGCGGCTCGACTGGATCGACGAGGTCACCGGCGGGCTCGCCGGCAAGGACGTGCTGGACGTCGGCTGCGGCGGGGGCATCCTGTCCGAGTCGATGGCGGCGCGGGGCGCGCGCGTCACCGGCATCGACCTGGGCGAGAAGGCGCTGGGCGTGGCGAAGCTGCACAAGCTCGAGTCCGGCGCCAGCGTCGACTACCGGCTGATCGCCGCCGAGGACCTGGCGCGCGAAACGCCGTCCGCCTTCGACGTGGTCACCTGCATGGAAATGGTCGAGCACGTGCCCGATCCAGCGTCGACGGTGGCCGCCTGCGCCGCGTTGGCGAGGCCCGGCGGCACCGTGGTGCTGTCGACGCTCAACCGCAATCCGAAGTCCTACCTGTTCGCCATCGTCGGCGCCGAGTACGTGCTGAGCCTGCTGCCGCGCGGCACGCACGACTGGTCGAAATTCGTGAAGCCCTCCGAAATGGCGACGTACGCTCGCCGCGCCGGGCTGACGCAGCGGGCGCTGATCGGCATGACGTACAACCCGTTCACGCGGGTGTTCCGCCTCGAGCCGGACACGTCGGTCAACTACCTGACGGCCTTCCGCCGGGGCGCCGATGCGTGAAAGCCGGACTGCCGCCGCTCCGACCGCTCCGACCGCGGCGCGCCTGGCGGTGGATGCCGTGCTGTTCGACCTCGACGGCACGCTGGCGGACACGGCGCCCGACCTCGCCGGGGCGCTCAATCGCGTCCGCGTCGACCGCGGGCTCGATCCGCTGCCGTTCGCCAGGCTGCGTCCGCACGCGTCGCACGGTGCGCGCGGTCTGATCGGGGCCGGGTTCGGCTACGCGCCCGACCACGCCGACTTCGCGCCGTTGCGCGACGCGTTCATTGCGCACTACGAGTCGGCGCTGTGCGTCGACTCGACGCTGTTCCCGGGCATCGACCTGCTGCTCGACGCGATCGAGGCACGCGCGCTGCGCTGGGGCATCGTCACCAACAAGGTGACCCGGCTGACGCTGCCGCTGATCGCCGAACTGGGACTGTCGTCCCGGGCGGGCGCGATCGTCTGCGGCGATACCACGGCGCATCCGAAACCGCATCCCGAGCCGCTGCTGCACGCGGCGCGGGCGCTCGGCGTCGCGCCGGCGCGCTGCGTCTACGTCGGCGACGCCGCGCGCGACATCGAGGCCGGTCGCGCCGCCGGCATGCACACGCTGGTGGCGAGCTACGGCTACCTCGGCGACGCGGATGCGCCCGAGGCCTGGCTGGCGGATGGCACGCTCGACGCCCCGGGCGACCTGCTCGCGTGGCTGCCGGTGCGGGCCGGCTGAACGATACCGGCACGGCCGCGCCGCCGCGCGCGACCGACGGGCCGATCCCGCATCGGCGATTGGCCGGATCGTCGCGCCCGATCAGCCGGGACAGGCCCCGGCGTTCAGGAACAGCCACTCGGCCGGCTGGCCGTCACGCGTCCCGGAAACCCGCACGGGCAGATTCGCGGTGAGCGGCTTGACCACCGCCGCCAGCACGTCGTCCGGCACCGAGAGCGGGATGCCGTTGGCGAGGGTCAGCCGATCGCCGGCCTTGAGGCCGAGCATCGCGCCGAAGCCGCTCTCGTCGCGCACGGCCAATCCCCGCTGCGCCCCCGGATCTCCCTGCCCGCCGGGCGCCGATCCGGGAGTGCCCGGCGCGGCCGCGAGCAGTGCGCGCCACGCGTCGGGTTGCGCGCCCATGCCGGTGAGGAGCTCCGCGTTCACGCGCAGCACCGGTCCGCGAAAGCCCGCCGGCAGGGCACAGGCCGCGCGTGCCGCACCCGGGGCGCGGTCCGTGCCTGCATATCCGGTGGCCCGACCCGCCGATTGGGCGCCTGCGGATCCCGGACCGGACGCCGGGGGTACCGACGCGGCCGCCGTACGCAGCAGCAGGTCGCGGGACTGGCCGTGGTCCCGGATCGTCACGCCGTCGGGTCGAACCGCGGTCAGCGTCACGTCCGGCGCGAATTCCTGCCCTCGACGCGCGAGGACTGCGCCGCGGTCGCCCAGCCGGAACAGCGCCCAGCCGTCGCCGTCCGCCGCGGCCATCACCCCCAACAGGCGCGAGTCGCCGGCGAGCACCGCGCCGCCCGCGGTCGCCCCGGCGGAGCGCGCGGCGACGGCACCTGCGGCCGACGGTCCGGACGCGGCGTTGCCGAACGGATTGGACGCCGCCAGCGCCTCCGCCCAGCGCGCCGGGGTCGACACGGCGGGGGCCGCTTCCGGCGCCGGCCCGAACCAGCGCCAGGCCCAGTGCGCGAACACCGCCGCTGCCAGCGCCATCGCCGCGATCAGGGCCGCCAGCGCCGCGGCGCGCAGCGGCCACGGCGGCGCTGCCGCGGGCGTCGGGGTCGGGGTCGCGGTCACCGGCAGTCGGCGCGGGGTCGCGCCACGTGTCGCCTATAATCTTCGCGCATCGCTTCCAACCTGGCCTCCGCCGTGAATCCCCGACTCTCGCGTCTGCACCCCTACCCCTTCGAGCGGCTGCGGTCGCTGTTTGCCGGCGTGGTGCCGAACCCCGCGTTCGCGCCGATCAACCTGTCGATCGGCGAGCCCCGGCACCCGACACCGCGACTCGTTCTCGACGCGCTCGTCGCCGGCCTCGGCGGACTGGCGAATTATCCCACGACGATCGGCACCCCCGCGCTGCGCGAAGCCATTGCCGGCTGGCTCGTCCGCCGCCACGGCCTGCCGACAGCTCGATCCGTCGACCGCGGTGCTGCCGGTGCTGGGCAGCCGCGAGGCGCTGTTCGCGTTCGCGCAGACCGTCGTCGACGGCAGCCGCGCCGGCGCGACCGTCGTGATGCCCAACCCGTTCTACCAGATCTACGAGGGGGCCGCGCTGCTGGCCGGCGCCGAGCCCTACTGCGTCAACGCCGACCCCGCGCGGGGCTTCGCGCCGGACTGGGACGCCGTCCCCGACGCGGTGTGGGCGCGCACGCAGCTGGTCTACGTCTGCTCGCCCGACAATCCGACCGGCCGGGTCACCCCGGCGGAGGAATGGCGGCGGCTGTTCGCGCTGTCCGACCGCCACGGCTTCGTGATCGCCTCCGACGAATGCTACTCGGAGATCTACTTCGACGAGGACCGTCCGCCCGTGGGGGCGCTCGCCGTCGCGCAGGCCGAGGGGCGACACGGCTTTCCGCGCCTCGTCGTGTTCGGCAGCCTCTCGAAGCGCTCGAACGCGCCGGGCCTGCGCTCCGGTTACGTCGCCGGCGATCCCGCGCTCATCGGCGCCTTCCTGCGCTACCGGACCTACCACGGGTCGGCGATGTCGGGGACCGTGGCCGCCGCCAGCATCGCGGCGTGGAACGACGAGGCGCACGTGCGTGCCAACCGCGCCGCGTACGCCGCGAAGTTCGCTGCGCTGCAGCCGCGGCTCGCGTCGGTGCTGCCCTGCGCGATGCCCGAGGCTTCGTTCTACCTGTGGGCGCGCACCGACGGCGACGACGCGGCGTTCGCCCGACGCCTGCTCGCCGAACGGAACGTGACGGTTCTGCCGGGGAGCTACTTCGCCCGCGACGCCCACGGCGTCAATCCCGGCGCCGGGTACGTCCGGATCGCGCTGGTGGCGCCGGCGGCCGAATGCGCCGAGGCGATCGACCGGATCGTGGCTCTCGCCGGCCGCTGACGGCGGCCGGAAGGCGCCCCCGGCGGCGCGCGGCCCGGCGCGGAGGCGGCCGTCCCGCGCCCGTGGTCCCCGTTTCGTCGGCCCCCGCTGCGGCCTGTCGCGACGCCGCCCTCGGGCCTCCTCGCCGCCTACAATCCGCGGATGACCACGCCCGCCGCCCGCGCCACCGGCCCGCTGCCCGCGCTCCTCGCCGGGCTCCGGGCGTCGTGGCTCACGATCCTGCTGATCGCCGCGATCAACACCGGCATCGCCGCGGTGCTCTGGAGCGAGGATCCGCGTCCGTTCTGGCACCCGCTGCTCACGGTGCAGCTCTACGGGTTCTCGATCGCGTACTTCGTCAACGCCACGTCGCCGTGGGACAAGCCGCGGCCGATCCCGCGGCTCGCGCTCGCGGTCGCCGCCGGCACGCTGCTCGGCGTCGTGCTCGTGATCCTGGTCAAGGGCTACTCGTGGGACTACGTGACCGGCAAGGCCAACGTGTTCGGCTGGAACATCGTGACCGCCTTCCTCAACGGCCTGTTCGTCAGCCTGTTCTTCTTCGTCAAGTTCCGCGAGGCGCGCGCCGCGTCCGAGCTGCACCGGGCGGAAGCCGACCGGCACCTGCTGGCCAGGCAGGCGATCGAGTCCGAACTCAAGCTGATGCAGGCGCAGGTCGAGCCGCATTTCCTGTTCAACACCCTGTCGTCGGTGCAGTACCTGACGGAGACCGATCCGCCGGCGGCGTCGCGGATGCTCGGCCACCTGATCACCTACCTGCGCGCGACGCTGCCGCAGCTGCGGGCCGGGTCGACGACGCTGGGGCAGGAACTGGTGCTCGCCGAGGCGTACCTCAACGTGCTGAAGGACCGGATCGGCCAGCGCCTGACGATTCGCACCGAGGTCGACCCGGACGTGCGCGGCCACCCCTTCCCGCCGAACATGCTGATCACGCTGGTCGAGAACGCGATCAAGCACGGCATCGAGCCCTCGGCCGACGGCGGCACGGTCACCATCGCGGCGCGCCGGGACGGCGAGCGGCTGGTGGTGACCGTCGCCGACACCGGGCGTGGTCTGGCGGACGGCGCCGCGACCAGCGGCGGCGGGGTCGGGCTCGCCAACGTGCGCGAACGCCTGGCAGCCTTGCACGGCGGCCGCGCATCGTTCACGCTGGCGTCGACGCCACCCCGGGGGACGACCGCGACGCTGGTCCTGCCCTGGGCGCCCGGCGACTGATCGACCCACGCGGCCCCTGCCCACTGTCCGCATCCCGATGCCCACCGCGCTGATCGCCGAGGACGAACCGCTGTTGCGGGCGCAGCTGAAGGCACGGCTGGCCGAGGCCTGGCCCGAGCTCGACATCGTCGCCGAGGCCGCCAACGGCCGCGAGGCGCTGGCGCTGGCCGCCGAGCTGAAGCCCGAGGTCGCCTTCCTCGACATCCGCATGCCCGAGAAGTCCGGGCTCGACGTCGCCCGCGAACTGGGCGATGCCTGCCACATCGTCTTCGTCACCGCCTACGACGAATACGCGGTGGCGGCCTTCGACGAGGGCGCCGTCGACTACGTGCTGAAGCCGCCGACCGCCGAGCGCATCGCCAAGGTCGCGCAGCGCGTTCGCGCCCGGCTCGCGGCGCCGCCGCTCGACCTCGCAGCGGTGCTCGCCAAGCTCGCCGCGATCGACGCGGGCGGGACGCTGAAGTGGATCCGCGCCTCGCTCGGCGCGTCGATGAAGCTGATCGACGTCGCCGACGTGCTGTACTTCCAGGCCGAGGACAAGTACACGAAGGTGATCACCGTCGACGGCGAGGCGCTGATCCGCAAGACCATCAAGGAGCTGCACGACGAGCTCGATCCCGAGTCGTTCTGGCAGATTCACCGCGGCACCATCGTCAACCTGCGGGCCATCGCCCGCGTCGACCGCGACTGGCGCGGCGAGCCGGTCGTCGTGCTGCGCGCCGGCGAGCGCAGGCTGCCGGTCAGCCGGACGTTCGCGCCGCGCTTCAAGACGATGTAACCGGGGTCGGTTCGGCGGCGGACGCGGTTTCGGAGTAAAATTCACGGTTTTTCGCCGTGAACCGGACCCGCCCATGACCGACCTTGCCGCCACCATCGACCGGGCCTTCGAGACCCGCGCCGAACTTTCGCCGGACAACGCGCCCGCCGACGTCCGCGCGGCGGTCGACCGCGTCATCGCCGAACTCGACGCCGGCCGCCTGCGCGTCGCCGAGAAGGTCGACGGCGTGTGGACGACGCACCAATGGGTGAAGAAGGCGGTGCTGCTGTCGTTCCGCCTCGCCGACAACACGCCGATGCAGTTCGACGCCGCCGACGGCCATGCGATGCCGTTCGCGTTCTACGACAAGGTGCGCACCAAGTTCGCCGGCTACACCGCCGCCGACTTCGCCGCGGCCGGGGTGCGCGTCGTGCCCCCGGCGGTCGCGCGCCGCGGCGCCTACGTCGCCCCCAACGTCGTGCTGATGCCGTCGTACGTCAACATCGGCGCCTACGTGGACAGCGGAACCATGGTCGACACCTGGGCCACCGTCGGCTCCTGCGCGCAGATCGGCAAGAACGTGCACCTGTCCGGCGGCGTGGGCATCGGCGGCGTGCTGGAGCCGCTGCAGGCCAACCCGACGATCATCGAGGACAACTGCTTCATCGGCGCGCGGTCCGAGGTGGTCGAGGGCGTGATCGTCCAGGAGAACTCGGTACTGGGCATGGGCGTGTTCCTGGGGCAGAGCACGAAGATCTACAACCGCGCGACCGGCGAAGTCAGCTACGGGCGCGTGCCGGCGGGCTCGGTGGTCGTTGCCGGCAACCTGCCGGCCGCGGACGGCAGCCACAGCCTGTACTGCGCGGTCATCGTCAAGCAGGTCGACGCCAGGACGCGCGCCAAGACCGGCATCAACGAACTGCTGCGCGCCTGACGATGGCGGTCAACCTCAAGTCGCCGGAGGAGATCGACGCCATGCGCGTGGCCGGGCGCCTCGCCGCCGAGGTCCTCGACTTCCTGACGCCGCACGTCCGGGCCGGCGTCACCACCGGCGAGATCGACCGGCTCGCCCACGACTACATGGTCGATACGCAGGGCACGGTGCCGGCGACGCTCAACTACGCGCCGCCGGGCCATCCGCCCTATCCGGCGTCGCTGTGCGCGTCGATCAACCACGTCGTGTGCCACGGCGTTCCGGGTCCGAAGAAGCTCAAGGCCGGCGACATCGTCAACATCGACATCACCGTCATCAAGGACGGCTTCCACGGCGACACCAGCCGCATGTTCTGCGTCGGCGCGCCGTCGATCCAGGCCCGCCGCCTCGTCGACCACACCTACGAGGCGATGTGGAAGGGCATCCGGGCGGTGCGGCCGGGGGCGCATCTCGGCGACATCGGCCACACGATCCAGAAGTTCGCCGAGGACCACGGCTTCTCCGTCGTGCGCGAGTTCTGCGGCCACGGCATCGGGCGGCAGTTCCACGAGGAGCCGCAGGTGCTCCACTACGGGCGTCCGGGCACCGGGCTCAAGCTGCAGGCCGGCATGATCTTCACCATCGAGCCCATGATCAACGCCGGGCGCGCGGGGATCCGCGCGCTGGCCGACGGCTGGACCATCGTCACCGCCGACCACTCGCTGTCGGCGCAGTGGGAGCACACGGTGCTCGTCACCGCCGACGGCTTCGAGGTGCTCACGGTGTCCGAGGGCACGCCGGCGCCGCCGGCGGACTGATCGGGGGCGCCCGTGCCCGCCGCCGTGGACGCCCCCGCCGCACGCTCACCCGCCGGCGCGGGCGCGCGCATTGCCGGGCTCCGCGCCGAGCTCAGGCAGGGTCGCGCGGCGCTGCGCGAAGCGTTTCTCGCCCGGCCCAACACGCCGCGCCTGCTGCGCGACCACGCGCGGCTCGTCGACCGCCTGCTGCGAACCGTCTGGCGCGACCTCGGTGCGCCGCCCGGCGCCGCGCTGATCGCCGTCGGCGGCTACGGTCGCGGCCAGCTCTTTCCACAATCGGACGTCGACGTGCTGATCCTGCTGCCGCACGCGGCGGGCCCGGCCGAGACCGCGTTCGTCGAGGCGCTGCTGTCGGAGCTGTGGGACATCGGGCTCGAGATCGGCCACGCGGTGCGCACGTCCGACGAGTGCGCGAGCGAAGCGGACGCCGACGTCACCGTCCGCACGAGCCTCCTCGAGCACCGCTTCCTCGCGGGGTCGCGGCGGCTGCACCGCGCGTTCGCCACCCGCTGCGACGCGGCGATCGACGTGCGCGCTTTCTACGAGGCCAAGGTTCTGGAGCAGCAGCAGCGCCACCTCAAGTATCACGACACCGCGTACAACCTCGAGCCCAACCTCAAGGAAAGCCCCGGCGGGCTGCGCGACCTCGCGACGGTGCTGTGGATCGCGCGCGCCGCGGGCCTCGGCCGCAGCTGGAGCGACCTCGCGAAGGCGGGGCTGCTGACGCCGGCCGAAGCGCGCACCGTGTCGACCCAGGAGCGGCTGATCGGCGGCCTGCGGGTGCGGCTGCACTACCTCGCCGGCCGGCGCGAGGACCGGCTGGTGTTCGACCTGCAGAACCAGCTCGCACGCGACCTGGCGCTGGTCGACACGCCGAACCGCCGGGCGAGCGAGCAGCTGATGCAGCGGTACTACCGCGCGGCCAAGCTGGTCCAGCGGGCCAACGTGATCATGCTGCAGAACCTGCACGCGCGGCTCCTGCCGATCGACGTCGTGGCGCGGCCGATCGGCGCGAACTTCTCCGCCATCGACGAGCTCCTCCACATTCGCGACGAGCACCTCTTCGAGCGGGACCCTTCCGCCATCCTCGACGCTTTCCTGACGATGATGCGGCACCCCGAGCTCAAGGGCATGTCGGCGCGCACGCTGCGGGCGCTGGTGCGCAACGCGCCCCGCATCGACGCCGCGTTCCGGCGCGATCCGGCGAACCGCGCGAAGTTCATCCGCCTGTTCCGCGAGCGCCGCGGGCTCACCCACGAGCTGCGCCGGATGAACCTCTACGGCATACTCGGCCGCTACGTGCCGGCGTTCGGCCGCATCGTCGGGCAGATGCAGCACGACCTCTTCCACGTGTACACGGTGGACGAGCACATCCTGAAGGTGATCCGCAACCTGCGCCGGTTCACCGAGCCGCAGCATGCGCACGAGTATCCGCTGTGCTCGCGGCTGATCGCGGATTTCGAGCGCAAGGAGGTGCTCTACCTCGCCGGCCTGTTCCACGACATCGCCAAGGGCCGGGGCGGCGACCATTCGGCGCTGGGCGAGCGCGACGCGCGGCGCTTCTGCCGCGCGCACGGGCTGCCGCCCGAGGACACCGAGCTGGTGACCTGGCTCGTCGGCCAGCACCTCAAGATGTCGGCGACCGCCCAGAAGCAGGACATCAACGATCCGGACGTCGTTGCGGCATTCGCCGCGCGCGTCGGCACCGAGCGGCGACTGGCAGCGCTGTACCTGCTGACCGTCGCCGACATCCGCGGCACCAGCACGAAGGTCTGGAATGCCTGGAAGGCGAAGCTGCTGGAGGACCTGTTCCACGCGACGCGGGCGCGGCTGTCCGGCGCGCCACGCGGCGCCACGCTGGCGGACAGCCTGCAGGAGCGCCAGACCGAGGCGCGGCGCCTGCTGCGGCTGTACGCCGTGCCCGACGACGCCGAGCGCAGCCTCTGGGCGCAGCTCGACAACGTCTACTTCCAGCACCAGACCGCCGACGAGATCGCCTGGCACGCGCGCCACCTGTTCTATCGCACGACCGGCACCGCCCCGGTGGTCAAGGCGCGCCTCGACCGCGACGGCGCCGGGCTGCAGGTATTCGTCTACCTGCCGGACCAGAAGGACCTGTTCGCGCGGATCTGCGGTTTCTTCGGTCGCGCCAGCCTGTCGATCCTCGAGGCCAAGATCCACACCACGCGCCACGGCTGGGCGCTCGACACGTTCGCGGTGCACGATCCCGCCGACGCCCATGCCAGCTACCGCGAGACGATCCAGTACGTCGAATTCGAGCTGTCGCGCCTGCTCGAGCGGCGACCGCCGCTGGAACCGCCGCCGGCCGGCCGCATCTCGCGCATCCTGAAGCACCGTCCGCTGTCGCCGCAGATCGAGATCTTCCCCGACGACAAGGGCACCCACTACATCCTGGAGGTCGTCGCCGGCGACCGCCCGGGGCTGCTGGCGCGGATCGCGTACACGCTGGCGCAGGCCAACGTCAACGTCGCCAGCGCGCGGATCAACACGCTGGGCGAGCGGGCCGAGGACGTGTTCCTGCTCGACGGCGCGCGGCTGCACGACGAGCACGCGCTGCTGCGCCTCGAGACCGCGCTGTTCGAGCAACTGCGCGTCTGACCGCGAGCGGCCGCGCCGTGGGCCGCGCAGTCACTCGTCGGGCGTGTCGACCCCCGGAAACAGCACGTCGGTGAACCCGAACCGCGACAGGTCGCGCATGCGCATCGGATAGAGGATGCCGGCCAGGTGGTCGCATTCGTGCTGGACCACGCGGGCGTGGAAGCCGTCGACCTCGCGGCGGATCGGGCGGCCGGACGGGTCGAAACCCTCGTAGCGCAGCCGCGTCCAGCGCGGCACCAGCCCGCGCAGGCCGGGCACCGACAGGCACCCCTCCCAGCCCTCCTCCGTTTCGTCGCCGAGCGGCGTCAGCACCGGATTGACCAGCTCGGTCCACGGCACCGGCGGCGCGTCCGGATAGCGCGGGTTGTGCCCGACGCCGAAGATCACCACCTGCAATTGCACGCCGATCTGCGGCGCGGCGAGGCCGGCGCCGTCGGCCGCGGCCATCGTTTCGCGCAGGTCGGCCAGCAGCGTTTCGAGTTCGGGGGTGCCGAACGCGGTGACCGGCGCGGACGGCTGCAGCAGCCGCGGGTCGCCCATGCGCAGGATGTCGCGGATCATCGCCTGCCCGTCCCGAGGTTCAGACTTTCGGCGCGACGTGGTCGAGCAGCCGCCGGACCTTCGCCATGCCCGCTTCCATGACGTCGGCGATGCCGGCCATCGAAATCTCGACCGCCGAGTCGCCGCGGCCGGCGGCATGATTGACGACGACGCAGATCGCCGCATACGGCAGGTCGAGCTCGCGCGCGAGCGCGGCCTCGGGCATGCCGGTCATGCCGACGAGCGTGGCGCCGTCGCGCTCCATCCGGTCGATTTCCGCGGCGGTCTCGAGGCGCGGTCCCGAAACCGCCCCGTACACGCCGCCGTCGGCGAGGGCGATGCCGGCGGCGGCGGCCGCGGCCAGGCAGGTGGCGCGCAGCGCCGGCGTGTACGGGTGGGTGAAGTCGACGTGGACGACCTTGCCGTCGCCGCCGTCGAAGTACGTCGACGCGCGATCGTGGGTGTAGTCGATCAGCTGGTGGGGGAGGACCAATGCGCCGGCGGGCGCCTCGCGGATGCCGCCGACCGATGCGACCGCGACCACCGCGGTGGCACCGCGCTCCTTGAGCGCCCACAGGTTGGCGCGGTAGTTGACCCGGTGCGGAGGAATCGTGTGGCCGTGGCCGTGCCGGGCCAGGAACACCGCGTCGCGGCCGGCGATCTGGCCGAACAGCAGCGCCGACGACGGCTCGCCCCAGGGTGTCCGGACCACTTCGCGGTGGGCGACCGCCAACGTGGAAAGGCGCGTCAGGCCGCTGCCACCGATGATTGCGAGCATGGATATTGCTTTCGTACCGGAATGAGCATGGGCGGGGCCCGCCGGGTGCCCGAAACGGCGGCCCGGGCGGGCCGCGCGTCGGCGGCTGGAACTCGCTGTCGATTCATGACATTATCATGGGAACGGCCGGCCCTTGCGCACGTCAGGGCGGCTTCCGACCGATTTTAGCGCGGGATGCGCCATGTACCTCGACCGATTGTTCAAGCTGATGGCGGAGAAACAGGCTTCGGACCTGTTCATCTCCTGCGGGGCGCCGATCAACATCAAGGTCAACGGGGTCGTCTCGCCGATCTCGACGCAGTCGATGGACGTCGAAACCGTCCGCCGGATCGCGTACGAGCTGATGTCCAAGGAGCAGGCACGCGAGTTCGAGAACGAGATGGAGATGAACCTCTCGCACCTCGACCGGGCGGTCGGCAACTTCCGGATCAACATCTTCCGCCAGCGCGGGACCATCTCGCTGGTCATCCGCTTCGTCCGCAGCCACGTCCCCTCGTTCGAGCAGCTCAAGCTGCCGCCGGTGCTGCTGGACTTGGTGATGGAGAAGCGCGGGCTGGTGCTGATCTGCGGCGCCACCGGGTCGGGCAAGTCGACCTCGCTGGCGGCGATGATCGACCACCGCAACGCCTCGAAGTCGGGTCACATCCTCACGCTCGAGGACCCGATCGAGTACCTGTTCGAGCACAAGAAGAGCCTGGTCAACCAGCGCGAGATCGGGGTCGACACGCAGAACTACCAGAAGGCCCTGGCCAACGCGCTGCGCGAGGCGCCGGACCTCATCATGATCGGCGAGATCCGCGATCGCGAGACGATGCAGCAGGCGCTGCTGCACACGCTGACCGGCCACCTGTGCCTGGCGACGCTGCACGCCAACAACAGCTATCACGCGATGAGCCGGATCATCAACATGTTCCCCTACGACGCGCGCTCGGGCCTGCTGTCCGACCTGTCGATCGGCCTGCGGGCGATCGTCTGCCAGCGGCTGGTCCGCAACACCGCCGGCGTGCAGCAGCCGGCGGTCGAGATCCTGCTCAACACCGCGCTGATTGCCGAGCTCATCAAGAACGGCGAGATCACCCAGATCAAGGAAGCGATGGAGCAGTCGCTGTATCCCGGATCGCAGACGTTCGAGCAGGCGCTGTGCCGCCTGCACCTCGACGGCGTGCTGAGCTACGACGAGGCCATGACCGCGTCCGACTCGCCGACCAACCTCGCCTGGCTGATCAACCAGCAGGCACCGACGGCCCGCGTCGACAACATGGCCCAGGGCAGCGAAACCGCGGGTGGCAAGCGCGCCGGTTCGTCCGGCACCGATTTCGCGTCGCTGCGCATCGACGCCGGCCTGCTCGACCGCAGCACGCACTGACCGGCCCGCGCCGACGGCCGCGGGCGCCGCGCGAATTCCGGCGCCGGCGGGATTTGCTACCATCGGCGCGATGATCGTCAGTCCGCCTGGCGCCGCGAGCGCCGCTTCCGCCGTCGACCCGACCGTCGCGCTCACCCGCGCGCTGATCGAGCGCGCGTCGGTCACGCCCGACGACGCCGGCTGCCAGGCGCTGCTGGCGGCGCGCCTGGCCCCGCTGGGCTTCCGCTGCGAAACGGTGGCCTCGGGTGGCGTCACCAACCTGTGGGCGCGGCGCGGCCATGCGCGTCCGCTCGTCTGCTTTGCCGGCCACACCGATGTCGTTCCGACCGGCCCGCGCGAGCAGTGGACCTCCGACCCGTTCGTACCGGTCGAGCGCGCCGGCTGGCTGTACGGCCGCGGCGCCGCCGACATGAAGGGCTCGCTGGCCGCCTTCGTCACGGCGATCGAGGCGTTCGTCGCCCGTCACCCCGGCGCCGCCGGGTCGATCGCGCTGCTCCTCACCTCGGACGAGGAAGGTCCGTCCGTCGACGGCACCGTGAAGGTGGTGGAGAAGCTCGCCGCCGCCGGCGAGGCGATCGACTACTGCATCGTCGGCGAGCCGTCGTCGGTCGAGCGGCTCGGCGACATGATCAAGAACGGTCGCCGGGGCACGCTGTCCGGGACGCTGACGGTCCGCGGCGTCCAGGGGCACGTCGCGTATCCGCACCTCGCCCGCAATCCGATCCACCTGCTCGCGCCGGCGCTGGCCGAACTCGCGGCGATCGAATGGGATCGCGGCAACGAGTACTTTCCGCCGACGACGTTCCAGTGTTCGAACATCCACGCCGGGACCGGCGCGACCAACGTGATTCCCGGCACGTTGAGCCTGCTGTTCAATTTCCGCTACGCGACCTCCAGTACGCGCGAAGGTCTGGCGGCGCACCTGACGACGGTGCTCGACCGCCACGGCCTCGATTACACGCTCGAATGGACCGGCTGGGGCAAGCCGTACCTGACGCGACGCGGGCGGCTGGTCGAGGTCGTCAACGCCGCCGTGCTCCAGCACACCGGCATCGTGCCGGAGCTGTCGTGCACCGGCGGCACCAGCGACGGGCGCTTCATTGCCGCGATCTGCAACGAACTGGTCGAACTCGGTCCGGTGAACGCCTCGATCCACCAGATCGACGAGCGGGTGCGCGTCGACGACCTGCCGCGGCTGGCCGCGATCTACGCCGAGGTGCTGGAACGGCTGCTGGCGCCCGCCGGCCACGGGGGTTCCCGATGAGCGCCGCGCCGGTCCAGGACCTGGTCACGCTGCGCGACTGGCTGCGCTACGCGGTGTCCCGCTTCGGCGAGGCCGGCCTCGCGTTCGGCCACGGCACGACCAACAGCTACGACGAGGCCGCATACCTGATCCTGCACGCGCTGCACCTGCCGCTGGACCGCCTCGAGCCGTTCCTCGACGCCCGGATCACCCACGCGGAGCGGACGCGGTTGGCCGAGCTGCTGGCGCGGCGCATCGACCAGCGCGTGCCGGCCGCGTACCTGACCCACGAGGCCTGGCTCGGCGAGTTCCGCTTCTATGTGGACGAGCGCGTGATCATCCCCCGGTCGTTCATCGCCGAGCTCCTGCCCGACGGGCTTGCCACGTTCGTCGGCGACGCGTCGGCGGTCACTTCGGCGCTCGACCTGTGCACCGGTTCGGGCTGCCTCGCGATCCTGCTGGCGCACGCCTATCCGGAGGCCGAGATCGACGCGGTCGACCTGTCGTCCGACGCGCTGGCCGTCGCGCAGCGCAATGTCTCCGAATACGGTCTCGCCGACCGCGTCAACCTCGTCCGCTCGGACCTGTTCGCCAACCTGCCGGAAAAGACCTACGACCTCATCATCAGCAATCCGCCGTACGTCACCGCCAACGCGATGCACCAGCTGCCTCCGGAGTACCGGCACGAACCGGTGATGTCGCTCGCGGGCGGCGAGGACGGCCTCGACGCGGTTCGAGGCATCCTGCGCGACGCCCCCCGCTTCCTCGATCCGCAGGGCGTGCTGGTGGTCGAGATCGGCCACAACCGCGACGCCTGCGAGCTCGCGTTCCCGCGGCTGCCGTTTCTCTGGCTCGACACCGGGTCGTCGACCGAAAGCGTGTTCCTGCTGAAGCGGGAAGACATCGTCAACGGCCGCTGATGAGCGCACGCACCGGCGGCGAGCTCCTCGTGGCGAGCCTGGTCGCGCAGGAGGCGACGCATGCGTTCGGCGTGCCCGGCGAGAGCTTCCTGCCGGTCCTGGACGCGTTCCACGATGTCCGCGACCGCATGAGCTTCGTGGTCTGCCGGCAGGAAGGCGGCGCGGCGTTCATGGCCGAAGCCGCGGGCAAGCTGACCGGCCGCCCGGGCCTCGCGTTCGTCACCCGCGGTCCGGGCGCGACCAACGCGGCGATCGGCGTCCACGTCGCGCAACAGGATTCCACCCCGATGATCCTGTTCGTCGGCCAGGTGGGGACCGACTGCACCGACCGCGAGGCCTTCCAGGAGATCGACTACCGGCGGATGTTCGGCGGCATCGCCAAGTGGGCGGCGCAGATCGACCGCGTCGAGCGGGTGCCGGAATACGTGGCGCAGGCGTACCGGGTGGCGCTGGCCGATCGGCCCGGGCCGGTGGTGCTGGCGCTGCCGGAGGACATGCTCGGCGCGCGCGCCGAAGTCGCGGACGCGCCGCACATCGGGCATGTAAACGCGGTCCCGGCTGCGGAGGACGTCGCCGCGGTGCAGGCGCTGCTCGCCGAAGCGCGGCGCCCGTTCGTGCTGGTCGGCGGCAGCCGCTGGGATCCGGACGCCTGCGCCGCGCTTGCCGCGTTCGCGCATGCCCGCGCGCTGCCGGTGGGCTGCGGTTTCCGGCGCCAGGACCTGTTCGACAACCGCGATGCGGGCTATGCCGGCGACGTCGGCATCGGCATCAATCCCGCGCTCGCTGCGCGCGTCCGCGACGCGGATGTGCTGCTGGTGATCGGCGAGCGGCTGGGCGAGATGACCACGTCGGGTTATTCGCTGCTCGAGGCGCCGGTGCCGCGGCAGACACTGGTCCACGTCCATCCGTCGGCACGCGAGCTGGGACGGGTGTTCCAGCCTGCCGTCGCCATCGCCGCGACCCCGGGCGCATTCCTGGCGGCCATCAACGCGCTGCCGGCGCGGCCCGCCCTTGGCTGGCCGGAGGCCGCGGCCGCGGCCCATGCCGAGTGCGAGGCATGGCGGGCGCCGCGGCCGGTGCCGGGCGCCGTCGATCTCTGGCAGATCGTCCGCTGGCTCGACGAGACGCTGCCCGACGACGCGATTCTGACCAACGGCGCCGGCAACTACGCGACGTGGCTGCACCGGCTGTATCGCTATCGCCGCTGCGGCACGCAGCTCGCGCCGTATGCGGGCGCGATGGGCTACGGGGTGCCGGCCGCGATCGCTGCGAAGATCCTCGCGCCGGCACGCACCGTGGTTTCGTGGAACGGCGACGGCTGCTTCCTGATGAACGGCCAGGAGCTCGCCACGGCGATCCGGTACCGCGCCGGCGTCGTGTTCGTCGTCGTCGACAACGGCATGTACGGGACGATCCGCATGCACCAGGAGCGGCAGTACCCGGCAAGGGTGTCGGGCACCGAACTGGCCAATCCCGACTTCGCCGCGCTGGCCCGCGCGTACGGGGCAGGCGGCGAGACCGTGAGCCGGACCGGCGACTTCGCGCCGGCCTTCACGCGCGCGCTGGCCGTGGCGGACGCCGGCACCCCGGCCCTCGTCCACGTCCGGCTCGATGCGCAGGCGCTGACGATGAACGCGTCGCTGGACGCCATCCGGAACGCGGCGCAGGCCGCGCGGTCCGGCCGCAGCGCATGATCCGCCGGAGTCGCCTCCTGCCTCGCTGCGACCGACCCCGCCCGCGCCCGGCCGGTGGCGGAAACCCGGCGCGGACGCGGATTCCGACGGACGAAACCTTACGGAGGACACCATGACCCTGGACGAACAGAAGGCCCTGTTGACCATCGCGCTGGCCGCCGCGTTTGCGGACGGCGACCGGACCGACGCCGAACGCGGCGAGATTCGCCGCATCCTGGACTCGCTGCCCGCCGCCGCGGACCTCAACCTGCCCGCGCTCTATCAGGACGTGCTGCTTAAGCGCGCCGGCGCGGATGCCGCCGCGCGTGCGCTCGGCACCCCCGAGACGCGTGAGCTCGCGTACGAACTCGCCGCCGGCGTGTGCGACGCCGACGGGCTGCAGTCCCCCGCGGAGCGCGCGTTCCTCGCGTCGCTGCGCGGGGCGCTGGCGCTGCCCGGAGCGCGGGCACAGTCGATCGATGCCGGCGCCGAAGCGCTGGCGGCGGCGCCGCTCGCCGCGGATTCATCGTTCGAGCCCCCGGTGCCGGCCGTCGCCGCCCCGGCTGCCGGCGCCACGGGCGGCACCCCCATCGTCGCCTCGACCATGACGGCCGCGGACATGGACCGGATGATCGTCAACTACGCGATCCTCAACGGCGCGCTGGAAATCCTGCCCGACTCGCTGGCGTCGATGGCGATCATTCCGCTGCAGATGAAGATGGTCTACCGCATCGGCCAGGCGCACGGCTACGAGCTCGACCGCGGCCACGTCAAGGACTTCCTCGCCACCGCCGGCGTGGGGCTGACCTCGCAGTACCTCGAGCAGATCGGGGTGAAGCTCGTCGGCAGACTGCTGGGCGCCGTCGGCGGCGGACTGCTCGGCGGCCTCGGGCGGCAGGCGACCAGCTCGGCGTTCTCGTTCGGGACGACCTGGGCGCTGGGGCAGGTCGCCAGGCGCTATTACGCCGGCGGCCGC
Organism: uncultured beta proteobacterium; assembly: GCA_963810815.1. Lineage (GTDB taxonomy): Bacteria > Pseudomonadota > Gammaproteobacteria > Burkholderiales > Casimicrobiaceae > CAVQWT01. Next base: position 835,837 of record CAWEPB010000007.1, on the reverse strand, counting down.
ACGCTGTCCGCCGCGGCGCTGCAGGAAACCTTCTCGTCGCTGCTCGGCGAAGCGAAGCTGCTGCAGCAGCGCTACGCCGGCGAGATCACCGCGAAGGCGCGCACCATCGACGTCAAGCAGATCCTGTCCGAGATCGGCGCCGGCGCCGCCTGAACGCCGCGGCCCGAGCGCGCCCCTCATGCTGAAGTTCCTGCCCTCCCCGATCCGCGGCATCATCGCCGCCGGGTTGCTGGGGATCAACACGCTGTTCTGGTGTGCGCTGCTGCTCGCCCTGTCGCTGGTGAAGCTCGCGCTGCCGTTCAAGTCGGCGCGCGTGGTCATCGACCGCGGCCTGAACGGCATCGCGAACCGGTGGATCGCCTGCAACAGCGGCTGGATGCGGCTGACGCAGCGCACCGAGTGGGATGTCGCGGGGCTCGAAGGCCTCGAGCCGGCCGGCTGGTACATGGTCAACTGCAACCACCAGTCGTGGGTCGACATCCTGGTCCTGCAGCACGTGCTGAACCGACGCATCCCGCTGCTCAAGTTCTTCCTGAAGCAGCAGCTGATCTACGTGCCGGTGATCGGCCTCGCCTGGTGGGCCCTCGACTTTCCGTTCATGCGCCGCCATTCGGAGTCCTACCTCCGGAAGCACCCCGAGAAGCGCTTCGACGACCTGGAGACGACGCGCCGGGCCTGCGAGAAGTTCGCCCACATCCCGACCAGCGTGATGAACTTCGCCGAGGGCACCCGGTTCACTCCGGAAAAGCATCGGGCGCAGCACTCGCCGTACCGCCACCTGCTGAAGCCCAAGGCCGGTGCCCTCGCGCTGGCCCTCGGCGTCCTCGGCGCCAAGTTCCGCTCGTATCTCGACCTGACCATCGTCTACCCGTCCGGGCGCCCCACGTTCTGGCAGTTCCTCTGCGGCGACGTACCGCGAATCGTCGTGCGCGCCCGGCGGCTGCCGATCCCGCTGGAATTCAGCGGCGGTGACTACGCGCGGGACCCGCAGCACCGCAAGGCCATCCAGCACTGGCTGCAGGCACTGTGGCAGCAGAAGGACGAGGAGATCGCGGCGCTCCTCGCCGGGCAGGACCGCGGCTGACCCGCCGCCCTGACCACCCGCGATGCCGGCGACGACCGCTACGGCATGTACTGGCCGCCGTTGACCTCGATGATCTGGCCGGTGACGTACCCGCTCATCGCGTCCGACGCGAGGTAGACGAACGTGCCGGCGCATTCGTCGGCGGTCCCCAGGCGATTCATCGGGATCGTCGCCTGCATGGCCCTGAGCTGCTCGGCCGTCGAGTAGCGCTCGTGAAACGGCGTCGTGATGACGCCCGGCGAGACCGCATTGACGCGGATGCCGTCGCCGACCACCTCCTTGGCCCACCCGCGCGTCACCGTCGAGACGAATCCCTTCGCGCCCGCGTAGATGATCGCGCCGCCGCCGCCGCCGTGGCGGGCCGCGATCGACGTCACGTTGATCACGTTGCCGCTCTTCTGCCGGCGCATCAGCGGAATGGTCTCGTGCATGAACATCGCGACCTGGGTGCAGTTCAGGGCGAGCACCTCCTGCACGTAGGCCTCGGTGTAGTCCTCGATCCGCGTGCGCCCGCCGGACATGCCGCCGGCGTTGTTGATCAGCACGTCGATGCGGCCGAACGCGGCGACCGCCTCGGCGACGATCCGCCTGACCTCCGCGGCACGGGTGACGTCACCCTGGACGACCACCGCGTCGGTGCCCTCCTTCCGGCAGGCGGCCGCGACCGCCTCGGCCGCGTCGCGGCTGGCGTTGCAGTGGACGACCAAGCGCGAGCCGAGCCGCGCAAAGGCGCCGGCCGCGGCGGCGCCGATCCCCGTGGATGCCCCGGTGATGAGGACCGCCTTGCCCTTCAGATCCGCTGTCATGGTTTCCCCGTCGAAATGGTGGTGGCCAGGCCCCGCGTCGCGGAGTCCTGGAAGGTCGCGGCAAGCACCGCGGTGGCGGCGAGCGCCGGCTCCTTCACCGTGATCCGCCACAGCGTGCGGGGATCGTCCGGATCGAGCAGCGTCGCCGCGTGCAGCAGCGAGGCGTTGTCCCAGATCACGACGTCGCCGACGCCGTAGGCAAAGCTGAAGACGTACTCCTGCCGCGTGGCGTGTGCGGCGAGCTCGTCGAGCAGCGCGACCGCCTCGTCCCCGGGCATTCCGACGATGCCGTACGAGCTGCCGGACACCGCGTACAGCGCCTTGCGCCCGGTGACCGGGTGCGCGCGCACGATCGGGTGCGTGATCAGCGGCATCCTTGCCTTCTGCTCCGCCGTCAGCGGCGAGGCGGCCGTCCGGCTCGCCTCGTCGCGCTCGTGACGGTTGCCGTAGTGATGGATCGCCGACAGCCCGTCGACGCGGCGCTTCATCGCCTCCGGCAGGCCCTCCCACGCCGCGTACTGGTCCGCGAACAGCGTATTGCCGCCGCGGCGCGGGACCTCGATCGAGTACAGCGTCGTCGCCCGGGCCGGCACCTGCAGATACGAGTAGTCGGTGTGGAAATACGTGCCCGCATCGGCAAGCCCGAGCGGCACGCCGTCGCGGCGCCGGTTCGAGAGGATCAGGATGTTCGGATCCTCCGGGTGATGGAACTGGTCGATCACGTGCGGCTCGGGCGGACCGAAGCGGCGGGCGAACGCGACGAACTGCGCGGGCGCGAGCCGCTGCGCGCGGACCGTCAGCACCTGCGCGGCGAAGAACGCGCGCTCGAGCTCGGCGAACGTGGCGTCCGTCATCGGGCGGGCCAGGTCGAGGCCGCCGACCTCGACCCCGAAAACCGGTCCCAGCGGCTTCAGGTTCAGCATGCGCCTTCCGTCACTTGAGGAACTCCGGCGAGATCAGCCGCGGCAGGAACAGGATGAGATCGGGCCACATGATCGCCAGCGACAGCACTCCGAGCATCGGCATCAGCATGATCGTCACGTCCTTGATCACGTACCTCAGCCGGACCTTGGCGATCGCGCAGGAGATCATCAGGCACAACCCGTACGGTGGCGTCACCAGCCCGAAGGCCAGCGAAATGATGCCGACCATCGCGAAGTGGACGGGATCCATGTTGACCGAGCGCGCCAGCGGCTCCAGGATCGTGCCGACGATGATGATCGCGGGGATGGCGTCGAGAAAGCAGCCGACGACGAGGAAGCAGAACGCGATGAAGAACCCGGTGCCGGTGATCCCCATGCCCCACGAGCCGACGCCGGAAAGCAGTGCCTTCGGAATCTGGTAGTAAGCGAGCAGCCAGCCGAAGGCGCTCGCGGTGCCGACGCAGAACAGCGCCACCGCGGCCAGCCGGCCGGTATCGAGCAGCGCGCCGTGCAGCTGCTTGCCGTTCATCTCGCGGTACACGAAGATCGACAGCACCGCGGCGTAGAGCACCGCGATCGCCGCCGACTCGGTCGCGGTGAACCAGCCGAAGATCTTGCCGCCGATGATGATGACCGGCGTCATCAGCGCCGGAACGGCGACGCCGATGCCGGTGAAGACCTCGCGCATCGACGCCCGCGGGTACTTCGGGTAGTTGCGCGCCTTGGCGTAGACGTGCACGGTCGCCATCTGGACGACGCCGAGCAGCAGTCCGGGGACCACCCCCGCCAGGAACAGCGCGCCGATCGACACCGACAGCGTCCCGCCCCAGACGATCATCAGGATCGACGGCGGGATGATGACCGCGAGCACGGCGGAGACGGCGGTGATCGCGACCGAGAACGACAGGTCGTAGCCCTCCTTGACCTGCGCCTCGATGAAGATCTTGCCCTGGCTTGCCGCGTCGGCCGTCGACGACCCGGAAATCCCGGCGAAGAAGATCGACAGCACCACGTTGACCTGGGCCAGCCCGCCCGGCAGGTGACCGACGAGGTCCCGCGACAGCCGGACCAGGCGGTCGGTGATTCCGCCGACGTTCATCAGGTTGGCCGTCAGCAGGAAGAACGGGACCGCGAGCAGGATGAACGAGTTGTAGGACTTGAACGTCTCGTTGAAGATGATCATCGGCGACAGCCGCGGCTCGATGAACATCACCGGCAGGCAGGCCAGGCCCAGCGCAAACGCGATCGGCACGCGCAGCGCCATCAGCGTGAAGAACACGCCGAACAGGACCAGCGCCGCCATCGCCGGCGAAAGCGCCGCCCCGCCGCTCATGCGCGGGGCCCTGCCGCGACGGTCCGCAGGTCCTGCAGGAAGCGCTCGCCCAGGAACACGACCCAGGTGAATCCGGCCAGCGGCCAGGCGGCGAAGATGAACGGCATCGGCAGGTCGGCGAGTTCCGACGTCTGGTCCCAGCCGAACTGGACGAAGCGGATCCCGTACCAGATGAAGACGAGCGCCATCACCAGCACGAACACGCTCGACACGATGCGGAGCAGCGCGTTCGCCCGTGGCGCCAGTTCCGGCCAGAGGTCGACGTCGAAGTGCCCGCCGTCACGGATCGCGACCATCGATCCGATCATGATCATCCAGATGAAGAAGAAACGCGCCATCTCCTCCGTCCAGATGTACGACGGGATCAGCGACGTGTAGCGGGAAAAGATCTGGAGGCTGACGGGGATGATCAGGATCGCGACACTGATCACCAGCAACCAGTTGAGCAGGCGGTAATAGGCGTCGACCAGCTTGCGCATGAACTCTCCATCGGCATCGCTCGTTGCGGTCGTTCGGGGCCGTGCGCGCGCCGGCTGCCGATCGCGGCGCGGGGCCCCGGGGGAACTCGCACCGGGGCATCCGCCCGCAGCCCGCCGGGCGCGTCGCACGACCGGCGGAGAACGCGCGTCCTCCACCGGCGCGCGGCGACGACTACATCGAGTTGATCCGCGCGTAGATCGCGTCGGCGCCGATTTCCTTGGCGTACTCGGTCATCACCGGATCGGCCGCCTTCTTCATCGCGGCGCGATCGGCGAACGGAATCCGCTTCAGCTTGCCGGCCTTCTCCATCGCGTCGAGCTTGGCGCTGTCTTCGCCCGATTCCACCTGCCGGCCGTAGACGCCTGCTTCCTTGCCCGCCCGGACGATCGCCGCCTGCAGGTCGGGCGGCAGCTTCTTGAACGTCTTGCCCGAGAAGCAGATCGGCCGGATGGTGATGGCGTGCTCGGTCATGATGAGGTTCGGACCGACCTCGAAGAACTTCATCGCCTCGACGCCCGCGGCCTCGTTCTCGCCGGCGTTGATGACGCCGTTCTGGATCGCGTTGTACACCTCGTTGTACGCGATCACCGTCGGCGACATGCCGACGGCGGCAAAGGTCTTGCTCCAGATCGGCGCGCCCTGCACGCGCACCTTGAGGCCCTTGAGCTCCGCCATGTTGCGCGCCGGCTTGTTGGAGAAGATGTTGCGCGTGCCGCCGCCGGCGTAGCCGATCAGCATCACGTCGGCCTTCTGCGAGACCTCGTCGGCAACGGGCTTCAGCACGTCGCCGTCGAGCACCTTGTTCCAGTGCGCGAGGTCGCGGAACAGGAACGGCGCGTCGATGAACGGCGCGGCCTTGGAGAACGTCGACATGTGCGCCGGCGAGACGATGCCGTAATCCACCGACACCCCCTGGTTCATGTAGGCGAAATAGTCCTTCTCCAGCCCGAGTTCGCTGTTCTTGTGCAGGACGAAATTGACCGGCTTGCCGTAGTACTGCTTGACCAGCTGCTCGAACTTCACCAGCGCCTTGGTGAACGCATGGTCGTCGTTGAACTGCGATGCCCCGTGCAGCGTGATGGCCTGCTGCGCGAGGGCGTTTCCGGACAGGGCGAGTCCGGCGACCAGCAGACCATGCAGCAGGGCGCGAATCGGTGTGCGCATTTTTCCTCCGTTGACGGGAAACCACCGGCGCCTCGTTTGCCCGTCGGGGCGGCGCTCTGGTCAAGTGGTCTGACCAATTGAACAGGGTTGGGGGGCCGCTGTCAACGTCAACGGCATGGTGCCGCGCAGCATCGCCCGCGGACCGGCCGTGCCCGGACGCCCGTTCGAAGGTGCCGCGTCGAGCGCTACGCGGGCGGCTCGATCCGCCGGTAGCCGGTCGCCGCCTTCCCGCACACCGGGCAGGTCGCCGCCGGGATCGTGTTGACCGTCGAGCCGCAGGTCTGGCACACGTAGTACTGCCCGGTCTTCTCGTCGATGTGGCGGGCCACCCGGTCGAAGAACACCCCCGTCCAGCGCTGCAGCTGCCGCAGCCTGTCGCGGTGCTGCTTCTCCGAGGCCCAGGCGTAGCGCACGGTCGCCATGGCCTCCTCGTGGCCCTCCGGCGTGATCTGCGCCAGCAGCTTCGGATAGAACGCCTCGATCGAGTCGATCTCGTCGTCGACCGCGCCGACCAGGTTGTCGCGCGTGGACGCGACCTTGATCTCGGCGCTGGGCACCGGCGGCAACGCGGCCCCCAGCGACGAGAGGATGCGGCCGAAGTTCGCGGCGTGGATCTCCTCCGAGGCGGCGAAGGCGGCGCAGAGATACGCGATCCCGCGGTACCCCTCTTCGGTCGCCTTGCGCCCGAAGGCCCGATAGCGCTGGTAGACGACCGTTTCCCGGGCGCGCGCCGCCTGCATCGCGCCGATGGTCACCGGGTAAGGCCCGGCGGCGCGGGAGCGGCCGTTCGGGATCAGCCCGGCGAGGCACACCGCCACCGCCCTGGCGACGAAGCGCCTTCGATCGGGGTGACGCGAGCGATCTGCGGTCATGCGACAATCCTCACCGAAAAGTGTACTCCGCTCGCCGCCCGGAATCGACCGCCCCGGACGCCGGCGCCATTCCCAAGGATTCCGCTTGACCCGAATCGAACAGAGACTGCACAAGCTCGGTCCCGACCGTCTCCGGAATCTCCGGCGCGGGATGGAAAAGGAAGGCCTTCGCGTCAACGCCGACGGCACGCTGGCGCGCAGCCCGCACCCGCCCGGCCTCGGCGCCGCGCTGACCCACCCGCACATCACCACCGATTTCAGCGAGTCGCAGCTCGAGCTGATCACCGGCGTCCACACCGGCATCGACGCCTGCCTGCAGGAACTCGTCGAGCTGCACCAGGTCGTCCATCGGCATCTCGGCGACGAGCTGCTGTGGTGCACGAGCATGCCCTGCAAGCTTCCGGCGGACGAGGAGATCCCGCTCGGCCGATACGGCAGCTCCAACGTCGGCCGGATGAAGACGACCTATCGGCGGGGGCTATCGTACCGCTACGGCCGCCGCATGCAGACGATCTCGGGCATTCACTACAACTTCTCGCTGCCGGACTCCGCGTGGCCGGTGCTGCAGGAGATCGACGGCCATGGCGGCCCGGTGACGACCTACCGGGACGAGGCGTATTTCGCGCTGATCCGCAACTTCCGGCGGCATTCGTGGCTGATCCTGCTGCTGCTCGGGGCCTCCCCGGCGGCCTGCGGCACGTTCATCGGCGGCCGTGCGCACGAACTCACGGCCTGGGCGTCGGGAACGCTGTACGGACCCCATGCGACCTCGCTGCGCATGGGGCGCCTCGGCTACCAGAGCGAGGCGCAGGCAACGCTCGCCGTCAGTTTCGACAGCCTCCGGAGCTACGCCGCATCGCTCAACCGCGCGCTGTCCGAGCCGTGGCCGGCGTACGAGGCGATCGGCCTGCGCGACGGCGACGAGTATCGGCAGCTGGCGACATCGCTGCTGCAGATCGAGAACGAGTTCTACGGCACCATCCGGCCCAAGCAGGTGGTCCGTTCGGGCGAGCGCCCGCTGCGCGCGCTGGGCGAGCGCGGGGTCGAGTACGTCGAGGTCCGTTGCGTCGACATCAACCCGTTTCACCCGGTCGGGATCGACGCCGACGCGCTGCGCCTGCTCGACCTGTTCCTGCTCCACTGCGCGCTCACCGAAAGCGCTCCCGACTCGCCGGCGGAAATCGCCACCGAGTCCCGCAACCAGCAAAGCGTGGCCGAGCACGGCCGCGATCCGGAGCTGCGCCTCGACCGCCTGGGCGAGGCGGTCGCCCCGATGGCCTGGGCGGGCGATCTCCTGGCGCAGTGCGGACCGATCGCCGACGCGCTCGACGAGGCGCACGGCGGCCGCGCGTACCGCGACGTGCTGGACCAGGCCGGAGCGTCGCTGCGCGACGGTTCGCGGCTGCCCTCGGCGCGCGTGCTGCGCGAGACCGAGACGCTCTGGGGCACGTCGTTTCCCGCGTTCGCGCTGGCCCAGTCGCGGCAGCACCGGCAGGCGCTGCTCGACCGGCCGCTGGCCCCCGACGTCGCCGCGCGCTACGAACTCATGGCGGCGGAATCGCAGGCGGCGCAGCAGCGGATCGAAGCGGCCGACGACGTTCCGTTCGAGGCCTACCGCCAGCGGTACCTCGAGCAGGACCTGATGAGCGGCCCGCATTTCCGGCCGCCGGCAATCGCCGGCAGCGGCGCCCGGGGGTGACGGCGACGGGGTTGGCTCACTCCTGGCGGACGTACGACCCCGGGGCTTCGCCGAGGGGCCGGTAGCCCTTGGCCACGGCGCCCATCTCCGGCGGCGCGACCGGAACGCCCGAATGCGCGTCGAGCCACGCGGCCCACTCGGGCCACCACGACCCCTCCTTCAGCGACGCCTCGGCGAGCCACGCGTCCGGATCGCGGTAGTGATCGGCGGTCCGCTTGCTGGCGACGCGATAATGGCGCCGCGGATGCCCCGGCGCCGACACGATGCCGGCATTGTGGCCCCCGTTGGTCAGCAGGAAGGTGACGTCGGCCGACGTGAGGAGCTGGAACTTGTACGCGGATCGCCACGGCGCGACGTGGTCGGTTTCGGTGCCCACGGCGAACAGCGGCCCGTGGATGTCGGTCAGCGCGACCTTGGCCGCCGCCCGCCTGGAAGCGACCCTCGGCCAGGTCGTTGTCCAGGAACAGCTGGCGCAGATATTCGGTGTGCATCCGGTACGGCATCCGGGTCGCGTCGGCGTTCCACGCCATGAGGTCGGTCATCGGCTGCCGCTCGCCCATCAGGTAGTTGCGGATCGCCTTCGACCACACGAGGTCGTTCGAGCGCAGCATCTGGAAAGCCCCGGCCATCTGCTTGGTGTCGAGGAAGCCCTGCTCCCACATCATGTCCTCGAGGAACGACAGCTGGCTCTCGTTGATGAACAGCGTCAGCTCGCCCGCCTCGGTGAAGTCGCCCTGCGCCGCGAAGAAGCTCAACGAGCCGAACCGCGCATCGCCGTCGCGGACCATCGCCGCCGCGGCGATCGCCAGCAGCGTCCCGCCGAGGCAGTACCCCACCCCGTGGATGGGGATGCCGGGGACGATCGCCGACACCGCATCCAGCGCCGCCACGACGCCGAGCGTCCGGTAGTCCTCCATCGAGAGATCGCGGTCCTCGGGGCCGGGATTCTTCCACGAGACCATGAACACGGTGTGGCCACGGTCGACGAGGAACTTCACCAGCGAATTCGCGGGACTCAGGTCGAGGATGTAATACTTCATGATCCACGCCGGCACGATCAGCACCGGCTCGGGCCGGACCTTGGCCGTCGTCGGCGCGTACTGGATCAGTTCGATCAGGCGGTTGCGATAGACGACCTTGCCCGGCGTGATCGCGACCGTGCGTCCCGGCTCGTAGCCTTCGGCGCCGACCGGCTTGCCGCCGCCGAGCGCGCGGTCCCAGTCCTCGACCAGGTTCTGCACGCCGCGGACGAAGTTCATGCCGGCCTCGGTCCGCGTGCGTTCCAGCAGGACCGGATTGGTGAAGAGCGAGTTCGACGGCGAGAACACGTCGAGCAGCTGGCGCGTCGCGAACGACACCAGGTTCTCGTCCTGGTGCGTGACTCCACGCACGCCGGTCATGGCGTTGTGCCACCACTGCTGGGTGAGCAGGAACGACTGGTAGATGATGTCGTAGGGCGGCGATTGCCACGCCGGGTCGTCGAACCGATGGTCCTGCGGCAGCGGCACGATGCAGGGCTCGGCGCCGTCGGTGCCCAGAGCGCGGCGGCTGGCGTAGTTGGCGAGGCGCAGCGACTTCTTGACGGCCTTCTCGCCCAGCCGCAGTTGCTTGCCGGGCGCGAACGCCAGATGCGAGGCCCAGTCCATGTACGCGCCGATCATCGCCATCGGCGACAGCCCGGCGGTGAACCGCGCCGTCGCGGCATGCACCGAGCGATCGATGACTTCGGCGAAGGCCGTCGACGCGTAGGAGTCGCGCATGAACGACGGCTCGGGTGGCGGCGGCGCCGGTGCAACCGCGGACTTGGCCACCGCCATCGTGCGCGGGCGGACCGGATGCTTGCGTCCGGCGGGACGCGCTGGATCGGCGTGGTCCCGCCCGTGGACGACCGTCAGATGCCGCGAGTCCATGATCCGGCTCCTTTCCCTGTCAGCGACGCGCCCTCCTCATGGCATTTTCGCCCCGCGCGAACCGCGCGGGTTGACCGGCGTCATGGTTCCTCGCCGCCCCGGGGAACCGGGCGACTATTTCTTCGGCACGGTGACCGGATATCCAGCCTTCACCCAGTCGTCGTACTTCATGTCGACCGACGTCACGTTGGTGAAGCCGAGATCCTGCAGCGACTTGGTGGCCAGTGCGCAGCGCCCCCCGGTCGCGCAATACAGCGTCATCTTCGCGTCCATGTTGGTCTTGTCGGGAAAGCCGACCAGCTTCCAGATCCGGAACTCGATGAGGCCGCGCGGAACGTTGACGGCACCGGTGCACGTAGCCGTCCTCGAACTCGTTTTCGTTGCGCACGTCGATCAGCAGGCCGACGTCCTTCCGGTCGTAGGCTGCCTTGAACTCGGGCATCTTGACCGTCTTGATCTGCGTCTTGGTCTTGGCGACCATCGCGCCGATCGACGGCGGGTAGCTTGGCGCGGGTGCTGCCGCCTGGGCGACGGGCGCGGCGGGCGTCGCGGCCGGGGCCATCGGGGCCGTCGTGCATGCCGTCAGCGAAATGCTGCCGGCGAGGATCATCGCGGTGAACAGCAAAGTCTTGCGGTAGGACATGGAGTGCTCCCTGCGGGTTGGCGGACAGAAGCGTCGACGCGCCCATCGCGCGTCCGTCTGGCGAAGCGGGGATCATCCGATGCGCGCGTTCGAAGCTCCGCGCGACACCCACGCCTTCAGACGGTCTTCGGGCGATACGCTAGCATCGCCGCGCGAATGCGCCGTTGACGCGCGTCAACAAGCTCCGCGGTGTGCGTTCGCCGCCGACCCTCGGGCGAATCGACCTGCATCAGCCTTCGTCGCCGCCAGCGCCGGGGCCGTACCTGCCGCGGCGACGGGAACCGGGCCTGGGGCGTTTCGTCGCACCGGGCCGGCCGGACTGCCTGCGTTGCCCGCGGGCACGGCCCGCGTGTCGGTCCTGGTCGTTCCCGGGTCGACGGGACGCATGGCCACGGCACTAGCCGATCGTCGCGGTAGCGTCCATCGTGAGCCAGCCCTCGTGATCCTTTGCCCACAGGTGAATGGTGCGGCCGTCCGGCTGCGGCTCCCCGCAGACGAAGAACGGGTGGATGTCGAAGACCGGCCGCACCGCGCGGAATTCGTAGCGCGTGACCGCGGCATCCGGCAACTGCCGGCGCAGCAGGTCGAGCAGCAGCGTCGCGACCAGCGGGCCGTGCACGACCAGCCCCGGATAGCCCTCGACCTCCGTCACGTACCGGCGGTCGTAGTGAATCCGGTGGCCGTTGAACGTGAGCGCCGAGTAGCGAAAGAGCAGCACGTCGTCCGGAACCCACTCGCGCTCCCAGCTTGCGCTCGAAGGCGCCAGCTTCGGCGGCGGCGGCGCGTCGTCCGGCCGCGGTGCGTCGCGGTAGACGATGTCATGGAACTCGGTCAGCGCGATGTCGGCGTGGCCGCCGCGACGGATCTCGTGCCGGACCTTGACGAAGACCAGCGGTCCCGTGCGGCCGGCTTTTTCGGCGATGTCCTCAATCGTCGAAACGCGCGTGAGCGCATCGCCGATGCGCAGTGGCTGGCGAAACTCGAACTGGCTGCCGGCCCACATTCGGCGCGGCAGCGGCACCGGGGGAAGGAAGCCGCCGCGCCTGGCGTGGCCGTCGGGCCCGATGTCGGACCGGCGGTGCAGCGGCAGGAAATACAGCCAGTGCCAGAGCGCGGGCAACGGGGTTCCGGTGGGCGGGCGTTCGGCCGGGCGATCGATCGTGGCGGACAGTGCGGCAAACGGAGTCGCCGTCGCCACATCGGACACCGTTTCCGAACGTCCGATCCATTCCCTCAGGTCCATGGTGCTCGCTCCGCTGGAGGTCGGCATGGCGGCAACCTGCCTGCCGTTCGAACCGACGGGAAATACAGCCAGGGTCGCCATTGTCGCGCGTTTCGCGTGAAGGATCATCGCCGACGGCAGCGGATGTTCGGCGTGATGGGCGCGACGCCAGATCGGAACGAGACCGTCGGGGCGGGCCGTGCCGCGTTGCATCGGCGACACAGGCGCTGGTGGGGGAACGGCGATCGCGATGCGACGCGCTGTGCCGTAAACCGGACAGGCGGCACAATGCCGACATTGTGCGATAGCCCGAAAGCCTCGGGCTTGCGCAACCGGACGGCCGCGTGCGGCGCCGGGAATGAACCTTCCTTGACGGCGGAAAGGGCAGCATGAGCACATGGCGGAGCAGGACGAGCGTCGCGATCGCCGCAGCGCTGATCGCGGGGTCGGCCGGCGCGGCCGACGACAGCCGCATCGTCGTCGGCCAGACCGTCGCGCTCACCGGCAGCATCTCCGAGCACGGGCTGGCCGTGGTGGCCGGGGCGCGCGCCTACATCGACGGCGTGAACGCCGCGGGTGGCGTCGGCGGACGGCGCATCGCGCTGGTCACGCTCGACGACGGCGGCGAAACAGCCCGCGCCGCCGAGAATACGCGCCGCCTGATCGACCGCGAGGGCGTCGTCGCGATGTTCGGGGGGGTCGAAGGCGGGCCGTGCGTGGCGAGCCTGAAGGAGGCGTCGGACCGCGGCGTGCCGCTGATCGCCTGCATGGCGGGGTCGCCGGAAATGCGCGAGCCGTTCAACCGCTACAGCTTTCCGGTTCGCGCGCCGCATTTCGCGGAGTTCGGGCGGCTGCTCGACGTCGCGAAGACCTACGGCTACGGGAGGGTCGCCTTCCTGCACGCCGATTCGGACACGGGACGCAAGCACCTGGCGAACGTGCAGCGGCTGGCGGACGCGCGCAAGATCGAGGTGGTCTCGATCGTCGCGAAGAGCGGCGCCAAGGCCGAGGAACTGGCCCAGGCGATTGCGGCCGCGAAACCGGACGCGGTGTTCAACCACGGCTCGTATGCGATCTACGCCGCCGCGATCCGCGAAGCCCGGCGCAAGGACGTCAGGACCCAGTTCATGGCGGTCAATTCCGGTGCCGCGCAGATGGCGAAGCAGCTGGGCGACGAGGCCAAGGGCCTGATCTTCACCCAGGTCGTGCCGTTCCCGTGGTCGGTCGCGATTCCGCTGGTGAAGGAATACCAGCAGGCGCTGGCGCGGTTCGCCCCCCCGGGGACGCAGCCCTCGTTCAGCGGGCTCGAAGGCTACGCGAGCGCCAAGGTCCTGGTGGCCGGCCTGCGCTCCGCCTCCGGCAAGAACCTGTCACGCGATTCGCTGCAGCGGGCAATGGAGACGCTCGGCAGCGTCGATCTCGGCGGCATGACGGTGCAGTACGCGCCCGGGGCGCATCCGGGGTCGAACTTCGTCGATACCGTGATCGTCGCGACCGACGGGCGCTTCGCGCGGTAACGGGCCCGACACCGCGAGCGCGCCGCTGCTCCCCGTGGATTCGATCCCGGGCCGGCAGGCACGCTCCCGGCCTTGGCTGTCCTGCCGGCGGCCGTCAATCGGCGAACAGTTGCGTCGCATCAAAGCGCAAACGCGGCCGGTGGTTGACAATCGCCCCCTTCATCGACTCTGCCTTGGCGCAAATGCCTTTGACCGAAGTCCTCCACCGGCCGCGGCTGCTGGCCGGTGCGCTGATAGCGGCCTGCGTGGCCGCGCTCGCTACCGGCCTGTTCGTACAGCACGGCCTCGGCTACGAGCCGTGCTCGCTGTGCGTGCTGCAGCGCCTCGGCTTCATGGGTGTGCTGGCCGCGGCGGTGCTGCTGGTCGCGTTGCCCGGCGCCTATGCCCTGTCGGTAGCGCTCGCCGCGACGGTGGTGGCGATGACCCTGGGCGGACTCGCCGTCGCGTCCTACCAGGTCTGGCTGCAGGCGTTTCCGCCGCTGCTCGTGGCGTGCGGACGCGGCCTCGGCGCGATTTTCGAAGGCTGGCCGTTCGAGGCGGCCTTTCGCTGGGTGTTCGAATCCCAGGGCGATTGCGCCAAGCCGGTGTCGCCTTTGGGCATCGTCAGCCTCGCCCAGCTGGGACTGGTCGCGTTCCTGCTGATGAGCGCGGCGGCGGTGCGACTGCTGCGGCTGACCGCGCGGGGCGCGCGCACCCGCTAGTCCCGGCGCCCTCCGGCGCTGCGTCGGGCCGAGGTTCGCAACCCCGCGCGCCGCTGGGAACGAGCCTCACCCGCCCCGAGGCGCGGCGATCATCGATACGCCGTCTGCAGCGCTTCCCTGACGAGCGTCTGCAACTGCTCCAGGCCGAAGCTCGGCAGCGGGCGACCGTTGACGAAATACTCCGGCGTCTGGGTGACTTTCAGCGTCCTGGCGTCCTGGAGCTCCTGCTCGATGCGCTGGGCGATTTCCGGCGCATTCATGTCGACCTTGGCCTGGTCGATGTTCAATCCCACCCCGTCCAGCGCCTTCCAGACGAACTCCGGCTGCACGGTGTGATTCTGCGTCCAGAGGGCCTGCTTGGCCAGCAGCGCCTCCAGTGCCTGCCAGTACTTGCCCTGCTTGCGCGCGGCCTCGAGGGCCTTGATCGCGTAGTCCGAGCCGTTGTGGAAGGCCAGGTGGCGGATGGTGAGGCGGATCCGGTCCGGATTGGCCGCCATCATCTGCTTCACGTACGGGTACATCGTGGCGCAGGTCTCGCATGCGGGGTCGAGAAACTCGACGATGTGCACCTTGGCTTCGGGGTTCCCGATCGTCGGCGAATAGAACTGCACCAGCGCGGCCTGGTTGCGCTCGACCGATGGCGCCGATGGCTGCGTCTTCGCGGTCATGTACAGGAGCGCGCCGACGAAGACCGCCATTCCGAGCGCGACGGCAGCGCCGACGAGAATCATCGTTCGGTTCATCTTGAGATCCTGAAAAACGCCGTGATCGACAGGGCGCGGATTGGTGAAAGGACGACCAGGCAAACGGGGCGGATCTCTCCACCCGAGCCAGCGATTATACCGGCGCGCCCGGCAGGACTTGGACCCACGAACACCGGTTCGCAGCTCGCCGCATCGGTTCTGAGGCGCTTGCGCTCATGCGTGCTCGATCCGATCCGGAGGGGCGTCGGATTTCCTGGTCTGGGAGATTCCGGCGCCTTTCGGCACCTGCTAGATTTTTGTCTGGCGACTTCTGGGGAGGGTAGGCCATGAGGCGAGAACTTGGTGTGGTCATCGGTCTTGGCGCACTGCTGGCGCTGAGTGGCGCGGCGTTGGCACAGGATCCCTGCGCCACCGTAACCTCGCAGGCGGCATCACTCAGCGGCTTCGCAGGCGTGAAAGCCGAAGCCCTCAAGTCCGGCAACAACACGATTTGCGACATGAGGAGCAAGGACCGCAAGTCCCACCTCAGTCTGATCGTCGAGCCGCCGCAGGCCGCCAGCGGGCTGGCGATGCGCAAGATGCTCGCCGCCAACGCGAAAGAGCCGGGGATGACGGTGAAGGACGAGCCCGCGCTCGGTGGCAATGCGTTCTCGTTCGCAAAGAAGGAGCAACTCTCCTTCAGCGGGGTCGGCAAGGGCGGGGTGTACACCCTCTCGCTCAATCGCGACGCCGGAATCCTGCCGGGCGACGAGGACCGCGTGCGCGCCATCGCGAAGCAGGTCGTGGAAGGCCGCTGACCGCGAAATGAACTCAGCCGCGCATGGACGGCGGTTCGAACCCCGGAGCTCTGATTTCCAAGAAAAAAGGAGTTAGGCCGAAACCTAACTCCTTGATTATTTGGCGCGCCCGGCAGGATTTGAACCCACGACCCCCTGGTTCGTAGCCAGGTACTCTAATCCAACTGAGCTACGGGCGCGAAGCGCGAAATTATAGCAGATCATCCTTTCTTTGCACCAGCGGGCTCGGCGGGTGCGGCGCCCTCCCCGTCGGGACCTTGCCGCTGCGCCCGTGCCCGCCGGGACAGGCCCCAGGCCTTCACGACGATGGTGACGGCGATCCAGCCGAGCAGGACCGCCAGCGGATAGGCGACGAGCGCGGGAAACAGCAGGCCCAGCACCGCCCCCGCCGCCGTGAACCCCGCCAGCAGCCAGAGCAGCCCCGCTTCCGCCGGTCCCAGCAGCCGGCGATTGGTCAGCGCGGCGCCGACCGCGCTGCCGACCGACAGCGCGCCTGCCGCAGCCCGCCCGGCGCTGCCCGACAGGGCGCGACGCGAGCCGTCGCTGGCCGCGCGTCCGTCGGCGGTGCGCACCCGGTTCCGGCGCGTCAGCACGATCTCGGTCGCGTGGGCCAGGTCGTCCTCGTACATGTCGGCCATCTGCGCGGCGAAGTCGGGGTCCTCGATGGCGACGTCGAGCTCCCAGTTGCCGATGAAGCTCGCGAGGTTGAGGTTGGTCGACCCCACGCGCGCCCACTGGCCGTCGGCGACGGCCGTCTTCGCGTGCAGCATGGTTCCGTTCCACTCGAACACGCGGACGCCCGCCTCCAGCAGCGGTCGGTAGCCCACGCGCGACAGCGGCCGCAGCGCCGGAATGTCGCTGGCCCCGGGCACCAGCAGGCGCACGTCGACGCCGTCGCGCGCCGCCGCGCTCAGCGCCTGCGTGTACGTCGCGCCGCCGACGAAGTACGCGTCGGTGAGCCACAGGTACTGGTGCGCCAGCGAGGCGATCGACGTGTCGAACCGGAACAGATTGCCGGCATTGGGCACGCCGGCGACGACGCGCAGCGCAATCGCGCCCGCCGGCGCGATCGAGTCGGGCGGGGTCAGCAACTGCTCCGCGAGCGGCACGCCGCAGGCGTCCCAGACCTGCGCGAAGGCGCGTTCGAGCTCGGCGACGGCCGGGCCGCGGATCTCGACCCCGGTGTCGCGCCACGGTTCGAGCCGCTTCGCCGCGTCGCCCTCCCAGCGCTCGCTCACGCAGAGGCCGGACACGAAGCCGATCGCGCCGTCGATGGCGATGGTCTTGCGGTGGTCGCGCGTCACCCAGCCGAAAGGGCTGGCGAAGCTGAACGGATTGAAGGCGCGCACCTCGGCGCCCGCCTCGACCAGCTCGTTCCAGATGCCGGACGAGCCGAGGCAGCCCAGCCAGTCGTGGACGACGCGCACCGCGACGCCGGCGCGTGCGCGTGCCGCGAGCGCACCGACGAAGCGGCGGCCGAGCGCATCGTCGGCGACGATGTAGCTCTCGAAGAAGATCGTCCGCTCGGCGCCCTCGATGGCGGCGAGCCACGCCGGATAGTTCTCGCAGGCGTCGCGCAACAGCCGGACGGCATTGCCGTCGGAGCGGGTCGCGCCGGTCGCCCGCAGCAACGCGCGATCGATCAGCACCGGCGAGGAGGACGAGGCGGTGGCCATGGGCGTGGCGGGAAGGATAGCAGGTGCGACGCGCCGGCCGCGCCCGGCACTCGTGCGATCATTGCCGTTCATGAACCTGCATTCGCCCGCCGGTCGTGTGCCGCGGCTGCCTGTGCGCGCGGCGGCGCGCCCCGCCACGCGCGGTTGCGACCCGGTCGCCTCGAAGCGCCGACGCCGCGCCGTCGCGGCAATGACGGCGCTGTTGCTCGCTGCCTGCTCCGGGAATGCACCGACGCTGTCGCCACTGCCGGGCGGCGCCACGGTGCTGGCGCTGGGCGACAGCCTCACCTGGGGCACCGGTGCCACGCCGGAGACCAGCTGGCCGACGGTGCTTGCCGCCGCAACCGGCTGGAACGTCGTCAATGCCGGCGTGCCCGGCGAGACGGCCGCCCAGGGCTGCGCGCGCCTGCCCGGGCTGATCGACGACGCGCACCCGGCGCTGGTGCTGGTCATGCTGGGCGGCAACGATTTCCTGCGGCGCGCGCCGGCGGCGGCGGTCGAACGCGGGCTGGCGGCCTGCGTCGAGTCGGCCCGTGCGGCGAAGCTGCCGCTGGTGCTGCTGACCGTGCCGCAGCCGGCGCTGACCGGCGCCACCGAGACGCCGTTGTACCAGCGCTTCGGCAAGTCCTCCGGCGTGCCGGTCGTCGACAGCGGCCTCGCCGGGCTCCTGCGCGACGCCGCCAAGCGGGCGGACCCGGTGCACCTGAACGCCGAGGGTTACCGCGAGCTCGCGGCGAACATTCGGGCCGGCCTCGTCGCGCTGGGCGCGCTGCGCTCTTGAGCTCCCGCCCCGTCGCCACCACTTCCGGCCACAGCCCATGCTCACCGACCTGATCCGGGAATTCGGCCTCGGCCTGGTGCTGCTCAACGTCTTCGTCGAGCAGGCCGGCGTGCCCGTGCCCGCGTACCCGACGCTGATCGTCGCCGGGGCGCTCCTCGCGCAGGATGCGGGCTCGACGGCTGCGCTGCTCGCGGTCGCCGTCGTCGCGGCGCTGCTGGCCGACACGCTGTGGTACCTCGCCGGCCGCCGCTACGGCATCGGCGTCCTGCGCACGCTGTGCCGCCTCTCGCTGTCCCCCGATTCGTGCGTTTCGCAGACCGAATCGATCTTCGCGCGCTGGGGCGCCACGTCGATGATCTTCGCCAAGTTCGTGCCGGGATTCGCGTCGGTGGCGACGGCGATGGCCGGGGCGGTCGGCCTGCGCTACTGGAAGTTCCTGCTGTTCGACGCGATCGGCGCGCTGCTGTGGGCGGGCGTCGCCGTCGCCCTGGGCTGGCTGTTCCGGGACGCGATCAACGAAGTCCTCGAGACCCTCGCGGCGCTGGGCCGCTACGGCCTGATGCTGGTCGGCGTCGCGCTCGTCGCCTGGGTGATCTCGAAATGGCTGCGGCGGCAGCTCTTCGTCCGCCAGCTGCGGATGGACCGCGTCTCGGTCGACGAACTGTACGCGATGCTGCAGCAGAACCTGCCGACGACCATCCTCGACGTCCGCTCGGCACTGACCCAGTCGGCCAGCGGACGCATCCCCGGCGCCGTGCCGGTCGACATGCAGAGGATCGCCGAAGGAATCGCCGGCGTGCCGGTCGAGCACGAGGTCGTCGTCTACTGCGCGTGTCCGAACGAGGCCAGCGCGGTGAAGGTCGCCGAGAAGTTGCGCGCGCTGGGCTTCAAGCGGGTACGCCCCCTGCACGGCGGCATCGAGGCCTGGCTCGCGGCAGGGCTCGACGTCGAGCGGTAGCGGTCCCCGCGGTCGACGCCGGGGATCTCCGGATGCGCCGGCGGTCGCCGCAGTGTGAACGACTGCGGTTCAATCGGACCCGGGTGCGGCCAGGCGTCGCACCCGACGCCGCGCAGCGCACCGGTGGCTGATGCGTCCGCGCAACAGCCCGCGCCCCGGACGCGGGCGAGTTTGACCCCGGTCAACCACGCCCGCGATGGCCCTCCCTAGGATGGAAATCGCTGCCATCGCAGGAATGCATGGCGAATCCCTTTCCAGACGGAGACCCTGGCAATGACAACCCGCAAGCTTCGCCCCATCGCCGCGGCACTGGCCGCCCTCATGCTGGCGCTTCCCGGCGCGGCCGCCGCCCAGGACGCCAAGTGGATCGTCGGCCTGCGCGCGCTCGGCATCTACCCGGACGACAGTTCGAGCATCTCCGGCCTCGCCGTGAAGGACCAGTGGACCGGCGAGCTCGACTTCACCTACTTCTTCACCAGGAACATCGCGGCCGAGTTGATCCTCGGCTGGGCGAAGCACGAGGTCACGCTGAACGGCAACAGCCTGGGCAAGGTCGGCGTCCTGCCGCCCACGGTGACGATCCAGTATCACTTCACCGACCTCGGCGCGTTCAAGCCCTACGTCGGCATCGGCGGCAACTACACGTACTTCTACGAGAACGAGCTCGCGAACGGCACGCTCAACATCAAGGACAACAGCTGGGGCGGCGCGCTGCAGGTCGGCGCCGACTACATGCTGGACAAGAACTGGTCGCTGAACCTCGACGTCAAGTACGTCTGGATGGACACCGACGTCCGGGTGACGAGCACCGGCGCCACGCTCGGGACGCTCGACATCAACCCGTGGCTGCTCGGCATCGGCGCACGCTATCGCTTCTGACCCTCCGGGGTCAGCCTCGAGGCGCGCAAGCCTGCGCGCCGCAGTACCCGGCCCGGCGCAATGCCGGGCCGTTTCCATTCGCGCACCGCAAATGAAAAAACCGCACGGACGTCGTGCGGTTCGGTCATGCCAGTGGGACTAATCGATCACTGGCGGAGACGCAGGGATTCGAACCCTGGATACAGGTTTTGGCCCGTATGCTCCCTTAGCAGGGGAGTGCCTTCGACCACTCGGCCACGTCTCCGGGAACCTGCAAGTATAGCCGTCGCGCCCGCTTCCGGTCAAACGAACGCAGCCAAAACCGCCGAAAAATCCGGCAGTTAGGCGCTCTTCTCCACCTTGTCCAGTCCGAACGCGCGATGCAGCACGCGCACGGCCAGCTCGAGGTACTTCTCGTCGATGACGACCGAGATCTTGATCTCCGACGTGGAGATCATCTGGATGTTGATGCCCTCGTCGGCGAGCGTCTTGAACATCCTGCTCGCGAGGCCGACGTGCGAGCGCATGCCGATGCCGACGGCCGACACCTTGCAGATCCGGTTGTCGCCGATGATCTCGCGCGCCTTGAACGTCTTGCCGCGCTCCTGCGCCAGCACGTCGAGCGCCTTCTGATACTCGTTGCGGTTGACGGTGAACGAGAAGTCCGTGTGGCCCGACGCGCCGATGTTCTGCACGATCATGTCGACGTCGATGTTGGCGTCGGCGATGGGCCCGAGGATGCTGTACGCGATGCCGGGCCGGTCCTCGACCCCCATCACCGAGATCTTGGCTTCGTCGCGCGCGAACGCGATGCCGGAAATGATCGCCTGTTCCATGTGGTCGTCTTCCTCGAAGGTGATGAGCGTGCCGGCGGACGTGGACTCGGGGTCCTCGAACGACGACAGCACCCGCAGCTTGACCTTGTACTTGCCGGCGAACTCGACCGAGCGGATCTGCAGCACCTTCGAGCCCAGGCTCGCCATCTCGAGCATTTCCTCGAAGGTGACCTTGTCGAGCCGCCGGGCCTCGGGGACGATCCGCGGGTCGGTGGTGTAGACGCCGTCGACGTCGGTGTAGATCTGGCACTCGTCGGCCTTGAGCGCCGCGGCCAGCGCGACGCCGGAGGTGTCCGACCCGCCGCGGCCCAGCGTGGTGATGTTGCCCTCGGCGTCGACGCCCTGGAAGCCGGCGACGATGACGATGCGCCCGGCGTCGAGGTCGGCGCGCATCCGCGCCTCGTCGATGTCGAGGATGCGCGCCTTGGTGAACGCGTTGTCGGTCAGCACGCGCACCTGGCCGCCGGTGTAGCTCTTGGCGTCGAGGCCCATCTCCTTCAGCACGATGGCGAGAAGGCCGATGGTGACCTGCTCGCCGGTCGCGGCGACGACGTCGAGCTCGCGCGGGTCCGGATTGGCCGAAAGCTCCTTGGCCAGCGCGAGCAGTCGGTTGGTCTCGCCCGACATCGCCGAGACGACGACCACGAGCTGGTGTCCCTGCCGGTGGAAATGCGCGATCCTTCGCGCGACGTTCTTGATGCGGTCGGTGGTGCCCACCGAGGTGCCGCCGTATTTCTGGACGATCAGGGACATGGCTTGCGTGGCGCCTCGGACGTGGATCCGGCGCGGTCAGAGTTGGCGGAACGCGATGGTCGCGTTGGTGCCGCCGAAGCCGAACGAGTTGGAAAGCGCCGCCCGGATGCGCATCGGCTTCGCCACCAGCGGCGCGAAGTCGAGGTCGCATTGCGGGTCGACGTGGTGCAGGTTGGCGGTCGGCGGGGCGATCTGGTCGCGCAGCGCCAGCACGGTGAACACCGCCTCGATGCCGGCGGCCGCGCCCAGCAGGTGGCCGGTCATCGACTTGGTCGACGACACGACGAGCTTCGCCGCGTGGTCGCCGAACGCGCGCTTGACCGCGATGCACTCGGCGACGTCGCCGAGCGGCGTCGACGTCCCGTGCGCGTTGATGTAGTCGATGTCGGCCGGCGCCATGCCGCCGTTCTTCAGCGCGTTGACCATGCTGCGCCGCGCGCCGTCGCCGTCGTCGGGCGGCGCCGTGATGTGATGCGCGTCGGCACTCATGCCGTAGCCGGCCAGCTCGCAGTAGATCCGGGCCCCGCGCGCCTTGGCGTGCTCGTACTCCTCCAGCACCAGCATGCCGGCGCCCTCGCCCAGGACGAAGCCGTCGCGATCGCGGTCCCAGGGACGGCTGGCGGACGCCGGGTCGTCGTTGCGGTGCGACAGTGCGCGCGCGGCGCAGAAGCCGCCGACGCCGAGCGGCGACACCGTCGATTCGGCGCCGCCGGCGATCATGATGTCGGCGTCGCCGTACTCGACCAGGCGGCCCGCCTCGCCGATGCTGTGGTTGCCGGTCGAGCAGGCCGACACGGTCGCGAGGTTCGGGCCCTTGTAGCCGTAGTGGATCGACACCAGGCCCGAGATCATGTTGATGATCGAGCCGGGGACGAAGAACGGGCTGATCTTGCGCACGCCGCCGGCCCGGAATGCGTCGCGCGTCTCCTCGATCATCGGCAGCCCGCCGATGCCGGAGCCCACGCACACGCCGATGCGCTCCTTGTCGCCGGCGTAGCCGTCGAGGCCCGCATCGGCGATCGCCTCCATCGCGGCGACGAGGCCGTAGTGGATGAACGTGTCGTAGCGGCGCGCTTCCTTCGCCGACAGGTAATGGCCGACGTCGAAGCCCTTGACCTCGCCGGCGAAGCGCACCGGGAAGGTCGACGCGTCGAAGCGCGTGATCGGCGCGATGCCCGAGCGCGCGTGCAGGATCGCCTCCCACGCCGCGGCCAGGCCGATCCCGACGGGAGAGACGATGCCGAGACCGGTGACGACGACGCGGCGGCGGGTCATGGGAGGGGGCACGCCGCCTGCGCGCTACTTCTTGAGGTGGCCGCCGACGTAGTCGATCGCCTGCTGCACCGTCGTGATCTTCTCGGCTTCCTCGTCGGGAATCTCGGTCTCGAATTCCTCCTCGAGCGCCATCACGAGTTCGACGGTGTCGAGCGAATCGGCGCCGAGGTCGTCGACGAACGACGACTCGTTCTTGATCTCGGCTTCGTTGACTCCGAGCTGTTCGGCGACGATCTTCTTGACCCGCTGCTCTACGTTTTCCATGCGTCTCCTCCCGATGCGGGGAATTGGGTAAACCGCAGAATTTTACCAGATCGGCCGCCCGCGCCCAAACGAGGCGGCGCCGGCCGCCTCCGGGGACGCCGGGGCCGGCCCGCTACACCATGTACATCCCGCCGTTGACGTGCAGCGTGACGCCGGTGACGTAGGCCGCGCGCGGGCTGGCCAGGTACGCCACCGCGTGCGCGATGTCCTCCGGCGCGCCCAGCCGGCCGAGCGGGATGCGCCCGGTCAGCGCCTCGCGCTGCGCGTCGCCCAGGCTGCGCGTCATGTCGGTGTCGATGAAGCCCGGCGCGACGCAGTTCACGGTGATGTTGCGGCTGCCCACCTCCTGCGCCAGCGACTTGGTGAAACCCAGCAGCGCAGCCTTGGCGGCGGCGTAGTTGGCCTGCCCGGGGTTGCCGCTGCTGCCGACCACCGAGCCGATCTGGATGATGCGTCCGTGGCGGGCCTTCATCATCCCGCGCAGCACCGCCTTGGCCAGCCGGAACGCGGGCTTGAGGTTCGTCGCCATGATCGCGTCCCACTCGTCGTCCTTCATCCGCAGCAGCAGGTTGTCGCGGGTGATGCCGGCGTTGTTGACCAGGATCGTCACCGGCCCGAACTGCTGCTCGACCGCCGCCAGCACCGTGTCGACCGCCGCCGCGTCGGTGACGTCGAGCGCCATGCCGGTGCCGGGGAATCCGGCCTCGGCCAGCGCCGCCGCGATCTTCGCCGCACCCTCGGGCGTGGTGGCGGTGCCGATCACCGTCGCGCCGGCGCGCCCGAGCTCGAGCGCGATCGCCCGTCCGATGCCGCGCGTGGCGCCGGTGACCAGCGCGACCTGCCCCGCAAGCTCTCCCTGCGCCATCGTGTTCTCCCGGTCAGCCCGCGACGGCGGCGAGTGCTGCGGAGAGCGTCTCGTCGTCGGTCACGGGGAAAGCCTGCAGATTGCCGTCGATCCGGCGGACCAGGCCGGTCAGCACGCGACCGGGTCCGCATTCGACGACGTGGGTGACGCCCTGCGCAGCGAACGCGCGAATGGTGTCGGTCCAGCGGACGGCGCTCGCCGCCTGCTGCGCCAGCGCCGCGCGGATGCCGTCGGCGGTAGGACGCGGCGCGACGTCGACGTTGTGCAGCACCGGCACCTGCGGCGGCGCGAACTGGACGTCGGCCAGCCGCGCCGCGAGGCGCTCCGCCGCGGGCTTCAGCAACGACGAATGGAACGGCGCCGACACCGGCAGCAGCAGCGCGCGCTTGGCGCCCCGCGCCTTGGCCGCGGCGATCGCCCGCTCGACGGCCTCCCTGTGCCCGGCGATCACCAGCTGGCCGGGCGCGTTGAAGTTGACCGGCTCGACCACCTGCCCCTGCGCGGCCTCGGCGCAGGCGGCAGCGACCGCGTCATCGTCGGCGCCCATCACGGCCGCCATCGCGCCCTGCCCCGCCGGCACCGCGTCCTGCATCGCCTGGGCGCGGAAGCGGACCAGCGGCACCGCGTCGCGGAACGCCAGCGCGCCGGCGGCGACCAGCGCGGTGTACTCGCCGAGCGAATGGCCGGCGACCACGGAAGGCATCGGCCCGCCCGCGGCCTGCCACGCGCGCCAGACGGCCACTCCCGCGGTGAGCATCGCCGGCTGCGTGTTCACCGTGCGGTTGAGCTCGGTGTCCGGCCCGTCGACCACCAGCGCCCACAGGTCCTCGCCCAGCGCGGCCGACGCCTCGTCGAAAGTCGCCCTGACGACCGGATGCGCGGCGAAGCCGTTCATCATGCCGACCGCCTGCGAACCTTGTCCCGGAAACACGAATGCGAGCTTCATGGTCTCACCAGTTGATCAGTACCGAACCCCAAGTGAAGCCGCCGCCGACGCCGAGCAGCAGCACGCGCTGCCCGGCGACGATGCGCCCGTCGCGGACGGCTTCGTCCAGCGCCAGCGGGATCGACGCCGCCGACGTGTTGGCGTGGCGGTCGACCGTGACGACGACTTTCTCCGGCGGCACGCCCAGCTTCTTCGCCGTGGCGTCGATGATGCGGATGTTGGCCTGGTGCGGAATCAGCCAGTCGATGGCGGTGGCGTCGAGCCCGTTCTCGCCCAGCGCCTCCGCCGCCGCCTCGGCCATCACGCGCACCGCGAACTTGAACACGCCGGCGCCATCCATGTGCACGTACGGGGAGCCGGAGACCGCGCCGTCGGCCAGCGTTCCCGGCACCGACAGCATCGCGCCGTAGCGGCCGTCGGCGTGCAGATGCGCGGACACGATGCCCGGCACCTGCGACGGCACCAGCACCACGGCGCCGGCGCCGTCGCCGAACAGCACGCAGGTGCCGCGATCGTTCCAGTCCAGGATGCGCGAGTAGATCTCGGCGCCGACGACCAGCGCGTTCCGCGCCATGCCCGCGGCGACCATCCGGTCGGCGACGGCGAGCGCGTAGACGAAGCCGCTGCACACCGCCTGCAGGTCGAACGCCGCGCCACCGGCCGTGCCGAGCTTGCCCTGCAGGATCGCCGCCGTCGACGGGAACACCATGTCGGGCGTCGTCGTCGCGACGATGATGAGGTCGACGTCGGCGGGCGCGATGCCGGCCATGTCGAGGGCGTTGCGCGCGGCGTGCAGCGCGAGGTCCGACGTCGTCTCGGCGGGCGCCGCGATGCGCCGCTCGCGGATGCCGGTGCGCGCGCGGATCCAGGCGTCGCTGGTGTCGACGGTGCGCGACAGCTCGTCGTTGGTCACCACCCGCGCCGGCAGGTAGCTGCCGGTGCCGACGATCCGGCTACGCATTGGCGGCCGGCGCGACCGGGGCCGTCGCGGAGCGGCGGACGCGACGTCCCGGGCCGGCGCCGCTGCCGCGGTGACGGGCATCGCCGCCATCCGCTGGGCGATCTTGTCGAGGACGCCGTGCGTGACCTCGTCGTGGGCCTTCGACAGCGCATTCCGGAACGCGAACGCGTCGGCGCCGCCGTGGCTCTTGACCACCACGCCCCTGAGGCCGATCAGCGTCGCGCCGTTGTAGCGCCGCGGATCGACCCGCCGCCGGAACGCCCGCAGCACCGGATACGCGACCACCGCGGCCAGCTTGGTCAGCGGGTTGCGCGTGAACTCGGCCTTGAGGAACTCGTACAGCATCGCCGCCAGTCCCTCGGACGACTTGAGCGCGATGTTGCCGACGAAGCCGTCGCAGACGACGACGTCGGTGGTGCCCTTGAACAGGTCGGTGCCCTCGACGTTGCCGTAGAAATTGAGGCCGGAGCGCTTGAGGAGCTCGGCCGCCTGCTTCACGACGTCGTTGCCCTTGATGTCCTCCTCGCCGATGTTGAGGAGGCCGACCGTCGGCCGCTCGATGCCGTCGACCGCCGAGACCAGCGCCGAGCCCATTGCCGCGAACTGGACGAGCTGCTCCGGCGGGCAATTGACGTTGGCGCCGAGGTCGAGCGCGGTGACGACGCCCTTCTGGGTCGGCAGCTGCGAGGCGATCGCCGGCCGATCGACGCCGGGCAGCGTCTTCAGCACGAATCGCGCGATCGCCATCAGCGCGCCGGTGTTGCCGGCGGAAACGCAGGCCTGCGCCTCGCCGTCGCGGACGAGGTTGATCGCCACGCGCATCGACGAGTCCTTCTTCCGCCGCAGCGCATCGGCCGGCGGCTCGTCCATGCCGACCACTTCGGTGGCGAAGCGCAGCGTCAGCCGCGCGGCCGCCGGCGACTTGAGCTTCGCCAGCGCGGCCTTCAGCGGTCCTTCGAGGCCGACCGCGATGACGCTGGCCTCGGGGTGTGCCTCGAGGAACGCCAACGCCGCGGGGAGCGTGACCGCGGGACCGTGGTCACCCCCCATCGCGTCGACGGCTACCGTGACGGGCATGGCAGGTCGGCGGGTCCGCGGTCGCGTCGGGCGGTGGCCGAGGCCGCCCGCCCGTCACGCCGGGGAAGACGCCGGTTGCTCAGGCGTCGGCCTTGGTCTTGACGACCTTCTTGCCGCGGTAGAAGCCGGTGGGGCTCACGTGATGACGCAGATGCACTTCGCCGCTGACCGGCTCGACGGCGAGCGCCGGCGCGGTGAGGAAATCGTGCGCGCGGTGCATCCCGCGCTTCGACGGCGACTTCTTGTTCTGCTGGACAGCCATGACATTCTCCTCGTTGCGAACTGTGGCGCGCGGCGGCCGATCATCGCGTCCGGTCGCGCCCGCGCGCGGGTTTCAATCCTGCCAGCGCCGCGAACGGCGACGACGGCGCACTCTCGCCGGCCGCGGGGTCATCCTGCACCACGACCGGGCATTGCCCTTCCTCGTGTCGCGGCGCGTGCGGCAGCGACAGCAGCAACTCGTCCTCGACCAGCTCGTACGCGTCCAGCGGCGACGCGCCCAGCACGACCTCGTCCTCGCCGGCGTCGTCGAGCGCGGCAAGTTCCGCCTCGCTCTTCGCGACCAGCAGCCGCGTGCGCTGGGCCACCGGAAATGCGAATACGCCGAGGCACCGCTGGCAGGTCACCGGCAGGTCGCCGTCGAGCGTCACCTCCAGCGCCGGATGCCCCGCCGGATCGGTGGTCCCGTCGATGCGCCAGCGCACGCCGGTCGCGGCCGGCCCGGAATCGTCCAGCCGGTCGTCGAGGCCCTCCGCCAGCCGCGGCAGCTCGAAGGGATCGACCACGCCTTCGAGGTGCCCACGCCGCGCGATCAGGTCGAATGCGTCGAAGCGAACCATCGTTCCTCGGGCGATACTTCGGCCAGGCTCGTCCGGCCAGGCTCGGCCCGGGATTCCCGGCGAGACCCTGTTGACCGCGCCGGACTGCGCCGACGCGGGGCGGCCGATCAAAAACGTTGGATAATAGCGTATTGTCGCTGGCCTGTCAAAAATGTCCACAAAAACAACACTCAACGCCGGGCGGCCCGCCGCTGCCGGGGGGCGCCCGCTGGTCCTCGCGTCGACCTCCCGGTACCGCCATGCGCTGCTTTCGCGCCTGGGCCACGCATTCGTCGTCGCCGACCCCGGGATCGACGAGACGCCGCTCCCCGACGAGAAGCCGTCGGCGACGGCCCTGCGGCTGGCCGAAGCCAAGGCGCGCGCCGTCGCCTCGCGCTATCCGTCCGCGCTGGTCATCGGCTCGGACCAGGTCGCCGACTGCGACGGGCAGGCGGTCGGCAAGCCGGGCTCTCGCGCCGCCGCGATCGCCCAGCTCGCGCGGCAGGCCGGCCGCAGCGTCGTCTTCCACACCGGCGTCGCGCTCGTCGACGCCGCGAGCGGCCGCGTGCAGACGCGGCTCGTCGACGTGACCAGCCGGTTTCGCCCGCTGTCGACGGTCGAGATCGAGCACTACGTCGACCGCGAGCGACCCTGGGACTGCGCCGGGTCGGTCAAGTCCGAAGGTCTCGGCATCGCGCTGTTCGACGGCATCGAGAGCGACGACCCGACGGCGCTGGTGGGACTGCCGCTGATCGCCGTGGCCGCGATGCTGCGGGCCGAGGGTTTCGACGTCGTCGCTCCGCCGGGCACCGCGCGGTGAGCGGTCGACTCTTCCTGGTGCCCAACCGGCTCGGCGACGTCGCGCCCGACGCCGTGCTGCCCGCGCGGACGATCGCCGTCGCGCGCGAACTCGCGCACTTCGTGGTCGAGAACGCGAAGCCGGCACGCCACTTCCTCAAGGCCCTGGGCCCGGCGCGGCCGCTGCGGGAGCTCGCGATCGTCGAGCTGCCGTCGAACGTGACCGAAGCCCGGTGCGCGGAACTGCTGGCGCCGGCGCGCGCCGGGCACGACATGGGGCTGCTGTCCGACGCCGGCTGCCCGGCCGTGGCCGATCCGGGTGCGCGGCTGGTCGCCGCCGCCCACGCCGAAGGCATTCCGGTCGTTCCGCTCGTGGGTCCCTCGTCGCCGCTGCTGGCGCTGATGGCCTCGGGCATGAATGGCCAGGGCTTCGCGTTCCACGGCTACCTGCCGGTCAAGCCGGAGGCGCGGGCCGAGACGCTGCGTCGGCTCGAGGCGGACTCGGCGCGCACCGGTTATGCGCAGCTCTTCATCGAGACCCCGTACCGCACCGCGGCGATGCTGGCCGCGATTTGCGCGACCTGCAGACCGGCGACCCGTCTCGCGCTGGCGGCGGACCTCACGCTGCCGACCGAGCTCATCGCCTCGCGTGCCGTCGCGTCGTGGCGCCGCGAGGATGCGGAGCGCTGGGCCGATCGGCCCACGCTGTTCGTGCTGCAGGCCTAGCGGGTCCGCGCTCCCCGTGCGGTGCCGGTGCGAGCGCCGCGGATCGGCTCGGGCCGCGTCGTGGCGGTCATGACGCGGCCGGCGTCGGACGCCGCGCGCCGCTACTGCCCGTCGTCGGGCCAGTTCTTGATGTAGCTCTTGAGCATGCGGTTCTCGAAGCTCTGCTCCTCGTAGACCGCCTTGGCGACGTCGTGGAACGACACGACGCCGAGCAGCGTCGCGTCGTCCATCACGGGGACGTAGCGCGCGTGGCGCTCGAGCATCACCCGCCGCAGGTCCATCACGTCGAGTCCCGGCGTGGCGACCGGTGGATCGCGATCGTAGATGTCGGCGACGCGCAGGTCGCCGAGCGTGCCGCCGCGATCCGTCAGCGCCTTCAGCACGTGCGCGAAGGTCATCAGGCCGGCCATCCGTCCGCGATCGATCACCACCAGCGAGCCGATGTCGAGCTGCGCCATGACGCCGACCGCTTCGAGCACGCGCCCTTCGGGGGGTGTCGTGAACAGCGCATTGCCCTTGATCCCCAGGATTTCACTGACGACCATTCTGGCCTCCGTTTCCGCAGCGCTCGCAGGACTTTCGTCTGCCGACGAGGTTACCCCCCCATGTCCGTCGCAGGCAATGGTCGGCAAGGGCCAAATTCACCCGCCGTCCGGGATCAGGGGTCGTCCTTCTCCCGCACGACCTCGATGAAGCTGTAGACCATTGCTGCCACACCGATCAGGATAATGATGATCAGGGCGGGATCCTTCAGCTTGATGATGGGCGGCGCGAAGAAAGCCACCGCCATGCCCACGGCGATGAGGCCCATCACGATCTTGCCTGCGGTTGATTGCATTGTCGTCTCCGTTCTCAGCTTTCGCCGCCATCCAGCTCCTGCACCCAGCCAACGAGCCAGCGCGCGGTGCGCAGCAGCCTCGCATCGTCCCCCCGGCGCCCGACAAGCTGGATCCCCATCGGCATGCCATTTTCCGCGCTCAGCAGCGGCAACGTCACCGCCGGCATGCCGGCGAAGGTCCACAGCGTGCAAAACGCCGGGCTCCCCGTGGACTCGAGACCGCGGGGGGCGGGGCCCGCCGTCGCGGCCGTCAGGATCGCGTCGCAGCGATCGAAGATTTCCTCGAACGCCAGGCCGGTCGCCTGGATGCGGTCCACCGCGTTGTTGTAGTCGATCGCGGTCACGCGCCGCCCGCGCTCGATCTGGCCGCGCAGCGAATCGCTCAGCCGGTCGCGCCCGCGCTCGTAGAGCTCGTGAAAATTGCGCGCGAGGTCGGCTTCCATGATCGTGGCGTGCCACTTCCAGACGTCGCGGAAGACCGGCGGCACGCTGAAGTGCAGCGAGTGGTCGCCGAGCGCCTGCGCGACCTCGTCGAAGGCCAGGCGCGTCTGTTCCTCCGCTTCGTCCCAGTTCGGCGTCGTCGTGTACGCGAACACGGGCGGCAGCGGCGGCTCCTGCAGCGCCGTCTCGCGCAGCCGGGGACGGGCTCTCGGTCGCGTCGCCGGATCGCGTTCGTCGTAGTCGATCAACGGCTCGGCGATGATCGCGAGGTCCTCGACCGTGCGCGCGATGAAGCCCACCTGATCCAGCGGCCGCGACTGCTCGAGGATCCCGTGCCGGGGCACCATGCCGAACGTCGGCTTGTAGCCGTAGACGCCGCAGTACGCGGCGGGGCGGATCACGCTGCCGTTGGTCTGCGTGCCGATCGCGACCGGGACCATGTGCGCGGCGACCGCGGCGGCCGAGCCGCTCGACGAGCCGCCCGGCGTGTGCTCCGGATTGTGCGGGTTGCGCGTCTTTCCCGGCGCGTAGGTGGCGAGCTCGGTGGTGACCGTCTTGCCGAGTATGATCGCGCCGGCCGAACGCAGCCGGTCGACGATTGCCGCGTCGTGTTCCGGGCGGCGGCCGGCGTGCAGCACCGTGCCGTCCTCGGTGGGCATGTCGGCGGTGTCGATGATGTCCTTGACGCCCACCGGCAGCCCGTGCAGAGGACCCATGGGGTGACCCTCGCGCCGAACCCGGTCGACGTTGCGCGCCTGCTCCAGCGCGCGCTCGTCGTCGACGAACGCCCAGGCCTGGACGCGCGCCTCGTCGGCGCGGATCCGCGCCAGGCATCCCCCGACCACCTCCTCGGCGCTGGTGCGTCCCTCACGGAGCGCGCTGAGCGTCTCCGCCGCGGTGAGCGCGGTGATGTCGATGAGATCGTCGGACGTCACTCGGGCTTCCCCGGTCAGTTGCCGTAGAACACTTCCGGCAGCCAGTAGACCAGCTGCGGAAACACGTAGACGAGGATCATCGTCACGAATACCAGGCCAAGGAACGGGAAGCAGCCCTTGAAGATGGTCCAGAGCTGCACGTACGGTGGAGCGATGCCCTTCAGGTAATACGCCGACATCGCCATCGGTGGAGAGAGGAAGGAGGTCTGGAGGTTCAGCGCCACCAGTATCCCGAAAAAGAGCGGGTCGACGCCGAAGTGGGGCAGCAGGGGCAGGAAGATGGGCACGAAGATGATGATGATCTCGCTCCACTCGAGCGGCCAGCCAAGCAGGAAGATGATCATCTGCGAAAGCAGCAGGAACGTGATGGTGTTGAGGTCCATCGAGAGGACGAAGTCCTTGATGAGCCCCTCGCCGCCAAGATAGGAAAAGATCGATGAGAAGGTCCAGGAGCCGACAAACAGCCAGCAGACCATTGCCGACGTGCGCGCCGTCAGAAACACGGCTTCCTTCAGTCGGCCCCAAGTGAAGGCGCGGTAGCCGATGGCCAGAATCATGGCGCCCAGCGCCCCGATCGCCGCCGCTTCGCTCGGCGTTGCGAGGCCGAACAGGATCGCGCCAAGCACCGAGAGGATCAGGACCGCGAGCGGGAAGAACGCCTGCAGCAGCAGCAGAACCACCTTGATCCAGGGGATGTCGGTCTCTTCCCTGGGCAGCTTCGGCGCGAGCTTCGGATCGATCGTCGCGCGCACGATTACGTAAACCACGTACAAACCGGCGAGCAGGAAGCCAGGAATGATCGCCGCCGCGTACAGCTTGACCACCGACACCGCCGAGGTCGCTCCGTAGACGATGAGCATGATGGACGGCGGGATCAGGATGCCGAGCGTGCCGCCGGCGCAGATCACGCCCGAGGACAGCTTCTGGTCATAGCCCGCCTTGAGCATCGCAGGAAATGCGAGCAGGCCCATCAGCGTCACCACCGCTCCCACGATGCCGGTGGCGGTCGCGAACAGCGCGCAGGTGACGAGCGCGGCGACGGCCATGGCGCCCGGAATCGCCCTGAGCGCGACCTGCAGGCTGTAGAACAGGCGGTCGAGGATGTTCGATCTTTCTATCATGTAGCCCATGAACAGGAAGAGCGGCACCGCGGTCAGCACGTCGTTGTTCATGATGCTGAAGGTATTCTGCGACAGCAGATAGAACACCCGGCTGTCGAAGAACTCCTGCCCGGGAACGTAATAGGCGTAGTAACCGAACATGACCCCCATGGCCATCAGCGTGAACGCGATGGGAAATCCCAGCAGGATGATGAAGATGAATCCGCCCAGCATCACCAGCGCGAGTTCGGGGTTGCTCATTTGGCGCCTTCGGGGGACACATGCTTTTCATGCTCGTGCTGAATCACGGTCTCCAGCTCTTCCACGTCGTGAAGCCGCCGCGGCCAGCGGCCGGTCTGGATGCACAGGATGCAGCGGATAACTTGGGCGATGCCCTGGATGAAGAGCATCCCTCCCGCGAGCGGAATCAGCGCCTTGAGCTGCCAGATCGGCACGCCGGCGGGGCTGTTGACGCTCACCTCACGGTAGCCGAAGGAGTCGTGCGCGTAACCGAATCCCGCGATGATCAGCGCGGTGACGCCCGGATAGAAGAAGATGAAGTAGAGCACCAGCTCGATGGTCGCCTGAGCGCGCGGCCGCAGGAGCCGGAACAGTACGTCCCCGCGCACGTGCGCGTCCCGCGAGAGTGCGTATGCCCCCGCCATGATGAAGAGCGCTCCGTACAGGATGTAGCTCATGTCGAAGGCCCAACTCGTGGGATCGTTGAGGACATACCGCATGAAGACCTCGTAGGAGGTCCCCAGCGTGAGTATGAGAATGCACCAGGCGAACGCATGACCGACGGCCATGCTGAACCGGTCGATACTGATCAGGAACGTTTGGAGCATGACGAATGGTCCCTCATGGCAAGCCGGCGCGCCATATCATGCGTTGAAAAGGAAGAGGCGGCGCATTGCTGCGCCGCCTCCGCTTCGGTCCTTCGATCGCCAAGGGGATGTGCCCGAGGCGTCAGGCCCCGAGCCCCAGCTTGCCGTACAGGTGCTCGTACGCCTGCTCGTAGTCCGCGTTGTTGAAGAAATGATAGTAACCAACGCGCTTTGCCCATTCCTTCTGGGACTCCCAGACCTTCTTGAAGAACGGGTCCTCGTCGGACAGCTTCTTGACGAGCACGTCCCACGACTTGAGCTGCGCGGTGAAGACGTCCTTCGGCGTGCGGAGGACGTTCACCTTGTCCTTGGTCTTGAGTTCCTGCAGGTCGATCGAGTACTGGTCCATGGCGAGCGCGTAGTTCGACGTCGACGCCGCTTCGGCTGCGTACTTCAGGATCGCCTGTAGGTCCTTCGGCAGGGCTTCGTACTTCTTCTTGTTGAAATCGATCTCGAAGAACTCCATGGCCTGGTGGTAGCTGCCCATGTAATAGTACTTCGCCACATCTTGGGCGCCGAACCGGCGGTCCGAGGTCGGGTTGTTGAATTCGAACGCGTCGATCACGCCGCGTTCCATTGCGGGTACGATCTCGCCGCCCGGAAGCTGCGTGACCCGCATCCCCATGTCCTGCATCAGGTCGGCGGCCAGGCCCACCGTCCGGTATTTGAAGCCCTTGAGGTCCGCCGCGCCCTTGATGGGTTTCTTGAACCATCCCAGCGGCTGGGTCGGCATCGGCATCGCGAAGAATGCCACGACGTCGAGTCCGAGCTTCTTGACAAGTTCGTCGTAGAACGGCGTGCCCTTGCGGTGGATCCACGCGAGCATCTGGTTGGCGTCGCAACCGTTGATCGGACCGGAACCGAAGAGCGACGCGACCTTGCTCTTGCCGTACCAATACACGGCGACCTGATGGCAGCAATCGATCACGCCCTTGCTCGTGGCATCCATGACCTCGAACGGCTTCACGACCGAACCCGCAACGAGGTAGTCGATCCGCAAACGACCGCCCGCCATCTCATTGACGCGCGCGACGTACTGTTCGGCCATTTCGTTGAAGATGTCCTTTGCGCCCCAAGCGCCCTGCATCTTCAGAACGATGGGCGACTGTGCGACGGAGATCATCGGGAATCCCGTCACCGCCGCCCCCGCCGCCCCAACCGCCCCGGTGAGAAACTTGCGTCGGTTTACTTTCTTCGATTCTGGCGCTACGGCCCCAACGTTCGTCGAAGCGGCGGCAACAGTTGCTTGATCAGTCATGGGTTTCCTCCTAGTGGTGACGGCTTGCGGGACGTCGTTGCGCATCCAGATGCGAGGGTTTCAAACCCTTCTTGTCGATTCCGATTCGTCTGAACCGCCGAATGACATCGTAGTCTCTGGGGCGTTTCATGGCAATAGTCCGGCCGCGCCCGGGGGATCTGGAGCGATCCTTTTCGGAATTGGGCCGACCGGCTGGCGCGCGTGCGCAAGATGGCCGTGGGCACGGCAATGGCCCCCCGAGCTTCCGGCGGGCACGAAGCAGGCAGCCGCGGCAGCACCGTCAGACTAGGATTGGATCATCCGGCGTTCGCGCAGCGCCTGCGCGAGCGTGCCGGCGTCGACGTACTCGAGTTCGCCGCCGACCGGCACGCCACGGGCGAGGCGCGTGACCTTGAGGCCGCGGGCGGTCAGCATCTCGCCGATCGTGTGCGCCGTCGCCTCCCCTTCGTTGGTGAAGTTGGTCGCCAGGATCACCTCGCGCACCTCGCCGTCGGTCGCGCGCTTGAGCAGGCGATCGAGACGAATCTCCCTCGGCCCGATGCCGTCGAGCGGCGACAGCCGGCCCATCAGCACGAAGTAGAGTCCCGCGTAGGCGTGCGTCTGCTCCATCGTCAGCAGGTCGGCCGGCGTTTCGACCACGCAGAGCAGGCCCGGGTCGCGCCTCGGCGACCGGCACAGCGCGCAGACCTCGTCCTCGGTGAACGTGTTGCAGCGCTCGCAATGGCGCACCGCCCGCGCCGCATGTTCGAGCGCCTGGGCGAGCGCGCGCGCGCCATCGCGATCGTGCTGCAGCAGGTACAGCGCCATCCGCTGCGCGGCCTTCGGGCCGACGCCCGGCAGGCAGCGCAGCGCGCGCGCGAGCTCGTCGAGGCTCGACAGCGGCTCGGCCGCCGGCACCGGCCGCAGGTCGCCGGCGCGGGCCGTCATCCCGCCCCCGCGGATCGCCCGGACGACCGGCGCGCGGAGCCGGGACGCGCCATCAGAACGGCAGCTTGAAGCCGGGCGGCAGGCCCATGCCCGGCGGCAGGCCGAGGCCCGCCCCGAGGCCTGCCCGCTTTTCCTCGCCCGCCGCCTCGGCGCGGCGCACCGCGTCGTTGAACGCCGCCGCGACCAGGTCCTCGAGCATGTCGCGCTCCTCGCCGAGCAGCGACGGATCGATGGCGACGCGCTTGACGCCGAACTTGCACGTCATGGTCACCTTGACCATGCCGGCGCCGGCCTGCCCCTCGACCTCGGTCCGCGCGAGCTCTTCCTCGACGCGTTTCTGGTTCTCGGCCAGCTTTTCCTGCATCTGCTGCGCCTGCTTCATCAGGCCGGCGAGCTGGTTCTTCATCATCGGTGCAACTCCTGGGCAACGGCCGCGCCGCGCGCGGTCACGATACGGGCTTGACGGAATCGGGGCGGACCTTCGCATCGAACCGCGCGACGACGTCGCGGACGAATGGCTCGTCGCGGAACGCCGCCTCGGTCTTCGCCTTCGCTTCCGCACGCTCGCGCTTTTCCTGCGCCGCGAGCGATGCGTCGGCGACCTCGGCGATCTCGAAGGCGAGTTTCAGCTTGCGGCCGCAGGCCTGCTCCAGCGCCAGCCGCAGCTTGTCGGCGTACTTGGGGTCCACGAGATGCTTGTGCGACGCCGGCACCGCCAGCACGACCAGCGGTCCGTCGATGCGGATGAGCTCGCTCTGGGCGGCGATCTGGCCGGCGATGCCGGTGAATCGCGCCGCCGCGACGAACGCGGGCCAGGCCTCCGGCGCGGCGGGCAGCGGCACCACGGCGGGTGCATTCGGGTCGGTCGGCACCGCGATCGCGGCTTCGGGCGACGGGGCCGCCGTCGATGCCATCGGACGCAGGCGGGCGGCCGCCGCCGGCGGCGGTGCGGCGACGGGTCCGCCGAGCGGCGCGCTGGACGACGCATCGACCGAGGCATCGACCGATGCACCGACCGGCGGGGCGTCGGCGCGGGTGGTCGCGGCCACGGCCGGCGCGGTCGGTCGGCCGGCAGCGCGCCGACCCGGTTCGCCACCGGCACCGCCGCCGGCCGGAGTCGGTGCCGCGGCGCCCGGCGCAAAAGCGCGCAGCCGCAGCAGCGTCATCGCGAAGCCGGTGGCCGCGTCGGGAGCGAGCGCCAGGTCGGCGCGGCCCTGGACCGCGATCTGGTAGGCGAGCTGGACCAGCTCGGGGCTCAACGCACGCGCCAGCGCGACGACGGCGTCGGCATCGTCGAACGCCTCGGCCGCGGCCGGCACCGCCTGCGCGACGGCGACGCGATGCCACAGCGACGCCAGTTCGTCCAGCGCGATGTCGAAGGCGACGGTGCGTGCGGCCATCGCGTCGGCCTCCGCCAGCAGCGCCGCGCCGTCGCCGGCCACCAGCGCGTCGGCGATGCGGTAGACGTAGTTCGTGTCCACCGCGCCCAGCATTTCGCGGACCACGGCTTCGCGCACCTCGCCGTTGCCGTAGGCGATGGCCTGATCGAGCAGCGACAGGCCGTCGCGCATCGAACCCGCGGCGCCGCGCGCGACCAGCGCCAGCGCCGGCGCGTCGAAGGCGATGCCCTCGGCGGTGAGGATCTCGGCCAGCCGCGCGGTGATCAGTCCGGGTGCCAGCGCCTTCAGGTTGAACTGCAGGCAGCGCGACAGGACGGTCACCGGGATCTTCTGCGGGTCGGTCGTCGCCAGCACGAATTTCACGTGTTCCGGGGGCTCTTCGAGCGTCTTCAGCATCGAGTTGAAGGCCGACTTCGACAGCTGGTGCACTTCGTCGATCAGGTAGACCTTGTAGCGGCCCACCGTCGGCGCGTAGCGCGCGTTGTCGAGGATCTCGCGCATGTCGTCGATGCCGGTATTGGATGCCGCATCGAGCTCGAGCAGGTCGACGAAGCGACCGGCGTCGATGTCCACGCAGGCCGGGCAGACTCCGCAGGGCGTGGCGGTGACGCCGGTCGCGCAGTTGAGGCTCTTGGCGAGGATGCGGGCGATGGTCGTCTTGCCCACCCCCCGCGTGCCGGTGAGCAGGTAGGCGTGGTGCAGGCGGCCGCGCGTCAGCGCGTTGGTCAGCGCCTGGACGACGTGCTCCTGGCCCGACAGTTCGGCAAAGGTCCGGGGCCGCCACTTGCGCGCGAGTACCTGATAACTCATCGGCCGGATTCTACCGCGCGGCGAGGACGACGGCGGCGCGCGACGCCGGCGAACGGGCCGCGGCCGGGCACCGGGCGATCGCGGCACCGGCAGGCCGCGGACGATGGCGCATCGGCGGCACCGGCCGCATCGGCCCCCCGAGTCAATCCAGGGTCCGACGCGCGACTGCCGCCGTTGCGACCGGCAGTCTGGTGTCGGTCGCAACGGCGGCAGCACAGGGGAGGCGAGCCGAACCCCCGGCACTGGCAGAGAATCGCTGTGGCTGCTTCCTTCCGGACCTGACCAGGTTCACGACCATGCCATGCGGGGCGGCCCGCCGTTGAGCGGTCGCGCCGTTTCGGCGCGAGCACGCATTATCGTCGTTGGGCCCTCCCCCGGCAAGCGCGGTGTGCCTCGGGCGGGCGCGCCCGGGGGCGTGGCTATAATCGATCGTCATGCCGCGCCCCCGATCCCCACTGCGTCGCCCGGCTGCGTGAGCCCGGCCATGCGTCGCTCAATCCGGCTTGGCGCCGTCGCGCTCGCCATCGTGGCGGTCGGTGTGGCGGTCGTCGCGACCTGGCGGGGCCTGCCGCCGTTGCCGCTGCCGTTCCCGTTGGCGCTGCAACCGCCGCGCGAGGCCGGCGAACTGGTCGTGCTGATGCGGCCCGGTGCCGCGACGTGGTTCGTCGGGCCGGAAGGGGCGCCCGCCGGGTTCGACGTCGACCTCATCCGCCGCTTCGCCGACGAGCAGAAGCTCCCGCTGCGGCTGGTCGTCGCCGAGTCGGCCACCGCCATGGCGGCCAGCATTGCCCGGGGCAAGGCGCACATCGGCGCCGGCGGCATCTTCCGGCCGCGCCCGGTCGCCGCGCCGAAGGCGTCCGCCCGCAAGGGTCCCGCGGAGGCGACGAATGCGCCGCCGGCGGCCGGATCGACGGCTGCCGCCGCCGGATCCGATGCTGCGGGCGGCGTGCTCTGGACCGTGGGGTACCACGAAGTCGCCCCCGTGCTCATCTTCAACGAGGCCGGCTACCGGCCCTCGAACTGGCGCGAC
The DNA here is from genome assembly GCA_963810815.1 of uncultured beta proteobacterium. Classification (GTDB taxonomy): domain Bacteria; phylum Pseudomonadota; class Gammaproteobacteria; order Burkholderiales; family Casimicrobiaceae; genus CAVQWT01. The sequence goes on along the minus strand of CAWEPB010000007.1, from coordinate 796,764 downwards.
CTGGAGGGCGCCACCATCGCGTATGTCGAAGGCACCGGACTCGCCGACGAGCTCGATGCGACCCGGCGCGCGCATCCGGAGGTCCGGTGGCAACCGCTGACGCTGCCGTCCGCCGACGCGCTGATCGCCCAGGTCAGCGACGGGACGGTCAGCTACGCCCTGGTCGCGTCGAACGAGGCGGCGGTCGCACGCAACATCTACCTCGATTTCGACGTCGGCTTCACGGCGGGCGCCCCACGCCAGCTCGCGTGGATGGTCCCGGGCCGCTTCGCTCCGCTGGCCGCCGAGCTCGACGCCTTCCTCGCCCGCGTCCGGCGCGACGGCACGCTGGCCCGCCTCACCGAGCGCTACTTCACCCACGCGCGCCAGGTCGCGCGCCCGGACGCCGGCATCCTGCAGGAACGGATCAAGACGCTGCTGCCGCAGTACCGCGCGCTGTTCCACGACGCCCAGGAGGCAACCGGGATCGAGTGGCGGCTGCTCGCCGCCGTCGCCTACCAGGAATCGCAGTGGGACCCGCAGGCCACCAGCGAAACCGGCGTGCGCGGACTGATGCAGCTCACCGAGGATACCGCCCGCCACCTCGGCGTCGCCGACCGGCTGGACCCGCGCGCCGCGACGCTGGCCGCCGCACGCTACCTTGCCGACCTCAAGGCCAAGCTGCCGGAGCGCATCCAGGAGCCGGACCGCACCTGGCTCGCACTCGCGGCCTTCAACATCGGCCTCGGCCATCTCGAGGACGCGCGCGTCCTGGCGCAGAAGCAGGGGCTGAATCCGGACCTGTGGGCGGACGTCAAGAAGACGCTGCCGCTGCTGGCGCAACCCGAGTACTACGAGCAGGTGCGGCTCGGCTATGCGCGCGGGGGCATGCCGGTGGCCTTCGTCGACAAGGTTCGCGCGTACTACGACGTGCTGCTCGCCCGCGAGCCGCCCTCGCGTCTGCGGCTGCGCAGCGCCCCGCCGGCGATGCGGCTCGAGACTCCGTCGCCGCCCGGACGATAGCCGCGCCGGTAGGACCCGGCACCGCCGGCCGTCGGCGGATCGCCGGCGACGCCGCCGCGCGCCGGCACCGGCGTCGCGTAAAATGCGCCCATGCTCTCGATCGCGCTGCGCCTCGTCGCGGCTGTCCTGCTCGCCGCACACCCCGTCGCCTTCGCGCAGGCGCCGCCGACGGTGTTCCTCGAGGAACTCACTTCACCCGAACTGGCGACGCTCGTTCGCGCCGGCAGCACCACCGTGATCGTCCCGATCGGCGGCACCGAACAGAACGGGCCGCACATGACGCTGGGCAAGCACAACGTGCGCGTCAAGGCGCTCTCGGAGAAGGTCGCGCGCGCGCTCGGCAACGCGGTCGTGGCGCCGGTGATCGCCTACGTCCCCGAAGGCAGCGTCAGCCCGCCCTCGGGGCACATGCGCTACGCCGGCACGATCACGGTCCCGCCCGACGTCTACCGCAAGGTGCTCGAATCCGCGGCGCGCAGCTTCCGGCTGCACGGCTTCCGCGACATCGTCTTCCTCGGCGACTCGGGCGATTACCAGCCGGACGACGCCGCGGTGGCGGCGAAGCTCAACCGCGAGTGGGCAGGCGCACCCGTGCGCGTCCACGCCATCGCCGAGTATTACCGCGTGCCGACGGCCTGGTTCGCCGCGACGCTCAGGAGCCGCGGCTACGCCGACGCCGAGATCGGCCCGCATGCGGGCCTCGCCGACACGTCGCTGATGCTGGCCGTCGATCCGCGGGTCGTGCGCGCCGACCGCCTGCAGCCGGTGCCGGGACAGTCGACGCTGCCGGGCGTCACCGGCGATCCGCGCCGCGCGACGCCCGAACTCGGCGCGCTCGCCGTCGCCGCCATCGTCGAGCGAACCGTCGCGGCGATACGCGCCGCGACCGCCAGCCATTGATGCGTCGCGTCCGTCTTCCGCCGCGCGCCGCGCCCCCCTCCATCCCCTTGCCCTGCCAGGAGCACCCGTGAAGTCCGACCCCGTTGCACCCACCCTGCCGCTCGCATCGGCGCTGCTGCTGGCGCTGGCGCTGTCCTCCACCGGTCTCGCCCAGACACCGGCAAACGCGCCGTCCGCCGCACCGGCGCCGGCCGTCGCGACGGTCCCCGGGATGCCGCCCGTTCCCGATCCCTCGAACCTGTACAGCGAGACGACCGCAGCGAAGCTGAGTCCTGCGGTCGCCCACGACCTCCCGCGCGTCTACGTCCCGCACATCCAGTCCAACGACGTATACGTGATCGACCCGGCGACGTTCAAGGTCGTCGACCAGTTCAAGGTCGGGCTGAACCCGCAGCACGTCGTCCCGTCGTGGGACCTGCGCACGCTGTGGGTGGCGAACAACGCCGAGAACACGACCAGGGGCAGCCTCACGCCGGTCGACCCGAAGACCGGCAAGCCGGGCAAGCCGATCGCCGTCGACGACCCGTACAACATGTACTTCTCGCCCGACGGCAAGTCCGCGATCGTCGTCGCCGAAGCGATGAAGCGCCTGGACTTCCGCGACCCGAAGACGATGCAGCTGCAGTACTCGATCGAGGTGCCGAAGTGCGCCGGCATCAATCACGCCGACTTCTCGATCGACGGCTCGTTCGCGATCTTCACCTGCGAATTCTCCGGCACCATCGCCAAGATCGACCTGGTCAACCGCAAGGTGCTGGGCTATACGCAGGTGATCCAGCCCGGGCGGTCGACGACCACCGTCAAGGGCCCGGACGGCCGCGACGAGCTGATCTGCACGACGTGGAAGGGAATGCCGCAGGACATCCGCGCCACGCCCGACGGCAAGCTGTTCATGGTCGCCGACATGATGGCCGACGGCGTCCACGTGGTCGACGGCGAGTCCTTCCGCCAGGTCGGCTTCATCGAGACCGGCAAGGGGACGCACGGGCTCTATCCCAGCCGCGACGGCAGGAAGCTCTACGTGGCCAACCGCGGCTCGAACAAGATCCACGCGCCGCCGAAGGGCAAGGGCAGCGTCTCGGTGATCGACTTCGCGACGCGCAAGGTCGAGGCGACGTGGCCGATTCCGGGCGGCGGCAGCCCCGACATGGGCAACGTCAGTGCCGACGGCAAGTGGCTGTGGCTCTCGGGCCGCTACGACCACGTGGTCTACGCGTTCGACACCGCGACCGGCGAGGTGAAGATCATTCCGGTCGGCAAGGAGCCGCACGGCCTCACCGTGTGGCCGCAGCCGGGACGCTACTCGCTCGGGCACACGGGCAACCTCCGCTGACCCCAGGCGCGCCGCTCCGGACCGTCCCGGTCCTCGCGCCGGCGCGAGGACGAACCCGCGTTGCGCAGCCGCCGCGGCCCCAGGCGCGGCGGCGCCGGCGGTGCCTACGCGCGGCGGATCTGCGCCAGCCCGCCCATGTAGGGCTGCAGCACTTCCGGCACCGCGACCGACCCGTCGGCCTGCTGGTAGTTCTCCAGCACGGCGACCAGCGTCCGGCCGACGGCGAGCCCGGAACCGTTGAGCGTGTGGACGAGTTCCGGCTTGCCCTGCGCGTTGCGGAACCGCGCCTGCATCCGGCGCGCCTGGAACGCCTCGCAGTTGCTGCAGGAGCTGATCTCGCGATACGCGTTCTGTCCCGGCAGCCAGACTTCGAGGTCGTAGGTCTTCGCCGCGGCGAAGCCGATGTCGCCGGTGCACAGCGCGACGACGCGGTAGGGCAGCTGCAGCCGCTGCAGGATCGTCTCGGCGTGGCCGGTCAGCTCCTCCAGCGCCGCGTACGAGCGCTCCGGATGGACGATCTGCACCATCTCGACCTTGTCGAACTGGTGCTGGCGGATCATGCCGCGCGTGTCCTTGCCGTAGCTGCCGGCCTCGGAGCGGAAGCACGGCGTGTGCGCCGTCAGCTTCACCGGCAGCGACTCGACGGGCAGGATCTCGTCGCGCACCGTGTTGGTCAGCGTGATTTCGGAGGTCGAGATGAGGTAGAGCTTCTCGGCGTCGCTCTCCGCCCCGCCCTTCAGCACGGCGAACATCTCCTGCTCGAACTTCGGCAGCTGCGTGGTGCCGATCAGCGTGTCGGCGTTGACGATGTACGGCGTGTAGCACTCGGTGTAGCCGTGCTCGCGCGTGTGGATGTCGAGCATGAACTGCGCGAGCGCCCGGTGCAGCCGCGCGAGGTCGCCGCGCAGAAACGAGAAGCGCGCGCCGGAAACCTTGGCCGCGGTGGCGAAATCGAGCAGGCCCAGGCCTTCGCCGACGTCGGTGTGGTCTTTCGGCGCGAAGCCGAAGGTGCGCGGCGTGCCCCAGCGGCGCACTTCGACGTTGTCGGCCTCCGACCGGCCTTCGGGCGTCGAGGCGTGCGTCAGGTTGGGCAGGTCGAGCAGAAAGTCCCGCAGCCCCCGCTGCACGCGATCGAGCTCGCCCTCGAGGCGCCGGGTCTCGTCGCCGATGCCGGCGACCTCCGCGAGCAGCGCGGACGCGTCCTCGCCCCGGCCCTTCAGCGCCCCGATCTGCTTCGACAGCGAATTGCGCTTCGCCTGCAGCTCCTGGGTTCGGGTCTGGAGGTCCCGGCGCTCGTCGTCGAGCGCGGTGAAGCGGGCGGCGTCGAGCGTGACGCCGCGCCGGGCGAGCCCCGCGGCGACGTCGGCGAGGTCGGAGCGAAGGAGGTTGATGTCGAGCATCGGTCGATTTTATCAGAGGCTTGCGCGGGCACTCCGGAGCGCGTCGTCGGCTACGGTTGATCGAAGTCAACGATCCGCGGGAGCGCCGGGAGTATGGTCGCCGGACGAATTTCGCCCATGCGTCCGGGAGTGCCATGTTCGATCAGCCCGTCAAAAGCGTGATGCAGCGACAGAAGCTCCTGAAGGCGCGACCGGACACGCTGGTCAGCCAGGCGGCCAGGCTGATGGCCGGCAAGAATGCCGGCGCCGTCATGGTGCTCGACGACGAGCGCCTGGTCGGCATCTTCACCGAGCGCGACATCGCCTACCGGGTCGTCGCGCGGGGGCTGGACCCGCAGGCGACGCGCCTCGCCGACGTGATGACCCCGACCCCGGAAACCATCGAGCCCGACCGGCCCTTCGGCTATGCGCTGCTCAGAATGCACGAGCGTGGCTTTCGGCACCTGCCCGTCATCCAGGACGGCAAGGTGGTCGGCATCGTTTCGGCCCGCAGCGCGATGGATCCTTCGCTGGAGGAGTTCGTGTCCGAGGCGCAACGGCGACGCCACTACGCGGACAAGGGCTGACCGCTGGGGGTGCCGTCGGCACGATGCCGGCGACGACGAGTGGCGTCGTACCGGGTTCCGGGAGATGTTCCTGGAACTCGAGACCGGTTATCCTTGCGCGATCGTTCAATCAGGGAGCCTCCATGCTTCGCCTTGCCGCCCTCCTGCTGTGCCTCGTCGCGCCTTCGCTCGTCAGCGCACAGGCCCCGGACACGCTGAAGAAGATCCGCGACTCGAAGACCCTGACCATCGCCTACCGGACCGATGCCCTGCCGTTCTCCTACGAGGGCGACGGCAAGCAGCCGGCCGGCTACACCGTCGACCTCTGCAAGCGGATCGCCGCGAGCCTCGAGCAGCAGCTCAAGACACCGCTTCAGGTGAAGTGGGTCCCGGCGACATCGCAGAACCGGCTCGAGCTGGTGCAGAAAAGGCAGGCCGACATGGAGTGCGGCGCGACCACGGCGACGTTCTCGCGCATGGAGCTGGTCGACTTCTCCAGCGCGGTGTTCATCGACACCACCGGGCTCCTGGTGCGCAAGACGACCGGCGCCAAGTCGCTGGAAGGCCTCGCCGGAAAGAAGATCGCCGTCGTCGACGGCACGAGCAACCAGAAGGCGGTCGAGGCCGCGCTCCGGAAGAATCTGGTCAGCGCGACCGTGGTGCCGTTCAGGAGCCGCGACGAGGCGATCGCCGCGCTGGAGGCGGCGTCGGTCGACGCCCTCGCCAGCGACAAGATCCTGTTGCACGGCCTTGCCGGCAAGGTGAAGGACGCCTCGCTGTATGAGGTTCTCGGCGACGACCTCAGCTTCGAGCCGTACGCCATCGTCCTGCCCCGCGGCGACTCCGCGTTCCGCCTCGCGGTCAATCGCGGGCTCGCCCAGGTCTACCAGAGCGATGCGCTGGTGGAGATCTTCAAGCGCGCCTTCGGCGCCAAGGCGACGCCCACGCCAAGCCTGCTGGTGATCTACGGGCTGGGCTCGTACCCCCAGTAGGTCCGACGTCGCCGGGGACGGAGGTCGCGCCCCGGGACGGACGCGCCCGGCTAGGTTCCCGCGTCGCGATCGAGCGAGCGCAGCTCCGCCAGCTTGTCGCGGATCCGTGACTCGAAGCCGCGGTCGGTCGGGTCGTACCAGCCGGGACACGGCATGCCGTCCGGCAGGTAGGTCTCGCCGGCCGCGTAGCCGCCCGCCTCGTCGTGGGCGTAGCGGTAGCCCTTGCCGTAATCGAGGTTCTTCATCAGCTTGGTCGGGGCGTTGCGCAGGCGCAGCGGCACCGGTCGCGAGCCGTCGCTGGCAATGAAGGCCCGGACGGCGTTCCAGGCCGTGTAGACCGCATTGGACTTGGGCGCGACCGCGAGATACACGACCGCCTGCGCCAGCGCCAGTTCGCCCTCGGGCGAGCCCAGTCGCTCGTAGGTCTCGACGGCGGCGATGGCCATGGGCAGTGCCCGCGGGTCCGCCAGGCCGATGTCCTCCGTGGCCATCCGGATCACGCGGCGGCCGACGTAGAGCGGATCGGCGCCGCCGTCCAGCATCCGCGCCATCCAGTACAGTGCGGCGTCGGGGTCGGACCCGCGCACCGACTTGTGCAACGCCGAGATCTGGTCGTAGAACGCCTCGCCGCCCTTGTCGAAGCGGCGCAGGCTGCGCGCGACCGTCGCCTCGACGAAGGCGAGGTCGATCGCCGCCCTGCCGCCACCGGCGACCGCGAGCTGCTCGACCAGGTTGATCAGGCGGCGCCCGTCGCCGTCCGAATAGGCGACCAGCGCGGCGCGCGCATCCGGCGCGAGGTCGGTCGCGGGCATCGCCGCCGCCCGGGCGCGCTCGGCCAGTTCGGCGAGTTCGTCGGCGGACAGCGGCTCCAGCACGTAGACGGCGGCGCGCGACAGCAGCGCCGAGTTGACCTCGAACGACGGGTTCTCGGTGGTGGCCCCGACGAAGGTGAAGAGACCCGACTCGACGTGCGGCAGGAACGCGTCCTGCTGGCTCTTGTTGAAGCGGTGCACCTCGTCGACGAACAGGATGGTCGCGCGGCCGGATTGCGCGCGCGTCATTTCGGCGCGGGCGACGGCGTCGCGGATTTCCTTGACGCCGGAGAGCACCGCCGACAGCGCGACGAAGTCGGCATTGAAGGCGTCGGCCATCAGCCGCGCGATCGTCGTCTTGCCCACCCCCGGCGGCCCCCACAGGATCATCGAGTGCGGCCGCCCGGCTGCGAACGCCACCGCCAGCGGCTTGCCCGGCGCCAGCAGGTGCCGCTGGCCGATCACCTCGTCGATGGTGCGCGGGCGCAGCCGCTCGGCCAGCGGGACGCTGGCAGGCGTGGTGGCGGCGGCGGCGAAGAGGTCGGTCATGCGCAGGGGGCCGGCGCCGGGCTTCGGCGGCGACGGTTACCGCGCATCATAGCGAATGCGCGGGCGCGCGCCGCCGGACCGGGGCTCGGGGCTGCGGACCCTTGGCCGAACGACGTGCGTCCGATGCTTTCCACGCCTTCGACCGGCGGGTGCAGGATGTGCGCGCCGCCTCCGGCTGCGCTACGATGCTGCGGGTCCGCTCGCCGTTGCCGCCGAAGTTCACTGCCGGACCCGCCGCCATGCGCCTGTCGCCCATTCGCCGTCTCGGCGCCTCCCATTCGCCGCCTCGGCGCCTCCCATTCGCCGTCTCGGCGCCGCCCATTCGCCTGCGGCCCGTTCCGCGCGACGATCGAGGCATTCGTCGCCGCCGACGGGGCAGCGCGATGATCCGGCGCGCCGCGGCCCTCGCGCTGCTGCCGTTCGCGCTGACGGCGACGGCGTTCGACCTGCAGGGCCACCGCGGCGCGCGCGGACTCGCGCCGGAAAACACGATGGCGGCCTTTCACCGGGCGCTCGACATCGGCGTGACCACGCTCGAACTCGATCTTGCGCTGACCCGCGACGGCGTGCTGGTCGTCGCGCACGATCCGTACGTCAACCCGGACCTCGCCCGCGACGGCGACGGCCGGTGGCTGACCACCCGCGGACCGCTGATCCGGTCGCTGTCGCAGGAGGAACTCGGGCGCTACGACATCGGCCGCGTCAACCCGGCCAGCGCGTACGCCAGACAGTTCCCGGAGCAGAAGCCCGCCGACGGCGAGCGTTACCCGACGTTCGCGCAGGTACTCTCGCTCGCGCGGGCCGACCGGAAGGCGGTGCGGCTCAACGTGGAGACCAAGCTCAACCCCGACCGCGCCGACGAAACGGCGGATCCGACGACCTTCGCCACCGCGGTGGTGGACGCCGTGCGCGGCGCGGACCTGACTTCGCGCACCACGGTGCAGTCGTTCGACTGGCGGACGCTGCAGGCGGTGCAGCGCCTCGCACCGGCGATCGCCACCGTGTGCCTGACCATCCGCACCGATTCGAACGACAACGTCGGCGACCGGGACGGCATGCCGTCGCGGTGGACCGGCGGCCTGTCGCTCGCGGCCCACGGCGGGTCGGTGCCGAGGCTGGTCAAGGCCGCCGGCTGCACGGGATGGAGCCCGTTCTGGCGCAACGTCGACGCGGCCGGCATCGCCGAAGCGAAAGCCCTTGGGCTGACCGTGGTGCCCTGGACCGTCAACGAAGTCGCGGACATGGGCCGCCTGATCGAACTCGGCGTCGACGGGCTGATCACCGACTACCCCGATCGCCTGCGCCGCGTGCTGGCCGAGCACCGCCAGCCGCTGCCCTGATCCGGGGGTCGGTGCCGCGCGCCGGATCCGGCGGCCGGAGCTACTTCGCCTCGCCCAGTACGTCGGCGCCCTTGGGCGGAACGAACCGGAACGTCTCGGGCGGCAATTTTGGGTTGCGCTCCATCCCGGTGAAGCGGATGCTCGAGCGCTGCCCGAAGGCGTCGAGCAGGTCCAGCGCGACGAGACCCCGCGCGTCGAACCCCAGGCGGATCTCGGCGAATGCCGCGTCCTTCGCCAGCGGCTTCGCCGCCAGCCAGTCGAGTCCGTCGGCCGCCGGCAGGTCCTGCCACGAGAACGCCTTCTCGACGTCCTCCCGCCCCGACAGCAGCGCCGCGGGCGTGGCCCCCAGCGCCTCGCGGCTGCCGCGGACGATGACCTGCTGCAGATCCTCGTCGTAGAACCAGATCTTCTCGCCGTCGCCGACGATGAGCTGCTTGTAGGGCTTTTCGACCGTCCAGCGGAACTTGCCCGGACGCGACAGCAGGAATTCGCCCTTCGCGCTCTGCGTGGCCCGGCCGGCGCGATCGACCACCGTCTGCGTGAACTGCGCGCGGGCCGTCTGCGTTTCGCGCACGAAGTCGCGGAGGCGGTCCAGGGTGGCGGCCGCCGCGGAGGCGGTGGCGGCCAGACCCGCGGCGAGAACGAAAGTCGCCGCGAGCGCGCGCGGATTGCGAATCCAATGCGGGACCATGAGTCTCCGATTCAGCGCGGCGCGCCGGGTTCCGTTCCGGGGATGTTGGCGAGACAGTTGCCCACGCGATCGAGGATCACGTAGGTGTGGGTAAGCCCGCCCCAGTCCCGTTCGTTCGGGCGCGCGTGATACTGGTGAATGTAGACGCGCCACGCGCCCAGCGCGAACTCGGTCTCGACGTCGCAGCCCGACACGAAGCCGGTCGGGCCGCAGAAGCGCTCCGGCAGCAAGCTGCGCGCGATCGCCTCGGCCGCGGCCTGCGTGACGGGCGCCGCGTCGGCCGGCCGCCCCTGCGGGCAGTAGCGCGGCCCGGTCCGGTACTCCTCCACCGGCCCGGCGTCCGCCGCGGTCGCGGCGAGCGCGCCGAGTGTGGTGGCCACCGCAGCGGCCACCGCGGCGACCGCCGCGGCGCGCCCCGGACGCGGGCGCGCGGAGGTCAATTGGCGTCGCCCTTGCCCGCCGGCACCAGCACTTCGCGGTTGCCGTTGGTCTGCATCGGCGACACGAGGCCCGCGCGCTCCATCTGCTCGATCAGTCGCGCGGCGCGGTTGTAGCCGATGCGCAGGTGCCGCTGCACCAGCGAGATCGAGGGGCGTCGCGTCTGCAGCACGACCTGCACCGCCTGGTCGTACATCGGGTCGGATTCGGCGTCGCCGCCCTCGAGGGAAACCCCGTCGGTCGCGTCGTCGCCGCCGCCGCCTTCGAGGATGCCGTCGAGGTACTGCGTACCGCCCTGCGCCTTCAGGTGCTCGACCACGTGGTGCACCTCGGCGTCGGACACGAATGCACCGTGGATGCGCTGCGGGTACCCGGTGCCGGGTGGCAGGAACAGCATGTCGCCCTGCCCCAGCAGCGTCTCGGCGCCCATCTGGTCGAGGATCGTCCGCGAATCGACCTTGCTCGCGACCTGGAACGCGATGCGCGAGGGAATGTTCGCCTTGATGAGCCCGGTGATCACGTCGACGCTGGGCCGCTGGGTGGCGAGGATCAGGTGGATGCCCGACGCGCGCGCCTTCTGCGCGATGCGGGCGATCAGCTCCTCGATCTTCTTGCCGGTGACCATCATCAGGTCGGCCAGCTCGTCGATGACGACGACGATGAACGGCATCTCCTCGATGGGCTCCGGCGACTCCGGCGTCAGCGTGAACGGGTTGGTCAGCGGCTTGCCGGCCTTCTTCGCCTCGATCACCCTGGCGTTGTACCCGGCGAGGTTGCGCACGCCCAGCGTGCTCATCAGCTTGTAGCGGCGCTCCATCTCGCCGACGCACCAGTTGAGCGCGTTGCCGGCGAGCTTCATGTCGGTGACGACCGGCGCGAGCAGGTGCGGAATGCCCTCGTAGACCGACAGTTCCAGCATCTTCGGGTCGACCAGGATCAGGCGCACCTGCTTCGGCTCGGCCTTGTACAGCAGCGACAGGATCATCGCGTTGACCGCGACCGACTTGCCCGAGCCCGTGGTGCCCGCGACCAGCAGGTGCGGCATCCGGGCCAGGTCGGCGACCACCGGCTTCCCGGCGATGTCCTTGCCCAGCGCCAGCGTCAGCATGCTGGAGGTGTCGTTGTAGGTGGTCGAGGCGAGGATCTCGATCAGCTTGACGATCTGGCGCTTCGGATTCGGCAGTTCGAGGCCCATGCACGACTTGCCGGGGATGGTCTCGACGACGCGGATGCTGACGACCGACAGCGCCCGCGCCAGGTCCTTCATCAGGTTGACGATCTGCGCGCCCTTGACGCCGACCGCGGGCTCGATTTCGTAGCGCGTGATCACCGGTCCCGGATAGGCGGCCAGCACCTTCACCGCGACGCCGAAGTCGGCGAGCTTGCGCTCGATGAGCCGCGAGGTGAACTCCAGCGTTTCGGCCGACACGATGGCGTCGCTCGCCGTCGGGGCGTCGTCGAGCAGCGCCAGCGGCGGCAACGGCGAGTCGGGCAGTTCCTGGAACAGCGGCCGCTGCCGCTCCTTCGCCGCGCGCTGCGATTTCTGCACCTCGACCACCGGCGGCACGACGATGATCGGTTCGCGCTCGGGCGTCTCGTCGCGCTGCTGCTCGACGATCGCCTCGCGGAACGCCGCGGCCTGCTCGCCGATGATGCGATCCTGACGCTCCTCGGCGCGCCGCCGCAGCCAGTGGACGCCGCGTTCGAGCGCGGTGCCGATGCGTTCGGCCACCTTGAGCCACGACACGCCGAACAGCAGCGTGCAGCCGACCGCGAACAGCGCCAGCAGCGCCAGGGTCGCCCCGTTGAAGCCGATCGCCCGTGCGAGGCCCCGACCGAGCAGGTCGCCCATCGCCCCGCCGGGCGCGAGCGGCAGGCTGACCGGCAGCCGATAGATCCGGATCGCTTCGAGCGCCGCGCTGGCGAACAGCACCAGCGCGAACCCCAGCACCGCGAGTCCGAACGGGTGGTCCGTTTCGCGGTCGGGGTCGAGCACGCGGCGGAAGCCCACGACCACCAGCACCACGCCGGCGACCACCCACCACCACGCCGACAGCCCGAAGAGGTACAGCAGCAGGTCGGCCACCCAGGCGCCGACGACGCCGCCCTTGTTGCCCAGCGGCACCCCGGCGCCCGAGTACGACCAGCCGGGATCGGTCTTGGTGTAGCTCGCGAGGACCAGCGCCAGCCACAGGAACCCGGCGACGACCAGCAGCCACCACGATTCGCGAACCAGGCGTGCGAACCGTGGGGACAGCGACGTCGGGGCTTTGGCAGCGGTCACGGCTCGGCGCCGGGAGGGCGACTCTTTACGCTTGAAAAACATGAAATTGCCGCATTAACTTCATGCGGCTTATTATACATGGACCGGGGCCTCTGCGCCTCCGGGGGCGCGCCGGCGCTGCGGCCACCGCCGACCCCGCGCAGGCGGGTTGCGGCGCTGAAGGCCGGCCCCATATCAGCTATGCTCCCCGCTCTTCGATCAAGCGAGATACGCATGACCACCAAGCACGCCCGCCTGTTGATCCTCGGTTCCGGCCCGGCCGGCTACACCGCCGCAGTATACGCCGCACGCGCCAACCTGAAGCCCGTGCTGATCACCGGCCTGGCCCAGGGCGGCCAGCTGATGACGACCACGGAGGTCGACAACTGGCCGGCGGACGCGATGGGCGTCCAGGGTCCCGACCTGATGGCGCGATTCCAGCAGCACGCCGAGCGCTTCGAAACCGAGATGATCTTCGATCAGATCCACACGGTCGACCTCAAGTCGCGGCCGCTGCGGCTGACCGGCGACAACGGCGAATACACCTGCGACGCGCTGATCATCGCCACCGGCGCGTCGGCGCGATATCTCGGACTGCCGTCCGAGGAGACGTTCATGGGCAAGGGCGTGTCCGCCTGCGCGACCTGCGACGGCTTCTTCTACAAGGGGCGGGACGTCGTCGTCGTCGGCGGCGGCAACACCGCGGTCGAGGAAGCGCTCTACCTGTCGAACATCGCGAAGTCGGTCACGGTGCTGCACCGCCGCGACAAGTTCCGCGCCGAGGCCATCCTGATCGACAAGCTCCTCGCCAAGACGCGCGACGGGGGCAACGTGCGCGTGCTGTGGAACCACACGCTCGACGAGGTGCTCGGCGACAAGAGCGGCGTGACCGGCGTGCGCGCGAAGGACGTGAAAACCGGCGCCACGACCGACGTCACCGTCCACGGCGTGTTCGTCGCCATCGGCCACACGCCCAACACCGGAATCTTCGAGGGCCAGCTCGAGATGGCCGGCGGCTACATCAAGGTGCAGAGCGGCACCGCCGGCAACGCCACCGCCACCAGCGTTCCCGGGGTCTTCGCCGCCGGCGACGTCGCCGATCACGTCTATCGGCAGGCGGTCACCTCGGCGGGTACCGGCTGCATGGCGGCCCTCGACGCCGAGGCCTACCTGGAATCGGCAGGCTGAGCGTCCCGGAACCGCGCCCTTCGGCGCCCCGGGATTCCGCACACCGGTCCCGCAGCGCCCTCGCGGCGCGGTGGCCGGAACCGCGCCGCGACTGCGCCGACACCATGGCGAAACTCGAACAGCTGAAGGCCATGCTCGACGCGGCGCGCGCCCGGGCGGCCACGGCGCCGGCCGGCGCAGCGACCCCCCGCCCGGGGGCGCCGCATCCGACGCCGCACGGCCCCGGCACGACGCCGCACCGACCGGTCGCCGGCGTCCGCCCGGCGACCCCGGTCGCGCCGACGCCGGCCGCCGCGCCGGCAGGCTCCACGCGTCGGGCGATCGCCGCCCACAAGCATGCCGACGGCGACATCGACCTCGCGCGCGCGTTCGCCGACGTCAAGCGGATGCCGCCGCCGAACAAGGCCGCATTGCACCGCCCGCGCCCGGCGCCCATTGCCCGCCAGCGCCTCGCCGACGAGGCCGACGCGCTGCACGCGTCGAAATACGGCGCCGAGCCGGCGCCGCACAGCTGGGACATCGGCCAGGAACTCGAAAGCGAGCAGACGTTCCGGCGCGCGGGACTGGGGACCGACGTCCTGTCGAAGCTGCGCCGCGGCCACTGGTCGGTGCAGGCCGAGCTCGACCTGCATGGCATGGTCACGCACGAGGCGCACGACGCGCTGGCCGATTTCCTGTTCGCGGCGCGGCAGCAGGGATTGCGCTGCGTGCGCGTCATCCACGGCAAGGGACTCACGTCGCCGAATCGCGAGCCGGTGCTGAAGGGCAAGACCCGGCGCTGGCTCGCGCACTGGGACGACGTGCTGGCGTATGTCGAGGCGCCGCAGCACGCCGGCGGCGGTGGTGCGCTGCTGGTGCTGCTGCGCGGGAAGTAAGGGGCGGGCGCTCAGCGCAGCACGCGGTGCGCGAGCGCCGGCAGCTCCGCGCGGACCTCGGCGATGCGCGCCGGATCGACGTCGCCGACGACGACGCCGGGGCCCTCCTCCGCGCGCTCGGCCACGATCCGGCCCCACGGATCGATCAGCGCCGAGTGTCCGTAGGTGCGCCGGCCGGCCGGATGCGTGCCGCCCTGCGCCGCGGCCAGCACGTAGCACTGGTTCTCGACGGCGCGCGCGCGCAGCAGCAGATGCCAGTGCGACGCGCCGGTGGTCGCGGTGAACGCGGCCGGGGCGACGACCAGCGCGCAGTCGCCCAGCGCACGGAAGAGCTCCGGAAAGCGCAGGTCGTAGCAGATCGCCATGCCCACGCGGCCGCAGGGCGCCTCGAAGATCTGCGGGGCGGTCCCGGGTTCGATCGTCCGGCGCTCGTCGTAGCTTTCGTCGCCGCGGGCAAAGGCGAAGAGATGGATCTTGTCGTACCGCGCGACGCGCCGGCCGTCGGGCCCGTACACGAGCAGCGCACTGCGCACGCGCCCGGGGTCCCCGCAGGCCAGCGGCACCGTGCCGCCGAGCAGGAAGATGCCGTGCGCGCGGGCCAGCCGGGACAGGAACGCCTGCTGCGGTCCGTCGCCGTCGGCTTCGCGCGCGTCCACCTTGTCGGTCGCGCGGGCGCCCAGGACGCCGAAGTACTCGGGCAACAGGACCAGCCGGGCACCATCCGCGGCGGCGGCGGCGACCAGCGGCTCGGCCTGGGCGAGGTTCGCCTCGACGTCGCCCGTCGACACCATCTGTACGGCCGCGACGCGGAATCGCGGCACGGCGGCGCTGCAGTCGTTCGCGGCCATCGTCGTCATGCTCCTAGCGGGCCACCGGGGCGGCCGGCACCGGCGCGCTGGCCGTCGACGCGAGTCCGCCGCGCGAAACGATCGGATCGGACCAGCTGCCGGTGACGAGGTACTCGTAGGTGAACATCTGCTCGATCGGGTCCTTCAGCATTTTCTGCGCAAGCAGCGAGCCGGCGCCGACGGCGGCGCCGAGGATCGGGTTGGCGAAGAATAGCAGCGCCGCGCCCGCGGAGACGCCCGCCGACAGCGTCGGCTGCACGCGCACGGTCAATCGCTGCGTTTCCCGGGCCAGGTCCGCGTCGCCGGCAATCGTCACCTGCGCCGCCGGCCCGACCAGCCGGAAGTTGTCGGTGCCCAGCACGCCGTTGTTGATGCGCACGGTGCCGTTGATGTCGTCGAACGCGAAGCCCTCGCTGAACACGTCGCGGAAGTCGAGGGTGATCCGCCTCGGCAGCGCCTGCAGCGACAGGACGCCGAGGAGCTTGCCCGGGCCGGGGTCCACCTTGGTGAAGCGCCCGGCGCCCGTCTGCACCCGAAACGTGCCGTTGAGCGACGGGTAGTCGAACTCGTTGGGCGCTCCGGTCCACGCGAGCTGGCCGGTGATCCTGGTCGGGGCGCCGACGATCTGGTCCGGATAGCCGAGCCGGCCGAGGAACGTGCCGGCCTCCTTGAGGTCGAGCGTCACGTCGAGCTTGGTCTGCTGCTGTGCGCCCGCCACCCGCCACGTCCCTTCGGCGTCCAGCCGGCCCCCGTCGTTGGACAGCGCCATCCGCTCGATCTGCCAGTCGTTGCCACGCGGCTGCGCCACCAGCTCGAGGCGCCCCAAGTCCCGCCCCCGGGCGACGAACGCATCGGCCTCGACGTCGAGCGTCGGCCAGGGATTGCCCGGGTCACCCTTGCGTTCCCCACGCGTTTCCGCGGCGCCGCTCCAGGGCACGAGGTCGCCCTCGGACGGCACCGTCAGCCGCTCGAGGCGAGCGACCAGACGACCGTTCGGAGCGCCGGCCGTGGGCGCCGACCAGACGCCGGTCCCGGTGACCTCGCGGCCCCGGAAATCCAGCCGCCAGTCGTCGGCGACGCGCCGTGCGGTCACGCGGGTATCGTTCAGGCGCCGGCCGATTGCCTCGAGGCGACCGGCGTCGATATCGAGCCCCTGGAGAACGGGCGACGAAGACTCCCCGGCCGCGACGGTACCGGGCGCTCCGGTTTCGCCTTGCCGCGACAGCGCCAGCCAGTCGTCGACGTTGAGCGCCGGCACCTCGGCCTTCACCCAGATTCCCGTGCGGTCCGCGCGCGGAATCTCGCCGCGCTCGACCGGCGCGCCGACCAGGACGTGGACCCGGTCGACCCGGGCGTCGCCGCGCTCGTCGAGCCGACGGTGCGCGGCGGCCGCGAGCGTGCGGCCGTAGGCGACCGTCAACGCGTCGTCGCTCGGCACGTTCGCCACGGCCCGGCGCTCGATCCGGACCGGCCGGGCCTCCGCGGCGGGCTTGCCCAGCGGCGCCGGCAGGTCGATCGCGGCGCCCCGCAGCGGGCTCTCGAGCGTCCACGTCGAAAAGCGCGGCCGCACGTCGGCGACGAAGGTCCAATCGGCGCTGCCGGACAGCCGCGCCGTCAGCGGCGACGGCCACTCGCGACCGGCCTGCGCCAGATTGGCGCTGCCCTCGGCGGTGACGTGCACCCGGCCCTCGGCCGACGACATCGACACGCGGACCGGCCCCCCCAGGATCTCGGCGGCGATGTCGCGCCCGCGCAGGTCGTGCTCGGTGAAGGCGAACTGGCCGTTGACCTGCGTGAGCAGCGGCACGCCGGCGAGGCGCAACTGGTTGCTCGCCAGCGCGAACTCTCCGGCCACGCGCTGCCCGTGGTCCTGGCCGAGCGGCAGTTCCATCCGCAGCGCCAGCCGCCCCGGGCCCTGCGCCTCGATGCCGTCGGTGAAATGGTCGATCCAGGCGGCTACGGGGCTGCGCTCGATGAAGCGCAGGAACTCCGCCGTCGGTCCGCTGGCTTCGCCCGCGATCGTGAGCCGCGGGAACTCCACATTGAGATCCGGAATGTCCCCGCGGGTGCGCCCGACCTGGGCGCCCAGGACCTGCGCCCGCTGGAGGTCGACCTGCAGGCCGGGTCCCTCGAACTTCACATCGGCATCCGCCTGCTCCAGGCGCGGCCAGCCCGCCGCGTAATCGAGGCTGACGCCGCGAGCCTTGACCGTGACCAGGAACTGGCCGCGCTTCCCGTCCGCGAAGGGGAAGTGCGCGAGGTTCCCTTTCAGGACCATCCGCGCGTCCTCGCCGCTGCCCTGCAGCAGCCCCAGGCGCACCCAGTCGCGGGTCGACGCCTGCAGCCAGCGCGGCAGGTAGCGATGCAGGTGACGGACGTCGGTGCGGGGAATCGATGCGGTGAGGTCGATCTCGCCCGGCCCCTGCGGCAGCGACCGCCAGCTGCCCCTGGCGCTGCCGGTCGCCTGCGGGCTCACGAAGGCGAGCCGGTCGACGCGTACCTCGGTGCGCGCCGCGTCGCGGGTCCAGCGCACCTCGGCGTCGAAGGTGTCGAACGCCAGCGGCTCGACGAAGTTCGGCGGCGAATCGATCGCCACGTCGCGGCTGGCGAGCCGCAACGTGCCGCCCGTCGCCGTCGCGTCGACGCTGCCCGAGGCGCCGCGGATGCCGGGAAGGTCGCCCTGCGCCGCGATGACGAGCCGGTCGAATTCCGTCGTCAGCGCAAACGCCGTCGGCTCGTCCCACGCGCCGTCCCAGCGCAGTTTCGACTTGTTCAGCGTGCCCTGCGGCGCGAACCGCTCGAGGCCGCTGCGCACGCGCTCGGGCAGCGGCAGCTGGGTCGCCACCGTCCGCAGCGGCTCGAGCTCGAGCCGGTCGAAGACGACCTCGCCGCCGGCTCCGCGGTCGCCGCCGGGAGCGGTCAGCCGCAGCGTCAGGTCGACGGGTGGCTGCTCGACGCCGGCGGCCGTCGCGAACGCCAGTCGGCGAAACGCGAGCTCGCGCTCGCCCCCGACGTCCTTCCAGCCCATCCGCCCGGAGAGCCAGGGCAACTCGAGGTCGGGCAGCGATGGCGCGAGCCGCGTGCGCACGTCGGCGAGCTCGACGTCGGCGGTGAGTCCCGTCACGCGGCCCTCGGCGAACTCGAACCACAGCCGCAGCGCCCCCTTGCCGCGGTCCACGCGCACCGGCAGCGGCAGCCACTCGCCCCACGCCGCCACGTCGGCGTAATCGAGCCGCACGTACGCCCGGCCGGCCGCGCGCTGCCAATCCCGGAGCGACTGGCCGTCGAACTCGGCCCGCAGGTCGATCGGGGTGGCGAGTTCGGCCGGCGGCGTGCCGGTGAGGCCGATGCGATAGCGCCCGAACGGCAGGTGCTCCATCCGGAACTGCACGCGGTCGAGCACGAGCTGCGGCGCGTTGCGCAGGTCGTCGTTCCAGGTGATCAGGGCGTCGCGGACGAGGATCCGCCGTTGCCTCAGCAGCCAGTCGGTGAGCTGCGAGTCCTCGGACTGCAGCACGGGGTCGAATTCGAGTCCCGCGACGTGCAGCACGCCGCCGCGGTCGCGTCGCACCGCGAGCCGCGGGCGCTCGATCACCAGCTGCTTCAGGCGCAGCTCCATCAGCGGCAGCGACGTCCACGACAGCGTGACGTCGACCTCGGGCAGGTCGAGCAACGGCGTTTCGCTGGCCTCGACCCGATCGCGCACGCGGAAGTTGGTGAGGACCAGCTTGGGATTCCATCCGTCCCAGCCGGCGGCGATGCCGCCGATTTCCACCGGCCGGTCGAGCTGCGCCGAAAGCATTGCCGCGATGCGCTCGCGCTGGCTCTCGACCTGCGGGAAGACGACGAGGCGGACGGCGAGCAGAACCAGCGCGAACGCCATCGCGCTCGCGGCGCCTGCCCACGCGAGGACGCGAAGGATTCGGGCTCCCGAACGGCTGCGGGGTGCGCGCTGGGCGCTTGAGGTGGCGCGCTCGGAGGGCATAATAGGCGGCCGTCGGCGCATTGTAGCCGATGCGGGCGACCGCCCCGGCGACCGCAGCCCGCGGTGCCGGAGCGGGTGCCGCGCGTCGCTCCGGCGGCCGCTCCCCCGCGATCCGAATCCGCTCCCCGCGCCGCTCCCCGATGGACCTCGCCGCCGCCCTCGCCTACAGCCGCTATGCCTCCGCCGCGCTGGCCGCGCACCCGGACGAACGCGAGTGGCTCGAGCTGGCGGCGGCGGCGCCGTTCGACTGGCGCGAAGCCGACGCCGCGCTGGCCGCTGCCGCTGGCGACCCGGTCGAACTGGCGGCTGCGGCGCGCGCGCTGCGACGGCGCGTGATGCTGCACACGATCGCGCGCGACCTCGCCGTCGGCTGCGGTCTGGCGGAAGTCGTCGCGACGGTGACGCGGCTCGCCGAGACGACGATCCGCGCCACGGTCGCCGCGCATCACGCGGCGCTGGTCGCCGCCCATGGGACGCCGCGTGACGGGCGCGGCGGCGCGCTGGAGCTCGTCGTCATCGGCATGGGCAAGCTCGGCGGCGGCGAGCTCAACGTCTCCTCCGACATCGACCTGGTGTTCGTGTATCCCGAGGAGGGGGAGACCGACGGTGCGCGCACGCTGTCCACGCGCGAATTCTTCGATCGGCTGGGGCGGCGCGTCATCGGCGCGCTGCACGACCGCACCCCCGAAGGCTACGTCTTCCGCGTCGACATGCGGCTGCGGCCCTACGGGGACAGCGGCCCGCTGACCGTGCCGTTCAGTGCGCTCGAGCAGTACCTGATCGCCCAGGGACGCGCGTGGGAACGCTACGCCTGGCTGAAGGCGCGTCCGCTCACCGGCACGCGCCACGACGAACTCGCCGCGATCGTCACGCCGTTCGTGTTCCGCAAGTACCTCGACTACGACGCGTACGAGGGGCTGCGCGACATCCACCGCCAGATCCGCGAGCAGGGCAAGCGTCGCGACTACGCCGCCAACGTGAAGCTGGGGCCCGGCGGCATCCGCGAGATCGAGTTCATCGTGCAGGCGCTCCAGATCGTCCGCGGCGGTCGCGAGCCGGCGCTGCGCGCACGCGGCACGCTGCCGGCGATCGCCGCGATCGCCGAACGCGGACTGATGCCGGCCGGCGCGGCGGAATCGCTGCGCGCCGCGTACCTCTTCCTCCGCGACGTCGAGCACCGGCTGCAGTACCGCGACGACGCGCAGACGCAGATGCTGCCGACCGCGGACGCCGAACGCGCGGCGCTGGCGCTGGCGTCCGGCGCCTCCGACACCGCCGCCTTCGACGCGACGCTGGCGGCCCATCGCGATGCCGTCGCCGCGCACTTCGCCGCGATCTTCGGCACCGACACCCCGACGCGGGGCGCCGAACCGAACGGCGGCGGCGAGCAACCCCGCCGGGCGGCCGGCGGGACCGGCCCCGACGCAGGGGGACCGGAACTCACGGCGCTCGCCGCAATCTGGCGCGGCGACGTCGCCCGGGACACCGCACTGGCGACGCTCGCGGCGGCAGGATTCGACGATCCGGCCGCCCTCGCCGACGACCTCGATCGGGTGAAGGGCGGCAGCCGCTACCTGGGATTGCCCGCGCTGTCCCAGCAGCGCTTCGACGCGCTGGTGCCGCAGTTGCTCGGGCTCGCCGCCGCGACCGCCGCCGAGCCGGAGGTTGCCGACGACGTCGACGCCGCGGCGCGGGCGCGGACGGTGTTCCTGCGCCTGCTGTCGCTGCTCGAGACCGTCGCCCGCCGCAGCGCGTACCTGGCGCTCCTGATCGAGCACCCCGCGGTGCTGCCGCGGCTGGCGCAGCTGATGGGCGCGTCGGCCTGGGCGGCGGCTTACCTCAATCGCCATCCGATCCTGCTGGACGAGCTGCTCGACGCGCGGGTGCTGCTGGCCGAACCGGACTGGAATTCGTGGCGCCGCGAACTGGCGCGACTGCTCGCCGACCAGGACGGCGACCCCGAGCTGCAGATGGACGCGCTGCGCCATTTCCAGCATGCCCATGCGTTCCGCCTGCTGGCCCAGGATCTCGCGGGTACGATGACCGTCGAACGCCTCGCCGATCACCTGTCGGCGCTCGCCGACGTGGTCCTCGAGGCGACGCTCGCGACGGTGTGGTCCCACCTCTGCGGTCCGGACGCGCCGCCGCCGCGATTCGCGATCGTCGGCTACGGCAAGCTCGGCGGCAAGGAGCTCGGCTACGCGTCGGACCTGGACCTCGTCTTCCTGTTCGACACCGACGCCGCCGACGGCGACCAGGACGACGCGGCACCGGAGCGCTACGCGCGCCTCGCCCGCCGGCTCGTGACCTGGCTCAACAGCAACACCGCCGCGGGTCAGCTCTACGACACCGACCTGCGGCTGCGCCCCGACGGCGCGGCCGGGCTGATGGTGTCGTCGATCGCCGCGTTCCGCAAATACCAGCGCACGCAGGCCTGGCCGTGGGAACACCAGGCGCTGACCCGCGCGCGCTTCGTCACCGGCCACCCGGCCGTGGGTGCCGCGTTCGAGGCCGAGCGCGAGGCGATCCTGCGGCTGCCGCGCGACCCCGCGCAGCTCGCCGCCGACGTCGTCGAGATGCGCCGCAAGATGGCCGCGGGACACCCGAACCCCACCGACCGCTTCGACCTGAAGCACGACCCCGGCGGGATGGTCGACGTCGAATTCGCCGTGCAGTATCTCGTGCTCGCGCACGCTGCCGTCCACCCGACGCTGACGCGCAACCTGGGCAACATCGCGCTGCTGCGGATCGCGGGCGAGCTCGGACTGCTGCCGGTGGCGATCGCGTCCGGGGCCGCGGACGCGTATCGCGACTTCCGCCGCCTCCAGCACCAGATCCGGCTCACCGACGCGCCGAACGCGCGCGTCGACCCGGCCTCGCAGCAGGCGCGACGCGACGCGGTCGCGGCGCTGTGGCTGGCGGTGTTCGGCGCCGCCTGGCACGGCGGCGCCTGATCGCGGCACTCCGCCAGGCGCGCCTGCGCCCGTCGGCGGCGGCCGCGCGCGCTGGCGCCACGGGGCGCCGCTCGGATTTCCGCTAAAATCACGGTTTCTGGCTGCAACCCCTTCTGGAGACCCCGCCATGTCGATGGCCGACCGCGATGGAGTGATCTGGTACGACGGCAAGATGGTGCCCTGGCGCGACGCCACGACGCACGTGCTGACCCACACGCTGCACTACGGCATGGGCGTGTTCGAGGGCGTGCGCGCGTACAAGACCGATCGCGGCACCGCGATCTTCCGCCTGCGCGAGCACACCGACCGCCTGTTCCGCTCGGCGCACATCTTCGGCATGAAGATCCCGTTCACCAAGGACGAGCTCAACGCCGCGCAGCTCGCGTGCGTCCGCGACAACAGGCTCGAGTCCTGCTACATCCGGCCGATCGCCTTCTACGGCTCGGAGGCGATGGGCGTCGCGGCGAAGTCCAACCCCGTCCGCGTCGCGATCGCCGCCTGGCCATGGGGCGCGTACCTCGGCGCCGACGGTCTCGAGAAGGGCATCCGCGTGAAGACCTCGTCGTTCACGCGCCACCACGTCAACATCACGATGACCGGCGCGAAGGCCTGCGCCAACTACCTCAACTCGATCCTCGCCAACCAGGAAGCCACGCAGGACGGCTACGACGAGGCGCTGCTGCTCGACCCGGCCGGCTACGTGTCGGAGGGCTCGGGCGAGAACGTCTTCCTGTTCATCGACGGCGCGCTGCACACGCCGGACATGGGCTCGGGAGCGCTCAAGGGGATCACCCGCGACACGGTGATGACGCTGGCGCGCGAGCTCGGCTACACCGTCCACGAGCGGCGGATCCTGCGCGACGAGGTCTACTGCGCCGACGAGGCCTTCTTCACCGGCACCGCGGCCGAGGTCACGCCGATCCGCGAGCTCGACAACCGCGTCATCGGCAGCGGTGGACGCGGCCCGGTGACGGCGAAGCTGCAGGCGCTCTATTTCGACACGGTGAACGGCCGCAATCCGGCGCGGGAAGCCTGGCTCTCGCGGGTGTGACCATGGCCGGCGTGAAGGAAATCGCGGAGGTCGTCGTCACCGCCGCGGACCTGCCCGTGCACTGCCCCAACCCGGCGATGCCGCTGTGGTCGTCGCACCCGCGGGTCTTCCTGGACGTCGCCGCGACCGGCACCGTGAGTTGCCCGTACTGCGGCACGCGGTACCGGCTCGAGGGTCCGGCGCCGAAGGGCCACTGAAGGCCGGCCGCGCGATGGCCGAGCGCCTGCTGGTCGTCGCGCCGTCATGGGTCGGCGACGCGATCCTGTCCGAACCCCTGCTCGCGCTGCTGCGCGAGCCGTTCGGCGACCCCAACATCGACGTGCTGGCGCCGCCGTGGTGCGGCCCGGTCTACGCGCGGATGCGCGGCGTCGCGCGGGTCATCGACAACCCGCTGCCGCACGGTGCGCTGGACCTCCGCCGTCGTCGCGCCGTGGCCGCCGAACTCCGCAAGGCGGGCTACCAGCGCGCCCTGGTGCTGCCCAACTCCTGGAAGTCGGCGCTGATCCCGTGGCTGGCCGGGATTCCCCGTCGGACCGGGTACCGGGGCGAGTTCCGCTACGGCCTCCTCAACGACGTCCGGAAGCTCGACGTCAGGGCGATGCCGCGGCTGGTCGACCGCTTCGCGGCGCTGGCGGGAAATCGCGGCGTCCAGGTGCCGACGCCTCCGGCCCCGGTGCTGGTGCCGGATGTGACCAATCGAACCGCCGCCGTCGAGGCGCTGCGCCTGCGCACCACCGCGCCCGTGGCGGCGCTGTGCCCCGGCGCCGAGTACGGCCCCGCCAAGCGCTGGCCGGCGGAGCATTTCGCGGCGCTGGCCACGCGCCTGCTGGCCGACGGCTTCCAGGTGTGGATCGTCGGGTCGCCGAACGACAAGGACGCCGCCGCCGAGTTGATGCGCCACCTGGGAACGATCGCCGAGGAACGGCGCGTGCGCGATCTCACCGGCCGCACCGACCTCGGCACCGCGATCGACCTGCTGTCGCTCGCGCGGGTCGTCGTCAGCAACGACTCCGGACTGATGCACGCCGCCGCCGCCGTCGGCGCGCCGCTGGTGGCGCTGTTCGGCTCGTCGTCGCCGATCTATACGCCGCCGCTCGCCGCGTCGGCCCGGATCGCCCGGATCGACATCAAGTGCAGCCCCTGCTTCAAGCGCGAGTGTCCGCTCGGCCACCTGCGCTGCCTGAAGGACCTGGCGCCGGCCACCGTGTATGATCTGGCCCGCACCGCCGCGGCCGAAGCCGTGGCGGCACCCTGACCGCTCCCCCATGGCGAAGACGCGCACCCCGCCCATCTACACGACGCCGCAGGACGCCGCGCTGGCGTTCTACCAGGCGTTCGAGGCCAAGGACATCGATGCGATGATGGGGGCCTGGGCCGACGACGAGGAAATCGTCTGCGTGCACCCCGGCGGCGCACGGCTCGTCGGGTACGACGCCGTGCGCGCGGCCTGGGAGCAGCTGTTCGCCGGCGATTCGAGCCTGAGCTTTCGCCTGCAGGACATCGTCGTCATCGAATCGGTGGGCATGGCGATGCAGAGCGCCATCGAGCAGGTCGCGCTGAGCAGCGACGGCAGCACCCGCGGCTACGCCGTGGCGACCAACGTCTTCCTGCGCACGCCGGTCGGCTGGCGCCTGCTGGTCCACCACGCGTCGCCGGTGCCCGCCGCCGCGCCGGCGGCTCCGGAGGGGCCGCTGCACTGAGCGGCCGGCGCGCTCACCGTACTACCTTCGTGCTGCGCACTCCGGTGTTCGCGCTTGGGACTGCCCGGCGCGCTCACCGTACTACCTTCGTGCTGCGCACTCCGGTGTTCGCGCTTGGGACTGCCCGGCGCGCTCACCGTACTACCTTCGTGCTGCGCACTCCGGTGTTCGCGCTTGGGACTGCCCGGCGCGCTCACGCGGTTCCCCCGACGGTGAGGGCGTCGATCCGCAGCGTCGGCTGGCCGACGCCCACCGGCACGCTCTGGCCGTCCTTGCCGCAGGTGCCGATGCCCGCGTCCATGGCGAGATCGTTGCCGATCATCGACACCCGCGTCAGCACGTCCGGCCCGTTGCCGATCAGCGTCGCGCCCTTGACCGGGTAGACCAGCTTGCCGTTCTCGATCTTCCAGGCCTCGGCCGCCGAGAACACGAACTTGCCGCTGGTGATGTCGACCTGGCCGCCGCCGAAATTCACCGCGTAGAGTCCGTCCTGCACCGACGCCAGGATCTCCGCCGGATCGCGGTCGCCGGCGAGCATGATGGTATTCGTCATCCGCGGCATCGGCAGGTGCGCGAACGACTCGCGCCGGCCGTTGCCGGTGGCGGCCACGCCCATCAGCCGCGCGTTGAGCTGGTCCTGCATGTAGCCCTTCAGGATGCCGTCCTCGATCAGCACGGTGCGCTGCGTCGCGTTGCCTTCGTCGTCGATGTTGAGCGAACCGCGTCGCTGCGCGATCGTGCCGTCGTCGACGACGGTGATGCCCCTTGCCGCCACCTGCTGGCCGACGCGGCCCGCGAACGCGCTGGTGCCCTTGCGGTTGAAGTCGCCCTCGAGACCGTGGCCGATCGCCTCGTGCAGCAGGATCCCGGGCCAGCCCGGCCCCAGCACGACGGTCATCGACCCGGCCGGCGCGTCGCGCGCGCCGAGATTCAGCAGCGCCTGGTCGACGGCCTGCTTCGCGTAGAGATCGAGTCTCGCCTCGTCGAAGTACGCGTAGTCGAAGCGACCGCCGCCGCCGGCATAGCCCTGCTCGCGCCGGCCGCCGTCCTCGACGATGACCGTCAGCGAAACGCGCACCAGCGGCCGCACGTCGGCGGCGACCAGGCCGTCGCTGCGCGCGACCAGGATCGCCTCGTACTCGCCGGCGATCGACGCCATGACCTGCACGACGCGGCGATCGAGCGCCCGCGCCTTCTGCTCGAGCCGTTCGAGCAGTTCCACCTTCGCCGCTTCGGACAGCGAAACGACCGGGTCCTGCGGCAGGTACAGCGAGCGCGCCGGGCCGAGCCGGCCGACCGGCGCGACCGCGGACTTGCCCTGCCGCCCGATGGCGCGCGCAGCGACTGCCGCCTCCTCGAGCGCCGCGAGCGAAATGTCGTCGGAGTACGCGAAGGCCTGGCGCTCGCCGTGGACGGCGCGGACGCCGACGCCGCGGTCGATGGAGAACGCGCCCGACTTGACGATGCCTTCCTCGAGGCTCCAGCTCTCGACCCGCGAGTACTGGAAATAGAGGTCGGCGAAATCGACCTCGTGCGTGTGGATGGACGCGAGCACGCGCGAGAGGTGCGCGTCGTCGAGCTGCGCCGGGTCGAGCAGCAGGCGGCGCGCCTCCGCCACGAGCGAGGCACCGACAGGGGGAAGCGAGAGATCGGTCACGGGAAGCCTGGGAAGATGGGCCGGCGGGAGGCCGGTCCGGGTCAGAGAGCCGCCATTGTCGAAGGTTCCGCACCCCGCCGGCAAGCGGCGCGCCAGCGGGCAGCAACCCTGGCGCCGCAACGGGTATCCAGCCGTGAGCCCGACGCCGTCATGGCGGCCGCGGGCGCTCGGGGCAGCGCAGACGGCCGGCTACCCGGCAGCGGCAACTCCGTCGCCGGCCGCCGCCTTGCCGAGGTAGGTCGCGGCGACGCGCGGATTGGCGGCGAGCTCGCCACTCGGACCCTCGATGGCGAGCTCCCCGGTTTCCAGCACGTAGCCGTAGTCGGCGACCTGCAGCGCGGCGCGCGCGTTCTGCTCGACCAGCAGGATCGACACGCCGGTCTCCCGCAGCCCGGCGACGATGCTGAAGATCTCGCGCACGATCAGCGGCGCCAGGCCCAGCGACGGCTCGTCGAGCATCAGCAGCCGGGGCTTGCCCATCAGCGCGCGTCCCATCGCCAGCATCTGGCGCTCGCCGCCTGACAGCGTGCCGGCGAGCTGGTCCCGCCGCTCCGCGAGGCGCGGAAATCGCTGGTAGACCTCGTCCTGGGTGCGCCGCCACTCCCGGTCGCCGCGGCGGACGCGCTGGAAGGCGCCGAGCTCCAGGTTGTCGGCCACGCTCATGCCCGCGAACAGCTCCCGCCGTTCCGGCACCAGGATGAGGCCGCGGGCCACGCGCTGCTCGACCGACAGGCGCGCCGCCGCCTCCCCCGCATAGGCGATGCGACCGCGCGACGGCAGCAGCCCCATGATCGCCGCCAGCAACGTGGTCTTGCCGGCGCCGTTGGGGCCGATGACCGTGACGATCCGTCCGTCGCTCACCTTCAGCGACACGTCGTGCACCGCCTCGACCTTGCCGTACGCGACCTTGAGACCTTCGACCTCGAGCAGCATCGTCATACGCCGCCCAGATAGGCTTCGAGCACCGCCGGGTGCTTCTGGATCTCGGCCGGCAGGCCCTCGGCGATCTTCTCGCCGAAGTCCATCACCACCAGCCGGTCGGTGAGCCCCATCACGAAATCCATGTCGTGTTCGACCAGCAGGATCGTCATTCCCTGCGCCTTGAGCTGGCGCAGCAGCGCGGCGAGCTCCTGCTTCTCCAGATAGCGGAGGCCCGCGGCGGGTTCGTCGAGCAGCAGCAGCGCCGGATCGGCCGCCAGCGCGCGCGCGATCTCGACGATCCGCTGCTTGCCGAGCGGCAGGCTGCCGGCCGCGTCGTGCACATGGGCGCCGAGACCGCAGCGTTCGATCGCCCGCGCCGCTTCCGCCCGCGTGCGCGCCTCCTCGGCGCGGTCGAGCCGCAACGCCGCGCCGATCACGCCGGCGCGGCCGCGCAGGTACGCGCCGAGCGCGACGTTGTCCAGCACCGACATCCCGACGATCAGCTTGACGTGCTGGAACGTGCGGCCGATGCCCATGCGGGCGATCCGGTACGGCGCGCGACTGCCGATCGATTCGCCGCGGAACACGATGTCCCCCGACGTCAGCGGCGACGCGCCGGAAATCAGACCGAAGGTGGTGCTCTTGCCGGCGCCATTGGGTCCGATGAGGCCGAGAATCTCCCCGGTGCGGATCACGAACGACAGGTCGTTGACCGCGACCAGCCCCCCGAACTGCTTGCGCGCGGACCGGACCTCGAGCAGCGGGCCGGCCACCTCCGGCCGGTCGCGTCGCGGCAGCGGAGGCGCATCCGGCACCGGCGGCGGGACGCCGCGCGGCAGCAGCCTGGCGAACCACGGCCACAGCCCGTCGCGGGCGAACTGCAGCAGCAGCACCATCAGCACGCCGAACACGATGATCTCGAAATTGCCGCTCTTGCCCAGGACGTGCGGCAGGATGTCCTGCAGGAGCTGCTTGGCGAGCGTCAGCACCGTCGCGCCGACCACCGCGCCCCAGACGCTGCCGGCGCCGCCGACGACGGCCATGAACAGGTACTCGATCCCCTGGTTGATTCCGAACGGCGTCGGATTCACGAACCGCTGCAGGTGCGCATAGAGCCAGCCGGAGATGCAGGCGAGCAGCGCCGCGTAGACGAAGGCGACGATCTTGAGCCGCCCGCCGTCCACGCCGAATGCCTCGGCCATGTCCTGGCCTCCCTTCAGCGCGCGGATCGCCCGTCCGGGCCGGGAGTCGAGCAGGTTGTCCGTCGCCCACAGCGCCGTCAGCGTGATCGCCCAGATCAGGTAGTAGAACCAGCGCTCGTCGCGCAGCTCGAACCCGCCCACCGACAGCGCGGGGATCCCGGTGATCCCGGTGTGGCCGCCCATCCACTCCAGGTTGCCGAACAGGAAGTAGAGGCTGATGCCCCAGGCGATCGTCGCCAGCGGCAGGTAATGGCCCCGCATCCGCAGCGTGATGAACCCGAGGAAGAGCGCGAGCGCCAGCGTCAGCGCGAGGCCGATCGCGAGGTTGATCCACGGCGACATCTGGTAGTGCGTGGACAGCAGCGCCGTCGTGTAGGCGCCGATGCCGACGAACGCCGCCTGGCCGAACGACGTCTGCCCGGCGACACCGGTGAGCAGCACGAGTCCCAGCGCGACGATGCTGTAGAGGCCGATGTAGTTGGCGACCGTCACCCAGAACGGCGGCGCGACCACCGGCAGCGCGACGAGCAGCGCGACGAATCCGGCGAACGCGAGCATGGCGCTGCGCGGCGTCATCGCCGGACCTTCCGGAGGCGGCCGCGCCGGCCGGCGGTCCGCGCCGTCATTCGTCTTCCTCGTGATGCTGCGTGGTCAGGCTGCGCCAGAGCAGGACCGGGATGATCAGCGTGAAGACGATCACCTCCTTGAAGCCGCTGGCGAAGAACGACGCGAACGCCTCGATGAGCCCGACCAGCAGCGCACCGGCCGCCGCCAGCGGGTAGCTCGCGAGCCCGCCGATGATCGCCCCGACGAAGCCCTTGAGGCTGATCAGGAACCCGGAGTCGTAGTAGACGGTGGTGATCGGTCCGATCAGCACGCCCGAGAACGCGCAGAGCAGCGCGCCCAGCGTGAACGTCAGCATGCCGGTGAACGTGGGCGACACGCCGACCAGGCGGGCGCCGACGCGGTTCAACGCCGTCGCCCGCAGCGCCTTGCCGTAGAGCGTCCGGCCGAAGAACAGGGCCAGCGCGGCGATGAGCACGAGGCTCGTGATCACGACGATCAGGCTCTGCAGGCTGATCGTCACCGCGCCGACGGTGAACGAACCCGTCGCGAACGCCGGGGTGCGCGAGCCTTCGGCGCCGAAGAACAGCAGTCCGAGGCCGAGGAGCGCGAAGTGCACCGCGACCGAGACGATCAGCAGCACCAGCACGCTGCCCTCCGCCAGCGGCTGGTAGACGATCCGGTACAGCAGCGGCCCGAGCGCGGTGACCAGCGCGAGCGCCACGCCGATCTGCGCCCAGAGCGGCAGGTCGATACGCGTCAGGACGAACGCCGCGGCGGCGATCAGCACCGGGATGCCGGTCCACTTGGCCATCTGCAGGGGCACCCGTCGCCGCTCGCCGCGGCGCGCGCAGGCATACGCTTCCATCAGCCCCGCGATCACCGCCATGCCGACGAGCAGGCTGACCGTCCCCGGCGGCTGGGTCGGCGGCGCGCCGTCGACCGGCTGCAGCGCCGCCAGCGTCAGCGTGCCGAACGCGACGAACTCCCCGGCCGGCACCCAGATGACCCGGGTGACCGCGAACACCAGCACCAGCGCGAGCGCCAGCAGCGCGTAGATCGCGCCGTTGGTGATGCCGTCCTGCACCAGCAGGGCGAAGATGGAGAGGTCCATCGAAGGCGGGGGCGTGGGCGGGGTTCCGGCCGCGCCCGACGTCGCCGCCGGGCCGCGGACATGAAAAAGCCGGCTGCGCGAAGGCAGCCGGCCTCCTCAGCGGGGTCGGGTCACTTCTGCAGCACCCACTTGCCGTTGTCGATCTTCACCATCACGCGGGCCCGGTTGTCGAGGCCATTGTGGTCGTTGGGCGTCATCGCGAACACGCCGTGGGTCGCCGGGACCGTCGTCGTCTCCAGCGCGTCGCGCAGCGCCGCCCGGAATTCCTTGGTGCCCGGCTTGCCCTTCTTCAGCGCCTCGGGGATCGCCTTCGACAGCAGCAGGTACGAGTCGTAGGCGTGGCCACCGAAGGTCGAGCGCGTGCCGAACTTCTGCTCGTACTTGGTGACGTACTCGGCCGCCACCTTCTTGCTGGCATTGCTGTCGGGCAGCTGCTCCCAGACCAGCATCGGACCCGAGGGCAGGAAGGTGCCGTTGCCATCCTTGCCGACGACGCGGAGGAAGTCGGGGTTGGCGACGCCGTGCGTCTGGTAGATCCTGCCCTTGTAGTTGCGGGCGACCAGCTCCTTCTGCGGCGTGGCGCCCGGCGTGCCGGCGGCGCCGATCAGGACGGCGTCGGGGTTGGCGGCGACGAGCTTCAGCACCTGCCCGGTGACCGACGCGTCGTTGCGGTTGTACTTCTCCTCGGCCACGACCTTGATGCCGGCCGTCTGCGCCGAGCGCTTCATCTCCGCGAGCCAGCCGTCGCCGTAGGCATCGGCGAAGCCGATGTAGCCGAGCGTCTTCACGCCGTTGGCCTTCATGTGCACGGCGATGGCGTCGGCCATCAGCGAGTCGCTCTGCGGGGTCTTGAACACCCACTTGGTCTTCGGGCTCGCCGGATCGACGATCCGCGCCGACGCCGCCATCGAGATCATCGGCGTCTCGGCATCGGCGACGACGTCGGCCATCGCCAGCGAGTTCGGCGTGATCGTCGACCCGATGATCAGGTCGACCTTGTTCTCGCTGATCAGCTTGCGGGTGTTGGTGACGGCCTTCGTCGTGTCCGAGCCGTCGTCGAGAATGATGTAGTTGACCTTCTCGCCGCCGATCGTCGCCGGCAGCAGCTCGAAGGTGTTCTTCTCGGGAATGCCCAGCGAGGCCGCGGGACCGGTGGCGGACAGCGTGACCCCGACGTTGATGTCGGCTTGCGCGACACCCGCGCCGAGGGCCAGGGCGGCGGCGAGCGCCGGCAGCAGTTTGCGATGCATCATGTACTCCTCCAGGAGCGGGTGAACGGGACCGCACGGGCGGAAGCCCGCTTGTGCGCGTGGCCGTCTTGTGGGGGCCAGTCGTCGCGCCGTGGCCGGCGCGGCGACAGGGGGCGGCTCAGCGCGCGATTCTGCACAAGCGTCGCTGCGGGGTCAATGACGCAGATCACGAAAACCGCGACGGAACCGCAACGCGCCGAGCGGTCGACGCCGCCGCTGCGGACGGGGCGTCGCTCCCCCACGTCACTTCTTCAGCGCATCGCGGATTTCGCGCAGCAGGACGACGTCCTCGGGAGTGGGGGGCGGCGCGGCCGGGACCGTGTCGAACTTCGACTTGGCCGCGTTGAAGCGCTTGATGATCCAGAAGATGACGAACGCCAGGATGACGAAATTGATGACGATGGTGATGAAATTGCCCCAGGCGAGCAGCGGCACGCCGGCCTTGGTCAGCGCCTCGTAGGTCATCGGCCCCGCGTAGTTCGCCGGCGCGCTGCCGAGCATGATGAACTTGTTCGAGAAGTCGAGCCCGCCGGTGACGAGCCCGATCACCGGCATGATGATGTCCTTGACCAGCGAATCGACGATCCGGCCGAACGCGGCGCCGATGATCACGCCGACGGCGAGATCGATGACGTTGCCCTTGAGCGCGAACTCGCGGAATTCCTTGCCCATCGACATGACGTATCCCCCTCGTTGCCGGGACCTCAGACGGCAGCTTCGCCCGCCTCGCCGGTGCGGATGCGCACCACCTGCTCGATCGCGGTGACGAAGATCTTGCCGTCGCCGATCTTGCCGGTGTGTGCTGCCTTGATGATCGCCTCGATGGCGGCGTCGACCTGATTGTCGGCGAGCACCACCTCGACCTTGACCTTCGGCAGGAAGTCGACGACGTATTCGGCGCCCCGATAGAGTTCGGTGTGCCCCTTCTGGCGACCGAAGCCCTTGACCTCGGTCACGGTGAGCCCGGTGACGCCGATTTCCGACAGCGCCTCGCGGACCTCGTCCAGCTTGAACGGCTTGATGATCGCTTCGACTTTTTTCATGGCGCGAACGCGGAAGGAATCGGACTTCCAGCTTACACGATGACCGCGGCGAGGCCTAGTGGCGGCGGACCGCCCGCGCCGCGGCCGGCAGCGGCGCAGGTCCCGGTGTCGGCCGGGCGTCCGGCCGCCGTGCAGGGACGGTCAGGACGCGGCGGGAACGTCGTTCCAGTCGCTCCACGCCGAGGTGATCGGGTAGCGCCAGTCCTTGCCGAAGCCCCTCGGCGTGATGCGGATCCCCACCGCGGCCTGCCGGCGCTTGTACTCCGAGAGCTTGATCAGCCGCACGACGCGGCGGACCGCGTCGGCGGGAAAGCCTGCCGCGACGATCTCGGCCGGGCTGCGGTCCTGCTCGACGTAGGCCTCGAGGATGCCGTCGAGCACGTCGTAGGGCGGCAGCGAATCCTGGTCGGTCTGGTCCGGGCGCAGCTCGGCGGAGGGCGCGCGCGTGATGATCCGCTCGGGAATGACCCGGCCGAACTCGTTGCGGAAGCGCGAGAGCCGGTAGACCAGCGTCTTCGACAGGTCCTTGAGCACGGCGAAGCCGCCGGCCATGTCGCCGTAGAGCGTCGCGTAGCCGACCGCCATCTCCGACTTGTTGCCCGTCGTCAGCACGATGGAGCCCGACTTGTTGGACAGCGCCATCAGCAGCGTGCCCCGGATGCGCGCCTGGATGTTCTCCTCGGTCGCGTCCGGCGGCCGCCCGGCGAGTTCGGCGGCGAGACTTTCCTCGAAGGCGTCCATCATCGGGGCGATCGGAATCTCGTCGTAGCGGACGCCGAGCAGACCGGCCATCGTCCGCGCGTCGTCGAGGCTCATCGGCGCGTTGTACGGCGACGGCATCATCACCGCGCGCACCGCCTCGCGCCCCAGCGCATCGACGGCGACGGCGAGCGTCAGCGCCGAGTCGATCCCGCCGGACAGCCCGATGATCACGCCGGGGAAGCGGTTCTTGCGCACGTAATCGCGCACTCCCATCACCAGCGCCGGATACACCTGCGCCTCGAGCCGCGGCTCGAGGCCGCCGCGCACCGGGCGCGGCACCGCGCCGTCGAAGCTCGCCAGCGCGACCGTCTCGTGCCAGGCCGGCAGCTGCTGGACGACGTCGCCGCCGGCATCGGCGACGAACGATGCGCCGTCGAACACCAGCTCGTCCTGGCCGCCGACGCGATTGACGTAGACGATCGGAAGCCCGGTCTCGACGGCCCGCGCGGCTGCCTGTTCGCGCCGCAGCGCCTGCTGGCGCGTGTGGTACGGCGAGCCGTTGGCGACGACGAGGCAGCGCGCGCCGGCCGCCCTGGCCTGCGCCGCGGGCCCGTCGAACCAGAGGTCCTCGCAGATGATGATCCCGCAGGCGAGGCCGTCGACGTCGATCACGCAGGCCTCGTTGCCCGGCTCGAAATAGCGCTCCTCGTCGAAGACCGTGTAGTTGGGCAGCCGCTGCTTGCGATAGACCGCCGCCACCCGGCCGCCGGCGAGCACCGCCACGGCGTTGTGGCAGCGGCCGCCGCCGGCGTCCTCGGGAAAGCCGACCAGCACCGTTGCGCGCGGGGCGGCCGTCGCGAGCGCCGCGGCCAGCGCGTCGAGTTCCCGCGCGCAGGCGGCGACGAACGCCGGGCGCAGCAGCAGGTCCTCGGGCGGGTAGCCGCAGAGCGACAGTTCGGGGGTCACCACCAGCGAGGCGCCGGCGCGCGCCGCCTCGGTGGCCGCGGCGAGGATCGCCCGAGCGTTGCCGGCAAGGTCGCCGACCTGCTGGTCGAGTTGGGCAAGCGCGATCTGCACGGCGAAAATGGTAGCACGCGACCGCGGCTCGCCCGGCGCGGCGGTCGTCGTGGCTGGACACGCGCCCGCCATCCTTGCCTTGTGGGCGCGATGCCGCAAGAATCGGCCACGATGGCATCGCCCCCCCTTCCCGCCGCGGACCCCGCCGCGCGTCCCGGCGCCCCTCCCCTCGCGCTCCGCGACGATGTGCCGCTGGCCGCGATCCCGCCCGCGGCCTGGGATCGGCTCGCCGGCGGCGTCCCGCTCGCCTCGCACGCGTTCCTGCACGCGCTGCACGAGACCGGCTGTGCGTCGCCCGCGACGGGCTGGTCGGCGCGCTACCTCACCGCCTGGCGCGCGGACACGCTGGTCGGGGCGCTGCCGCTCTACGCCAAGACGCACTCCTACGGCGAGTACGTGTTCGACTGGGCGTGGGCCGACGCGTACCGGCGCTACGGTCGCCGCTACTATCCGAAGCTGGTCGCGGCGCTGCCGTTCACGCCGGCCTCGGGCCCGCGGCTCCTCGCCACCGACGACGCGACCCGGGCCGCGCTGCTCGCCGCCGCGCTGGACTCGCTGCACGCCGGAGGCACCGCGGCACCCTCGTCGCTGCACCTGCTGTTCATCACGCCGGCCGAGGCCGCGCTGGCCGAAGGCGCGGGGATGATCATCCGGCACGGCGTGCAGTTCCGCTGGGAGAATCGCGGCTACCGCGATTTCGCCGACTACCTGGCCGCGTTCAACCACGACAAGCGCAAGAAGGTGAAGCAGGAGCGGCGCCGCGTCGCCGACGCCGGCGTCGCCTTCGAGCGCAGGAGCGGTTCGGCGATCAGCGACGACGACTGGGCGTTCTTCCATCACTGCTACACGCTGACCTATCAGGCCCATCGCAGCACCCCGTACCTGTCGCTGCCGTTCTTCCGCCGCATCGGCCGGACGATGGGGGAGCACCTGCTGCTGGCCATCGGCCGCCGCGACGGCGTGCCGGTCTGTGCGGCGCTCGACGTGTTCGACGCGACGACGCTCTGGGGCCGCTACTGGGGCGCGCTCGAGTACGTCCCGGGCCTGCACTTCGAGGCCTGCTACTACCAGGCGATCGAGTTCTGCATCGAGCGCGGCATCGCCGCGTTCGAGGGCGGCGCCCAGGGCATCCACAAGCTCGCCCGCGGGCTGACGCCGGTGACGACCCACTCGGCGCACGCGCTCGCCGACCCGGACTTCGCGGCCGCGGTCGCCGAGTTCTGCGCGCGCGAGCGCACCGACGTCGCGCACACCGTCGACGAGCTCGCCGAGTCGGCGCCGTTTCGCCGCGACGGCGAGGGCTGAAGCGCGTGCGGATCTGGTACACCGACCACTTCGTCCTGCCGCTGCCCGCGGGGCACCGGTTCCCGATGGCGAAGTACGCGCGGCTGCGCGAGCGCGTCGCCGCCGTCGCGCCCGACCTCCTCGCGGTGCCGCCGGCCGCGACCGACGACGAGCTCGCCCGCGCCCACGACCGCGGCTACATCGCCGCCGTCGTCGCCGGTACGCTCGACGCGCAGGCGCAGCGGCGCCTGGGCTTCCCGTGGTCCCCGGCGATGGTCGAGCGGGCGCGGCGGTCGGCCGGCGCCACCATCGCCGCCTGCCGCAGCGCGCTGGCGGACGGCTGCGGCATCAACCTCGCCGGCGGCACCCATCACGCCACGCGCGACGCCGGGGCCGGCTTCTGCGTGTTCAACGATGCCGCGGTCGCCGCACGTGTCATGCAGGCCGAAGGACGCGTCGGTCGCGTCGTCGTCATCGACCTCGACGTGCACCAGGGCGACGGCACCGCGGCGATCCTCGACGGCGACGACAGCGTCTTCACGTTCTCGCTGCACGGCCGCCGCAATTTTCCGTTCCGCAAGGCGGTGTCCGACCTCGACGTCGAGCTCGACGACGGCACCGGCGACCGGGCGTACCTGGCGACGCTGGCGACGGCGCTGCCGCGGGCGCTGGACCGCGCGCAGGCGGACCTGGCGATCTATCTGGCCGGCGCCGATCCCTACGTCGGCGACCGCCTCGGCCGGCTGGCGCTGAGCAAGCACGGCCTCGCCGAGCGCGATCGGCGCGTCCTCGACGCGCTCGCGGCGCGCGGCCTGCCGGTCGCGATCGTCATGGCCGGCGGCTACGCCGAGTCGATCGACGACATCGTCGACATCCACGCGACGACGGTGGCGCTGGCGCTCGCGCGCCACGGCCCGGAAGCGAAGCGCAGCCAGGGGGCGAAGCCGCGTCTGCGCGCGCGTTTCGCGGTCGCCGCCGCGGGCGGCGACCCGCGTCGCGCGTGCTAGACTCGACGCGCCCTCACTCACCGCACGGCCATGAACGACACGGTGCTGCTCACCCGCGACGGTCCCGTCGCGACGCTCACGCTCAACCGGCCCGACGCGCTCAACGCGCTCGACTATGCGATGGTCGACGCGCTGGTCGCGTGCACCGCGGAGGTGGCCGCCGACGACGCGCTGCGCGTCGTCGTGCTGCGCGGCGCCGGCCGGCACTTCATGGCCGGCGGCGACATCCGCACCTTCGCCGGCGAGCTTCCGCAGCCGCCCGACCGGCGTCAGGAAGGCTTCACCCGGATGGTCGAGCGGATGCACGCCGCCATCGAGGCGCTGCACCGGATGCCGCATCCGGTCGTCGGCCGGGTGCACGGCGCCGTGGCCGGTTTCGGGCTGTCGCTGGCCAACGCCTGCGACCTGGTCGTCGCCAGCGACGACGCGTATTTCGCCTCGGCGTACCGGCACATCGCGCTGACCCCCGACGGCGGCGGTTCGTGGTCGCTGCCGCGCATCGTCGGCCTGCGGCGCGCGATGGAGATCATGCTGCTCGGCGAGCGCTTCGATGCGGCGACCGCGCGGGACCTCGGGATCGTCAACCGCGTGGTGCCCGCCGCGGAACTCGACAGCGCCGTCGCCGCCATCGTCGATTCGCTCGCGCGGGGCCCGGCATTCGCGCTGCGCGGCGCCAAGCGCCTGGTCCGCGAGTCGCTGTCGCGCACGCTGTCCGAGCAGCTGCAGGCGGAGGCGGTCAGCTTCGGCCGCTGCACCGCGCAGCCCGACTTCGCCGAGGGCATCACCGCTTTCCTCGAAAAGCGCGCGCCGAAGTTCGGCGCGGGCTGAATCCCGCCACCGGACCACGCCATGACGACGCTCGCCGGCCGCACGCTGTTCATCTCCGGCGCGTCGCGCGGCATCGGGCTGGCGATCGCGCTGCGCGCCGCGCGCGACGGCGCCAACGTCGCGATCGCCGCCAAGACCGAGACGGCGCACCCGAAGCTCCCCGGCACGATCCACTCCGCCGCGGCGGAGATCGAGGCCGCCGGCGGGCGCGCGCTGCCCCTCGCCTGCGACATCCGCGACGAGCAGGCGATCGCGGCCGCCGTCGCGCGGACCGTCGAGACCTTCGGCGGCATCGACATCCTGGTCAACAACGCCAGCGCCATCAGCCTCACCGGCACGCTCGCCACGCCGATGAAGCGCTTCGACCTGATGTTCGGCGTCAATGTCCGCGGCACCTATGCCTGCACGCAGGCGTGCGTGCCGGCGCTGCAGGCGTCGGCGCGCGCCGGCCGCATGCCGCAGGTGCTGATGCTCTCGCCGCCGCCGTCGCTCGATCCGAAATGGTTCCGCGACCACGTCGCCTACACCATCGCCAAGTACGGGATGAGCCTGTGCGTGCTGGGGATGGCCGAGGAATTCCGCGCCGACGGCATCGCCGTCAACGCGCTGTGGCCGCGGACGGTGATCGCGACCGCCGCGGTGGCGATGATCCCGGGCGCGCAGGAGCGCACCGCGATGATGCGCACGCCGGCGATCGTCGCCGACGCCGCGCACGCGATCCTCAGCGGTGCCGCGGGCGCGGCGACCGGCCGATTCTTCCTCGACGAGGACGTGCTGCGCGAAGCCGGCGTCCGCGACTTCGACCGCTACGCGGTGACGCCCGGCACGCCGCTGCTGCCCGACCTCTTCGTCGACTGACCGCGGGCCGCGACCCGCGCGGCGCGCGCGTCAGCGGTTGCCGAAATCGTCGTCGACGATCTTCGGCGTCTTCACCGGCGGTGCCGTGTTGCCGTGGCTCTCGCCCGCGGGGCCGCCGCGGCGCGCGCGGTTGCCGAAATCGTCGTCGACGACTTTCGGCGCCCTGGCCACCGGCGCCTCGTTGCCACGATTCTCGCCGACCGGCCCGCCGCGCGGCGGGCGGTTGCCGACGCGGTTGCCGAAATCGTCGTCGACGACCGGCGGCGCCTTGACGAGCGGCGCGACATTGCCGGCGTCGTCGCCCACCGGACCGCCGCGCCGCTTGCGGTTGCCGCGCGAGCGCTTCTTGCCGCCGGGGCCGGTCGGCGCGCCCTGGCCCCCCGGTCCGGACGGCGCCCCCGCCCCGCCCGGCGCGCCGCCGCCGGGCTTGCGCTGCGGCTTGCCCTTGCGCTGCCCGCCGCCGCCGGGGCCGCCGGGTCCGCGCGGCCCCCCCGAACCGGGTCCCTTCGGTCGCGGCCCGGTCGTGCCCGGGAGGCCTTCCGGCACGCCGCCGGGTATCGTCAGCGTGGTCATCACGTACGGCGAGCCGCCGTACCCGCCGGCGCCACCCGCCGCGCCGCCCCCGCGCGGCTTGCCGTGCGGACGGCCCTGGCCACCCGCGCCGCCGTAGGACTTGCCGCCGCCCCCGCCGAACGGCTTGCCGCCGCGTCGGGGGCCGCCCTGCCCCTGTGGTCGACCGCCGCCGCCCGGCTGGCCGCCACCCGGCCGCGCCGGAAGGATGGTGTTGCCGAAATTGTCCTCGTCGATGCCCGGGGGCAGCGGCATGTCGGAGCCGCCGCGTCCCGCCATCGGGCCGCCGCCGTGGTCGTGACGCCGCGCCCCGGCCCCGCTGCCGTAGCCGGTGCCGACGTTGCCGTGGGCCCGCGGCACCCCGCCGGCGGGCCCGGCCTTGCCGTGCCCGCGGCCGCGCTTGGGCTTGTTGCCGCCCTGCTTCTTGCCCAGCGACCCGGGCTTCTCGCTGGCCGTCGGCTTCAGGCCGGCGACGTTCAGCACGGCGTTGACCTCGTGCGCCTCGAGTTCCAGCGTCTGCCCGCGCTTCACCCGCGACGGCATCGCGACCGTGCCGTAGCGCGTGCGGATGAGCCGGCTGACGGTGAGGCCCAGCGCCTCGAACAGCCGTCGCACCTCGCGGTTGCGGCCTTCCTTCAGCACCACGTGGTACCAGTGATTGGCGCCCTCGCCGCCGCCGTCGTCGATCTTCTCGACCTTGGCGGGCCCGTCCTCGAGCGTGACGCCGGTCAGCAGCGCCTGCTGCTGCTCCGGCGTCAGCGTCCCCAGCACGCGCACCGCGTATTCGCGCTCGACCTCGAAGCTCGGATGCATCAGCTTGTTGGCCAGGTCGCCCGAGTTGGTGAACAGCAGCAGGCCTTCGGTATTGAAGTCGAGACGGCCGACGGCGATCCACTTGCCGTTGCCGATGTTCGGCAGCTGTTCGAACACCGTCGGGCGCCCCTCGGGGTCGTCGCGGGTGACGATCTCGCCGGCCGGCTTGTGATACATCAGGATGCGCGCCCGCGGCTCGGCGAAGCGCACCCGGACCAGCTCGCCGTTGATGCGCACCTCGTCACCGGGACCGACCTTCTGGCCGATCTCCGCGGGTTCGCGATTGACGGTGATGCGGCCGGCGAGGATCAGCTCCTCCATCGCGCGCCGCGAGCCGAAGCCGCACGACGCCAGCACCTTGTGCAGGCGCTGCGGCTCGGTGAAGACTTCGTCAGTGGACCGTTTCAGGCGCGTCGGCGGGAGGCTGTCCGCCATCGCCTGCAGCGCCAGGTTCGACTGCTGCACCGGACCCGTCGGGGGTCGGTGCCAGGATCGGGCTCGCGAGCGCGAGTTGCGCTTCGGCGGCTTTGGTGGGTGCATCGGGCATCTCCAGCAGGTGGGAGGCGTCGAGCTCGGCCAGCGGAGGAAGCTCCGCAAGCGAACGCAGGCCGAGATCGTCGAGAAAGGTCTTCGTGGTGGCGTAGAGCGCCGGGCGTCCCGGCGTCTCGCGGTGGCCGACCGCTTCGACCCATTGGCGGTCCTCCAGCGCCTTGACGACGTTGGTGGACACGGCGACGCCGCGGATGGCTTCGATGTCGCCGCGGGTCACGGGTTGCTGATAGGCGATGATCGCCAGCGTTTCCATCACCGCCCGCGAGTACTTCGGCGGCTTCTCCGGCGACAGCCGGTCGAGGTAGGACTGGATGGCCGGGACGCCCTGGAAGCGCCAGCCCGAGGCGACCTGCACCAGCTCGACCTTGCGGCCGGCCCAGTCGTCCTTCAGTTCGTCGAGCAGCTTGCGCGTGGTTTCGGCATCGAGCGGCGGGTCGAACAGCCGGGCGAGCTGGCCGACCGGCACGGCTTCGCCGGCGGTCAGCAGTGCCGCTTCGAGAATTCCCTTGATGTCGTGCAAGTCTTCCATGCGTGTTCCGGCATTGCCGGCCGCGTACCCCGGGCCGGCGGGCAGTGCCCGCCGCCGGGGTCAGCCGGCGAAGTTGTCGTTGTCGGCGGCGAGCGCGAAGCCCGGGCCGCCGGTCAGCTGCACGTAGATCGCCGCGTACGGCTCGGCCTGCGCGATCGATACGAGTTGTTCGCGCGCGAGTTCGAGCAGCGCGAGGAACGTCACCACCAGGTGCGGTACGTCGGCGTGCTCGTGGAACAGCGCCGTGAACTCCGCGTAGCGCGACGGCTCGAGCAGCCGCAGCACCCGGCTCATCTCGCCGCGCACCGACAGCTGCTCGCGGGTGACCAGATGATGCCGGTTCACCTTCGCGCGCGCAACGAGCCCCGCCCAGGCGGCCCGCAGGTCCGCCGGCGCCACCTCGGGCAGCCGCGCTCCCGCGACCCGGTCGAACCAGACGCGCACCGTCGCGAAATCGCGGTCGGCGAGCGGCATGTCGTCGAGATCGCGCGCGGCCTGCTTCATCCGCTCGTACTCGAGCAGACGGCGGACCAGCTCGGCGCGCGGGTCCTCGGCCTCGGCGCCGGGCGGTGCCGGCGGCTTCGGCAGCAGCAGGCGGCTCTTGATCTCGATCAGCACCGCCGCCATCAGCAGGTACTCGGCGGCGAGCTCGAGCTGCGTGCGCCGCATCATCTCGACGTAGCCCAGGTACTGGCGGGTGAGCTCGGCCATCGGGATGTCGAGCACGTTGATGTTCTGCCGGCGGATCAGGTAGAGCAGCAGGTCGAGCGGCCCCTCGAACGTCTCGAGGAAGACCTCCAGCGCCTCGGGCGGGATGTAGAGGTCCCGCGGCAGCTCGAGCATCGGCTCGCCGTAGACTTTCGCCACGGCGGCGCCGGCCTGCGCCGCGAGGTCCGGTGCGGGATCGGCCAGGCCGGCGAGATCGGGCGTGCCGCTCACGTGTACCCCAGGCCCATGGCGTCGCGGACTTCGCGCATCGTCTCCTCCGCGAGCTTGCGCGCGCGTTCGCAGCCGTCGGCGACGATGTTGCGGACCAGCTGCGGGTCGTCGAGATAGCGCTGCGCGCGCTCGCTTATCGGCTGCTGCTCCGCGATGATGCCGTCGATCACCGGCTGCTTGCAGTCGAGGCAGCCGATGCCGGCGGTCCGGCAGCCCTTGACCACCCAGTCGCGCGTGTCCTGCGACGAATAGATCTGGTGCAGCGGCCACACCGGGCACCGCTCCGGCTCGCCCGGGTCGGTGCGGCGCACGCGCGCCGGGTCGGTCTGCATCGTGCGGACCTTGCGCGTGATCTCGTCGGGCTCCTCGCGCATCAGGATCGCGTTGCCGTAGCTCTTCGACATCTTCTGGCCGTCGAGTCCGGGCACCTTCGGCGTCGCGGTCAGCAGCGGCTGCGGCTCGGGCAGGATCACGCGGCGCGATCCCTCGAGATAGCCGAACAGCCGCTCGCGGTCGCCGTGCGACAGGTTCTGCGTCGCCTCGAGCAGGTCCTTCGCGGCGGCCAGCGCCTCGTCGTCGCCGCGCTCCTGGAACGCCGTGCGCAGCGCCTCGTACTGCTTCGCCTTCTTGCTGCCCAGCTTCTTCACCGCGGCCCGGGCCTTGTCCTCGAAGCCCGGCTCGCGGCCGTAGAGGAAGTTGAAGCGGCGCGCGAGTTCGCGGACGAGCTCCAGGTGCGACACCTGGTCCTCGCCGACCGGCACCAGATTGGCGCGGTAGATGAGGATGTCGGCGCCCTGCATGACCGGGTAGCCCAGGAACCCGTAGGTCGCGAGGTCGCGGTCCTTGAGCTTCTCCTGCTGGTCCTTGTACGTCGGCACGCGCTCCAGCCAGCCGACCGGCGTCATCATTCCGAGCAGCAGCGTGAGCTCGGCGTGCTCGGGAACCCGCGACTGGATGAACAGCGTCGCGCGGCTCGGATCGACGCCGGCGGCCAGCCAGTCGACCACCATGTCCCACACCGAGTCGGCGATGAGTTCGGGCGTCTCGTAATGCGTGGTCAGTGCGTGCCAGTCGGCGACGAAGTACAGGCACGGGTACTCGTCCTGCAGCCGCACCCAGTTCCTGAGCGCACCGTGGTAATGGCCGAGGTGCATCCGGCCGGTCGGGCGCATGCCCGATAAGACGCGATCAGCGAACATCAGTCGAAATGGAAGTGGTCGGCAAGGGTGGCGCGCGGGTCGCTGAGGGGGTCAGCGGCCGAGCAGCGCGGTGATGACGAAGACGGCGCCGTCGATCAGGGGTCGCATCATGCTGTCGAGCACGCCGGTGACGAGCAGCAGCACCACGATGAACAACCCGTAGGGCTCCAGCCGCGACAGCGAATACGACGCGGGTCCGGGCAGGACGCCGATCAGGATCCGCCCGCCGTCGAGCGGAGGTATCGGTAGCAGGTTCAAGGCCATCAGCACCAGGTTTGCCATCAATCCGATCTGCGCCATCTTGGCGAGGCCGACGCTCCCGAGCGCGCCGGTGCCGGTCGCCGCGACGAACATCCCGGCCCAGAACAGCGCCTGGACGAAGTTCGAGGCCGGTCCGGCGCCGGCCACCCAGATCATGTCGCGCTTCGGATGACGCAGGTTGTTGAAATTCACGGGCACCGGCTTGGCCCAGCCGAAGATGAACGGCGAGCCCAGCAGCAGCATCGCCCCCGGCAGCAGGACGGTGCCGACCGGGTCGACATGCCGGATCGGATTCAGCGTGACGCGGCCGAGCATCTCGGCGGTGCGGTCGCCGAAGAGCTTGGCGACGTAACCGTGCGCGGCCTCGTGCAACGTGATCGCAAGGACCACCGGCAGCGCACCGAGCAGGATGGTCTCGAGCGAAATTCCCATGAACCCGACAGTTTACCCGATTGCGGCCCCTTTTTCCCGTTCCCGTGGCTAAAGGCCCAGCCGGGCCGGCGCGCCGGCGCCGAGCCGGACGATGGCCGGCGGCTCGACGGCCAGGTCGACGACCGTCGTCGGCTCGGCCGGACAGGCGCCGGCGTCGATGACCCCGTCGACCAGCTTCTCGAGCCGCTCCCGGATGTCGGCGGCGTCGTTCAGCGCCTCGCCGCTCCCGGGCAGGATCAGCGTCGACGACAGGATCGGCCCGTCCAGCTCCGCGAGCAGCGCCTGGACGACGGGATGGTCGGGAACCCGCACGCCGACGGTGCTGCGCTTGGGGTGCTGCAAGCGGCGCGGGACCTCGCGCGTGGCCGGCAGCACGAACGTGTACGGACCCGGCGTGCCCTGCCGCACGACCTTGAACTGCCAGTTGTCGAGCCGCGC
This sequence comes from uncultured beta proteobacterium, assembly GCA_963810815.1. GTDB lineage: Bacteria > Pseudomonadota > Gammaproteobacteria > Burkholderiales > Casimicrobiaceae > CAVQWT01. The sequence continues at coordinate 752,658 of CAWEPB010000007.1, read as the reverse complement.
GTAGTGGCCGATCGCCGACAGGTCGCGCAGCACCAGCGTCATGTGGTGATGCTCGTCGACGCCCCGGATCTGCCGGATCCGCCGCACGCAGTCGCCGTTGCCGACCGCGCATCCGAGCGCGTAGCTGGAGTCGGTCGGATAGGCCAGGATGCCGCCGTCGCGGAGGATCGCCGCCGCCTGCTTGATCAGCCGCGGCTGCGGGTTCGCGGGATGGACGGTGAAGAGCTGGGCCATGCGGGAGGGCGAGGTTGGCTATATAATCGGGCCCTATTCTAGCGCGCCGGTTATATCGCGGGCGACCCCCCGCCCCACGCCCGACCGGCCCCACCCGCTCCCGCCCGTTCCCTCGCGTTCCGTTCCTTCCGAGCCGGTCCACCGTGAACCTTCAGCAGCTGCGGTACCTCTGCGCGATCGTCGACCACGGGCTCAACGTGTCGGACGCGGCCGAAGCGCTGTTCACGTCGCAGCCGGGCATCAGCAAGCAGGTGCGGCAGCTCGAGGACGAAATCGGCGTGCGCGTCTTCGTCCGCCAGGGCAAGCGGCTGGCCGCGCTGACGCCGGCGGGCGAGGCGGTCCTCGCGACCGCCCGCCGCGCCATGCGCGAGGTCGAGAACCTCAAGCGGGTCGGCGAGGAGTACCGCAACGAGAATGCGGGCACGCTCGCGATCGCGACCACGCACACGCAGGCGCGCTACGTGCTGCCCGCCGTGCTGCGCGACTTCGCGACCCGCTACCCGAAGGTGAAGCTGGTGCTGCATCAGGGCAATCCGGAGCAGGTCGCCGAACTGACCGCCCGCGGCGTGGTCGACGTCGGCATCGCCACCGAGGCGCTGGCGTCGTGGCCGGACCTGGTGACGCTTCCCTGCTACGCATGGAACCGCGTCGTGCTGGTCCCCCGCGGGCACCCGCTGGCCAGGGTCAAGCCGCTGACGCTGGAGGCGATCGCGCGCCATCCGATCGTCACCTACGACACGGCGTTCACCGGGCGGTCGCAGATCAATGCCGCGTTCGAGGCCGCCGGACTCGCGCCGAACGTCGTGCTGGCCGCGCTCGACGCCGACGTCATCAAGACCTACGTTTCGATGGGCATGGGCGTCGGCATCGTCGCGCAGATGGCGTTCGATCCGGAGCGCGACACCGGGCTGGTCGGACTGCCCGCCGCGCACCTGTTCACGCCGTCGACGACCCGGCTGGCGCTCCGCCGCGGCGTGTTCCTGCGCCGGTTCATCTACGATTTCATCGCCCGCTTCGCACCCGCGCTCGACCGCGCGACCGTCGACGCCGCCCTCGCCGGCGCGGCGGGGGGCAAGGCGCCGGCGAAGTGACCGCGCCGCCCCACGCCGTTCCGGCGCGGACCTGGTCGCTGGCCGCGCTCATCGGCGCGCTGGCGATGCTGGGCCCGTTCGCGATCGACATGTACCTGCCGGCGTTCGGGGCGATCGGCCGCGACCTCGATGCCGCGCCGCTCGCCGTCCAGCAGACGCTGTCGGTCTACCTCGCCGCCTACGCGTTCATGATGCTGTGGCACGGCGCGCTGGCCGACGCGCTCGGCCGCCGACCCGTGGTGCTGGCGGCGCTGTCGCTCTACGCGCTCGCCTCGCTGGGCGCCGCGATCGCCGGCAACATCGAGTCGCTGTGGCTGTTCCGCGCGCTGCAGGGGCTGTCGGCGGGCGCCGGCATGGTCGTCGGCCGCGCGGTCATCCGCGACCGCTTCCATGGCGCCGAGGCGCAGCGGCTGATGGCGAAGGTGACGCTGGTGTTCAGCATCGCCCCCGCGATCGCGCCGGTGATCGGTGGCGTGGTGCTCAACCTGCTCGGCTGGCGGGCGATCTTCTGGGTGATGGTGCTGCAGGCGGTGGTGCTGATCGTCTGGGTCCGGCGCAAGCTGCCCGAAACGCTGGCGAAGGACGCCCGGCAACCGCTGTCGCCGCCGGTGCTGTTCGCGAACTACCGGCGCGTGGTCACGCGGCCGGAGTTCCTGCTGCTGGCGCTGGTGCCGGCGCTGAACTTCGCGGCGTTCTTCGTCTACATCGCCGCGGCGCCGCAGTTCCTGGTCGGCCACCTGGGAGTCTCGACCTGGGGCTTCGCCTGGCTGTTCATCCCGATGATCACCGGGGTGCTGATCGGCGCGCTGGTGTCCGGCCGGAGTGCCGGCCGGCGCTCGCCGCAACGCACGATCCGGCTCGGGTTCGCGACGATGTTCGCCGGCTGCGCGCTCAACGTGGCGATCACCACGTTCGTGCCGCCGTCGGTGCCCTGGCACGTGCTGCCGGTGTTCGTGTTCACCATCGGGACCGCGACGGTGATGCCGTCGGTCACGCTGTTGCTGCTCGACCTGTTTCCGGCCAATCGCGGACTTGCGTCGTCCCTGCAGGGCTTCGTCCAGTTCGGGCTGTCCGCCGTCAACGCGGCGCTGATCGCACCGCTGCTGGCGACCTCGCTGGCGCTGCTCGCGGCGGGAATGATCCTGTTCACCCTCGCGAGCTTCGCGGTGTGGTTGATCTATCAACGCCGTGCCCGTACCCTCCTCCGCAACTGGACCCCGACATGATGACCGCTCCGCGTTCCGTTTCCCGCCCGCCCTTCCGCTCGCTTTTCCGCTTTCCGTCGCGCGCCGCCGCGCGCCGCAGCCCCCGGCTCGCACTCGCGACCGTCGCGGCCGTCGCCGCCCTGGCTGCGTTCACGTCGACACTGGCGCCGACTCCCGCCCTCGCGCAGGCCGCGGAGAAGGCCCAGTCGCTGGCCACGATCCCGCTCACCGTCGGCGGGCGCAAGATCGTCGCCGAAGTCGCACGCACGCCGGCCGAACTCGCGACCGGGCTCATGTGGCGATTCAGCCTGCGCCCCGATCAGGGCATGATCTTCGTCTACGACGAGCCGCGGCAGATGTCGTTCTGGATGAAGAACACGTACATCCCGCTGTCGATCGCCTTCATCGACGCGGGCGGCCGGATCATCAACATCGAGGACATGGCGCCGCAGAGCGAACAGCTGCACTGGTCGCGGGCGCCGGGCGTCTACGCACTCGAGATGCGCAAGGGATGGTTCGCCGAGCACGGCATCGGCGTCGGGGCCGTCGTCGAAGGTCTTCCCAAATCACGTCAATAGTCCATTGCAATATTATGAAATATAAGATGTTCGAGAATTCGTTCCGACGACAGGCCAGCCGCCGGACGGCATTGCCTGAACGGCGCGACAATTTGTAGCATACGTTTCGTTCGTTACCGCGATTCCCCCGCAGCGGCCATCAAGAGCCCGTCAGCGGAACGACCAAGACGTCGGCCACGCTGGGGCCGCCCGTGACGCATCCGGGAGGAAAACGATGTCCGCCCCTGCCCCATCGGCCGCTCGCCCGGTCGTCGCGACGACCCATCCTGCGGTCACCCGCCCGGCACCCCCGTCAGCCGATCCGTTCGCCCTTGCCCCCCTTGCCTCGGCGGGGCCATCGCGGTCCCGGGCCGTCGCGTTCAGCCCCGGCCCCGCGCTGCGCCCTTGCCGACCGGTCGACGCGTGCTGCCTGCCCGACTCCCCGCTGCGACCGCTCTACGCAGCGGCCGCGACGGGCGCGCCGCTGGAGCCGGCCATGCGCACCGTCGTGCGCGCGCTCGGGTTCGACAGCTTCACCTACGGCCTGGCGGCGGACACCCCGGCCGGCGCCAACGCCGGCCCGCGGCGATGGACGACGGCCCCGGCGGAATGGCTCGACGTCTACGACATCAACCGCTACGCCGACGTCGATCCGCGGCTCACCCGGACCCGCGACCGGACCGCGCCGCTCGCGTGGGACGGGGCCACGATGCCGGCGACGGGACGGGTGGCCTGGTTCCTCCGCGACGCGGCCCGCTTCGACATCCGGAGCGGCGTCGCGCTGTCGCTGCGGTCGCTGCGGGGCGAACGGATCGTCGTCACGCTGGACTCGGCGGTGAGTCCAGTCGATCGGACGCGTGCGGCCCGGGTGGCGCGGCGGCTGGGGGCGGTGCTGCTGCTCGCGACGGGCTTCCACGACGCGTTCATGGCGCCGGCGCTCGACCCGCCGATGGCGCGGGCGCGGCACGGGCAGCCGCTGTCACCGCGCGAACTCGAGTGCCTGCGCATGGCCGCGCACGGGCTGACCAGCCTCGACATCGGCCACAAGCTCGGCGTGGCCGGCCGCACCGTCCACTTCCACTTCCACAACGTGATCGCGAAGCTCGGCGTGCTCAACCGGCAGGAGGCGATCGCGCGCGCGATCGCCTGCGGCCTGATCCGCATCGAGACCTGACGCCGGCGACGGCAAGCTGCCGGGCGCCGGTGAACTCCAGGAAGCGCAGCCGGCCCCCCCGGGCCCGGGCGGGATCAGCGCTGCTGTTCGACGAAGCGGCGGAAGATGTCCGTCTCGGTGATGACGCCCACGAGCCTGCCGTCGTCAACGACCGGCAGCCCGCCGATGTGGTGCTCGAGCATTAGCCGCGCGGCATCCTCGATCGGGGTCGCGGGTGCGACGGTGACGACCTGCTTCTGCATGACGTCGGCCACGTCGACGCGCGACTGCAGATAGCGCGAGGCGGCGACGAGCAGGTCGCGTTCCGCCACCATCCCGGTCAACGCCCCGCCGGCATCGACGACCGGCAGGCGCCGGAGCTTCCGCTCCTCCATCAGGGCCAGGGCCGACTGGAAATCGGTGTCGGCACCGACCGTCACGGCCGGACTCGACATGCTTTGGGCGACGATCATGGCTTCCCTCCCCGAAGGCGGCCGACGGATTGCGCGGCCTTCCCTCGACGCTAGCCCCACATCCGCCGGCCGACCTTGACCTCGATCAGCGGGCGTTCGACCGGGGCCGCGACGGGCCACCGCAGTGGCCGCCGCGGTGGCCACCGCAGTGGCCACTGCGCGGGCCGTGGCCGCGCGGCGGTTCAGCGCAGACCGGGAGTCCGCAGCCCTGCCGCCACTTCGCCGGCGAGCACGGCCCCCAGCTTGCGGGCGAAGCGCTCGGACAGCGCCTCCTGCGGCGTGAAGTCGACGATCTCCTCGGCGCCGATGACGTCGCGCGCGACGCCGTCGACGTTGCCCAGCGCGTCGGCCAGGCCGAGCTCGATCGCCTTGGCCCCGTGCCAGACCAGGCCGGAGAACATTTCCGGCGTCTCCTTGAGCCGCTTGCCGCGGCCTTCGCGCACCGCGCCGATGAACTGCAGGTGAACCTCGTCGAGCAACGTCTGCAGATACGCCTTCTGCTGCGGGTCGACCGGAGAGAAGGGGTCCATGAACGCCTTGTTGGTGCCGGCGGTCACGGTGCGCGATTCGACGCCGACCTTGTCGAGCGCATCGGCGACGCCGAAGCCGTGGTAGATCACGCCGATCGAACCCACCACGCTCGCGCGGTCGACGTAGATGCGGTCGGCCGCGGCGGCCACGTAATACCCCCCCGACGCCGCCATCTCCTCGACCACGGCGTGCAGGGGGATGTCGGGGTACTTCGCGCGCAGCCGCCGGACTTCGTCGTAGATCTGCCCCGCCTGCACCGGGCTGCCGCCGGGGCTGTTGATCCGCAGCAGCACGCCCTTGGTGCCGCTGTTCTTGAACGCGGCCTGCAGCCCGGCGATCACCCGCTCGGCGCTCGCCCGGCCGGTCGTGTCCAAGTCGCCGCGCACCTCGACCAGCGCCGTGCACTTGTCGAGGCAGATCCGTTCGCGCGCGCCGAATGCGGCCAGGATGGAAGCGACGAACGCCAGCGCGATGCCGGCGAAGATCACCTTGAAGAAGATGCCCCAGCGACGGGCGCGACGGCGTTCGACGAGCAGGTCCTGCGCGAGGGCCGCGATCACGTCGCGGTCGGTGGTGGGGTCGGTCATGGGGACGGAGCGGGAACGCCGCGGTCAATGAGGGAAAGTGCGTATCGTCGCACGCGCGGCCCCCGCGCGGGGGCACCGGGCGTGGACGGTGCGGTCATCCGTGCGTCGCGAGCCAGGTCGCGAGTTCGCGCACCGAATGGACGGTGGCCAGCGGCGCGCCCGCCGCCAGCCCTTCGTGGTCGTGGGCGCCGTACGCGACCGCCACGGCGGCCACACCGGCGTTGCGGGCGAGGTCGAGGTCGTGCGTGGTGTCGCCGATCATCAGCGTCTGGCGCGGGTCGACGCCGACGCGGTCCATCAGGTGCAGCAGCATGTCGGGGTTCGGCTTCGGAAAGCCCTCGTCGGCACAGCGGGTCGCCACGAAGTGGTGCGCCAACCCCTGCTTCGACAGCGAGCGATCGAGCCCGATCCGCGACTTGCCCGTGGCGATGCCGAGCAGGTAGCCCGCCGCATCCAGCGCCGCCAGGAGTTCGCGCACGCCGTCGAACAGGGGGATGTACGGATCGCGCGCGAGGAAATGCTCGCGGTAGCGCGCCGACAATTCGGGGTAGCGCGACGGCGGCAGCCGCGGCGCCACCTGACGCAGCGCGTCGCCGAGGCCCAGGCCGATCACATAGCGCGCGGCGACGTCGTCGGGCACCGGCTCGCCGACGTCGCGGCAAGCCGACTGGAGGGCGCTGGCGATGATCGACGTCGAATCGGCCAGCGTGCCGTCCCAGTCGAACACGACGAAGCGGAAGCGCCGCGGCGCGAACTCAGCCATCGGCGTCCCCCGGTCCGGCGGCGGCGTCGAGCCGCGCGACGAACGCCGCGAGGTCCGGCGGCAGCGGCGACTCGAACACCAGCGGCGCCGCCGTCAGCGGATGCGCGAGCGCGAGCCGGTGCGCGTGCAGGAACATCCGCTTCAGCCCCTGCCGGGCCAGCGCCTTGTTCCAGGCGAAGTCGCCGTACTTGTCGTCGCCGGCCAGCGGAAAGCCGAGGTGCGTCAGATGCACGCGAATCTGGTGCGTGCGGCCGGTCTCGAGCTCGGCCTCGAGCAGCGCAACCGGCGGGTCGGCGCGCGGCCAGGTCCGGATCCGCCGGAACACCGTCGCCGACGCCTTGCCTTCGCGCTCGACACGCACCCGCCGCTCGCCCTCGCCGGTGACGTAGGTCTCCAGCGCCAGGTCGACCCGCCGCTTGGCGTCGCGCCACTTGCCGCGCACCAGCACGTGGTAGCGCTTGTCGACGGCACCCTCGCGCAACGCCGCGTGCAGCGCCACCAGGGCGGTGCGCTTCTTGGCGACGAGCAGCACCCCCGAGGTGTCGCGGTCGAGCCGGTGGACGAGCTCCAGGAACTTCGCGTCCGGCCGCGCGTGGCGCAGCCGCTCGATGACGCCGAAGGCGATGCCACTGCCGCCGTGGACCGCCAGCCCCGCCGGCTTGTCCAGCGCGATCAGCGCGTCGTCCTCGTACAGCACCGGCGGCACCGGCCCCGCCGACACGGCCGCCCGCCCCCCCGCCGGCCCGGCGCCCTCCGGTCGCAGCGCCCCGGCTGCCGGCGCCCCGATCCGGACCGGGGGGATGCGGACCTCGTCGCCGACCGCCAGCCGGGCGTCCGGACCGACCCGCTTCCGGTTCACCCGGACCTCGCCGCTGCGCAGGATCCGGTAGATGTGGCTTTTCGGCACCCCCTTGAGGATGCGGACCAGGAAATTGTCGACCCGCTGCCCGGCCGCCTCGTCGCCGATCGCAAGCCGGGTCACAGAATCCTTGCTTAAGCCGTTCATTCGCTTATAATTCCGGGCTGCAACACGTCCCGGCCACCGGATGTTACCGGCGGCGCGGCGGGCGCTCTCTCAAGGGGCGTCAGCGAGCGTCGTTTTCGCAGGCTGCCCCCCGATCGATTCGATCCGGCGGCGTCGGCGCAGGGTCAAGGGATGTGCGCCCCGAATGCCGGGGCAATGGAGTCGGCCGTGGCCCGATGGGGCGTAAACCGGTCGCCGGTTAAATCTGCTCACCGTCCGGGCGTTGCGTCCCGGAAAAGTACGGATGGTAATGGAAGAGCGCAGTCTCCGCACCCGGCTTGCGGCCGGTTCGAAGCGGATTGCTGCGCGGCGAAATCCAGCGACGATACTCGTTTCCGACCCGCAACCCGCCTTCGCCAACTCGGCGCCCGGGCTGCATCGTGAACCCACCGCTATCCTGCGAACCCGACCAAGCCGCCCCCGACAAGACCGGACCCCCGACGCGATGACCACCCTCGACCGCGTTCCCGTTCTTCTCCGCCCGCAGCCACCGCTGCCGGCGCGGCGCCCGTCGTCCGCAACCGCCGCGCCGTAGTCACCGGCAGCGCGCCTCCCCGCGCGCTGCGTCGCTTCGCCCACCGCCAGCCCGGCCGGACCGCGCCGGGAAGACGCACATGAAGCGCATGCTGTTCAACGCCACCCAGGCGGAGGAACTCCGGGTGGCCATCGTCGACGGCCAGAAGCTGATCGACCTCGACATCGAGTCCGCGAGCAAGGAACAACGCAAGAGCAACATCTACAAGGCGGTCATCACCCGCGTCGAGCCGTCGCTCGAAGCGTGTTTCGTCGACTACGGCACCGACCGCCACGGCTTCCTGCCGTTCAAGGAAATCGCCCGCCAGTACCTGAAGGGCGGCCGCAAGGGTGGCGGCGACGACGAAGGCGACGGCGAAGGCGGCCGCGCCCGCATCCAGGACCAGCTTCGCGAAGGCATGGAGCTGATCGTCCAGGTCGACAAGGACGAACGCGGCAACAAGGGCGCGGCGCTGACGACCTACATCTCGCTCGCCGGCCGCTACCTGGTGCTGATGCCCAACAACCCGCGCGGCGGCGGCGTTTCGCGCCGCATCGAGGGCGAGGACCGCAACGAGCTGCGCGACGCCATCGGCGCGCTCGAGGTCCCCGCGGGCATGAGCGTGATCGCGCGCACGGCCGGCATCGGCCGCTCGACCGAAGAGCTGCAGTGGGACCTGAACTACCTGCTGCAGCTGTGGCGCGCCGTCGAGGACGCCTCGAAGCTGCAGTCGGGCGCGTTCCTGATCTACCAGGAATCGAGCCTGGTCATCCGCGCCATCCGCGACTACTTCCACCCGGACATCGGCGAGCTGCTGATCGACACCGAGGCGATCTTCGAGCAGGCGCAGCAGTTCATGAGCCACGTGATGCCGGCCAACGTCAACCGGGTCAAGCTCTACAAGGACGACGTCCCGCTGTTCTCGCGCTTCCAGATCGAGCACCAGATCGAAACCGCGTACGCGCGGCAGGTGCCGTTGCCGTCCGGCGGCGCGATCGTCATCGACCACACCGAGGCGCTGGTCGCCGTCGACGTCAACAGCGCGCGCGCCACCAAGGGCAGCGACATCGAGGAGACCGCGTTCAAGACGAACGCGGAAGCCGCCGACGAGATCGCGCGCCAACTGCGCCTGCGCGACCTGGGCGGGCTCATCGTGATCGACTTCATCGACATGGAGAGCTCGAAGAACCAGCGCGAGGTCGAGCAGCGGCTGAAGGACGCGCTGAAGTACGACCGCGCGCGCATCCAGCTGGGCAAGATCTCCCGCTTCGGCCTGATGGAGCTGTCGCGCCAGCGCCTGCGCCCCGCGCTCGCCGAGTCGGCGTACATCGCCTGCCCGCGCTGCCACGGCATCGGCCACATCCGCGGCACCGAATCGTCGGCGCTGCACATCCTGCGGATCCTGCAGGAGGAGGCGATGAAGGACAACACCGCGCAGGTCATCGCGCAGGTGCCGGTCGACGTCGCCACGTTCCTGCTCAACGAGAAGCGCACCGACGTGCTGTCGATCGAGACGCGCTTCCGGGTCAACGTGCTGCTGGTGCCCAACCGGCATCTCGAGACGCCCAACTACTCGGTGCAGCGCCTGCGCCACGACGACCTCAACCAGAGCGAGCCGCTGCCGGCGTCGTTCAACCTGGTCCAGCAGCCCGAGGAAGTCGACCACGCCGAGCAGCTCAAGGAGGAAGCGAAGGAGCCGCGGCAGGAGGCGATGGTCAAGGGCATCACCCCGTCGCAACCCGCCCCGATCCCCGTCGAGCCCGCGCCCGCCCCGGCGCCCGCCGCCGCGCCGGTCGCGGCCGTGCACACCGGTGCCGCGCATTCCGGTTGGCTCGGCAAGGTACTGGGCTGGTTCCGCCGCGAGCCGGCGATTCCGGCCCCGGCCACGGTCCCGACCACGGCGCGCGAAGCTCGCGACCAGCGTGAGAACCGCGGCGGACGCGACCGCGATCGCCCGCGCGACAAGGACCGTCGCGACGGCCGTCGCGACGAGCGCCGCGGCGAAGGGCGCAACGAGGCCCGCGGCGAGGGCCGCGGCGACAACCGTGGCGAGGCACGCGGCGATCGCCGGCAGGGCCAGGACAAGCGCGAAGGCGGACAAGGCCAGGCGCGCGGCGGCAACCAGGGCGACAAGCGCCAGGGTCAGCGCAACGAGCCGCGCGACGGCCAGCGCAATGAACCCCAGGCCCGCGACGCGCAGGCCCCACGCGAAGGTCAACCGCGCGCCGAAGGCACGCCGAGGCCGCCGCGCGAGCCCCGCGAGCCGAGGGAACCGCGCGAGCCGCGGGACGGCCAGCGCAACGGTGCCAAGCCGCCGCGCGAGCCACGCGCCCCTGCACCTGCTGCCGAGGCACCCGCGGCGCTCGAGGCCGACCTGCTGCACCCGGCGACGCCGGGCGAGGCCGGCGCCGAGCGCGAGGGCGGCAATCGTCGTCGCCGCGACCGCCGCCGCCGTGGCGGCGATCGCGATGTCCGTCCGGTCGAGTCCGGCGGCCCGACCGACAGTGGCGCACTGACGCACGCGCTGCCGGACGAGTCGGCCGCCCACGCGACTGCCCCGTCGCGATCCGCGCCGGCGTCGACCGAGTTCGCGGTCCCGGCGTCGGCGGCCGCCGCGGCAACGTCGGCGGCCGACACCGTCGCCCCGCCCCCCGGCGCGGAGTCGTTCGCGGAGCCCGCTCCGAGGATGGAGCGCGCGACCCCGCCGGTAGAGCCGACGCGAGTTCCGGCCGAGTTCGCCGCTCCGGCGCCGACCCCGGAAGCGGTACCTCCGGCGGCGCCGCGGCGGCGCGAGGTCGTCGAAGCCGCACCGGTCGCCGAAGCGGCACCGGCCGTGGAGGCGCCCGTCCAAGCAGCACCGCCCAGGCCCGCTCCGGTCCCGGTCGCGCCGGTCGCCAGGACGCCGGCGATCGAACCCCCGACCCGGCCGCGCAACATGCCGGAGGTGCCGCCGGTCGAGCTGACGCTGCCGCCGGACTCCGGACTGGTGCTGGTGCAGACGTCGCGCCGCGCCGAGCCGGCGGTCGACGAGCAGGAAGCCCCGCGCCCCAAGCGCGTGCGTCCGCCCCGCGTCGAGATTCCGGCGGAGCCGCTGCAGCTGGTGGAAACGGGCCGCAAGGATCCGCCGCCGGCGTAGCGCAGCACCGCGCCGAGGCGACGACGGCGGGCCCAGGCCCGCCGTCGTCGTTTCCGGGCGCCGGGCCGATCGCCGGGAAGTGCGCGCGGGCTGCTACGATCGGCGGCGATGAAGCGGCTGCTGATCGTCTATCACACGCAGTTCGGCGGCACCGGGCAGATGGCGCGGGCCGCGCTGGCCGGCGCGCGCTCGACCCTGGCCGCGACGCCAGGACTCCAGGTCGAGCTGCGTCGCGCCGCGGACACCGGTCCGGCGGAAGTCCGCGCGGCATCGGGGCTGATCATCGCCGCCTCGGAAAATTTCGGCGGCGTGGCCGGAATCGTCAAGGACTTCTTCGAGCGCATCTACTACCCCTGCGAGGGCGAACTCGCCGGTCGGCCGTATGCGCGGCTGATCTGCTGCGGCAACGATGGCGCCGGCGCGCTGCGCGACCTCGATCGCATCGCCGCCGGGCTCGGACTCGCGCGCGTGCTGCCGGACGTCGTCTACCGCAGCGGCCGGGTGGCCGCCGTGCACGCGGTGCCGGCAGACGTGCTGGCGCAGTGCGCGAACACCGGTGCGACGCTGGCGGCAGGGCTCGACGCCAGCATCTACTGATCCGCCAACCGCTCCCGCAAGCGCTCGAGCAGTCCCGCGCTGGCGATCTCGACCAGGTCGAGCACGCGGTCGAAGCCCTCGAGGCCGCCGTAATACGGGTCCGGCACCTCGTCGAGGCCGGCCGCCGGGGCGAAGTCGAGGAACAGTCCGAGATGCCCCGCGAACCCCTCCGGACGCAGCGCCTCGAGCGCGCGAAGGTTGGCCCGGTCCATGGCGACGATCCAGCCGAAGCGCTCGAAATCGTCGACCGCGACCTGCCGCGCACGCAGCGCGGTGAGATCGTAGCCGCGCCGGCGTGCCGCCTGGATCGCCCGCCGGTCCGGCGGCGAGCCGACGTGCCATTCGCCGGTGCCGGCCGAGTCGACTTGGATCCGCGTGCCCAGGCCCTGCTGGATCGCCGCGGCGCGGAACACTTCCTCCGCGGTCGGCGAACGGCAGATGTTGCCCAGGCAAACGAAGAGGACCGAAGTTTCGGGGTTGTTCACGACAGGTCGGGGGGCGTCGGGACGCAGAAACGGGAACTGGATCATGGAGGATGGACGGCGGCAGGTGCGGTGTCGATAATACCGCGGCCACCCGATCCGTCCCTCGCACCGTCCCCGTTCAGGATTCGACCATGGCGCAAGGCCGGCCGGCTCGCCGCACCCATTTCGCCCCCGAAGGAACCCCGATGATCGAACTCCGCCGCCGTCTTGGCGCCGTCGCCGCCGTGGCCGCACTGGCCGTGTCCGTCGCATTCGCACCCTCGCCGGCCGCCGCCGCCGATCCGGCCAAGGTCCTGCGCGTGTCCTCGAGCGACATCACCAGCCTCGATCCGCAGCAGGGCACCGACCTGATGTCGACGCGCGTGGCGACCCACATCTTCGAAGGGCTCTACCAGTTCGACTACCTCGCGTCGCCGGCGAAGGTCATCCCGAACACGGCGGCGGCGCTGCCGGTGGTCACCGACGGCGGACGGACCTGGACGATCAGGCTGAAGCCCGGCATCCGGTTCACCGACGATCCGGCGTTCAACGGCAAGCCGAGGGAGCTCGTCGCCGAGGATTACGTGTACTCGTTCAAGCGCCGGATGGATCCCAACCTGCGCGGCGGCGGCGACCCGGCGCTGACCGACCTCGTCGTCGGCGCCCGCGCGTGGGTCGAGCCCGCCCGCAAGGCCGGCGGCAAGGTCGACTACGACGGTCCGATCGAAGGTCTGCGCGCGCTCGACCGGCACACGCTGCAGTTGAAGCTGACCGCGGTCAACTACACGCTGCTGGAGCGGATGGCGGTGCTCGACCTCTACGCCGTCGCCCGCGAGGCGATCGAGGCGGCCGGTGCCGACGTGATGTCCCGGCCCGTCGGCACCGGACCGTACCGGCTGGCCGAATGGAAGCGCGCGTCGCGCGTCGTGCTGGAGGCGAATCCGAATTACCGCGCGCTGTCGTTTCCCGACAGCGCCGATCCCGCGCACCGGGCGCTGGTCGCGTCGATGAAGGGCCGCAAGCTGCCGGCGATCGGCCGCATCGAGATCAGCATCATCGAGGAGCCCACGCCGGAACTGCTGTCGTTCGACCAGCAGCAGCTCGACATCCTCGCCCTCGGCGGCGACACCGCCCGCCGCGTGCTCGACGGCGACAGGCTGAAACCGCAGTACGCCGCCAGGGGCATCGTCCACCACCGGCGCCCGGCGCCGTTTCTCACGTTCACGTACTTCAACGTCGAGGACCCGGTCGTCGGCGGCTACGAGCCCGCGCAGATCGCGTTGCGCCGGGCCATCGCCATGGGCTTCGACACCCCGGAGATGATCCGCGTGCTGTTCGCCGGCAATGCGCTGCCCGCCAACCAGATCCTGCCGCCGGGCGTCAGCGGCCACGATCCGAAGCTGCCGTCGAAGTCGGTCTACGATCCGGCAGCCGCGCGCTCGCTGCTCGACCGCTTCGGCTACCGCGACCGCGACGGCGACGGGTTCCGCGAGCGGCCCGACGGCTCGCCGCTGACCGTCGTGCGCGCGACGCTGCCCGAATCGTGGTACCGCGAGGTCGACCTGCTGTGGAAGAAGAACATGGACGCGATCGGCATCCGGATGCAGGTGCAGCAGCAGACCTTTGCCGAACTGCTGAACCTGAGCCTCAACGGCAAGCTGCCGATGTTCAACCTCGGCATCCGCGCGCTGGCGCCGTCGGGCTACGAGCTGCTGCAGACGCTCTGGGGCAAGGCGCCCAACGACACCAACCGGTCCCGCTTCCGGCTGGCCGAGTACGACGCCGCGTACGAGAAGTTCATCGCCACCCCCGACGGCCCGGAGCGCATCGCGCTCTCGCGGCGGATGTCGGAGATCGTCGCCGCGTACGTGCCGATGACGCTGCACACCTTCGGCATCGCCAACGTGCTCACGCAGCCCTGGGTGCAGGGCTATGCGATCTCGCCTTTCGGGCAGTCGTGGAAGTACCTCGACATCGACGCCGGACGCCGGGCCGCGGCCGCCAGGTGATCCGATGACGTTGGCATTGCGCGCCGCAGCGTAGCGCGCAATGCATCGAACTCCGTTGCGATTCGCCGCGCGTTGACCTAGTCTAGTCGGCCGCGCGTTCCGGATCGCATTGCCGGACGCCGTTCGGCCCGTGAGCAGCGCCAGAGGACCGGCGCCCGTTCCGGCGGCGATGCGCGTGCATCAACGTCGTTGACCGAGGAGTTCGAGATGCCGAGCCACGCACCGCGTTCGATCCGCTTCATCTCCGTCGCGCTGGCTTGTGCCGCCGCGACCGGGCTGGCCACGGTGGCGCACGCCGCCCAGCAGCGCTCGTTCGTCGCGAGCTTCGGCTCCGACGCCGCGAACTGCCAGCTCGCCACGCCCTGCCGCAGCTTCAACGCGGCGATCGCGCAAACGCTGGCCAACGGCGAGGTCGTGATCCTCGACACGGCGGGCTACGGACCGATGGCGATCAACAAGTCGCTGAAGGTGATCGGTCCCTCCGGCGTGTACGGCGGCATCAGCGTGACCACGCCCGGAACCGACGGCATCACCATCAACGCCGGCGACAACGACGTCGTCACGCTGCGCGGCCTCGACGTCGCCGGACTCGGCGGACTCGTCGGCATCAACGTCGTCAACGCCGGCGCGGTCCACATCGAGAAGTCTTCGGTGTCGAACTTCACGCTCAATGCCGGAGCCTGCGTCAAGCTGTCGACGGCGAAGGCGATCCAGCTGTTCGTGGCCGACAGCTTCCTGCGCGAGTGCTCGACCGGCGTGCTGGTCGACGGCACGGTGGATGCGAACAAGCCGGTCGCCACCATCGACAACACCCGGATCGAACGCGGCACCAACACCGAGGGCGGCACCATCACCGGCGTCAAGGCGACCGGCAACTACTTCGTCAACATCCGCAACAGCCAGATCACCAGCGGCCAGATCGGCGTCTCGGCCGCGGCGGCGTTCCCGACGAACACCGTCGCGGTCCAGATCGTCGACACCCAGATCACGTTGATGACTACCGCCGGCGTCGTCACCAGCGGGACCGGCGGCGGCGCCGCGACCTCGCTGACCGTCAACCTGCAGAACTCGACGATCAACGCGTCGACCGCGGCGCTGAAGCACGGCTTCGGCACCTTCCGGCTCAAGGACAACGTCTTCGCCAACGTGATGCACATGCTCGTCAACTGCGGCAGCGACCAGTTCTGGGGGCCGAGCTACGAGGCCACCAACGCGCGCGGCTCGAACTTCTTCGTCGATTTCGCGAACCCCGGCGCCGCGGGGATCGGCTGCACGACGTACAACTCTCCGGGCAAGATCAGCGCGCAGTAGCTTGCTCCCGCCTGAGAATCCGCATTGCATCGCAGCATTGAGGGTGCCGCGGACCCGGCCATCGCCCGGGTCACGCACACAGCGTTAATTGGGGGTACGCTTGCCCACTCGTCGTGACCGGCTCGTCGGTCGAAGCGCGGCCCGGTCGAAGGACCGGGCCGCTGAAACCTAGACTCCCTGGGAGGGATCCATGCGTTCGATTGCCGTCGTACCGATACTCGTCGCCTCGCTCGTCGCGACCGCCCCGCTCTCCGTCGACGCCGCCCAGCAGCGATCGTTCGTTGCATCGTTCGGCCTGGACACGGCGAACTGCCAGCTCGCCACGCCGTGTCGCAGCTTCAACGTCGCCATCGCCAACACGAATCCGGGCGGCGAGGTCGTGATCCTCGACACCGCGGGCTACGGGCCGATGACGATCACCAAGTCGATCAAGGTCATCGGACCGGCCGGCGTCTACGGCGGCATCAGCGTGCTCGGTGGCCCCAACCCGACGACCGGAATCGTCATCAACGCCGCCGACGGCGACGACATCACGCTGCGCGGGCTCGACATCTCGGGCATCTCGGGCCTGGTCCCGGCCCCGCTGATCGGCATCGACATCCAGAACGCCGGCGGCGTCCACATCGAGAAGTCGTCGATCGCCAACTTCACCGACGGCGGCGGCGCGTGCATCAACGTGAACACTGCGAAGACCATCCGCGTCTACGTCGTCGACAGCTTCCTGCGCGAGTGCCGGACCGGCATCTACGCCAACGGCAACACCGTCAACTCCAACCGCTCGTCGGTCGTCGTCGACAACACGCGGATCGAGCGCGGCAAGGGGCCCGTCAGCTTCGGCGTCTGGCTGCTCAACCACATGTCGATGTCGCTGCGCAACAGCCAGATCTCCCGCCAGGACGTCGGCGCCCAGATCGACGTCACCGTCGACGGCGTCGAGTCCGTCGCTCGACCTCATCGACAGCCAGCTCACGCGCGTCACCGCAGGCGTGAAATTCACCCGGACCAGCGCCAACGGGACCAACTTCATCAACCTCACCCGCAGCCAGATCCAGAGCACCGATGCCATCCTGGCGACGATCAGCGGCGCCGGCAGCGGCACCTATTTCTCGCTCTTCGACAGCGAGATCACCAACAGCCTCAACGTGATGACGGTGAACAATTCCGGTGTCGGCTCGAACACGCATGTCCGCGTGATGAACAGCCACCTCGGCTTCAACACCAACGGCATCGTCGTCGCCAACTCCGCCGCCGACCCGAACACCCGCCTCCAAGTCGACCTCGTGCGGACGACGATGACCAACAACACGAATCCGATGATCGACGCGACCGCCAGCAACACCGCCAAGACCTACGTCAATGTCGAGGGCTCGGTGTTCGCCAATACGACGGGCGCGGTAATCAGGACCGCGGGCGACTCACAGGTCTCTGCGAGCCTGGTCCGTTCCCAGATCCACAACTGCAACACCGTGGTCAGTCACGGCAGCGCGTCGGGCACCGTGCGCATCGACGGCAACCACATCGTCGCCTGCACCAACGACTTCGTGAATGCCGGCAACCCGGGCATGGTGTCGTTCAACAACAACATGGTCCACGACGTCACGAATTCGGGCGGGTTCACCTACATCACGCCACCGACGGTCGCTCCGCGCTGACGGGTAGACAGGGGCCGGGCGCCGCCGCGCGTCCGGCCCGGCCGCTGCGTTGCCCGGCCGCCGTGTTGCCCCGGGCCCGCCACCCGGTCGCTTGGTCGCCGGCTTGCGGTGCCGGCGGCGGGCGGCCTCAGGTCTCGATCGGCAGCTGCACGCCGAACATCGCTTCCTTGAGCTTGAACAGGCGGTCGCGCAGCTCGGCCGCCTTCTCGAACTCGAGGTTCTTCGCGGCCTCCTGCATCTGCTTCTCGAGGAGCTTCAGTTCGCGCTCGAGGTCCTTCTCGGCCATCGCCTCGTAGCGCGCGCGGGTCTGCGCCGCCTTGAGTTCCTTCCGGCCGGCGTCCGCGTCGTAGACGCCGTCGATGATGTCCTTGATCCGCTTCTGGACGCCGATCGGCGTGATACCCATCTTCTCGTTCCACGCCAACTGCCTGGCGCGCCGGCGCTCGGTCTCGCCGATGGCGGCCTTCATGGAGTCGGTCATCTTGTCGGCGTAGAGAATCGCCATGCCGTTGAGGTGGCGCGCCGCGCGACCGATGGTCTGGATCAGGCTGCGCTCGGCGCGCAGGAAGCCCTCCTTGTCGGCGTCGAGGATCGCCACCAGCGACACCTCGGGGATGTCGAGGCCCTCGCGCAGCAGGTTGATGCCGACCAGCACGTCGAACTCGCCGAGGCGCAGGTCGCGGATGATCTCGACCCGTTCGACGGTGTCGATGTCCGAGTGCAGGTAGCGGACCTTGACGCCGTGCTCGCCCAGGTAGTCGGTGAGGTCCTCGGCCATCCGCTTCGTCAGCGTCGTGATCAGCACGCGCTCGCCGCGCTCGACGCGCAGCTTGATCTCGGACAGCACGTCGTCGACCTGCGTCTGCGCGGGGCGGACCTCGAGCATCGGATCGACCAGGCCCGTCGGCCGCACCAGCTGCTCGACCACCTGCCCCGCGTGCTTGTTCTCGTAGTCGGACGGCGTGGCCGACACGAAAATCGTCTGCGGCAGCAGCCGCTCGAACTCGTCGAAGCGCAACGGCCGGTTGTCCAGCGCCGACGGCAGCCGGAAGCCGTAGTTGACCAGGTTCTCCTTGCGCGCGCGGTCGCCCTTGTACATGCCGCCGACCTGCGGGATGGTCACGTGGCTCTCGTCGACGAAGATCAGCGAGTTGCGCGGCAGGTAGTCGATGAGCGTCGGCGGCGGCTCGCCGGCCTTGCGCCCGGACAGGTGCCGCGAGTAGTTCTCGATGCCCTTGCAGAAGCCGATCTCGGTCATCATCTCGAGGTCGAAGCGGGTGCGCTGCTCGATGCGCTGCGCCTCGATCAGCTTCATCTGGCCGACGAAGAAGTCCTTCTGCGCGTGCAGCTCGACCTTGATCTTCTCGATCGCGTCGAGCACCTTGTGCCGCCCGGTGACGTAGTGGGACGACGGGAACACGGTGAAGCGGCCGATCTTCTGCTTGACGTGCCCGGTGAGCGGGTCGAACAGCTGCAGCGACTCGACCTCGTCGTCGAACAGCGAGACGCGCACCGCGTTCTCGGCGTGTTCGGCCGGGAAGATGTCGAGCACGTCGCCGCGCACGCGGAACGTGCCGCGCTTGAAGTCGACCTCGTTGCGCGTGTACTGCATCTCGGTGAGCCGCTTGATCACGTCGCGCTGCGACAGCGGATCGCGCTCGCGCAGGTGCAGGATCATGCTGTGGTACTCGGACGGGTCGCCGATGCCGTAGATCGCCGACACCGTGGCCACGATCACGCAGTCGGGCCGCTCGAGGATCGCCTTGGTGGCCGACAGGCGCATCTGCTCGATGTGCTCGTTGATCGAGCTGTCCTTCTCGATGTACAGGTCGCGCGACGGGACGTAGGCCTCCGGCTGGTAGTAGTCGTAGTAGCTGACGAAGTACTCGACCGCGTTGTTCGGCAGGAACTCGCGGAACTCCGAGTAGAGCTGCGCGGCCAGCGTCTTGTTCGGCGCCAGCACCAGCGCCGGGCGGCCGGTGCGCGCGATCACGTTGGCCATCGTGAAGGTCTTGCCCGAGCCGGTCACGCCCAGCAGCGTCTGGAACGCGAGGCCGTCGCCGAGCCCCTCGACGAGCTTCTCGATCGCCTCGGGCTGGTCGCCGGCCGGCGCGAAGGGCTGGTGCAGTTCGTAGGGACTGTTCGGGTAGCTGACGAGCATGGGAGCGTCCGGCGGCAGGGCAATCGATTATTGTAGAACCGAACGATCGTTCGCCGCAACGTCGGGGTTGAACTGCAGCGCGGCCAGCCGGGCGTACAGCGGATTGTCCCGGACCAGTGCATCGTGCGTGCCGACCGCGACCAGCCGGCCGTGGTCCAGCACCGCCAGCCGGTCGGCGTGGCGCACCGTCGCCAGCCGGTGCGCGATGACCAGCGTCGTACGTCCGACCATCAGCCGCGCAAGCGCCTGCTGGACCATCCGCTCGCTCTCGGCGTCGAGCGCCGAGGTGGCCTCGTCGAGCAGCAGGATCGGCCGGTCGGCGAGGATCGCCCGCGCGATCGCCAGCCGCTGGCGCTGGCCGCCCGACAGCCGCACGCCCCGCTCGCCGAGGAAGCTCGCGTAGCCCTCGGGCAGCCGGTCGACGAACTCGTCGGCGTACGCGGCGGCGCAGGCGGCGCGGACCTCGTCGTCGGTCGCCTCGGGTCGGCCGTAGCGGACGTTCTCCAGCACGCTGGCGGCGAAGATCACCGGATCCTGCGGCACCACGGCGATCCGCCGGCGCACCGCCGCGGGGTCCGCCGCGCGCAGGTCGACGCCGTCGATCCGGATCGCGCCGGCCTGCGGATCGTAGAACCGCAGCAGCAGCGCGAACAGCGTCGTCTTGCCCGCCCCCGAAGGCCCGACCAGCGCCACGCTCTCGCCCGGCGCCACGGCCAGCGACAGCGCGTCCAGCGCCGGCGCGTCGGGGCGCGACGGGTAGTGGAACGTCACCGAATCGAACTCGACGGTCCCGCGCGGCGGCGTCGGCAACGCGACCGGATGGCTCGGCGCGCGGATCTCCGGCGCGGTGCCGAGCAGCTCGAACAGCCGCTCGGTCGCGCCGGCAGCGCGCTGCAGGTCGCCGAAGACCTCGGACAGCGTGCCGACCGAGGTCGCGACGATCACCGCGTAGAACACGAACGCCGACAGCGCGCCGCCGGACAGCCGCCCGGCGACGACGTCGTGGCCGCCGATCCACAGGATCACGCCGATGGCGCCGAACACCAGCAGGATCACCGCAGCGACCAGCAGCGCACGCTGCCGCACCCGCTGCCGCGCCGTCGCGAACGCCGCCTCGACGCGCTCGCCGAAGCGGAGCCGGTCGACATCCTCGTGGCCGTAGGCCTGGACCGTGCGGATCTCGTGCAGCGCCTCGTCGAGATACGCGCCGACCTCGCCGACGCGGTCCTGCGACGCCCGCGACAGCTTGCGCACGCGACGGCCGAACAGGATGATCGGCAGCACCACCAGCGGCACGCCCGCGAGCACCAGCAGCGTGAGCTTGAGGCTGGTCAGCGCGAGCATCGCCAGCCCGCCGATCAGCAACAGCACGTTGCGCGCCGCCATCGACGCCGACGAGCCGATGACGGTTTCCAGCATCGTGGTGTCGTTGGTGAGGCGCGAGATCACCTCGCCGGTGCGCGTCGTTTCGTAGAACGACGGCGGCAGCGTCAGCAAGTGCTCGAACACCGCCCGGCGCAGGTCGGCCGTCACCCGCTCGCCCAGCCAGGACACGAAGTAGAAGCGCGTGTACGTCGCCGCCGCCATCACGCCGATCACGCCCAGCATCAGCGCCAGCGTGCGGTCGAGCTCGGCCGCGTCGCCGGCGGCGAAGCCGCGGTCGACGACGCCCTTGAGCCCCTGCCCGATCGCCAGCGTCGCGGCGGCGGCGACCACCAGCGCCGCCAGCGCGATCGCCACCTGCAGCCGGTACGGCCGCAGGAACCGGCCGATGCGCGCCAGCGTCCGGGCCGCGGTGGCGGGCGGCAGCTTGGGCAGGGATTCGAGCGCGGGGTCGCGGGGGGGCATCGGGATTCGGGCGGACGCGGGAAGAGTGCAATTGGGGGCGTCAGGCGGGCGGCGCAACCGACGCGCTGCGGGGGAGCGTGCCGGACGGGGTAAAATAGCGCGTTTCGGCCCCCTCCTACCGCCCTCCGTCGCCTACCCGCCCATGAACGCTCCGCATCCCGCCCCCCTCTTCGCTGCCGTCGAACTCGCGCCGCGCGACCCCATACTCGGCGTCACCGAGGCCTTCAATGCCGACAAGAATCCGTCCAAGGTCAACCTGGGCGTCGGCGTCTACTGCGGCGACGACGGCAAGGTGCCGCTGCTGGAGTGCGTCCGGCACGCCGAGATCGAGCTGACGGCGAAGGCGAGTCCGCGCGGCTACCTCCCGATCGACGGCATCCCGGCCTACGACCAGGCGGTGCAGGCACTGCTGTTCGGCGCCGACAGCGACGTCGTCGCGTCGGGGCGCGCGATCACGGTGCAGGCGGTCGGCGGCACCGGCGGCCTCACCGTCGGCGCCGACTTCCTGAAGCGCTTCGCGCCCGGCGCCAAGGTATGGATCAGCGATCCGTCGTGGGAGAACCACCGCGCGCTGTTCGAGGCGGCGGGCTTCACCGTCCACACCTATCCCTACTACGACGCCACGAAGCGTGGCCTCGACTTCGACGCCATGATCGGCGCGCTCGACGAACTGCCGGCGGGCTCGATCGTCCTGCTGCATGCCTGCTGCCACAACCCCACCGGCGCGGACCCCACCCCGGCCCAGTGGGAACGCATCGTCACCACCGTCCGCGCCCGCGGTCTCGTGCCCTTCCTCGACCTCGCCTACCAGGGTTTCGGCGACGGTCTCGAGGCCGACGGCGCCGCCGTCCGCCGCTTCGCCGCGACCGCCGGCCCGCTGCTGATCGCCAGCTCGTTCTCCAAGTCGTTCTCGCTCTACGGCGAGCGCGTCGGCGCGCTGACCGCCGTCACCGCCAGCAAGGACGAAGCCGCCCGCGTGCTGTCGCAGGTCAAGCGGGTGATCCGCGCCAACTACTCGAACCCCCCGATGCACGGGGGCCAGATCGTCGCCATGGTGATGAACTCGGTGGAGCTGCGCGCACTGTGGGAAGCCGAGCTCGCCACCATGCGCGACCGCATCAAGCTGGTGCGCGCGCGGCTCGTCGAAACGCTGCACGAGCGCGTGCCGGGCGCCGACTTCCGCTTCATGCTGACCCAGCGCGGGATGTTCTCGTACTCGGGGCTGACCAAGGCGCAGGTGCACCGGCTGCGCGACGAGTTCTCGGTCTACGCCGTCGACAGCGGCCGCATCTGCGTGGCCGCGCTCAACTCGCGCAACGTCGACTACGTGGCCGAGTCGATCGCCAAGGTCATCGGCTGACCCAGGACCCGCCACGGTCGCCGGCCGCGGCCCCGGGGGGCTTGGCGGCAGCGCGGGGACTTTGTTATAATCGCAGGCTCTTGCGGGAATAGCTCAGTTGGTAGAGCGCAACCTTGCCAAGGTTGAGGTCGGGAGTTCGAGACTCCTTTCCCGCTCCAGAATCCGCAAGGGAGGGCCGTCCGGCTCTCCCTTTTTTCTTGCCGGGTCCCGCGTTCGCGGCGGCCGATCCCCCGGGCGGGGTGGCAGAGTGGTCATGCAGCGGCCTGCAAAGCCGTCTACGCCGGTTCGATTCCGACCCCCGCCTCCAAGCAGCCACCATGAGCAGCCGCCTCGCGCGGCTTTTTGCTTTCTCTCTTAGTGCACCATGGTATGCGGGCGTTCGCGCCCATCGGTGCCCGTTGGCCGAATCAGGAGGTAACTCAAGAGGGCTTCCGGTTCGCGCCGGTGAGGCTCCTAGGCCTTCTTGATGGCGTCTGTGACGGCTTCTTTCACATTGCCAACGGTTTTCTGCAGCTTGCCTTCCGCCTGCTTGTTGAGCCCCTTGGCCTCCTGCTCCTTGCTTCCCACCAGCTTCCCGGCTTCTTCCTGGATCTTGCCGCCGAGGTCTTTCAGTTCACCTTTGACTTGATCCTTGTTCGGGGTAATGGCCATGATCATTTCCTTGACGGTTGGTTGAAAAGTCTGCTTTGCGAACCGGCATCGGGTCGCGCTCTCGGCTCGCACAACGTCCACCACTCGCGAGCCATACGGCGCACCGACTGCCCGGCACGCTGGGCGGTGCGGACCTGTCACTGGAGCCGCATCTCATTGACAGATTTCGCGCCCGGGACGCCGCGCGCAACCTCGACTGCCTTGCCGATATCCGCTTGCGTACCGACCTGGCGGTAGCCCCGCTCGCCTGTGCCGCGCCCAAGCGCCGGTGACCGCGATGACCGCTGTAAACGCGACTTGGCGAAGGAGGTCAAATCCATCGTGAACCGTTGACGGCGAGCAGTATTGATGGGGATCAACGTACGCAACCGCACAAGCTCCCCGAACAGGCTACATCGATCAATTCTGCTGACAGGCCGCACTGCAACGTGAATAATGGAAAGATCCGGCGCGAAGCTGCACCGGCGCCTTTGATCACAGCCAGGAGGAACCATGGCCACGCGTCGTACCACGATGAGAAGTCAAACCGGAACCAAGCTCTATGCCGTTCGTGACGAGAGCGGCAAGTTCAAGGACATCCAGACCTACAAGCGTGCTCACACCGCTGATATGCGCCACAAGTCGAAGGCCGAGAAAGAGGCTGCGCAGGGCCCTATCGAGAAGCAGGTCAGGAAGACGGCGGACGACGTCGTCAAGTCCGTCAAGAGATCGGTGAAGGGCGCGGTCGCTGCGGTAGGGAGGGCAGCGAAACGAGCCGTGAAGCAGGTTTCGAGCCCGCCGCCAGAGGGCCGGAGAACACTGAAGAAGGTGGCAAAGACGACGCCGCGGAAGCCGGCTGCCAAAGCGGCCGTGAAGAAGGCCGCGAAGAAGACCGCAAAGAAGGCGGCAAAGACGAAATAGTGCCGACAGCACGTCGGCCCGCGACCGATATATCCGGGAGCAGGCGGTCGAATTCCCGTTCGACCGTGCGGTTGGAATGCCAATCCTTCGCGAAAAGCTCGCCTGAACCGCACCCGCAAAACGATTGCGTCGAGGGCCCGTGCGATCTGCGCTCGATAGCGGATCCCTTCCCGCCGACGGCGGGCCGGTGGCGCACCCCTCGCTTTGACGCAGAGCGTACTCGTTGCAAGCGACCTCGAGACGGCGCAGACTGATTGCGCGCGCGTGTCACACGTGTCGCAATCACAATGAGGAGGATCACTATGTCCGTTGCCAGCGTATCCGAGATAATCGCCATGAGCTCCGAGAGTTTCGACGATGCATTGAACCAGGGAGTCGCGCGCGCCCACAAGACGCTCAAGAACGTGAGGAGCGTCTGGATCAACGATCAGTCGGTAGACATCGAGAAGGGAAAGATCGTCGCGTACAAGCTATCGCTGAAGGTGACGTTCGTCCTGAACGATTGAGAACCTGGGTCGAGCCGCGGGCAGGTTCAGCCCGCTTTGGGTGACTGCTGTTGCTCTTGCAACGCGACTGGCGCCGGACGATGAGTACGGTATTGCCGACGCTGCTTCAGGATTGAACGTCCGCTGATCTGCGCAAGGCCCATGGCCTGGTCGTTCGGCTCCGACGGTGCGCACGGTTGCGACGAGAAGCTAATCGATCAGCTTCTGAATCTGCATGACGACGCCGGAGGTCGTCGTCCCCCGGACGAAGACCTTAGGGCGTGCGGAGGAGCACTGCAGCGATACCGTGTACGCGCCTTGTGCGACTTTGTGCTCTGTCGCGCACGGGACAGCCGAATCGTTGCACGACCAATTCTCCGCGTCGTCGATGGTACAGCCCTTTAAAGTGACAACGACGGGCGCCCGATCAGGCTCGACGAAACGCATCGTCATGACGGCGGTTTCGTTCTGCTTGTTCAGGCGCGCATAGTTGATGCCGACAAATTTCTCAGGCTCGGCACACGCACCGGCGTCGGTGTACCCTGCGGGCAATTCGCAGGTGTACGCCCTGATGCGAACTTCGAACTCCGGACCCGGCGTGCACCCCACGACCACCAAGGCCATGACAAGCAACATGCCCAGGTCAAATGCACCACGCGATCTGTCGAGATTCACCCCGCCCCCCCGATTCGGTTGTCCCGCCAAGTGTAGCGCCCCAATCGCCTCATCGCATGACCGGGAAGGTCGAACCCGTAGGGCGACGTGATCGAAATCGCCGGAAACAAGTCACATGGCACCGTCCGACCAATTTGCCAAATCTGCATGGATGCTGGCATCGATCGCGGTGGTCGTTGCGGCACTTTATCTTGCCAAGGGCGTGCTGGCGCCCATGGCACTGGCCGTGCTGTTGAGCTTCTTATTGAGCCCCGTGTGCGACTGGCTCGAGCGACTCAGGCTCGGCCGGATTCCGGCGGTTCTGGTAACGGTCATCGTGGGTTTCGCGGTGCTGGGCGCGGCAACATGGACGGCCGTCGTTCAAGTGACCGACCTGGCCCCCAAACTGCCGGAGTACGAGAGCAATCTGAAAGCGAAGCTGCAATCGGCGAATGCCCGTCTCGGCGACGCGCTGAGCAAGGCGACAAGAACGGCGCAGGGAATGAGCGAGAACGTGCCGCAGATAGGCCCGGCCCAGGCGCCACAGGGCACCAATGAATGGCCGTACTCGGTTCGGGTGATCTCCTCGCCGGCAAGCCCGCTTCAGGTCTTTGGTGGAATGTTCGGCACCGTGTTGGAGGTTTTGGGCGCGACCGGTGTGGTTTTTGTTCTTGTCGTCTTCTTCCTGGTACGTCGTGACGATCTGCGCGATCGGTTCATCCGCTTGGTCGGAAGGGGCGATGTGACCGTGACCACGCAGATGCTGGAAGATGCCGGTACACGGGTGAGCCACTACCTCGCGACCGAGTTCCTGATCAATGCTCTCTTTGGCGCCGCGGTGGGTATCGGGCTCTACTTCATCGGCATACCCAACGCCATCCTGTGGGGAATTCTGGCCACCACCTTGAGGTTCATTCCTTATATCGGCCCGTGGATTGCCGCCGCAATGCCGATTGGTCTGTCGATGGCCATTTCCGGTGACTGGATGGCGCCGAGCCTTACGATCGGGTTGTTCGTGGTGGCGGAACTCATCAGCAACAACGTCCTGGAGCCTTGGCTCTATGGCAAGAACACAGGCGTGTCGGCTGTGGCGGTGCTGCTGGCGGCGGTCTTCTGGACTTGGCTGTGGGGCGTGGTGGGGTTGCTGCTCGCGACGCCGTTGACCGTCTGCCTGTTAGTGATCGGGAAGCACGTTCCACAACTGGCCTTCCTGGACACATTGCTGGGCGACCAGCCGGTGTTCGAGCCCAAGAAGCGAGTCTACCAGCGGCTCCTGGCGGGAGATCAGGAAGAGGCGACCGAACTGCTCGACGAGTTGCTCGAGCACACGCCGCTCGTCGAGGTCTACGACACGGTGCTGATCCCGGCGCTTACCTCGGCCGAAACGCATTGGCATCGGGGCGAACTTGCGGAGAGCCGGCACAAGTTCATTCTGCAGAGTTTGAGGCAAATGATTCAGGAACGGGGTGAGCGTCAGCAGGAACTGCAAGAAAAAGGGAGTAGCGAAGGCACGAGAGAGGCGGACGGAGATTCCAGTGCTGCCGGACCGACCGGATTGCCATGGCCCTGCATCGTCTGCCTGGCCGCTCACGACGAGGCGGACGAAATTGCCGCGATGATGCTTGCGCAAATCGTGGAGCCCCTTGGCTGCCTCGTGGAGACCGTCACGTCCACGGCCACAGCCAGCGAGGTGGTTGACCTGGTCGGGCAGCGCAAAGCCGCTCTGGTCTGCATTTCCGCCACGCCCCCCGCGTCCGTGGCGCACGCCCGTCACCTGAGTACGCGACTTCGTCGTCGATTTCCGGAAATGAACCTGGTTGTGGGATTGTGGGAAGCAACAGGTGACCTGAGCAAGGCAAAAGAGCGGATCGGCGGTAGCACAACAACGCATGTCGTTGCGACGTTGGCGGACGCCCAGGAACAGATTCGCATGCTGCTACAGCCGCCGTTGCTGCGCGCCAAGAAGCAAGAACTGCCGGATGGCGGCTAAATTGCATCATGTGCGATTGCGTACAGACCGCGACGTAATTGAACTGCAGAATATATGGATGGAATTTCCGGGGTGTCGGAAATGTGGCTCGGGGCGCTGCGAGAGCGAACCGGCACGGGTCGTGTCACCGAACGAGGTTGTTGGCCGAAACTCGCAATGCCGGTTTGACGGTATGGACAAGTGCGACCACATCTGATGCAGGTCCTGATGGCGCAGTGCCTGGCGGCGCTGGCGCTCGGGGTCAACGTGACGGCGCGCGCCGACATCTGGGGCTATGTCGACGAGACAGGCGCGGCTCGGATTTCGACCCAGAAACTAGACCACCGCTACCAGCTCTTTTTCAGGGGCAAGGCGACCCTCGAGGCGCCCGATGCTGCTGCCGACGCCCAGTCGCGCGCGGCCTTCGAACGTACACCGATCTTCCGTCGAGTGATGGATCAGCCGAACGCCGGACGGTTCGCGCCTCTTATCGAACAGTACGCGAAATTGCAGCAGCTCGATCCCGCCCTGGTGAAGGCAATCATTGCCGTGGAATCGGGTTTTCAGCCCAATGCAGTGTCGGTCAAGGGTGCCGTAGGACTGATGCAAATCATCCCCGAAACCGGCGAGCGCTACGGCGTCGTGGGCGACGCCACGCGTTCCGTCGAGCAGAAACTGCGCGATCCTGCGATCAATCTGCGGGTGGGTACGCGGCACCTGCGTTACCTGCTGGTACTGTTCGCCGACGACCTCGAACTCGCGCTCGCTGCCTACAACGCCGGCGAAAGTGCCGTCACCCGCTATGACAACACGGTTCCCCCGTTCGCCGAAACGCTGGAATACGTGAAGGTGGTGCAGCAGTTCCATTCCTTCTACCGACCGCTGCCACTACTTCAACCGAAGCCGGTACGTATCGTCGTCCCGGGAACGCGGACGACAATCGTGGTGCCCGTTGACGCTGCGCATTGAGCGGAGGATGCGCGTGGTCCAGATTGCGCACTCCCCGCACGCATTGTGCATATGGCATCGGCTTACAGCCACGTCGAGGACCGCGCACATCGCCTGCACGCTGTACTCCGAGCGATGCGATTCGATGAACCTGTAGGTTTGCCGTATCCGTCCGACCCTTGCCTTTGTGCACATGGCCGTCACCCTTCGCGGAGACTCCTACGGCATCCACTCTCCACAAGCTCCTGGGAAATCCACGTTTTCACGGCAACAGCCGTTGCCGGAACGGTTGCTATTCCTTCGGCATCGCGTTGGCGTTCTTGGTTCCTGACATCATCCCCTGCCGGTCCATCATCGTCTGCATCATCATCTCCATCATGTCCATGCGCTTCTGCATCATCCGCATCTGCGGAGTCGCGTCAGCCGACGCACCGTTCTGTTGCACCATTCCGCCGCCCATGATTCCCATCGTTTGACCGCCCTGCTTCATCTGATTGATTGTGGCCATGCATCCCTGCATTTCCTCCTGCTGCCTGTCCATCACGATCTGACGCGCCTCGGGCGTAGTAGCCCTCATCAACTTCTCGTGCAGCGCCTTCATCATCTGCATGTGCTCGTCCATCTGACTGCTCATATCCATGGACGCGCCGGATGGTGGGGCGGCCGCAGCGGCATTCGGAACCTGCGCCATCGAATCCTGTGCCCAAGGCAAACCTGCCGCGAGTAGAACCACGGTACCAACAGCAAACGTTAGCGATCTCTTCATGTGAATCTCCAAGTGAAGCCGTCAATCGAATGGGCAGCGTACGCCAGGGGGCGCGCGAGCCTTGAGCGAAGCGACGCCCAGACAACTCTGGGCACGCACCGGCCCAGCGTCAGGTACGCGCTCAGCGGGTACCGCGGCTCACAACGTGAGGCGGACGAAGCGGAGGGAGTACGGCACACCCGGTGGCGGATGTGCGTTCCGCGCCGATCGGAGATTCGGCGCGGAAATCGGCCGTGAGCCGAAGTCGTGGCGTGCTGCGAGGACCAGAGGCTGCCCTGCAGGCTGGTCCTGCACCAGCTGGAGCACGCTGAACAAGGGAAGATCGTTGCTGCAGAAATTCTCACAGCCGGGCGCCATGTCGTGGTCGATGGTCTCGCCGTCCGCGTGCATTGCCGTCGTCGATTGGTGCGGCGCTGCCGTCACACCGTCCCAGCTGCATGCATTCGCGATACCTATGAACAGCGCAAACGTCCACATCGCCAGCACACTGGAGGTCAGACACTTGCGATGGCGATGTAGCAGACGAGGCATGACTTCTCCGATACCGGAAGCTCTACCGGCTAAGGTGCTTTGGCGCCGAGCGAACACACGCGCTGCGGTCCACTCTCAATTCACTTTCCTCTTCGCTGCATGACCAGCACCACTACACCCACAACCACAACGACAAGCAAGAGCGGCCCCCATATCCCGCCGTATCCACCCATCCAGCCCATACCCCACCCGCTGCCACTCATCATGTTTCCGTTCTGCGCCAATGCGACGCCCGTGGCCAGCAAAGGCACCGTTCCAACAGCCATAGCAAGCAATGACTTCATGACTTCTCCTCGGCGAATTGATAGAACCAACGGACCGCTTCGGCGAACGAAGCGAAACGTGAAGCTGAAGGGTCGTCACGCCGCCTGGCAGATCCGCACAATACGAATCAGACTTCATGGGCGGTTTTGCCCGGCACAGCCGACATTCGAGCACAGCAAAGCTGTTCCGGAATCCGCACCAATCTGCGCAATCTAGGCGCACGTACTGCCAACGTCTGTGCGGCATCGCACGCAGCCCAGCTTCAGTGGTCGGCTTCGACTTGGCGAAGGCGCCAACACCGCGACGAGCACCGCCTTGCGCGTCTGACGTGCAGGTACGAATCGCGTTATTGATCCCCCGCGAGCATTGAATGGCGTGGGATCGGACAACGGGTCGGCGCGGAAAGTCACGTCCGCCGTCCTGCCCCGATGGTGCTGAGCCCAAGTGGCAACGTCTACCTTCAACGGGGTCGGATCTTTGACGCGGCCTTGCCCGCAGCCAGCAGCACCGGATCCCAGACCGGCGAGAACGGTGGGGCGTAGGAAAGGTCCATGCCGCCCACCGCCTCCACGGTCATGTTGTTCCACAGCGCCGTGGCCAGCACGTCGATGCGTTTGCCCGCGCCCTCCCCGCCGACGATCTGCGCGCCGAGCAGCCGGCCGGTCCGCCGCTCGGCCACGATCTTGATCCGCATCGGCTGCGCGCCCGGGTAGTAGTGCGCCCGGCTCGATGCCTCGGTGGTCACGCCGACCGCGTCGAACCCCGCGACCCCGGCCTCCCCATCGGTGAGCCCGGTGCGACCGATCTCCAGGTTTCGAAATTTGGTGATCGCCGTGCCGAGCACTCCGGCAAAGGTCGCCTCACCGCCGGCGATGTTGGTGCCGGCCACGCGACCCTGCTTGTTGGCGTGCGTGCCGAGGGCGATTACGACCGAACGTCCGGAGATGCGATGGTAGGACTCCACGCAGTCTCCGGCGGCCCATACGTGCGGCGTGCCGGTGCGCAGGTGGTCGTCGACGATGATGCCGCCGGCCTCGCCCACGCCGATGCCCGCGGCGCGAGCCAGGTCTGCGTTGGGGCGCACCCCCAGCCCGAACACCACGAGGTCGGCCGCGATGGGACCCGCCGCAGTCTCCACGGCGGTAACGCGTCCGTCGAGCGCGGTGAATCCGGTGACCGCGGTGCCCAGCCGCAGGTCGACCCCCGCGGTCCGCATTGCTTCCGCGACGTGGGCGGCCATGTCGGCGTCCAGCACGGCGCCCATGGGCGCATCGAGCCGTTCGACCACCGTAACGTCGAGACCGCGTCCGAGCAGCCCCTCCGCGACTTCCAGTCCGATGTAGCCGGCGCCGACGACCACGGCGCGGCGGGCTCCCGCGCCGAGTCGTCGTTCCACCGCCGCCGCGTCGTCGAGGGTCCGAAGCTGCAGCACCCCTTCCGCGTCGATACCCGGCCACGGAGGGGCGATGCCCGATGCGCCGGTGGCGATGAGGAGTTCGTCGTAATGCTCGACCGCCTCCCGGCCGGTGTCGAGGTTGCGCACCGTCACGGTCGACGCCATGGTGTCGATGGCGGTGACCTCGTGATGGATCCGGACGTCGATGCCGTTGGCTCGGTGCTCTTCCGGGGTCCGCGCGATGAGAGGCTCCGGCGCATCGACCAGCCCCCCGACCAGGTAGGGCAGACCGCAGGCGGCGTAGGAGGTGCGCGACCCGCGCTCGAATGCCACGATCTCGAGTTCGCCTGCGGATGACATCCGCCGCGCCTGCGTTGCCGCAGACATCCCTGCGGCATCGCCTCCGATGATCACCAGCCGTCGTGCCATTCCGGTCTCCCGTCGCCGCGACCAGTTCATAACCGTTCGGGAACTTGTCCCATGCGGTCAAAGGCGGATCGCTTCAGGCGCCCATGCAGCCCGATGCGAGCGCCCCCGAGAACTGCCTCGCCCGTCCTATGCGCGTGCTTTCGCGATCTTGTAGAACAGCGTCCCGTCGTAGAACGCCTTCACTCTGGCGACACTCAAGGCAGGCACCGACTTGCCGCCTTCGACGGCCGCCGTGTCG
Organism: uncultured beta proteobacterium; assembly: GCA_963810815.1. Taxonomy (GTDB): domain Bacteria; phylum Pseudomonadota; class Gammaproteobacteria; order Burkholderiales; family Casimicrobiaceae; genus CAVQWT01. The sequence continues at coordinate 720,757 of CAWEPB010000007.1, read as the reverse complement.
GCTGCCAGCAGGAGCAGCGTTTGCCACTCGACCATCGACACCAACGACCCAAGAAGCGTCTCGCGGTTCGCGAGGATCATTTTGGTGAGTTCGGAAGCGGTGAACGCCTTGTCGCCACTCCCCTCGACCGTTGAGCGCGCGCCGAACACCCTCTCGAAGCGCCTGGTGTTGAATCGACCTCGCTTGTCCAGGATGCCGGTGTCGCTGTCGTGCTTGCCCTTCTGAATGTTCTCGATGTCGATGTTCAGCGCCAGCAACGAGCCTCGCGTCTGGATGCTCAAGGGCGCAACGATGGCGAGCGCGGCGGCCTCCGCCACTCCAAACGGGAGGCCAAGGGCCTTGAGCCCACGCGTGCACTCTGCCACGCCGACGCCGCGATCGCCGTCGTCATCGAAGAAGGACACGTGCCGCTGCAGCGTGGTGTCGCCGGGCCGGCTGCGCGCCTTCAACGTGCGAGGCAACGCGCGGGACTCCTGCCCTTCCGCTCTGCGACGGGAAGGCGACGAATTGGGCGACGGCTTACGGACGGCTGTGGAATGGCTCATGGTGGTTCGATTCCGAGTGGGGATGAACGGGGTGGATAGCGGGCGACAGTTCGTTGACACCCCGTGTTTGACACGCGCGGCGGTAACCTGCTGTTGGCCCTGTGGTCGCCCCCCTCTTTCTTGGCGCTCAGCCCGCGCAAGTTGTAACGTTGGGCGGGCGCGCGCCTCGGCGGCGCGCGCGCCTGCGCCTCCTCCTCGGCCGCGGTGCCAAACGTCTCACACCACCCGCAACAGAGATGGGCGACCGAGACCCTCTTCGTTCTCAGGGCTTGCCGTATTGTGCCTTCGCGCTGCTGACGCACGCATCCTTCGCGGGACCCGCGAGCGCGTCGCACTTCTCGATGGCAACCTTGTATTCCGCGTCGCGCTTGTCTGCGCTCGCGTCCTTGCGGGCTTCAGCCTGCTTCGTCGCCGCCTCCTTGTTCGTATCGGCCGCGACACGGTCGACCTTGGCGTTCGCCTTGCCCTTGACCAACTCGGACTTTGCTTCCTTGACGCAGACATCCTTCCGGTTGCCGGCCAGGTCGTCGCATTTCTCGATGGTGACGTTGTAGTTCGCCTGGGCGTGCGCAATGCGGGCGTTCTCGCGCGCCTTCGGGGTGTGCTTGTAGGCGGCTTCGGCTTCCGCCTTGGCAACGCTTTCCTTGCCCTTTGCTTCCGCGACGCAGATGTCCTTGGCGTTTCCGGAGAGCGACGCGCAGGCGTCCTTGTCGATCTTGTACTGCGCATTGGCGTCCTTGACCGCCTGGGTATAGCTCGCCTTCGAGATCGGAGCGTTCATGGGCGCGTTCATCTGCGCCGCGCTGGCGCCGGCAAAACCCAGCCCGGCGGTGACAAACAATGCAATCATCAGTTTGGACATGTCATATCCCTACGATTCGATTAAGTTATTGCACGCCCCCTATCGAAGGCTTGCGTCCCTGCCTACTTCAAGCGCATGTCGTTCTTGACGGACTTGACGCCGCCGACGGCGCGCGCAACCTCGACCGCCTTGTTTTCCGCGGCCTGCGAGCTTACAAAGCCGCTCAGCTGAACCACGCCCTTGAAGGGCTTGTGCCTCGCCGCGACTTTTTTAACCCTTGCCCTCTTCTTCCAGCTTCTTCCGGCCTACGAGCTTGCCGGTGACTTCCTTGACCTCTTGCAGCAAGGCTAGCGCTGCCACGTCGGGTTCTGGGTGTATGGATAATGGCCCTGGACGCGCCGGCCGGACGAAATCTTGTAGCTCAGTCCCCACGGCAGCGTCGGGTAGTCGCCTGGACCGAACGTCATGCACTCGCCGCCGAAGTTGGTGTCGCTGCAGAAGATCCAGTAGCCGCCCTCGACGCGCAACGACGCGGCGCGGTCGTTGAACCCGGTGTTGGCGAGGTTCGCCACCACCTCGCTGTCCATCACGAACGAACGTCCGGAGAGATTGGGGCCTTCGTACAGCGATGCGCGCGAGCCCGTGCCCCAGCCGCCGCTTGCAGGGACGTTGCCGCCGGAAGCCGAGCGGATGGAGCTGATGCGCCCCGCCAGCACACCGAGATTCGGGTAACGGCCCGGACCGTAGGTCTGGCACGCTCCGCCGAAATCGGGATTCTCACAGACTTGCCAGTTGCCGTCGCGGATAACCATCGATTGGGCGCGGTCGTTGAAGCCGACATCCGAGAAATTGGTGACCGTGCCATTGACGGGATACGCGCTTCCGCCGAACTGATAGCCGTCAAACAGTTCAACGTGCGCGGGTTCAACGCGAGCGCCAGCCGGGGGGGCCACACCGCGGTCTTCGTAGCTCGCCGTCGACGCGCAGCCCAGCGCCATGGCCACGAACAGAATGCCCGCGAGCGTTGCCAACTTGCGAGTGATGTCTTTCATGCCTTTCCCTTTGAGTGAACTTCTCCAGCGACACTGGGCGCGATTACAGGCGCCCCATGACGAACAGGACGATCAAAATCACCAGCACGACACCGACGAGGCCCGAGGGACCGTACCCCCCAACTCCTGGCGTGCGGCCAGACGGGCAGGACGCCGATGAGCGCCAGGATCACGACAATCAGCAGAATGGTCCCAAGGCTCATGGCTTGCTCCTCTGTTCCTCTCGCGGCGACTGATCGACGGGAAGGTCAGGCGCCCTTCTTTGCGTCCTTGACGGCTTGCTTCACGTCGCCAACCTCGGCTTGTGCCTCGCCGCGAATCTGTTCAACCTTGCCTTTCTCTTCCAGCGCCTTGTTGCCTACGAGCTTGCCGGCAACTTCCTTGACCATGCCTTGCACTTCTTTGACTCGACCTTTGACTTGCCCTTTGTTCATGCTCATGACGTGCTCCTCAAAATGCATTCGCGAAACGAAAGACACGGCGGGCCAACCTTTCGATTGCTGCACTCGACGGGCCCAGCCGTATCGCAGGGCAACACCGGGCGGACGCTTGATCCGCGGCGCGCCTGTGCAATGGCGCCTCCACCCGGTGGTCCCTGTTCAGTTGTCAGTTCTTTGCCCCGTGGCGACCGTCGGATGTCGATCTACTTCCCATCGTGATCGGAATCCCCAGGCGTCGCGCGTTCAACGAAGTCGCTGACGCGCTGCCAGGCGTCACGGGTCGCGTGCTTGGCGTTCTCCCACGTCAGCTTGGAGGTGCCTTTGGCGCGGTCCCAGTCGCGCATCAGCTCGGGTTCCGCCTGTTCGAACGAGCGGCCTTCGTACCGTCCGTAGGTATCGACGCCGTAGCGATAGGCGGGACCATATTCGTCATAGGATGCCCCCTTGGTGACATAGGGCCGGCTCGAATAGTTCTCGCGCCAGAAGGCTTCCTCGGCGGTCGGGTCGATCGATTTGGCGATCGCCTTTCCGGCCAGGCCGCCGGCCACGGCGCCTGCTACCGCGCCTACCACCGTGCCCACCGGGCCCGCCACCGTTCCCGCCAGTGCGCCCGCTGCGGCGCCCCCGGCAGCTGCACCAAGCCCCGTTCCAACGGGATGCGCTCCGAGCGGACCCGAGGCCGGATCCGGCTTCGCAGTCTTGTTCCGGTCGAGTTCCAGAGTGGTGTTCGTCATGGTCGTCTCCAATTGATGCTTCGATTGATCAAGTCATCGCAGACCGCGAAACTCGCGTGTGGATGCACATGGACAATCGGCGGGACGAGCCATTGCGCCATGCTTGGCCGTCGCATTCCGCCGAAGCGTATATGCACACGCCCAAAGCGCATCCGGTCTGATGGCTGCCATTCCCACCGCCGTGATCCACCGCGATGAAAACAGTCTGCGCGACCCTCGTCTGGTCGGTCTGTGCGGTGGCGCACACGATGCAGCGCTACGGTTGAATGCGGGCGCCCACCGGCGCAGACGGCGACAACGGGTCGCATGCGACGGCGGGCCGAAACTTCACCAAAAAATGATCGAAGCGGGGGCGCAATCCGCTCAGGCGATGGCCGCGCACCTGATGACCATGAGCCAGCCGTGGGGCGCTTTGGCCTTCCGCCATCTCCTGCGGACCTCGGCGGCGTTCGTGTCGCTGGCCAGCAGCCGAACGCACAGCCAGTTGATCGCGCGGCAGGCGGCACTCGCGCGAGCGCTGGGGCAATCGGCGGTGCGCATGGCAGACGTCTCGAAAGACGCCACCAGGCTCGCGCATCGCGGGCTGAAGCCCATCCACGCCAGGGCTACCGCAAACGCGAAGCGGCTTGCCAAGCGGTGAGCGAATCGGGCACAAAGTCGAGCCCGGCCGCAAGCCGGCATCTTTTCGACGTTAGCTAATACCCAGCACCCATGAGCAGAGGACCGCCCGGTGGGCTACTTTGCGACGTAGGGCAGGAGACGATCAAACTCCGCCTTGACCACCTTGTAGCATTCACAGCACCGCGCCTCCAGGCCCGGGCGGTCGACCACGGTGATCCTGCCGCGCTGGTATCGAATCAACCCGGCGTCCTGCAGCTTCCCGGCAGCCTCGGTGACGCCTTCGCGGCGCACCCCCAGCATGTTGGCGATCAATTCCTGGGTCATGGAGATTTCGTTCGACGGCAACCGATCCAGGCACAGCAACAGCCACCGGCACAATTGCTGGTCGACCGAATGGTGCCGATTGCAGACCGCGGTCTGCGCCATCTGCGTGATCAGCGCCTGGGTGTAGCGCAGCAGGAGATGCATGGTCGGACCGTAACGCTCGAACTCATTCTTGAGCAAGTCGGCCTTGAGTCGGTAGGCGTACCCCGCGCCCTGCACGATCGCGCGGCTGGGCGTGGTGTTGCCTCCCATGAACAGGGATATGCCGAGGATGCCCTCGTTGCCCACGACGGCGATCTCGGCCGATGCGCCATCCTCCATCACGTACAGCAGCGAAAGAATGCACGTGGTGGGGAAGTAAACGTACCGCAGCTGGTCCCCTGACTCATAGAGAACTTCGCCGAGCTTCATCGGTATCAGTTCCAGATGGGGCGCAAGCCGCTCGTAGTCGCTGGCCGGCAGCGCGTCGAGCAAATGATTCTGACGAGGACTGTGGACTGCAGGCGTAGTCATGTGCGGACCTTTCCCACGGGCAGCGGTGGCGTTCTGCCGATTCCGCGACCGGGTCTGCCGGCTGCCACGATGGGATTTTATCAGGCCCGTTCGCAGGCTGAGCCGGCAGGGCCGGCTGCCTGGCGCGAGCGGCTCCAGCAAGGCCGCGAACACGCTCGTCCGAACACGACATCGCGCCTGAGCCGCGTCAGTTGACGCGGGATGGACCGAGGCGAGCGGCCAACACCCTTGGCAGGATATTGCGCTTCACCGAGATTGCAGAGGTACTGGTTTCGAGTTTCGCCGCCCGCGGGAGCCGCCCCTGTCTTCACGGCACGCCATGGCATGCCGGCCTTTGTGTCAGCCCGCGCCCGCCGGCGGACGGCCCGTCACGGACGAATGTAAGCGTACCCTTCCCGCTGCCTTTGCATGAGTTCGACCACCCCTGCCGGTACGTAGCCGATGTCGGGCAGCATGTCGGCACGGGCCAGCTTCTGCGCCTTCATGGTGTTCTCGCAGGCGACGACCTTGACGCCGCTCTTGAGCGCCTCGGCCACGCGCTTGCCGACCGCGGAGTCGCCTTTCAGCATGCCGATGCCCGGACCGTAGACGACGATCTCGAGCTGGACGGCGTCGCTGCCCAGGTCGTCCTGGACGTTCCTGGCGTTGTTGAGCGTGAGGTTCCACTTCTGCGGGTCGGCGTCGCTGACCTGGAAGACGGCCTTGTTCTTGACTGCGCCGGATTGCGCTTGCGCCGCCACCGGCGCGACCATCGCAAGGGCCGCCACGGCAGCCATCGACAGGAATCCTCTGCGTACCATCATGGTCATGGCTGCTCCACTGGTTGAAGGGTCAGGAATGCCCGGCGGCCACAGGGACGTTCGCGCCCGTGGCCGCGCAATTCCGGGGCGCTACTTGGGCTGCTCGTTGCCGTAAGTCTTGACCAGGTAGTCGACGATCGCCGGCATGTCCGCGTCGTCGATGGGCGCCTTGAACACCGTCTTCATCCGGGCGACCATCGCCTCCCAGTAGGCGCGCGGTGCGGTGGGTGGCTGATACAGCATGTATTCGGCCGAGTGACACGCCACGCAATTGGTCTGGGCCTTGGCATACCCCGGCAGCGCGCTGGCCTTGAGCGCCGGCGCCTCCGTCGGCAAGGTGATCGACTTGCCGAGGGCCGGCGTCATCGTCCCGACGCCGAGCGCCAGCGCCGAGAACGCGACCGCGATGATTGCTTTGCTGTTCATGTCCATGCCCCCTAGACCGCGGTGACCGAGACCCGCTCGACGACGTTGCGCATGTAGCCCGCCGGTTGCCACAGCGCATCCATCGGCTGGCTCTGGCCGGAACGGTTCCAGGCACGCACCCGCAGGTCGTGCGTCCCCTTCTCGGGAGTGAAGGCGAACGTGAACTCGCGGAACGAGTAGCGCCCGAGGTCGTTGCCCAGCCTGGCCTCGCGCCAGGTCTGCCCGCCGTCGGTGGAGTAGGCCACCTCGCGGATGCCCTGCCCGCCGTCGAAGGCGATGCCGCGCACGACCGCCTGCTGGCCCGCGCGGAGTCGCGCACCATCCTGCACCGAGGTGATGAACGAGCGCACGTTGAAGCGGCCGATGGGGCGCGTCGCCGCCGGCGTGGTGCCGGGCTCGATGCAGGCGCAGTCGTTGTCGGGAATCCGATAGGCGGGCTTCATCCAGAAGCCCTCGAACACGTTGTCGATGACCTCGATCTCCGACAGGTGCTTGACCCAGTACGTGCCGTAGTAGCCCGGAACCACCAGCTTCACCGGGTAGCCGTTGAGCATCGGGATGTCGGTGCCGTTCATCTGGTACGCCAACATGACTTCGCCGTCGAGCGCGTGGCTCACGTCGAGCGACTTGACGAAATCGCCGCCGCCGAAGACCGCGGTGTCGAGCCCGTTGAATGCCACCTGTCTTGCGGTGCCCTTCAACTCGGCGCGCGCCAGCACGTCCTTCAGCGGCACGCCGACCCAGCGCGCGTTGCCCATGGCGCCGTTGGTGAGCTGCCCGCCCGTGACGCGCGGCGAGAACAGTCCGCGGCTGTTGCCGGAGCACTGATTCACCGCCACGTACTCGATCGGCTTGAACTGGGAGCGAAGCTCGGACACCGTCAATTCGAACGGCTTGCCCACCGCGTTGCCGCCGATCCTGATGACGTGCTTGTCGCCGTCGATGGACGTGGGAACGCCGGCGTTGTGATACCGAACGAAGAACGCGTCGTTCGGCGTGATCGGTCCCTCGTTGAAGATTTCGAAGGGCGTTTCGAGCTGCGGCGGGCGCGTCGTCAGCACGATGAGCGGCCGCTTTTCCGGGAACGCCACCACGTTTCGCTTGCCGTTGACGATCGGCAACTCGGTGGTCGCCGCCTGCGCGAATGCCGTCCGACTCAACGCACCGAGTCCCGCTGCCGCCAGCGCGCCCGCGCCACCCGCGATGAGCCTGCGCCGCAGGCGATTGGTGTGGTCATCCATCGTTCCTCCCAAGGACTGGTCGTGTTGATGCGAAAAGCTCTTCCTGTCTTCGTCGGACTGCCGATCAACCGCGCTTCAACAGGCGTTCCGTCTCGGCCAACACCCGGGCGTTATCCGCCAGGAGCAATATCGTCTTCCCCGGGATACCGTGAGTGAAGCGCCAGTGCCGCCCCATCCAGCTGCCCTGCCTGCCTGCCATTTCGTTCGGCAGCGGTCCTTCGAAGGCAAGGATGGTCACCATGCCGCCGCCTTTCTCGAGAAACGTCGTGACGTGGTACGCGATGTGCCCATCGATGTCGCAGGGCCGCTGCAGTTGCATCAGGCCGGGCAATGCGGCGTCCGCGCGCAGGCCCATCGCCTCGAACATCGGCCGCTTGTCGGGCTGGAAGTCACCGCGAAGCGTTGCTTCCCGATGCTCGTGGACCAGCGCCTCGCGCACGAGCTCGGGCGGGTACAGCAAGGCGACGAAGGCCCAGCCACCCAGCACGACCGACAGGACCATGCCGGACAGGACTGCGGCCGACCGACGCCATGGCACTGGCCGGTACAGCGACGCCGGCGCCTCGGGCACCTCGGTCGCGTCCTTCAGCGCGGCGGCCAGTTCAAAATCGGCATGCGTCCAGCGCACGTCGTACCCGGAAGCCGGATTGCGATTGCTCTTCATGATTGCTCTTGGCGGTACTCAGTCGTCACGGCCGCTACGGGCCGCCGTATTGGGGAAGTCGAGCACGCGGCCCGTGGTCTCGGGCGCCGCGGCTGCGGTTTCGGGTTGCATGCGCTGGCGCAAGCCGTCGCGCGCGCGGTTCAGGCGCGACAGCACCGTGCCCGGTGCCACATCGAGCGCGAGCGCCATATCGGCCACCGGCATGTCTTCGAAATAGAAGAGCGTCAGGACCTCGCGGTGGATCGCCGGCAGCGCCTGCATGGCGCCGAGGATGTCCATGCGCTGGTCGGCGGCCGCAATGTCATCGCAGCCGACACGATCGTCCGTTCCCTCCTCGTAGGGCTCCACGGCCCAATCCGGGGACGGCGCAAGGTTGCGGAACGCCTCCCGCCGCAGGATCTGGAACAGCCACGGCCGCGCCAGCGCCCGGTCTCGCAGCTGATCCATGTGGCGCCATGCGAGTTCGAAACAGTCCTGCACCACGTCCTCGGCCACCGCGCGGCTGCCCGTCAGCGCCCAGGCGCTGCGGAACAGGAAGCGATAGTGGTCGCGGACCCAGGTGTTGTAGAGGCGCTCTCGGGAACCGAACATGGATTGGCCGATGGTTAATGCTAGAGAGGGCAATCGCCGGCGCGATATTCCATGCACCTTGAAATGACCTTGAATCGGGTGCGCGCCCTGCGTGCCGTCGGCTGGCCTCGGCATCCTCTCACGTGGGTCGATCGGCGGTCGGTCAATCGACCTTCATCGGATAACCCATTGAAATCTCTGCCTGCGGTACAATCGCGAGCGATCGATGGCGCTGGAACGTGCCTGCCTCGTCGCAAGGCTGACGCCAAGGAGGATGGCGACCGAATCGCGCGCGAGAGTATGCTTTTTCTGTCGCCTTCATTCGTCGCCCGCCCGCCGGGAGACGAGAGTACGCCCATCGAGGAGAGATGAGCCGTGAGTGGAGCCTGGTTCGAGCAGCAGTGGGTCCGCGTTCTGGGGCCCGATCTTCTGGGTCTCGCCTTGAGCGCCATGATGATCGGCGCCTATTACTACTACCTGCGCCTCCGGGTGCGGCAGGATCCCAGTTATTCCATCCATTTCGTCAACGAGTCGGCGCGCCGGCTGTGGGTGGAGCACGTGATGGCCAACCCGGCCAAGGACGTGATGGCCGTGCAGACGCTGCGCAACTTCATCATGTTCGGCATCCTGATGGTTTCGACCGCGACATTGCTGATCATCGGCACGCTCACGCTCTCCGGCCAGGCGGACAGCATCGCCCGCAGCTGGCATGCGATGAATTTCCTTGGGCCACCTTCCGCCGAGGTGTGGAGCTTCAAGGTGATGTGCCTCCTGGCGGACTTCCTTGTCGCCTTCTTCGCCTTCACCATGGCCATCCGCCTCACCAACCACGTCCTGTTCATGATCAACGTGCCGGGGGAGCTCCGGGTGGCGAACGAGGCGTTGGCGCCGGAATCGGTCGCGCGCCGCCTGAACCGGGCGGGCTACATGATGGCCGTCGGGATCCGGTCGCTGTTCGTGGCGATTCCGCTCGTTTTCTGGCTGTTCGGTCCCGCCTTCCTGGTGATCGCGACGATCGGCCTTCTTGTCGCGCTGTTTCGGCTGGATCGCAACCAGGTCATCATTTGAGCGTCAGGTTGGATAGGTCTCGCCGAACGAGCTCCTGATCGACCGGACGCGGCCGCACCTGCGCGGCGCGGAGGAGATGGCGCTGCGGACCGCGATCGCGGCGAACCCTGGCAGGCCCGCCGGCGGGCTCAGTGCCCGCCGGGGCGGCCCGGCTCCGGACCCACGCCGAACGGCGGCGGCATGATCGCGACGAGGTGGCGGAACAGCTCGCGGAATGCCTTGCTCGCCGCCACGCCGACCACCGGATCGTTGTTGGAGGCGAATGCCGCGTCGATGGCTTCCCAGTCCTCGCGCGTGAGCGCCTCGGCGGCAAGCGGCAGCACCTGCTCCTCTTCCTTCCGCATGTGCAGCCAGTGAAAATGCGAATAGCGCTCGACGCCCTCGACGAACAGCGGCAGCGTCGCGGCGTCGCCCCGGTAGCGCTCCCACCGGGCCTTCAGCTCGGCGAGCCGCTCGCGGCCGATGACGTGCTCGTTGTGCAGGCGGTCCAGCACCGGTGCGGCGTCGGGGCGGCGCACCCGCAGCCGGGCGAACAGGAAGTCGTCCTCCTTCGGGTGGTGCAGGCGCTCCGGGAACTCCTCGATGTAGTGGAACAGGGCTCCCAGCAGCGCGTGGTCGGGCGCCATGCGTCCGGCGGCAATCTCCGCGACCAGGTGCCGGAGCCCTTCGACCACCGCGGTGATGGCGCGATGCTCGTCCTGGATGATCGCGATCGCCTTCATTTCGACGAACCTCCCGTCACGACACCGCGACCAGCCGGTGCAGGGTTGTCGGATCGGCCAGCAGCGTTTCGCTCGGCGCCCGGTGCACGACGCGGCCCCGCTCGAGGACGACCGCGCTCCGTCGTCAGCGACAGCGCGAGCTTCGCGTGCTGCTCGACGACGATCACCGCCATGCCGCTGTCGGTGATCAACTCGCGGATGACGCTCATCAGTTCCTGCACGATGATCGGCGCGAGTCCTTCCATCGGCTCGTCCAGCAGCAGCAGGCGGGGGTTGACCATCAGCGCGCGGCCGATCGCCAGCATCTGCTGCTCGCCCCCGGAGAGCTGGCTGCCGAGATTGCCGCGCCGCTCGGCAAGGCGCGGGAAGACCTCGTAGACCCGGGCGACGTTCCAGTGGCCCGGCCGGGCGACGACCGTGAGATGCTCCTCGACGGTGAGCGACGGGAACATGAAGCGCTCCTGCGGCACCCAGCCCAGACCGGCCCGGCTGCGCCGGTGCGTGGGCAGGCTCGAGAGATCGCCTCCCCGCCAGCGCAGGCTGCCGCGATGCTGGCGCGTCAGGCCCATCAGCGTGACCAGCAGCGTCGTCTTGCCCATGCCGTTGCGCCCGAGCAGCGCGAGGCTGTCGCCCTCCTCCATCGTCAGCGAGACGTCGTCCAGGACCACGCTCTCGCCATAGCCGGCGGTGAGCCCCTCGACCGCGAGCAGTTCAGCCATGCTGCGCCTCGCCCAGGTAGACCTCGCGCACGCGCGCGTCGGCGGCGATCTCGGCCGGGGAGCCCTCGGTCAGGACCTTGCCGCCGACCAGCACCGTGATCCGCTCGGCGAAGCGGAACACGAGTTCCATGTCGTGCTCGATGAACACGATGGTGACGTCCGAGGGCAGCGCGGCGATCGCCGCGAACAGTTCGGTGCTCTCGCCCGCCGGGATGCCGGCCGCCGGCTCGTCGAGCAGCAGGATGCGCGGCTTCGCGGCCAGCGCCAGCGCAATCTCGATCAGCCGCTGCTTGCCGTAGGCCAGATTGCGCGTCAGCGCGTTCGCCTCGTTGGCGAGGCGCAGCTGCCGGAGCAGCGCCTGCGCCTCGTCGATCTCCTCGCGCTGGGCGGCGGTCGTCCGGTACCAGACCCCCGCCGTGCCCTTGCGCTCGCAGATCGCGAGAACCACCGACTCCAGCACCGTCAGGCCCGGGAACAGCGTGTTGATCTGGAACGTGCGCGTCAGGCCGCGCTTGACGCGCTCGTGCGGCGGCAGCGCGGTGATCCGCTCGTCGCCGAGGAACACCTCGCCCGACGTCGGCGGCAGCGCGCCGGTGAGCAGATTGATCAGCGTGGTCTTGCCGGCACCGTTGGGGCCGATCAGCGCGTGCCGCGCGCCCTGCGCGAACGACAGCGTGACGTCGCTGTTCGCCTTGAAGGCGCCGAAGTGCTTCGACAGGCCGGTGGTGGACAGCGCGGGCTTCATGGTCCGGCCCGCCGGAAGCGATCCCGCAGGGCCTCGGCCGCGCCGAGAATGCCGCCGCGGGCGAACATCACCACGACGACCAGCAGCAACCCGAGCCAGAACTGCCAGTAGACGGGATTGATGCCCGACAGATAGTGGTGCGCGATCATGAACACCGTCGCGCCGACCAGGCCGCCGTAAAGCCGCCCGGTGCCTCCGAGCACCAGCATGATCATCAGGTCCGCCGAACGCGGGAAGCCGAACACGTCGAGGCCGACGAATTGCGTGGTCTGCGCGAGCAGCCCCCCCGCGACCCCCGCCATCGCGGCGCTGATCGTGTAGACCGCGATCAGCCGGCGGGACACCGGCGCGCCGATCGCCGGCATGCGGCGCGCGTTCTCGCGCACCCCACGCAACGACAGCCCGAACGGCGAGCTGACGATGCGGCGCGCCACGACGAACAGCACGAACAGCACGCCGAGGCTGTACGCATACGCGGTCGTCCCGGTCATGTCGAACGCGAACAGCCCGAAGACCTTCCACATCGTCACGCCGGAGAGCCCATCCGCGCCGCCGGTGATCGACGGAATCTGGTTCGCCGCCTCGAACAGCATCAGGCCGATGCCGAGGGTCACCATCAGGCGCGCGAGGTCCGATCCGCGGACCACCAGGAAACTGGTCGCGAAGCCGACGACCGCCCCGGCGATCCCGGCGACGGCGAGGCCGCTCAGGGGCTCGCCCCAGCCGTGCACGGCGAGCAGCCCGGCCGCGTACGCGCCGACGCCGAAGAAGGCCGCGTGCCCGAGCGAGACGATGCCCGCGTATCCGAGGATGAGGTCGAGCGTGACGGCGAACAGCCCGGTGATGAGAATCTGGCTGCCGAGCACACGGTGGCTCGGGAACAGGAAGAAGGCCGCGACGGCCGCCAGCCAGAACGCGATCTCGATCGCCCGCCAGCGGTCGGTGGGGAGCCGTGGCTCGACCGCGACGGCGCTCGCCGCTGCGGTGCCCGGCACGCCGGGCGTCGGACGCGATCCGCTCATGCGCGCTTCCCGTACAGCCCCGCGGGGAACAGGATCATCAGCGCGACCATCAGGAAATAGATGATGAACGAACCGACCTGGGGGACGTAGTACTTGCCGGCGACGTCGCAGATGCCGAGCACCATCGCCGCGACCAGCCCGCCCTTGATCGTGCCTGCGCCGCCGATCGCCACCACCAGCAGGAAATACACCATGTACTTGAAGGGAAACGTCGGGTCGAGGCCGAGCACGTCGACCCCGAGCCCGCCCCCCAGTCCGGCCAGACCGGAGCCCAGCGCGAAGGTGACGCCGAACACGCGGTTGACGTTGATGCCGAGCCCGGCGGAGGCGACCGCGTTGTCCACCGACGCCCGGACCTGCGCGCCGAACCGCGTGCGCACCAGCATGAAGTGGAGCGCGACGGTCACGACGGCGACCATGCCGATGAGGAACAGCCGGTAGGCTCCCACGTCGAGCCCCAGCACCCGCACCTGCCCGCGCAGGAAATCGGGCAGCCGCACCGGCTGCTGCGACGGACCGAAGAAGTACGTCGCCGCCGCCACCGACATGAACACGAGGCCGATGGAAAACATCACCTGATCGAGGTGAGTGGCCTTGTACAGGCGCTGGTACAGCGTTCGCTCCAGGACGATGCCGGCGATCGCGGAGACCACGAAGGCGACCGGCAGCGTCGCGAGGAACGGCACGCCGGCGCGCATCATCAGCAGCACGCAGACGTAGCCGCCCAGCATCGCGAACGCGCCGTGCGCCAGGTTGACGAAGTTCATCAGGCCCATCGTCACCGACAGGCCGATGCTGATGATGAACAGCAGGCTGCCGTACGCGACGCCGTCGAACAGAACTCCTGCAAGATTGCCGAGCATCGCGCGTTCCCGGAGCCTGACGGGGCGATCAGTTCCCCGGGTCCTTCACGTTCTCGAACTTGTCGAACTCGATGTTCCACGGCTTGCCGTTGACCATCTTCACCTCGCGCAGGTAGACGGTCTGGACGGGCTGGCGCGTCGCCGGGTCGATCGACATCGGCCCGCGCGGGCTCACCCACTTCATGCCCTTCATCGCCTCGACCAGCTGGTCGCCGGTGGCGTTGGGGCCGGCCTTCTTCACCGCCTCGTAGATCAGGTGCATGCCGTCGTACCCGCCGACCGAGTGGAAGTTCGGACGCATGCCGTTGTTCGCCTTCATGAAGGCGTCGACATAGGCCTTGTTCTCGGGCGAGTCGTGCGCGGCCGAGTAGTGGAACGACGTGATGACGCCGAGCGCCGGCGCGCCCATGGTCTCGAGCAGGTCGTCGTCGGTGACGTCGCCGGTGCCGATCATCCGGATGCCGGCCTGCTTCAGGCCCCGCTCGTCGAACTGCTTCATGACCGCGAGGCCCTCGCCGGACGGCACGAACACGAACAGCGCGTCGGGCTTCGCGTCCTTCGCGCGCTGCAGGAACGGCGCGTAGTCGGGATTGCGCAGCGGCGTGCGGATCGCCTCGACGATCTCGCCGCCACCGGCCTTGAACACCGCCTGGAACGTCTTCTCGGCGTCGAGGCCCGGGCCGTAGTCGGTCACCATGGTGACGACGCGCCTGATCTTGTTCTTCAGCGCCCATTCGGCGATCGGCGCCGTGACCTGCGGCAGCGTGAAGTTCGGGCGCACGATGTACGGCGAGCGGGTCGGGATCATCCCGGTCGCCGCGGCCATCACGATCATCGGCACCTTGGCTTCGGTCGCCACGGGCGCCGCGGCCAGCGCCAGCGGCGTCAGCCCGAACCCGGCCAGCACGCTCACCTTGTCCTGCACCACCATCTCCTGCGCGATGCGCTTGGTGGTCTCCGGCGCGAGGCCGGTGTCGTCCTTGACGATCAGCTCCACCTTGCGGCCGGCGACCGTATCGCCGTTCTTCGCGATGTAGAGGCGCGCGGCCGCCTCGATCTGCTTGCCGGTCGACGCGAACGGGCCGGTCAGCGGCAGGATCAAACCGATCTTCAGCGGATCGGCGGCAAGCGCGGGGCCGTGCAGCGCACAGAGCGCGGCCGCGAGCACCGCGCCCTGCAGCACGCGACGGCGGCGTTCAAAGAATCCGTTCTTCATGGGGTCCTCCTTCGTGGGTGATGGATGTCATCGATTCGCACGCGCCGGGTGCGCGTGCCCAACACAAAACAATGCTTCCGCGGCCGCTCGCTGCGTCGCGCATTCCAGCTTCGATCCGCGAGTCCTGCCGCCGCTGCGTCGGGCCGCGACCGTCAGCCCGCGCATTGGACCTCCGTCGCGTCCGCCGCCCGGGTCTCCCGAGCCATTCGACCAGTGCCGCCCCGACCGCATCGGGCCGCTCCATCGGCGCCATGTGGCCGCAGCGGTCGAGGATCGCCAGGCGGCTGCGGGGCATCAGCGCCGCCATCTCCTCGTGCTGCAGCGGCGGGGCCCAGCCGTCCTCGCGCCCGCACAGGACCAGCGCCGGGCAAGCGACGGCACGAAGCACGTCGGTGGCGTCGGGGCGGGCGAGCAGCGCCGCGATCTGGCCCTCGAACTGCAGCGGCGTCCGGCGCGCGAACATGTCGAGGATCGCGTCGATCAGCGTCGCATCGGCCAGCCGCTCCGGATGGACCATCGGCTGCACCCAGGTGCGCGCCATGTCGCGCATCCCGCGCTCGCGCGCGGAAGCAAGCAACGCCAGCCGGCCGGCACGTTCGCTGTCGCCGGCCGCACCCGCCGGTCGCGCACGGTACCCGGTGTCGAGCAGCGCCAGCCGCTCCACGCGACCGGGTGCGCGGCGAACGACTTCGAGCGCGACGCGTCCGCCCATCGAATGGCCGGCGACCGCGAACCTCGGCGGCGCGCTCGCCAGCACACGCTCGGCCATCGCGCCCAGGCTCGTCTCGTCGGCGTAGTCCGGAATGCTGCAATCGGCCACCTGCCCGACGTGCGGCAGCACCGGCGCCCACGCGGCGCGGTCGCAGAGGAGTCCGGGCAGCAGCAGCAGGTTCATTCGCGATTCCGTGTCCGCCCGGGGCGCTACGCGACGCGCGCCTGCGACGTCTGCGCCTGCCGGTTTGCCAGCACCATCAGCGCCACCGCGGTGTTCGAGATCGGGATGTGGTACGTCGAGTGCACCTTCGCGACGTCGCCCGTCAGCGCACCGCGCGCCGCGAGCCAGGTCATGAGTTCCGTGCCCTGCGCGCCCGCTGCGCGGACGAGCTCGCGCGTCGACAGGTGCGTCAGCCGCTCGGGGTCGCCGACGATCGCGTCCATGCACATCAGGTCGAACGGCTTGTTGATGAAGCCGGCCCGCTGGCCGTCGAGCTGGTGCGACAGTCCGCCCGTGCCCAGCACGAGGACGCGCACGTCCGCGTCCCACGCGTCGAGCGCGCGGCCCACCGCCTGCCCGAGGTGGTAGCTGCGGCGCAGCGACGGCAGCGGATGCTGGACGTGGTTCATCGCGATCGGCACGATGCGCACCGGCCAGTCGCCGCCGCCCGGCCACAGGCACGCCATCGGCAGCGTCAGCGCGTGGTCGACCAGCATCTCCTGGCACATCGTGATGTCGAACTCGGCCGCGACCAGCGCATCGATCAGGTGCCAGGAGAGCTCGGGATCGCCGCGGAACGGCCGCAGCGTCGGAATGCCCCAGCCCTCGTCGGCATTGCGGTACTCGGGCGCCGCGCCGACGGCGAAGGTCGGCAACTTGTCGAGAAAGAAGTTGAGTCCGTGGTCGTTGTAGAACACGACGACCACGTCGGGCCTGGCCGTCGGCCAGCCATGCGTGCACCGGCGGAAAGCCGTCGAAGAACGGCTTGAAGTACGGGTCCTGCTGCAGCCCCCTGGCGATGGCGCCGCCGATGGCAGGAACGTGCGACGTCGTGATGGCTCCGAGTACGTTGGCCACGACGTCATCTCCCCGCGGCGAGCAGCATCGCCTTGAACGCGTCCTTGGTCATCCCCGTCTGCTGCGCGCCGATGTCCTGCACGTCGAGATGGAGGATGCCGGCCAGCTTGGCGAGGTAATAGATGTTCCCGCCGGCGGCGATCAGCTGCAGCACGTTGCGGCTGCGCACGGCCGCCAGCTGCGCTTCGGTGAGCCCGTACTGCGCGCAATAGCCGGCCTCGTCGCGGACGAACGCGTCGCGGTTGGCGGCCTGGTTGAACGAGTAGCACATCTTGTTGAGGGCGTAACCCTTCCGGGCCATCGTCCCGTCGAAGAGCGTGGTGCCCGGGATGTCCGGTTCACGCGCGGCAGCAGTCATCGTGATTCCTCCTCGTAGGCGGGCGGCGGCGCTTCAGGCGGCCTGTCCGGCAAGCTGGCGCTCGAGCCGGTCGAGCGTGCGGTAGCAGGGCAGCACCTGGGCGACGCTCGCGTTGGGCTCGCGCCCGTCGCGGATCGCGGCGAAGAACTCGCGGTCCTGCAGCTCGATGCCGTTCATCGACACGTCGACCTTCGAAACGTCGATCTTCTCGTCCTTGCCGGTGAACAGGTCGTCGTAGCGGGCAAGGTACGTCCCGGTGTCGCCGATGTAGCGGAAGAACGTGCCCAGCGGCCCGTCGTTGTTGAACGACAGCGACAGCGTGCAGATCGCCCCGGTGCTCGCCTTGAGCTGGATCGACATGTCCATGGCGATGCCGAGGGCCGGATGCACGGGTCCCTGGATCGCGTTCGCCGCCACGATGTCGCCGCCCGTCTGCCACGCGAACAGGTCGACGGTGTGCGCGGCGTGATGCCAGAGCAGGTGGTCGGTCCACGAGCGCGGCTGGCCCAGCGCATTCATGTTCGTGCGACGGAAGAAGTAGGTCTGCACGTCCATCTGCTGGATGCCGAACTCGCCGGCCCGGATCTTCCGGTGCACCCACTGGTGGCTCGGATTGAACCGGCGCGTGTGCCCCACCATCGCGACCTTGCCGGTCGCCTGCTGCAGCCGCGCCACCGCCTCCGCGTCCTTCAGGGTGTCGGCGAGCGGGATCTCGACCTGGACGTGCTTGCCCGCCTCGAGGCAGGCGATCGCCTGTGCGGCGTGCATCTGCGTCGGCGTGCAGAGGATGACCGCGTCGACTTCCTTCAGCGCGAGGCTGTCGGCGAGGTCGGTGGCCACGTGGCCGATGCCGTACCTGGCCGCGACCTCCTTCGTCTTGTCGAGCTCGCGCCCGACGACCGAGACGACCTCGACGCCGTCGATCAGCCTGATCGCATCGAGGTGCTTGGTGCCGAAGGCTCCGGCGCCGGCCAGCGCGACTTTGATCGAACGGCTCATCGGGCATTCTCCAGGATCAGGTGGCCGACGGCGGTGTTGGACGCCGGGACGTGGTAGAAGCGGTGGACGACGCGGGGCGGCGCGTCCGCCATCGCGCCGCGGGCGATCAGCCACATGACCAGTTCGATGCCCTCGGACCCGGCTTCACGGACGTAGTCGATGTGCGGCTTCCGCGACAGCGCCTCGGGATCGGCGATCAGCTGGTCGAGGAAGGCGTTGTCGAATTCCCGGTTGATCAATCCGGCGCGCGGTCCCTGCAGCTGGTGACTCATCCCGCCGGTGCCCCAGATCTGCACGTCGAGCGGCTCGTCGTACGACTCGATCGCCTTGCGTATCGCCTTGCCGAGCTGGTAGCAGCGTCGGCCCGACGGCACGGGGTACTGGACCACGTTCACCGCGAACGGAATCACCCGGCACGGCCACGCGTCGGGCTGGCCGCACATCAGCGACAGGGGCACCGTCAGGCCGTGATCCACGTCCATCCGGTTGACGATGGTGAGGTCGAAATCGTCGAGGATCACCGACTGCGCGATGTGGGCCGCGAGCTCGGCATGTCCCTTGACGACCGGCACCGGGCGGGGGCCCCACCCTTCGTCGGCCGGCTTGAACTCCTCCGCGCAGCCGATCGCGAACGTCGGAATGATGTCCAGGCTGAAGGCCGTCGCATGGTCGTTGTAGACGAGGAAGATCACGTCCGGACGATTCGCCTTCATCCACGCCCTGGACGGCTCGTAGCCCTTGAACAGCGGCTGCCAGTAGGGTTCGCCGGTCTTGCCGAGGTCGATCGCGGCGCCGATCGCGGGCACGTGCGACGTGAACACGCTCGCCGTGATTCGCGCCATCAGCGCTGCTCCCCGATGTAGCGGTTGCCCTCGATGGGGCGGCCGCCGCTGATCATCATGTCGCGGTACTGCTCCTCCGTCAGGCCCGTCATGCTCCCGGCCATCTGCTGGAAGCTCCTGCCGTCGGTCGCGCCGATCTTGGCAAGGAAGTAGATGTTGCCGCCGAGGGCGATGCAGCGGTTGAGGTCCCGGGCGAGGACCGCCTGCTTCTGCTCTTCGGTCATCGGCCACTCGTCGAGGTACGCGCGCTCGCCGGCCTTGAACCGGGCGCGGTTCTCGGCCTTCATCAGCGACATGCAGAACTGGTTGAGATGGTAGCCCCGGCGCGACTGCTCGGCGTCGAAGATCGTCGTGCCGGGGATGTCCTTGTACGGCTTGTCGAGTGCCATGGCGGCGTCCTCAGCGCGTCTCTTCGGGCCAGTAGAGCCGCATCGGGTTGTCGACCAGCAGCCTGCGCTGCAGCTCCGGCGTGGTCGCGACGTGCGGCACGAAGTCCACCAGCAGGCCGTCGTCGGGCATGTGGTCCTTGAGGTTCGGGTGGGGCCAGTCGGAACCCCAGAGCACGCGGTCCGGAAAGCTCTCGACGACGCGGCGCGCGAACGGCACCACGTCGCGGTAGGCGTTCCGCTCGCCGTCGAGCGCCGGCGGCCCGGAGACGGACAGCCGCTCGGGGCAGCTCACCTTCGACCAGATGTTGGGGTGATCCTGCATCAGCTTCAGGAACAGCTGGAACTCCGGTCCGTCGACGGGCTTGGTCACGTCGGGCCGTCCCATGTGATCGACGACGACGGTGGTCGGGAGTACGGTGAAGAAGTCCCACAGTTCGGGGAGGTCGACCGCCTCGAAGTAGACCACCACGTGCCAGCCGAGCGGTCCGACCCGCTGCGCGATCTCGAGCAGCTCGTCCCTGGGCGTGAAGTCCACCAGCCGCTTGACGAAGTTGAAGCGGGTGCCACGGACGCCGGCCTCGTGCAGTTCCCGCAATTCGGCGTCGGTGACGCCGCGCCGGACGGTGGCCACCCCGCGCGCCCTGCCGCCGGAGTGCCGCAGCGCATCGACCAGCGCGCGGTTGTCGGCACCGTGGCAGGTCGCCTGAACGACGACGTTGCGCGCAAAGCCGAGCCGGTCGCGCAGCGCGAACAGCTGGTCCCGCGACGCATCGCAGGGCGTGTACTTGCGCTCCGGCGCGTAGGGAAAGCGCGCGCCCGGGCCGAACACGTGGCAGTGCGCGTCCACCGCCCCCGAGGGTACCCGGAAGCGCGGCGTCGACGGGTCGGGGTGGAACGGGAGCCAGCCCGGGCTCATCTGGAAGTCCATCGTGTTCGTTCGCTCGAAGTCGTGGGTCGGCGCGGCGCGATCCTTCAAACGCGGCGTTCGCGCGGCAGAGGCCGCCGGGCCGCTCAATCGATGTACCTGAGGCCCGCCTTTTCGAGCGGTTCGCGCATCCTGTACATGTCGAGTCCCAGTTCCCCGGCGGCCAGCCGCTTCCGCTTGTCCGCCTCGTTGGCTTCACGCGCCGCCGCCGCGTCGGCGGCCTGCCGCGCGATCGCGGCGGGAACGACGACCACCCCGTCGTCGTCGGCGATGACCACGTCGCCGGGGTTCACCAGCGCTCCCGCGCAGACCACGGGGATGTTCACCGATCCGAGCGTGGCCTTCACGGTGCCACGGGCGTTGATCGCACGCGAGAACACCGGGAACTGCATGGCGGTGAGGTCCTTCACGTCGCGGACGCCGCCGTCGATGACCAGCCCCCGCCCGCCCCGGGCACGGAAGCTGGTGGCGAGCAGGTCGCCGAAGTAGCCGTCCTCGCTGTCGGTCGTGCACGCGGCGACCACGACGTCGCCCTCCCTGAGCTGCTCCGCGGCGACGTGCAGCATCCAGTTGTCCCCGGGCTGGAGCAGCACCGTCACGGCCGTGCCGCAAACATGGGCGCCCTGGTAGATCGGCCGGATGGACGGCTTCATCAGGCCGACCCGCCCCATGGCTTCATGGATGGTGGCGACGCCGAAGCGGGAAAGCTGCTCCACCGCCGCGGGGTCCGCGCGCTCGATCCTGCGCCTCACGATGCCGAGATCGTTCATGCTCATGCTGCCTTCTCCGGTTACCGGCCCTTGGCCTTCAGGGCGGCGTCGAGCCGCGGGTAGACCCGCCGCGCGTTGCCTTCGTAGATCTTCCGGCGGTCTTCCGCGCTGATCGCCGCGGCGTCGATGTAGCGCCTGGTGTCGTCGTAGTGGTGGCCCGTCTCCGGGTCGATTCCGCGCACCGCGCCGATCATCTCCGAGGCGAACAGCACGTTGTCGACGGGAATCACCCGGGTCAGCAGATCGATGCCGGGCTGGTGGTACACGCAGGTGTCGAAATAGATGTTGTTCAGCAGGTGATCCCTGAGCAGCGGCTTCTTGAGCTCCTGCGCCAGCCCGCGGAACCGGCCCCAGTGGTAGGGCACCGCGCCGCCGCCGTGCGGGATCACGAACTTCAGCGTCGGGAAGTCCTTGAACAGGTCGGCCGTCAGGCACTGCATGAACGCGGTGGTGTCGGCGTTCAGGTAGTGCGCGCCGGTGGTGTGGAAGCACGCGTTGCAGCTGGTGCTGACGTGGATCATCGCCGGGATGTCGTACTCGACCATCTTCTCGTAGATCGGGTACCAGTGCCGGTCGGAGAGCGGCGGCTCCCGCCAATGCCCGCCGGACGGATCGGGATTGAGGTTGATGGCGACGAAGCCGTACTCGTTGACGCACCGCTCCAGCTCGGGAATGCAGGTCCGGGGATCGACACCCGGCGACTGCGGCAGCATTGCCGCACCGATGAAGTGGTCGGGGAAGAGCCCGCTCACGCGATAGCAGAGCTCGTTGCAGATCGCCGCCCACGTCGAGCTCGTCCGGAAGTCGCCGATGTGGTGCGCCATGAAGCTCGCGCGCGGGGAGAAGATCGTGAGGTCGCTGCCGCGCTCCTTCATCCTGGCGAGCTGGTTGGTCTCGATGCTCTCGCGCAGCGCGTCGTCGCTGATCACGAGATCGGACGCCTTCGGCGCGACCGCCGCGTCCTCGAGGCCGGCGATCTGGCGGTTGCGCCACTCCTCGAGCGCCCTCGGCGCCGTCGTGTAGTGGCCATGGCAGTCGATGATCATGATCTCGTTCCTTTCCACACCGACGCGGGAATCATGACCTCGCCGCGCATCAGCAGCCGCGCGGTGCGCAGCAGCGCCGCCCGGACGACGTTCTGCGGGTTGGCCGGATCGGTTTCGAGCTCGACGCTGAACTCGCCCGTCGGATGTTCGACCGAAACCTTCCGCACCCGACCCGGCGGAACCACGGCGACCCCTTCACAGACCGAGCCCTCGAGCACGCACGCGGTGCCGACGGTCACCGCGGCGAGCACGCCGATCGCGTCGTGGCAGACGTGCGGGATGAAGCTGCGCGTGCACAGGCTGCCGCCGTGGCGCGGTGGCGCGATCAGCGTCATCTTCGGATAGTTCCTGCTGGTCACGTCGCCGAGGCCCATCGCGTGGCCGCAGGCGATGCGCAGGCGCTCGACGCGCGCCTTCAACCCGGCGTCGGCGTTCAGCTGCGCGACGTCCTCGTAGCCGGTGCGATCCACGTCCGCGGCGGAAAACATCACCAGCGGCATGCCGTTGTCGATGCAGGTGACCGCGACGCCGTCGACGACGTCGCGCACGCGGCCGGTCGGCAGCAGCCCGGAACACACCGAGCCGGCCGTATCGAGGAAGTTGATGGTGACCGGAGCCGCCGTTCCGGGCACGCCGTCGATGCTGGCGTCGCCCTCGTACTCGACGTGGCCGTCGGGCGTGCGGACGGTGATGTCGCACTGCATGTCGGTGTTGAGCGTCAGCACGCGGAACGTGCTGCTGGCGCCGCGGGGCTCGACCATGCCGGTTTCCAGCGCGAAGGGCACCACCGCCGCGAGCATGTTGCCGCAGTTCGGCGTGGTGTCGACGGTGTCCTTGTCCGGCTGCAGCTGGGCGAACAGGAAGTCGAGGTCGACGCCCGGCTTGCTGCCGCGGCGGACGATGCCGACCTTGCTGGTCAGCGGATGCGCGCCGCCCAGGCCGTCGATCTGGCGCTTGTCCGGCGACCCCATGACCGCGAGCAGCACGCGGTCGCGCAGGCCGACGTCGGCCGGCAGGTCGGCGGCGTCGAAGAACGGTCCGCGCGACGTGCCGCCGCGCATGAACAGGCAGGGAATGGCCGTTTGAATGGAATCCTCCAGCGGCCGCAGCTTCGCCGACCGTGCCGGCAAGTTTGCGCCGCCCGGCGGTCATGGAAAAGCCCCGCTGCTACACTAGCAGCTATGCCGGATCGGCATGGGTCGCCTCGGTGCATGCGGGAGAACCATGGACTTGAAGCAGTTGGAGTATTTCGTCAGCGTCGTCGACCTCGGCGGATTCAGCCGGGCCGCGCGCGTCCTCGGCATCGCCCAGCCCGCGGTCAGCCGGCAGGTGCGCAGCCTCGAGGTCGAGCTGCGGCAGAACCTGCTGCTGCGCAACGGCCGCGGCGCGACGCCGACCGACGCCGGCAGGCGGCTGCTCGAGCACGCCCGCGGCATCCTGCAGCAGGTCGACCGGGCACGGCACGACGTCGAGGAAACCAAGGGCGCGCTGGTCGGCAAGGTCGTGGTCGGGCTGCCGCCCACCGTCGCGCGGCACGTCACCCTGCCGGTGGTGCGCGAGTTCCGGCAGGCGTTTCCGCGGGCGTCGCTCAGCATCGTCGAGGGCCTCTCCTCGACCATCGAGGAGTGGCTGGCCGTCGGCCGGGTGGACGTGGGCCTCGTCTACAACCCGACCCTGTCGCCGGCGGTCGAAACCCGGATCCTGCTGGAGGAGCCGCTGTGCCTGGTCGGCCCGCGGCAGGCGGGACGCCCGCCGCGGACGCTGCGGCTGCGGGACCTGCCGCGGTTCCCGCTGATCATCCCCAGCCGCCCCCACGCGATCCGCGCGCTGGTCGAGACGCGCCTGGCCGGTCTGGGCCTGCGGCCGCAGGTCGCGATGGAGATCGACGCGGTGCCGGCGATCCTCGAGCTCGTGGCCGAGGGACACGGCTTCGCGGTGCTGTCGCCGCGGGCGGTCCACGGCGCCGAAACGGCGCCACGGCTGCACGTCCGGACCATCGTCGGGCCGCAGCTCCTGAGCGCGCTGGCCATCGCGACCTCGGCGCAGCGCCCCTCGACGCCGCTGCAGAAGGCGACCATCGCCATGCTCGAGCAGCTGGCGGGCCCCGCGCTCGCGGCCTGACGGCGGCGCCCGATCGCCCGGCGCGACAGCCGGGAGGCGATCTGGTTAAATCGAAGGGCGGGCCGGGTCGCGGCTCGCCCTGTTTCCCGAGGATGAAAGCCATGAGCCAGCGCCAAGCCCCCCCGTTCCGCGCCGATCACGTCGGCAGCTTCCTGCGCCCGAAGTACCTGATCGATGCACGCGAGCGGAAGGCGCGCGGCGAGATCACGGCGGCGGAACTGCGGGCGGTCGAGGACCGCGCGATCACCGAGGTCGTGAAAATGCAGGAGGACGCCGGCCTGCAGTCGATCACCGACGGCGAATTCCGCCGCACCTACTTCCACATCGACTTCCTCGAGCAGCTCGGCGGCGTCAGGACGGACGTCCCGGTCACCATCAGGAAGGCCGACGGCACCGAGGAACTCGCGCCACCGGTGATGCGCGTCATCGACCGCGTCCGGCACGTCAAGGACATCCAGCTCGCGGACTTCCGGTACCTGAAGAGCCAGACCACGCGCACGCCGAAGGTGACCATCCCGTCGCCGACGATGCTGCACTTCCGCGGCGGACGCGCCGGCATCAGCAAGGAGCACTATCCGGACCTCGAGCAGTTCTACCAGGACGTCGCCGATGCGTACGGAGCCGAGCTGCGCTCGCTCGCCGCCGCGGGCTGCACGTATGTCCAGATGGACGACACCAACCTCGCGTACCTGTGCGACCCGAACATGCGCGAGGCCGCCAGGCAGCGCGGCGACGACCCGAACGAGCTCCCGCACCGGTACGCCGGGTTCATCAACCGCGTCGTCGCGCAGAAGCCCGCGGGCATGACGCTGTGCACCCACCTGTGCCGCGGCAACTTCAAGAGCACCTGGGCCGCGGCGGGCGGCTACGAGCCGGTCGCCGAGGCGCTGCTGTCCGAGATGAAGCTCGACGCCTACTTCCTGGAGTACGACGACGAGCGCAGCGGAGACTTCCGGCCGCTCCGGTTCCTGCCGAAGGACAAGATCGTCGTCCTCGGCCTCGTCACCACCAAGGTGGGAACGATGGAGTCCAAGGACGCGCTGAAGCGCCGCATCGACGAAGCGGCGAAATACGTCCCGCTCGAGCAGCTGGCGCTCTCGCCGCAGTGCGGGTTCTCCAGCACCGTGCACGGCAACGCCATCGCCATGGACGCGCAGACGGCCAAGCTGCGGCTCGTGGTCGAGGTCGCGCGGGAGGTCTGGGGCGACGCCTGACCCGGCACGGGTACCGGCGGCACCCTCCGCCGGGCTAGCCGGTCTTGCTCGGCCCGTCGCGCAGCTCGCGCCGCAGGACCTTCCCGATCGGCGACTTCGGCAGCGCGTCGATGAACTCCACCTGCCGCGGCAGCTTGTAGCCGGTGAGGTGCTTCCTGCAGTGCTCCAGCACGGCCTCGCGGGTGAGGTCCGGATCCTTCTTCACGACGAACACCTTCACCCCCTCGCCCGTCTTCGCGTCGGGGACGCCGACCACGCCGCATTCGAGCACCCCCGGATGCGACGCCACGACGCTCTCGATTTCGTTGGGGTACACGTTGAAGCCCGACACCAGGATCATCTCCTTCTTGCGGTCGGTCAGCGAGATGTAGCCCCGGTCGTCCATGTGCCCGACGTCGCCGGTCATCAGCCAGCCGTCGCGCAGGACCTTGGCGGTCTCCGCGGGGTTGTTCCAGTAGCCTTTCATCACCTGCGGGCCGCGGACGCAGATCTCGCCGGTGTGGCGCTCGATGTCGCCTTCACCGGTCCACACCGGCAACTCCGTGAAGTCGCCGTCGCGGATCGACACCTCGGTCGACGAAAACGGCAGGCCGATGGTGCCGTTCCACGGTGTCCCCATGGGATTGGCCGAGACGCCGGGCGACGACTCGGTCAGGCCGTACGCCTCGGTGATGTAGCGCCCGGTCACCTTCTGCCAGCGCTCGGCCACGGGCTGCTGCACCGCCGCCCCGCCACCGACGACGACCTTCAGCGCGGAGAAGTCGAGTTGCTCGAATCCGGGCGTATTGAGCAGCCCGTTGAACAGCGTGTTGACGCCGGTCAGCGCGGTCCACTTCCACTTGCGGAGCTCCTCGACGAACGCCGGCAGGTCGCGCGGGTTGGTGATGAGCACGACCAGGCTGCCCCACTTCATGAACGCCAGCGTCGAGGTGAGGCAGAAGATGTGGTACATCGGCAACGGCGCGACGACGATCTCCTCGCCTTCCTTGAAGGTGGCCGAGATCCACGTGCCGGTCTGCTCCACGTTGGCAAGGATGTTGCGGTGGGTCAGCATCGCCCCCTTCGAAACGCCGGTGGTGCCGCCGGTGTACTGCAGGAACGCGATCTCCTCGCGCGTCACCGCGACCGGCTTCAGCGGCGCCGCCGCGCCGCGCGCGAGCGCGTCCCGGAAGCCGATGGTGCCGTCGATGCGCCAGGCGGGCACCATCTTCTTCACGTTCTTGATCACGAAATTGACGATCCAGCGCTTCGGGACCGGCAGCAGGTCACCGACCTGCGAGGTGATCACGTGCTGGACCGGCGTGGCGGCGATCACCCGCTGCAGCGTGCCCGCGAAGTTCTCCAGAATGACGATGGCCTTGGCGCCGGAGTCCTTGAGCTGGTGCTCGAGCTCGCGCGGCGTGTACAGCGGATTGACGTTCACCACGGTCATGCCGGCGCGCAGGATGCCGAACAGCGCGATCGGGTACTGCAGCAGGTTGGGCGCCATGATGGCGACCCGGTCGCCCTTGGCCATGCCCGGCAGCCCCTGCAGGAACGCCGCGAATTCTCGCGAGCGCTGCCCGAGCTCCGCATAGGTGATCGTGCAGCCGAGGTTGTGATACGCCGGCTTGTCGCCGAACTTGCGAACCATGTCCTCGAACAGCGCCCCGACCGAGTCGAAGCGGTCGGCGTCGATCTCGGCGGGCATGCCCTCCGGATAGCTCTTCAGCCAGATTCGGTCTGCCATGGTCCGTCTCCCCCCAACGCCGCCCGACCCGCGCCGGCCGGTGCCGGCCGCTCGCCCATTCACAAGGCTACGCCGTTCGCCGACGACTGCCAAAGGACGACCGCTCGCCACGGGGCTGCGATCGACTGTCGCGGTACGGCGCCGCGGGTGACTATGGCGGCGCGCCGCCCGCGACCCGCCGGGCCAGCAGCGCGTGTTCCTGGCTCTCCGGGTCGAGCTCGCGCAGCTGGTTGGCGTAGCGCAGCGCCTCACCGCGGTCGCCCGCCTGCAGCGAGAAGTGAACCAGGCCGGTGAGCACGTCGCGATCCCAGGGCTGCCGCTTCAGCGTCGCGCGCAGCAGCTCCATCGCTTCCCGGCGCTTGCCCGCGTCGTTGAGCGCCACCGCGTAGACATAGGCGAGCCGCGCATTGTCCGGCGCGAGCTTCATCGCGTCGCCCAGCGCCTTCAGGCTCTCCGCCGTGCGCTGCTGCCGCGCGAGCGACAGGCCCAGCGCGTGGTGCAGCAGCGCCGCCTTCGGACTGCGGGCCAGCCCCTCGCGCAGCGTCGCCTCGGCGTCCTGCTCGGCGCCCCGCGAGCGCTGGAGATCGGCCAGGTTGGCGTACGCCAGCACGAACGTCGGGTCCAGCTCCAGTGCCTTGCGGTATTCCGCGGTCGCCGCATCGAGGTCGCCGCGCTCGAAGTGCAGCGTGCCGAGGCTCGAGCGGCCCTCGGGCCGGTCCGCGTTGTAGGTCTGCACCGCCACGTACTCGGCCAGCGCGCGGTCGAACGCCGCACGGCGGCTCGCCGGCAGTTCCTTTTCAGGCGGCCCGACCAGCCCGCGCGCCGCCTCGATGCGCACCATCCGCACCGGGTCGTCGAGCATGCGCGGCAGGATGCGCAGCCTCGTCGCCGGTTCCCCGTGGCCCAGCGCCTCGACGGCGGCGAGCCGCACCACCGCGTCCGGATCGTTGGTCGCGCGGATGACGGCGTCGACGGTCACCGGCGTGAGCCACGGGCCCAGCCGCGCGATCGCGCTGGCGCGCACGATCGCCGGCTGCGCCTTGTCGTCGATCAGGCCGAGCAGCTTGCCGCGGGCGCCCGGGGCGCCGAGCGTGCCGGCGCGCAGCGCCTCGGCGAAGTTCTGGAAGCTGGCCGGGGGCCGGCCGGTCCACTTCTGGATGGCGTCGGCGGCCCATTGCGCGCTCTGTCGGGTGTGGCAGCTGTTGCAGGCATTCGGCATCCCGAACCTGGCGGAAACGTCGGGCCGCGGAATGCGCATCGAGTGGTCGTGCCGCGGGTCGACGACCATGTAGGTCGTTGTCGGCAGGTGGCACGCGGTGCACGCGCGCCGCCGGCGTGCCGATCGCGTGGCGCGTGTGCGAAGGGGCGTCGTACTTCGCCGGCAGGTGGCACTGCGCGCAGACCGCATTGCCGTCGGCCCGGAGCTTCAGCGAGTGCGGGTCGTGGCAGTCCGAGCAGGTGACCCCCGCCGCGTGCATCCGGCTCTGCACGAACGAGCCCCAGTTGTAGACCTCGTCGCGCATCTGGCCGTCGTTCCAGTAGAGGTTCTCGTCGAGCAGCGCGAGGCGGTGCGTGTCCAGCGGCGGCTTGCCGTGGACGAAGTCGTCGGAGACCCGGCTGGCGCGGGCGTGGCAGCGTGCGCAGGTGTCGATCTCGCGGGCGGACTGGCGCGGCCGGCTGCGCACCGCGTTGCCGGTCGCCGCCACCGGCGCCCAGGTGACGCCGCGGCGCTCGTCGAGCGCGATCGCGAGTCCCTTGCCGGCGGCATGCGCCTGCCAGTCGCCGGTCCGGTTGGCCCAGGCAACGTGGTCCGACCCGGGCCCGTGGCAGGCTTCGCAGGCGACGTCGAGTTCGGCCCAGGTGGTGTCGAACGTGCCGGCGGCGGCGTCGAAGTTCTTCTTCAGCTGCGTCGAGTGGCACTCGGCGCACATGAAGTTCCAGTTCTGCCCGACGCCGGTCCAGTGCAGCGGGTCGCCGGCCTTGATGTTCTGTCCCGGGTACAGGTGGAACCAGCGCTGGCCGCCGCGCGCCTTCGGCCGCGAGTCCCAGGCGATCGACAGGGCCTGCATGCGGCCGCCGGGCAGTTCGATCAGGTACTGCTGCAGCGGGCGGACGCCGAACGCGTACCGGATCTCGTAGTCCTGCAGCTTGCCGTCCGGGCCGTCGGTGCGGACGAAGAACCTGCCGTCGCGGCGGAAGAAGGTCGACGTCGTCCCCGCGTACGCGAACTTCGCGTCGGCGAAGTCGCCCAGCACCGTGCGTTCGTCGGCGACCTGCATGGCGAGGTCGTGGTCCGACCCCTTCCACGCCGCGTGTTCCTTGGCGTGGCAGCCGGCGCAGGCGGCGGCACCGACGAACCTTGCGGTCGGGGCCGCCGCGACGGGCGCCGATGCCGCCGGCGTCGCCGTCTCCCTGGGCTGGAGCTGCCACAGGATCGCGCCGGCGCCGACGATGGCGGCGACCAGCGCCGCGACGAGCCAGGCGACGCGGGCGCGCATGCTAGCCCGAAGCCCCGGGCGCGGCGGCGCCCGGGGTCGCCGCGGGGACCTCGGCCCGCGCGAGCACCGCGCGGCGGACGAGGCCGACGTGCTCGCGCAGCGTGTACGCCTCGCTGGCGAAGCTGGCCGGCGTGCGGACGCCCCCGACCGCCCGCTCGATCCGCTCGAGGTCGCGCAGCCAGCGGTCGATCGGCGGCGCATCCTGCCGCGAGGCGACGTCGCGCTCGAGCAGTGCCAGCTCCCCGTACCAGCGGTAGATGCGCGAGCGCACGCGCCAGCGCAGGAACTGCGGCAGGTAATTGAACAGCGGCACCAGCACCACCAGCATCGGCACCAGCAGGATGATCGCCCGCTCGACGAACGCGGCGACCCAGAACGGCAGCCAGCGGTAGAGCGCGCTCGCGCCGAAGCGCCGGTGGTTGGCCGCGTCCGGCGACACGCGCAGGTCGACCGGATCGGTGTTCGGGAATTCGCCGGCGGCCTCGAACACGCCCTGCCCGGAATGGATCTCGCGCGCGGCGTCGGCGAACAGGTTGATCAGCGCCGGATGCAGGCCGTCGCGCGCGGCGAGCATCGCCTCGGTCCCGATCATCGCCACCGGCTGCGGCGGCACGTCGAGCGCCAGGTCGATCGTTCCCTGCGGCAGCGTCAGCCGCGAAATGTGCGCGAATCGCCGCGGGTAGGCGTCGGCGCGCGCCAGGCTCATCAGCTTCAGCGTCGGGTCCTGCAGCGCATCCCGGATGAACGGCGTGCGCGCGCCCCCGAGGTAGACCAACGCGTCGACATCGCCGCGCCGCAGCGCCGCCAGCGCCTCGGGGCCGGTCAATGCCAGCAGCGTGGCGGTCTCCGGCTTCACGCCGTTCGCTTCCAGCAGCGGCATCGTGAACGCATGGGCGCCGGAGCCGGGGCCGCCGGTGGCGACGCGCTTGCCCTGCAGCTCCCGGAGCGACGTCAGGGTCGAGGTGTCGCGATAGAAGATCCACAGCGGCTCGTAATACAGCGAGGCGAGCATCACCAGCCCGTCGGCCTCGGGAAACGTGGCGATCCCGCCCTGCAGGAACGCCACGTCGACGCCCGACGTCGGGTCGAGCAGCCGGCGCAGGTTCTCGGCGGCGCCGGCGCTCCGGCGAATCTCGACCTCGATGCCGTTGCGCGCCAGGATGTCGCGGTAGCGCAGCGCGTACTCGTGGTACAGCCCGAACTCGGCGCCCGACGAAAGCACGATGTGCCGGGGCGGCGCGGGCTGCAGGAAATGGAACGAGATCCAGAGCGCCCCGCCGATCAGCGCGATGACCAGCAGCGAGGTGCGGACGATGTCGCGGCGCGACAGCAGGGCGAGGTTATCGGGGGTCATCGACGAACGCGGGTGGCGGATTGGCACGGCCGGCATGATCGCATACCCGGCGCGCCCGGGCGGCCCCGGCCGACCCCTCCGCTACAATCGCGGGGCGCCCGGGTGGTGAAACTGGTAGACACAGCGGACTTAAAATCCGCAGGCGGGTCACCCTGCCGTGCCGGTTCGACTCCGGCCCCGGGCACCAGCGCGTCAGTAGTCGAGGTCCGTCACCGGAAACGGCAGCGCGGCGCCCTCCGCCAAACCCAGCATCCGCCGGATCGTCGCCGTGGCGACGTCGACGTCGTTGTCGAAGGCGCCGTGCGTCGCCGGCACCGCGCGCGGCCCGGCGTTCACCGATTTCGCGGCGGTGAGGAAGAGCCCGCCGCCCGGCGCCGGTGCGCCGCCTTCGGCGAACCCGGCCGGCGGGTCGCCCCGGTCGGCACCCCAGAACCAGCGCTGCCACAGCGCGACGTCGTCGACCCAGTCGTCGTGCCACCATTCGGCGCCCGCGCGCGCCGCGTCGAAGGCGCCGGCCAGCCCCAGCAGCGGCGTCCGGTGCTGGCGGTCGAGCGCGCGGGAGACGAGGTAGAGCAGCGACTTGCGGTATGGCCCGACGCTGTCGTCGCGCTCGCGCGCGTCGGCCAGCGCATGGACCGCGAAGCACTCGCGGCGCAGCCGGCCGGCGTCGATGCTGGCGGCGAAGTGCGACTGCGCGAACGCGAGGTCGCAGGCCGGGGCGTACAGCGTGCAGCTCGCGGTGCCGAGCCCCCGCTCGGTCAGCCGCGACAGCAGGCGGCCGACGATGTAGGCGCCGGCCGAGTGGCCGACGAGGTGCAGCTTCACGTCGCCCGCCAGCGACCGGGCGAGCGTCTCGAGGTGATGCGCGAGGACGGCGATGCCGCGACCCTCCTCCGCGCTGGCCCCGGCGTTCTCCTTCATCTCCGACCACAGCGCGCGCGCCGGCAGCACGCGGCAGGCGCCTTCGAGCATTCGATCCGAGGCTTCGATCAGCGCGTCGGTCAGCCCCTTCTGCGGCAGCGGCGCGCCGAACACCTCGCGCTGCTTGTCCTCGAGCGCGTTGCCCAGCGTCTCCAGCCAGCCGGACTGCCAGGTGACGAACAGCGGGTAGATGCCGTTGCGCTCGAAGTACGGCGCCAGCATCCGGATGCGGGCGATCGACGCCGCCTTGGCGTTGAGTCCGCCGTGCGCGTACACGACCAGCCGCCGCTCGCGTCGCGGCTGTGTCCGCAGCCAGGCGAGCGGCAGCGTCAGCGCCACCTTCCCGGCCGCCGCCGCGGCGTCGGCGACGTCGGCCAGGTGGTTGACGATCACGCCGTCGTTGCCGGTGACCAGCGTGTGCGCGTAGGCCTCGCCTTCGCTCCACGCGTGCGGCTTGCCGGCGAGCGGGTCGCTGCCGCCCATCCAGCCGGGCGAGCCTTCGGTCTGCGGCACCTTCGGCCGGCTGGCGACGAAATGGCGGGGCGCGGCCATCACCGCGCGCCCGCGCTGCTGCCCGGTCACGGCGAGTTCGACCGGCACGCCCAACCCCACCGTCCACGCGTCGACGCCGTGCGTCACCCAGTCCTCGTACGGCACGACGGCGAAGCCCTGTGCGCCCCAGTTCGCGCCCCACGAGTTCTGCACGACGAAGCCCCATTCGTTGTAGCCGACGAGCGCGAACGCGTGGCCGCCGTCGGACTTCGGCCGGATGCCGACCTGCGGCAGGTCGTCGTGCCGGCGCGGCGCCCCGCCGCCGGCCAGGCTCCAGCCGTCGTGCACGTCGGACGACACGTAGATGGCGCCGGTGTCGGCGATCGCCGCCTGCATGTCGACGACCGACGCGCGATCGATCCGGTAGTAGACGCCCAGCGGCCGCGTTACCGCGTCGCGGTCCCAGTCGTCGTCGGGAGGGATGAACTGCGTCGGGTGGTAGCGCCACTTGTCCTCGCTGCAGACGCCGTGCTTGTGCCAGCCCTTCAGCGCGCCGCGGCACGACGAGCCGTCGTAGTCCTCGCCCGGCCACTCGTCGTAGAAGCGCGCCAGGTGGTAGAGCATCCGCGTGCTGACGCGCTCGGCGGCGCGCTTGCTGCCGCGCTGGCGCCACAGCAGGAAGTTGATGACCGCGGCGAGACCGAAGCCGGTGCAGGCGCCGTCCTGGCCCTGGTCGAGCACCAGGCCGGCCTTGACGTACGCGCCGACCATCCGGGCCAGCTCGTCGTCGGCGGGGAAGCGGTGCGGCAGCGCGCGCACCGCCGGGCGGTACGGCAGGTCGCGCAGGTCGAGCCGGTCGGGACGGGCGTCGAGCGTGACGGGTTCGCCGTTGATGACGATCTGCTTCGCGGCCATCGTGGTCCTCCGGCGAGGATTGTAAGCCACGTGTAAGGTTGCCGGCAGCGGTTTTCGGGCATCATCGGCGCGTCGTCCAACCCCGAGGAGAGATCCCGATGCATCGTCACCTCCGTGTCGCGCCCGCCGTGGCGCTCGCCTGCGGCGTGCTCGCCACGCCCGTGGTCGCGACCGCCGCGCCGCGCACCTTCGTCGCGTCCACCGGCCTCGACACCGGCCCCTGCTCGCTGGCCCAGCCCTGCCGCTCGTTCGCCGCGGCGGTTGCCGCCGCCGACGCGGGCGGCGAGGTCGTCGCGCTCGACAGCGCCGGCTTCGGCGCGCTGACGATCGCCAAGTCGCTGACGGTGGTCGCGCCGGAGGGCGTGCATGCCGGCATCACCGTGGCCGGCGCCGGCGGCGACGCGATCACCGTCAACGACCCGGGTGCGGTGGTCACGCTGCGCAATCTGCGCCTGAACGCGACCGGCGGGGCGCTGTCGCGCGGCGTCGTCGTCGCGCAGGCGCTGCGGGTGTCGATCGAGGGCCTGCAGTTCGCGGGGTTCACCGGCACGGCCGTCGACATTCCCGCCGTGTCGTCGATGGTCTCGATCAGCGGCTCGACGATCCGCGGCGGCAGCGTCTACGGCAACGGCGTCGCGGTCAGCGCCGCCTCGCGCGTGACCATCGCGGACTCGCGCATCGACCAGGTCTACGTCGGGATCGCCGCGTCGAACGGGGCGTACGTGTCGCTGGCCAACCTGCGTGTCGCGCACGCAACGCAGCAGGCGCTTACGGCGACGGCGGGGGGAACCGGGACCACGGCGGTGACCGTCGAACGCTCGGAATTCTTCGCCAACGGCGTGGGGATTCCGTCCTCGATCGGCCCGAGCTCGGCCATCCTGACCTCCGCGGACAGCCCGACGGCGCGCGTGGACTTCACGATGTCGGATTCGATCGTCTCGTTCAGCCCCGGGTTCGCGGCCGTGCAGGTCGGCTGGGCCTTTGCCAACCAGGGCCCGCAGACCGTCACGCTGACCGGCAACCGGATCGTCAACAACGCCGGCCAGGGCATCGCCATCCAGGTGGGGCAGTTCGACGTCGCGAAGGTCAAGGTCGTGCTTTCGCGCAATTCGGTGACGCGCAACAGCTACGGCGTGGGCTGCAACGGCGGCGGCGTCGTGACGCGCAGCGACAATGTGATCTACGACAACGTGGTCGCGCAGATCGGCAACTGCGGCGCGCCGGGCTCGGCGGGCCACGTGCAGCTTGGCGGAAACTGAGGGGCAACCGAGGGGCGGCGACCGCGGATTCGCAACCGAGGTGTCGCAACCGAGAAGTCGCAATTGCGAGGAGGCAACCGTGCGAGCCCGAATGTGCGACGGCCGCGGAGGTCACCCCCCGCGGCCGTCGCCGGTCGTCGACCCGCGGTTCAGCGCTTCATGCCGGGGATCGAGTTCTGCGCCATCTTGGTGAAGTCGGCCATCACCTTCTGCATCGACTCGAACGCATTGCTGCCCGAGCCGACGACCCCCTGCATCGCCTGAACGACGTTCTGCATGCCCTTGAGGTCGGGCATCAGCGCCAGCGCGGCCTTCGCCTGCTTGACGCCCGGCATGCCGGCGGCCTGCTGCTCCATCAGCGTGAACAGCCGCTTCTGGATCTCGGTGATGAGGTCGAACATCTCGCCCCAGTACTTCATCGACTTCTCCAGCGCCTCGGAGGCGACGCCCTGCCCCGCCTGCATCAGCGACTGGGCGTCTCGCGCCGACGCGGTGCTCTGCGCGGCCTTCTTCTGGAACGTGCGCACCTCCTCCTCGCCTTCGAACTGCTTGCGACGCAGCCGCGCGGTGCCGTCGATGGCGGTGTTGATGATCTCGAGCGCCATCGCAGCGTTGGCCTTGTACAGGTCGATCGCCTGCTCGGGGGTCAGCATGTTCTGCATCTTCGACATGTCCGGGAACGCCATGCCCGGGGGCATCGCGAACTCCATCTTCGACGCGGCCCGCCCGGTGTTGCGCCTGGGCGCGGGCTTGCGGCGCTTCGCGGCCTTCTTCGCGGCGGGGGCTGCGGTGGCGGCGGACTTCGTGGTCTTGCGGGTGGCCATGGTCGACTCCTGGTCGGCGGGGGGAAACCGGAGGACGCGGCGGCGGGTGCCGGCGCGTCCGAATGTTCAATAAGACGCTTCGTTTACCGCATCGTCAAGACGGCGGCGCCGGAAAAGGCGCCGGCGCGCAGGTCGGCGAGCGCCTCGTTGGCGCGGGCGAGCGGATACGCGACCGTGTGCACCGCCAGCGGCACGCGGCCCGCCAGCGCGAGAAATTCGACCGCGTCGCGGCGCGTCAGGTTGGCGACCGACTGGACGCGGCGCTCCTGCCACAGCAGCCGGTAGGGGAACGCCGGGATGTCCGACATGTGGATGCCGCCGCAGATCACGCTGCCGCCCGGCGCGGTCGCCGCGAGCGCGGCGGGCACCAGCGCGCCCGCCGGCGCGAAGATCAGCGCGGCGTCCAGCGGCCGCGGCGGCGGCTCGTCGCTGCCGCCGGCCCAGTGGCAGTGCAGCTCACGGGCGAAATCCTGCGCCGCGACGTCGCCCGGCCGCGTGAACGCGTAGACGGTGCGGCCTTCGGCCAGCGCCGCCTGCGCGATCAGGTGGGCGGCGGCGCCGAAGCCGTAGAGGCCGAGCGTCGCCGCCGGCCCCGCCAGCACGTACGCGCGGTAGCCGATCAGCCCGGCGCAGAGCAGCGGCGCGGCGGCGAGGTCGTCGTAGCCGGCGGGCAAAGGGAAGACGAAGCGGGCATCGGCGACCACGTACTCGGCGTAGCCGCCGTCGCGCGTGTAGCCGGTGAAGCGCGCGTCCGCACACAGGTTCTCGCGCCCGGAGGTGCAGTAGCGGCACGCGCCGCAGGTGGCCCCCAGCCACGGCACGCCGACCCGGGTGCCGGGCGCCGGTCCTGTCGCGCCGACGCCGAGGGCGACGACGTCGCCGACGATCTCGTGTCCCGGAATCACCGGCTGCCGGGGGTCGGACAGCTCGCCGTCCACCAGGTGCAGGTCGGTGCGGCAGACGCCGCAGGCGCGTACGCGGATCAGCAGTTCGCCCGGGCCGGGCGTTGGCTGCGGAACGGTCGCCGCCACCAGCGGCTGCCCCGCACGCTCCCACACCATCGCCCGCATCGTCGTCATCCGGCCGCTCCCTGCGACTCCACGCGTCGATGCTAACAGCGGGCGCCGGGCCCGCCTTGACCGCCATCAACGGGCGGACCGCCCGGGGCTGGGGGGTCTAGCGACGCGGGCGTTCCGTCGGCGCGACCGCAGACGCGTCCGCCAACGCCGCCGCCAGCGATGCCGGCTCGAGCGACGCCGCCTGCGCGAAGCCGCCGACGAAGCGCACGGTCTGCGGCGTCAGCGCGAACAGGGCGAAGTCGCCGAGCTCGAACAGCCCGGCCAGGTCCGGAAACTGCGCGGTGTACGCCGCCCGCGCGGCGGCGTAGCGCGGGTGGTCGGGCGGCAGTTCCTCGGCGACGGCCTGCAGCGCGACGCGCGCCAGCGTGTGCGGCGCGGCGTCCGCGCGTTCCGCTTCGGCGACCAGCAGCGCGCAGCGGCCGTCGGCGCGCAGGTCCTTCGTGTGGGCAGACAGGCCGGACAGGTGCAGGACCAGCGCCGCCGGATCGGCCAGCAGCGCGTACGGCGTCAGGGCGATGTTGGGCGCGCCGGCGTGCAGCGTCGACAATGCCGCGGCCCGATGCGCGCGCAGCAGGTCGGCCGCGCGGCGGGCGTGCTCGTGCTTCATCGGCGACGGGAGCGGGCGCCTCCGGAGGAGCGTTCAGCCGCCCGTGGTTTCCGTCTGCGGCGGCACCGGTGCGCCGGCCTCGTCGACGGTCTCGGCGGCGGGAGCCTCGGTGCCCCCGGTCTCGGCCTTGCGCTTCAGTTTCTCTTCCTTCTTCTGCTTCTTCGCGAGGTCGCGCTGGCGCTTGGCGTAGGCGTAATTCGGTTTGGCCATGAGGGGTCCTGAGTGGGAAAAGCGCCCGCCGCGGCAAACCGGCTGCAGATCGCAGCCGCTTCCTCCACGGCGGAGGGTGGGCCATTCTACCAACAGGCGTCCGCGCCATGGCAGCGGCACCTCGCCGGACCCGTTGCGACGGGTCCGGCGGGTGGCCTTGACCTTTGGTCGCCACCGCCTATAATCCGGGTAACCGCATATTCATACGGTATCCGTTCTCCCCCCTCCGCCCCTCCCTCCTCCGCCCCACCTCGCCCCTCCGCCCCACCCCGCCCCTCCCCTCCGCCCCTCCTCCGCCACCCTCTCCACCCGTCCCCATGGCCAATCCCGCCCCCCGCTCGCGTTTCACCCGCGACCGCAAACCGTTCGCGCACCTCGAATCTGCGGGCGCACCGGTCCCGCCGGCGCTGACCGCGCGGCAGCAGCAGATCCTCGACTGGATCCGCGGCCACCTCGAGGCGACCGGCATGCCGCCCACGCGCGCCGAGATCGCCACGGCGCTGGGGTTCTCGACCCCCTCGTCGGCCGAGGACCATCTGCGTGCGCTGGAAAAGAAGGGGGTGCTGGAAATCCTGGCGGGCACGTCGCGCGGCCTGCGGCTCAAGGATCTGCCCGGCATGCCCATCCAGGGTTCGCTGCCGCTGGTCGGACGCGTGGCGGCGGGCAGCCCCATCCTCGCCGCCGAGCACATCGAGGCGCAGGTCCGCGTCGACCCGTCGCTGTTCGCGCCGCGCGCCGACTACCTGCTGCGCGTGCACGGGCGGTCGATGCAGGGCGCCGGCATCCAGGACGGCGATCTCCTCGCCGTGCACCGGACCGCCGAAGCCCGCAGCGGGCAGATCGTCGTCGCGCGCATCGCCGGTGCGGCCGGCGAGGAAGTCACCGTCAAGCGGCTCGGCAAGCGGGGCCGCGAGGTGCTGCTGCTGGCCGAGAACCCCGAGTTCGCGCCCATCGTCGTCGATCCGCGCCGCGGCTTCGTCATCGAAGGCGTCGGCGTGGGGCTGATCCGCGCCAACCGCGGCTGGTGAGTCCCGTGCGCACCGATCGCTCGCGCGTCACCGTTCTCGAAGACCTGCCCAACGTCGGGCCGGCCATCGCCGCCGACTTCCGCCGCCTCGGCATCCGCACGCCGGCGGCGCTGAAGGGCCGCGATCCCTATGCGCTCTACGCCGCGCTCAACCGCGTCACCGGCCAGCGCCACGATCCCTGCGTGCTCGACACCTTCATCGCCGTCGTCCGCTTCGTCGACGGCGCGCCGGCGCGGCCGTGGTGGCATTACACGGCCGAGCGCAAGGAAACGCTGGCCAGATGCAGCAGCACCGACACCCGCACCGATTCCCGTGGTCCTGCCGCCGGGCGAGCGAACCCATCGCCCGGCGCCGCGTCCACACACCGATCCTGACTGAGGCTTACCGGACGCCCGCGCCTCCCGGGCGCGGCGTCCGGACCTTTTTCCGGATTCCGTTCGCGTCACCCGTCCTGCCCGAGGAGGTTCCATGTCCGTTCCCAGCACCCCCGCCGGCTATCACTCGGTCACGCCCTACCTCATCGTCCGCGACGCGGCCGCGGCGATCGATTTCTACCAGCGCGCGTTCGGTGCCGTCGAACTGATGCGCCTGCCCGGTCCCGGCAACAGCGTCGCGCATGCCGAGGTGAAAATCGGCGACTCGCCGCTGATGCTCGCCGACGAGGCGCCGGCCGAAGGCCAGCGCAGCCCGGCCACGCTCGGCGGCACCGCGACCAGCTTCATGATCTACGTCCCCGACGTCGACGCGCAGTTCGCGCGCGCGCTCGCCGCCGGCGGCGTCGAGCAGCGGCCGCTGCGCGACCAGTTCTACGGTGACCGCAGCGGTACGCTGGTCGATCCGTTCGGGCATTCGTGGACGCTCGCCACGCACATCGAGGACGTCTCGCCCGAGGAAATCGACCGCCGGCTGCAGAAGCTGATGGCCGACGGCGGCTGATCGCGCATCCACGCGCCATGTCCACCCCCGCTTCCACCGTCCCCTCGCTGTCCGCGCTGCTGTCGCACCCGGCGATCTGGCGCGGCGGCGAATGCGCCGTCGAACCGGCGGCGCTGGCCACCGGTTTCGCCGCGCTCGACGCCGTGCTGCCGGGACGCGGCTGGCCGGGTGCGGCGCTGACCGAGATCGCCGTCGCGCGCGAGGGCATCGGCGAGCTGTCGCTGATGCTGCCGGCGCTCGCCCGCCTCACCCGCGAGCGGCGCGACGTGGTGTGGATCGCGCCGCCGCATCTGCCGTACGCGCCGGCGCTGGCCGCCGCGGGCGTCGATCCGGCGCGGCTCGTCATCGTCCGCCCGCGCCAGGCCGCCGACGTGCTGTGGGCCTACGAGCAGGCGCTGCGCGCACCCGAATGCGGCGCCGCGTTCGCGTGGCCGGCCGTGCACGACGAACGGCTGCTGCGCCGCCTCGCCGTCGCCGCGCGCGAGGGCCGCACTTGGGGCGTGCTGTGGCGACGGCCCGGTCAGCGGCTGACGGCGTCGCCGGCGCCGCTCAAGCTTTCGCTCGCCGGGCAGGACGGCCGGCTCGCGGTGCGCGTGGTCAAGCGACGCGGCGGCGAGCTGCCGCAACCCGTCGTCATCGACCTCGCGGCCCGCGCGCTGTGCCTGCCCTCGCCGCGCTTTCCCGGCGTCCTTCCCGCCGCACGGAGATCCCCATGCCCGGACTCGCGCATCACTTCTACACGATGGCCTGCAACAACGCGTGGGCCAACCACCGGCTCCTCGCCGCCTGCGCCGGGCTGGCGGACACCGAGTTCGTCGCGCCGCGGGTGAGCTTCTTCCCCTCGCTCGCGGCGACGCTCAACCACAACCTCACCGTCGACTGGTACTACGTCGACGCGCTGGAGCGCGCGTTCGCCGGGCAGCCGCCGCACCCCGAGCCGTCGCGTTTCTACGAACCCGAAATGCCGTACGCCGACTGCGCATCGCTGGCCGCCGCGCAGCGCGCCGTCGACGACCGGCTGATCGCGCTGTGTCGCCAACTCGACGCGGCGAAGCTCGCGCTGCCGGTGGCGATCCCGCGCCGTCGGGGACTCGAGCACGAGTCCGTCACCCGCCTCCTCGCGCATCTGTTCCAGCACCAGATCCACCACCGCGGCCAGGCCCACGCGATGCTGGCCGGCACCCGCGTGCCGCCGCCGCAGCTCGACGAATTCTTCTGCGCCAACGAGGCCCACGCTGCGCGCCGAAGAGCTCGCCGCGCTGGGCCTGTCCGAAGCCGCGGTGTGGGAGGACGGGCCCCGCGAGTGAGCGGCACCGCGCTCTGGGCCTGCCTCGAGCTGCCGGCGCTGCCGCTCGACGTGTTCGCGCGGGCCCGCGCGCCCGACGACCCCCGGCCGTTCGCCGTCGGCACCGGCGGCCACACGCCGCGCCTCGTGCTGGCCGACGCCGCGGCGCGCGACGCCGGACTGCGCGCGGGGCAGCTCGTGTCCGCGGCGCTGGCGCTGGCGCCGGATCTCGTGCTGCGCGACCGCGACCCCGCCGCCGAAGCCGCGGCGCTCGCGTGCGTGGCCACCTGGATCGCGCAGTTCACGCCGATGGTGACGCTGGCCCCGCCCGTCGCGGTGCTGGCCGACATCGGCGGCAGCCTGCGACTGTTCGGCGGCCGCCAGCGCCTGGCCGCGCTGCTCGCCGCCGGCGCACGCGATCTCGGCTACACGGCGCGGCTCGCCTTCGCGCCGACACCCGCTGCGGCGCTCGCCTTCGCGCGCGCGGGGCTCGTCGGCACGGCGACGCCGTCCGCGCTCGATGCCGCGCTGGCGCCGCTGCCGCTCGCGCATTTCGACGTCGACCCGGCCGCACGCGAACTGCTCGCCGCCGCCGGCATCGCCACCTTCGGCGCCGCCGCGGCGCTGCCGCGCGACGGCCTCGCGCGGCGCGTGGGCCCCGCGTTCGTGCGCACACTCGACCGCGCGCGCGGCGCGATCCCCGACCCGCGCCTGCCGTTCGCGCCGCCGCTCCGCTACGAAGGCCGGCTGGAACTGCCGGCCGCGGTCGAGCGCACCGACGCGCTGGCGTTCGCCGTGCAGCGGCTGGTGCACGAACTCGCCGGCTGGCTGCTCGGGCGTGGTCTCGGCGTGACGCGGCTCTCCCTCACGCTCGCGCACGAGCGCTGGGCCGTGGGCCGCGACACCCCGGCCGCCACCACGGTCGGCTTCGCGCTGGCCGCCCCCGCGCGCGACGTGCCGCATCTCCTCGCCGTGCTGCGCGAACGGCTCGCCCGGCTGGAACTGCCCGCGCCGGTGGTGGCGCTGACGCTCGCCAGCGCAGAAGCCGCCCCGCTCACGGGACGCAATCTCGGCCTGCTGCCCGGCGACGAGGCCGCGGCCAGCGTGCCGCTGATCGACCGGCTGCGCGCACGGCTGGGCGAGCGCGCCGTCGCCTGGGTCGTCCCGCACGCGGAGCACCGGCCCGAGCGGGCGCACACCGAAGCGGCAACTCCGGCAAGCGCGCCGGCCGCCGCACGACCGGCACGATCGACCGCGCGACGCGCCCCCGCAACGGCGACGACCAAGGCCACGCCCGTTCCCGTCACGCCGGCTCCTGCCGCGCCGCCGACGCGTCCGCCAGTCCCGTTCGCGCCGCGCCCGCTGTGGCTGCTGACCGAGCCGCAACCGCTGTCGAGCCTGCTGGAAAAGCATCCGTGGGTGCTGCGCGACGGCCCCGAGCGCATCGAATCGGGCTGGTGGGACGGCGGCGACGTGCGCCGCGATTACTTCGTCGCGGCGAGCCCCACCGGCGAGCTCGCGTGGATCTACCGCGACCACCGCTACGGCGTCGACGACGGCGAGTGGTTCCTGCACGGCGTGTTCGCGTGAGGCCGGGCATTAAGGAATTATTAGGGTTGCGTGAGCAATCATTTAGCGACACGCCCGCTCGCGTTGCGCGAGACTTCTTCCCTGTGATTCGCGCACCGTGCGAACGCTTGCTCCGGGAGAACCAGCACATGGAAGCCGTCATCGAACGCACCCGCACCGCCGCCCCGGCGTTGCGCCACGACATCTACGCGATCATCCACAAGGCACTGCGCGCGGCACTTGCCGACGCGCTGCTCGCGGCCGGGCGAATCGACACCGGCGACCCGCGGGACGTCGAGCGCACCGTGGGCGCCGTGCGCGACACCCTCGAATTCTGCCGCGACCACCTCGAGACCGAGAACGGGTTCGTGCACCCGGCGATGGAGGCGCGGCGGCCGGGCTCGACGCGTGCCATCGCCGGCGAGCACATCGCGCACGCCGCCGCGATCGCGCGGCTGTCCGGCCGGGTGGACGCACTGGAGCGCGCGTCGGGCCCCGAACGCGCCGCGCAGGCGGCCGCGCTCTACCTCGAGTTCGCGCTGTTCACCGGCGAGAACTTCGTCCACATGCACGCCGAGGAGGTCGAGCACAACCGCGTACTGTGGAGCGCCTACACGGACGCCGAGCTCGTGGCGCTCGAGAACGCGATCAAGGCGCACCACCCGCCGGCAGCGATGACGCGCGCGCTGCGGTGGATGCTGCCGGCCATGACGCCGGGCGAACGGGCCGCGATGGTGGCCGGGATTCGCGCCGCGGCCCCGGCCGCCGTCTACGGCGGGGCGCTGGCGCTCGCGCGCGCGCACGTCGACGCCGGCGGATTCGCCAAGCTCGAGGC
The DNA here is from genome assembly GCA_963810815.1 of uncultured beta proteobacterium. GTDB lineage: Bacteria > Pseudomonadota > Gammaproteobacteria > Burkholderiales > Casimicrobiaceae > CAVQWT01. Next base: position 677,673 of record CAWEPB010000007.1, on the reverse strand, counting down.
GGCGCTCGCCGCGTGACACGCCGCGCTCGGCCGTCATGCCGCACGTTGCAGAAGCTGCCGGCCCGCGGTCACGCGCGGGCGGCCGGCACCTCGACCAGCTGGAGCGGCCGCCGCACGCACAGGCGGAAGCGGCCGCGCCCGGTCTTTTCGAGCGACAGGTACGGTACCCGTTCGGCAACGCGTCGTTGCAGAAGTATCAGTCGCGCTTCGAGATTGTCGGTGAGGTCGGGCAGGCGGATCGCGGGGTCGAGGCGCAACTCGCGGTTGGTGAACTCGGTGCGGCCGTCGCGCGTGTGGTCGCGCAGCAGCTTCCAGAAGATGGCGCCGGCCACGCCCTTGATCAGGTACTCGTCGCCGACGAATACGCTGTCGTCGGCGCCGTAGTGCCGCACGGTCACCTGGGGCCCCGCGAGCGGCGCCGCGCCGGCGCGCGCAGGTCCCGCCTCGGCCGCCGCCTCCGCGAGTTCCTGCATGCCTCGGATGGTGGGCCCCAGCAGCGCCGCGACGGCCACGAGCGCGTCCTCGTCGTCGTAGTCGAAGCGCCGGTCCTGCACGTCCTCGACGTAGAGGATCGCCGTCAGGTTGCTGCCGACGACGATCGGCACCGCCAGCTGGCTCCGCGAATCGGGCAACCCGGGCAGCGGGATTTCCGTGTCCGCGACGCCCGCCATGCCGCCGGACGCCGCGCTGTCGCGGATCGCGCGCCCGTAGCCCCACTCATTCGCGCGGTGCATGATGCGAATCGGCGTTTTCTCGCGCGCGGCCACGCCGATGACGCCCTCGCCGAACGCGATCTCCGAGCCCACGCCCGACTCGTCGTATCCGCGACTCGCAACCGTATAGAGCCGGCCGGCGCGGCCGTCCGCCATCAGGATCATCGCGTAGCGGATCCCGAGGCCGTCGTCGAGCGCCGACAGCGCCTCGTCGAGCAGGTGCGATAGGTCGGCGCACCCGGCGATCCGCTGCGCGATGGCGCGCACGGCCGCGAGGTGGCGCCGCTGCGGCGCGACGCCTGGCAGCGTGAACCCCGCGACCTGCGCGACGTCGAGCACGCGGTACACGTCGGCCCCCTGCAGGCGGAAGACCCCGGCCATCCCGGTGTGCGACGCGATGCCGGCCAGGTGCGCCTTCATGCGCTCGTACAGCGGCCCGCTCGTCTCGAGACGTTCGTATTCGAGTGCGATGCGGAAACGCGCGTAGGAGAACGGGTCGATCACCAGGGCGGTGGCGCGCCGCGTCGCGAGGACGTTCGCCCGCGTCTTGTTGAAGAACTGATACGACAGCGCAACGCGGCCGGCGTCGACGTAGTACACCTGCGACACGTACGAGATGTTGGGCACGCCATCCGGCGAGCACGTTGCGACCGTGGCCGGGATGGCGCCGTCGAGGGCGCCGCGGATCGCGTCGACGTTTCCTGTCATCGTGGCGGCGGCAACGGCGCGCCGGCGTTGGGACCTGGCGTCTGCTCGAACGCCGCGCTCGGCGTGAAGTCGATCGCCACCAGGTCGCCGTCGACGGACGCCACGAGCGTGCGCGCCTGCGCTTCGGTGTGGCCGAGCTTCCCGATGTCCTCGGCGAACCCGCCGACGTAGTGTTCAGGAACGGCCGCCTCGTCGCCGGCGAGCGGCCGCACGACGGCGTCGTCGCCCTTCAACTGCAGCGTGCGGTGCGTCGACGGCCGGCTGAACACGACGGCGATGCGGCCGCACGCGCGCAGGTCGGCGACCAGTTCCGGCGCCTGGCTCGCCGCGACCAACACCGTCACGCGCCGCCGGTCCGCCGCAACGCGGCAACCGACGACGCGGCCGATCGACGGCACGAGCGCCGCGTCGCGCGAAGCCGCGACGATCGAGACGCCGCCCTGCACGAAGGCGACGCCCTCCTCGTCGAGTAGCGCAGGTCCGACGGTGACGGCCATAGGCCGATGGTAGCAGCAGCTTACGGCCGCCGCGAGCGTGCGTTCCCGTGCCATTGCAACGCGGGCTCCCACGCACTCCGTGCCGTCCCCGGACTTCCCGATGCCGCTCGTCGCCCTGACGATTTTCGGAAGCCGCCGCTGCTCTTCCTCGTCCTGCCCATCGTCGCCACCCTGATGCTGAGGGAGCGCGAATCCGACGCCCCCTTCGCGTCCTCGGGAGCAGCGTAGCGCGTCGTGACTTGCCCGGGCCAACGGGAAGCCGGAGTGATCGGGGGTATCCGCGGAGCCTGGCTGGCCCCGGTTGGGGAAAGTTGGCGAGCGTCGACACGCGCCTGTCCGGCGTCGTGCGCGGCTGGCGCGCCCCGCTTCAGCAACCTGAACCGCCGCCTGCCGCGCTTGCCGTGAACGCTTCGGAGTCCCCCCGCGGTCCGCTCGGGATCGCTCTCGCCCGTTCAATCGCGCGGCGCTGACCGGCCACGTGCAGGCATTGAAGCTAGTGCAAGACAGCCCTCCCGAAAGGCAAGCGCAGACCCCATTGCAGCGATCCGCTGCGGTGTGGCGCCGAGATGCGCGTCATCGCCTTCGTTACCGAGGCGCCGGCCGTGCGCCAGATCCTCGCGTACCCGGACGAAACCAATTTACCGACGAGCATCGCGCCGGTTCGCGGCCCGCCGCTGTGGGAGATGGCTGATACCGGACAGGGCGAGTTCGACCCTCAAGCATTGACCACGGCTGACCGCGATGTGAAAATCCCCGAAGTACCTTGGGAGTTTTATTCCTTCCGGAGCCGCCGTCGCGTCGACCGGCCGCTCGAAGCATTTCACCTAGAGTGCGCGCCATGGGCCAGCCCGTCCTGCTTGCCATCGACGACGATGAGAGCCTGCTCGGCGACATCGAACGCGAACTGAACGATCGGTACGCGCGGCACTATCGGGTGGTCTGCGTGGGATCGCCCGCGGAGGCGCGTGCGCACCTCGCGGACTTTGCCGCCTCGGGCGTCGAGGTCGCCCTGGTTCTGGCCGGCCGGTCGGCCGCGGGGGCGTCCCCCAGCGAACTGCTCGCCGGGGTCCGGCAGCTCCACCCCCAAGCCAAGCGAGCCCTGGTGGTGGCGTTCGGCGACTGGGGCCAGAAGGCGGTCGGCGACGAGATCTTCGAGGGGGTGGCCGACGGTCGGTTCGATCACTATGTGCTCCGACCGATGGAGTCGCCCGACGAGTTGTTCCACCAGACGATCTCGAGCATGCTGCTCGAGTGGTGGGAGGCGAACCGGGGCGCGCCGCACACGGTGCACATCGTGGGCAAGTCGTGGACGGGACGGGCCTACGAACTGCGCGAGACGCTCAAGCAGTGCGCGGTCGTGCACAACTTCTGCCTGGCCGACTCGGACGAGGGTCGGGCGCTGGTCGCCGCGGCCCCCGAGGGGGCCAAGCTCCCGCTCGTCGTGTTCCCCAACGGCATGGTCCTCGAGAACCCGAGCAACGCCGAGTTGGCATTGGCCGCCGGCGGTGCCGTCGACCTCGAGCGTGTGGACTTCGACGTGGTCATCGTCGGGGGCGGTCCCGCGGGCTTGTCGGCCGCGGTGTACGGCGCCTCGGAAGGGTTCCGCACGTTGGTGGTCGACAAGGGCGGCATCGGCGGCCAGGCCACGTCGAGCTCGCTCATCAGGAACTACCTCGGGTTCCCGCGCGGCATCAGCGGCCGGCAGCTGGCCCAGAGCGCGTACAACCAGGCGTGGGTGTTCGGGGCGGAGTTCGTGTTCATGCAGTCGGTCACGGGGCTCGCCCGTGACGGTGATCAGCTCGTGGTCACGCTGTCCGACAGCGGCCCGGTCCGCTGCTCCGCGGTGATCCTGGCGACGGGCGCCAGGTATCGGCGGATCGACGTGCCGTCGCTGGAAGCATTGATCGGGGCCGGCGTGTTCTACGGGGGGCCGACGTCCGAGGCTTCGGCATTCACCGGTCGCGATGTCTTCATCGTCGGAGGCGCCAACTCGGCGGGGCAAGCCGCGCTGCACCTCGCTCGGTACGCCCGCACCGTCACGCTGGTGGTGCGGGCCGATTCGCTCCGTGCCGGGATGTCCGAGTACCTCGTGCGCCAGATCGAGGCGACCGACAATATCGAGGCGCGGCTCAGCTGCCAGGTGGTGGGCGGTGGCGGCGACGGACGGCTCGAGCACCTGGTGCTGCGCGATATCGGGTCGCAGACAGAAACTGCGGTCGGGGCGAACGCGCTCTTCCTCCTGATCGGAGCCCAGCCGAACACCGAGTGGCTTCCGCCGGACATCGAACGGGACAAGCAGGGATTCGTACTCACGGGAGCAGATGTCTCGCAGCGTCGCGTATCGCCCCTCGATCGCACCCCGTTTCTCCTCGAGACGAGCATGCCAGGCGTGTTCGCCGTTGGCGACGTCCGCCATGGTGGGGTGAAGCGTGTCGCCTCAGCGGTCGGCGAAGGCTCCATCGCCATTCAGTTCCTTCATCAGCTCTTCGCCGCCGAGCATCGCCAGCCGCGCGGCCGATCCGACGAACGTCCCAGCACTCTCGGGCGATCCGGGGTCGGCCCCTCCCAGCCTTCGTAGGGCACTGTGAAAATCTCCAGCCAGTGCCCGTCGGGGTCTGCCCGGTAACCCCCCCGCCGCCGAAGTGGTGGGTGATCTCGCCCAAGTGCCGGCCCGCCGGGTCCGCGAAGCGCACGATCGCCTGGGCCTGGATCGACGGCCGCGCTCTTGCGCCCGGCTGCTGAAACTTAGGAAGCAGCCATTCGTTCATCCGGCCCCCGAATGGCTCGTTTGGGTCGCGCCCTGCCGTCCGAGCGACTCCGATTTGCTGCCGTTGCACGCGCCTTTTCGGCCTTGAGCGGTCTCTACGGGTTTCGCTCGATGCCTGCATTCGACCCCGCTCCTCGACGCGACGGCTCCCGTCGCAACTGACATACACGGTCGACCAGTGCATGGCGTGGTAGTCTGCAGCGGCGACCGCAGAGAATTCCTGATTCGACAGATTCCCGTGACGCGCCGACACGGCCCGCTGACCCGAAGCGGGCGGGCTCTCCGAAAGCCGCAGGCCATGGCCTGCGGCCGAGCCGACGCATGAGCGCGATGGGCCGCACCGAGCGCGAATACCGGAGTGCGCAGCACGAAGGTAGTCCAGTGAGCCCGCCGGGCCGGCCCAAGGGCGTATACCGGAGTGCGCAGCACAAAGGCAGTCCAGTGAGCCCTGAACGCCGGCGACTGTCGCATGCGCTGCTGCTCTCGCTGCTCATCCACGCGCTGCTGTTGAACCTGGTCTTCGGCGGCCAGGGAACAGATCTTCTGGACTTCCGCTTCCCCTGGCTGGATCGACGGATCGAGGCGCCCGATCTACGCCTCGTGCTCGTTCCGGCGCAAGTCGCAAGCGCGAAGTCGGCGGTTGCGCCGATCGCGGAGCCGATGCGGCCGGCACGGGTCGAGCAGCACGTTTCCGGCGGGCCGGAGCTGACGCCATCCGTTGCCCCTGCGCCGGCCCCGGGGCGGACGGCAGCAGCGATCGTGCCGGAGGCCGATCCGACGGCAGAGGCCGATCGAAGGACAGACGCGGCGACCGGTGTGGCTCCCGCGGAGTCGCCATTGCGCGCCGATCGGCCGGGTGACACGGCGCCCCCGCCAGTCCCCGGTCCCGACGTGATCGCCCTGGCGCCGTCCGACGAAGCCAACTGGGTCGTGCCTGCCGCTCCGGCGATGCCAGCGCCTGTCGTCGCGGCCACGGAAGGCACCTCGAATCCCGAAAGCGCGATGCCCCCCCTTCGAGACGCTGGGTGATGCCGCTCCGGCGCGAATCGACCAGGAGGCGCGGGAGCGAGTCGTTGAACCGGCCAAGCTCGATCCGTCCAAGCAGGCGGAACAGCGGCAGGCGGAGCAGCTGGAAGTGGCGCGACTGGACGCTGCCGAACGTCAGGAGGCCGAACAGCAAGAGGCGGCGAGGCAAGACGCAGCACGGCAGGACGTGGCGCGACAAGAGGCGGCACGGCAAGACGCGGCGCGACAAGAGGCGGCACGGCAAGACGCGGCGCGACAAGAGGCGGCACGGCAAGACGCGGCGCGACAAGAGGCGGCACGGCAAGACGCGGCGCGACAAGAGGCGGCACGGCAAGACGCGGCGCGGCAAGACGCGGCACGGCAAGACGCGGCACGACAAGACGCGGCACGGCAGAGACGCGGCGCGACAAGAGGCGGCACGGCAAGACGCGGCGCGACAAGAGGCGGCGCGGACAAGAGGCGGCCGACAGACGGGAAGCGGTGCTTCGTGCCATTGGAAAACAGCTGGACGAGGAGGCCGACCGGCGTGAAGCGGCATCGGCCGCCGCGCGTCAGCTACCCTTGTCGAGCGGCGCACGTCGAGGCCGGCTCTTCGGTCGCGCTGACCCCAACGCGGAACTCGTCCTGTACGCGGAAGCCTGGAGCCGAAAGATCGAGCTGAACATGACGTTCGACATGGTCCGCGAAGCGGCGAAGCAGCCTCACAGAGATCCGCTCGTTACGGTGGCCATTCGCAGCGACGGCTCGGTGGAGTCGGTGACCTTCGTTCTCTCCAGCGGCGTGGCGGCGATCGACGAAGCGATCCGACGCATCATCGACAGCCAGAGGCCCTACCAGGCGTTCCCGCCGGGCTCTGGCCCGCGAGTTCGACGTGATCGAGATCCGTCGAACCTGGTACTTCGACGTGGCGATCCGGCTGTACTGATGGGACGGTGACAGGCGTCAGACGTCAGACGTCAGGCGTCAGGCGATTATCAATGCATTGTCGGCCGCCACCTGCAACCGGGAGCGGCGCGATTCAACGCATTGAGCCGCCCCGCCTCCGGGTCGAGAAAGCCTAGGACGCGCCCTTCTTCCCGGCGCCCAGCAGCGCCCTTCTTCGAGTCCTGCCGGCCAAGCTCCTCCTTGGTCAGCTTGACCTTCTTCACCTTCTCCGTCTTGACCTTTTCTGTCTTCACTTTTTCCTTCTTCACCTTTTCCTTCTTCACGGCCGGCCCCGCCAATGCCAACTTCGCCGCCCGCTTGGCCTGCTTGGCTGCGACATCGAGAAGCTTCCTGGTCTTTTGATGCTTCCGCCTGGCCTTCAGCATTGACGCGTGACTCATCTTGGTCTCCGATGGGTAAGGAATGATTTCGACCGTAGTTTGATCCGATTTTGCGTTCTCGGCCAACTGACCGCATCGAGCCCCGGAAGTGGCCCACACGCGGGCAGCTGTACTTGGACTGGACCCCATATTCGAACCGCTCGCCCCGGGACGCCCGGCAATCGGCGGTTCGCGGGGCATCCGGTGGTGCCCGCGTAGAATGGGGGATGCCCGCCCCCCACCCCTACGACGCCCTCACCCCCGACCTCATCCTCGACGCGCTGGAAACCGCGGGCATCCGCGGCGACGGGCGGCTGCTGGCGCTGGGCAGCTACGAGAACCGCGTCTATCAGGTGTGGCGCGAGGACGACGGCCCGCCGGTCGTCGTCAAGTTCTACCGGCCACGGCGCTGGAGCGACGAAGCCATCGGCGAGGAGCACGCGTTCGCGCTCGAATTGGCCGAACACGAGGTCCCGGTGGTCGCGCCGCTGGTGATCGACGGCCGCACGCTGCACGAGCACGCAGGTTTCCGCTTCGCCGTCTACCCGCGCCGCGGCGGCCGCTCGCCCGAGCTGGACCGGCCTGACGTGCTGGCGTGGATCGGTCGATTCCTCGGGCGGCTGCACGTCGTCGGCGGCGCCGCGCGCTTCGCCGAGCGGCCGACGCTCGACATCGCGAGCTTCGGCGACGAACCGCGCGCGTTCGTTCTCGACGGCGGCTTCGTCCCTGCCGACATCCTCGACGCCTACACGGCGATCAGCGCGCAGGCGCTCGACGCGGTGCGCCGCGCCTTCGATCGCGCCGGCGCCGCGGAAGGCCTGCGGTCGCTGCGGCTCCACGGCGACTGCCACGCCGGCAACATCCTGTGGACCGACGACGGCCCGCACTTCGTCGACCTCGACGACGCGCGCATGGGACCCGCGGTGCAGGATCTGTGGATGCTGCTGTCCGGCGACGCCGAGACGCAGGCCGGGCAGCTCGCGCGCGTGCTCGAGGGCTACGAGCAGTTCCGCGACTTCGACCGCCGCGAGCTGCCGCTGATCGAGCCGCTGCGCACGCTTCGGCTCATCCACTACTCGGGCTGGATCGCCCGCCGCTTCGACGACCCGGCGTTCCCGGCCGCGTTCCCCTGGTTCGGGACGCAGCGCTACTGGCAGGATCGCATCCTCGAGCTGCGCGAGCAGGTCGCGCTGATGGACGAGCCGCCGCTCGCGGTCTAGAAGTGAGGCGGCGGCGGCTCAGCGGCGCTGCCGCAGCGCAAGTCCCGCCCACGCCACCGCGGTGAAAGCGGCCCCGGCGAGGAAGGTGAAGCGCGGTCCCCAGGTGTCCCACAGCAGGCCCGCGACCACGCTCGCGACCAGCAGCGCAACGCCGCTCGCGAGATTGAACATCCCGAAAGCGCTGCCGCGCAGGTCCTCGGGTGCGTGCCGCGCGACCAGCGCGGCGAGCAGCCCCTGCGTGAGCCCCATGTGCAGCCCCCACAGCGCGGCACCCGCGATGATCCCCGCCGGACCCTCGGCGAAGGCGAGCATGAGGTCGGCGCCGATCAGCGCCGCGCAGCCCGCCGCGAGCAGACGCGCGGCGTGCCCGCGATCGAGTGCCGCGCCCGCCGGATACGAGGTGACCGCGTAGACGACCGTCATCGCCACCATCACCCACGGCGCGCCGGCCGTGCCGAAGCCGGTGCCCTGCGCGCGCAGCACCAGGAACGCCTCGGAAAAGCGCGCCAGCGTCAGCACCGCCGCGAGCGCGACGACGCCCCAGTACGCGCCCGGCAGCCGCTTCGCGTCGGTCCAGTGCAGGCGCTTGCGGCCGTCGCCGTCAGTCGCCGCGGCCGGCCGGTCCGGCTCGTCGACGCCGACCACGATCAGCAGCACCGCCAGCATCGCGGGAACGACGGCGAGCCAGAACACGGTCTGGAAGTTGCCGGCGAACCAGGCGAGCCCCGCCAGCGCCAGCAGCGGGCCGCCGATCGCGCCGACGGTGTCGAGCGCCTGCCGCAGCCCGAAGCTCGCGCCCCGCGCCTCGGGCGGTGCGAGGTCGGCGATCAGCGCGTCGCGCGGCGCGCCGCGGATGCCCTTGCCGACGCGATCGGCGAAGCGGGCGAACACCACCCAGCCCAGCGTCGGCGCCAGCGGAAAGATGAACTTGGTCAGCGCCGCGAGGCCGTAGCCCAGCAGCACCAGCGGCTTGCGACGGTGGAAATAGTCGGACAGGACGCCGGAGAAAACCTTGACCACCAGCGCGGTCGCCTCGGCGATGCCCTCGATGAATCCGATCGCCACCATCGACACACCGAGGCCGACGGCGAGGTAGAGCGGCAGCAGCGCGTGGACGAGCTCCGACGACAGGTCCATGCAGAGGCTGACGAGCCCCAGCGCCCAGACGCCGCGCGGAACGGCGGCCAGCCCCCGCCGCGGCGGAGCGACGGCGCCGCTCGTCGAGCGCTCATCGACGCTATTCGTCACCCGGCGGTTCCCACAGTTCGACCTTGTTGCCGTCCGGATCGACGAACCAGCCGAAGCGGCCGGACTCGTTTTCCTCGATGTCGTCCATCACCCGCGCCCCGCTCTGCCGCACCCGCGCCAGCATCCCGTCGAGATCGTCGACGATCAGGTTGATCATGAAGTCGCGCGGTGACGGATCGAAGTAGCGCGTGTCCTCGGGGAACGGGCTCCAGACGCTGTACGCGCCCCCGGGCAGCTCGTCGGGAAAGAACTCGACCCCCGGGCCGTCGGCGAAGAGCCCGAGCCAGCGCGCGTACCACGTGCGCAGCCGCGGGGGATCGGGGGACTTGAAGAACACGCCGCCGAGACCGAGCACCTTCGCCATTGCGCCCTCCTCCACCGATCGTTCCGCCGGGCCGGCATTGCCGGTGCCGGAACTCGCCCCGCCCCTCGTCAACCCGCGCCGCCGCCCGCGCAGCGACGTGTCAACCCAACCGCAACCGGGTCCGCACGGTGCCCGCGCGCTCGTGGCGGACGACGACGTCGACCTCCGCGCCCGCGTCGCCGCGCACGACCCACTCGACCTTCGCCCGGTCGTCGGTGACATGGTAATCGGGCCAGAACGAGACGCCCGTGTGCTTGTACGCCTTGCCCTCGAGCTGGCCCAGGTCGACGCGCGTCTGCCCCTGCACCAGCGTCGCGCCCGCGGGCAGCGCGATCTCGGCCATCGCGCCGCGGACGACCTTGCGCGCCAGCGCGCGCTTCGACACGTACGACGGCAGCCAGCCCTCGTTCTGCACGACGACGGTGACCTTCCACGCGCCGTCGGCGACCGCCTCGACGCCGGCATGCAGCAGCACCATCCGCGGCGAGGTCAGCGCCTGCCAGAGCAGCCAGCGCGGGAAACGCGCGAGCTCGCGCTCCAGGAAGGCCGGCGGCGGATTCGAGAACGCGTGGAAACGGTTCCAGCCGCCGATCTCGACCTGGCCGAGCTGCGGGTGGGCGAACGCGCGCCACGCCTTGTGCGCGACGCCGCCGAGCTGGTCGCGGCTCCACTGCCAGAGCTTGAGGTCGTCGGCCGGCGGGTGGTCCCGGAACCAGTCGATGTAGGCGTACTTCTCGATGCCGGCCTCGCGCATCGGCGACCAGATCTCGACCACCCAGCTGTACAGGCCCAGGTGCTCGTAGATCCAGTCGAAGGTCCCGCCGATCACCTGCTTCGGGTGGTAGCGGAACTCGTGGTAGACCGAGATCGCCGGATAGCCGGTGAGCTCGTGCCCCTTGTCGCCGGCGCGGCGGTAGAACCACAGGTCCTCGGCGTGCATCTCGTCGTCGGCCAGGTGCTCGAACGGCCGCAGCAGCACGCCGCTCCAGGTGTGGAACGTGGTGCCGCAGGTGAGATTGGTGTGACGGGCGATGAAGTCGACGACGGCGCGCACCTCGGGCTCCGACGTCGGGTACGGTCCCGCCCCCAGCTGCTCGAACTCCTGCCGCCAGCTCGCCGGGAAGTTGCGGTTGAGGTCGAGGCCCTGCTTCGGCGGCTTCAGCTTCAGCGTGAAGCCGTCGTAGTGGTCGAGCGTGCCCTCGGGCAGGATCCGGTAGTAGCGCCCGCCCGTCTCGGTCGGCTCGCGCCGGATCATCAGCCCCGGCGCGTCCGGGTGCTCCTTCCACAGGCCGTTCGGGTCCGGCAGGCGCATCTGCAGGATCAGGCCGTCGCCGTCGATGTCCTCGACGGTCAGGCCCTCGATCGCGTCCTCGTCGAAGGGGTACGGCCGCGTGCTCGAGCGAACCCACTTCGGCTGGTCGGCCAGCGCCCATTCGGCGCCGTCGGGATTCATCCGCGGGCAGACGTAGAACGCGCGGGTGTCGAGCGCGCGGGTGATCTCCGGATCGGTGCCGTGGCCGCGCACCAGCGTGTCGAGGAAGTACAGGTTCGCGGCGGAGGCGGCGACCTCGGTGGCGTGGATGTTGCCGTCGACCCACATCGCCGGCTTGTCCGACGCCGGGCCGGTGGCGGCATTGGTGACGGTCAGCACGAAGATGTCGCGGCCCTCGTGGCTCCGGCCGATCGATTCGATCGACACCAGCTGCGGGTATTCGCGGACGAAGGCGTGCAGCAGTTCGGTGAGTTCGGCGTAGCGGTGGAAGCGGTCGAAGGCGATGGCGGGCATGGGGAATGGGGAGCGGGGAAAGGGGTGGCGCCCGGCGGACCGGGAGGCAAGGCGTCAGTTTAGCCGGTCGGGTCGACGCGGCCGTGCGGAGCGTCCGCAAATACCGTATATTTATGCGGTATCCGGCCGCCCCTCCACCGCCCCGTGCTCCCCGACTACGCCGAACTCCACTGCCTGTCGAACTTCAGCTTCCTGCGCGGGGCGTCGCACCCCGAGGAACTGGTCGAGCAGGCCGGTCGCGCCGGCTATGCGGCGATCGCCGTCACCGACGAGTGCTCGGTGGCGGGAATCGTCCGCGCCCACCTGGCCGCGAAGGACGCCGGCCTCCGGCTGATCGTCGGCAGCGAGTTCACCCTCGACGACGGCGCCAAGCTCGTCCTGCTGGCGCCCGACCGCACGGCCTACGGCGACCTGTGCCAGCTGATCACCCGTGGCCGGCGCAACGCCGCCAAGGGTCGCTACCGGCTGTCGCGCGCGGACGTCGCCGCGTTCGCCGGCGGTGTGCTCGCGCTGTGGGTGCCGCCGCGCGCGACCGCGCCGGACGAGGACGCGCTGGCCACCGCGCGCTGGTTCGCGGCCACCTTTCCCGGCCGCGGCTGGCTCGCCGTCGAGCTGCACGCCGGGGCCGACGACGCCGCGCGCCTCGAGTCGCTGCTCGAACTCGCCGCGGCGACGGGGCTGCCACCGGTGGCCGCGGGCGACGTCCACATGCACGTGCGGGCGCGCCGGGCGCTCCAGGACACGCTGACCGCGATCCGGCTGGCCACCCCGCTCGCCGCCTGCGGCCGCGCGCTCTTTCCGAACGGCGAGCGGCACCTGCGCTCGCGCGCGCGGCTCGCCACGCGCTACCCGGCCGGGCTGCTCGCCGAAACGGTGGCGATCGCCGCGCGCTGCACGTTCTCGCTGGACGAACTGCGCTACGAGTATCCGGAGGAGATCGTTCCGAAGGACGAGACGCCCGCATCGTGGCTGCGCAAGCTGGTCGAGCGGGGGCTGGCGAAGCGGTATGCGGGGGCGGGAGCGATCGCGGGCGAGCGCACGTTCCGCTGCACCGCGGCCCCGGCCGAGGTGCGCGCGCTGATCGAGCACGAGCTCGCGCTGATCGCCGAGCTGCGCTACGAGCCCTACTTCCTCACCGTCCACGACATCGTCGCCTTCGCCCGCAGCCAGGGCATCCTGTGCCAGGGCCGCGGCTCGGCGGCGAACTCGGCGGTGTGCTACGCGCTGGGCATCACCGAGGTCGACCCGGCGCGGATGTCGATGCTGTTCGAGCGTTTCATCAGCAAGGAGCGCAACGAGCCGCCCGACATCGACGTCGACTTCGAGCACCAGCGGCGCGAGGAGGTCATCCAGTACATCTACGCCAAGTACGGCCGCCACCGCGCCGCGCTCGCCGCGACGCTGATCACCTACCGGCCCAAGAGCGCCGTGCGCGACGTGGGCAAGGCGCTGGGGCTCGACCTCGCGCAGGTCGACCGCCTGACCGGCGTGTTCGCGTGGTGGGACGGCCGCGAGGTGAAGCCGGAGCGCATCCGCGAGGCGGGCTTCGCGCCCGACGCGCCGGTGATCCGCCGGCTGGTGACGCTGGCCAACCGGCTGCTGGGCTTCCCGCGCCACCTGTCGCAGCACGTCGGCGGCTTCGTCATCGCCCGCGATCTCCTCGAACGCATGGTGCCGGTGGAGAACGCGGCGATGGCCGACCGCACGGTGATCCAGTGGGACAAGGACGACCTCGACGCCATGGGCCTGCTCAAGGTCGACTGCCTGGCGCTGGGCATGCTCTCCGCGATCCGCCGCGCGCTCGACCTCGTGTCCGACTGGCAGGAAATGGGGTCAGGTTCAATTTCCCCGTTGGCGCGTGCCGACTCCGACGAAGGGAAAGGGAAATTGAACCTGACCCCATTTCGGCTCACGATGCAGGACATTCCGGCCGAGGATCCCGGCGTCTACGAGATGATCGGCCGCGCCGATACCGTCGGCGTGTTCCAGATCGAGTCGCGGGCGCAGCAGTCGATGCTGCCGCGCCTGAAGCCCGCCAACTTCTACGACCTGGTCATCGAGGTGGCGATCGTGCGGCCCGGGCCGATCCAGGGCGGCATGGTCCACCCGTACCTGCGGCGGCGGCAGGGCCTCGAGCCGGTCACCTATCCCAGCGAGGCGGTGAAGAGCGTGCTCGAGCGCACGCTCGGCGTGCCGATCTTCCAGGAACAGGTGATGCAGCTCGCCATCGTCGCCGCCGGCTTCTCGCCGGGCGAGGCCGATCACCTGCGCCGGTCGATGGCGGCGTGGCGGCGCAAGGGCGGCCTCGAGAAGTTCGAACAGCGTCTGGTCGAAGGCATGGAGGCGCGCGGCTACCACGAAGGGTTCGCGCGGCAGATCTACCAGCAGATCCTGGGCTTCGGCGAATACGGCTTTCCCGAGTCGCACTCGGCGAGTTTCGCGCTGCTGGTCTACGTGTCGGCGTGGCTGAAGTGCTACCACCCGGCGGCGTTCACCGCCGCGCTGCTCAATTCGCTGCCGATGGGCTTCTATGCACCCGCGCAGCTGGTGCAGGACGCGCGCCGGCACGGCGTCGAGGTGCGTCCCGTCGACGTCCGCGCCAGCGACCACGACTGCACGCTGGAAATGGGGTCAGGTCCGATTTCCGGCCACGACCGCGGTGATGCGCCCGCCGCCCGTGGCAACGGACCGGTCGCGGCACCCGCGGCAGCACCGGCGCTGCGCCTCGGCCTGCGCCTGATCGCCGGGCTGTCGGAAGCCGGTGCGCATCGGCTGATGGCGGCGCGCGTCCGGTCGCCATTCAAGACCGTGGCCGATCTCGCGCACCGCGCTGCCCTCGACCAGCGCGACCTGACCGCGCTGGCCGACGCCGGCGCGCTGGCCGGCCTCGCCGGACATCGCCACGACGCGGTGTGGAGCGTCGCCGGCGTCGAGCGGCTGCCGGCGCTGGTGGCGGGCAGCGAGTTCCACGAGGCGGCGCCCGAACTCACCACGCCCACCGAAGGCCAGGACCTGGTCGCCGACTATCGCCGGCTGGGCCTGACGCTGGGGCGCCACCCGCTGGCGCTGCTGCGGACCGAACTGACGCGACGGCGGCTGATCACCGCGGCGACCGTCGCCGCCGCGCCGCACGGGCGACTGGTGCGCGCCGCCGGCATCGTCATCGGCCGCCAGCGGCCCGACACGGCCAGCGGCGTCGTGTTCGTCACCCTCGAGGACGAGACCGGCACCGTCAACGTCATCGTCTGGCGCGACCTGTCCGACCGCCAGCGGCGCGAGCTGCTGGGCTCACGGCTGCTCGCCGTCTACGGCAAGGTCGAGCGCGAGGGCGCGGTCGTGCATCTCGTCGCCGGGCATCTCGTCGACCTGTCGCCGCTCCTGGGCTCGCTGCCGACCCGGTCGCGGGATTTCCACTGACCGGGTCCACCGGCCGTGCCGGACCCGCCCACCCCGCCTGCCCCCTCCGGGGCGTGGCGGCTCGGCGCCGCTGCGAACGCGATCCTGCCCCGCCCCGGGGACGAGGCGGCTTGCCACCGCTGCGAACGCGAATCGCCTATTTCGCCGCGCGCGCCGCCGTGTGCTGCGGCAGGTACTTCTCCGCGCAGCGGATGATCTGCTGGTTGGTGGGAAAGCCGAGGCAGTTGCGGGCGTCGGCGTCGGCGCGCACCGGCTGCGGCGACAGCCGCGGTGGCGTGGCCGCCGGCGCCGCGACCGGGGCCGCGCCGATCGCGGCGGCCGGCGGCGCGGGCTGCGCGACGGCGGGCGGCAACGGGGAAAGCAGCAGGACCAGGGCGACGGCAGCAGCGTTGCGATTCATGGTTTGACGCCTCGTTCGCGATGACAGCGTGGACGGGAAGGACGGCAGCGCCGGCAACCGCACCGAACCTTGGTGCCGGAGGAAGAGGTTAACCGCCCGCCGTCGCCCTGGGAAGCCCCGCGCCCCCGCCCGTGTAAGAATGCCGGGCTCCATGCGACCATGCGTGCACCGTCGGCCGGCCCCCGTGCCGCGCCGAGCCGCAGGCTCAACCCTCACCCGTCGCCCCCCCAGGAACCCGTGGCCCGACCTGAATTCGACATCGTGGTGATCGGCGGCGGCGCCGGCGGCCTGGTCGTCGCCGCCGGCGGCGCGGCCCTGGGCGCCAGGGTCGCGCTGGTCGAGCGGCACCGGATGGGCGGCGATTGTCTCTGGTACGGCTGTGTGCCGTCCAAGGCGCTGATCAGGTCGGCGCAGGTCGCCCACACCATGCGCCACGCCGACCGCTGGGCCATCGATCCGGCACCGCCGACGGTCGACCTCGCGCGGGTGATGGAACGGGTGGCCGCGGTGATCCGCGGCATCGAGCCCAACGACAGCCCCGAGCGCTTCCGCAGCCTGGGCGTGGACGTCATCCTGGGCGCCGGGCGCTTCACCGCGCCGGACGCCTTCGAGGTCGACGGCCGCCGGCTCACCGGCCGGACCTTCGTCGTCGCCACGGGTTCGCGCCCCGCCGTGCCGCCGATCCCCGGCCTCGACGCGGTGCCGTTCCTGACCAACGAGACGCTGTTCGACCTGCGGGAAGACGTCCCGCACCTGATCGTCGTCGGCGGCGGGCCGATCGGCTGCGAAATGGCGCAGGCGTTCCGCCGCCTGGGCAGCGAGGTGACGCTGATCGACGTCGCCCCGGGCATCCTCCCGCGCGAGGACGTCGATCTCGCGACCGTCGTCCATCGTCGGCTGATCGACGAGGGCGTGCAGTTCCGCCTCGGCGTCGCGATCGAGCGTGTCGACGGCCGTGGCGGCGACCTCCGGCTGACGCTGCGGCCAGCGCACGGCGGGCAGATCCAGGTGGCCGGCACGCACCTGCTGCTGGCGACCGGTCGCAAGGCCAACGTCGAGAGCCTGAACCTCGAGTCCGCCGGCGTCGGGGTCGACCAGGGGCGCATCGTTCACACCGACCTGCGGACCGGCAACCCGAACATCTACGTCATCGGCGACGCCGCCGGCGGTCACCAGTTCACGCACGTCGCCGAGCACCACGCGGGCATCGTGCTGCGGCACGCGATCTTCAGGATGCGCTGGACCCGGCCGTCGACCGTCGTGCCCTGGTGCACGTACACCGACCCCGAGCTCGCGCGTGTCGGTTTGTCGGAAGCCGAGGCGAAGACCCGCGGCGTCCGGCATCGCATCTACCGTTTCCCGTTCGAGGACAACGACCGCGCGCGCACCGACGGCGAGACCGACGGTTTCGCCAAGCTGGTCACGGACCCGAAGGGCAAGCTCCTCGGCGCGGCGATCGTCGGCCCGCACGCCGGCGAGCTGGTCGCCGAGTACGCGCTGGCGATCACCCGCGGCCTGAAGGCGGCCGACATCTCGGCGACGATCCATCCCTACCCGACGCTGGCGCAGATCAACCGCCGGGTGGCCGACCAGAGGCTGAAGGAAGGCCTGACGCCGTCGTCGAAGGCGTGGATCCGGCGGATCTTCGGGCTGCGGGGAAGGTGACGATGGGCGCCGCGGGGCCCGAACCGGAAGCGCCGGCGGCAGCGGCGCCGCGGGGCCGGGCGCTCCGGTTCGCGCTGCTGGCGCTGTTCGTCGGCGTCGTCGCGGCGTTCTTTGCGCTGGGCGGACAGCAGTACCTGACGCTCGACACCGTCAAGTCCAACCGCGACGCGCTGCTCGCCTTCACGCAACAGCACTTCGCCACGTCGCTGGTCATCGCCTTCGTGGTCTACGCAGGCGCGACGGCGTTCAGCCTGCCGGGCGGGCTGCTGCTGTCGCTGACCATGGGCTTCATCTTCGGCCGCTGGATCGGCACCGGGCTGGTCGTCGCCGCCGCCACCGTCGGGGCGACGCTGGTGTTCCTGGCGGCACGCTACATCTTCGCCGACGCCGCGCGCCGGCGGCTGGGCGCGTGGGGCGAGCGCATCAACGCCGGCTTCACCGAGAACGCCTTCAACTACCTGCTGTTCCTGCGGCTGGTGCCGGTGTTTCCGTTCTTCCTGGTGAACCTTGCGCCGGCTTTCACGTCCATACCCCTGCGGACCTACGTGGCGGCGACGCTGGTCGGGATCATCCCCGGCACGTTCGTGTTCGTGAATCTCGGCCAGACGCTGGGCCGGATCGAATCGCTGTCCGGGCTGGTGTCGACCGAAACGCTGGGCGCCTTCGCGCTGCTGGGGCTGTTCGCGCTGGTGCCCGTGCTGCTGAAGCGGGTCGGGTCGCGCCGCGGAGAGCACCGATGAAAGCGGGAACGGGATGCGTTGTCCAGGTCCGCGGCGCGACGACCCGCGTCCACCGAAGCGCCCGCTTGCTATGCTCGCGCCTGCGCCGGCCGCCCCGAATGCCGGGCCGATCGACTCCTGTCCACGACCCACGCTGATGCGCGTCTCGCTCACCGTCCCCGACCACGTCGAAACCCTGGCCCTCTGCGGCGGCCCGTACTCGAACTTCGCTGCCGTCGACGCGTTCCTGGCCGCCACCGCGCAGGTCCCGCAGCGCTACTGCCTCGGCGACCTCGGCGGCTTCGGTCCGCACCCCGATCGAACGCTCGACCGCATCCGGGCCGCCGGCGTCGTCTGCGTCCAGGGCAACTACGACCACGCGGTCGGCTTCGACGAGCGTGACTGCGGCTGCGGCTACCTCGACCCCGTCGACCGCGCGACCGCGCAGGTCTCGTTCGACTACACCGCCGCCCACACCAGCGCGCACCACAAGGCGTGGCTGCGCGAACTGCCGGCGCAGATCCGACTTCTCTGGCGCGGCGCCCGGCTGCTGCTGGTCCACGGCAGTCCCGACGAGGTCAACGAGTTCGTCTGGGACAGCGAAACCGGCGACGCGCGCATCGACGCCTGGCTCGCGCGCGAGGGCGTCGATGGCATCTGCGCGACGCATTCGGGCCTGCCCTGGGTGCGCCGCACGGCGCGCGGATTCTGGTGCAACGTCGGCGTGCTCGGCCGTCCCGCGCACGACGGCACCCGGCGCGTCGGCTATGCGCTGGTCCGGTTTCCGTCGGCCACCGCCAGGCCGCACGCCGAACTGGTGCCGCTCGACTACGACGTCGCCCCGGTCGCGGCCGCGATCCGCGCCGAAGGCCTGCCCGAAGCCTTCGCCGCCGCGCTCGAACTGGGCGTGTGGACCACCTGCGCGTCGATCCTGCCCGCCGCCGAACGCGCGGTCGCCGCGCGTCACGGCGCCGCCCTCCCCGCCTCTCACCTCACGGACATCCATGCACGCGACGCTGCCCCTGCTCCGGCAGACTGATTTCCCGCCCATCCGTCGGGCGGCGCTCGACACGCTGCAGGTCAACCTGGGCTATCGCTGCAACCAGGCCTGCCTGCACTGCCACGTCAACGCGAGCCCCGATCGCAAGGAGATGATGGAGCGGGAGACCATCGACCAGGTGCTCGAGGTGCTGCGGGCGCGCCGGCTCGCTGTCCTCGACCTCACCGGCGGCGCGCCGGAGCTGAACCCGCACTTCCGCCGCCTCGTCCGTGCGGCCCGCGCGCTGGGCGTCCGCGTCATCGACCGCTGCAACCTCACGGTCCTGAACGAGCCGGGCCACGAGGACCTGGCCGAGTTCCTCGCCGCCGAGGGCGTCGAGGTCACCGCGTCGCTGCCGTGCTACTCGAAGGAGAACGTCGACCGCCAGCGCGGCGACGACGTGTTCGAGTCGTCGATCCTGGGCCTCAGGAAACTCAACGCGCTGGGCTACGGGCAGCCTGGATCGGCGCTGGTCCTGAATCTCGTGTACAACCCGCTGGGCCCGTCGCTGCCGCCGGCGCAGGCGCCGCTGGAGGCGACCTACAAGCGCGAGCTGGGCGAGCGCTTCGGCATCGTCTTCAACCGCCTCTACACGCTCGCCAACATGCCGATCGCCCGCTTCGGCTCGACGCTGGTGTCGCAGGGCAGGTTCGCGCCGTACATGGCGCTGCTGCGCTCGGCGCACAACCCGGACAATCTCGACGGCGTGATGTGCCGCTCGCTGGTGTCGGTCGACTGGCGCGGCTACCTCCACGACTGCGACTTCAACCAGATGCTGGGCATCCCGCTGCTGGTGGCCGGCAAGCCGCGGGTGCACCTCGCCGACCTCCTCGGCCTCGACCTCGACGGCGCGCCGATCGCCATTGCCGACCACTGCTACGGCTGCACGGCGGGCCAGGGCTCGAGCTGCGGCGGCGCACTGGCCTGAGCGCAGGCCATGGGTCCGCGGCTGTCGATCGTCGTTCCCGCGCTGAACGAAGCGGCCGGCATCGCCGACGTGCTGGCGGAGCTCGCGCCGCTGCGGCGCGCCGGGCACGAGGTCGTCGTCGTCGACGGCGGCAGCCACGACGGCACGGCGAACGCGGCGCGACCGCACGCCGACGTCGTGCTGACCGCCCCGCGCGGTCGCGCGACGCAGATGAATGCCGGCGCCGCCGCCGCGACCGGCGACGTCCTGCTGTTCCTGCACGCCGACACGCGGCTGCCGGCCGACGCGGTCGCGGCGATCGCCGCCGCACTGCCCTCGCCGCATGCCGGCGACCGCCCCCGCTGGGGGCGCTTCGACGTCGACATCGACGGTCGTCCGCGAGTCCTTCGCCTCGTGGCGGCGATGATGAACCTGCGATCGCGCCTCACCGGCATCGCCACCGGCGACCAGGGGATGTTCGTCACCCGTGCGCTGTTCGCGCAGGCAGGCGGTTTCCCCGCGCTGCCGCTGATGGAAGACGTGGCGCTGTCGCGGCGATTGCGGGATCTCGCCGGCCGGCCGGCGTGCCTCGCCGCGCGCGTCGTCACCTCCGGGCGGCGATGGGAGGCGCGGGGACCGTGGCGCACGATCCTGCTGATGGCGCGATTGCGCTTCGACTACTGGCGCGGCGTCGATCCGGCGGAGCTGGCGCGCCGCTATGCCGGCGACGCTGCCGCCGGATCGGCCAGGGCGACGCCGGGTTCGCTCTCCACCCGTGCGCCGGTCCTGCAGATCTTCGTCAAGGCGCCCGAACCCGGCCACGTCAAGACGCGGCTCGCCGCGTCGATCGGGCCCGACGCCGCGGCCGCGCTCTACTCGCGGCTGGTCGAACGCGCGCTCGATGCCGCCGTCGCCGCACGCGATCGCGGCGCCGTCGGTCCGCTGGAACTGTGGTACGCAGGGTCCGAAGCCGCTGCGTCCGCAGTCACGGCTTCGTCCGCATCCGGAAGCTCGTTTGCACCGGAACCGGCGTCGCCCGTCGCAGCGGCGTCCACGTCCGGAACTGTGCCTGCTCCGCGGCACCCCGCGCTGGCCCGCTGGGCCGCGCGCAGCGGCGCCACGCTGCACCGGCAGCGCGGCGACGACCTCGGTGCGCGCATGCAGGCAGCGTTGCGCTCGGCCCTGGACCGCGGCCGACCGGCGCTGCTGATCGGCACCGATTGTCCTGCCCTCGACGCCGCGCACCTCGCGGCCGCCGCCGACGCGCTGCGCGACCGCGACGCGGTATTCGTCCCGGCCGAGGACGGAGGCTACGTGCTGGTCGGACTCGCCCGCGCGGTCGACGCGTTCGAAGGCATCGCGTGGGGCGGCGCCGGCGTGATGGCCGCGACCCGCGCCAGGCTCGCCGCGGCGGGTGCGTCGTGGCGGGAGCTGCCGCCGCTGTGGGACGTCGACCGGCCCGAGGATCTCCGGCGGCTCGCGGCGCTGGATCCGTCGTTCACCCCGTTCACGCTGGGTGCGGGCAACGCCGCCACGCGCCATGCGGCGTCGGGCGTCGGGGCCTGAGGCGACCGCCGACCGCGCGACCGGCACGCCGGCGGTCGGCCCGCGACGAGGGAGCCGCCCGCTACGCGCCGACCCCTCCCGCCGCGATCAGGCGCATCGCGGCGGCCGTCCGCGATTCGACGCCCAGCTTGGCGTAGACGTGCTCGAGGTGCTTCTGCACCGTGCGCGGACTGGCGCCGACGATGCCCGCGATCTGGCCGTTGTCCTTGCCCGCGGCGACCCACGCCAGCACTTCGCGCTCGCGCGGCGTCAGGCTGCCGATGCCCGCGGCCGCGCGTTCGACGCCGATGCCCCGCAGGAACGTGGCCACCGCCGACTGCGCGGCTGCCTGCGCCTCGGCACGCGCGAACAGCGCCGCGAGCGGAGCGCGCAGCGCTTCCAGCAGCGCGCACTCGCCGTCGTCGAAATCGCGGGCACTCCGGTTGAACACGAAGCTGACCAGCCGCGGCCCGGCGGTGCAGATCGGCACGGCGACGACGTACCCCAACCCGAGCGGCCGGTAGTATTCGCCGTACAGCGCCGTCCGCCGAAATGCCTGCGGCGATACCTGGTCCGAGATGCGCCGGGTCCCGACCTGCGGCCGGAAGGCGTGCGCGCGCACCAGCGGATGGGTGTGGAAGAACGCGTCGAAGCGCTCGACGTCGCGTGGTGTCAGCGCATGGGGGTCGTCGCTGGCGACGCGCCGATGCCCCGCCGCGACGTCGCAATCCGACAGCGTGGTCAGGTCGGATCCGACGAGGCCGCCCAGCATGGTGACGCCGGCTCGGGCAAACCCGGCGGGCGACCCTCCCGCGGCGGCGATCGCATCGAGCGTGCGCGCGACCCGCCGCGCCTGCTGCAGCGTCAGCGACACCATGGGCGCCTCCTTCGCCGGCGCCGTCTACGCCAAAGCGCGTATCGACGGTT
This sequence comes from uncultured beta proteobacterium, assembly GCA_963810815.1. Classification (GTDB taxonomy): domain Bacteria; phylum Pseudomonadota; class Gammaproteobacteria; order Burkholderiales; family Casimicrobiaceae; genus CAVQWT01. The sequence goes on along the minus strand of CAWEPB010000007.1, from coordinate 655,421 downwards.
GCCTCCGGCAAGGCGGAAAGTCTACTCCCGCCAGACCCGGGTTCGGGTCCCGTCACGCCGGCCAGGAGGCGCCATGCGCAAATACGTCGATTGCCGCGAGTTCCCCAGCGAGATGAAGTGCACGGTGGCCATCGCCGCCGATTCCGAGGAGGAACTGCTCGAAGCCGCGGTGCAGCACGCCGTGACCTGCCACCGCCACCAGGACGGTCCGGACCTGCGCGCTGCACTGCGCAAGTCGTTCCGCGACGGTACGCCGGCGGCCTGAGGCGGTCGACGGCGCGCCAGCCTCTGTCTGACCTGCGCCGCCACAATCCGGGCGCCGACGAACGGTCACGACGTCGGTGCGAGCCGCCTCCGATGGTCCGCGCGGCGCTTCAGACCGTCGAGCACGCCATCGACGGCCCGAGCCTCTCCTTCGCCGCCGCGACGGTGGCCACGGCGGTCAACGGCACCGCGTTCTTGACCGCGGTGATCTCGGCGGCGATCGACACGGCGATTTCCGGCGGCGTCCGGCTGCCGATGTAAAGCCCGATGGGCCCGTGCAGCCGCGCGATCTCGTCCGCCGTCAGGTCGAGCTCGCGCAGCCGCTCGCGTCGCCTGGCGTTGTTCGCGCGCGAACCCAGCGCGCCGACGTAGAACGCGGGCGACTTCAGCGCCTCCATCAGCGCCATGTCGTCGAGCTTGGGGTCGTGCGTCAGCGCGACGACGGCGCAGCGCTCGTCGAGCTTCATCGCCCGCACCGTGTCGTCGGGCATGGTGCGCACCAGCGACACCCCGGCCACGTCCCAGGTCGCCTGGTACTCGTCGCGCGGGTCGCAGACCGTCACCTGGTAGTCGAGGCCAAGCGCGATGTGGGCGAGATACTTGGAGAGCTGCGACGCGCCGATCATCAGCAGCCGGTAACGCGGGCCGTGGATGGTGGTGAGCGTGACGCCGTCGAAGACGAGGCCGTCGCTGGCGCGCGCCGGCGCGAGGGCCGCTTCCCCGGTGCCGAGGTCGAGCCGGCGGGCGACCAGCCGCCCCGCCTCGACTTCGGCCAGCAGCGCGCCGATCCCGGACGCGGCGGTCAGCGGCTCCAGCACCAGGCGGATCGTGCCGCCGCAGGGCAGCCCGAAGCGCCGCGCCTCGTCGGCCGACACGCCGTAGGTGACGGCCTCGCAGCGGGTCGCCGTCATGCCGTCGCGGCGCACCCGTTCGACGATGTCGTCCTCGATGCAGCCGCCGGACACCGACCCCTCGACCTGCCCGTCGTCGCGGACCGCCAGCATCGCGCCCTCCGGTCGCGGCGAGCTGCCCCAGGTCTTGACCACGGTGACGAGCAGCACCCGCCGGCCGGCGGCGATCCATTCGTCGCAGCGCTTCAGCACTTCGTGGTCGACGCTGTCCATGGCGTTCTCCCTTCGGTTGTCAGTGCGCGCCGCGCACGTGCGGCATGGCCGGCCGGACGCCCGTTGCGACGCCGCACGCGGGCCGCAGACCCGGTCCGCTCGCGGCCGGCCGCGCCAGCGTGCGCGCCAGGTCGGCGACGTGGTCGTCGCGGTCGAGCAGCGCGACGACATCGTCGACGGTCGCTGGCAGCGCGGGCGAAGGGGTCATGGACGGCGCGATGGCAGGCAGTCGACGCGGAAACGACGCCCGAAGCATAGCAGCGGCACATGGCGACGGGGATCCGCGGCGGCCCGGAGTCCGGGCGTGTAGCATGGGCGCCTTCGCCGCGGAATCCGTCCTCGCGCCCGCATCGCCGGACCTGTCCCGCGCCTCCCGGCCCGGGCCTGAAGTTCGCCGCTCACACCATCGCCTCCATGCCCCTTCCGCTGCTTGCTCCCGCCACACCCGGGTACGGCGCCCACGACCCGGATGTGCCGGACGCGGCCGCAAGCGCCAACCCGTCCGCACGCGGTCGCGCATGAACGTCCGCGTCCTCCTCGTCGGCGGCGGCCACAGCCACGTCGAGGTCCTGCGCCGCTTCGCCGAGCAGCCGGAGCCAGGGGTGGCGCTGACGCTGGTCAGCCCCGACGCGCTGACGCCCTACTCCGGCATGCTGCCCGGGCTCGTCGCCGGCCATTACACGCACGCCGAGGCCCACATCGACCTCCCGCCGCTGGCGCAGCGCGCCGGCGCGCGGTGGCTGCGCGACGTGGTCGTCGGCCTGGACCTCCACGGCCGGCGCGCGCGGCTCGCGCGACTCCCCGCCGAGAGCTTCGACCTGGTGTCGCTGGACATCGGCTCGACGCCCGACATGAGCCTCCCGGGCGCGCAGGCGCACGCGATCGGCGTCAAGCCGGTGGCGGGCTTCCTCCGCGCATGGACGGCCATCCAGGACGATGCGGATCTCGACCGCGTCGGCTCCATCGCCGTCGTCGGCGGAGGCGCCGGCGGGGTCGAGGTGCTGCTCGCGATGCAGCACCGCCTCGGCGCGCTGTTCGGCTCCCGCGCGCCGCGCTTCTCGATCGTCACCGACACGCAGCACCTGCTGCCGCAGCACGCGCCTTCGGTGCGCCGTCGCATCGGCCGGGTACTGGTCGCGCGCGACGTCGTGCTGCACCTCGACGCGCGCGCGGTCGGCGTCGAGCCCGGCGCGGTGATCGTCGCCGACGGCCGGCGGGTCGCGGCCGAGCGCATCGTCTGGGCCACCGCGGCGGCGGCGCAGCCGTGGGTCGCCGCGGCCGGCCTCGCCTGCGACGCGCGCGGGTTCATGCGCCTCGACGAATGCCTGCGCTCGGTGTCGCACCCGTTCGTGTTCGGCGCCGGCGACTGCGCCGCACAGGACGCGCACCCGCGACCGAAATCCGGGGTCTACGCGGTGCGCCAGGGTCCGCCGCTCGCCGCCAACCTTCGCCGGGCCGCGCGGGGCGAGTCGCCGCTGGCGTTCGTGCCGCAGCGCGCGGCGCTGGCACTGATCTCGACCGGCGACCGTCACGCCATCGCCTCGCGCGGCGCGTTCGCGATCGAGGGCGACTGGGTGTGGCGCTGGAAGGACCGCATCGACCGCGCATTCATGGCGAAGTACCGCGATCCGGCCGTGCAGCGCTAGAATCCGGCCATGACCCCCATCGTCCGTCGTGCGTTTCTCACCGTCCTGCCCGTCCTGATGGCCTGCGTGCTGTCTGCGGGTTCCGCCAAGGCGCAGGACGAAATCGTGCTCACCCCGAAGCAGGTGGCGCCGCGGACCTGGTTCTTCCAGGGCGAGTCCGGGATGGCCAGCACCCAGAACAAGGGCTTCATGTCCAACGCCGGCTTCGTCGTCACCGCCGACGGCGTCGTGGTGTTCGATGCGCTGGGGACGCCGGCGCTGGGCCGGGCGATGCTCGCCGCGATCCGCAAGATCACGCCCCAGCCGGTGAAGCGCGTGATCGTCAGTCACTACCACGCCGACCACTTCTACGGGCTCGCGGCGTTCAAGGATGCCGGGGCCGAGATCTGGGCGCAGCGCCGGGCGCAGGTCTACCTCAGTTCGGGCCAGGCGAGCGATCGGCTGGCGCAGCGCCGGCTCGACCTCTTCCCCTGGGTCGACGACACGACCCGCATCGTCGCTCCCGACGTCTGGCTCGACGGCGACACCGACTTCCGGCTCGGCGGCGTCACGTTCCAGGTGCTGTACGCGGAAGGCGCCCATTCGCCCGAGGACGTGATGATGTACGTGGTCGAGGAACGCGTGCTGTTCGCCGGCGACCTGATCTTCGCCGGCCGGGTGCCCTTCGTCGGCACCGCCGACAGCAGGGGCTGGCTGAAGGCGATGGACAAGATGATCGCGGTCAAGCCCGCGATCGTGGTTCCCGGCCACGGGCCCGCGTCGACCGACGTCGCACGCGACCTGGTGCTGACGCGCGACTACCTCGTGTACCTGCGCGAGACGATGGGCCGCGCCGTCGCCGACCTCGACAGCTTCGACGACGCCTACGCCCGCACCGACTGGTCGAAATACAAGGGGCTGCCGGCGTTCGAGCAGGCCAACCGCATCAATGCCTACGGAACCTACCTGCTGCTCGAGCAGGAGGCGCTGAACTCGGGCCGGAAGTAGCGCCGTGCAGAGCGACACCGTCCTCGCCGTCGCGGTGCGGGCCGCCCGCCGCGCCGCCGCGGTGATGGAGGACGCCGCCCGCGACCTGAAGCGCCTGCCTTCGCACTCGAAGGACCACGGGGACATCGTCACCGCGGCCGACATGGAGGCGGAGAACGCGATCGTCGCCACGATCCGCACGGCCTTCCCCGACCACGCCATCCTGGGGGAGGAGTCGGGCGCGATCGCCGGCGCGCGCGAAGGCGCCGGCTTCAAGTGGATCGTCGACCCGATCGACGGCACCGCGAACTACGCACACGGCTACCCGTACTACGCGATCTCGATCGCGCTCGCGCGCGGCGCCGAACTCACGCACGCCGTGGTGCTCGACCCGATCCACGACGAGCTGTTCACGGCGGTCAGGGGCAAGGGTGCCGCGCTCAACGGCGCGGCGATCCGCACGACCGCCTGCACCGCGCTCGACCGCGCGCTGGTCGGCACCGTGTTTCCCGTCCGCGCCAGCCCGAAGATGCCTGCGTACCTGCCGATCTTCAACGCGCTGGTCACCCAGTGCGCCGGCATCCGCCGCGCCGGCGCCTGCGCGCTCGACCTCTGCTACGTCGCCGCCGGGCGGCTCGACGGATTCTTCGTCATGAGCCTCGAGAGCTGGGACGTCGCCGCCGGCGCGCTGATCGTGCAGGAGGCCGGGGGGCGCGTCGGCGACTTTGCCGGCGGCAACGACTTCCTGCGCACCGACGAGACCATCGCCGCGGCCGCGGGACTGTTCAACCCGCTGCGCGAGGCGATCGCCGCCGCGCGGCGCTGAGGCCAGCGCACCGGCCGCTACAGGATAGGCGTGCGGACGTTCTCGCCGCGCTCGTAGACGACGTTGGCGCGCCCGACCAGAAGCGGATCGACCGGGCCGATGCGGCTGATGTCCTTGTTCGCATACGGCATCGCGTGCAGGAGGTAGCGCAGCCCGTTGATGCGCGCGCGCTTCTTGCAGTCCGACTTGATCACCGTCCACGGCGCGTCGGCGGTGTCGGTGTAGAAGAACATCGCTTCCTTGGCCTTCGTGTAGTCGTCCCACTTGTCCAGCGAGGCGAGGTCGATCGGCGACAGCTTCCACTGCTTCAGCGGGTGCGCCTTGCGCTCCTTGAACCGACGCCGCTGCTCGTCGCGGCTCACCGAGAACCAGAACTTGATCAGGTGCACCTTCGAGCGCACCAGCATGCGCTCGAATTCCGGCGCCTGCCGCATGAACTCCAGGTATTCGGCGTCGGTGCAGAAGCCCATGACCCGCTCGACGCCGGCGCGGTTGTAATAGGACCGGTCGAACAGCACGATCTCTCCCGCCGTGGGCAGGTGCTCGACGTAGCGCTGGAAATACCACTGGCCGCGCTCGGCATCGGTCGGCTTCTCCAGCGCCACGACGCGTGCGCCGCGCGGATTGAGGTGCTCCATGAAGCGCTTGATCGCGCCACCCTTCCCCGCGGCGTCGCGCCCCTCGAACAGGATGACGACGCGCTGGCCCGTTTCCTTGACCCAGGCCTGCAGCTTGAGCAGCTCGACCTGCAGCCGGTACTTCTGCCGCTCGTAGCTCTTGCGCGACAGCAGGTTCCTGTACGGATAGCCTCCGGTGCGCCAATCCGACGACAGTTCCTCGTCGGGGTCCGCCGGCAGTCGGCGGGCGCGCGCCTGCTGGTCCTTCAGCAGGCCGCGCATCAGCTCCGTCGCGTCCGCCGGGGATCGCCCGGCGAGGATGTCGGTGAGCGCGTTGGCCTGCGCCTCCTCGGCGGCGGCGATGCTCTCGCTGACCGCATGCCGTTCGATCGCCGCCGGGCTGCCGGTCGGGCCCACGTCGCCGGTCTGCGTCTTCTTCGTCGCGGCGCCGCGGGCGCGGCGCGCACCGGCGGCTTTCGCCGCCGGCTGGATTGGCTCGGTCTTGCGGGTGGAGGTTTCTTTCATGGCGCGGTCCGATTGTCGCCGCGAGCACGGGCTCGCCGGGCAAAAGCGTCAATTATGCACCGCCAGGCCCATCAGCTGCGCGGCCAGCGCGTCGGGAATGTCGACCCCGGCCTCGGCCGCCGTCGCGGCGAGCGACGCAACCGCCGTCCCGCCGACGAAGCCCGCAGACCCGACACACGTGCGGGCGTTCAGGGCTGCCTGGCGAACAGCCGCGCCTCGTCGCCGAACGCCTTGAACTCCAGCGCGTTGCCGAACGGGTCGAGGAAGAACATCGTCGCCTGCTCGCCCGGCAATCCCTTGAACCGGACGTAGGGCTCGACGATGAAACGCGTGCCGGCCGCGGTGAGCTTCGCCGCCAGCGCTTCCCAGGCCGGCAGATCGAGGATGACGCCGAAGTGCCGGACCGGCACCTGCTGACCGTCGACGAGGCTGGTCGCGTCGGCCATCCCCGCCGCCGCGACCTTGTGCGCGACGATCTGGTGGCCGTGGAAATCGAAGTCCACCCAGTCGTCGGACGAGCGGCCCTCGGCGCAGCCCAGGAACTCGCCGTAGAAGCGGCGCGCCGCCGCGAGGTCGGTCACCGGAAAGGCCAAGTGGAAGCGGGGGTACGGCGTGGTCGGCAGATGGTCGGTCATGGATGCCTTCAGGATTGCCAGGGCAGGTGGTCGAGGTCGACGTTGCCGCCGCTGAGAATGACGCCGGCGCGCACGCCGCGGGCGTCGAGCGTGCGTTCGAGCAGGCAGGCGAGCGGCACCGCGCTGGACGGCTCGATGACGATCTTCATCCGCTCCCACACCATGCGCATCGCGTGGACGATCGCCTCCTCGCTGCAGGTTCCCATCGCGTCGACGTGGGCGCGGATCGCAGCCAGCGTCCGTGGTGAGAGAGTCGTGCGCAGGCCGTCGGCGATGGTCACCGTGGCCGGCAGCGGCTCGACGCGGCCCGAAGCGAAGCTCCGCGTCGCGTCGTCGGCGTTCGCGGGTTCGGCGCCGAACACCCGCACCCCCGGCGCCACGCCCCTGGTCGCGATCGCCGTGCCCGACAGCAGGCCGCCGCCGCCGCAGGGGGCGATGACGATGTCGAGCCCGGGGACGTCGGCGAGGAGCTCCAGCGCGGCCGTTCCCTGCCCGGCGATCACGCGCTCGTCGTCGAAGGGGTGGACCAGCGTCGCGCCGGACTCGCGCTGGACCTCGGCGCAGGCGGCCTCGCGCGCGTCGACCGTCGGCGCGCAGTAGCGGATGGTGGCGCCGAAGCGCCGGACGTTCTCCTGCTTCACCTTCGGCGCGTTGTCCGGCATCACCACCCACGCCGGGATGCCGCGACGGGCCGCGGCGTACGCGAGCGCGGCGCCGTGATTGCCCGACGAATGCGTGACGACGCCGCGCCGGGCGACGTCGTCGCCCAGCGAGTACACCGCGTTGGTCGCGCCGCGCGCCTTGAACGCGCCGACCTTCTGGAAGTTCTCGCACTTGAAGAACAGCGTCGCCCCCGCCTCGGCATCGATCGAATGGCAAGTCAGCACCGGCGTGCGATGCACGTGCGGGGCGATCCGCGCCTGCGCGGCGCGGATCGCGGCGAGGTCGGGCAGCGCGGGCGGCACGGCGATCATCCTCAGCTCACCGACAGGCCGCCGTCGACGCGCAGCGTCTGGCCGGTGACGAAGTCCGAGGCGCGCGACGCCAGGAACAGCGCGGCGCCGCGGATGTCGGCCGGCACGCCGTTGCGGCCGATGAAGCTGCGCGCGGCCAGCGCCTCGGTCCGCCCCGGCTCGGCCCGCGCGGCCGCGGTCATCGGCGTGACGAAGAAGCCCGGCGCCAGCGAGTTGCAGTTGACCCCCCGCGCCGACCACGCCTCGGCCTGCGCCCGCGAGAGCTGCGCGAGGCCCGCCTTGGACACGCCGTACGCGCCGCTGCGGCCGAACGCGCGCTCCGCCTGCATCGAGGTCACGTTGATCACCCGGCCCCAGCCCCGGGCCAGCATCGCCGGGACCAGCGCCTGCGCGAGCAGGTACGGCGCGGTCAGGTTGACGGCCAGCGTCCGGTCCCAGTCGGCGATCGCCAGCTGGTCGAGCGGCGGTCGCCGGTTGATGCCGGCGGCGTTGACCAGGATGTCCGGTTCGCCGAACGGCTGCCGGGTCTCCTCGGCGCAGCGCGCGACCGCGTCGCGGTCGGACAGGTCGGCGGCAACGATCGCGCCCCGGCCGCCCCGGCTCCCGATCCCCGCTGCGACCGCGTCGAGCCGGCCCACGTCGCGGGCCACCAGCACGACCGCCGCGCCGACGGCGGCGAGCGCCTCGGCGATCGCGCGGCCGAGGCCCGAACTCGCCCCGGTGACCACGGCCACGCGGCCATCCTGGCCGAAGAGCTCGTCGAGCAGCGTCATCGCGGTTCGGCTTCGGCGGTCAGGCGCTCTCGTAGAGCCGGGTCAGCACGAACTCCCGGTGGCCGAGCGCCTCGGCGGCGGTCAGCCGGCCGTTGGCGGTGCGGAACATCATGTCGAGCAGCCGGTCGCCCGCCTCGCCCATCGTGATCTCGCGCTGCAGCAGGCCCGAGGTGTCGACGTCGACGTGCTCGCTCATCGTGCGCACGGTGCGCGGATTGGCGCAGATCTTGATCACCGGCAGGATCGGGTTGCCGATGACGTTGCCCTGCCCCGTCGGGAAGAAATGGACGACGTAGCCGGCGGCCGCGCACAGCGTCACCATCTCGGCGGCAGCCGACGAGCTGTCCATGAACCACAGCCCCGGCCCGGTCGGCGCCTCGGCCTTGTCGAGCACGCCGTCGACGATGCATTTGCGGCCGATCTTCTGGATGTTGCCGAGCGCCTTCTCCTCGATCGTCGTCAGGCCGCCGGCGATGTTGCCCTTGGTCGGCTGCGAGTCGGAGAGGTCGCTGGTCTTGTGGCGGTTGATCACGTCCTGATAGCGGTCGAACACGCGCATGAACTCGGCCCGGACCCGGTCGTCGCGGCAACGCGCCGCGACGATCTGCTCGCCGCCGGTCAGCTCGGTCGTCTCGCCGAACACCAGCGTGCAGCCCGCCGCGTAGAGCTTGTCGAACGCGTCGCCGACGGTGGGATTGGCGCCGCAGCCCGACGTCGTGTCCGACTCGCCGCACTTGGTCGACACCCAGAGCTCCTTCAGCTCGCATTCGACCCGCTGCCGCTCGCTCGCCGCCTGCAGGAATTCCTTCGCCGCCTTCGACGCGCGCATGATCGTGTCGTGGTCGCCGTGCAGCTCGATGCCGAAGCCGGCGACGGGCTTTCCCGTGGCGGCGATCGCGTCGACGACCTTCTTCGTCCACTGCTCCTCGATGCCGATGACGACGACGGCCGCGACGTTCGGATTGCTGCCGGTGCCGATCAGCGTGCGGAAGTGAAGGTCGAGATCGGCGCCGAACTGCAGCCGGCCATAGGGGTGCGGGATCGCGAGCGTGCCCTTGATGTTGTGCGCGACCGCCTCGCAGGCGGCGTTCGACAGGTCGTCGACGGGCAGGATGATGACGTGGTTGCGCACGCCGACGCGACCGTTCTCGCGGCGGTAGCCCAGGAAGGTCTGCTGCAGCGCCATGGTCACCACCGCTTGGTCTTGATGTTGTGCACGTGCGCGTGCTGGCCGGTCGCGATCGGCGCGACGACCTTGCCGATGTCGATCCCGTACTTGATGACCGTGTCGCCGACGGCCATGTCCTTCAGCGCGACCTTGTGGCCGAGCGGAATGTCCTGCACGCAGGGCAGCGTGAGGGTGCGATTCTCGTCGAGGATGAGGCCGGTGAGCGTCATGCCGGCCTTGACGCCTTCGACGACGACCACGGCGACCGAGTCGCCCGGGTCGTGCAATACGCAGTGGATCATGGGAATGCTCCTGGATCGGGAGGGGACGGCGGCGGCGCGGACCCGCCGGCGAAGCGCAATTCGCCCCACCGTCCGGGGCGCCGGATACGGCCGATCGTACGGCCCGCCCCGGGCCCGGTCAAACGCCGGGCCGCGCGAGCGAAGCGCTGCCGCAGGCACACCGATCCGGGGTCCGCGCGGGCCGGCATCGGATCAGAACCCGAATCCGGCCTGCGCCACCGGCGCGAAGCTGCGCCGGTGGGCGGGGCACGGTCCGAAGCGCGCGAGCGCCGCGAGGTGGTCCGGCGTCGGATATCCCTTGTGCCGCGCGAAGCCGTACGCCGGGTACCGTGCGTCGAGCTCGACGAGCATCGCGTCGCGCACGGTCTTGGCGAGGATCGATGCGGCGGAGATCGACGCCACGTCACGGTCGCCCTTGACGATCGCGCGGGCACGGCAGGCGAGCGGCGGACAGTGGTTGCCGTCGATCAGCGCCTCGTCGGGCGCGGGGTCGAGGCCCTCGACCGCTCGGCGCATCGCCAGCATCGTCGCGCCGAGGATGTTGAGCGCGTCGATTTCGTCGACGTCGGCCAGCGCGACATGCCACGCCAGCGCACGGGCGCGGATCGCGGCCGCCAGCACGTCGCGCCGCGGCGCCGACAGGATCTTCGAGTCGGCAAGTCCGGCGATCTGCGCCTCCGGATCGAGGATCACCGCGGCCGCGACCACCGGCCCGGCGAGCGGCCCGCGGCCCGCCTCGTCGACGCCGGCGACGAGCCCTGCGCCGACGACGATGCGCGCGCTCACCGGCCCGGGCCCGGCAGCAACGCGCCGCCCGCCGCGAGTTCGCCTTCCAGCGCGCGGGCGGCGAGCGTCCCGGTGTTCACCGCCAGCGTCTGTCCGAGGCTGGCGAACACCGCCTCGATCCGCCGCCGCAGCACCGTGTCGTCGAAGAGGTTGAGCGCCGCCTGCGCGAGATTCTCCGGCGTCGCGTCCTCCTGCAGGAGCTCCGGCACGACGAAGCGGCCGGCCAGCACGTTGGGCAGCCCCACCCAGGGCACCAGCAGCCGCGACAGCACGATGCGCGCGGTGAGGGCGTTGAGGCGATAGAAGATGACGTGCGGGCAGCGGGCCAGCGCCGCCTCCAGCGTCGCCGTCCCCGAGGCGACGATGCCGACGTCGGCGGCACGCAGCGCGTCGGTCGCGTGGCCGTAGAGCAGCGTCAGCGGCAGCGTCTCCAGGCCCAGCCGGTAGCGCGCCGCATCGAACCGGTCGCGGGTGGGCCGCGTGCCCAGCGGCACCAGGAACCGCGCATCGGGGCGCGCCGCGTGGATCTTCGCCGCCGTGTGCAGGATCAGCCCCTCGTGCATCTCGAGTTCCGAGCGGCGGCTGCCCGGCAGCAGGGCGAACACCGGCGCCGCGGCCGGCAGCCGGAGCTGGTCGCGCGCCGCCCGGCGCGACGCATGATCGGCGGCCTGTGCGGCGAGCGGATGGCCGACGAAGGTCACCGGCACGCCGGCCGCCTCGTAGATGGGCGGCTCGAACGGAAAGAGCGCCAGCACGCGGTCGACGCTGCGGCCGATCTTGCGCACCCGCTCGCGGCGCCACGCCCACACCGAAGGGCTGACGAAGTGGACGGTGCGCACGCCGGCGCGCTTGAGCTGCCGCTCCAGCCCGAGGTTGAAATCCGGCGCGTCGACGCCGACGAACAGGTGGACCCGCTCGGCGAGGAAGCGCCGGTACAGCGCCCGGCGCAGCGCGAGCAGCCCGGGCAGTCTCGCCAGCACCTCGACCAGCCCGCGGACCGCGAGCGTCTCCAGCGGATACCAGCTTTCGGCGCCCTCGGCTTCCATCCGCGGGCCGGCGATGCCGACGAAGCGCGCGTCGGGCAGGCGCTCGCGCAGCGCGCGGATCAGCGCGGCGCCCAGCGCGTCGCCCGAGGCTTCGCCGGCGACGATGCCGATCGTCACGGCGCCCGGCGCGGCGTTGGCGTCGCGCATCGGCGCCATCCCGTCAGCGGACGATGCCGCGGCCGGGCGCTGCGAGGAACGCGACCAGCGGAGCGAGCGTCGGCTCGTCGCGCGCCATGTCCTCGAGTCTCAGGCGGCGCGTCGTCGAGCGAGAGCCCCTCGCGGTAGAGGACCTTGTACGCGCGCCGCACCGCGAGGATCTGCTCGTTGCTGAACCCGCGCCGGCGCAGGCCCTCGTTGTTGGTGCCCGCCGGCTTGGCGGGGTAGCCGGCGGCGGTGACGAAGGGGGGAATGTCCTGCAGCACGATCGATCCTGCGGCGGCCATCGAGTGCTCGCCGAGGCGGCAGAACTGGTGGACCCCGGCAAAGCCCCCGAGCACCGCCCAGTCGTCGACGACGACGTGGCCGGCCAGTTGCGCGTTGTTCGAGAACGTCGTCTGGTTGCCGACGACGCAGTCGTGCGCGACGTGGACGTAGCCCAGGAACCAGTTGCCGTTGCCGATCGAAGTGACGCCCCGGTCCTGCGCCGTCCCCGCGTGGATCGACACGAACTCGCGGAACACGTTGTCGTCGCCGATCGACGTGCGCGTCGGCTCGCCGCCGTACTTGCGATCCTGCGGAATCTCGCCGATCGACGTGAACTGGAAGACGCGGTTGCGCGCGCCCAGCGTCGTGTGGCCGGTGACGACTGCGTGGGGACCGATCACCGTGCCCGGTCCGACCGTGACGTGCGGACCGACGACCGCGAACGGGCCGACCTCGACGTCGTCGGCGAGCTGCGCGGCGGGATCGACGACGGCGGCGGGATGGATGCGTGCCATGGAGTCGCGTAGGCTCGCGGCGGCTCTCAGCGCGCCGCCACGAGCGTCATTTCGGCCTCGAGCGCGATCTCGCCACCGACCAGCGCGCGGACGGAGAAGCTGCCGCCGTCGCCCTCGAGCGAGACGACGTCGACCTCGAGGTGCAGGACGTCGCCGGGCAGCACCTGGCGGCGGAACTTGATCTTCGGCAGCGCCTGGTAGCGCAGGCGCGGCGCCGGCCCGGCGCCGGCGGACTGGGCGATCAGCAGCGTCGCCGCCTGCGCGAGCGCCTCGACGATCAACACGCCGGGCATCACCGGGAAGCGCGGAAAGTGCCCCTGGAAATACGGCTCGTTGACGGTGACGTTCTTGCGGGCGCGAATCGCTCGGCCCGGCTCGATCGAGTCGACGCGGTCGACCAGCAGGCACGGATACCGGTGCGGCAGCCGGGCGAGGATCGCCTCGATGGTCATCAGCGGCGCTGTGCTCGTCATGCCATTCCCCCGTCGTCGTCGCCGCCGCCGCCGGCGGCGCGCTCGAGCGCCCGCACCCGCCGGCCGAGCCGCTCCAGTCCGCGCAGCTGCGCCGCCAGGCGCTTCCATTCGGCGTGCGGAAGCGCCGGAAACACCCCCGTGTAGACCCCGGGCTTCGTCACCGAGGCGAAGATCAGCGTGCCGCCCCCGATGACGGTGCCGTCGGCGATGTCGATGTGCCCCACGATCATCGCCGCGCCCCCCAGCTTGCAGTTGCGGCCGATGGTCGTGCTGCCGGCGATGCCGACGCAGCCCGCGATCGCCGTGTGGCGCCCGATGCGGCAGTTGTGGCCGATCTGGATCAGGTTGTCGAGCTTGACGTCGTCCTCGATGACCGTGTCGTCGAGCGCGCCGCGATCGATCGTCGTGTTGGCGCCGACCTCGCAGTCGGCGCCGATGACGACGCGGCCGATCTGCGGGATGCGGATCCAGCGGCCATTCTCCTCGGCCATGCCGAAGCCGTCCGCGCCGATCACCGCGCCGCTGTGCACCACCGTCCGGGGACCGATGACGCAGCGTTCGTAGACGGTGACGTTGGCGTGCAGCCGCGCCGCCGCGCCGACGGACACCTGCGCGCCGATCACCGTCCCGGCGCCGACGACCGCGCCCGGCCCCACGATCGCCCCTGCCCCGACCACCGCCCGCGGTCCGATCGACGCGCCGGGCGCCACCTGGGCGTCGGGCGCGACCACCGCGGTGGGATCGATGCCCGGGGCCGCGACCGGTGCGGGGTGCAGCCGCGCCGCCACGTGCGCGTAGGCAGCGTAGGGATTGGCGCTGACGAGCTTCGGCAAGGCGGTCGCGGTGGCCGCTCCCGGCGCGACGATGACGGCCGAGGCGCGGGTCGCCGCGAGCTGCTCCTGGTACCGCGGATTGGCGAGGAAGGCGATGTCGCCGGGACCCGCGGCGGCCAGCGTGGCGACGCGATGGACGCGCAGCGACGGGTCGCCGTCGACCGTCGCCCCGGAAAGCTCGGCGAGTTCGGCGAGGGTCGCACCCGCGGACGCGGCGGCGGAGCGGTCCATTGCGCGCGGGGCTCGCGGCGCCGGCGTCACTTGTCGGCGAGCGCCTTGATCACCTTCTCGGTGATGTCGATCTTCTGGCTCGCGAACACGACCGGATCCTGCAGGATGAGGTCGAACTTCTCGGCCTCGGCGATCTGCTGGATCACCTTGTTGGCGCGGTCCTGCACGCTGGCGAGCTCCTCGTTCTTGCGCAGGTTGAGGTCCTCGCGGAACTCGCGCTGGGCGCGCTGGAGGTCGCGCGAGAGATTGGCGAGGTCGCGCTCCCTGTTCCGGCGGTCGGTCTCGCTCATCGTCACGCCGTCCTTCTCCAGCGAGGCCTGCAGGTCGCGCACCTGCTTGCCGGTCTTCTGGATCTCGGCGTCGCGCGCCGCGAACTCCTTCTCCAGCTTGGCCTGCGCACGCTTCGCGGGCGCCGCCTCGCGGAACAGCCGTTCGGTATTGACGAAGCCGATCTTGTAGTCGGCGGCGAGCGCGACCGTCGACGCGCAGACGACGGCGGCGGCGACGATGGCACGGATGATGTGGCTGCGGATCACGGGAATCTCCTGCAGGAGGGCCGGCGCGTCAGAAAACCGTGCCGACCTGGAACTGGAACCGCTGGAGCCGGTCGCCCGGCTTGTCGTTGAGCGGAATCGCGTAGCTGAATTTCAGGGGGCCGATCGGCGAGTTCCACGCGAGGCCGAGCCCGGCCGAGTAGCGGAACCCCTGCAGATCGCTGTCGGCGTACAGCGGGTCGACCTTGCCGTCGATGTAGATCTGGCCCGCGTCGGCGAACACGCTCGCCCGCACCGACTTGTCCCCCTTGAGAACCGGGTAGAACAGCTCGGCATTGCCGACGATCTTGCGCTTGCCGCCCGTCACGTTGCCGAAGATGTCGCGCGGACCCAGCGAGCTCTGCTCGTAGCCGCGGACCGAGCCGACGCCGCCGGCGAAGAACGCCTTGAAGAACGGCAGCGGCTTGCCACTGTACCCGTCGGCGTAGCCGATGTCCCCGCGCAGCATCAGCACCGAATCGCCGAACAGCGGCGTGAACCACTGCTGCACGTACTGCGCCTTGTAGAACGCGAGGTCGCCGATCGGAAGGCCGACCTCGAGCAGCGCGCTCTGCAGCCGGCCGCGCGTCGGGTACAGGATGTCGTCGCGGGTGTCGCGGGCCCAGCCCGACGACACGATGTACGCGTTGGTGCTGTCGCCGAACTCGAGCACGTACTTGACGTAGGCAAGCGGGCTGTCGTCGAACAGCGTGATGTTGGTGTGCTCGTACCGGAACCCGAGGTTGATGGTGTCGGTCTCGGTGATCGGGATGCCGAAGTTGGCCGCCGCACCCATCGTGCGCGTCTCGTAGCGCGACACCGAAAGCGACGTCGGATCGACCAGCTTGTCGTAGATCTCGAGCGTCCGCGAGACGCCGTCGACGGTCCAGTAGGGCTCGGTGAACGCCAGCGAGATCGTGCGGTTGACCTGGCTCGTGTTGATCGCCGCGATCAGCGCATTGCCGCTGCCGAAGATGTTCTGCTGCGACACCGACGCGTTGAACACCAGGCCGTCGGCGCTCGAATACCCGACGCCGGCGAGCAGGTTGCCGGTCGAGCGCTCGGCCACCGTGACCTCGATGTCGACGAGGTCCGGCGCGCCCGGCACCGGCGGCGTCTCGATGTTGACGTCCTCGAAGAAACCCAGGCGCTTGATGCGCACCTTCGACCGCTCGATGCGCGCGCCGTCGTACCAGGCGGACTCGAGCTGGCGCAGCTCGCGGCGGATCACCTCGTCGCGGGTGCGCGAATTGCCGTTGATGTTGATCCGGCGCACGTAGACGCGTCGACCCGGGTCGACGTAGAAGGTGAACGCGACCTGGTTCTTCTCGCGGTCGAGTTCCGGCACGGCGTTGACGTTGGCGAACGCGTAGCCTTCGCTGCCGAGCCGCTCGCTGATCGCCCGCGCCGACGCCTGCAGCCGCTCGCGCGAATAGACGTCGCCGGGGCGCACGCGGATCATCGCCTCGAGCTCCGCCGCGGGAACCGGGAGGTCGCCCGCAAGCCGCACGTCGGACACGGTGAAGCGCGGCCCTTCGCTGATGTTCAGCGTGATGAAGATGTCTTCCTTGTCCGGCGTGATCGACACCTGCGTCGATTCGACGTTGAACTCGAGGAAGCCGCGGTTCTGGTAGAAGCTGCGCAGCGCCTCGAGGTCGGCGCCGAGCTTCTGCTTGCTGTACTGGTCGTTCTTGGTGTACCAGGTCATCCAGCCGGGCGTCGTCAGCTGCATCTCGCTGCGCAGCTCGGCTTCGGTGTAGACCTTCGTGCCCACGATGTTGATGCGCGCGATCTTCGCCGCCTCGCCCTCCTCGATGGTGAAGTTGATCGCGACGCGGTTGCGCTCCTGCGGCGTCGCGGTGACCGTCACCTTGGCGCCGTAGAGGCCGCGGCTGATGTACTGCCGCTTCATTTCCTGCTCGGCGCGGTCGAGCGCCGCGCGGTCGAAGATGCGCGCTTCCGCCAGGCCGATGTCGCGCAGCGCCTTCTTGAGCACCTCGCTCTCGAATTCCTTGTTCCCGCTGAACTCGACGCGGCTGATCGTCGGGCGCTCCTGCACCGCGACGACGAGCACGCCGTTGTCGTTCTCGAGGCGGACGTCGCGGAAGAAGCCGGTCGCGAACAGGGCCTTGACCGCCTGCGCCGCCTTCTCGTCGTTCATCTGCTCGCCGACCTTGATCGGCAGGTAGCTGAAGACGGTGCCCGCCTCGGTGCGCTGCGCGCCCTCGACGCGGATGTCCTTGACCACGAACGGTTCGAACGCCAGCGCGGGGGCCGCGGCGAACATCGCCGCCATCAGCGCCGGGAGCGCGCGCAGCCGGACGCCGCGCGCGGCCGCGGGTGCGGCTGCGGACGTTGCCACGGCGCCGGGCGCCGCGGCAGGGGTGCGCCGGCGGTCTCTAGAACAGGCGGGAGAGGTCATTGAAAAGAGCCAGCGCCATCAGCATCGCCAGCACGGCCATGCCGATGCGCTGGCCGACCTCGAAGGCGCGGTCGGATACGGGACTGCCTTTGATGATTTCGGCGAAATAATACAGCAAATGCCCCCCATCCAACAGCGGAACCGGCAGCAGGTTGAGCACGCCGAGGCTGATGCTGATCAATGCGAGATAGCCGACGAAGACGAGCGATCCGGCCTGCACCGACTGCCCGGCGTAGTCGGCCATCGTGATCGGGCCCGAGATGTTCTTCAGCGATGCCGCGCCGACCAGCATGCGGCCGAGCATCTTCACCGTGAAGACGGAGAGCTCCCAGGTCTTGCGCACGCCCTGCCCGATCGCGTCGACGACGCCGTAGCGGACCGTGACCGCAAGGGCGGAGGCGGTCGCCGGGTCGACCTTGAGCTGCACGCCGGCGATGCCCTGGCGGCGGCCGTCGCGTTCGACGATCTCGGTGACCACGGGAACCGACAGCAGCGCGCCGGCGCGCTCGACCCGGAACACGAGTTCGCGGCCGGGGGCGCCGTTGGTCTTCACCGCGACATCGGCCGGCGAACGGACCGGCACGTCGTCGATCGCGACGATGCGGTCGCCGGCCAGCAGCCCGGCGCGTGCCGCCGGCTTGCCTGCCACCACCTGGTCGATCAGCGGCGGACCCGAATCGAGCTTCAGCCCGAGGACCGTCACGAACGGCCCTTCCCAATCGGACGCCGCGAGCCCCGACAGCGGCAGCACGCGCGTCGCCCGCGAGCCGCCCTGCCGCTCGATCTCGACGGCCGCGTCCTCGCGGCCGGAGGCCTTCAGCAGGCGCCAGCGCAGGTCCTGCCAGCTCGAGACCGGAACGCCGTCGACGGCAACGACGAGGTCGCCGGCCGCGAGCCCGGCCACCGCGGCCGCCGAGCCGGCCGGGGGACTGGCGAGCAGCGCCTTCTGCCCCGGGATTCCGGCGACGTAGGTCCCGGCGAAGAGCGCGATCGCGAGCAGCAGGTTCGCGGCCGGGCCGGCGGCCACGATGGCGATGCGCTTCCAGACGCTCTGGCGGTTGAAGGCGCGCGCCAGGTCCGCCGGATCGACGTCGCCCTCGCGCTCGTCGGCCATCTTGACGTAGCCGCCGAGCGGCACCGCGGACAGCGCCCACTCGGTGCGGTCGGGCCCGAAACGGCGCGACCAGAGTACCCGGCCGAAGCCCACCGAGAAGCGGACGATCTTGACGCCGCACCAGCGGGCGACCAGGTAATGTCCGAGTTCGTGGATCACGACCAGGACGGCCAGCACGAACAGGAACGAGAGGATCTTGGTGGCGAGGTCCATCGTGGGTACGCGTCAGGCGCCGGCGGGCAGGTGGAGGAAGGCGCGGGTCGCGACGCGTGCGGCGGCGTCGGCGGCCAGCGCGTCGTCGAGGCGGTCGACGGGCCCCGCGGCGACGCGGGCCAGCGTGTCGGCGCAGGCGGCGGCAATGTCGGTGAAGCGCGCCCGCCCGTCGAGAAACGCGGCGACGGCGACCTCGTTGGCGGCGTTCAGCACCGCCGGCGCGGTGCCGCCCGCGGCGAGCGCCTGGTAGGCAAGGCCCAGGCAGGGGAAGCGCACCGGATCCGGCGCGGCAAAATCGAGCCCGGCGCGCGCCACGAGGTCGAGCGGAGGCACACCGGTGTCGATGCGTCCCGGATGCGCCAGCGCCTGCGCGATCGGGGTGCGCATGTCCGGATGTCCGAGCTGGGCGAGCACGCTGCCATCGACGTATTCGACGAGCGAGTGGATGACGCTTTGCGGATGGATGACGACCTCGATGCTGTCGGGCGCGACGCCGAACAGCCAGTGCGCCTCGATCACCTCGAGGCCCTTGTTCATCATCGTCGCGGAGTCGACGCTGATCTTGCGCCCCATCGACCAGTTGGGGTGGGCACAGGCTTCGGCCGGCGAAACGCCCGCAAGTTCCGCGGGATCGCGGGTGCGGAACGGCCCGCCCGACGCCGTCAGCAGGATGCGACGCACCCCGGCGGCCTCCGGTCGGCGGTCGTAGCCCGGAGGCAGGCACTGGAAGATCGCATTGTGCTCGCTGTCGATCGGCAGCAGCGTGGCGCCGCCCGCCGCCACGGCCGCCATGAACGCGGCACCGCCGATGACCAGCGCTTCCTTGTTGGCGAGGAGGATCCGCTTGCCCGCGCGCGCCGCAGCCAGCGTCGGCGCCAGCCCCGCGGCGCCGACGATCGCGGCCAGCACCGTGTCGGCGGCGGGCAGCGTCGCCGCCGCGCACATCCCCTCCTCGCCGGCGAGCACGCGCGTCGGCAGGCCCCGGCCCGCCAGCGCTCGCTCGAGCGAGCGCGCCGCGTCGACGTCGAGCATCGCGGCAACCTCCGGGCGGAAGCGCTCGCAGAGGACCGCCAGCTTCTCCCACTGCCGGTGTGCGGCGAGCGCGCCGACCGCGTAGCGCTGCGGATGGCGGGCGATGACGTCCAGCGTCGAATCGCCGATCGATCCGGTGGCGCCCAGCAGGCTGACGACGCGCCGGCCGCTCACCGCGGGAATCCGGGGGCCGCCAGCGCCGCCGCCAGCGCGGCCGGGGGCAGCGCGGCGAGGAGCGCATCGATGCGGTCGAGCACACCCCCGTGGCCGGGCAGCAGCGCGCCGCTGTCCTTGACGCCCGCCTGCCGCTTCAGCATCGATTCGAACAGGTCACCCGCGACCGACAACGCGGTCAGCATCAGCATGAAGGCGACGAAGGCCAGCGTCCCGGCGATGCCGGGCGCTGCGGTGAGCCCGGCGCGCGCAGCCGACGGCGCGAGCGCCACCGCGTAGATCGCCACCGCGACCAGCGCACCGCCGACGCCTTCCCAGGTCTTGCCGGGGCTGATCATCGGCGCGAGCTTGCGGCGACCGAAGGCGCGCCCGGCAAAATACGCCGCCGTGTCGGCGATCCACACGACGGCCATCGCCGCCAGCGCCAGCCACGGCGAGCGCGCCTGCAGCTCGACCAGGGCGACGAACGCGCCGACCAGCACGACGAAGCCGGCCAGCACCAGCGGCAGCGCCGCTGCGGGCCGCCAGCGCGTCGCGAGCCACGGCGGCACGGCGAGGAGCCAGAACAGCGTCGCGACGCCGCAGACGGCGACGACGACGCCCGCCGGCCAGCCGCCGGCGAACCCCGCCGCCGGCACGAACACCAGGCCCAGGCCCGCGCCGACGACGCCGGCCACGAACAGCCCTCGCCCCGGGGCCCGCCACGCGGCCAGCCGCCCCCACTCGGCCGCCGCCACGGCGATCGCGGCCAGCACCGCGAGCGCCCAGCCCCGCGGCGACAGCAGGAACAGGCCGGCGAGGACCGCAGGAACGAGGACCAGCGCGGTCAGGATCCGGGTGAAGAGCATCCGGTGTCAGGACCCGGACGCGGTCGCGGCCGTCGTCGCGCGGGCCGCCTGGACCTGTTCGCTGGTCCGGCCGAAGCGGCGTTCGCGCTGCCGGTACCACTCGAGCGCCGCGTCGAAGGCGGCGGCGTCGAAGTCGGGCCACAGCGTTTCGGTGAAATGCAGTTCGGTGTACGCGAGCTGCCAGAGGAGGAAGTTGGATACGCGCTGCTCGCCGCCGGTGCGGATGAACAGGTCCGGCTCCGGCGCGTAGGCCATGGCGAGGTACGGTGCCAGCGCGTCCGGATCGGCGGGCCGGCCTTCGGCGAGCGCGTCGGGATTGGCCAGGTAGTAGCGGCGGGCGGCCTCCGCGATGTCCCAGCGCCCGCCGTAGTTGGCGGCGATCGTCAGCGTGAGCCGGCGGTTGGTCTCGGTCAACGCCTCGCCGGACGCGATCAGTTCGCGGATGCGCGGGTCGAAACGGGAGGTGTCGCCGACGACGTGGAAGCGGACCTCGTTGGTGTGCAGCTTCTCGACCTGCTGCTCGAGCGCGCGCAGGAAGAGCTCCATCAGGATCGTCACCTCTTCGGCCGGGCGTCTCCAGTTCTCGCTGGAGAAGGCGAACAGCGTCAGGTACTCGACGCCGCGGTCCATGCAGGCGCGGATGATGCCGCGCACCGCCTCGACCCCCTTGCGGTGCCCGGCGACGCGCGGCAGGTGCCGCTGCTTCGCCCAGCGTCCGTTGCCGTCCATGATGATCGCGACATGCCGCGGCACGTCGCCGGTGGTCGGTACGTCGCGCGTGGTGCTGGTGTGCATGCGGTTTCGGGGGGCCGGCGGCGGAACGGCGGCGGCGGGGCTGCGCCCCGACGCGGCCGCAGTCAGATCGCCATCAGGTCCGTTTCCTTCGCCTGCAGGATCTTGTCGATCTCGGCGATGAAGCGGTCGGTGAGCTTCTGCACGTCGGTCTGCGCATGGCGCTCGTCGTCCTCGGCGACCGCGTGGTCCTTCAGCAGCTTCTTCAGCTGCTCATTCCCGTCGCGGCGCACGTTGCGGACCGCGACGCGCGCGTTCTCGGCCTCGTGCCGGACGACCTTGATCAGCTCCTTGCGGCGTTCCTCGGTCAGCGCCGGCATCGGCACCCGGATGACGTCGCCCGACGTCGCCGGGTTGAGTCCGAGGTCGGAATCGCGGATCGCCTTCTCGATCACCGGCACCATCTTCTTTTCCCACGGCTGCACGGCGATCGTCCGCGCGTCGGCGAGCGTGATGTTGGCGCACTGGGCGATCGGCATCGGCGTGCCGTAGTAGTCGACGTTGAGGTGATCGAGCAGGCCGGTATGCGCCCGGCCGGTGCGGACCTTCGACAGGTCGTGCTTCAGCGCCTCGACCGATTTGGTCATCTTCTGCTCGGCGGTCTTCTTGATTTCGGCGATCGTGTTCACGGTGGAGCTCCTGCGGTCGCGGTGGCAAGCGGCGGGGGGCGGCGGCACCGCCCTCCCCGCGATGGTCGTCAGCAGTGGACGTGCGTGCCTTCGTCCTGCCCCTCGACGACCCGCTTCAGCGCGCCGGGGACGAAGATCGAAAACACCTTGAGTTGCATGTTCTGGTCGCGGCACAGCGCCAGCGCCGTCGCGTCCATCACCTTCAGGTTCTTGACGATGGCCTCGTCGAAGCTGAGGTCGGCGTAGCGCCGGGCCGTCGGGTCCTTGAGCGGATCGGCGGTGTACACGCCGTCGACCTTGGTCGCCTTCAGCACGATGTCGACGCCCATTTCGCGGCCACGCAGCGCCGCCGCGGTGTCGGTGGTGAAGAACGGGTTGCCGGTACCGGCCGCGAAGATCACCACCTTGTGTTCCTCGAGGTGGCGCAGTGCCCGGCCGCGGATGTACGGCTCGGCGACCTGGTCGATGCGCAGCGCCGACTGCACGCGCGACTCGACGCCGGCGCGCCGCAGCGCGTCCTGCAGCGCGAGCGCGTTCATCAGCGTCGCCAGCATGCCCATGTAGTCCGCCGTCGCGCGGTCCATCCCGGCCGCGCCGGGCGCGACGCCGCGGAAGATGTTGCCGCCGCCGATGACGATGGCCGTCTGCACGCCGAGCCGGACGACCTCGGCGATCTCGGCGACGATGCGGTCGATCGTCTCCCGGTTGATCCCGTACTGGTCGTCGCCCATCAGCGCCTCGCCCGACAGCTTGAGCAGGATCCGGCGGTACACGGGCCGGCCCGTGGCCGCCGGGGCGATGGCCGGGGCGGCGGATACGGACTTGGCGGTCGACGGATTCATGGCGGGCTCCGGGAAGGTCGGGGAACGACCGGCCCGGCGGCGCCGGGCCGGAACAGCCGCGGCGCTACGCCTTGGCCATCGCCGCCACTTCGGCGGCGAAGTCGTCCTTCTTCTTCTCGATGCCCTCGCCGACGACGAACATCGCGAAGCTCTTCACGGTGGCGCCCTTGGACTTGAGGTACTTCTCGACCGTCTCGTCCGGGTTCTTCACGAACGGCTGGCCGAGCAGCGTGACTTCGGACAGGAACTTGGCGATCCGGCCCTCGACCATCTTGGCGACGATCTCCGCCGGCTTGCCGCTGTCGGCGGCCTGCGCCGTGTAGATCGCGCGTTCCTTCTCGATCAGGTCGGCCGGGACTTCGTTGCGCGACACACACACCGGGCGCACCGCCCCGGGCGCGCCGGACGCGGCGATGTGCATCGCGACGTCCTTGCCGGTCGCGTCGTCGCCGCCGTCGAACTCGACGGTGACGCCGATGCGCCCGCCGCCGTGCAGGTACTGGGCGAGCCGGCCGCCCGTCGCGAACCGGGCGTAGCGCCGGATCGACAGGTTCTCCCCGATCTTCTGCACCAGCGCGACGCGCGCCGTCTCGACCGTACCGGCGTCGAGGGGGAGCGCCGACAGCGCCGCCACGTCGGCCGGATTCTTCTCGGCCACGAGTTGCGCGAGGCGCTTCGCCAGCGCGACGAAGTCCTCGTTGCGCGCGACGAAGTCCGTTTCGCAGTTGACCTCGACCATCGCGCCCGACTTCGCGTCCGGCGCGAGATACGCCCCGACCACGCCCTCGGCCGCGACCCGGCCGGCCGCCTTCGACGCCTTGGCGCCGCTCTTGATGCGCAGCAGTTCCTCGGCCTTGACGAGGTCGCCGCCGACTTCGGCCAGCGCCTTCTTGCATTCCATCATGCCCAGCCCGGTGCGCTGGCGCAGTTCCATCACCATGCTCGCGGAGATTTCCGCCATTTCGTGTGCTCCGTGTCGCGTTGTTCGTGCTCCGGCGGTTGCCGGGCATCGCCCCGGCCGCCCCGGGGTTGCCAGGGTTCCGTTCAGCGGCGGTGTCGCGCCGGCGGCCGTCGCGCGAGCGCTGAACCGCCGCGCGCGCCTGCCGCCGTCCGGGCCCGGTCGGGCCCTTCGTTCGGATGCCCCTTACTTCGCCGCTTCCTCGGACACCTCGACGAATTCCTCGCCGCCCTGGACGATCTCCTGGATGACCTGGCTGCGGCCTTCGAGGATCGCGTCGGCGGCACCGCGCGCATACAGCCGGATCGCACGGGACGAATCGTCGTTCCCCGGGATCACGTGGGCGATGCCGTCGGGCGAATGGTTGGTGTCCACGACGGCGACGATCGGAACGCCCAGCTTCTGCGCTTCGGTCACGGCGATCTTGTGGTAGCCGACGTCGATGACGAACAGCGCGTCGGGCAGGCCGTTCAGGTCCTTGATGCCGCCGAGGCTCTTGTCGAGCTTCGCGAGTTCACGCTGCAGGGTCAGCGCCTCGCGCTTGGTCATCTTCTCGAAGGTGCCGTTCTCGCGCATCTCCTCGAGATCCTTGAGGCGCTTGATCGAGGCCTTGACCGTCTTGAAATTGGTCAGCATGCCGCCGAGCCAGCGGGCGTCGACGTAGGGCATGCCGGCGCGGCGCGCTTCCTCGGCGACGATCTCGCGCGCCTGGCGCTTGGTGCCGACGAACAGGATCTGGCCCTTGTTCGCCGCGAGCTGGCGGACGAACTTCATGGCTTCCTGGTACTTCTCCATCGTCTTCTCGAGGTTGACGATGTGGATCTTGTTGCGCTGGCCGAAGATGTACTCGGCCATCTTCGGGTTCCAGTACCGCGTCTGGTGGCCGAAGTGGACTCCGGCTTCCAGCATTTGACGCATCGTGACCGACATGGGGTGACTCCGTTTCAGGGTTGAGCCTCGACCCGCGGTGCGTGACGCGGCGCCATCCCGGGGGCCGTCGAACGACCCGATCCCGGTTTTGCGCCGCGCACCCTGAGGTTTCGCGGGTCTGCGAATTGGCCCGGTCCCGGCGGCCGGTGCCAGCGCGGACCGTCGTTCGGGCCGCAACTGTTATCCTGCCTGCCGGTCGAAGATTCAGGCCGGTTATCCCGTCCAGAGCCCCCGATCCGAGCTAACTAGAGATTCTAGCACGGTTTTCCCCACCTTACGACCTGTCCCGACCTCCCGCCCCGAGCGCCCCGACCCCGATGAATCCGTCCCCGACCCTGCGCCCCGCCGCCGTCTGCGACCTCGCCCCCACGGCCCTCATCGCGTTTGCCGGGCCGGATGCCGCGGCCTTCCTGCAGGGTCAGCTCTCGAACGACGCGGTCGCCCTGCGCGACGGGGCCGCGCAGTACACCAGCTACAACTCGCCCAAGGGCCGGATGCTGGCCAATTTCCCGCTCTGGCGGCAGGACGGCGTCGTTTTGCGCGCTCCTCCCCGGCGACCTGGCCGAACCGGTGCGCAAGCGCCTTGCCATGTTCGTGCTCCGCTCGAAGGTGACGCTGGAGGACCGTTCGGCGCTGACCGCCCGGTTCGGCGTCGGCGGGGCCGGTGCGGGCGAAGCGCTCGCCGCCGCGCTCGGCCTGCCCGAGGCGCCGCCGCCGTTCTCGGCGACCTGGACCGGCGACACGACCGTCGTGGCGCTGCCCGGGCCCCGCTACGTCGTGGTCGCCCCGGCGGACCGGCGCGCTGCGGTCGCGGCGGCGCTCGCGGCGAAGGCGGAGCCCGCGCCCTTCGCGACTTGGCGCTGGCTGACCATCCATGCCGGCGTCCCGGTGATCACCGCCGCGACGCAGGACCAGTTCGTCGCGCAGACGGCCAACTGGGACGTGCTGGGCGGGATCAGCTTCGGCAAGGGCTGCTACACCGGGCAGGAGATCATCGCCCGCACGCAGTACCTGGGCCGCCTGAAGGAACGGCTGTTCCTGTTTCACGCACCGACGGCCGAGGTTGCGGCCGGCGCCCGGCTGTTCTCGGCCGCCTTCGGCGAGCAGCCCTGCGGCACGGTGGTCGACGCGGCCGCGGCGCCCGCGGGCGGCGCGGACCTCCTCGCCGTGCTGCAACTCGCCGCAGCCGACGCCGGCGACGTCCGGCTGGGCGCGCCGGACGGTGTGCCGCTGGCGCCGCTGCCGCTGCCCTACCCGATGCCGGCGCCGGAAGCCCCGCGCGGGCGCATCGGCGGCTGACCGCGGCCACGCCGGGCGGCGCCGACGCTTCCGGATGACCATCGAGGCCATGGCCACGCGCCGCCCGCTGTCGGTCTACGTCTATTACCGGATCGTCGCCGACAACCGGCGCGACCGCGCCGCCGCCCGCGCCGTCATCGCCGACCTGCAGCGCCGGGTGGCTGCGGCGACCGGCGTTTGCGGGACGCTGCAGGCGCGCCGTGACGACGCGTCGACCTGGATGGAGGTCTACGCCCCGGTCGACGCACCGGCCGCATTCGCGCGGGCGCTGGCACGGGCCGTTCGCGCCACCGGCGCCGGCGCCCTCGCCCAGCGCGGCGTCCGGCAGGTCGAGCGCTTCGTCGCCCTGCCGCCGCACTGACGCCGCCCACCCGATGTGCCTCGCCCTGATCGCGCTGCAGGCGCACCCGAGTTACGCGGTCGTCGTCGCGGCCAATCGCGACGAGTTCCACGCCCGGCCCGCCGCCGCGGCCGGGTGGTGGGACGAAGGCTGGCTCGCCGGGCGCGATCTCGAGGCCGGCGGCACCTGGCTGGGCGTGGCGCGCGACGGACGGTACGCCTTCCTGACCAACGTGCGCGAACCGCAGCGGCAGCGGCCGGGAGCCCCGTCGCGCGGCGCGCTGGTGCCGCGCGTGCTGGCCCACGCCGGGGCGCCCGACGCAGCGCTCGAGGCGACGCTTACGGCGGCCGCCGACCACAACGGCTTCAACCTGCTGACCGGCGATGCCCGGGCAGCGCACTGGGGAAGCAACCGTGCCGCTTCGCCGACGGCCCTCGCCCACGGCATCTCCGGACTCTCCAACGCCGCGCTGGACACGCCCTGGCCGAAGGTCGAGCGGACCAAGGCGGGACTCGCGGCCTGGTGCGCATCCGGGTCGGCCGAAACCAGCCCGCTGTTCGCGCTGCTCCGCGACGACCGCGTCGCTACCGACGACACGCTGCCGGCGACCGGCGTGCCGCTGGACTGGGAACGCCGGCTCTCGGCACCGTTCATCGTCGGCGAGCGCTACGGGACGCGTTGCACGACGGTGATCACCATCGGCCGCGACGGCGTCGTCTCGTTCGTCGAGCGGCGCTTCGATGCCGCCGGAGCGGTCACCGGCGAGTCGGCGTTCGCGTTTCGCGTCGCCGGCGCCGGCGCTCAGCCGGCGTAGGCGGACAGCGCGAGCGTCGCCGCGCCGTCGCGGATCGACAGCGCGGCATGCCCGCCGACCGGAAGCGTCAGCTTGTCCGGCACGTGGCCGAACGGCAGGCCGGTGCAGATGGGCACGCCGAAGCGCTCGCGCGCATAGTCGACGACCGCCGCCAGGTCGTAGCCGTCGTCCTGGGGCCCCGTCGCGTACTCGGTGAAGGCGCCGAGCAGCACCGCCTGCTGCGTCGCCAGCACGCCGGCGAAGTGCAGCTGATGCAGCATCCGCTCGACCCGGTACGGATGCTCGCCGACGTCCTCCAGGAACAGGATGCCGCCGTCGACGCGCGGGAAGTGCCGGGTGCCGACGAGGTGTGCGACCAGGGCGAGATTGCCGCCCCACAGCGTGCCCTCGACGGCGAGGTCCGGTCCGTCGAGCGGCAGTCGCACTTCGTGGCGATCGTCGGCCAGCATGGCCCAGAGGTGCTCGTCGGTGAATGCCGACGGCGCCTCGGCGCCGAGGTCGTAAGCGGCCATCGGCCCGGCCAGGTCACCATGCCGGCGTGGGCCAGCGCGGCGAGCTGGAACGCGGTGAAATCCGAATGCCCGAGCCAGCGCTTCCCGCGCGCGCGCGAGCGCCGGGAAGTCGATGCGGTCGAGCAGGCGCGACCATCCGTAGCCGCCGCGCGCCGCGATCGCGAGTTCGACCCGCGGATCGGCCGCCATCCGCGCGACCGCGGCCAGCCGCTCGTCGTCGGGGGCGGAAAAGCGCTGCCAGCGCGACGCGCAGGTCGGGTCGACGACGACCTCGTGCCCGGCCGCCGCCAGCCGCGCCGTCGCACGCGCGAGCGCCGCCGCGTCGGTGACGAGGCCGGCGGGAGCGTAGATGCCGATGCCCAGGGGTCGCATGCGCAGGGTCCGCGGGGTCGATGCCGGTGGCAGTGGGTAGGGGCCGGAGGAATCAGCGCCGGGCGGCGAAGAAGTCCGACAGCAGCCGGCCGCATTCGTCGGCGCGGACGCCGGCGACGACCGTCGCGTGATGGTTGAGCCGCGGCTCGGCGAAGAGGTCGACGACGGAGCCGCAGGCCCCCGTCTTCGGGTCGCGCGCGCCGAACACCAGCCGCGCGATGCGGGCGTGCATGATCGCGCCCGCGCACATCGCGCAGGGCTCGAGCGTCACGTACAGCGTGCAGCCCGGCAGCCGGTAGTTCGCGACCGCGCGGGCCGCGTCGCGCAGCGCGGCGATCTCGGCGTGCGCGGTCGGATCGTTGCCGGCGATCGGCGCGTTGCCGCCGCGGCCGACGATCGCGCCGTCGCGGACGACGACGGCGCCGACCGGCACCTCGCCGCGCGCGGCGGCCGATCGCGCGAGCCGGCAGCGCCTCGTCCATCCACCGGGCGTCGTCGGGAGCGGCACCAACGGCGGTGACGGCAGCCGAGGCCCCGGCCTCGGCGGGAACGGTGGCGACGGCGGTCGGATCGGCTGCCACGGTCGAGGCGGGAACGTCGGGCGTGGTCACGGCGAGAAGTGCGACGAATCCGGAAGTGGCCGGCGGCGTCAGCCGGACGCGACGACTGCGTCGGCCTCGATCTCGACCAGCAGTTCCGGCGCGACCAGCCGCGACACCTCGACCAGCGTGCAGGCCGGACGGATGCCACCGAAGGCTTCGCCGTGGGCGCGCCCGACCGCCTCCCAGTGCGCGATGTCGACGACGTAGATGCGCGTGCGCACGACGTCGGCCAGCGTCGCGCCGGCGCGCGCGAGCGCCGCGGCGATGTTGGCGATCGCCTGCACCGCCTGCGCGTAAGGGTCGCCCCGGCCGACGACGCCGCCGCGGCCGTCGGTCGCCGTGGTGCCGGAGACGAACACCTGCGCGCCGATGCGCACCGCGCGGGAATAGCCGACGATCGGCTCCCACGGTGCGCCCGACGCGATGTTGACCCGCGATCCGCTCATGCGTCGCCACCCGGGCCGGCCCCGTGGCGCGCGCGCCGCTCGGCGCGGGCGGCACGGTCGGCCGCGCGCGCCGCGGCGACCACCGCCGCCACGTCGACGCCTGCGATCGCGTCCAGCGCCGCGGCGAAGGCCACCGGCGCGGGCCGCTTCCGACGGTACGCGCGGCCGTAACCGTCGCGTTCGACCAGGCCGCTGTCGACGAGCCAGCGACGCACCTCGACGTGATCGGTGCCCAGCATCACCGCCTCGGCCGCAAGCCAGTCCTTCAGCACCGCGTTGACTTCGGCCTCGGTGTAGGCGCGCTCGCCGGCGAACCGCACCGCGGCCGTCGCCAGGACGAGTTCGAACTCGGTGCGACGTCCGCCATAGAGCCCGCCCAGCGCAAGACCGTCGCGCACCGCGAGCCGCTGCAGCCGCGCGACGGCGTCGTCGGGTCGCCCGGGGGTCCTCCCGCCTGCCCTGCCGGTCGGCGCATTCATTCCCACTCGATCGTCGCCGGCGGCTTGCCCGAGATGTCGTAGACGACGCGGTTGATGCCGCGCACCTCGTTGATGATCCGATTGCTGACCCGCCCGAGCAGGTCGTGCGGCAGCGGCGCCCAGTGCGCCGTCATGAAGTCGGTGGTCTGCACGGCGCGCAGCGCGACGACGTGCTCGTAGGTGCGCCCGTCGCCCATCACGCCGACCGAGCGCACCGGCAGGAACACGGCGAACGCCTGCGCGGTCAGGTCGTACCAGCTGCGGCCGTCGGCGTCGCGCGCGAGGCGCAGCTCGTCGATGAAGATCGCGTCGGCGCGGCGCAGCAGGTCCGCGTGCGGCGCGGTCACCTCGCCCAAAATACGCACGCCGAGCCCCGGCCCGGGGAACGGGTGCCGGAACACCATCTCGCGCGGCAGGCCGAGCGCGAGGCCGAGCTCGCGCACTTCGTCCTTGAACAGCTCGCGCAGCGGCTCGAGGAGCTTCAGGTGCAGCGTGTCCGGCAGCCCGCCGACGTTGTGGTGCGACTTGATCGTGTGCGCCTTCTTGGTCTTGGCGCCGGCGCTCTCGATGACGTCGGGGTAGATCGTCCCCTGCGCCAGCCAGCGCGCCTGCGGCAGCTTCGCCGCCTCGCGCTGGAACACGTCGACGAAGAGCTTGCCGATGACCTTCCGCTTCTGCTCGGGGTCCGCGACCCCGGCGAGCGCGGCGTACATCTCCGCGCCGGCATCCACGTGCAGCACCCGCACGCCGAGGTTGCGCGCGAACGTGTCCATCACCTGCGTCGCCTCGTTCTGGCGCAGCAGGCCGTGGTCGACGAAGACGCAGGTCAGCTGGTCGCCGATCGCCTGGTGGATCAGCGCGGCGGCGACCGACGAGTCGACCCCGCCGGACAGCCCGAGGATCACCTCGTCCGCGCCGACCTGCGCCGTGACCGACGCCACGGCCTCGGCGACGTAGTCGGCCATGTTCCAGTCCTGGCCGCAGCCGCAGATCTCGTGCGCGAAGCGGGCGAGGATCGCCGTGCCCTGCTTCGTGTGCGTGACCTCCGGATGGAACTGGACGGCGTAATAGCGGCGCGACTCGTCGGCCATCCCGGCGATCGGGCAGGCGTCGTTGCTGGCGATGACCTTGAAGCCGGCCGGCAGCGTCGTGACCTTGTCGCCGTGGCTCATCCACACGTCGAGCAGCCCGTGCCCCTCGGCGTTGCGGCGGTCGTCGATGTCCGCCAGCAGCCGAGAGTGTCCGCGCGCGCGCACTTCGGCGTACCCGAACTCGCGGACCTTGCCGCTCTCGACCGCGCCGCCGAGTTGCGCTGCCATCGTCTGCATGCCGTAGCAGATGCCGAGCACCGGGACGCCGCTGGTCCAGACGGCCTCGGGCGCACGCGGCGTATCGCCCTCGGTCACGCTGTTCGGTCCGCCGGACAGGATGATGCCCTTGGCATCGTACGTGCGGATGAAGTCGTCGCCGACGTCGTGCGGATGGATCTCGCAGTAGACGTGCGTTTCGCGCAGCCGGCGGGCGATGAGCTGCGTCACCTGCGAGCCGAAGTCGAGGATCAGGATGCGGGAATGGGCAGCCGAAGCCATGCGTGCCTGCAATGGAAACGGCCGGCGACGTGCCGGCCGGACGGGGATCGAGGTCTCACTCGACCCGGTAGTTGGGGGCTTCCTTGACGATCTGCACGTCGTGGACGTGCGACTCGCGCATGCCCGCCGAGGTGATTTCGACGAACTCGGCGCGCGTGCCCAGCTCCGCGACCGTCGCGCAGCCGCAGTAGCCCATCGCGGCGCGCAGCCCGCCCATCAGCTGGTGGATCACGTTGACCAGCGCCCCCTTGTACGGGACGCGGCCCTCGATGCCTTCCGGCACCAGCTTCTCGGCCGCGGCGATCGGGTCCTCGCCCTCGAGCTCCTGGAAGTAGCGGTCGGAGCTGCCCTGCGCCATCGCACCCAGCGAGCCCATCCCGCGGTAGCTCTTGTACGAGCGTCCCTGATAGAGCTCGATCTCGCCGGGCGACTCCTCGGTGCCGGCGAACAGGCTGCCCATCATCACCACCGACGCGCCGGCGGCCAGCGCCTTGGCGATGTCGCCGGAATAGCGGATGCCGCCGTCGGCGATCACCGGAACCCCCGCCGCACCGACGCCTTCGAGCGCCATCTGGATCGCCGAGATCTGCGGCACGCCGACGCCGGCGACGATCCGCGTCGTGCAGATCGAGCCGGGGCCGATGCCGACCTTGACGCCATCGGCGCCGTGGTCGACCAGCGCCTTCGCGCCGGCCGCGGTGGCGACGTTGCCGCCGATCACCTGCACCTGCGGGAAGCGGTTCTTCACCCAGGCGATCCGGTCGAGCACGCCCTGCGAGTGCCCGTGCGCGGTGTCGACGACGATGACGTCGACACCGGCGGCGACCAGCAGCTCGGCGCGCTCCTCGTTGTCAGAGGCGACGCTGATCGCCGCGCCGACGCGCAGGCGACCCATGTCGTCCTTGCACGCCAGCGGGTGCTCGGTCGACTTCAGGATGTCCTTGACGGTGATGAGGCCGCGCAATTCGCTCGCACCGTTGACGACCAGCACGCGCTCGAGCCGGTGGCGGTGCATCAGCGCCTTCGCGGTCTCGAGGTCGGTTCCCTCGGGCACGGTGACCAGCCGCTCGGCCGGCGTCATGATGGCGCTGACCGGCTGGTCGAGATTCGTCTCGAAGCGCAGGTCGCGGTTGGTGACGATCCCGACGACGCGCCCGGCATCGACGACGGGAAGGCCGGAGATCCGGTGCTTGCGGGTGAGCTCCAGCACGTCGCGCACGGTCATCGCCGGCGAGATCGTGATCGGTTCCTTGACCACGCCGCTTTCGAAGCGCTTGACCTTCGCCACCTCGGCCGCCTGGCGCGCCGGCGGCAGGTTCTTGTGGATGACGCCGAGCCCCCCCTCCTGCGCGATGGCGATGGCCAGCCGGGACTCGGTGACGGTGTCCATCGCCGCGGACACCAGCGGCACGTTGAGGGTGATGCCCCGGGTGAGGCGCGTCGCCAGGGAGACTTCGCGGGGGACGACGTTGGAGTGCGCTGGGACGAGCAGGACGTCGTCGAAGGTGAGCGCTTTGCGGACGACACGCATGGGTACGAACTCCTCGGGCGCAAAAACGAATTATACCCGCGCCGACCGGCGGCGCGACGGCGGTTTGACGCGCGCGGGGCATTGGATTACCTTGCCAACGTCATACAGCCTGTCGGATCGCCCACCATGCCCTTCCTGCGCTACCGCCGTTGTTCCCGCCGCGGTCCCGGCGTCCATCCGGGCCTCACCCGGGCTGGTGCCCGCGGGCTCGCCGCGACGCTCCCCTGCCGCGGTGCTGCTGCTCGCGGCCAGCGTCGGAGTCGACGCCGCGCTCTACAAGTGGACCGACGCCAACGGACGCATCGTCTACTCCGACCAGCCGCCGCCCGGCAACGCCAAGGTCGAGACCCTGTCCGGGCCCCCGCCGCCGGCCAACCCGAACGCCGTCAAGGAGATGGTCAACAAGGACGCCGAGCTCAAGAAATTGCAGCTCGACCGCGCCGACAGCGCGAAGAAAGGCGAGAAGGAAGCCGTCGAGGCGCGCCGCGTGCAGGAGAACTGCGTCCGGGTGCGCGACCAGATCCGCCAGCTCGCCGCAACGCAGGAGGTGCTGGTCCGGATCAACGAGAAGGGCGAACGGGTCGTGGTCGACCCGGAAACCCGCCTGCGCGAACGCGAAAACCTCGAGAAGTGGGTGGTGCAGAACTGCCCGGCCGTGACCACCGGACGGCCGTGACCGCCGGCCGGGTCCGCGGCGCTACTTCTTTTCGAGGTTGGCCTGGTTGATCTTGACGTCCGACTTGGCCTTCAGCGAGGCAACGTACGCAGTCAGCAGCTCGCGGCCGAGCTGGTCGCCGATGCGCTGGCCCGCGGCGGCGAGCTTGGCGGGGTCGTCGAGCGCCGGCTCGATGACCTTCTGGACGCGGTAGATCGAGAACCCGCCGCGCTCGTTGCCGGCGCCCAGGTACGCGGGCACCTGCGCCGCATCGACGCGGAAGATCTGCACCAGCCCGTCGGGTGACACGCCGGGCTGCGCCTGGTTGCGCAGCACCGTGACCGGCTTGCCGAAGCTGACGCCGGCCTCCTTGTCGGTCTTGCCCTTCTCCAGCAGCGCGAGCTTCTCGCGGCCGACCTTCACCGCCATCTCCGACGCCCCCTTGCGGACGAGCTGACGCCGGATTTCGTCGGACACGTCGGCGAGCGGCCGCGGCGCCGCCGGCCGGTACTCGACGATGCGGGCGGCCACGAGGGTGTTCGGCGCGACCTCGATCGCCTCCGTGCTGCGCTTGCCCTGAATGGACTCCGGCGCGAACAGCGCGGCGAGCAGCTTGGCGTTGCCCTGCGCGAGTCCCTGCGCCTGCGCACGGGTGATGAACGGCGTCGTCTGCACGGCGAGGCCGAGCGTCTTGGCGACGTTTTCGAGCGAATCCCCCTGCTCGTAGACCAGGTTCTGGAACTGGTCGGCCGCGGCGGCGAATTTCTGCCCCGCCTTCTGCCGCTTGAGCTCGGTCTCGATCTGGCCCTTGACCTCGTCGAACGGCCGGGTCTTCGCCAGCGTGATGCCGGTCAGCCGGATCACGTGCCAGCCGAAGTCCGTCTGCACCGGCCCGACGATCTCGCCGGGCTTGGCCGCGAACACCGCGTCGTCGAACGGCTTGACCATGTTGCCCCGGGCGAAAGTGCCGAGGTCGCCGCCCTGCGCCGCCGAGCCGGGGTCCTGCGAGTGGGCCTTGGCCAGCTCGGCGAACTTCGCCGGGTTCGCCCTGACCTGCGCGGCGAGCTCCTCCGCCTTCTTCTTCGCCGCGGCCTTGTCGGCATCGCTGGCGTCGGGCTTGACCGCGATCAGGATGTGCGACGCCCGGCGCTCCTCGGCCTGCGTGTAGACGCTGCTGTCGGCGTCGTACTTGGCCTTGACCTCGGCCGCATCGACGGAGGTCTGCGCCATCAGCGCATCGAGCGTCAGGGTCACGAACTCGATCTTCGCCTGCTCCGGCGTCTGGAACGCGCCGGGATTCGCCTCGTAGAACGCCTTGATCGCGGCGTCGTCGACCTTGACGTCCTTGGCGAACGGCTCGGCGTCGACGCTGGCGATCGCGATCTCGCGCTGCTGCTCGAGCAGCGACAGGTAGCGCTCGCCGCTGCCGCGGGCGACGATGCCGCCCAGCGCGACGGGCTCCTGCAGCGGGGCCAGCGTCAGCTCCGCGCGCACGCGCGCCTCGAACATCTGCGGCGTCATGTTCTGGCCGGCCAGCAGCTGCCGGTACTTGTCGGCCGAGAAGCGGCCGTTTTCCTGGAACACCGGCAGGTCGGCGATGAACTGCTGCAACTGGGCGTCGGTGACCCGGAAGTTCTCCTGCCTGGCCTTGTGCTGCAGCAGGCGCTGGTCGACCAGCTGGCCCAGCAGCTGGAAGCGCACCTCGGGATTGTCGAAGATCGCCGGATCGAAGTTGCGGCCGAGCTGCTGGCGCAAACGCTCCTGCTGCTCGCGCAGCGTGTCGTTGAACTCGTTCTGCGTGATCTTCTCGCCGGCGACCGTGGCGACGTCCATCGTGCTGTCGGCGGACCGGAAGTAGGAGTCGACGCCGAAGAACGCGAACGGCAGCGCGATCAGCGCCAGGACGATCTGGGCGATGCGTTTGTGCTTGGTTACGATGTCGTACATGACGGTGTCTGCGTGGCCTCGCCGGGCGCCGGATCGCGGCGCGGGCAACCGGTCGGAAAAAGGGCGAACTCGCGTTCGCCCTTGCATGTTGGCGGAGTGGACGGGACTCGAACCCGCGACCCCCGGCGTGACAGGCCGGTATTCTAACCAACTGAACTACCACTCCCCGGGCGGCCGGACCGCGAGGCCCGATCGCCAGAACTGATCTTTCCGCGCACTGCCTGGAAATACTGGTGGGTGCTGACGGGATCGAACCGCCGACATTCGCCGTGTAAAGGCGACGCTCTACCAGCTGAGCTAAGCACCCTCTCGCCGGTGTCGGCTGGCTCGGCGCGGAACCGCGGAGCACCACCACCTTCGTGCCCCCTCCCGGATGCGGAACTCCCGGAAAGACGCACCATTCGCACAAGCGCGCTAGTTTAGCGCATCTTTGAGTGCTTTGCCAGCGCGGAACTTGGGCACGGCGGCCGCCTGGATGCTGATCGCGTCGCCGGTGCGCGGATTGCGGCCGGCCCGGGCCGTGCGCTTGCCGACATAGAACGAGCCGAAGCCGACGAGGGTCACGGCGTCACCCTTCCTGAGCGAAGCCTCGATGGCCTCGAAGGTCGCGTCAAGCGCGCGGCCGGCGGCGGCCTTGGAAATGTCGGCGTGACGCGCGATGGCGTCGATCAGATCCTGCTTGTTCACGGGGGTCCCCTTCGCTGCGAAGCGGCCCGTTCGTTGCGGACCGCGGACGAACCTCGAACAGGTTTTATATTCCTGGCCGCAGAGCGGGTCAAGCAGCCCGGACGCGTCGTGCTGATGCGCCGCGCGAACAGCGACGCGCAAGTGTCGGCGCCGTCACGCGAACGCGCCTGGCGGGAAACCGGAAAAGCAGCGGGCGCGTCCGTTGCCGGAGCGCGCCCGCCGCGTCGTCGCAGGTCCGACCCGCGTCAGTGCTTGATCACCGCCGCCTCCGCGGTCTTCTCCTCGGCGGCGGGAACCGGCGCGGGCTCGGCCGGCGCCGCATCCTCGCCGACCGGCGCGGGCTGCCGTTCGAGGGCGGCTTCCAGCACCTGCTCGATCCACCGCACCGGCCGGATTTCGAGCCGGTTCTTGATCTCGTCGGGAATCTCGGTGAGGTCCTTCACGTTCTCTTCGGGGATCAGCACCGTCTTGATGCCTCCGCGACCGGCGGCGAGCAGCTTCTCCTTCAGCCCGCCGATCGGCAGCACCTCGCCGCGCAGCGTGATTTCGCCGGTCATCGCGACGTCGGCCCGCACCGGTATGCCGGTGAGGATCGACACGATCGCAGTGACGATCGCACCGCCGGCCGAGGGACCGTCCTTGGGCGTCGCGCCCTCGGGCAGGTGGATGTGCAGGTCGGTCTTCTGGTAGAAGTCCGGCGCGATGCCCAGCGCCTTGCACCGGTGGCGGACGACCGACAGCGCGGCGGCGATCGACTCGTTCATCACGTCGCCGAGCTTGCCCGTCGTCGTGGTCTTGCCCTTGCCGGGCAGCGCCACCGCCTCGATCGTCAGCAGGTCGCCGCCGACCTCGGTCCAGGCGAGGCCGGTGACCTGGCCGACCTGGTTCTTCTTCTCGGCGATGCCGTAGGTGTAGCGCCGCACGCCGAGGTACTTGTCGAGGTTCTTGGCGTTGACCTCGATCGGTCCCTTGGCCCGGCGCGCCTTGCCTTCGCTTTCCTTCAGCAGCAGCGACTTGACCGTCTTGCGGCAGATCTTGCTGATCTCCCGCTCGAGGCTGCGCACGCCCGCCTCGCGCGTGTAGTACCGGGCGATGTCGCGCAGCGCGCTGTCGGCGACCCGCAGTTCGTCGGACTTGAGTCCGTTGGTCTTGATCTGCTTGGGCAGCAGGTACTGCTTGGCGATGGCGATCTTCTCGTCCTCGGTGTAGCCGGACAGCCGGATCACTTCCATCCGGTCGAGCAGCGGCGCCGGAATGTTCATCGTGTTGGCCGTGGCGACGAACATCACGTCGGACAGGTCGTACTCGACCTCGACGTAGTGGTCGACGAAGGTCGAGTTCTGCTCGGGATCGAGCACCTCGAGCAGCGCCGACGACGGATCGCCCCGGAAGTCCTGCCCCATCTTGTCGACTTCGTCCAGCAGGAACAGCGGGTTGCGGACCCCGACCTTGTTCATGTTCTGCAGGATCTTGCCCGGCATCGAGCCGATGTAGGTCCGCCGGTGCCCGCGGATCTCGGCCTCGTCGCGGACGCCGCCGAGCGACATGCGGACGAACTTGCGGTTCGTCGCCTTGGCGATCGACTGGCCGAGCGAGGTCTTGCCGACGCCGGGCGGCCCGACGAGGCAGAGGATCGGCGCCTTCAGGCGCTCGACGCGCTGCTGGACCGCGAGGTACTCGACGATGCGCTCCTTGACCTTCTCGAGGCCGTAATGGTCGGCGTCGAGCACCTTGACCGCGTTGGCGAGGTCCTTGTTGATCTTGCTCTTCTTGCGCCAGGGCAGGCCCGTCAGCGTGTCGATGAAGTTGCGGACGACGGTGGCCTCGGCCGACATCGGCGACATCATCTTGAGCTTCTTCAGCTCGCCCATCGCCTTGGCCTCCGCCTCCTTCGACATCCGCGCGGCCTTGATCTTCTTCTCCATCTCGTCCAGGTCGGCGTTCTCGTCGCCCTCGCCGAGTTCCTTCTGGATCGCCTTGACCTGCTCGTTCAGGTAGTACTCGCGCTGGCTCTTCTCCATCTGGCGCTTGACGCGGCCACGGATGCGCTTCTCGACCTGCAGGATGTCGACCTCGCCCTCCAGGACGCCCAGGAGGTGCTCGAGCCGCTTGCCGGGCTCGCCCATTTCGAGGATCTCCTGCTTCTGCTCCAGCTTCAGCGGGAGGTGCGCGGCGATCGCGTCGGCCAGGCGGCCGCCGTCGTCGATGCCGGACATCGAGGTCAGGATCTCGGGCGGGATCTTCTTGTTGAGCTTGACGTACTGGTCGAACTGCGCGAGCAGCGCCCGGCGCATCGCCTCGATCTCGTGCGCCTCGCCGGTGCCGGCAGGGAGCGACGTCGCGCCCGCCGACAGGTACTCGCCCTCGTCGACGACGGCGCCGATGCTCGCGCGCTCGGTGCCCTCGACCAGCACCTTCACCGTGCCGTCGGGGAGCTTGAGCATCTGCAGCACCGTCGCGACGCTGCCGATCGGGTAGAGGTCCTCGGCGGTCGGGTCGTCCTTGGCGGCGGACTTCTGCGCGACCAGCAGGATGTGCTTGCCCGCGTCCATCGCCACGTCCAGCGCCTTGATCGACTTGGGCCGGCCGACGAACAGCGGGATGACCATGTGCGGAAACACGACGACATCCCGCAGGGGCAGCAGCGGGAGCGACATCGTGGTGGCGGAGAGCGGGGATTCGGTGGCCATGGGGGCGCCTTCAGCTGGGAAACGGACGATAAGCAACATGGGGCCGGCCGCAGGCCCTGTCAAGCCGACCATCGGAACGAAGATAAATTCCTCTTTCCCGCCAAGGACTTGGCGAGACAGTCCGGGCGGTCGGCGGCGATGACCCGACCACCGGCCCGGGGCCGGGGCTCAGTGCGCGGCCCCGGCGACCTTGGCCGCGTCGGCGAACATCAGCAGCGGCTTGCCGTCGTTGGCGATGGTCGCCTCGTCGACGACGACGCGCGACAGGTTGGTCTGCGACGGCAGGTCGTACATCACGTCGAGGAGCACCTGCTCGAGGATCGAGCGCAGGCCGCGAGCGCCGGTCTTGCGAATCAGCGCCTTCTTGGCGATCGCGCGCAGCGCGCCTTCGCGGATCTCGAGCTCGACGCCCTCCATCCGGAACATCTTCTGGTACTGCTTCAGCAGCGCGTTCTTGGGCTCGACCAGGATCTCGATCAGCGCCGCCTCGTCGAGTTCCTCGAGCGTGGCCGCGACGGGCAGGCGGCCGACGAATTCGGGAATCAGACCGAACTTGATCAGGTCCTCGGGCTCGGTCTCGCGCAGCAGCACCGACAGGTTCTTGCGGTCATCCGGGCTCGCCACCTCGGCGCCGAAGCCGATCCCGGTCTTGGCGGTGCGCTGCCGGATGATCTTCTCGAGGCCGTCGAACGCGCCGCCGCAGATGAACAGGATGTTGGTCGTGTCGACCTGGACGAACTCCTGGTTCGGGTGCTTGCGTCCGCCCTGGGGCGGCACTGAGGCGATCGTGCCTTCGATCAGCTTCAGCAGCGCCTGCTGCACGCCCTCGCCCGAGACGTCGCGGGTGATCGACGGGTTGTCGCTCTTGCGCGAGATCTTGTCGATCTCGTCGATGTAGACGATGCCGCGCTGCGCCTTCTCGATGTCGTAGTCGCACTTCTGCAGCAGCTTCTGGATGATGTTCTCGACGTCCTCGCCGACGTAGCCCGCCTCGGTCAGCGTGGTGGCGTCGGCGATGACGAAGGGCACGTCGAGCAGGCGCGCGAGCGTCTGCGCCAGCAGCGTCTTGCCGGATCCGGTGGGGCCGATCAGCAGGATGTTGCTCTTGGTGAGCTCGACCTCGTCGTCCTTGCCGCCGGTCTCGAGGCGCTTGTAGTGGTTGTAGACGGCGACCGAGAGAATCTTCTTCGCCAGGTCCTGGCCGATGACGTACTGGTCGAGGCTCTGCCGGATCTCGTGCGGCGTCGGCAGCTTGCTGCGGTCGGCGCGCGCGGTCTCCGCCGCGGTCCCCTCCTCGCGGATGATGTCGTTGCACAGCTCGATGCACTCGTCGCAGATGAACACCGACGGGCCCGCGATCAGCTTGCGGACTTCGTGCTGGCTCTTGCCGCAGAACGAGCAGTAGAGCAGCTTGTCGCCGGAGGACTTGTCAGCCATCGTCGTGCGTTTCCCGAAGAGAGGAACCCTTGAAAATCAGCGGCCTGGCGCCGGTGATCGTCGGGACTTTACCCGCCCGTGCCCCGCTTCTGCAAGACCTTGTCGACAATACCGTACTCCTGGGCCGCTTCGGCGGTGAGGAAATTGTCGCGTTCGGTGTCCCGGCCGATCTCCTCGATCGACTTTCCGGTGTGCTCGGCCATCAGCCGGTTCAGCCGCTCCCGCAGGCTCAGGATGTACTTGGCGTGGATCTCGATGTCGGTCGCCTGCCCCTGGAACCCGCCCAGCGGCTGATGGATCATCACCGTCGAATTGGGCAGCGCGTAGCGCTTGCCCTTCGCGCCGGCGCCCAGCAGGAACGCCCCCATCGACGCCGCCATGCCGACGCACAGCGTCGAGACGTCGGGCTTGATGAACTGCATGGTGTCGTAGATCGCCATCCCGGCGGCGATCGAGCCGCCCGGGGAGTTGATGTAGAAATTGATGTCCTTGTCGGGGTTCTCCGACTCGAGGAACAGCATCTGCGCGACGACGAGGTTGGCGGTCGCGTCGTTGACCGGGCCGACGAGGAACACGACGCGCTCCTTCAGCAGTCGCGAGTAGATGTCGTACGCGCGCTCGCCGCGTCCGCTCTGCTCGATCACCATCGGGATGAGGCCAAGACCTCTCGGTTCGTCCATCGGTCGATCCTTTCGTGCGCCGCAACAGCGGCTGGTTCGGAGGCGCGCCGCGCGCCTGCCGCGCTTACAGGTTGGGGGCCGCGGCGCGCGAATGCAATGTGAACTCCGGCCGCGCGCCGCCGCGATCACCGCGTAGCATAGCGCGCCGCCGGGTCGCCGGGCGTCCGGCCGTCGGGTCCGGCCCGTGTGGGCTACGGCGTGTCGGCTACGGCGCCGCGCCGTCGTCGCCGGGACCGTCAGCCCCGCGCGGGGCCCATCAGGTCCGCGAACGTCGCCGGCTTGTCGACGACGCTGGCGCGCGCAAGCACCCAGTCGACGACGTTGCGCTCGACCGCGAGCGCCTCGAATTCGGCCAGCCGCTCGGCCTTCTCGTAGTGCCAGCGGACCACGGCCTCGGGCTGCTCGTAGGTCTGCGCGGCCTCGGTGACCAGCGATTTCACCTGGTCGGGCTTCGCGGCGAGGCCCTGGCTGCGGACGAGTTCGCCGACGGCGAGCCCCAGCGCGACGCGCTCCTCGGCGCCGGCCCGGAACAGGTCCGGCGAGAGCTTCACGTCCTCGGCCTTCATCCCCTGCCGCATCAGGTCGTCGGCCATCTTCCGCATCATGCCGTCGGCCTCGATTTCGATCAGCGACCTGGGCAGCGCGAACTCGGCCTTCGACCGCAGTGCCGCAAAGGCCTGTTCCTTGACCTTGTTCTCGATCTTGCGCTTCAGCTCCAGCGCGAGATTCTGTCCGATCTCCGCCCGCAGCTCGTCGATGCTGCCGCTGGCGACGCCGAAGGCCTTGGCGAACTCGGCGTCGACGGCGGGCAGCTTGCCCTCGTCGACGCTCTTCACGGTCAGCGCGAACTGCGCCTGCTTTCCCGCCACTTCCTTGCCGTGGTAGTCGTCCGGAAACGTCAGCGGAAAGGTCTTGCTCTCGCCGCTCGCAAGCCCGGTCACCGCCGCCTCGAACTCCGGCAGCATCCGGCCCTCGCCGAGCTGGATGGGGAAATCCTTCGCCTGCCCGCCGGGAAACTCGACGCCGTCGATCGTCCCGGTGAAGTCGACGATCACGCGATCGCCGGCCTGGGCCGGCCGCGCCACCGGCTCGTAGCGGATGCGCTGCTTGCGCAGCACGTCGATCGTATGGTCGACGTCCGCAGGGGTCACCTCGGCCACCGGGCGCTCGACGGACGTGCCGGCCAGGTCGCCGATCTTCACCTCCGGGTACACCTCGAACGTCGCCTGGAACTCCAGCTGGCCTTCGGTCGAGGCCTGCTTGGGCTCGATGCGCGGATAGCCGGCGATCCGGAAATTCTGTCCGCGCAGGGCTTCGGCGAACGACGACTGCACGGCGTCGCCGATGACTTCGGAGCGAACCTGCGGGCCGTACTGCTGCGCGACCATCTTCATCGGCACCTTGCCGGGGCGGAAGCCGGCGACCTTCACCGTCTTCGCGAGCCGGGCGAGGCGCTTCTCGATCTCGCTTTCGATGGTCGCGACGGGCACGGCGACCGACAGGCGGCGCTCGAGCTGGCCGAGGGTTTCGAGGTTCGTTTGCATGGGCGTCGAATCCTTGCTAATTTCAAACCGTGGTGCGAAAGGGGGGACTCGAACCCCCACGGGTTGCCCCGCCGGAACCTAAATCCGGTGCGTCTACCAATTCCGCCACTTCCGCAGTCAGGATTCGCAGCACGCGAGCCGCCGCCGGAGCGCGATGCGCCTCCCGGGACCGGTCCCGGGGCCGCGTGGTCGCGAAGATCGGCGTGGAAACGCGCGGGCGGTGTCTCGATACCAGGCCGACACCGGGAAGAGCCGCTTTCGCCAAACCCGAAAGTATAGTCGAATCCCGACTCCCCGGCCAGCGCGCGGGCCCATCCGCCGCAGGTTCACCGCCGGGCCGGGGCCGGCGCCCGCTGCCGCCCGAAACCCTCCCCCTCCCCACCGAACCCCCCTCCGTGTCCGCCGGCCACTACGAAAACTTTCCCGTCGCATCGCGCCTGCTGCCGCGCGAAACGCGCGCCGCGGTGCTGGCGATCTATCGCTTCGCGCGCGGGGCCGACGACCTCGCCGACGAGGGCGACGCGCCGCCGGCAGAACGGCTGGCGGCACTCGCCCGCTACGGCGCGGCACTGGACGCGATCGGCGCGGGGGCGACGCCCTCCGAGCCGCCGTTTCCCGAGCTTGCCGCGGCGATCAGGGCGCACGGGTTGCCGCTGTCGCTGTTCCACGACCTCCTCTCGGCGTTCCGCCAGGACGTCGTGAAGACGCGGTACGCGACTTTCGCCGAGCTCGCCGATTACGCGCGCCGGTCGGCCGATCCCGTCGGTCGATTGCTGCTGCACCTGTGGCGCGTCGACACCCCCGCCAACCTCGTCGCCAGCGACGCCATCTGCAGTGCGCTGCAGTACGTCAATTTCTGGCAGGACGTGGCGCTCGACTGGGCCAAGGGCCGGGTGTACCTGCCGCAGGAGGACCTCGCGCGGTTCGGCGTGACCGAGGCGGCGATCGGACGCGGCACGGCCGACGCGCGGTTCCGCGCGCTGATGGCCTTCGAGACCGGCCGCACG
The DNA here is from genome assembly GCA_963810815.1 of uncultured beta proteobacterium. Lineage (GTDB taxonomy): Bacteria > Pseudomonadota > Gammaproteobacteria > Burkholderiales > Casimicrobiaceae > CAVQWT01. The sequence continues at coordinate 612,176 of CAWEPB010000007.1, read as the reverse complement.
CGCGGGCTGCTCGAGTCCGGCCGCCCGCTCCTCGGGGCGCTGCCGTGGCGCGCGCGCCTGGAGATCGGCGGCGTGCTCGCCGGCGGGCACCGGGTGCTCGACCGCATCGATGCGGCCGGCGGCGACGTGTTCCACTCGCGTCCCGTGCTCCGCGGCTTCGACTGGCTGCGGGTCGCGTTCTCGGCGTTCGCCGGACTCGTGGTGCCGCGCCGCGGCCCGGCCGCCGGTTCCTAGGCGCGGGCCGGGTCCCCTGCGCCGGTGCCGCCGGCGCCCACCGGCGCGGCCGGCCGGGCGCACGGACGCCGCCGCCGTGTATTGTTCACTCCGATGACGCCCGACGACTACTGCCAGCAGAAGGCCGCGCAAAGCGGCTCGAGCTTCTACTACAGCTTCCTGTTCCTGCCGCCGGAGCGGCGGCGGGCCATCGTCGCGCTGTACGCGTTCTGCCGCGAGGTCGACGACGTGGTCGACGGGGTGAGCGACGTCGACGTGGCGCGCGCGAAGCTCGCGTGGTGGCGGCGCGAGGTCGCGGCCGCGTACGACGGCGCGCCGCAGCACCCGGTGACGCAGGCGCTGCAGCCCGTCGTCGCCCGTTTCGGGCTACCGCAGGCGCACCTGCAGACGATCATCGACGGCATGGCGATGGACCTCGACCAGGTGCGCTACCTCGATTTCGCCGATCTCGAGCGCTACTGCCACAAGGTCGCCGGCGTCGTCGGCCTGCTGTCGGCGGAGATCTTCGGTCGCACCGACGAGCGGACGCTCGACTACGCGCGCGACCTCGGCATCGCGTTCCAGCTCACCAACATCGTCCGCGACGTCGGCGAGGACGCCCGGCGCGGCCGCATCTACCTGCCGCAGGACGAGCTCGCTCGCTTCGGCGTCGCGCCCGCGACGCTGCTGCGCGCGCAGGGCGGCGAGGCGTTTCGCGCGCTGATGGCGTTCCAGATCGAACGCGCCCGCGCATGGTACGACCGCGCGCTCGCGGCGCTGCCCAGGGCCGACCGCAAGTCCCAGCGGACCGGCCTGATCATGGCGGCGATCTACCGGACGCTGCTCGATGAGATTGCGGGCGACAGCGAAGCGGTGCTGCGCGGACGGGTGTCGCTCACGCCGCTGCGCAAGCTGTGGATCGCGTGGAAGACCGCGCGGCGCGGGTGAGCGGTCCGGCGCACGACGTCGCGGTCGTCGGCGCCGGCTGGGCGGGCTGCGCCGCCGCGGTGACGCTGGCGCGCGCCGGCCGCCGCGTGACGATCTACGAAGCCGCCGGAACGCCCGGCGGGCGCGCCCGCCGGGTCGCGCGCGACGGTCTGGCGTTGGACAATGGCCAGCATCTGCTGGTCGGCGCCTACCGCGCGACCCTCGAACTGATCGCGACGCTGCACGGTGCCGCCGCGCCGCGGGTGCTGCTCCGGCAGCCGCTGACGCTCGCTCCGCTGGCGCGCGACGGCGTCCGCCTGGCGGCCTGGCCGCTGCCCGCGCCGCTGCACCTGGCCGGCGCGCTGGCGGGCGCTTCGGGCTTGTCGTGGCGGGAGCGGCTGGCGCTGGTCCGCGACTACCGGGCGCTGGCGGCGCGCGGCTTTCGCTGTGCCGCCGGCGCCACGGTCGCCACGCTGTTCGCCGCGACGCCGCCCCGCGCGTTCGCCGCGCTCTGGGAACCGCTGACGCTGGCCGCGCTCAATACCCCGCCGGAGCGCGCGAGCGCGCAGGTGTTCGCCAACGTGCTCGCGGCCGCGTTCGCCGACGCTCGCAGCGACAGCGATTTTCTCGTGCCCGCCGTCGATCTGTCGGCATTGCTGCCGGATGCCGCGGTGGCCGACGTCGTCGCGCGGGGCGGGGTCGTTCGCACCGGGACGACGATCGAGCGGATCGCGCCCGCCGGTGACGGGGTCGAGATCCGTGTCCGCCGCGGCGCGCCGGTGCGCCACGACTGCGTCGTCCTCGCCACCGGACCGCATCAAGCGGCCGCGGCGCTGGGCGACGGCTACGACGGGCACGCCGGCGTCGACGCCTTGCGGCGGGAAGTCGCGGCGTTCGCCTACGAGTCGATCACGACCGTCTGGCTGGGCTTTGCCGGTGCGGTCCCATTGCCCGGGCGGGTGGTGCGGCTGGACGACGCGCCCGGCCAGTGGCTGTTCGACCGCCGCGACGCGCTGCCGGCGACCGGCACCGCAACGACTGCGGCGACGGCCGCGCTGCGCGCGCTGGTGGCGGTGGTCATCAGCGCCAACGGGCCGCACGACGCGCTGCCGCAGGACGCGCTGGCCGCCGCGGTCGAGGCGCAGCTGCGCCGCCTCGCCCCGGCGCTGGCGCCGCGCTGCTGGCAGCTGGTCGTCAGCGAGCGTCGCGCGACCTACGCCTGCACGCCGGGGCTCGCGCGGCCCCGCGCCGGACGCCTGGCGCCCGGGCTCTATCTCGCCGGTGACTACACGGACGCCGACTTTCCCGCGACGCTCGAGGCCGCGGTGCGCAGCGGCGTCGCGGCGGCGAACGCGGTGCTGGGCGGTGCCCCGGAACATCCCGGCCGGGGCAGGTAAGGCTACAGGCGTCTTCGGCCCGGCGCCGGAGTCCGGCGAGCCTAGCCGCGGACGCCGGTGGTCCGCTGCCGCAGCAGGCGCTGCTGCTCGCGGCTCCACTCGCGATCCTTGATCGCGGCGCGCTTGTCGTGCTGCTTCTTGCCGCGCGCGAGCCCGATTTCGAGCTTGACCCGCCCGCGCGTGTAATGCAGGTCGAGCGGGACCATGGTGTAGCCGGCGCGCTCGACCTTGCCGACCAGCCGGTTGATTTCGTCGCGGTGGAGCAGCAGCCGGCGGGTGCGCGTGGGGTCGGCGCGGACGTGCGTCGACGCCTGCGTCAGCGGCGTGATGTGCGCGCCGAGCAGCACGATGTTGCCGTCCTTGACCACGACGTAGGCTTCCTTGAGCTGGGCGCGGCCGGCGCGGATGGCCTTCACCTCCCAACCCTCGAGCGCCATCCCCGCCTCGAATTTCTCCTCGACGAAGTAGTCGTGATAGGCTTTGCGATTGTCGACTATGCTCATGAGTGGCCGCACGACGGGATCCGCCCGCCACGCCGGACGCGCATTCTAGCAACCCCCCATGCAGTCGGTGCACCGATCGGTGCTGGTGCCGTTCAGCGCCGCGCGGATGTTCGCGCTGGTCGACGACATCGAGCGCTACCCGGACTTCCTCCCCTGGTGCGGCGGCGCACAGGTATTCGAGACGCACGCCGGCGGGAAGACCGCGCGCGTCGACATCGACTACCACGGCGTCCGCGCGCATTTCACGACCGACAACGTGAATGCCCCGCCGACGTCGATCGTCGTCACCCTCAAGGACGGGCCATTCCGCCACCTGCATGGCGAATGGAAGTTCACCGCCCTCGCCGAGGACGCCTGCAAGGTCGAGTTCGTCCTCGCCTACGAATTCACGACCCACCTGCTCGAGCGGGTCGTCGGTCCCGTGTTCGGCCACATCGCCAACACCTTCATCGACGCGTTCGTCCGCCGCGCCGAGTGGCAGACCGCCCGGGAGGCCGCGGCGGGCGGCGCCGGCGCGCCCCCCGCCCCCGCCCCTGGCTCTGCCCCGGTCCCCACGCCCGGTGCCGGCCACGGGACCGGCACGGTCCCGGGCACCGGCACCGGGACCGACCCCGGCGCAGCACCGTGAAGAAGGCACGCCCGCCCGCGCACGGCGCCCCGGACCGCCCTTCCGGGACTCCGGTTCAGGACGCCCTGGCGGTTGCGGTCGCCTGGGCGACGCCCGGGGCGCAGGACGTCGTCGCCCTGAGGCTCCCGGCCGGAGCGACCGTCGGCGACGCCGTCGTCCGCTCGGCGCTGGCCGTGCCCTGGGGCTTCGATCCGGAGCGCGTGAGCTACGCCATCGCCGGCCGTCGCGTCCGCGCCGCCGCCCCGCTGCGCGACGGCGACCGGATCGACGTCCTGCGGCCCCTCCTGGTCGACCCGAAGGACGCCCGCCGCCGGCGCGCCGAAGCCAAACCCTTGCCGCGCCCTGCCCCGGGGGCCAAACGCGGGTCCGGCCGGCCCGACGACGGCACCCCGCCGGATGAGCGATAATGCCGGCCATGCCCATCTCCAGCCCCCTCGATCGCCCCATCGTCAGCCCGACGGGCACCGCCGTCGGCAGCCCCGACGAAAGCGACGCCGATCGCCGCGCCGCCAGTCCCGGCCCCGCCGCCGCGACGCGCCGGCGCCCTCCGCGCCGCGCGTCGCTCGCGACCCTCGCGCTGGCCGCCGGCATCGCCCTCGGCTCGTCCGGGGTGCGCGCTCAGGAGGCCGCGCCGGCCGCGACCGACGGCGGCGTGACCGCACGCGCCAGGGCTGCGGCCCATTCGGCCATGGAGGGCGCGCAGGGCCTCGCCAACCAGGCGCTGTCGCTGCTCGGGGTCAAGTACAAGTTCGGCGGCAGCCGGCCGGAAACGGGGCTCGACTGCAGCGGTCTCGTCCAGTACGTGTTCCAGCAGGTCACCGGCGTGACGCTGCCCCGCACGGCGAAGGAGATGAGCCGGCTGGGGGACAAGGTCGCGCTGGACGAACTCGCCCCGGGCGACCTCGTCTTCTTCAACACGCGCCGGTTCGCCTTCTCGCACGTGGGGATCTACCTCGGCGACAACCGCTTCATCCATGCGCCGCGCCGCGGCCGCGAAGTGGAGATTGCCGAGATCGACCGCCAGTACTGGCAGAAGCGGTTCGACGGCGCACGCCGGCTGGCCGGCAGCGTGCCGGAACTGCTGCCATCGCTGATCGGCGAGGCCAACGCCTCGACCACGCCGCCGGCCGCCGTCGGCGGCGTTGCGGCCGTCAGGTCTTCGGGCCTGCCTGCGGACGCCGGGCCGGCCGACCCGCCGGTCGACTGACCGGCCCCCGGCTCAATCGCGGGCGCCGGCCTTCCGCAGGCGCTCTTCCAGTGCCTTGTCGCCGGTCGCCTGCGCGAAGCCGAGCGCCGTCGCGCCCGCGTCGCTGCGCCGATTGACGTCGGCACCCCGCTCGATCAACAGCACCGCGGCGCCGTAGCGGCCTTCGCGCGCCGCCATCATCAGTGCGGTCGTCCCGTTGGGCGAGGCCGCGTCGATCGCCGCGCCCTCGGCGAGCAGCCAGCGCACCAGTTCCTCGTGGCCGCCGGTCGCCGCGTAGATCAGCGGCGTCCACCCGGACGTGTTCACCGCCGCGCCCCGTGCGCGGAGCTTCCTCGCCACGTCGACCCGGCCCTGCAGCACGGCGACCATCAGCGGCGTGTCGCCGAAGCGGTTGCGCGCGTCGACGTTCGCCTTGGCATCGAGCAGCACGTCGACGGTGGCGGCGTTGCCGGCCCGGGCGGCGATCAGCAGCGCCGGATCGCCGGCGGCGTCGACCGAGTTCGGGTCCATGCCTCGCTGCAGCAGCGCCCGGACCTGGGGCGCGCGGTCGTTGGCGACGGCGATCATGAAGTCGTTCAGCGGGTCCTGCGCCCGCGCGTGGGGAGCGGCGGCGAACAGCAGGGCGACGAGCAGGCGGGCGAAGGCGCGGTGGCGAAGGGGCATGGTGGTCGAAGGTCTCAAAGTTGGGAGGCGGCCGGAGTCGCCGTCGAAGGTTCTGCGGTGTCGGCCGCAGGCACCCGCGCCGGATCGATCCGGAACAGGCGAAAGAAATTTGCCGTGGTCGCCGCGGCGATCGCCTCGACCGGCACGCCGCGCAGCCGGGCGATCTCGGCCGCGACGTGGGGGACGTACGCCGGCTCGTTGGTCTTGCCGCGATGCGGAACCGGCGCCAGGTACGGTGAATCGGTCTCGATCAGCATCCGGTCGAGCGGCACCCTGGCGGCGACGTCCTTCAGTTCCCGCGCGTTGCGGAAGGTGACGATGCCCGAGAACGAGATGTGGAAGCCCAGGTCCAGCGCGGCCTGCGCGACCTCCCAGGTTTCGGTGAAGCAGTGCATCACCCCGCCGGCTTCGTCGGCGCGCTCCTCGCGCATGATCGCCAGCGTGTCGGCCGCCGCGGCGCGCGTGTGGATCACCAGCGGCCGGCCGGCCTCGCGCGCGGCGCGGATGTGGGTTCGGAAGCGGCTGCGCTGCCATTCGAGGTCGCCGGTCAGCCGGTAGTAGTCGAGCCCCGTCTCGCCGACCGCGACGACCCGGGGTCGCGCCGCCAGCGCGACCAGGTCGGCCACCGAGGGTTCGGGCGTGTCCTCGTAATCGGGGTGGACCCCGGCGCTCGCGTACAGGTTCGGATGCGCGGTCGCCAGCCGGTACACGCCCGGCCAGTCCGGCAGATTGACCGAAATGCACAGCGCATGGGTGACCTGCGCCGTCGCCATCGCCGCGAGCAGCTCCGGCAGCCGGGCCGCGAGTTCGGGAAAATCGAGATGGCAGTGCGAATCGACGAACATGGAAGGCGCCGGGCGCGGGATGGCGCGGTGGGCACGACGGGATCGCGGGCCGGGCACCGCCGGCCGCGACGGTCACATCGTGTGCGTGGGACGCGAACTCGCGAGGGTTTCGCCGAGGACCTTCTCGATCGTCGCCCGGGCCGCCGCGCCGGTCTCGTCCTGGGTGAACTGGACGCCGATGCCCTGGGTGCGATTGCCCTGGACGCCTTCGGGCGTCACCCAGACGACCTTGCCCTGGACCGCGATGCGGTTCGGGTCGTCCATCAGCGACAGCAACATGAACACTTCCTCGCCGAGGCTGTAGGCGCGCGAGGTCGGGATGAAGATGCCGCCCCCTTTGAGAAACGGCATGTAGGCGGCGTACAGCGCGGCTTTCTCGCGGATGTTGAGCGACAGCACCCCCGGCCGCGCCATGCTGGCGGCGAGTGCGGCGTTGGCGGCGGAAGCGGTCGGTTTGTCGGCCATCCGGGAGCGGTCGGGTCGGACTGCGGGTTCGGACTGCGCGGTTCGGACCGCGTCGGTCGGCGTCCGGTCGGGTCGTCCGGCCGTACGGTCCGACCGTACGTTCGGGACGACTCGGCGGGTCACGCCGGCGCGAACAGCGCGCGGTAATCGAGCAACAGCGCCTCGGCGACGAGCCTCGGCTGCAGCGGGTGCGCCAGCAGCGCGCGTTGCCGCAACAACGCCCGATGATAGCGAAACAGGGGTAGCGGCGCCACCCGCGGGGCGAGCCGGTCCAGGACCTCGGCGCAATCCGGATGCGCGCGCGCCGCCGCGCCGGCCGCGACGCGGGCCAGGTCGGCGGACCAGCCGAGCAGCAGGTCGAGCGCCTGCGCCAGCCGCGCGCGCCGCACCTCCTTGCCGCCGGCGTCGATCCGCGCCGCGGTCGCCAGCACCGACAGTCGCGCGGGGTCGCCGAGCGCCGTCAGCCACGCACGGCGCTCCTGCTGCCAGTCCGGGTCGGCGTACGCCAGCGCCGCGAACGGCGCGCCCCCGGCCTGCGCCAGCGCGAGCGCCGGTTCCGGGAGGCCCTGCGCGGCAAGCCAAGGCAGCACGGCCTCCGCCGCCGGACGGGCCACCGGCAACCGGCGGCAGCGGCTGACGATGGTCGCCGGCAGCCGGCCCGGCGCCGCCGTCACCAGGATCAGGTACGTCGCCGGCGGCGGCTCCTCCAGCGTCTTCAGCAGCGCGTTGGCCGCGTTCGCGTTCATCCGCTCCGCCGGCGCGATCACCACCACCTTGGCGCGCTGCCGGTGCGCGCTCAACTGCGTGAACGAGGTGACGTCGCGGATCCGGTCGACGCCGATCGTCTCCTTCCACTCCGGCTCGCCGTCGTCGCCAAAGCTCAGCTGCGTCACGCGCAGCAGGTCGGGATGCTGGCCGGCGATCGCGTAGCGGCACGACGGGCACGCGCCGCAGGCACGACCGTCGACCCCCGGGGACTCGCACAGCAGCGCCTGCGCCATCGCGAGCGCCAGCGCCTCCTTGCCGATCCCCGCCGGACCCTGCAGCAGCAGCGCGTGCGGCCAGGTCGCGCGTCGGGCCAGCATCGCCGACAGCGCCTCCTCGTGCCAGGGCGGCAGCGGCAGCCACGGCAGGTAATCGGCGCCGGGAGTCGCGCCGTCGCGATCGTCGCTCATACGTCGGCGCGCTGCCGCGCCAGGGCGTCGACGTGCGCGGCGAGCGCCGCGCGCACCGTGGCGACCGGCTGGGTGCTGTCGACGATGCGGAACCGCGCCGCGTCGGCGCCGGCGCGCTCGAGGTAGGCGTCGCGCACCCGATCGAAGAACGCCGCCGCCTCGCGTTCGAACTTGTCGAGCGCGCGCCCTTCGCGCTGCGCCTTGGCGAGCCGCGCGCGGGACACCGCGGGCGGCACGTCGAACAGCAGCGTGAGGTCGGGCTGGCAGTCGCCGTGCACCCAGTCCTCCAGCATCCGGATCCGCTCGCGCGCGACGCCGTGGCCGCCGCCCTGGTACGCATACGTGGCGTCGGTGAAGCGGTCGCACACGACCCAGGCCCCGCGCGCGAGCGCCGGCCGGATGACCTGCTCCAGATGCTCGCGCCGCGCCGCGAACATCAGCAGCGCCTCGCTGTCGTGCGTCATCGGCGCCGTCAGCAGCAGCCGTCGCAACTCCTCGCCCAGCGGCGTGCCGCCCGGCTCGCGGGTCGCCACCACCTCGTGCCCGGTCACCGCCAGGTGCTCGACCAGCCAGCCCACGTGGGTGCTCTTGCCGGCGCCGTCGATGCCTTCGAGCGTGATGAAGCGTCCGTTGCGTTCGGGCATGGGAAGTCGGGCGGAGGTCGGTGGAGAGTTCGGAGGGACGCGCGGCGGCAGGTGCTGCACGGGATGCAACGAAGCGCGGATCGCTCCAGGCGACGGAGCGCGGCACGCGCCGGCTCGCGCGTCAGCGTCCGCCCTTCTGGAATTTTGCCACGGCGCGGTTGTGATCGGAGAGATTCGTCGAGAACTGCGAACTGCCGTCGCCCCGCGCGACGAAGTACAGGTAGTCGGAGCGCGGCGGATTGACGACGGCGTCGAGCGAGGCCTGCGACGGCAGCGCGATCGGCGTCGGCGGCAGACCGGCGCGCGTGTAGGTGTTGTAGGGCGTGTCGGCGTCGAGATCGCGCCGGCGCAGGTTGCCGTCGAACGCGGGGCCGAGCCCGTAGATGACCGTCGGATCGGTCTGCAGGCGCATGCCGAGCTTCAGCCGGTTGATGAAGACCGACGCGACCAGCGGCCGGTCGGCGGCGCGGCCGGTTTCCTTTTCGACGATCGACGCGAGGATCAGCGCCTCGTACGGGCTCGCCAGCGGCAGGTTCGGCGCCCGAGCCGCCCACGCGGCGTCGAGGCGCGCCCGCATCGCGCCGTGGGCGCGCGCGAGCAGCGCGGCGTCGGTCGAGCCGGCCGCGAAAAAGTAGGTGTCCGGAAAGAACCAGCCTTCGGGCGAGGTCCCCTCGACGCCGAGTTTTCGCATCAGCGCCGCGTCGTCGAGCCCGAGCACGGTGTCGCGCACGCCCGGGTTGGCCTTGAGCGCCGCCTTCAGTTCGGCAAACGTGGTGCCCTCGACCAGCGTCAGCGCCGTCTGCGTCACGTCGCCCTGCGTCAGCCGCGCCACCAGCCCGCGCAGCGTGGTGCCGGCCGGGAGTTCGTAGTTGCCGGCCTTGATCGTCCGGTCGACGCCGGCCAGCCGCGCGTAGGCGATCAGCACGCGCGCGTCGGGCAGCACGCCGGCGCCCGCGAGGTCGCGCGCGACCGCGCCGAGGCTGGCACCCGGGCTGACCTCGAACGAATACGGCTCGGCGGGCAGCGACAGCGGCCGTCCGGTCCACCACCACGCCCCGCCCGCGGCCGCGCCCAGGCCGACGACGACGAACAGCAGGAAGATGGCGGCGCGGCGCATGGCAAGCGCGGATTATAATCGCCCGATGACTGCCACCGTCGCGCTTCGGTCTCCGCAGCGGCCTGCCGCCGGGTTCACGCTGATCGAGATCATGGTCGTGATCGTGATCCTCGGCATCCTCGCGGCGCTGGTCGTGCCGCGGGTGCTGGACCGCCCCGACGAGGCGCGCGCGATCGCGGCGAAGAACGACATCGCGGCGATCATGCAGGCGCTGAAGCTCTACCGGCTCGACAACCAGCGCTACCCGACGGCCGAGCAGGGACTGGCGGCGCTGGTCGCCCGCCCGACGGTCGCGCCGGTGCCGCCGAACTGGAAGCCGAACGGATACCTGGAGCGGCTCCCCAAGGATCCCTGGGGCCATCCGTACCAGTACCTCAACCCGGGGCTGCAGGGCGAGATCGACGTCTGGAGCCAGGGCGCCGACGGCGCCACCGGCGGCACCGGTGCCGACACCGACATCGGGACGTGGGACCTCTAGCGACCACCGCGCGCCCCCGGCCGGCGCGCCCGCCGCACCCGCCCCCCGGCACGGGATTCACGCTGATCGAATTGCTGGTGGTGCTGGTCGTGCTCGGCGTCGCGGCGGCACTCCTCGCCGCCAACCTCGCCGGCGACGACCGCGACCGCGCGGCGCGCGAGACGCGGCGACTCGCCGGCGCGCTCGAGCACGCCGCGGCGGCGGCGCAGTGGCGGCGCGAGACCATCGGCGTCAGCGCCGAGGGCGAACGCTACCGCTTCTGGCGCCGCGACGACGCCGACCGCTGGGTTCCGCTGACCGACGACGACGTGCTCGCACCGCGCACGCTGCCCGCGGGGCTCAGCGTCGCGCCGCTCCGGTACGCCGGCGCGCCCGCGCCCGCCGACACCGTGATTCCATTGCGGCCTTCCGGCCGCAATGAACCGTACTCGCTCGCGCTCGCCGCTCCCGGATGGGTGTTCACCCTCGCCGCCGACCCGCTGAACCGCATCGCCACGACCGCGGCTTCACTCTGATCGAAGTCCTGGTCGCGCTGGCGATCGTCGCGGTCGCGCTCGCGGCCGGGATGCGCGCCGTCGCGCAGTCGGCGGACACGGCGACCGAACTGAAGCAGCGGACGCTGGCGCTGTGGGTGGCGCAGAACCGGCTCGCCGCCGCGCAGCTGGCCCCCGCCTGGCCGACCACCGGCGAGCAACGCGGCGACGCCGAGCAGGCGGGCGTCGCGTTCCACTGGCGCGAGACGGTAACCGCCACGCCGAACCCCGCCTTCCGGCGCATCGAGATCCTCGTCGCCGCACCGGCGGCCCCCGACTACGCGCTCGCGCGCCTGGTCGGCTATCTCGGGCGCACGGGAGCCGCGCCGTGACGCGCGGGCGCACCCATCGCGGCGGCACCGCGTCGCCGGAGCGCGGTCGCGGCTTCACGCTGATCGAACTGCTGGTCGCGCTGGCGATCTTCGCGCTGCTGTCGGTGCTCGGATACCGCGCCATCGCCGCGCTGACGGCAAGCGAGAGCCAGCTCTCGGCGGAGGCGCAGCGCTGGCAGGCGCTCGACGCGCTGTTCGCCCGGCTCGAGGCGGACTTCCGCCAGGCGGTGCCCCGACCGGCCCGCGAGGACGGCGGCCGCGGCGCGGCGTGGCGCGGTACGCTCGACGCCCGCAACAACGCGGTCCTGCGCTTCACCCGCGCCGGGCCGGAGTTCGCCGTCGAGCCGGGCAGCGCGGGCCAGCGCCTCGGCTACCGGCTCACCGACGACACCGTCGAGGTCCTGTACTGGCCGCAGGCCGACAACGCGCCCGGCACGACCCCGGTTGCCTACGGCCTGGTCCGCGGCGTCGCGTCGTTCCGGCTGGGCTACCTTGGCGCCGACGGCGCGTGGCGCGACCGCTGGCCGATCCTGGGCGAACCCGACGTGCCGCGCGGCGTGCGCGTCGAACTCACGCTGGCCGGCGGCGAACGGATCGAGCGATGGCTCGCGCTGCGCTGATCCCGGCGGGCCCCGGCCGGCGCTCGGGCCGCCACTGCGGCCGCAGGTCGGGCCAGAGCGCCGGCCGCCGCTCCGGAGCGCGCGGCGCCGCCGTGCTGCTGGCGATGCTGCTGGCCGCGCTGGCCGCCGCGATCGCCGCCACGGTGTTCGCCGACCAGCAGCGCTGGAGCCGAAGCGTCGAGTACCGCCGCGACCAGGTCCAGGCGCAGGCCCTCGCGCTGGCCGCGATCCAGTGGACGCGGCAGATCCTCGACGACGACGCGCGGACGTCGACGCTCGATCACGGCGGCGAGCCGTGGGCGTTCAAGCTGCCGCCGGTGCCGGTGGAGAACGGCGACGTTCGCGGCACGATCGTCGACGCGCAGGCGCGACTCAACGTCAATGCGCTGGGCGCCGGCGGCGCCGAGGAGCGCCGCGGCGGCGAACGCATCGCGCGGCTGTTCGCGCAGCGCGGCGGCCCGGTCGGGGCGATCGGCGCGATCGGCGACTGGATCGACGGCGACAGCGTGACCCGCGACAACGGTGGCGAGGACGACGCCTACGCGCGGCAGACTCCGCCCGCGCTGGCCGCCAACGCGCCGGTCGTCCGCACCGCCGAACTCGCCGCGGTGCGCGGCGTCAGTGCGCCGGCGCTCGCCGCCGTCGCGCCGTACCTCGCGGCCTTGCCGGCCGGCACGCCGGTCAACGTGAACACGGCGCCGCCCGCGGTGCTCGCCGCGCTGGCCGAGGGGCTGACACCGGACCAGTGGTCGGCCATCGTCGACGGCCGCGCGCGCAAGCCGTTCTCGACGGTCGCCGAATTCCGCGCCCGCCTTCCGGATGGCGCCCGGCTCGACGGCGAGGACGGACTCGCGGTCAGCAGCGATTGGTTCTACGTGACGATCGAGGCGCGGCAGGGCCTGTCGGTGGCCCGGGCCCGCGCGCTGGTCCATCGCGCTCCGGGTCGCGCCGGCGCGGTGGTCTGGCAGGTGGTGGAATAGGCGCCGGTGCCCAGGGTCCGCACGGGCACGCAGTCGCCCTCCGGTAAACTCCGGCCATGATTCCCGCGATGTTCCCGCGCACCCGTTGCCGCGTCGCCGCCGCCGCGCCATGACGGTGCTGCGAGTCCTTCTGCCCGGCGCGCCTGACGCGGACCGCGCCTGCGCCTGGGCGCTTCACGACGCGGCCGGGGCGCTGCTGCGCCGCGGCCGCGACCGGCCGGCGGACTGGCCCGACGCGGACCGGCGCGAGGCGGTCCTCGCCGCGTCGCTCGCGCGCATCGCCGTGGTGACGCTGCCCCCGCTGCCGCCCGCACGCGTCGCCGCCGCCGCCGCGTTCGCGCTCGAGGACGCGCTGGCCGGCGCGCCGGGGACGCAGCGGCTGGTCGCCGGCCGCCAGGGCAGCGACGGCAGGGTGCCGGTCACCATCGTCGCGCGCGCGGCCCTCGCGCCGCTCGCCGATTGCGTCCCGCCTTTCGCGCGGATCATCGCCGAGCCGGAGCTCGCGGCTCCGGCGACGGCGTCCGGGCGGTGTCCCGGCCGCGCCGGTCTGGCGCTGGTGCCAGGGCGCCGGCGACGGCTTCGTGCGGACCGGCGACGGCGGCGCATTCGCCGTCACGGCGCTCGGGGCCGACCGCGCGCTGCCGCCCGAACTCGCCCAGGCGCTCGCCGCGGCCGTCGCGCAGGGCGCTGCGCCGACGGTTCGCGCCGAGGTCGATGGCGCGGCGGGTTCGACGGCGCGCTGGCAGCAGCAGACCGGGGCGACGTTCACGGCGGCCGCGCCGTGGCAATGGGACACCGTGCCCGCCGAGCACTTCGCCGCCGCGCGCGACTTGGGCGAACCGCATGCGCGCATCGGCACCGCCGACCGCGCGACGCCGTGGCGGTTGCTGCGTCCGGCCGCGATCGTGGCCGCCGCCGCGGTCGCGCTGCACGTGGTCGCGACGGCCGGCGAGTGGCTCGCGGGGACGCTCCGCGCGTCACGCGACCGCGCCGCGTGGGTGGAACTCGCGCGCGACGCCGGGGTGCCCGCCGACGCCGCCGCGACGCCCGATGCGGCGCGTGCGGCGCTCGCGCAGCGCCACGCGGCGGCGCGGCACGCCCGCGGATTGCCGGCGCCCGACGATGCGGGGCCGCTGCTGGCGCGCGCGGCGCCGGCGCTGGCGACGCTGCCACCCGGAACGCTGCGGCGCGCCACCTACGCCGGTGGCGCCTGGACGCTCGAACTCGCCCCGCTCGACGCTGCGGCGCTCGGCGCGCTGGACGCGCGGCTCAAGGCTGCCGGCGCCCCGGCGCTCGCGGCAAGCAGCGCGGCCGGCGCTGCGGCTGCGCATCGGGGGACCGTGATGGCGACCGAACGCCTGGGCGTGCAGTGGCTTCACTGGTGGCACGGCAAGCGCCCCGGCGAGCGGCGCGTGCTGGCCGCGTTCGGAGCGTTGCTCATTGCGCTGCTGGCGTGGGCGCTGCTGTGGCTGCCGCTCGCGCGCGACCTCGCGGCCCAGCGTGCCGCGTCGGCGCGCACGGCCGCGGCGCTCGCGGCTGGCCGCGCGACCGCCGTCGACCTCGCCGCGCTGACGCGCACCGCCCCGCCGCCGCCGCTCGACGATGCGGTCGCGCGAAGCGTGATCGAGCGCGCGCTGGGCCAGTACCAGCTGACGCCCGCGCTGGCGGGCTTCGAGTGGCGCGACGGCCGCGCCCGGCTGACGCTCACCGCCGCGCCGCTGCCCGCGCTGGCCTCGGCGCTGGAAGCGATCGAGCGCGACGCCCGGTTGTTCGTCGTCGAGGCCAGCCTGACGGCGCTGGCCGCCCCCGGCCAGGTCCGCGCCGAACTCACGCTGGCGCGCTGACGCCGCCCCGCCGCGGATGCGACGCGCGCTGCTGCTGACCATCGCCGGCCTCGCGCTGTTGGCACTGGCCGTGGTCGCGTTCGCGCCGGCGGCGCTGCTCGCGTCGCGGCTGTCGTCGTCGACCGGCGGCGCGCTGACGCTCGCCGAGGCCACCGGACCGTGGTGGAACGGCCGCGCCATGCTGGTCGCGCGCGACGGCACCCGGATGCCCGTGGGCTGGCGGATCGACCCGGGCGCGCTCCTCGCCGGCGTCCTCCGCGTCCGCCTGCAGCCCGGCGCCGACCCCGCCGCGCCGCGCGGCGAGTTCGAGTGGCGCGACGGCCGGATGCGGCTGTCCGACCTGGCGCTGACGATGCCGGCGCGGCTCGCGGCCCAGGCGATTCCGGCGCGGTCCGGACGCGAACGTTTCGACGTCGACGGGGACCTCAGCGTCGCGACCGTCGACCTCGGCTGGCCCCCGCCCGGTGCGCGCGGCGACGCGACGCTGCGCTGGGACCGCGCCCGCCTCGCACTGCCCGACGGCGGTCCGTCCACCGCGCTCGGCGAGGTGACGCTGCGCCTGGCGGTGACCGGCGACCGGCTCGCGGGTCCCGTCGCCAACACCGGCGGGGACGTCGCGCTCGCGGGCACGGTCGACGCCGGCGCCGACGGCCGCGTGCGCGTCTCGCTGCTCGCGACCCCGCGCGAAGGTGCGGACCCCCGCGTCGCACGGCTGCTGGCGACCGCCGGCACGCCGGAAGGCGCCGGCGTGCGCCTCGCGTTCACGCTGGGCGCGCCGTGAGCGGTCGCCGCAAGGGACCCACCCGTCGCGGCCGCGACGAGTCGCACCCGCGCGACCGCGGCTCGAAGGCGCCGCCGGGTGCGCCCGCCGCGATCGCCGGCGGACCGGCCGAGGATATCGCCGGCCGCCGCGTGAAGGCGGTCGACGCACTGCGCGGCATCGCGATCCTGGCGATGATCGGATACCACTTCGCGTTCGACCTTCGGTACTACGGCGTCACGCGGTCGGACTTCGAGGGCGACCCGTTCTGGCTGGCGGCGCGGGCGGCGATCGTGACCTCGTTCATGCTGCTGGTCGGGGTGAGCCTGCGGCTTGCCCACGAGGGCGGCGTCCCGGGCCGGCGCTTCGCCCGGCGGATCGCGCTGCTCGCCGCGTGCGCGCTCGCCGCGACGCTCGCGAGCTACCTGGTCTTCCCGCAGCGGTTCATCTATTTCGGCATCCTCCACTGCATTGCGGTGGCGTCGGTGCTCGCACGGCCGCTCGCGGCCCGGCCCGGCCTCGCGTTCGCGCTCGGCGTCGCCGCGATCGTCGCGGGGCTGTCGCTCTCGCACCCGTTCTTCGACAGCCGCCCGACCTCGTGGCTGGGATTCAACACCGCGAAGCCGCCCACCGAGGACTTCGTGCCGCTGTTCCCCTGGCTCGGCGTCGCGCTGGTGGGCATCGGTGTCGGCGCGTCGCTGTCCCGGCGCGCGTTCGCGCCGGTCGCGGCATTCGGCCGCGCCCCCGCGGCATTGCGCTGGCTCGGCCGGCACAGCCTCGCCGTCTACATGGTCCACCAGCCGCTGCTGCTGGGTGTCCTGTGGCTTGCGGTCGGGCGGTAGCGCCGCGCGAGCAACAATCTGTACAAGACCTACGTTCCCAGCGCGACGACGGCACCGTGTCGGTCATCGACCAGAAGGCGCGCAGGGTCACCAGAACGATACCGGTCGTCAAGGGGCCCCAGTTCGCCGCCATCGACGGCAAGCACGACAAGGTCTACGTGAACAACGTGACCGACTAGACCGTTTCGGTGATCGACTCGGCCACCGACACGGTGGTCAGACGATCGCGACTGGCGCTGGCACACCGTCCAACTTCGGCTCGGTCAGCAGTGCGTACCGGCGCTACTACCTGCCCAATGCGACGGACGACACGGTGACCGTGATCGACACCGACACGGACGCCGTGGTGCGCACCATCGCCGTGGCTCGACCCCGTCGACGTGCTGGTGGATGCCGGCACCGGCGACCTGTACGTGGTCAACCAGGGGGGCGACTCGGTCACGATCGTCAATGCGGCCACCGAGACACGGATCGGCAGCTTCGCGGTGAGACGCCGAACCACCGCCACACGACGAGCCAAGCGATCCGCGACCTGATGGTGGCGCAGCACTGGCAGGCGGGAGGCAACGCGCCGGACCTGATCTTCGCCTGCACGCCGCCGGTGGCGGGGAACTGAGGGCCGTCAACCGGCGGGGACCTCGTCGGTCCACACCCTGAAGCTGGTCAGCGTGTTGGGGCCGAAGGTGCTGCTGAGCGCGACGTCGGCGGCGTCGCGGCCGCGCGCGATCAGCACCCGGCCGATTCGCGGCGTGTTGTTGCGCGCGTCGAAGGTGTGCCAGCGGCCGTCGAGGAAGACCTCGAACCAGGCGGCGAAGTCCATCGGGCCGTACGGCGGCGGCGTGCCGATGTCGCCGAGATAGCCGGTGCAGTAGCGCGCCGGGATGTTCATGCAGCGGCAGAAGGCCACGGCCAGGTGCGTGAAGTCGCGACAGACGCCCGTCTTGTCGTAGAAGGCCTCCAACGCCGTCCGCGTCGTCCGCGCATGCTCGTAGCCGAAGATGATGTGCCGATGGACGAAGTCGCAGATCGCCTGCACGCGACCCCACCCGGTCGGCGCCTGGCCGAAGAGGTTCCAGGCCGTCTCCGACAGCCGATCGGTCTCGCAGTACCGGCTGCCGAGCAGGAACAGCAGCGTTTCCTCGGGCAGGTCCGGCACCGGCGAGCTGTCTGCGCGTCGCGGCACGATCACGTCGGGCGCGCCGGAGTCGTTGACGATCGCGTCGGCCGAGACACGCAGTGCGGCCCTTGGGCGCGACGATGCGGGTGCACCAGTTGCCGAAGCTGTCGCGGTAGGCCGCAGCCGGCACCGGCGGGTCGAACACGCAGGTCGTCGCGGCCGACCAGGTCGGACACCCGCGTGTGGTGGACATTCAGGTTGAAGATCATCGGGGTGGGCTGCGGGCAGTCGTAGATCATTTCGAAGCCGACGCGGATCTTCATCATGGGTCTCCGTGTCGTCAGTGCGGCCGCAGGTGGCGGGTGACTGGGCGGTCGCACGGTGCCGCGCGCAGCGAGTCGCGTCCGGGCATGCCGCGTGCGCGACCAGCGCGCCGCGCAGCGCCGTCCACGGCCGGCCGGCGGCGAGGACGATGCGCTGGTTGACCTCGAGTTCGATCCCGACGTAGGCGCTCGGGCGGGAAGCGGCGGCGCAGGTGCGAGGTCAGCCCGTCGCCTTTGCCGGCGTACGGGTAGTTGCGGCGCACCCGAAGCGTCGGGGCCGAGCGCCGCGAGCGCTTCTTTCCAGCGGGCGCAGAGCTCGACCTCCCCATGCCGGCCCGGGTCGTAGAGCAGCCCGACGTCGGCGCGGCGCACGTGCGCCGTCCAGCTCCGGGGTGAAGCTGTGCGACGAAACGTGGACGACGCGCCGCCGGCGCGAAACCGCGTCGCCGACGAGGCGCTTCACCCGCGTGCGATACGGGACGGTAGTGCCGCGTCGAGGATCCTCGCGCGCACCGCCGCCGGCGCGCCGCGTGTCGCCGCCGAGAAGAGCCGCGGATGGCCGATCGAGCGATTGAGGTCGACCAGCAGGCGGCTGACGGTCGAGGCCACGAGCGGCGCGCCGAAGGCCGCGGCCAGCGCCCTGCGCCATCGCCAGCGCACCGGGGTCGTAGCCGCGATGCGAGTCGAGCAGCGCCCGCTGCCCGCGAAACAGCGGTCCGTACGGCGCCGGGATCCGGTTGCCGCCGTGCTCACAGGTGATCACGAAGGTGTCGATCGTCACGCTGCTCACCAGCGCAGGTCGGGGAGCCGGCGAAACACCTCCCGCGTGCCTTCGCTCCACTCGTGGCTGAGCGCGCTGAAGTACGCATCCCGGTCGTCGAACCGGCGCCGCTTCCGAACCTCGAGGCTGTCCCGCTCGTAGCAGATCAGGTCGATCGGCATCCCCACGGAGAGGTTGCTGCGCATGGTCGAATCGAACGACACCAGCACGCACTTGGTGGCATCGGCAAGCGGGGTGGACCGGCTGATCACGCGATCGATGATCGGCTTGCCGTACTTGGTCTCGCCCGGTCTGGAAGTACGGGGTGTCGATTCCCGCCTCGATGAAATTGCCCTCGGCGTAGATCCGGAACAGTCGCATCGGCTCGCCCCGGATCTGCCCGCCGACGATGAACGAGGCGTTGAAGCCGACCTCGCTGTCCAGCAGGTACTCGCCGTCGCGCCGCTCGATGTCGCGCATCGCGTCGGCGACCAGCATCGCGACGTCGAACATCGTCCGCGCGCTCCACAGGTTGGGGACCGCGTCGCCGGCCGCGCAGCGCTGGTCGAGCACGCCGATCACCGCCTGCGTTCCGGCGAGGTTGCCCGAACTCAACAGGACGATGACGCGGTCGCCCTTGCGCTCGAACACCGTCATCTTGCAGAACTTGGCGATGTTGTCCATGCCGGCGTTGGTGCGGGAGTCCGACGCGAAAATGATCCCGTCGTCGAGCTTGACGCCGATGCAGTAGGTCATTCCGCTTCGTCTCCGCTTGTCCCGAACCCCGTGTCCTGAATCTTTATACTCCGTCCTGCCGTGCGCGCAGTGTTCGGTACCGCACATGACGTTCCGACCTATAATGGTGCAGGCGTCTCATCGTCCCGAAACATCGGGGAGACGTCGTGCGTGTTTCATTGACCGGAAGTTTGCCCATGCCCGCGCCGGCCCTCCCCAACCCGCACCAGAATCACCTCCTCGACGCCCTGCCAGCCGGCGACTACGAGCGGCTCGCGGCGCACCTGGAGCTGATCCCGATGCGGCTCGGCGACGTCCTGTACGAATCCGGGGACCGGTTGCGGTTCGTCTACTTCCCCACCACCTCCATCGTTTCGCTGCTTTACGTGATGGAGGATGGCGCGTCGGCGGAAATCGCCGTCGTCGGCAACGAAGGCATTCTCGGCATCTCCCTGTTCATGGGCGGCGAGACCACGCCCGAGTCGGGCCGTCGTGCAAAGCGCGGGGCATGGCTACCGGCTCAAGGCCGAGCTGCTCAAGGCCGAGTTCGGACGGTTCGGGCCGACGATGCACCTCCTGCTGCGCTACACCCAGGCGCTGATCACCCAGATGGCGCAGACCGCCGTCTGCAATCGGCACCACTCGGTGGACCAGCAACTGTGCCGGTGGCTGCTGCTCAGCCTCGATCGGTTGTCCTCGAACGAGCTGGGCATGACGCAGGAGCTCATCGCCAACATGCTGGGCGTGCGCCGCGAAGGCGTCACCGAAGCTGCCGGGAAGCTGCAGGACGCCGGGCTGATTCGATATCGCCGGGGCAGGATCACCGTGGTGGATCGCGCGGGGCTCGAGGCGCGCGCCTGCGAGTGCTACCAGGTGGTCAAGGCGGAATTCGACCGTCTGCTGCCCTACGTCGTCCGGTAGCGCCCCGTCGGCCCCACCCGCCGCGATCGGCCGCGCGGTGTGGCTGTGTGCGCCAGCGCGCAGACGCGACCTGCGCGCCACAGTATCCTGCATCGAAGCGCAGCACTCGCGATCGCGCTGGCGTCGCCCGTACCGGGCATCGTAATCGGGGTCAGGACTCGGGTTCCCGTTCCCGCGCGCTGGCGGGCGGGTTCCGCCCAACCTTGCAGGAGAGCATCCGTGTCAACGACCCAACGGGTCCCCGCAGTCAATCGCCTGCTCGCCGGCCTGCCCGGCAGCGACCGGCGACGCATTCTGGCCGACTGCGAGCACGTCGACCTCGGGTTTGCCGACGTGCTCTACGCGACCGGAACGCCGCTCACGCACGTCTACTTTCCCACCAGCAGCTTCATCTCGCTGATCATGCCGGTCGACGAGACCTCCTCCCTCGAAGTCGGACTGGTCGGCAACGAAGGCATGTTCGGGAGCGTGCTCGCGCTCGGCGCGGACGAGTCGCCCGTGCGGGCGGTGGTGCAAGGCGCGGGGGCCGCACTGCGAATGGGCGCTGCGCCTTTTCGCCGCGAGCTCGAACGCAACGCGGCGCTGCACCGCCTGATCGACCGCTACCTCTTCGTCCACGTGTGCCAGCTGGCCCAGACGGCGGCCTGCACGCGATTCCACGTGGTCGAGGCGCGGCTGGCCCGCTGGCTGCTGATGACCCAGGACCGCGCCCACTCGGACAGCTTTCACGTGACGCAGGAATTCCTGGCGCTGATGCTCGGCGTGCGCCGGGTGGGTGTCACCAAGGCAGCGAGTTCCCTTTCGCGCCGCAAGCTGATCCGCTACAGCCGCGGCAACGTCACGGTGCTCGACCGTCGTGGGCTCAAGTCCGCGTCCTGCGGGTGCTACAAGGCGGATTGCGCATCCTACGACCGCAACCTGGGCTGGACCGGCCCCGGACAGGGGCCCGGCCGACCCCACGGCGGTGCAGGGTCGACCGAAACGAGAAGGCCCGGTTGCCCGGGCCCGTGCCGCAGTCGATGCGAACGCGGTCAGTCAAGCGACTTGATGTTCGCCGCCTGGTCGCCCTTGGGGCCGGTGGTGACGTCGAACGACACCTTCTGATTCTCGCGCAGCGACTTGTGACCTTCGCCGTCGATCGCCGAGAAGTGCGCGAACAGATCCTTGCCGCCTCCGTCCGGCGTGATGAAGCCGAAACCCTTGCCGTCGTTGAACCACTTGACGATGCCTGTGCTCATGTGTGCTGCTCCTTTGAGGTACGAATGGCGGGCGCATGCCCGGCCGCGGGGACGCCAAGAGAGCAACGAAGACCATGAAACCCGCCAAGGCGGACACGACGGACCAGCCACTTCGCTTGAGGTACCACTCGACCATGCATACGCGCAACCGGCGGGCCGGTCAATCAACTTCGCGCTGCAAGCGGTGCAAGGCAGTGTGCGCCATCGAACGGACGGAACTCGGCGAAGGGCGCATGTTGGCGACTGCAGTGAAGCAACGCTCTCAAGGTTTGGCTGATCGAGAACCGGGTGATCGCCGCAGCGTGCATTCGAGCGGCGCAATTCGCAGTCATGTCGTTCCTGGCCACTGATGGTGGCTACTGATCGCGTTCGTCCACGTATCCAAACCTCAAGGAACAACATGTCCAGATTGATGATTGCAATGTTCGTCACCGCCGGGCTCGGCTTCGCCGGAACCGCCGTGGCGCAAACCCCTGGCGCGAACTCGTCGTCGCCCGCGACGTCGAAGCAGGCCTACGTCATGGCGAAGACCAGCGCCGACGCGCAGTACAAACTCGACCAGGAAGCGTGCGCCGCGCTGAGCGGAAACGCCAGGGACATCTGCTCCGCGGAGGCGAAGGGCAGGGACAGCACCGCCAAGGCGGACGCGGAATCCGTCTACGAGAACACGCCCAAGGCCCGCGAGAGCGCCCGCGTCGCGCGTGCCCAGGCGACCCATGACGTCGCCCTCGAGAAGTGCGACGACCTTGCCGGCAACACCAAGGACGTCTGCGTGAAGGAAGCGCAGGCCGGCCTGGTCAAGGGCAAGGCGAACGCCAAGGTCGATCGCGTCGCCGCCGACACGAACCAGGACGCCGCGCTGAAGCAGGCCGACGCCCGCAATGACGCGAGCGCGGACAAGCGCGACGCGGAATACAAGGTCGCCATCGAGAAGTGCGACGCGCTCGCCGGGCCCACGAAGGATTCGTGCATCAGCAACGCCAAGGTGCAATTCGGCAAGTCCTGACCCCGATGCAGCATTCCTGCGCGGCCCCACGTCGGGCGCCGTGCAGGATCTCGGACAACCCGGCCGGTGCGCGTTTGCGTTCCGGCCGGTTTTTCGTCAGGATGGGATTCGCCCCGCGCGCCTGCCAGGCACAGACCGATGCGTCCGTTCGGACCAAACGCTGCGTACGTGATGAAGCACCCGGCAGGATTCGCGCTGCGCGTGCTGCGGGCGTTTCGCGCGAATCAGGGGTTGCTGCTGGCGGGTGCCGTCGCGTACTACACGCTGCTCTCGATCGTCCCGCTGCTCATCCTGCTGGTGATCGCGTTGTCGCAGATCATCGACCCGGGCGAACTGCTCGTCACGCTGGGACGATACCTCGAGTGGCTGATCCCGGGTCAGTCGACCCCGGTGATCGCTGAACTGGCCCGCTTCCTCGACCATCGCGAAGTGATCGGCTGGGTGCTGCTGGTCACGATGGTCTTCTTCAGCACCCTCGCATTCACCGTTCTGGAAAGCGCGATGGCGGTCATCTTTCCGCATCGCATGGTGCTCCGCCGGCGCCACTTCCTCGTGTCCGCCGTCATTCCCTACTGCTACATTTTCGTGCTGGGATTGGGCCTGCTGGTGACGACCGTGGTCTCGGGCGCGCTCCAGGTGATCGGCGCGGAAAGCGTCGAGTTCCTCGGGCGCGCCTGGTCGCTGAGCGGAATTTCCGGCGCGCTCCTGTATCTGTTCGGAGTCGCCGGAGAGATCCTCGTGCTCACGTCGATCTACCTGGTCATGCCGGTCGGCCGCCTGTCGTGGCGGCACGCCCTGATCGGCGGCGTCACCGCCGCGGCGCTGTGGGAGCTGACGCGCCGCGTCCTGGTCTGGTACTTCGGGACGATGTCCCAGGTCGGCCGCGTCTATGGGTCGCTGACGACCGCGATCGTCGTGCTGTTGAGCCTCGAGATCGCGGCGACCCTGCTGTTGCTCGGCGCCCAGGTCATCGCGGAGTACGAACGCGCGGGTCTGAAAGGTCAGGGCGAGCGGCCCCGGTCCGGGCGCCCGGTCCGGTAGCCCGTTGCCGCCCCGCGGGGTTGCCCGGGGGCGGGAAGCTCGTGGCACGCACTTCCCTTCGGACCTGTTCCGTAGGGGAGCGCCGGTGACCACGGAACGTCCGCCGGCGCGCACAGGCAGCGGGGGCGATGGCAACCCGCCACCGCCCCCGGCCTTTGTCCGCCCCGCTATGCCGGAAGCGGCTACCCCTTCTGCTTGCGGCTGTCCTCGTCCCGCTTCTGCTCTTCGCCGTCCTTGTCCTTGTCCTTGCCCTTGTCGCCCGGCTTGGCCGCAGCCGGCTTCGCATCCTGGCCGCGCGGGTCGACCTTTGGGGCCGGCGGAGGCTGCGGCGGCACGACCGGAGGCTGCACCGCGCGTTGCGGTGGCGCGAGCCTGAGGCGGCACGACCTGGGGTGGCGCCGCACGTTGCGGCGGCGGGGCCTGCGGCGCGACGATCGGGGGCTGCACCGCGCGTTGCGGCGGCGGTGCGCGGGCTGGCCGCGCGATTCGGGCTTGCCACGCGGCTCCGGCGGCTGCACTGCCGGTGCCGGTGCGCAGCCGGCTGAGGCGGCACGACCTGGGGCTGCACCGCGCGTTGCGGCGGCGCTGCAGCGGGCTGGCCGCGCGATTCGGGCTTGCCACGCGCCTCCGGCGGCTGCGCTGCCGGTGCCGGTGCCGCTGCCGGCGGCGGCCACGACCTGCGGCTGCACCGCGCGTTGCGGCGGCGCCGGCGACGGTGCCGCGGGCTGGCCGCGCGATTCGGGCTTGCCACGCGACTCCGGCGGCTGCGCTGCCGGTGCCGGTGCGGCGGCCGGCGGCGGCACGACCTGCGGCTGCACCGCGCGTTGCGGCGGCGCCGGCGACGGTGCCGCGGGCTGGCCGCGCGATTCGGGCTTGCCACGCGACTCCGGCGGCTGCGCTGCCGGCGGCGGCACGACCTGCGGCTGCACCGATCGCTGCGGTGGCGCGGCCTGCGGCGGCGCGACCTGGGGCTGCACCGCGCGTTGCGGCGGCGCCTGCGAGGGTGCCGCGGGCTGGCCGCGCGCGTCGTCCTTGCCGCGCGATTCGGGCTTGCCACGCTGCTCCGCCGGCTGCACGGCCGGTGCCGTCGCCGGCAACCGCACGGTCGGAGGAGCCTTCCGCTCCGGCTGGACGACCTTGACGACGGGCGCCGGCGCGACCGCGGCCGGCTTCAACTGCTTGCGTGCCGCATCGTCCAGCGGCTGCCCCGGCTTCGCCGCGAGTTGCTGCTGCTGCGCGGCGAAGCCGACGGGGGCCGACGGGGGCGCGGTGCGCGCGACGACCGGCCGCTCGAAGCTGTGGGACGGCGGCTTGCCGCCCTGCGCGGCGGCGCCGCGCACGCTTCGCTCGGTCGGAGCGATGGCCGGAACGAACGCGACCGGCGCGCTGCCGACCGTTTCCCGGGCCACGCGGACCGCCGCCCTGGAAACCGGCTGCGACTGCACGAACACCGTCGTCGGCACGGCGACGATGGCGCCCGGAACCTGCCGATTGGCGTAGACGACATTGGTCACGTTGGTGTTGTTGTAGTAGTTGTTGATGACCGTGGTATTGATCACGGTGTTGCTGCGGTTGACGTTCTCGAAATAGCCGCGGCTCACCGGGTACGCCGGTCGATAGACCTCGCGCGGCCCGAGCGGGAACCACGCCACGCCACCGACGTTGCCGCTGGAGATCGTCAGCTGGAAATTGCTGCCTCCCACGAACGCGACCAGCGCCGGCGCGTAGTAGGCCCGCGTGCGGACCGGGCCGGGGACCCAGCCCCAGGTTCCACGAAGGTTGGTCCAGCGGCCGTAATGGGACACGGCGAAGCCCCAGGGCGCGTCATCGACCCAGGTCCATCCCCACGGGTCGACCCACGCCCAATGGCCGTCGCGGTAAGGCGCCCAGCCGGCAGCGACGCGGCTGGGGATCCACACGTTGCCGTACGTGGCGTCGACGCGCCAGGTGCCGTTGTCGTCGAGGTCCTGGTACCCGACCACGTCCTGCGACACGTAGCGGGCGGACACCGAGTTGTCGTAGCGTCGGTCGCGGTCGGTCGCCCAGCGATCGAACTCGTCGGCACGTCGCGGGTCGACCTGCCGGTACTCGCGCAGATCGGTGCCGGTGAAGCGATAGGCTTGCCGTGCGTCGATGACGTACGAGGCCTCGTCGCCGTAGGCCTCGCCCCGGCCCTTGCGGACGACGATGGTCGTCGAGCTGCCGTCGGGGTCGACTTCGATCCGGTACTCGCCCGGCTCCCGCAGCGTGAAGGCGAGGTTCGGCGTGTCGATTTCGAACGCCTGGTCGGGCTCGAGCCGGCGCACGCGCACGTTCAGCGTGCCCTGGATCAGCTGCAGCTGGGCGATCCGGTCGTCGAGATTGAGAATGGCGACGCCCGACCCGGCATTCATGCGGATCATCGCCCCGCCCACCTGGACTTCGGCGCGCGCGCCGGCATCGACCCAGAGGCGGTCGCCGATGGTCAGCGGCCGGTTGACCGCGGCCTGCACCCAGTCGTTCTCCCCGGCAGGCGAGAAGCTCACGGCGCCGGTCATGTAGCCCAGGCGCGCGACGCGCGACGGCGGGTCCGCGCTCGCCGCGCCGCTGAACGCCACGACGGCGACGCAGGCCACGAAGGCCAAGGCCCGAAGTGCGAAATGTTGCCTCTGCATGATCACTCCTCCTGAGAGACTGCGCAGCCCGGTTCCGTGGATCGGGACGGGCCGCGTGGCATCCTCTCGACTGGCAAAGCATACGAAGCGCGACCGCGAGCGTCTGTTCGGCACCGCACCGATCGGTTCGTCGCCGGCCGCGCTTGCGGCAGTCCCGCGCGGGTCCAGGCGCGCGAGGGCGGGCGGCCCCGTACGTTCGCCACCGAACAGACCGATTCGGCGCGGGCAGATAGTCTTGAAACTCTGCCCGGTGCAGTCGGCGGTGGGTTCGTCGCGGACGCCATCGGGCAGGCGCCGCGCGCATCAGATCAGAGGTGGTGCGGCGATTTGCCCCAGCCGCAAGGCATTGCGGGACCACCGGAGCATGAGGGGCAGCACCAGCCGGTGCGCCGACGATCGGGAAACCAGCGTTGAACGCGAGCAGCCGGACCATTTTTGAACGATTGCTCGAGATCCCGGCACGATTCGGCCGCGCCGATTCGCTCTGGAAGCACGCCGACGAGGAACCGCCGCTGCGATCGGAGCTGTTCAACGCCGATCAGATGGAGCAGCACGGCAGCAACCTCGCCGCCACGCACCGGTTGGCGCCGGGCCGGGCTCCCGACCGGTTGCTGAGCCGTCTGGCGGAGAACGAACGCCTCCTGCTCCAGGTCTGCGATCTGCTGACCGCGGCGATCACGGCCAACCGTCGCATCTCGCCCGCCGCGGAATGGCTGCTCGACAATTTCTACCTGATCGACGAGCAGATCCGCACCGCCAAGCGCCACCTGCCCAAGGGTTACAGCCGCGAACTCCCGCGTCTGGCGCTCGGACCGTCGGCCGGGCTTCCCCGTGTCTACGACCTGGCGTTCGAGGCGATCGCCCACGGGGACGGCCGGGTCGACGCGGAGAGCCTGGCCCGTTTCGTATTGGCCTACCAGACGGTGGCGCCGCTCAAGCTGGGTGAGCTGTGGGCCATTCCCATCATGCTGCGGCTGGCGCTGATCGAGAACCTGCGTCGGGTCGGCGCGCGGATTGCGGCCGGGACGACGGACCGGAACCGCGCCGACGCGTGGGCCGACCAGATGACGGAGATCGCCGAGCGCGAGCCCAACAGCCTGATCCTGGTGATCGCCGACATGGCGCGCTCGAATCCGCCGATGGTCAGCTCGTTCGTCGCCGAACTCGCGCGCCGGCTGCAGGGACAGAGTGCCGCCCTCGCCCTGCCGCTGACCTGGATCGAACAGCGACTTTCGGAGTTGGGTTCTTCCATCGAGCAGCTGGTGCAGTCGGAGGCGCAGGAGCAGGCAGCGACCCAGGTCTCGATCAGCAACACCATCGGCAGCCTCCGATTCCTGGGCTCGATGGACTGGCGCGAGTTCGTCGAATCGATGAGCGTCGTCGAGCAGAAACTGCGGGAGGATCCGGGCGGCCTCTACGGCCGGATGGACTTCTCCACCCGCGATCGCTACCGCCACGTCGTCGAGGAGATCGCGAAGGGAAGCCCGCTCTCCGAAAGCGAGGTCGCGCGCAAGGCGATCCAGCTGGCCTACGAGGGCGCCGCCCCCCGGGTCGGCAGCGACGGCGACGACGATCGGACCGCCCACGTCGGCTTCTACCTGGTCGACAAGGGGCGATCGCTGCTGGAGCGGGCGGCGGCGATGCGCCTGTCGCCGTCCACGGTCCTCCACCGGTTCGCGCGGCGAATTCCCCTGCTGATCTACCTGGGCACGATCGCGGCCATGACCGCGGCCATGACCGCGGGCCTCGTCGCGATCGCCCACCGCGACGGGATCGCCGGTCCGGAACTCGCAGCGGTCGGCGTCATCCTGCTGCTCGCCACCAGCCAGCTGGCCGTGGCCATGGTGAACTGGCTGGCGACCCTGCTGGTGCCGCCGCGACAGCTGCCGCGGATGGACTTTTCCCGGGGCATCCCGACGGAGTCGCGAACCCTGGTGGTGGTCCCGACGTTCCTGACCAGCGCCGGCAACATCGAGCGCCTGGTCGAGGCGCTGGAGGTCCGGTTCCTCGCCAACCGCGACGACGGCCTGCACTTCGGCCTGCTGACGGACTTTCACGACGCGGCGACGGAAGCCCTGCCCGAGGACGACGCGCTGCTGGTGCTGGCCCGCAAGGGCATCGAGGACCTGAACGCGAAGTACCCGCGCGCGGCTGGCCCCGGCAGCGACGTCGCGACCGGCGACACGTTCTTCCTCTTCCACCGCCCGCGCCGCTGGAATCCCGGCGAGCGGGTGTGGATGGGCTACGAGCGCAAGCGCGGAAAGCTCGCGGACCTGAACTCGCTGCTGCGCGGCGGCGGGACCGCCGGCTTCTCGCTCGTCGTCGGCGACATCGCGGCGCTGCCGAAGGTCAAGTACGTGATCACGCTCGACACCGACACGGAGCTCCCGCGGGACTCGGCGCTGCAGTTCGTCGGCACGATGGCGCACCCGCTCAATCGCGCGCGCTTCGGCCCTTCCCGCCAGGGCAAGGACGGCGAGCGCGTCGTCGACGGGTACGGGATCCTGCAGCCGCGCGTCAGCATCAGCCTTCCCGGGGCGAACCGCTCCTGGTACGCACGGCTGCACGGCGGCGATCCGGGGATCGACCCCTACACGCGCGCGGTGTCCGACGTCTACCAGGACGTGTTCGACGAGGGTTCGTTCATCGGCAAGGGAATCTACGACGTCGACGCGTTCGAGCGATCGCTCGGGAATCGCTTTCCCGAGAACCGGATCCTGAGCCATGACCTGCTCGAGGGCTGCTACGCGCGATCGGGGCTCGTGAGCGACGCGCAGCTGTACGAGGAATTCCCGGCGACGTATCGCGCGGACATCAGGCGTCGGCACCGCTGGATTCGCGGCGACTGGCAGATCGCGGGCTGGCTGCGAAGGCGGGTACCCGGCGCCGGCGACCGGCGGGTGACGAATCCGCTGTCGCTGCTCTCCCAGTGGAAGCTCTTCGACAACCTTCGCCGCAGCCTCGTCCCCGCCGCGTTGATGGTGCTGCTCCTTCTCGGCTGGACCGTGCTCCCGCACGCCTGGCTGTGGACGCTGGCGGCGATCGCGATCGTGCTGCTGCCGTCGGCGTGCGCGTCCGCCCTGGACCTGGCGCGCAAGCCGGACGAGCTGCTGCTGCGCCAGCACCTCGCCGCCACCGCCGGCGCGGCCGGCCGGCACGCCGCGCAGGCGACGCTGACGCTGGCCTTCCTTCCCTACGAAGCGGCAGTGAACCTCGACGCGATCGGGCGCGCGGCGTGGCGCGTGCTGGTCAGCCATCGACGGCTGCTCGAATGGAACCCGTCGGCGGCGGACGAGCCCGTACGCGACCCGACCGACGAGTCGGCCGGTCCATCCGCGCTCGCGGCATCGATCCGCTCGATGTGGATCGCCCCGGCCATCGCCATCGCCGCGGCGATCCATCTGGCCGCGTTCCGCACCGACCGCGCTGGCGGCCGCCGCGCCGATACTGCTGCTGTGGCTGCGTTGCGCCGGGAATCGCCTGGTGGATCAGCCGGCCGCTCGTTCGCCGCGAGGCGCGCCTGAACATGGACCAGACCCTGTTCCTGCGCACGCTGGCGCGAAGGACGTGGGCGTTCTTCGAGACCTTCGTCGGCCCCGACGACCACTGGCTGCCGCCGGACAACTGGCAGGAGCATCCGGTCGCCCGCGTCGCGCATCGCACGTCGCCGACGAACATGGGGTTTTCGCTGCTGGCGAACCTCACGGCCCACGACTTCGGCTACATCCCGGCCGGACAACTCATCGAGCGCACGGCGAATGCGCTGGCGACGATGGGCACCATGGAGCGGTACGAGGGTCACTTCTACAACTGGTACGACACCGAGTCCCTGAAGCCGCTGTCGCCGCTCTACGTCTCGGCGGTGGACAGCGGCAACCTCGCGGGCCACCTGCTGACGCTGCGGCCGGGACTGCTGGCGCTGGTCGACGCCCGGATCCTGGACCGGCAATGCTTCGACGGCCTCGGCGACACGCTGCGTGCGCTGGCGGAAAGCGTCGGCGGCGGCGCCCCGGCGCCGGTCCTGCGCCTGCAGCGGGAGCTGGAAACCGCCTACGACTCGCGGCCCGCCACCGTCGCGGCGGTGAACCAGTGGCTCGAACGGATCGAGGCGCACGTCGGCACCGTTGCCGCGCAGGTCGCCGCGACGTCGGCGCCCTTTACCGTTCCGGGTCCCGCCGGCGCCCTCGTGCCGGCGGGGGATGCGGCGTTCTGGGCGGACGCCCTCGTCCGCCAGTGCCGGCTGATGCGGGAGGACCTGGCGTTCCTGGTGCCATGGAACACGCTGCCGGCGGCGCCGGTCGGCCTGGGTGACCTGATCGGCGATCGACCGATCCCGTCGCTGCGCGAGCTCGCAGCGCTGGACAGCGAGCTGCGGCCGACCATCGAGCGCCGCCGGCACGCGAGCGGGTCGCCCGCGGACCACGCCTGGCTGGACGAGCTCGGCCGGGCGACCGCCGCGGCGAGCGGCCGCGCGGCGGAGCGGATCGCGGAAATCGAGCGCCTGGCGCAGCGATGCGACGAACTGGCCCGCATGGACTACGAGTTCCTGTACGACCGGGCGCGTCACCTGCTGGCCATCGGCTACAACGTCGGCGAGCGCCGGCAGGATCCGAGCTATTACGACCTGCTCGCGTCCGAAGCGCGGTTCTCCAGCTTCGTCGCGATCGCGCAGGGACAGCTGCCGCAGGAGAACTGGTTCGCGCTCGGGCGCCTGCTCACGACCTCGGGGGGCCGCTCGGTGCTCCTGTCGTGGAGCGGCTCGATGTTCGAGTACCTGATGCCGCTGCTGGTGATGCCGACCTACGACAACACGCTGCTCGACCAGACCTGTCGCCGGACCGTCGAGCGGCAGATCGCCTACGGCAAGCAGCGCGGGGTCCCCTGGGGCATCTCCGAATGCGGCTACAACTCGGTCGATGCGAGCCTCAACTACCAGTACCGCGCCTTCGGCGTGCCCGGCCTGGGGCTGAAGCGCGGGCTCGCGGAGGACCTCGTCGTGGCGCCCTACGCCTCGGCGCTCGCGCTGATGGTGGCCCCCGAGGCGTCGTGCCTGAACCTGCAGCGGCTCGCCGCCGACGGCATGGCCGGGAGATTCGGTCTCTACGAGGCCGTCGACTACACGGCGGCGCGCCTGCCGCGCGGGCAGACGAGCGTCGTCGTGCGCTCGTTCATGGCGCACCACCAGGGCATGGTCCTGCTCGCCCTGGCCCACCTGCTGCTCGCCCGGCCGATGCAGAAGCGCTTCGAGTCGGACCCGCAGTTCAAGGCCACGCTGCTGTTGCTGCAGGAGCGGCCGCCCAAGGTCGCCGCGCTGTTCCTGCACCCCGCCGAGCTGTCCGCGATTCGCGGCGTTTCCGGCGGCCCCGAAGCGCCGGTGCGCGTCATCACCAGCCCGAACACGCCGATACCGGAAGTCCAGTTGCTGTCGAACGGCCGCTACCACGTGATGGTCACCAGCGCCGGCGGCGGGAGCAGCCGCTGGAAGGACCTCGCCCTCACCCGCTGGCGCGAGGACAGCACCTGCGACAACTGGGGCACGTTCTGCTACATCCGCGACGTGGCGAGCGGCGAGTTCTGGTCGGCCGCGCACCAGCCGACGTCGCGGCGCTCGACCCACTACGAGGCGATCTTCAGCGAAGGACGCGCCGAGTTCCGCCGGCGCGACAACGACCTCGAGTCGCATACCGAGATCGTCGTCTCGCCGGAGGACGACATCGAGCTGCGCCGGTTGCGCATCACCAACCGCTCCCGGACGCGACGAACGATCGACGTCACCAGCTATGCGGAAGTCGCGCTCTCGTCGCCCGCTGCCGACGCGCTGCATCCGGCGTTCTCCAATCTGTTCGTGCAGACGGAGATCGTCCCGCAGCGCCAGGCCATCCTGTGCACGCGCCGGCCCCGCTCGCACGACGAGCAGGCGCCCTGGATGTTCCACCTCATGGCGGTCCACGGGTCCGAATCGGTGGACGTTTCCTACGAGACGGACCGCGCAGCCTTCATCGGACGCGGACGCACGGTCGCCGATCCGCAGGCGATGACCGGCGCCGACCGGCTGACCGGCAGCCAGGGTTCGGTGCTGGATCCGATCGTCGCGATCCGCCACCGGGTGACGCTCGACCCGCAGCAGACCGCCACGTTCGACATCGCGTCCGGGATCGCCGAGACGCGCGACGGCGCCCTCGGCCTCGTCGGGAAGTATCAGGACCGCCACCTGGCGGACCGCGTGTTCGATCTGGCGTGGACGCACAGCTGGGTGACGCTGCGCCAGATCAACGCGACCGAGTCCGACGCCCAGCTCTACGCGCGCCTCGCCGGCTCCGTCATCTACGCCAATGCGACGCTGCGCGCCGAAACCGGCGTGCTGCTGAGAAACCGGCGGGGGCAGTCCGGCCTGTGGAGCTACGCGATTTCGGGCGACCTGCCGATCGTGCTGCTGCAGATCGGCGACACCGAGAACATCGATCTCGTGCGCCGGATGGTGCAGGCCCACGCGTACTGGCGACTGAAGGGGCTGGCCGTCGACCTCGTGATCTGGAACGAGGACCGCGGCGGGTACCGGCAGGTGCTGCAGGACCAGATCATGGGGCTGATCGCCGCCGGCGTCGAAGCGCACGTGATGGATCGGCCCGGCGGGATCTTCGTGCGGCGGGCCGAGCAGATCGCGGACGAGGACCGCATCCTGCTGCAGACCGTCGCGCGGGCGATCATCACCGACCGCCGGGGCAGCCTGATCGAGCAGGTCGCCCGGCGGGGGCCGGTCGAGGTTCGGGTGCCGCGCCTCGTCCCCACGGCCAGCCGTCGCGGCGAAACCCAGGCCGCCGAGCCGCCCGCGCGCGAACTGATCCTCGGCAACGGGCTCGGCGGCTTCACGCCGGACGGCACCGAGTACGTCATCACCCTGCGCCCGGGGCAGGTCACGCCGGCGCCGTGGGCCAACGTGCTCGCGAACCCCGAATTCGGGACGCTGATCTCCGAGAGCGGCGTCGCGTACACCTGGAGCGAGAACGCGCACGAGTTCCGCCTCACGCCCTGGCACAACGACCCGGTGAGCGACGCCGGCGGAGAAGCCCTCTTTCTGCGCGACGAGGAAAGCGGCCACTACTGGTCGCCGGCGCCCCTGCCCTGCCGCGGCGCCGGCACCTACGTCACCCGCCACGGTTTCGGCTACAGCGTGTTCGAGCACGACGAGGACGGCATCGCCTCCGAGCTGTGCGTGTACGTGGCGACCGACGCGTCCGTGAAGTTCTCGGTGCTGAAGGTGCGCAACACCTCGGGGCGGTCGCGCCGGCTGTCCGCGACGGGCTACGTGGAGTGGGTGCTGGGAGACCTGCGGCCGAAAACCGCGATGCACGTGATCACCGAGGTCTCGCCCCGGACCGGCGCACTGCTGGCGCGCAATTCCTACAACGCCGACTTCCCCGACCGCGTGGCCTTCCTCGACGTCGACGATCCGGTCCGCAGCGTCAGCGGCGACCGCACGGAATTCCTCGGGCGCAACGGGACGCTGCGCCACCCGGCGGCGATGGGACGTTCGCGTCTCTCCGGCAAGGTCGGCGCGGCGCTCGATCCCTGCGGCGCCATCCAGGTTCCGTTCGAACTCGCCGACGGTCAGGAGCGGACCATCGTCTTCCGGCTCGGCGTGGGGCGCAACGCCGCCGACGCCGCCGGCCTCGTCGAGCGCTTCCGGGGACGGTCTGCCGCCCAGGGCGCGCTGGAGGCGGTGGAAGCCCACTGGCAGCGGACGCTCGGCGCCGTGCAGGTCGACACGCCCGATGCGTCGGTCAACGTCCTGGCCAACGGCTGGCTGCTGTACCAGACGGTGGCGTGCCGCCTGTGGGCGCGAACCGGGTATTACCAATCCGGCGGCGCCTTCGGCTTCCGCGACCAGCTGCAGGACTCGATGGCGCTGGTCCACGCCGAACCGGGCCTGATGCGCGAGCACCTGCTCCGCTGCGCGAGCCGTCAGTTCGTCGAAGGCGACGTCCAGCATTGGTGGCACCCGCCATCCGGCCGCGGCGTGCGGACGCGCTGCTCGGACGACTATCTGTGGCTGCCCCTCGCGACGGCGCGCTACGTGATGGCGACCGGCGACACCGGCGTCCTGGACGAGCCGATCCACTTCCTCGAAGGACGCCCGGTGAACCCCGGCGACGACTCGTACTACGACCTGCCCGGCCGGTCAGCGGAGACCGCCAGCCTCTACCAGCACTGCGTGCGCGCGGTCGTGCACGGGCTGCGCTACGGTTCGCACGGCCTGCCGCTGATGGGCTCCGGCGACTGGAACGACGGCATGAACCTGGTCGGCATCAAGGGCGCGGGGGAAAGCGTCTGGCTGGGCTTCTTCCTCTGCGCCGTGCTGAAGCAGTTCGGCGCGGTGGCGGCGCGGGTGGGCGACACGCCGGTGGCCGAACGGTGCGAGGCGGAGGGCATCAAGCTGCGGCAGCAGCTCGAGCAGCACGGCTGGGACGGCGAATGGTATCGGCGCGCGTACTTCGACGACGGCACGCCGCTGGGGTCCGCGACCAACGACGACTGTCGAATCGACTCGGTGGCGCAAAGCTGGTCGGTGCTGTCGGGCGCGGGCGACCCGGCGCGCGCGCGGCTGGCGATGAACGCCGTCGACGAGCGCCTCGTGCGCCGGGACGACGGGCTGATCCAGCTGCTCGATCCGCCCTTCGACCGCTCGAACCTCGACCCGGGGTACATCCGGGGCTACGTCCCGGGCGTGCGGGAGAACGGCGGCCAGTACACGCACGGCGCGATCTGGTCGGCGATGGCCTTCGCGGCCATCGGCGAGCGCGAGCGCGCCTGGGAGCTGATGGCGATGATCAACCCGGTGAATCACGCCCTGACCCCGGAGGGCGTGGCCACCTACAAGGCGGAGCCCTACGTGATCGCCGCCGACGTCTATGCGTTGGCGCCGCATACCGGGCGCGGCGGATGGAGCTGGTACACGGGTTCGGCCGGGTGGATGTACCGGCTCGTCGTCGAGTCGCTGCTCGGGCTGACGCTGGAGAACACCCGCCTTCGCTTCGCGCCCTGCCTTCCCGCGGCGTGGTCCGGGTTCACCCTGCGCTACCGATACCTCGAGACCGTGTACGACATCGCCGTTCGAACGACTTCCGATGAAGCCGGTGCCGGAAGGCCGCCGATCAGCGTGACGGTGGACGGTGTCGCCCAGCCGGACGCCTCGGTCCAGCTCGCCGACGATCGCGCGACGCACGAGGTCCTGGTCAACGTGCGCCAGCGCACCGACGCTGAACGCCCGCGCGCCTAGGCTGCGTTGCATGGCCGCGCTTCGCGCGTGCCGTTCCAATGGAGGGACCTCAGCAATGAATATCGACCGACGCTGGATGGTGCTGCTCGCCGTCGCCGTGGGTGTCACGGCGGGTGCGGCGGCAGTGTCGACATCGCGCCACCGGACACGCCGCACGGCGGACATCCTCGATCACAAGATGGACCTCAAGTCCTGGGAAAACGAAGGCGGCAACCTGGCGCCCGTCCCGACAGATCAACCTAAGGCAATCTCATGAAGACTCTCATCGCATCCGCGCTCCTCGCGGTCGCTGCGACGGCCGCAGGTTCCGCCGCCGCCGACAGTGTCACCTTCTACCAGGACGACAACTTCCGCGGCCGCCAGTTTTCCGCCGATCGCCCGGTCGCCAACTTTGCCCGCAGCGGCTTCAACGACCAGGTGCGTTCGGCGGTGGTGCACGACGGCCGCTGGGAAATCTGCGTCGACGCCGAATTCGGCGGCAGCTGCAGCGTGCTGGCGCCCGGCGCCTACCCGGACCTCGGCGCCTACGCCGGTCGCATCAGCTCGGTGCGTCCGGTCGAAGGGAGGCAGTACGACAACCGCGCCGACGACCGCGGCCGCAACCGCGGCCACACCGCGCGGGCGACGCTCTACGAAGGCCCGAACCTGTCGGGACGCTCCTACGCCGTCAACAACACGATGAGCAACCTCGGCGCGACCGGTTTCAATGACCGCGCCTCGTCGCTGCGGGTCGAGAGCGGCTACTGGATCTTCTGCAGCGACGCCGACTTCTCGGGCGATTGCCGCACCTTCGGCCCCGGCGACTACGCGTCGCTCCCCGGCATGAACAACGTCATCTCGTCGGGCCGCCGGATCGCCAACGACTATCCGTACCAGGGCCGGCCGGACTGGCAGCGCGATACGTACAACAGGTCGACGAACTGACCGGAGCGCCCGGTCTGCGGGCGCGCTGCACCAAAGGCAACGGCACGGGCTGACCCGTGCCGTTGTCCGTTCCGGCCGCGCGCTGGCGCGCGCAGGAAGACGCTCAGCGCTTCTTCGTGGTCTTCTTCGCGGTCTTCTTCGCGGTCTTCTTCGCCGCCGGCTTCACGGCCTTCTTGGCCGCCTTGGCGATCGCGGCACCCGTCTTCCGTGCCGCCGTCGTTGCCTTGGTCGCGCCCTTCTTCACCGCGGATTTTGCAGCGGTCAGGTTGCGGCCCGCGGCGCTCCTTGCCGTGCCGGCCTTGCGCTTCGCCGCTGCCTTCTTCGGCGTCATGGCGCGCTCGACCTTGCCCGCGGCCTTCCGGGCGCCGGCTGCCGCTGCCTTGACCTTGCGC
The DNA here is from genome assembly GCA_963810815.1 of uncultured beta proteobacterium. Classification (GTDB taxonomy): domain Bacteria; phylum Pseudomonadota; class Gammaproteobacteria; order Burkholderiales; family Casimicrobiaceae; genus CAVQWT01. The sequence continues at coordinate 575,615 of CAWEPB010000007.1, read as the reverse complement.
TTCACGGCGCGCTTCGCCTTGCCGAAGCCCTGCTCCGCACCCGATTCGACGGCCCTGGCCCTGCTTTTCACGACGCGCTTCGCCTTGCCCAGGGTTCGCTTGGCATCGGCTTCGACCGTCCGCGCCTTGGACTTCACGCTGCGCCTGGCCTTGGCCAGGCTCTTCTCGGCATCCGCTTCGACGGTCTTCGCCTTGCGCTTGACGCTTGCCGTGACCGTCCGCGCCTTCTTCTCCACCGCGACCCGCGCCTTGCCGGCTTCCCGCTTGGCGTCCGACGCCGCGCCTTCGGCCTTCTTCGCCAGTGACGCGCCCATCTCCTGAACTTTGTCCGTGGCGGATTCCACCGCGTCGCCAATCTTCGTCAGCCAGCTCTTCTGCTTGCTCATGATCACCTTTCCTGTCCGGAATCGAACACCACCGCGATCCGCTCGTGGCCCGGATCACCCCCCGCGTGTCTGTTTCTGCGAGTAGATGAACAGGATAGCAACAAATGCGCACGGCTGTCGAAATCAACGCACGCCCCACCCGGAGCGCACGGTACGGTGTCGAACACAGACGCTTGACCCAGATCAATGGACGAGAGGAACGTGCAGCCTAAATTGGACCCGTCGACCGCAGCAACCGACCACTCTTCCATGGGGTGCGCAGCATGCGTGGACAGCACGCACAACCGGTACCGCCACCCCCGGCGACGGCCCCCGCGTCGCGGGACCGAAGTGGCGACGACATTGCGCGGCACGATCCGAGAGAGAACCGCATTCTCGCGGCGCTGCCACGCGAAGACTACGAGCGCCTGCTGCCGGAGCTGGAGCCCTTTCCCCTGCCGCCGGGCTGGACCGTGCACGATGCCGGTGTCAGGGAACCCTACGTCTATTTCATTACCGAGGGCATCGTTTCCCGGTTCTACGGCACCGAGGACGGAGCGTCGGCCGGATTCGCAGTCACCGGCAACGAAGGGGTGATCGGGGTCGCGTCCTTCCTGGGGGGAGAAAGCTCGCCGGGTCAGGCGGTGGTGCTCAGCGCCGGGTTTGCGTTCAGGCTCAAGGCGACTCTCCTCAAACGGGAGTTCGAGCACGATGGCCCGTTGCCGCACCTGCTGCTGCGCTACACGCATTCGCTGATCGCGCAGACCGGCCAAACCGCTTTGTGCAACCGCCACCACTCGCTGGAACAGCAGTTCTGCCGCTTCATCCTGTCATGCCTGGACCGGTTGCCATCGAATGAGCTGGCGATGACGCAGGAAGTGATCTCCGATGCGCTCGGCGTGCGCCGCGAAGGCGTCACCGAGGCCGAAGGAAGGCTGCGGGAGGCTGGAATCATCCATTGCAGCCGGGGCCACATCGCCGTGCTGGATCGAGCCCGGCTGGAAGCCAGGGCCTGTGGATGCCACAGGGCCATCAAGCGTTACAGCGACCTGCTGCTCTGCCCGGGCGGAGCTGGAGACGAGCCCGGCGCGCGCGTCCGGCGCCCCGCCGACCGCTGCGCGCCGCCCATCGCTCTGCCGGCCTGAACCCGCCCGGCGGGCGGCCGGTCAAGTCGCCGCTCAGGTCGCCAATCGAGCGCTCGCCCGCGCCTGCTGCCGCGTATCGAATTGCGTCTTCCCGGTCACGCCACCGTTCCGAAGAGGGCCCCGACACCCGCCGTCAGCCCCATCGCCAGCGCACCCCAGAACGTCACGCGCATCGCGCCCAGCCTGACGCTCGCACCGCCGACGCGCGCGGCCACCCCGCCCAGGATGGCGAGGAAGACCAGCGAGGTTCCGGAAACGACGGGAATCAGGCTCGACGACGGGACCGCGACCACGGCCAGCAGCGGCATGGCCGCGCCGACGGCGAAGCTGGCGGCCGACGTGAACGCCGCCTGGATCGGCCGCGCGCTCAACGTCTCCGAGATGCCCAGTTCGTCGCGGGCGTGTGCACCCAGCGCGTCGTGGGCCATCAGCTGGTCGGCGACCTGCTTGGCCAGCGCCGCATCGAGGCCGCGGTTGACGTAGATTGCCGCGAGTTCCCGCCGCTCGGCCGGGTCGTCGGCTTCGAGTTCCGCGCGTTCCATGCCGAGCGCGGCCTCTTCGGAGTCCGCCTGCGAGCGGACCGAAACGTACTCGCCGGCGGCCATCGACATGGCGCCCGCAACCAGGCCGGCGATGCCCGCGACCAGCACGCTGCTGTGGGTCCCGTCCGCAGCCGCGACCCCGAGCACGAGACTCGCGGTCGAAACGATGCCGTCGTTGGCGCCCAATACCGCGGCGCGCAACCAACCGATGCGGTCGGTCCGGTGCAACTCGCTGTGGCGTCCGCTCACTTTTTCGGAACGGGCTACTCGTCCGCGGGCGCGCCCCGAGTGAGCAGGGCACCGATCAGCACTCCGGCGACGGCGCAGGCGGCGATGACCTGCCAGGGATTGGCGTGGACGTACTCATCCGTCGCCCTGCCGGCCGCGCGAGTCTTCGCCAGCGCAATGTCCTGCAACTCGACCAGCCGGGCCCGGGCCGCATGCAGCGATTGCTCGGCCCTCGCGCGTGCCCGCGCGACGTGCTGCCCCGACTGACCGGCCGTTTCGGTCAACAGCTGTTCCATGTCGGCGGCGAGCACCCTGAAGTCGGCCATCAGCTTGTCGGTGGTGACCCGCCCGCCTTCTTCGTTCGTTGCCATTTCTCTCGCGTTCATGTTCGTCGACCTTTGCGTGTTGGTGTCGCGGGCCTGTGCCCGCACCGTGCCTCTCGACGTCCCAGCGAACCGATCGGCTGTTGCCCCGACGGCTCCTCGCCCGAACGGCTGCCGGCCGATCGGCACGCGGCCGATCGGCCGTGGATCATGACGTCCGTCGCCCGCTGACGAGGTTGAACACGATCATCACGAGGGCGATCACCAGCAGCAGGTGGATGAAGCCGCCCAGCGTGTAGGAACTGACGAGCCCGAGGGCCCAGAGGATGAGCAGAATGAGCGCGATGGTATAGAGCATGGACTTCTCCTCTTCGTTGACTGCAGGATCAGACTGCTCCAACGCGGGACCGCTGTCTGTTCGGCACCGCACACGACACCGTCTGCGGCCGTCTGCCGCACCTTCGGGCGCAACCGTCCCCGGCGGCGCCTACTTCTTCGCGTCCTTGGCCGCGTCCTCGATCTTCTGGCCGGCCTTCTCGATCTGCTGCCCCGCGCTTTCGACCGTCTTGTCGATCGCCTTGCCGGCGCGCTCCGCCGGACCTTCCTTCTTCTCGCAGGCCGAAAGGCCCAGCACGAGGACGCCCGCCACCAGGCCGGTCCAGAGATACGTGCGAATGTTCGTCATGCTTTTCTCCTGGTAATTGTCCATTCAGCCAATTGTGACTTCACCCAACCGCCACCTCAATCACCGAGCAGCTCCGCCAACGGCTGCAGCTGCTCCACGTGCTGCGAGACTGCCTTCACGATGACCACGATCGGGATGCCGAGCAGCATGCCCCAGACACCCCACAGCCAGCCCCAGAACAGCAGCGAGATGAACACGGCGGCCGCATTCATCCCGGCGATCTTCCCGGTCATCCACGTCGTCACGAAGGTTCCCACGAACGTCGCGATCGTCAGCGAAATCCCGGCCGCCAGCAGCGCCATCGAGAAGGTGTCGTACTGCATGAATGCCGCCATCCCGATGGCGACGGCCGTAATGCCCGGGCCGAGGTAGGGGATGACGTGGAGGAAGCCCGACGCGACCGCCCAGGCGCCGGCGTTCTCGAGATCCATCCAGACGAAAGCCCCCCATGCGAGCATGCCGACCAGCACGTTGGTCACCAGCAGCATGAACAGGTACTTCTGGATGGAGTCGTTGATGTCGTCGATGATCTGGACGGTGATCTTCTTTCTCGACAGCGACGGTCCGGTCAACCGCACCAGCTTGCGCTTGAACGTATCGCCGCCCACGAGCAGAAAGAACGTCAGGAACAGCACCATGATCGCCTGAGCCGCGGCACCCGCGGCGCCCTTGGAGCCCAGCCACAGGAAGTCGCCGATCCTGAACTTCGGGTCGTCGATGACGATGTGCGTCGCGGGCTGCCGGGGGGCCGGCCCTTCGGCGGCGGGCGCGGTCGCCTTCTCCACCTCCGCCGCGGCGCTCTGCATCTTCTGCATGGTGCCCTGCTGACTGGTGCGCAGCCGGGCCAGGCCGGAGGAGAACTTGCTCGCGGCCGCGGGCAGCTGCTCGACGATGGTCTGCATCTGCCCCCGCAGCGAGTAGCCGCCGAGCACGAGCGCGCCGAGGACGCTCGACATCACGACGAGCGAGGCCAGCGCCCGCGGAATCCTGACCCGCTCCAGCCCGACCACGAGGGGATTGAGCGTGTACGCCAGCACGATCCCGAGCAGCAGCGACACGACGAACGCCTGCGCCCAGTCCAGCGCGAACACCACGGCGATGACGGCCAGGGTCGCCAGCGCCAGGCCGCGCGCGTCCACCGGCATGCGCACGGCGGGAACGACCGTGACGCCCGCCGTCGCTGCGGCGGGCGGGAGATCGGGAGGAGCGGCCATCGCGGGATTCATGTCGGCGGAAGAAAAACGAGGCGCACCTGCGCCTCGTTCTCCTGGCTGCACCTTCGACCTACTTCAAGCGCATGTCGTTCTTGACCGACTTGACGCCTTCGACCTTGCGCGTCACGGCAACCGCCGTCGATTCGGCCGCCGCCGAGCTCACGAAGCCGCTCAGCTGAACCACGCCCTTGAACGTCTCGACGTTGATTTCGGCCGACTTCAGCGTCGGTTCGTTGAGGATCGCCGCCTTGACCTTGGTCGTGATGACGGTGTCGTCGACGTATTCGCCGGTGCCTTCCTGCTTCGCCGTCGATGCGCAGCCCAGCGCCATTGCCACGAACGCGATGCCAACCAGGGTTGCCAGCTTGCGGGTGATATTGGTCATGTTGCTTCCTTTGAGTGAAATGCGTCCGCCGTCAAGGCGCGGGACTACAGGCGCCCCATCAGGAACAGGATGAGGAGGATCAACAGCACGACGCCCGACAATGCCGCTGGGGCCGTAACCCCAACTGCGGGCGTGCGGCCAGACGGGCAGGACGCCGACGAGCATGAGGATGACGATGATCAACAGGATGGTGCCGAGACTCATGACTTGCTCCTTGGTTCACCGCCACCGCTTCGCGGGCACGTGCATCGATGCGCCAGCGCAGCTGTGGTTAAGGCCGCCGGCAGGCGGGTATGCAGTCACGATATCGGTCGCCCCCGGGCAGGTCTGTTCGCTGGCGCACATAACCCGGCGCGAGTCGCGCGGCAATGCCGGGTCGATGGTTGCCGGCCTCCGCGCGCAGGCGCCGGGGGCGCGTTGGTTGCCCGTTGCCGCGCGCGGGCGCCGGGGCCGCGGCGCGGGCGTCCGCGGCAGCGGTATAGTTCGATGGTCGGCCAGGCTCGGCGCAGCACGCAGCGCGCCCGTCCCGGGTTCGAGCGGCGACACAGCCCCGGAGGGCAGGAAGCATGGTCAATCCGCCGATCGCATCATGGACTGTGCGGTTCGGCGCCATGCGGCGCCTGGGCACGGCGCTGGTCGTCGCCGCGGTCGCCTACGTCATCCAGCCCGAGGCGATCTCGTGGCACACGCGCATCGTCGCGAGCTGGGACCTCGGCTCGCTGGCCTACCTCGGCCTTGCCTGGTCGGTGATCGCACGGGCGGACGCGCGCGTGACCCGCGACCACGCGCTGAGCGAGGATCAGAGCAGCTACTTCATTTTCCTGTCCGTCGTGGGTGCGGCGTTCGCGAGCGTCGTCGCCATCGGCTTCGTCGTCGGCACCATCCGCGACCTGGCGTTCTGGGCCCGCGCCTGGCACCTGACGCTGACGGTCCTGGCGCTGGTCACGTCCTGGCTGATGATCCAGACGGTGTTCACGTTCCGCTACGCCCACCGCTACTACGCCGGTCCCCACGGCGAGCCCGCGCCCGTCGCGGCGCTGGTGTTCCCGGGCAGACGCGAGCCCGACTACCTGGACTTCGCCTACTGCGCGTTCGTGGTCGGCATGACGTCGCAGGTGTCCGACGTGGGCGTCGCGTCGCGCAGCATGCGGCACCTGATCCTGGTGCACGGCATTCTCGCGTTCCTGTTCAACATCGCCGTGCTCGCGCTCAGCATCAACATCATCGCCAGCGTGATGTAACGGCGGGGTCGGAGGACCCTCCCCGGGGCGCGACAAGGCGGCGGCGAAGCCCCGGAAACGCCCAGTTGTAAGAAAACGCCCGTTTCGCTAAAATACGGCCTCTTTGCAGGCGCGTAGCTCAGCTGGTTAGAGCACCACCTTGACATGGTGGGGGTCGTTGGTTCGAGTCCAATCGCGCCTACCAAATTCTTCAGTCGCAGGGCGCCGTCCCGGAGGTCGCCGACCTCCCCGGATCGACCCAGGCGGGAGTCCCGTGGAAGTTCGAGTGGCGGCTTCGCTGGATCGCGTTCCGCCCCGCTTCCGTTTATTCGTTTGTCTGGATCGCCAGGGACGACAGTGGCGCTCCGGGCAATCGGACTTCCCCCGATCCAATGACAGAGCCTGGCCCTGCCACGAATAGCCGTGGCGTCCAGAATCCGCGCATTTGCTGTCGTTGGCGCAGTCGCTGCGGTTAGCGCCGTCGTCCTGGCGGCCACCACTTTCCGCGAGCCTGTTGCCCGCGCCGAGCGCGAAGTGGCCGGCACCGGTGATCGTTTCGGATATGTCCGGGTCGACGACAGGGCGCCCGTGCAATCCTGGGGCAAAGCCGTAGGCGACATCAATGGCGATGGCCGTCCCGATCTGCTGGTTGGCGGGCACGAACCGCAGCCACTGACGATCTGGCAGAGGCTGTTGCGCAAGGTGCACCTCCTTCCCGATGACGCCCGGAAGGGTGAGCTGGTCTGGTACGAGAATCCGGGCTGGCACCGCCACGTGATCTCGGACCGTTTCGCGATCCGGACCGACCTGGAGGTGGGCGACATCGATCGGGATGGAATCAACGACGTGGTCGTACTGACCGACGACGGGTTGTTCTGGCTCCACAATCCCGATTGGACGGCAACGCAAGTCGACAACCGCAGGTTCCATGATGTCGAACTCGCCGACCTCGATGGGGATGGCGACTTCGACATCGTCGCGCGCGACCAGAGTCTGTTCGGGCACACCGACGGCAATCGCGTTCACGTCTATCGTCAGGACACCCCAACACGGTGGACGCATTTTTCGTTCGCCGTCCCACAGGGGGAAGGGCTGACCGTCGCCGACATGGACGGTGACGGCTTGCCAGACATCGTGGTCAACTCCGTCTGGTATCGCAATCCCGGGCGGCTGGACGCGGCCATGGTTTGGCAGCCCGAGTCCTATGCCCCGCAATGGACCTGGCCCGACGTCGCGGTAGCGACCGGCGACGTCAACGGGGATGGTCGACCGGACATCGTGATGACCCCGGCCGAGCCAGCGGGGAAGCGGTATCACATCTCGTGGTTCGAGGCGCCGGCACAACGCGGCGGCGTGTGGCGCGAGCACGTCATCGACAAGGACGTCGAGACGGTGCACCACTTCGCCGCGATTGCCGACGTGAACAACGACGGTCGACCGGACCTGTTGACGGCACGGATGAACCAGGGCGAGGACGCGAAGGTGGCCGTCTACTACAACGAAGCCTCGGGCACGAGGTGGACGCAAGCGGTAATCGCGAACAAGGGATCGCACAACATGCGCGCGTTCGACGTCGACGGCGATTTCGACATCGACCTGTTCGGCGCCCAATGGCACCATGATGGCGAAGATCAGACCTACGCCGTCGACTTGTGGATCAACCACACCAACGACAACGACGCGAAACAGTGGGAACGCCGTGTACTCGACGCCGATAGGCCGGGCAAGGCGGTCTTCGTGACGTCCGGGGACATGGATGCGGATGGGCGACCCGACGTCGTTGCTGGTGGCTGGTGGTATCGCAATCCGGGTGACCTCGGCAAACCATGGCCGCGGACCGCGCTGGGAGGCGGCGGATTGAACGTCGCCCTGGTGCAGGACCTCGACGGGGACGGCCGCGACGATTTCCTGGCGACGCGGTGGTTCGAGGAGAACCCGACCCCGACGTTGTGGCAAAGGATCCTGAATCGCCTGAAGATCAGGCCGTTTTCCTATGCCCCAACGGGCAATCTGTTCGTCTGGGGCCACAACAACGGCGACGGGACGTTTGCCGTCCACGACAACATCGATCCCGCCGAGGGCGACTTCCTTCAGGGCGTCGCATGGGGCGATTTCGGCGGCGGCAACGCTGTCGTCTTGTCGTGGCATGAAACGGGCCACGGGGTTCAGTCCCTGACGCTTCCTGCCGACCCCGCCCGGGAGCGGTGGCGCTGGCGCAGGATCTCCGACCTGTCGCAGGACGAAGCGCTCAGCATCGGCGACATCGATGGCGACGGCGATCTCGACATCGCTATGGGCACCCGCTGGTTGCGCAATGATGGCAACGGCACCTGGAGCAACCATACGTTGTTCGAAACCGGCGATCTGCCAGACCGCAATCGCTTGGCGGACATGAACGGCGACGGCCGCCTCGACATCGTGATCGGCTACGAGGCGATAAGCAAAGCCGGCAAGCTGGCCTGGTACGAGCAGGGCAAGGACCCGACCCAGCCGTGGCGCGAGCACCTGATCGGCAGGGTAACCGGGCCGATGAGCCTCGACGTCGCCGACATGGATTGCGACGGGGACAGGGATGTCGTGGTCGGCGAGCACAACCTGCGCCACCCCGACGCGGCCCGCCTGATCTATTTCCAGAATGTCTCGGCGGACCCGGTCCGCAGCCCTGCTCCGCTGTTCTGGCGCGGGCACGTCATTGCCACCGGCGACGAACACCACGACGGCGCAAAGACTGTCGACATCGATGGCGACGGCGATCTCGACATCGTGTCCATCGGCTGGGGACACCACAAGGTCGTGCTGTACGAAAACAAGTCGGCGGGCCCCGGGTGCGCGAGAAGGCGCTAGTGCCAGACCTGGGCACGCTCGCTAGAGCCCGTCATTCCCGGGCGATGACTCGGTTGAGGTCGTTGCCCGCTCTCCAGCCGGAGATGCTTACAAAGCCCCGGGCGATTCGATCAGCCAGCTCCTATAAACTCGAAGTTTCATTAGCTCGATGAAACGTTCATACAGGTCCAGGCTATCGTTCGAGCTCTGAATGTATAACGTGGTCGTTATCGGTAGGTATTTCTTGAAGCTGAGATAGGCTCTGCGTGTATGGTGTAGTTGGGCAATGAGCACCAAGCCTTTCAGTCCCCTTTCCCGCGCTCGCCCGGAAACCTGCTTTGCCTCTGCCAGCGTTCCAAAGAACCCTCCTGACACATGCACGACTTCGATCTTTTCCGAGGGTACTCCAAGCGCTCCCAGCTCACCAATTGACCATTCATCATTGGTCAGATTGCGTCTCAGTTCTGGACTGTATTCCGTAATCCCGGGACGGCCAAGTATCCATATTTCGCCCACCGACCCAGCCTTGAGGAGTTCTGCTGCGGTTCGGTACTTTGATTTAAGGCTTGTCTGATCGCCGCCCAAGACGTATGCAACATCTGCTGCACGTTCCGGTGGCAGCGGACTCACGTGGACCAGCTCCGTTGAAATCTCTTCGCCGAATTCAGGTCCGGTGTTTCCGGCTGCCGCCGTGTACAGCAACCAGGCAGAGGTGAGTATTGCCAGAAGGGAAGCGACAAGGAGGAGCAGGTACCGCCTTTTGACTTTCAAGCGACTGGATCTCCCCTGCCGTCATCCGCTCCCGCCGATGAGCTGCGCGGCATCCGCAGCCCACCCCTTGAGTCGATGCTTGCCGCCCGCGACGGCGAGTGCACCGATGTAACCGGCCGAGGGTTCGAAATGCCAAAGCGACCAGTCGCCGTTGACGCGTTCGAGTGCAACCCGACCATCGCCCTCAAGTTCCAAACCGACGTCGAAGCTGTCGAGCGGCATGTACAGCCCGTCCCCGACCGCCTTGACGTAGGCCTCCTTCCGGGTCCAGCAGCGAAGAAATCCGTCGTGCCTCGCGTCGTCCGGCAGCATTTCAAGCGACGAGATCTCTTTCCTGGAAAACGTGCTCCTGGCGATCTCGAGCGCGTCCGGAATCGGTCGCCGCTCCTCGAGGTCGACACCCACCGGCAGACCTGCGGTGAACGCGAGCACCACCATGTCACCGGAATGTGCCACATTGAACTGCAGTGACGTCGGCGCGGCGACATGAAGGCTGGGCTTACCGCGGGGTCCGCAACTAAAGCGCAGGTCGTCGATAGGCACGCCGCGTATAAGCACTCAGCAAACGTTTCAAGCTTGCCCGTGCAACCTGAAATCGTCGTCGGTCCCGCTCGAAGACGAAACTGCTTGCCCGTGCCATCTCTTCCGGGGACAGATCGCCGACAAGCCGCCCCAGCAACGCATCTCCGACGTCCAGCCCGATCGCCCAAAGCTCCACTTCATGCTCGGGCAAAGGCCCGGGCGGCAGACCGTCGTGCGGCCACAATGCAAAGGTCAACCCGCTTTCGCCCATGCCGGCGCATTCAGGCGTGCATATGGCGACGTCGACGATCGCAGCGTTGGCGGGTGCAACCAACTTCCCACGCGCCAACCCGCGGCAGATCGTCAAGCAGCGGTCGCCTGCTCAATCGCTTTCCCTCGCCCGACTTGCTCGTCCACCAACTTCCCGGCCTCCAGCTTGAGCACTCGATCGCCATACCGGAAATAGCGGTCATCGTGGGTGATGACGATGACGCACTTCCCTCGCGCCCGCAATTCCGGAAGCAACCGCAAGTAGAACGTTTCTTTATAGGAGGGATCCTGGTCGGCCGCCCATTCGTCGAAGACATAGACGGGGCGGTCTTCAAGATACGCCGCAAGCAGCGCCAATCGCCTTCGCTGGCCCGAGGACAATGCTGTCGTCGTGAACCGGTCACCCAGCACGCGGACCTTCTGGTCCATACCCAGCAGGACGAGGTATTGCTGGATCTCCGCGCCCCGCGAAACGGCATCGACGCCGAACAGCCGGTCGAAGAGATAAAAGTCGGCAAATACCGCAGTGAAGTGCTGCCGGTACTCCTCGCGGGACGAATCGTCGATCGCTCGACCATTTAGCCGGATACTTCCGGACCGCGGCGCATAGAGCCCGGTCAGGAGCCGGACCAGTGTGGACTTGCCACTCCCATTTCCGCCGGTAACGAACACCACCTCGCCACTAGAAAAAGAGAGGTCGATCGGCCCGAGCGTGAAGCCCTCGTCTCCACCGCCGGGACTGGCATAGGTAAAGCTCACGCCATCGAACTCAATGCGCACTGGCGCAACCGGCCGTGCGCCGTCGTCGGCCGCCTCCTTCGCGACGGGTGCGGCGAGCGTTACTCCGAGTTCGCGAATCCTGGTGAGCGCCACGCGCCCCCGCATAAAGGTCGGCACGGAACCTATCAGCGCCCAGATCGGGTTCATCATATACAAGGCGGCAAAAACGTACCCAGTCAACGCCTCCGTTGACAGCATATCGATGGACGGCGCCGTGAAGAGCAGCATCCCTATCAGCCCGAAAAAAAGCAGCTGGCTCCACGCGTCCGCGAGCAGATAATGCAGGGTCGCAGCAACGTTCTGGCGACGCAGATACTCGGTCGTCTCGTCGATGGTGTTTCGGATGAAGTCGCGGCGCCGCACGCTATGCAGCTTGAGTTCCTTGACTCCATCGACCAGCGCGCGGAAGTCGCCGAAAAGGCGATCACGACCGTCCCTGGCCGCTTCCATGGCGGCACGTGAGCGCAAGACCAGGATGCGGTATCCGAAGATGCCGATGACCACCGCCGCAGCACTGGCAAGAAAGACCGGCATCGACAACCAGGCAAGATATGCGGAGCAGCCGAGAACAACCGCAAAGTTCGTGGCGAGCCCCGGCACTGACTGTACTGCGGCCGAAAGCACCGGAACGTCGTCGGTGAACGTGGCATGCAGCCGAGGCGACCCCATCGCCTCCAGCTTTTCGAATGGCGCGGCGAGCACCGTTTCGCAAACGTTGCGGCACAACCGAAGCACGGTCTCCTGTGCAAAATGAACGAGCATGAACTGGGAGGTCGCCTGCGTTGCAATTTTCGCAAGTACCACGGCGACGAAGCCGAACAACAGGATGCCGCCGAACGATCCGCCCCCGGCGATCGCCCGGTTGATGATGGCGATGAGCCCGGCTCCCAGTGCCCCGCTCAGGACGCTGGCAACGATGATGGCGAGCGTCATCCGTCGCGACGAATGGACGAGGAACTTGATCAGATCCATGTCAGCGCGGATTCACCGCGACGGCGCCCTGAAGAAGTCGCTCGTCGACGGCATTGCGCCCTCCGTCCCGGCGCGCAGCATCCAAACCGTCTATCACCCAGGGGGCAAGCATCTCGACGTTCGGGCTGACCAGCAGTTGCCCCGAATCGATGACTGGCATCTCGAATTGCAAGTATCCACCGAGAGCGAGTTTACGCCACAGACCGCGAGTGTCGGCGCCACTGAACTTGCGCCCCGTGGCCAGCACATGCATCAATTTGCCGTCGTATGGTCGCGGACGGTATCTCAGATAGGCTTCAAGATTCGCGGTCGATACGCGGTCAGCGTACATAGCGACTCGGTCCCCACGATAGACGTCTCTCTGTTCGACTATCTCACGTACGATTTTCAGCCGTTGAAGGAGGGCCTTGGGCAGATGCATCGGCGAAAGCGTTCTCAAATGCCGGACGTGCCGCGCTGCGGACTCGGTCAAAAAGCGCAAATGCAAGAAGACGCGTGTTGAGAGGAGCATCAGACGTTTTAGCCGACGCTTGCTGGGCGCTGGCCACGTCTCCAACAACAGGAGAAATGACACCTCTTCCCCGGCCGCGCGAAGTTGCTGCGCCATCTCAAAGGCCACTATCCCGCCAAAGCATACACCGCCAAGGAAATACGGTCCGGTGCGCTGCACCTGACGAATCTCGCTCAAGTAATGCGCCGCCATTGGCCCAACCCGATCGAAGGGGATCTCCTCCCCGTCGAGGCCGCGCGACTGCAGAGCGTATAGCGGCTGGTCCGCTCCCAGAAGCCGCGCCATGGCGAAGTAGCAGACCACGTTGCCGCCCAGCCCGGGCACGAGGAACAGGGGAGGCTTGGAGCCCTCCGGCTGAATGGCGACCAGCGACGACCATGGCGACTGAAACTCCTCGTGTTCGAGACGTTGCGCGAGCTGCGCCAAGGTGGGCGCCTGGAACAGCACCGAGATGGGCAGCTTCGCGCCGATGACGCGCTCCATCTGGGCGAAGACGCGCACCGCAAGCAGGGAATGTCCGCCGAGATCGAAGAAATTGTCGTGCATGCCGATGCCGGAACGGCCCAGGACATGCTCCCAAATCGCGTGAAGCTTTGTCTCGAGTACCGTACGTGGGCCCACCACGTCACCTGCCGGCGCAGTCGCCGTCGGCTCCGGTAGCGCCCCTCGGTCGAGCTTGCCGTTCGGGGTGAGCGGCAGTGCCGCCAGGACGACAAACGCGCCCGGGACCATGTAGTCGGGCAGGGATGCCACGAGACGGCGGCGCACATCCGATGGGTCGACCGATTGGCCAGGCTGGGGAACGAGGTAACCGACGAGGGCATTCGCCCCGGATTCGTCGCGCCGGGCGACCACCGCGACCTCGCCTATCGCCGGCAGCGCGCGCAACGCGTGCTCGATCGTCCCCAGTTCGACGCGAAAGCCGCGGATCTTGACCTGGCCATCGCGCCGCCCGTGATACTCGACGCTGCCGTCGGGTCGATAGCGGCCCAGGTCGCCGGTCCGATACATGCGGTCATCGCGATTGCCCGTGCCGGGGTTCGCGACGAAGCGGGCCGTCGTCAGCAGGGGATCGCCGAGATAGCCGCGGGCCAGGTAGGGCGTGCGGACGCAGATTTCACCCAGTTCCCCGATACCCGCGAGCCCGCTGGCGTCGTTCAGCACCAGCAGCTGCACATCGGCGATGCCGCGACCCACCGGCACACGTTGCGACGCCTGTGTGTCCGAATCGATGATCACGCGATGAATCGCCATCACCTGTGGCGTCTCCGACGTGCCGTAACAATTGAACAATTCAGCGCGAGGCGCCATCCGGAGCAGCGTACTTGCCGTGCCTGCCGTCAAGACGTCGCCACCGAGAAACACATGTTTCAGCGTGGGCCAGGTGTCGACCGCCCCAGCGTCCCGACCGATCGCGAGCAGGTCCGCCATGGCCGGCGTCAGGTGCGCGACGGTCACCCGTTCGCTGCGGAGCCAGTCCGCGAGATAGCCCGGCGCACCCATGCGGCCGGCATCCGGCATCACGACGGTCGCGCCGACCCACAATGCACCGAGCACGTCGCGCAGGAGCGGATCGTGCGACAGGCCCGACAACACGCTGAAGCGATCGTCGGGTCCGAGTCCCGAGGTGTCCTGGTGCCACTGGAAGAAATGGGATAGCGGAGCGTGCTCGCCCATGATTGCCTTCGGAGCGCCCGTGGATCCGGAGGTGAAGACGAGGTAGGCGAGGTCGTGGGGCGCGACCGTCACCATCGGCGGACTGTCTGCGCATTGCCTCCAGGCCTGGTCGTCCAAGCCTGCCGCGGCGTCCCAGCCCAGCCGCGCGCGTAACGGCAGCGCTTTCAGCGCACGCTCGATGAGGTCGGGCAACGGACGACCAGTCAGGTCGATCCATGCTTTTGGCGCCGCGATCCCAATGCGTTCGGCGATGTTCGCAGCTGGATAGGCCGAGTCGAGCAGCACAAACGCTGCCCCCGCCTTCATGATGCCGATCAGGACCGCGACCAGCCCCGCATTGCGCTCGGCATAGATTGCGACGCAGTCCTCGCGATGGATGCCCCGTGCTATCAGATATTGCGCGATCCGATTGGCAAGTGCCTCCAGTTCACCATAGGTCATGGACCCGGCCGCATGCTCTACGGCGACACGCGCCGGTGCCAATGCTGCATGGTGCGCGAATCGGGATTGAACGGATCCGTTCCACACGAACTCAAGCGGTGCTTTCGGGTCTGGAAGTGCACCTGATGAGTTGGCGGAAACAAGGGGCCACTCGCGCATGGGGCGAGCTGGTGGGTCGCAGGCCGCGGCCAGCAAGTTCACGTACTGGTCGATCAGATTCTCGATGCGATCCGCCGAGAACAGGTCGGAGTTGTAAACAGCCGTCAGCTCAAGACCGCCCGGATCGTTCTGCACGTACAGCGTGAGGTCGAACTTCGCTTGCAGATCTAACGGCCGCTCCTGGTGGAATGACGAGATCTCGAGTCCCGGCAGCTGCAACGACGTCGGCATCCCCAGGTCGAGCATGTTGAACAGCACCTGGAACAATGGCGTCCGACTGAGATCTCGAGGAGGCCGCAGCTCCTCCACCAGGCGCTCGAACGGCAGATCCTGGTGCGCGTAGGCGCCGAGCGCCGATTCCCTCACCGCGCGGAGCAGCTCCTCGAAGCTCATGTCACTTGTGAGCCGCGTGCGCAGCACAAGCGTGTTGATGAAGAGCCCAATCAGATTCTCGGTTTCCGCCGGACCGCGGCCCGCGACGGCAACGCCGACACAGACATCGTCCTGCCCGCTGTGCCGCCCCAGCAGGTGAACGAAAACGGAAAACAGTGTCATGAACAGCGTGGAGTTTTCGCGCCGGCTCAATGCAGCGAGGCGGGCCTGCAGCGCCGGCTCCAGCCGACATCGGTACGCCGCGCCGGAATACGTCTGGGCGGCCGGTCGCGGACGGTCGAGCGGCAGCTCGAGGAACGGCGGTGCGCCCTCGAGCTCGTGTCGCCAGTAATCGATCTGTTCCTTCAACCTGGATCCCGAAAGCCAGGCTCGCTGCCAGATCGAAAAGTCGACGTACTGGATGGGTAGAAACGGCAACTGGGGCGCCTGCCCCGAGGCGTGGGCCCGGTAGCACTCGGCCAACTCGCGAATGAAGATCGCAACCGAGGCCCCGTCTGAGATCGTATGGTGGAACGTGACAACGAAGACGTGGGCATCGTCCGCGAGACGGATCAGGCACGTCCGCACGAGCGGTCCGTTCACGAGATCGAACAGACCACTACTTTCCCTCCTCATGCTCACGATCACCGCACGGTCCCGCTCGTCCGCCTCGTAACCGCTCAAATCCATGAATGGCACTTGAGAGTTGATCTCGGCGATGACGCTCTGGTACGGCTCACCGGCTTCCACCGGAAACACCGTCCGCAGCGACTCGTGCCGGTGAAGTACTTGGTCGAGACTCGCTTCGAGCCACGATCGGTCGAGTCTCCCCGTCAGGCGCACGGCGACGGACAGATTGAACAGCGGGCTGCGGGGCTCCAGTTGCTGGAAGAACCACAGCCGCTGCTGCGCGAACGACAATGGAGCGCGCAGGGGACGCTTTGCCACCGGAATCGCCGGCGCAAGAGTTACACCGACGTGGTTCGACTCGAGATGGTCACCCAGCTGACGAATGGTTGGCAGTTCGAACAAAACGCGCAGCGGCACCTCCACGCCGCATCTGGTACGGATGCGGGCCCCGACCCTAACCACCAGCAACGAGTGCCCGCCGAGTTCGAAGAAGTTGTCGTCGATGCCAATCTCAGGGACTTCGAGAACTTCGGACCAGATCGCAGCCAGTTGCCGCTCGATCTCGGTACGGGGCTCGACACGGTTCCCGGATCCGACAGACACCGGTGCGACATCGACCAGCGGAAGAGCGTTCCGATCGATCTTGCCATTGGGCGTCAGTGGCATGGCCGGCAGCGAGATCATCTGTGCCGGCACCATGTAGTCCGGCAATCGCTGCCCGAGATGAGCACGCATCCCCGCCAGGTCCAGTTGCGCGCCGGCCGACACCGGGACCAGGTAGGCAACCAGGCGCGTATCCCCGGCCCCTACCTCGCGCGCCACCACCACGGCCTGACGCACGGCAGGGTGCGTGGCCAGCACCGCCTCGATCTCCCCAAGCTCGACCCGGTACCCCCGGATCTTCACCTGGTGATCCAGCCGCCCCAAGTGGTGCAGCCGTCCCTGGGCGTCCCACCGGCCCAGGTCCCCCGTGCGGTAAATGCGCGCCCCATGCTTCGGTGAGAACGGATCGGCCACGAACCGCTCAGCCGTCAACTCCGGCCGCCGGTGATAACCGATCGCCACACCCTCGCCCCCAATCCAAATTTCGCCTGGCACACCGATGCCCGTCGGCTGCCGGGCCTCGTCCAGGACGTACACGCGGGTGTTGGCAATCGGGTGGCCCACCGTGATCGGCGCCGGCGCCGCCTCCACCCGCGACACCGTCGACCAGATCGTCGTCTCCGTCGGCCCGTACAGGTTCCACAGTTCCTGCACCCGACCCAGCAATGCGTCGGCCAGATCCCGTGGCAGCGCTTCGCCACCACAGAAGGCCCGCAGCGGGCCCACCGGTCGCCAGTCCGACTCCACCAGCATCCGCCACGTCGCCGGCGTCGCCTGCAGCACCGTCGCGCCCGATTCCGACAGCACCCGCGCGAGCGCCTCTCCATCCATCGCCACATCGCGCGAGATCAGCTCGATCCGCGCTCCCACCACCAGCGGCAGGTACAGCTCGAGCCCCGCAATGTCGAACGAGATCGTGGTCACCGCCGCCAGCACATCGCTCGCGCTCAGGCCCGGCTCACGCGCCATCGATCCCAGAAAATTCGCCAGCGCCCCGTGCGACACCGCCACGCCCTTCGGGCGCCCGGTCGAGCCCGACGTGTAGATCACATACGCCGGATCCTCCGCACTCCCCACCGGCTCCAAGTCCGAGCCATCCAGCGCTCCGAGCACGTCGCCCTGCGCATGCAAATCCAGTACCTGCACACCGTCCGGCACCCGCAGTGCACCCAGCGCCTCAGCCGTCGTCACCAGCACCCGCGCGCCGCTGTCCTCCAGCATGTACCCAAGCCGCTCGGTCGGAAAATGCGGGTCCAGCGGCACGTACGCGCCGCCCGACTTCTGAATCCCGATCAGCGCCACCAGCAGATCCAGCGACCGGCCCACACACAGCCCCACCAGATCCCCAGCCTCCACCCCCAGATCTCGCAGATGGCGCGCCAGACGGTTAGCCTGCGCATCGAGCTCACCGTAGGTTAGCGACCCACCTCCAAACCGGACCGCGCAGGCCCCCGTCCCTTCCACCACCTGACGTTCGAACTGCTGCGCAAATCGCACCCGCGGCAGTTCAACCTCCGTGGCATTGAACGCATCCAGTTGACCCCCGACGGAGCCAGCGAACTCCAGCGTCGACACGGCTGCCGCAGGTGTCTCAACCGCCGATTGCAGCAGATCCTGGTACTGCGTCGCAAAGCGCTCAATCGTTGCCTGATCGAAGAGGTCTGGCGCGTACTTGAATTGCGCGATCAACGGACCGCCGCAATCGACGATCTGCAAGGTAAGGTCGAACTGACCCACCTGCTGGTCAAGAGGGTAATGCTGCAGGCGCAAGCCGCCGAAATCTATGGTCGATGGCGTGCCGCGCGGCGCCAATACGGGCGCCAGTTCGCGCAGCTGATCAAACCGCTGGAGGATGAAAAAGGTCTCGAATAGCGGCGCACGGCTCGGGTCGCGTGCCGGCTGCAGGCGCTCGATCAACAATGGGAACGGATATTCCTGTGCGGCCAGCGCCTCCAACTGGGTCTGCTTGATCGTAGCGAGCAGCGCCCTGAACGACGCTTGACCGTCGACTGTGGAGCGCAAAGGGACGGTGTTGACAAAATCGCCGATGACCCGCGCATATTCCGGGCGATCACGACCGAAAGTCGGTGTACCGACGATGACGTCGCCGACCCCGGTCAGCCGAAACACGAACACCTTGAATGCAGCCAGCAGCACCGCGAACAGAGTTGTTCCCTCAACCCGTGCGAGTTGCCGCGCCGCGCTGCTCAGCCGCGCATCGAACTCGATAGCGTGGGTCGCGCCGCGACTCGACTTCTTCGGTGGCCGCCTTCGGTCTGCTGGAAGCTCGAGCTCGGTGCGCGGCCCCTTGAGACGCTGAAGCCAGTAATCGGCAAGGCGCCGTCCGTCCGGGCCGGACAGCATTCGACCCTGCCATGCCGCGTAATCGACGTAGTCGACTTCCGGCCGGGCGAAACTTGCCGCTGGCCCGCCGGTTGCCTCCGCATAGAGTACGCGCAGCTCGTCAAGCAGCTGAAACAGTGACCAGCCATCCGCAGCAATGTGATGCACCACGAGCAACAGCACGTGATCGCGCTCTTCGCGCGTCAGTAGCGTGGCGCGGAAGACCGGCCCACTTTCGAGATCGAACGGCCGCGCGTAGTCAGCCACGACGTGTGCGCGCATTTCATCATCATCGATGCCCGGACGCAGTTGGTGCGCGAAGGACACTTCCACGTAGCCCGCGACTCGTTGGCGCAGATCCCCGTCCAGTACCTGGTACGTCGTGCGAAGCGCCGCGTGGCGATCGACAATGACCTGTAACGCCTTGCGCAAAGCGTCGACGTCGACAAGTGATCGCACCCGGGCGACGAAGGCGACGTGGTAAGCGCAGCTACATGGCTCCTGCTGCTGGACGAACCAAAGGGATCGCTGGCTATACGAGGCATCGGCGTCGAGCACGCGGGTCGATGCCTGCACCCGCAACAGCGTAACAATCTCGCTCTTGCAGGCGATCAGTTCCGCCCGCAGCTCCGCAGTCAAGGCGCCTTGGGGAGCACGAAAGCGCAGGTTGTCGCCCTCGAACCAGAGTTCGACACCCTGTCGATTCAGACGCTCGATCAGCGAACCAACACTCACAACAGGCCTTCCTCGTAGGGCCGGGTATCGCGGTCCCGTTCGGGGCCGATCTGCCGCAGCACCAGTTCACCGATCTCCGCCGCAATCTCGGTGACCGTCGGCCCTCTGACGAATTGCGCCATCGGAATGACGACACCGAGATCGGCATCGATGCGGTTTTTCAACTGCACCGCCATGAGCGAATCGAGACCGAGCGTCGTCAGAGCTGCCCCGGTATCTACCCCAGAAACCGCGAAGCCGAGTACGCGCGCCACGATCTCCCGGACGTAACTTTCAAGCGCCGCAGTGCGCTCCGCCTCGGAAGCGGTACGCAGCTCCTGCAAATCGAGCTTCGGCGAATCCGGGAACGCGTCCTTCCGATCGGCGGCCACGGAATCGGCGAGGCCGCCAAGCAACGCGCGCACCGCAATCGGGGCATGGCGGATGAAGCGGCCGGGATCCAGTGCGACGACCACGGAGCGCGGCGAGTCGGCCATGATTGCGGACTCCAGTGCCTGAAGTCCCTCGTCAGTCCCTATCATGCCAAGTCCGAGGCGCACCCACCTCGCGCGCGCCTCGTCGCCCATCCGCGCGGCCATGCCGGCATCGCCCCAGGCGCCCCAGGCGATGCTCGTGCAGGCCTCACCGTGGGCATGCCGATGTTCCGCCAGACCATCGAGGAAGCTGTTCGCCGCGGCGTAATTCGCCTGGCCCGGAGCACCGAAGACGGCGGACGACGAGGAGAACAGAACGAAGAAGTCGAGTGGCACACCCCGAAGGGCTTGGTGCAGGTTCCACGCGCCATCGAGCTTGGGACGTGCGACCGCTTCGAATCGCTCCACCGATTGGTCGGAGAGCGGAGCGTCAGCGAGCGCACCAGCAGCATGCATCACACCGCCCAATCGCGGCAGTCGTGACAGAACGTCACGAAACAGCGTCTCCACGGCATTGGAGTCGGCGACATCGCATTCAATCGCCGAAACGCTGGCACCAAGCGCCTCTACCCGGCGGAGTGCCTCCGCTTGAACCGCGGAAGCACCATGGCGCCCCAGTAACACCAGGTACTTCGCACCTCGCCCGGCGAGCCATTCGGCGACCGCAAGGCCAAGTCCTCCGAGTCCGCCGGTGACGAGATACGTCGCATCCGGCCGGACCGGCAGCGGAAGGTGCCGGTCCGTGCGATCGGGGACGAGAACCACCTTCCCCACGTGGCGCGCCGCCGCCATGTAGCGAAATGCGCCGCTCGCCTCCGCAAGTGGAAATACTCGAACTGGGAGCGGCGCAAGCTGGCCGGCGACCACCGACTCGAGTATTCCCACGAGCAAGTCGCGAATGGAGCGGCTGTCGTTCTGAATTGCGACGCCAAGATCGACCACTTCATAGCGGATCCCAGGGAATCTGCGGGCAACCACGTCCGGCAGCCAGATGTCCTTCTTGCCGATTTCGACGAAGCAACCACCTGGTCGCAATGCCCTCAACCCGGCGTCAATCAATTCGCCCGATAGGGCGTTGAGGACGACGTCGACACCGGCACCCGCCGTCACCCGCAGCACGTCGTCGCGGAACGAGGCACTGCGGGAATCGAACGCGTGGGAAGCCCCCTCGGCCAGCACAAGCGCACGCTTCTCCGGCGTGCCCGCGGTGCCGATCACCTCGGCGCCCGCGTCTCGCGCAATCCGCAGCGCCGCAAGTCCGACGCCACCCGCAGCGGCATGAACGAGCACGCGCTGCCCAGGCCGCAGCCGCGCAATCGTCTTCAGTGAATAGGCCGCCGTCAGAAACGCATTTGGAATCGTGACGGCATCGCAGAATCCGAGTATCGTCGGCTTCGGCACTACGAGGTCAACCGCGGTCGTGACGTGAGTCGCGAAGGACTCGATGGCAAGTGCCACCACTTCGTCGCCAATCCGGAAGTTCGCGACGCCCGCGCCGACGGCTGTCACGACACCACTGCATTCGCTGCCCAGGGGTCCAGCATCGCCAGGGTACATCCCGAGCGCATTCATCACGTCGCGAAAGTTGAGACCGGCAGCGCGCACAGCGATCTCCACCTCTCCTGCACCGGGTGACCGACGCGGTTCCTGGACAAGCACGAGGCCTTCCAGAGTGCCCCGAACGGTCGTACGCAGGACGCTGCGCGATCCCGTCGTTGTGGCCGCCTCGTTCCCAGTCCGGGCGACCTCGCGCAGCCGCGGTGCCAGCAAGACGCCGGCACGGATACCCAGTTCGGGCTCCGTCGTGGCGAGACGGTCGACCACATCGAGAAACTTGGCCGGATCAGGCGGCATCGCCGGATCGAGATCGATTCGCAGCGATGGTGCCGTCTCCCGCTCCGAACCGGCCGAGCGCGCCAGCCCGAGCAGTGTCGCCTGCGGCAGTGAGACGTCATCTCCGGCAACAATCGTCTGGGCGCCGCGAGTAACCAGGCAAAGTCCTGTGCGCGAGTTCACCTCGACCATCGTTCGTGCGGTGCTCAGGAAGCGTGCATATGCCCGGCGCGCGTCGTCGGGTGAACTCGCAGACGTAATTGCATCCATAGCCGCGCAGTCGATGACCCAGTCGAGTCCACCCGATGCTGCAGCGGCGCGCAGGCGCCCAAGAACCGCACCCGGCGTCGGTGCACCGAGCTCCGTTGCCTCGATGATTTCCGCGCTCCAGCCCCGCTGACGTATTTGGTCGCACAGCGCTGCTGCGAAGCCGTTCATGTCAGCGATGACCAGGCAACGTAGCGGCGACTGCGACACGGGGTCAAGCGATGTCCGGACGACCTGCCACATCAGCTCGTAGCGCCTGATGCTGGTAGTCGCCCCACCGAGCGCGCGCGCCAGGGCGTCGGGAGTCGCGACGCGCAACTGCAGTCCCGAGATGTACCCGATGGCGCTTCCGGATTCGTCCGCGAGCCAGATGTCCGCTACCAGAAGTCCCGAATCGGCCGATGCATCACGCAGTTGCG
Source organism: uncultured beta proteobacterium (assembly GCA_963810815.1). Classification (GTDB taxonomy): domain Bacteria; phylum Pseudomonadota; class Gammaproteobacteria; order Burkholderiales; family Casimicrobiaceae; genus CAVQWT01. Next base: position 552,967 of record CAWEPB010000007.1, on the reverse strand, counting down.
CGGTCGCCCGCACGCAGCGTGGGACAATTTGCGCCACCCGCATTTCGTCTACGCCAATAGGCAGGTAGACATGATCGCCGTGCTCATGGCGGACTCGCTGCAGCAACGCGCCCAGCAGGTGGAACGCACCGTCGAGCATTGCCGGGTGCAGGATCCAGCGAACGGTCGGCTGGAGGGCGTCCTCCGACACTTCGACGACGCCGGTCGCCGCATCAGCGGCGACCGCGAGCGTGCGCAGCGAACGGAAGGTCGGACCATACTCGAGGCCTGCGATCCGCAGGTCATCGTAATACGCTGCGACGTCCACAGCATCGGACCGGCCGTGCTCATGCCTCGCCTCGTGCACGCTCCAGGCTGCTGCGGCGGCGGAGCTGGCTCCGAGCGCGCAGCGAGCATGCACTCGCCACTGCAGAGTGGACTCCAGCTGAACCCTGGCGCTGCTGATCACGACGGACCAGGTACCGTCCGCCTCCGGCGCGACAGCCGTATGCAACGCGTAGGTTTCCGCCGGGCCAAGCGCCAGCGGCAACTCGATCGCGAAGCGTTGCACCACCTCCGCCCGGACCTGGCGGCCCGCTGCCAGTGCCATCTCCATGAACGCCGCGCCCGGCATGAGCACGCTACCGAGGACCCGATGGTCCGCGAGAAACGGAATGTCCTCGAGCGAGACTTCAGTCGAGAAGTGCACGGCGGCACCGGGCATGGTCTGGCGCTCACCAAGCAGCGGATGCCGGTCCGTGCGGCCGACGCCTCGCCTGGTGGCCATCGGAGCGATCCAATGCCTCTGCCGCTGAAAGGGGTACACGGGCAGGGAGACGCGCCCTGCGGGCCCACCCGAACCTATGGCCTCCCAACGGACCGGTGCGCCGACCGAATACAGCGCACCCAGTGTCGTGAGCATCTCACGACGTTCGTTGCGCCCGCGACGCAGCGACACACAGGTCTTCCAATTCGCGTCGGGCGCGGCTCGTGCACAAAGCGCGAGCAAGGTCGGATGAGGGCCGATCTCGACCAGCACCGTGGCACCGGCGGCGCGCAGGCTCGCAACACAGTCGGCGAACCGTACCGCGTTCCGCGCGTGCTCCCGCCAGTAGCGACCATCGGGTCTAGTGCCAGCGGGGAATGGCTTGCCGGTGAGGTTCGAAAGAAGCGTGATGCGCGGCAATGCGTGCGCCACAAGATTAGCGCTCTGCTCGAGGGCGTCGAGCATCGGATCGAGACGAGGAGAGTGGAATGCGTGGGAGACGTCGAGCGCCTTGCCCTTGATGTCGCGGGCGGCGAACTCGTCGAGCAGCATCGCCACTGCCGTGGCATCGCCGGAGATCACCGTCTCCTCGGGACCATTGATGGCCGCGATCGCCACTGAACCCGGCTCGCGTGCGATTCGTTCCTTTACGGCTCCTTCGGTCGCAAACACCGCAGCCATCGCGCCACCCGGAGGCAACGCCTGCATCAGCCGCGCGCGCTCGGCAACAAGCGCCAACCCATCCTCGAAGCTAAAGACGCCGGCGACACAGGCGGCTACGTATTCGCCGACGCTGTGGCCCGTCACGATCGACGGGGTGATTCCCCACGAACGCCAAAGCTCTGCGAGCGCGAACTCGAGTGCGAACAGCGCGGGCTGGGTGTAAGCGGTCTGACCGATCGGCGAGTCCACCCCCTCTGGCGGGAACAGCACCTCGAGCAGCGGTCGCTCGAGAAGCGGTTCAAGTTTCTTCGCGGCCCGATCGATCGCCGCCCGGAACACCGGTTCGCTCTCGTAGAGTCCACGACCCATGTCAACGTACTGTGCGCCTTGGCCCGTGAACAGGAACGCGATGCGGGGCTGTTCACCGGGGCGCAGCGCGCCCTCGAACAGTTCGGCGACCTCCCGACCGGCTGCGAAGCTCTCGAGCCTTGTGCCGAGGTCGATGCTCGAGTCGGCGAGCACTGCCAAGCGGTGCGTAAGGTGTGCGCGCCCGGTTTGGAGTGTCGCGGCGATGCCATCGAGCGGCTCGTCGGGGTGCTGGGCAATGAACGCTGCGTGTCGGGCGGCAAGTTCGCGAAGGGCGACCTCGCCGCGCGCCGAAAGTGGCACCAGGCGCGGACCGGCGGCCTGAACCGGAGGGGCTGCAGGTGATCGCAGCGGCGCCTCCTCGAGTACCACGTGAGCGTTGGTGCCGCTGAAGCCGAACGAGCTGACGCCTGCCCGGCGGACGCGCTCGCTCCGCGGCCATGCCTCGGCCTGCGTCGGCACGCGCAGCGGCAGGTCGGCCCAGGGGATGCCGGGGTTCGGCGTGCTGAAATGCAGATGTGGCGGAATTGCTTCGTGGCGCATCGCCATGACGGTCTTGAGCAGCCCCGCGATCCCCGAGGCCGCTTCGGCATGACCGATGTTGGTCTTGATCGAGCCAATCAGCAGCGGCCGATCCGCGGGGCGCCCCTCACGCATCACGCGGCCGAGCGCCTCGATTTCGATGGGATCACCGAGCTGGGTACCGGTGCCGTGCGCCTCGACGTAGTCGATATCCGCTGGCGCAAGTTCCGCGCTCTTCAGCGCCGTGCGGATGACCGCCTGCTGCGCCGGGCCGTTTGGAACCGTCAGGCCGCTGCTGCGGCCGTCCGAGTTCACCGCCGTGCCACGGATCACGGCAAGGATGGGATCCCCAGCCGCCAGCGCATCGGGAAGTCGCTTCAGGGCGACGACCGCGCAGCCCTCGCCCCGCACGAAGCCGTCGGCTGCGGCATCGAACGTCTTGCACTTGCCGTCGGGGGCCATCATGCCCCACTTGGAGAACAGCACCATCGCATCGGGCGAGAGAACGACGTTGACGCCCCCAGCCAGCGCGAGTTCACTCTCCCCGGTCCGCAGACTCTGGCACGCGAGGTGCAGCGCGACGAGCGACGACGAGCACGCCGTATCGACCGACATGCATGGCCCCTGCAGTCCGAGTGTGAAGGCAATTCGGCCCGCCGCCGCGTTGAGCGCACTGCCGGTCGCCGAATAGACGTCGGTCTGCTCGCCGCCGCGCATCATCTGGCCGTAGTCGCCGGTCGTGATGCCGACGAACACCCCGGTTGCGCTGCCGCCGAGCCGGTCCGGTGCGATGCCGGCGCATTCGAGAGCCTCCCAAGCCGTTTCGAGCAGCAGCCGCTGCTGCGGATCGAGCATGGCCGCCTCGCGCGGGGAGATTCCGAAGAACTGCGCGTCGAAGCGATCGACCTGCTTCAGGAAGCCGCCCTTGCGCGTCAGCATCTTGCCAGGCGCCGAGGGATCGGGGTCGTAATAGGCATCGACGTCCCAGCGATCGCGCGGAACTTCGGCTACGGTGTCGACACCGTCCCGGACCAGCTCCCAAAGGGCCTCGGGGGTTTCGACGCCACCCGGATACCTGCAGCCGGCACCCACGATGGCAATCGGCACGTGCTTCGCACGCTCGCTCGCCTCGAGGTTCCCCTGCAACCGCTCGATGGCCGCCAGCGATTCCTGCAGGAGGTTACGCCGTTCGTTCACCGATATCCCCACGGTCTGCCTTGCGCTGAAGCGCCCAGGCATACGCCGCCGTGGCCCCGATTAGGACGATCCCTGCGGTCTCAAATGGATCGGGCCTGTCGCCATGCACCAACCAGTTTGTTCCCAGTGCGATGGGGACTTGCACAAATGCAAATTGCGCGGACACCGACACCGGCGCCACTGCGGCCATCCGGTCCAGGACGAAAAGGCCAACCCAGCCGATGAGCCCCACCGCAATCAGTATCGCCAGATCACTCAGCGTCGGCTTGACCCAGACTCCGGGCATGAATGGCGACAACAGAACAAAGACACCCAACGCAGTGTAGAAAAGGTTGGCGCATGTCGTCTCGCTGCGCAGTGAGCGCGTCATGGCGACGTATGCCGCAAAGGTCAACCCCATCATGAACGGCGCCAGCCACAGCGGCCACGCCGGTAGCGCTCCTGGCTCGAGCATGAACACGACGCCGGCGAACCCAAGCGCCGCCGCCAGCCATTGAGCTGCGCTGACATGCTCCTTCAGCAGAGCGGCTGCAATCACGATGATGAGGAGCGGGGACAGCCAGAAGATCGACATCAGCTCGCTCGAGTGAACTCCGAGGCGACGCGCGAGAACATAGGATACCGGCATTCCGAGCATCAGGAACGAGCGTGCTATCTGAAACACCGGTCGCCTCGTTCGCCAGAGCTTTGCCGGCTCGCGCCACCCCCACACGGCGATCATGAATCCAAGATGCACCGCGTATCGGGTCCAAACCACCTGGTACGGCGAATACCGCCGAACCATCGTGGCGGCCAACGCCTCGAGCGCCGCCCAGAGAGTCACGGCGAGGGCCATCAGAATCATGCCGTGCCTTCCGGACGTCACTGAATCGCCCCGAGTCGCGCAACCAAGCGCGCCTCGAGTTCCCCGTCGGTCAGGGTCGAGAGATCCGATGATGAATTCACGCCGGAGGAATTCCCTGTCGCGACATCGGCAATCGGCGTCTCCGGCGCTGCGGCGGCGGCGAACTCCGCTTCGAGATACCCGGTCAAGGCGTCGACGTTCGGGTAGTTGAAGGTCAGCGTCGACGGCAGTGAGCGACCCGCTCCACGTTCGAGGCGGCGGCGAAGTTCCACCGACATCAGCGAGTCCATACCCAGGTCGAAGAGACCCACCGATGGCGGCACCGGATCCGCCGGATCGCGACCGAGAACGCCGGCCACCTCCACAGACACGAACCGCAAAATGCGATCGCGACGATCCGCTGCGGACAGTCCTGCGAGTGCTTCCTGCAGTGAGGTGGCGCCGGCCCCGTCCTTTTGCTGCGCGACACCAGTGCTCGCCTCGAGACCCTCGAGCAGCGGCCGCGCGCGCCGCAACTCGTGCAGTGGCTTGAGAATGCTCCAGTCGATGCGCGCGACCACGGCCTGCGCCTCGCCTCCAGCCATCAACCTGCCGAGTGCGTCCAGTGCATCCGAGACCGGCATAGGCTCCAGTCCGCTCGCGCGATAGGAGCCCCGAGTCTCGGTCGATGCGAGGCGCATGATCTCCCAGGTGCCCCAATTCACTGACAGCACGCGCCGCTCCGGCGAGTTCATCGCCGCGGCGAAGGCATCGAGGTATGCATTGGCTGCCGCGTAGTGCGCAAGGCCGGAGGCACCAAGCAGTCCCGTCGTCGACGAAAACAGGACGAGGAAATCGAGCGGCTGTCCGCGCATCACTCGCTCGAGGATGACCGTGCCGTCGATCTTCGGGCGAAGCACGCTTTCAATCTGCGCAGCGCCGAGTTCGCGGATCGGCGCGCTGCTGAAGTCTGCGGCAGCGTGCATGATGCCGCGCACCGCCGGGCCCTGCCCCGCGATCTGCGCCAGCACCGCAGCTATCGAAGCCTCATCCGCGACGTCGCCAACCAACGGGAACACTTTCGCGCCGAGAGCCTCGAGCTCTCGTTGCAGTTCAGTGTCTTTCGGCGCGTTGCGACCCAGCAGCGCCAGATGCCGCGCCCCGCGTTCGATCATCCAGCGCGCAACCGCCACACCGAGACCGCCAAATCCGCCGGTGATCAGGTACGTCGCATCGCTGCGGAACTCGATCGGGGGGCGCGCGGGCGGGGGCTGCCGGACCAGCCGCGGAACCATCCATTGTCCGTCGCGAAGTGCGAGTTGATCTTCGACATCGGAACCGTCGACGGCGGCAAGTAGGCCCCCGACGAGCTCCTCGAATGGCGCCACCGCAGGGAGATCGACGAGCCCGCCCCACCGGTCCGGATGCTCCAGCGCGAAGACGCGACCGATGCCCAGCAGCGGCGCCTGGAATGCCGCGCCCGCTGACGTCGCGTCGCCCAGCGGGTGGACCCCGCGCGTGATGAGCCACGCGCGCCCCGGTCCGTCGCGTCGCGCAAGTTGCGCCAGCAGATCCAGCGGCGCCGCAGCCGCGAGCTCGTGGCTCGATCGCAGAGTCGCCGGATCGTCGGGTGGCGCCGAGGCGAGATCGATCGCACCGAGATATATCACGTCGCCGGTCGGCGGAACTGCGGAACGCACGTCCGGCAGGCATGTAGCCGCGTCGCCGCGCGCGGCGAGGTGGCGCGCGAGCGTCGCGCCCAACCCGTCGGGATCGCCGACGATCGTCAGCACTCGGTGCCGTGCCGGCGCGCGCGCCACCAGGAGGACCTGCTGGTTCAACCAGTCGTCTGCGCCATCCGCCACGGGGATCGGCGCGACATCGCTGAAGCCGAGTTCGTGCAGCAACCCGATCCATGCGTCCCGACTAATCAGCGGATACTCGGGTCGCAACGACGCGTCGGAAAAGCGCCACCAGCCCTCCGTCAGGCCGAATGTGAGATCGACCCAGCGCTGCGGTGCCACCCCCTCGAGCAGCAGCAACTGGCCGTCACGCGCCAGCAGGCTCGCGGCGTTGCGCAGGGTCGCGCGCAGGTCGGCGGTCGCGTGCAGCACGTTGGCGGCGATGACGATGTCGTAATGACCGGCCGGGAAGCCCTGTGTCGCCGGATCGCGCTCGATGTCGAGCAGGCCGCGGCGCATGAATGGGTAGTCACGGAACTGCTCGGCCGCCCGCTCCAGGAACAGCGGCGACACGTCGGTGAACGTGTACTCGCACCCTCCCGCGGGCAACATCGGCAGCACGTAGGTTGTCGTGCCGCCGGTCCCGGCGCCGATCTCCAGGACGCGGAGCCGGCCCGATGGCGGCAGCGTCGCAATCGCGGCCGAGATCGCCGACGCCAGCGCGCCGTTGTAGGTGCGCGCGAATGGCGATTCCACATAGAGCTTGCGCGCCTCGGCCATTGAGCCCCCGGGAAACAGGAGCTGCATCGGATCCTGCCGCCCGCTGAGCACCTGTGCCAACTGGGGCCCGCAGCGCTGTAGCGTCAGCAGCTCGCCGTCCACCGGAGAGAATCGCCTGATCAGTGCCGGATATGGGTCCTCCGTCGTGTACTCCGGCAGCGGTGCGACGATCTCGAACTGTTCGCCTCTCCGGATCAGGACCCCATCGCCGGCGAGCATGTCGAGCAGGCGGGTGAAGAGGCGCGCGTGCCGTGGCACCACCCCGAGCCGCGCGGCTTCGGAATGCGGCGTGAAGAGCCGGCCGGTTCGCGGGTCGAAGCTTAGCTGCCGCAGCGCGGTGGCGACGTGGCGTGCGCTGAGTCGATCGAGCTCTGCAAGCAGCGGCCCGTAGACCGACATGCCATGCGTAGTTGCGAGCGCGGCGAAGGTGTCACGCAGCGGCTGTGCAATTGCGCTCGGCGGCGACAGCTGACCGGCGACGGACGAGCACGCGGTGGTAGCCTGCCACTTGACCGTGTAATGCAGTTCCGCGGCATCCGTGGCCCGTTGCGATGTCGCAATCCGCGCCAGCGCCTCGCCCGAGGCGCGTCGAAGACAGACCCCGCTCAGCGAGCCCAGATCGGCGCCATCCACCGCACTCAACGCGACATCCGCGCGCCACTCAGCGGGCTGTGGTGAGGCGGACTCGCGCAGCCGCACTCGACAGGTCAATTCCGCCGGCAATCGCTGCCGCAGCTCCAGTCGCTCAATGCCGCTGAGGAGGTAAATTGCGGCGCCGTCGGTGGAGTCGGGCACGGCAAGGCCGACCGCCTGCAACGCACCATCGAGCAGTACCGGATGCGCGCAGGCAACCGGCTCGTCGCGCCACTGCCCGGGCAGCGCGAGTTCTACGATCGCCTCACCATCGCGCCGTCGCGCGGACTTCAGGCTGCGGAACCCGGCGCCGAGATCGATGCCGAGCCGGGCAAGCCGCTCGTAATGGCTCCCGCCATCGATGGCCTCCCAGGCGCCTGTATCGGTGGCGCCGTCCGTCGGCGCCGCGGTCAACGCCGAGCGATCGCTCATGCCACAGAGACGACCCTTCGCATGCGTGGTCCACCCACCAGTACCGTCGGCCGAAGCGCTGAAGATAGTGAAGCCAGCATCGCCCGTCGACACCTCGTCCAGCTGGACCTGCACCCGACGTCCTTCCTGTGGCAGCACCAGCGGGCTCTGAATCAGGAATTCCCCGACGCAAGGCGACGTGGTACCACGCCATTCGCGCACACATTGCTGCGCCATCTCGAGCAGCACCGGGCCAGCGACCAGAGTGGCGCCGTTGACCCGGTGCTCGCTGAGGTATGCCGGCGCATCGGGCACCAGCAGCGTCTCGAATATCGGCGTGGCCGTCGGCAGACGTACGGGTAACAGCGGGTTCGCCGGCTTCGCCCGCATTGCCGCGCGTGCTTTTCCGAGACCCGGTGTCGCGATCCAGAACGAGCGGCGCTCGAACGGGTACGTCGGCAGCGAGACACGCCGGCGCCGACACGGTCGGTCGTCGCCCTGCCATTCGACGTCTGCGCCACCTGCATAAAGTCGCGCGAGGCTCGTCATCAGTTCGCGCCAGTCGTCCTTGCCGCGCCGAAGCGAAGTGAGGAAATGCGTGTCCTTCTCTGGCAACGAGCGTTGCGCGAGGGCTGTCAGCGTCGGATGCGGGCCAACCTCCAGAAACGTCCGGAAGCCATCGTGATACAGCGTGGCGAGCCCTTCGGCGAAGCGAACCGGCTCCCGCAGGTGCCTGCGCCAGTAGCCAGCATCCGGTACCGCGCCGGGCAGCGGCGACCCGCCCGTCACGTTCCAGGCGACCGGAATCCGCGGAGCGCGCATCGGCACCGTCGCGGCACAGCGCTCCATGGCATCGAGCGCCGGAGCGACGAGCGGCGAGTGAGCCGCAAGGGAAACGAACAACTGGTGACCCTGAACGTTCCGGCGCGCGAAGTCCGCGAGCAGATCCTCGACGGCGCGGGAGTCCCCCGACACCACGACACTGTCAGGCGCGTTGAATGCGGCGATCGCAACGCGATCGCGAAGCGGTACCACCGCCGCTGCCACTTCTTCGGCAGGTGCGAAGATCGCAGCCATCGAGCCGCCGGGCGGCAGTGCCTGCATCAGGCGCCCGCGCTCCGCGATGAGGCGCAGCCCTTCGTCCAGCGTGAAGACGCCGGCCACGCAGGCCGCCACGTACTCACCGACCGAGTGGCCGATGACGGCCGCCGGTTCGATGCCCCACGAACGCCAGACCTGCGTCAGGCCATATTCGACAGCAAACAGCGCTGGCTGCGTCCAAGCGGTTTCGTGAATCACCGCGGAATCGGGATCGTTGGGCCAGAGAACCATCGAGAGTCGCCGTCCCTTTGCATCCGCACCAAGCAGCGCATCGCAATGATCGATGACGTCGCGAAACACCGGCAGCGCCTCGTAGAGCGCACGGGCCATCCCGGGGTATTGCGCGCCCTGGCCGGTGAACAGGAACACAACCTCCGGGGGATTGCCGGGCAAGGCAGTACCACGGTGGACCGATGCATGGGCTCGCCCCTCCGCGATAGCCCGCAGCGCTTCGCGCGCCGCGTCTGCACTGCCCGCCACGATCGCGGCACGCTCGGCGAAATGGGAGCGACCGGCGCCGGCGGTATGCGCAACGTCGGCGAGCGACAGGTCTGGCGCGGCGGCAAGCGCGTCGGCATACCGTCCCGCGAGTTCACGGAGCGCATGACCAGTGCGTGCCGACACCGGCAGGCAACAGAGCGGCAGGTCCTGCGTGCCAGCCGCGGCCGGCGGCGCCGTCGGTGCTTCCTGGATCACGACGTGCGCGTTGGTGCCGCTGAAACCGAAGGAACTAATTCCCGCGACGCGTGGCGCCGCCGCCCGTGGCCATGAACGCGCTTCCGCGGTCACCTCGATCGGGTAGTCGCGCCACGGTATGTGCGGGCTCGGGTCGGTGAAATGCAGGTGTCGAGGTATTCGCCCTCGCTGCAGCGCGAGGATGACCTTGATGACTCCGGCAATGCCAGCCGCCGATTCGAGGTGGCCGATGTTGGTCTTGACGGAGCCGATCAGGAGCGGGGCTTCGCGCGAACGTCCAGGGGCGAACACCCCGGCCAGGGCGCGAACCTCGATCGGATCACCGAGCGATGTTCCCGTGCCGTGCGCCTCGACGTAGCCCACGTCCCCCGGCTGCAGGCCTGCGTCGGCCAGAGCCGCACGGATCACGGCTTCCTGGGCCGGGCCGTTCGGCACGGTCAGGCCGCCGCTGCGACCGTCCTGGTTCGACGCGCTGCCACGAATCACGGCCAGGACGCGATCGCCTGCGGCCAACGCATCGCCGAGCCGCTTGAGCACGATCACGCCGCAGCCCTCGCCGCGGGCGAATCCGTCCGCCCGCGCGTCGAAGGATTTGCACCGACCGTCCGGGGCGAGCATGTGGCCCTTGGTCAGGGCGATCGTCGTCTCGGGTGAGCAGATCACGTTGACGCCACCGCAGACCGCCATGCTGATGCTGCCGGCACGCAAACTCATACACGCAGTGTGCAGCGCGACGAGCGACGACGAGCAGGCCGTATCGATGGCCAGCGCCGGGCCCTGGAGGCCGAGCCAGTAGGCAATGCGTCCCGCGGCGACGCTGTAGGCATTGCCTGAGGCGAGATATGCATCGATGGTGTCGTTGCCGCGCCCGAGCACGCGGTGCGAATAGTCACTGTTGCATATTCCGATGTACACGCCCGTCGGCGAACCTGAAAGACTCTCGGGCGCGATGCCAGCACTCTCCAAGGCCTCCCAGCTGACCTCCAACAGCAGACGCTGCTGCGGATCCATCGTCAGTGCTTCGCGCGGCGAGATGCCGAAGAACTCCGGATCAAACCCGTCGACGCTTCGCAGGAAGCCACCGCTGCGCACCGATATGCGACCCGGTACGTCGGGGTCCGGATCGTACAGGGACTCTGCATCCCAGCGATCAGGCGGAACGTCGACGATCGCGTCGCGTCCTTCGCTCAATAGCTCCCAGAACTTCTCCGGGTCATCGGCACCTCCGGGAAATCGGCAGCCAAGACCGACGACCGCGATCGGCTCGCGTGCGCGCTGGCCCGCCGATTCGAGTTTCTCATTGAGCTCCACCGCCAACAGCGCCAGGCGCTTCGGCGACAGCTTGCTGATACGGTCGAAGAAGTCGCTCATGTCAATGGTTCCGCCTGGCCCGCTCGGCGAGTTGCCGCTCGACTTCTTCGTCCGTGAGGTCCTCGATGGATTCGACCAGATTCGCCTTCGACGGTGCGGTCTCTGCGGTGGAATCGGTGGGCGGCACTTCCATATTTCCGCACAGCTCGACCAGCAGGTGGTCGGTAAGTGCATCGCTGGTCGGATAGTCGAAAAGCAAGGTCGCCGGCAGCGACCTGCCCAGAGCGGTGCCGATCGCATTGCGCAACTCCACCGCGAGCAGCGAGTCGAGCCCGAGATCGCCAAGCGGCGTGCGCGGATCGATCGCCTTCGATGCATCGAGCCCGAGCACCTTCAGCGCTCGCTCGCGAACGAATGCCGCGATGATCGGGCGACGCCGCGTCGCCGGCGCATCCGCCAGCTGCTGCCGCAGGTCGCCCGCGCGCGTCACCGCGACGCTCGCGGCTGCTCGCGTCGGCGCCTCCGGCTGCGAAACCGTCGACAGGAACGGAGCGAGCTCGCGGTCCTTCGTATGCGCGCGGAATCGGGCCCAGTCCATGGGCAGGACGACCGCCTGCGCGGCCTGATCCACGATTACCCGCTCCAGGGCCTGCAAGCCCTGTGCCGGCGAGATGGCGAAGACGCCCTGCCCGGCTGCACGCGCCGCCACGCCCCGTTCCACGGCTGCTCCGACTTCCGTCCATGGGCCCCAGTTGATGCTCGACACGGGCAGCCCCCGATGTCGCAGGTCTCGCGCCAGCAGGTCGAGGAATGCGTTGGCGGACGAGTGGTTGCTCTGTCCCGGCGAACCCAGAACTGCTGCGATCGACGAAAAGTACACGACCCAGTCGAGTGGATCGCCGCGGGTGAGCGTATCGAGCACCGCGGCGCCATGAACCTTCGGTGCAAACACCCGCGCGAAACGACCGGCGTCCTGCTGCACCAGCGAGGCGTCGTCGAGCACGCCGGCGCTGTGGACGATTCCGCGCAATGGTGGCCCCGAATTCCGCAGCCGCTCCAGCACAATCCGCAGCCCGGCCTCGTCGCTGACGTCCAGCGTTTCGGCAACCACGTCCGCGCCGGAGGCTCGCAGTTGCTGCAACAACGGTTCGGTCTGGGAAGTCGCACCGCGCCGGCTCACCAGCACAAGGCGGCCAGCGCCGCGCTCCGCGAGCCAAAGCGCGACCACCGGACCGAGGCCGGCGAGCCCCCCCGTCACGAGGTAGGTTCCGTTCTTCTGGACTGTCACGCTCGTGCGCTTCTGCTGCGTCACGACAATCTTGCCCGCGTGGCGTGCCTGCGCCATGAATCGGAACGCCCGCGACGCGTCGTCGATCGCGAATGTATGCCTCGGCAACGGCGCGAGCGCGCCCGAGTGCAGGCGTGCGGCGAGCTCGGCGAACATGCGACCGATCAGCGCGGGATCCCGCGAGGCCGTGTCGCCCCAATCGACGACAAAGTAGCGCAGATCGCGCCCCAGAGCGGCGACCGCGTCCTGCGACTTGATGCCGCGCTTGCCGATCTCGACGAAGCGCCCACCGCGTGCGATCGCACCGAAGCTCGCATCGATCATCTCACCCGACAGCGAATTCAGCACCACGTCGACGCCCACACCGTTGGTCGCGGTCATCACGTCGTCGAGGAACGTCGGACTGCGCGAATCGAAGACATGCTGGACGCCCATGGAGCGGAGCAGGTCGCGCTTCCAGGCGGAGCCCGCAGTCGCGAAAACCTGTGCGCCCGCCTTCAGTGCGAGCCGTACGGCCGCCATGCCGACCCCGCCGGCCGCCGCATGGATCAGCACGCGTTCATCGCGCTTGAGGCCCGCGAGATGCGCGAGGCAGAACTGCGCGGTCAGGAACGCGATCGGGACGGACGCGCCTTCGGCCGCGCTCTGACCGGGCGGACGCAGTTGGACGAACTCGGCACGCGTCGTCACATGAGATGCGAAGCTCCCCGCGGCCAGGGCCAGCACCTCGTCGCCCGCGCGCAGGTGCGCGACGCCCGCACCGACGGCGGTCACCACGCCGGCGCACTCGCCGCCCAACGGCCCGGGATCGCCCGGATACATTCCGAGCACGTTCAGCACGTCCTTGAAGTTGAGGCCGGTCGCATGCACTTCAATCTCGACCTCACCTGGCCCCGGACGCCGGCGCTCCAGCGCAACGCGCTCGAAGCGGTCGAGCGATCCCGCCACCGCTGGCTTCATGCGCCAGGCCGCGTGTTCCGGCGCGTCCACCGAGGACGGGGAGGCTGCTGGCCTTGCACGCAGCAGCCGTGCGACCATCCGGTGCCCGCGACGGAATGCGACCTGACCCTCCGCGCCGGACTCGGCGAGTTCAGTGAGCAGCTGTTCGCAGTCGCCCTCGGGTGCATCAGGATCCAGGTCGATGCAGACACAGCGCAGTTCCGGATGCTCGACGAACAGCGTCCGGGCGAGACCGAACATGACAGCCTGGGCAGGATCGAGTGCGCGATCGCCGGGGCCAACCTCCTGGGCGCCCTGAGTCAGAAGCCAGAGCCGTGCCGGCACACCCGCTGACACGATCGCGCGCGCCAGGTCCATCGCACTGACCGCCCCCGTCAGCGCGGCGTCAGCCAGCGCCGAGGCAGGCTCATCCAGTGAACGGACACGGTTGGTCGACCAGGCGTGGACAACTCCGTGGATGGTGCCCATTGACGCCGCGATTCGCGTCAGCAACAGCCGATAGTGCTCCGGCTGTCCCGGATCGATCGTTGCCTCGTCGCCGGCGACTCCGAACACCGACGCCGGCCGGACCAGGACGCAGCGATCGCCCGCAGCGCGCAGGCGTTCGACCAGCGTACTTCCGGCTCCCGCGCCCTCGGCAAAGACGATCCAACCGCGCGGCCTGCCAGCCGCGGACACGTCGTCGATCCGCGCGAGAAGCATCGTATTGAGATCGAGGGTCGGCGACTCTTGCCCGTCGCCCGGGACGGCGACCGCCTCGGCGAATCCGCATTCGTTCAGCAGCGATATCCAGCGCCCCCGGCTCAGCGTCGCATATGACGGTCGCAGGTCGGCGTCCTCGAAGCACCACCAGCCCTCCGTCAGGCCGACGGTGAGATCGAACCAGCGCTGCGGTGCCGTGACCTCGAGCATGGCCAGCGTACCGCCCGGCGCGAGCAGCTGCTTCACGCCCGCCAGAGTGCGGCGCAGATCCCTGGTGGCGTGGATGACGTTGGACGCCAGAATCAGGTCATAGCTTTCGCTCTGGAATCCCTGCGCTCCGGGAGCGATCTCCAGATCGAGCGTCGCGAAGCGCATGAACGGATAGGCGGAGAAACGCTCGCGCGCACGCGCGACGAACATCGCACCGATGTCGGTGAACGTATATTCGACATCCCCCGACAGCAGGTGCGGCAGCACGTGCGCGGTCGTCCCGCCCGTACCGGCACCGATTTCGAGGATGCGCAGCGGCCGACCTGCTGGCCGGTTGACGGCCAATGCGCCTGCAGTGACTGCCATCAGACCGTTGAACACGCGCGCGGGCGGAGTGTCGCGATACAGCTTTTCGGCGGTATCGAGCGACCCCCCCGGAAACAATAGCTGCAGCGGATCGCACTCGCCACGCAGCGCTTCCGCGAACTGCGATCCGGCGCGATCGGTCATCTCGATTTCCGCTGCTGCGGCCGGATACGCGGCTAACAGCGCGGCGCCATCAAGGGCCGGCGCTTGCGCCGCCAGTGGCCGTCCCACGACCCAGCCGGCCGGGTCCGCGGCGAGGTACCCACCCTCGGCGAGTATCTCGAGAAGACGGCTGAACAGCCGGTGGTGCCGCGGTGCGACACCCAATCGAGCTGCGAGTGACTCCGGGACGATCCGCTCGCCTGCGGCGGGAGTCCACCCGAGCCGATGCATCGCGCGGACGACCAGCTCGAGACAGAAGCAATCGAGTTGCGGCAGGAACGCGTCGTAGGTATCGAGTCCCGCCTCGCGTCGCAACCCGGCCAGCGCAGCCAGGGCGCCGCTGCGCAGATCCTCGATCGGGACCTGCGTGGTGCTCGTCGCGCCAGATATGGCGGCTTCAACCCAGCCCACGTCGTAGAGCGCGTCGTCGAGCCAGCGATTGCCGAGACGACTGAGCGCATCGGCCGACACCCGCTTCAGCCGGATGTCGGTCAATTCGGCGACCAGGTTCCCGTCGGGATCGAACATGGCCACATCCGCGTGGCGGGTTGCACCAGTCGCCCCGGCGTCCAACCGCGCATGACCAAAGCAGCGCGTCCCCGGGCTGCGATGCAGGACGTAGCGTCCAATCGAGAAGGGCAGGTACAGCGAATCGTCACCGTCGTCGGCGACCGCAGCCGCAATCACCTGCACGCAGCCGTCGAGCAGGACCGGGTGGACACGATAGGAGCCGGTGTCCACTGCGAGATCATCGGCGAGCCCGACCTCGCCGAGCGCACAGTCCACTCCACGCCAGATCCGGCGGATCGACTGGAACGCCGGTCCGAAGTCGAGCCCCCTCGCCGCGAACCTCGCATAGAAGGCGTCGCGGCTCACTTCGACAGTGCAGCGGGCCCGCGCGTCGGACAGCGACCACGAGTGGCCGGCCGAATCCTGCTCGGCGGACACCGAGGCAAGCACGTGCTCGGTCCAGCCCGTACCGTCGATCTCCCGAGCTTGAGCACTGCTTATTTTCAGCTGTTGACGGCCCTCGGCCGCTGGAGCCAACACGACCTGGACGATCCGCTCGACGTCCGGATCGTCCTCGACCAGCAACGCTTCCTTCAGTGTGACGTTCTCGATGCAGGTCGTCCGCGGGCCCAGCAGTTCCTGCGACGCAGCCAGCAGGCTCTCAAGCAATCCGGTCGCGGGCATCACGATCTGGCCCTGGACTCGATGCTGCGCGAGGAATCCTGGCGTCGCGGCGCTTAAGCGGAACTCGTGGATGCGTTCCGCGCCGGCGCTGCGGATACGGTTGCCGAGCAGCGGATGGCCACTTGCGGCACCCGTGGTCGCCGTCCCACGGCGCCGCGCGCTGAACCAGCAGCGCTCCCGCTCAAACGGGTAACTCGGCAGAGCCACTATCCGCGGCGACTGCCCTTCGAAGACCTTGCGCCACTCGATTTCCACACCGGCCAGATGCACCCCCGCGAGCGCGTCGAGCATCTGCGTCCAGTCGGGCCGATCCTTGCGCAAAGTGTGCAGCAGCACCGGTCCCGTCTCGCCGAACGACATCTTCGCGAAGCCGAGGAGCGCCGGATGCGGCCCAAGCTCAATGCACAGATCGGGCTTGAGCGCCCCGAGCGTCTTCAGACTCTCGTCGAACAGCACGGCTTGCCGCAGGTGATCGCGCCAGTAGGAGGGCTCGGCCAACTCCGCGGCCGTGGCGACTCGGCCGCTGCGGTTCGAAATCAGGCGGATGCCGGGCGCGCCGAATCGGACGTTGGCTGCAAGGCGCTCGAATTCGTCGAGGATCGGGTCGACGAGGGGCGAATGGAACGCATGCGACACAGTCAGCGGCTGGATGCGGATGCCTCGCGCCACGAACTTCGCACCGATCGACTCGACGTCCTCGGCCCTGCCGGAAATGACCGTCTGGCCCGGCGCGTTGACGGCGGCGATCGCCACGCTTGCGGCATACGGCTGCACGGCGGCGGCGACCTCACCCGTATCCGCAAAAATGGCCGTCATTCCGCCACCCGCTGGCAGCGACTGCATCAGCCGGCCGCGCGCCGCGATCAGCTCAAGGGCGGGCTCGAGCTCCATGACGCCGGCGACGCAAGCCGCCACGTATTCGCCAACCGAGTGCCCAAGCACAATGGATGGCTGCACGCCCCAGGACTCCCAGAGTTCGGAAAGCGCGAATTCCAGGGCAAACAAGGCCGGCTGGGTGTAGGCGGTCTGATCCACCAAGCGCGCCGGGCGATCCTGCTGATGCATCACTTCGAGGAGCGGACATGGCATGTGGCGGTCGAGCACTGCAGCGCAGCGATCGAGGGCGGCGCGGAATACCGGCGCCTGCGCGTAAAGGTCGCGGGCCATGCCTGCGTACTGCGAGCCCTGTCCCGTGAACAGGAACGCGACGCGCGGCGGATCGCGACGCCCGACGCGCGCCCGGCGCATGCCTGTCGGCAATTCACCCCGGCCGAGCGCCCCAAGCGCCGTACGCAGCGCCGGCACACCTGAAGCGACGATGGTCGCACGTTCCGCTAGATGCGCGCGACCGGCACTCGCCGTGAAGCAGAGGTCGGCGATCGCAACTTCCCGGCCGTCTCCAAGCGCGTCGTGCGTACGGGCCGCGAGGGAGCGCAGTGCTGCCTCGGAGCGTGCCGAGAGCGTGAACAGCTCTGCCGCACGCTGCGCCACCAGCGGTCGGTCCGCCTCCGTTGGCGCCTGCTCGACGATGACGTGAGCGTTCGTGCCGCTGAAGCCGAAAGAACTGATGCCGGCGATGCGCCGGCCCGCGATCGGTGTCCAGGGCGTGAGCGCCGTCGGCACCCGGATTGGCAGCTGCGACCAGGCGATGTGCGGGCTGGGTTCTCGAAAATGCAGGTGCGCGGGGATGGCCTGATGCTGCAACGCCAATACGACCTTGATGAGACTCGCCACACCGGCCGCCGCCTCGAGATGACCGATGTTGGTCTTTACCGCTCCGAGCAGCAGGGGGTTGGCTGGGTCACGATCACGACCGAAGACCTCGCCCAGCGCCTGCACCTCGAGCGGGTCGCCGAGCTGCGTGCCCGTGCCGTGCGCCTCGATGTAGCCGATGTCGCGGGGCAACAGCGCCGCGTTCCGAAGGGCGTCGCGGATCACGGCTTCCTGCGCGGGACCGTTCGGCGCAGTCAGTCCGCTGCTGGGCCCATCCTGGTTGACGGCGCTGCCGCTAATCACCGCCAGGACGGTGTCCCCATCGGCCTGGGCGTCAGTGAGGCGCTTGAGCACCACGACGCCACAGCCCTCGCCGCGCGCGAAGCCATCGGCAGCCGCGTCGAAAGTCTTGCAGCGCCCATCGGGTGCCAGCATCCGGGACTCAGCGAATGCGACGAAGGGCTCCGTCGAAAGCATCAGGTTCACGCCGCCAGCGAGCGCCATGCGGCAGTCGCCCGTTCGCAGCGCCTGGCAGGCCATGTGAACCGCGACCAGCGAGGACGAGCAAGCGGTGTCGATCGAGATGCTCGGCCCTTGCAGGCCGAGCACATACGAGATGCGTCCGGACGCGACGCTGTGTGCGACGCCCGAGGCATAGTGCGGATTCACGACGGTCGGATCGCCCGTGGTGAGCTCCAGGATGTTGTAATCGCTGCTACCAAGTCCGACGTAGACCCCGGTCCGGCTGTGCTCCAGCCGGTCCGGCGCCTGGCCGGCGCTCTCGAGCGCATCCCAGCTCACTTCGAGCAGCAATCGCTGCTGCGGGTCCATGCCGTCGGCCTCGCGCTTGGATATGCCGAAGAACCCCGGGTCGAAACCGTCGACACGGCTAAGGTAGCCGGCGTCGCGCAGCGCTTCACGCGTCCCATCGTCGGCAAACCGCCCGGCTGGCGGCGACGTCACGGCGTCGATGCCGGCGCTCAGCAGGCGCCAGAGCGATGCCGGATCGTCCGCGCCCGGAACGCGACAGCCCATACCGATGATCGCGATCGGCTCGCGCATGGCCGCTTCGGCGCGAGCCAGCCGCGCCTGCGCTTCCTCGAGTGCGAGAAACGCGCGCTTCAGCGGCGTGAATTCGGGCTCGTTCGGCTTCGTCACGTCGTTCACGGCGACTCCAGCCGTTGCTTCAGCAGGGCTTCGATCTCGGCGTCGCTCATTCCGGCGACTTCCGCCGCTCGGGCTTCGCGGCTCGCATCGGCGGACGTGGCGGCCGGAGCCGGCGCTTCCGCTGGCTGCGGATCGATGCGACCGAGCAGGTACTCCGCGATGGCGTCGATCGTCGGATGATCGAAGATCAGTGTCGCCGGCAGCGGCCGATCAAGTCCCAGTCCCTTGGAGAGCTGTCCGCGCAGTTGCACGGCCATCAGCGAGTCGAAGCCCAGGTCCATGAGGCGCTCGCTGCGTCCAGGGATCTGGTCGGCCGCGAGCCGCAACACCTTCTTGACCCGATCGCGCACGAAGTCGCGCAGAATCTCGATACGCTCGGACGGCAACGCCGCCGCGATACGCGCGCGAACCGGGTTTTCGTCAGCACCGCCCGCGACCGGAGCGGCTGCGTGTCCGTCCGGCTGCTGGCCCGGTCCCGGCTCCCTGAACGCTGCCGCCACCGCATGTCCGTGGACCCGTCCCGTGATCACATGCTGTCCAAACGCCGCAGCCACCGATCCGGCGGTCGGCCAGGCGGCCGCGGACTCGAACCCCGCTTCGCCGAGCGCCGCGCACCACTGCGACGGCGTCAGCAGTGGGTTGTCGTCGCGCAGTCCGTCGGCAAAACGCTGCCAGCCCTCGATCAACCCGGTCGTCATGTCGAACCACGCATGGTGCTGCGTCGACTCGACGAGCAGCAGCGTGCCGCCGGGCGCAAGCAAGGAATGCAGGTGCTTCAATGCTACCCGCAGGTCGCGCGTCGCGTGCACGGCATTGGCCGCCACGATCACGTCGAAACCACCCGCCGCATAACCCTGGCTCAAAGGATCGCGCTCGAGGTCGAAGATCCGGTAGTCCACGAAAGTCCGGTCGGCGAACGCTTCCTTCGCACGATCGAGGAAGACCTGAGAAACGTCGGTGAACACGTAGTGCGTGCGCTCCGCCGGAAGGCGCGCCAGCAGGGAGGCCGTCGTGCCCCCCGTGCCCGCCCCCACCTCCAGGACGCGCAGCATCCTGCCCGGTGGCACAGCCGCGCTCAGGACTTCGATCCCGGCGGCCGCAATGGCGTTGATGTAGCGCATGATGGCCGAACACCGGTAGAGGTCCTCCGCAAGTTCGAAGGAGCCTCCCGGAAAAAGTGTCTCGAGCGGACTGACCCGCCCGGTGAGCACCGCGCCGACGAGTTCGCCACATCGACGCAGATAGCGCAGCAGGGGTGGATCGTCACCGATGGAGCGCTCGACATCCTGCCAGAGTACGTCCAACTGCGGATCCGGAAGCGGCGAGTCGCTGACGAAGCCCGTACTCGACCAGCGCAGCAGGCCACGTTGCACCAGATCCCGCAGCCAGCGCTCGACCAGATGCCGGTACCCCGCGCCGAAGCCGGCGACGCCCAGTACCTCGTCGAGCGTATGTCGTTCACCGGCGCGCGCAAACACTCCGGCCTCGCGCAGCGTGCGAAGTGCGTGGGCGGAGGTCAGTCGTGCCAGGAGCGCCAGGCGCTCGGGATAGGCGGCTGCCGCGAAGTCGAGCGGCCCCTGCTCCGACTGCCGCGTCATGATCGTGGCAAGATCCGCCGGCGCGACTGGCGCCGGTTCGGGCGGCGACACGGCGAGATTCTCGTCCCAGTAACGGCGACGGCGAAACGGGTAGGTCGGCAGCGGCACGCGGCGACGCGCGTAGCCGTGATCGAAACCGCGCCAATCGACGTCCGCACCATCGACATAGAGGGACTGCAGGCTCTCCAGCAGCTCGGCCCAATCGTCGCGCCCGCGCCGCAGTGACGGCAGCCACGCGATCGGTTCATCGGGCAGGCATTCCGCTCCCAGCGCGCACAATACCGGGTGCGGACCGATCTCGACGCAATGAGTGACGCCGAGGCCGGCGAGGGTGCGCAGCGAGTCGCTGAAGCGCACCGGAGAGCGCATGTGCTCGACCCAATACTCGGCGCGCTCGACCTGCCCTGGGCTTGCGCGCCGACCGGTGACGTTCGAGATCAGGTCGACCTCGGGTGCCGCGAACTCGATGCCGGTGGCCACCTCCAGCAGTTCCGGCAGCGCAGCGTCGACGAGCGGTGAATGGAAGCCCTTCGAAACGCGCACCGACTTCGTCTCGAAGCCGCGCGCACGGAACCGGTCCGCGGCGGCGCCGACGGCAGCGCTCGTGCCGCTCAGGACGAATTTCGCGGGCCCGTTATACGCCGCGATGACGAGCAGTTCGTCGGCACGTGAAATCTCCTCCGCGACGATCCCTTCGGGCGCGGTGACCGCCAGCATCGAGCTCCCGCTGGGCAGGTCGCGACTGAGCCGGCCACGCTCGGCGACCAGGCGCAGGGCATCCTCGAGCCGCAGCACGCCCGCGACGCATGCCGCGGCATATTCACCGAGGCTGTGGCCCAGCACAGCGACTGGCTCGATGCCCCAGGACGTCCAGAGCTGCGCAAGCGCATACTCGACCGCAAACAGCGCCGGGTGCCCATAGGCCGGATCGTCCAGCGAATCACCCTGGCCCGCATCGGCGAACAACACGTCCGCCAGGGGACGATCCAGGTGCGACGCGAGCAGCTTTCCGCAGCGATCGAGCGCAGCGCGGAACACCGGCGATGTCTCGTACAGCTGCCTGGCCATGCCGTGCTGCTGGGCCCCGAAACCCGTGAACAGGAAGGCCACGCGGGGCTTCGCCGCGCGCGTTGCTGAGGAGACCGCGACATGGACGGACTCGCGGCCAGCCCTATGATCGCGCAGCCCCTGACGCAAGGCCGCGGTGCTCGCACCCACGATGGCCAGACGCCTCCTGAAGTGCGCCCGGCCACTGTTGGCGGTGAAGCAGATGTCCGCGACGTCACCCCCGTCGGCGAGCCGGGTGTCGTATCGGACAACGAGGTCCTCGAGCGCAGCGTCGTCGCGCGCCGACAGCGTCAGCAGGTGCAGCGGGCGCGCCAGGCCCGCCGCCGGCGCCTCGGGCGCCGGCGGCGCCTCGAGCACGACGTGGGCGTTGGTGCCGCTGAACCCGAAAGAGCTCACGCCGGCAACCGGTCGCGCGGCTCCAGGTGCCCAGGGCGTGACACCCGTCGACACGCGGATCGGCAGGTTGGCCCAGTCGATGTGGGGGCTGGGATTGGTGAAGTGCAGGTGCGGAGGAATCTCACCTCGCTGCAACATCAGCACGACCTTGATCAGCCCGGCGATTCCGGCGGCCGCCTCGAGGTGACCGATATTCGTCTTGACGGAACCAATGACGAGCGGCCCGGCCGCGTCGCGATCGCCGCCAAAGACGTTGCCGAGTGCACCGACCTCGATCGGGTCACCGAGCGACGTGCCGGTGCCGTGTGTCTCGATGTAGCCCACTTCGCGTGGAGCGACCCCGGCCGCATCGAGCGCGGCTCGAATCACCGCCTCCTGCGCCGGTCCGTTCGGTGCCGTGAGGCCACCACTGCGTCCGTCCTGGTTGAGCGCACTGCCACGAATCACGGCAAGAACGCGATCGCCGTCGGCGACGGCATCGGCGAGGTGCCGCAGTACGATCATCGCGCAGCCTTCGCTCCGGACATACCCGTCGGCAGCGGCATCGAAGGTCTTGCAGTGCCCGTCGGGCGCCATCATCCCGGCCTTCGAGAACCCGATGTTCGCTTCCGGGCTCAGGATCAGGTTCACCCCGCCCGCGAGCGCCATGTCGCACTCTCCGAGACGCAGCGCCTGACACGCCAGGTGCACTGCCGCGAGCGACGACGAGCAGGCAGTGTCGACCGCAAGGCTCGGCCCGTGCAGCCCAAGGAAATAGGACAGGCGACCCGCCGCCACGCTGAACGCACCTCCAGATGCGGAATAGACGTGCAGCTGGTTGCGCTGCGCCATCATTGCGCGCCCGTAGTCGCTGTTGCTGATCCCGACGTAGACGCCGGTCTGCGACCCCGCCAGACTCTGCGGCGAATGACCGGCATCCTCGAGCGCCTCCCAGGCAATCTCGAGCAGCAGCCGCTGCTGCGGATCCATGCTCTCGGCTTCACGCGGCGCGATGCCGAAGAACCCGGCGTCGAAGCGATCGACTGCATCAAGAAACCCACCGTAGCGTGTCAGCATCTTGCCCGGGGCGTCTGGATCCGGGTCGTACGAGCTGCTCCAGCGACCAGCGATCCCCGGGAATTGTCGTGATCGCATCGGTGCCGGACCAGAGCAGACGAGAAAAGCTATCCGCATCGTGGACGCCGCCTGGAAATCTCATCCCCATGCCAACGATGGCGATTGGCGCGCGGCGTGTCCCTTCGAGCTTCGCGACCTTGGCGCGTAGTCCCCTGATCTCGATCAGGGCACGCTTGATGGGCGTGAGGGCACTGTTGTCCATGTCACTCATCGGCGCTGGCTGTCCCGGACTCGCCGAGTTCGGCGATGAGCAACGATTCGGCCTCCGCTTCACTCATCGTGGCAAGCGCGTTCGCTGCATCCGGAGAGCCTTTCGGTCGTCCGCCCTCGGTCGCGGGGTCGCTGATCCCTAGCGCGCCGAGGAGGTGATCCGCAAGCGCCGCGATCGACGGATAGTCGAACAGCAGCGTCGCCGGCCAGGTCCGCCCTGTTGTCGCGCCGATCGCATTCCGCAACTCGACCGACATCAGCGAATCCAGGCCCAGATCGCGCAGAGGTTGATCGATCGGCAAGTCGTGGCTCGAGCCCACGCCCAAGATGCGCCGCGCAAGTTCGTCGAGTCGTGCGCACAGGGCCTCATGCCGACGGCGTCCGGGCACACCCCTCAAGGTCTGCTGCAAACTGACTGTGACCGCGGGCTGCTGCGCTGCAATGCCTGTATCGGTCGCGCCGCAGAGTTCGGCGAACAGCCCGCGCGCCGATACCGGGATGCTCGACGCATACGTCGGCCAGCGCGCCGGCAGTACGGCAACGACCGGTCGTGACCAAGCGAGAAGTTCGCACAGGCGTTGGCCGCCCTGCTGCGAAGTAATCAGGGTCATGCCCTTCGATTCCCAGCGCTGTCGGTCGTGCGGAGACAATCGCGCAATCATTCCGGCATCGGACCATCCGCCCCACTGTATGCTGAGGGCGCGACGCCCGGATGCGTGGCGGTAACATGCCATTGCGTCCATCGCACTGTTCGCTGCCGCGTAGTTTGCCTGACCCGCCGAACCGAGCAGGGCTGCTCCCCGGAGAAGCAGACGAAGAAATCGACCGGAATCGCGATCGTCAGGCGATGCAGATTCCATGTGCCGGCGACTTTCGGTGCCATGACCGCGTCCCACCGTGAATCATCGAGCGCCGTGAACGAAGCGTCATCGATGACGCCCGCGGCATGCAGGACGCCCGCAAGCGGCGGCAACTCGCGAAGCGTAGCAGCAAGGCGTTCGACATCAGCCGAGCATGCCACGTCGCCCTGCACCACGGTAACGCGAGTGCCTTCGGCCTCCAGTGCCGCGATGAAGGACTTCGCCTCGTCCGGGGGATGGGACCGCCCGAGCAGGACCAGAGACTTCGCGCCTAGCTTCTGGAGCGCAGATGCGGCGACGCGTCCAATTCCACCAAAGGCGCCGGTGACCAAGTAGCTTCCGTCCGAGCGGACATTCGCCTCGCGCGGCCCTGGCATCCGCAGCACGAGCTTGCCGATGTGCCGCGCCTGCGCCATGTAGCGGAACGCATCGACCGCATGCTCGTACGGGAACACGCGGACAGGAGGGGCAACGAGATCGCCGCGCTCGAACCTTTCCACCAGATCCGTAAGCATGGCTGCCACCAGCACCGGCCGATCCTGCCGATCGCTTCCGAGAAAGACGATCGAGTAGCGAAGCCCCGGATTGGCACTTTCGACCTGTTCGGCGGACCAGATGCCCGTCTTGCCGACTTCCAGGAAGTGGCCGCCCGACTTCACAATCGCGACGCTCGCTCCGATGAAGTCGCCGGCCAGCGAATTGAGGAGGATATCTACGCCTTTGCCGCCGGTGAGTCGGAGAACCTGTTCGGCAAAGGCGAGCGAACGCGAGTCCAATACATGCTGCACGCCCAGCTCAGTGAGATATCGCCGCTTCCCTTCGCTGCCTGCCGTTGCGAAGACTTCCGCACCGGCGCGCAATGCGATCTGGACCGCCGCTAGTCCGACGCCGCCTGCGCCCGCGTGAATCAATACGCGCTGGCCCGCTTGCACTCGTGCAATCCGCTCGAGCGCCAGTGAAGCCGTCAGAAATACGATGGGAACGCTCGCTGCCTGTTCCGCCGACAGCGTCCGCGGCCTTCTGACCACCATCGCCGCAGAGCCCGTGACGTACGTGGCAAACGTTCCCGGCGTGAACGCGATGACTTCGTCCCCAACGGCGACATGTGTCACTCCGGCTCCGACTCCGACGATGACACCTGCGCATTCGTCGCCGAGTTCGCCCGCATCGCCTGGATACGTGCCGAGCGCATTCATGACGTCCCGGAAATTCAATCCCGCCGCCCGTACGCGAATCTCGACTTCGCCCGGTCCCGGCGCTTGGCGTTTCTCGGGCCCGATCGCCAACTTGTCGAGCACGCCGCATTCGGTGATCCGAAGTCGGGACCCGACGCTATCGCCCCAACTCAAGCGGGATTCGGTGCGAGCGCGAACCAACCGTGCCACGAGTCGCGTGCCGCCACGATAAGCCACTCGATCCTCTCCGTCCTCGGCCAGCAGGTCGCCGAGCAGCGGCTCCAAATCGTTGCCACGCCGATCAGGATCGAGATCGATGGCCAGTGGCCGCAGCTCGGGATGCTCCAGTGCGAGCGAGTTGCGCCATCCCCAGAGGGCCGCCTGAGGGACTGAATGGATGAAGGAAACATGGCCGACGGCCTGCGCGCCGCGGGTAACGAATACCAGGCGTGGCATGCGGCTCGCGCGAATGGCCGCCTGCGCAATTCGCGTCGCTTCCTTGCACAGATCCCGGGCGGCGGCCTGCACAGCGTCGCCGGTCCATGAGTCGTCTATGCGGGGTCCAGCTCCAGCGAGAAACACGATGCCCGCAAAGTTCCCTGACAGGTCGAGCGCGTCGCCAGATTTCAGCCGCGTCGTCGTGATACCACGGCTGGCAAGCAATGCGACGAGGCCTGCGCCAACGTCGGCATCGTCCACGATGATCCACGGGTCTTTATCTGGACTCTCGATATGCGTCAGCTCCTTCTGTCGCCATGCGACCTCATGCAGCCAGTCCCCATCACCGACGTCAATCGATTGCGCAAACAGGCTGCGCGGGACGCGGCGTGCGCGGAAGCCATCGACCATGGCAACGCTGCTTCCGTCATCGCTCCAGATTGCCAGGTCTAGCGTCGCCGAATCACCAGCAGTCTCGACGGCGCGTGCCCGAACCCGCAGTGAGCGCCCCGGCGCCGCCTCAAAGCTGAGGCGATCGATGCCGACGGGCACGTACACGGACCCTTCACCCGGGTCCGTGCCGAGCATGCCGAGAGCGCCGGCAACCGCTTGGAAACAGGCATCGAGCAACGCCGGATGGAAGCGGAATCCGCGCGGGACTCCTGCGTGCGCCGGGCCCTGTTGCAGGTCGGCCCAGCACTCGTTCGGACCGATCTGTACACGATCGACCAAGCGGAATGCTGGCCCGCATTCTGGACCGATCGCAGCGAGGGCTGCATAGAACGCATCCTTGTCCAATGCGGCGGTGCGGTACTGCGCACGGTCCGGTGCGTTGTCCTCCTCTTTCCCCCGGCGGGCCCTGCCCGTTCGCACAACATTCCCAGTTGCGTGCACAGTCCATGAGGTCGCTCCCTCCGGCTGGCTGCAGATGCGGAACTCTGCGCGATCGCCGGCACGATCCTCGGCGATCACCTGCAAGACGGATGCGGCGTCTTCGGTCAAATGCAGGGGCTGGTCGAAGGCGATGCCCTCTACACTGCACGACTCGTCACCCCACAATGCCTGCCCGAGTTCGAGCGCGACTTCGACGTAGCAGGCAGCCGGCACCACGATGCAACCGGCAATACGGTGATCGCGCAGGAACCCCATCTCGTGCAGCGAAAGCCGCCGTTCGTACACGCGCGGACTCATCGCGAGCGGCAGGCGGACTCCCAGGAGAGGGGGCGCCGCAACGGGTCGAAGCCGCGTAGCGATTCTGACGACGTCGCGATAGCGTGGCACCGGATAGCGCTCGTCCTTCCACGCGTAGCGCGGCAGCGAAACGACACGACCGCCTCTGGGATAGAGTGCCGGCCAGACCGGTTCCAGACCCGCGGCGAAGAGCCCACCGAGCGCATGCAACATCGCCGCACGTTGCGGCTGGCCACGCCGCAGCGAAGCCAGCGTCATCAACTCGCTTGCGTCGGCGGCACAGCGGTGCACCGCCTGTGACAGCACCGGGTGGGGCGAGATCTCGAGGAACCGTCGGTGGCCACGCTCGATCAGCGTTGCGACCGCCGCAGCAAATCGCACGGGTTCGCGCATGTTTTGCCGCCAGTAGCCGGCACCCAGCTCGAAGCCCTCCACGAGCTCGCCCGTCACGGTCGAAATCATGGGGAGTATCGCCTTGGCAGGAACGATTGCGCAGATGGCCGCCTCAAATTCCTCGCAGAACGGGTCCATCTGCGAACTGTGGAACGCGTAGTCCACGGGCAGCAGAGTCCAGGAGCCGCCGCGCGCGGTCACGGCGCGAAGAGCCGCTTCGACGCCGGCAAGGTCGCCGGACAACACGCAGGAATCCGGCGAATTGATCGCGGCGATCGAAATGCGGCCCTCACCTGCCCCAAGAATGCTCTCGACCGCGGCAGCTGGCAGCTCGACCGACGCCATGCGACCCGCGCCGGAGGCGCGCTGCATGAGCCGCCCCCGATGCGCGACAAGCCGCGCTGCGTCATCGAGCGAGAGGATCCCGCAGACGTGCGCCGCAGCCACTTCGCCGATGCTGTGACCGACCACGGCCGCAGGCGTGATACCCCACGAGCGCCAGAGTGCCGCCAGCGCGGTCTGGATGGCGAAAATGGCGGGCTGTGCGACCTCCGTCGCCGACAACCGCGACACGCCCTCCGGTGCGGCGAGTTCATCGAGCAATTTCAGTGACGAGTGGCGGCGAAACGCCTCATCGCATTCCTCGAGCGCGCGACGGAACACCGGCTCCTGGTCGAACAGCTCGATTCCCATGCCGGGCGACTGTGGCCCCTGTCCGGAGAAGACGAAGACCGGCAGCAGGTCAGCGCCGCGGAGACGAACCCCCGATGCTAGACCCGACACCCGCTCATTACGGCCGAAAGCCCGCAGTCGTTCAACGATCTGCTGCGCGGATTGGCCCACCACCGCGAGGCGATGCTCGTAATGAGCGCGGCGTAACCCAGCGGTGAAGCAGACATCGTCGAGTGCCTCGGTCGACGCGCCGAGATAGTCGGCGTATCGCGCAGCGAGCTGCGTCAACGAGTTGCCATCGCGCGCCGAGATCACCAGCAGCTGGTCGCGTGCAACCGGGCATTTCACAGCATCCGGCAGCCGCGGCGCCTCCTCGAGCACGATGTGGGCATTGGTGCCACTGAACCCGAACGAGCTCACACCGGCGAATCGCGGGGTCGGTCCGCGAGGCCAGTGTGAATACTCGGTCGGCACATAGAATCGCGTCCCCTTGAGCGACAGGTGCGGATTCGGCGACTCATACAGGGCCTGCGGTGGGATTGCCGCATGTTCCAAGGCGAGCGTCGCCTTGATCAATCCCGCAACACCGGCGGCGGCCTCCAGATGCCCGATGTTTGCCTTGACCGACGAAAGCGCGCACGGGCTTGCTTCGGGTCCTGCATCGCCAAGTACCTCTGCCAGCGCCTCGACTTCGATCGGATCGCCGAGCGACGTGCCCGTCCCATGCGCCTCGATGAACGTCACGTCGCGCGGCGCGACCTGCGCGTTCTGCAGTGCGCGACGGATGACGTCCTGTTGCGCAAGGCCATTAGGCGCCGTCAGATCCGTGCTGCGCCCATCCTGGTTGATCGCGCTGCCACGAATGACCGAACGGACCCGGTCGCCATCACGCAACGCATCGGCCAACCGCTTCACTACGATGACGCCACAACCCTCACCGCGACCGAAACCATTGGCCCGTGCGTCGAAGGTCTTGCAGCGGCCGTCCGGTGCCAGCATTCCCCATTTGCTCATGGAGACGAAAGTTTCCGGCCCCAGAATCAGGCCCGCCCCGCCGACGATGCCGAGATCGCATTCGCGGCTCCGCAGGCTGGCGCAGGCCAGGTGCGTCGCCACAAGTGACGATGAGCACGCCGTATCGATCACTAGCGCCGGACCGCGCAGGTCGAGCAGGAAGGAGATCCGGCCCGCGGCGATCGCCGGCGACGTACCCGACGTTGTGTACGCGACCAGCTTGTCGATATCGGCATGCTGGTAGCGCAGGTAATCATGGTTATACAGGGCGGCGAACACGCCTGTCGCACTGCCGCGCAGGCGTTCGGGAACTTGGCCGGCATCGTCCAGCGCCTCCCAGACCACCTCCAGCAGCAGGCGCTGCTGGGGATCCATCTGCGCCGCCTCGCGCGGCGAGATGCCGAAGAAATGCGCGTCGAATCGCTCGATGTCGTCCAGCATGGCTGCTTCGCGGGTCGCGATCGTCGCTCCTGCGCTATCGTCTCGGAAGTCGTCCACGTCGAAGCGGTCAGCCGGAATCACGGTCACCGCGTCACCACGCTCAGTGACCTGCTGCCAGAGTCTCGCCGGATCGGTAGCACCGCCCGGGAACCGACAGGCCATTCCAATGATCGCCAATGGTTCGGATAGGGCGACTTCGAGCCCCTCGATCCTGCTTCGGGCCTCACGTGAGGCGATCGCAATTCGAGCCGCGGATGCCGATCGGGTTTCGCTCACAAGCTGCTCCGGTCCTGGCCGATCAGCGACCGGATGGCTTCCTCGTCGGACATCTCTGTCGTGACCGTACTCGCAGGAGTTACAAATTTCGGCGCGTCGGCTACGGGCGCGGAAGCGCCCGCGTTCCCATGGAGGCGGTTGAGCAGATACCTGGACAGCAGCGCGATCGTGGGGTAGTTCCACATGACCGTCGCGGACAAGCGCAGGCCGAGCGATGTCTCCAATCGCTTGCGCAGCTCCAGAGCCGTAAGCGATTCGAGCCCCAGATTGCCCATCGGAACCTCGCTGTCGATGCGTGCCAGCGGGAGGCGAAGCACCTGGGCAAGTTCCCTCGTCAGCAGATCCACGACCAACTTCACCCGATCGTCCGGCGACGCAGCGTCCACTGCCTGACGTTCGCTGGGCCGATCCGGCGTGGCCTGCGCGGGCTCAAAATGCCCCAAGTCTCGGACGATCGACGGTACGCGCGTCGATCGCGACGCTTCGACGAATCGTGTCCAATCCGCCGGTGCGACCACCGCCGTGACCGCATCCCCTGCAAGCAGGTGACCGAGTGCCTCGGTGCCAGCCGCCGCGCTGAAGCTGCGGATGCCACGGCGCTCGAGCTCGCCGATGGTTCGCCGCCCGCCCTCAGTCTGAGCCAGACCGAGGTCCGCCCAGGCCGCCCAGTTCACGGCCAATGCGTGTCGGCCACGATGCCGCACGTCGAGCGCCAAGGCGTCCAGAAAGGCGTTGGCCGCCGCATAGCTTGGATGACCAGGTTGACCCAGAAGGCTACCCAATGAAGAATGCAGTAACAGGAAATCGAGTGGCATCCGGCGCGTGGCACGCTCGAGCAGAAGGGCACCCATCAGTTTGGGACGCAGCACCTTCAGGAGCTTTGCCACATCGAGTTCGATCACCAGGCAATCGCCGGTGTCAGCGGCGGCATGCACGATTCCGCGGATCGGTGGTAGGCCCGCGCCCGTCCGCTGTAGCAGGAACTCCTCGACCGCTGCGGCGTCCGCGATGTCCAATGTCATGGACTCCACCACAGCTCCCATCGCTTCGAGTCGCTGTATTCCGCTGATTCGTTCGGCGAATGCAGCCGCCTCCGGCGCCGTCCAGAGTTCGCGCGGCGGAATGGAACTGCGCCCCGCCAGCACCAGATGGCGTGCGCCGCGCTCCACCAACCAGCGCGCCGTTTCCAGGCCGACCGCACCCAGCCCACCCGTTACGAGGTAACTGGAGCGCGGATCGCAGACCAGTTCAGGACCGGGTTTGGGCGAGAACACGGCGAGCCGCAGGACATGGCGGCCCGCTGCAGTCTGGGCGGCGCCGTCTTCGACCTCCCCGGATCCGAGTTCCCGCGCAATGAACTCAGCGGCGGTGGCGTGGGTGGCTGCCGGGTCGAGATCCAGCAGGCCGCCCCAGAATTCGGGATGCTCCTCCGCAATGACCCGGCCCAGCCCCCACACCGGCGATTGCGCAAGCGCGATCGCGCGCCCATCCGGCGACTGTGCGCCCTGCGTCACGATCTTGATGCGCGGTGGTCGCTCGAGTTCCCTCCTCACGAGGGCCTGGATAAGGAAGGCGACGCTTGCGCACCCCCGGATCTGGAACTGCTCGATGTCGGAAACGTCGGACTCGTTGGTCGGTGCGTCAATGTTCCACATGTGCACGATGCCCGCGATTCTCGCGCCTCGCTCCTGCAATGTCGCCACGATCGCGTCGAAATCGCCGCGTACCCCCGCGCGAGCGTCGAACGATTGCGGGCCTGTAACTGCGAACTCCTCGCCGGCCTGCACGAGCCACACGTCCTGACCGGATCGAGTGAGCACCGCCGCGAGGTCTGCGCCGCGACCACTGCGGTCGCTCAACAATAACCACGCGCCGCGTTCAGGGGCCGCGCTCGATCCGGCGTCCGGACTCATACGCCACTGCGGGGTGAACAGCCAGTTGCGCGGGTCCTCGGTGGCGGCGGTACGCGAATCGCGCGATATCCAAGAGCGATCGGCTTTCGAACTGACCTCGTCGACCCAGAATCGTTCGCGCTGCCACGGATAGGCCGGCAAGGTGGCGACCGATGTTGGCTTCGGCCAGAGACCCGCCCAGTCGACCGCCGCGCCGCGACCATATAGGCGCCCCAGACTCGCGAGCATTTCCGAGCGTTCGTCTTGGTCGCGACGCAGCGACACCACGGTGACCGCATCGGCATTGGCTTCCGCAATCGCGTCGTCGACTGCGGGCAGCAGTATCGGATGCGGACTGATCTCCACGAATGCATCGAAACCGTCGGCAAGCAGTTGCTGGACGGCATCGAAGAACCGCACCGGCTCCCGCAGATTGCGCAACCAGTACGGCGGGCCGAGTTCGCGTCCACCGCACTGGGCGGACTCGACGGTCGAATACATTGGGACCCGGCCATCACGAGGGGCAATTCCGATGAGTGACTGCAGCAGTTCATCGCGCAGGCCATCGACCTGCGGGCTATGCGACGCGACGTCAACCTTCACGGGGCGACAGAACACATTCCGCGAAGTCAGCGTCGCAACGATGGCACTCAGCGCCTCCGGCATCCCCCGACAGCACGCTCGATCGCGGGCCATTGGAAACGGCAACGGAAACACGGTCTGCGTACGCCGCGCAAGCAGCGCGCGCGGCGTCCATCGGAAGCTCGACGAGCGCCATGGCACCCCGCCCAGCGATGCGGCGCAGCAGCGCGCTGCGCCGACAGATGATGCGCGTCGCATCGCCGAGATCGAGGATGCCGGCGACGTGCGCTGCGGCCACTTCCCCCATGCTGTGTCCAACAACCGCCTCGGGTACGACCCCCCAGGAGCGCCACAGCGCCGCGAGCCCTACCTGCATCGCAAACAGCGTCGGCTGCAGGACGCCGATGTCGTCGCACGGCGCGCGCCCCTCGAGCACCTCCGTCAGCGACCAGCCGGCCTCGGCGCGGATCGTGGCTTCGCACTGCTCGATGGCAACGCGGAAGGCCGGCTCGCTGTGCAGCAACGAGCGCCCCATGCCAGCCCATTGCGAGCCTTGGCCTGGAAAGACGAACACGACGCGCGGGCGCTCGAGCACGCGCTGCCCGGTCGACGCCGCCAGCGCCTCTTCGAGACGAGCGGCCAGGGCAACGCCGTCGCGCGCGACCGCGGCGACGCGATGATCATGATGGGTGCGATGCAGCGCAGCGGTGGCGCAGAGGTCGCGCAACTGGGCGGCGGTCGCTGCCGTGAGGCGCTCGCGGTATTCGTGCACCAGGGACTCGAGTGCGGGCCGCGAGCGTGCGGACACCGACAGCAGGAACGGACCCTCCGGGTTCGCCGTCGGGGGAGTGCGCTCCGGCGCCTCCTCGAGCACAACGTGGGTGTTGGTTCCGGACCAGCCGAATGAACTGACGCCCGCGACCCGCGGGCCAGCGCCGGCGCGCCAGTCCGCGAGGGCGGTGGGCACGACGAAGCGCGTGCCGGCAAGCGAGATATGTGGATTGAGCCCTGTGAAATGCAGGTTCTTCGGCACCTGCCTGTGCTGCAGAACGAGCACCGCCTTGATCAGCCCGGCGATGCCGGCGGCGCCCTCGAGGTGCCCGATATTGGTCTTCACCGACCCAAGGAAGCACGGAGCATCGTCGGCCGCGCCGCGGCCGACCGTCGCCGCGAGCGCCTCGACTTCGATCGGATCGCCGAGCGCCGTTCCGGTGCCGTGCGCCTCGACGTACCCGACCGATCCACCCTCGGCACCCGCATCACGCAAGGCGCGCTCGATGACCGCTCGCTGAGCCACGCCGCTGGGCGCCGTGATGCCGTTGGTGTGACCGTCCTGGTTCATCGCGGAGCCGCGAATCACGGCGCGGATCGGGTCGCCGTCAGCCAGCGCTTCCGTCAGCCGCTTCAGGACCACGACGCCGCATCCCTCGCTGCGCACGAAGCCATCGGCGCGCTGGTCGAAGGCCTTGCAACGCCCGTCGGGTGCCAGCATGTGCATCCGCGACGCCGCGATCGAGAAGTGCGGGCCGAGGATCAGGTTGACGCCACCGGCCAGCGCCAGCGACGACTCGCCGGAGCGCAGGCTCTGCACCGCCAGATGTACCGCCACCAGGGACGAGGAGCAGGCCGTGTCAACGACGATCGCCGGCCCGTGCAGGTCGAACACATAGGACAGACGGCCGGCGAACAGGTTGTGCGCCGTGCCGGTGCCGGTGAAAGGATCCATCGATGCAGGATCCGCGTATTGCAGCCAGAGGTAGTCGCTGGCGTGCCCGTGCGCGCCGACGAACACGCCCGTCTCGGATCCCGCGAGCTGTTCAAAGGGAATGCCGGCATCCTCGATCGCCTCGACCGCGACCTCGAGCAACAGGCGTTGCTGCGGGTCCATCCGCACCGCCTCGCGCGGCGAAATCCCGAAGTAGGCGGCGTCGAACTGGTCGACGCCCGCGACGAAGCCACCCCAGCGGCTACTGATGCGGCCCGGCACGTCGGGATCCGCATCGTAAAGCGCCGCGTTGTCCCAGCGATCGGCCGGCACCTCGCTGATCGCGTCGACGCCGTCCCGCAGCAGCTGCCAATACCCGTCTGCGCCGGCGACGCCCCCGGGCAGACGGCAACCGACGCCGATCACGGCGATCGCCTGCGAACGCTGCTGCCGCGGCACGTCGCGGTTCAGCCGCTGCTCGAGCAGTGCGCGCTGTTCCGGCGTCAGGTTCGCAATCCGCCGTGAGATGTCGCTCATCGGACGCATCCTCATCTGTCTCTCGCCAGCCGCCGACTTGCCTCGTCCGACGAGAGCTGCTCGATCTCCGCCAGCACGGATTCGAGATCCTCGTCCGACGAGGACCCGGACACCGCGCCCTTGCCCGCCATACCCTCCGCGTCGAGCGGCACATCGAGGCGCGCCGCAAGCTCCCTGGCCAGAGCCGAGATGGTCGGAAAATTCCAGACCATGGTCGCCGACAGTGTCAGCCCGGTCGCGGACTCGAGGCGGTTGCGCAGCTCCAGGCCCATCAGTGAATCGAGTCCCAGGGTGCGGAACGGCTTGTCGACGTCGAGCCGCGCGGCGGACTGGCGCAAGACCTTGCCGACCTGCTCCTTGAGGAACGCGTGCACGGTCTCGAGCCGGCGCCGCCCCGGCTCCACCGCCAGCAGGCGCTCCTTCAGTCCCTGCGGGCCGTCGGCAGCGGGCGCCGTTGCGGTCCCGGACGCCGAGAGCTCGGCGAGAAGCGCCGAGTGCGCTGCCGCCGGATAGGCGGCGGTGTAGACCTTCATGTCGAGGCTCATCACCGCTACCTGCGTCGGCTGTGCCTCGAGCACGCGCTCGAGCGCGGCCAATCCTGCGGCGGGACTCAAGCTCGCGAGACCCCGTGCCTCCAGCCGCTCGCCGCGGTCGGCGCCCACTGCGGCCATGCCGATCCCCGACCACGGCGCCCAGTCGATCGAAATTGCCGGCGCGCCGCCGGCCCGACGGGTGTGGGCCAGCGCGTCGAGACCCGCGTTCGCCGCGGCGTAATTCCCCTGTCCCGCCAGCCCCAGCAGCGCCGCGACGGACGAGAACAGCACCAGCATCGCGGACGGACGCGATTCGAGCGCGACATGGAGGTTCCAGGCGCCGCCGAACTTCGGCGCCATGACGCGCGTGAACCGTGCGGCATCCTGCCCGGACAGCAGGGCGTCGTCGAGTACGCCGGCGGCATGCACGACGACGCTGATCGGCCCGAGCTCCCGCTCGGCGTCGTCGAGCAGCTCGCGCACCGCAGCGGCCGACGACACGTCCACCTGATAACGGCGCAACTGGACGCCGCGCGCCCGCAATGCATCGAGCGCCGCACGCTGCGATTCGTTCGCAGGCGATCGCCCGACCAGCGCCAGTCGGGTCGCGCCGCGTTCGGCCAGCCACCCGGCGACGGCCAGGCCCAAGCCGCCGAGCCCTCCGGTGATCACGACCGTTCCGGCAGTCAGCGTCGCCATCGATCCGGCGGCTTCGTCTAGCTGGAGTTCGGGATCGCCGTGCGTCAGCACGAGCTTGCCGGTATGGCGCCCCTGCGCCATATCCCGGAATGCGTCCGCCGCCCGCGAAACGGGGATGGTCGTGCACGGCAAGGGCCGGTAGGCGCCGGACGCCAGCAATGCCAGCACTTCGTCGAACAGCTCGCCGA
Organism: uncultured beta proteobacterium; assembly: GCA_963810815.1. Lineage (GTDB taxonomy): Bacteria > Pseudomonadota > Gammaproteobacteria > Burkholderiales > Casimicrobiaceae > CAVQWT01. The sequence goes on along the minus strand of CAWEPB010000007.1, from coordinate 517,291 downwards.
CGCGCGCGGGCCGCTCGCGGATCATCCGGTCGAGGTCGAGCGCCGAATACGAGAGATTGCGGCTGAACGGCAGGAGGCCGAGCGGTGCGTTGCGGTAGATGTCCTTCTTGCCGATCTCGACGAAGCGCCCGTACGGCCTCAGCACCGCCAGACCCGCGTCCACGAAGTCGCCTGCCAGCGAATTGAGCACGACGTCGACGCCCTCGCCGCCGGTTCGCGCCAGCAGCTCGTCTCGGAAGGACAGCGAGCGGGAATCCATGACGTGTTCGACACCGACCGACGTCAGCAGCGCACGCTTTTCGGGGCTGCCGGCCGTGGCGAAGACCTCGGCCCCGAGATGGCGCGCGACCTGGATGGCGGCGAGGCCGACGCCCCCTGCCGCTGCGTGGATCAGCACCCGCTCACCCCGCTGCAGTCGCCCGAGGTGCACCAGAGCGTAGTGCGCCGTCGCGAACGCGATCGGGATGGCCGCGGCCTGTTCCGCCGTCAGCCCCCGCGGCACCGGGCGCACGAGGCGCGCGTCGACGACCACGTGGCTTGCGAGCGAGTCGATGGCTATCGCGAATACCGGCTCACCGACGCGCGATCCCGTGACGCCCTCGCCGATCGCGGCGATGCGGCCGGCGCACTCGATGCCGAGCGGGCCAACCCCGTGCGGATACCCGGGATAGGTGCCCAGCGCGGACATCACATTCATGAAATTGAGGCCGGTCGCATCGACCTCGATCTCGACCTCACCCGCGGCCGGCTTCCGGCGCGCGACGGCCCGGCAGACGAGGCCGTCGAGGATTCCCGGCGTGGACGCGACCACGCAGTAGGCGCGGCCGGCGCGCGGAGCTGTGGCCCCGACGCGCGCGGCCGCCGCCTCGGCGCGCAGCGGCCGCAGCCGCGGCACGAGCCTGGCGCCGTCCCGCAGCGCAACCTCGTCGCCGCCGCCGCGGGCGAGCTCGCGGGCAAGCGCCGCGATGTCGTCGTCGTTGGGCGTCGCCGGCAGATCGATCAGCCGGCCCCGCAGCTCGGCATGCTCGTTGGCGACGGTCCGCATCAGCCCCCAAAGCGGCGCGTGCTCGAGCGTTGGGGATTCCCCGGTGGTCGTGGCCTGAGCGCCGCAAGTCACGACCACGAGGCGCGCCCCCCTCGACGCGGCGTCATCGGCGAGTGCGCGCAGCATCGCGAGGACGCGGTCGCAGTTCCGGACGCTCGCAGCGACCAGATCGGGCCAACCCCCGCCCGACCCGACGACTCCCTCATCGGCGACGAAGACGACGGTGTCACCATCGCGCACCGCCGGAGTCCACGATGACACGTCCGGATCCAGCGACGTGGCACGGCATCCGAGCCCGCGCAGCCGGTCGACCAACGCGCCCGATGCGTGCCCGGAGCTGGCGACGACGCGGAATTCACCCGACGCCGTAGCCTCCGGCTCCGCGGCCGGCCCCGACTCCGGCTGCGGCTGCCACTCGACACCATAGAACTCGGCATTCGCGACCGCGCGCGCCGAGCCGACGCGCTGCACCCGCAGCCCCTGGATCGTGACGACGACGCGACCGTCGTCGCCCAGCAGGCTGATGTCGACTTCGGGCACCTCGCCCGAGGGCGGCGGCGCGCGCGGCACCGCGCGCGCCCAGCCGCCGACGAAGGCCCCGCCGCCGGCGCAACGGATTGACTCGAAGCTGATCGGCACGAGCGTGTCCTGCGGATCACCACCGGTCAGCGCAGCGACGCCAACCTGCAATGCGGCATCGAGCAGCGCTGGATGCACCACGAAGCCTGCGGTCGTCAATCCGTCCGGGAGCGCGAGGCGACCCCACAACGCGCCGTCCGCGGATGTCGTCGCCATCACGGCCTGAAAAGCGGGCCCGTACTCGAGCCCCCGGGCGCTCATGGCCGCATAGTGCGCGCTGGCGGGTCCTGATGCGGCTGAAACTTCCGGCGGTGGCTACCGCCGGGACAGTACCCGCCCCCCCGGCGCGCACGAAGCCCCGCGCGTGCACCGTCCACGTTTCGTCGTCGCCGTCGACCGCGCGGCTGGAGATTCGCACGGCCCGGCAATCGGGCGGGCCCGCCGTCAGTGCGATCTGCACCAGCCGGCGGCTGCCGGACGGAAGCAGCAGTGCCTCCTCGAGCCGCAGCTCCTGCACGGTGACGGTGTCCGCGTCCAGCGCGCGTGTCGCAGCCTCGCAAACGATCTCGATGAACGCCGCCGCGGGAACGATCACAGCGCCCCGGACGCGGTGATCCGCCAGATATGGCTGGCGATCCAGACTGAGCTCGACCTCGGCAAGGCGCGTGTCGGACTCGATGGATGACGTGACAACGGGACCGAGCAGCCCCCGCGTGGCGGGATGCTGCGCCGCGTCCGCCGCCGGTTCGTACCAGTATCGTTCGCGTTGCCACGGGTACGCCGGCAGGTCGACGATGCGACCCTGCGGATACGCGGTTCGCCAGCGCACGGCATGCCCGGCCACGTGCAGGCGGGCCAACGATTCCAGGAATGTCGCCCGTCCGGGACCGTTTCGCACCAGCGAACCGACGCCCAGCACTTCCACGCCGACGCTCTGCGCCTCCTGCTCGATCGAGGGCAACAGCACGGGGTGCGGGCTCATCTCGATGAAGGTGGTCGGCCCCTGCGCGAGCAGGCTCCTCACGACCGCGGAAAAGCGCACCGGCTGCCGCAGGTTGCGCACCCAGTAGTCGGCATCGAGCGCCGTTCCCGGCACGACAGCCGCGTCGACGGTCGAATGCAGCGGGACGGCGCACGGCTGCGGGTCGAGTCCTGCCAGCGCGTCGTGCAGTGGCACCCGCAGCGAATCCATCTGCGGACTGTGCGAGGCGACGTCGACGTTGATGAGGCGGGAAAAGACGTCGCGCCGGGTCAGGACCGCCAGGAACTCCGCGAGCGCCGGCGGATCGCCGGCGACGACGGTCGACCGGGCGGAATTGCTCACCGCGACGGACAACCTGCCCTCGAAGCCGGCGAGCGCCTCGTGCGCCTCGTCGAGCGTCAACTCGACCAGCGCCATCCCCCCCTTGCCACGCTTCTCGCGCAACAGCCGGCTGCGGCGGCAGATGACCCGGGCCCCGTCCTCGAGCGACAGCGCTCCGGCGATGCAGGCCGCAGCAACTTCACCCATGCTGTGTCCGACGACCGCGGCCGGCTCGATACCGTGTGCGCGCCACAACTCCGCGAGCGCCACCTCGATCGCGAACAGCACCGGCTGCACGACGTCGATGTCCGACAGCCGGGAGCTGGCCTCGTCGGCGTGGAGCTCCGCCAGCAGCGACCACCCCGCCTCCACCTGGATCGCCCGCTCGCATCGCTCGATCGCGGCGCGGAACGCCGGCGCCGACTTCAGCAGATCGCGACCCATCCCGAACCATTGCGAGCCCTGCCCGGGAAACACGAACACGACCCGGCCGGCGCCGGCCGGTCCGACGCGGCCCGCCAGGCAGCCCGAATCGGACTGGCCCTCGGCGAAGGCCGCCAGCCGGCTCTGCAGCTCGTCTGCATCCGCGGCCGGGATCGCGAGCCGGTGCTCCTGATGCGTGCGGCGCACCGCAGCCGTGTAGCACAGGTCGCCGAGCGCGGGGATCCCCGCCGCGCCGCGCTGCGAAATCCATTCCTGGACGGAGCGCGCCCTGATCGCCAGCGCCTCGCGGGTGGCAGCCGACAGCAACAATACCTCCGGTCCTGGTTCGGCGGTGCGGGCACGCTCCGCCGGCGCCTCCTCGAGCACCACGTGCGCGTTGGTGCCCGCGATACCGAAAGCGCTGACGGCGGCGTGGCGTGGCACGTCGCCGCGCGGCCAGCCCACCGCCGTCGTCGGCACGCGCAGCGGGATGCTGTCCCAGTCGACTGCCGGGTTCGGCTGGACGAAATGCAGGCTTGGCGGGATCCGCTCGTTGCGAAGCGCGAGTGCGGCCTTGATGACGCCCGCGACGCCGGCCGCGCCCTCGGTGTGGCCGATGTTCGTCTTCACCGACCCGACGTACGCGCTGCCGTGCGGTTGCGCGATCCTGCGCAAGAATCGCACCGAGCGCGCCGAGTTCGACCGGATCGCCCGCCCGCGTCCCGGTGCCATGGGCCTCGAACAGCCCGACGCGACCGGGTGACACGTTGGCGTCCCGATAGGCGTTCTGCAGGAGTTCCTCCTGGCCAAGGCGACTCGGCGTACCCATCGAGCCGCTGCTGCGACCGTCGTTGTTGACGGCGCTGCCGCGGATCACCGCGTAGATGCGGTCGCCGTCGGCGAGCGCCTGATCCAGCCGCTTCAGCACGACCAACCCGGCGCCCTCGCTGCGCACGTAGCCGTCGCCGGAGGCGTCCCCGAACTTGCAGTGTCCGTCGGGCGCCATCATGCGACTTTGAGAGTAGGCGACGCTGATGTGCGGCTGCAGGATGATGTTGGCGCCGCCGGCCAGCGCCAGCGCGCATTCGCCGTTGCGCAGGCTGCGCACGGCCAGGTGCACGGCGACCAGCGACGACGAGCACGCGGTGTCCAGCGTCAGGCTCGGCCCGCGCAGCCCGAGCGCGTACGAGATGCGCCCGGACGCGGCGTACCGGCCACTGCCGGTCGTCATGTAGAAGTCGACCGCTTCGGGGTCAGCGAACAGGCGCCCTTCGAAATCGCTCAGCCACTGACCGACGAACACCCCCGTCGGGCTCCCCTCGAGGCACGACACATCCTGGCCCGCGTCCTCGAGCGCTTCCCATGCGGTTTCGAGCAGCAGGCGTTGCTGCGGGTCCATCCGCTCGGCCTCGCGCGGCGAGATGCCGAAGAACGCGGCGTCGAACTCGTCGATGCGCTCGAGAAAGCCGCCCCAGCGGGTCATGATGCGGCCGGGAGTGGCCGGTCGGGGATCGTAGTAGTGCGCCAGGTCGATGCGGTCGCCAGGAATTTCGGCAATGGCGTCGCGGCCTTCGACGAGCAGGCGCCAAAAGCTCGAAGGATCGGTGACGCCCCCGGGGAAACGGCAACCGATGCCCACAATTGCCACCGGCACGGTTGCAAGCGTTGCAACGTCCGGCGTCACGCGGCGGCCTGCTTCGATGCGCGCCCGGTGAGCAGTGGCGCAAGCGTGGCCGCGATGTCGGCGAGCACCTCCGCGCGCCGGGGATCGAGATAGAAATGGTCCCCGGAAAACATGCGCAGGCGGAAACCCGTGCGCGTCTCGCTGCGCCATGCCTCGAGGTGCTCACGCGGGGTCAGCGGGTCATCCGTGCCGCCGAAGGCCGTGATCGGACAGGGCAGCGCAGGGGCGGAGCCCGGTTCGTGCGTCTCGAGCGCAAGGATGTCGGCGCGCAGGCACGGCAGCAGCAACGCCATCAGCTCCGGTTCGTTGAAGACCTCGGTGGGTATCCCCCGGTAACGCCGGTTGATCTCGGCGACGAACAGGTGATCGGGAAGCACGTGCAGCAGCGGGTCGGACCCGGGTATGCGCGGCGGCCGACGCCCGGATACGAACAGGTGTGCTGGAAGGGGGCCTGCGCGTCTGGCCAATTCAGCGGCGACTTCGTAGGCCAGCACCGACCCCATGCTGTGCCCGAAGAGGGCGAAGGGACGATCCAGGTGCGGCATCAGCGCCGGCAGCAACGCCTCCACCGTTGCGGGGATGCTGGCCAGCGCCGGCTCACGCAAGCGATTGGCGCGCCCGGGCAGCTGGACCGCGCACACCTCGATTTCGGCGGGCAGCCCCTCAGGCCACAACCGGTACGCCGCAGCGCCCCCGCCTGCGTACGGAAAGCAGAACAAGCGGGCTCCCGCCTGCGGGCGCGGAATGAAGCGCAGCAGCCAGGAACCGGTCATCGGGCCTCCTCGCCAGCACCTGATCGTAGGCCATGCCGCGTGATCGTCGTCAGCCTGACCGAATGCGACGCGCGGGGCCACACATGGGTCAAGGCCGGCGCTCCCGGAAAAATTGCCCATCGTCGCGTGGAATCTGCCGCGGTCGGCCGGACAGATCCTCCAAACGGGACACGAATGCCGTTCCCAGCTCCACCCACGATCGTTGCCGTACGCCATGGGCTACTTGCCGTTTCGGCCGCCGCGGAAGGCCGAGGCTTCGCGCGCAGCAGAGAATCAAATAGCCCGCCCGGAATGCCTCGGATGTTCCTGCTGGTGAATCCGGTCGTACCATTTGCAGAAGTCCCTTTGCACATCGCGGGCAACAGAGCGTGGGCGACAGCGGCGTCGGTCGCCGCGACGACAACGACGTCGCGTTGCACCAAGATTGTCCCCGACGCTTGGTTCGTCACCCGTGGCTCCCGGGCCACTTGGGAAGAGAGGGGTTCCGGCCCGCCTTGCTCAACGGTCATGGGCTGGATCGCCTACCGGTTGGTCGGGCGTCAGATCGTTCGGCTCAATACCTTCTCGATTGCCGGGTTCGCCCATTTCAAGTCCCCAAGTCCCGGATGCATCCGCCATCAGGTGGTGCTCTCGGCTTTACGCCCCTCTAGAATCCCCATCGGCAGCAAATTTGTGAAACGCCACTTTTCCATTGGACCACCCTTCGGCGCAAGAAAACCCACCAGGAATCCCATTTCTTTGGGTCCGCAGAATGGCAAACCTTGCAGCATGCAAGGGACAACCCCCCGTCCCCCCCTCCCGGTCAAAGTTCAATCTAGCATACGATCGCTCAGCAGGACCAAACAATCCGACTGTCGGATAAAGCTCACGTTTCCCCGTGAGGTTGGATCTTTGCGACTGGTTGTATACGTCAATTTGTCTAGAAGCGATTGCAATGACCCACTCGTAAGCTCCCCTGTAATGACCCACCTATTTCCTGCTTAAGTCAGAATTTCGAAAGGGACATGACATGAGCGCAGTGATGGAAGAAGACATCAATCGGTGGACGGCGCGGCGGAAGACGGCGCTGGTGCTGGAAATCATCCAGGGCAAGACCACGGTGGCCGAGGCGAGTTGGTCCTTTGACCTACCGCCCTCGGAGATCCGTAAGCTCCCCCTGTCAACGCCGGGCGAGAACCGCACAGTTCTGGCGCTTGAAATTTGCGCACCGTGGTCGTGTCAGTTGCCGGCCACCTTCGACCGGCGGATGCGTCGGACTGGCTCCGCTGCGTCGATCTCAGGTTGTAGCGTTCGGTACAACTCGGTGTGCTCGCGCATCCGGTAGCTGTTGCCGCGGATGTTCACGAGGTGGCAGTGGTGCAGCACCCGGTCGATGAGCGCCGCGGCCATCACGTCGTCGCCGAATACCGCGCCCCACTCCTCGAAGCTCTTGTTGGAGGTGAGCACGGTCGAGGCGCGCTCGTACCGGCGATTCATGAGTTGGAAGAACAGCACGGCGCCGGCGTGGTTGATCGGGAGGTAGCCGATCTCGTCGACCACCAGCAGCGAGGGGTGGGTCAGGACCGCCAGCCGCCGCGTCAAGTGGCCGGCGGCTTGAGCTTCCTCGAGCGAGGTGATTAGGTCGATCAAGGTGCCGTAGTAGACGCGGCGGCCGCGCTGGGCAGCGGCGATGGCAAGGCTGATCGCCAGGTGCGTCTTGCCCACGCCGGGCGGGCCGAGTAGAACCACGTTCTCCTTGCGCTCGATGAAGTTGAGCTCGTGCAGGCGCTCGATCTGCTCCCGCTTGAGCGAGGGCTGGAAGGAGAAGTCGAAGGACTCCAGCGTCTTCACCGCCGGCAGGCGAGAGGAGCGCATCGCCGCCTGCAGCCGACGGTTGTTGCGCAGCGTGACCTGGGCGGCGAGCAGGCGGTTGATCGCCTCGGTGGCCGCTATGCGACCGCCATCGATCTCGCTCAGGATGCCGTCGACCGCCTCCAGCGAACCGGGCATCTTGAGGTCGGCCAGCATGGCGCGGATGGCGTCGCGCGCCGGGCGCGGGGCGGCGCTCATGGCGCGCCCCCGGTCAGCCGGTCATACCAGGCGAGCGGTCGGCGCTCCACGGTGAGCAGGGCCGGCGCGCGGGGTTGCCGCGGCGGCTCCGGGGTCTTGGCCGGGATCAGCAACGACCGATACGGGTGCGCCACCAGCGGGTGTAGCAGCGCCCGCTCGGCACGTTCGAAGCGCACCCGCGGAACCTCCAGCGTGGTCCGGTGGAGACGCCGGTTGGCGGTCTGGGCCAACCACGACAGCGCCTGGGCGTTGAGGTCGGCGTCGTTGAGAAATGGCCGACCGTAGAAGAAGCCTTTGGCGCACGTAGCTGATGGGCCGTTCGACCTTGCCCTTCGTCTTGGCCCGATACGGCCGGCAGGCCCGGACCCGGAAGCCCCAGTGGGCAGCGAAGCGCAGGAACTCGGCGTTCTCCAGCAGCCGGCCGCCGACCTCCCGCCCGTCGTCGATGATCACCGCCTTCATCTGATCGAACAGCAGCTCGGCCGGCACGCAACCGAAGAAGTCGAAGGCTTCTTCCAGCCCGCGCATTAGGACCGCCATCGTCTGGCGCGGATAGAACTGCAGCCACAGCAGCCGGGAATGGCCCAGCACCACGACCAGCGCGTAACGCTTGCCCCACGGCAACCGGAACTCGGCGAAGTCGACCTGGCCTTGGTGGCCGGGCGGCGTCTAGAAGCGCACGACGGGTTCCGCCGCCGGCGTCGGCCGTACCCGCCGGACGTACGCCTTCACTTGGGTGTAGCCGCCGGCGTACCCGGCCGCCCGGATCTCCGCCAGCAGGCGGGTTGCCGTCAGGCGGGGAAACTCGGCCAGCCGGGCGTCGATGATGCCGCGGAACGGATCGATCTTCCGCGCCACCGGCGGGCGTGCCGTGTACCGCACTGGCAGGTCATTAAGTTCGCGGTCGAGCTGGCCGCTGGCGATCCAGTGATAGACCGTGCGCCGGGCGACCCCCAGCTCCCGGGCCACCTCGGCCTTGCTCAGGCCCCGCTCCAGATAGTGACGTAACAGCACTCGCTGCTCCCTCCCATACATGGGCGGCTCCCCGATCTCGCACGGAGCCGCCAGCCTGCAGGAACCCACAAGCGGATCTGGCGGGTGTACTGCCAACTGCGGCTCAACCTGCCGCGGCGAACCAGGCGGCGGGTGCCACAGCGGGTGCGACAGCCGTTGTGGGTGGAGCCGCGGATGAACGCGGTCTGGGCCATCGATTTCATGCGCGATACGCTGTACAGCGGGCGCGTGTTCCGGATGCTGAACGTGATCGACGAGGCCAATCGTGGCGCCCTAGGCATTGACGTAGCGGTCAGCATTCCCGCCGCCCGGGTCAGCGCCTTCCTGGCCCAGATGATCGACCTGCACGGCCGGCCCAGCGCGATTCGCTGCGACAACGGCCCCGAACTGACCAGCCAGACGTTCACTGACTGGGGCAAGGAGCAAGACATCGAGTTGCGTTTCATCCAGCCGGGAGAGCCGGACCAGAATGCCTACATCGAGCGCTTCAACCGGACCTGCCTCGAGGAAGTGCTGAGCGCCGACCTGTTCGACTCGCTCGATGAGGTCCGCGCGATCACCGCCGAATGGCTCGAGCGGTACAACGAAATCAGGCCGCACGAGGCGTTGGGAAGCCTGCCGCCAGCGCGCTATCGCAAGCAGTTGCTCGCCACGGAAACTCCAGTTTAGAACTGTCCACTTGACGTGGGAGCTTACGGGTTCAACTGGCGGGTGGTCGCATTGTCCTCGCGGAAGGATACATTCCACGCCGGCGCCAATCCCGCCCGCTGAAGTTCATCCGCCAACTATCCGCAGGTTCTGAGGAGCTGGGAGAGCAGCGCCAGTTGGCGAACATCCGATGCGCTGCCGCGACACCACGAAGTTATCCCAGTACCGCTTCTGGGTTTGCGGCGCTCCATTGTTGATATAGTTTTCGAGCAGAATCGCATTGATCCCGTAGGCAGTGAAGCTTCCGACGAAATTCAAGGTGGCATTCCGGGCCTCGAGCTTGTCGTCAATCCAAAACTCGTGAACGCCATTCGCCAGTCCTGCATCGTTTAGCCGGACGTGCGTTTCGATGCAGTTCCAAGTTCCGGGAATCGGCGGCGCGAAGATCGCGGTAGTGCCATTTGCGGCACCAAGCCAAGCCAGATGCGCAAAATCGTTATATCCGACGCATTGGACCGTTGCGCCCGAAACGCACCCTGCCGGATCAATTCGCAGGTAGTTGTTGTTCCCCGTGTCGTTGCTCCACAGGTGCGCGATCATCGCTTGCGACCAGTCGGCTGCCACAAAGGAAGTCGCCCGAGACAATTTGCTCTGATTGCCATTCGACCCGCTCTGCCAGCCGACCTGCGACTTTACGTAGACGCGGTAATACACATCGCGAAACTTCGTGGTGGTCGTAACGCCCACCGGCGGAGTGAATCCGCCGCCCGGCGGAGTCAGTCCAAATGCCAATTTGAGCGACCCGGCGTCCGATACACCGGAAGTGAAAGTTGCCTGCATTCCGGTAGTGCCATTCAATCCGATCCCGCCTGTACGACTGAATGCGGTAGTTCTGTCGAAGTAACTCGACAGCTTGTCTGACTCGAAGTCGTCGCACCAAATCCAATCCGGGTGCAGCGCGCTCCAGTTGGCGGGACACTCGTCCGCAAAGGACCTTGACGATGCAAATAGGCTTAGGCACGACACAACAAGCAATACTGAGTACTTCATTGGTGCCTCCTTGCGGTTGAGATCATCTCCTAGGAGCTCACCGGATCGGTAAACCTTTGCGACCCCAGAACGGGGACTGCTGCTGAGTCGATGTCCGATTGATTGCCATCGAACGTCGGCAGCGGAGTAACTATTGCTTCCGGAGGTTGGCCGGCGCCGGAAGCGGCGGGACGCCCGAAAAAACTGAATTCCATGTATCGTCCGTAGAGAAATCGTCCAGGTAAATTGTTCCACCATCAGTCGATGTCCCGCCCAGCTGGAAATACGGGGCAACCATCCACCCACCCCAGAATTCGGTCATTGCATCAGAGGCGTTGTTGTGAAGCTTGAAGTTGTTGTATTCCCCCACTGAGACGCCATCAACCCACGCCTGAAACTGTGCATCACAGTTGGACGGAGCGGTACAGCTCGCAGACGTATTGGGCTTGACCTTGACAATGTACTCGTGCCATACGCCGTCCGCCTTCGCCCGAAAATCTAGTGAAACTTTCAGGTTGGCGTCGCTGCCGTTGGAACTGCCATCGTTCAGCGTGCAACCCGCGCTGGAACACTCCCCGATCAGGAACCCGTAGCTCATCAAGTAACCGGTATAGCCCTGAACGCCACCCCCGATGCGACTGGATTTCGTCTTTGCGGTACCGCTTCCCCACTTGAAACCGGGCATGATTCGCATGTACCAGCGATAATACATCGCCCGACTCCCGACGATGTTCCAGCCGTACGGCGCCTGCGGAATATCAATGCCCATCTGTTGATTGCCGCTGTCATTTCCGATCACGTTCAGCTTCATCGAACAGGACCCTGAGTGTGCCACGGTGCAGTCGCGCGTCGTTCCCCCGTGGTACCCATAAATGGGGCTTGATGCGCCGCGAATGATTACTGTGCTCTGAGTCTCCGCACCCCAGGAAAAATAGTTTGTCGCATTTGCCGTCCGGCTGACCGCAAACAGCGACAACAGTCCGCACAAAAGCACCGCAACAAGCGAAATCCTGCCGGCCTTTGCCGGATGATGCTGGACCTTGTGCGACCTGAAAGATACGACTGACCTGTCACACGATGAAGACGATTCGGTGTTCATTTTGCCTCCCACAGAAATGGGCATTCCTGGCTTGCAGCGCGTCTGCATCGCAGCGGCGACCTATCGCCCGCCAGGTTCAACGTTACGGTTCGAAGTGGGCCGGAGGACCCATCACTTTCAACGAGAAATGGTGCAATGGGGGGCCACTTGGATATTGGCCAAGGGCGAGAATTCACGACAATGGGTGCAGCATGGCCAAGTGACGTTTACGGCCAATCCTCAAAGTGTAGACATTCCGGCGCCTGCTTGTTCAATCCCCACGTTCATGCGTACTGTTCCTGCTGCAGGACCACAGTCGCTCGAGTCAGCCCTTTTTCGCGGTCGGCACGTAGCCGACGACTGGTACATTGCGCCTCAGAGCACGCATTCATGGGACGCACATCAGCCATTTCGCCAGTGGTCTTGCCACGTATTGAGCGCATTTTATACCATTGGCATAATAACGCAATGACCCCTGCCGGCAATCGCAAACCGCGGATTTGGCGCCAAGCTTAGGTTCCGAGGTCGACAACTATTCGGTTTCGGGAGCGACTCTGGACTGGCCGGCCGGGGATACAGGGTCTGGCCGCTCTCGCTCCCACCCTGTTCTGCTCGTTGAAACCTCGCGTCAACGATCGCCCAATCATCGACGGGCAGGAAATGTGGATTCCCTGCCGGAGAGGATTGGCGGCCCTGGCATCACCTTTGAGTCGGGGACCACGTGACGATACGGTCCCCCCTCAGATAGCGCCGCCACGCGAGCAGTATTGACGCATTGACGGCGAGAAAGTACATGGGCACACGGACGACAACCGCTCGCTGCAATTTCGGCTGCAGTAACCCGATCAGGCCGAGAGCGTAGAGGGACAGTTGTACCGCCAGCAGTGCTGCATAGACGATGGACGAGTTTGCAAGCACCACATTCGAGATGAGAGCAAGGATTAGCCACAGGGGTACAAGCCAGCGAAGGAGCTTATGGCAGAACAGTTGGTAGGAAAACAGCCCATAACGAAACGGGTTCAGTAGTTCAGCGTGGCGAAAGAACACGGTCAGCCCTCTTACCACCGTCCGGATCTTGCGCTCCCACTCCCGTTTCGGATCTGCGGTGTCCTGGTAGATTCCGACGGCACGCGGTTCGCTAATCCCACGCAATCCCAGCTTGACGCTGTTGAATACCGTGCGAAAGTCGCTCTGCATTTCACCGGAGAAGTCCGCGCAGACCGTCCGTCTGGCCGCAAAAAGTGAACCACTCAACCCAACCAGGGAACCGACGCGTGATTCGAGGCTGCGCAACCACATCTCGTAGCGAACGTAAAGACCCTCGCCGCTAGTCTCTCCGCCTCTTCCGACGAGGCGGTCCTCACTGCTGACGCATCCAACCGTGGGGTCCGCGAAACTCGCGACGAGTTGCCGCAGACCCGCAGGCTCCATCGTCGTGGCCACGTCGCTGAAAACCAGGACTTCCCCTGTCGCACCCTTGATCGCGTCCTTCTGGGCGTTCTCCTTTCCCCTGCGTTCTTCCCATTGCAGCAGTTCGACGCCCCGATCGCCGTAGCTTCGCACCAGGTCGTTGGTTCGGTCTGTCGAGCCGTCGGAAGACACAATAATCTGAAGTCTGTTCCGCGGATAGTCAAGGCTGAGTATGTTGTCGAGCTTCGCCTGAATCCTCCTCTCCTCGTTGTGAACAGTCACCACGAAGCTGACCTGCGGCAGCGCCGTACCCGTTTGGACCTTCCGCCCACGGACCCAGTCAATTGCGACCAGGGTGAGTGGGTATCCGAAATAGGCAAATCCAATGAGGAAGACCGAACCGAAGAAAACTGATTCCATCATGTCCTTACGTCCTGTCTCTGTTCATCAGGCACTTCCGCCGCCACGGTGCGTCGTAACGTCGGCGCGATGGGACCGCCGCCGGCCACATACCCCCCCCACTTCCGGCTCATGGTGCAACCGCGGCCGATAGGTGCGCGGACGTCCGAAGATCGAACACTATCTAGCGCCTTTCGGCCTTGCGATACAACGCCGCATACTCATCGACCATCCGGTCGTTGGAAAATCGCTCGGCTACCACTTGCCGCGCTTCCCGTGACATCGATTCGCGGAGCCCCGCATCGTCATAGAGCGCACTACACCGCTGCGCGAACGCGTCCGCGCTTCGATCGCTCACCGCGAATCCGCCCACGCCATCGGCGACGATCTCCTTCAAGCCCCCGACATCCGGCACGACCACCGGAATTCCGCGCGACATCGCTTCCAGTACACTCATCGGAATTCCTTCGTGCAGCGACGTGTTTACGTAGACATCGAGTCCTCGATAAAACGAATCGATGTCCTCAACAAACCCCAGGATCGCGAACTCCTCGGCCAAGCCACGATCCGCTACCAGTTGTTCGATCTCAGGCCGCATGGGGCCGTCGCCGGCGAGTTCAAATCGAATCTTGCGTCCTCGCTCCTTGAGCAAGTGGGCGATCTCGACCATCAGTCGAAAGTCTTTGACCGGCACGAGGCGGCCAGCGGACCCGATTGTAAAGGTCTCCCCCCTCGCGGGACGAGCGGATCCGGGAGCGCTGATGACTCCATTGTGAATGACCTCAACGGCGTCAGCTGCAAACCCATGCTCCCGCACGAGGGATGCCTTGATATCGGCGGACACCGCCACGGTCGAACTGAACTTTGACTCCAGCAATCGCAGGTTCGCATTCGACTTCAGGCGGCTGACCGCGCTCCGCCAACCTCCTCCGTGCTCCGGCATGCCATGCTGCGTGGCGATGAGCGCAACCCGCCTGCGCAAAGCAAGCGAAACGAGATAGGCAAGAGCGTTCTCCTTGTAGCGATGCGAGTGGAGGACCTGCGGCTCGCGTTTGGCGACCATCCGCCAAGCAAGGCGCACTATTGCCTGGAACGAATGTGCCGTCTCGCTGATGATGCAGGTTGAGATTCCTTCCTGTTGCAGGCGATCGGATAGCGTTCCTCGGTTCAGCACGATCACGAACAGATCGATGTCGCGCCGTCGATGAAGGCCCTGCAAGAGGTGAAAGGCCATGACCTCGGCGCCCGCCCACAGGTCACCGGAGATCAAATGGCAGACACCAAGCGTCATATTGAAGCCTTCCTTGCCGAAGAACGCCCCAATGCAGGCGTCTCGAAACGTGCGACGAGCCACGCCTGGAACCGCGCCTGCCGACCCAGCGGCGGCCCGCACACTGTCAGAGCAACCCCGCGAGCCGAGCGGCGAACATCGGTTGTGTCGACGTCATGTCCTCGTGTATGCCGATCCGCCGGAGCGCGTACGGATCCGCTTCCGGTCCATTCCATCCTCTCTGCGTGGTGACCGCCATCTGATAGCCAGCCTCGCGCACCAATTCGGCAAGCCGTTTGGAACTCGCCCCATTCGGGTAGCAAAACGAGACGAACTCCGGCTCCACAACTTTCCTGAACTGAAGAGCATCGCGGGAGGTTCTCAATTCACGCTCCGCCTCAGGCTCCGTCAGCATGGTCATGATCGGGTGGGACGCGGTGTGAGACCCGAAAGTAATCAGCCCTGAGGCAAACATTTCCTCGACTTCGTTCCACGACAGGAATGCACGACCTCCGGGCATCGATGAAGTGCCGGAAAGTCTATCGAGTTCGTCCAGCGTCTCATTGATCGCCTCAATTCGAAAGGGCTTGAGCATGCGGATCGCCAATTCGAGGCGGACCGGAAAATCACCTGTAAGGGCGAGAATCTTCCCCACCACGACGTCTTCTGCGTAGCGACGGGAACGCGGCGTGTCCACAGGCGGGAAACGCCCCAGTAGGATCCCAAGGCGATCTGTCCAGAACCACTGATCGGTGCCGATGAAGTCAGTCGGAAGAAATACTGTCGCGGGTATCCGCTGGCGAAGCAGTATCGGGTAGGCATATTGGTAGAAGTCGCGCCAACCATCATCGAAAGTCACAGCACAACGCGGCCGCGCACGAGAAGTCCGTCTACCGGGAGTTTCGCGCTGCGCCAAAGCCGACAGCGGGACTATGTCAAATCGTCGCGCGAGGTATTCGAGATGGAGCTCGAGCGTCTCGGGGTGTACAAACATTCCCGCCTGAATGCCTTGGCACGCGTCCGGCGGCAACACGCGATGGTACATAAGGATCGCGTTGTCGCGGACCGAGTGTCGCCGCAAACACCAACCATCGATGTCCGCGGCGCACACGAACGACGCCAGTGCCGCCCTCACCTTGGCCGTAGCCTGCATTCGACTTCCCCAGGGTGCGAAATGCTCAGCACAGGGACAGGCAGATCGCTGCCTGTACGACGAGCAACGACTTGTCGCCCCCGGCCCGGTGTCGCGCTCGCGATCGGATCCGGATCATTGTTTTCCTCCCAGCCACCAAAACTCGCCGACGGCGCCGACATGCCTACGATTATGCGGGCTGCCCGCCCGCCGCGCCGCGCGGCGGCGCCTCTCGATGATGTGGACGAGGCGTCATCCCGGTCCGTGAATCAAGGTGATCCGCAATTCTTCGACTGACAACAATGAGGGCGGTCAGGTACCAATAATGGGGGTAATACAAGACCGACAAAAATGTCGCTGATGCAAAGAAGCCGGTCAAACTCGCCATGAAGGCAACCGAAAGGAGGTATCCAAAGTATCTGGGATCATTACCCTTGGTTGTCTCACCCGCGCGCCGCATACGCCAAATGTCACGCATGTTGATCCATAGCAGCCACAGATAGAGCAGAACTCCAGGCACTCCCAACTCAGGCAGGAGCGTAAACCACAACGAATGCGCTTGCCTCCCCCACATGTTTCGTTCCATCGAATCCGGCTGAAACTCGGGAAAGCGCACTGGAAAGTTACCGGGGCCGATCCCGAGAGGATATTCTTTGAACATATCCCATCCAGCCTGCCACGACTCGGTTCGCTCTTTCGCAGTCCCTTCATCGGTGGCCTGGATCGACGAGATCCGATTCCAGTACGCCTCATCTGCGACGGCATAGACGCCAAGGGCAAGGATGCCGGCCAGAGTTAGGGCGACGAGCTTCCGTGGGCTCGCAATGCAGATTATCGTCAATGCGGCGACGAGACCGACAAACCCGCCGCGCGAATTGGAGATCACGATGCTTGCCACGCAAACCATGGCGCCACCCATGTAGAGAATCTTCATGAACGTCCTCCGCGCAAGGACGAACATGGACAGGATGAAAGGCAGCATGGTGTTCATCAGCAGCGCGAAGTCATTCTCGTCACCGAGAAATCCCGTCCCGACGACCCCTCCTCCGAGCACGCCCATTACGCCGAGGTAGATACCGACAAGACTCCACCACATGAAGAAAGCCTTGAGGCGCGCATAAGTGTCCAGAAACAGCAGAATCGAAACAAAGAATGGCAAGTACAGGAACAAACCCAAAGTCACTGTATAGGCCCTGAAGCCGTTGGTGGCGAAGGGAACGTGAACCGCAGCGAGGCACACGAAGAGACACGTTGCGAGCGTTTGACGGCTGGACGCCAGCCGAAGCTTCCCGCTCCCAATCCAAGTCAGCACCATGAGGACTCCGATGACCCAGCTGAGTCGCAGTGCGCCGACAACCGGAATGAACTCCTGGGGCCGGCCGTACTCCACGACCAGAAAGAGTATGACGAGTACGAATCCAAACCGCGAAGCGGTCGAATCACTCAAGTGCCGCGAAAAGTGCCTCTCTGTCGAACTCACGGACGATTCTCCCCGCCTGCCCCCGATCGGTGTTGATGGACGACCCCAAGCCACATCCGGGTTCGTTCAATCGCTTCGGCCGGGCCGGCCCGTGGCACCTCGCTCACAGAATGAAACCATCCTGCTCTGCAAGCTTCTCGAGCAGCCGCCGTCGCGTTTCCTCGGTGAGATTCTCAATCCAATACTCTCGACCAAATACACCGCGCTCGGCCGCCGCGCGGTCCTTCCTCAGGAGGTACTCGTCAAGCGAGCAGATTACGCGGGCGGGGTTGCCAGCCGCAACCGAGTTCTCCGGAATGTCCTTCGAAACCACCGAGCCGGCGCCGATTATCGCGCGTGGCCCAATAGTGACCCCCGGCAGAACGATCACCGAATCTCCGACAAAGCAGTCATCGAGAATGGTCACGCGCCCGATGCGTGTGGCATCGATGAACTGCTTGGTACTGGCGTCGTGCGCGATCAGACGGACATTGGGGGCAAACGTTATGTTGTTGCCAATGTGAATCAACGCGCAGTGCGATGGGTCGAGGAAGATATCGGCCGCGAATTGCACGTTGACTCCGACCGAAAGCCCTTTGTCTCTGAGTGACTGCAAGTAGTAGCCTCGCTTCTTGTCAGCGAGCGCGTGCCGCCAGGACCGAACCATTCGCAGGATGAATGTCAGCACGTCACGGTACCGGTTGGAAATGCCGGGGGCTTTCGCCCCGACTCGTCGCCGACAACGCCTCTGCCAAGCAGGCGCGCACGGAGTCCGTGCCGTCGGAAGTTCCGGCTTTCGGTCGCAGCCTCCGCAGCATGACTGTTCATTCTCCGATCATCGACGCACCATGGGTCCAGCGATAGCCTCCGAGATCATGCAGTGGAACTCATTCGCATACCGCGCCTCCGAGAACGTCGACTGCGCTCGAATCCGCCCGGCCCGGCCCATGCCTTCTGCCCGCTCCGGGTCCGAAAGCAGCTCGTCAAGTTTGGAGGCGAGGTCCTCCGCGTTTCCGATTTCGCACAACAGGCCTGTCTTACCATCCTCCACGCATTCAATGGCACCGTTGGTCCGTGTGGCGACAATGGGCTTGCCGCATGCCATCGCTTCGACATGAACCCGCCCCATTGCTTCGGACTTCGCGGCATTCACCAAGGCATAGCAGTTGCGCACCTGTTCCCCGACATCTTCTATCCAGCCGGGCCGAATGAACTCGATTCTCGGATGGCCTTCCGAAAGCACGGCATACCGGGCAAGCTCCTCCGGGGAACAATATCCCATGATGCGGAGCGCGATCCGCGGGTATTTCTCCGCGATGCGAAGGAACGCTGCAATGAGCACGTCCATTCCCTTCAGGTCGAACGGATGCCCGATCGAGAGTAGATAGCTTCCCTGATGGCATTCAAGCGATTGAAAGTATTCGGTCGCAACGAACGCCGGGAAGCGATATACGGGCGTGCCTGGAAACGTTCGCCTGCAATACGCCTCCTGATCGCCGTTCAGGACCTTGATTCCATCGGACCGGGCAAGTACAAAATGCGCCACGGTTCGAAGTATCAGCTTGCCAAGCGGGTTTCCCCCTGGCTCCGTTCGGTGATAGTCGCCATTGATCTGAACGAACATCCTGCATCGAAGGACGTACTTCAGGAGCAGTGCCGCAATTCCCGAACGATACGGATCATAGGCAATGACTGCCTCCACGGGTTCCTTCCCTGCCAGTGTCCTGATCGGAACAACCGTCTGGATCCACAGGCCGGACAGGAGCCTCGAGATCGCACCGTTTCGATACGGTTCCGCATGGAAGAGGAAGCCCGAAAGGGATACGTCCCGACGGCCGGCCCCACTCAAGGCGTAGATGTGGCCTCGGTACCAGCTCGAGATCAGCGCAAACTCCTTGCCGAAGTTGTCCTTCTCCGGACGGTAGACCAACGGATAAAGGAACAGGATCTGCGGCCGCGCCTCAGCCGGAACACTCGACGCTCCGATCATGTGTCGACTGCGCCAAACGACGCTCGCGACGATGCACGCACGGTCGCGTCGCGGTAGGCGTTCATGAGCGCGTTGCCTATGACCGACCACGAGTACTTTTCGCAAACGACCGCTCGACCGCAAGCAGACAGTTTCGAGCGCAGGCTGTCATCTCCCAGAACGCGAAGCACCTGCCTGGTGAAATCCTCCGAGGTATCGCCGATGAGGACGTCACTTTCCGGGCGGACCGCAATCCCCGAGCACGCAAATGTCGTGCCGATCAACGGCATCCCCATTGCGAGCGCATCCAGGATCTTGAGCCGCGTGCCTCCCCCGATCCTAATCGGACAGACGTACGCGGTCGCTCGCCTGAAGTAGGGTCGGACATCGTCGACGAAACCGGTAACCTCGATTCGGCTATCCTGATTGGCGAGTTCGCTTAACCATTGTGGCGGCCGTCTGCCGACGACAATGATGCGGAGGTCCGGCAACTGGCTCGTCAGCCTCGGCCAAATCTCGCCGAAAAAGTACGCCATCGCTTCCGCGTTCGGGTACCAGTCAAGTCCGCCGCAGAATAGCAGCGTATGGCCACCCGGATCCTTTCGCGGTGAAAAGAACTCGGTGTCGACACCGTTCGGTACCACAGCCGTCGGGAGCCCCGGTGAAATGCTCCGCAATACCTCCGCGTCTTCCGGGGAGACGGCCAGGTTGTTTGCGAACTGCGGACAGTATCGTCTCTCCGCGGCACGAAGCTTCCTCGCCTCCAGCTTCCAGTACAAGCGCGGGATGCGACGCGCTTCATTCGCCGCTCGGTGGGCCATCATCGACGACTCGACGTTGTGATGATTCAGCACCGCGCCCGGAGCGGTGACGAGATGCCTGTACTGGGCAAGGCCGATGGTGTCGAAATGGACCACATCAAACGCCGTAGCATCAAGTGTTCCCTTAAGCCGTTCCGTCATTTTCGCCGAGGCCAGCCAGTTGAAATCGTACGGTTCCGCGGAAAACAGGCCGCTCGCCCCGAGCCAGTAGCGATTCTTCGAAAAGCTGGTGAACAGTTGCACGCATTCGACCCGTGTGCAGAACTTCCTGAGCGCCGTCAGGCAATCGTCGACACTCACCCCTGCTGGCCGGGTTGCGGGCTGATCGAACGCGAGGACGTGCACCTCGGCCCCCTTCGCCGCCTGGCGCAGGAGGTTGTAGTTTCGCTGCAGTACCCCGCGAACCGGTGGGTAAGCGAGATTGTGGCCCACCCAAAGCACACGCATGCATCGATCTCCGCTGTGAATTCGGCGCGTTAGTCGGCCCGCGTGCGGCTGTCCGCGGCGCCCCGCAGGGTCTGATCAAGAACTTCCACGCTGTGGTCCCAGGAATACCTCGCCCGGACGTGCGCTTGCCCGGCCTGTCCCAAGCGAGCCGCCGCCGTCGGCCGCTCGATCAAGCCGCAGATCTTTTCCGCGAACTCTGTTGGCAGGTCGGCCACGAGCAGGTGTTCGTTGTCCCTTAGGTCGAGTCCTTCGAGGCTGACACTCGTTGCCACGACCGCCCGGCCCATGGCCAACGCGGCGAGCACCTTGTTCTTGACTCCTGCACCGTAGCGTATCGGACTGACGAACACGCCGGAAGCGTCCAGGAATGGGCGGACGTCGGGAACACCACCCGTAACGTGCACCCCCGGCCGCTTTCCGAGCGCGTGGACCTCGGGCGAAGGATTCTTGCCTACGATCCAGAATTCCGCTTCCGGCTTTCGTGCCTGAATGAGCGGGAGGATCTGGTCGCAAAAGTACACCACGGCGTCTTCATTCGGTGCGTAGCTCATTACGCCGGTGAAGAGCAGCTTGCGTGGGTCACCCTCGCTACCGGATCCGCCAAAGAACTCGCTGTCGACACCGTTGGGTATAGTGATCGCATTCGCATGACGATCGAGTGACCTTACGTAGGCCTCGTCGACGGCCGAGTTTGTGATGATCGCGCTGAACACGGTACTGAGCGAGCGCTCCAATCTGGCGATGCTCCTTGCTTCCAGTCTTAACGCAACTCTGCGAAAGCGATTCGATTCCAGGTCTGCGGCTCTTCTGTAGAGCATCGTCAGACTGTCGTGCAAGTCTATGACCGCCGGGCACTCCAGCCCCGCACCCTCGACGTACTGCGCCATGATCAACCCATCCGCATAAACGAGGTCGAAGCGCTTTCGGGCGTCCAGGTCCCGGACAACCCGGCACTGTTCGCGGTGGTACTCCGGATTGCGATACCGTGTGATGAAATGTGCTTCACGGCGCAACCGATGAACCTGCAGCCCCCACCAAGTCGCGGCGTGCGGCTGCGGGAGCGTCAAGAAGTCCTCGAATATGCTTGCGCCGGTCGGATCGGCGACGAACGCGCGATGGCGCTCAGCCCCGTCGCTTCGCGCGACGAGCGTCAGACGATGCGACTTCGCAAGGCCGCGGCACAGGCTCATCAGGCGCGGGGACCCCGGCATACTCACGGTGGCCGGAATGTCGTATGCCAAGACCAGAATTTTCATTGATCGAAGTGGAGCCTGGCAACCAGTCTGGGTTGACAAACGCACCGCCGAATGATCAACGCCGGTTTGCGCAACGTGTACGAGCGAGATTGTTCGACCATCCTCACAATATTCCGTTGACTTATAAGGATGAGCAGCCACAATCTCGCATCAGCCGGCGCCCAGCCTACCAGCATATCCCCTCATACCGCGCTGGCGTCGACGTGCGGTCATCGATGCGCGCGAGGTCGATAAGCATCTGATCCGGGCGCAAAGTTCGGATGGCCGCGCTGAAGTCGGCTGACTTGTAGCCGACGACTATCACCTCGGAATTTCGCACGAGGGCCTCGGCGTCGTCGACGACAAGCGAATTGAGATGGGGAATATGCTCCTCCATGAAGCGCCGGTTGGCACCGATCAGCCTGCTCGTGACAACGTTCCTGTCATAGATCTTGATGGAGTAACCCTTTCCAAGAAGGGTTTCGATCACCTCCACCAAAGGGCTTTCCCGCAGGTCGTCCGTATCTGGTTTGAACGCCATTCCCAGAAAGCCTATTTGCTTCTTGCCCGCCCTCATGATCAGTTGAAGACCCAATTGAACCTGGGCGACATTGCTGACGAGGATTGAATTGAGAACGGGGCTCACAAGGTCGAAATGCTTCGCCTGGTAGGTCAGCGCACGTAGATCTTTCGGCAGGCACGATCCACCGAATGCAAAGCCGGGTTTCAGATACGCGGGAGACAAATTCAGCTTTCGGTCTTCGCAGAACACTGCCATCACGTCGTGGCTGTCGACGCTCATCTTCTTGCAGAGATTGCCAATCTCGTTGGCGAAGCTCACCTTTAATGCGTGAAAGGCGTTGTCGCAGTACTTCGCCATCTCGGCAACGCGAATCGACGTACGGATCACTGGCGCCTGAAGACCCTTGTAGAGTTCGAGCAACATGTCGCCAGCGTGTGCTACTCCCTCCCCCAAGACGATTTTCGGCGGGTTTCGGAAATCGAAGACCGAGTTGCCTTCACGCAGAAACTCTGGGTTATAGCAAACGTCGAAATCAGTGCCTGCTCGCTTCCCGGACGCCGCCTCCAGGATCGGAACCAGGAGATCCTCGGTCGTTCCCGGTAGCATCGTGCTCCTGAAGACGACGAGGTGCCTTGAGTCCTTGATTCGTAGCGCTTCCCCGATTTCCTGGCACACGCGCTTCATGTACTGCAGATCGAGATTGCCGTTCGGCTGACTTGGCGTACCGACGCATACCAAAGAAATCGTAGAT
Organism: uncultured beta proteobacterium; assembly: GCA_963810815.1. Lineage (GTDB taxonomy): Bacteria > Pseudomonadota > Gammaproteobacteria > Burkholderiales > Casimicrobiaceae > CAVQWT01. Next base: position 494,250 of record CAWEPB010000007.1, on the reverse strand, counting down.
GCCAGCACGGCGTCCGTCGCGGACGTTGTGGCCGAAAGTCGATTCGCCTGATGTCCTATAGCGAAGAGCTCCGGCAGATCGGGTTCCACAATCGTGGCGATGCCGGAAGCCATCCGCTCGACCTTGGTCGGGTTGACATCCACCCCGATGATCGTATGTCCTTCAGACGCCAGACAGCCCGCACACACCGTTCCGACATAGCCCAAACCGAAAATGGAGATTGTCATAGTTGGTTCACTTGTTGCTCGAAAGAATGGGTTATACACGTAATGCACATTTGCGCATGAGTCGAATTGCGGTGGCTTCGCCACACCTCGCACTCATCGCTCGTAGAGCGCCTCGTAGCTTTGGACCATCTGCCTGACGCCGAAAGCTCTTTGGACCTTCTTCCTACCCGCCTTCGCCAACGCCGTTGCCGTCTCGGAATCTGCGAGCGCTTCGCTGATTCGGTCCGCAAGCTGCCGCGAATCCGCGGGAGGCACAAGATAGCCACTGACGCCGTCGTCCACGATTTCGGGGATGCCTCCTACGTTGGTTGCAACGACCGGCTTTTCCAGCGCCAGTGCTTCGAGAATCGAAAGAGGCAACCCTTCGGAGAGTGAGGGAAGCACGAAGACGTCCATCGCGCGCAGCAAACTTGGAACGTCGTCGCGAAAGCCAAGGAATCGAACATTGCCGGAGATACCAAGTTGCTCGGCCTCCTGCATCAGGTCCTCCAGCTGCCCTCCCTCTCCCGCCACCAGCAGGACCAAATCCGGATGATTCCGCACAAGCAAGCTGCATGCCCTGAGCAGGAATTTCTGCCCTTTGACCTCGAAAAGGTTTCCGACCGTGCCGATGACGGGTTGCTTTGGAAGTATTGCCAACTCGCGCCGAACGTCGTGATCAAGACTACCGGCTACGTTGCGATCGAGATCGATGCCGTTATGAATGACCGCGATCCTTCCGGCTGGGATCGAGACGCATTGCGCAACGTACCGTTTGAGATCATCCGATACGGCGACCATTCTGGCGTGTCGCGCCACGAAACGATAGGCCGCACGCCGACGCCACCGGTCGGCGTAGTAGTTTTTACCGTGGACGGTCGCGATGACCGGAATTCCCGTCGCCACTCCCGCCAGGCTTGCGTAGAAATTGGTCGCGAACTCGTGCGAGTGCATCACGTCGATTCGCTTGCTTCGGAGCAGCCGGCGCAGCTTCACCAGCCAGAAAACATCGAATGAACGCGGCTGTGGGATAACCACCGTGTCGATTCCGCGACGGCGGAGTTGGGCACTCAGCCAGCCTTCGCTCAAAAGGCACACCGTTGAGCAGTAACGGGCCTGGTCGAGATTTTCCACAATGGAGATCAGGACGCTTTCCGCACCCCCGGTCTCGGAACTCTCGCAGAGATGAAGCACGTTTTTCATGACGCAACCGGTGCGTTCAATGCCAGCGCCGGGCTGAGCAGTGCGCGAATGGCTTCGATGTCGGGTTCACGAAGGTACGCGTGGGTGGGCAACGTGATGAGCTGCGCGGCGAGTCCATCCGCGACGGGGAATGCACGACCCTTCGCCTCATCTGCAAAAGGCGCGAGCGCGCTGATCGACGTCGGATAGGCCGGCATGATCCCGAGGCCGCGCGCGACACCGGCCTTCAGGAGCGCGTCCCTGGCCTGCCTATTTTCGATTCTGACCGGGAGGCGCGGAAGCGCGAGGCCCCGCACGTCTCCCGTTCCCAAGTCACCGGGTCGGATCGGCCGAAGCACCTCCATCCACCGCGCTACGCGACGTTTGCGATCCTCCCGCAACGAACTGCAATCGCGTGCGCCAATTTCGCCCGAGACCCGCCTGAAACCCGGACATTCTCAAGATGGGAAAACTGGGATCGAACAGCGTTTCGCCGAGCCTGAGGAACGGCATCGCCCGTGGCAGCCAGAACAGCCGCGGATTCGTGAAGATCATCATCGCCAAGGCCTTTACCGCGAGCCCCAATGTCCCCCTCGCGCCGTATGCCGGCAGGCGCCTGACCAGGAGATGGAGCGCCTCACCAATGTCTGCCCGATTGGTAAGGATGACTCCACCCTCCACGACTGAAAATGCCTTTCCCCGACCGAGGCTGAAGAAGCTGACGTCACCCAACGTGCCTAACATTCTCCCAACGCTCATTTCTCCGAATGCCTGTGCCGCGTCCTCGATCACTGTGACGCTTGGATCGCGAACCGCGTCGCGCACCTTGAGAACGTCGGCGGGAATTCCGTAAAGGTGAGTCGGAACGACCGCGAGAAGGCGTTTGCCAGGTGCTGCGTCAGCGTCGCGCGAACTCGCCATCGTCATGTCGCGCTCGGAGGCATTGAGTAGGGCCTGCGCTCCCTGAGCTTCCGCTTCGGCGGCACCTACCGAGACTTCCGCAAGTTCATCAAAGTCGAAATCCGCACTTCCAGGCCGCAAGTCGCACAAGCGAACCTTCAAGCCCGCGCGTACGACGGACGACGGGACCGAGTAGCACGTATAGGCCGGGATCACAACCTCATTACGCGTGGGAAACAGGTCCTTCAGGGCAAGCAGGATCAGCGTGAGGGCGGCCGCTCCGGAGGAGACCAGAAAGCAGTACCTGACGCCGAAATGAGCAGCCAAATCCGCGCGGAACAGTTCAATCTCGCGACCTGAGCTGATAATGGCGCGAAATCCGTCGAGCAAGTCCTGAAAGCGGATCGGCGCCGCTGCGGGGGGCAGTGTTCGACTGATTCGTATCACAATAGCGGCCCGCTCAGAGACTGATCTGCTTCCTTATTCCGGGGCCAATGAGTCTTGTGATGGCCACGGGCAACTGCTTCCACACGCGTATCGCGGCCCGGTACTTTCCGCTGGTCGCATCCATGTCAGGCAAGCCTGCACCCTCTGCAAGAAGGTACTGCCAATGCAGCGGAATCGGCTTTGCCCCCCACTGCAATTTGAAGTTGTACGTTCCTTCGTTCGGTGTGGAGCGGCCGAAGTCGAAACGCTTGAAACCGTGCCCGATGGCGAACTTGATCGCATCCCAATAGAGGAGATTGTTCGGGCAAAGCGATTTGTAGTCGCCGATCGACGATGCCCAGGGAACCTCCAGCGTGTCCCGGAACCAGAGGATAATCGCTGCCGCAATAGTCTTGTCGCCCAGGGTGACCGTGAGGATCCGGGAGGACTCCGAAAACTCTTCAAGCAGGTTCCCGAAGAACCGCTTGGCATACACTGGACTGCCAAGGTCGCGCATATTGCGCGCGAATACGGCATAAAACTCGTCCAGCAGTTCCGCATGACCAAGGGTCGATTGAAGACCACTCTTTTCCGCCTTCCGGATCTGGTTTCGCAGCTTGCCGTTGAAGGCCTGCCACTGGCGGTCCGGATCAACTTCCATGTCGAGAATCAGCGTCACCTTGTGTCGTCTTGTCGGCAACCCCTCGTCAAATCGCTCTGCGTTCCGAAGCTCCACATAAGTGGCGCCACACGATCGCCGCAGTTCCTCCGCCGCCTGGATCAATAGTTCCGATGCTGCATTGTTCCGGCAGACCACCCCGCCATAACTCGCGAACGGCAGGGAAACGAGAAAATTGCCAAAGATTCTGCTGCGGAGGTGCACCAGTGGAAGCACCCCCTGCCACGTTCCCTGCTCGTCGACGGCGGCAAGGTAATGACATTGGTGACCAAAGCTCCGCGTGATTACCCGTTTCCAGCCGAACTGGTGATATTCGGTGGAGAGGCGACAAGTCCGGATGAAGTCGTCCCACTTTGCCGCGTCTGATTCGGTGCGTGCCGATATCAGCTTCATTGATACACCCTCTGGCGCAGCGAATGCACCTGCCGACTCGGCATCCCATCTTGCGCCTGCCGCTCGGGCAGATCATTCTCAGTCGATAGCATCAACATCCGCCCGCCGCAGCCAGATTTCGCGCCAGTATGTGTTGGATGCGCGGGGACATCCCAGTCGCTTTGCCGTACACCCCGCTCGGCAGTACACATCCTCGAGCTGGATGCATGGACTCTTCATCTCCATCATCTTTCCGGTTTGCTCGTTGATCAGCCGTTCGACTCGCATCTGCACCCTGTACCGGTCTCCGCAATACCTCGACATTTCCATGTCGTAGCGCATACCCCGGTTGAACCCGCTCTCGGTAATTGTGGCCAGGATCTCCTCCTGCGGACGCACGACGACCCATTCCCCCGGCTTGAGGTCAAGAACCTCGGTCGGCGTAGGCTTGCCATCCGGGATCAGTCCGGAATCGCGCGGAAAGGGCTTGCCTCCTCGCAACGCCTGAAACGCGTCGTAAAGCCCGACCACCGCCCGGTGACCGCGCGGAAGCGCAAGGAGCTTTCTGTACGCCGCGAAGAGCAAGAGCTTGGTCATCGGCCAAAGGCCGTGGTTACCGCTGGTGATATCACGGGCGTACTGTCGGACGTCCCACCATTCTAGTGGAGCGGTTGCGTCAAACAGTGCCGTGGTCTGGCATACCCAGGTCGGCGACTCTTCGTCCTCAGTCCCGGGGGTCCGCGTCCGTGCATGCACCCGACTCTCGGAGCAAATGCCCCCAGGCTCGGCAGATGCCTTCGGACCCCCGGCAAACCTGTCCGCGCGCATGAGCCATGCTTCCTTCCAAAAGAAGACGCAATCCGCCTGGCATCCTCCATGTGAACCACCGGTGCACCGCGCTCCCTCCAAATGAACGGCATTGACCATCCGCCGTCCACCGGTCTTGTTGATGGTGTCGCACGTCTTGTGCGCAACCTTGGCTACCCTTAGACGCTTGCCGCAAAAGGCAAACATCTCCGGCTGAAACGGCAACTTGTCCAGCCGGGCGTCCTCATCCAGGGTGGCAAGAATCTCGGCGCGAGATCTCACGACAACCCACTCGCCGGCACGAAGTCCGAGCCGCTGCGAACGAACACGACTGACATCACTCATCTAACCAATTCCTCGAACATTCGATCCGCCGTCATGCCGAATTGCGGCGATTCCGCAATATCCGGCCCAAGCCGCTCCGCATCGCGTCAAGAACGAAGCGTTCCGCGCCCGCGGGTCGCCCCAACGAAAGCCACAGGATCGAAGCCGCCACCACATAGGTCGCAGCGCCAACCAACACCGAGGTGACCAGCCATATCACCGCTTCGAAAGTAGGCATTGTGGCCGAATGATCGGGAACGGCCGACCGGACAACCAGCACCATTAGGACTGAGGCGGCCACCGGCCTGCTCAAGGCCGCAACGAAAGTGAGCATCGGGATTCCGATGCGCGAGCGCAGCTGGTAGAGATAGATCGGCATTGTGACGATCGTGGTACCCAAAGTGGCGCATGCCGCCCCGATGGCGCCAAACGATGGAGTCAAGGCAACCAACAGAATAAGGAGCAGCAAGACGAAAACGGCGTTCGTCTTGGTAACCACCTCGGGATGCCCAGTCCCGATCAATACGGAGCAGATGGACGACTGAAACATCAGAAACGCTCCATTGACTGCAAGTACCTGCATCAAGGCAACACCGTCGACCCACTTCTCACCCAGTACGACCGGAATAAAATAGGGAGCCACAGCCGCCAACCCCGCCGCCGCCGGAATTGCAATGATCCCAAGCACCCGAAGCGCGTTGACGTGAGCAGCCCGTACCTCGTCCGTATCCGACAACTTGGCAAAGCCGGGCAGCAGGGCCCTGTTGATAGGGGCACCGATCTCCGTCGTCGGCAAGTGAGCAAACTCGGAGCTGACATTGTAGACGCCGAGCGCCGCCGCTCCGGAAAGGCGACCTATGACGAAATCCGAGGCTCTCTCCTTCAGGAAGGACAGGGCATTGTTTAGCAGCAGCCACTTCGAGAATCGGACGATGGCTGCGGCATGTACGACCGACAGACGCGGTCGAAACGGATGCACGATGTAACTCGTAACGGTACCAGCAAGTCGGGCGGCGAGCATTCCCGCGACCAGTGCCCAATAGTTGCGCAACCAGAAGGCAACCGGGATGGTCACCGCAAAGCCGATAAACTTTCGGCTGATCTGGAAAAGGAACTCCTTGCGGAATTCGAGTTCCTTGCGGAACGCCACTACGCCAATATTCTCGCACCCGGCGATGAGCGGGCCCAACGCGAGCGCGCATACGACCGGGAACACCTCCGGGTGTCGGTAGAAGTCCGCGATTGGTCCCGCCATGCCAACCATCAGGACAAGGATGAACAGGCCGAGCAATACGTTAAAGGTCCACGCCGTGTGGTAGTGAGAATCGGTCGCGGACTGGTTTTGGATCAGCGCGATGTCAAATCCGAACGCGGAAAGCATCTGGGCCATGTAGATGAACGAGCCAGCCATCGCTGTTACGCCGAAATCCGCCGGGCTGAGAAGACGCACGAGAATCAATGTGCTGATCAACCCGAGCGATCGCTCGAACATCGTCAGGAGCACCATCCACGCGGCACCCCGGGCCATCTTGCCTTGAACGCTATGGGACATCGCGTGCAATCTCGATCGCCGACTCATCGGGCGGAGCGCCGCCAACGGCGACTGTCGGCTCGTCGAATGCGCACCGCGGAATGTGGCTCATCGACCCCGCCTCACGCGACATTCGCAAGCAGTCCCGCTTGCTCAAGATCCAGTGCAGCCCGAATGATCCTGCCTAGCGGAATCTGCGCGCGCTCAGCGATATCCAGCAGCGATTTCCCGCCATCGGATTGGTTGAGGACCCACAGCATCGCCAACTGTCGATCGGGAACATCCTGATGGCCGCCGGTCCTCCGATACAGGCCGCGGCGACCAAGCTGGGGTTCACCCTTGGGGGACAGATTCAGATAACGACAGTCCCATTCCAAGGCCTCAAGGATCTTGAGGCAGGCGAGCCAGGACTCGCCAAGTGCCGGTGCCGACAAATAGCTAGGGTTGTCCGCCGATGTGTGGTACTCGGGAAACTCCCCGTTGGGCGTTCGAGTCAGTCGCCCGACCGGAAGGTCGATCCCCGGCGAGCAGAACTGGCGCTCGTCGTAGCCCCATGGCAAGAAATCGATCCGCCCGGACCCCGGGAACTCGGTGCGCAATACGTGCCAGGCCGCGCGATCTATCACCCGATTGCCACTGCGCGATTCCTTGTAATTGAGTGGACCCTTGTCGCCAAGTAGCGAAAGAACGAGACCATGTCGGACCCGGTGCAGCGCGCGCTCGTTCCGCGCAAGCCACGCAATGGAGCCAATGGTTGCCGGCGCGAACACGAACCGGTAGGTGAAGTGCGTGTCACGCGCACCCAGATACGCAGCCAAACTCGCCCCCAGCACAACCCCGGAAAGATTGTCGTTCGCCAGCGACGGATGGCAGTCGTGCGCAAATATCAGTACCTCTTCTTCAGAAGCGCCCTTGCATACATGCTCGGCGATCGTCAAGCTGCCGGGCTTGAGCTGCGACCGAATGACGACATGGTAGCGACCATCATGCAGCGACTCGAGGACGCGGTGCGGGAGGCAAAACCCCCAGTCGCGCGAATAATAGGAGGTCCGGTAGGGAATCCAGTCGGGGTGATGCGGTAGCGAGTGGAGGTGGGGCTTGAGCTCGGCAAGCGTCATCTCGACATCGATCGGGACGCTGTACGAAACGACATGCAGGTTCGAATGGCGCAGATCCACGATGCGATGCCCTTGTGCATCGTCAATATAGGCTTCGTCGATCGACCATTCATCGGGGATCGTCCAATCGAAGACCTGCTCACCGGATGGCACTTCGGTCACTTTGAGGGGCACGCGTCGGGAAAGATGCTCGATGGTCGCCCGCAGCCCGGTTCCGGTAATGCTGCGGCCAATCGGATAGAGTTCCCCTATCAGCGAAAGCGCTTCCACGCCCGCGTCACGCGCCGACTCGCCAATGTCCTCGTCGAGCAGAAGCCGGGATCTCACTTTCGCACATCCAGTCGCGTCACGTACCTCAGGGCGTCCTGGACGTCGGTCAGCAAGGCACCGCGCCCCCAAAACACGAGGCGCGCCAGGTAGCCCAGGACCCGGGCTCGCTGAGAAACGGATAGCGGTGCCGCGAGTCCGGCTCGAAGCCACCCAAAGTGGCGCTTCCAGGACTGGAAGAGGATGCGAGCGGATCTCTGCGGATAGTGGTGGGCCCGGCGTGCGTCTGCGTCCTGCAACGCTGTCGAAGTCGCGATGTCCATCCGGCGAAAGTAGAGATAGTCATCCACGAGTACAAACTTCCCCCGCAACGCCAAATGTGCCAGCAGGACCTCATCTGCCAGTAGGTACGACTCAATCAGCGGAGTGCGGCGCAACGCTGCCATCCGAATCAGGCCATTCATGGCGTTATTCAGACGCAATGCCGAGATCAGCTCGATAAGTCTCTCCGCCGGACTGGGATCCAGGAGTTCGAGGTCATACTCATAATCCGTCGCGTGCGCGGCCTCGCCGACGAACAGGCGCGTCCTCGGGGCCGCGAGCACCGCGTCGTCATTCCGCTCGAGCGACAGGAGACACTGCGACAGGAACGTGGGCGCGCAAAGATCGCTGGAGGACGTCCACTTGAAATAGCTTCCCCTCGCAACCTCCGCAACAATGCTGTAGTTGCGGTTCGCGCCGACGTTGTGCGATTGCCGGATGTACCGAATGCGGGGGTCCACGCTGGCAAGGCTCGCGACAACGTCGCGCGTCGCATCAGTCGACGCATTGTCGCTGACGATGAGCTCGAAATCGCCAAAGGTCTGAGCAAGCAGCGACTCGATGGACAATGGCGATCGTCGCGGCGGAGTTGTAGGCCGGCATCCCGATGCTGATCTTGGGCGGCGACATGCGCGTCGCTCATCCGTGCATCGGTGAGCGCCGACTACAGCACAACCTTGCGAGCGTGAAAGCTTCAGCGAAGCCGCTTGGCGCTCGACATTCCATTCCCCGAACGCGCATCAATGCGAGAAAATTTTCCGATTGGAACCAGTCTTTGTTCCGCTGCGATGCGAAATGCCGCTCCAGATGGGCCGCCTTGCCGAGTGCCGGTCGCCTGGAAACCGGGTACGTACACGTTTGGTGGCGCGAGGTCTCCCTCATATTTCGGAATCTCGTACTCGAGAACGAGGTGATTGCGCCACGTATTCCAGGTCAGCTCAGCCGCCAGACGGTGGTCCTGATGGCGATCGTCGCAGACAATGCGTGAGAATCACGTCAGGCTCGATCGCCCTGCTTCAGGTCCTCGAAGAACGACTTGGCGGCCACGTACTGTGCCGGCAGGAATCCGTCCCGGAACTCGCCGAGAACGAGTCGCCGCTTTGCGGCACGCCGAAGAAGCGCTCCCGCACTCCGGCGCGCCTCCGTTCCGCGCTCGGCGGCCGCGCTCAGGACCACCCATGTGACCTCGATGGCCGGCATCGAGCCCAACCACTCCAATATGGTTGCACCGCATCCGATCTCGAGATCGTCGCTATGGGCACCGATGCACAGCAGGCGCAACGGCTGCCCTGCACGTACATGAGGCGCTAACCGAAGCATGTCGCTGTTCGAGGTTTCAACCGATGGCGGCGTATGAGCGCCAACCCGACTTTGCGAACAATCCAGGTGGCTACAGACAGCGCAGTCACTTGGCTGCCTTCCACACCATCCAGGGGCAGTCGCCCCGGGCCTCCATTCGGTCCAGCGTGATCTTGTCCTTGAACGTGTCCATCGCCGCCCAGAACCCTTCGTACTTCAGCGTGGACAGTCTTCGCTCGGCCAACAGGCGCTGAAACGGCTGCTCGACGAGTTCGTCGCCGGGCTGGATGTAGTCGAAGATCTCCCGTCGCAGGCAGAAGAACCCCCCGTTGATCCAATAGTCGGACGCACTGACAGGCTCGATGGCCGTCACCAGGCCACGATCGTCTGCCCGCACGGCGTGGAAACTCTGGGATGGACGCACGGAAAGAAAGCTGGCGACCGACTGGTTCTGGCGAAAGCCTTCCAGATGCCGGTTCAAGGGAAGGTCGCTGAGGCCATCGGAGTAGTTGGCCAGAAACATCTCTTCGCCCTCGAGCAGGTGCCTGACAAGCATCAGGCGCTGCCCGAGGTTCGAGTGCATTCCGGTGTGGACAAAGGTGATTCGCCAGTCGTCGATGCCCTGCCCGAGAAGCTCGACGCGACGTCCGCCCTCCGACAACACGAAATCGGTCGACAGCGCATCGCGATAATCGAGGAAGAACTCGCGAATCAGGTCGCCGCGATATCCAAGACAGAGGATGAAATCCTTGTGTCCGAAGTGCGCGTAATAGCGCATCAGGTGCCAGAGAATCGGACGATATCCGATGTTCACCAGCGGCTTCGGAATCGTGTCCGAATGCTCGCGGAGGCGCGTCCCCATCCCTCCGCAGAAGAGAACGACCTTCATGCAATCCTCGTCTGTCCGCGACGCGGCTCCGGACGGAAGCCTCCCGCCATCATGCAGCCCTCCAGAACAGGTCGTCGTCGACCTGGTGGGTCCGCTGCAGGAAGCGAAGCTGCTTGAGCCTGGTGAAGGCACGGAATGCGTGCATCTCGGCCGAGAACTCGATGCGCTCGAACAGCGCCCGCAGTTCCTCGGCGCCGCGCTTGGCCGTCCACCGGGCCTGGAACCCGGGCAGCCTGGTTGCGATCTTGTCGAAGTTGACGCGATAGCTGCGGTTGTCGCTGCTCGGCGGTCCGGCCGTGACCTCGCAGCCCGGGAACGCCTCGGCGACGATCGCCGCGATCTCCCGGATCCGGTAGTTCTCGGCGGTGGAACCGACGTTGAAGACCTCGCCGTTGACCGCGTCCGCCGGCGCTTCCAGCGTGCAGCGGACGGCTTCGATGATGTCCTCGATGTGCACGATGGGGCGCCACGGGCTGCCGTCGCTCACCATCGCGATCTTCTTCTTCGTCCAGGCCAGCGCGCAGAGGTCGTTCAGCACGATGTCGAACCGCATGCGGGGCGAAGGCCCGTACGCCGTCGAATTGCGCATGAAGCTGACGCAGAATTTGTCGTCCGCCAGCGGCTTGAGGTCGCGCTCCACGTTGACCTTGCAGTTGGCATAGGCCGTCTGCGGGTTGACGGGCGAGGTCTCGTCGAGGAAATCGCCACCCGATCCGACGCCGTAGACGCTGCACGAGGACGCGTAGACGAAGCGCTTGACTCCCGCCTGCTTCGCCGCCTGGGCGATGCGCACGGACCCCTCGTGATTGATCTTGAATGTGATCTCCGGCCGGTTCTCCCCGAGCGGATCGTTGGACAGCTCGGCGAGATGAACGACGGCGTCGAATCCTTCGAAGTCCCGCGGACCCAGGGTACGCAGGTCCCGATAGAGGGTGCGCGGAGCCATCGGCATGCTGATCGGGTCGATGTACAGGCAGCCATCGCGATAGAAGCCCGTATCGAGCCCCGTGACCTCGTGGCCACGGCCGGCAAGAATGGGGGCCATCCGCGCGCCGATATAACCTTCAGTGCCAGTGACAAGAATTTTCATGAGCTTTGCGCCTTGTGCGCAGTTGAAAGGATTCGAATTGCCGGCAGACGGGGTGCCCGAAACTGCCTCTCGCGATTTGAATTCAAGGGTACGCGGAAGACTGGAGCGCAAGCAAATATCGGACCACGTTTTAACACATCGCCCGACCTTGTCAGGTAACGATCAGAGCACCCGGACCTCCGGAATGGGGACGACGAACTTTCCGCCCCATTCGCCGATGTAGGCCGCGGCATCGGCGATTTCCGCCCTGAGGTTCCACGGCAGGATCAGCACGTAATCCGGACGCGCCGTGCGAATGGCGTCCGGCGCCAGGATGGGGATGCGCGTGCCCGGCGTGTACTTGCCCTGCTTGTACGGGTTGGCATCGACGGTGAAATCGAGAAAATCGGTGCGGATGCCGCAATAATTGAGCAGCGTATTCCCCTTCCCGGGCGCCCCGTAGCCGACGACCTTCTTGCCGCGCTCCTTTGCGTCGATCAGGAAGGCCAGCAGCTTGCGCTTGGTCGCCTTCACCTGCTCGCCGAACCCGCGATAACGCTCCAGCGTCAGAAAGCCGTCGTCGATCTCCCGCTGACGCAAGGCGCGCACCCGCTCACCGACGGCCAGCGACGCGTTCTCGGCGTGGCGGCCGTAGATGCGCAGCGAGCCGCCGTGGGTGGGCAGTTCCTCGACGTCGAACAGCGTGATGCCGTGGTGCGCGAAGATGCGCTCGACCGCGACGAACGACAGGTAGCTGAAGTGCTCGTGGTAGATCGTGTCGAACTGATTCTCCGCCATCAGCCGCTGCAGGTGCGGGAATTCCATCGTGATCACGCCGCCGGGCGCCAGGATGATCTTCATCCCCCCGACGAAGTCGTTGATGTCGGGCACGTGGGCCAGCACGTTGTTGCCGAGCAGCAGGTCGGGACGGCCATGCTCGGCGGCGATCTGCGCCGCGCTTTCCCGTCCGAAGAATCGCACCACCGACGGAATGCCCTTTTCGATCGCGACCTTGGCGACATTGGCGGCCGGCTCGATGCCGAGCACCGGGACGCCACGCGCCACGAAGTGCTGCAGCAGGTAGCCGTCGTTGCTGGCGATCTCCATCACCTTGCTCGCGCTGCCGAGCCCGAAACGGTCGATCATCGCCTCGGCATACCGGCGCGCGTGCTCGACCCAGGTCGTCGAGTACGACGAAAAATAGGCGTACTCGGTGAAGATCTCGTCGGGGGTCACGAATTCCTGAAGCTGCACGAGGAAGCACTCGCCGCACACATAGGCGTGCAGCGGATAGAAGGGCTCCATCTCGTGCAATTGATCCTCGCGAACGTGGGTCTGGCACAACGGCGACATCCCCAAGTCGACGAAAGTCGTATGAAGCGGCGCGCCGCAGAAACGGCAGGATCCCTTGAATCCCGGCGCCGTGCCCGCGTTGTTGGCCGTTGCGATCGATGCGGTGGTCATTCGTTCCCCGTCGGATTGCATTTGTCGGGTGGCGGCCCCGCGTGCACATGCGGACCACATGCGGACCGCCTGGTCGCCACCCGATGATTGTTGCTGCATTAGTATACGCAGGAGCAAGGGGCAAACGACACCGTCCCGGCGGAATGCTGCCGGTGTACGGATCCATCGATCTGCACACGACAATACGTTGGTCACATGAGCGTAACGCGCGCCACTGCGGTTTCATCGGCTATGGATGACGGTCGGCGCGGTGCTGATCGGCGTCGTTGTCTACCTCTCGCTTACCCCCAACCCGATCGAGGTCCCGGTCGCCCAAGGCGACAAGCTGGGCCATGGATTTGCCTACGCGACGTTGATGTACTGGTTTGCCCAGATCCATCGTGCCGCGAACCTGCGGGCCATGTACGCGATCGCCTTCGTCGCGATGGGGATCGGCCTCGAGTTCCTGCAGGACCTCACCGATTTCCGGACCTTCGACATCGCCGACATGGTTGCCGACGCGCTCGGAGTCGGGATCGGTTGGGCTGCCGCGCCACCGCGTTCCCCGAACCTCCTCACGTTCATCGAAGCGGGGTTGGGTGGTGGCAAGTAGTCTTGCCGCGAAGGTCGCGCGGACTCATTCGGCATGGTTATTGCTTGACGGTTTGGGGTTGCGGAAACGCAACAACCGGGATGTGAATAATCCGCTTGCCATTAATTGGTCGCGGCGCTCAACTTTGGGGCGCATGCCTGAATTGTTACACCCTATCCCGGTCAACCTCAGGGTTTCGTTCGGAAATATGCTATCAACATGTGATGTACAAATTCCAGCGGACCGTAGGCCAAAGGCCAATCGAACTGGTGCTTTGGTGAAGGACTTCCGCTGCAGCCACGCGAATATGCTGGTATTGTTCAACTTGACCTTTGCCCCGCCCGGCCGCCATCGCGCGGCCCCGATGTGGGGCCAAGCGACAGCACGAGGGAGCGCAATGCATACCCGTGACTGCACGAGGGTTCGCCAGCAACGACCGACCGGGACGTCCGCTCCCGATCGGCGGTTTCCGCATGGTTAGCCTCCTCCGCCGCGAGGTTTCCGGTGCCACGCTGCTCCAGCTCGGCGCGGACCTGTCCTGGCTCTTCATCGCCGTCATCCTTGCCGATCGTCTCGAGGGCGGACTTGGCTCGTCCCAGTCGAAGATCGCGGTTCCCGCGTTGGTATTCGCCCTGCTGATCGTCGCCGTCAGCGGCGCGATGGGGTTGTATCGACAGGACCGAAAGCTCGCGTTCGGCACGCAGGTCAGCTGGCTGTTCCTGGCGTTGCTGATCGGTGTTCCGATCGCGTTCCTGGTCGCGCAGCTCCTCCCGGGAGGTGACGACTTCCGGAAGACGCTCGGGCTGGTCGTACTGATCGCCTTCACCGGCCGAATCGTCCTTCGGCACGTCGTCGTGGAGCCGCTGCTCGAGAGGCTGCTTCCCCATCGGGTGCTGGTGATGGGGACCGGCGCGGAAGCAAAAGACGTCGAGGCGTCGATAATCTCAGCCGGATCGCCGGGAATGCAGCTGGTCGGCTTCTATCCCCTGGAGAAGGTCACCGAGATCGCGGTATCTCCCAATCGCATCCTGGCGGGCGGTGCATCGATCCAGGACACCATCCGGCGGCTGGATATCGACGAAATCATCGTCGCCGTCCGGCAGCAACGCGGTGGCGTGCTGCCGCTTCGAGGACTCCTCGACTGCCGCCTGAGCGGCGTTCAGATCACGGACCTGCCCCGGTTCTTCGAGCGCATCAATGGACGCGTTCCGATCGAGTCGCTCAAGGCAAGCTGGCTCATCTATGGGTCCGGCTTTCGCCAGAATTGGCTGCGGCGAGCGGTGAAGCGCGCATTCGACATCGTCATTGCCACCACACTGCTCGCCATGATGCTGCCGCTGATCGCAGTGGTAGCGGCGCTGATCGCCATCGAGAGCGGCACGCCGGTGATCTACCGCCAGGAGCGCGTCGGTTACCGGGGCAAGACCTTCACCGTGCTCAAGTTCCGCAGCATGCGCAAGGATGCGGAGAAGGACGGGACACCCCGTTGGGCCGCGCAGCAGGACGCACGCGTGACCTCGGTCGGGCGATTCCTGCGGCGCAGCCGGATCGACGAGTTGCCGCAATTGTTCAACGTGCTCAAGGGCGAAATGAGCTTCGTCGGGCCCCGGCCGGAGCGGCCAGCCTTCGTGGCGATGCTGACCGAGCAGGTGCCATTCTATGCGGTCCGGCACAGTGTGAAGCCGGGCATCACGGGGTGGGCACAGGTGCGCTACACCTACGGCGCAACTGTCGAGGAGTCCGTGAAGAAGCTGGAGTACGACCTCTACTACGTCAAGAACAACACGCTCTTCCTCGACCTGCTGATCCTGCTTGAGACGGTGCGCGTCGTACTGCTTGGTGAGGGAGCGCGGTAGCAGTCCCAACGGCGCAATTTCCCGCGGCTCACCTCCATGTCGCGACCGACTCTCGGGCATGCGAAATCTGGTGTCTGAGCCTGGCGAGTATCAGGCGCCCAGGTACGAACCCGTTATCGCTGTATTGCAGCAGCGCCTAACTTGTGACCCCGTGACATTGATGAATAGCAATACAATTATCGCTGTCGTTGGACTTGGATACGTCGGGCTGCCATTGGCCGTCGAATTTGGCAAGCATTACCGGACCATCGGATACGACCTTTCTCAGAAGAAGGTCGACGCCTACCGTAAGTTCATCGACCCCACCGGCGAGGTAAGCAATGCGGACCTCGAGGCGGCCACGCTTCTCGAAGTCACGACGGATGCCGCACTCCTTCGCGAGGCGGATTTCGTGGTCGTCGCGGTGCCCACGCCGATCGACATCGCCCACCAACCCGACTTCGGACCGCTGCTCGGCGCCAGCGAGGCCGTCGGCAGGAACCTGAAGCGCGGCGCGACCGTCGTATATGAGTCCACCGTCTACCCCGGCGCCACGGAGGAGATCTGCGTTCCCGTCATCGAAGCGCATTCCGGGAAGAAGTGGCTCCAGGACTTCTTCGTCGGCTATTCGCCCGAGCGGATCAATCCGGGCGACCGCGAGCACTCGCTCACCCGCATCACCAAGGTCGTCTCCGGTGACACGCCGGAGACCCTCGAGAAGGTTGCTTCGGTCTACGGCAGCATCATCACGGCCGGTATACACCGCGCGACCAGCATCAAGGTGGCCGAGGCGGCAAAGGTGATCGAGAACACGCAGCGGGATCTGAACATCGCGCTGATGAACGAGCTATCGCTCATCTTCCACAAGATCGGCATCGACACCATGGAAGTCCTCGAGGCCGCAGGTACGAAGTGGAACTTCCTGCCCTTCCGGCCGGGACTGGTCGGCGGGCACTGCATAGGCGTCGATCCGTACTACCTGACCCACAAGGCGGATATGCTGGGATATCACCCCCAGGTGATCCTCGCTGGCAGACGAATCAATGACGGCATGGGGAAGTACATCGCGGCAGAGACGGTGAAACAGATGATTCGATCCGGATTTCCCGTCAAGGGCGCGAATGTCACCGTGCTCGGTCTCACGTTCAAGGAGAACTGCCCCGACCTTCGCAATTCGCGCGTCATCGACATCGTGCGTGAACTCGCATCGTTCGGTGCCCAGGTACACGTCCACGACCCGGTGGCGGACCCCGACGAAGCGATGCACGAGTACGGTGTCACACTGACGCCGTGGAACGAATTGCCTCGTGCCGATGCGATCGTCGCAGCGGTTGCGCATCGCGAGTTCGGCCAGCGGCCGATCGGTGATATCGTCGCGAAGTTGGCTCCGAACGGAATCTACGCGGACGTCAAGGCCCAAGCCGATGCCGATGCGCTGAGGGCCCGCGGAATCCAGGTGTGGAGACTCTGATGTCCGCCGCAAATGGCGCCTCGTTTGGGACAGTCCGAGACGGGTTGCGCCAGCAGCCGCGACGGTGGCTGGTGACCGGAAGCGCCGGGTTCATCGGCTCGCACCTCGTCGAGACCCTGTTGGGACTCGGTCAGGATGTCGTCAGCCTGGACAATTTTTCGACCGGATATCGTCACAACCTCGAAGAAGTTCACACTGCCGTCGGCGAGGAGGCGCGGCGGCGACACCGGTTCCTGGAGGCCGACATCCGCGACCTCGACGCCTGCCGCGAGGCCTGTCGGGGCGTCGAAGTGGTGCTGCACGAGGCGGCACTCGGCTCGGTGCCGCGGTCGATCGCCGACCCGTTGCTGACCCATGCGGCGAACGCCACCGGCTTCCTCAACATGCTGGTCGCCGCGCGCGACGCCGGGGTCGCCCGCTTCGTCTACGCCGCGTCGAGTTCGACCTACGGCGACCATACGGCTCTCCCCAAGGTCGAGGCGACGATCGGCCGCCCGCTCTCGCCGTACGCCGTGACAAAGTTCCTGGACGAACTGTACGCGGAGGTTTTCGGGCGCTGCTACGGCACGCAGAGCATCGGCTTGCGCTACTTCAACGTCTTTGGTGCGCGCCAGGATCCGGAAGGCGCCTATGCGGCGGTGATCCCGCGCTGGGTCAATGCCCTTCTGCGCGGCGAAACGGTCGTCATCAATGGCGACGGCGAAACCACCCGCGACTTCTGCTACATCGAAAACGTCGTGCAGGCGAACCTGCTCGCCGCGACCACCGAGCGGCCCGAGGCAATCAACCAGATCTACAATGTCGCCGTGGGCGGACGGATGTCGCTGAATGATCTGTTCGAGAGCCTGCGGGGCACACTAGGCCGCCATCGCCCGGAACTCGCCTCGGCCCCGGCCATCCATGGTCCATTCCGCGAAGGTGACGTCCGGCATTCGCAGGCGGACATCGGCAAGGCCCGGCAGCTCCTGGGCTACAACCCGACACACGATGTGGCCGCCGGGCTGGCCGCCGCCCTGCCGTGGTACGAGGGCCGTTTCCGGCGCGGCCGCGCCGCCGTGCCATCGGCGTCCGCCACTGTGCGAGGCTCAGCTTGATCGCCGAATGGCGGGTTCGCGGCGATTCCGTGGACGCTCCGGCCGCCGGGAGGATCTTGCCCTTGGACCTGACTTGGCCGCCGCCGATGTCGTATGATGGACGCCGCCTCTGCCACCGGGCGAACGGGGTCGGTGCCTTTGCTCATTTATCACGATCGGGGAGGAACACATGAACATCCTTGCAGCCTGGCCGTCGACGTCGCGCCGCCTTGCGGCCGCCGCAATGACTGCCGTTGTCTCGCTGGTCATCGCCGGCTGCCAGAGCACCGCTTACCCACCGGCGCCCCGGACGGCGCCGCTCGAAGACTACCAGTACATCATCGGTCCGCTCGACACCGTCAACGTCATCGTCTGGCGCAACCCCGAGCTGTCGCTGATCGTGCCGGTGCGGCCGGACGGCAAGATCGCGACACCGTTGATCGACGACCTGACTGCCCAGGGCAAGACGCCATCGATGCTGGCACGGGATATCGAAAAAGCACTGGGCAAGTTCATCCGCGACCCGGTGGTCACGGTGATCGTCACCACATTCGTCGGGCCTACCAGCGAGCAAATCCGCGTCATCGGCGAGGCAGCGAAACCGCAGATTCTTGCCTATCGGAAAAACATGACTTTGCTCGACGTGATGATTGCCGTTGGTGGCCTGACGGACTTCGCAGACGGCAACAGCGCAAGCATCTTTCGCGTTGGCGACGGTGGCAAGCTCTACAGTGTGCGTCTGCGGGACCTGATCACGACGTGGCGACATCTCTGCAAACGTCGACATGCGCCCCGGCGACATACTGATCATTCCGCAGAGCTTCTTCTAGTCAGGAACGCGGCCTCACGCCTGCCAAAGTCGCTCCGACCCGCCGATGCACAACCTCCTCCAGATCACCCTCCGCCACCTCCGAGGGATGTGGAGCCGCCGCTGGATCGGTCTGGCCGCGGCATGGATAGTTGCGATTGTCGGCTTCGCAGTCGTGGCACGCATCCCGGACCGGTATGAGGCGACGGCGCGCGTCTACGTCGACACTCAGTCGTTGCTGAGACCTGTAATGGCCGGGCTCTCCATCCAGCCAAATCTGGAGCAGCAGGCCGCGCTGGTCAGCCGCACGCTGATCAGCCGGCCCAACGTGGAACGGCTGGTCCAGATGACCCCCCCCAACGGGGTCGCGTTGTCAGCAGCAGGCACTGAATCCTTGGTCGACTCGATGATGCGATCGCTTGTGCTTACCGGTGACCCCAGGACCAACTCGTACGCCATTTCCTACCGGGACACCAATCCCCAGCGGGCGCGCGAAGTCGTCAGTTCGCTTTTGACGATCTTCGTCGACACGAGCGTCGGCGAGAAACGACAGGACACGCGCGACACCCTCGAGTTCCTGGACGCACAGATCAAGCAGTACGAGCAAAGCCTGCAGGTCGCGGAGAATCGCCTCAAGAACTTCAAAGTTAAGTACATGGGCATCGCCGGCCAGGGCGACAAGGCCGGTCAGGACTTCTTCGGCCGAATGTCCCAATTGAGCGACCAGATCACCAATGCAAAGCTCGAACTGCGCGCCGCAGTAGAGTCACGCGATTCCTACCGGCGCGGGCTCGCCGGTGAATCGGCCATGGTGCCGGTGGAACGGGGCACTGCCGGGCGCACCACCATGCCATCGGAGACCGAAACGCGATTGACCGCACAACGCACCAAACTCGACGAGCTGCTCCGCAATTTCACCGAGCAGCACCCGGACGTCGTCGGCACGCGACGAGTGATCGCGGAACTCGAGGAGCAGCGCCGGGCCGAAATCCGGGAGCGCGAACGGATCGCAGCCGCGAACCCGTCGCGGCCAACGGAGGCGCAGGAGCAGAATCCGGTGTTCCAGAAGATGAGGGTATCGCTGGCCGATGCAGAGGCGAATGTGGCATCACTGTCGGCCAAGCTCGCGGCCTACGAAGGCCAGTACGCCAGCCTCAAGGCATCAGCGATGCTCGTGCCGCAGGTCGAGGCCGAGTTCGCTCAGCTCAACCGGGATTACGACATCCAGAAGAAGACCTACGGCGACCTTCTGGCGCGGCGGCAGGCCGCAACGATGGGAGCGGATGTCCAGGTGTCCGAAGGGACGTCGTTCCGGGTCGTCGAACCACCACGAGTCTCATCCGAGCCATTGCGACCGTCGCGCGTGATGCTGTTGTGGGCAGTCTTCGCCGCCGCATTGGCGGTCGGCGTGGGCGCGAGTTTCGCCGCGAACGAGGCCTGGCCGAGGTTCCACGAGGCACGTTCTCTGGAGATCGTGGCCGAGCGACCTCTGTTGGGCACCGTGTCGATCGTCCCCAGCGACGCCGCCATGCGCCGGAGCCGCCGTCACCTCGCCCTCTTTTTCGGCGGCGTTGGCGGATTGGTCGCGTCCTTCGCCGGGATTCTGGTCGTGGTCCTGCTGACGGCCCGCGCGACGTGAAAGGCGAACTATGAGCCTGATCGAACGCGCGGCCAAGCGACTGGAGCAGCTCCAACGATCCGGTGCTGCGCTGCCTGAGTCCGCACCAGGCGCGGAGGCAGCGGGCCGCGACCGACTGTCCACCCCCGAAGCGCTGCTCCAGCACGTCGATCGGTCCGAGCTTGGCCTGCGTTCAAACTTGCCGTCCGAACCGCGGGGTGTCGCCGAGAAGGCCGCTGTCGCCGCAGACCTCCCCACGCATTCGGCACCGCCCCGGCACCGTGTCGAGATCGACTTCGCCCGGCTCGAGACGCAAGGCTTTGTCACCCCCACCGATCCGCAGTCCCGTATCGCGCACGAATTTCGCGTACTCAAGCGGCCGATCATCCGCAACGCAAACGGTGGTTCCGGAACACCGATCCGGAATGGCAATCTGGTGATGGTCACGAGTTCGGTTCCCGGCGAGGGCAAGACGTTCATTGCCACCAACCTCGCCATCAGCATCGCGCTGGAACTCGATCATTCCGCGATGCTCGTCGACGGCGACGTCGCGCATCCGTCCGCTGCCGGGAGTTCTCGGAACTCCAACGGCCCCGGGGCTCCTCGACCTGCTGCTCGACGAGCGCCTCGACATCGACGACGTACTGCTGCATACGAACATCGAGAAGCTGACCGTGCTGCCGGCCGGGCGCCCGCAACGAAACGCGACGGAACTGCTGGCGAGCGGACGGATGGCGACCCTGCTCCAGAAGCTCGCCACGAGATACCCAGACCGGGTGATCGTCTTCGACTCGCCGCCACTGCTGCCGACCACGGAGGCCCCCGTCCTGGCCGCGCAAATGGGCCAGATCGTGATGGTGGTGGCTGCCGATTCGACGTCGAAGCCGGCAGTCAAGCAAGCGCTGGCCACCATCGAGCGCTGCGAAGTTGTGCTGATGCTCCTGAACAAGGCGGTCAGGTCCGATGTTGGCTCGTACTATGGCTACTATGCGGACAGCGAAAAGCCCTAGCCATCCCTGCGCGTTGGGGACACTGGCCATGTTCGCGCTGGTCGCCTCGCACTGCCGCCGCACAGACGGTTTCCGCACCTGCAGGGACTGATGGCGGAGAACCAGTTCGACACGGATGGCGCATCGTGCCGTCGGTCGCGCTGTCGGAGACCTGGACGGACAACGTCGCGCTCGCACCCGCCGAATTGGCGCGCGAAGATTTCGTGACGCAGATCACGCCCGGGATCACCTTCAGAGGCATCGGCGCGCGCGCGTCGGTGAACGGTTCGATATCCGTGCCGGTCCTCCTTTACGCCAGGACCGGGGCGGAGAACGACAATTTCTACCCGCTCGTCGACATCCTCGGCAAGGTCGAGGCCATTGAGACGATTCTTCTATGTCGAGGGCGCCGTCTCGGTCACGCAGCCGTTTTTGACTCCGTTCGGCGCGCAGCCCGTTGACCTAACCAGTGCCACCGACAACCGCTACACCGCATCGACCTACCGGATCAGTCCCTACATCCTGAGCAACGTGCCGGGCCATTTCGAGTACGAGCTTCGGAACAACAGTTCGTGGTCGAATCTGGACGGGGCGCCCATCACGTTGAGCAACTCCTACACGTCCGAGTGGCTCGGCCGGTTGATACGCCGGTCGCCCCGCTCGGATGGCACGCCGAGTTCGACCTTACCAGCGTCAAGTTCAACAATCAGGGCCCACAGAAGACCAACGTCGCAAGGGTCGGACCACGGTACGCCTTCAACCCCCAACTCAGGTTGGAGGCAAACGTCGGCTACGAAGACAATCGCTACCCGCTCAGCAATTACGAGGGGGGTATCTACGGCGTCGGCATCGAATGGCGCCCGTCAGAGAGAACCGGGTGATTGCGAATTGGGAGCACCGGTTCTTCGGCTCATCCTACCTGGTCAGCTTCGATCACCGGACACCGCTGTCCGTCTGGAACATCAGCGCATCCCGCAACATTTCGAGTTTCCCGCAGCAGCTCGGGACACTGGTACCCGGCGGCAAATGTCCCGGGCCTGCTGGATCAGATGTTCACTTCGCGGATCCCCGACCCGGCGCAGCGTCAGCAGGCTGTGAACACCCTCATACAGAGCCAGGGACTGCCGCAGGTCCTATCCGGTCCGGTTAACCTTTACACGGAACAGATCACGCTCAACCGGAACATCAGCGCCACCGTCGGCCTCGTGGGTGCGCGCAACAGCCTGTTTCTCACGATGTACCAGACCCGTAGCCAGCCGATCTCGGGCAGCGGCTCGATCCTTCCCCCGCTCATTGCCGGAGAGAACGACAATACCCAGACAGGTGCCAGCGTCGTATGGAGTCACAAGCTGACGCCGATCACCACGGCAAACTTGAATGCCACGAGCTGCGCACCGAGGGAAATGGGGCCCTGGGCTACACCACCGACCAGGGCTACGTCGTCCTGACGCTGACGACGGCACTCTCGCCGAATACTATCGGTCTTCGTAAGTGCGCGCTACCAGGACCTCCGCTCGGACATCGCGTCGGACTACACGGAGTCCGCGGTCGTTGCCGGTCTCACGTACTCCTTCAGGTAATCGCGCCAATGTACGAGGCCTTCTTCGGGCTGACCGGCAAGCCCTTCCAGCTGAATCCGGACCCGTCGTTCTACTACGGCAGCCGCGGCCACAAGCGCGCCTTCGCCTATCTGGAGTACGGGCTCTACCAGAGCGAGGGGTTCATCGTGATCACCGGCGAGATCGGCGCCGGCAAGACCACGATCGTGCGCAACCTGCTCGAGCAGCTGGATCCGGAGAAAGTCGTCGCGGCCCAGATCGTGAGCACCCAGCTCGACGCGGACGACCTGCTGCGGGCGATCGGCGTCGCGTTCGGTCTGCCGGTGCGTTCGGTCAACAAGGCGGTGCTGCTGGCCTCGATCGAGGCCTTCCTCTGCCAGCTCGCGACCGAGAAGAAGCGGGCATTGCTGGTGGTGGACGAGGCGCAGAACCTCACCAAGCGCGCGATGGAAGAGCTGCGGATGCTGTCGAACTTCCAGTTCGGCGACCAGGCGCTGCTGCAGAGCTTCCTGGTCGGGCAGCCCGAGCTGCGCCAGCTGATGCAGAGCGCCGAACTGCAGCAGTTGCGCCAGCGGGTGATCGCGTCGTACCACCTTGGCCCGCTCGACGTGGCGGAGACGCAGGCGTACATCGAGCACCGCCTGCGCCACGTCGGGTGGAAGAACGACCCGGAGTTCGCGCCCGCGTGCTTCGACCTGATCCATGGGCTGAGCGGCGGCATTCCGCGGCGGATCAACTCGCTGTGCAACCGCCTGCTGCTCTCGGCTTTCCTGAGCGAGAAGCATTCGATCGACGTGGCCGATGTCGAAGCCGTCGCCGACGAGCTCAACGACGAGCTCGGTCCGACGGCGAAGGAGGCCAGGGTCACAGCGGTCGGCGGGAAGCCGGCGCCTGGCGAAGACTCGCCGGAAGGAGCGCGCGGCAACCCCAAGCTGTGGCACGTCTACTTCGAGCAGGTCGAGGATCGCATCGACCGGCTGGAACGGACGGTCGCGGCGGCGGTCGACCTGCTGTACCGTTTGCTTCATCCCGACCGGGTTGCCGACCAGCCCGTGAAGGCGGTGGAACCGCCAGTGAAGGCCGTGGAACAGCCGGAGATGGCGGCCGACGAGCCAGCCATTGAAGAAGACCACCCGGCCAGAACACCGGATCAGTCTCCGAGGGTGCCGGAGCACGTGCCGGAACGGGCCTCCGCGCCATGAACGACATCGTCAATGCCCTGACCATCGACGTCGAGGACTATTTCCAGGTTTCGGCGTTCTCGTCGCACATCTCGCGCGAGAGCTGGGAGACCCTGCCCTGCCGCGTCGAGGCCAATGTCGACCGCATCCTGGATCTGCTCGCCGAGCACGACGCCAAGGCCACCTTCTTCACGCTGGGCTGGATCGCCGAACGCTATCCGGACATGACCCGGCGGATCGTCGCCGCGGGACACGAGCTGGCCAGCCACGGCTACGGGCACCTTCGCGCCAGCGACCAGGGGTACGGCGAGTTCCTCGCCGACATCCGCCTGGCCAAGGCGGTGCTGGAGGACATCGTCAGCACCGAAGTCAGGGGATACCGCGCGCCCAGCTTTTCGATCGGGCAGGACAATACCTGGGCGTTCGACTGCATCGTCGAGGCCGGGTATCGATACAGCTCCAGCGTCTACCCCATCCGGCACGACCATTACGGGATGCCGGATTCGCCGCGGTTCGCCCATGAGGTGAGGCCAGGTCTGGTCGAGGTGCCGATCGCGACGGTGCGCCGGATGTCGTCGAACTGGCCGGCGGGAGGGGGCGGCTATTTCCGCCTGCTGCCCTACCGCGTCTCGCGGTGGTCGATCCAGCGGATCAACGAGGAGGACGGCCAGTCGGCGATGTTCTACTTCCACCCCTGGGAACTCGACCCCGAGCAGCCCCGCGTCAGCGGCCCCGGACGCAAGGCGATGTTCCGGCACTACCTGAACCTGCGGCGGACGCAGTCCCGGCTGAGCCGGCTGCTGTCGGATTTCCGCTGGGACCGGGTCGACCGGGTGTTCCGGGAAGTCGGTGTGGCAAGTTAGGTCCAAAGTTCCGCCCCTCCGCTTGCGCCAGATCAAGATTTAGTGCTTGGCTTCGGGTCGGGGTACCCTATAATGTGTTATCCGGAAAATTGTTTTCCGGTGGCGGGGTTGTAGACGCCAACGTGTCCATGTTGCGGCGGGCTGATTAATGGATGGTTTCTGGCTGTATCTTGCTCTTGCCGTTGCCGGCTGCGCCGGGTTCCTGCTGTTCGCCCTGCTTCACGTCTCGCGCGAATCGAGCAGCAAACCCCGGACTACCGCGAACCCCGGCTTGCTCCCCTTCGAACTGGAAGGTGACACCGTAACGCGGTTCTAGCAGTTCGCGCCGCCGGGCGCGAAAGCGCGCCAGGAGTTGCATGCCTGCGCGCGCTCCCCACCGGGTGACCCTACGGTCGCCCGCGGTGTCTCTGCCCCCGCTCAAGTCCCTGCGGCGTCTGAAGTCCCTTCGGCGTCTGAGTCTGTCGCTCGCCCGTGGGCGCAGCCGCACAGCCGGGCACGAGTCCTGCTTGGTCCCGATGTGGCGCCTCAGCCGAATCGGCGCCGGAATCGCTTTGTCCGAGCCGGACCCCTTGCCTTCGCAAGCGCACCGGCATCAACGGGAGCAAGGTCCAATTGGCAATCCTGGTCACCGGCGGGGCGGGCTACATCGGCTCCCACACCTGCGTGGAGCTGCTCCAGCACGGCGAGCAGGTCGTCGTCTTCGACAACCTGTCCAACAGCCGGCTCGAGGCGGTCCGAAGGGTCGAGGCGATCACCGGCAAGAGGATCCCCGTCGTCGTGGGGGATGTCCGGGACGCCCGCGCGCTGAGCGAAGCGTTCGCGTCGCACCCGATCGAGGCGGTCATCCATTTCGCCGGCCTCAAGGCCGTGGGCGAATCCACGCGCGAGCCCCTGCTCTACTACGCGAACAACGTGTCCGGGACGGTCACATTGCTGTCGGCGATGCGCGAGGCCCGTATCCGGCGGCTGGTGTTCAGCAGCTCGGCCACCGTGTACGGCGACCCGGTCCGGCTGCCGCTGACGGAGGATCACCCGCTCAGCGCGACCAATCCCTACGGCCGCTCGAAGCTGATGATCGAGGAGATCCTCCGCGATCTCGCGCACAGCGATCCCGAATGGCGGATCGGCGTGCTCCGGTATTTCAATCCCGTCGGCGCCCACGAGAGCGGACTCATCGGCGAGGATCCGCTCGGGACGCCCAACAACCTGATGCCGTATCTCGCGCAGGTGGCGATCGGCAGGCGCCCGATGCTGAATGTGTACGGGGGCGATTACCCCACGCCGGACGGGACCGGCATCCGCGACTACGTCCACGTCATGGACCTGGCGGCGGGGCACGTCGCGGCGTTGGCGCACCTGCGCCAGCAGCCGGGATTGTTCACCGCGAACCTGGGGACCGGCGCCGGTCACAGCGTGCTCGAGATGGTCCGCTGTTTCGAATCCGCGTCCGGCCGTCGGGTTGCCTACCGGATCGTCGACCGCCGATCCGGGGACGTCGCGAGTTGCTACGCCGACCCGTCGCTGGCTGCCGGACTGCTGGGGTGGAAGTCGACGCGGGGCCCGGCCGAGATGTGCGCGGACGCGTGGCGCTGGCAAAGGCAGAATCCGGACGGCTATCCCGAGTAGCCGACCTCCGCAAGATGCCGACAGGACCTCGCCCGCTGCCTGCGATCGCCCTGCACCCGAGTCGCGAACTTAAATGGATGTCCAGACCGTCGTAATCGGCGCCGGCGTGGTCGGGCTGGCGGTGGCGCGCGCGCTGGCGCTCGGCGGACGGGAAGTCCTGGTGCTCGAGGCCGCCCCGCAGTTCGGAACCGGCACCAGCAGCCGGAATTCGGAAGTCGTCCATTCGGGGATCTACTACGCGCCAGGCTCGCTCAAGGCGCGGCTGTGCGTGACCGGCCGCGAGCGCCTGTACGCCTATTGCCGCGAGCGAGGCGTACCCCACCGCCAGATCGGCAAGCTGATCGTGGCCACCACCGAATCCGACGTGGCCACCCTCCTTCGCTACCGGGCAACGGCGCTCGCCAACGGTGTGGGCGAACTGCCGTGGCTGTCCGCAGAGGAAGTTCGCAACCTCGAACCGGCCGTCACCTGCGTGCGCGCGATCCGGTCGCCGCTGACCGGCATCATCGACAGCCATGCGTTGATGGCGTCCTTCCTCGGCGATCTGGAGGCCGCGGGGGGCCAGGTGGTCTGTCGCAGCCCGGTCCTCGGCGCGGTCGCGCACCCTGAGGGCTTCGAGCTGAAGGTCGGCGGTTCGGACGAGTGCTCGATCGTCTGCCGCGAACTCGTCAACAGTGCGGGTCTCACCGCACCCGGCGTGGCCCGGAGCCTTCCGGCTCCACCCGGGTATGCGCTACCGCGTGAGCGGTTTGCCAAGGGCCACTACTACGGCCTCAGTGGCAAATCACCCTTTGGCCGCCTCGTCTACCCGGTCGCCGAAGCCGCAGGGCTGGGAATTCACGTGACGCTCGACCTCGGCGGACGCGCCAGATTCGGTCCCGACGTGGAGTGGATCGACTCCATCGATTACAGCTTCGACGATTCGCGACGGGCCGGCTTCGTTGCGGCGATTCGCCGGTATTACCCGGACCTCGATCCCGATCGCCTGCATGCGGACTACACCGGCATCCGGCCGAAGATCAGCGGCCCCGGCGAGCCGGCGGCGGACTTCCGCATCGACGGTCCCGGGGTCCATGGAACCCCGGGCCTCGTGAATCTCATGGGAATCGAGTCACCCGGCCTCACCGCCTGCATGGCGATCGGCGACCACGTCGCGTCCCTGCTGGGAACGACCTGACGCCGGTCCCCGCGCGACGACGAACGTCGCCGGGACCGCGTCTCTCTCCGGGCAGTGGCCGGTTCGACTTGCTCCCGGCCTGCTGGCGCCGATCAGGGCGAAGTGCTCGCCGACAGCGCCGCGCCCTGCAGCGTGATCCGTCTCGGCGTGCTCGACCGCCACTTCGATCCGCCGGTGGCGGTCTGGATCCAGGTGACGTTGAGCGTCTGCCCGGCACTGGCCGCCTTGTAGGTCAGCGTGTAGACCAGGTTGTACTTTCCCCACTTCGTCACGGTCGTCGTGCTGACGAAATTGGGCGCGGACCCGTCCGACAGCCGCGCGGTCAGTGTCCCCGACACGCCCTCGGCGCCGGCATAGATCGTCAGCGTCCGGCTCGTCGTATCGGCCGGCGCGGTCATGCTGAAGCCGGTGCCGATGCCGGAGATGGCGACCCCGTTGGTGCTCGATCCGGTGACGGTCGGCGATCCGTCGCTCCAGGCCAGGCTGCGCCGATCGCCGGAATAGCCGCCGGCCGAAGCGCCGCCAACGACGGCATAGCTGCTGATCTGCGTCGCCACAGTGGACTTGCGGACGTTTTCCGGCCACTTGATCCAGTCGCTCCTGCCGTTGACCGAAAGGTCGACCGCCGACGAGGACGTGACGAAGCTGCCGGCCAAGGCGCCGGTTCCGCCGGTCGGCGGCGGCGTCGTCGTCGTCGAGGTGACGTTGATGTAACTGGACCTGGTCAGCGTGTTGCTGCCCCCGGCGCCGGTGACCGTCAGGCTCACCGTGTACGACCCGGCGACCGAGTAGGTCTTCGACGGGCTCTGCGCCGTGCTCGTGGTGCCGTCCCCGAACGTCCACGCATAGCTGGTGATGCTGCCGGTGGAGCTGCTGGAAAACGTCACCGTCAGCGGCGCGGCCCCGGTCGTCGCGCTGGCGACGAATGCGGCGACGGGCGCGGCGATCGAGGCCGTCGCCGCGGCGACACCGGAATAGGCGCTCAGGTTGCCCGCAGCGTCGGCCGCGCGAACGCGGTAGCTGTAGGCGGTGCCGGCGACGACCGCCGTGTCGCTGTAGCTGGTACCCGCCGACGTCCCGATCTGCACGAACGAGCTGCAGCCCGCACCCTGGCAGCGTTCGACCCGATACCCGGTCACTCCGACGTTGTCGGTCGACGCGGACCACGTCAGATTGACGCTGGTCGCACCCGCGGAGGCCGCAAGGCCGGCCGGCGCGGTCGGCGCGGTGGTGTCGGTCCCTGCGGTGACCGTGATGTAGTTGGCGAGCGTCTTGGTGTTCGTCCCCCCCGGTCCGGACACCTGGAGTCCGACCGTGTACGACCCGGCGCTGGTGTAGGTCTTGGTCGGGTTCTGTGCGGTGCTCGTCGTGCCGTCGCCGAAGGTCCACGCGTAGGAGGTGATGTTGCCGGTCGACGCATTGATGAAATTGAGGGCCAGCGGCGCCGTTCCCGACTGCGTGCTCGCACTGAAGGCGGCGAGCGGGGCTCCGTACGGAACCGTCACCGCGACCACGTTGGAATAGTCGGAGGGCAC
The DNA here is from genome assembly GCA_963810815.1 of uncultured beta proteobacterium. Classification (GTDB taxonomy): domain Bacteria; phylum Pseudomonadota; class Gammaproteobacteria; order Burkholderiales; family Casimicrobiaceae; genus CAVQWT01. Next base: position 465,090 of record CAWEPB010000007.1, on the reverse strand, counting down.
GCCGGACGTGTCGTACGCGCGCACGGCAAAGTAATACGTCGATCCCTCGACCAGACCGGAAACGGTCCACGACAGCGCGGCGCCGGCGTCGATGGTCGTCGTGTAGTTCCCCGCGGAGGTTCCGTGGTGCAGCGTATAGCCGGAGAGCACGGGGCTGGACACGGGGTCCCACGCCAGGGTGACGTTGGCCGCCAATGCGCGGACCGGGATCGCCAGCAGGACCAGCAGCAGGAAGCCCCACGCGAAAAGCGCAGCCCGCAGATTGGCGCCGGACGCCGGCGCCACCGCCGGCTGGTGCCGCGCCGCCCGGTCGATCCGGCCGGGGACCGTGGAACCGGAGGCATCAAGCCGCGGGAACAACGACGTTGGCATTAGACTATTCAAGTGTTGCCTTTCAATGGTTTACGTCAATCCAATAGCACTTTCATATACGAACAGTTTTGGATTGGCACAATTGATCTTAACTTTGTTTCGATCATTTTTATACCATTGGCATAACAAGTGTCAAGGGCAGTTGCGAACCAATGCAAACCAATCGGTCATCATTTATTGATCTAGCGCATTGTTTGCGCGTGCAATGTCTTGTTGTTAATTGTCATTCCATTGGCATATTGATTCCGAGGCCCGTTCCGGGACCCGGGCCCGAGTCCCGAGCGGGCGCGCCGAAGCGTTGAGGGTTGCCCGGAGCGCGCCAATCGCCGCGCCGCTCCGCGAGCGGCGCGGCGATTCGTGTCCCGATCGACGAACCCCCCCCGTTCGTCCACGGCGCACCGCTGCCAGCCTCCGACGCGGGGCCGTCGCGGCACCTGGTGCGCTATAATTCGCCGTCGGTATCGGGTGGTTGCTGCGCTGCGTCACCGCTGCCATCGGCAGGGTGCGCAAGCTTGGGGAAGGGGCTGGTTATGACACCGCGAACGCGTCCGGAGACTCCGTAGCCCCAGAACGAGTTCGCACGTCCCGTGAAAGCGAAAAAGTGCGGCTCGACCGCACTTTTTTTTGGGGGATCGGCGACCCGTCGCGGCGAGCGGCGTCCCCGTTTCGTCGAGACCCAGCCACCGCCCTCAGACAGCCGCCCGCGCCCCTGCCAGGAGACACCATGCCCGCCCTACGCCTTCCCGACGGCTCGATCCGTCAGTTCGATGCCCCGGTTTCGGTCGCCGCGCTCGCCGCGTCGATCGGCCCGGGCCTCGCCAAGGCCGCACTCGCCGGCAAGGTCGACGGCAAGCTCGTCGACACCTCGTACCTGATCGACCGGGACGCCGACGTCGCCATCGTCACCGACAAGGACCCCGAGGGGCTCGAGGTGCTGCGCCACTCGACGGCGCACCTCCTCGCCTACGCGGTCAAGGAACTCTTCCCCGAGGCGCAGGTGACCATCGGGCCGGTGATCGAGGACGGCTTCTACTACGATTTCAGCTTCCACCGCCCGTTCACGCCCGAGGATCTCGCGGCGATCGAGGCGAAGATGACCGCGCTCGCGAAGAAGGACGAGCCGGTCACCCGCCGGCTGCTGCCGCGCGACGACGCCGTCGCGTACTTCAAGTCGATCGGCGAGCACTACAAGGCGGAGATCATCGCGTCGATCCCGTCGAACGAGGACATCTCGCTGTACAGCGAAGGGGCGTTCACCGACCTCTGCCGCGGCCCGCACGTGCCGTCCACCGGCAAGCTCAAGGTGTTCAAGCTGATGAAGCTCGCCGGCGCCTACTGGCGCGGCGACTCGCGCAACGAGATGCTGCAGCGGATCTACGGCACCGCCTGGGCGAAGAAGGACGACCTCGACGCGTACCTGACCCGGATCGAGGAGGCCGAGAAGCGCGACCACCGCAAGCTCGGCCGCACGCTGGACCTCTTCCACCAGCAGGACGAGGCGCCGGGCATGGTGTTCTGGCACCCGAAGGGCTGGTCGATCTGGCAGCAGGTCGAGCAGTACATGCGCCGCGTCTACCAGGACAACGGCTACCAGGAAGTGCGCGCGCCGCAGATCCTCGACCGTTCGCTGTGGGAACGGTCCGGCCACTGGCAGAACTTCAAGGAGAACATGTTCGCGACGGAGTCGGAGAAACGCGACTACGCGATCAAGCCGATGAACTGCCCCGGGCACATCCTCATCTTCAATTCGGACCTGCGCAGCTACCGCGACCTGCCGCTGCGCTACGGCGAGTTCGGCGCCTGCCACCGCAACGAGGCGTCGGGCGCGCTGCACGGCATCATGCGCGTGCGCGCCTTCACCCAGGACGACGGCCACATCTTCTGCACCGAAAGCCAGATCCAGCCGGAAGTGGCGGCGTTCAACCGGCTGGCGCTCGAGGTGTACCGCGATTTCGGCTTCACCGACGTCACCATCAAGCTGGCGCTGCGGCCGGAGAAGCGCCTGGGCAGCGACGAGGCCTGGGATCGCGCCGAGACGGCGCTGCGCGAGGCGCTGAAGGCCTGCGGCGCCGAGTGGACCGAACTGCCCGGCGAGGGCGCGTTCTACGGACCCAAGCTCGAGTACCACCTCAAGGACTCGATCGGGCGCTCGTGGCAGTGCGGCACCATCCAGGTCGACTTCCAGATGCCGGGCCGGCTGAACGCCGAGTACGTCGACGCGGACGACACCCGGAAGACCCCGGTGATGCTGCACCGGGCCATCGTCGGGTCGCTCGAGCGCTACATCGGCATCCTGATCGAGCACTACGCCGGGGCGCTGCCGCCCTGGCTGGCGCCGGTGCAGGCCGCGATCCTGACCATCACCGACCGCCAGGCCCCCTACGCCCGGGAGGTGGAGGCGAAGCTCAGGGCGGCCGGGTTCCGCGTCGCGGCCGATTTGCGCAATGAGAAAATAACCTATAAAATTCGGGAACATAGCCTGCAAAAGCTCCCCTACCAGCTGGTGGTGGGCGACAAGGAAATGCAGGCGGGACAAGTGGCCGTGCGTACCCGCAGCGGCGAAGACCTGGGCGCGATGCCCACCGAGGCCTTCGTTGCGCGTCTCCGCGAGGAGGTCGCGGCGCGTCGCTAGCGACGCGTTGCCGGCGGGCGGCACGGTCTTTTATTCGTCAACGGTGGAGCAACGGCAATAGCTCAGGACAAAGCACAACGGATCAACAGCGAGATCAGCGCCCCCGAGGTCCGTCTCGTAGGTGACGACGGCGAGCAGTTCGGCATCGTGCCGATCGCGGTCGCATTGGCGAAAGCCGAGGAAGCGGAACTCGACCTGGTCGAGATCGCGCCCATGGCCGAGCCGCCGGTCTGCCGGATCATGGATTTCGGCAAGTTCAAGTACCGCGAGGCGAAGAAGCAGCACGAGGCGAAGCTCAAGCTGAAGCAGATCCAGGTCAAGGAAGTGAAATTCCGGCCGGGGACCGACGAGTTCGATTACCAGATCAAGCTCCGGAACCTGATCCGCTTTCTTGGCGAGGGCGACAAGGCGAAGATCACGCTGCGTTTCCGCGGCCGCGAAATGGCGCACCAGGAGTTCGGCATCCGGCTGCTGGAGCGCATCAAGAAGGACCTCGAACCGCACAGTGTGGTCGAGTCGTTTCCCCGACTGGAAGGCCGGCAAATGGTGATGCTGCTGGCCCCCAAGAAAGTGCAAGTGCAGAAGCATCACCCGAACAAGCCCGAGACCGGTTCGGCACCCGCCGACAAAGTCTCCCCGGCCCCCAAGCCGGAGAGCACCGCCGTGGGCAGCAAATAAGGAACGGCACCATGCCGAAGATGAAGACCAAGTCGGGCGCCAAGAAGCGCCTGCGGGTGCGAGCGGGCGGCAGCGTCAAGCGCGCCCAGGCGTTCAAGCGCCACATCCTGACCAAGAAGACCACCAAGAACAAGCGGCAGCTCCGCGGCACCACCGGCGTCCATGCGACCAACATGGATTCGGTGAAGGCCATGCTGCCTTACGCGTAAGGAGCCGCCATGCCAAGAGTCAAACGTGGTGTGACCGCCCGTGCGCGGCACAAGAAGGTGCTGACCGCCGCCAAGGGTTATCGCGGCCGTCGCGGCAACGTCTACCGCATCGCCAAGGAAGCGGTGATGAAGGCCGGGCAGTACGCGTATCGCGACCGCCGGGTCAAGAAGCGCGAGTTCCGTGCCCTCTGGATCGCCCGCATCAACGCGGCGGTGCGCGAGCTGGGCATGAGCTACAGCGTGTTCATGAACGGGCTGAAGAAGGCGTCGATCGACATCGACCGCAAGGTCCTCGCGGATCTCGCGATCCACGACAAGGCGGCCTTCGGCAAGATCGCGGAGCAGGCCAAAGCCTCTCTGGCCTGATCGAAGCCCGCAAAAGACGAGGGAGGCGCGAACCGCCTCCCTCTTTTTTTTCCGCGCCCCCCATCGGAACGCAACGATGACCGACCTCGAACGCATTGTCGCCGCCGCCCGCGCCGACTTCACCGCCGCCGGCGACCCGGCCGCGCTGGAGAACGCGAAGGCGCGCTACCTCGGGAAGACCGGCGCGCTGACCGAGCTGCTGAAGTCGCTCGGCAAGCTTCCGGCCGCCGACCGCCCGGCCGCCGGCGCCGCGATCAACGAGGCCAAGAACGCGCTGGAAGCGGCGCTCGCCACCCGCCGCGACGCGCTGGCCGACGCGCGGCAGGAGGCGCAGCTCGCCGCCGAGGCGCTCGACGTGTCGCTGCCCGGACGCGGCGCCGGCACCGGTGGCCTGCATCCGCTGACCCGCACGCTCGAGCGCATGGAGACGCTCTTCCGGTCGCTGGGCTTCGCCGTCGCCGACGGCCCCGAGATCGAGGACGACTTCCACAACTTCACCGCGCTCAACACGCCCGAGAACCACCCGGCACGGTCGATGCACGACACGTTCTACGTCGAGGGCGGCCACGTGCTGCGCACCCACACCTCGCCGATCCAGGTCCGCTACATGGAAACGCACCGGCCGCCGATCAAGATCATCGCCCCGGGCCGGGTGTACCGCGTCGACAGCGACGCGACGCATTCGCCGATGTTCCACCAGGTCGAAGGGCTGTGGATCGCCGACGACGTGTCGTTCGCCGACCTCAAGGGCGTGTTCACCGAGTTCCTGCGCATGTTCTTCGAGCGCGACGACCTCAAGGTGCGCTTCCGCCCGTCGTTCTTTCCGTTCACCGAGCCCTCGGCCGAGATCGACATGAGCTTCGGCGACGGCTGGCTCGAAATCGCCGGCTCGGGCCAGGTGCACCCCAACGTGCTGCGCGCCGTCGGCATCGACCCCGAGCGGTACCAGGGATTCGCGTTCGGCATGGGGCCGGACCGCCTGGCCATGCTGCGCTACGGCGTCAACGACCTGCGCCTGTTCTACGAAAACGATCTGCGATTCCTCGAGCAGTTCCGCTAAACCGCGCCGATCGATCCGGCGAGGGCCGCCGCGCACGGCGCGCCCTGCCCTCGCACCGACGATCCTGGCTGCCTGCGCCAATTCGCGTTAGGACCACCTCCGATGCAATTCTCCGAAGCCTGGCTGCGCACCTTCACCAACCCGCCGCTCGACACCGCGGGCCTTTGCGACAAGCTCACGATGGCCGGGCTCGAAGTCGAGACTGCCGGTCCCGCGGCGCCGCCCTTTGCCGGCGTCGTCGTCGGCCGCATCGAGGCGGTCGCACCGCATCCGGACGCCGACCGGCTGCGCCTGTGCACCGTCGACATCGGCGCCCCCGAGCGCCTGACCGTCGTGTGCGGCGCGCCGAACGCCGCCGCCGGCATGACGGTGCCCTGCGCGCTGGTCGGGGCGAAGCTGCCCGGGGGCCTCGAGATCCGGCGCGCCAGGGTGCGCGGCGTCGAGTCGGCCGGGATGCTGTGCTCGGCGAAGGAGCTGGGGCTCTCCGACGACGCTGCCGGGCTGCTGCCGCTCGACGGCTCGCTCGCGCCCGGCGCCGACCTGCGCGCGGCGCTGGCGCTCGACGACACGCTGATCACGCTCAAGATCACGCCCAACCGCGCCGACTGCCTGTCGCTGCTGGGCATCGGCCGCGACGTCGCCGCCGTCACCGGTGCGCCGCTGGCGTTGCCGGCCCTGCCCGCGGTGCCGGTGACCGGGACGGCGCGCCGCGCGGTGCGGGTCCAGGACCCCGTCGCCTGCCCCCGTTTCGCCAGCCGCCTCATCGAGGGCATCGACGCGACCGCGCCCACGCCGTCGTGGATGAAGGCCCGGCTCGAGCGCAGCGGCATCCGCGCGATCTCGGCCGTCGTCGACGTCACCAACTACGTGATGCTGGAACTCGGCCAGCCGCTGCACGCCTACGACGACGGCCTGCTCGACGGGTCGATCGTCGTGCGCTTCGCGCGTGGCGGCGAAACGCTCACGCTGCTGAACGGCCAGGTGCTGGAGCTCGAGCCCGACCTGCTGCTGGTCGCCGACGAGCGCAAGCCGCTCGGGCTGGCCGGGATCATGGGCGGCGAGCACTCGGGCATCGGCGACGCGACGACCACGGTCTTCCTCGAAGGGGCCTTCTGGAATCCTTCGGTGATCCAGGGCAAGTCACGACGCCTGGGCTTCGCCAGCGACGCGGGCTACCGGTTCGAGCGCGGCGTGGATTTCGACGGCTGCGCCCGCGGCGTCGAGCGTGCCACGCAGCTGATCCTCGAGATCTGCGGCGGCCGCGCGGGACCGCTCGACGTGTTCACCGGCGAGCTCCCGTCGCGCGCACCGATCCGGGTGCGGCCCGCACGCGTTGCCAGGGTGCTCGGCATCGAGGTGCCGGACGGCGTGATCGCCGGTCATTTCGACCGGCTCGGACTCGCCCATGCGCGCGATGGCGACGCCTTCGTCGTCACCCCGCCGTCGTTCCGCTTCGACCTCGCGATCGAGGAAGACTGCATCGAGGAGATCGCCAGGCTCATCGGCTACGACGCGATCCCCGCCGCGCCGTCGGCCCACGTGCAGTCGATGCTGGCCGACCCCGAAGGCGAAGTTTCGGTCGCGGCTTTGAAGCGCCGCCTGACCGTGCGGGACTGGCAGGAGGCGATCACCTTCAGCTTCGTCGACCAGCGGCGGGAAGCGCTGCTGCATCCCGCGCGCGAAGCGGCACAGGCGCCGATCGGCGTGCTGAATCCGATCGCCAGCAACCTCGACGTGATGCGGACCACGCTGTGGGCGGGCCTGCTCGACGTCCTGCAGACCAACCTCGCGCGCCGGGCCGACCGGGTCCGTGTCTTCGAATCGGGACGGGTCTTCCTCCGCAACGGCGACGGCCCCGACCAGCCGCTGCGCCTCGGCGGCCTGGCCTTCGGCGACGCCCTGCCGGAACAATGGGGCGTGCCGCGGCGGCCGGTCGACCTGTTCGACGTCAAGTCCGACATCGAGGCGCTCGCCGCGCCACGCGCCGTGGCCACGGTCAAGGGCACGCACCCGGCGCTGCATCCGGGTCGCTGCGCGCGCGTGACCATCGACGGCGTCGCCGCCGGCTGGCTCGGGGAACTGCACCCGCGCCTCACCCGGGCGCTGGACCTGCCGCGCGCACCGGTGCTGTTCGAGCTCGACCTCGCCGTCCTGACCGGCGCCCGGGTGCCGGCCGCCGCCCCGGTTTCGAAGCTGCCCGTGGTCCGGCGCGACCTGGCGCTCGTCGTCAACGAGGCGGTGCCCGCCGACGAGGTCGTCGCGGCGATGCGCGCCGCGCGGATCCCGGCGGTCGCCCGTGTCGCGCTGTTCGACGTCTACCGCGGGCCCGGCATCGAGACCGGCAAAAAAAGCCTTGCGATTCTGGTGCTTATGCAGGATACTGAACGTACTTTGACGGACGCCGACATCGACGCCGCGGTGGGACGTTTGCTTGCCCTCGCCACATCGACGTTCGGCGCGTCGCTCCGTTCCCAGGAACGTCCATGACGCTCACCAAAGCCGAACTCGCCGACCTGCTGTTCGACCAACTCGGACTCAACAAGCGCGAGGCCAAGGACATGGTCGAGCGGTTCTTCGAAGAGATCCGCATCGCGCTCGAGGCCGGGGACAGCGTCAAGCTCTCGGGCTTCGGCAACTTCCAGTTGCGCGAAAAGCCGCAGCGCCCGGGTCGCAATCCCAAGACCGGCGAAGAGATCCCGATCACGGCCCGCCGCGTGGTCACGTTCCATGCGAGCCAGAAGCTGAAGGCCATGGTCGAAGCCGCGAACCATGTCGGAACACAGCCGGGCTAAGGCCGACCTTCCCCCGATCCCCGCCAAGCGGTATTTCACGATCGGCGAGGTCAGCGACCTCTGTGCGGTGAAGCCGCACGTGCTCCGCTATTGGGAGCAGGAATTCGCCCAGCTGAAGCCGGTCAAGCGACGCGGCAACCGTCGCTACTACCAGCACCACGAGGTGCTGCTGATCCGTCGGATCCGCGACCTTCTCTACGAGCAGGGATTCACGATCAACGGCGCGCGCCATCGGCTGGAGTCCGAAGGCACCACCGCTCCGGCGGCGCAGCCCGCCGGCTCGTCGGGCGCCGGAGCGTCCGCGGCCGCCGGGCAGCGTCCGGTTGGCGGCGCCGAGGCGCCCTCGACCGCCGAAATTCGGCAGGAACTCGCGGCGATACGGCAATTGCTCGCGCCACCGCCCGGTCCGGACCGCTGAAAAAGGCTATAATTCGATGCTTCGTCGGGGCGTAGCGCAGCCTGGTAGCGCACCTGCATGGGGTGCAGGGGGTCGGAAGTTCGAATCTTCTCGCCCCGACCACAATATCGAGGCCGGTCCGGACTTCCCGGACCGGCCTTTTGTGTTCCTGGGCCGGGCTGCCCGACGTCCGGGCGACGTTTCCGAGCGGCCCCGCGCCGGCGTCGGCATACGTGCGGCAGGCGGCAGCGGACGGCTGCGGCGCCGGGTTCGACGCCCGGCGCGCGTCCGGGCACAATCGTTGCTTTATCAGGTGCTTGCGTAATACCACCTCCCGGAGGGTCCGATGACCGCCGCCCCGCTTCGCTCGACCGCCGCCGCCGGCTCCATTTCGGAGATCGCACTCGCGCGCGCGCAGCGCAACACCGTGCTCATCATCGACGACCTGTTCAGCAGCCGGCTGCTGCTGGCCGAGATCGTCCGTCAGATCGACGGCAAGCTGAATCTCGAACTCTTCGACACGCCGTCGCGCGCGCTCGAGTACGCGCGCAACAACCGGGTCGACATCGTCCTCACCGACTACAAGCTGCCCGAGTTCGACGGCATCGAACTCGTGCGCCAGTTGCGCGCGCTGCCGCACTGCGTCGACGTGCCGATCGTGGTGATCACCGTCGTCGACGACCGGCGCATCCGCTACGACGCGCTCGAGGCGGGCGCCACCGACTTCCTGATCAAGCCGCTCGACGAGCACGAGACGCGCGCGCGCTGCGCCAATCTGCTCGAGCTGCGTCGCCACAAGATCGTGCTGTCGGACCAGGCGCGCGTGCTCCAGTACCAGGTCGACAAATCGGTGACCGAGATCCACGAGCGCGAGCTCGAAACGCTGGCCAAGCTCGCGAAGGCGGGCGAGTTCCGCGACAAGACCACCGGCAATCACCTGACGCGGATGGCGCGCTATTCGACGCTGATCGCGCAGCACCTCGGCCTCGGCGCCGAGACCTGCCACGTGATCGAGATCGCCGCGCCGATGCACGACATCGGCAAGATCGGCATCCCCGATTCGATCCTGCTCAAGGAAGGGCCGCTCACCGCGCCGGAGACCGAGGTGATGCGCTCGCACCCCCGCATCGGCTACGACATCCTGAAGGGGAGCCCGTCGAAGTACCTCAGCATGGGCGCGATCATCGCGCTGGGGCACCACGAGAAGTTCGACGGCACCGGTTACCCGAACGGCCTGCACGGCGAGGACATCCCGGTCGTCGCGCGCGTGGTCGCGGTGGCCGACGTGTTCGACGCGCTGGTCTCCGAGCGGCCCTACAAGCACGCCTGGTCGCTGACCGAGGGGGTCGACTACCTCAAGGGCCAGCGGGGCCGCCACTTCGATCCCAAGTGCATCGACGCGTTCGTCTCCGACATCTCCAAGGTCGAGGCGATCCGCGACGAGTATTCGGACTGACCCGGGTCCGGGTCGGCTTCGGTCGACGTCCACCGCGGCGCGGAAACGGCCGCGCATCGGTGAATGCCCCATTTCTCCGCGGTGCATTCGCCAGACCGCCCCTTCGGCCGGCTTAGCCCGCGGTGCGGAGGCGGCCGCGCCCTGCTTCGTCGATGCCCCACTCCTCCGCGGCGCATGCGCCGGACCGCCCCTTCGGCTGGCTCCGACCGCCGTTCGTGGCGGCCGCGCCCCGCTTCGTCGATGCCCACTCCCGCAGGGCGCGGCCGCTCCGCACCGCCCCGCGCCTCTGGAGGCAGGTCTCGGTGCGAGCGGGCTGGCCAACCGGCAGACCGAATCGCCGTCGAAGTCGCGGCCCCGTCCGCACCCCGCGGTCTAGCCGCCCCGATGCCACCGGACCGGCGTGGTCCGACGGGGTGATCTGCGGCGGAGTGGGTCATCGACGCCGCGGAGCGCCCCGTCGGGCCGCGCCACGCCAGGCGCTGGGTCCGCCGGGGTGATCTGCGGCGGTGTGGGTCATCGACGCCGTGGAACACCCCGTCGGGCCGCGCCACGCCAGGCGCTGGGTCCGCCGGCGCCGCCGGTCATTGGCCCTCGAGCCAGGCTGCGACCATCGGCCACAGCGTGTCCCGGTGCCGCGACCGGAAGAAGCCGAAGTGGCCGATCGGCCCGCCACCGGCATCCGCCGGGGACAGCTCCCGCGTCCGCCAGGTCGCGTTGACGTAGAGCCGCTGCAGGTTGGCCGTCGCCGCCTCGGTCGCGAACGGATCGTCGGTGAAGCGCAACGCCAGCGTGTCCGCCCGCACCGCCCGGAAGCGCCCGTGCAGTTCCTCGCCCCGGGCCTCGTCGCGACGGCCGTCCGGCAGGCGCAGGTCGTCGTCGTCGCGAAAATCCGGATGCCTGCGCCCCGCCCACTGCAGCGCGGCACCGCGCGGCAGGTCCTCGAGCAGGTGCAGGCGTCGCCCCGGGAAGTAGCCCACGATCCGGGTCAGCGCCGGCATCAGCACGTGCCACAGCGCGTACATCCACGGGCGCGCCCGCGCCGCATAGTCGCCGCAGTAGCCGCTGTGCGCACCGACCAGCAGCAGGCGGTCGATCTGCGGGCCGACCGTGGACAGCCCGGTCACGAAGCCCCCCACGCTGTGCCCGACCACCAGGCGCTCGGCCGCCGGGTAACGGGCCTCGAGCCACGCCAGGGCGCCCGAGCAATCCAGCCGGCCCCAGTCCTCCACGGTCGCGTCGAAGCCGCGCAGCGTCGGCGGCCGCGACCCGCCGATGCCCCGGTAGTCGTAGACCAGCGTCGGGGTGCCGGACGCGGCCAGCCAGGCGGCGAAGCGCTCGTAATAGGCGCAGGCGATGCCCGCGCCGGCGTTGACCAGCGCGACCCGCCGGGGCCCGGTCTCGCCCGGTCGGGCCCAGAGCCGGGCGTGCAGGCGGTAGCCGTCGGTCGCGGGAATCGTCACGCCGGTGGGGACCGGCGCCGGAGGCGGTGCGGCGGAAGGCGCGTCGTGGGGGGGCATCGGGATGCGGGGCGGCGGCGCGCGCCGCCTGCCTCGGCAGTTTAACCGTCCGCGACAGCCGGTCCACCGGTCGCCCAGCGCGGCCCCCGGCACACCCGCCCGGACTGTGGCATCGGCGCACGGCCTGCCGGTCGCCCCGGCCCTTCCCCCCGCCTTTCCCCCCGGGGCCGGCCGCGGCGGCGGGTGAAAAATGCCGCCTCCCCGGCCTTTTTTGCGCCATCTCAATTTCTTGTGGTGGACAGGGCGGCCGACCTGCGCGATAGTTCAGCCGACGGATGACGTTCCGCTGCGGGTTTCAGGGTCTCTCGCCCCTTCCTCCGCGGCGATCTAGTCCGTTATGTTCACCACAGCTGTGTCTCGCACAGTCGTGGTCCATCACTATCCTTGTCCCGAAGGAGCAACACGATGAATGCAATCGCCGACGTGCGCTTTCTCTCGCAAGCGCAACCCCAGTTCGACCAACTCAAAACCCGCTTCGAGGCCGAGTACGGCGTCTACTGGGCAACGATGGCGCCGCGTCCGCGGCCCTGCTTCAACCCGCAGCTGCTGCTCGAACTGCGCGCATTCATCGACAACATCATCGACACCGGCGGACGCATCCGTCACGACGGCGCCGAACACACGATCAATTACGCGGTCCTCGCCTCGCAGGCGCAGGGCGCGTTCAACCTCGGCGGCGACCTTGCCCTGTTCCGCAGCGCGATCCTGAACCGCGATCGCGAGCAGCTCACGCGCTACGCCAAGATGTGCGTCGACGATCTGTATCCGTGGAACCGCAATTTCGACCTGCCGATCACCACGATCTCGCTGGTGCAGGGCAACGCGCTCGGCGGCGGCTTCGAGGCCGCGCTCGCCAGCACCGTCGTGATCGCCGAGGACTCGGCGCGCATGGGCTTCCCCGAGGTGCTGTTCAACCTCTTCCCGGGCATGGGTGCGTACAGCTTCCTGCAGCGCAAGGTCGGCCGGCGCATCACCGAGGAGCTGATCACCAGCGGCAACACGTACACCGCGAAGCAGCTCTACGACATGGGCGTCGTCGACGTCGTGACGCCCGACGGCACCGGCGAAGCCGCGGTCTACGGCTACGTGCGCAAGCACTTCAAGGCGGGCAACGGGCGCCGCGCGTTCGAGCGCGTTCGCCGGGACTTCGAGGCGGTCACGCGCGACGAGCTCGAGCACGTGACGGCGATCTGGGTCGACGCCGCGATGAAGCTGACCGAACGCGATCTCAAGATGATGGATCGCCTCGTGCGCGCCCAGGGCAAGCACGAAGCCTCGGAAGGCCACGTCGCGGTCGCCGAAGCGCCGGCCCCGCGCGAACTGAAGCTGGCGGTCGGCGGCAACGACTGAGGGCAGCGGCAAGGCAACGAGCCGTCGGTCCGCGCGGGAGCGGAGCGACGACGATGCAGGCAGCCGCCGCCGAAGTCGAGGCAGGGGCTGCGATGACGGGAGCGGCGGACGTCCGGTGCGCGAGAGCACGCGGGCGGATGCCGGAAGAGGCGGTCACGCGCGTGCGAGAGACGGGCGGACTGCCAGGCTGACGCGGCGGGCGTCGCGTGCGCGAGAGCGCGCGACGAGGGTGCCGGGCAGCGGAAGACGGGCGACGCGCGGGCGAGAGACGCGCGAACCGCACGAGGCGGCGCGGAGTTCCGCGGGACCGGGGCTCCGTGCCGTTTCCTTTGGCGGGGATCAGGGCGTGGACGAGCGCGGCAGGGGCTCGCGCTTGGCGAGATGTTCGTCGAGGGCGGCAAAGGTCCGGTCGGCGAGGACGCGCGCCTCTTCGCTCAGCGCGCTGGCGCGCAGCCGCAGCGTCTCGTGCGAGGACTTCTCCAGCCGGATGGCGAACTGCACGAGCAGCGCGGCGCCGACGCTGCCGGCGCCACCCTTCAACGCGTGCGCCGCGTCCTTGACCGCCTCGTAGTTGCGGCTGGCAAGTCCGTTGGCGATGTCGCCGACCAGCCGGTCGCAGTCGCTGCGGAAGCCGCGGACGAGGCGCTCGACGAAGGTCGGATCCTTCGACAGTCCGGCAAGTTCGGCGACGACCCGCGCCTCGAGCGGGGGCGTATCGACGACGGTCAGCGACGGCCGCTCGTCGGTGCGCGCTCGGCGTGGCCGTGCGGCCCCGCGTCGACGCTTCCTCGGCGAGGTGCCGGTCGATGGCGTCGAGGAGCACCGACGCCCGCACCGGCTTGGCGACGAACTCCGCGGCGCCGGCCCCCATGCATTCGGCGATGATCTCGGTGGTGACGTTGGCCGACAGGATCAGCACCGGAATCGGCGCCTCCGCGGCGAAGCGGTAGAGCTTCAGCGCTTCCAGCCCCGAGACGACCGGCATCGAGAGGTCGAGCAGCGCGATGTCGAACCCGCCCTCTTCCAGCGCGTCGAGTGCCTCGTCGCCGTTGCCCACGATGACGGGAACGTGGCCGCCCGACTCGAGGATGAGCTGGGTCACGCGCTGGTTGGTCGGGTTGTCCTCGGCGACCAGCACCCGCGCGCCGCGAATCTTGTGGACCTTGGCTCCGGCGGCAGACGCGACGAACTGGGTCGGGGCCGTCGGCGCGTTGCGCGTCGCGACGGCGACAGCGGCCGCGAGTTCCTCGGTGAACTTGGATTCGGGCGGGGCGACCGGAAGCGGCAGCTCGACCCAGAACACGCTGCCCTCGCCGGGATTGCTGACGACGCCGATCTCTCCGCCCATCAGGCCGGCCAGCTGGCGGGCGATCGTCGTCCCCAGGCCCGTGCCGCCGTACACGCGGGTGATCGAATCGTCGGCTTGCGTGAACGGTTCGAAGATGGTCGCCTGCTTCTCGGCCGGAATGCCGATGCCGGTGTCCTGCACCTCGATGCGGACGATGCCGACGTCGTTGGCGCGGTCGCGGAGCCGGGCCCGCAGCGTGACGCCGCCGCTCTCGGTGAACTTGACCGCGTTCGACAGCAGGTTGAGCAGCACCTGCCGCAGGTGGTGCGGATCGCCGACGAAGCCACCCGACACCGCCGGCTCGATCTCGGTGGTGACGGTGAGGCCCTTGTAGCGCGCCTGCGGCAGCACGACCTTGACGACGTCGGTCAGCAGCTTGCCGAGCATGAACGGCTGGGTCCGGATCTCGATGCGACCGGCCTCGATCTTGCCCATGTCGAGGACGTCCTCGATCTGGGCCAGCGCGAGCTGCGCCGAGGTCGACAGCGTCTCGACGATTTCGCGCTGCGATTCGGACATGCTGGTTTCGCGCAGCAGGTCCGACATCGCGATCACGCCGTTGAGCGGCGTGCGCATCTCGTGGCTGACGTTGGCGAGGAACCGGCCCTTGGCGGCGTTCGCCTCGTCGGCGCGGCGCTTCGCCTCGGTGATCCGCTGCGCCAGCACGCCGACGTAGAACGGCAGCACCAGCAGCGCGAGCATCATCCCGGCGCCGATCCACGGGTGCTGCGACCAGAATTTCGAGAGCAGCAGGACGATGCCGAAACTGGCGAGCGACAGCACCTGCGAGACGTGAAGATACGTCCGCCCGTAGCGGAAGCCGTTGCCGAAGGTGACGAACAGGTAGACGCCGAAGACGATGGCGCCGCCTTCGCCGACGACGTACATGAAGTAGCCGTTCGCGGCGTTGTCGGCGACGATGCCGATCACCCGGCGCACGACGACGATGCGCCCCTGCTGCCGGGTGCCCAGCAACAGGAACAGCATCCCGACGCCGAATGCGAGGAAGGCGACGGCGAAGATCAGGCCGTGGGCCTCGCCGGGGTCGAGTTCGCCGTGGATCAGCCCAATCGCCGACCAGCCACAGCGTGGCGAGCAGCGGCACCGCGATCCGCAGCAGGACCTGCTCGAGCTCCGGCTTGGGAGCCGCGGCGAGCATCGTCTTCCAACCGGCACGGGTCAGCCAGCGGGTCATCAGGTCGGCGCGCAGTTCGGCAAGGAAAGCCGGCATTCTACCCCTCACGCGGCGCGCCGCCGCCAGAAAGCCAGGGGCGCGGGTCGAAATGTGCCGCCTTCCGTCAGTCGCCGGCGGCGGGGGCCCCGCGGACGTTCCGCGAAGCCTCCGGATCGTTGGCGGCCCGCCGGCACGCCCCAGTCCCGTAGGGCGCTCTCGCTGCCGGCGGGCCGCTTGCACAAGCCAAAGCAATCCGCATGCCGGAGGCCGATCGCCGTCCCCGCCAGACCGGGAAGGATGGCGCGTGCCGTCGCGGTCGACACCCCCGGCCCCGTCCAGCCGGCCCGCACCCGCCCCGGGCTACCCGCCGCCGGCGTCGTCGGGTATCCTTCGACGTTCGTGCCGCAGCGCATCATCGCGCGTCCGGCGCGCCTCGGCGCCCATCGCGGCGCGTCCCGACCAGAAGAGCGTCCCTTGAACGCCATCGCCCCTGCCGACGTCAACGAGATCCTCAAGCACATCGCCCACCGGTTTCCGTTCCTGCTGGTCGACCGCGTCGCCGGCGGGGTTCCGGGAGAATCGGTGCGCGTGGTGAAGCTCGTTTCGTGCAACGAGCCGTTTTTCCAGGGCATGGCGCCGGACCGGATGGAGATGCCGCAGGTCCTGGTGCTGGAGGCGCTGGCCCAGGCATCCGGGGTGCTGACCCACTATTCCGGGCTGATGAAGCCGCACGGGGGTTCGCTGATCTTCTTCGCGGCGGTCGAGAACGCCCGCTTCGGCCGCAACGTGGTGCCGGGTGACGAACTCGTCCTCGATGCGAAGCTGATCCGGTCGCGGCGCGGGTTCGCCAAGATCCACGGCGTCGCCAGCGTCGACGGCGACATGGTCTGCGAGGCCGAAATGACGGCGTTCATCCGCGACACCACGTCGGACGAACAGGTGCAGCCGACGCCGACGGCGTCTTGACCGGGGTCATGACGCCGAATCACGGCGTCCCGTATCATCGCCCGCTTCGTCCACGTCCGCGCCCCCGCTGGAGACCCATCTGAGCTTCCCCGTTCCCGTCGTCGCGACCGCAAGCCTGCTGCCGGACACCATCGTCTCCAACGCCGAGATCGGCGAGATGCTGATCCACGGCTCCGGTGCCCACGCACCGGTCGAGGACAGCGCGGCGACGCGCTCGCGCGCCGGCGATATCCACCGCAAGACCGGCCTGGTCGAGCGCCGGTTCTTCGCGCCGGACGCGAGTCCGGTCGGCACCGGGCTCCAGCTCCTCGAGCGCCTGCTCGCGGATGCCGGCGCCGGTTGGGACGAACTCGATGCGGTGATCGTCTCGTCGTCGAGCACCCAGGGCTTTCCGGGCCTCTCGCAGCAGCTCGTGGCTGCCGCGCGGGTCGTCCACCCCGAACTCGGTCATCCGTTCGTCCTCGACGTCTCGAGCAACGCCTGCACCGGCTTCATGTACGGCCTCGGCATCGGCGCGTCGACGCTGCGCGCGCTCGGCCAGCGGAAGGTGGCCGTGCTCGCCATCGAATTCAGCTCGCGCTGCCTGCGCTACGACAACAAGGCGTTCGGCATCTCGACGCTGTTCGGCGACGCCGCGGCGGGCATGCTGCTGGCGCCGGACGGCCCGGCGCGGGCGACGCTCGAGTCGGTCCGGCTCACGTCGAGGATCGACCGCGACAGCATCGGGCTGGTGCGGGGCGGCGGCATGCAGGCCCACCGGCCCGACGTGCCGGTGCCGATCGAGGCGCGCTGGTACATGGCGGGGCCGCCGGTGGCGCTGGGCGCCATCGAGATCCTGCTCTCCGAGGTCCGCCAGTACCAGGCGGCCGGCGTCGAAGTCGACTGGCTGGTCCCGCACCAGGCGAACCTGACGCGCATCCTCGAGCCGGCCTGCGACAAGCTGGGGATCCCGCGCGAGCGGCTGTGCGCGTCGTTCGAACGCACCGGCAACACGTCGTCGGCGAGCATCCCGCTGCTGGTCGACGAACTGCTTCGGAGCGGCCGCGCCCGGCCCGGCGACGACGCGGTCCTCGTCGGCTTCGGGGCAAGCTTTTCCGTCGGTTCGGCGCACCTGCGGATCGGCTCGCCGCGGACCTGAGCGACCGCGCGACGACGCTTCGGGCCGCGGCCGCGGTCTAGATGCCGTCGGCGACGTCGCCCTCGGCGCGGTCGACAGGCGCCGCATCGCGGGCCTCCGCCCGCGCCGGCAGCGGCTGCCGCAGGGGATGATGCAGGGGCTGCTGCAGTGGCTGCTGCAGCGGTTGCCATACGCCACCGACCAGCCCCTCGATCGGACGGAAGCTCGCCTTGTAGGCCATCTTGCGGCTCTGCGCGATCCAGTAGCCCAGGTACAGGTGCGGCAGCCCGAGCGCGCGGGCGCGCGCGATCTGCCAGAGAATGTTCCAGGTGCCGTAGCTCGTTCCCGGCAGTCCCGGCTCGAAAAACGTGTAGACCGACGACAGGCCGTCGACCAGCCGGTCGACCAGACTCACCATCCGCAGCGCGCCGCCTTCGCGAAATTCGATCAGCTCGGTCGCGACGTTGCTGTGGAGCAGGAAGTGCTGGTACTGCTCGCGGCTGTCCTGGTCCATGCCGCCGCCGGGATGGCGGTGCCGCTGGTAGCGCAGGTACAGCGCGTAGTGCTCGGCGTCGAAGGCGAGCTCGCGCCGGACCGCGGCCAGGTGCGCGTGGTCGCGCGCCACGCGACGCTGCGTCCGCGTCGCGACGAACCGCGCCACCGGCACCCGCACGGGCACGCACGCGCGGCAGTGGTCGCAATACGGCCGGTAGGTGAACGCGCCGCTGCGACGAAAGCCCAGCCCGACGAGCTCGCTGTAGACGCGGCTGTCGATCAGGTGCGACGGTGTCGCCACCTGCGAGCGCGCCAGCCGGTCCGGCAGGTAGCTGCACGGATACGGGGCGGTCGCGTAGAACTGCAGCGCGGCGAGCGGAAGGTCGTTGAGGCGGGTCACGCGGGATGGTCGAGGGCGAGCGCGCCGGCGGCCCAGCCGCCGGGAGGCGCGTGCGAGTGTATCAACTCGGCCAGAAGCCGGGCAAATTCGCGCCGCGGCACCGGCCGCGCGCCGAAGCTGGCCAGGTGCTCGGTCTGCTGCTGGCAGTCGATCAGCGGCACGCCGAGACGCCCGAGCTGCGCGACCAGATGCGCCAGTGCGATCTTGGACGCGTCGCTCGCGTGCGCGAACATCGACTCGCCGAAGAACACGCGACCGAGGGCGATGCCGTAGAGGCCGCCGACCAGGCGATCGCCGTCCCAGGCCTCGACCGAGTGCGCGTAACCCAGCGTGTGCAGCCGGCAGTAGGCGTCGATCATCGCGCCGGTGATCCAGGTCCCGTCCTGCCCGGGGCGTGGCGTGGCCGAGCACGCCTCGATCACCGCGCGGAAGGCCGTGTCGCAGCGGATCGCATACGGGCGCTGGCGGATCCGCTTCGCCAGCGAACGGCGCACCCGGAACTCCGCCAACGGCAGCACCATCCGCGGGTCGGGGCTCCACCACAGCAGCGGCTGGCCCTCGGCCGACCACGGGAAGATGCCGCGCGTGTAGGCGTCGATCAGCGTGCCCGGCGCGAGGTCGCCGCCGGCGGCGAGCAAGCCGTCGGGGTAAGCCAGCGCATGCTCGAGTGGCGGGAACGGCTCGCCGGGACGCAGGATCGGAATCACGCGGCGGATTCTGCCTGACTTCGCGGCCCGGAGGGCGGCTAGACTGGCGGCATTCCGATCACGGCCACGCGCCGACGACCGCCATGGGCCCCACGACCGTCATGACCGCTGCTCCCTCCCGCTGTCCCTGGGCCGAAGCCAGCGACGCCTACCGCGCGTACCACGATACCGAGTGGGGCGTCCCCGTGCACGACGACCGGGTGTTCTTCGAGTTCCTGGTCCTGGAAGGTGCACAGGCAGGGCTGTCCTGGTCGACCATCCTGAACAAGCGCGACGGCTATCGCGCCGCCTTCGCCGGCTTCGATCCCGCCAGGGTCGCCCGCTTCGACACCCGCCGCGTCGACCGGCTGGTGGTCGATCCGGCGATCGTCCGCCACCGCGGCAAGATCGAGAGCGCCGTCGGCAACGCGAAGGCGTTCCTTGCCGTGCAGCGCGAGTTCGGGAGCTTCGATGCGTGGGTCTGGACCTTCGTCGGCGGCGCGCCGCGGCAGAACGCCCGGCGCGCGCTGTCCGACGTGCCGGCGAAGACACCGGAATCCGATGCGCTGGCCAAGGCGCTCGCACGGCGCGGGTTCAAGTTCGTCGGCTCGACGATCGTCTATGCGTTCATGCAGGCGACCGGCCTCGTCAACGATCACCTGACGAGCTGTCCGCGGCACCGCGAGCTGCGGCGGCCGATCGCGCGCTGACCGCCGCACCGGCCCGGACCGCGCCGCGCCGCCGCCCTGCGCCCGCGACCCGGCCCCGCGACCGGTCAGTCGGCGAGCGCGCGCAGCGTCTTCGACATGAAGTCCCGGCGGTAGAGCACCGCCAGGATCAGCACCGTCGTCGACATCACGACGAACGGGTGGACGAACCACGCGAGCGCGGCGAAGCCGAAGTAGTACGCGCGGATGCCGCGGTTGAATTCGTCCCCGGCGAGCGTGTTGACCGTCGCGAAGCGGACGACGTGCGGCTCGGCGACCTGGGCCGGCGCCTGCCGGTCGGGCGCGCTGCCGATCAGGATCGACAGGAAGTTGTACTGCCGCAGCGCCCAGGTGAACTTGAAGTACGCGAAGATGAAGATCCCGATCAGCAGGAACAGCTTCGCCTCGATGATCTCCCGTGTCTGGACGCGGGCGAACGGGAGGTCCTCGGTGATGCTCATCAGCCGGTCCAGGGTGCCGGCGACGGCGATCAGTCCGGCGATGATGTAGATCGTCGTGTTGGCGTAGAACGAAACGCTCTGCATCAGGTTGCCGGTGAGCGCCCCGTCGACGATGCGGTTCTCCCGCGCCACCATCTGCTTCGCCCAGTCGTAGCGCAGCTTGCGCGTCACGCCGCGCAGTCCGTATTCGCTGCGGGCGGCGCGGTCGGCGTACCAGCTGTAGCCGATCCACCCGGCCAGGAACACGGCGAGCGCGAGCCAGTCGGCCGGAGAGAACAGGGTGACGAGACGCTGGAACATTGGGGGCGCAGCAACAGGGGGAACAAGGGGGAACCGAACCGCCGGTTCGAGTGTAGGCGCGGGCCGCGACGCTGCCAAGCACCCGGAAGCGGCCTCGGGGCTCGGCCCGGTGCCGGGTGTCGATGGCGTCTTGTACAATCGCGGGTCCACGCCCCGGTAGCTCAGTGGATAGAGCAGCCCCCTCCTAAGGGGCAGGTCGGACGTTCGATTCGTCTTCGGGGCGCCAGGATCCCTTTCCCGACCCCGCGGCAGACACGCTCCGGCCGCATCGCAGCCGGCCCGATCTCCGGGCACCCAGCCACGCTTCGCCCCCGGGCGACCCGATCGCGCCACTTCCTTCGACCGTGACGACAACCAGCCCGCCCCCCGTCCACTACCGCATCGTCGCCGTCGATCCGCACGCGCACCTGTTCGAGGTCACGTGCACCGTCGCCGATCCGCATCCCGAGGGCCAGCGCTTCCGGTTGCCGGTGTGGATTCCCGGCAGCTACCTCGTCCGCGAATTCGCCCGCCATTTCGTCAGCGTCGCCGCCGAGAGCGGCGGCACCGCCGTTGCGATCGCGAAGGAGGCCAAGGACGTGTGGCGTGCGGCGCCCTGCGCGGGTCCGCTGACCGTGACCGCGCGCATCTATGCCTACGACCTGTCGGTGCGCACCGCGTACCTCGACGCCACCCGCGGCTACTTCAACGGCCCTTCGGTGTTCCTGAGCCCCGACGGCATGGCCGATCGCGCCTGCTCGGTCGAGATCGTCGCGCCGGCCGGGCCCCGCGTACGCGGGCTGGCGCGTGGCGACGACGTTGCCCGCCGCGGGGGCAGCGGAGTTCGGCTTCGGCGCGTACCGGGCGTCGAACTACGACGAGCTGATCGACCATCCGGTCGAGATGAGCGACTTCGCGCAGGCGCGGTTCACCGCCGGCGGCGCGCCGCACGACATCGCGGTGTCGGGCCGGCAGCACGCCGACCTCGACCGCTTCGCGCGCGACCTCGAACGCATCTGCCAGTGGCAGTGCGACCTCTTCGGCGGCACCGCGGGTTCGGCGGCGCCGTTCGACCGCTACCTCTTCCAGATCGCCGCGGTCGGGGACGGCTACGGCGGCCTCGAGCATCGCGCCAGCACCAGCCTGGTCTGCCGCCGCGACGAGCTGCCGCAACCGGGCGCCACGGGCATCGACGATGGGTATCTCAACCTGCTCGGCCTAGCGAGCCACGAATATTTCCACAGCTGGAACGTCAAGCGGATCAAGCCCGCCGCGTTCGCGCCCTACGACCTCGGCCGCGAGAACTACACCCGGCAGCTCTGGGTGTTCGAGGGCTTCACGTCGTACTACGACGACCTCGCGCTGGTGCGCAGCGGCGTCATCGACGCGAAACGCTACCTCGGGCTCCTGGGCCGCACCATCACGACGGTGCTGCGCACGCCCGGCCGCCACGCGC
The DNA here is from genome assembly GCA_963810815.1 of uncultured beta proteobacterium. Classification (GTDB taxonomy): domain Bacteria; phylum Pseudomonadota; class Gammaproteobacteria; order Burkholderiales; family Casimicrobiaceae; genus CAVQWT01. Next base: position 443,172 of record CAWEPB010000007.1, on the reverse strand, counting down.
AGAGCGTCGCCGAATCGAGCTTCGATGCCTGGATCAAGTATTACCGGCAGGACGAGAACACGCCGAATGCGGTCGTCAGCTACTACACCAAGGGCGCGATCGTCGCGCTGGCGCTCGACCTCGAGCTGCGGCGCCACGGCCGTTCGCTCGACGAGCTGATGCGAGCGCTGTGGGAGCGGCATGGCCGCACCGGTGTCGGCGTGCCGGAAGGCGGCGTCGAGGCGCTCGCCTGCGAACTCGGCGGGACGGCGCTCACCGGGTTCTTCGCCAGGTGCGTCCACGGCACCGAGGACCCGCCGCTGGCGGCGCTGCTGGCCGAATTCGGCGTCACGCTCGGGCTGCGCGCGGCCGAAGGCAGCGCCGACCGTGGCGGCACCCCGGGCAAGCACGGGGACCCGGCGACCACGGAAGGTCGGGACGGCGCGCCGGTGCACGAACGCGCGTGGCTGGGCGGCAAGCTCGCCGGCGGCAGCGAACCGAAGCTGGTCCACGTCTACGCCGGCGGACCGCTGCAATTGGCGGGGCTCGCGGCCAACGACACCATCGTCGCCGTCGACGGGCTGCGGGCGTCGTCCGACGCGCTGGAGAAACTGGTCGGCCGCCGCGCTCCCGGTGAGTCCGTCGAGATCCACGCCTTTCGTCGCGACGAGCTCTTCACGGCGCGGCTGACGCTCGCCGCGGCGCCGCTCGACACCTGCTGGCTCGCGCTCGCCGGGGCCGCCGAACCGGCGGCGATCGCGCGGCGCGACGCCTGGCTCGCGCCCGCCGGCGCCTGAAGGGCCGCGCAGCCTCGGCCGACGTCAGCGCGTGACGGCGGGAGTCAGAGCTTGACGGCAGGGTTGAGCGTGTAGCGCCCGGTCACCGACGCCTGCTCGAGCACGTGCGCAGCCATCGCGTCGCGCACCGCGGCGCCGTTGAACGCGCCGGCGACGGCGAGGCGCGGCACGTCGAGCGCGAACAGCGTGAACACGTAGCGGTGCGGGATCGAGTCGTTCCACGGCGGACAGGGGCCGTCGTAACCGAAGTAGTTGCCGGCCATGTCCTTGTCGCCGGCGAACCAGCCGGTGTAATCGTTGAGTCCCTGCCGCGCGCCGCGCGGCGCGTGCGGACCCGGCTTGCCGCGTGCCGTGACGCCGTCGGAGAACTCGCCGCGGGCGATCGCCGCGGTGTCCGCCGGCAGGTCGATGAGCAGCCAGTGGAAGAAATCGACCCGGGGCAGCGAGGCCGGAACGACGCGCCCCTCCTGATTGACGTCGTCACCGCGCGAAGGCACGTCGGGATCGTGGCAGACGATCGCCAGCGAAAGCGTTTCCGGCGGCAGGTCCGACCAGGCGAAGTCGGGGTTGCGGTTGCCCGCCAGCCGCACATGCGTCGCGGCGTCGATGGCGCCGAACGCGAACTCGGCGGGGATCGCCCCGTGGTCCGGGAACGCGGTGGTCGTGAGCTTCATCGGCGGCTCCTCAGGTTTCCAGCCAATGCGGCGGAATCGTGGAATCGAAATACGGCAGCGCCTCGATGCGTGCTTTCCACGCGGCGAGCCCGGGAGTGATCATCGCGTCAACGTCGAGCTCGGGCAGCTTCTTCGCCTGGGCGCGGAACAGGAATGCGACCATGGGATACAGGGCGAAATCGGCGGCCGACAACGCCCCGGCGAAGAACGGACCGCGCAGGTGGCGCGTCAGCAGCGCCATTTCGTCGATCACTGCCTGCCGCCCGGCGGCGAGCTTCGCGGCGTCGCGGTTCTCCGGCTTGGTCCAGAACGCCTGCTCCAGCACCGGGTCGAGCGCCTTGTCGGTGTAGTTGTCGAATTCGTCGATCAGCCGGCGCACGACGGCACGCTCGCGCGCCGCCGCCGGAAACAACGGCGCACCCCGGCCGGGATAGGCGTCCTCGAGGTACTCCACGATGGCGTTCGACTCGTAGAGAACGAAGTCGCCGTCCACGATCACCGGCACCCGATGCCGCGGGTTGAGCGCCACGAATTCCGGCTTCCTGGTGTCGCCGGCCGCGAACGACAGCAGCTTCCGCTCGTACGGCAGCGCCTTGTGCTCGAGCGCCAGGTGAACCTTCCACGCGTAGGGCGAACCGGAACCGTAGTAGAACGTCAGGGCCATGGGGGCGGTCCGGAGGCGTCAGGTCTTGCGCCGGGGCGCGCCCGTCGCCTGCCCCGTCGATGCCGCGGCGGACCCGGCGCGAAGCGCCTCGAGCGAGGCCTTCTGCAGCTCCATGGTGCGGATGCTCATCTGCATCATGTTGAGGCTCATCGCCAGCCAGCCCTCGACCACCTTGAGCTCGCCGATCTTCCTTTCGATCTCCGCCGGATCGAGGGTGGCGAACATCGCCGCAGGATTCGGAAACGGGAATCCGGGCGGCATGCCGGGCACGCCGGCGGCCGCCGCGTTCTCGGCGCCAGGCGGCGCGAAGCCGGGGACCGCGACGCCGAACGGATTCCACATCCGCTGCATGAACGCCATCGCGTCCTGCGGCGAAAACGCGTAGCCGGCGTTGCCGGCGGCGTCGGGGTCGGGCTTGGTCATCGGCGCTCCTTCGGGCTGGGTCCGGCGCCGCCCGCAGGGATTCCGGTGCGGTCGCGAGGGGAATTCGTTATCATCGTGGCCCATGACGGACGATCGCGCAACCCTCCTTGCGCGCCTTGCCGCCGTCGTCGGCGCCCCGCACGTTCTGACCCGCGACGCCGACACGGCCCCCTTCCTCACCGACTGGCGCGGACGCTTTCGCGGACGGGCGCTGGCGGTCGTGCGCCCGGCGTCGACGGCCGAGGTCGCCGCGATCGTGCGCGCCTGCGCCGACGCCGCGGTGCCGATCGTGCCGCAGGGCGGCAATACGGGGCTGTGCGGCGGCGCCACGCCCGACGCCACCGGCGCCGCCGTCGTCGTCGCCCTGACGCGGCTGCACGCCGTGCGCGCGCTCGACGTCGAAAACGCGACGATCACCGTCGAGGCCGGCGCCACGCTCGCCGCGGTGCAGGATGCGGCCGCCGCCGCCGGCTTCCGGTTCCCGCTGTCGCTCGCCTCCGAAGGGAGCTGCACCGTGGGCGGCAACCTGTCGACCAATGCCGGGGGCACCGCCGTGCTGCGCTACGGCAACATGCGCGATCTGGTGCTCGGACTCGAGGTGGTGCTGGCCGACGGCAGCGTGCTGCCTGCCCTGCGCGGCCTGCGCAAGGACAACACCGGCTACGACCTTAAGCAGCTCTTCGTCGGCGCCGAAGGCACGCTCGGCCTCATCACCGCGGCCACGTTGAAGCTGTTCCCGGCCCCGGCAGTCGAGGTCACCGCGTTCGCGGCGGTCGATTCGCCGCGGCACGCGGTCACCCTGCTCGGCCGGATGCAGCGCGCGCTGTCCGACCGCCTGACGGGATTCGAGGCGATCGGCGCCGATGCGCTCGCGCTGTGTCGGACGCACTTCCCGGCGCTGCCCGATCCGCTGCCCGGCCACCCCTGGTACGTGCTGATCCAGGCGGCCGACAGCGCGCCCGACGCGCCGCTGGCGGAGGCGGTCGAAGCCGCGCTCGGAGCCGCACTCGACGAGGGTACCGCCGTCGACGCGCTGGTCGCCCTCAGCGGCGCCCAGGCGCAGGCGCTGTGGGCATTGCGCGAGAACATCTCCGATGCGCAGAAGGCCGAGGGCCCCAACATCAAGCACGACATTTCGCTGCCGGTCTCGGCGATCCCGGAGTTCCTCGACACCGCACGGGTCGCCCTCGACGCCGCGCTGCCCGGCGTGCGCTACATCGTCTTCGGCCACCTGGGCGACGGCAACCTGCACTACAACCTGTCGCCGCCGGCGGGAATCGCGCACGCCGACTTCCTCGCCAACGGCGACGCCGCCAATCGCGTCGTCCACGACCTCGTCGCCGCGCGCGGCGGCAGCTTCAGCGCCGAGCACGGCGTCGGCCAGCTGAAGCGCGCCGAACTGGCGCGCTACAAGTCGCCGGTGGAAATCGAAACGATGCGCCGGATCAAGCACGCGCTCGATCCGGCGGGCGTATTCAACCCGGGAAAGGTGCTCTGACCCCATGGGCAAGATCGTGTTCTGGATTTTCCTGGTGTTCGCGGTGCTGCTGGGCCTGCGCCTCGTCAACGTCGCCAAGCGGAAAGCGCGCGAGCAGGCGCAGGCAGCGTCCCGTCGCACCGCCGCCCCCCTCGACGAAGCGATGGTTCGATGCGAACGCTGCGGCACCTTCGTGCCCCGGACCGACGCCCTGCCGGCGCCGGACGGCGGATTCACCTGCGGCGACCCGGGCTGCGCCAGCCGACGTTGACGCGGACCGCCGTCTTACGCGATAACCCTCCGATGCGTCCCGCCTCCGCCGCCCAGCCGTTCGATCCCCCGCCGCTCCCGCTTTCGGTGTCCGACTCCGGCCGGCGCATCCTGTGGATCATCGGTCTTTACCGCGCGGTCAGCGCGGCGGTGCTGCTCGGCACGGCGCTGGTCCTCGACCTGCGGACGGTCAACGTCGAGGCGCCGTACGTGTTCGCGACCGCAGCGAGCCTCTACTTCGTCTTCGGCCTCGGCAGCTTCTGGTGGATCCAGCGCGATCCGCTGCCCCTGTCGCTGCCGACGACGCAGACGCTGCTGTTCGGGGGCGACGTGTTCTTCGTCGCGCTGGCGATGATCGCCGGCGGCGCGTACGGCGGTCCGTTGCCCATCCTGCTGTTCCCGCAGCTCGCCGCGAGCGGCTGGTTGCTGCGCACCCGCACCGCCTTCTTCCACGCGGCGATCGCGAGCGTGACGCTGCTGGGCATCGACCTGTGGCGCCTGCTCCAGGGCCATGCCAGTGCGGCGCAGCCGTTCCAGACCGGCATCATCGGATTGGGCTACTTCGCCACGGTCGGCATCGCCGTGGCGCTCGGCCGCTACACCAAGGCTTCCGAGGATCTGGCCGCCCAGCGCGGCATCGACGTCGCGAACCTCGAGCAGGTCAACCGCCTCATCATCCAGGACATGCAGGACGGCGTGCTCGTCGTCGACCTCAACGGCGTCGTCCGCGGTCACAACGCCCAGGTGACCCGGCTGCTCGGCGGGTTCGGGCGCATGCGCGGCGGCATGCGCCTGGCCGAGTTCAGCTCGACGCTGCACGACTACTGGCGGCGCTGGCAGGAGGATCTCGCCGAGCAGCTGCCGCCGTTCAAGGTCGAGACCACGCAGCGGCTGCTGCGCGTGCGGCTGGTGCGCATCGGCTCGGGACTCAACGGCGGCACGCTGATCTACCTCGAGGACCTCGGCCGCGCCCAGACCGAGGCGCAGCAGATGAAGCTGGCGGCCATGGGTCGGCTGACGGCGTCGATCGCGCACGAGGTGCGCAATCCGCTGTCGGCGATCAACCAGGCGGCGCAGCTGCTCGAGGAGGACGGCGCGGTCGTGCCCGAGGGCCAGCGGCTGCTCAACATGATCCGCAACAACGCCAAGCGGATCGACCGGATCGTCGGCGAGGTGCTGCAGCTCAATCGCCGCGACCGCCAGCAGCCGGAGCTCATCCCGTTCGCCGAGTTCATGCAGACGCTGGTCGACGAGATCGTCGCCGCGGAGAACATCCCGCCCGGCGGCGTGCAGATCCGGATCCCGGCCGAGCTCACGATCATCTTCGACCGCGGGCACCTCAACCAGATCGTCTGGAATCTCGTCCGCAACGCCTGGCAGCACTGCCAGAAGAAGGAAGGCAGCATCCGCATCGCCGGCCGCCCCGGCTACATGGGCGACGCGGTGATCTGCGAGCTCGACGACGACGGGCCGGGCATTCCGGCGGAACTCCGCGGCCAGATCTTCGAGCCGTTCTTCACCACCCGCCCGGGCGGCACCGGCCTGGGCCTGTACATCGCGCGCGAGCTCGCCGACGCCAACGGCGCGGCGCTCGAGCTGCTGCCGAAGGCCCCCGGCGCGCATTTCCGGATGACGATCAAACGCGCGGTCAACCCGACCGCGTGAACACCCCGACGAGGCACCCCATGTCCCGCAGAATCCGAGGCCAACCCAAAGTGCTCGTCATCGACGACGAGCCCGACCTGCTCGAGCTGCTCGAGATGACGCTGTCGCGGATGGGTCTCGACACGACCCGCGCCGAGACCGTCGGCGAGGCGGTGCGGCTGCTCGACTCGCAGCCGTTCGACCTCTGCCTCACCGACATGCGGCTGCCCGACGGCGAGGGCCTGCGCGTGGTCGAGCACATCAACCAGAAGGGACTCGACGTACCGGTGGCGGTCATCACCGCGTACGGCAGTGCCGAGAACGCCGTCGCGGCGCTGAAGGCCGGCGCGTTCGACTACCTGGCGAAGCCGGTGGCGCTGGAGCAGCTGCGGGCGCTGGTCAAGCAGGCGCTCAAGGTCCCGGACAAGGCCAAGCCCCCGTCCGCGTACCAGCTGCTCGGCGAGTCGCCGGCGATGCAGCAGGTGCGCTCGATGATCGAGCGGCTGGCCAAGAGCCAGGCGCCGGTGTTCGTCAACGGCGAGTCGGGCAGCGGCAAGGAGCTCGCCGCGCGGATGATCCACAGCGGGGGACCGCGCGCGGAGCAGCCGTTCATCGCGGTGAACTGCGGCGCGATCCCCGAGAACCTGATGGAGAGCGAGTTCTTCGGCTACAAGAAGGGCGCGTTCACCGGCGCCGAGGGGGACCGCGACGGCTTCTTCCAGGCCGCCAACGGCGGCACGCTGTTCCTCGACGAAGTCGCCGACCTGCCGCTGCCGATGCAGGTGAAGCTGCTGCGCGCGATCCAGGAGAAGAAGGTGCGCAAGGTCGGCGCGACGCAGGAAGAGCCCGTCGACGTGCGCCTGATCAGCGCCACGCACAAGAACCTGCCCGCGCTGGTCGAATCCGGCGATTTCCGGCAGGACCTGTTCTACCGGCTGCACGTGATCGAGCTCGCGATGCCGCCGCTGCGCGAGATGCGCGAGGACATCCCGCTCGATCGCGAACACGATCCTCGCCCGCCTCGCCCGCGGCCAGCCGTCGCGCCTGGAACCGGACGCCGTCGCGGCGCTCGAGCGCTACCCGTTCCCCGGCAACGTGCGCGAGCTCGAGAACATCCTCGAGCGCGGCCTGTCGCTGGCCGCCGACCCGCAGCAGATCACCGCCGAAGACCTGCACCTCACCCCGGTGGCCGACGACAGCGACCCGGCGATGCCGCCCGGCGAGAAGTGGCCGCTGCAGGACTACCTCGACCGCGTCGAACGCGCTGCGATCAACGAGGCGCTGGAAAAGACGCGCTTCAACCGCACCGCGGCGGCGAAGTTGCTCGGGATCACCTTCCGAGCCATGCGGTACCGGATGGAGCGGCTGGGCATCAAATGACCGCGCGCGCCGCGCGCCGCAGGCCCCGTCTCGCGATCGACGCCGGCGGCCGCGCGCGTCCGGCGCGGTGGATCCCCTCGCCGAACCACGACGCGCGCCCCGTCGGGACGGAGCCGTCGCTGATCGTCGTCCACGGCATTTCGCTGCCGCCGGGAGCGTTCGGCGGCGACGGCGTGGTCGAGCTCTTCACCAACCGCCTCGACGCCACCGCACATCCGTACTATGCAACGATCGCGACGCTGCGCGTATCGGCGCATTTCTTCATCCGCCGCGACGGCGAACTGGTCCAGTTCGTCCGCTGCGCCGACCGCGCCTGGCACGCGGGCGTCTCGAGCTGGCGCGGCAGGTCCCGCTGCAACGATTTCTCGGTCGGCGTCGAGCTCGAGGGGACCGACGACTCGCCCTACACCGCGGCGCAGTACCGGCGGCTCGCGTCGCCTGGCCAGAGCCCTCGCCCGCCGCTACCCCGGCATCGCGGAACTGGCGGGCCACTCCGACGTCGCTCCGGGGCGCAAATCCGACCCCGGTCCGGCGTTCGACTGGGCGCGGCTCGCCGCGATGCTGGGGCCCGTGGGCCCGGTCGTTCGGGGGAACGCCGCCGACAGGGTATAATGGGCGGTTATGCAGTTGCTCGCCGACTATCTGCCGCTCGTCATTTTCTTCGTCGCCTTCAAGCTGGCGGGAATCTACGTCGCCACGGCCGTCGCCATCGCGGCGTCGGTCGCGCAGATCGCGTGGTTCCGCTGGCGGCGGCGGCGCATCGCGCCGGTGCACTGGATCTCGCTCGCGATCATCGTCGTGTTCGGCGGGGCGACGCTCATTCTGCACGACGAGACCTTCATCAAGTGGAAGCCGACCGTCCTGTACGCGCTGTTCGCCGCGGTGCTGGCCGTCGGCCGGCTGGGCTTCGGCCGCAACCTGATCTCGCACCTGATGCAGGGGATCGACCTGCCGGCCGCCGTCTGGAACCGCCTGACCTGGTCCTGGGTGGCCTTCCTCGCCGCGATGGCCGTCACCAACTGGTACGTGGCGTTCAACTACACGACCGAAACCTGGGTCAACTTCAAGGTCTGGGGCGGCATCGGCCTGTTCCTGCTGTTCGCCCTCGCCCAGGGCCTGTGGCTCGCCCGCCACATGCCGGAGGACGCCCGATGACCGACGTTCCCGCCCTGCTGCGGGCGCGCCTCGCGCCGCTCGCGCCGACCGTGCTGCAGATCGACGACGACAGTGCCGCCCACGCCGGCCATGCCGGCGCCGCGGCGGGCGGCGGGCACTTTTCGCTGCTGATCGTGTCTCAATCCTTCTCCGGGCTGCCCCGCCTCGCGCGGCACCAGCGGGTGTTGCGCGAGGTCGCCGACCTCGTCCCCCATCCGATTCACGCGCTGTCGATCAAGGCGCTGACACCGGAAGAATTCCCGTCCTGAAACCAACCTTAAAGGAAATCGCCCATGAAGCATCGCAACTTCACCCTCGCCGTCCTCGCCGCGCTCGTCGCGGCCGTGGGCACGGCCCCCGCGGTGGCGCAGCAGCCCGCCGCCCCGGCCAAGGCGGCCGCCCCGGCCGCCGCGGGCAAGGAGCTCTACCCGAAGGCGTACTTCGACGCCATGCTGAAGGACCGCCTCGCGCAGGGCCAGCCCGACACGCCGGAACTGCGGGCCGCGATCCGCGACGAGCTCAACACCCGCGAGCTGCTCGTCCGCGAGGCGAAGAAGAAGGGCGTCGACAAGCAGGCCGACGTGAAGAGCCAGATTGACCTGATGGGCCAGACGGTCCTGGTCCGTGCCTACGTCGCCGACTGGATGAAGGACCATCCGATTCCCGACGCGCAGCTCAAGACCGAGTACGACAAGATCAAGGCCCAGATCGGCGACAAGGAATACAAGGTCCGCCACATCCTGGTCGAGAAGGAAGACGACGCCAAGGAGATCATCGTCGCGCTGCAGAAGGGCGACAAGTTCGAGAAGCTCGCCGACCGCTCGAAGGACCCGGGCTCGAAGGCGAACGGCGGCGACCTCGACTGGAACGCGCCGGGCAACTTCGTCAAGCCGTTCTCGGACGCCATGGTCAAGCTGCCCAAGGGCAAGTTCACCACGCAGCCGGTGCAGACGCAGTTCGGCTGGCACGTGATCCAGGTCGACGACATCCGCGATGCCAAGGTGCCCGGCTTCGACGAAGTCAAGCCGCAGCTCGCGCAACGGATGCAGAGCGCGCAGCTCGAGGCCTACTTCAAGGAACTCCGCTCGAAGAACGGGCTGTAAGCCGCACACCGCATTCCGCGGACGTGCCGCAGGGCAGGCCTCGCGCCTGCCCTTTTTCTTTGCCGGCCCGGGCGCCCGCATGGCCGGGATGGGCGCGGATGCTATCCTACGCCGCGCGTCGCCGGCGATGCCGCCGTGACCGCCACGAGAACGAGGCAAGTCGACGCGGGGGAGCATCAGATGCACTGGATCCGCCATCCGAAGGACTTCTGGGCCGGGGCGTTGTTCATCGCCTTCGGCACCGCCGCGATCACCATCGGCGCGAGCTATCCGGTGGGCACCGCAGCGCGGATGGGCCCAGGCTACTTTCCCCGCGTGCTCGGCCTGATGCTCGTGGTCCTGGGCCTGATCCTCGCGCTGCGCGCGCTGAAGCTCAAGGGCACGCCGCTCGCGATGCGCAACGTCAAGCCGCTGCTGATCGTGCTTGGGCAGCGTCCTGGTGTTCGGCCTCACCGCGACGCGGCTCGGCATCGTCGCCGCGACGGTGCTGCTGATCCTGATCTCGAGCACCGCCGAGCCGCGAGTTCCGCTGGAAGGAGGCGTTGATCAGCAGCGCCGTGCTGGCCGCGCTCACCGTCGCCGCGTTCATCTGGGGCCTCGGCGTGCAGCTGCCGGTGTGGCCGCCGTTCCTGACCGGTCGCTGAGCCGATGGACCTGTTCGCCAACCTCGCCATCGGCTTCGGCGTCGCGCTGACGCTACCAGAACCTGCTCTACTGCTTCGGCGGCGTGCTGCTCGGCACGCTGATCGGCGTGCTGCCGGGCATCGGGCCGGTGCCGACCATCGCGATGCTGCTGCCGATCACCTACGCGCTGCCGCCCGTCTCGGCGCTGATCATGCTGGCGGGCATCTACTACGGCGCGCAGTACGGCGGCTCGACGACGGCGATCCTGGTCAACCTGCCCGGGGAGGCGTCGAGCGTGGTCACCTGCCTCGACGGCTACCAGATGGCGCGCCAGGGGCGCGCCGGCACGGCGCTGGCGATCGCCGCGATCGGCTCGTTCATCGCCGGCACCGTTCGCCACGTTGCTGGTCGCCGCGTTCGCGCCGCCGCTCGCCGAGGTGGCGCTCAAGTTCGGGCCCGCCGAGTACTTCTCGCTGATGGTGCTGGGCCTGATCGCCGCGGTCGTGCTGGCGAGCGGCTCGCTGGTCAAGGCGATCGCGATGATCGTGCTGGGCCTGCTGCTCGGCATCGTCGGCACCGACGTCAACTCCGGCATGGCGCGCTTCTCGTTCGGCGTGCCCGAACTGACCGACGGCATCGGCTTCGTCGTCGTCGCCATGGGCCTGTTCGGCTTCGCCGAGATCATCGTCAACCTCGAGCACACCGAGAAGCGCGAGGTCTTCACCGACAAGGTGTCGAACCTGATGCTGTCGTGGAAGGACTTCAAGTCGGCGCTGCCGGCGATCCTGCGCGGCACCGGCATCGGCTCGGTCGCTCGGCATCCTGCCGGGCGGCGGCGCGCTGCTCGGCGCGTTCGCGTCGTACACGGTCGAGAAGAAGATCGCCAAGGATCCGTCGCGCTTCGGCAAGGGCGCGATCGAGGGCGTCGCCGGCCCGGAGAGCGCGAACAACGCCGGCGCGCAGACGTCGTTCATCCCGCTGCTGACGCTCGGCATCCCGCCCAACGCCGTGATGGCGCTGATGGTCGGCGCGATGACGATCCACTGCATCCAGCCCGGCCCGCAGGTGATGACGTCGAACCCGCAGCTGTTCTGGGGCCTGATCGCGAGCATGTGGATCGGCAACCTGATGCTGGTCGTGCTCAACCTGCCGCTGATCGGCATCTGGATCAAGCTGCTGTCGGTGCCGTACCGGCTGCTCTACCCGGCGATCCTGCTGTTCTGCTGCATCGGCGTCTACAGCCTGCAACAACAACATCTTCGACGTGATGCATGACGGTCGCTGTTCGGGTTCCTCGGCTGGATCTTCGTCAAGCTCGAGTGCGAGCCGGCGCCGCTGCTGCTGGGCTTCGTCCTGGGGCCGATGATGGAGGAGAACCTGCGCCGCGCGCTGCTGCTCTCGCGCGGCGACCCGACGGTGTTCTTCACGCGCCCGATCTCGGCGGTGATGCTTTCGATCGCCGCGGTCCTGCTGCTGATCATCGTCGCGCCGTCGATCCGCAAGAAGCGCGAGGAAGCGTTCCAGGAAGAATGACGGCAGGCCGGCCTTGATCCGATTCGACTGGGCGCAGCCCTACCCGTCCCGGCGCCAGCCGGTCCTCGCGCGCAACGCCGTCGCGACCTCGCAGCCGCTGGCGGTGCAGGCGGGGCTGGCGATGCTGCATCGGGGCGGCAACGCCGTCGACGCGGCGCTCGCCACGGCGATCGCGCTGACCGTCGTCGAGCCGGTCAGCAACGGCGTCGGCAGCGACCTCTTCGCCATCGTCTGGGACGGCCGCGAGCTGTGCGGCCTCAACGCGTCCGGCCGCGCGCCCGCCGCCGCGACCGCGGCGCGCTATGCGGGGCAGGCGCAGGTCCCGCAACGCGGATGGGACGCGGTGACGATTCCCGGCGCGGTGTCCGGCTGGGCCGCGCTGTCGCAGCGCTACGGCGCGCTGCCTTTCGCCGACCTCTTCGCGCCCGCGATCCGGTACGCCCGCGACGGCTACCCGGTCTCGCCGACCGTGGCCGCACAGTGGGCGCGCGCCGCCGCGGTGCTGCCGCACGACCTGGGATTCGCCGAGCACTTCCTGCCGCGCGGCCGCGCCCCGGGACCGGCGAAACCTTCGCCTGCGCGCCGCTCGCGTCGACGCTGGAGGCGATCGGCAACACCCACGGTCACGCGTTCTATCGCGGCGCACTGGCGGCAGCGATGGCCGACCACGCGCGCACCCACGGCGCGCTGCACACGCGCGAGGACTTCGCCGCGCACACCGTCGACTGGGTGACCCCGCTGGGGCTGGACTGGAACGGCGTGCGCGTGCACGAAATGCCGCCCAACGGCCAGGGCATCGCCGCGCAGATGGCGCTGGGGATGCTCGCGCACTTCGACCTCGCCGCGCTGGCGCCCGACTCGGTCGCCAGCCAGCACCTGCAGATCGAGGCGATGAAGCTCGCCTTCGCCGACGTGCACCGCTACGTCGCCGACCCCGGGTCGATGGACGTGACGGCCGAGGCGCTGCTCGACCCCGGTTACCTCCGCGCGCGCGCGCGGCGCATCGACCCGGCGCGCGCGCAGGACTTCGGCCCGGGCGACCCGCCGAAGGGCGGCACCGTCTACGTAGCCGCGGCCGACGCGGGCGGCATGATGGTCTCGCTGATCCAGTCCAACTACATGGGCTTCGGCTCCGGCGTCGTCGTTCCGGGCACCGGCATCAGCCTGCAGAATCGCGGCGCCGGCTTCTCGCTCGTGCCCGGCCACCCCAACGAGATCGGCGGCGGCAAGCGCCCGTTCCACACCATCATCCCCGGCTTTCTCACCGCCGACGGCGCGCCGCTCGCGGCGTTCGGCGTCATGGGCGGCCCGATCCAGCCGCCCGGCCACGTGCAGACGCTGGTGCGGATGGTGGCCTGTGGCATGAATCCGCAGGCCGCGCTCGACGCGCCGCGTTGGAAGGTCAACGCGGGGCGGTCGATCGACCTCGAACCGAGCGCGTCCGGGGAACTTCGCGCCGGGCTCGCCGCGCTGGGCCACGAGCTCAAGTCGGTCGCCGATTCGTACATGGACTTCGGCGCCGGGCAGTTCATCGTCCGCGGCGCTGACGGCTACGTCGCCGCGTCCGACCCGCGCCGCGATGGCCAGGCGGGGGGATTCTGAGATGGAGCCGGAACGCACCGCGGGGGGCAGGATGCTGCGCGCGGCGATCGCCGCGCGGGTCTTCGCCGCGGCATCGGCGGCGTCGCTCGCTGGCGCGCTGGCCGCGCCGGTCGTGGCGTTGCCGGTCGTGTTGCCAGTCGCGCCGGCCGCCGTGGCCGCGGTCGCCGCCGCGCGAGCGCAGGCGCCGGTCCCGACCGACGGGACGGTGCTGCGCGTCCAGATGCTGGGCGAGGTCGAGACGCTCGACCCGGCGCGCGCGCCCGAGCTCGGCACCGTCAATTCGATCGCGCCGCTCTACCACCAGCTCCTGACCTACGACTACGGCGCACGGCCGGTCCGGCTGATCCCGTATGCGGCGGCCGCGCTGCCGCAGCTGTCGGCCGACCGGCGCACCTACACGCTGAAGCTGCGTCCCGGACTGCTGTTCGCACCGCACCCGGCGTTCGGCGGCAAGCCGCGCGAGCTCGTCGCCGAGGACTTCGTCTACAGCTGGAAGCGGATCGCCGACCCCGCGCATTCCTCGATGAGCTGGTCGTCGCTCGAGGGCCTGATCGAGGGCATGGACGACGCGGTGGGCCGCGCACGGCGCGAGGCGAAGCCCTTCGACTACGCGACGGCTGTCGCGGGGCTGCGCGCGACCGACCGCTATACGCTGGAGATCCGGCTGACCCGCCCCGACCCCACGTTCATCTACCAACTGGCGTACGGCGGATTGTCGGCGGTGCCGCGCGAGGTCGTCGAGGCCGAGGGCGCCGAGTTCTCGCGCAAGGCGATCGGCAGCGGTCCCTACCGGGTCGCCCGCTTCCAGCCGGGGACCCGGCTCGATGTCGTGCGCAATCCGAACTTCCGGCCCCTGCCCTGGGAATTCTTCGCGCCGAACGCGCCCGCGGATTCCGCGCTGGCGAAGGCGATGCGCGGGCGCACGGTGCCGCTCGCCGACCGCGTCGAGATGCTGCGGATCCCCGAGCCGTCGACGGCGGTGCTGTCGCTCACCCGCGGCGAGATCGACGTCATCGCCTACGCGCGCGCCGCGCTGGTGTTCGACGGCACGACGCTGAAGGCCCCGCTGCGCGATGCCGGCATCCGCGCCGAGCGCGCGCCGGACCAGGGCATGTACCTGCTGCAGTTCAACATGCGCGACCCGCTGATCGGCGGCTTCGCGCCGGCGCAGGTGGCGCTGCGGCGCGCGATCGCGATGGCCATCGACGACGCGGCGTGGCTGCGCACGTTCGACCAGGGCGTCGGCACGGTGCGCCAGCACATCATCGGCCCGGACACCGTCGGCCACGACCCGGCGTACCGCAATCCGAACGCCTACAACCCGGCGACGGCCAATGCGCTGCTCGACCGGATGGGCTATGCGCGCGGCCCCGACGGCTGGCGGCGCCGGCCCGACGGCAGCCCCCTCGAGCTCCGGATGATCAACGGCACGTCGACCGAGTCGCGGCGCCTGGCGGAGTTCATGAAGCGCAGCCTCGACGCGATCTCGATTCGGGTGAGCTTCGACTCGATGCCCGGCGGCGACCGGCTGAAGCGGCTGTCGACCTGCCAGTTCCAGCTGACGACGATGAGCTTCGGCGGCGGCGCACCCGACGGCACCAGCGCGATGGCGAACTTCCACAGCCCCAACATCGGCACCGTCAACTTCTCGTGCTACCGGAGCGACGAGTTCGACCGGACCTACGAGCGACTGCGCGTGATGCCGGCAGGCCCCGAGCGGGCCCCCGTGTTCGCCGAGCTGACGGCGCTGCTCGACGCCCACGCGCCGGCGCGGATCCTGCCGTCGGCCGACGACGTGACGCTGCTCGCGCCGCGGGTGCGCGGCTTCGCGGTCAACCCCTACCTGCCGCTGCCCTACTACCTGTTCGACGTCGTCCCCGCCGCGCGCTGAACGCCGCCGACGCGGGCCGGCACGACCGCGACCGGTGCGCCGGGCACGACCGGCGGCGCGGCGGACGAGCCCGCTACCGCCTGGCGGCGCGCGCCGACGGGCGTTTGCTGCGGGCGGCCGGCGTGCGCTTGGCCGGCGTGCGCTTGGCCGGCGTGCGCTTGGCCGGCGTGCGCTTGGCCGGGGTGCTCTTCGCCGGAGGCAGCACCTGGCGCAGCAGCCCCTCGCAAATGGCCGGCGACATATAGCGCGGCACCGGATAGTTGGTGTCGGCCTCCCAGCAGGCCGCCTTGGCCAGCTCCGGGATGTCCGCCTCGCGCAGCGCGTCGAGATGGCGCGGAATCCCGAGATCGCGGTTCAGGGCTTCGACCGAGTCGAGGAACTTCCTCGCCAGCACGCTCGCCCGTTCCCCCTCCTCCCCCACCCTGGCGCGAACCGCCAGCACCGCGAGCTTCCGCGTGATCGCGGGTCCGAGGTACCGGAGGACGTGAGGCAGCACGATCGCGTTGGCCAGTCCGTGCGGGGTGTGGTACCGGCCCCCGAGCTGATGCGCGATGGCGTGGACGTAGCCGACGTTCGCTCGCGTGAATGCCAGTCCCGCGTAGGTCGCCGCGAGCGCCATGTTCTCGCGCGCGACGAGGTCCTTGCCCTTGCGGTAGGCGACGGGCAGGTTTCCGTAGATCATGCCGACCGCCGCCAGCGCCATGCGGTCGGTGTAGGCCGTCGCCCAGTGGCCGACGAAAGCCTCGACGGCATGCGTCAGCGCATCCATGCCGGTCGCCGCGGTGACGTGCGGCGGCAACCCGGTCATCAGCGACGGGTCCAGCGCCGCCATCTGTGGCACCAGGCGGGTGTCGGCGATCACGAGCTTCCTGTGGGTTTTCGGGTCCGACACCACCGCCGCCACGGTCACCTCGGATCCGGTGCCCGCCGTCGTCGGCACCGCGTAGATCGGCACCGGCGCGTGCAGGCCCCTGAAGTACCCGGCGAGCTGCCGCGGATGCTTGTTGTTGGCGACCGCGAGTGCGATCGCCTTCGCCGCGTCCATCGGCGAGCCGCCGCCGAACGCCACGACGGCATCGCAGCCCCGCTTCCGATAGAACGCGATGCCCTTCTCGATCAGCGGTATCGGCGCGTCCGCGGTGATGGCGTCGAAAACGGCAAAGGCCGTGCCGCCTGCCGACAACGCCCGCGTGAGCGCATCGGGCAGTCCCATGTCGGCGATGACGCGATCGGTGACGATGAGGACCTTGCGGTGGCCGAAGCTGCAGATCGCCTCCCCCAGTCGTCGGCTCGACCCCGGGCCGACCAGCAGCATCGGCTGCGGAATCGGCAGCAGCCCCGTCACGACTCCCGCCGCCCGCATCGCCGTCGACAGTCCGACGGAACGCACCACGTTCCCCACCACGGCCGGCATCTCGATCATGTTTGCGCTCGCGCTTTCTGCCTTCGGACCATCGAGCTTGCACCAAACCGCCCGGCCGAACCAGTGGGCGCCCGGCGCGGTTCTTCGACGCAGATCAAACCGACGCCGGATTCCCCGACCGCGGGGCCGGGCGGTTCGCCGTACAATTTGCGGTGACGTTCGCGGGCCCGCGAGCGGGCGGAATGCCACGCGCAGGCAGGCGACGCCGCGGCGGATCCGCAACCGATCCGCGACGATTCGGCAGGAGGAGCGAGATGAAGACGGTGGTCGGCATCAGCCTGGGTTCGGACGACCAGGATTTCCGGTTCACCCCCCGGTTCATGGGACACCGCTTCGACGTCCGGCGCCTGGGCACCAACGGCAGTACCGCCAAGGCGGTGAAGCTGCTGAAGCACTGGCAGCAGCACGCCGACGCCATCGGCCTCGGCGTGGTCAAGGACAACTACACCGTCGGGTCGCGGCGCTACGTCGAGAAGGACAGCGCGCGGATGACGGGCGCGGTGACGCGCGTGCCCGTCACCACCGGCGGACGGCTCGGCGACATCCTGCAGGAATGGGCGCTGCGGCACGTCCAGATCAAGCTGAGCGACTACTTCAACAACGCCAAGGTCCTGTTCTTCTCGGGACGGACCAGCTACAAGCTCGCGCTGGCAATGTCGGAGTACACGCAGAACCTCCAGTTCGCCGACCCCCTGATGCAGCTGGGCGTGCCCAAGCTGCTGACGTCGCTGGACATGCTCGAGCTCTACACCAGCGGCGCGCACTACGTGCTGGACTGGACGCCGGACGCGCTGATGGCCTCGGCCCCGGTCCGCGAATGGACGAAGTTCGTGCTGCGCAAGGCGCTGCAGGACGCGACCGTCGTCGTGGCGCCGGTCCACGAGCTGGATGCCTTCGGCATCGAGGAACTCGCCGGCAAGACCATCATCACCTCGACCGTCAACGATCGACGCATCGCGCATTTCCGGGACAAGGGCGTCCACATGGTCGTCGACGGCTCCCCCGCGCTGTTCGAACACGTGCTGGACCCGAGCCTGCTCGACGCCATGATCATCGCGGCGACCGACAAGGCGCCCGACGACATCCTCGAGGACGACTACCTGGAGATCATCACCGACCTGCAGCTCGAGCCCCGTGTGGTCTACCCGAACGGCTTCAAGCGCGTCAACCGCTTCGCGTTCGTCATCCATCCGCTGTCGCAGGAGTACTTCAAGAACATCAAGCCCATCGACCTGCTCTCGCACGTGTCGCCGCCGGTGTTCATGAACACGCTGGAGAAGGCGATGGCGTATGCGCCGCCCTTCGTGTACTCGAAGGTGACGGGCATCAGGTCGCCGACCGGCGTCGAATCCGAAGGCTGGCTGATCTCGGTGGGCGGAACGCCCAAGGAGATCATGAGCCACAGCCCCGAGTTCACCTACCGCCGCCTGCTCGACGCCGCGCGGATCGCCAAGCGGCTCGGCGCGCAGATCATGGGCCTCGGAGCCTTCACCAAGGTGGTCGGCGATGCGGGCCTGACGGTGGCGCGGCGCGCGCCGCTGCCGATCACCACGGGCAACAGCTACAGCGCGTCGGGTGCGCTGTGGGCCGCGCACGACGCGGTGCTGCGCCTCGGTCTCGTGCCCGCGCCGAAACGCGGTGAGAAGGTCAGGTTCAAGGCGATGGTGGTGGGCGCCACCGGCGCCATCGGCTCGGTCTGCGCGCGGCTGCTGGCGATGGTCGCCGAGGAGGTCTACCTGGTCTCGCCGGAGACCGCCAAGCTGCTGTCGCTCAAGGGGTCGATCCTCAAGGAAACGCCGGACGCGAAGCTGTTCCTGTCCTCCCGCGCCGACAAGGACATCGCCGACATGGACATGATCGTCACCGCGACGTCCGGCGCCGGCAAGAGGGTCCTCGACATCATGAAGGTCAAGCCCGGCTGCGTGATCACCGACGTCGCGCGTCCGCTCGACCTGCCCCCGGAG
Organism: uncultured beta proteobacterium; assembly: GCA_963810815.1. Lineage (GTDB taxonomy): Bacteria > Pseudomonadota > Gammaproteobacteria > Burkholderiales > Casimicrobiaceae > CAVQWT01. The sequence goes on along the minus strand of CAWEPB010000007.1, from coordinate 424,569 downwards.
GAAGTGGCGAAGCGTCCCGACGTGCTGGTCATCGAATCCGGCGAGATCCTGCTACCCGGGAAGGTGTCGATGAAGAACATCGGACTGCCGAAGAACGTGGCCTACGCCTGCCTCGCCGAGACTATCGTGCTTGCGCTGGAGGGTCGCTTCGAGAACTTCACCGTCGGCCGCAACATCGAGTGGGAGAAGGTCCGCGAAATCTACCGCCTCGGCCGCAAGCACGGCATGAAGCTGGCGGCGATCTCCGGGGTCAACGGGCCGTTCTCCGATGCCGACATCCGCAAGGTGCGCCGGCTGGCGCTGGCCGCGCGCGCCGAGGCCGGCCGGGTCGCGGCGGGCCGGGGGCGCGTGACGAAAGCGAAGTCCGCCAAACGCGCGAAGCCCGCGGCGAAGGCGGCGCCACGGAAGCCGGCCACGGCCCGACGCGGGAAGCCGGCAGTCGCCCGCCGTGGGAAGCCGGCCGCCGCCCGCCGCGGGAAAGCGGCGGCGCCCGCCGCCGGGACCTGAGGCCCCGGCGCGGCCCGGTGCCGGTCAGCCCGCCCGCGCCTTGAGCGTCGACAGCGGCAGCAGCTCGGGCAGCTCGAGGCGCCGGCGCCCCGGTTCCGGCGCCGCCAGCGGCCGGACCGCCCGCATCGTCGCCAGGCAGCGGCGCGTCAGTTCCTGGTAGGTCTGCGTCCCCTCGACCTTCCACGCGAGTTCCGCGTCGGTCAGCGCCCGCACGATCTTCGCGGGCACCCCCGCGGCCAGCGACCGCGGCGGCAGCACCATGCCGGCCTTGACGAAGGCCATCGCCGCGACGATCGCCGATTCGCCGACGACCGCGTTGTCGTTGACCACGGCGTTCATGCCGACCAGGCCGTTGTGCTGCACCCGGCAGCCATGCAGGATCGCGCCGTGACCGATGTGGCCGTCCTCCTCGACCACCGTGTCGACGCTGGGAAACGAATGCAGGATGCAGTTGTCCTGGATGTTGGCGCCGGCGCGGATCTCGATGCGGCCGAAGTCGCCGCGAAGGCTCGCGCAGGGCCCGACGTAGCACCCGGCGCCGACCAGCACGTCGCCGATCAGCACCGCCGTCGGGTGCACGAAGGCGGTGGGGTCGACGACCGGCGTCAGTCCGTCGATCGTGTATACGGTCAGCTCGGTCATCGCTTGCCTCGTCGTTCGTCTCGGGGATCGGCCGTCGCACTGCCGGCAGCCGAGCGGTCGCGCGTCAGCCCAGCGCGCGCCGGGCGTTGCGGAACATGCGCAGCCACGGCGAGGCCTCGCCCCAGCCGTCCGGCCGCCACGACATCTGGACGCTGCGGAACACGCGCTCGGGGTGCGGCATCAGGATGGTGAAGCGGCCGTCGGCCGTCGTCAGGCCGGTGATGCCCCGCGGCGAGCCGTTGGGATTGTACGGGTAGCGCTCGGTCGGCGAACCGCGATGGTCGACGAAGCGCAGCGCCACCAGCGGCGCCATGGCCTCGAGCTGCGCGGCGTCGCGGAACTCGGCCAGCCCCTCGCCGTGCGCGGTGGCGACCGGGATGCGGCTGCCGGCCATGCCGGTGAAGAAGAGGCTCGGGCCCGCCTGGACCTCGAGCAGCGTGAGCCGCGCCTCGAACTGCTCGGAGCGGTTGCGGACGAAGTGCGGCCACAGCGAGGCGCCGGGCACCAGCTCGCGCAGGTTGCTCATCATCTGGCAGCCGTTGCACACACCCAGCGCGAACACGTCGCTGCGCCCGAAGAACGCCGCGAAGTCGTCGCGGGCCCGCGCGTTGTACAGGATCGACTTGGCCCAGCCCTCGCCGGCGCCCAGCACGTCGCCGTAGGAAAAGCCGCCGCAGGCGACGAAGCCGGCGAAGTCGGCCAGCGACCTGCGCCCGGCGATCAGGTCGCTCATGTGGACGTCGTAGGCGTCGAAGCCGGCGCGGGTGAACGCCGCCGCCATCTCGACCTGGCCGTTGACGCCCTGCTCGCGCAGGATCGCGACCCGCGGCCGCGCGCCGGTGGCGACGAACGGCGCGGCGACGTCGTCGTCGGGATCGAACGTGAGCCGCGGCGCGAGCCCCGGGTCGGCGCGATCGTCGAGCCGCGCGTATTCCTCGTCGGCGCAGTCGGGGTGGTCGCGCATCTTCTGCAGCGCGTGGGTGGTGGCCGACCACGCGCGATGGAGGTCGACGCGCGACTCGTCGAGGACGAGCGCGCCGCCTTGCCGGAGGCGGACGCGTTCGCCCGCCTCGGGTGCGCCGAGATCGTGCACCGCGGCGCCGGTCGCCGCGAACGCCGCCGCCACCCGCGCCGCGTCGACGGCGGCCACCTGCACGACGGCGCCCAGCTCCTCGGCGAACAGCGTGCCCAGCGCCGCGGCGCCGTCGGGCAGCGTGACGTCGAGGCCGCAGCGCGCGGCGAAGCTCATTTCCGCCAGCGTCGCGAACAGCCCTCCGTCGCCGAGGTCGTGGTACGCGAGCAGCGTCCGGTCGAGCGCAAGCGCACGCACGGTCGCGAGGAATCCCGCCAGCCGCGCCGGATCGTCGACATCGGGCGCGTCGTTGCCGAGCTGGCCGTACACCTGCGCCAGCGTCGACGCGCCCAGCCGCAGCCGCCCCGCCGACAGGTCGATCCAGAGCAGCCGCGTGGACCCGCGATCCAGCCGCAGCAACGGGGTGAGTGCATGGCGCGCGTCGGGCACGTGGACGAACGCCGACACGACCAGCGACACCGGCGAGGTCACCGCGTGCTCGCCCGCGCCGTCGCGCCAGCGCGTCTGCATCGACATCGAGTCCTTGCCGACGGGAATCGCGACACCCAGCGCGGGGCAGAGCTCGAGCGCGACCGCGCGCACGGTATCGAAGAGCGCGGCGTCCTCGCCCGGGTGGCCCGCGGGCGCCATCCAGTTGGCCGACAGCTTGACGTCCGACAGCGTCACGTCGCCGGCCGCGGCGAGGTTGGTCAGCGCCTCGCCGACCGCCATCCGTCCCGACGCCGGTGCGTCGATCAGCGCCAGCGGCGGCCGCTCGCCGATCGCCATCGCCTCGCCCGCGTAACCCTCGAAGTCCACCAGCGTCACCGCGCAGTCGGCCACCGGCACCTGCCAGGGCCCGACCATCGGGTCGCGGGCACAGAGGCCGCCGACGGTGCGGTCGCCGATGGTGATCAGGAACGTCTTGTCGGCGACCGCGGGGAACTGCAGCACGCGGTACGCGGCGTCGCGCACGGTGACGCCGGCCAGGTCCAGCGGCGGCAGCGCGCGCGGCACATGGACGACGTCGCGCGTCATCTTCGGCGGCTTGCCGAGCAGCACGTCGAGGTCCATGTCGACCGGCCGGTTGCCGAACTTCGGATCGGCGACGACGAGGCGCGGGTCCGCCGTCGCGCGTCCGACGACGGCGAACGGGCAGCGCTCGCGCTCGCACATCGCCGCGAAGCGGGCGAGGTCGCGCTCGCGGATCGCGAGCACGTAGCGCTCCTGCGCCTCGTTGCACCAGATTTCCTTCGGCGCCATGCCCGGTTCCTCGGACGGCACCGCGCGCAGGTCGAAGGTGCCGCCGACGCCGCCCCCATGAACCAGCTCGGGCAGCGCGTTCGACAATCCGCCGGCGCCGACGTCGTGCACCGACAGGATCGGGTTGCCGGCGCCCAGCTGCCAGCAGCGGTCGATGACCTCCTGCGCGCGGCGCTGGATCTCGGCGTTGCCGCGCTGCACCGAGTCGAAGTCGAGGTCGGCGGCATTCGCGCCGGTCGCCATCGACGACGCGGCGCCGCCGCCCAGCCCGATCAGCATCCCGGGGCCGCCCAGCTGGATCAGCAGCGCGCCGGCCTCGAGCGGCGCCTTGAACGCATGCTCCGCGGCGAGGTTGCCGACGCCGCCGGCGATCATGATCGGCTTGTGGAAGCCGCGCACCGCGCCGGCGACCGTCTGCTCGAAGGTGCGGAAGTAGCCGGCGAGGTTCGGCCGGCCGAACTCGTTGTTGAATGCCGCGCCGCCGATCGGGCCCTCGAGCATGATCGACAGCGGCGTGGCGATGCGCTCGGGCTTTTCCAGCGGCGCCTCCCAGGGCTGCAGCAGCCCCGGCAGGCGCAGGTGCGACACCGTGAAGCCGGTCAGCCCGGCCTTCGGCTTCGCGCCGGTTCCGGTCGCGCCCTCGTCGCGGATCTCGCCGCCGGAGCCGGTCGCGGCGCCCGGGAACGGCGCGATCGCCGTCGGATGGTTGTGCGTCTCGACCTTGATCAGGTAGTGCGTGAGCCCCGTGTGCGCGACGTAGCGACCGTCGGCGCCGGGATGGAAGCGCGCGGCGGTGCCGCCCTCGATCACCGCGGCGTTGTCGGAATAGGCGACGACGGTGCGCTGCGGATTCGTCGCGTGGGTGTGGCGGATCATGCCGAACAGGCTGTCCGGCTGCGGCGCCCCGTCGATCACCCAGCGCGCGTTGAAGATCTTGTGCCGGCAGTGCTCGGAGTTGGCCTGCGCGAACATCATCAGCTCGACGTCGGTCGGGTCGCGGCCGGCGGCGCGGAACGCGGCGTCGAGGTAGTCGATCTCGTCCGGGGCGAGCGCCAGGCCGAGGTCGGTGTTGGCCGCGACCAGTGCCGCGCGGCCGTCGCGCAGCAGCGGGATCGTCGCCAGCGGCCGCGGCGGAAAGTGGGCGAAGAGCTGCGCGGCGCCGGCGAGGTCGTCGAGCACCGCTTCCGTCATCCGGTCGTGAATCAGCGGCAGCAGCGCCGCGCGGTCGTCCTCCGTCAGCGGCGCGCCGCCGCGGCAGGCGATCCGGAACGCGACGCCCCGCTCGATGCGGCGAACGGCGGCCAGCCCGCAGTTGCGCGCGATGTCGGTCGCCTTCGACGACCACGGCGAGATCGTGCCGGGCCGCGGCACCACCAGCAGCAGCGTGCCGTCGTCGCTCGCCCGCGTGTCGTGCGGGCCGTAGCTGAGGATGCGCTCGAGCGTCGCCCGCTCATTTGGGGTCAGGTCACGTTCCAGCTCGGCGAAGTGCCAATAGACGGCGTCGACGCGTTCGATCGCGTGGCCCGGGCGGGCGCCGTCGAGTGCGGCCAGGAGCTTGGCCAGGCGGAACGCCGAGAGCGCGTGGCGCCCGCGCAACGAGAGTGGCTGCATGTGCGGCAGGAGAGGCGGAAACGGCAATTATACGCCGCGACCTGCGCCCGCCGATCGACGCGCCGGCGTTCAGCCCTTGCCGAACACCTCGTTCGCCTGCTGCGAGACGCGGATGAACGTCGTGCGCTTCGACAGCTCGCGCAGCCGGCGCGCGCCGACGTAGGTGCAGGCCGACCGCACGCCACCCAGGATCTCCTGCGCCGTCGCCGCCACCGGTCCGCGGTACGGGATCAGCACTTCCTTGCCCTCGGCGGCCCGGTAGTCGGCCACGCCGCCGGCGTACTTGTCCATCGCCTGCTTGCTGCTCATGCCGTAGAAGCGGCGGTACTTCTGGCCGTCGCGCTCGACGACGTCGCCGCCGGACTCGTCGTGGCCGGCGAACATGCCGCCCAGCATCACGAAGTCGGCGCCGCCGCCGAACGCCTTGGCGATGTCGCCGGGCGTCGCGCAGCCGCCGTCGGCGCAGATGTGGCCCTCGAGCCCGTGCGCCGCGTCGGCGCACTCGAGGATCGCCGACAGCTGCGGGTAGCCGACGCCGGTCATCTTGCGCGTCGTGCACACCGAGCCGGGGCCGATGCCGACCTTGACGATGTCGGCGCCGGACAGGATCAGCTCCTCGGTCATTTCGCCGGTGACGACGTTGCCCGCCATGATGACGAGCTGCGGATACTTGTCGCGGATCCTGGCGACGAAGCGTACGAAACTCTCGGTGTAGCCGTTGGCGACGTCGATGCAGACGTAGCGGACCGCCGGCTCCCCGTCGACGGCGGCGCCGGCCATCACGCGGTGAAACTTGTCCTCGTCGGTCTTGGCGATCCCGAGCGAGTAGAACGCCGCGCTCTTGCGCGCGAGGCCGGTGAAGAAGGAAACGCACTCGTCGACGGCGTAGTGCTTGTGCAGCGCGGTCGACATGCGGAAGGCGTCGAGCGCCTTCGCCATCTCGAAGGTGCCGGTCGAGTCCATGTTGGCCGCGATGATCGGGATGCCGGCGTACTCGCCGCCGGCGTGGCGGAAGCGGAACTCCCGCGAGATGTCGACGTCCGACCGCGTGCCCAGCGTCGAGCGCTTGGGGCGGATCAGGACGTCCTTGAAGTCGAGCTTGACTTCGGTTTCGATGCGCATGGGGGCTCAGTGGTGCAGGATCTTCGCCAGGAACTGCTGCGCCCGCTCCGACCGCGGCTTGCCGAAGAAGTCGTCCTTGGTCGCGTCCTCGACGATCCGGCCGTGGTCCATGAAGATCACGCGGTGCGCGACCTTGCGCGCGAAGCCCATCTCGTGGGTGACGACCATCATCGTCATCCCGTCCTTCGCGAGCTGCACCATGACGTCGAGCACCTCGTTGATCATCTCGGGGTCGAGCGCCGACGTGGGCTCGTCGAACAGCATGCAGATCGGGTCCATCGACAGCGCGCGGGCGATGGCGACGCGCTGCTGCTGGCCGCCGGAGAGCTGGCCGGGGAACTTGTCCTTCTGCGCGATCAGGCCGACGCGGTCGAGCAGCTTCAGGCCGCGCTCGCGCGCCTCGTCGGGACCGCGGCCCAGCACCTTGACCTGCGCCAGCGCCAGGTTCTGCGTGATCGACAGGTGCGGGAACAACTCGAAGTGCTGGAACACCATGCCGACGCGCGCGCGCAGCTTGGGCAGGTCGGTCTTCGGGTCGTGCACCGCGACGCCGTCGACGGTGATCTGGCCCTTCTGGAACGGCTCCAGCGCGTTGACGCACTTGATCAGGGTCGACTTGCCCGAGCCCGAGGGCCCGCAGACGACGATGACCTCGCCCTTCTCCACCTTGGTCGTGCAGTCGGTCAGTACCTGGAACTGGCCGTACCACTTGGACACGGCGGAAATGTCGATCATTGCCATCGCTTCCCTTCCTTCAGCGGATTATCGCGATCTTCCTCTGCAGCCGCTTGACCAGCACCGACAGCGTGAAGCAGAGGACGAAATAGACGGCGGCGACGAACAGGTACATCTCGATCAGCCGCGAGTCGCGCTGCGCGACCTTGGCCGCCGCGCCGACGAAGTCGGTGGCCGAGATCACGTACACCAGCGACGTGTCCTGGAACAGGATGATCGTCTGCGTCAGCAGCACCGGGATCATGTTGCGGAACGCCTGCGGCAGGATGATGAGCCGCATCGACTGGCCGTAGGTCAGGCCCAGCGCGTACGCCGAGTACACCTGCCCCTTGGGGATCGACTGGATGCCGGCGCGCATGATCTCGCAGAAGTACGCCGCCTCGAACATGATGAAGGTGATGATCGCCGTGCGCTCGGCGCCGACCTGCGGCGGCCGGTCGCCGCCGGTGACGCCCTGCAGGATCATCGGCACCAGGAAGAAGAACCAGAAGATCACCAGCACCAGCGGGATCGACCGCATCAGGTTGACGTAGCCGGCGGCGAAGTTGGACAGCACCTTCATCGACGACAGCCGCGCCATCGCCAGCAGCGTCCCGAAGAAGAGCCCGCCGACCGCCGAGATGGCGGTGAGCTGGACCGTGTACTGGAAGCCCTTCCACAGGTACGGCAGCGAAGGGGTGATGACGCCGAAGTCGAGGTTCACCATGGCGTCCTCACTTTCCGCCGCCGCCGGCGATGTAGCCCGGCACCGCGGTCCGCCGTTCGATCAGCGCCATCACGCGGTTCGCGGTCATCGAGATGACGATGTAGATGATGGTCGCGGCGGAGAACGCCTCGAAGAAGTTGAAGGTGTATTCGCCGATCTCGCGCGAGCGGAACGTGAGCTCGGCGAGGCCGATGGTCAGCGCGATCGACGAGTTCTTGATCAGGTTCATCGTCTCGCTGGTCAGCGGCGGGATGACGATGCGGAACGCCATCGGCAGCAGCACGTAGCGGTAGACCTGCGGCTGGGTGAGCCCCAGCGCCTGCCCCGCGTAGCGCTGGCCCTGCGGCAGCGACTGGACACCGGCGCGCACCTGCTCGGCGATCCGCGCCGAGGTGAAGAGGCCGAGGCACAGCACCGCCGAGACGAACTGCGCGTAGACCGGGTCGGTCGAGACCATCCAGTGCTTGAGCGGCGGGATGAACTCGGGAATCACGAAGTACCACAGGAACATCTGCACCAGCAGCGGGACGTTGCGGAAGAGCTCGACCCAGGCGTTGCCGATGCGCGCCAGCCACGGGTTCGGCACCGTGCGCATCACGCCGATCACCGAGCCGACCGCGAACGCGATGACCCAGGCGCAGGCGGACACCGCGAGCGTCCAGCCCAGCCCGGAAACCAGCAGCTCCCAGTACTGGGTGCCGCCCTCCGGCGTCTCCTGGAAGAACACGCCCCAGTTCCAGTTGTAGTTCATTCGAGTTCCCCCATCGCCGCCATGCCCGGCTGCGGTCGGCGCCGCCCGCCGTTTCCGCGTTGTCCGCTGGCGCAACGCGCCCGTCGCGGTTCCCGCAGCTTGCCCGAAAAACAAACGGGCCGGAAGCGGTCGCCCGCGTTCCGGCCCGTCGACTCCGCGTGCCCCGGCCCGGTGCAGCGGCCGAGGGCGACGAATGCCGCGATCAGACGCCCTTGTCGTTCGGGTTGGCGAACGCTTCCCTGATCGCCTGCGATTCCTCGAAGCTCATGTTGACGCCCTTCGGCGGGATCGCGTTGAGGAACCACTTGGCGTAGATCTTGTTGATCTCGCCCGACTTCATCACGCCGGTGATCGTCTTGTCGACCAGCGCCTTGAACTGCGGGTCGTCCTTGCGCAGCATCATGCTGTAGGGCTCCTGGCGCAGCGACTCCTTGATGATCATGTACTCGCCCGGATTCGGCGCGTTGGCGATCTGGCCGGCGAGCAGCACGTCGTCCATCACGAACGCGGAGACCCGATCCTGCGCCAGCAGCAGGAACGACTCGGCGTGGTCCTTGCCGTAGATCTCCTTGATGTCGGCGGACTTGGTCTTTTCGTACTGCTTCAGCAGCGGCACCGCCGTCGTCCCCGACGTCGTCGAGATGGTCTTGCCGTTGAGGTCCGCCAGCGTCTTGATGCCCGAGTTCTTCTTGACCGCGGCGGTGACGTTGATGACGAAGTACGTCGGGCCGAAGGAAACCGTCTTCTGCCGCTCGACCGAGTTGGTGGTCGAGCCGCACTCGATGTCGATGGTGCCGTTCTGCAGCAGCGGGATCCGGTTGGCCGAGGTCACCGGCTGGTAGTTGACCTTGAGCGCGGGCAGCTTGAGGTCGGCCTTGACCGCGTCGACGACCTTGGCGCAGAGGTCCATCGCGTAGCCGACGGGCTGCTGCTTGTCGTCGAGGTAGCTGAACGGGATCGACGACTCGCGGTGGCCGATGGTGATCTGGCCCGTGTCCTTGATCTTCTTGAGGGTGCCGGTGAGTTCCTGCGCGGCGGCCGGGAAGGCGACCAGCGCGGCCAGCGCGACGGCGAGCGAAAGGCGGGTGTGACGCATGAGCTTGATCTCCGCAATGGGGGGAATGATGTGTCCCGGCCGGATCCGGCCGGGTTGACTCCACGATTCTACGAGGCCGTGCGGCGGTTGTCCAAGCGTCGCCGACCGACCGGGCGAAACGCCGCAATGGCCGGCGGCCGCCGCCTATAATGAACCGATGAGTCCGAAGCCGACCCCGGTCTTCGCGCCGGTCTGCCCCACCGCGGTGCTGCGCGAGGTCGAGCGCGGGGCGGCCGGTGCGCCGCTGATGGAGCGCGCCGGTGCCGCCGCTGCGGCGGTGGCGCAGCGGATGACCGGCGCGGGCGGCGGCCGGGTGCTGGTGCTGGCCGGTCCGGGGAACAACGGCGGCGACGCTTTCGTCGTCGCCCGCCTCCTCGCCGCGGCCTTCCACGAAGTCACGGTCGTCTTCGCCGCCGATCCGGCGCGGCTGCCGCCCGACGCGGCCGCGGCACACGCCGCGTGGCGTGCCGCCGGCGGCACGACGGTCGCCACGATCCCGCCCGGCTGGCGCGGCGAACTCGTCGTCGACGGTCTGTTCGGCATCGGCCTGGCCCGGCCGCCGCAGGAACCCTACGCGGCGCAGATCGCGTTCGCCAACGCCGGCGCGACCCCGGTGCTGGCGCTGGACCTGCCCAGCGGGCTCGACGCCGACACCGGACGCGTCCACGGCGATCCGGTTCGCGCCACGGCGACCGCGACCTTCATCGCCTGGAAGCCGGGGCTGCTGACCGGCGACGGACCGGATGTCGCCGGCACCGTCAGCGTCCATCCGCTGGGCCTCGAAGCGGCCGCGATCGCCGCCGCGCCGGGCCACCGGCTCGACTGGGCGGCGACGGCGCCGCTGGCCGCGGCCGCGCTGGGACGGCAGCGGCGCAACGTGCACAAGGGCACCTTCGGGACCCTCGCCATCCTGGGCGGCGCGCCGGGAATGGCCGGCGCGGCCCTGCTGGCCGGCCGCGCGGCGCTGGCCGCAGGCGTGGGCAAGGTCTGGGTCGGCTTCCTCGCCGACGCCCGGCCGGCGGTCGATTTCGGCCAGCCGGAACTGATGCTGCGCGCGGCGGCCGACGCGCTCGCGGGAAAACCGGACGCGGTCGTCTGCGGTCCCGGGCTGGGAACGAGCGACGCGGCGATCGCGCTGCTCCCGGCCGCGATCGCGTGCCCGGTGCCGCTGGCGCTGGACGCCGACGCGCTGAACCTCGTCGCCGCCGATCCCGGGCTTGCCCGGGCGCTGGCCGCGCGCACCGCGGCGACGCTGCTGACCCCGCACCCCGCCGAAGCGGCGCGGCTCGCCGGCGGGGGCACCGAGGACGTCGAGCGCGACCGCGTCGCCGCGGCGCGCGCACTGGCGCAGCGGTTCAATGCCACCGTCGTGCTGAAGGGCGCAGGGAGCGTCCTGGCCGCGCCGGACGGGGGCTTCGACATCAACGCCAGCGGCAATCCGGGCCTCGCCAGCGGTGGCACCGGCGACGTGCTCGCGGGCTTCGTCGGCGCGCTGCTCGCGCAGGGCCTCACCGCGCGCACCGCGCTGCGCATCGCCGTCTGCCTGCACGGCGCCGCCGCCGACGCCTGCGTCGAGCGCGGCGCCGGTCCGATCGGGCTGACCGCGTCGGAGCTGATTCCGCAGGCGCGCGCGCTGCTGAACGCGGCGGCGGCCGCGCGCGGCTAGGGCAGCAGCACCGTCGCGCCGGTCGTCTGCCGCGACTCCAGCGCGACGTGCGCCGCCGCGGCGTCGGCCAGCGGGAACGTCTGGCGCACGTCGGCCTTGAGCTTGCCGGCGGCCATCAGCTCGAACATCTCGCCGGCCATCGCCAGCAGCGACTCGCGGCTCGCCGCATAGGTGAACAGCGTCGGCCGCGTCGCGTACAGCGACCCCTTCTGCGCCAGCAGTCCCATGTCGAACGGCGGCACCGGCCCGGACGCGGCGCCGAACAGCACCCACAGCCCCCGCGGCGAGAGGCAGTCGAGCGACGCGGGAAAGGTGTCCTTGCCGATCGAATCGTAGACGACCGGGACGCCCTTGCCCCCGGTGATCTCGCGCACGCGTTCGACGAAGTTCTCGCGCGTGTAGACGATGGTGTGCGCGCAGCCGTTGGCGCGCGCGAGTTCCGCCTTGGCGTCGCTGCCCGCGGTGCCGATCATGGTCACGCCCAGCGCCTTCGCCCACTGGCAGGCGATCAGCCCGACGCCGCCGGCCGCCGCGTGGAACAGGATGGTGTCGCCGGCGGCAAGCCGCTTCGTCTGGCGGAACAGGTACTGGACGGTCAGCCCCTTCAGCATCATCGCCGCGGCGTCGCGCTCGGCGATGCCGGCCGGCAGCGGCACCAGCCGGTCGGCCGGCATCACCCGCGATTCGCTGTACGCGCCGAGCGGGCCGCCGCAGTACGCGACGCGATCGCCCTCCTTCAGGTAGCCGACGCCGGTCCCGACCGCTTCGACCACGCCGGCGGCCTCGACGCCGATGCCCGACGGCAGCGGCACCTTGTACGCGCCGCTGCGGTGATAGGTGTCGAGGTAGTTGAGCCCGATCGCGGTGTGGCGCACGCGCGCCTCGCCGGGACCCGGGGCGCCGACGGTGGCTTCCTCGATCTTCAGGACTTCGGGACCGCCGGTGGCGTGGAAGCGGATGGCGCGGGGCATGCGGGACTCCTTCGGGGACGGGTGACTGGCGGGTGATCCGCGGGCGACTTGCGCGCAGGCGTCAGCCGGCGAACGCGCGCCAGGTCGCGAGGCCCGCGACCGTCAGCAGCAGCGAACCGGCGAGATGGACGAACGCGAGGCCGGCGCCGGCGGCGTAGTCGCCGCGCAACAGCAGCTGCGAGACCTCGGCGGAAAACGTGGAGAACGTCGTCAGGCCGCCGAGAAAGCCGGTGACGACGACGAGCCGCGCTTCCGGCGCGAGGTCGTGGCGGGTGGCGAAGTACGCGACGGCGAGGCCGACGAGGTAGCCGCCGATCAGGTTCGCCGCCAGCGTGCCGAGCGGGAACTGCGGCAGCCGCGGGTTGAGCCACGTCGACAGCCCCCAGCGCAGCCACGCGCCGAGCGTGGCGCCGATTCCGACGGCGACGAATCCTCCGAGCATCGTTCGATTATACGGGGCGCCACGACGACGCGCCGGCGCCGAGACCGCGGATCAGCGGACGAACCGGTCGACGAAAGATGCGCCGAGGCCGACGGCCGCGTAGTGCCGCCGGCACATCTCGATCTTGGTCCAGACGTCCTCGTAGCCGGTGGTGTTGCCGGCCTCGTCGACGTAGATCATCGCGCCGCTGATGTTGAAGAACGTGATCATCTCGGCGCAGTCCTCGGGCACCGTCAGCGTGTGGACCTCGCCGGGCGGCTCGTAGACGAAGCTGCCCTCCTCGGCGATCCAGTCGTGCTCGAGATAGCGCCAGCGGCCCTTGATCACGTAGCCGACCACCAGCATCGGGTGCCGGTGGCGCGACAGCACGCCGGACTTGCGCACGCGCAGCAGGTTGCACCAGCCGCCGCTGACGGTGTTGAGCAGCAGCGGCCGGAACCAGACGTCCGGCGCCTGCGGCACCCAGACGCGTTCGTCGTCGGGCAGCGCGGCGACGGCGAGCTCGGGCTGGATGCCGGGCGCTCCGGCGGCAGCAACGGCTTGCATGAGTGATCTCCCGGTGCGGATCGTTGGTGGGGCGGTGCCGGATGTCGGCGCGGGCCGTGCGCTCTCGTCGGCGTCGCGCGAACGGGCGTCGTCAGGCGACGAGGTAGCCGCCGTCGACCGGCAGCACGACGCCGGTGATGAACGCCGCGGCCGGCGAACACAGGAACACCGCCGCGCCGGCGATGTCGGCGGGCTCGGCCCAGCGTCCCAGCGGCGTCCGGGCGAGGATCGCCGCGCTGCGCTGCGCGTCGTCCTGCAGCGCGCGCGTCAGCGGCGTGCGCACCCAGCCCGGCGCCAGCGCGTTGACGCGGATGCCGTCGGCCGCCCACGCCGCCGCCAGCGATTTCGTCAGCTGGACGATGCCGCCCTTGCTGGCGCTGTACGCCGGCACGCGGGGCCCGCCCTGGAACGACAGCACCGACGCGATGTTGACGATCGCGCCACCGCCTTCGGCCAGCTTCGACTTCGCCGCCGCGCAGCAGCGCATCGTGCCGGTGAGGTTGATCGCGACCACTTCGGCGAATACCGTGGGGTCGAGTTCCTCGTCGCGCCGGATGATGCCGGCGCAGTTGATCAGCACGTCCAGACGCGGCAGGTCGCCGACGAGGCTGCGGATCGCCGCGTCGGCGCGGACGTCGAGCGCGACCGCGTCGCGGCACCGGAAGCCGGGCGCCTGCCGCGCCGCGGCGACTTCGGCGGCGGTGGCGCCGGTCACCGTGACCACCGCGCCGCAGCCGGCCAGCGCGTCGGCGATGCCGGCGCCGATGCCGCTGGAACCGCCGACCACCAGCGCGACCTTGCCGGCGAAGACGTCGGGATGAAACGTCGACTCGATCATGGGCCGACCGCCGCCGTCGTCGACGAAGCGAGCAGCGAGCGCACGTCGCGCTCCCGCGGCAGCGGCGCCACCGCGCCGTAGCCGGTGGTCGCCAGCGCGGCGGCCGCGTTGGCGAAGCGCGCCGCGGTGAACGGATCGTCGCCCGCGACGACGCGCGCGACGAAGGCGCCGTCGAAACAGTCGCCGGCGCCGGTGGCGTCGACGCTGGCGACGCGATGCGCGGCAACGTCGAGCCGCCGGCCCCCGGCCGACACCCGGACGCCGTCGGCACCGCACTTCAGCGCGACGACCGGCGCGCCCTGCGCGTGGCACCAGTCGATGATCGCGTCGGGCGCGTCGGCGCCGGACAGCGTGCGCGCCTCGTCGAGGCTGGGCAGGAACCAGTCGCACTGCGCCATCGTCGCGACGATGACGGCGCGGGCGCGGGGCAGCGGCCAGAGCTTGAGCCGCAGGTTGGGATCGAACGAGACGCGACCGCCGCTCGCGCGCACGGCGTCGATGGCGGCGAAGACCGCGTCGCAGGCGGTCGCGCTGATCGCCTGGCTGATCGCCGACACGTGCAGCACCTTCGCGCCGCGCAGGACGGCGAGCGGAAGCGTCGCCGGGGCCATCCGCGCTGCCGCCGATCCCGCCCGCAGGTACGAGAATTCGTGGCCCTGCGCGCCGTGGGTGACGAAGTAGACGCCGGTCGGCGCCGCGTCGTCGATCGCCACGCCCGTCGTGTCCACGCCTTCGGCGCGCCATAGGTCGAGCAGCATGCGGCCGAAGGCGTCGGCGCCGACGCGCGTCGCGTAGCCCGCGGCCGCACCCAGCCGCGCCGCGGCGATCGCCATGTTCGAGGTGTCGCCGCCGAAGCCGCGCAGGTACTCGGCGGGCGCGTCGGCGCGCGCCTGGTTGAACTCGATCATCGCCTCGCCCAGGGCGACGATGTCGAGCGAAACGGATTCGCTCATGGCGGCGGCGGCAGCGCGCGCACCGCGGCCGCGAACGCCCCGGCGGCCGCGCGCACGTCGGCGAGCTCGGCCCCGGGACGGTACAGGTTCGATCCGGTGCCGAAGCCCGCGGCGCCGGCGCCCCAGTAGCCGGCCATGGTCTCGGGCCGGATGCCGCCGACGGCGAACACCGGAATTTCCTTCGGCAGCACGGCGCGCCACGCCTTCAGCGCCGCCGGTGGCAGCGCCTCGGCCGGGAACATCTTCAGACCGTCGGCGCCGGCCGCGATCGCCGCGAACGCCTCGGTCGGCGTCGCCACGCCGGGCGCGCAGACCATCCCCGCCGCCTTCGCCGCGCGCACGACGGCGGCGTCGGCGTGCGGCATCACGATCAGTCGCCCGCCGGCGTCGCGGACCCGCGCGACGTCGGCGGGATCGACGACGGTGCCGGCCCCGACCAGGCAAGCGTGACCGTGCCGCTGCGCGAGCAGCGCGATCGACGCGAACGCGCGCGGCGAGTTGAGCGGCACTTCGAGAATCCGGAATCCCGCGTCGAACAGGACCCCGGCGACGTCGGGAATCTCCTCCGGGGTGATGCCGCGCAGCACCGCGATCAGCGGCAGCGGCCGGAGGAAGGCGCTGAAGGCGTTCATGCGCCGCTCATTCGCCCTGGATCCGCTCGGCGTGCCGGGCGATCCGCCACAGGCCGCGGGCGGCGGCGTCGGCCGGTCCTCGCGTCGCGGCGATGCCGGCGGCACCGAGCGCCGTGAGATACCGCGCCGCGAGTGCGTCGTCGCCGACCACGCAGACGTTCGACGCGTCGTTGCCGCCGCGGAACGACCAGCTTCGCGCCGTGCGGATCTCGCGGCTGATCAGCAGGCCCGACAGCCAGTCGGCGACGCCGGAGGGGGCAAGCTCGCCGGCAAGGCAGAGGGTGCGGGCGCCGAAGATGTCGTGCGACAGCCCGCCGGCGCCGAGGCCGCGCGCCACGCCGCGGGCGAACGCGTCGTCGTCGTGGTCCCGGGTCCCGCGCTCGGCGAGCCGGCCGAGGATGCTGTGCTCGAGCAGCACGGCGTAGAGCTCGCCGGTCATGAACGTCTGGAAGTCGACGAGGCGTCCGCGCTCGACGCGGGCCCACTTGCTGTGCGTGCCCGGAAGGACGGCGAGCACCGCGGCGGCCTCGTGGTCGATGGCACCGACGATCTGCGTTTCCTCGCCGCGCATCACGTCGGGCACGCCCGCCGCGTCGCGCGTCATGACGCCCGGGACGATCGTCAGCTCGCCCCC
The DNA here is from genome assembly GCA_963810815.1 of uncultured beta proteobacterium. Lineage (GTDB taxonomy): Bacteria > Pseudomonadota > Gammaproteobacteria > Burkholderiales > Casimicrobiaceae > CAVQWT01. The sequence continues at coordinate 408,382 of CAWEPB010000007.1, read as the reverse complement.
TTCGGTCGTCACCCGTCCCGCGGCCAGCGCGTCGATGGACAGCGGACAGCTGACGTAGGGTGCTTCGCGCCAGCCCTGCCGGCTGCCGATCATGCCGCAGGCGAGGCGCGGCGCCGGGTCGTCCTGCCAGGGCCCCAGCAGTTCCTTCAGTGCGTCGGCAAAGCCGCGCCCCTCGAGCTTCTGGATCCCGAGCGCCGCGCTGCGCGCCTCCAGCACCGCGCCGTCGGACCCGATGCGGTACGCCCGCGTGGCGGACGTACCCCAATCGATGCCGATGAGCGCGCTGGCGGACATGAGTCGGGTCGCGGGGGGATCGGCGCGCCGGAACACGCGCGCCGCAGGGAATCGATACTAGGCACTCGCCGGAAACCGGTCAAGTGGCCTGACCAGTTGCCGGCGTCGACGCCGCCGCTGGGCCCCCCTCCCAGCGTGCCGCAGCCTCGTCGTCGCTGGCGCGGGCGTCGACCCAGCGCTCGCCATCGGGCGTGCGCTCCTTCTTCCAGAACGGCGCCTGCGTCTTCAGGTAATCCATGATGAACCGGCACGCGTCGAAGGCCTCGCCGCGGTGGGCGCTGGTCACCGCGACCAGCACGATCTGGTCGGTCGGGCGGAGCTCGCCGACGCGGTGGATGACCAGGGCCCGGTAGATGTCGAACCGCGCCTTCGCCTGGTCGACGATCGTGGCCAGTGCGCGTTCGGTCATCCCGGGATAGTGCTCGAGCGTCAGCGTGCTGACGGCGGCCGCGTCGTTGACGTCGCGGACGGTGCCGATGAACGAGGCGACGGCGCCGACGCGGGAATCTCCGGCGCGCAGCGCGGAGATTTCCGCGGCGGCGTCGAAGTCGGCGGTCTGCACACGGACCGTCATCGGCCGCTCCCCGCTGCTCAGCCGCCGGTGACCGGCGGAAACAGCGCGACCTCGTCGCCGGCGCGGATGGGGGTTTCCGCGGTGGCCAGGTCGTGGTTGACCGCGATGCGGACCGCGCGACCCGCGGCCAGCTCGTGCGCGAAGGCGCCGCCGCGGGCGGCGAGCCAGTCGCGCAGTGTCCCGGCGGTGGAAACGCCGGCAGGCACGTCGACGCGCTCGCCGGCCGTGCCGAACGCCTCGCGCAGACGTGCGAGGTACACGATCGAAACGGTGGTGGCAGTGCGGTCGTCGCGCATGGTCGGGGGCGTGGCCAACGGGAACTCAGCGGCGCCGCGCCTGCGGTGCGGGGCGAACGCCGCACGCGCACCGCGCCGGACAGCGGGGCAGCCGCGGGCAAGCCGACATTCTAGCGCGGCCCGCGCCCGGCGCCGAACCGGGGGGTCAGAAGCGCACCTGGACGCCGAACGTGACCTGGTCGGTGTCGGGCAGTCCGCCGCTGAATTCGGTGCTGAAGCGGCCGAAGCGGCCGTATTCGAGCCGCAGGCCGAGCGCCGTATTCATGTCGTAGCGCAGGCCGACGCCGTAGTTGACCCCGTCGCGCGCGCGGCGGGTGTCGGTCGCGGGAAGCGGTGCGTAGAGCGACGTCGTTTCCGCTTGCGCATAGCCCATGCGGCCGTACAGCGCCAGGCTGCGATAGAACGACCAGCTGGTGAAGACGTCGACGTTCCACGCCCGGCCGGCCGCCTCGCCCGCGGCGGCCGTATCGCCGGCGAGCTTCAGGCCGACGCCGCGTCCGACGGGCATCGCGCGATCGGGTTGCAGCACGTACTGCTCGCGCGACGAGAACGCCGCCTCCAGCGCCACGTCGTTCTGCCAGCGATACCCGCCCCAGACCAGCGCCCGGGCTGCATCGTCGGCGGCGGGTACCGTGTTGCGGCTCCAGACCGTCGGCGCGAGGCCAAGCGAAAGTGCGCCGGCGTCGGTGCCGCGTTCGCGCAGCGCGATGCCGCCGTAGAAGCCGGCGGCGTCCACGCCCGCCACGGCGGTCGCCGGAGCCGTCGAAACGTCGGCCAGGGTTCCGGAGATCCCGGTGGTCGACACACGCACCAAACCCTGCCCGGCAGTTACGGCAGGAACCGCAAGCAAAATCGAGAAAACCGCAGCAAACCTATAATTCATCGACATTTTTTGCACCATATCGATGGTCCTTGACGGAACTTCCGCGCGGTTTGTCAACGTCGAACCGTTCGAGTTCAACCTACGCCCCGGATGGGGCGAAGTCAACGCCGGTCAGGCCATTCGCGCGCGTGCGCCACGACGAACGTTGCGATGCCGTCGGAATCGTCCAGCGACAGCACCGGCAGCCCCGCTGCCGGGACGCCGTCGACGCCGGCAGGCAATGCTTCGGGCCGATCGGTCGCGATGCCGACGATGTGCGGGTCGTTCGGGTGCAGCGGCGGCTTGCCGATCTCCGGCCGGTAGACTTCCAGTTTCGGCAGCGGGTACGCCTTGTAGCCCTCGACCAGCGCCAGGTCGCAGCGCGAGAGCCGCGCCAGCGCCTCGGGCAGCGACAGTTCGGGCGCGCCCCGCAGTTCGTGCATCAGCGCCCACCGGACGCCGGACGTGATCAGCACCTCGGTACAGCCGGCGTGGCGGTGCCGGTAGCTGTCCTTGCCCGGCTGGTCGACGTCGAAGCGGTGATGCGCGTGCTTGATCAGCGAGACCGCGATCCCGCGCGCGACCAGCCGCGGGATCACCCGCTCGATCAGCGTCGTCTTGCCCGAACCCGACCAGCCGGCGAAGCCGAACACCCGTTCGGGGCCGGCGCTCACAGTCCGCGACCCAGCGTGGCCACGGCCAGCGTCAGCGTGCCCAGCGCGAGGTTGACCGTCACCCACCGACGGACCTGGCCGAGGGCGGCCGCGCCGGCCGGCCAGTCGCGGGCGGCCACCGCCGCGACCAGGCGCGGGTAGGACCGCCAACGGATGCCGACGAAGATCACCGCCATCGCGAGTCCGACGGCGGTCATCACGTGAACGTGGCCGCCGACCGCGCGAAACCCGCCCATGGCGGCGATGAGCCCGAAGCCGCTGGCGAGGATCGCCACGACCGCCCCGATGACCCAGGCGAAGAAACGTCCCAGCGCCGCCGCCATCAGCGGCAGCCGCTGCGGCGGGTCCAGCGTGGCGGCCGCCGCAGGGCGCAGCGCGAAGTGGGCGAAAACCATGCCGCCCACCCATACGACGGCGGCGGCCAGGTGGATCAACAGCAGCATCGAGGCGAAGGTGGGCACGGGGGGCGGTAGGACGAGGCAAAGTTGGCCGCGGGGACCCGCGGGGGCCCGCGGGGGCGGGCGGGAACTCGCGGGAGCCAGAGGGCGCGTCGCGCCCGCATCCGGGGCGGGGCAGGCGCATTCTACCGGTCGACACGTCGCCGCGGGTTGGCTAGAGTCGAACTCCCGCCCCAGGATCCCCCGTCCATGCGCCGTCCCGCCTCGTTGCCCGTCGCTGTCACCGCCGCCGCCGGCGGGTCGCCCGAACGCGAAGTCGAAGGCGCGATCGAGCGCGTCATCTCCGACGTTCCCGCGGCCCGCACGCACGAGGTGGCGGACCCCGACACCGCCGCCGAGCGCATCGCGCGCGACGCGGCGCAGAAGGCTGCGCTGCTGTCCGGCTCGCTGGCACTGCCGCCGGGCCCTTTCGGCATGCTGACGGTGCTGCCGGACATCTATCTGATCTGGAAGGTGCAGCGGCAGATGGTGGCCGACATCTTCGCGCTGTACGGCCGCGAAGCCGAACTCACCCGCTCGCACATGCTCTACTGCCTGTTCCGCCACCTCGCGAGCCAGGTCCTGCGCGACGTCGCCGTCCGGGCCGGACAGCGCGTCGTCGTCCAGCAGCTCACGGCCGGGGCGATGAAGACCATGCTGTCGACGATCGGGGTCAAGATATCGCAGCGGATCGCCGGCAGCGCGGCGTCGCGCTGGGTGCCGGTGGCCGGAGCGGCCGTCGTCGGCGCCTACGCGTACTGGGACACGCAGCAGGTGGCCAGGACCGCGCAGCGCCTGCTCGAGTCGACCGCCGCCACGGCCGGCACGCCCGGCGCCCGGCCGCGGGAACGGTAGGCGCGTCGCGATGTGCGGTCGCTACGAACTGCACAGCCATCCCGCCGCGATCGCGCTGGTCTTCGGGCTCGCGCACCCGCGTCCGCTGCACCCGCGCTTCAACATCGCGCCGATGACCGACGTCCCGGTCGTCCGCGTCAACGCGCAGGGCGAGCGCGAGCTGACGACGATGCGCTGGGGACTGGTGCCGCGCTGGGCGAAGGACCCGACGATCGGCGCCAAGCTGATCAACGCGCGCGGCGAGACGATAGCCGAGAAGCCGTCGTTCCGCATGGCGTACCGCCGTCACCGCTGCCTGCTGCCCGCCGACGGCTTCTACGAGTGGATGCCGGTCGGCAGCGGGGGCGACGCGCACAAGCAGCCGGTGCACGTCGGCATGAAGGACGGCCGCACCTTCGGATTCGCCGGGCTGTACGAGCGCTGGCTCTCGCCCGAGGGCGACGTGCTCGACACCTGCACCATCGTCACCACCGCCGCCAACGACCTGCTGCGGGCGGTGCACGACCGGATGCCGGTGATCGTGGACCCGGCCGACTACGCACGCTGGCTCGACCCCGGCGAGGCGGACGTCGCCGGCATCGTGGCCCCCTTCCCGTCCGAACGGATGGCCTGGTACCCGGTCTCGACCAAGGTCAACAACGTCCGCCACGACGACGCGACGCTGATCGCGCACGTCGCGGTGCCGGACGCGCTGCCGCGGGCCGCGCCGGCGGGACCCTCCAAGCCGCCGCCACGGCGGGACCCCGAGCAGGAATCGCTGTTCTAGCGTGCCGGCGCGCCGCGTCGCGCTACTGCGGCACGCACATCGTCACGCCGGGCCCGTAGCCTTCGGCTCTCCAGTTCTGATCGAGCATCTGCTGCCGGAGCGCGAGGTCGGTGGTGAAGCGGTGGTTCGGCACGCCGTCCCGGCTTTCGTTGTAGAGGCGGTAGACCGGCGCCAGCCCGGCGGCGCAGCTGCCGTCCCCCGCGGCCGGCAGCTGCACGTGGAACACCTCGCCCTCGAAGGTCCAGTTCCGGTTCGCCTTGAGGTCGGCGCATTCGAAATCGAACGACGTGTAGAAGTGCGAGCTCCGCGGCGCGAACGCTTCGCTGAAGAAGCGGCACACCGGCACCGTGCCGGCCGCCGGCTGCGACCACGCCTTCCAGCTCCTGCCGGTGCGCGCCCAGCCGGCGAAGGTGCCGTTGTCGAGCTTGGCGATCTCGTCGGCGAGGTAGGTGCCGAAGTAATGGCCGAAGCCGGCGTGGAAATACTCGACGACGGACACGACGGTCGGCGCCGGTGCGGTGGCGGAGCCCTCGAAGCTGACCGGGACCCGGTAGCGTCCGTCGCTGGTGTTGAACGCGAAGTCGAGCGCGCGGGGCCCCGCGATCGACGGCCTGACCGAGACCTGGACGGCACAGCCCTGGCCCGGTTGCAGCACCGTCCCGGCGGCGCATCCCCCGTCCTTGACGATTTCCGGCGTGTCGCCGAAGGCGCCGTTGACGGTGAGCGCCGCGTTGCCGTCGTTGGTGAACGTGATCGACCGCGCCGCCGACTGCACGTTGATCGGCACGACGCCGAAGTCGAGCTTCTTCGGCAGCGAGCAGCTGAAGCCGGCCGTCTGCCCGGCGGCCGTCCCGTACAGGCAGCGGCAGCCCCGCACGTCGTCGGGCTGCAGGTCCTGGAGGCCGTTGTACGCGGTGTCGGGCGGACCGCTCATGATCGCGTCGCCGACGTTCGAATGCGCAAGGCCGAGCGCGTGCCCCCACTCGTGCGTCGCGGTGCGGTTCATCGCCTGCGTGCTGCGGACGAGATCGACCGACAGGATGATGTCGCTGTCGAGGAGCAGCCGCGCGCCCTGGCTGGACTCGCCATACCAGGCGTAGGTGATGCCCGAGGTGTTGTTCGCCAGCGTGCCCCAGCCGACCACCGTCTCGTAATCGGGCTGCTCGCCGTACTGCGGATGCTGGATGCGGGTGTTGGGCGCGGTCGCCGTCTCGCCCTGGTACGCGAACCGGATGCCGCAGACCTGCGTCCACCGGTTGAACGTCGCGGTGACGGCCGCCAGCGTGCCGGCCGGATCGGCGTCCCACGGCGCCGGGGCGTTCGCGTGGTTGTACTTCCACGGCACCGGGCCGCTCCACCGGGCCGCAGCCCCGAACAGGAACTGGAACTTGGGCACCGGCCGCGCCGGCGACAGCTGCGTCGGCGCCACCTGGATGAACTCGAAGTCGGTCGGGGCGTCGGACGCCGCCCGGGCGACGGGGGCGGACAGCAGCGCGGCGAGGGCGGCGGCCGCGACGGAGGTGGCGACGGTGTGGCGCAGGGTCATGGCGACGGGCGGAAAACTCGGAACGGCCGCAAGGATAGCACCGCGCGGGCGCCCGCCCGGGCCGGATCCCGACCGCCGGCGGGCGGGGTCAGCGGGAAGGCGCCCCGGCGGCGAACCACGCCCCGAGCTTCGCCCGCTCCGCGTCGGTCATCCCCGTCAGGTTGCCGATCGGCATGGCCCGGGTCGCCACCGCCTGCTCGTAGATCTTCTGCGCCTGGCCGGCGATCGCTTCGGGCGTGTGCAGCAGCACGTTCTTCGGCGCGACGGCGAACCCGTCCCGGGTCGGGCGCTCGGCGTGGCAGCCCGCGCAGCGCTGCACGACGATCGCCTGCACCTCGGCGAACGCCGGCGCATCGGCCGCGTCGGGGCGGCGCGGGGCGATGGCGACGGCGAGCACCAGCGCCCCGAGCGCGGCGCCGACGGGAATCGCCCAGACCGTGCGCCCGCGGTGCCGCAGGTTGAAGAAGTGCCGCGCGAAGGCGGCGAGCAGCGCGATCGCGACCAGCACCAGCCACGCGTGGGGATGGCCCCAGGTCATCGGGTAGTGGCTGCTGATCATGATGAACAGCACCGGCAGCGTGAAATAGTTGTTGTGCACGCTGCGCTGCTTGCCCCGCAGCCCGTGCACCGGGTCGGGCGCGACGCCGCGCTCCTTCGCCTCCACCAGCGCGCGCTGCGAGGGGATGATGACGTGCGCGACGTTCGCCGCCATCATCGTGCCGATCATCGCGCCGATCTGCAGGTACACCGCGCGGCCGCCGTAGACGTGGGACAGTCCCCAGGCGACCAGCGCGAGGAAGGCAACGATCGCGACCGCGACGAGCTGCTCGCGCTCGAGGCCCGCGCGCTTGCACAGCTGGTCGTAGAAGATCCAGCCGCCGGCCAGCAGCGCGACCGACACGCCGATCGCCTGCGCCGGCGAGATGTCGGCGACGGTGCGGTCGATCATGTAGGTGCGCGCGTTGGCGTAGTACATGACGACGAACAGCGCGAACCCGGACAGCCAGGTCGAATACGCCTCCCACTTGAACCAGTGCAGCGGGGCCGGCAGTTCGGTCGGCGCGACGCGGAACTTCTGCACGTGGTAGAAGCCGCCGCCGTGGACCGCCCACAACTCGCCGCCGACGCCCTCGTCGGCGTCGCGCGGGCGCTTCGGCGGCAGCAGGCTGTTGTCGAGCCAGACGAAATAGAACGACGCGCCGATCCACGCGATGCCGGTGATCAGGTGGACCCAGCGGATCAGCAGTTGCAGCCACTCGCCGGCGTAGGCGTCCATCGGTTAGCTTCCGGGAGCGGGCGGATCGGGGTCGGGCGCGGGAGCGCGGGGCCGGGGCGGGGCCGGGGCGACGCGAACGGCGCTTCAGCTGCCGCGGTAGGTGGAAAAGCTCCACGGCGAAACCAGCAGCGGCACGTGGTAGTGCGCCGCACCGTCGGCGAATCCGACGTCGATCACCACCTCGTCGACGAACGGCGGATCGGGCAGCTCGGTGCCTCGCGCCCGGAAGTAATCGCCGGCGAGGAACACGAGGCGGTAGCGCCCGGCCGAGAACGCGGCGCCCTCGAGCAGCGGCGCGTCGGCGCGACCGTCGGCGTTGGTGACGACCTCCTTCACCAGCAGGTAACGCTCGCCGAGGTTGCGGTAAAGGCGGACCGTGACGCCGGCGCCGGGCGTGCCGTGCGCGGTGTCGAGTACGTGCGTGGTGAGTCGTCCCATCCCTGGCCCCGTCGAGTGTGGATTCGCTGCGGCATGCCCCTGCATGCCCTTGCCTCGTCCGACCCGATTGTATACATTCGTCGCGACGCTGCATCCGGCGTTTGCGACGGGTCCGCTTCCACCGGGCCGTGCGCCCGATGACCTCTCCCTACCCCCGCGACCTCGTCGGCTACGGCCCGCATCCCCCGCACCCGCGCTGGCCCGGAGGGGCGCGCATCGCCGTCCAGTTCGTCCTCAACTACGAGGAAGGCGGCGAGATGAGCGTGCTGCACGGCGACGCCGCCTCGGAGACCTTTCTGTCCGAGATCGTCGGCGCCCAGGCGTTCTCCGACCGCCACCTGAGCATGGAGTCGCTGTACGAGTACGGCGCGCGCGCCGGGGTCTGGCGCCTGCTGCGCCTGTTCCGCGACCGCGGCGTGCCGCTGACGATCTTCGGCGTCGCGATGGCGCTGGCGCGCAATCCCGCCGTCGTCGACGCCTGCCTCGCCGACGGTCACGAGATCGCCAGCCACGGTCTGCGCTGGATCAGCTACCAGGGCGTGGACGAGGCGACCGAGCGCGCGCACCTCGCCGAAGCCGTCGCCACGATCGCGCGGCTCGCCGGCGGTCCGCCCGAAGGCTGGTACACCGGCCGCGACAGCCCGCGCACGCGCCGGCTCGTCGTCGAGCACGGCGGCTTCGCCTACGACGCCGACAGCTACGCCGACGACCTGCCCTACTGGACCGTGGTCGACTGCGCGCGCGGACGCGTCCCCCACCTGGTCGTCCCGTACGCGCTCGACACCAACGACATGCGCTACGCCACGCCGCAGGGCTTCAACAGCGGCGACCAGTTCTTCGCGTTCCTCAAGGACGCGTTCGACGTGCTCTACGCCGAAGGCGACCCGGCCGGGCTCGACGCGCCGAAGATGCTGTCGGTCGGCCTGCACTGCCGGCTGGCCGGGCGGCCGGCGCGCATGCAGGCGCTGGCGCGCTTCGTCGACTACGCCCGAAGCCGTTCCGACGTCTGGTTCGCGCGCCGCATCGACATCGCGCGCCATTGGCGGGCGACGCATCCGTTTGCCGGCGCGCCCGCCGCGGGCCGCGCATGACGACCGGCCGCCTGTCCCTCGACCAGCTCAATGCGCTGCCCCCGGCCGCGTTCGTCGCGCTGCTTGGCGGCGTCTTCGAGCATTCGCCCTGGGTCGCGGAGCGGGTGCTGGCCGCGCGGCCGTTCGCGAGCGTCGACGCGTTGCACGCGGCGATGGCCGGCGTCGTCGACGCGGCGGACGAGGCCGCGCAGCTCGCGCTGCTGCGCGCGCATCCCGAGCTCGCCGGCCGCGCGATGATCCGCAACGAGCTCACCGCCGAATCGTCGCAGGAACAGGCGGGCGCCGGGCTCACCCGGTGCTCGCCGGAGGAATACGCGCGGCTGCAGGACCTGAACGCCCGCTACAACGCGAAGTTCGGCTTCCCGTTCATCGTCGCGGTCAAGGGCCTCGATCGCACGCGGATACTCGAGCGCTTCGCCGCCCGGATCGCGAACGACCGCGCGACCGAGTTCGGCGAGGCGCTGTCGCAGGTGGCGCGCATCGCCCGGTCGCGCCTCGATGCGCTGCTGGCCGAATGAACATGGGCACCGGGTCGTCCCATCTCGACGGCATCGGCGCGCGGATCATGCGCCAGGCCGCGCTCCTCGCGCAGCACACCGAGGTGCCGGGCCAGCTGACACGCACGTTCCTCACCCCGGTCCAGCGCGCCGCCGCCGATACGCTGATGGGCTGGATGCGCGACGCCGGCATGACCGCGCGGATCGACGCCATCGGCAACGTCGTCGCCCGCTACGAGGCCGAACGACCCGGCGCGCCGGCCCTGATGTTCGGCTCGCACTTCGACAGCGTGCGCAATGGCGGCCGGTACGACGGCGACCTCGGCGTGATCGCGCCGATTGCCTGCGTCGACGCGCTGCACCGCGCCGCGCGCCGCCTGCCTTTCGCCGTCGAGGTCGTCGCCTTCGCCGACGAGGAAGGCGTCCGGTTCCAGGCCACGCTGCTCGGCAGCAAGGCGGTCGCCGGCACGTTCGACGCGGCGCTGCTGGACAAGCGCGATGCCGACGGCGTGACGATGGCCGACGCGCTCTCCGCGTACGGGCTCGACCCCGCGCGGGTCGGCGCGGCCGCGCGCCGGCGGGAGGAGATCCTGGCGTACTGCGAGCTGCACATCGAGCAGGGGCCGGTGCTGCTGACCGAGGGCCTGCCGGTCGGCATCGTCACCTCGATCGTCGGCTTCAACCGCTTCATGGTCCGCGCGACGGGCCTCGCCGGCCACGCCGGCACCGTGCCGATGGGCCTGCGCCGCGACGCGGCGGCCGCGGCGGCGGAAGTCGTGCTGGCGGTCGAGCGCCGCTGCCGCGCGGTCGAAGGACTCGTCGGCACCGTCGGCCAGCTCCAGGTGCCGCAGGGCGCCACCAACGTCATCCCCGGCGCCTGCGAGCTGTCCCTCGACGTGCGCAGCGGCGACGACGCCGTGCGCGAGGCGGCGGTCGCCGACATTCTGGCCGGGATCGATGCGATCGGCGCGCGCCGCGGTGTCGCGTTCGCGGTCACGCCGAACCAGGCGGCACCCAGCTGCCGGTGCGCGCCCTGGCTGATGGACCAGCTCGATGCCGCCGTCGGGCGCGCCGGCGTGCCGGTGCGGCGGCTGCCGTCGGGCGCCGGCCACGACGCGATGGCGATCGCCCCCCTCGCCGACGTCGCCATGCTGTTCGTCCGCTGCGGCAACGGCGGCATCAGCCATCACCCGGACGAGACGATGACCGAAGCCGACGCCGACCTCTCGGCGCGGATCCTCCACGACTTCATCGTGCATTTCGATCCTTCGGCGCGTCCGGGAAGCTGACGCGGCCCCGCCCGCAGCGCGCCCGCGACGGCGCACGGACGGCAGCCGCCCCGCGCCCACGAGCCGGTCCATTCACGCCAACGTTTCCCGACCCGCCCGCCATGACCCTCGATGCCATCCTCGTTGCCCGCGTCGACGCGGACCACCCCGCCGCCGTCGACTTCCTGCGCGAGCTCGTCCGCGTTCCCAGCGACAATCCCCCCGGTGACTGCGTTCGCCACGGCGACGTCGCCGCGGCCCTGCTCGAGCGACTCGGCTTCACGGTGGAGCGGCATCCGGTCGCTGCGGCGGTCGCCGCCGCTGCCGGGATGGCCAGCGTGACCAACCTCGTCGTCCGCCATCGCTTCGGCGCGGGTCCGGTGATCGCGCTCAACGCGCACGGCGACGTCGTGCCGCCGGGCACGGGCTGGACGCAGGATCCCTACGGCGGCGCGATCGTCGACGGGGCGATGTACGGGCGGGGTGCCGCCGTCTCGAAATCGGACTTCGCCACTTACGCCTTCGCGCTGAAGGCGCTGATCGACGCCGGCACCCCGCTCGCCGGCACCGTCGAGCTCCATTTCACCTACGACGAGGAGTCCGGCGGCGTCCTCGGTCCGAAGTGGCTGCTGGACGAGGGTATCTGCCGCCCCGACTACGTCATCTGCGCCGGCTTCGCCTACGGCATCGTCACCGCGCACAACGGCGCCCTGCACCTCGAGGTCACCGTGCGCGGCAGGCAGGCGCACGCGGCGATGCCCGGGACCGGGGTCGACGCGCTCGAGGCGGCGACCGGCGTCCTCGCGGCGCTCTACGCGGTGCGCAGGACCTACGGCGCAAAGATTTCGGCGGTCGCCGGCATCGGCTCGCCGCAACTCAACGTCGGACTGATCGAAGGCGGCATCAACACCAACGTCGTGCCCGATCGGGTGGCGTTCCGGCTCGACCGGCGCATCATCCCCGAGGAGCGCGGCGCCACGGTCGAGGCGGAGTTGCGGGCCATCGTCGAGCGCGCGATGGCCGCGTACCCGGCCGCCACCGCCGAAGTGCGGCGGATCATGCTGGCCGAACCGCTGACCCCCATCGCCGGCTGCGAGAAGCTCGTCGCGCCGCTGTCGCGGATCGGCGCCGAGGAGATGGGCGAACCCGTGACGCCGCACGGGGTTCCGCTGTACACCGATGCCCGCCACTACGCCGCCGCGGGGATCCCGACGGTGATCTACGGCGCCGGCCCGCACGACATCCTCGAAGCCAACGCGCACAACGCCGACGAGCACCTCCGCCTCGACGACCTGCGCCGGGCGACCCGCGTCGTCGCCCGGACGCTGGCCGAGGTGCTCGGGCCGGCGTGATCGCGATCGCGGCACGCACACGTCGCGCACGACGGCTTCAGCGAGGCGGCTGCGCTGCGGCGACCGCTGGTACGGGCGCGGCGCCTCCGTCGGGCGAGGCGCGCAATACCGCCGTCGACCGCGCGAGTCCGCGGCGCCGCAGCAGCAGGTAGGCCGCCGGGATCACCAGCATCGACAGGATCGGTGCGGTGATCATGCCGCCGACCATCGGCGCGGCGATCCGCTGCATCACCTCGGCGCCGGTGCCGGTCGACAGCATGATCGGCAGCAGCCCCGCGAGGATCACCGCGACGGTCATCGCCTTCGGCCGCACCCGCAGCACGGCCCCCTCCTCGATCGCGTCGACGAGCGTCGCCTCGGTCGCCGGGGCGCCGGCGGCGAGCCGCGCTTCCCACGCGTGACGCAGGTAGATCAGCATGACCACGCCGAACTCCGCGGACACGCCGGCCAGTGCAATGAAGCCCACCGCCGACGCCACGGACATGGCGTGACCGAGCGCGTACAGCAGCCAGAAGCCGCCGACCAGCGCGAACGGCACCGCGAGCATGATCACGACCGCCTCGTCGATCCGCTTGAAGGCGAGGTAGAGCAGCACGAAGATGGTCAGCAGCGTCAGTGGAACGACCACCTCGAGCCGTGCCTTCGCGCGCTCCAGGTATTCGAACTGGCCCGACCAGGCCACCGAGTAACCCGCCGGAAGCTTGACGTCGCGCGCCACCGCCACCTTGAGGTCGCGCACGACCGACGCGAGGTCGCGGCCGCGCGCGTCGACGTACACCCAGCCCGACAGCCGCGCGTTCTCGCTGCGCAGCATCGGCGGGCCGTCGACGATCCTCACCGACGCCACGGCGGACATCGGCACCTGCATCCCGCCCATGGTCACGATCGGCAGGTTCCGCAGCTTCTCGATCGAGTCACGCAGCTCGCGCGGATAGCGGACGCTGATCGGAAAGCGCGCCAGCCCCTCGACGGTTTCGCCGATATTCTCGCCGCCGACCGCCGCCGCCACGACTTCCTGCAACTCGGTCACACTGACTCCATAGCGTGCCGCGCTAGCGCGGTCGATCGTCACGTCGAGATAGCGGCCACCCTCGAGCCGCTCGGCCAGCGCCGAGGCGACGCCGGGCACCGTGCGCGCCGCGCGCTCGATCGCCTGCGAAAGCCGGTTGATCTCGGCGAGGTCGGTGCCCGCCACCTTGATCCCGATCGGGCTCTTGATACCCGTCGCGAGCATGTCGATGCGGTTGCGGATCGGCGGCACCCACAGGTTCGAGAGTCCCGGCACGCGAACGCTGCGATCGAGCTCCTCGATGAGCTTTTCCGGGGTCATCCCCGGTCGCCACTGGTCGCGTGGCTTGAACCGGATCGTCGTCTCGATCATTTCCATCGGCGCCGGATCGGTCGCCGTCTCGGCGCGGCCGACCTTGCCGAACACGCGCTCGACCTCGGGCACCGATTTGATCATCCGGTCGGTGAGCTGCAGCAGCTCGCCGGCCGTGCCCACCGATATCCCCGGCAGCGTCGTCGGCATGTACAGGAGATCGCCCTCGTCCAGCGGCGGCAGGAACTCGCCGCCGAGCTGCGACGCGGGCCACACCGTGGCGGCCAGCGCCAGCACGGCGACCAAGAGTGTCGCCTTCGGCCAACGCAGCACCGCGCGCAGCAGCGGACGGTAGCCTGCGATCAGCGCCCGGTTCAGCGGATTTCGTGACTCGGGCAGGATCCGGCCGCGGATGAAGTACCCCATCAGCACCGGCACCAGCGTGACCGACAGGCCCGCCGCGGCCGCCATCGCCCAGGTCTTGGTGTAGGCGAGCGGCTTGAACAGCCGACCCTCCTGCGCCTCGAGCGCGAACACCGGCACGAACGACAGCGTGATGATGAGCAAACTGAAGAACAGCGCCGGCCCGACCTCGACCGAGGCATCTACGATCAGCTGCCACCGCTCCTCGTTCGAGGGCTGCGGCGCATTCTTCGCGTCGTCGGGAATACCACGCGCGTGGCGCCAGGCCTCGAGCTTCTTGTGTGCGTTCTCGACCATGACGATCGCCGCGTCGACCATCGCGCCGATGGCGATGGCGATGCCGCCCAGCGACATGATGTCGGCGTTGACGCCCTGCGCACGCATCACGGCCAGTGCCGCCAGCACGCCGAGCGGCAGCGACACGACGGCGACCAGCGCCGAGCGGGTATGCAGCAGGAACACCAGGCAGACCAGCGCGACGACGATGAATTCCTCCACCAGCTTGTCGCGCAGGTGGGCGACGGCGCGCCCGATCAATGCCGAGCGGTCGTAGGTCTCGACGATCTCCACGCCGGGAGGCAAGCCGGGCTTCAGCTCGGCGAGCTTCGCCTTCACCGCATTGATCGTCGTCCACGCGTTCTTGCCGGCGCGCAGGATGACGACGCCGCCGACGACCTCGCCTTCGCCGTCGAGCTCGGCGATGCCGCGGCGCATCTCGGGACCCGTCTGCACGCGCGCGACGTCCCGCAGCAGCACCGGCGTGCCGCCCTCGCCGCCGACGGGGATCGTCCGGAAGTCGTCGAGGGTCGCGAGATAGCCCTTGACGCGGACCATGTACTCGGCCTCCGCCAACTCGATCACCGAGCCGCCGAACTCGCGGTTGGCGTCCCGGATTGCGGCAATCACCTTCGACAACGGCAGGCTGTAGGCCTTGAGCCGCTCCGGGTCGACGACGATCTGGTACTGGCGCACCATGCCGCCGATGGTCGCGATCTCCGCGACGTCCGGCACCGTCTTCAGCTCGAACTTCAGGAACCAGTCCTGCAGCGCGCGCAGCGCGGCGAGGTCGTTCCGGCCGCTGCGGTCGACCAGCGCGTACTCGTAGATCCAGCCGACGCCCGTGGCATCGGGACCCAGCGAGGAGCGCGCCGAGGCGGGCAGGCGGCCCTGCACCTGGTTCAGGTACTCGAGCACGCGCGAGCGTGCCCAGTACGGATCGGTGCCGTCCTCGAACAGGATGTAGACGAACGAGTCGGCGAAGAACGAATAGCCGCGCACCACCTTGGCGCCGGGTACCGACAGCATCGTCGTCGTCAGCGGATACGTGACCTGGTCCTCGACGATCTGCGGCGCCTGTCCCGGCAGCGTGGTGCGGATGATCACCTGGGTGTCGGACAGATCGGGCAGCGCATCGAGCGGCATCGAGCGCACCGACCAGACACCGGCGACGGCGATCGCGATTGCCGCGAGCAGCACCAGGAAGCGGTTACCGACGGACCAGCGGATGACCGCGGCGATCATCGCTTCGTTCCCTGATCCGGACGGGCGGCCGCCGGTCCTTCGACGGGCTCGATCTCGGTAAGCGCCAAGTCGCCCTTCGGCGTGACCACGAAACGGAAACGAACGTTGGTGCCTTCCCTCACCGTCGGCGGCACCCCCGACGGCGGTGCCTTGAACGGCATCGTCATCGCGCCCATCCCGGCGCCGGGAATCGCGCCATGCTTGATCAGCACGTCGTCGCCAACCCCGCGAACGACACCCTGCGCCTCGTGGACCACCGGACCCGCAGCGGCCGGCATCGCATGGCCGGCGTGCGGATCAGCCGGCGGCGCAACCTCGGTGCCGGCGGTCATCCGTCCCAGCACGCCCTTCAGGCTCGCTTCCGAGTCGATCATGAATTGCCCCGACGCGACTATCTTCGTCCCAGGCTCGAGGCCCTTGCGGATCTCGACGCTGTCGCCGCTCTCGCGTCCCAGTTCGACGTCGACCGGCGCGTAGCGTCCCTCGCCCTGCGCGACGAGGACAACGTTCCGCTTCTCCGTGCGGATCACCGCCTCCGCCGGCACCAGCAGCACCGGCTTCGCCGCCGACGCGGCCGCGCCGAACTGCACGGTCGCGAACATCCCCGGCTTCAGCGAAACGTCGGAATTGGCGAGCACGATCCGCGCACGCACCGTGCGCGTCGCGGCGTTGACCTCGGGCAGCAGCGTGGAAACCGTGCCCTTGAAGACGCGCCCGGGGAGCGCCGCGATCGTCACTTCGACCGGCGCGCCGGTGCGCAGCACCCCCGCCTGCACTTCGGGCACCTCGGCGACGACCCAGACCGAGCCCAGCCCGGCCAGCCGGAACAGTGTCGTTCCCGGCATCACCGCCATGCCATCGCGGGCGCCGATCTCCCACACCACCCCGCCCTGCGGCGCGGTGATCGTCACGCGCGCCGAAGGACGGCCCTCGCGCTCGACCCGCGCGATCTCCGCCGCCGGCATGCCGAGCAGGTCCAGCCGCACCCGCGCCGCGTCGACCAGTCCCGCCGCCCCGGGCTGGGCGCTCGCCTTCAGCGCCAGCAGTTCCTCCTGGGCGGCGAGCCATTCGGGAACGTAGAGCTCGGCCAGCGGCTGTCCCGCGCGCACGCTGTCATAGGTCGCGCGCACCAGCAGCTTCTCGACATAGCCCTGCACCCGCGCCTGCACGGCGACGATCGTCCGCTCGTCGACGACCAGCGTCCCGGGTGCGGAGAATCCTCCGGCGAGCGGGCCCTCCTTCGCTTCGATCAGCCGGACACCGAAGCTCTGCGCGAGCCGCGGGCTGATCGCCACCGAACCTTCGTCGGCGGCGTCGGCGTAGACCGGCACCAGCATCATGTCCATGAAGGGACTCTTGCCCGGCTTGTCGAAGCGCTGGCCCGGCACCATCGGGTCGTGCCAGTAGAGGACCTTGCGGCCGGCGGCATCGGTCGACGATGGGCCGTCCGCCGACGGCGGGGCGGATTGCGCCGATGCCGGCGTCGGTGCCGAAGCGTCCGCGGCGACGCCCGCGTGCGGCGGGGCGTGCCGTGTCCCGAACCACCATCCGCCCCAAGCGGCGAGCACGGCGACGACAACGGCTGCGGCCAGTGGCAGCGCCCTGAATCCACGTTGATGCGAACGGTTCGGCTTCATGCGGGCTCCGCGACGGGAAGAACGTAGGTGAGATAGGCCCAGGCTTTCGCCGCAGCCTGCTCCATCTGCAGCAGGGACAGGGTGGTGTCGAGCTCGGCACGCCGCGCCTCGAGCACCGCGGTCAGCGTTCCGGTGCCGCCGCGGTAGGCCGCGAGCGCAGACTCGCGCCGCAGCGCGTTGAGCGGCAGCAGTTCGGTACGCGTCCTGTGCGCCTGCGCGTGCGCCGATTCCCATTCGGCGACCATCGTCTCGACCTCTGCGGAACGCATGCGCCGGGTGTCGTCGCGCATCGCGCGCGCGGCGTCCAGCTCCTTCAGCTTGGCCGCGTGCTCGCGGTCCTGCCGGGTGCCCTGCGACCACGGCAGGTCGATCGAAAACATCAGCGACACCATGTTGGGGTACCCCGGCCCGCGAACGGCGTAGGACAACGCGGCGTTCCAGTCCGGCAACCTGCTGGCCCTGGCGAGCTCGGCCTCGGTCGCGAGATAGGCTTCCTGCGCACGCGCCGCCCGGACTTCGGCCTGCGCGTCGACGTCGGCGAGCTCGGCCACGCCGGCCGGCAACCGCCCCAGGTCCGGCGCGTCGCCCAGCGCCCGATCCGCATCGGCACCCAAGTAGCGCACGAGCGCAATGCGCGCCCGGCGCGTCTGCGCTCTCGCCTCGGTCGCGCGGTTGGTGAGCTCGACCACCGCGGACTGGGCCATCAGGAGCTCGGCCTGCGGTGCCTTGTTGGCGCGGTAGGCCGCGCCGGCCGCGACCACCGCCAGCTCCGCTTCGGCGACCTGCGCCGCGATGGCCCGCTCGGCCGCCTCGGCGTAGTGGCGCGCGAACCACGCGGCTGCCGTCTCGCGCCGCACGTTTGCCGCGGCGCTGACCGCGGCGGCGTCGCTGCGGGCGGCGTCCCGGACGGCGCGCTCGGTGCGCAGTCGCCGCTTTTCCTCGCGCGGGAAGTCCTGCATTACGCCGATGCGGGTCATCGTCATGAAGTCGCGATCGAGGGTCCAGGCGTCCGCGCCCGACGTGGGCACGTTCTCGAAGCCGCCGATGAGCTTGGGGTCCGGCAGTTCGCCTGCGGCGACACTCATCTCGCGGGCGGCAGCGGCCATCGACTGCTGGGACGTTATCGCCGGCGATCGGGCGACGGCGAGCCTGACCGCCTCGGCGAGCGACAGCGGCTGCTGGGCGGCGGCCAGCGCCGGGAGCAGCGCGATCGACCAGAGCAGGGCCGCGACGACGCGGCTGCGACCGAGGGCAATCCCTTGGGGGCGCCGCGGACCTTCCGGGAACGGGAACGCGAAACGATGCATGAGACCTCCGACGAAACGACGAACGACGGCACCCGCTCAAATGGGGCGGGCGGTACGAACGACAGCGGGGGTCTAGATCAGGAAGCGGACGTAGGTGAGGCGCAGCGGGGGCGCAGCGCTGCGCGCCTCGAGCAGCGTGGCGTCGGCCGAGGCCGTCGCCGCAATCACGACGGCATCGACGCGAAGCCCCGACGACGGAGCCGCAGGGGGCAAGTCCGGCGCGCCGGCGGCCGGCGTCAAGTCGATGCAGTGGACCTCGCAGGCGTTGGCGTCAGCCGCCGGGGCGACCGCCAGTGCAGCAGCAGCCGGTTCACCGGCAGCGTGCCCGTGGCACGGCATCAGGACCACGGCGTGGCCCGGGTTGGCTTCGGCGATCGGGATTGCGGTGGCCGCCGGGGTGGCCGGCACCACCATCGTCGCGTTGCCTGGACTCGATTGCACCGTGCCCGCATGCACCGCCACGACGCCCTGGGCAAAAAGCAGCCCCACCATGGCGATCCATGCAATGACACGGCGAGAGGCGGTACGCAGGCGCAAGAAATTCCACCCCGATCCAAAGGCGACGGTGGGATGTTAGCGCGATGCCGGGCCCGCGGCAACCTGTCGCAGGACGGAAACGTTGACCCCGGTCAAGACGAGATGCCGCCGATCCAATGGCTGCGTCGCCCGGGCTGCGGCGAGCGCACGCTCAGGGCAGTGCGCAGAACACGGGACCCTCGACCATCCAGCCCTCGTCCGTCATCTTCGCGGTCTCGCTGCGGCTGGTGAGGTAGCGGTGATTGGCCTGATTGTTCTTGCCGTTGTTGTAGAGCCGCGTGACCGGAACGCGCCCCTCGGCGCAGACGCCCACGCCGGCCGGCTCGACGGCGAAGGCGAACTCCTCGAACGTCCAGAACGGGTCGGCCCGGACCTTGGCGCACTCCGCGACATCGACGGTGTAGAAATGCGAACTCGGGCCGATGCCGGGCGTGCCGAAGAAGCGGCAGGCGGGCAAGCCCTGCCCCGTTCCACGAAGGCTCGCCTTGAACGCCATGCCGGTCCGGGTCCAGCCGGGGACGACGACGCCGGCGTCGAGCATCGCCGCCTCGGCGGGCTCGGCGGTAAGGAAATAGTGGTCGAGCGAGGCATTGTGGTACTCGATCACCGTGCGTTCCGTTCCCGCCGGCGCCGACGGCGCGCTGTAGTCGTACACCGACCGGTCGCCGCCGCCGCCCTCCACCGTCGCCATCCGCGCGTACGCGGCGCGCGCGACGGGGTCGCCCTTCACCTGCCCGTCCAGGAAAATGAGCGACCAGGTGAAGATGTCGGGCGCGTCCTTCGGATCCAGCCCGTGCTCGGTGCCGTCCAGCACGACCAGCTGGCGGGTCGAGCCGAGCCGCACCATCGCATCCTCGATCTCGGGCAGCGGGGCGACGAGGTCGGCGCCGCCGCCGATGGCGAGGAACGGCAGCACGACCCCATCGACGCCGCGCTGGTCGCGGCCGAATGCCGGCAGGATCGACTGGCCGAAGTACGGCACGTAGCCGACCGCCGCCTTGAGCCGCGGCTCGATCAGCACCCGCTTCGACGACTGGCCGACGGTCGTGGTCAGCGCTGCGCCGCCGGCCAGCATCATCGCCTGGCCGCCGAGGCTGGCGCCGAAGCCGCCGATGCGGCCGGCGTCGACGCGATCGCGCCAGTGCGGGTGCGCAACGGCGAGATCGAGCGTCGCCACGAGTCCCAGCGGCCGCACCGCCTGCATCGCGATGAACTTCGGGAATTCGACCAGCGACAGGATGACGTCGAGCAGGCCTTCGAGCTTGACCTTCGCGAAGCGCGGATCGCCGTGGAACGGAGCGACGACGACGTAGCCGTAGCTCGCGAACTGCACGATGAAGTCGAGATAGCCGCTCCCCAGCGGGCTGCCGCCCAGGCCGTGCGAGAACGCGATCACCGGCCAGCGCTCGACGCCGTCGGCGAACAGCGGCGCCTCGCCGGCGCGCTGCATCCTCGGCACGCGGCGGCCGTCGGGCAGCACGTAGTCGGGGCGAGGGTTGTCGGCGCGCGTCGGATAGCAAACCAGCTGCGACAGCGCGTAGCTGCCGCCGCGATACGGTCCGTAGAGTTCGCGGTCGTCGGGAACGGCCACCGGCTGCGTGTACGCACCGTCGGAGGTCACGAGGAGGTCGGTGAGGTAACGCGGCGTGCCGTCGTCGCGCGGCTGGCCCTCCCAATAGACTTCCGCGGTCTCGCCGGGAAGGAGCCGCGAGAAATCCTGCGTCACGTCGCTGCAGGCGACCGGGTAGGGACCCGGGCCGGTCAGCGCGGGCACCGTCGCCAGCGGATCGGCGCTGCTCGCAGTCGAAGCCCAGGCCAGCGCCAGCAACGCCAAGCCGGCGCGCCGCGCCGACGACACGAGGCAGCTCGCGCGGCGGCGCAGCGACGGCAGCCGACGTCGCGCGCGGAACGCGGCCAACCCGCGGGCGTCGCTCAAAACTGCTCCGCGGCCAGCGCCAGTGCCGAGTCGCCCGCCTGCGCGATGGTGACGGCGAGCGACGCCGCCTGCGGCAGGATCGCGTCGGCGTAGTAGCGCGCCGTGACGATCTTGGCGTGCAGGAAGCGCGCATCGCCGGTGCCGGCAGCCAGGTGCTTCGCCGCCGCCAGCGCCGCGCGGCCGAGTTGCCACCCGCCGGCAACCGTGCCCCACAGCTCGAGGTACGGCACGGCGGCGGCGTGGGCCGCGCGCGGGTGCGCGCCGTACGCCGGCACCACCCAGTCGATCGCGCGCTTCAGCGCCGCGTTGGCATCCGCGAGCGAGCGGCCGATGGCCTTGAGGTTCGCGTCGGCGCTGGCGGCCAGTTCGGCGGCGACCTTGTCGATCTCGCCGGCCACCGCGTGCGCGGTCGCGCCGCCGTCGCGCGCGGTCTTGCGCCCGATGAGGTCGTTGGCCTGGATGCCGGTGGTCCCCTCGTAGATCGTGCTGATCCGCGCGTCGCGATAGTGCTGCGCCGCGCCGGTCTCCTCGATGAAGCCCATGCCGCCGTGGACCTGCACGCCGAGGTAGGCGACCTTCTGCGCGGTCTCGGTCGAATGGCCCTTGACGATCGGGATCATCAGGTCGACGAACGCCTGGTGCCGCCGGCGCGCCGCGGCATCGGGGTGGCGCTGCGCATTGTCCATCGCGGCGGCAACGACGTAGGCCACCGCGCGAATCGCCTCGGTCTGCGCCCGCATGGTCATGAGCATCCGGCGGATGTCCGGATGCTCGATGATCGGACCGGCCTTGGCACCCTTCTCGGTGCCGACGGCCTTGCCCTGCACGCGGTCGCGCGCATACGCCACCGCGCGCTGGTAGGCACGGTCGCCAAGCCCGACGCCTTCCATGCCGACCGAGAAGCGCGCGAGATTCATCATCACGAACATGTACTCGAGGCCGCGGTTCTCCTCGCCCACCAGCCAGCCGATCGCGCCGCCGTGGTCGCCGTAGGCCATCACGCAGGTGGGGCTCGCGTGAATGCCGAGCTTGTGCTCGATCGACACGCAGTGCGCGTCGTTGCGCGCGCCGAGGCTGCCGTCGGCGTTGACGAGAAACTTGGGCACCACGAACAGCGAGATCCCCTTCACGCCCTCGGGCGCGTCCGGCGTGCGCGCGAGCACCAGGTGGACGATGTTCTCGGTGTAGTCGTGCTCGCCGTACGTGATGAAGATCTTCTGGCCGAAGATCCGGTACGTGCCGTCGCCCTGGGGTACCGCCCTGGTGCGCACCGCAGCGAGGTCCGAGCCGGCCTGCGGCTCGGTGAGGTTCATCGTGCCGGTCCACTCCCCGGCGACCATCTTGTGCAGGTACGTCTGCTTGAGCGCGTCGCTGCCGTTCAGCTCGATCGCCTCGATCGCGCCCTGGGTCAGCAGCGGACACAGGTCGAACGCCATGTTCGACGCGTGCCACATCTCCTCGACCGCGGTCGCGACCAGCTGCGGCAGGCCCTGGCCGCCGAATTCCGTGCTCTTGGCGAGGCCGTTCCAGCCGTTCTCGCAGAACTGCCAGTAGGCGTCGCGGAAACCGGCCGGCGTCTTCACCGTGCCGTCGTCGAGCCGTTTCGCCCCCTCCTGGTCGCCGGGCCAGTTCAGCGGATCGAGCACGTTGGTCGCGAACTTCGCGGCCTCCTCGAGCACCGCCGACACGACGTCGGGGTCGGCCTCCTCGAAACCGGGCAGCGTGGCGACCTGGTCGAGGCCGGCCAGCTCGGTCATCACGAACTGCATCTCGGCAAGCGGGGCGTGGTATTGGCTCATGGCGATCGAAGGCGAAGAGTGGATCGGAGTCGGGCGCGACGAAGCGGCGTGCGGGCGCGGCATAAACACATACCACACCGACGACGCAGCCGACGGAAGTTCAGCCTACCCTGCGTCGATAGACCAAACACTCTAAACCGGCTGCCCGCCCGCGGCCCGGCCACGACGCGGCCGGGGCTCGGGCCCCTGCCGGAGAACGCGCCGCCGGGTTCAGCCGAGTTCGGCGGTGAACGCGGGCACCAGCTCGAACAGGTCGCCGACGAGGCCGTAGTCCGCGACCTGGAAGATCGGCGCCTCCGGGTCCTTGTTGATCGCGACGATCACCTTGCTGTCCTTCATGCCGGCGAGATGCTGGATCGCGCCGGAGATGCCGACCGCGATGTAGAGATCCGGCGCGACGACCTTCCCGGTCTGGCCGACCTGATAGTCGTTGGGGACGTATCCGGCGTCGACGGCGGCGCGCGACGCGCCCATCGCCGCGTTGAGCTTGTCGGCCAGCGGCTCGAGCAGCGCGTGGAACTTGTCGCCGCTGCCCAGGCCCCGGCCGCCCGCCACGACGATGCGCGCGGCGGTGAGCTCGGGCCGGTCCGACTGCGTGAGCTCCTGCCCCGTCACCGCGGACAGCCCGGTGTCCGGCGCGGCCGCGATCGAGTCGACGGGGGCGCTGCCGCCGGTCGCCGCGGCACCGTCGAACGACGTCGCGCGCACGGTGATCACCTTGATCGCGTCCTTCGACTGCACGGTGGCGAACGCGTTGCCGGCGTAGATCGGCCGCACGAAGGTGTCGGCACTCTCGATGGCGGTGATCTCGGAAATCTGCGCGACGTCGAGCAGCGCCGCGAGCCGCGGCGCGATGTTCTTGCCGAAGCCGGTGGCCGAGGCCAGCACGTGGCTGTAGCCGCCCCCCTGCACCAGCTGCAGCGCAGTCGCGGCGACGTTTTCCGCCGTCGGCGCGCCGAGGTGCGGCGCGTCGGCGTGCAGCACCCGCGTCACGCCGGCGACGGCGGCCGCCGCCTGCGCGGCGGGCGCCGAACCGGCACCCGCCACCAGTACGTGGACGTCGGCCCCCAGTCGGGTGGCGGCGGCGACGGCATGCAGCGTAGCGGACTTGAGCGAGACGTTGTCGTGATCGGCGAGGACGAGGACGGCCATGGCGGAGTTCCGTTCGGAATCGTGGGGATGCGGCGCGTGGAAAATGCGCGGGATCGTGGCGTGGAGTGTTCGGCGCTGGGCCCCGGACGCGGCACCCGACGTGGCGTCGGGGAGCCGCCGCCCGCGGCGTCGACTAGGGGAGGATCTTGGCCTCGCTGCGCAGCTTGGCGACGAGTTCCTTGACGTCGGCGACCTTGCCGCCGCCCTTGCGCGCCGGCGGCTCGACGACCTTGAGCGTGGTCAGCCGCGGCGCGACGTCGACCCCCAGCGCCGACGGCGTCTGCGTGTCGAGCGGCTTCTTCTTCGCCTTCATGATGTTCGGCAGCGTCGCGTAGCGCGGCTCGTTCATCCGGAGGTCGACGGTGACGACCACCGGCAGCGCCATCTCGACGGTCTCGAGGCCGCCGTCGACTTCGCGCTTGACCGTGGCGCGTCCGCCCGCGATGTCGAGCTTCGAGGCGAACGTCGCCTGCGGCCAGCCCAGCAGCGCGGCCAGCATCTGGCCGGTCTGGTTGGCGTCGTCGTCGATCGCCTGCTTGCCCATCAGCACCAGCTGCGGTGCCTCCCGGGCGACGATCGCCTGCAACAGCTTGGCGACGGCGAGCGGCTGCAGGTCGGCGTCGGACTCGACCAGGATGGCGCGGTCGGCACCGATCGCCAGCGCCGTGCGCAGCGTTTCCGCGCAGGCCGCGAGCCCGCAGGTCACCGCGACGACCTCGGTCGCGATCCCCTTCTCCTTGAGCCGCACCGCCTCCTCGACGGCGATTTCGTCGAAGGGGTTCATCGACATCTTGACGTTGGCCGTGTCGACGCCCGACTGGTCGGGCTTGACGCGGATCTTCACGTTGTAATCGACGACGCGCTTGATCGGAACGAGGACTTTCATCGGGGTCACCGGACGGTGCGGGGAAAGAGTTCGATTATACCGTTTCAGTCTCCCGCGGCGCGCTCCCGGCCCGGCGGGCGCTCGTCGCCGGCACCGACGGGGGCGAGGTGCAGCACGCGGTCGGGCTTGAGCGTCGGCGGCACGCGATGGGTGATGAACACGATCGTCGCCCGGCCGCGCAGGCCGTGGATCGTCGCCGCGATCTCGTCCGCCAGTGGCGCGTCGAGGCTGGCCGTGGCCTCGTCGAAGACCAGGATGCGCGGTCGCTTCAGCAGCGCGCGGGCGATGGCGATGCGCTGCCGCTGCCCGCCCGAGAGCCCGGCGCCGCGCTCGCCGACGTCGGTTGCGTAGCCCTGCGGCAGCGCTTCGATGGTCGCGTGGATGCCGGCCAGCTTGCAGGCCTGGACCACCGACTCGAACGACGCCAGCGGGTCGGCCAGCAGCAGGTTGTCGTGCAGCGTCCCGGCGAAGAGCACCGTCTCCTGGGGCACGACGCCGAAGCGCGCGCGCAGATCGTTCGCCGGCAGGTGCCGGGTGTCGCGACCGTCGACCAGCACGGCGCCCTCCGCCGGCCAGGCGAAGCCCTGCAGCAGCCGGGCCAGCGTGCTCTTGCCGGCACCCGACGGCCCGGTGATCGCCACGCAGGCACCCGGCTCGACGACCAGGTCGAACCCGTGCAGCACGTACGGCCGGTCGCGACCGTAGCGGAACGACACGTTCCTCATTTCGAGCCGCCCGGCGCCGCCGCCCTCCCGCACCGCGGCGAGCGAGCGCGGCTCGGCCGGCACGTCCAGGATGTCGGCCAGCCGCCTGACGGCGATGGTCGCCTGCTGGAACTGCTGCCACAGCCCGGCGAGCTTCAGCATCGGCTGGGCGACGCGGGCGGCGAACATCTGGAACGCGACCAGCATGCCGACGGTGAAATCCGGACCCTGCATGACCAGCCACGCCCCCGCGCAGAGAACCGCCGCCGACAGCGCCTGCTCCAGCGCCGAGGCGATCGTCTGGTACGTGGCGCCGAGGCGACG
This sequence comes from uncultured beta proteobacterium, assembly GCA_963810815.1. Classification (GTDB taxonomy): domain Bacteria; phylum Pseudomonadota; class Gammaproteobacteria; order Burkholderiales; family Casimicrobiaceae; genus CAVQWT01. The sequence continues at coordinate 382,609 of CAWEPB010000007.1, read as the reverse complement.
CGTGGCGAACTGCGCGGACAGCGCCGCGCCGAGCAGCGTCTCGTAGCGGCGCTCGAGCTGCGGCTCCATCGTCAGCGACTTGACCGTCTCCACGCCGGCGACGTATTCGGTCACGAAGGCCTGCGCCCGCGCCCCGGCCTGGAACTGCGCGTCGAAGCACGACTGGAACCAGGGCGCGAACACGGCCGACACGCCGACCAGCAGCGCAAGCAGGCCCAGCGCCAGCAGCGACAGCGGCGCGCTGTAGACGAACATCAGCACGACGAACAGCCCGAGGAACGGGACGTCGAGCACGACGGTGACGGCGGTGCCGGACAGGAACTCGCGGATCGTCTCGATGCCGTTCATCCGTGCCGCGAGGACGCCGGTGGGACGTCGTTCGAAGTACACGGCGGGCAGCCGGATCAGGTGGGCGAACACCGCCGAACCCAGCACCGCGTCGACCCGGTTGCCCGTGTGCACGACCAGCACCTGCCGAATCCACCCGAGCGCGGCCGAGAACAGGATGCCGGCGAACAGCGCCGTCGCGATGACCGCCAGCGTCGACGGCGTCCGGTGGACGATGACCTTGTCGATGATCGTCTGGCTCGCCAGCGGGACGGCCAGGGCGATCGCCTGGACGACGAACGACGCGATCAGGACGTCGCGCCAGACGCGGCGATGGCGGGCGAGCTCCGGGACAAACCAGCGGAATCCGAAGCCCGGGGTCGCCCCGCCGGTCGACGCGGCGAGGTCGTCGGGGCCCGGCGCCGCCAGGGGTGCCGTGCGCAGGTGCCCCTCGGCGCAGGCGGCGTCGAAGACCTCGCGGGCGAGCGTCATCGGCTCGTGGCTGCCGGCCGGGAACAGCACTGCCTGTCGGGGGTCGAGCCGGACCAGCAGCGCAAGGCGCCAGGGCGGTGGCGCGACGTCCGGCGCGTTCCCGCGATCGCCGCCACGCCCGGTTCCCGTCGTCGTCGACGCGGCGGGTGCGCGATCCGCAGTCGCGCTCGCGGTTCCGGCCATCGCCCCGGCGCGCAGCAGCACGACCACCGGCGCGGCGAGCGTGGCGCGCGCGGCGAACCGGCCGCCGATCCAGCGCGCGGTCAGTCCCAGCTGCGGCAGGAGGTCGACCAGCGTCCCCGCGGTCACCGTGGGAACCAGCGCTCGCGCGACGAGCGCGGCGTCGAACGGCTGACGATGCAGGTTGGCGAGGCTGCCCGCCGCCCACAGCAGGTCGGCCGGAGGCAGCGGCCAGGCCGGAGGAAGGCTGGCGGCAGCGCCGGCACCGCCGTCGCCGCCGCGGCAAGCACGCGCCGAACGCCCAAGGTGCGGCCAACGCATCTCAGCGCTCGCGCGCGGCGTCGTGCCACGCCTTCTGCATCGGCGCGAGCAGGTACTCGAGCACCGAGCGTTCGCCGAGGCGGATCTCGGCGGCGACCTGCATGCCCGCCGCCAGCGGCAACGCGGCGCCGTCGAAGACCAGGCTCTGCGCGGGCAGCGCGATGCGCGCGACGAAGGCGCCGGCGATCGCGGCATCGCCGCCGCCCGCCGCCTCGCGCCGTGCGGCCGAGGGCTCGACGGCGTCCGGACCGACGCGGACGACGGTGCCGTCGACGAGCCCGTATTTCTGGAACGGGTAGGCGGCGATCTTGACGCGCGCCCGCTGCCCCGCGCGGACGAACCCCGCATCGGCGTTGGCGACGGCGACCTCGGCCTCGAGCGCGTCGCCGGACGGCACCAGCGTCAGCAGCACGGCGCCCGGGGCGACGACGGTGCCGACGGTGTGCGTCGCCAGGTCCTTGACGATGCCGGCCTGCGGCGCGCGCAGTTCGACGGCCTCGGCGCGAACGTGCTGCTTGGCGAGCTCCTCCGCGAGCCGCGCGCGCTGCTGGGCCGCCCCGGCGCGCTCCGCGTGCAGCTGCTGGCGATACGCCGAGGTCACCTGCGCGAGCCGCCGCGCCGCCTGCTCGCGCTGGGCCGTCAGCGCGGCGGTCGCGTGCCGCTGCGCGGCCAGATCGTGTTCGCGCTCGATGTGCTCGCGCTGGCGTTCGAGGGCGAACAGTTCGCTGACGAAGCCTTCGGCGGCAAGCCGCGCGTAGCGCTCGGCGGTGGTCCGGTGGATCGGCACGGTGCGCTCGAGCTTTTCGACCTGCGTCGCCGCCGCCGCGAGTTCCCGCTCGACCCGCGCCAGCGCCGCGGCTTCCTGCCCCTGCGCGTCGTGCCAGGCACTGCGGTTGGCGTGCCGCTGGGCATCGGCCCGCGCGAACGCGTCGTCGTCGTCGCCCGCGTGCCGCACGAGCGGGGCCCCGTCGAGTTCGGCGTCGATGCGGCGCAGCTGCAGCATCCGCTGCGCCAGCTCGCCGGAGAGGGCGCGCAGCTCGGCCTGCGCCAACGCCGGATCCAGGCGCACGAGCACCTCGCCGCCGACGACCTCGGCGCCCTCGGCGACGAGGATCTCGCGGACGACGCCCCCGTCCGCCGGCTGGACGATCTTGAGCCGCGTGCGCGGCACCAGCCGGCCGTCGGCGACGGCGACGATGTCGAGCCGGCCCGTGTGGATCCAGACGGCGATGGCCGCGACCAGCGCGCAGAGGACGTGGAGCAGGCGGCGCAGCAACGGCGAGGCCGGTGCCGCGTCCTGCCGCAGGCGCGCGGCGTCGAACGCCTCGGCGGACGGCGCCGGAGCCGGCCCCGTCGCGCCGGCAGCGAGTCGCAGGGCCATGGTCGACGGTCGCGCGGCGCCGGCGCTTCGACACCCGGGCGTTCCCGGTGCGGGCGTGGACCGCGCCGACGGCGGTCAGTGGTGGCCGGGCGCCGACGCCCGTTCGGGCGGGGGCGGCACCGGCACCGTGCCCTGCGCCCACCACGATGCCCATGGCGGCGTGCCCTGGGGTTGTGGACAGCGACGCCGTGTCCTCGCCGTCGCCGTGCGTCGCACCCGCCGCCTCGGCCGCGGCGATCTCGATGCCGGCGGGACCGCCGTCGTACCACGCCTCGGTGGCCATGCTCCCGGCGATCGGATCGCCGCCGAGCGCCTGCATCGATCCTGCCGCGACGTCGACGTCCGGCGGCGAAGCGATCGTCCCGCGGTCGGGGTCGGCGCCTACGATGGTCGCGAGGTCGGGAATCGTCCCCATCGCCGCGACCACGTCGGGCCACGGGGGCAGCAGCGGCGCTTCCGATCCGGCGACCGGCACCGCGCCCTGCATGCCAGCGAACGCCGGCGCTTCGTTGCCGGAGTCGCGGTCGCCGACGGCCCCGACGGCGGCTCCGCCGAAGTCCGCGTCGGGACCCGATGCGAGGTCGTTCGAAATGTCGTTCGCAGCGTCGTCGCCGGCCTCACCGATCGTTCCACCCACGGCGCCGTCGATCGTGCCGATCGCGGTGTCGCTGATGGCGACGCCCGCGGAGCCGGCCGCCAGCGCCGCGGCCGAACCGTCGCCGAAGGTGAGGCCCAGGTCCCCGTTGCGGAAGCCGCGGACTCGAATCGTGTGGCCGCCGCCACCCGCCGGCGACGCGGCATCGACGGTGATCGCAAGCTCGCCGCCGTGTCGCGCATCGCCGCTGAACTGGAAGCTGATCGCGCCGTCCGCGCTGCGCCATCGGCCACCCGCCGCCACCGCGACGCAGGAGAGTTCGCGATCGTCGACGACGATGCGCCCCCGGCCGTCCGCGTCGACGATGGCATCGACGCCGTCGCCGGCATCGAAGACGTAGGTGTCGACGCCCCGCCCCCCGGCCAGGAGATCGTCGCCGCGACCGCCCGCCAGCGTGTCGTCGCCAGTCCCGCCGTCGAGTCGATCGGCGCCCGCGCCGCCATCCAGGTCGTCGTCGCCGCGCCCCCCGGCCAGATCGTCGTCGCCGCGACCGCCGGCCAGCGTGTCGTCGCCGCGACCGCCCTCGAGGAGGTCGTTGCCACCGGCACCGCGCAGCCAGTCGTCGCCGGCGTCGCCGTGGATGCGGTCGGACCCGGCACCGCCGGCGAGCGTGTCGGCACCGCTGCCGCCGAACAGCACCTGGTGGGTGCGCGACGCGCCATCCGCCGGGACGAGGTCGAGCCGCGTCGGCCGGCCGTCGGCGTCGCGGTGCGCATGGTCGACGAACGACCAGCCGGCGTCGCCGGGAATCGTCGTCGCGCCGCCGGACGCGACGTGCTGGCGCCACGCGACGAACTTCGCCCGATCGTCGATCCACGCGTCGGAGCGCTGGAGGTCGCCGGTGTCGGCATCGAAGCGATCGAGTGCGCCGTCCGGATCGGCGAGTCCGGCGAGTCGGCGGTTGCCGGCGAACGCGACGCCGTCGAGCGCGACCAGCGCATGACGGACCCCGACATCGTCGCGCGCGCGGGCCGCGATTTGTTCACCCGACATCGATCCGAGATCGAGCAGCGTCGCCCGGTTCGCCGGCTCCAGCACGGCGCGGTCGATGGCCTCGGGCCGGAGCCCGGCGGCCGGGCCGAACCCGGCGTCGCCGTCGCCGCGCAGCAGCATGCCGGCAAGCCGCGCGGTCCACGCATCGCCCCGGGCCGCGTCGTCGGTCCCGGCACCGCGCCACAGCGACGCGAACGTCGCTTCGGTCAGCGCGGGGTCGAGCGCGCGCAGCCAGCCGTGGACCCGGGCGCGATCGACCGCCGGCTCCGACGGCCCGGCCTCGGGTGGGTCGGTCGTGGTCACGCTGCCGGCTGCGGTCGCGCCGCCCGGCGCCGCGTCAGCCGCCGCGCCCGCCGCCGACCAGGCCGCCGGCGTCCAGCCGGGCGGCGAACCCGGCGGGGCGGCGATCCATCCCTCGTGCAGCCCGCGGAGGATCTCCTCGCGCGGCATCCCCAGCCATACCGCGACGACGAATGCGACCGGAGGCACGCCGCCGTCGCCGCTGCTGGTCGGCGCCACGATCGCGCCGGGTGTCGTATTGCTCGCCATCGCCTCGCTCCTCGATCGAACTGCGTCGGCGAAAGCTGCGCGCGGAGCGCATCGGCGTCAATTCAGCCAAACGGATTAAGCGGGCGTTGCAGCGGAGCGGCGCGATGGAACCCCTTGATTCCACGCCCGACTCGAGCCGCGGTCGAGCCGGCGTACCTGTCGAAACTGTCAGGTTCGACGCGTCGCGGTGAACGGAACCGCCGGGACGAACTGCGCGGGGGGTGAACCGCCGGACTGCCGGGTGAACCGCGCGGTGCGGCCGCGAGGTGAACGGCGGGATTCAGGGACGCGGCTCGCCGTCCCGTCGCGCGATGAACAGCGCCGCCTTGACCAGCAGGTGCGCGCTGACCGGCGCGGTGAGGAACACGAACAGCGTGATCATCAGTTCGTGCAGCGACAGCACCGGTCCGCGGACGGAAAAGTACAGCGCCGACGCGAGCAGCACCCCGCCGACGCCCAGCGTCGTCGCCTTGGTCGGACCGTGCAGCCGCTTGTAGAAGTCGGACAGCTTGACCAGCGCGATGCCGCCGACCAGCGCGAATGCCGCGCCGGTGACGAGCAGCGCGGCGATCAGCGCGTCGGCCCACAGCGGCAGTTGCGCGAGCTGCGCGCTCATTCGACGATCCTCCCGCGCAGCAGGTACTTCGCCATCGCGACGGTGCCGATGAAGCCAAGCGCGGCGATGATCAGCGCCGCCTCGAAGTAGAGGACGGTGTCGACCATCACGCCGCCGAGGATGAGCAGCGCCATCGCGTTGACGTACAGCGTGTCCAGCGCCAGGATCCGGTCGGGCAGCGACGGCCCGCGCGCCAGGCGCAGGGCGGCGAGCAGGAACGCGGCGAGGAACGCGGCCACGACCAGGGGCAGCACGGCGGCGGTCATTCGAAGATCTCCTTCAACGGCGCTTCGTAGCGCGCCTTGATGTCGGCGACCAGCGCCGCCTCGTCGGTGACGTGCAGCGCGTGGATCAGCAGATGGCTGCGGTCGACCGCGACGTCGCAGGTCAGCGTGCCGGGCGTCATGGTGATGATGCCGCCCAGCGCTGCGATCGCATGCGGATCGGTCAGCGCCAGCGGTACCCGCACGAAGGCGGGCCGGATCGCCGACTCGGGACCCAGCACCCGGCGCGCGACCTCGACGTTGGAAACGACGATGTCGCGCAGGACGACGAGGCCCAGCCGGACGATCGTGCCCGGACGACGGAGCCGCGGCCGCGGCCCGAGGATCCCCGCCGCGGCCAGCGGCAGCGCCACGGCCAGAACCGCACCGAGCAGCACGTGCCCGACGGCGACGGTGTTGTTGAGCAGCAGCCACACCGCCAGCAGCGTCAGCGACAGCACCGGGCCGGGCAGCAGGCGCTTCACGGGGTTGCTCCGCCAGCCGCCGGCACCGGCCGGGCGCCGAGGACGCGGTCGATGTAGATCGCAGGGTCGGCCAGCTCGCGCGCCGTCGCTTCGGCGTAGCGTTGCAGCGGCGCCGCGAAGACCATCAGCGCCAGTCCCAGCGCCGCCAGCAGCGCGAGCGCCCACCCCTCCCCGGCGCCGATGCGACCGGCACCGGTGGTCGCGCCGTGGGTCTTCCAGAACACGATGCTGCCGGCGCGCGCGAGGGTGAACAACGCGATGAAGCCGCTGCCGAGCATGGCCACCCAAAGCGCGAAGCCGTGCGGCGCATCCAGCGCGGGGCCCAGCAGCGCGATCTTGCCGATGAATCCGGACAGCGGCGGCAGTCCGGCAACGGCCACCGCAGTCCCGAGGAACAGCATGCCCAGCAGCGTCGGCTGCGCGAGCGGCGTGCACGAAGCGACGCGGTCGCCGGTCGCCGGGCGCTGCCGCGCGATCGCGGCGACGAGCAGGAACAGCAGCGCCGCGGCCACGGTGCTGTGGACGAGGTAGTACAACGCACCGGCACGTACCGGCGTGCCCAGAGGGATCGCGGCGACCAGCGTCCCTGCGGATACGACCACGAGGAACGCGGCCAGCGTGGACAGCGCCCGCGCGGCGATCGCACCGAAGGCCCCGACGGCGACCGTCGCGATGCCGGCGACCAGCAGCGCGGCGTCACCGAGTCCGGCCACCGGCCCCGCACCCGCGCCGAACGCGAGCGTGGTCACGCGCAGGATCGCGTAGACGCCCACCTTGGTCATCAGCGCGAACAGCGCGGCCACCGGCGCCGGCGCGGCACCGTAGGCGGACGGCAGCCAGAAGCCCAGCGGGACGATGGCCGCCTTCAGCGCGAACACGACCAGCAGCAGCAATCCGGCCGCCTGCAGCAAGCCGTGGTTCCACGCCGGCGCGGCCGCGACCTTGACCGCGAGGTCGGCGAGGTTGAGCGTCCCGGTCAGGCCGTAGAAGAGGCCCGCGGCGACGAGGAACAGCGACGAGCCGACGAGGTTGACGACGACGTAGTGGAATCCGGCCTTCAGCGCGCGGCCGCCGGCCGCGTGCAGCAGCAGCGCGTACGACGACATCAGCAGGACTTCGAAGAACACGAACAGGTTGAACAGGTCGGCGGTCAGGAACGCGCCGTTGAGTCCCGCCAGCTGGAACTGGAAGAACGCATGGAAATGCGGCGCCCGCCGCGCCCAGCCGTCGAGTGCGGCCAGCAGCGCGGGCAGCGCGATCGCGGCAGTCAGCGCCAGCATCAGCGCGGACAGCCGGTCGAGCGCCAGCGCGATGCCGAAGGGCGCGGCCCAGTTGCCGAGCAGATAGGCGCCGGTGGCGCCGGACTCCGCGCGTCCGAGCAGCATCGCGGCGATGATCGCCAGCGCCGCGGTCGACCCGACCGCGAGCGCCGCCTGCGCCCGCGGCGCGACCCGCTCGACGATGAGCAGCGATGCGCCGGCGAGCAGCGGAACGACGATCGGCGCGACGATCAGGTGGTCGGGGCCGACGCTCATCGCCGGTCCTCCCCGTCCGGGTCGACGCGCGCCTGCTTGACGGATCGGTCGAGGCGGTCGGCTGCGGGATCCGAAGCGAAACCGTCGTCCGGTCCGGCGTGGTGTCCGGCGTCCGGTCCGGCGTCGACATGGTCGTCGTCGTTGACGAAACGGGACTTGAGGGCGAGCGCCAGCAGCAGCGCCGTCATCGCGAAGCCGATGACGATGGCCGTGAGCACCAGCGCCTGCGGCAGCGGATCGGCGTAGTGCGCCAGCGTCGGCGGCACGCCGGGACGGACGATCGGCGCCGCCCCGGCGGCCAGCCGGCCCATGACGAAGAGGAACAGGTTCACCGCGTAGGACAGCAGCGTGAGCCCCAGCACCACGTCGAAGGTCCGCGCGCGCAACGCGAGCCAGACCCCGGTCGCGGTCAGGATGCCGATCGCGGCGGCGACCACGACGGGCGTCATCGCCGCGCCTCCGCCGGTCCCGCCCGTCGGAGCACCGCCGGGGTCATCAGCGCCAGCAGCGTCGCGCCGATCACCGTCAGGTAGACACCGAGGTCGAACAGCGCCGCCGTCGCCAGCGGCAGCTCGCCGATCACCGGCAGCACCGGGTGGCCGAAGCTGCTGGTGAGGAACGGGTGGCCGAAGGCGACGCTGCCCAGCCCGGTGAGCCCGGCGATCAGCAGGCCGGCGCCGATCCAGCGCGCGTGTCCGAGATCGCTCCCATCCGGCAGCGTCCCGCCGCCGGCGACGCGCACGATCATCGTCGCCGCGGCCAGCACCAGCCCGGCGACGAAGCCGCCGCCGGGGAGGTTGTGGCCGCGCAGGAACAGGTACACCGACACCATCGCCGCCAGCGGCAGCAGCGTGCGCGTCACCACCTGCAGCAGCAACGGGTTCCAGCTTTCGTCCGCCGGCGCGGGAACGAACGTCGCCGGCACCCGGAACCGCGCCAGCAGCGCGAACACGATCAGCGCCGCGATGCCGAGGACCGCGATCTCGCCCATCGTGTCGAAGCCGCGGAAGTCGACGATGATCACGTTGACGGCGTTGGTGCCGCCGCCCGCCGGCAGCGCCTGCGCGAGATAGAACGGGGAGATCGAGTCGAACGGCCGCGTCATCACCGCCCAGGCGATCGTCGCGGCGCCGGCGCCCGCGACCGTCGCCAGCACGGCATCCAGCCACCGGCGTCCGGGGTTCGGCTCGACCGGCGCCGCGGCCGGCAGGTAGTGCAGCACCAGCATCATCAGCAGCAGGGTGACGACCTCGACCAGCAGCTGCGTCAACGCGAGGTCCGGCGCCGAGAACAGCACGAACGCGAGACTGACCGTCAGGCCGACGACGCCGAGCAGCACCAGCGCGAGAAAGCGGCGCCGGTAGCAGCCCGCGACGCCGATCGCGGCGCCGCCGCCGACCGCGAACAACGCGACTCCCATCGCCTGCCAGAGCGCGTCCCCGGCGCCGGGCGCCACCGGCGCGCCGACCGGCGTCCCCAGACCCGCGTTCAGCAGCGGCACCGCGGCCGCCGCGACCGCCGCGGCGACCACGCAGGCGAGCGTACCGGGCAGGCGCCCGAACGGCAGCGCGCCGGTCACGGCGGACGCCAGCCGCACGACCGCACCGACGACGGCGTCGAACACGTGCTTGCCGTTGACCGGCAGCCGCGTCACCGAGTGCAGGTTGATCGTTCGCTGCAGCCCGAAATACGCCGCTGCACCGGCGGCGAGGGCGACGGCGCTCATCAGCAGCGGCAGGTTCCAGCCGTGCCACAGCGCGAGGCTGTAATCGGGCAGCGTGCCGCCCAGCGTCGCCCGGGCCGCCACCGCCAGCAGCGGGCCGACGGTCGCGGCCGGGAGGATGCCGACGACGATGCAGACGACGACCAGCGCCTCGACCGGGATGCGCATCCAGCGCGGCGGCTCGTGGGGCGTCCTGGCGAGTCCCACCGGCTCGCCGTTGAAGAACACGTCGTGGATGAAGCGCAGGCTGTACGCCACGCTCGCCGCCGCCGCGACGGTCGCGACGACCGGCACGATGAACTCGACGGCACGGTGCGACTCGACGAACAGCGTCTCGGCGAAGAACATCTCCTTCGACAGGAAGCCGTTCAGCAGCGGCACGCCGGCCATCGCCGACGCGGCGACCATCGCCAGCGTCGCGGTGATCGGCATGTAGGGCCACAGTCCGTTCAGCTGCCGCATGTCGCGCGACCCGGTCTCGTGGTCGATGATGCCCGCCGCCATGAACAGCGAAGCCTTGAATGCCGCGTGGTTGAGGATGTGGAACACGCCGGCGACGATGGCCAGGGGCGAGTCGAGGCCGAACAGCAGCGTGATCAGCCCGAGGTGGCTGATCGTCGAGTAGGCGAGCAGCCCCTTCAGGTCGTGCTGGAAGATCGCGACGATGGCGCCGAACGTCAGCGTGGCGAGCCCGACCGTCGACACGATCCAGAACCAGGGCTCGCTGCCGCCCAGCGCCGGGTACAGCCGGGCCAGCAGGAACACGCCCGCCTTCACCATCGTCGCCGAGTGCAGATACGCCGACACCGGCGTCGGCGCCGCCATCGCGTGCGGCAGCCAGAAGTGGAACGGGAACTGGGCCGACTTGGTGAACGCGCCCAGCAGCACCAGCACCAGCGCCGGCAGGTACCAGGGGTGCGCGCGGATCGTCGCGCCGGCCGCGAGGACGCGGTCGAGCTCGTAGCCGCCGGCGATGTGGCCCAGCAGCAGCACGCCGCCGAGCAGGCACAGGCCGCCGGCCCCCGTGACCGCCAGCGCCATCCGCGCGCCCTGCCGTGCGTCGGCGCGATGCCGCCAGTAGCCGATCAGCAGGAACGACGCCAGGCTGGTCAGCTCCCAGAACACGACCAGCAGGATCAGGTTGTCGGCGAGCACGACGCCGAGCATCGCGCCCATGAACGCGAGCAGGTACGCGAAGAAGCGCGCCGGCGGGTCCTCCGGCGCCAGGTAGTAGCGCGCGTACAGGACCACCAGCGCGCCGATCGCGCAGACGATGCCCGCGAACATGAACGCCAGGCCGTCGACGCGAAAGCCGAAGCCCGCGCCGGCGAACCAGGGCACCGACGCGCGCAGCACCTCGCCGGCGAACACCGCCGGGGCCATCGATACGAGCATCGCGCAGCCGGCGAGCGCGGTGGCGCCGGCGATGCCGGCGGCCAGGTTGCGGGAGCGCTCGGGCAGCGCGCCGACCAGCGCCGCGGCGAAGAACGGCAGCAGGGCGAGGACGAACGTCACGGCGCCTCGCCGCGGCTCAGGCCCGCCGGCGTCGGCGGCCGTGGCGCCAGAGACCGACCGCCAGCGCCAGCACCGTCAGCGGCATCACCGCGTAGACCATCGCGCGGCTGAACAGCGCCAGCCCGTCGGAGTGCTGCGCGGCGAGCACCAGGAAGGCGGTGTAGGCGACGTAGTAGCCGAGGAAGAGCAGGCCCTCGCGCCGCGAGATCGTGCGCCCGGTGAAGAACACCGGCAGGCAGGCCACCGCACCCGCCAGCATCACCCAGATGTCGAACGACAGCAGCGACGGCGCGATCGGGATTCCGGACGGCGCGACGGTCGCGGTGAGCCCGAGGCAGCCGAGGATGTTGAAGGTGTTGCTGCCGACGACGTTGCCGACGGCGATGTCGCGCTCGCCCCTGATCGTCGCCATGATCGACGTCGCGACCTCGGGCAGCGAGGTGCCGGCGGCGACGATGGTCAGGCCGATGACGAGTTCCGACACCCCCAGCGCCTTGGCGAACACGACGGCCGCCTCGACCAGCCAGCCCGAACCGATGACCAGCAGCACCAGACCGACGGCGATCAGCAACGCCTGCCCGCCGCGGTGCGCGACCAGTTTCCGCAGCCAGACGGGCGTGCCGTCGCCGAACTCGTCCGCGTACTCCGCCTGCGTGCCCTTCGACGCGCGCCGCGACTGGACGACGAGGAATCCGGTGTAGAAGACCAGCAGCAGCACGAAGACGACGCCGTCGGCCCGCGAAATCGAGCCGTCCCAGGCCAGCGCGACCAGCAGGATCGACGCGCCGACCATGATCGGCACCTCCTGCCGGATCAGCTGGGCGTTGACGACCAGCGGCGCCACCAGCGCCGACGCGCCGAGGATGAACAGCACGTTGAAGATGTTGCTGCCGACGACGTTGCCGACGGCGATGTCCGACTCGCCCTTCAGCGCCGAGCCGACCGACACCGCGAGCTCGGGCGCGCTGGTTCCGAACGCGACGATGGTGAGGCCGACGACCAGCGGCGAGATCCCGTACGACAGCGCCAGCCGCGACGCGCCGCGGACCAGCAGTTCGGCGCCCCCGACCAGCGCCGCCAGGCCGAGGCAGAAGTAGAGGAACTGGATCACTCAGCCGACGACGAGAATGTGGACCCGGTACGGGCCGTGCGCGCCGAGCACGATCGTCTGCTCGATGTCGCCGGTTCGGGACGGACCCGAGATCATGTTCACCGCCCGCGGCAACGCGCCGCGCTCGGCGCGAATCAGCGCGAACGCCTCCTCCATCCCCGCGACGATGCGGTCGCGGCGCAGGATGGCGACCCAGCTGTCGGGCAGCAGCGTCGTCGCGGTCGGCGTGTCGGCCCCCGACAGGACCACCAGCGTGCCGGTCTCGGCGATCGCGCAGAACGCGCCGGTGATGCCGAGCCGGTCGTCGCCCAGCGTCGGCCGCGCGGCGATGGCGAGCCCCGCGCCGGCCCAGTCGAGGTCGGCGAGCTCGGGCCAGCACACGCCGGCGTGCGCGCGCTGCGCGGCCAGCGCCGGAGGCAGCTCCAGCGCGTCGATGTAGCGCGCCACGGCGCCCGGAATGTCGCGGCGGTCGGCGATCTCCTCGACCGTGCTCGCCATGTCGCGCGCGCGCTGGATGAACTTCGCCGCCAGGTCCGCCGGCATCGCCGGCCGCGGACCCTGCGGTTTCGCCGCGACGTGCGCGTCGGCGGCCGCCCGCGCCGCACTGCGGTCGCCTTCCTTCCCCAGCGCCTTGCGCACCCGGCCGAGGACGGCATCGCGCGCCGCGCGGTTGTCGGCGAGGCTCATGCCCGGCTCCCGTTCGTTTCACTCATTTCGATCAACCCGCGCCGTGGCGCCGGACGAAGGCGTCCAGCCGCGCGACCCCTTCGCGGATCGCGTCCGGCGACGCCGCATAGGAGAAGCGGATGTGCTGGCCGTCGCCGGGAACCCGGCGGCCGAAGTGGATGTCGGCGAGCACCGCGACGCCGGCTTCGGCGAGCAGCCGCTTGCGGAACGCCTCGGAGTCGGCGCAGCCGGTGATCCGGCAGGCCTCGGTGACGTTGGGCCAGGCGTAGAACGCACCGCCGGGCAGCTTGCAGCTCACGCCCGGCACCGCGTCGAGCAACCCGACGATGAGGTCGCGCCGCTTGAGGAAGCTCTCGCGCATCGCCGTCGCGGCGTCCTGCGGGCCGGTCAGCGCCTCGACCGCGGCCCACTGCGAGATCTGCGACGCGCAGGACTCGGTGTTGGTGATCCAGCGCGTGAACACCGGCGCCAGCGTGCGGTTGGCGACGTAGCCGATCCGCCAGCCGGTCATCGCCCAGGTCTTCGACGCCCCGTCGGAGATGATAGTGCGCTCCTGCATGCCGGGGCGCGACGCCAGCGACTCGAAGGCGCCTTCGTACGCCAGCCGCGAATAGATCTCGTCGGCGAACACCCAGACCTGCGGATGCCGGCGCAGGACCTCGGCGATGGCGTCGAGGTCCGCGGGCCCCAGGATGCCGCCGGTCGGATTGTGCGGCGTGTTCAGGATCAGCAGCCGCGTCTGCGGCGTGATCTTCGCTTCGAGCTCCGCCGGGTCGAACGCGAAGTCGCGCGCCTCGCGCAGGTACAGCGGCACCGGCACCGCGCCGTTGGCGTGGATCTGCGACTCGTAGATCGGGAAGCCCGGCACCGGATAGATGACCTCGTCGCCGGCGCCGTAGTCGGTGACCGACGCGATGGTGTAGGCGATGAAGGGCTTGGCGCCGGCGCCGACGACGACGTCCTCGGGCCGGATCCCGAGGCCGCGGCGCGAGCCGAGGTCGTTCGCCGCCGCCGCGCGCAGCTCGTCGATGCCGGCGGACGGCGTGTAGCCGTGCTTGCCGCCCTTGATCGCCGCGATCGCCGCGGCCTGGATGTTGCGCGGGGTCGGGAAGTCGGGCTGGCCGATGCAGAACGACACGATGTCCTTGCCCTGCCGCAGCAGCGCGTTGACCTCGGCCAGCACGACGAACGCGTTCTCGGTGCCGAGCGATTCGGCGCGGCGGGAGAGCCGCGGCGTGCCGGCGCCGCGTTCGGCGGCCATGCGCTCGGGCGCGCTCACGACGACGCCCCGGGCAGGGTCGCGCCGGACATGGCGACTCCGCGTCGACCGTGACGATGGCAGGCGATGGTCATCTCGGTGCTCCCTGGCGGCGCGCGCGTAGAGTTCGCGGAAGGTCCGCCCCGCCGGCGCCGGCAGGTCGCGGCCGTCGGTCCAGCCCTTGCCGACGGGCAGCGAGTGGATCAGCCCGTCGCGGCCGCCCATCGCCTTCATGACCCGCACGCCGATCTTCGACCCCAGCGCGTACAGCGCCGGCCGCTGCGCCACCCACGCCCAGGTCCGGATGGCCACCCGCTCGTACCACGGCCGCAGGTTCTGCTCGAACGCCTTCTCGCGCAGCTTGCGCTGCAGGTCGGGCAGCGGGATCCGGACCGGACAGACGACGCCGCACTGGTTGCACATGGTGGAAGCCGCCGGCAGGTCCTGCGCCTTGTCGAGGCCGACGTACATCGGCGTGAGGATCGAGCCGATCGGACCCGGGTACACCCAGCCGTACGAATGGCCGCCGACGTTCTGGTAGACCGGGCAGTGGTTCATGCACGCGCCGCAGCGGATGCAGCGCAGCGCCTCGCGCACGTCGCTGCCCAGCACCGTCGTCCGGCCGCTGTCGACGACGATGAAGTACATGTGCTCGGCGCCGTGGAACTCGCCCTCGCCCTTCGTCCCGGTGAAGAAGTCGACGTAGTTCGAGATCGACTGCCCGGTCGCCGACCGCGGCAGCAGGCGCAGCAGCGTCGCCGCGTCCTCGAGCGTCGGCACGATCTTCTCGATGCCGGAGATCGCGACGTGCACCTTCGGCAGCGTCGTCGACAGCGTCGCATTGCCCTCGTTGGTGACGAGGATCACCGATCCCGTCTCGGCGACGAAGAAGTTGCCGCCGGAGATGCCCATGTCGCCGGTCAGGTAGTGCTGCCGCAGCACGCCGCGCGCCTCGAGGCACAGCTCGGCGATGTCGGTCTTGCGCGGCGTCCCGTGCTTGGCGTGGAAGAGGTCCGCGACCTCCTCCTTCGACTTGTGCAGCGCCGGCCCGATGATGTGCGACGGGGCTTCGTAGTCGTTGATCTGCAGGATGTACTCGCCGAGGTCGGTCTCGACGACGGTGAGCCCCGCCGCCTCGATCGCCTGGTCGAGCGCGCTCTCCTCCGAAACCATCGACTTCGCCTTGATGATCTTGCGCACCGCGTGCTTCCGGGCGATCTCGAGCACCAGCGCGTTGACGTCGGCGGGCGTCTCCGCGTACAGCACGGTCGCGCCGCGGGCGGTGGCGTTCTTCTCGAACATCTCCAGCCAGACGTCGAGGTTCTCCAGCGCCCGGTTGCGCACCGCCTTGCCGGCGTCGCGCGTGCCCTCGAAATCGTCGAGCTCGGTGATCGACTCGCGCCGCTTGGCGACGAACTTGCCCTTGATCTTCTGCAGGTTGCGCTGGAGCTGCTCGTCGTTCATCTTGACGTGAGCGCGCTCCTTGAAGTGCATCGAGGCGACTTGCATGGGAATCCTGGGGGCTCGGGAGAGTGGAGTCGGCGGGTCAGCGCTCGGGCCGCTCGCCGGACAGCACCTCGGCGACGTGCAGCACCTGCGTCGTCGTGTCGCCGCGCCGGCGCAGCCGCCCCTCGATGTTGAGCATGCAGCCGAGATCGCCGAGGACGACGGTGCCGGTCCCGCTGTTGACGATGTGCTGACACTTGTTGTCCGCAAGCCGCGAGGAGATCTCGCCGAACTTGATCGAGAACGTGCCGCCGAACCCGCAGCACATCTCGTTCTCCGGCATTTCCTCCAGCGTGAGCCCGGGCACCATCGCCAGCAGCGCCCGCGGCTGGCGCTTGACGCCCATCTCGCGCAGCCCGGCGCAGCTGTCGTGGTAGGTGACCTTCCCGGCCAGGCGCCCCGGCACCGATTCGAGCTTCAGCACCTCGGCAAGGAAGCTCGTGAGCTCCCAGGTCTTCGCCGCGAGGGCGTCGGCGCGGGCCTTCATCGCCGGGTCGTCGGCGAAGAGTTCGCCGTAATGGGTGCGGACCATGCCGCTGCACGATCCCGACGGCGCGACCACGTAGTCGCAGCCCTCGAACTCGCCGATCAGCTTCGCGGCCAGCGCCTTGGTGTCGGCGCGGTCGCCCGAGTTGTAGGCGGGCTGGCCGCAGCAGGTCTGGGCCGGCGGCACGAACACCTCGGCGCCGCCGGCCTCGAGCAGCCTGATCGCCGCGAAGCCGATCGACGGCCGCATCAGGTCGACGAGGCAGGTGACGAAAAAACCGACGCGCATGGGAGGTCTCCGGAAAACCGGAAAATGGTAGCACGCGCGGCACGGCGCCGCGAACGCGTATCAGAGGAACCCGGACGACGCCAGCGCGACGACGCACAGCCCCATCAGCGGCTGCGGCAGGATCCCCAGCAGCAGCAGCACGAGGCCGTTGGCCGACAGCAGCACCCGGGTGTCGCCGCGCGACTCGATCGGCGCGTTGTCGGCCGGGTCGTCGAAATACATCAGCTTGACGATCCGCAGGTAGTAGAACGCGCCGATGAGGGAGGCCATCACCGCGACGACGGCGACCCACACGTAGCCCTCCTGCACCACCGCCTGGATGACCGAGAACTTGGCGTAGAAGCCGACGGTCGGCGGCACACCGGCCAGCGAAAACATCGTCAGCAGCATCATGAACGCCCACCAGGGCGAACGCTGGTTCAGCCCCTTGAAGTCGTCGATGCGGTCGGCCTCGAAGCCCTCGCGCGACAGCAGGATCACCACGCCGAACGACGCCAGGCTGGTCAGCACGTAGGCGACCGCGTAGAACATCGCCGCCGAGTAGCCGTTCGGCGTCGCCGCGACGAAGCCGAGCAGCAGGAAGCCCATGTTCGCGATGGTCGAGTACGCGAGCATCCGCTTGATGTTGGTCTGGGCGATCGCCACCAGGTTGCCGACGATCATCGACAGGATCGACAGGATCAGCAGCATTCCGGCCCAGTCGACCTCGAGTCCGGCGAGCCCCACCGCCAGCAGCCGCAGCGTGATCGCGAAGGCCGCCAGCTTGGGCGCCGTGCCGATGAACAGCGTCACCGGCGTCGCCGCGCCGTGGTAAACGTCGGGCACCCACATGTGGTACGGCACGACGCCGAGCTTGAACGCGAGGCCCGAGACGACGAACACGAGGCCGAAGGTCAGCAGCGCGCGGTTGCCGCGGCCGGAGAAGATCGCCTGCGAAACGGCGTCGAGCTGCAGCGAGCCGGTCGCGCCGTAGACCATCGACAGGCCGTAGAGCAGCATGCCCGAGGCGAGCGCGCCCAGGACGAAGTACTTCATCGCCGCCTCGGTCGCGGCGTTCGACGTCCGGTGCATCGCCACCATCGCGTACAGCGACAGCGCCTGCAGCTCGAGCCCCATGTACAGCGTGATGAAGTGGTTCGCCGACACCATGACCATGATGCCGAGCAGCGCCGTCAGCGTCAGGACGAAGGTCTCGCCCTTGAACAGTCCCCGCGCGAGCAGGTAGCCACGGCCGTAGAACAGCATCAGCGAGACCGCCGCGCAGCTTGCGAGCTTGAGGAAGTCGGACAGCACGTCGTCGACGACGAGGCCGTGGAACGCGATCACCGGCTCGGGATTCATCGTCGTCACGGCGATCCACGCGGCCACGGCGAGCGTGGCCTGCGTCAGCCAGTACGAGACGTGGCGGCGCGCATCGGACAGGAACAGGTCGACCAGCAGGATCGCGCAGGCCATCGTCAGCAGCACGACTTCGGGGAGCACCGGCAGCAGCATCGCTTTCATGGTTCGGGGCGTCCGCCGGTCAGAGCTTCGAGGTGGCCACGTGGGCCAGGAGGTCGGAGACCGAAGCGTGCATCACGTCGACGAAGGGCTTCGGGTACACGCCCAGCCACAGCACCAGGACGGCGAGCGTGGCCAGCAGCCAGAACTCGCGGCGGCTCAGGTCGGCGAGCTTCGCCACGCCGTCGTTGGCGACGGCGCCGAAAATCACCCGCTTGACCATCCACAGCGTGTACGCCGCGCCGAGGATCAGCGTCGTCGCGGCGGCGAGGCCGATCCAGAAGTTGAACTTGACCGCCGCCAGGATCACCAGGAACTCGCCGACGAAGCCGGACGTGGCGGGCAGTCCCGCGTTCGCCATCGCGAACAGCACGGCGAACGCGGCGAACTTCGGCATGGTGTTGACGACGCCGCCGTAGTCGGCGATCTGCCGGCTGTGCAGCCGGTCGTACAGGACGCCGACGCAGAGGAACATGGCAGCCGAGACGAAGCCGTGCGAGATCATCTGCACCAGCGCGCCTTCGACGCCGAGCTGGCTGAACACGAAGAAGCCCAGCGTGACGAAGCCCATGTGCGAGATCGACGAGTACGCGATCAGCTTCTTCATGTCGCCCTGCACCAGCGCGACGAAACCGATGTACACGACGGCGATCAGCGACAGCGTGATGATGAACCCGGACAGGTAGCGCGACGCGTCGGGCAGGATCGGCAGGATGAAGCGGACGAAGCCGTAGGCGCCGATCTTGAGCGTGATCGCCGCCAGCACCACCGAGCCGCCGGTCGGCGCCTCGACGTGCGCGTCGGGGAGCCAGGTGTGCACCGGCCACATCGGCACCTTGACCGAGAACGCCAGGAAGAACGCGACGAACAGCAGCAGCTGCGACTGCATCGACAGCGGCACGTGGTACCAGTCGATGATCGCGAAGCTCTGCGAGACGTTGTAGAGGTAGATCAGCGCCACCAGCATCAGCAGCGAGCCCAGCAGCGTGTAGAGGAAGAACTTGACCGCCGCGTAGACGCGGTTCGGACCGCCCCAGACCCCGATGATGATGTACATCGGGATCAGCATCGCCTCGAAGAACACGTAGAACAGGATGCCGTCGATCGCGGCGAACGCGCCGTTGATGAGTCCCGACATGATCAGGAACGCGGCCATGTACTGCGCGACCCGCGTCTGGATCACCTCCCAGCCCGCCCAGACGACGAACACGGTGGTCAGGCTGTTCAGCAGCACGAACAGCATCGAGATGCCGTCGACGCCGAGGAAATAGTTGATGTCGAAGCGCGGGATCCACTCCAGGTGCTCGACGAACTGCAGGTCCGAGGTGCCCGGCTCGAAATTCAGCCACAGCGGCAGCGTGACCAGGAGACCGACGACGGCGCCGACCAGCGCGATCCAGCGCGCGGTGCGGGCATCGCGGCCGACGGCGAGCACGACCAGGCCGGCGACGATCGGGACCCAGATGGCGAGCGACAGGTAGGGCATCGTCGTTTCCCGGTCGCTAGCGGTACATCCACCAGGTCAGCAGCGCGAAGAGGCCGATGATCATGGTGAACGCGTAGTGGTAGACGTAGCCGGACTGGGCGTAGCGCAGCAGCGAGGCCGCCATGCCGACGAGCTTCGCCGAGCCGTTGACGAAGAACCCGTCGATGATCGAGCGGTCGCCGACGTTCGACAGGAACGAGCCGAGCTTGCGCGCGCCGCCGGCGAGGAAGATCTCGTTGAAGCGGTCGAAGCCGTACTTGTTCTCGAGCACCGTGTACACCGGCCCGGCCAGCTGCTTCAGGCGCTCCGGCAGCGCCGGATTGACGAGATAGCAGTACCACGCGGCGACGATGCCGCCGATGGCGAGCCAGAACGGCAGCGAGAGCACGCCGTGCTGGACGAACGCGGCGACGCCATGCCACTCGTTCTTGAGCTCCCACAGCACCGCGTGCTCCGGGCGCACGACGATCGAGCCGGCGAAGTAGTTGCCGAAGAGCATCGGCTCGATGTAGGTCCAGCCGGTGTAGACCGACGGGATCGCCAGCAGGATCAGCGGCACGGTGACGACCCACGGGCTTTCCTTCGGCGGGTCGCCGTGGCCGGCGGCGTCGTGGCCATGGACCGCGCCGTGGGTCCCGTCGCCGTGAGCGTCGGCACCGTGCGCATCGCCGTGGTGCCCGCCATGGCCGCCGGAAACGTCGAACCGCGGCTTGCCGTGGAACGCCAGGAACAGCATCCGGAACGAGTAGAACGCGGTGATGAACACGCCGGCCATGACCGCGAAGTACGCGTAGCCGTGGCCCGGAATCTTCGACAGGTGGACCGCCTCGATGATCGCATCCTTGGAGAAGAAGCCGGCGAACGGGGGAATGCCGGCCAGCGCCAGCGACCCGACGACGGCGGTGATCCAGGTGATCGGCATGTACCGGCGCAGGCCGCCCATCCGGCGCAGGTCCTGCTCGTGGTGCATCGCGATGATGACCGAGCCGGCGCCGAGGAACAGCAGCGCCTTGAAGAACGCGTGCGTCATCAGGTGGAAGATCGCGGCGGAGTACGCCGACACGCCGAGCGCGACGGTCATGTAGCCCAGCTGCGACAGCGTCGAGTACGCCACGACCCGCTTGATGTCGTTCTGGACGATGCCGAGGAACGCCATGAACAGCGCCGTCGTCGCGCCGACGACGGTGACGAACGACAGTGCGGTCTCGGACAGCTCGAACAACGGGCTCATGCGGGCGACCATGAAGATGCCGGCGGTCACCATCGTCGCCGCGTGGATCAGCGCCGAGATCGGCGTCGGACCCTCCATCGAGTCGGGCAGCCAGACGTGCAGGGGCACCTGCGCGCTCTTGCCCATCGCGCCGATGAACAGGCAGATGCAGATCATCGACATCAGCGACCACTCGGTCGCGTTGCCAGCCTCGCCCCCCGCGGCGCCACCTGCGTGTTCGCGAACTCGCCGGCGCGGGCGAACACCTGCGCGTAGTCCAGCGTGCCGAAGTACGCGAGGACGAGCCCGATGCCCAGCACGAAGCCGAAATCGCCGACGCGGTTGACCAGGAATGCCTTCAGGTTGGCGTGGATCGCCGTCGGCCGCGTGTACCAGAAGCCGATCAGCAGGTACGAGACCAGGCCGACCGCCTCCCACCCGAAGAACAGCTGCACGAAGTTGTTGCTCATCACCAGCATGAGCATCGAGAACGTGAACAGCGAGATGTACGAGAAGAAGCGCGTGTAGCCGGGGTCGTCGGCCATGTAGCCGATGGTGTAGACGTGCACCATCAGCGAGACGAACGCGACGACGACCATCATCGTCGCCGTCAGCGGATCGATCAGGAAGCCGATCGAGAGCTTCAGATCCCCCGACTGCAGCCAGGTGTAGACGTCGCCGTTGAAGACGTTGCCGGCCCGCACGTCCTGCCAGACGACGACCGACGCGACGAACGCCACCGCGACGCCGAGGATGCACAGCCAGTGCGACAGCGCCCGGCCGAGCTTCGGCCCGAACAGGCCGACGACCGCCGCCGCGGCGAGCGGCGCCAGCGGCACGAGGAGATAGAGCTGCTGCATCGTCATGGGTTACCCGTCAGCCCTTCAGCCGGTCCATGTCCTCGACGTCGATCGAGCCGACGTTGCGGAACAGCAGCACGAGGATCGCGAGGCCGATCGCCGACTCGGCCGCGGCCACGGTGAGGATGAAGAACACGAACACCTGCCCGGAGAGGTCGCCGAGGAAGCTCGAGAACGCGATGAAATTGAGGTTGACCGCGAGCAGCATCAGCTCGATGGCCATCAGCAGGATGATCACGTTCTTCCGGTTGAGGAAGATGCCGGCCATGCTGATGGCGAACAGGATCGCGCCCAGCACGAGGTAGTGCGACAGCGACGGCGCCGATAGAAATGCCACGTAAGGCTCCCTGCTCCCTAGATTGCCACGCCTGCAACCGCTTCCGTTGTTCGTCGCCGCCGGGTAGGGCGCGCACCGCGCCCGCCTCCGGCAGCCTTCCGGCACCCGTCGCGCCGGCTACCGCTCCGGCTTCTTCTCCGACGGCATCGACAGCACGCGCAGCCGGTCGCCCGGGCGCACCTTGACCTGCTCGCCCGGCTCCTGGTGCCGGGTTTCCTTCCGCTTCCGGTGCGTCAGCGCGATCGCGGCGATGATCGCCACCAGCAGCACCACCGACGCGATCTCGAACGCATACCCGTATTCGGTGTACAGCGCCCGGCCCAGCGCGCGGGTGTTGCCGCCGTCGGGCGGCGACGCCGGCGTGGCGCCCTTCATGTAGCCGCCCGCCAGCACCAGCGCCATCTCGACCAGGACCAGCGCGCCGACCGTCGCGCCGACCGGGATGTAGCTGCGGAACTGCGAGCGCAGGTTGTCGAAATTGACGTCGAGCATCATCACGACGAACAGGAAGAGCACCATCACCGCGCCGACGTAGACCAGCACCAGCGCGATCGCCAGGAACTCGGCCTTCAGCATCAGCCAGTGCGCCGCGGCGGTGAAGAACGCGAGCACCAGCCACATCGCCGCGTGCACCGGATTCCGGGTCGTCACGACGCGCAGCGCCGCGAACACCAGCACCGCGGCGAAGGCATAGAAGAGGAAGGTGGGGAAGGTCATGGGGTCGTGATCGGGACCGGGCGCCGTTCCGGCGTCAGCGGTAGCTCGCGTCCGCGGCGCGGTCGGCGGCGATCTGCGCTTCGTAGCGGTCGCCCACCGCCAGCAGCATGTCCTTCGTGTAGTAGAGGTCGCCGCGCCTTTCGCCGTGGTACTCGAGGATGCGGGTCTCGACGATCGAGTCGACCGGACAGCTTTCCTCGCAGAAACCGCAGAAGATGCACTTGGTCAGGTCGATGTCGTAGCGGGTCGTTCGGCGCGTCCCGTCGGCGCGCTGCTCGGACTCGATGGTGATGGCGAGCGCGGGGCAGACCGCCTCGCACAGCTTGCAGGCGATGCAGCGCTCCTCGCCGTTCGGATACCGGCGCAGCGCGTGCAGGCCGCGGAAGCGCGGGCTCTGCGGCGTCTTCTCCTCCGGGAACTGGATCGTCACCTTGCGCGCGAACAGGTGCCGGCCCGTGAGGGCGAGTCCCCGGCCGAGCTCCAGCAGCAGCCAGGTGTTGAGCAGGTCCTTGACGCGGGCGATCATCGGCGGCGCCTCAGTGGAACAGCGGCGCGAAGCGCGTCTGGTTGACGATGCCGAGGAAGACGATCCACACCAGCGTCACCGGGATGAACACCTTCCAGCCGAGCCGCATGATCTGGTCGTAGCGATAGCGGGGGAACGTCGCCCGCACCCACAGGAAGATCAGCAGCACGAAGCACATCTTGGCGAACAGCCACGGCAGGCCGTCGCCGAACGGGGCGAAGCCGAACAGGGTCGCCTGGTTCAGGTCGGGCCACGGCGAGTACCAGCCGCCGAGGAACAGTACCGCGGTCAGCGCCGAGATCAGGATCATGTTCGCGTACTCGGCCAGGAAGAACAGCGCGAACGCGACGCCGGAGTACTCGACGTGGAAGCCGGCGACGATTTCCGACTCGCCCTCGGCGACGTCGAACGGGTGGCGGTTGGTCTCGGCGATGCCCGAGACGACGTAGACGACGAACAGCGGCAGCAGCGGCCAGACGTACCAGTACGCCGCCCCGCCCTGCTGTCCGCGGACGATGTCGGAGAGGTTGAGGCTGTTGGCGGCCATCAGCACGCCGACCAGCGCGAAGCCCATCGCGAGCTCGTAGCTGACGATCTGGGCGGCGGAGCGCAGGCAGCCCAGGAACGCGTACTTCGAGTTCGACGCCCAGCCGGCGAGGATGATCCCGTACACGCCGGTCGAGGTCATCGCCAGCAGGTAGAGCAGGCCCGCGTCGATGTCCGCGAGCACCAGGCCGTCCGCGAAGGGCACCACCGCCCACGCCGCCAGCGCCGGCGCGAGCGCCAGCATCGGCGCGATGAAGAACAGGTGCCGGTTGGCACCGGTGGGGACGATGATCTCCTTGAAGATCAGCTTGAACACGTCGGCGAACGGCTGCAGCAGCCCCATCGGACCGACGCGGTTGGGGCCGATGCGCACCTGCATCCAGCCGATGATCTTGCGTTCGGCCAGCGTCATGTACGCGACGCCGAGGATCACCGGCACGGTGATGGCGACGATCTTGAGCAGCGTCCAGACCGTCGGCCACGCGGGGCCGAGCGCCTGCTGCACCGGGGCGAGCCAGGCGTCCATGGTCAGGCCCTCTCCACCGCGATCGGGCCCGAGAGGCCCTCGAGGCCGCAGGTCGACGGGTGCGCCGCCGCGATCCGGACCACGCCCGCCGGCACCCCGGCATCGGTGACCGCAGTGAGCACCGCCTCGCCGCGCCCCTGCCGCACGCGCAGCTGCACGCCGTCGGCCGCGCCGAGGCCGGCGAGGGTGACCGCGTTCATCCGCGCGCGCGGCGGCTGCGCGTCGGCGGTCTCCTGCAGCGCCGGCGCCCGGCGGACCAGCGGGTCGGCGAAGTGGATCGGCACGTCGGCGACGCGCTCGAGGCCGGCCGTCGCGGCGGCGGGCGCCACGACCGCCACGGCGGTCCCGTTGGCCAGCCGCGACGCGAGGTCGGCGCCGGCGGGCAGCACCGTCGCCCGGACCTCGTCGACCGACTCGTATGCAAACCCGTCCCGGCCGAGGAGGTTGCCGAGGACGCGCAGCACCTTCCACGCCGGACGGGTGTCGCCGCGCGGCTTCACCACGCCCTGGAACGACTGGACGCGGCCCTCGCAGCTGACGAAGGTGCCGCCGGTCTCGGTGAACGGCGACACCGGCAGCAGCGCGTCGGCGTACTGCGTGCCGTGGCGGAACGGCGTCAGCGCGACGACGAACTCCGCCTTCTCCAGCGCGGCGCGCGCGGCGACCGGGTTGGCGCAGTCGAACTCGGCCTCGGCGTGCAGCAGCAGGTACGCCTTGCGCGGATCGGCGAACATGGCCGCGGCGTCGAGGCCGCCCTCGCCCGGCAGCGCGCCGGCGACGTGGCCGCCGACGCTGTTCGCCGCCTCGCCGAGGCAGCCGAGCGTCGCGCCGGTGATTTCCGCCAGCGCCTGCGCCAGCGCCAGGAGCTGCGACGCCTCCCGATGCTGCTCGGCGTAGTTGCCCAGCAGAACGGCCCGGCGCTCGCCGGTCAGCAGCGACGCGGCGATCACCTCGGCCGCCGCGGTCGGCTCGACCGCGGCCAGTGCCGGCGACACCGGGCGGCCGGCGCCCCGCGCCGCGGCGACGACGATCTCGGCCAGCGCGCGCGGCAGCAGCGACGGCGTCGCGACGAACGAGTGCGCGACCGGCAGCAGCCAGTCGTCGGCGACCGAGTGCAGCATCGATACCTGCGCGCCCTTCTTCGCCGCCTGCCGCAGCCGATGCGCGACCAGCGGGTGGTCCTTGCGCAGGAAGCTGCCGACGACCAGCGCGCGGTCCAGCGTCTCGAGCGCCGCCACCGGCAGACCCAGCCACGGGATGCCGGCGCCGCGACGGTCGCCGCGGAAGTCCGACTGCCGCAGGCGGAAATCGACGTTCGGGCTGCCCAGCGCGCGGGTGAGCTGCGCCGCCAGCGTCATTTCCTCGAGCGTCGAGTGCGGCGAGACCAGCGTGCCAAGCGCGGTGCCGCCGTGCCGCGCGACGACGGCCGACAGCCCCGCGGCGACGAAGTCCAGCGCCGTCGTCCAGTCGACCTCGCGCCACTCACCGTCGCGCTTGATCATCGGCCGGTCGAGCCGCCCGTCGCCGTCGAGCGCCTCGTAGGAGAAGCGGTCCTTGTCGGACAGCCAGCACTCGTTGACCGCCTCGTTCTCGAGCGGAAGGACGCGCATCACGCGGTCGCCCTTGACCTGCACGACGAGGTTGCTGCCCAGCGAATCGTGCGGTGCCACCGACTTCCGCCGCCCGAGCTCCCAGGTGCGCGCGGCATAGCGGAACGGCTTCGACGTCAGCGCTCCCACCGGACAGAGGTCGATCATGTTGCCGGAGAGCTCCGAGTCGACGCTGCGTCCGACGAACGACAGGATCTCGGAATGCTCGCCGCGCCCGGCCATGCCGAGCTCCATCACGCCGGCGATCTCCTGCCCGAAGCGCACGCAGCGGGTGCAGTGGATGCAGCGGCTCATTTCCTCGGCCGACACCAGCGGCCCGAGGTGCTTGTGGAACACGACGCGCTTGGCCTCGGTGTAGCGCGAGCCGGAGGCGCCGTAGCCCACCGCGAGGTCCTGCAGCTGGCACTCGCCGCCCTGGTCGCAGATCGGGCAGTCGAGCGGGTGGTTGATGAGCAGGAACTCCATCACCCCCTTCTGCGCCCTGACCGCCTGTTCCGAGTGCGTCCACACCTTCATGCCGTCGGTCGCCGGCGTGGCGCAGGCGGGCAGCGGCTTCGGGGCCTTCTCGACCTGCACCAGGCACATCCGGCAGTTGGCGGCGATCGACAGCTTCCGGTGGTAGCAGAAGTGCGGCACGTAGACGCCGAGCTTGTTCGCCGCGTCCATCACCGTGCTGCCGTTCGGCACCTGCACCGTCCGGCCGTCGATTTCGAGGTTCAGCATCGCGTTCGCATCAGACGTAGGTCGGCACCACGCACCGGCGGTGGTCGATGTGGTGCTGAAACTCGTCGCGGAAGTGCCTGACGAAGCTCTTCACCGGCAGCGCCGCGGCGTCGCCCAGCGCGCAGATCGTGCGGCCGGCGATGTTGTCGGAGACCGAGAGCAGGAGGTCGAGGTCCTCGGGCCGGCCCTTGCCGTGCTCGATGCGGTCGACGACGCGCCACAGCCAGCCCGTGCCCTCCCGGCAGGGAGTGCACTGGCCGCAGGACTCCTCGTAGTAGAAGTACGACAGCCGCAGCAGCGACTTGACCATGCAGCGGGTGTCGTTCATCACGATCACCGCGCCGGAACCGAGCATCGACCCCGCCTTGGCGATCGAGTCGTAGTCCATGTCGGTCGCCATCATCACGTCGCCGGGCAGCACCGGCATCGACGACCCGCCGGGGATCACGGCCTTGAGCTTGCGGCCATCGCGCATGCCGCCGGCCATCTCCAGCAGCGTCGCGAACGGCGTCCCGAGCCGGACCTCGTAGTTGCCCGGCCGCGCGACGTCGCCCGACACGCTGAAGATCTTGGTGCCGCCGTTGTTCGGGCGGCCGAGCTCGAGGAACGCCTCGCCGCCGTGGCGGATGATCCACGGCACCGCGGCGAAGGTCTCGGTGTTGTTGATCGTCGTCGGCTTGCCGTAGAGCCCGAAGCTCGCCGGGAACGGCGGCTTGAACCGCGGCTGTCCCTTCTTGCCCTCCAGCGACTCGAGCAGCGCCGTCTCCTCGCCGCAGATGTACGCGCCGTAGCCGTGGTGGTTGTGCAGGTGGAAGCTGAAGTCCGAGCCGAGGATGTTGTCGCCGAGCAGGCCCGCGTCGAACGCCTCGCCGACCGCCTCCTCCATCCTGGCGTACGTTTCCCAGATCTCGCCGTGCACGTAGTTGTACCCGCGCCGGCAGCCCATCGCGTACGCGGCGATCGCCATGCCCTCGATCAGCGCATGCGGGTTGTACCGCATGATGTCGCGGTCCTTGAACGTGCCGGGCTCGCCTTCGTCGGAGTTGCAGACGAGGTACTTGTCGCCGGGAAACTGCTGCGGCATGAAGCTCCACTTGAGCCCGGTCGGGAAGCCCGCCCCGCCCCGGCCGCGCAGCGCCGACTTCTTGACCTCGCCGATCACGGTCGCCGGCGGGATCCTCTCCGCCAGGATCTTCTTCAGCGCGTCGTAGCCGCCGCGCTTGACGTAGTCGTCCAGCCGCCAGTTGCGGCCCGAGAGCCCGGCCATGATGATCGCGTCGGGGCCGAAGTCGAGCAGCTCGGAAGGCGCGTTCATCGGCTCACTCCGTCTTCCCCGCCGCCGACCGGAGTTCGGCGACCAGCGCGTCGATCGCGGCCGGCTGCATCCGCGAGCACATCCGCTTGTTGTTCACGGTCAGCACCGGCGCGTCGCCGCAGGCGCCCATGCACTCGTACTCGCGCAGCGTGAACAGGCCGTCCGCCGTGGTCTCGCCGAAGCCCACGCCCAGCGTCGCCTTCAGGTGCGCCGCCGCCTCGTTGGCGCCGGACAGCGCGCACGGCAGGTTGGTGCAGATCGACAGCTTGAAACGCCCCGCCGGAGCGAGGTCGTACATCGAATAGAACGTCGCGACCTCGTACACCGCGACCGGCGGCATGCCCAGGTGCTTCGCCACCGCGTCCATCGTCGCCGTGGACAGCCAGCCGTGCTCGTCCTGCGCGATGGCGAGCGCGGCCATCACCGCGGACTGCTGGTGCCCGGGCGGATACTTGGCGACCTCGCGGTCGATCCTGTCGATGGCTGCGGCCGAAAGGCTCACCGGTCGATGCTCCCGAACACGACGTCCTGCGTCCCGATGATCGCGACGACGTCGGCGATCATGTGGCCGCGCGACATCTCGTCGAGCGCGGCAAGATGCACGTAGTCGGGCGCGCGCAGCTTGACCCGATAGGGCTTGTTGGCGCCGTCGGAGACGATGTAGACGCCGAACTCGCCCTTCGGGTGCTCGATCCCCGCGTACGCCTCGCCCGGCGGCACGTGCATGCCCTCGGTGAAGAGCTTGAAGTGATGGATCAGCTCTTCCATGTTCGACTTCATCGACTCGCGCGGCGGCGGCGCCACCTTGTGGTTGTCGACGATCACCGGGCCCGGGTTGGCGCGCAGCCATTCGACGCACTGGCGGATGATCCGGTTCGACTGGCGCATCTCCTCGACGCGCACCAGGTAGCGGTCGTAGCAGTCGCCGTTGGTGCCGATCGGGATGTCGAAGTCCATCAGGTCGTAGACCTCGTACGGCTGCTTCTTGCGCAGGTCCCAGGGCACGCCCGAACCGCGCAGCATCGCGCCGGTGAAGCCGAGCGCCATCGCCCGTTCGGGGGACACGACGCCGATGCCGACGGTGCGCTGCTTCCAGATGCGGTTGTCGGTCAGCAGCGTCTCGTAGTCGTCGACGTACGCCGGGAAGCGCCGGGCGAAGTCGTCGATGAAGTCGAGCAACGAACCCTGGCGGTTCTCGTTGAGGCGCGCGAGCGCCCGCGCGTTGCGGGCGTTCGCCGGCTGGTACTGCGGCATCCGGTCGGGAAGGTCGCGGTAGACGCCACCCGGTCGGTAGTACGCCGCGTGCATCCGCGCGCCGGAGACCGCCTCGTACATGTCGAACAGGTCCTCGCGCTCGCGGAAGCAGTAGAGGAACGTCGTCATGCCGCCGACGTCCAGCGAATGGCAGCCCAGCCACAGCAGGTGATTGAGGATCCGCGTGATCTCGTCGAACATCACGCGGATGTACTGCGCGCGCAGGGGCACGTCGAGACCGATCAGCTTCTCGATGGCGAGGCAGTACGCGTGCTCGTTGCACATCATCGAGACGTAGTCCAGCCGGTCCATGTACGGCAGCGACTGGAGGTAGGTCTTGTGCTCGGCGAGCTTCTCGGTCGCCCGGTGCAGCAGCCCGATGTGCGGATCGGCGCGCTCGATCACCTCGCCGTCGAGCTCGAGGACGAGCCGCAGCACGCCGTGGGCCGCCGGGTGCTGCGGCCCGAAGTTCATCGTGTAGTTGCGGATCTCGGCCATCGCCCGGTCAGCCCTTGCGGAAGCCCGCATCGTCGGCGTAGCTGGCTTCGCGGATCACCCGCGGCGTGATCTCGCGCGGCTCGATGGTCACCGGCTGGTAGATCACCCGCTTCTGCTCCGGGTCGTAGCGCATCTCGACGTGGCCGGTGAGCGGAAAGTCCTTGCGGAACGGGTGCCCGACGAAGCCGTAGTCGGTGAGCAGGCGCCGCAGGTCGGGATGGCCGGTGAACATGACGCCGTAGAGGTCGAACGCCTCGCGCTCGAACCAGTTCGCGGCCGGCCAGACGTCGACCAGCGAAGCCAGGACCGGAAACTCGTCGTCGTCCGCGAAGGCGCGGACCCGCAGCCGCCGGTTGTTGGCGAGCGACAGCAGGTGGCAGACGACGGCGAAGCGCGGACCTTCGTGCGCGCCGTTGCCGTACGTCGAATAGTCGACGCCGCAGAGGTCGATCATCAGCTCGAACCGCAGGTCCGGCCGGTCGCGCAGCGTGCGCATCGCTTCGACCCAGCGGTCGGCGCGGACGACGGCGGTCACCTCGCCCAGCGCCGTCGTGACGGCTGTCGCGGCGTCGCCGAGAGCGGCGCCGACGTCGGCGGCGAGTTGTTCGACCGGGGTCGGCATCAGCGCGCGATGGTGTTGGTGCGCCAGATCTTGTTCTGGAGCTGCAGGATGCCGTAGAGCAGCGCCTCGGCGGTCGGCGGGCAGCCCGGGACGTAGATGTCGACCGGAACGATGCGGTCGCAGCCGCGAACGACCGAGTACGAGTAGTGGTAGTAGCCGCCGCCGTTGGCGCAGGATCCCATCGAGATCACCCACTTGGGATCGGCCATCTGGTCGTAGACCTTGCGCAGCGCCGGGGCCATCTTGTTGCACAGCGTACCGGCGACGATCATCACGTCGCTCTGGCGGGGGCTCGGCCGGAAGACGATCCCGAACCGGTCGAGGTCGTAGCGTGCCGCGCCGGCGTGCATCATCTCGACCGCGCAGCAGGCCAGCCCGAACGTCACCGGCCACATCGACCCGTTGCGGGCCCAGTTGATCACGCCGTCGAGCGTGGTCGTGACGAAGCCCTTCTCCAGTACGCCGTCGATCGCCATGGTCGCCCCGCTAGCTCCGCGCGCTGCCGGTCATTCCCACTCGAGCGCGCCCTTCTTCCACTCGTAGACGAAGCCCACGACGAGAATGCCCAGGAACACCATCATCGCGGCGAAGCCCTCGAAGCCGATGTCGGGCAGCACCACCGCCCAGGGGAAGAGAAACGCGATCTCGAGGTCGAACAGGATGAACAGGATGGCGACCAGGTAATAGCGGACGTCGAACTTCATCCGCGCGTCCTCGAAGGCTTCGAATCCGCACTCGTACGGGGAGAGCTTTTCCGGGCTCGGCCGCCGCGGGGACACCAGGCCGCCGACGGTCAGCAGCACGAGTCCGAGGACGAGACCGACCAGGATGAAGAGGAGGATCGGAAAGTACTGTTCAAGCATGTAGGTCGGCTCGCTTCGGGGCCAGGCCCCGACCGTCACCGTCGTTGCGCCCGGGACCCGGCCCGATGGGGACCGCGGCCGGACGGGGTTGCCCGTACCGTGCGTCCTGCCCGTCGCCGCGCGGGGCGTCCGCCCGCACAACGATGCCAATCTGGTGCCGACGGGGAGACTCGAACTCCCACGGCTTTCGCCACTGCCCCCTCAAGACAGCGTGTCTACCAATTTCACCACGTCGGCTGAGACGTTCGTTCGCGGCGACCGGGATGCCCCCCGCCACCGCCGCCGGCATCACCTGCCGGCCTACCGCATTCGGTCCTTTACTTCGGCACCTCGCCCGACTTCGTCCCGGCGGGTGCCGCCGGGGCCGGCGCCGACGGCAGCGGCGCCTTGGCCGGATCCGCCACGGGGGCGACTGCACCGGCCGGCAGCGGCGGCACGTCGCCGGTCTTCGGCGCCGCCGCCTTGCTGTCGGCGGGAATCTTGTCCATCAGGCCCTTCTGCTCCATCAGGCCGCCCGCCGGCACGCTGCGGGTGCTGGCGAGGTAGGTGAGTCCCAGGCTCGACACGAAGAACACCGTCGCCAGCGCCGCGGTCGTCCGCGACAGGAAGTTGGCCGAACCCGCGGAGCCGAAAACGCTGCCGGACGACCCGCTGCCGAACGCCGCGCCCATGTCGGCGCCCTTGCCATGCTGGAGCAGCACGAACCCGCAGATCGCGATCGCGACCGCGAGGTGCAGCACCAATGTCACCGTTTCGAGCATACCCATCCGTTGTTCCTGTTCTCTTCCGCGGCGCCGCGACCCTGGATTCAGGCAGCGGCAATCGCCAAAAATTCCGTCGCGTCCAGCGACGCGCCGCCGATGAGGCCGCCGTCGATGTCCGCCATCGCGAACAACGCACCCGCGTTGCCCGCCTTCACGCTGCCGCCGTACAGCAGCGGCACGTCCTGCATTCCCGCCGCGGCGAGCCTCGCCCGCAGCGTCGCATGCACTTCCTGCGCCTCCGCCGGCGCCGCCGTCCGCCCGGTGCCGATCGCCCAGACCGGCTCGTAGGCGACCACGAACGGTTCCGCGGGGCCTGCCCGCACCGCCGCCAGCACCGCATCGAGCTGGCGCAGCACCACGGCCGCGGTGAACCCGCCGTCGCGCTCGGCCAGCGTTTCGCCGACGCAGGCGACCGGGACCAGGCCCGCCCGCATCGCCGCGACCGTCTTGGCGCCGACGACGGCATCGGTGTCGCCGAAGTGCTGCCGGCGCTCCGAGTGCCCCGCCAGCACGTACCGGCAGCCGAAGTCGGCGAGCATGCCCGCCGACACTTCCCCGGTGAACGCGCCGGACCGGTGCTCGCTGACGTCCTGCGCCCCCCAACCCACCGTCGTCCCGTGCAGCGCCGCCTGCGCCTGCGCCAGGTACGGATACGGGACGCAGACGGCGATTTCCCGCCCCGCGACCGGCTTCCAGCCCTGCGCCAGCGCCGCCAGCAGCGCCGCATTCGTCGCGAGGCTGCCGTTCATCTTCCAGTTTCCGACGACCAGCCGCCTGCGCATCAATCCGTCCGCCTGACTGTCCCGACCCGCGGATCGATCCGGAAACCGCCTCCGCACCGAAACCGCCCATCGTCCACGTCACGACATCGCGCCGAAATGGTGCATTTCGGTGCGGTCGACGCAAATCCGGACGATTATACCGCGCCGCCGCATGAACGGGCAACGCACGGAACGCCCCGGGTTCAGGCCCCGGCGATCCCTCGCAGCCGGCGTATGACCGGCGGCAGGAACCACGCCGCCAGCGTCAGCAGGCCCAGCGTCGCCGCGACCGGACGGGCGAAGAATGCCGTCAGCTGGCCGTTGGCCTTGATCATCGACGTGACGAAGTTCTCCTCGAGCATCGTTCCCAGGACGACGCCGAGGATCGCCGGCGCGACCGGGAAGCCGTTCTCCTCGAGGAAGAAGGCCACCACGCCGGCGGCGAGCATCACGCCGATGTCGAACGGCGTGTTGTTGATCGCGAACGCGCCGACCAGGCAGAACAGCAGGATCACCGGCATCAGCACCTCGCGCGGCACCCGCAGGATCTTCTTGGCCACCTTGATGCACAGCCATCCGAGCGGAATCATGATCAGGTTGGCGACGATGAACAGCAGGTACACCGCGTAGATGTTCTGCGGGTTCTGCGTGAACAGCGTGGGCCCCGGGTTCATGTTCTTCATGTACAGCACGCCGATCACGATGGCGGTGATCGAGTCGCCGGGGATCGCGAATACCAGCGCCGGGATCCACGCGCCGGCGAGCGCGCTGTTGTTCGCCGCGCCGCTCTCGACGATGCCCTCGACGTGCCCGGTCCCGAACTTCTCCGGCTCCTTCGACAGCTTCTTGCTGATCGCGTAGCTCATCCACGCGGCGATGTCGGCGCCGGCGCCGGGCAGCGCGCCGACCGCGGTGCCCAGCACGCTGCCGCGGAGGATCTGCATCGGATACTTCTTCGTCAGCGCCCACATGCCGCGGAACACGTTGTGGATCGGCTGGTCGACGATCGCGAGCTTCGGTCCGGTGTGCACGGCGTAGCGGAGGATCTCGGACACCGCGAACATGCCGATCATCAGCGGGATCAGCCCGATGCCGCCCATGAGCTCGGTGCTGCCGAAGGTGAAGCGCGGGAACCCGGCCGGATTGCCCAGTCCCACGCAGGCGATGAGCAGCCCCAGCAGCAGCGAGACGATCCCCTTCAGCGGCCGCTGGGCGGTGATGACGATCGCGCAGGTGAGGCCCAGCAGCACCAGCCAGAAATACTCGAACGAGCTGAACTTGAGCGCGAACTCGGCGAGCGCCGGCGCCGCGACGATCAGCACCGCGGTGCCGAAGAGCCCGCCGATGGCGCTGAACACCAGCCCGGCGCCCAGCGCCAGCTCGGCCTGTCCCTTGCGCGTCATCGCGTACGCCTCGTCGGTGTACGCGGCGGAGGCCGGCGTGCCGGGCATCCGCAGCAGGCAACCCGGTATGTCGCCGGAGAAGATCGCCATCGCCGTCGCGGTCACCATCGCCGCGATCGCCGGGATCGGCGCCATGAAGAACGTGACAGGCACCAGCAGCGCGATGGCCATCGTCGCGGTCAGGCCCGGCACCGCGCCGACGAACAGCCCGTACGCGGCCGCCACCAGCATCACCAGCAGCGTGTAGGGATCGAACACCATCCCGGCGGCGGTGGCGAGCGCGCTCACGTCAGAAGGCGAAGTTCGTCAGCACGCCCCATGGCAGCGGGACGCGCAGCAGCTTGTAGAACACGTACCAGATCGCCAGCGTGCCGATCACCGCGACCAGCGCGGCGCGCCCCGGCTTCACGCCGAACGCGGTCATCCAGACGAACAGCAGCACCGGCGCGACCAGCAGGAACCCGACGGGCTCCGCGAGGTAGACGTAGGCGACCCCCCCCAGCAGGACCGCGGCGAAGGCGAGGAAGTGACCGCGCGACCCCATCCAGTCGGCCAGCGTGAACCAAGGCTCGCCGGCACGGCGCGCGCGCAGGCCCGAGATCACCAGCAACACGCCGGCGACGGCGAGGCCGGCGCTGATGAGTCCCGGAAACAGCGCCGGGCCGACCTGCTGGCCGGGAATCTTCGGAAACGCCTGGACGTGCCAGAGCACCGCGGCGCCGAGCACCACGAGCACGGCGCCGAACACCGCGTCGTTGATCTTCATCGCTGCGCCGGGTCGACCCGCGCGCGCCGCACGTGCCGGCAACCGCGGCGGCGGGCCGGGAACCCCGGCCCGCTCGCCGCTGCCGTCACTTGGCGAGGCCGGCGGCCTTCATGACGACACCCATGTCGGCGTC
Source organism: uncultured beta proteobacterium (assembly GCA_963810815.1). GTDB lineage: Bacteria > Pseudomonadota > Gammaproteobacteria > Burkholderiales > Casimicrobiaceae > CAVQWT01. The sequence goes on along the minus strand of CAWEPB010000007.1, from coordinate 347,817 downwards.
GCCCTTCGCCATGAATGCGGCGAAGTCGGCCTGCGCCGCCCATGCGGTGCCGTAGCCCTTGCTGGACGCGAAGTCCTTGAACTCCTTGCTGTCCCAGATCTTCTTGATCGCGGCGACCAGCTTGGTCTCGACGTCCTTCGGCAGACCCTTCGGTCCGCCGATGCCGCGCCAGGCCGACACGGTCCAGTCGCTGCCGGCCGCCTGCTTCATCGTCGGCACATTGGGGAAGAGCGGCGACGGCTTGCTGTCCATCACCGCCAACGGCCGCGCCTTGCCGGCCTCGATCAGCGCCCGCGCTTCGGGCAGCGAGCAGGTGACGACGTCGACCCCGCCCGCGGCGAGGTCCTGCATCGCCGGTGCGGCGCCGTTCGACGGCACCCACGGAATCGCCGTCTGCGGGATCTTCGCATCGTTCATCAGGCCGGCCAGCGCCAGGTGCCAGATGCCGCCCTGTCCGGTGCCCGAGGCCTTGAGCTTGCCCGGGTTGGCCTTGGCGTAGTCGAGCACCTCCTTGACCGACTTCCACTGCGAATCGGCGCGGACGGTGAACCCGGCCGGGTCGGCGTTGACCAGCGCCAGCGGCGTGTACGACGCCGGGTTGAGGTCGGTCAGGCCCTGCCAGTGCATCATCGTGATCTCGACGGTGATCATGCCGATGGTGTAGCCGTCGGCCGGCGCCTGCGCGATGGCGCTGTGCCCCACCACGCCGCCGCCACCCGTCCGGTTGACGACGTTGACCGGCTGCCCGAGTTCCTTCTCGAGCATCGTCGCGAAGTAGCGCGCCGTCGTGTCGGTGCCGCCGCCCGCGCCCCAGGGCACGACGAAGGTCAGCGGACGATTGGGGTAGTTCTGCGCCGTCGCACCGCCGGCGATCACGGCGAGCACGACGAACGTCGCAAGGCGCGCGAAGGCGCGCGAGAGCGTGGACATGAAACCTCCTGGCAGCGGCATGGAAGGAAAGTCGGCGGCGCGCGCCTCCCGGAGGAAGCCGCGCCGTCGCAGCGCACCGTGCCGGGCCGCGGGCCGACCGGTGTTTCGGGTGTCCGGGAGTTTGGCAGCGGCCCGAAAACCGGTCAAGTGGTCTGACCAATCGCCGCGCGGACGAATCCCGCAAGCCGGCCGACGAGGCGCCCCAGGTCGGTCTCGAGCCGGGCGTAGCCGGCGTTCCGTTCCAGCGTCGCCTCGTCCATGTACAGCGTGCGCTTGATCTCGACCTGGAGGCTGTGCCGGCCCTCCCCCGGTCGACCGTGCCGGCGGACGATCTCCACGCCCTTGTACGGATCGTTGACGGCGACGGTGTAGCCCATGGCCGCGACCTCGGCGGCGACGAACGCGGTGAAGGCCGGGGCACAGGTCGTGCCGTCGCGGTCGCCGAGGACGAAATCCGCACGTTCGCGGCCCGGATCGTCGGACAGCGCGTCGCCGACCGCCGGCATCGAATGGCAGTCGATGTGCCACACCGCGCCGAACGCCGCGTGCCGGGCATCGAGCGCCGAGTCCAGCGCGTGGTGATACGGCCGCCAGCAGCGGTCGATGCGCCCGCGGATCTCGGCCGCCGCCAGCCGGCGCGCGTACATCGGCACCCCGCCGCGCGCGAGCCGCCAGACGAGCCCGATGCCGAGCTCGGTCTTGCGCGTCGGCGCGACCGGCTCGTGCCAGGCGTCGGCGAGGAGTTCGGGGTCGATGTCGGCGAGGCTGCGGTTGGCGTCGATGTAGGCGCGCGGAAACCGGGCCTCGATCAGCGTCGCGCCGTGGCGCGGCGCGCAGGCATACAGCCGCCCGATGTGCGTGTCCTCGGCCTGGCGCACGACGGCGCGCGGTGGGAGGTGCTCGAAATCGTCGGGATAGGCCTCGCCCGAATGCGGCGAGTCGAACACCAATGGAATGCAGGCGCCGGCCGGCTCGTGACGGCGCACCGCTACGTCCATGGCTTCAGGCCGCCGCATTGAGCCAGCACGCCGCCTCGCGCCCCGGCGCGATCACGCCCAGCGGCGGCGCCTGCTCGCGGCACCGTGCCATCGCGTGCGGGCAGCGCGGGTGGAAGTGGCAGCCGGGCGGCGGATCCAGCGGCGACGGGATCTCGCCCTTGATCGGGACGAACGTCCGCTTCCTCGGCTCGACCTTGCCGACCTCGGCGAGCAGCGCCCGCGTGTACGGATGGTTGGGTGCGGCGAACAGCTCGGCGGTGGGTCCCGACTCGACGACGCGCCCCAGGTACATGATCACCACGCGGTCGCTGACGTGCTCGACCACGCCCAGGTCGTGGCTGATGAAGAGGTAGGTCAGGTTGAGCGCGGTCCGCAGTTCCATGAACAGGTTGAGCACCTGCGCCTGGATCGACACGTCGAGCGCCGCCACCGACTCGTCGCAGACCAGGAACTCCGGCTTGACCGCGAGCGCGCGGGCGATGCCGATGCGCGCGCGCTGCCCGCCGGAGAACTGGTGCGGGAAGCGGCGCATCAGCGTCGGGTCGAGACCGACGCGGTTGAGCTGCAGCCCCACGTACTCGATCTGCTGCCGCTGGGCGATCAGCGCGTGCGCGACCGGCGCCTCGCCGACGATGTCGACGACGCGCATCCGCGGATTGAGCGACGCGTAGGGATCCTGGAAGATCATCTGCATCTTGAGCTGCTGGCGCCGCGCGTCCGCCGCCGACAGCCCCGACAGCGCGCGGCCGCGCCAGTAGCGCTGGCCTTCGGTCAGGCCGAGGAGGCCGACCGCGAGCCGACCCAGCGTCGACTTGCCGCATCCGGATTCGCCCACCAGGCCGACGACCTCGCCGGCGGTGATCGCGAGGTCCACGCGGTCGACCGCGTGGACGACCTCCTCGCGCGCCCGCGCGCCGAGCAGGTTGCCGATCCGCGCCGCGACGTCGAGCGACTTGACGAACTTCCGGCTGACACCGGCGAGCGTCAGCAGCGCCTCCGGCGCACCGCCGCCAAGCCGCCTCGCCTCGCCGGCGCGCGTCGGCGACGTCGTCGTCGCGCTCATGCGGGCATCGCCGGTTCGTGCACCAGCGGATGGTGGCAGCACACCGCCTGCCCGCCGTCACCCTGCGGCTGCAGCGGCGGCAGCACCGCGCAGGCGGCGGTCGCGAACGCGCAGCGCTCGCGGAACGGGCAGCCGGGGCCCAGCTCGAGCAGCGACGGCGTCATCCCGGGAATCTGCTTCAGCCGCGCGCCGCGGGCGCTGCGCGACGGCACCGAGTCGAGCAGTCCCTGCGTGTACGGATGGCGCGGCGTCGTCAGCACGTCGTACGTCGTTCCCTGCTCGACGATGCGGCCGGCGTACATCACGCAGACGCGGTCGGCGAGTCCGGCGACGACCGAGAGGTCGTGCGTGATCCAGATCATCGCCGCGCCGGTCTCCCGCGTGAGCTTCTGCATCTCGTAGAGGATCTGGCCCTGGATCGTGACGTCGAGCGCGGTCGTCGGCTCGTCGGCGATGATGAGGTCGGGGTTGTTCAGCAGCGCGATGGCGATGGCGACGCGCTGGCGCATGCCGCCCGAGAACTGGTGCGGGTAGGCCAGGAGACGCTCGTCGGGCGACGGGATGCCCACCTTCGCCAGCGCGGCGCGCGAGCGCTCGCGCGCCGCCTCCACGCTCACCCTCTCGTGCGCGAGGATCGTCTCGATCATCTGCCGGTCGATCCGCAGGACCGGATTCAGCGTCATCATCGGGTCCTGGAAGATCATCGCGATCCGGTTGCCGCGAAGCTGGCGCATGTCCTCCGCCGACAGCCGGGCGAGATCGCGGCCCGCGAGCTCGATCTTCCCGGCGACGATGCGGCCCGGCGGATCGACGAGTCCCATGATCGAGTAGCCGGTCATCGACTTGCCCGAGCCGGACTCGCCGACCAGCCCCACGACCTCGCCCTCGGCGACCTCGAACGACACGTCGTCGACGGCGCGCAGGATCCCGGCCTTGGTGAAGAAGTGCGTCTTCAGGCCCTCGACCCGCAGGATCGGCAGGCGCCCCGACGAGCCGGCCGACGAGCCGATGGCGCTCACTTCTGCAGCCTCGGATTGAGCACGTCGCGCAGCTGGTCGGCGACCAGGTTGATGCTGACGATGGTGAGCAGCAGCGCGATCCCGGGAAAGAAGCTGATCCAGTACTTGCCCGAGAGCAGGTACTGGTAGCCGTTGGCGATCAGCAGCCCCAGCGACGGCTCGGTGATGGGCAGGCCCAGGCCGAGGAACGACAGCGTCGCCTCGAGCGCGATCGCCGCGGCCACCTGGACCGTGGCGACGACGATCATCGGCGGCAGGCAGTTCGGCAGCAGGTGACGGAACACGATCCGCGCCGGCGGCAGCGCGAGGCAGCGCGCCGCCTCCATGTACTCCTTGCGCGTCTCCACCAGCGCCGCGCCACGGACCGTCCGCGCGTAGTAGGCCCACTGGATGGTGACCAGCGCGGCGACGACCTTGCCGATGCCCTGCCCCAGGACGGCGATCAGGATCAGCGCGATCAGGATCGCCGGGAACGACAGCTGGATGTCGACGATCCGCATGATCAGCGTCTCGATGCGGCCGCCGAAGTACGCCGCCGTCAGGCCCATCGTCAGCCCGATCAGCAGCGCGAACACCGTGCTCGCCGCGCCGACGCCCAGCGAGATGCGCAGGCCGTAGAAGATCGCGGACAGCATGTCGCGGCCCTGGTCGTCGGTGCCCAGCCAGAAGGTGCCGCCGGCGGGGGTGGGCGATCCGGGCGGCAGCCGGCTCTCCATGACGTCGAGCTGCGCGAGGTCGTAGGGATTCTGCGGCGAGATCAGCGGCGCGAAGACCGCGGCCAGCAGGATGACGAGAAAGAGCACCGCGCCGAATACCGCGAGGGGGTTTCCGCAGAAGTCCGCGACGATCCGGTGCAGCGGCGTCTCGGCGTCCCGCGCCGGGATGGGGGCGGCGGCCATCGGTCAGCCCTTGCTGTCCGTCAGCCGCACGCGCGGGTCCAGCGCCGAGTACAGGACGTCGACCACCAGGTTGATGACGATGAACATGGTGACGATGATCAGCAGGTACGCGACGATCACCGGCCGGTCGAGCACGCCGATCGAGTCGATCAGCAGCTTGCCCATGCCTGGCCAGGCGAACACGCTCTCGGTGACGATCGCGAAGGCGATCACCGAGCCGAACTCGAGGCCGATGACGGTCACGATCGGGATCAGGATGTTGCGCAGGACGTGCACGCCGATGACCCGCGCGTTGGTCAGGCCCTTGGCCCGCGCGAACTTCACGTAGTCCTGCAGCAGGGCCTCGCGCGCGCCGGCCCGCGTCAGCCGGATCAGCAGCGCCAGCTTGAACAGCGCGAGGTTCGTCGCCGGCATGATCAGGTGACGCCAGCCCTCGACCGACAAAAACGACACCGGGATGCCGAACAGCGGCGTCGTCGGGCCGCGGCCGTTCGACGGCAGCCATCCGAGCATCACCGAGAACACCATGATGAACATCAGGCCGACCCAGAACGTCGGCAGCGAGAAGCCGAGGATCGATCCCGCCATGATCGTGCGTCCGGCGAAGCCGTCGGGCCGGAGTCCCGCCCACAGGCCCAGCGGGATGCCGAAGGTGATGGCGAGCAGCATCGCGGCGACCGCGAGTTCCAGCGTCGCCGGCATCCGCTCGAGGATCAGGCCCAGCGCCGGCACCGCATGGACGAACGACCGGCCGAGATCTCCGGCGACGGCGCCCCGGAGGAACACCGTGTACTGCGCCCACAGCGGCTGGTCGAGTCCCAGCGCGGCGATCGCGCGTTCGCGGTCGATCTGGTCGGCCTGCGGGTTGATCAGGATGTCGATCGGATTGCCGATGGCGTAGACACCGACGAAGACGATCAGCGACATCACGAACAGCACGACGACGCTCTGCAGGCTCCGGCGGATGATGTAGACGAGCATGGGCAGCGGGGGCCGTAAGCGATCGCGGCGGCCCGGCGCACGTCGGGCGCCGGCCGCCGCGGGCGGTTCGTGCGGAGTTTAGCCCTTTACCGGTCGGAACTCGAACGCGAGCATGCACGCATCGGCGCGCGGCGTGTAGACCACATCTTGTCCGGTCGCCCGGAGCCGGAGGGAAGGCTCAGACGCCGAGGTAGTCGTGCAGCTTCTGCAGGTTGGCGGCGACGTCCGCCCGCCGGACCATGTCGGCGACGCGACCGTGGTCGAGGACGTAATGGCGGTCGGCCAGCGCGGCCGCGAACCGGAAGTTCTGCTCGACCAGCAGGATCGTGAAGCCCCTCGCCTTGAGCGCGGCGATCGTGCGGCCGATCTCCTGCACGATCACCGGCGCCAGCCCCTCGGTCGGCTCGTCGAGCAGGAGCAGGCGGGCACCGGTGCGCAGGATGCGCCCGATCGCCAGCATCTGCTGCTCGCCGCCGGAGAGCCGGGTGCCGGGCGTCGCGAGCCGCTCGCGCAGGTTCGGGAACAGCGTGAGTATCTCGTCGACCGCCAGCCCGCCCGCACGCACCTTCGGCGGCAGCAGCAGGTTTTCCTCGACGTTCAGGCTCCCGAAGATGCCGCGCTCCTCCGGGCACCAGGCCACGCCGAGCCGGGCCACCCGATTCGAGGGGAGGCGGATCGTCTCGGTGCCGTCGAACACGATCGAGCCCTCGCGCCGCGGCAGCACGCCCATGATCGCCTTCAGCGTCGTGGACTTGCCGGCGCCGTTGCGACCCAGCAGCGTCACCACCTCGCCCTCGGGCACGTCGAAGTCGACGCCGTGCAGGATCTGCGATTCGCCGTACCAGGCCGCGAGGCCGCGCACGGCGAGCAGCGGCGCGCCCGGCGTCGCGCGGAGCACGGGTGGTAAGGGCGGGGGCGGAAGTTTCGGCCATGAAGGGTCCGGACATCGTTGGCGGGGCGTCCGAATGCTGGCGCGTCGACGGTCCGTCCCCCTCGGCGGTCGCTCCGCCGAGGTCGTGGCGCGCCGTCAGTACTCGATGCGCGCGAAGTACGTCTTCTGCGAAGCTTCCCGCGCTTCGCCGAGGGTCCGGATGCCCCGCTCGGCCAGCAGCGGAATCATACGCAGGAAGACCTCCCCGGTCATGATCGCGTCGCCGAGCGCCGTGTGCCGCCCGATCGGATTGATGCCCATCCGTTCGGCGATCGCTTCGAGCCCGTGGGCATCGGCATCGGGCTGCAGCACGGCCGACAGCAGCAGCGTGTCGAGCACCGGCTGCGTGAAGCGCACGCCCGTCGCTTCCTCCTTGAGGCGCAGGAAGCGCAGGTCGAACGCCGCGTTGTGCGCGACGAGCACCGTGTCCTCGCAGAACTGCCCGAAGGCCGGCAACACCTTGCCGATCGCCGGCTGGCCCTGCAGCATCGAGGTCTCGATGCCGGTGATCCGGCTCGCCTCGGGGGACATGTTTCGCCCCGGGTCGATCAGCTGGTCGAACGTCTCGTGCTCCAGCAGCCGCCCGTTGACGATGCGGACGGCGCCGATCGACACGATCTCGTCCCCCTGCGACGGGTTCAACCCGGTGGTTTCGGTGTCGAAGACGGTGTAGCTCAACGCGGCAAGGGGACGGTTGTCCTGCTCCGGCGTCTGCCCCGGCTGGTGGAACAGGTCGAAGTCGTAGAACTCGGGACGGCTCTCGGCCGCGCCGGACGCAGTCCACGCGGCCTCGTCCGGCTTGGTGACCGGAATCGCGATCCGGAAGAACTCGCGGTGCGAAGGCTTGTGGATCTGGTACCAGAATTCCGCGTTGTGGCGCTCGACGATCTGCTTCAGCGTCAACGGGCAGGCCTCGCCGCCGAGTTCCATCGAGTCCGTCTGCCACGACATCGTCGTCTCCGAACCGAGCGGCGCGCCGGTCCAGATGAGGTCGAGGTGCGCAAGCTGCCCGGCGGGCATCAGCGCAAACCGGACTTCGCGAATGCCGAATTCCTCGTGCAGCCGGCTCGCGAGGTAGGTGATCCCCTGCATCAGCGAATAACTGTCGACGTTGAGCCAGATCGATTCGTCGACCTCCTCGAGCTTGGTCGGCAGGCCGAGCCTGGACTCGATCCGCCGCCGGGCCGCCGCGATGAGGTCCGCCCCGCGCATGTCCTCCAGCGGCCACTCGGTGCGCAGCGAGTCCGCGAACTCGCGCACCGTTTCGTCGAGCTTCACGCTCAGGCGCTGCGCCTCGTCGCCGATGATCCCGATGAACCGGCTCTGCGCCTCCTTGTCCATGTCCGGGAATGCCGCGATCGTCTCGACGGCCGCCCGGACGCTGCCGAGCGAGGCCCGGGTTCCCTGCGTCAGCGTCTGCAGCAGGAGATCGCGCCGGCTGCCGGACTCGATCCGCCGCGTGATGTTGTCGAGGATCAGCACGAACCCGGTGATCACCCCGGCGCCGCCCCCGCTCGCCGCATCGGCTGCCGATCCGTGGACCGGCGCCATCTGCACCCGCACCAGCGGGCCCGCCGGCACCGTCGTGACGAAGTTCGCCACCGGATTGCGCGTTCCCTGGCGCTGTCGGTCCTGGATGCTCTCCAGCGCGTGGATGATGAGGTTCCGGTCGAAGATCGCGAAGATCGACCGGCCGAGGCCGATGAGACTGTGTCCCTTCCCCACTCCCGCCGTGCCGCCGAGCGGCTGGCGCAGGAGCTGCATCGCACGCGCGTTGTAAAGGAGGATGCGCCCTTCGATGTTGCACATCACCACGCTCTGCGCCAGCTCCGCCATCAGTGCCGCCAGGCGGTTCTTTTCCTGCTCGATGCGCGCGTTCGCCTCGCGGATGCGCTGCTCGACGTCCTGGTGCAGCAGCTCGCGCGCCTCGGCGAAGCTGTTGACGTCCCGGGCCAGCCGCTTCATTTCGGCCGAGCCGCGCGGCGGCGCGCGATGCGCAGGATTCGCCGTCAGCATCAGGCGGACGTCCTCGGAGAGCTTTCTCGGCGCGATGACGTACCGGCGGAACAGGGTCCGCAGGATGAACACGAGCGGGACCAGCAGCAGCAGCGAGATCAGGACCACGTGCGGAGCGCGATCCTTGAGGATATGCGCGAGATCGATGCGTTCCTGCGCGGACAGGTCCGCGCCGACGAGCAGCGTGGTCGCCGCGATCGCGGAAAGCACCAGCCCCCAGGCGGCGAGGAGCGCCAGGCCTATGCGCGTCCGGTCCGACATCGCCTACTCGCCCAGCATCGCGCGGACCGTCTCGATCAGGTCCTTCGTGGCAAAGGGCTTGGTCACGTAGGCGTCCGCCCCCACGGCCAGACCCTTGTTCACCTCGATCTCCCGTCCCTTGGCCGAGAGCATGACGATCTTGATCGCATGCCACGCCGGGTTCTCGCGAATCCGCTGGCAGACGTCGTAGCCGCTCATCCGCGGCATCATGACGTCGAGCAGAATGAGGTCCGGCTCGAATTCGGCGACCGCGGCGAGCGCGGCGTCACCGTCGCCGACGACCTTGACCGCGTAGCCCCGTTGCTTCATCAGGAACTCGAGCGAGACGACGATGTTGGGCTCATCGTCCGCGATCAGAATTTTCTTCCCCATCACTCCTCCTGCGCCTTTCCGGCGCTTTCCATGCAGCCGGTTCCGGACTGGCTCACGTGCCCTGCATCGGCCCGGAATCCTGCCCGCCGGGCCGGATGGCCTGCGCGACGGGCAGTTCGAAACCGAAGGTCGCGCCCTGGCCAGGCGTGCTTTCGACCCACAACCGCCCGCCGAGGTGGTCGATGATCTGCCGGCTGATCGGAAGGCCGAGCCCCGTGCCCTGCGGCTTCTCCGTCATCGTATCGCCCGCCTGCCGGAACTTCTCGAAGATGATCCGCTGGTCCTCGAGCGCGATGCCGGGGCCATTGTCGCTCACCTCGACGCGCACCGCACCCGCGACCTGGCGGAGCTCGACGACCACCCGCCCCTCTCCCTCGGCGACGAACTTCGCGGCGTTGGAAAGGAGGTTGATGAGCACCTGGACCAGGCGGTCGCGATCCGCGCTGACCGGCGGCACGTGATCGGGAAGGCGCGCCTCGAGCGCAACGGACTTGGCGCGGAACAGCTGCCCGGTCGCGTCGAGCGAGTCCTCGATCACCGCCCGCATGTCGATCCGGGACGATTGCCACTCGGCGCGACCCGACTCGAGCTTGGCGAGGTCGAGCACCTGGTTGATGAGCCGGGTGAGTCGCTCGCTTTCCTGGATGATGATCGCCAGGAATCTCTGCCGCTCGGCGACGTCGAGCTCGGGGCTGTCGCGCAGGATCTCGGAAAACGCGCGAATCGAGGTCAACGGCGTGCGCAACTCGTGCGTGACCGTCGAGATGAAGTCGTCCTTCAGCCGATCGAGTTCCTGCAGCCGCTGGTTCGCGGCGCGCAGCTCGTCCGTCGCCGCGATCAGCTCCTGCGACTTCTGCTTGAGCTCGTGGCTGTATGCGATCACCTGCGACGCCTCGTCGAGCATCGACCGGACCTCGTCGACGGACAGGACGTCCTCGTGGACGGTGGACGCCACCATGATGCGCGCCGACGCGCCGCCGATCGCCCCGGCGAGGGTGGTTTCCGCGAAATTGACGAGGCTCGCGTCCGCCGGCATCGTCGCCGGCGACGCGAAGCCGCGCCGGACGGCGTACGCGCCGAGCGCCGCGTCGGCCCGGTCGGGGCCGAGAAACCGCGCGAGCAGCGCGCGGAGATCGGGCAGCGAAGCCGAGCCTCTCCAGAAATGCACGCCCGCGCCCTCGTCGCCGCGCCGGAAGACGTCGACGAATCGCGCCGCCTGCGCCTGCTCCGCGACGCTTTGGCGGGTCAGCATCGAGACGAGGACATACGCGCCGACGTTGGCCACCATGCTCCAAAGCATGGCGTGCGTGATGTCGTTGAGGCCTTCCAGCCCGAACAGCGCATACGGCTTGAGCAGCCCGATGCCGAGCGGTCCCTCGTTGAGAAACCCGATGGGCAGCCAGCCCGACTTGGCGAACGACGGGAGCAGCAGCGTGTGGAGCCACACGACGAACCCTGCCGTCAGCCCAGCGAGCGCGCCCGCACGCGTCGCTCCCTTCCAGTAGATTCCGCCGATCACCACCGGCGCGAACTGCGCGACCGCCGCGAACGAGATCAGCCCGATGGCCACCAGGGCATACGCCTCGCCGGCGAACCGGTAGTAGAAGTAGCCGAGCAGCACGACCGCGATGATCGCGCCCCGGCGGATCGCGAGCAGCAGTCCGGTGAGGTTCTTCCGCTCGGCGAGCCGCATCGCCGGCATCCGGAGCAGCACGGGCATCACGAGATCGTTGCAGACCATCGTGGACAGCGCGATCGTCTCGACGATCACCATGCCGGTCGCGGCGGACAACCCGCCGATGAACACCAGCAGCGCGATCGCCTCCTGCTTTTCGGCCATCGGCAGCGTGAGCACGAACGTGTCCGGGTCCACCGGCAGCGACGAGAAATGCATGACGCCGCCGAAGGCGACGGGGATCACGAACAGGTTCATCGCCAGCATGTACAGCGGAAACAGCCAGATCGCCTTGCCGAGGTGACGCTCGTCGACGTTCTCGACGACGGCGATCTGGAACTGCCGCGGCAGGAACATGATCGCGAACATCGAGAGCAGCGTGAGCCATGCCCAGCTGGCGTAGCTCCCCGCCGCCCCGCCCAGCGGCGCGAGCAGCGTCGACAGGTGCGCGTACCCCTGGGCGCGCGCGAAGATGTCCCCCAGTCCGTCGTAGATGCCGTAGGTGACGAACAACCCGACCGCGAGAAATGCCACCAGCTTCACCAGCGACTCGAACGCGATCGCGGCCACCATGCCCTCGTGGCGCTCGGAAGCGTCGAGATGGCGCGTGCCGAACAGGATCGTGAAGGTGGCCAGCAGCAGCGCCATCCAGAACGCCGTGTCGACCCCGATCGGCACCGGCTCGCGCAGCGCGGGCAGCACCACCTCCGGATACTGGGCGAGAATGGTGAAGCTGTGGGAGACGGCCTTCAGCTGCAGGGCGATGTACGGAATGACGCCGATCACGGCGATGATGGTGACGAGCCCGGCGAGCAGCGCGCTCTTGCCGTAGCGCGACGAGATGAAATCGGCCAGCGACGTGATGCGGTTGGCCTTGCTGATGCGGATGATCTTGCGCATCACGAGCCACCACAGCGCCATCATCAGCGTGGGGCCGATGTAGATCGGCAGGAAGCCGACGCCGTCGGACGCGGCGCGCCCGACGCTGCCGTAGAACGTCCACGCCGTCGCGTAGACGCCCAGCGAGAGGGCGTAGATGTACGGATTGGCGATGATCGAGCGGCCCTGGTCCGCCCGATGGTCGCCGTAGTAGGCGATGGCGAACAGCGCGCCGAGGTAGGCGAGCGCGACGGGGATGATCACCCAGCTCTGCAGCATGGCGTTCCGACCCGGTCCCCGGCGTCACGCTAGCGCGAGCGTTCGACGACGAGCGCCAGCAGGCCGATCACCAGTGCCCACGACACGAAGACGTAGGCATAGAGCAGCGGCACTCCGAAGGCGCTCGCCGCCCGATTGAACAAGGCCAGCAGCGGAAAGTTGAACAGCAAAATGCCCAGCAGGAACACGCCCACCAGGCGCTGGCTCTTGTCGTCCGGTTGGTTCATGGATCGCGTCCCCTCGATGTTGCCGGCTCCCATCCGATACTAGCAAGAACGGGGATCCCTGTTGCGGCCGTCGCCGCGGCGGTGCCGCCCCGAGTCCCCGGTCGACGCGCACCGCCCCGCCCGCCGCGGTCGGACGGGGACCTGCCCGGGCCTTCAAAGCCGGTACGACAGACGCAGCCGCTCCTGCAGTTGCTTCGCCTGCCGAAACGACTCCTTCAGCATCCGCTGGTCGACTTCGTGCAGCGCATAGGGATCGATCCGGTTGGCCTTCCCGTGCGCGCCGGGCAGGTCCTGCTGGCGCAGGCGCAGGAACTGCAGAAAGTGGAACGCCTCCACCGCGGCATCGACGTACCTGGAGGGGACGTGCAGGCGCTCGCCCGCGAGCCGCATCCGCGCGGCGGTTCCGGTCTCGGGTATGCCCAGCGCCAGCGCGAATACGCGCGCGCAGTCGACGAACAGTCGCGTGCCGCGCGCCTTGAGGTCCAGGGTTCCCTTGACGTCCGGCTCGTCGTCGACGGCGAACGCGCGAATGAGGCCGAGCGGCGGCGCGACTTCGAGCGCGTTCTGCACCATGAGGCGAAGGAACGTCGGATTCGCCTGCGTGTACCCGAACAGCCATGCCCGCAGCCCGTCGCACAGCACCGTGTCACCGTAAAGCGGCCGCAGATCGAACACGATGTTCGCATTCAGCAACGCCTGCGGCGTGGGTTGCCGGATCCAGTGCAGGAACTTGGCCTTCCACTCCTCGGTCGACAGGCACAGGTCCGGATTGCTCGCCATCACGTTGCCCGTGCAGAGCGGAAAGCCGAGCGTATCCAGGCACGCGTTGACGTCCCGCGCGAACGGGAGCAGCCGCTCCCGCCGGCGTGCGGCGTCGTCGGCATCCGCGGCAACGAACAGCAGCGCGTTGTCCTGGTCGGTCGCGAAGGTCTGCTCGCCGCGACCTTCGCTGCCGAGCGCCAGCCAGCACCAGTCGATGTCGTCGAGGTCGTGCTTTGTCAGCACCAGCTCGATCGCCCGGCGCGACAGGGCGTCGTTGAGTGCGGCGATCGTCCGGGTGAGCGGCTCGGCCCCCACGCCCTGCGACGAGCAGGTTCTGCGTGAGCAACCGGATGTCCTCGCCTGCCCGCTTGAGCTTGTCGACGGTGTCGGATGCCTGCAGCCCCTCGATGACCTGGCGCATGGACACGCGCTGCAGCGCGAACAGGTCGCGCTCGTTGATCACGCCGTGCAGCCGGCCGTTCTCGACGACGACGATCTGCCGGATCCCGCGCTCGGCCATCACGTGCAGAGCCTCGTAGGCGGTCACCGACGCGGGCAGGGTGACGATCGGCGCGGACATCACCTCGGACACGGGGGTGGCGAGCGAACGCTCCGGCAGCGCCACGCGCCGCAGCAGGTCGACCAGGGTGAACATACCGACGGGCGCGTCGTCGCGATCGAGGACGATGATCGTGCGCACCTTCGCGTCGGCCATCTTCTGCAGCGCCTCGCGCAGCGGCGCCGTCGCGGCGCACGCGATCGGCGCCCGGCGGACGATCTCGCCGAGCGTGCGGGTCAGTGTCTGTTGCTCGGACGCGCGCTGGCTGTACTGGCGGTAGAGGCTGTCGAGCGACTGCTTGAGCTTCTCGGTGATCGCTTCGGTGCAATAGCGCTCGAATTCCGGCGATGCCCGGCGAAGCTCCAGGAAGTCGTCGCGCGACAGCAGGCAGCAGACCGTCTCCTGCAGCGCGCGGAAGATCTTGGTCGTCGCTCCGCCGGCGGAAAGCGCACCCACGGGGAACACCTCGCCGGGCCCGAGGGTGGCATCGGGTTCGGCCTGCGCGTTGTTGGGCTGGCTGCCGACAAGGCCACGCTGGACGATGTGCAGGTGCGTGACGGGTCCGCTCTGGGTCGAGAGGATCGTCGCGTCCTTCGGGAATACGGCCAGCCTGAGCTTGGGCACGAGCGCCCGCAGCGTGTCGTCGTGCATCCGGTCGAACGGGGGGTGGCGACGAAGGAAATCGCAGGTTTCCGGGACCGCGAGCGTGGACGGCGCCGCCGCAGGTGAATTGGTTGGCATGGAAATCGGTGGCCCCCCTGCGCGCCGCGCAAGCAAAGAGCCCCCGCGCAAGGCAGGGGCTCTCTGCGGCAGGTGGAGTACGGTCAGTGGGCGGATGCCTTGGTCGCAAGGATGCCGGTGTTCTGGCGCACGTACAGCTCGTCCCACATGTCCTCCGCACGCTTGTCGCGGTAGAACAGCGAGCCGAGTATCACCGCGAGGAACCCGAGCGGGATCGAATAGAGACCCGGGTTGCGCAGCTCGAACAACGGCTTCTCGAGGCCGACGAGGCTGGTTTCGTCACCCTTGAACTTGTCGAGGTTGCCCTTGGCCGCCGCGACTCCCTTGTCCAGCGCTCCGATCGCCTTGGCGATCTTTTCCTTGGCCGCGTCGTCCGGCGCAGCGGCGAGATCCGCCTCGAGCTTGGGCCTGGACAACGCGCCGGCATCGACCACCTTCTGCGCCGCCGCCTTGATCGCCTTCGGGTACGTCATGTTCGGCGACACGAGCACCAGGCCGATGGCCGCGAGCGTGCCTACGATCATGCCGAGCACGATGCCGCCGGTGTTGCAGCGCTTCCAGAACAGCGTGAGCAGCACGCACGGGAAATTCGCGGACGACGCGACCGCGAACGCCAGCGCCACCAGGTGCGCGACGTTCTGGCCCTTCGCCGCGATGCCGATCGTGATCGCCAGCGCGCCGACCAGCACGGTCGCGACGCGCGCCGCCCGGACCTGCTCCTGCGGCGTCACGTGGCCTTCGCGGATCACGCCGACGTAGAGGTCGTGCGCCATCGCCGACGCCGCGGCCAGGACCAGCCCCGCCACGACCGCGACGATCGTCGCGAATGCCACGGCCGCGACGAACGCGAGGAACAGGTTGCCGAGCATCGAGTCCGGGCCGCCGCCGATCCACTGCGCGAGCAGCGGGCCGGCCATGTTGCCGCCCGGGTCCACACCCCGGATCGTCGCCGGGCCGACGTTCATCGCCGCGCCGGTGCCGAGGAACAGCGTCAGCACGTAGAAGCCGCCGATGATCGACATCGCCCAGATCACCGACTTGCGGGCGTCCTGGGCGGTCGGCACGGTGAAGAAGCGCATCAGGATATGCGGCATGCCCGCGGTACCCAGCACCAGCGCCAGGCCCAGCGAGATCTGGTCGATCGGATTCTTGAGGTAGAGGCCCGGCTCGAGGAAGCGCTGGCCGAGCTGTTCGGGCGTCATGTTCTTCGCGGCGTCGCCCAGCAGCATCGCCACCTGCGCCTGCACCTTGGCGTCGCCGACGACCGCCGAGAGGTACGCCGGCAGGCTGAACCCGTACGGCGTCCACGTGAACATCACCAGCAGGATCGACGCGGTCACCAGCAGGATCGCCTTGATGATCTGGACCCAGGTGGTGGCGACCATGCCGCCGAACAGCACGTAGCCCAGCATCAGGATGCCGACCACCACCACCGAGATCTCGTAGTCGATGCCGATCAGCGTCTTGACGAGCACCCCGCCACCGACCATCTGCGCGGTCAGGTAGAACGTCGACACGGTGATCGTCGACAGCGCACCGACGATCCGAGTCGCCCGGGGATTGTTGCGATACGCGAGGATGTCCGAAAGCGTGTACTTGCCGATGTTGCGGCACGGCTCCGCGATCACCAGCAGCACGGTGATGTAGGCGACGAGCCAGCCCACCGAATACATGAAGCCGTCGTAGCCGTAGAGCGAGATCAGCCCCGCGATCCCCAGGAACGACGCCGCCGACAGGTAATCGCCGGCGATTGCCCAGCCGTTCTGGATGCCCGAGACCCCGCCCCCCGCCACGTAGAAGTCGGACGCGGTCTTGACGCGCTTCGCCGCGACGAACGTGACGTACATCGTCACCGAGATGATGGCGCCGAACACGACGAAGGTGAGCCAGCGGAACTTCTCCGGCACGGCGCCCTGCGCCAGCACGGGCGTGGCGAACGCCAGGAGCGACACGAGCCCGCCGAAGAGTGCGATTCGCCGCGTGTTCATTTGCTGGCTCCCATGCTCTTTTCGACGTCACGAACGATGGCCGCTGCCTCGGCATCGAACACGGCGTTGGCGTGGTGGGAATAGTACGCGGCCAGAGCCCAGGCCACGATGAACTGCGACAGCGCGAAGACGAGGCCGACGTTGACCGGCCCCCAGACCTTGATCCTGAACAGGTCCGGGAAGAAGCCGGCGCCGATCGGCAGCAGGAAGTAGTAGACCATCGAGAAGATCATCAACCCCCAGAGGAAGATCGTCTTCTTCCGGTGCAGTGCCTGGAACCTGGGATCCTCGTCGATCGCCTTCCAGTTGATGCTCGCCGCTTCGACCATGTTCTCCTCCGAGAGAAACCGATTGCCTCGACCCCTGATGCCTGCCGCGTCTCTGCGCCGATCGCACTGGGCATTGCTGCATGGAGCATGCGCGCACGCGTTGATCCAAGTCAAACAATGACCATCCTGCGCGGCATGTGGGCGTCTGACCGCCATCCGCCGCTG
Organism: uncultured beta proteobacterium; assembly: GCA_963810815.1. Lineage (GTDB taxonomy): Bacteria > Pseudomonadota > Gammaproteobacteria > Burkholderiales > Casimicrobiaceae > CAVQWT01. Next base: position 330,743 of record CAWEPB010000007.1, on the reverse strand, counting down.
CATGCGGGCGCCTGGCCGCGATCCTGCCCACGTCCGGTGGGGACGATCCCGGATCCGCAACCGGCGCGCCGGGCCTCGCGCGCCCGCGGGCGGACTTCGAATGCGGGCGACCGCTGGAACTGCCGGTCGGTCAGTCTTCCCAGCGCGGCTGGCGCCGTTCGACGAAGGCGCGCACGCCTTCGGCTGCCTCCGGGCCCAGCATGTTGCAGGTGATGGCCGTGCTCGCGGCGGCGTAGGCGTCGGTCAGCTGCGCCTCGATCTGCCGGTAGAACAGCGCCTTCCCCGCGGCGACCACAGCCCGCGGCTTTGCGACGATCGTGCCGATCAGGCGCGCGATCTCGGCGTCGAGCTCGCCGGGCGGGACCACGCGGTTGACGAGGCCCCAGTCGCGAGCGGTCTCGGCGTCGACGAAGTCGCCGGTGAACAGCATCTCGAAGGCGCGCTTGCGGGCAATGTTGCGCGAGACCGGCACGCTCGGCGTGGCGCAGAACAGCCCGAAATTGATCCCGGACGTCGCGAACCGTGCCTCGGTCGACGCCACGGCCAGGTCGCAGGCCGCCACCAGCTGGCAGCCCGCGGCCGTCGCGATGCCATGGACGCGCGCCAGGACCGGCTGCGGCAACGCCTGCAGCGACAGCATCACCCGACTGCAGCGTTCGAAGAGGTCGCCGATGAATGCCTCGGTCCGCTGCGCCATCATTTCCTTCAGGTCGTGCCCGCCGGAGAAGGCGGTCCCGCTGCCGGCGATCACCACGGCCCGGACCGAGGGATCTACGGCGATGTCGTCGAGCGCAGCCTGCAGCGCGTCGAGCATGGCGCCGGAGATCGCATTGAACTGGCGCGGACGGTTCAGCGTCAGGCGCGCCACCCCTTGTTCGGTCGTGCGCAGCAGCACCGGTTCGGCGGCCGCCGGCGCGGTGGCGGCGTGGTTCGCGGGTGCGGTCATTGCTGCGTTCCTCCCTGGTCGATGGCGCTCGCGGACCGGGACCCGGACAGCCGGCGAAAAACGGTCTGCGGCGCGCTTCCGATGATACTGCGCCGGATCGGCGCGACAAGCCCGGGCGGAGGGTGGCGAGCTGGCGGCGAGCTTGCCCGACCATTCGGCATCTCGTATGCTGCGGTGCGACACCGAAGGAGTTCCGGGATGGGCCATCGCCTTTCGAAAATCGTCACGCGCACCGGCGACGCCGGCACGACCGGCCTCGGCGACGGTACCCGCGTGCCCAAGGATTCGGCGCGGATCGCGGCCATCGGCGAGATCGACGAGCTGAATTCGACGCTGGGCGTCCTGCTCGCCGAGCCGCTGCCGGCCGACATCGTCGCCTTCCTCGTCGCGATCCAGCACGACCTCTTCGATCTGGGCAGCGAGCTCGCGGTGCCGGGCTATCAGGCGGTGACCGATGGCCATGTCGTCCGCCTCGAGGCCGAGGTCGAGCGACTCAATGCGGAACTCTCGCCGCTGAAGGAATTCGTGCTGCCGGGCGGCGTCCGGACCGCGGCCCTCGCGCACGTCAGCCGGTCCGTGGCCCGCCGCGCCGAGCGCAGCCTCGTGCACCTGGCCGGCGAAGCCCCCGTGAGCGGCGCCGCGCGCCGGTATCTGAATCGCCTGTCCGATCTGCTCTTCGTGCTCGCGCGCACGCTGAACCGCCTGGCCGGCCACGGCGACGTGCTGTGGCAGAAGGGCCGCGCCGCCAGCTGAAACCCCCGCGCCGTCAGCCGGGCTTGCGCACGACCTGGTCGATGGCGCCGAAGATCGTCTGCCCTTGGCGGTCGAGCATTTCGATGCGCACGCGGTCGCCGAAGCGCATGAACGGCGTCGCCGGCTTGCCGGCGAGGATCGTTTCGACGGTGCGCTGCTCGGCGATGCAGGCGTAGCCGGCGCCGCCCTCGCGCGCGGGCCGGCCCGGTCCGTCGTTTTCCCGGTTCGACACCGTGCCGGAGCCGATGATGCTCCCGGCGACCAGGTCGCGTGTCTTCGCCACGTGCGCGATCAGCTGGCCGAAGTCGAACGTCATGTCCACCCCGGCGTTCGGCCGGCCGAACAGCGTGCCGTTGAGGTGCGAGACCATCGGCAGGTGCACCCTGGCGTCGCGCCAGGCGTCGCCCAGCTCGTCCGGCGTCACCGCGACCGGCGAGAACGCCGACGCCGGCTTCGACTGGAAGAAGCCGAAGCCCTTGGCAAGCTCGCCGGGTATCAGGTTGCGCAGGCTGACGTCGTTGACCAGCATCAGCAGCCGGATGCGCCCGCGTGCCGCCGCCGCGGTCGTGCCCATCGGCACGTCGCCGGTCACCACGGCGACTTCGGCCTCGAAGTCGATGCCCCAGGCCTCGTCGGCGAGCACGATGTCCTCGCCGGCCCCGAGCATGTGATCCGACGCCCCCTGGTACATCAGCGGGTCGGTCCAGAACTCCGGCGGCATCGTCGCGCCGCGCGCCCTGCGCACCAGCTCGACGTGGTTGACGTAGGCCGAGCCGTCGGCCCACTGGTACGCGCGCGGCAGCGGCGCCATCGCGGCCTTCGGGTCGAACGGCTGCGCATGGCGGGTCCCGCCGTCGCCGGCATCCAGCGCGGCGGCGAGTTCGGCCAGCTTCGGCGCCAATCCGGTCCCAGTCGTCGAGCGCCGCCTGCAGCGTCGCGGCAATGCCGTCCGCGGGCACCGCGCGCGCAAGATCGCGCGACACGACAGCGAGCTGTCCGTCGCGGCTTCCGTTGTTCAGCGTGGCCAGTTTCATGGGTTCCTTTCCCGTTCCGCGGCCGTCGGCGTGCGGTCGGCTCGTGGTGGGCGTGCGTTGGGCCTGCCGTCGCGGATCGGCGTCCCGCGTCAGCGCCGCTTCAGCGCGTAGCCGTCGGCGCGATCTTCCATCTCCCAGCCGGCCGCGTGCAGACCGGCGCGCAGGCGATCCGCCTCCGCCCACTGCTTCGCGCGACGCGCGGCGAACCGCGCCTCGGCCAGCGCCTGGACGTCGGGCGGCGCGGACTCGACCTTCGGCTGCCAGGTCGCGAGGCCGAGGCCCAGCACCTCGTCGAAGCGCGCCAGCGTGGCTCGCTTCACGCCGCCCGGCAGCTCGCCGCGCAGCGCTTCCCACGCGACCGCCAGCGCGCGCGGCACGTTGAGGTCGTCGTTGAGGTCGTCGCCGAAGCGCTCGACCAGGCCGGCGTCCGGCGCGGCGCCGGGGTCGTTGCGCCAGCGCGTGGAAGCCGTGCCGCATCCGGTCCAGCGCCGTGGCCGCCGCGTCGAGCGCGTCCCAGGTGAAATTCATCTGCCCGCGATAGTGGGCGGTCAGGCAGAGGTAGCGATAGGCGAGCGGATCGTAGCCGCGGTCGGTCAGCGACTGCAGGCGCAGGAATTCACCCGCCGACTTCGCCATCTTGGCGTCGTTCTGCAGCAGGAAATAGCCGTGCAGCCAGAAGTTGGCCAGGCGCCGGTGCTGGTGCGGGATTTCCGGGTGGCTGGCGAGCCGCGCCTCGGTCTGCGCGATCTCGTTGGTGTGGTGGACCGGAATGTGGTCCTCGCCGCCGCAGTGGATGTCGAACCAGTCGCCGAGGTACTTCTGCGCCATCGCCGAACACTCGATGTGCCAGCCCGGGAAGCCGCGGCCCCAGGGGCTGTCCCACTCCATCTGCCGCGCCTCGCCGGGGGCCGAGAACTTCCACAGCGCGAAATCCGTGAGGCGCCGCTTCTCGCCCAGCTCGACGCGCTTGCCGGCTTCGAGTCCGGCGACGTCCAGGCGCGCCAGGTGGCCGTAGTCGGCCAGCCTGGCGGTGTCGAAGTAGATGCCGTCGGAGGTGCGGTACGCGTAGCCGTTGCGCTCGATGTCGGCGATGAACGCGATCTGCTCGGCGATGTGGTCGGTCGCCTTGCACAGCACCGACGGGTCGTCGATGTTCAGCGCGCGCATGTCGGCGAGGAACGCGGCGGTGTACAGCTCGGCGATCTCCCAGGCGGTCTTGCCGGTGCGGCGCGAGCCCTTCTCCATCTTGTCCTCGCCGGTGTCGGCGTCGGACGTGAGGTGGCCCACGTCGGTGATGTTCATCACGTGGTTCACGCGATACCCGTTCCACGCGAGCACGCGCTTCAGCACGTCCTCGAACAGGAAGGTGCGGAAATTGCCGATGTGCTGGTAGTCGTAGACCGTCGGGCCGCAGGTGTAGAGGCCGACCGGACCGCCCGGAACCAGCGGGGTGAACGGGCGCAGCGCGCGCTCCCAGTTGTCGTACAGCTCGAGCGGTTTGGGCATCGGGGCGGCGGCTCAGAGCCGCTTCTCCATCACGTAGTCGTCCATCACGAAGCCCTCGCCGATGTCGACGACGACGGCCTTCCTCACCGCGAAGCCGTGCTTCTCGTACGCGCGGATCGCCTGGGCGTTGTGCTTGTTGACGTTGAGTATGACCGACACGGCGCCCAGTGCCCGCGCCTTCGCGGCAACGTGCGCGATCAGCGCGGCGCCGACGCCGCCGCGCTGCGCGGCCGGCAGCACGTAGAGCTTGTCGAGCTTCACTTCGCCGACACGGTCGGTCGCGTACCACGCGGCGAAGCCCACCGGCTTCCCGTCGACGACGGCGAGCTCGAGACCGCGGTCGGCGCCGTCCACGAACGGCGCCAGCGCGTCGTCCGCGTAGCCGCGCGCGAGCATGTAGTCGATCTGCTGCGGCGGGATGATGCCGGGATAGTGGGCGCGCCAGACGGTCTCCGCCAGCGCGCGCACGTCGGCAATCTGGTCGGGCCGGGCGCCGACAATGGAGAGATCGTTCGGAATCATGGCGGTGCGAAGCGACGCAAACCCTGAAATCTAGCACGTCGGGGCAGCTATAATCGGCGTCCGATGACACCGACGCTGCCGCGCTGGGCCTGGATCGTGATCGCCGTCGTCGCCGGCCTCGCCTGGTTCTCGGTGCTCGATCACCGCAAGCTGCAGCACCCGGACGAGGGACGCTATTCGGAGATCGCCCGCGAAATGGCGGTCTCCGGCGACTGGGTCACCCCGCGGCTCAACGACCTCAAATACTTCGAGAAGCCGCCGCTGCAGTACTGGCTGACCGCCGCGGTGTTCCGGACGTTCGGGACCGACGAGTGGACTGCCCGCCTCGTTCCCGCGCTCGCGGGCTTCCTCGGCGTGCTGGTCGTCGGGTTCACGGCGGGCCGGCTCGCCGGCGCGACGGCGGGCGTCTACGCGGGCCTCGGCCTGCTGGGATGCGTCTGGCACATCGGGCTGTCGCACTTCGTCACGCTCGACGCGCTGCTCACGTTCTGGCTGACCGTCGCGCTGTGCGCGTTCCTGCTGGCGCAGCAGGCGGCGGCGCCGCCCTCGATCGCGCGGCGCTGGATGCTGGTCATGTACGCGGCGCTGGCGCTGGCCACGCTGACCAAGGGCCTCGTCGCGCTGGTGCTGCCGGGTGCGTCGCTCGTCCTCTACACGATCATCGTGCGCGACGTCGGGCCCTGGCGGCGACTGCACCTCGTTCCCGGCCTGGCCGTCTACCTCGTCATCACCGCGCCGTGGTTCATCCTGGTTTCGCGGGCCAATCCGGAGTTCGCGCAGTTCTTCTTCATCCACGAGCACTTCCAGCGCTTTCTGTCGACCGAGCACCGCCGCACCGGTGCCTGGTGGTACTTCGTGCCGCTCTTCGTCGGCGGCCTGATGCCGTGGCCGCTCGCCTGGGCCGCCACCGTCGTGCCGTCGTGGCGGCGGTCGGCCGCGGCCGCCAACGGCTTTCGCTGGGAGCGCTTCTGCCTGGTCCATGCGGCCTTCGTGTTCGTGTTCTTCAGCCTGTCGGGCTCCAAGCTGCCGTCGTACATCCTGCCGATGTTCCCGGCGCTGATGCTGGTGTTCGGCGTCGGGCTCACCCGGATCTCCGCGCGGCTCCTCGGCTGGATGACGCTGTTCGGCGCCGCGGCGGCGACCGTGCTGTTTCTGGTCCTCGTCGCCGGGTGGCCGCAACTTGCCGCCCGGTTTGCGACCGCGGCGACGCCGATCGATCTCTTCCTGGCCTTCGGGCCGTGGATCCAGACCGCGGTCGGCATCTTCGCCGCCGGCGCGCTGGCGGCGGCCGTCGCGTTCCGCCGGGACACGTCGCGCGCGAAGTCGGTCGGCATCCTGCTGCTGTCGCTGTCCTCGCTGGCCGGCTTTCAGGTGGCCTTCGCCGGGCACGACGCATTCCGGCCGACGCGCTCGGCGTTTGATATCCTTCGGGCTGCCGAGGCGGCCGAAGGCGGCGCGCTCGCACCCGGCGTTCCCGTGTACCAGCTCCACGGCTACGACCAGACGCTGTCGTTCTACCTGGCGCGCCCGACGACGCTGGTGGCGTTCGTCGATGAATTCAACCTCGGGCTCCGGGCCGAGCCGGACAAGGGCATCGCCGATGAAGCCGAATGGATCCGCCGCTGGGACACGCTGCCGCAGGGGTACGCACTGATGCCGAAATCGAACTACGCCGAGCTCGCCGCCCGGGGCTTGCCGATGCGCGTGCTCGCCGCCGATCCGCGGCGAGTCTTCGTGGCCCGCCGATGACCGCGGCCGCGTTCGCGCTGCTGGTCACCGGCGTGCTGCTCAACGCCGCGGCGCAGCTCTTCCTCAAGGCCGGCACCAACGCCACCGGCGTGCTCTCGCTGACCCGCGAAGGTTGGGCCGGCACGCTTGCCGGGATGGCGACGCAGCCGTTCTTCCTGGCCGGCGCCGCCTGCTACGGCGTGAGCCTCGTCGTCTGGATCCTCGGCCTGTCGCGGGTCCCGGTCTCGATGGCGTATCCGCTGCTGTCGATCGGGTACGTGCTCAACGCCATCGCCGCACACTACCTCTTCGGCGAAGCGGTCAGTGCGTCGCGCTGGCTCGGCATCGGCTTCATCGTCGTCGGTGTGTGGCTGGTGGCGCGGAGCTGAGCCGGTGAACGCGCCGACGTCGCCGCTCCCGCCGCTGCCCTTCGCGCGTCCCGCGATCGACGAGTCGACGATCGCCGGCGTCGCCGAGGTGCTGCGCTCCGGCTGGATCACCAGCGGACCCTGGGTGCAGCGGTTCGAGACGGAGCTGTCGGCGTCCTGCGGCGGCCGCCCGGTTCGCGCCGTCACCTCGGCCACCGCCGCGGTGGAGATCGCCCTGCAGCTTGCCGGCATCGGCGCCGGCGACGAGGTGATCACGTCGGCACAGAGCTTCTTCACCGTGCTCAACATGATCGTCAAGGTCGGCGCCGTGCCGGTGTTCGTCGACTGCGACCTCGTGACGCGCAACATCGACCTCGCCGCCGTCGAGGCGGCGATCACGCCGCGCACGCGCGCGATCGTTCCCACGCACTGGCCCGGCTCGATGACCGACATGGACGCGCTGCTGGCGCTGGCGCGGCGGCACGGGCTGCGCGTGATCGAGGACGCCGCGCTGGTCCAGGGATCGCGGTACCGCGGTCGGCCGGTCGGCTCGTTCGGCGACCTGACCACGTTCAGTTTCCACCCGAACAAGAACATGACGACGATCGAGGGCGGCGCGATCGCGGTCAACGACGCCGGGGAAGCCGGACGGGTCGACGCGCTGCGCTTCCACGGCATCACGCGGCTGCCCGACGGCACCCGCGACGTCGCCTTTCCCGGCGGCAAGTTCAACCTGCCCGACGTCAACGCCCGCATCGGCGTCGACCAGCTGGCGGCCCTGCCCGCGTTCCTCGCCGCCCGGCGCGCGCTGGTCGACCGCTATTTCGCGCGCCTCGCGACCGACCCGGCCTGCGTGCTGCCGCCGCGGCCGGCCGCCCCGGACGACGGGTATTCGTGGAACATGTTCTGCGTGCTGCTGCCGCTCGACCGGCTCTCGATCGACCGCAAGGGGGTGCGCGAAGCGCTGCAGGCGCGCGGCGTCGGGACCGGGATATCCTACGAGGCCCTGCACCTGTCGACGCTCGGCCGCCGCTTCGGCGGACAGGACGGGCAGTTTCCCAACGCCGAGCGCATCGCGCGCGAAACGCTGACGCTGCCGCTGTTCACCACCATGGCCGAGGCCGACGTCGATCGCGTCTGCGCGGCCCTTGCCGAGGTCCTGTCCACGCATGCCCGCTGACCCGATCCCGTCGGCCCCGGGCGCCTTCGCGCCCGCCCGTCCCCCGGCGACGCGGCCCGGGCGCCGCCGCAGCTGTCGGTGGTCGTGCCGGTCTACAACGAGCAGGACGCGCTGCCGGCGCTGTTCGCGCGCATCTATCCCGCGCTCGACGCGCTTCGCGTCCCGTACGAGCTGATCTTCGTCAACGACGGCAGCCGCGACCGCTCCGCCGCGCTGCTGCGCGCGCAGTGGCAGGCGCGACCCGACGTCACCCGCGTCGTGCTGTTCACCGCCAACTGCGGCCAGCACACGGCGATCATCGCCGGCTTCGAGCGCTGCCGCGGCGAGCGCGTCGTCACCCTCGACGCCGACCTGCAGAACCCGCCGGAGGAGATCGGCCGGCTGCTCGCCGCGATGGACGCGGGCCACGACTACGTCGGCGGCGTGCGCCGCACGCGCGAGGACTCGTGGTGGCGGCGCATCGCGTCGCGGGCGATGAACCGGCTGCGCGAGCGGATCACGCGGATCCGGATGACCGACCAGGGCTGCATGCTGCGCGCGTACAGCCGCGACATCGTCGCCGCCGTGGCCGCCAGCCGCGAGCTCAGCACCTACATTCCGGCGCTGGCCTACACCTTCGCCGCCGAATCCGACCGAGGTCGAGGTCGGGCACGAGGAACGGGCCGCCGGCGAATCGAAGTACTCGCTCTACCGGCTCATCCGGCTCAACTTCGACCTCATCACCGGCTTTTCGCTGGTGCCGCTGCAGCTGTTCTCGATGTTCGGCATGCTGGTCTCGGCGCTGGCGCTCGGCGCCTACGTCGTCGTCATCGCCTGGCGCGTCGCGTCATCGCCGGGGGACCTCGGCCCCGGGGTGCTGTGGGACCGCGACATCCTCGCGTTCTTCCTGGTCGGCATGCTGCTGTTCGGCCTCGGCCTCATCGGCGAGTACGTCGGCCGCATCTACCTGCAGGTGCGCGACCGGCCGCGCTACGGGGTGCGGGCCGTGCTCGAAGGCGAGCCGAACCGGGACGCGCCGGACCGATGACCCGCGCGGTCGTCTTCGCCTATCACAACGTCGGCGTGCGCTGCCTCAAGGTGCTGCTCGCGCACGGCGTCGACGTCGCGCTGGTGGTCACCCACGACGACCGCCCGGGCGAGACGATCTGGTTCGATTCGGTCGCCCGCACCGCCGCCGACTACGGCCTGGCGGTGGTCGCCCCGGCCGATCCCAATGCGGCCGACCTCGTCGAGCGCGTCCGGGCGCTCGCCCCCGACTTCCTGTTCTCGTTCTACTACCGGCAGATGCTCAAGCCCGCGTTGCTGGAGTTGCCGGCGCGCGGCGCGCTCAACATGCACGGCTCGCTGCTGCCGCACTTCCGCGGCCGCGTGCCGGTGAACTGGGCGATCCTGAAGGGCGCGCACGAGACCGGCGCGACGCTGCACTACATGACCGCCAAGCCCGACGCCGGCGACGTCGTCGCCCAGCAGTCGGTGCCGATCCTCCCCGACGACACCGCGAAGGAAGTGTTCGACAAGGTCACCGTCGCCGCCGAGATCGCGCTCGACCGCGTGCTGCCGGCGCTGGTCCACGGCACCGCGCCGCGGATCCCGCAGCCGGGCACCGGCACCTACTTCGGCGGACGCAGCGCCGAGGACGGGCGCATCGACTGGTCGCAGCCGGCCGCCGCCATTCACAACCTGGTCCGCGCCGTCGCGCCGCCCTATCCCGGCGCGTTCTGCGATGTCGGCGGTCGCCGCGTCCGGGTACTGTCGACGCGGCCGATCGCGGGCGGGCCCGCGGGTCGAGCCGCGCCGGCCGATCGGGTCGCGGACGCGCCGAACGCCGAATCCGGCGCCGCGGCGATTCCCCGCGACGCCGGCCTGCACGTCACCCCCGTCGGGGTGTTCGCGCGCGGCGGCGACGGGCGCCTGCTCGCCGTGCGTGCGTTCGACGGCGGGGAAGGCGTGCCGCTCGATGCGGCGACGCTCGCCGTGCTGCTCGCGTCCGCGCGCTGACCGCGATCCCGCGCCGCGGCCCCCGGGGCAGGCGCTGCGCCGGCGCTCCGGTAAAATGAGCGATTGCCCGCGGACATCCGGCGTCCGCCACGAAAGCCCCCCATGAAACGCGTCCTCATCCTCGGCGTCAACGGCTTCATCGGCCACCACCTGTCGCAGCGCATCCTGCGCGACACCGACTGGGAGGTGTTCGGGATGGACATGCAGACCGACCGCATCGAGGACCTGCTGCCGGAGCCCCGCTTCCGGTTCTTCGAGGGCGACATCACGATCAACCGCGAGTGGATCGAGTACCACGTCAAGAAGTGCGACGTCGTGCTGCCGCTGGTCGCGATCGCGACGCCGGCCACCTACGTCACCGACCCGCTGCGCGTGTTCGAGCTCGACTTCGAGGCCAACCTGCCGATCGTCCGCGCCTGCGTCCGCTACCGCAAGCGGCTGGTGTTCCCGTCGACGTCGGAGGTCTACGGGATGTCGCGCGACGCCGAGTTCGACCCCGAGGCGTCGGAGCTGGTGCTGGGGCCGATCAACAAGCCGCGCTGGATCTACTCCTGCGCCAAGCAGCTGATGGACCGCGTGATCCACGCCTACGGCATGCAGCAGGGGCTCGACTACACGCTGTTCCGGCCGTTCAACTGGATCGGCGCCGGCCTCGACTCGATCAACACGGCGAAGGAAGGCAGCTCGCGCGTCATCACGCAGTTCCTCGGGCACATCGTCCGGGGCGAGCCGATCAAGCTGGTCGACGGCGGCACGCAGCGCCGGAGCTTCACCTACATCGACGACGGCATCGCCGCGCTGATGAAGATCATCGCCAACAAGGACGGCGTCGCGTCGGGGCAGATCTACAACATCGGCAACCCGGCCAACGACTACTCGGTGCGCGAGCTGGCGACGATGATGCTGAAGCTCGCGGCCGACTACCCCGAGTACCGCGACACCGCCGCACGGGTCAAGCTGGTCGACACCACCGCCGACGCCTACTACGGCAAGGGCTACCAGGACGTGCAGAGCCGCGTGCCGAAGATCACCAATACCTGCGCCGACCTCGACTGGAAGCCGGTGGTGCCGATGGACGACGCGCTGGCGCGGATCTTCGAGTCGTACCGCGCGCACGTGGCGCAGGCCCGCGCGCTGGTCGACTGACGCCAGGGCCGGCCCCGATGCGCCTGGCGCTCAAGATCGACGTCGACACGCTGCGCGGCACCCGCGAGGGCGTGCCGAACCTCGTCGCCCTGCTGCAGAAGCACGGTGTCCAGGCGACGTTCCTGTTTTCGCTGGGGCCCGACCACACCGGCCGCGCGATCCGCCGCGTGTTCCGCCGCGGCTTCGTCGGCAAGGTGCGCCGGACCTCGGTGGTGAAGCACTACGGAGTGCGGACCCTGCTCTACGGCACCGTGCTGCCCGGCCCCGACATCGGCCGCCGCGCAGTCGCGGAGATGCGGGCGGTGCGCGATGCCGGCTTCGAGACCGGCGTCCACACCTGGGACCACACGCGTTGGCAGGACGGCGCTCGCCACCGCGGACGCCGCGTGGACCGCCGGCGAGATGCGCCGCGCCTGCGAGCGGTACCACGAGATCTTCGGCGAGGACCCCAAGGTGCACGGCGCCGCCGGCTGGCAGATGAACCGTCACGCGCTCAGGCTCACCCAGCGCATGGGCTTCGAGTACTGCTCGGACGGCCGCGGCACCCATCCGCACCTGCCGGTGTGGGACGCCGAGCCGGTGCGCTGCCCGCAGCTCCCGACGACGCTGCCGACGCTCGACGAACTGATCGGCACCGGCGCGGTCACCGAGGAGAACGTCGCCGCGCACCTGCTCGAACTGACGAAGGACCCCGCGCCGGCCGGCCACGTGTTCACGCTGCACGCCGAACTGGAGGGCATGCGGCTGGCCGCGGCGTTCGAGCAACTCATCGTCGGCTGGAAGGCGCAAGGCTGGGCGCTGGGCTCGACCCGCATGCTGTTCGAAACGCTGCAGCCGATGGCGCTGCCACGGTGCTCCGTCGGCCCGGGCGAAGTCCCCGGGCGCGCCGGCACCCTGCTGCTGCAGGGACCGGAGTTCCTCGGCGACGTCGACCTCGCCGCGGCGGCTTAGCGCTCCACCCGGCCGACGCATCCGACGAGCAGCCCGCCCGAACCCCGTCGTTCCGTCGTTCCGTCGTACCGTCGTACCGTCCTTCCGCCCCCGGCCCTCGACCCCCGCTGCCAACGCACGCCCACCCGGAGCCACACGATGCCCGCGAAGAAAGTTGCCGATTTCACCCTGCCCGCCACCGGCGGCGGCAGCTTCACGCTGTCCGACCACGCGGGCAGCCCCGTCGTCCTGTACTTCTATCCGAAGGACAACACGCCCGGCTGCACCACCGAGACCGCGGCGTTCCGCGACCTCCACGCGCGATTCGCCAAGGCGGGCGCCGTGGTCGCCGGCATCTCGCGGGACTCGCTCAAGTCGCACGAGAATTTCGCCGCGAAGCTGGAGCTGCCGTTCCGGCTGCTGGCGGACCCCGACGAGGTCGTCTGCATGCAGTTCGACGTCATGAAGATGAAGAACATGTACGGCAAGCAGGTGCGCGGCATCGAGCGCAGCACGTTCGTCGTCGCCGCCGACGGCACGCTGGCGCACGAGTGGCGCGGGGTCAAGGTGCCCGGCCACGCCGAGGAAGTGCTGCGGTTCGTGAAGGACCTGTAGACGAGGGGCGCGCCGCGGCGCTGGCGGGCCGGCCGGTGTCCCGCGACAGGCCGGTCGACGCCGGTCGACGCGCCCGGCAACCACGCACGCAGCGTTTGCGCCACAAGCGGTCGCGGCGAGGCGCACCGGCGGATACAAGGGCTTGTGTTCGCCGCCGGCGGGGGGCTAGGATTGCCGGAACGCGGCGCCGGCCTCCCCCTTCCGGCGACCCCTTCGAGAACCGTCCGCCAGGAGGCCCATGGTCGAGCAGCGCAAGGTCCGTTCCGCCCCCCTCTCCCTCGTCGCCCGCAAGTCCGCGAAGTCGCCCAAGTCGGGCGGCGCGCTCCGCAGCCTCCCTTCCAGCAAGCTCTTCGTCCTCGACACCAACGTGCTGATGCACGACCCGACGAGCCTGTTCCGGTTCGAGGAGCACGACATCTACCTGCCGATCCTCACCCTCGAGGAACTCGACAACAACAAGAAGGGCATGACCGAGGTCGCGCGCAACGCGCGCCAGGTCGTCGCGCTTCCTCGACGAGCTGGTGACCGCGGCCGAGGACCGGATCAACGACGGCATTCCCCTCGACGCCAAGTCGGGCGGCGCCGCGACGGGCCGGCTGTTCCTGCAGACCGAGGCGATCGCGACGACGCTGCCGCCGTCGCTCGCCGGCGGCAAGGCCGACAACCAGATCCTCGCGGTGACGATGCACCTGTCCCGCGTCCACCCCAAGCGCAGCGTGATCCTGGTGTCCAAGGACATCAACATGCGGATCAAGGCGCGCGCGCTGGGCATCGCCGCCGAGGACTACTTCAACGACAAGGTGCTCGAGGACACCGAGCTGCTGTTCTCGGGCCTGCGCAAGCTGCCCGACGATTTCTGGGACCGCCACGGCAAGGGGATGGAGTCGTGGCAGCAGGGCGGCTACACGTTCTACCGGATCAGCGGTCCACTGGTGGCGTCGCTGTTCCAGAACGAATTCCTCTACCAGGAACGCCCCGGCGAGACGCCGTTCTACGCCATCGTCAAGGAAGTCGCCGGCAAGACGGCACTGCTGCAGACGCTGAAGGACTACACGCACCAGAAGAACAACGTCTGGGGCATCACCGCGCGCAACCGCGAGCAGAACTTCGCGCTCAACCTGCTGATGAACCCGGAGATCGACTTCGTCTCGCTGCTGGGCCAGGCCGGGACCGGCAAGACGCTGATGACGCTGGCGGCCGGACTGATGCTGACGCTCGAATTCAAGGTCTATTCCGAGATCATCATGACCCGCGTCACGGTGCCGGTCGGCGAGGACATCGGCTTCCTGCCCGGCACCGAGGAAGAGAAGATGAACCCGTGGATGGGCGCGCTCGAGGACAACCTCGACGTGCTCAACAAGACCGACGACGAGGCCGGCGAATGGGGCCGCGCGGCGACGCGCGACCTGATCCGCTCGCGGATCAAGGTGAAGAGCCTCAACTTCATGCGCGGCCGCACCTTCATCAACAAGTTCCTGATCATCGACGAGGCGCAGAACCTGACGCCCAAGCAGATGAAGACGCTGATCACCCGCGCCGGACCGGGAACGAAGGTGGTGTGCCTGGGCAACATCGCGCAGATCGACACGCCGTACCTGACCGAGGGCAGCTCGGGGCTGACCTACGTGGTCGACCGCTTCAAGGGCTGGTCGCACTCGGGGCACGTGACGCTGCAGCGGGGCGAGCGGTCGCGGCTGGCGGACCACGCGGCGGAGATACTCTAGCCCGGCCACGCGTCGCGGGCAGTTCGCGGCCGGCACGGCGGGCCGACCCCGGACCGGGGGATGGGACCCGGCTTGCCGCGGCCGCGATCGGCGCGACGTTCAGGCGTCGCCGGGGCCGCGGCGTCCGCGCCTGCCCCTGGCCGACGGTTGCGGCGGCTGCCGCGGCGGCGCCGGGGGTGCCGGCGGTGGCGCCGGCCGCGCGATCGGGCTGCGAGGATGCCGCGGCGGGCGTGCCTTCAGCTTCGCCATGATCAGGCCGGGTCGTCGCCGCGCTCGATCGCGATGCCGATCGAGGTGATGACGAACCGCGACAGCCGCAGCTTGAGGTGCGGCTCCGACCGGTACGGCGGCACGTCGACGTAACGGTCGACGGGCCCCGTGCCCGGCTGGAGGTTGAGCGGCCAGACGCGATGCCCTTCGCGCTCGAGCGCGCGCACCAGGCGCTCGATGTCCTGTCGCCGGAACACGGACAGGTCCTCGCTCTCGACCGTCGGCCCGTTCGACGACAGGTTGAATTCCGTCGTGTGCACGGCCAGGCCGCCGGGCTTCAGGCACTGCATCGCCCGCGTCACGAACGCCAGGCCGCGCTCGATCGAACCCAGGTGCTCGAAGGCGCAGCTGGACCAGACGAAGTCGAAGCCGGTGAGGTCCTCCGAGATCGCATTCATGTCCTGCGGGCGGAACTCGACCCGCTCGCGAAACGCCTCGGGCGGGCAGAGCCCGCGATCGTTGAGATCGTCGAGCCTTGCGGCGTGCTGCCCGGTTTCGATCCAGCCGTGCCCCGCGGCGGTTTCGTGGTCGAGGTCCGTCGCGACGACGGTGCAGCCGCGCGCCGCCATCGCGGCCGCAAGCGGCTCGCGACCGCAGCCGAAGCCCAGGCCGCGACGTCCGGGTGCGAGCTTGCCCGCGCGCTCCAGACACTGCAGCAGCCAGACGAACTCCCACTGCTTGCGGCCCAGCGTCGGCGGCTCGCGCAGCGCCCGGCACCAGCGGCGATACGTCGGCTCCGCGAACTGGCTCGCGGTGCACAGCTGCGAGGCCGGCTCCGCGAGCGTCGGCTCCGGCGCGTCGACGTCGAGGAACGGCACGGCGCGCGGATCGTAGCGCTGCTCCGGCGCGAGGTCCGGCGCCCGCGCCACGACCTCGGCGGCGAGGATCACCGGCGGCCGGCGGGTGTCGTCCGCGAAGCGCGCCGCGAGTTCCGCGTGCTCGTCGCTGACGTAGTAGCGGTTGAGCCCGTCGTCGTGCGCGAACCGGTAGCCGGCGCCGAGCAGCAGCGGTTCCCACGCGGCGTGCGACGGGATCCCCGTCAGCGGAGCGGTGGCCTCGACCACCACGATCCACGGGCGGTGGCGGCGAAAGTCGGCGCCGGCGAGCACGCTCGCCTCCGCACCCTCGACGTCGATCTTGAGGAAGTGCACGTCGCCGACGACGTGCGTCGCGAAGATCTCGGCGAGCGGCAGCGCCGGAACCGTCCGCGCGATCGACGCCCGCCCGGCGCGCCCATGGCGTTCCGCGACCCCGGTGTCGAGCGTGGAAAGGCCGGTGCCGGCGAACTCGTGCAGCGTCAACGTGCCCCGCGCCTGCGCCACGGCGACCTGCAGGTTCACGTCGCGGGGACGTGCGTCGACGAGCCGCGCGTGCCACTCCGCGACCGGCTCCACGTTGACGCCCGACCAGCCGCGCTGGTAGAAGGCCCGCGTCACCGAATGCGTCTCCGGATCGTTGGCGCCGACGTCGACATAGCGGCCGCGCTCGACGCCCGCGAGCACGTGCGCGAGCAGCGCGTCCTCGCCGTTCTGCGCATAGGAGACGAACGACGGCGGCATCCGCCGGCTCCGGTGCGGCGAAGGAACCCGGCACGGCGGCGACCGGCGCCGCCGCCGCTTCGTCCATGATCCCGAGTTCGGCCAGGCGGTGCCGCAGCAGCTGCGCGGTGTGCTCGCGCGTGAAGCGGGTGCGGATCTCCCGCTGGCCGGCCGCGGCGAGCCGGGCGCGGGCCCCCGCGTCGTCGGCCAGCGTGCGCATGTGCCGCGCCGCCGAATCGATGTCGGGATCGGCCCAGACGAAGCGCTCGTCGTCGACCAGGTACTCGCCCGGCGCCACCGGCACGATCCGGTAGTCGACGAGCAGGCTGTTGCCCTCGTTCATGAATTCGAGGTTGCCCGAGTAGCCGGTGCCGATCACCGGCTTGCCGAGCGCCATCGCCTCGGCGAGGCCCAGCCCCAGGCCCTCGGCGCGATGCAGCGACACGTAGGCGTCGGTCGCGGCGATCAGCCCGTAGGCCTCGTCGCGCGAGAGGAAGCTGTCGAGGTGGACGATGCGGGGATCGTCGCCGATCAGCGCCATGATCGCCGCCACCCGCTCGGGACGATTCACCCCGTTCACCGACTTCACGACCAGGCCCACGTCGTCACGGCCGCGGGGGAACGCGGCCTTGAAGGCGGCGATCGCCGCCTCGGGGTTCTTGCGCTTGACGAACGAGTTGTAGTCGAACGTGAACAGGAACAGGAACGGCGCCGCCGGCAGTCCGAACTCCGCGCGCTCGTACGGCCGCGACAGCGCCACTTCCATCGGCGGCGGAATCTTCACGACGGTCCTGGACGTCGCCCGGCGAATCGCCGCGGCGACGAACTCGGTCGCGCACCAGATCTCGTCGACCACCGCGTACGCCGGCTCCCACATGCGCGGCGTGGTTTCGAGTTCCCAGTACCAATAGCCGACGCTGCGCCCTCCCGCCGCCCGGGTGCGCTCGAGCAGCGGGCGGACGGACTTCAGCAGGTCCGGATTGAGGCACATCAGCGACAGCCGGTGCCGCAGGTCCTCGCTCAGGTGATGGGCGACGCTGCGATCGGCCTGCCGCGTCGCGAGCCGCTGGTCGACGTCCTTGACCACGAACGGGATGTTCCCGGCGCTGCACGCGCGCGCGAGCATCCGCAGGCTCTCGCCCAGCCCGAACTCGCCGAACGCGAACCCGATCAGGTTGATGCCGGGGGTCAGCACCGGCGGCGGCGCCGACTCGACGATGGCGCCGATGCGCTGCCGCAGGTAGTCGAGCGTGTCGAGGTCGACCATCAGCACGTGTCCGACCTGGAACATGCGCCGCACGAACTGCAGCCCCCAGCGCGCGAGCGACGGCGCGTGCGGATTGGGGGGCACCGATTCCTCGCGGCACGCGCGGGCGTAGTAATCGCGGTAGATCGCCACCTGCGCCGCCTCGCGCTCGGCCGGGGACTGCGTCGTCTCGGGGGCGCCGACCGCGTGGCGATAGGTCTTCGCCTGCACGTGCACCGGATCGTCCTCCCACATCGCCCGCACGCAGAAGTCCCACAGCTCGTGCCCGGCGAGCGGCCGGAAGCCGCCCAGCGTCGCGTGCAGCGTGCGCGCGAACAGCACCGCGCCCGCGCCGACCGGTGCGAAAGTCTGGTCCATGAACGCGAAGCCGACGGCGTCGACCTTCGCGATCGAGGTGCGCGTGGCGTCGTTCGCCGCGGCGCGCGCCGCCATCGTCTCCGCCGGCACGTCGCCGAACGGCTCGAGCGCGCATTCGCTGAAGCCCCAGCGCCCGCCGCCTCCGGCCACGCCGTCGACCAGCGCTTCGAGATGGCGCGGCGCGAACGCGTGCGGCGGCTCGAGCGCGACGATCCACGGCGCGGCGGTCGCCGCGACACCGGCGTCGAGCGCCGCGGCCAACGTCGCCGCAGGCTCGTTCACGAGCCGGGCGTCGAAGGGCATCAGGTCGAGCCGCGCCCGGGCCAGCGGCAGCGCCGGGGATGCGCCGACCGAGACGACGACGACTTCGGCCGGCCGCAGGGTCTGGGCGACGAGGGCATCGAGCGCCACGCGGGCCGCCTCCGGCGTCGTCGCCGCCGTGAGCACCACCACGACCGCGACATCCCGCGGAACCGCGGGCGATTGCGGGCGGCGCGCGGCCTGCCACGCGCGATACGCCTGGCGGCGCGCCTCGGCGGCGGCCGCATCCTGCCCCGACACCGCCTCGAGGAACGCGCCGTTGAGCGCCGACCAGACGTTGTACGCGATGCTCGCCGGAAGCTCGTGACGCGGGAGCCCCCGCGCGGCGTCGAGCAGCAGCGCCAGCGCGGCCAGCGGGCGCCCGGCTTCGCCCTCGCGGCGCGCGAGGAGTTCGAGCGCGAACGGATGCCCGGGAGCCTCGCGCAGGACCTCGTCGCAGACGCGCGCCACGGTGCCGAAGTCGCCCGCGACGGCCGCGGCCGCCGCGCCCGCGAGCCGGTCGAGGACGGTCGGCGCCGCGGCCGGCGTCGCCGGGAGCGCGCCGTGGCAATCCTTGTAGCGCCGTCCGCTGCCGCAGGGACACGGCGCGTTGCGCGACGCCGGGGCGACGATCGACGGGCTCACGGTCCGTGCCTCCGCCCGCCCGGGCAGGTAGCCGCCGAGTCCGGCGTCCCGCGCGAACCGGATGAACGCCGCGCGTTCGACGTCGTCGAGCCACGGGTGCGCGTCGATGCGGGCGAAGAATCCCGCCAGCACGCGCTCGCCTTCGAGGATGCCGGCCACGCGGCGTCCGGCGAACGTGTTGGCGTCGTGCAGCCGATAGCGATAGAGCGGCTCCCGCACGAACGCGAAGCGCGAGGCATAGCTCGCGGCGAGCACGAAATCCCAGTCGTGGCAGACGGCGAGCGGCGCGAAGCCCCCGGTCCGGGCGAGCAGCGAGCGGCGGAACACCAGATTGCCGGTGGACGTCGCAACGTTGTGGCGCACCAGCGCGCGCAGCAGGCCGGCCCCCGCTTCGGTCGCGTCGATCCGCTCCCGCAGCGTGCGCGCATAGGTCCCGTCCGCCGGCCGGTCGTCGTCGTCGATCAGCGCGACGTCCGAGAACGCGAGCGCGACGTCGCCGGCGAGCGCCGCCGACAGCCGTTCCAGCCGCGCCGGCGCGTAGCCGTCGTCCGAGTTGAGGAGCGCGATGGTCGACCCGCGCGCGAGCGCGAGCCCGCGGTTCAGCGCCCGGTCGGCCCCGGCGTTCGCCTGCGTGGCCAGCGTCACCGCGAACGGTGCGGTCCGCGCGAACGCGGCCACGAGGTCGGCGCTGCCGTCGCCCGAGCCGTCGTCGACGACCACCAGTTCATCCGGCAGTCGCGTCTGCCCCGTCAGCGACGCGAGGGTGCGGTCCAGGAAACGGGCGTGGTTGAAGACCGGCATCACGACCGAGATCTTCCCGTCCGCACCGGCCGGCGGCGCGTCCCCGAAGCGCCGGACGACGAGCGTGCCGTCCCGCTCGACCGTCTGCAGGTCGGCCGCCATCTCCGCCAGCGACGGCCGGCCGCGCGGCGCGTCGCGCTCGGCGGCGCGCGCCGTGCGGACGGCATCCAGATAACGCCGGCCGTGGCGCGCGTCCGGCTCGAGGTGGTTGCCCTCCGCCCACTCGTTCCACGCGTTGACGAACAGCAGTCGCTCCTCTCCGGCGTGGCGCAGCCGCGTCTGGGCCAGCGCGTGCTCCATCCAGACGCCGAAGGCCTCCGGCGTGGAGTCGGCGACGATCATCCCGTCGTTCGGTCGGCGGGCGGTGTTGTCCCACATCGGCGTGGTGCCGCGGAATTGCCGGAACGGCGGGCGCGGCTGCATCAGGTAATGCGCGGCCAGATTGCGGTAGCCGAAGACGCTGCCGCGGAACTGCGGGTTGGTGATCGCCAGTCGCCGGGTGATGTTCTCGGCGGCGTGGCCGATCGGCGGAAACTCGACCGCCGCATCGAGGCCGTAGGCCGTCGGGTCGTCGACGGCATGGCGCTGGACCGCGCAGAGGTAGGGATTGCCGACCCCGGCGCGCACGCACTCGTCCCGCCACACCGCCACGCTGCCCGCCACGTCGGGGATGTCCGCGACGTTGTAGACGAGAAAGAGCGGGCGCCCGTTCACGCGCAGGTAGCGGCGATCGCGGAACGCCGGGATCAGTTCCGCCACGAGGCGCCGCGCGTCGTCCGGCGAATAGCGCTGCGCCATCAGCACCTCGTGATCGAGGCCGTCCCAGCGGCGCGTCCAGTTCTCGTTCGCCCAGCACACGCAGAACGGGAAGTCCGGACGCCCGCTGGCGAGCACTTCGGCGAACGGACGCTCGAGCAGGCGGCGGCCGCCGAACCAGTAGTGGTAGTAGCAGAACGCGTCGACGCCGTGCGCGCGGGCCAGCGCCGCCTGCCGTTCCCGGGTGGCCGGGTCGGTGAGGTCGTAGTAGCCGAGTTCCCCCGGGACGTGCGGCTGCCAGTGGCCGTCGAAATTGGGCCGTGCCCGGCGCACGTTGGTCCATTCGGTGAAGCCCTCGCCCCACCAGGCGTCGTTCTCCGGAATGCGGTGGTACTGCGGCAGGTAGAACGCGATGACGCGCACCGGGTCCGGCGGCGCCGTCGCGGCCGGCGCATCGGCCATCCGCCGCGCGAAGGCCTCGGCGTCGCGCGCGAGTTCCCGCTCGGCCGGCCGCCGGTCCAGGCCGGCCTGCACCAGCGCGCGGTTGAAGCGCGCGCCGGCGTCGGCGGGGTTGACGGCCAGCGCGCGCTCGATCAGCGGCAGCGCGGCCTCGAACTCGCCCTGCTGATAGCGCACCACGCCCAGCATGTGCAGCGCGTCGAAGTGATCGGGCGCCCGCGCCAGCGCGGCCTCGTAGTCCGCCGCAGCGTCGCCGAAGCGACCCGCCTGCTGCGCGGCGATCGCCCGCGCCAGCAGGTCCGGCAGGCCGTCCGGGGTGGCGACGGCCGCACTCGGCGCGCCCAGCCCGCCGTGGCATTCCTTGTACCGGCGGCCGCTGCCGCAGGGACACGGGGCGTTGCGCGCGACGGGGCCGGACTCGGGGGTCGGTGGCACGGGGCGGCGGCGCGGCGTCAGTACCCGCCCGCCGTGGCGTGGTTCTCGAAGCGCGTGTACTCGCCCAGGAACGTCAGGCGCACGGTGCCGATCGGCCCGTTGCGCTGCTTGCCGATGATGATTTCCGCGGTGCCCTTGTCCGGCGAGTCCGGGTTGTAGACCTCGTCGCGGTAGATGAACAGGATGACGTCGGCGTCCTGCTCGATGGCGCCGGATTCGCGCAGGTCGCTCATCACCGGGCGCTTGTTCGGCCGCTGCTCGAGCGAACGGTTCAGCTGCGACAGCGCCATCACCGGCACCTGCAGCTCCTTGGCCAGCGCCTTCATCCCGCGCGAGATCTCGGAGATCTCGGTCGCACGGTTCTCGCCGGTCGACGACGCCTGCATCAGCTGCAGGTAGTCGACGATGATGAGCCCGAGCTTGCCGTACTGTTTCCGCATCCGGCGCGCGCGCGAGCGCACCTCCATCGCCGTCAGCGCCGGCGTCTCGTCGATGAGGATCGGCGCGTCGTTCAGGCGACCCAGCGCGACGGTCAGCTTTTCCCAGTCCTCGCTGGAAAGGCGCCCGGTGCGAAGCTTGTGCTGGTCGAGCTTGCCGACCGAGCCGATCAGGCGCATGGCGAGCTGCGCGGCGCCCATTTCCATCGAGAAGATGACGACGGGCAGCCCGGCCGCCAGCGCGACGTGCTCGCCGATGTTCACGGCGAGCGCGGTCTTGCCCATGCTGGGGCGGCCGGCGACGACGACGAGGTCGCCCGGCTGCAGGCCCGAGGTCATCCGGTCGAGGTCCGAGAAGCCCGTCGGCACGCCGGTGACCTCGGACGGGTCGTCGCGGCTGTAGAGGGCCTCGATGCGCTCGACGACCTCCGACAGCAGCGAACCGATCTCGCGGAACTGCTGCTGGCCGCGCGCGCCCTGCTCGGCGATGTGCATGACCTTGGTCTCGGCCTGGTCGAGCACGTCGCGGGCGGTGCGGCCCATCGGGTTGTACGCGAGATCGGCGATCTCGCCTGCGGTGGCGGCGAGCTGCCGCAGCACGCTGCGCTCGCGGACGATCGCGGCGTAATGGCGGATGTTGGCGGCCGTGGGGACGTTCTGCACCAGCGCGCCCAGGTAGGCGAGGCCGCCGACGTAGTCGAGCTTCTGCACGCCCTGCAGCGACTCGGCGACGGTGACGACGTCGGCGGGCCGGCTGTCGGCGACCAGCCGCGTCGCGTGGTCGTAGATCAGCCGGTGCGCGTCGCTGTAGAAGTCGTTCGGCGCCAGCACGTCGCCGATGCGGTCGACCGCCTCGTTGTCGAGCAGCAGGCCGCCCAGCACCGACTGCTCGGCTTCGAGCGAGTGCGGTGGCAGCTTCAGGGCGTCGAGTTGCGGGTCGTCGGGCACGGCGTCGGGTCGGGGTCGGGAGCGGAGGGAACGGCGGCGCGCCGGTGTCGCGCGGGCGCGCGGCCCGGATCGCGGCCGGGGACTTCGATTCTACCGCCGCGCAACGGCGGCGCAATGCGAACGCCGCGCAAAAAAGCGAAGGGCCGGCGAACCGGCCCCTGCCCGTGCCGCGCGATGCATACCGGCAACGCCGGCGCACGCGCTTCGAGCCGATTACGCGCCGACGGTCTCGCCGATCACGGTGACGCTGATGTGCGACACGACGTCGGTGTGCAGCGCGACGCTGATCGGGTGGTCGCCCACCGTCTTCAGCGGACCCGTGGGCAGCCGGATCGCCGACTTCTCGATCTCGATGCCGTGGCCCTTCAGCGCCTCGACGATGTCGATGTTGGTCACCGATCCGAACAGGCGGCCGTCCACGCCCGACTTCTGCGTGATCTGCACCTGCAGCCCTTCGAGCCTGGTCGCCAGCTCCTGCGCGGCCGTGAGCTTCGCGGCGGCGGCCGCCTCGAGCTCGGCGCGCTGCGCCTCGATGACCTTGAGGTTGTCGGGCGTGGCGCGCTTCGCCTTGCCCTGCGGGATCAGGTAGTTGCGGGCGAACCCGGCCTTCACCTTGACGACGTCGCCGAGGTTGCCGACGTTGGAGATCTTTTCGAGCAGGATGATCTGCATGGCCTATTTCCCCAGGTGCAGGTCGGTGTACGGCAGCAGCGCGAGGAAGCGCGCGCGCTTGATCGCCGTGGTCAGCTGCCGCTGGTAGCGCGCCTTCGTGCCGGTGATGCGCGCCGGCATGATCTTGCCGTTTTCCTGGACGAAGTCCTTCAGCACGTCGACGTCCTTGTAGTCGATCTGCTTCACGCCTTCGGCGGTGAAGCGGCAGAACTTGCGCCGCTTGAACAGCGCATTGCCGCGATCGCGCTTCTTGCCGTCTTTGCGGCCCTTGCCTTTACCCATTGGACGGGGCATGGTCGTTTCCTTTGTTCAGTCTCGTTCGAAAATTCGTTCGCAGCTCACCACGTGCAGCGCGAGGCTCGTTCCGGTCCGCCAGCGGCGCGCGAGGAAGCCCTCGACGTTCACCGTGGTCGCCACCGGCAGCTTCGCCAGCGCCAACGCGACTTCGCCGAACGCCACCGCAGCCACCTCGCATTCGACCTTCCGTTCGCCGCCGGCTTCCGTCTGCATCGATGCGTGCCGGAGCAGGCAGTCGATGGCGGGGAGGCCGGCCGGCGTGTAGCGGAGGTCGCCGCGTTCGGTGAGCGTGGCGTCGAGCGTCAGCCGGTTCGCGCCGTGCACGCCGCTCGCGCGTCGCTTTACGCCGTGGCCGCGGTGTCGCCGGCCGGAGCGGCCGCCGGGGCGGGCGCCGGCGGCAACCTCGCGGGGAGCGCGCTCGGCGCGGTCGCTGTCCCGCGGCGGACGATCGCCACGGTCGCCACGATCTCCGCGGTCGCCACGATCTCCGCGCTCGCCGTCGCGACCTTCGCGCGCGGGCTTGCTCGGGTTCAGCATCGGCGACGGCGCGACGACCGCTTCGGGCATCGCGACGATCAGGTGGCGCAGGACGGCGTCGTTGAACTTGAACGCGTGCTCGAGCTCGTTCAGCGTTTCCTGGTCGCACTCGATGTTCATGAGCACGTAGTGCGCCTTGTGGACCTTCGCGATCGGGTACGCCATCTGGCGGCGGCCCCAGTCCTCGTGCCGGTGGATCTGGCCGTTCTTCGACGTGACCATCGCGCGGTACCGCTCGACCATCGCGGGCACCTGCTCGCTCTGGTCGGGGTGCACGATGAAGACGATTTCATAGTGACGCATGCAGAACACTCCTTCGGGTCGTGTGAGGCGCAGGCGCGGACGGATCCGGCTGCGCGGGCGGCCACCCCGTCTGCGGCGGGTGTGGCAAGGGAAGCCGATGATTATAGCCGGGTTTTTGCCATGGCGCCAGAACGCACCCGCGGCCGCGGCACGGGGTCCGGGCGCGCCGGGCCGCCGGAGTCCGGCATCACTTTCCCCGCTTTTTCAGACGACTTGGGCGCCGCCCTCGATGCGCGGGCCCGGCGCCGCGGCCGCGGCGGGCGGCGGGTGCAGCGCCTGCTGGGAGCGGGCCAGCTCGTCGTGCAGCCACTGCCGCAGCGAGACCAGCGGCGGCCAGTCGCGCAGGTTCGGCGGGTAGAGGAGATGGTACGGCTGCGCGTCCGGATGCGTGATCGCGATCGGCGACAGCTTCACCAGCCGGCCGTCGCAGACCGCGTCCGCCGCGAGCAGTTCGCGCGACAGCGCCAGGCCGAGG
Organism: uncultured beta proteobacterium; assembly: GCA_963810815.1. Lineage (GTDB taxonomy): Bacteria > Pseudomonadota > Gammaproteobacteria > Burkholderiales > Casimicrobiaceae > CAVQWT01. The sequence goes on along the minus strand of CAWEPB010000007.1, from coordinate 305,796 downwards.
TTCTGCTCCGCCGCCTGCAGCATCAGCCCGGCGTCGTTGAACACCGCGACGGTCCGCACGCGCGTCGACAGGCCCGCCGCTGCGAACCACGCGTCCCACAGCTCGGCGTCGCCGAGCAGCGGTTCCCGCGCCAGCGCCTCCGGCGGCGCGCCTTCGAGGCGCCGTGCGGCCGAAGGCGAGCCGACCAGGATGATCGGGGGCTGGTCGAACAGGCGCTCCGACACGAGTCCCGGCCACGGGCCCCTGCCCTCGCGCACTGCCGCCTGGAAGCCCTCGCGCAGCAGGTCGACGGTGCGGATCGAAGCGTCGATCTCCAGCGCCAGCGTCGGATGCCGTTCGCGCCAGCGGACGATCCGCGGCAGCAGCCACCGGTTGGCGAACGAGGGCAGCACCGTCACGCGCAGCCGCTGCGCCTCGCCGCGCGCGGCGGCGGCGGCCTGCACCCCGTCGTCGAGCTGCGCCAGCGCGGACTGGACGCTGCGCAGCAGCGCCTGGCCGGCCGGATTGAGTACCACGCGGCGTCCGCGCCGTTCGAACAGCTCGAAACCGAGGCCCTCCTCGAGGCCCCGGATCTGCTGGCTCACCGCGCTGTGCGTCAGGTGCAGGATTTCCGCGGCGGCGCGCAGGTTCTCGAGCTCGGCGACGGCGCGGAACGCCGTCAGCGTGTTGAGGGGCAGGCGCGGGTGCTTGGACATTTTTCCTTACCAGGATGGTCAGAACAATTCGATTCCAAGGCAAAGACTGTCCCGATAATCTTACCAGCGTCGACACACGCCATGCGAGGACGCGATGAACACGATGAACACGACCGTTGCCCGCCATCCGGACGCCTCGGCGCCGCCGTCGATCGGGTTGGTACTCCACGCCAGCGCCGTCGCGCTGCGTGCGATCGCGATGCGCGTCGACGCGTGGATCACCGCCCGGAACAAGGCCGCCGACGATCGGAGGCAGCTCGCCGGGATGAGCGAGCGCGAGCTGCTCGACATCGGCCTGCACCCCGGCGCGGTGTCGAGGAACGGCGAGGCCGGATGGGACGACGGCTTTCCGCGCTAGCTGCCGCCGGCGGCCGCGGCTCCGGCGGCGCCTTCCGCCCCGCGTTCGAGGCTGGCGAGCGCCGCGTTCCGCTCGGCCTTGGGCAGCGCCGCCAGCGCGCTCACCCGCGCGTAGAACCGGGGCAGGTCGCCCGCTTCGGCGGCGAGCAGCGCGCGGAACGCCGGCACGCGGTCGGTGTACAGGCCGACCGCGAGGATGCCGGCGTTGTTGGCGCCGGTGGCGAACCAGCGATCGAACGCGGGCACGCCGTCCCAGCCGGCCTTCATCCGGTCGTAGTCGGCGCGCATCGCGGTGAAGACCGCCGCCTTCGCTTCGAGCTTGGCGGCGTCGGGGGCGTCGCCGGCGTACAGCCGCTCGAGCCTTTCGCGCGTGGTTGCGACGAGGCCGCGGAAGTCGCCACGCAGGCGCTCGGAGCGCGCGGCGTCGGCGACGAGCTGCGCGTGGTCCGGACGTCCGGACTGCGCGGCCAGCCAGCGCTGGAGTCCGACCTCCTCGACCGCGACGGCGAAGCTTTCGTTGAACGACGTGTCGTCCCTGACGTAGACGACCTGGTGGGCGAGTTCGTGGAACATGATGCGGGCGAGCTCGGTCTCGCGCCAGCGGACGAACGACGACAGCACCGGATCGTCGAGCCAGCCCAGCGTCGAGTACGCCGGCACGCCGCCGACGTGCACGTCGTCGCCCTGCCCGGCGAGCCGCGCCGCCTCGGCGCGCGCGTCGTCCTCGCTGAAGTACCCGCGGTAATTGACGCAGCCGGCGACGGGGAAGCACCACGCGCGCGCCTCGAGCGCCAGCGGCGGCGCCGCGAACACGTTCCACACGACGAACGGCCGGCCGATGTCGGCGTAGCGGGTGAACGTCGCGTTGTCCGGCAGCGCGAGTTCATGCGACGCGAACGCGCGGATCGACCGCACGCGCTCGAGCCGTGCCTTCAGCGCCGGATCGTCGGTGGCCGCGGCGGCTTCGTCGAGCGGTTTCGCGCGCCGCAGCAGGTCGGCCTGGCCGACGGCGCCCTGCCAATAGAAGCCCGCGGTGTCCGCGAATCCGCAGCCGCCGACCAGGCCGGCGGCGGCGATCGCCAGCGCCGCAGCACGGATGCCGGCGCGCGGGGCGCTCACGGTCCCCCGAGATGGCGCGCCAGCCGCGCCAGGCCGTCCCCGAGCTTGTCGCGCGAGACGGTGTAGGCGAAGCGCACGTGCTGGTGCGCGCGGTGCGTGCCGAAATCGACGCCGGGCGTGATCGCGACACCGGTCGCCGCGAGGACGTCGCGGCAGAACACCTGGCTGTCGGCGGCGAAACGCGAGCTGTCGGCGTAGACGAAGAAGCCGCCCGACGGCGAGACCGGAATCCCGAATCCGAGCTGCCGCAGCGCAGGGCACCAGCAGGTCGCGCCGCGCGGCGAATTCGAGCCGGCGCGTTTCCAGCAGCGCCAGCGTGTCCGGCTGGAAGCACGCCAGCGCCGCGTGCTGCGACACCGTCGCCGGCGAGATGTAGAGGTTCTGCGCGAGCTTCTCCAGATCGCGGACGTGGCGCTCGGGCGCAATGATCCAGCCCAGCCGCCAACCGGTCATGTTGAAGTACTTCGAGAAGCTCGACACGACGAAGAGGTCGTCGGCGTGCGCTCCGGCGACGTCGAGCACCGATCGCGCGATGCCGTCGTAGGTCAGGCCCAGGTAGATCTCGTCGACGACCAGTCTGCCGCCGAGTCGCGCCACCGTGGTGGCGATGCGAGCCATCTCCTCGGGCGGCACTTCGGTGCCGGTCGGGTTGGAGGGCGAGGCGATCAGCGCGGCGCGGGTGCCCTCGGTCCAGTGCTGCTCGATCAGCGCAGCGGAGAGCTGATACCGCGTGTCCGCACCGACCGGGATGCCGACCGGCTCGCCCTCGAGCACGCGGACGAAATGCCGGTTGCAGGGGTAGCCCGGGTCCGACATCAGGACCCGCTCGTCGCGATCCACCAGCAGCGCCATCACCAGCAGCAGCGCCGCCGACGACCCGGCGGTGACGATGACCCGCTCCGGCGCGATGCGCACGCCGTAGCGGTCGGCGTAGTGCCGGGCGATCGCCTCGCGCAGCGCCGGCAGGCCCAGCGCGGACGTGTAGAAGACGTTGCCGCCGGCGAGCGCCGCCTGCGCGGCGGCGACCACCTGCGGCGGCGTCGGGAAATCGGGCTCGCCGATTTCGAGATGGACGACGTTGCGCCCCGCCGCCTCGAGCGCGCGCGCGGCGGTCTGCACCTCCATCACGTGGAACGGCGCGATGTCCTGCACGCGGGCGGCGGCGGCATGGCGGAAATAGGGGCTCATCGGGGATCGATCGAACGGTCGAGTTCGCGCGGCGGCGAAAAGCGGTATGGTAATGCCTGCGCCCACCAGGCCGGGATGGCGGCCGGGCGGGCGGCCGAGACGGTGGCCGAGACGGCGCCTGCGGCCGGGGCCGCCCGCCGTCGGCGCAGCCGGCTTCCGCGCCGCCCCGTCGGCCGGCGTTCGGGCCGCCTCACGAGCCAGTCTTCGAGCCGACTTTCGAGCCAACTTTCAAGCCGACCGTCCTCATGATCCGATCGCCCCGATCCTCGCCGGATGCCGCGCCATGCGCATGGGCGTGGCTCAGGGCCGGGTTCGCCGCCACCGTGCTCGCGGCGGTGTTGCCTCCGCTGGCGCAGGGCAGCGTGTTCAAGTGCGTCGGCGAAGGCGGGGTTCCGGTCTATCAGGAGGCCCCCTGCCCCGCCGGGCGCGAGCTGCGCAACTTTTCCGACGACCCGCCGCCACTGTCTGATCCTGCCCGGCAAGACCACCGGCACGGTGCGCGCTGCGCCGGTCGAAGCGCGCACCGCCGCCGACGCGCGCGCGACGCAGGGCACCAGGCCCGTGAAGTCGACCCGCCGCGGCGACGCCGCGGAACGCGCCCACCTGCGCGCCGGCATGTCGCAGGGCGAGGTGCTGGCACGGCTGGGCGAGCCGGACACCCGCGCCGGCGGCAAGGGCACCCGGCATGCCCGATGGACCTACCTTCCGGCGCCGGGAGACCCCGAGACGATCACGACGCTGATCGTCGCCAACGGTGTGCTGGTCGAGATCGACCGCAAGGTGGTCAAGAAGTGACGCCGTGCGCGCGCTGATCCAGCGGGTTCGCGAGGCGCGGGTGGAGGTCGCCGGGCGCGTCGTCGGCGCGATCGGTCCGGGCCTGCTGGTGCTGGCGGGCATGGCGGCCGACGACACCGACGACGATCGCGACTGGCTCGCACGCAAGATCATCGCCCTGCGCATCTTCGCCGACGACGCCGGCGTGATGAACCGGTCGGTGCGCGACAGCGGCGGCGACGTGCTCGCGGTCAGCCAGTTCACGCTGTTCGCCTCGACCCGCAAGGGCGCCCGGCCATCGTGGTCGGGCGCCGCGCCGCCCGAACTCGCGCAGCCGCGCTTCGACGACTTCGTCGCGGCGCTTGCGCGCGAACTCGGCCGCCCGGTGCCGACCGGCGAGTTCGGCGCCGACATGGCGGTGCGTCTCGTCAACGACGGTCCGGTGACGATCTGGCTCGACACCCGGCTCCGGGAGTGACCCCGCGCCGGGGGCGCGCTGGGGTCGCGCTGGGGTCAGGTCGAATTCAGGTCAACCACCCTCCTCCCACCCGCGGCCATCGTCCATGCGGTATTGAAGCCCGTTCGGGCCGCGTCCGCCATCAGACCAATGGAGGATGGCGAACGGTCGCCAAAGGGTCCAGCATGTTCGCGAACCCATGCCGCTGGCCGCGGGGTTCCGGCCCCGCGGCCCCAGATCGCCGACGGTCGTTGCCGATCGTCGAACGGACGTCCCTGGCCAGAATTCGACCTGACCCCAATGGGTCCGACCTGGCCCCAATGGGCCCGATCAGGCTTCGAGCAGGCTGCGCAACATCCACGCGTTCTTTTCGTGGACCTGCATGCGCTGGGTCAGCAGGTCGGCCGACGGCTCGTCGTTGACCTTGTCCACCAGGGGGAAAACCTTGCGCGCGGTCCGCACGACCGCCTCGTTGCCTTCGACCAGCAGCCGGATCATCTCGTCGGCGGTCGGAACGCCTGGCGTCTCAGGAATCGACGTCAGCTTGCCGAATGCGGCGTAGGTGCCCGGCGCCGGGAAGCCCAGCGAACGGATGCGCTCGGCGATCAGGTCCGTCGACAGCCACAGCTCGTTGTACTGGTCCATGAACATCAGGTGGAGCGTGTTGAACATCGGCCCCTTCACGTTCCAGTGAAAATTGTGCGTCTTCAGGTACACGGTGTACGTATCGGCGAGCAGCCGCGACAGCCCCTCGGCGATGCGCGCGCGGTCCTTTTCCGCGATGCCGGTGTCGATCTTCGGCGCGCCGGCGGGCACCTTCGTTTTCTTCGTCTTCATCGGAACTCCTGGTCGCGTGACAAACGGCGGGGCGGAGCCAGGATCACGAGGCGTCGGGTTGCGCCGCCACGAATCACCGGCTCACAGCAACGATGATGGAGCCGGGCGCCCCGCCTTTCAATCCGGCACGCCCCCGGGGCGACCCCGTCCATGGGCCTTCAGTCGCCGTGCCCCGGGGGCGGGATGCCGACGCGCCACCCGTGGCGGCCTCAGCCGCGGTCGACCGACAGGCGCCCGGGACCGAACGCCCAGATCGCCAGCAGTCCGCCGATCACGCTGAGGTTCTTCATGAACATCAGCTGGTTGGTGAAGGCGTCGGTGCCGGTCATCGCCCAGAAGTTGTGGAAGAAGACCGTCGCCACCACGGTGAACGCCGCGATCCCCAGCGCCGCCCAGCGCGCCTTCCATCCGACGATCAGCAGGATGCCGCCGCCGAGTTCGACCAGGATGGCGATCGCCGCGCCGACCTGGGGCAGCGGCAGCCCCTTGCTCGCGATATAGCCGGCCGTCCCTTCGAAGCCGCCGATCTTGCCGAAGCCGGCGATCACGAACATCGCGGCCAGCAGGATTCGCGCCACCAGCGCCACCGCGTCCTTCGCGGGCGTCATCTCGATTTGCGTCGTCATGCTCATCTCCTAGAGGTTGAAGCGGATTGGGTTGATCGTCGAACCGCGGGCTTGCGGTCGATCAGGGCAGGTCGAACACCAGCACTTCGGCGGCGCGGCCGCCGTCGAGACGGATTTCCGCCTCGGCTTCGATCTTCGCCGCGTCGCCCGCCTCCAGCGGCACGCCGTTGACGGCAAGCGCGCCGCGCGCGACATGCACGTACGCGCGGCGGCCCGGCGCCACCGGATGCACGGCACGTTCGTCGCCGTCGAACAGCCCGGCGTACATCCGCGCGTCCTGGTGGATCGTCACCGCCGCGCCGGACCCCGCAGGGCCGGCGATCAGCGCCAGCCGGCCGCGCTTCGCCGCGGCGGGGATGCCGACCTGCTCGTACTCCGGCTTGATGCCACGCTCGGCGGGCTCGATCCAGATCTGCAGGAAGTGCACGCCGTCGGTGCGCGACGGGTTGTACTCGCTGTGCATCACCCCGCGCCCGGCGCTCATCCGCTGGACGTCGCCCGGAACGATGATCGAACCGGTGCCCATGCTGTCCTTGTGCTCGAGCTCGCCCTCGAGGACGTACGACACGATCTCCATGTCGCGGTGTCCGTGGGTGCCGAAGCCCATGCCGGGCTGCACCCGGTCCTCGTTGATCACGCGCAGCGGACCGTAGCCCATGTGCGCCGGGTCGTAGTAATCGGCGAAGCTGAAACTGTGGAAGGAATCGAGCCAGCCGTGGTTGGCGTGGCCCCGCTCGTCGGCCTTGCGCAACGCGATCATACGATTCTCCTGTTCTATGGCTCGCCGGCGGTTCGGCCGGCGCTGTGTAGGCGACGCACCGATGATGGGGTTGCGCCGGCGCCAAAGAAAGCGAAGAATTCAGACTGATTTATTCAATATTATTGAATGCCGTGAAACTCTCGCTCGACGCCCTCGTCCTCCTCGACGCCATCGACCGGCGCGGCAGCTTCGCGGCGGCGGCCGACGAGTTGCACCGCGTACCGTCGGCGGTCACCTACCAGGTGCACAAGCTCGAGCAGGATCTCGACGTCGCGGTGTTCGACCGGCGCGGCCATCGCGCCGCGCTCACTCCCGCCGGGCGCGAGCTGCTCGACAGCGGGCGACTGCTGCTGCGCGCCGCCGGCGAACTCGAACACCGCGTTCGCCGCGTGGCGACGGGGTGGGAAACCGAGCTCGCGATCGCCGTCGACGCGCTGGTCCCGTTCGAGCGCCTCTGGCCGCTGGTGGGCGAGTTCTACGTGCACTGCCGCGACAACGCGACGGCGCACACTCGCCTGCGGATGTCGCGCGAGGTCCTCGGCGGTGCCTGGGACGCGCTGGCCGACCGCCGGGCGGACCTCGTCATCGGCGGCACCGGCGATCCGCCGCCGGGCGGCGGCTACCGCACGCGGCCGCTGGCCGAAGTGGCGACGATCTTCGCGGTCGCACCGTCGCACCCGCTGGCCGCTGCCGCCGAGCCGGTGCCCGAGTCCGTCATCGCCGGCCACCGCGCGGTGGTCGCCAGCGACTCGTCGCGCTCGCTGCCGCCGCGGACACTCGGGTTGCTGGAGGGGCAGGACACGCTGACCGTGCCCGACCTCGCGACGAAGGTCGCCGCGCAGGTCGCCGGCCTGGGCTGCGGCTTCCTGCCGCTGCACCTCGCCGCGCCGGAGCTCGCTGCGGGGCGGCTGGTCGCCAAGGCGATCGACGTGCCGCGCGCGCCGATGCGGATGGTCGCGGCCTGGCGCGCGCCGAAGCCGGGCAAGGCGCTCGCCTGGTGGATCGACGCGGTGTCACGCGCCGACTGGGCCTTCGGGGCGCCGGCCCCGGCGCCGGGCGAGCGCGCGCGCCCGCGCGGACGGGGTCGGCGCGCGCTAGAGCCGGTACGCGCGCTTGGCGAGGCCGTAGGCGAGATCGGGCGCCAGCGCAAAGGCCTCGTCCTCTTCGAGCCGGTGTTCGCCGACCAGCGTCGCGAGGAAGCGGCAGGCGACGCGCCGCCACACGTCGTGCCGCGCGGGAATCGAAAGAAACGCCCGCGTGTCGTCGTTGAAGCCGACGGTGTTCGCGAAGCCCGCGGTCTCGATCGCCATCGAGAAGAACCGCAGCATGCCCTCGAAGCTGTCGTGGAACCACCACGGCGGGCCGAGCTTCAGCACCGGGTAGTGACCCGCCAGCGGCGCCAGCTCGCGCGCGTAGGTCGACTCGTCGAGCGTGAACAGCACAATCGACAGCCCGCGCTCGGTGCCGACGCGGTCGAGCAGCGGCTTCAGGGCCCGCACGTAGTCGGTGCGCGTCGGGATGTCGGCGCCCTTGTCGCGGCCGAAATCGCGGAACACCGTGCCGTTGTGGTTGCGGAAGCTGCCCGGATGGATCTGCATGACCAGACCGTCGTCGAGGCTCATCTTCGCCATCTCGGTCAGCACCTGCCCGCGGAAGAGCTCCGCCTCGGCCGGCGAGATCGTGCCGGCGAGCGCGCGGTCGAGCAGCCGCTGGCATTCGCCCGGCGTCAGGTCGGCCGTCTGCGCCGTCGGATGCCCGTGGTCGGTCGAAGTGGCGCCCATCGAGGCGAAGAACGCCCGCCGGTTGCGGTGCGCGGCGAGGTAGCCCGACCAGGTCGCCGCGTTCTCGCCGGCGAGCGCGCCGAAGCGCTCGACATTGGCCCGGAAGCCCTCGAACTCGGGGTCGGCCACCGGGTCGGGGCGGTACGCGGTGATCACGCGGCCGCCCCAGCCGCTGGCGCGGATCTTCGCGTGGTGCGCGAGCGGGTCGAGCGGCGACTCGGTGGTCGCGATCACCTCGATGCCGAAGCGGTCGAACAGCGCCCGCGGCCGGTATTCCGGCGTCGCCAGCGCGGCGTTGATGCGGTCGAAGATGGCGTCGGCGTTCGCGGGCTCGAGCCGCTCGCGGATGCCGAAGCCCTCGTGGAATGCGTGGTCGAGCCACACGCGGGTCGGCGTGCCGCGGAACAGCGGCCAATGCGCGGCGAAGCGGTGCCAGATCTTCCGTGCGTCGGTCTCGACCGCCCCCCCGGCGCGACCGCCCGCGCCGGGATCGCCGCGCGGCGGAATGCCCAGGTCCTCGAGCCGCACGCCCTGGCTGTAGAGCATCCGGAACACGTAGTGGTCCGGCGTGATGAACAGCGCCGACGCGTCGGGGAACGGCGTGTCGTCGGCGTACCACTGCGGATCGGTGTGTCCGTGCGGACTGACGATCGGCAGCGTCGCCACGGTGGCGTAGAGCGAGCGCGCCAGCGCGCGCAGGCCGGGGTCGACGGGAAACAGCCGGTCGGGATGGAGTTCGAGCGTCGTCATGCGGGAGGCCTCGAGGGAACGGGGATTCGGCTCACGCGGTCGGATCGCGTGAAACCGTGCGAGCGGTCATGCAGTCGGTGCGGAGCAAGTCCGGCGCCCGCTCACGTGCCCGCCAGGTGCACGACCAGCGTCCGCCGCACGCCGTCGCGCAGCAGCGCCGCGACGTTGTGCGCGACCGCCGCGCGGAACGCCGGCTGCACCGGCAGGTCGGCGCCGAACACGGCGGTGAGGGCGAGGAAGCCGTCGGCGAGCCGCGGCGCGGCGTCGGCACCCTGCCCGGCCTCGGCGGCGATTGCGGCGAAGCGCGCCGCAAGCGGGTCGGCGACGGCGATCGGCGCGCCGGCCTCGTCGCGTCCGCTGGCGTACCGGATCCACGCCGCGACCGCCAGCGCCAGATGGCGGATCGACCCGCCGCCCGCGAGCCGGTCGCGCACGGTGCCGAGCAGCCGCTGCGGCAGCTTCTGCGAGCCGTCCATCGCGATCTGCTGCGTGCGATGCGGCAGGGCCGGATTGCGGAAGCGGTCCATCAGCTGGTGCCGGTAGGTCGCGAGATCGACACCGGGCGGCGCCACCAGTGTCGGCGCGATCTCCTCCTCCATCTGCCGCTCGACGAAAGTCGCGAGGTCGCGATCGGCGCTCGCCTGCCAGATCGTCTCGTGCCCCAGCAGGAAGCCGAGGTAGGCGAGCGACGAGTGGCTGCCGTTCAGCAGGCGCAGCTTCATCGTCTCGAACGGCGCGACGTCGGCGGCGAACTGCGCGCCCGCGTCCTCCCAGGGCGGCCGCGGGCCGGCGAACCGATCCTCGAGCACCCACTGGGAGAAGGGTTCGGCGACGACCGGCGCCGCGTCGGCGACCCCCAGGCGCGCCGCCGCGTCGGCGACGTCGGCGGCGGTGGTCGCCGGAACGATGCGGTCGACCATCGTGTTCGGAAACGCCACCTGGACGCCGATCCACTCGGCGAGCGCGGGGTCGCACGCCTGCACGAACGCGCCGACGATCCCTTCGACGGTGCGGCCGTTGTGCGGAAGGTTGTCGCAGCAGACGACGGTGAGCGGGCCCGCGCCGGCGGCGCGCCGCGCCGCGAGACCCGCGGCGAGCAGACCGACCGCCGACACCGGCGACTGCGGCGTCGCGAGGTCGTGGGCGATGTCCGGATGCGCGAGGTCGAGGCGGCCGGTCGCCGGGTCGTGGCAGTAGCCCTTTTCGGTGACGGTCAGCGAGACGATGGCGATGCGCGGATCGGCGAAGCGGGCGACCAGCGCCGCGCGGTCGGCGCCGGCGAACACCGCCTCGCGCAGGCTGCCGATCACCCGCGCCGCGGTGCCCTCGGCGGACCGGGTGAGCACCGTGTACAGCCCGTCCTGCGCGGCCAGCGGCGCCGTCGCCCGCGGCGTCTTCAGCGACACGCCGCAGATGCCCCAGCGCGGGTCGCGCGCGAGCACCGCATCGGTGTAGACGGCCTCGTGCGCGCGGTGGAACGCGCCGAGGCCCAGATGCAGGATGCCGGTGACGACGGACGACGGATCGTATGCGGGCCGCGCGACCCCGGGCGGCAGGCCGGCGAGCGTGGCGAAGCTCAACGCGGCCATCGCAGCCTCAGCGCAGGTAGCCCGCGACCCGCGGCAGCCACAGCGAGAACGCCGGCACGTAGGTGACGATCATCAGCGCCGCCGTCAGCGACAGGTAGAACGGCGCGATCGTCTTCATCACCTGCTCGACCGAGATCTCGCCCAGCGCGCAGCCCACGAACTGCGTCGTCCCGACCGGTGGGGTGTTGAGGCCCAGCGCGCAGTTGATCAGCATCACCATCCCGAACTGGACCGGGTCCATGCCGTACTGCTGGACGATCGGCAGGAAGATCGGCGTGCAGATGAGGATCGTCGCCGCCATGTCGAGGAAGGTACCCAGCAGGAACAGGATGACGTTTACCAGCAGGAAGATGATCCACGGCGTGCTGGTGATCTTCGACAGCGCGGCGCCGGTGACTTCGGCGACGCTGTAGAGGCTCATCAGGTAGCCGAGCGTGGCGGACACGCCGATCAGCAGCAGCACGACGCCGGTCTTCTTGACCGCCCGCGCCGCCGCCTTGAGGAAGTCGTCCCACGACAGGCTGCGGTAGACCAGCACCGTGATCAACAGCGCGTAGAGCACGGCGACCGACGCCGACTCGGTCGCGGTGAACACGCCCGAGAGGATGCCCGCGACGATGATGACGGCGACGAACAGGCCGGGCGCCGCCGCCGCGAGCGAGTGCGCGACGATGTCCCAGCCGGGGAAGGTGCCCGCGGGGTAGCCGCGCTTGATCGCGACCGCATACGCGGCGACGAGGTTGCAGATGGTCAGCACCACGGCCGGCAGCAGGCCGGCCAGGATCAGCGCGGCGATCGACACCTTGCCGCCCGCCGCCAGCGAATAGATGATCATGTTGTGGCTGGTCGGCATCAGCGCGCCGACCAGGGCGGCGTGGGTGGTGACGTTGACCGCGTAGTCGGCGTCGTAGCCTTCCTTCTTCATCATCGGGATCATCACCGCGCCCATCGCCGACACGTCGGCGACCGGCGAGCCCGAGACGCCCCCGAACAGCGTGCAGGCGACGACGTTCGACATCCCGAGTCCGCCGCGGACATGCCCGACCAGGTTCTTGGCCAGCGCGACGATCCGGTGGGCGATGCCGCCGTAGAGCATGAGCTCGCCGGCGAAGATGAAGAACGGGATCGCGAGGAACGAGAACACCGTCATCCCCGAGACCATGCGCCCGAACACGACCGCGACCGGCAGGCCCTCGTAGAGGATCGTGACGACGGCGGACAGCCCGATCGCGAAGGCGACGGGCACGCCCAGGACCAGCAGCGCCAGGAAGACGACGGAAAGGATGGTCAGCGCCATGACGGGGTCGCTTCCTCGCCGGCGGCCAGCGTGACGGTCAGTACCATGACGGGACCACTTCCTCGCGCTTGACCAGCGCGATGATGTGCTCGATCGAGAACAGCACGATCAGGAAGCCGGCGACCGCGACCGGCACGTGGTTGAGGCCCTCGGGAATGCCGAGGGTCGGGATCTTGTAGCCCATCACCGACTCGGCCAGGATCGCCCCCTGCCACGCCATCATCGCGCCGAACAGCGCGGACAGCAGGTGGATGAGGATCTCGAGTTTGCGGCGGCGCTCTTCCGAGACCCAGATCAGCAGCGATTCCATGCCGATGTGGCCCGCGTCGCGGACACCGACCGCGGCCCCGAGCATCGTGACCCAGAGGACCAGCACCAGCGCCAGCGCTTCGGCCCAGGTCGGCGTGTCGTTGAGAACGTAGCGGCCAAAGACCTGGATCAGCACGCACACGACGATGACCAGCAGGCCGGTCACCGCGACGACCATGCAGAACTTCGCCAGCGCGGCGTTGAAGCGCGTAAACATCGGCACACTCCCGGTTTGAATCCGCCCGGAGCCTGCCGCTCCGGGCGGGTGCCTCCGCCGCCTACTTCGTGTCCTGCACGGCCTTGACCATCGACTTCAGCTTCGGTGTCGTCATGAACTTCTCGTACACCGGGCCCATGACGTCCTGGAACGACTTCTTGTCGACCTCGATGACCTCCGCGCCGCCGGCGACCACGGCGGCACGCGACTTGGCTTCCTTCTCGTCCCACAGCTTGCGCATGTAGGGCACCGACTGCTTCGCCGCGTCGCGGAAGATCTTCTGCTCCTCCGGGGTGAGCGTGTCCCAGACCTTCTTCGACATCAGCAGCATCTCCGGCGCCATCGAGTGTTCGGTCATCGCGTAGTACTTGGCGACCTCGAAGTGGCGCGAGGTATCGTACGACGGCCAGTTGTTCTCGGCGCCGTCGACGGTGCCGACCTTGAGCGCCGTGTAGACCTCGCCGTACGGCATCGGCGTCGCGTTGGCGCCCATCGCCTGCAGCAGCGCAACCCACAGGTCGGACTGCTGGACGCGGATCTTCATGCCCTTGGCGTCGGCCAGCGACCGGACCGGCTTCTTGACCGTGTACAGCGACCGGGCGCCCGAATCGTAGAACGCGAGGCCGATGAACCCCTGCGCCTCGGCCGCCTTCAGGATCTCGTCGCCGATCGGGCCGTCGAGCACCTTGCGCATGTGCTCCTTCGACCGGAACAGGAACGGCATCGTCGGGACCATCGTCTCGGGGACGATGTTGTTCATCGGTGCCACGTTGATCCGCACGAGGTCGAGTCCGCCGAGCTTGGTCTGCTCGATGGTGTCCTTTTCGCTGCCCAGCGTGCCGCCGTGGAAGGTCTTGATCGAGTGCTTGCCGCCCGTCTTCTGCTTGATGATGTCGCTCATGTAGTTGACGGCCATCACCGTCGGATAGTCGGCCGGATGGACGTCCGAATTGCGGAATTCCTTCGCCGCGGCGGGCGCGATCAAGGCAGCGGCGGCCAGCGCCGCCGCAACACGGGTGAGTTGTTTCATGGCTGCATTCCTCCTCGAGTTGGCCGGCGGGTCGCCGGAGTGGTACGTGATGCACGCCGCGCGACGGTCGCCGCGGCGGACGGCGCGGGCTTCATTCCCGCACCGTCGGTGGATTCGAAGCCGCGCTGGAACTCGCGCGCGACACGGGCAAGGTGGCGGTGCATCGCGGCGCGGGCGGCGGCGGGGTCGCGGGCCGCCAGCGCGGCCACGATGGCGGCATGGTCGTCGATGGTCTTCGCCCGGAGGGCGGGGGTGTGGAAGTGGCGCTCGGTCCGGGTCCACAGGTCGCCGCAGCGCTGGTCCCACAGGCCCGCGACGACGGCGGGCAGCGCGTCGTTGCCCGACGCTTCGGCGAGCCGGACATGAAAGGCGCGATCGGCGGCATCGCGTCCGGCGAAGTCGGCTTCACCGGCCAGCGAGCGCATTTCGTCGATGGTGGCCTTGAGGGCGGCGAGGTCGGCGTGCCGAGCGCGCCGGGCGGCGAGCGCGGCGACTTCACCTTCGATCAGCGCGCGCGCGGCGAGGAGATCGAAAGGGCTGGCGCCTCCGTCGGGCAGGGGCGCGGGCGCGGACCCGGCCGGCTTGGCCTGCGCCGGACGCGGCGCCGCCCTGGACGACGCCGTGCGCACGAAGATGCCGGTGCCGACGCGAACTTCGACGCGCCCTGCGATCTCGAGGGCGATGATCGCCTCGCGCACCGACGTCCTGGACACGCCGAGCATCTGCGCCAGCGCGCGCTCGGGCGGCAGGCGGCTGCCGGCGGGGAATTCGCCGTCGTCGATGAGCACGGCAATCTGCCCCGCGATCTGGCGGTACAGCCGTGTCGGCTCGACGGTCTTCAGCGGCAACGCGACCTCCGTGGCGGCAGCTTGCCGCACCGCCGTCGGAGCCTCTCGTCGGGGCGCCGTACGGCCTGGCCCGCGACGCGGACGGCGCGGGGGGTGAGCGCACTCTAATCCCCGACCCGGGTGTGGTCAAGTGGTCCAACCACCCGACCAAATGACCGACGCCGCCGGCGCCACCGGCCCCGGCTGAGGTATGTTTCGGACCGTCCCCCTTCTCCCGGTCCAGGCGCCCCAATGTCCCGCCCCACGTCCCGCCCCCGCATCGCCCTCATCGGACTCGGCATGGCCTCCGGGCCGCACGCCCGAAGCCTGGTCGACCTGCAGCACAGGATCGAGGTCGCCGCCGCATTCAGCCCGACCGAAGCTCGGCGCGCGGCGTTCGCGCAGCGATTTCCGTTCCCGGTGACGGGCGACCTCGACGCCATCCTCGATGACCGCACGATATCCGCGGCGATCGTGCTGGCCCCTCCGGCGGCACATCGTCCGCTGGTCGAACGGCTCGCGGCCGCGGGCAAGCACGTGCTGCTCGAGAAACCGCTCGCGGCGACACTGGCCGACGCCGAGGCCGTCGTCGCCGCCTGTCGACGCGCAGGGGTCATGCTCGCCGTCGTGTTCCAGCACCGCTACCGGCCGGCCGCGCTGGCATTGGCCGAGCGGGTGGGCACCGGGGCGCTGGGCGCGCTCGCCAACGCCTCCGCGTCGGTGCGCTGGTGGCGACCGCAGTCGTACTACGACGAGCCGGGCCGCGGCACCCTGGTCCGCGACGGTGGCGGCGTACTGATGACGCAGGCCATCCACACGCTCGACCTCTTCCTGTCGCTGACGCCCGCGCTGGAAGAGGTGGTCGCGTTCGCGGCGACGTCGGCCGCGCACCGGATGGAGACCGAGGACACCGTCGCCGGTGCGCTGCGCTTTGCCGGCGGCGCGCTCGGCGCGGTCGACGCGACGACGGCGGCCTTCCCGGGCTTCGCGGAACGCATCGAGCTCGCCGGCACCGATGCGACCGCCGTCCTGGCGTCCGGGCGGCTGGAGCTGTTCCATCGCGACGGGCGGCGCGAGACTGTCGGCGACGGCGAGGCCACCGGCGGCGGCGCCGATCCGATGGCGTTCACCCATGACGCGCATCGCGCGCTGATCAGCGCGTTCGTCGACGCCCTGTACGGCGGCCCGGCGCCGGCCAACGACGGCGATGCCGCCCTGCGCGTCCACGACCTCATCGACGCGCTGCTCGCGTCGTCCCGCCAGCGCCAGGCCGTCGCCGTGCGGCAACGCCAAATCGGGTCAGGTCGAATTTAGGTCGGCCGGCCTCGTGGGGCGATCCGCGGTCCCATGCCCCATCCGTTCGTACCAGGAATCCGAGCACCAGCGGCCCGCCTGCGGTATCGTCCATTCAGCCGATGGCGAGTCCGCCGTGTTTCCGCCACGCTGCCGGCGTGGCATTCGGACGACCCGCCACCGCGGTGTCGGTCGGGGTGACTGACCTAAATTCGACCTGACCCCAACGGTTCGGCCAGAAAATGGCCGGACTTGCCGCCGGATTTCTCGAGCAGGCGAACGGCGTCGATGCGCATGCCGCGGTCGGCGGCCTTGCACATGTCGTAGATGGTGAGCAGCCCGACGGACGCAGCGGTCAGCGCTTCCATCTCGACCCCGGTCGGACCGGTGGTTTCGGCGGTGACCTCGATGGCCACCGACGACGACTCCGCATCGAGCGTGAATGTCACGGCCACGCGCGTCAGCGCAAGCGGATGGCACAGCGGGATCAGGTCCGAAGTCCGCTTGGATGCCTGGATCGCGGCGATCCGCGCCACACCCAGCACGTCCCCCTTCTTTGCCGTCCCGCCCCGGATCAGGGCCAGCGTGGCAGGCTGCATGACGATCCGTCCCCCGGCCCGCGCGACACGTCTGGTTACAGCTTTCTCCCCGACGTCGACCATGTGCGCCTGCCCGGCGGCATCGAAGTGCGTAAAATGGGACCCGGACCGCGTCCCGACCGTGGCGGCGTCCGTCGGTAAAGCCTCGGGTTGCGCTGCGGTCGCGGCGGTCTTGCGCGGCACGGAGGTCTCCGGAATCAGTGAACTTACGGCCTTCCGGTTCATCTTATCATCGTGCGATCCCATCCCCGCCCCGCCCTCCCCTCCGCGCGTTCCGGCACGCTCCGGCGCCGCATGGTCGCCACGTTGGCGGCCTCCGCGCTCGCGCTGCAGACCTTGGGTCCCGGCGCGGCGGTGGCCCAGACCCTGCCGGACCTCGGGGACGAATCGCAGTCGCTGATCACGCCGACGCAGGAGCGCAAGCTGGGCGAATCGATCGTGCGCCAGATCCGCGCCTCGGGCGGGTATCTCGACGACCCCGAGGTCAACGACTACCTCAACGAACTCGGGCACCGGCTCGTCGCCGCGGGCAACGACAGCCGCCAGGATTTCGATTTCTTCGCCATCGCCGACTCGTCGATCAACGCCTTCGCGCTCCCGGGCGGCTACATCGGCGTGCACATGGGCCTCATCCTGCTCGCCCAGAGCGAATCCGAACTCGCCTCGGTGCTCGCGCACGAAATCACCCACGTCACGCAGCGGCACCTGACGCGCTCCGCCGTCGGCTCGCAGCGATCGATCATGTACTCGCTCGCCGCGCTGGCGGCCGCCGTGCTCGCGTCCCGCTCGAAGTCCTCGTCGGCCGGCGACATGGCGTCGGCCGCGATCGCGTCGGCCCAGGCGCTGTCGATCCAGTCGCAGCTCAACTACACCCGCGAGCACGAGTACGAAGCGGACCGGATCGGCTTCACGCGACTCACTGCCGCGGGATTCGACCCGAACGCCATGGCGACCTTCATGGGGCGACTGCAGCGCTCGGCGCGGTACGCCGAAGGCACGGCGCCGTCCTACCTGCGCACGCACCCGATCACGTACGAGCGCATCGCCGAGGCGCAGAGCCGCTCCGACGGCCTGCCCTACCGGCAGGTGCCCGACTCGCTCGACTTCCACCTCGTCCGTGCGCTGCTGCGAAGCTACGTCGGAACGCCGGCCGACGCCGTGCAATGGTTCGACGCGGCGCTGGTCGACCAGAAGTACAACAGCGAGCTTGCGACCCGTTACGGCAGGGTCGCGGCGCTGGTGCGCGCGGACCAGACCGCGGCCGCGCGCGAGGAGTTCGCCCGCGTCGAGAAGATGGGGCCGTCGCATCCGATGATCGCGGCGATGGGCGCGCACGTCTACAAGGCCTCGGGCGACTACCCCGAGGCGCTGCGCCGGTTCGAGGCGGCGCTGGCGAAGTACCCGAACAAGATGCAGCTGATCCAGGACTACCCGGAAACCCTGCTGAAGGCCGGCCGGCCGAAGGACGCCGTCGCGTTCCTCGAGCCGCAGATCCTGCGCTTTCCGGACGCGGGTCCGCTGCACGGGACTGCGGCCGAGGCCTACGCGGCCCTCGGCCAGAAAACCCAGCAGCATCGCCACCAGGCCGAGCTCTACGCATGGCGCGGCGACCTGCGCGGTGCCGTCACCCAGCTCGAGCTGGCGCTCAAGTCCAACGACGGCAATTTCTACGATTACTCGGTGGTCGAGACGCGGCTGCGGGCCATGCGGCGCGAACTCTCCGACCAGCAGGCGGCAATGGCGAAGAACGGCTGAACCCGTCCCCCGCGGCACCCGGCGCATCGTCGCGCGTGCCCTCGCAGCGCTGCCCGGTTCCCTTCCTGC
The DNA here is from genome assembly GCA_963810815.1 of uncultured beta proteobacterium. Lineage (GTDB taxonomy): Bacteria > Pseudomonadota > Gammaproteobacteria > Burkholderiales > Casimicrobiaceae > CAVQWT01. The sequence goes on along the minus strand of CAWEPB010000007.1, from coordinate 287,467 downwards.
CCGCTCTCCGATCCTTCTCCACGTTCCCCGGGTTCACCCGCCTGAAAGTCCCATGAATTCCGACCTGAGTTCCTCGCGCCCGCGGGCGCACCGCCGCTGGCCGTGGATCGTCGCTGCGCTCGTCGCGATCGGCGCCATTGCGGTCGCCGCGTGGACCATGCTGCGCGGTGACACCGCGCCATCGTTCCGCACGGCGAAGGTGGAGCGCGGCGCCATCACGGCCGTGGTGTCGTCGTCGGGGACGCTCAACGCCGTCACCACGGTGCTGGTCGGCTCGCAGGTGTCGGGCCAGATCAAGGACCTCTATGTCGATTTCAACTCGCCGGTGAAGAAGGGCCAGATCCTCGCCCGCATCGACCCCGAGACCTTCGAGCTCAAGGTGCGGCAGGCCGAGGCCGACCTCGATGCCGCCAAGACGTCGCTCCTCGCCCGCCGCGGGGACGTCGCCGCGGCGCAGTCGCAGGTGCTGCGCGCGAAGCTGACCGCCGCCGACGGCAAGCGCGATGCCGACCGCAAGAAGATGCTGGTCGCCAAGGGATTCATCTCCGACGCCGAGCTCGACAAGGCGGTTTTCGTCGAGCAGGGCGCAGCGGAGGCGGTGCGAACGACCGAGGCGCAGCTGCGCGCCGCCGAGGCCGGCGTCGCCAACGCCGAAGCCACGGTCAAGCAGCGCGAGGCGGCGCTCGCGACGGCGCGCGTCGATCTGGCACGGACGTCGATCGTCGCGCCCGTCGACGGCGTCGTGATCTCGCGCCAGATCGACGCCGGGCAGACGGTCGCGGCCAGCTTCAACACGCCGCAGCTGTTCTCGATCGCGCAGGATCTCTCGCAAATGCAGGTCGACGTCGCGATCGACGAGTCCGACATCAGCAGGATCCGCGTCGGCCAGCGCGCGACCTACACGGTCGACGCCTTCCCGGGGCGCACGTTCAACGGCACGGTCAAGCAGATCCGCAAGGCGGCCGTCACCGTGCAGAACGTCGTCACCTACACCGTCGTCGTCGCCACCGACAACCCCGGCCTGTCGCTGGTGCCCGGCATGACCGCCAACGTGCGCATCGTCACCGACACGCGCGAGAACGTCCTCAAGGTGCCGAACGCGGCGCTGCGCTACCGCCCGCCGGGAGTCGCCGCCGCCAAGGACGATGGCGCCGCGCCGACCACGGGCGGCGGCTCCGCCGGCGGCAGCGCCGGCGATGCCCAGGCGCGACGCCAGCGGCTGGTCGAGCAGCTCAAGCTCGACGCCGCCCAGCAGGCCCGCCTCGACGAGATCTTCGCCGAGCAGCGCACGCGGATGGCCGAACTGCGCGAGGCGCCAGAGGCCGACCGCCGCAGCCGCGGCGAGCGCATCCGCGGCGAAGTCCGGCAGAAGATCAACGCGATGCTGACGCCCGACCAGCAGAAGCTGTACGCCGACATCGTCGCCGCCGAAACCGGGCGCGGCACGTCGACCTCGGGTCGGGTATTCACGCTCGACGGCGGGAAGCCGCGCGAGACGCCCCTGCGACTCGGGCTGACCGACGGCAACGCCACCGAAGTCGCATCCGGCGATCTGGCGGAGGGCGCGGAGGTGATCGTCGGCAACGTCGAGCGCGGGGCCACCGCCGCGAAGGCGGCGACCGCCGCACCCAGGTTGCCGTTCTGACGGGGCCGGGGCGGGGCTCGCACCGATGAACTCGCCGCTCGTCGCCGTCCGCGACCTGGTCAAGGTCTACCGAATGGGCGAGACCGAGGTCCGCGCGCTCGACGGCGTGACGCTCGACATCGGCGAAGGCGAGTTCGTCGCGGTGATGGGGCCCTCCGGTTCCGGCAAGTCGACGTTCATGAACGTCGTCGGCTGCCTCGACCGGCCCACCTCCGGCGACTACCGCCTCGCCGGCAGCGACGTCGCGCATCTCGACGGCGATGCGCTCGCCGACGTGCGCAACCGGCTCATCGGGTTCGTGTTCCAGCAGTTCAACCTGCTGCCCCGCACCAGCGCGCAGGAAAACGTCGAGCTGCCGCTGCTGTACGCCGGAGTGGCGGCCGGCGAGCGCCACTCGCGCGCGAACGCGCGGCTCGCCGAGGTGGGCCTCGCCGGCCGCGAGCACCACCATCCGGCGCAGCTCTCCGGCGGCCAGCAGCAGCGGGTGGCCATCGCCCGCGCGCTGGTCAACGACCCCAAGCTGATCCTCGCCGACGAGCCGACCGGCGCGCTGGATTCGGCGACCAGCATCGAGGTGATGGCGCTGCTGCAGGCACTCAATCGCCGCGGCATCACCATCGTCGTGGTCACCCACGAGCAGGACATCGCCGCGTACGCGTCGCGGCGCCTGGCTTTCCGCGACGGCCGGGTGATCACCGACGTCCGGCAGACGCCGCTGGTCGCCGTCGCCGGCGTGGCCGCGCCGCCCGCGATCGCCGCCACCGACGCCACCCGGCCCGACCGGCCGGTCGCGCGCGCGCCATGAGCTTCCTCGCCACCCTGCGGATCGCGCTGTCGGCGCTGCGCGTCAACAAGCTGCGCTCGGCGCTGACGATGCTCGGCATCATCATCGGCGTCGCGGCGGTCATCACCATGGTCGCGGTCGGCGCCGGTGCGCAGGCGCGCGTCGAGGACCAGATCCGGAGCCTGGGATCGAACCTGATCATCATCCTTTCGGGCAACTTCACCGCCGGCGGCGTGCGCCAGGGCTCGGGCTCGCAGACGACGATCACCGAGGACGACGCCTATGCGCTGCAGCGGGACGTGGCCGGGATCGCGGTCGCCGCGCCGCAGTTGCGCGGCAGCGGCCAGGCCGTGTTCGGCAACAGCAACTGGGCGACGCAGATCCTCGGCGTCACGCCCGAGTACATGGTGGCGCGCGAGTGGAGCGTCGCGAGCGGCAAGCCGATCGAAGCGTCGGACGTCGACGGCGCGGCGAAGGTCGTGGTGCTGGGGCAGACCGTCGCCCGGTCGCTGTTCGGCGACGCCGATCCCGTGGGCGAGACCGTCCGCATCCGGCGCGTGCCGCACACCGTGGTCGGCGTGCTCGAGCGCAAGGGCCAGAGCATGATCGGCCAGGACCAGGACGACGTCGTGCTGATTCCGATCTCGACGGCGAGAAAGCGTGTCCTCGGCGGCACCCAGGTGCGCTCGCGCAACGTGCAGTCGATCACGGTCAAGGTTCGCGAGGGCGCCGACATGCCGTCCACCGAGCAGGACATGCGCGACCTGCTCCGGCAGCGGCACCGCCTCGCGGCGAACCAGGAGGACGACTTCTTCGTCCGCAACCTGTCCGACGTGCTGACCGCCCAGGAAACGAGCTCGAAGATCCTGGCGCTGCTGCTCGCGGCCGTCGCGTCGGTGTCGCTGGTCGTCGGCGGCATCGGCATCATGAACATCATGCTGGTGTCGGTGACCGAGCGCACGCGCGAGATCGGCCTGCGGATGGCGGTGGGGGCGCGCGGCCACGACATCCTCACCCAGTTCCTGGTCGAGGCGGTGACGCTGGCGCTGATCGGCGGCCTGATCGGCATCGCGCTGGGCGCCGCGGCGTCGTACGCCGTCGGGTACTTCGCCGGCTGGCGCACCGAGATGAACGCGACCGCCGTCATCCTCGCCTTCGGCTTCTCCGCGGCCGTCGGCGTCTTCTTCGGCTTCTATCCGGCGCGCAAGGCGTCGCGGCTGCTGCCCATCGACGCGCTGCGCCACGAGTAGCCCGCGCCCCGCACGCCCATCGACGCGCTGCGCCACGAGTAGCCCGCGCCCGGCATCGGTCTTGCGCCGGCGCGAGTGCTCCCGCGCGGCGCCGCTTCGACCCCTCGCGCAGCCACGTCCCCTGTCACAACTGACAGGTGCGCCTGCCCTGCCGGAGCGCTAAGGTCTCGTCCATGCCGCGGCATCGCGCGGCGCGACCCGCGCAGGAGGGCTACGTGAAGATCCTTGTCATCGACGATCATCCGCTGGTCGTCGACGCGCTGAAGGCGCTGCTGCCGCAGTGGGGTGACGGCGTCGAGGTCCTCGCCGCCGGCGACGCCGCGGCGGCGATCCGGCTGCTCGACAACGAGCCCGCCATCGCGCTGACGCTGCTCGACCTCGCGCTGCCCGGCACGCGCGGCCTCGATTTCCTCGCCGACCTGATGCTCGACTACCCCGGCGTGCCGGTGCTGGTGCTGTCGGCGACCCACGACCGCGCCACCGTCGCCGCGGTCCTCGCCGCGGGCGCGCGCGGCTTCGTGTCGAAGACGGCGCGGCCCGAGGCCCTGTTCGAGGCGATCGCCGCGGTCGCGGACGGCGACCTCTACATCCCCGACGAACTCGCCGACGTCCCCGATGCGGACGGCGTCCGGATCTCGCCCGACGAACTCGGCCTGACGCGCCGGCAGTCCGACGTGCTGCGGCTGCTGGTGCAGGGGAAGCCCAACAAGCTCATCTGCCGCGACCTCCAGCTGTCGGAGGGGACGGTCAAGGTCCACGTCAGCGCGATCCTCAAGGCACTGCGCGTGCACACGCGTGCGCAGGCCGTCGCCGAGCTCGCGCGCCGCGGCATCAGCGTCGAGACGCTGGCGGCGCGGCGCGGCGCGACGTCCTGATCCGGACGCGGTAACCCCGATGCCCGCCGCCGCGCTGCCCGCGACCCTCCTCGCGCGCGCCCGCGCCGACCAGGTCCACCAGCTCTACCGGCAGTGGCACCGCACCACCGCGTCGATGGTGTTCGGCGCGCTGCTGCTGTGCACGGTGCTGTGGGGACACGCACCGCCCGAGTGGATGGCGGCGTGGTTCGTCGCCATCCTGGCCAACCAGGCGTGGCGCGGCATCCTCACCCGCGCCTACCGGCGTGCGCGGCCGCCGCTGTCCGACGCGTCGCGCTGGGGCCGGCGATGGGCCGCCGGATCGGCGGTCGCGGGCGCGCTCTGGGGCGTGGCGGCGGTCGCAATGTATCCGGCCTCGCCGGCGCACGAGGCGCTGCTGATCGTCTGCCTGTTCGGCGTCGTGATGGGCGGCCTCAATCTGACCGCCGTCTGGAAAGCGTCGTTCTACGGCTTCGTCGTTCCGGCGCTGGTTCCGCTGATCGTCCGCGTCGCGCTGGAGGGCGACCGCCCGCACCTCTTCACCGCGCTGGTGATGGGCATCGTGCTGGCGTTCGTGCTCGCGTACGGCCGCGAGCTCAACGGCCTGCTGACCGCGTCGCTGGCGATGCGCCACGAGAACCTCGATCTCATCACCGAACTGCAGGCGCAGAAGCACGCCGCCGACACGGCGCGGGCCGCCGCGGAAACGGCCAACCGCGCCAAGAGCCAGTTCCTGGCCGCCGCCAGCCACGACCTGCGGCAACCGCTGCACGCGCTGGGACTGTTCGCCGCGGCGCTGGCCATGCGCACCCGGGCGACCGAAGTCGCGCCGCTGGTGCAGAGCATCCGCGCGTCGGTCGAGGCCCTCGAGGGCCTGTTCGCGCAGCTGCTCGACCTGTCGCGCCTCGACGCGGGCGCGCTGGCGCCGCGCCTCGGTGCCGTGGCGCTCGCCCCGCTGTTCGCCCGCGTGGCCGCCGACGTCGCGCCGCAGGCAGCGACCGCGGGGCTGGAGCTGCACGTCGCGCCGACTTCGCTCGCCGTGCAGTCGGATCCGGTGCTGCTCGAGCGCATCGTCCGCAACTTCGCCGCGAACGCGATCGCCTACACGCGGGCCGGCGGCGTGCTGCTCGGCGCGCGGCGCGTGGGCGGCGCCGTGCGCATCGACGTCGTCGACACCGGGATCGGCATCGCGGCCGCCGACCGCGACCGCATCTTCGAGGAGTTCGTGCAGGCGGCGCCGGGGACGCGGCCGCACGGCGCGGGTCGGGGCCTTGGCCTCGGGCTCGCGATCGTGCGCCGGCTGGCGGCGCTGCTGCGGCACCCGGTGGAGACGGCGAGCGTGCCGGGCCGGGGCTCGCGCTTTTCGGTGCGGGTGCCGCGCGCGGCGGCCGGGCCGCGCGCGGCGGGCGCACCGGCGCGGGAACGCCGGGCCGGGGCCGGCGGCCGCGACCCGCAACTCGCCGGGCGGCAGGTGGTGGTTGTCGACGACGACGCGGCGGTCGTCGACGCGATGGTCGCGTTGTTCGACGCCTGGGGGGCGACGGTGATCGCCGCCAGCGACGCGGCCGGCGCCATCGATGCGCTGGACGCTCGCGGCGCCGACCTGATCGTCGCCGACCTGCGGCTGGCCGACGGTGCGTCCGGCGTCGACGCGGTGCGCCGATTGCGGCAGGCGCTGGGCCGCCCGACGCCGGCGGTGATCGTCTCCGGGGACCTCTCCGAGAACGCGCGCCGCGAGGTGCGTCGCGCGGGACTCGACGCTGCTGGCGAAGCCGCTGGTGGCGGACGCGCTGGCGCTCGCGGTGCGGCGCGCGCTGGTCGCGCCGGCCGCGGCGTCGTGCGGCGGATTCGTTCAGGCCGGCGCGCCGGCGGCGTAGACCAGACCGCCCCAGACGGCGACGAGCGCGAAGGCGAGCATCAGCGCCCGCCACGGCGCCGGCCCTTCCGGCTCCCGGCACCGCGCCCTCGGACTCACGCGGCCACGGCGCGGGACCGTGGCGAACCCACGGTCCCGGCCGGTGCCGGCGGGTTGCGCTCAACCGCCCTGCCCGCCCCGTTGCTGCATCCGCTCGCGCATCTTCTCGCGAAAGGATTCGGCGCGATCCATCCGCGACTTCAGCAGGTCGCGGACGACCGCCTTCTGCTCGGCGGAGAACGTGCCGTAGAGCTTCAGGAACTCGTCGCGGACCTGCTTGCGGAGCGCCTGCCCCTTGGCCTGCGCTTCGTCGGCGGTGCGGGCGATGCCGGCGAGGTCGGGTTCGGGCTTCGCCAGTTCGGCGCGCATCGAGTCCCTCACCGTCTGGCCGAAGGCGCGCCCCTGCTCGCGGGCGGCCCTGGCGTTGGCCACGGCCTGGTCGAACTGCAGCTGCTGCGACGTGTTGAGGTTGAGCTTGGTCCTCGCCTCGGCGATCACGTGCTCGAGGGGCGCGCCGCCGAATCCGCCATGGTGGCCGCCGGGACCGCCGAAGCCGGGGCCGCCGGGACCGGGACCGCCGGGGCCGGCGAGCGCGCCGCCGGCGAGGGTGAGCGAAAGGACCGTGGCGACGGCAAGGGCCGCGCGACGGGCGGAGAAGCTGGAGGGCAGTGATCGATGCATGGTGGGTCCTCGGGTCGATGCGGCCGGCTCGGCGAGTCGGTACGCGGTGGATCGTGGTTCGCGGCGGCCGATTCAAATGCTGCAGCCACCGTAGAGTCAGACCGGATTCTGCCGGGTCGTTCCCGCCTTCGACGCGATGCATTGCAACGGGACATTGCCAAACCCGCGCTGCCGTTACAATCGGTTACACAAGGAGCCGGCCACACGCGCGCGCGCGGCGTTCAATGTCGAGCATGAACATCAGGGGCACCCCGCCGAAGGTCCTGGTCGTCGACGACGACGTGAAGCTGCGCGACCTCCTTTCGCGCTACCTGACCGAACAGGGCTTCCAGGTCGCCACGCTTCCCGACGGCCGCGACCTCGACAAGAAGCTGCAGCGCGACCCGCCGCATATCGTCGTGCTCGACCTGATGCTGCCGGGGGAGGACGGGCTGGCGATCTGCCGGCGGCTGCGGGGCGCCGGCGAGAACGTGCCGATCGTCATGCTGACCGCCAAGGGCGAGGACGTCGATCGCATCGTCGGCCTGGAGATGGGCGCCGACGACTATCTGCCCAAGCCGTTCAATCCGCGCGAGCTGGTCGCCCGGATCCACGCGGTGCTGCGCCGCCACGGGGAGCACGTCGCCCCCGGCGCGCCGGCGACCGAGGGGCGCGTGGACTTCGGACCGTGGACGCTCGATCTCGCCGCGCGCACGCTCGAACGCGAAGGCGAGAAGGTGCAGCTGACGACCGGCGAATTCGCGCTGGTGAAGGTGTTCGTCGCGCATCCGCGGCAACCGCTCGCGCGCGAGAAGCTGATGCTGCTGGCACGCGGCCGCGACCATGACGTGTTCGACCGCGCGATCGACGTCCAGGTGTCGCGGCTGCGCAAGCTGGTCGAGCCGGATCCCTCCAATCCGCGCTACATCCAGACGATCTGGGGCTTCGGCTACGTGTTCGTGCCGGGCGACACGCCGGCCGCGGGCGATGCGCCTGCGGCCGGTGGCACGCCGAAGGCCGGTGACGCGTCGTGACGCTGCTGCCGCGATCGCTGTTCGGGCGCCTTGCGTTGCTGCTGCTGGCCGTGGTCGCGATCGCGCTCGCGGCGACGATCCTGTTCTTCCGCCAGGACCGCGCGGAGCTGCTCGCGCGGCAGTTCGGCGACACCAAGATCGTCCAGCTGCAGACGCTGCGCGCAGCCCTCGAGGGCGCCGACGCGCCCGGGCAGCGCGAGACGCTGGCGCGGATCGGACGTCAGTACGGCGCGCGCATCGTTCCCGAGTCCGAGCGGCCGCAGGTCGGCATGCCGGTGGGCCCGACGCCCGGAATGATGGAGCTGGAAACGCGGCTGCGCGAGGCGCTGGGCCCGGCCACCGAGCTGCGCATCGCCCCGGGGCGGCGCCTGCTGTTCGTGCGCCTCGACGCCGAGGGCGTCGGCTACTGGGTCGGCTTCCCGCTGCCGCCGCGCCCGCAGGCCGAGGACATCCCGTCGCGCGCGGCGATCTGGAGCGCGACGCTGGCGCTGGTGCTGGTCGCCGCGGCGTTCGCCTTCGCGCGCTACCTCGCGCGGCCCTTGCGCGAGCTCGACGCCGCCGTCGGCCGCGTCGGGCGCGGCGAGATGCCGCCGCCGCTGCCCGAGCAGGGGCCGTCGGAGATCGCCCACGTCAACCGCGGATTCAACCGGATGGTGGCGCAGCTGAAGCAGACCGAGCAGGACCGCGCGCTGCTGCTCGCCGGCGTCTCGCACGACCTGCGCACCCCCCTCGCCCGCATGCGGCTGGCGGTCGAAATGGGCGGCCGCGACGAGGCGCTGAAGGCGGCGATGGTCGACGACATCGAAGAAATGGACCGGATCATCGGCCAGTTCCTCGACTTCGCGCGCGGTGACCACGCCACCGCATTCGAACCCTGCGCGCCGGACCCGCTGGTCGCCGCCGTCGTCGACCGGTACGCGCGCGCGGGCAGCGAGGTTCGTTTCGCCGGCGGCGGCGTTCCGGCGCTGCCGCTGAAGCCGACCGCATTCACGCGGCTGGTCACCAACCTCGTCGACAACGCGCTCAAGTACGGCGCGCCGCCCGTCGACGTGTCCTCGCGGGTCGAGGGCGACCGGTTCGTGCTCGAAGTCGCCGATCGCGGCGCCGGTATCGATCCTGCCGACGTCGCCCGGCTGAAGCAGCCGTTCACGCGCGCCAACGCCGCGCGCTCGAGCGCGCCGGGCGGCGCGGGCGCGGGGCTCGGTCTCGCCATCGTCGAGCGCATCGCCCGGCTGCACGGCGGGACTTTCGACCTGCTGGCGCGCGACGGCGGCGGCGCACTGGCGCGCGTCGAACTCCCGCTCGCCGCCGCGGCAAACCGCCCGACCGGCGCCGCGGCCGGCGGCTGATCGGCCTTCCGGTCGGCCGGCGCCGCGAACGCCCGGGCTACCGGACCGCGAGCAGGCCGTTCGACTGCAGCAGGTCGACGACCCGGTTCGCGTATCTCGGCGCGTCCTGCTGCAGCGTGGCCGGGTCGAACGTCGGCGGGTTGAACGTCCACACGGGTTTCGCGGTGCGTACCTCGAACAGCGTCGTGTAGACCGTGGCCCGCTGGTACTGCACATCGACCGACGGCTGATACCAGCCGCCGTACATGCCCGCACCGCCGTACACGCCGGGGCCGTACCCGACCACCGGCCCGGGCGCGATCACCATCGCGGATTGGTTCGAGAAATCCGAGATCCGGGCGAGCAGCACCGCATCGGCGCCCGACCGCGCGACCGCGGCGCGAATGGTCGCCTCGTCCGGCGGCCGGTCCGTCGGCATGAACTGCCACCCCGGCACCGCGACCACTCCCGCACTCTGCAGCGTCGACACCATCAGGTTCTCGAAGCCGCGCTGGTCGGTGAGGTCGCGCGAACTCAGGCCGACGACGAAGAGCTTGCGGAAGCCGGGTCCGGTGTAGTCCGGATCGCGCCAGGTGGTCGGCTGGTTCGGGGTCGCGCATCCGGCGACGAGCAGGGCCGCGGCGAGCCACCGCAGTGTGCGCAGCGAAAGCAGGTGCATCGGCTTCTCCTCGAGCGCCGGCAGGCGACGAGGGGCCGGCCCGGCGCGCGGAACTATACCGCATGCTATCTTCCGGCATCCGCAACGCCTGGGGCCATTTTATGCACGCAATGAAACTCGTCCGGTCCGCCGTCGCCGCCGCCGCACTGGCGCTGCTGGTGACGGAACCCGCGCGGGCGGCCACCGCCGTGCCGGTGACGGTCAACCCGCGGCAGGAAGCGTCGATTCCGGGCAAGTTCATCTGGTTCGACGGCGTCACCGACGATCCGGCGGCATCGGAGGCGTTCTACGGCGCCGTGTTCGGCTGGACGTTCCTGGGAGTCGGAACCGGTGAGCACCGGTACACGCTGATCCGCAACGGCGAGCGCAACATCGGCGGGCTGCTCGCGCGTCCGCGCGACAGCGGCGCGCAGCGGGGCGCCCGCTGGATCGCGCTGATGTCGGTGGCCGATCCGGCTCGCGCCGCCCGCTTCGTCGAGGCGCAGGGTGGCAAGGTCCTGGTCCCGCCGGTCCGCTTCGCGGGTCGCGGCACCCATGCGCTTTTCCGCGACCGCGAGGGCGCGCTGTTCGGCGTGCTCGATTCCGAAACCGGCGACCCGCCCGACGGGCCGCTCGTCCCCGGCAACTTCGTCTGGGTCGACCTGTTCGCGCGCGACGCCGCGAGGGCGGGCGAGTTCTATCGCGGCCTCGCCGGCTTCGACGTGAGCCCGATGACCGTGGCGCCCGGCGTCACGCGCCTGGTGCTGACGGCGGCGGGCAGGCCGCGTGCGGCCATCGTGGCAATGCCGAAGGAGTCGACCGATACGGGCTGGCTGGCCTTCGTCGAGGTCGAGGACGTCGCGGCGACGTCGGCGAAGGTCGTCGCTGCCGGCGGCCGCGTGCTGGTGGCGCCCCGACCGGACCTGCTGGGGGGGCACGGCACGATCATCGCCGACCCGCTCGGCGGCGTCGTCGGCATCGTCAACGGCCGGAAGGCAACCGCAGCGGCAACCGCAGCGGCAACTGCAGCGTCGTCCGCAGCAGCCCCCGCCAAGGAAACGCCGAAATGAGATCGGACCTGAACCGGATCCGCCGCCGCGGTCGCAGCGCCATCCTGGCGCTGCTGGTCGGCGCCGCGCTGCTCGCGGGCTGCGCGAGCCACCGCGACGACTACGGCGGCACCAACGACGTCGGCTACAAGCCGATGTACGGCGCCTACAACGGATCGTTCGACGGCACGGTCAACTCGGGCTGGGGATACGCCGGCATGGCAGGCTACGGCCCCGCCGGCGTCTACTACTGATCGCGCCGCCGGCGCGGCGCCGGCATGGGCCTTCGCCGGCTGCTCGCGACCGGCGTCAGGCCGCCCCGGTCGCGAGCAGCCCCTTCTTCCGCAGCATCGGCGTGACGTCGGGATCGCGCCCGCGGAACGACCGATAGGCGGCGTCCGGCGCCAGCGTGTTGCCCGCGCCGTAGATGAAACGCCGGAGCCGCTGCGCGACGGCGGGGTCGAACGGGTCGCCCGCTTCGGCGAAGGCGTCGAAGGCGTCGGCGTCGAGCACCTCGGCCCACAGGTACACGTAGTAGCCGGCCGCGTAGCCGTCGCCCGAGAACAGGTGACCGAAATGGGTCATCCGGTGCCGCATCCGGGTGCCCGGCGGCACGCCCCGGGCCGCGACCTGCTCCCGCTCGAACGCCACCGCGTCGAAGTCCTCCGGCACTTCGGTGAGTTCGTGCGCGGCCATGTCGACCAGCGCCGACGCGACGTACTGCACCGTCTCGAAGCCCTTGTTGAACAGATTTGCCTTCGCGATCCGCTCGATGAGATCGGCCGGCATCGGCGCACCGGTCCGGTGGTGACGCGCGTGGCGCGCGAGTACCTCCGGGGTGAGCAGCCAGTGCTCGAACAGCTGGGACGGCAGCTCGACGAAATCCGACAGCACGTTGGTGCCGGAGAGGCGCCGGTAGCGGACGTCGGAGAGCATGCCGTGCAGCCCGTGGCCGAACTCGTGGAACAGCGTACGGGCGTCGTCGAGCGAGAGCAGCGTCGCCTCGCCGGGCCCGGCCTTGGCGAAGTTGTTGTGGTTGGCGATGATCGGGAGCACGCGGTCGGGATTTCGCGACTGGAGCCGGTACTCGCTCATCCACGCGCCGCCCCGCTTGCTGGTGCGGGCGTAATTGTCGGCAAGGAAGACGCCGACCGGCTCGCCGTCGCGGTCGCGAACCTCGTAGACATGCACGTCCGGGTGGTAGGTCGGGATGCCGTGCTGCTCGACGAAGGAGATGCCGAACAGGCGATTCGCGCAGTCGAACATCGCGGCCGTCATCGCTTCGAGCGAAAAATACGGCTTCACTTCGGCGTCGGTCAGGCGATACCGCGACTGCCGCACCTTCTCGGCCCAGTAGCGCCAGTCCCAGCGCTCGATCGGCGCGGTCTCGCCGTGTTCGCGCGCCAGCGCGGCGAGTTCCTCCGCCTCGGCCGCCGCGCGCGCCTTGGCCGGCGCCCATACCCTGGCCAGCAGGTCGCCGACCGCAGCCGGCGTCCGCGCCATGCGGTCGCTCAACGCGTAGTCGGCGTAGCTCGCATAGCCGTGAAGGCGCGCCTGCTCGCGCCGCAGGCGCAGGATCTCGGCGACGATCGGCCGGTTGTCGTGGGCGCCCGGATGCTCGCCCCGCGACGACCAGGCGGCTTCCGCCTGCTCGCGCAGGTCCCGTCGCTCCGAAAAGGTGAGGAACGGCTCGACCGACGACATCGACAGGGTGATGACCCAGGCATTCCCGATCCCGCGGTCGATCGCCGCCTGCCGCGCCGAATCGCGCAGCCAGCCGGGCAACCCGGCGAGATCGGCCTCGGTGCGCAGGACCAGCTGGAAGCCGGCCTCGTCGGCGAGCACGTTCTGCGCGAACTGCGTGGTCAGCGTCGCCAGCCGCTCGACGATCGCCGCGTACCGCTGCTGCGCAGCCGGCGCGAGCCTGGCGCCGGCGCGGACGAAATCGAGGTGCACCCGATCGAGCAGGCGCGCCTGCTCCGGATCGAGCCCCAGCGCGTCGCGCCGGGCGTGCAGCGCATCGATGCGCGCGAACAGCGCCGGGTGCATGTAGGTCGCACTCTCGTGCGCCGCCTGCAACGGCGCGATCGCGCGCTCCACTGCCTGCAGCTCGGGCGAGGTCTCGGCGGCGGCGAGGTTGTGGAACAGCGTGTTGACGCGCGTCAGCAGCTCGCCGGCGCGATCGAACGCGGCCAGCGTGTTGTCGAACGTGGGCGCCGCCGGGTTCGCGGCGATGGCGTCGAGCTCATCGCGATGCGTCCGCCAGGCGACCTCGTAGGCCGGCGCGAAATGCCGCGGCCGCAGTGCGGCGAACGGCGCGAGGCCGTACGGTGCGTCCCAGGGTGCCAGCAGCGGGTTGCCGGCGGACGCCGCGGTGGCGGCGTCCTCCCGGGTTGCGGTATCGATGTCGTCGGGCATGTCGGAGAATCCGGGATGGTTGGACGGGAATGTTTCGAGAGTCGAGAAGATTGCTTCGACGGGAGTGATGGCGCTGGATCGGTTCGTCGGGTCGGCGAAGCCCGCCCCGCTCGCCCGGGGCGGCCGTGCCGGCGCCGTCGCGCGATCAGCCCGCCTGTTCGTACCGCAGCTGCTCCAGCAGCACCGTGGCCAGTGCGGCGATGCCTTCGCCGCGACCGGCAAAGCCGAGGCGCTCGGTCGTCGTCGCCTTCACGCTGACCTGCTCCTCGGCGCACTGCAGGTCCTGCGCGATGTGCGCGCGCATCCGCGCGACGAAAGGCGCGAGTTTCGGCATCTCGGCGACGACCGTCGCGTCGACGTTGGCGACCTGCCAGCCCTCCACCTGCACCAGACCGAAGGCGTGCCGCAGCAGCGCCCGGCTGTCGGCGCCCTTCCAGCGGGGATCGCTGTCGGGAAAGTGCCGGCCGAGGTCGCCCAGCGCCAACGCGCCCAGCACCGCGTCGGCGATCGCGTGCAGCAGCACGTCGGCATCGCTGTGGCCGAGCAGGCCGCGCTCGTACGGGATGACGACCCCGCCCAGCACCAGCGGCCGTCCGGCGACCAGCGCGTGCACGTCGAAGCCGTTGCCGATGCGGAAGCTCATCCGGAACCTTTCTCCTGGGCCGCGAGGATCGCCGCGGCGAGCACGAGGTCCTGCGCGAACGTGATCTTGATGTTCTGCGCGCTGCCGGCGATCAGGCGCGGCAGCGGCAGCCCGCGCGCCACCGCGAGCGCCTCGACCGCCTGCGACTCGTCGGTGGCGGCGAGTGCCGCGTCGACGGCGAAGGCCTCCCGCAGGATACCGTAGCGGAACATCTGCGGGGTCTGCGCCTGCCAGAGGCCGGTGCGATCCGCCGTGGCGACCACGCGGACCGGAGTCGCGCCGTCGCCGCGCTTCAGCGTGTCGGCGACCGGCACCGCGAGCAGGCCGCCGACCGGATCGCCGCGCAGCAGGTCGACCAGCCGCGACAGCGCTCCCGGCGGCACGCAGGGACGCGCCGCGTCGTGGACGACGACCCAGTCCTGCGCCGCCGCATGGGGCGCCAGCGCCGCCAGCGCATTGCGCACCGTCTCGCCCCGCGTCGCGCCCCCGCAGTGCAGCGCGGTCACGTGCGGACGCGCGCCGACGTGTACGGCATAGTGCGCGTCGCCCGGGGCCAGCGCCACCAGCGTCGCGGCCAGCGGCAGGGCGCCCGCCAGCCGGTCGAGCGTGCGCGCGAGCACCGCCTTGCCGGCGAGGTCCGCGTACTGCTTGGGCAGCCGCGCCCCGAAGCGCGCCCCGCCGCCGGCGGCGGGCACGATGGCGATCAGCCGGGTGGGATCCTTCACAGCAGCTTCGCGATGCGCTCTTCGTCGAGCGGCGCGAACCCCAGCCGCTCGTAGAAGCGCCACGCGCCGGCGTTGTCGCGGTGGCAGCCGCAATCGATGCGGGCCACGCCACGCGCGGCGAGGTGCGCGGCCAGCGCCTCGAGCATCGCCGTGCCGACGCCGCGTCCGGTCGCCCCGGCGGCGACGGTCACGTCGTCGAGCTTGGCGACGACGCTGCCGCGCGAAGTCGAGATGGCATAGCAGACCACGCAGGCGCCGACCACGGCGGCGGCAGGCGCGCCCGCCGCCGCCCCCCCCGTCGCCGGCGCCTGGGCGACCCAGACGAAGCCCAGCTCGGGGCGCGCGAGGAAGAGGTCGAGCGCCCGGTCGAGTGCGCCGTCGCCGCCGTCGCCGTAGGCGCCGCTCGACGCCCGGTAGTGGTCGTCGCCGCGCAGGAAGGCCGACAGCAGGGCCCGGGCGCCGTCGCGGGTCGCGGCGGTCATCGGAGCGCAGCGCAGCGCCCCGCTCCACGCGCCCGCCGGCGTGGTCGTCGCGCCGGCCGGCGCACTGCTCGCGCGCGTCGTCATGCCGGTGGCGCGACGACGAGCGGCGAAGGCGAGCGGTGGAAGCGGCACGACGTCTCCACGACCAGCCCGATCGCCGGTCCCGCCGCGATGTCGAGCCCGCCGACGCGGATCAGGCGTTCGTCGACCGCGGTGTCGAAGTGCGAGTGGCAGGTGACGTCGTTGACGTGGCCGCAGCTGTCGTCTGTCCATCCAGCGCGTCGGGATGGCGAGGAAATGGCGGTACGCGGCGCGGGGCTCGGCAGCGGGCTCGGGCATGGCGGGCAGCGCAGCAGGCGGCGGCAGTACGCGGCGGTCAGCGGTCGCCGCCGACCATCCGCGCGTCGAGCAGCTCGATCCAGTGGATGACGCGGCGGCGCGTCCCCGACGCCAGGTGCGTCATGCAGCCGATGTTCGCCGTCAGGATGACGTCGGGGCGTCCCGCCTCGAGCGCCTTCAGCTTGTTCGCCTTCAGCGCGTTCGACAGCGCGGGCTGCAGCATCGAGTAGGTCCCGGCGGAGCCGCAGCACAGGTGGGGGTCGGCGACCGGCAGTACTTCGAGCCCCAGCGCGTGCAGGATCTCCTCGACGCGCCCTTTGAGTTTCATTCCGTGCTGCAGCGTGCACGGGGCGTGGAACGCGACCCGCTGCGCGCCCTGGTCCATCGCGATCTTCGGCGCGATCGACGGCCACTCGGCCGAGATGATCTCGACCGGATCCTTGGCCAGGCTGGCGATCCGCTGCGCCTTCTCCGCGTACTGCGGGTCGTGCTGCAGCAACTGGCCGTAGTCCTTGACCATGACTCCGCAGCCGCTGGCGGTGACGACGATCGCCTCGCAGTCGCGCTCGACGTGCGGCCACCAGGCGTCGATGTTGCGCTTGATGCGCGCGATGGCGTCGTCCTGCGCGTCGAGGTGGTAGGGCAGCGCGCCGCAGCAGCCACCGGCCGGAACGCGGATCAGCGACACGCCGATGCGGTCGAGGACGCGCGCGGTCGCGGCGTCGATCGACGGCGCGAGCACCCCCTGCACGCAGCTGTCCAGCGCGATCGCCTTGCGCGCGTGCCGCGGCTCGGGCCAGCTGCCGGCCGGCGTCGCATCGGGCACCGTGCGCGCGAGTTCCTTCGGCAACATCGACTTGACCGCCCGCGCGGCGCCGATGGCCGTCGCGAACAGCGGCCGCGCGAGCAATCCCTGGCGCAGCGTCCAGCGCCGTGCCCGCTCGACCGGCGGGCGGCCGACCTGCGCCTCGACGACGTGCCGGCCGATGTCGAGCAGCCGACCGTACCGGACGCCGGACGGGCAGGTCGTCTCGCAACTGCGGCAGGTCAGGCAGCGATCGAGGTGGAGCTGCGTCGACGCGGTCGCCGGCGTGCCCTCGAGCACCTGCTTGATCAGGTAGATGCGCCCGCGCGGGCCGTCGAGCTCGTCACCCAGCAGCTGATACGTCGGACAGGTCGCCGTGCAGAATCCGCAGTGCACGCAGGACCGCAGGATCGCGTCCGCTTCGCGACCCTCGGGCGTGTCGCGGATGAACCCGGCGAGCGTGGTCTGCATCGGTGTCAGAATCCGGCGTAGAGCCGGCCCCTGTTGAACACGCCGGCGGGATCGAACGACGCCTTGAGGCGCTGGTGGATCTCCGCCAGCGGCGCCGGCAACGGCTGGAACGCACCCGGCCGACTTGTCGACGGCCCGGAACAGCGTCGCGTGGCCGCCGTGGCTCTGCGCCCAGGCGCGCAGCTTCGCGGGATCGGTGCGCTCGCCGGCGACGAGCCAGCGCAGCGCACCGCCCCACTCGATCAGCTGGTCGCCGCCCACGTCGCTGAACGGCGCCGTCGACTTGACCGACAGCCGCCACAGCGGACGACCCGCGGCTTGCGCTCCGCCGACGTCGCCGGTGCCGGCGACGAAGAACGGGTGCGTCTGCTCGCGCACCGCGGCCCAGAAGGCGGTGTCGTCGGCCATCGGCCCGCCGCCGAGTCGCGCGATCGCCGCGGTCACCGCCGGTTCGGCGCCGGACAGGCGGACGGCGAGCCGTCCCGCATGCCAGCACGTCGCCGACAGCGGCAACGGCTTGCCGCCCCATTCGTTGACGCGCCGGATCGCTTCGTCGGCGCCGCACTCGAACACCCGCGTCGCCGTCGCCTTCGGCAACGGCAGGCACTTGAGCGAAACCTCGGCGATGACGCCGAGCGTGCCGAGTGCCCCGGTCATCAGCCGCGCGACGTCGAAGCCGGCGACGTTCTTCATCACCCGGCCGCCGAACGCGAGGTCGTCGCCGCGACCGTCGAGCACGCGCACGCCGAGCACGAAGTCGCGGACTGCCCCCGCGTACGGCCGCCGGGGCCCGGAGAGCCCCGCCGCGACCGCGCCGCCCAGCGTCGCGCCGGCGCCGAAGTGCGGCGGCTCGAAGCCGAGCATCTGGCCGGCCTCGCGCATCGTGCGCTCGACCTCCGCCAGCGGCGTTCCGGCGCGCGCCGTGATGACGAGTTCGGTCGGGTCGTAGTCGACGATGCCGGTGTAGGCGGTGGTGACGAGCCGGTCGGCGGCGGTGGCCGCCGCATCCACGGTGAAGGCGCCGTAGAAATCCTTGGTGCCTCCGCCACGGATTACCAGCGGCCGGCCGGATGCGACCGCGCGGCGGATCCGGCCCTGCCACTCGGAGAGGATCGGGTCGCTCATGGCGGCGGGATCACAGGCGCCCCAGCGCGGCGAGCTTGTCGCGGTACACCACCCGGGGCTCGTCCGCCGGCACCACGGCGGTCTCGGCCAGCGCGCCCGCCTGCCACTCGGCAAGCCACGGGTGCGCGAGCAGCGCCGCGAGGTACGCCCCCGCCGCGCCGGCGGGGGCCACGGCGTAGGTCTGGAACCGGAACGCGACCGGCGCATAGAACGCGTCGACCAATCCGAAATCGCCGCAGAGAAACGCGCCCTCGGCGCCGAACCGATGGCGCCCCTCGTTCCAGATCGCGTCGACGCGGGCGACGTCGGCGGCGAGCCCCGGCGACCAGGGTCGCACGTCGACCCGCTCCTTGACGCACATCGTCATGTCGTTGCGAAGGTCGCGGAAGCCGGAGTGCATCTCCGCGCACACCGAGCGCGCCCAGGCGCGCGCTGCCCGGTCGGCCGGCCACAGGCCCGGGTGACGCTCGGCCAGGTACTCGCCGATCGCCAGCGAATCCCAGACGACGACGTCGCCGTCGCGCAGCGCCGGCACGCGGCCGGTCGGCGAGAACGCGCGGTTCGCGGGGTCCGGATCGCCCTCGCCGCGCAGCGCCGCCATCCGCTCCTCGAACGGGGCACCGGCGAGCTTGACCGCGAGCCAGCCGCGCAGCGACCACGACGAGTAATTCCTGTTGCCGAGCCAGAGCGTGTGCATGGAATCAGTCCGGCGCCGATCGGAGAACGCTGCCGCGTCCGCCGCGAGGGCGCCGTGTCGGGGCGCCGGCGCTCACAGCGGCACCGTCTTGCCCGGGTTCATCAGATTGTGGGGATCGAGCGCCCGCTTGATCGTGCGCATGAGGTCCACCGCCTCGCCGTGCTCGACGACCAGCGCGTCGAGCTTGTGCACGCCGATGCCGTGCTCGCCGGTGCAGGTGCCGCCCATCCCGATCGCGCGCAGGCTGACGCGATGGGCGATCGCCTCGGCCTTCGCCCGCTCCGCCGCGTTCGCCGGGTCGAACAGCACCAGCAGGTGGAAATTGCCGTCGCCTACGTGCCCGACGATTGGCGCGATCATGCCCTCGCGCGCGACGTCCTCGCAGGTCTCGAGCAGGCAGTCGGCCAGCCGCGAGATCGGCACGCAGGCGTCGGTCGAGAACGCCTGCTTGCCCGGGCCCAGCGCCAGCGCCGCGTAGTACGCGTTGTGCCGGGCCTTCCACAGCTTCGACCGGTCCTCGGGCTTGGTCGCCCAGCGGAAGTCGCTGCCGCCGTGTTCCGCGGCGAGTTCCTGCATCTGCTGCGCCTGCTCGGTCACGCCGGCGTCGGTGCCGTGGAATTCGAAGAACAGCGTCGGCTTCTCCGCGAACCCCTCGAGTTTCGAGTACAGGATGCACGCGCGCATCTGCAGCGCGTCGAGCAGCTCGATGCGCGCGACCGGGATGCCGTGCTGCATCGCGGCGATCACCGTGTGGGTGGCGGCGGCGAGGTCGTCGAACTGGCAGACCGCCGCCGAAATCGCCTGCGGCACGCCGTAGAGCCGCAGCTGGACCTCGGTGATGACGCCCAGCGTGCCCTCGGCGCCGACGAACAGGCGCGTCAGGTCGTAACCCGCCGCCGACTTGCGCGCGCGGCCGCCGGTGCGGATCAGCCGGCCGTCGGCGGTGACGACGGTGAGCCCGAGCACGTTCTCGCGCATCGTGCCGTAGCGGACGGCGTTCGTTCCCGATGCCCGCGTCGCCGCCATCCCGCCCAGCGTCGCGTTGGCGCCCGGATCGATGGGGAAGAAGAGCCCGGTGGCCCTGAGCTCGGCGTTGAGCTGTTCGCGGGTGACGCCCGCCTGCACCCGGCAGTCGAGGTCCTCGCCGTTGACCTCGAGCACCCGGTCCATCCGCGAGAGGTCGATGCACACGCCGCCCGCAAGCGCCGCGACGTGCCCTTCCAGCGACGTGCCGACGCCGAACGGGATCACCGGGACCCGCGCGGCCGCGGCGAGCCGGACGATCGCGACCACCTCGTCGTTGTCGCGCGGCCAGACGACGACGTCCGGCGGTGCGGCATCGGGCATGCCTTCGCCGCGCGAATGCTGCACGCGGATCGCCTCCCCGGTCGTGGCGCGATCGCCGAAGTCCGCCCGCAGGCGCTCGACGACGCCGGCGACGGCGGCCGCCGGAGGCCGCGCGAGCTTGAGATCGGTCAGCGCGTTCATCGCGGGGCTCCGGTCAGAAGCGCGGCAGCTCGGGATGCGGGAGCTTGCCGTGGTGCACGTGCATCTTCCCGAACTCGGCGCAGCGGTGCAGCGTGGGCACCCCCTTGCCGGGATTGAGCAGTCCGTGCGGGTCGAACGCCGCCTTGACCCCGAGGAAGCGCTCGAGCTCCGCGGGGCGGAACTGCGTGCACATGCCGCGCAGCTTCTCGACGCCGACGCCGTGTTCGCCGGTGACCGTGCCGCCGACGTCGATGCAGAGCTCGAGGATCGCCGCGCCGAGCGCCTCCGCCCGCGCCGCCTCGTCGGCGACGTTGGCGTCGTACATGATCAGCGGGTGCAGGTTGCCGTCGCCGGCGTGGAAGACGTTGGCGCAGCGCAGGCGGAATTCGCGCGACAGCTCGTCGATGCGCAGCAGCACGTGGGGCAGCGCCCGGCGCGGTATCGTGCCGTCCATGCACAGGTAGTCGGCGGCGATGCGTCCGACCGCGGGGAACGCCGACTTGCGTCCCGACCAGAACAGCAGGCGCTCGCGCTCGTCCTTCGACACGCGGATCTCGGTCGCTCCCGCCGCCGCGAGCACGCGCCGGATCTCGGCCATCTCCGCGGCGACCTCCTCGGGGGTGCCGTCGGACTCGGCGAGCAGGATGGCCTGGGCGTCGAGCGGATAGTTGGCGTGGACGTACGCCTCGACGGCGCGGGTCGCGGCCTGGTCCATCATCTCGAGGCCGCCGGGAATGATGCCGGCGGCGATCACGGCGCCCACCGCAGCGCCGGCCTTGGCGACGTCGTCGAACGCGGCCAGCGCCACCTGCGCCAGCTGCGGCTTGGGCGTCAGCTTGACGGTGACCTCGGTGATCACGGCCAGCAGCCCCTCGGAGCCGTTGATCAGCGCCAGCAGGTCGTACCCCGCCGCATCGAGCGCGTCGCCGCCGAACTCGACGACGTCGCCGGCGATCGTCACCCCGCGCACGCGGCGGACGTTGTGCACGGTGAGACCGTACTTGAGGCAGTGCACGCCACCGGCGTTTTCCGCGACGTTGCCGCCGATCGTGCAGGCGATCTGCGACGACGGGTCCGGCGCGTAGTACAGGCCCAGCGGCGCCGCCGCCTCGGAAACGGCGAGGTTGCGCACCCCCGGCTGGACGACCGCGGTGCGGGCCAGCGGGTCGATCGCCAGGATCCGGGTGAACCTGGCCAGCGACAGGACGATGCCGTTCGGATCGGGCATCGCCCCGCCGGACAGGCCGGTGCCGGCGCCCCGCGCGACCACGGGGATCCGCGCGTCGTGGCAGACCTTGAGGATGCCGACGACCTGCGCCTCGTTTTCCGGCAGCAGCACGGCGGCCGCCTGGGCCCGGTAGAGCGTCAGCCCGTCGCACTCGTAGGGCCGCGTTTCCTCGGGCGATGCAAGCAGCGCCGAGGGTGGCACGAGGGACGCGAGCTGCGCGTGGACGGCGGGGTCGAGCATCGGTGGCGGGCGGGTGGCGCCGGACGAAGTGCCGGGTGGCCACGTCGATTATTCCACATCCCCCGCCCGCGGACGACGCGCCCGGTGCGGCCGGCCGCCGGCGGACCCCGGAAGAAGGCTATACAGGACGCCCGGCGCGCCCTAGAATCCGACGCCCGGCATCGATCGACCGGTCCGACCGGAACCGATGCCCCTTTCGACAGGAGGAGTACCCATGCGGATTTCCCGCCTCTTCGCCGCGCTTGCCGCGACGGCCGGTCTTGCCGTCGCCGCGCCCGCGCTCGCGCAGACGACGATGAAGATCAACATCTCGCTCGCCCAGAACTCGCACCAGGGCGTGGCGATCGACACCTTCGCCAAGGAAGTCGAGAAGCGCACCAACGGCCGCTACAAGGTCCAGACGTTCTACTCGGGGTCGCTGGGCGCCGAGCGCGAATCGGTCGAGGCGGTCCAGCTCGGCACGCAGGACCTGACGTTCACGTCGACGGGCCCGGTGCCCAACTTCGTGCCCGAGGTCGCCATCCTCGACATCCCGTTCCTGTTCCGCGACTACAACCACGCGCGCTCGGTGCTCGACGGTCCGACCGGCCAGGAACTGCTGCAGAAGTTCCCGTCGAAGGGCATGGTCGCGCTGGCCTGGGGCGAGAACGGCTTCCGCCACATGACCAACAGCAAGCGCACGGTCGCGGTCCCCGACGACCTGAAGGGCCTGAAGATGCGGACGATGGAGAACCCGGTCCACATCCAGGCGTACAAGGCGTTCGGCATCATCCCGACGCCGATGGCGTTCACCGAGGTGTTCACTGCGCTGCAGCAGGGCACGGTCGACGGCCAGGAGAACCCGCTGTCGGTGATCACCGCGGCCAAGCTCGACCAGGTGCAGAAGTACCTGTCGCTGACCGGGCACGTCTACTCGCCGGCGCTGTTCCTGATGAACAAGGCCTCGTTCGACAAGCTGTCGCCGGCGGACAAGCAGGCGTTCCTCGATGCCGCCAAGGAAGCCGTCAAGGCCAACCGCGCGCGCGTCGACGAGGACGAGAAGAAGGCCGTCGCCGACCTGCGCAGCAAGGGCATGAACGTCACCGAGAACCTCGACAAGTCGAAGTTCCAGGCCACGCTCGGCCCGACCTACGCCGAATTCGGCAAGAAGTTCGGCCAGGAAAACATCGACAAGATCCGCAACGCGAAGTAGCGGCGGCCGGCGTGCCGGCGGCGATGCCGCCGGCGGCACGGCCCGCAGGTGTCCGCTGGAGGCCCGGTCCGCCGGGCCTCTTGCTTTGGTGGCGGCGGCCGCCGCGCCCGGGTTCGCTATACTCGTGCGCCACGCCGACAAGAACCGCCGGAGGTCCGCCTTGCGCCGCAGCCTGCTCGCGATCGAGCGCCACATCACCGCACTGTCGCTCGCCTTCGCCTGCGTGATGATGGTCGTCGCCGCGTGCCTCGGCCTCTACCAGATCCTCGCCCGCTTCGTCTTCCAGCAGCCGGCCGAGTGGTCGGAGGTCCTGATCCGCTTTTCGCTGATCTGGATGGTGTTCATGGGCGCGCCGGCGGCGTTCCGCCAGGGCGCGATGGTCTGCATCGACATCGCGCACCGCAAGGGCAGCCCCGCGGTCCGCCGCGGGCTCGAGTGGATCACCGCGGTGGCGGCGCTGACGCTGCTGGGCTTCATGATCTGGTTCGGCTTCGACTATTCGTGGCGCGCGCGCGTGCAGACGATCAGCGGCCTCGAGTCGTTCTCGATGACCTGGGCCTACCTCGCGATCCCCATCGGCGCGGTGCTGGCGATTCCCGGCGTGATCGGCTGCCTCGTCGATCCGCGGCGCCAGGAACTCGAAACCGCCCAGTAGGGAACCGGACCATGTCGGGAGCCATGCTGTTCACGATGCTGCTGGGCTTCGCGCTCACGGTGTCGATCGGCGTCGCGATCGGGCTCGCCAGCATCGTCGGCGCGCACCAGTCGAACGTCAACCTGCTGACGATCGTCAAGGAGATGTTCTCGGCGATCAACAAATTCCCGCTCGCCGCGATCCCGTTCTTCATCCTGGCCGGCAACCTGATGGAATCGGGCGGCATCTCGAAGCGCCTGGTCGAGTTCGCCAAGTCGCTGGTCGGCGGCATCCAGGGCGGACTCGCGGCGACCTGCGTGCTGACCTGCATGATCTTCGCCGCGGTCTCCGGCTCGAGCGTGGCGACCACCTTCGCCATCGGCGCCATCCTGATCCCGGCCCTGGTGAAGCACGGCTACCCGATCACCTGGGCGGCGGCGCTGCAGGCGACCTCCGCGGAGCTGGGCGTGATCATTCCGCCGTCGATCCCGATGATCCTCTACGGCGTCTCGGCCGAGGTGTCGATCGGCGAGCTCTTCATCTCCGGCTTCGGGCCGGGCCTGCTGATCGGCGGCTCACTGATGCTGTTCGTCATCGTCTACGCGCGCTGGAAAGGCTACGGCCAGAACGACCGCGAGGGTCGGCTGCCGTTCCTCGTCGCGTTCCGGCACGCGTGGCTCGCGCTGATGATGCCGGTGATCATCCTCGGCGGGATCTACGGCGGCATCTTCACGCCGACCGAGGCGTCGGTCATCGCGGTGTTCTACGCGCTCGTCATCGGCGTCGGCATCTACCGCGAGACGAAGGTCTCCGACCTGCCGCGGGTGCTGAGGAGAAGCGTGATCTCGTCGACGGTGATCATGTTCATCATCGCCAACGCGGGCGTGTTCAGCTACCTCATCACCCGTGCCGGCATCCCCGACCAGATCGGCAAGTTCCTCGTCGAATGGCTGCAGTCGCCGATGCTGTTCCTGCTCGGCGTCAACGCGGCGCTGTTCGTCGTCGGCATGTTCATCGAGACCTCGGCGTCGATCATCGTGCTGGCGCCGATCCTGGCGCCGGTCGCCGTGCATTTCGGCATCGACCCGGTGCACTTCGGGGTCATCATGGTCGTGAACCTCGCGCTGGGGATGATCACGCCGCCCTTCGGCGTCAACCTGTTCGCCGCCTGCACCGTCGCCCGCGTGTCGCTCGACCAGATGATCGCGAAGCTGGTCCCGTTCGTGCTGGTGATCGTCGGCTGCCTGCTGATCATCACCTACGTGCCGACGCTGTCGATCGGGCTGCGCGACCTCGTCTACGCGCGCTGAGGACGGCACGGCCATGGCGGCAGACCCCGACCCCGCGACCGGCGCCAGTCCGGCGGCCGCGCCCGAGCGGCCGCTCGCCGGCGTGCGGGTGCTCGAGCTGGGCCAGCTGATCGCCGGCCCGTTCTGCGCCAAGCTCCTCGCCGAGTTCGGCGCCGACGTCGTCAAGATCGAGCCGCCGGGGCTGGGCGATCCGCTGCGGAAGTGGCGGCACCTCAAGGACGGCACGTCGGTGTGGTGGCACGTGCAGTCGCGCGGCAAGCGGTCGGTCGCGCTCGACCTCCGGCAACCGGAAGGCCAGGCGGTCGCGCGGCGGCTGGCGCGCTCCGCGGACATCCTGATCGAGAATTTCCGGCCCGGCACGCTCGAGGCCTGGGGCATGGGCTACGACGAGCTCGCGCGCGGGAACCCCGGGCTGGTGATGGTCCGCGTGTCCGGCTACGGGCAGACGGGGCCGTACCGGGAGCGACCCGGCTTCGGCGTCATCGGCGAGGCGTTGGGCGGCCTGCGGCACGTCACCGGGACGCCCGACCGGCCGCCGTCGCGGGTCGGCGTGTCGATCGGCGACACGCTGTCGGCGCTCTACGGCGTCATCGGCGCGCTGCTCGCGCTGCAGTCGCGCGCCCGCACCGGCCGCGGCCAGGTCGTCGACGTCGCGCTGTACGAGAGCGTGTTCTCGGTCATGGAGTCGACGCTGCCGGAATTCGACGCGTTCGGCGTCGTCCGCGAGCGCACGGGGGCGATCCTGCCCGGCATCGCGCCGACGTCGGCGTACCGCTGCGCCGACGGCAGCTACGTGCTGATCGCCGCCAACGCCGACTCGATCTTCCGGCGGTTGTGCCGGGCGATGGGCCGCGACGACCTCGCCGCCGACGCGGACCTGGCCCACAACGAGGGCCGCGCGGCGCGGCAGGGCTGGCTCGACGACCAGATCGAAGCGTGGACCACGACGCAGGACCCGGACGCCGTGCTGGCGGCGATGGCGACCGCGGACGTCCCCGCGTCGAAGATCTGCTCGATCGCCGACATCGCCGCCGACCCGCACTACGCGGCGCGCGAAATGATCCGCCGCATCGCGCTGCCCGATGGCGGCACCCTGGCCGTTCCGGGCGTCGTGCCGAAGCTCTCGGCGACCCCCGGCGAGATCGCCGGCGGTGGCCCGCGGCTGGGCGAGCACACCGACGCCGTGCTGCGCGAGGCCGGCTACGACGACACGGCGATCGCCGCGCTGCGTGCGGCCGGCGTCATCGGCTGAATCCGCCGGCGGGAACTGGCTGACTAACGCACCGCCGCGGCCAGCGCCGGCGCGCCGGGTCCGCGCGCCGCGCTCCCGGCGGCGGCGTGGCAGGTCGTGCAGACGTACGCCACCCGCGCCACCGCGAGCTTGCCGTCGCCGCCCCGGAAGTAATGGCTCGCCGGCATCGGGGTCGCGATCGTGCCTTTCGGCTGCCCGACCAGCTCGGGCCGGTCGTGGCAGGCCAGGCAGGGATTCTTCTGCGCCGTGATCGGCAGGTGCGGCTCGATCGCGTGCGGCACCGGCGGCGCGCTCGCAGCCGCGTCGGGGGCCGCGCTGGCCGCGGCATGGGCGGCCGGTTCGAGCAGCCCCGCGTGCAGCCCCGCGGGCAGCGCGGCGAACAGGGCCACGAACATGAACAGCGCGGCCGGCATCCGCGCCGCGGGCCGGGCCGCGTGCGCGGCACCGCCCGGGCCCGCTGGCCATCGGCCTCCCGCAATCCGCACCCGTCCCGCCGGGGGCGACGCCACCCTCATACGCAGCGTCCCCCGTCGACCTCGAGGCAGGCGCCGGTGATGAACGACGCCTCCTCGGAGGCGAAGAACACCGCGGCCGTCGCGATGTCCGACGGCTGCGACAGCCGGCCCAGCGGAATGCTGGCGACGAACTTCGCCCGGATCTCCGGCGTGTCCTGGCCCATGAAGGCGGCGAGCATCGCCGTCTCGCCGGCGACCGGGTTGATGACGTTGACGCGGATGTTGTCGGGCGCGAGCTCGGCCGCCATCGACCGCGAGGTGACGATCGCCGCGCCCTTGCTGCCGTTGTACCAGGTGAGGCCCGGACGCGGCCGCACGCCCGCGGTCGAAGCGATGGTGATGAACACGCCGTCGCGTCGACGGCGGAAATGCGGAACTGCGTGCCTGGCCATCAGGAACAGGCTCTTCACGTTCACCGCGTAGATGCGGTCGAACTCGCTTTCCGCGACGTCGAGCAGCGGCTGGTTGCGGTGCGTGGTCCCCGCGTTGTTGACCACCACGTGGAGGTCGCCGTATGCGGCGAGCGCGAAGGCCACCAGGTGCGAGACGTCCGCGTCCTTCGAGACGTCGCCGGCGCAGAACTTCGCGTGCCCGCCGGCGGCCGCGATGGCCTTGGCGACGCGCTCGCCGTTGGCGACGTCGATGTCGTTGACGACGACCCTGGCGCCCTCGCGCGCAAAGCGCGTCGCGATGCCTTCGCCGAACCCGCTGCCCGCGCCGGTGACGATGGCGATCCGGTCCCGCAACCTCATGGCCTGCCTCCCCTGTCGTCGCGCGCGCCGCAACCGTCGCCGCGGCCGACGCGCCTACCCGTGCCGCAGCACGACTGTCTTGAGCGCGGTGAATCCGTACAATGCCTCGAAGCCCTTTTCGCGACCGTGGCCGGAGTGCTTGACGCCCCCGAACGGCAGCTCGACGCCGCCGCCCGCACCGTAGTTGTTGACGAAGACCTGCCCGGCGCGAATCGCCCGCGCCATCCGCAGCTGCCGTCCGCCGTCCTTCGTCCAGACGCCGGCGACCAGCCCGAAGTCGGTCCCGTTGGCGATCTTCACCGCCTCGGCGTCGTCGCCGAACGGCATCGCCGCCAGCACCGGGCCGAACACCTCCTCGCAGGCAAGCCGGCACGCGGGCGGGACGTCGCGCAGCAGCGTCGGCACCGCGTAGTAGCCGGACGCCGGCGCCTCGGCCGTCACCGTCCCCTGCCCCGCGACGACGAGCCCGTCGCGCACCGCGTCGGCGAGGAAGCCCTGCACGCGCTTCAGCTGCGAGTCGCGGATCAGCGGCCCGCAGTCGAGGTCGGCCAGCGCCGGACCGACGCGCAGCGCGGCGAACTTGGCGCCCAGGCGCTCCAGCACTTCCTCGTAGCGCGAGCGCTCGACCAGCAGGCGGCTGCCCGCCGAGCAGGTCTGTCCCGCGTTCTGCACGATGGCGTTGACCAGCACCGGCAGCGCGGCGTCGAGATCGGCGTCGGCGAACACGATCTGCGGCCCCTTGCCGCCCAGCTCCAGGGTCACCGGACAGTGCCGCTTCGCCGCCTCCTGCGCGACCGCCGTCCCGGTCGGCGGCGAGCCGGTGAACGAGATGTGGTCGATGCCCGGGTGCGCGGCGAGCGCCGCGCCGGCCTCGCGGCCCAGGCCGGTGACGAGGTTGAGCGCGCCGTCGGGCAATCCCGCGGCTGCGGCGAGCTCCGCGACGCGGAGCAGCGAGAGGCAGGCGTCCTCGGCCGGCTTGACGACGCAGGCATTGCCGGCGGCCAGCGCACCGCCGACGCTGCGCCCGAAGATCTGCAGCGGGTAGTTCCACGGGATGATGTGGCCGGTGACGCCGTGCGGCTCGCGCCAGGTCAGCACCGTGTAGCCCTCGGGGTACGGCAGCGTCTCGCCGTGGAACTTGTCGCAGGCCCCGGCGTAGAACTCGAAGTAGCGGGCGCAGGCGACGACGTCGGCGCGCGCCTGCGCCATCGGCTTGCCGCAGTCGCGCGCCTCCAGCCACGCCAGCTCGTCGCCGTGGTCGGCGATCGCGCGCGACAGGGCGGCGAGCTTGCGGCCCTTCTCCGCCGGCGAGAGGCGTCCCCACGCACCGTCGAAGGCGGCCCGCGCCGCCCGCACCGCGGCGTCGATGTCGGGCGCACCGCCGCGGGCGATGGCGGCGAACGGCTTGCCGTCCGATGGATCGAGCATCGGCAGCGTCTCGCCGCGCACCGGCGCCACGAAGCGCCCGCCGATGAAGTGCTGCGCCGGCGTGCGCACCGCGAGCACGGCCCCGCCGGCCGGCGGTGCGGCGGCGGCCCCGGCCGCGGTCGCGGTGGCCGCTCCCGGGGCGCCGGGGGACGGCGCCGAAGGCTCGCGCGTCGTCACTTTTTCGGTGCGAACTTGTGCGCCAGCGTGGTCTCGTCCACGCGCGCCTGGTAGGTGATGCCGTCGCGTGCCGCCCACTGCGCCACCTGGAAATGCAGCGGGATGAGCCCCGTGTCGTTGATCGCGAGCTCGGTCGCGCGCTGCAGGTACGCCTCGCGCTTGACGTCGTCGACGGTCTGCAGCGCATCCTCGGTCAGCGCGTCGACCTTTCCGTTCGAGTAGCGCCCGCGGTTCGCGGTGCCGAAGCCCTTCTCGCGGTTGAACGTCATCAGCAGCGCCTTCAGCGACGACGAGGCCTCGCCGGTGCCCGTGCTCCAGCCGGCCTGCAGCAGGCTGAACTTGAGGTCGGTCGCCTGCGGAAAGAACGTCGCCGACGGCATCGCCACCACCTTCACGTCGACGCCGACGCGCGTCAGCATCTGCGCGATCGCCTGCGCGATCTTGGCGTCGTTGACGTAGCGGTTGTTCGTCGCGTGCAGCGTGATCCCGAAGCCATCCGGATAGCCCGCCTGGGCGAGCAATTTCTTCGCCCCCTCGGGGTCGAACTTCTCGACCTTGAGGCTCTTCGTCGCGCCGAACAGGAAGTCCGGCACCAGCTGGCCGGCGGGCACGGCCTCGCCTTCCATCACCCGCTCGACGATCGCCGGCCGGTTGATCGCCATCGACAGCGCCTTGCGCACGCGGGCGTCCTTGAACGGATTGCGGTCCAGCGGCTTGCCGGCCTTGTCGGTGGCGAACGGAGTGACCTCGCGGTTGCTGTCGAGGTGGAGGTACATCAGCCGGTCGGAGACGGTGCGGTACAGGCCGAGGCGCTTGTCCTGCTTCAGCCGCGCCGCGTCGGCGGTCGGTACGTTCTCGATCGCCTGCACGTCGCCGGCGAGCAGTGCGGCAACGCGCGAGGCGTCCTGCGTGAGCAGGCGCATCGTGACCTTCTCCCACGGCGTCTTGCCGCCCCACCACGCGTCGTTGCGGGCGAGCTCGATGCGGTCACCCTTGGCGTAGCGGACCAGCTTGTACGGACCCGTTCCGACCGCCGCCTTGCCGCTGTTGAAGTCCTCGGTGGTCGCGTTGGCGAACTGCCGGCTGATGATCGCGATCTGCGTCATGTCCGACGGCATCAGCGGATACGGCAGCGCGGTCTTGAAGCGGATCGTGTACGGGTCGACGACGTCGATCTTCGTGATCTGCTTGGTGTACGCGGTGAACGGCGACGGGCTGTTCGGCACCTTCGGCACCCGCTCGATCGACGCGACCACGTCGGCCGCGGTGAAGTCGCTGCCGTCGTGGAACTTGACGCCGCGGCGCAGCTTGAACTCCCAGGTCGTCGCGTCGAGCGTCTTCCATTCGGTGGCCAGCGCGGGCACCGGCTGCGATTTCTCGTTGCGTTCGACCAGGAACCCGAACACGTGCATCGCGATGTTGTTGTTCGGCGTGAGGTTGTGGTAGTGCGGATCCATCGCGGTGACGTCGGTGCCGAGGCCGATGGTCAGGTTCGCGGCAAGCGCCGGCAGGCCGGCGAGCACGAGCGCGGCGGCGGCGAGCGGCGCGAGAAGGCGGCGAAGCATGTATTCCCCCTGGAAACGGAACGGGCGGCCGGGCGAACCGCGGCGGACACCGCGTCCGGCATCGGACGACAGGCAAGGATAGCGCAATCCACGCGGCCGACACGCCGGTCGATTCCATTTGTAACGGCGTCAACGGGTTCCGGCGGGCGACCGTTGTCGGTAGCGAGTCGCCCCCGATCCCGTTCCAGGAGGTCCCATGTTCCGTACCATCGCCGTCGCCACCGCGACCGTCGTCGCCGGCATCGCCTTCTCCGCTCCGGCCGCCGCCGGAAACGTCGCCTGGAACGTCACCGTGGGCGGCCCCGGGTTCGCCGTTTCCGCCGGCCAACCCGGGTTCGGCGTGGGCTTCGCCGCCGCCCCTGTCGTCGTCGCGCCCGTCGGCTGGGGCCCGGTGGTCCGGCATCCGCGTCAGCACTGGGCGCCGCGGTTCGTCCCCGCGCCGGTGGTTTTCCGCCCGGCGCCGGTCTGGGGTCCCGGGTTCGTCGACCCGGCCTTCGCCCCGGTGTTCGTCCCGGTCGCGGGCCCAGGCTTCGCCCCGGCCGGTCCGGTCTGGCGACCCGTCATCGCGGCTCCCCGGGTGATCGTCCGCCGGCCGGTCGTCGTCGCGCCGGTCATGGCGCCGCCGATGCGTCGTTCGTGGCAGTACTGACCTGACCGCCGGGCGCCGTCCGACCGGCGCCCGATTCGCGGTATGCTGGCGCCATGGCTTGCCGTGACGTTCCTCCCGCACCCGCACGTTGCCGAGCGCTGCGATCGGAGTTCCGCCCGGCGTTCTCCGCGATCGTTCGCCACCGCGGGCAGGATCGCGGGCCTTGCCCTCGCCATCGCCCTGGGCGTCTGCGTCGCCGGCTGCGCCCCCGAGGCCTGGAAGAACACGCAGGCGACCGGGTTCAACGGCTGGCTCGACACCGTCGCCGCGACCTGCCAGCCGCTGATGATCGGCGACGTCGACATCGGACGCTCGATCCGGCAGAACGCGATGGGCGACGACAAGTATTCGTATTTCCTCGACGTGTCGTCGCGCTTCTACGCCGGCAACCTGTCGCGCGCCGCGTACCGGCAATCGCTGGAGTCGTTCCTCGGGCCGGGCTCGTCCAACGACGCGGCATTCGCCTGCATCTTCCGGTCGCTGCCGCCGTCCTGAGCCCGGCCCCGCGCGGGCTGCCATCCCCCTCGACTGTCGGCGGGCATCCCTTTGCCCGCGGGCGCCGAGCCGTGGTACGTTTCCGCTCTTGCCCGAACGCGCCGGCGGCGCCCCTCCTCCGGCCCGGCGCGAGGAGTTCCCGATGAATGCCCCCGCCACGCTCGATGCCGTCGTTCCCGCCCGCGCCGAAGACCTCGCGGCGTGGGAGCTGATCCGCACGCTGATCGCCTACGACACGACCAGCCGCGATTCGAACCTGGCCCTGATCCACTGGGTGCGCGACTGGCTCGCGGGCCACGGCGTCGAGTCGACGCTGACCTTCGACGACGAGCGGCGCAAGGCCAACCTGTTCGCGACGCTGCCGGCGCGCGACGGCAACGCCACGCGCGGCGGCATCGTGCTGTCCGGACACACCGACGTCGTTCCGGTCGACGGGCAGCCGTGGAACACCGACCCGTTCACCGCGACGCCCGCCGGCGACCGCGTCTACGGCCGCGGCGTCACCGACATGAAGAGCTTCTCCGCGATCGGGCTCGCGTTCGTCCCCGAGTTCCTCCGGCGCGGATTGAAGCAGCCGCTGCACTTCGCGCTGTCGTACGACGAGGAGGTCGGCTGCATCGGCGTGCACCGCCTGATCGCCGGCATCCTCGCGCAGGGCATCGCGCCTGCCGGCTGCATCGTCGGCGAGCCGACCGGCATGCAGGTCGTCGTCGCGCACAAGGGCAAGAAGGCGTGGCGCTGCCGCGTGCGCGGCTTCGAGGCGCATTCGTCGCTGACGCCGCAGGGGGTGAACGCGGTCCAGATCGCCTGCGAGATCGTCGCCTTCCTGACGCAGAAGGCCCGCGCATTCCGCGACCGCGGCGGCTTCGACGACGCCTACGACGTCCCGTTCACCACGGTGCACACCGGCGTGATCCGCGGCGGCACCGCGGTCAACATCATCCCGCGCGACTGCCAGTTCGACTTCGAGATCCGGCACCTGCCGTTCGACGACCCGGACGCCTTCTTCGCCGAGGTCAGGGCGCACGCGGAATCGTTCCTGCCGGACATGCACCGCGTCGCCCCGGACACTTGGATCGAGTTCGACGCGCTGTCGTCGCTGCCCGGATTCGACACCGGCGGCGACAGCGCCATCGCGGCGCTCGGGCATCACTGCAACGGTGCGCACGACCACGGCAAGGTGTCGTTCGGCACCGAGGCGAGCCTGTTCCACAACGCCGGCGTGCCGACGATCATCTGCGGCCCCGGGCACATCGCCCAGGCGCACCAGCCGAACGAATGGGTCGCCGTCGAGCAGCTCGCGCGCTGCGAGGCGTTCATGCGCCGACTGGCCGACCGCGTCTGTTGCCCCGAATGAACGAGCCGACGACCTCGGCGACGCCGCCTACGCCGGCGATCGAGATCGACTTTCCGGATCTCGACCGCTGGGCGGCGGGCAACGCCGGCGTCCCCTACGCGTGGACGTTCCCGGGGAAGGCGGACGGCCCGCACGTCGTGCTGCAGGCCCTGACGCACGGCAACGAGGTCTGCGGCGCCATCGTGCTGGACTGGCTGCTGCGCGAGAAATTCCGCCCGCTGCGCGGAACCATGACGATCGTCTTCGCCAACATCGCCGCGTACCACGCGTTCGACCACAGCGACCCGTTCGCGTCGCGGTGCGTCGATGAGGACTTCAACCGGCTGTGGACCGCCGAGGTGCTCGACGGGCCGCGCGATTCGGTCGACCTCGGCCGCGCGCGCACGCTGCGTCCGGTCTACGATCGGGCCGATTACCTGCTCGACCTGCACTCGATGACCGATCCCTGCCCGCCGCTGTCACTGGCGGGTCGCCGGCCGAAGGGTCTGGAACTGGCGCTGGCGCTCGGCTACCCCGAGCACATCGTCATCGACGAGGGACACTCGGCCGGTCGGCGGTTGCGCGACTACGCGCACTTCGACGCGCCGGACGACCCGCGCAACGCCCTCCTGATCGAATGCGGCCAGCACTGGGAGAAAGCCGCGCCGGAGATCGCGCGGCAGGCGACGCTGCGCTTCCTCCGCCATTTCGGCATGGTCGACCCGGCCTTCCTGGACGCGCACCTCGATCCGGCGCCGCGCCCGCTGCAGCAGGTGATCGAAGTGACCGCGGCCGTCACCATCCACAGCGACCGCTTCGCGTTCGCGCTGCCGGTGCAGGGCCTGGCCACCGTCCCCGCCGCCGGCACGCTGCTGGCCCGGGACGGCGACGCCGAGGTCCGCACGCCCTACGATCATTGC
Organism: uncultured beta proteobacterium; assembly: GCA_963810815.1. Taxonomy (GTDB): domain Bacteria; phylum Pseudomonadota; class Gammaproteobacteria; order Burkholderiales; family Casimicrobiaceae; genus CAVQWT01. The sequence goes on along the minus strand of CAWEPB010000007.1, from coordinate 253,404 downwards.
GTGCTGATCATGCCCACGCGACGGCCGAAGGTCGGCGAAACCGCGGTGCGGCTGGGCCGCCACCGGCGATAGGCGGGGCGCCGTCTCCGCCGGGGCGCTAGCGGGCGACGGGTGCGGGAGCTTCGGTCGACGGGGAGGCTTCCGTTGGCGGCGGAGCTTCGGCTGGCTGCGCGGCTCCGGATGCGGGCGGAACGGCCGTCGCGGGCGCGACGACTCCGGCCGGCACCGCTCCTCCGGCCCCGAGCGCCTGCTCGGCCAGCGCCACGATGTCGGCGCCGATCGCCTCCCGCCACCGCGTGTCCGCAGCGCGCGTCGCAGCGCGAAACGCCGCGTGGCCCGCCGCCGTGGTCCGCACGACCGCGATGCCGCCTTGCGCGAGCTGCATCAGCGCCGCGTCCTCGCGCGCAGGCGCCGCGGCGGCGCGGATGGCCTCGCCCGCCGCCGCGCGCACCGTCGCCCGTGGTGGCTTCCGGCCAGCGCTGCCACAGCTCGTTGCGCACCGCGAACACCATGACGTCGGCCACCGCGCGCCAGTCGGCGACGTGCTTCTGTCCCGCCGCGTCGATCCGGGTCGCCGCGAGCACGGTCGGCATCGCCTCCTGCCCGTCGAGCGTCCCCCGCGCGAACGCGGCCTGCGCATCGGCGAAGCCCATCGACTGCGGCGCGGCCTCGAGGGCGAGCACGACGTCGCGCAGCAGCGGCAGCGGCGCGACGCGGAGGCGAAGGCCCTTCAGGTCGTCGGGGCCGTTGATCGCGCGCGCGGTGGTCGCCAGCGCGCGCCAGCCCAGCGGCGCCACCGCCACCAGCGTGACGCCGGCTGCGTCGAGCTTCGCCGCGAGCGCCGCCGTCAGCGCCGCGTCGGCGGTGAGCGCTTCGATCTCCTTCGTCCCCGGCGCGAGCCACGGCAGGCAGTAGACACCGAGGGCCGGCAACTGCAGCGACCACTGCAGCGCCGATCCGACGGCGAGGTCCGCCTTGCCAGCCGGCAAGGCGGCGAACTCGCGCGCGGGATCGCGCTGCGCCAGCGTGGCGCCGGGGTGGAGTCGCGCGACGAACGCCTTGTCGACGCGCTCGGTGATCAGCTCCGCCCAGCGTTGCGCCGCCGCCCCGAGCGGGAACGCCGGTCCGACCGCCACCGAGACGGTCACTTCGGGCGGTCCGTCCGCCTTCTTCTCCTGCGCCGCGGCCGGCGCGGAAAGCGCGATCGCCGCGGCCAGCGCCGCCGCCGCGCGCCACGGCGACAGGCGCCCCCGGGGCACGGTGCAGCGGCGGGTTTCGCGCAAGGGGATCATCAGCGTGGAGTCTACGGGGCGCGCCGGGATCAGTCGAGCGGCGAGGCCGCGGGCGCGCCTTCGCGCCAGTAGCGCGCCGCATGCACGCGCTCGGCGCGCGGCGTCCGGCCGGCGCCCGGCGCGAAATCGAACGTCAGCGCGCCGTCGCGATCGGTGCGATGCAGGCTCGCGCCGTACTGCTCGTAGCGCGCGACGACTTCCGGGCGCGGGTGGCCGAAACGGTTCCGGTATCCCGGCGTGAACACCGCCGCATCCGGTGCAACGGCACCGATGAAGGCCGCGGTGGACGAGCTGATCGAACCGTGGTGCGGCACCACCAGCACCTCCGCCCGCAGCGCCCCGGGGTCGTGCCGCAACAATTCGATCTCGCTCCGCACCTCGATGTCGCCGGTCAGCAGCGCGCGGCCCTCGCCCGAGGTCACGCGGATGACGCAGGACAGGTCGTTGGTCTTCATCCGCGGCAGCGTGTAGTACGAGGCCGGCGGGTGCAGCACCTCGAAGCGCACGCCGTCCCATTCCCAGCGCTGGCCACGCTCGCAGCGACGGTGCGCGATGCCGTCGGCGCGCGCCTCGCGCTCGACGTCGCCTTCGGTCGCGACGACGCCATTGCCCAGCACGCCGGCGTCCGCCGCCACCGAGGTCGTGAGGTCGCGAACCGGCACCGTCTGCAGCAGCGTCCGCGCACCGCCGCTGTGGTCGGTGTCGAGGTGCGAGACGACCAGCGTGTCCAGCGTGCGCACGCCGGTGGTGCGCAGGTACGGCGCGACGATGCGCCCGCCGGCGTCGGCGTCGTCGGTGTAGCGCGGTCCGGTGTCGTAGACGAGCGCGTGGGCGTGCGTGCGCACGACCGCGGCCAGCCCCTGGCCGACGTCCAGCACGGTGAGCACGAAGCTGCCCGGCGCGGGCGCGTCCGGCCGCAGCGCGAACAGCGGCAGGAACAGGAGCGGCGCCGCCGCACGTCCGGGGATGCCGCGCGGCGCCGCGATCCACGCGACGCCCGCCACCGCGACGGCGACGGTCCAGGCCGGCGGCGAATGCTGCTGCCACACCGCGCCGGGCAGCGCGGACAGCGCCTCCAGCGGCACCATCAGCGCGGCGAACACCGCGTGTGCGGCCTGCCACGGCGCCGCGAGCGGCACGACGATGCCGATCAGCGCCAGCGGAACGACGGCAAAGGTGACGACCGGAATGGCGAACGCGTTGGCGACCGGCGACACCAGCGACACCTGCTGGAACAGCGCCAGCGACAGCGGCACCAGGCCGATCGTCACCAGCGCCTGCGTGCGCCCCGCCGCGGCCAGCGCACCACCGACGCGCTCGCCCCACGACGCCGCGGGGGCCGCGGCGAGCCGGCCGGCGCCGGCGTAGAGCAGCAGGCCGACGGCGCCGAACGACAGCCAGAAGCCGGGCCCCAGCGCCGCCCAGGGATCCCACAGCAGCACCGCGACCAGCGCCCACAGCCAGACCAGCGACGCGCTGCCTGGCCGCGCCAGCCACAACCCCGCGGCGGCCACCGCGACCATCAGCAGCGTGCGCACCGCGGGCACCTGGGCGCCGGCGAGCAGCACGTACGCGGCCGCGGCCAGCGTGCCGACGAGCGCGGCGACGCGGTGCGCCGGCACCCGCGACGTCAGCCGCGCGCTGCGGCGCGCGAGCGCGAGCGCCAGCGCCCCCGCCAGCGCCGCGAAGGCCGTGACGTGCAGCCCGGAGATGCTGATCAGGTGGCCGATCCCGGTCCGGTTGAACACCTGCCACTGCCGGTCCGGAATGGCGCGCTGTTCGCCGATCGCCAGCGCGACGATCACGCCGGCGTACGGCGCGCCGGCGAGCGCCGCGCCGATGCGCGTCCGCACGGCGGCGCGGACGCGCTGCACGTGGTCGGACACGCGACCGGCGAAGGCGTCGACGCGGACGTTCGCCTCGTCGGTCCGGATGTAGCCGGTCGCCCGCAGGTTTTGCTCGAGCAGCCAGGCCTCGACGTCGAACCCGCCCGGGTTGACGTTGCCGTGCGGGCGTTTCAGCCGCACGACCAGCCGCCAGCGCTCTCCGGGAGCGAGCTCGGGCACGGTATCGACCGGGCCGCCCCGCAGCGCCTGCCGGTACCAGGTGAGCGCGAGGCGGGCGGGCACGACCGCCCCCGCGGTGCCGACCGTCTCGACCGCGAAGGCGAAGCGGGTGCCCCGCGGTCCGGCGAGCGGCAGATCGTCGACGACACCGGTGATCGCGATGTCCTCGCCCTCCCATTCGGGCGGCAGCGAGTCGGCGAGACGGACCTCCGCCCGCCACGCCGCGTAGCCGAAGCCCAGCGCACCCAGACCGGCAAGCGCGACCACGGCCCCGGCACCGCGGGCGCGGCCGCCTCGCAGCACCCGGCCGATGACCAGTGCGGCGGCAGCGCCGGCGAGCCACGGCCCGTGCGGCGGCAGCGCCGGCTGGAACTGCAGCAGCACGACGCCGGCGGAGAACGCCAGCAGGGCCGACGGGAGCAGGGCGGACGGGAGCACGGCAAACGGGAGCATGGCGCGATCGCGACGGAAACATCCGCGGGACGCCGCCCGCGCGAGCCGGCGGAGGGGTGGCCGGGCGAACCGCGCAGAGCGGGCAGCGGCCCGCGGACGAAGCCACTGTAGGGCCGCGCCGCGGCCGCGCCTATCGGCCGGACGGCCGAGCGCCCGGACGGACTGACGGCGCGGCGATCAGGCCCCGGCCTTCGGCCACAGCACCATCTGCGTGCAGCGGAACAGCGCGATGGTGCGGCCGTCGACGCGGCGCGAGACGACCGCATCCCATACCTGCGTCGTGTTGCCGAGGTGCGCCGGCCGCGCGACGCAGGCGATCGTGCCGTCGCGCGCGGTGCCGAGGAAGTTGGTCTTGAGCTCGACGGTGGTGAAGTTGTCCGCGCCCTTCGGCAGGTGCGCGATGCAGCCGAAGCCGCAGGCCGTGTCGGCGAGCGCGATCACGGTCGCCGCGTGCAGGAAGCCGTTGGGCGCGAGCAGGTCGTGCCGCACGTCGAGCTCGGCCACCAGCATGCCCTGCTCCAGCGCCATGACGCGGAAGCCGACGAGGCCCGGCAGCCGTCCGATGCCGCGCCGGTTCAAACTCGTCACGTCGATTTCGGGGCGAAGGCTCATGGCATCCTCACAGATAGGCGATCAGGCGGCCGCAGACGATGACCCCGGTCCACAGCAGCAGCGACAGCGCGGCGGCGACGCGGACGCGCGGCGGCGGTGGCAGGCCGACATCCCACGCGGCGACGCCCGAAAGCGGCCCGCGATGAAGCGCGACCGCGTTGGCGAGGCCGGCGGCGAGCAGGGCCATCTTGACGCCGAAGACGGGACTCGTCAGGTAGTCGTCGACGTGGCCGACGAACATCGTCAGCCCCGAGGGCACGATCAGCAGGAACGCCCCCTTCGTCCACGGCAGCGCGTGCGCGGCGAGCCGCGACACCGGCAGCGCGCGACCGAGCCCCATCAGCCTCAGGTCGACGACGGCGACCGAGCCGTAGAGCAGCGCGAAGCCCAGGATGTGCAGCGTCTCCAGTGCCGGGAACAGCCACAGCGACTGCCGGATCGGCGCGCCGAGCTGGTGCAGGAACGCGGGGTCGACCACGGGAACCGGCGCGGGTCAGCGGATCGTGGTCAACACGGTCAGCGCAGCTCGACGGTCTTGCCGCCGACGGTGATGCGCTCGGCGCGCATTTCCTCGGGCTTGCCGCGGTTCGGGTAGCCAACGACGGTCGCCGTCGTCCCCGGCTTGAGCAGCGCCTTGTCCAGGCCGCGCGCTTCCATCCGCGACGGCGGCGCCAGCACCGCGGTCCAGGTCTTGCCCGGCACCGCCAGCCTGATGAAGCCGTGCGGGTGCTCGTAGCCCGAGTCCTCGATGGTGCCCGTCAGCGTCAGCGCCTGGTTCGAGTCGTACTCGCTCCAGCCGTGGTGGGCGTACGCGGGGACGGCCACCACCAGCGCCGCGACCACAGCCAGGGCCAGCGCCCATCCGGCCGGGGCGGGACGAGTCGGGACAAGCGAACGGATCAACGGCATGGCGAAGCTCCTCGATCGATCGGCGCCCGGTCGGCGAACCGCGGCGCTGGGGTTGACGGCGCCCGGCCGGGCGCCCTGCGTTGGAGGCGCCCCGGCCGGCACGAGTTCAACGGATCCGGCGGCCGTTCACCCGGCCTTGACGCGCGCCTCGACGTACGCGCGCGCCGCCAGCAGCGCCTCGGGCAGCCGCGTCGGATCGGTGCCGCCCGCCTGCGCCATGTCGGGCCGGCCGCCGCCCTTGCCGCCGACCTCCTTCGCCGCGACGTTGACCACGTCCCCCGCCTTGAAGCGCCCGACGAGGTCCTTGGTGACGCCGGCGACCAGCGCCACCTTGCCGTCGACGACCGAGGCGAGCAGCACGACGCCGCTGCCGACGCGCTCCTTCGCCTTGTCGAGCGCGTCGCGCAGCATGCCCGCGTCGGCATCGTCGATGCGCGCGGCGACGAGCTTGACGTCGCCGATGTTGAACAGCGCCGCCGCCAGCACGTCGTCGAGCGATCCGGCGGCGAGCTTGCCCTTGAGCTTCGCGACTTCCTTCTCGGCCGCCTTCGCCTGCTCGATCAGCTGCGCGATGCGCGCCTCGATCTCGGCGGCGGGAGCCTTCAGCGCCGCGGCGGCGCCGGCGAGCTGCGCCTCCTGCGCCTGCACCCACGCGAGCGCGTTGTCGCCGGTCACCGCCTCGACCCGGCGGATGCCGGCGGCGACGCCGCCCTCGCCGACGATCTTGAAGAACCCGATGTCGCCGGTGCGCGTCACGTGCGTGCCGCCGCAGAGCTCGCGCGAGCTGCCGATGTCGAGCACGCGGACCTCGTCGCCGTACTTCTCGCCGAACAGCATCATCGCGCCGACCTTCTGTGCCTCGTCGATGGGCATCACCCGCGCCTGCGTCGCCGCGTTGCCGACGATCTCGCGGTTGACGATCGACTCGACGCGGCGGATCTCGTCGTCGGTCATCGGCGCGTGGTGCGCGAAGTCGAAGCGCGTCTTGTCGGGGTCGACCAGCGACCCCTTCTGCTGGACGTGCGTGCCCAGCACCTCGCGCAGCGCCTTGTGCATCAGGTGCGTCGCGCTGTGGTTGCGCACGGTGCGCGCGCGCGCCGCGTGGTCGACCTCGGCCGCGACGGTGTCGCCGACCTTGAGCTCGCCGGTCTTCACCTCGCCCAGGTGCCCGAACACGTCGGGCTGGATCTTCTGCGTGTCGTCGACGGCGAAGAGCGTCAGGCACACGCCGCTCTTCGACAGCTCGCCGCGGTCGCCGACCTGGCCGCCCGACTCGGCGTAGAACGGCGTGTGGTCGAGCACGACGACGCCGCGCTCGCCCGTGGTGAGCGAGGCGACCGGCGTGCCGTCCCGGTACAGCGCCGTGACGCGCCCTTCGTGCGACAGCGTGTCGTAGCCGTGGAACGCCGTCTTGACCCCCTCGTAATCCAGCTTCTCGCCCATCTTGAACTGCGACGCGGCGCGCGCACGGTCGCGCTGCGCGGTCATCGCCTTCTCGAAGCCGGCCTCGTCGACGGCGATGTCGCGCTCGCGGCAGACGTCGGCGGTCAGGTCCAGCGGGAAGCCGAAGGTGTCGTACAGCGCGAACGCGGTGTCGCCGTCGAGCGTGCGGCGGCCGTCGGCGAGCGCCTGCTCGAGCAGCTTCATCCCGTTCTCGAGCGTCTCGCCGAAGCGCTCCTCCTCGGCCTTGAGGATCTGCGCGACGCGGAGCTTCTCGCGCCGCAGCTCCGGATACGCGTCGCCCATCTGCCGGTCGAGGTCCTCGACCAATTTGTGGAAGAACGGCTGCTTCTGGCCGAGCTTGTAGCCGTGGCGGATCGCGCGGCGGATGATCCGGCGCAGCACGTAGCCGCGGCCGTCCGACGACGGGATGACGCCGTCGACGATCAGGAACGCGCAGGCGCGGATGTGGTCGGCGATGACGCGCAGGCTCGGCGACAGGTAGTCCTGCGCGCCGGTCTCGCGCACCGCGGCGCGGATCAGGTCCTGGAACAGGTCGATCTCGTAGTTCGAGTGGACGTGCTGCAGCACCGCGGCGAGGCGCTCCAGCCCCATGCCGGTGTCGACGCAGGGCTTGGGCAGCGGCGTCATCGTGAACGTGTCGCCGGTCTTCTGGCGGTCGAACTGCATGAACACCAGGTTCCAGATCTCGATGTAGCGATCGCCGTCGGCCTCGGGCGACCCGGGCGGGCCGCCCCAGACCTCGGGCCCGTGGTCGTAGAAGATTTCCGAGCACGGCCCGCAGGGACCCGTGTCGGCCATCTGCCAGAAATTGTCGGAGGCGTACTTGGCGCCCTTGTTGTCGCCGATGCGGACGATCCGCTCCTTCGGCACGCCGACGTCGTTGGCCCAGAGGTCGTAGGCCTCGTCGTCGTCGATGTAGACGGTGACCCAGAGCTTGTCCGCGGGCAGGCCGTAGGTGGTCGTCAGCAGCTCCCAGGCGTAGCGGATGGCGTCGCGCTTGAAGTAGTCGCCGAAGCTGAAGTTGCCCAGCATCTCGAAGAACGTGTGGTGCCGCGCCGTGTAGCCGACGTTCTCGAGGTCGTTGTGCTTGCCGCCGGCGCGCACGCTGCGCTGCGACGACGTCGCGCGCTTGTACGGCCGCTGGTCGACGCCGAGGAACACGTCCTTGAACTGGACCATGCCGGAGTTGACGAACAGCAGCGTCGGATCGTTGCCGGGGACCAGCGACGACGACGGCACGATGGTGTGGCCACGGTCGGCGAAGAACTGCAGGAACTTGCTGCGAATCTCGTTGGCGGTCATGCGCGAAACCATTCCGGGTTGGCCCGGCCGGCGCCGATGGGCGCGGCCGTTCGGCAAAACCGTTGATTTTACGCGGGAAGCAGCGGGTGCGCCAAATCGGGACGCACCACCGCGTCAACCCTCCTCGTCGACCCGCGCCCCCGCCGCGCGCAGCACCTTGAACGCGATGCCGGGACCGTAGCCGCGCGACAGCAGGAAGCGCAGCTGGCGCGCCTTCTCGCGGTCGTCGGCGGGGGGCGCGCCGAAGCGGCGCTGCCAGAGGGCGGTCGCCTGCGCGAGCTCGTCGGCGGGATCGATGGCGGCCAGCGCGTCGCGCGCGGCGTCGTCGCCGACGCCCTTCTCCTTCAGCGTGCGGGCGATGGCGCGGCGCGCGTAGCCGCCGGCCTTCTGCCGGACGACGCCCTGCGCGAAGCGGGCGTCGGACAGGAAGCCGGCGGCGGCGAGCTCGTCGAGCAGCGGGTCGACCTCCGCCGCCGTGGCGCCGGTGGCGAGCAGCCGCGCGCGCAGCTCGGCGCGCGGGTACTCGCGCCGCGCCAGGTGGGCGATGGCGCGCTGCTTCAGCGTGCGCGGCGCAGCGCCCACGCGCGGGCGGGGGCCCGGTTGGGGCCTATTCCTCGATCGGCGCCGGCGGCTCGCCCTTGGCGCGCAGCGCGCCGGGCGCCGGGACGCCGACCGCGGCGCGGATCTTGGCCTCGATCTCGCGCGCCATCTCGGGATGCTCGCGCAGGAACTCGCGCGTGTTGTCCTTGCCCTGGCCGATCTTCTCGCCGTTGTAGGCGTACCAGGCGCCGGACTTGTCGATGATCCGGTGGGTGACGCCGAGCTCGATGATCTCGCCTTCGCGCGAGATGCCCTCGCCGTAGAGGATGTCGAACAGCGCCTCGCGGAACGGCGGCGCGATCTTGTTCTTGACGACCTTGACGCGCGTCTCGTTGCCGACGACTTCCTCGCCGCGCTTGATGGCGCCGATGCGGCGGATGTCGAGGCGGACCGACGCGTAGAACTTGAGCGCGTTGCCGCCGGTCGTGGTTTCCGGGCTGCCGAACATCACGCCGATCTTCATCCGGATCTGGTTGATGAAGATGACCAGCGTGTTGGCGCGCTTGATGTTGGCGGTGAGCTTGCGCAGCGCCTGGCTCATCAGCCGCGCCTGCAGGCCGGGGAGCTGGTCGCCCATCTCGCCCTCGATCTCGGCCTTGGGCACGAGTGCGGCCACCGAGTCGATGACGACGATGTCGATGCCGCCGGAGCGGACCAGCATGTCGGCGATCTCGAGGCCCTGCTCGCCGGTGTCCGGCTGCGAGATGAGGAGGTTGCCGACGTCGACGCCCAGCTTGCCGGCGTAGACGGGGTCGAGCGCGTTCTCGGCGTCGATGTACGCCGCGGTGCCGCCGGCCTTCTGGACCTCGGCGACGACCTGCAGGCACAGCGTGGTCTTGCCCGACGATTCCGGACCGTAGATCTCGACGACGCGGCCGCGCGGCAGGCCGCCGGCGCCGAGCGCGATGTCGAGGCCGAGCGACCCGGTGGAGACCACCTGGAGGTCGTTCTGGACCTGCGACTCGCCCATTTTCATGATCGAGCCCTTGCCGAACTGCTTTTCGATCTGCGCCAGGGCGGCGCTGAGGGCCTTGCTTTTCTGGTCGTCCATGGAGTGGTCGAGGGGCATGGGGAAACTCCGAAGTATGGCGCAGCGCGAAGGGGCGCGGGGGCCTGCCTGCAGCCTGCTCAATTCGTCCGATGCCGCCCTCCCGGACGGGGAAAGATCGAACGACGCGGGCGGATGATGGCATAGAACGATCGTTCGACGCAACCCCTCGCACGGCCTAGGCCGAACGGCCTGGCGACGGGGGTCGGCAGGGGCTCTCCCCGTCGCGACCGCCGCCGCGCCGGCAGCGGTTCGCCCGCGACCTGCCGTTGACCTGGGTCAACGCTCCGGGCCTTCGCGGCGCGCGTAATCGAATCAGTAATACCTCTCTGCTCGGGCCCTTCGTCGCCCGGCGGCGCATCGGCCCGAAGTGAAGGAGTAGGCCATGCGCACCCTGTTCCGCTTCCTGTTCCTCGCGTCGTGCGGGCTGGCAACGAGCCTGCCCGTCGCCGCCTCGACGACCGCCGTCGAGTACTTCCATGGCGGCTACCACCACTACTTCGTGACGGCGTCGGCGCCGGAAATCGCCGCCCTCGACGCCGGTGCATTGCCCGGCTGGACCCGCACCGGGGAATCGTTCGGCGTGCTCGAACCCGACGCCGCCGGCGCGGCCAATGTCTGCCGCTTCTGGAGCGGGCAGACGTTCGCCCCCAGGAGCTCGCACTTCTACACCCCCGTCGCGTCGGAATGCGCGATCGTCAAGGGCGATCCCGCCTGGCAGTTCGAGGGTGAAGTGTTCGCGATGGCGTTGCCCGACGCGGCGGGGGCCTGCGCCGCGGGCACGACGGCGCTCTACCGCCTGTACAACAACCCGCCCCCGGGCGGCGCCCCGAACCACCGCTACACGACCCGCGCGACGATCCGGTCGGCGATGCTGGCGCGGGGGTGGATCGCCGAGGGCGCCGGCATCGGCGTCATCGGCTGCGTGCCCTCGTCGGGCGCGCAGGAGATCATCGCGGGTCACGTCATCGACGGCTACATCGAGGGAGCGCGGGTCTGCCTCGATGTCGATCGCGACGGCCGCTGCGATGGCGCCGAGGCGCAGGTCTATACCGACGCCGCGGGGGCCTACCGCCTCCAAATCCCGTGGGACTCGACGGCGCCGCTGGTGGCCGAGGTCATTGCCGGGCGGTCCCGCGACAGCGACCAGCCGCAGTCGACCGTCGACGCCTCGTTCCGCATGGCGTCCCCGTCGCGCGCGTACAGCACCGACATCACGCCGTTCTCGACGCTGGTGCACCTCTCGGCGCAGGGCGACTATCTGCTCGCGGAGGACCTGGTCCGCGACGTGCTGGGACTGCCACCGCACTTCGACCTCAGGCTGAGCGCCGCGGCGAAGGCGGGATCGCTGCAGCAGTCGGTGGCGAAGTGGGTCGTGACCGCGCTGAAGGCCAACGGACTGGCGCTCGACTTCTCGGCGCCGGACGCGCTTTCCACCGTCATCGCCTCGTTCTCGATCGCCCTGACCGAACTGCCGCAACTGCGGATCACCACCCGGGACGGGGTCCCGATCGAGTCCAAGGAAGTCTACGTCGACGCGACCTACCTGCTGACCAATCCCGCCGCGTCGACGCCCACCGTGGCGTTGAACGGCAAGATCCGCGGCAGGGGGCATTCGACGTGGGGGCAACCCAAGAACCCGTACAAGGTCCAGTTCAGCAACGACGCGAGCTACGCCGCGATCGCCGACGTGCTGGGGATGAAGAAGCAGCGCAACTGGGCGCTGCTTGCCGACTACTTCGATCGCTCGCTGATCCGCAACAAGCTGGCCCTGTCGCTCGGCAACAGCGTCGTGTTCGCCGACGGCATCAAGTGGACGCCTTCGGGCCAGCACCTCGAGGTGTGGCTCAACGACGACTACGTCGGCGTCTACCTGCTGACGGAGGACATCCGCATCGACCCCGCGCGGCTCGACCTGAAGAAGATGAGCTCCAAGCCGGCGGTCAACGACGTCGACGGAGGCTACATCGTCGAGGTCGACGTGCGCCTCGACTGCTACAACGTGGGCGCCGTCAACCTGCAGCTGGTGACGCCCCAGGGCGTGCCGATCTGCATCGACACGCCGGACGAAGAGGCGATCACGCCCGGCCAGCTGTCGTACATCCGGAACCTGCTCGTCGGCGTCGAGAAGGAGCTGTACGGGTCGAGCGGATTGGAGAAGATCAATCCGGTGAGCTTTGCCGACTGGTACCTGATCCAGGAGCTCTTCCGGAACAACGACGCCAACTTCCTTTCCAGCGATTACATGTGGAAGGACACCGAGGCCGCGGCCGATCCGAACGATCGGGTGTTGAACATGGGCCCGCTCTGGGACTTCGACCGCGGTGCCGGCAACGTCAACTACAATGACAACTGGCTGACGGAGGGTTGCTGGGTCAGCAAGCCGTACCAGCCCAACTGGATCAGCCGGCTGGTCGACGATCCGGACTTCCTGGCGCTGACCATTTCGCGCTGGAAGCAGAAGCGGCCGGAGCTCGAGGCGTTCGTCAACGCCAGCATCGACACCTACGCGCGTCGCCTGGTGGTCGCGCAGCAGCGCAACTTCCAGCGGTGGCCGATCTTCGACGTGTGGCTCACCAACTACTACGTCTTCTCGAGCCACGACGAGGAGGTGGCGTTCGTCCGGCGGTTCCTGAACGAGCGGATGGCCTGGCTCGACAAGGCCTTCGCGAGTCCGGAGGCGTTCGATGCGCTGTGCCGATAGGCGGACTCGCCGAGACATGAATGCCATTGCGGCAATCGGGGCGTGACCCGTCGCCAGGCGACGGGTCGTCCCGACCAACGGAAGGAGTCGGACATGCGTAGCTTGTTGCGTTTCCTGGTCATCGCGTCGTGCGGGCTCGCAGCGAGCCTTGCCGCCGCCGCGACGTCGACCGCCGTCGAGTACTACCACAGCGCCTACGGCCACTACTTCGTGACCGCGTCGCCGCAGGAAATCGCCATGCTCGACGCCGGCGGATTCTCCGGCTGGAGCCGCACCGGGGAATCGTTCGGTGTGTTCGACCTGAACACCGCCGGCGCGGCCAGCACCTGCCGCTTCTGGAGCGGCCAGACGTACGCCCCGAAGAGCTCGCACTTCTACACGCCCCTCGACTGGGAATGCGCGATCGTCAAGGGCAAGCCCGAATGGCAGTTCGAGGGCGAGGTGTTCGCGATGAAGCTCCCCGACACGGCCGGCAACTGCGCGGGGGACACGGTGCCGCTCTACCGCCTCTACAACGACCCGCCGCCGACCGGCGCTCCGAACCACCGCTACACGACCAGCCTCGCGATCCGGTCACAAATGCTCGCGCAGAAGTGGCTCGCCGAGGGCTACGGCATCGGCGTGATCGGCTGCGTGCCGGTGCCGATCGCGCCGGTCAGGATCGTCGCCGCCGGGGACATCGGCCAATGCTACGACGCACCGGCGGCCGCGAGCGCGGCGGCCAGGACCGCAGCGCTCGTCACGCCCCAGGATGCCCTCGTGCTCACGCTGGGCGACCACGCGTACGACAACGGCACGCCCGCCGAATTCGCCAACTGCTTCCATCCGACGTGGGGCGCGTTCAAGGACCGCATCCGCCCCAGCCCCGGGAACCACGACTACAACACCCCGGGCGCCGTCGGCTACTTCGATTATTTCGGCGCGCAGGCGGGGCTGGATCGGCGCGGCTACTACAGCTTCGACCACGGGGGCTGGCATTTCATCTCGCTGAATACCCTCGTCGACGTCACCGCCCAGTCGGAGCAGTACGCCTGGCTCAAGGCGGATCTCGCGCGATCCGCCGACAGCCTGTGCACGATCGCCTATTGGCACTATCCGGCGTTCAACTCGGGCGCCGGGTACGGCAGCGTCACGCAGATGCGGCCGTTCTTCGATGCGCTGTACGCCGCCGGCGTCGAGATGGTGCTGTCGGGCCACGAGCACATCTACGAGCGGTTTGCGCCGCAGAGGGCCGATGGCACCGCGGATCCCGTGCGTGGCGTCCGCCAGTTCGTCGTCGGCACCGGGGGCCACGAGTTGAATCCGATCGGGATACCCCTTCCCAACAGCGAATTCCGTTACAACGCGAACTGGGGTGTCCTGCGGCTGACGCTCGGCCAGGGCGATTACAGCTGGCAGTTCATGCCGGTCGACGGCGGCGCCGCGCTCGACGCCGGCACCGCGCCCTGCCATCGTTGAGGATCGACCGACCCGCGCCAACAGCCGGATTGGCGCGACGGCCACCACCGCGATGAATGATCGCCGACGCGCTGCGGCCGGCGCTCGTGCCACATGCCACCGGCGCGCCGCCCGTGCGGAGCGGCGCGCCGGCGCGAAAGTGGACGATGCCGATGACCCGGCGTTACGGCAACGGCGCCGGCGTCGCGGAGACCGCGCCGTCGGCCTGCACCAGCCCGGCGCCGACCGCGTCGCACGGCTCACCGTCGCAGTCGGCATCCCAGGCGATGGCGGGAAAGTCGGCGACGAAGGGGTCAAAGATCGGTCGCGAGCCGGACGCGGGAATCGTCAAGGCGGTTGCCTTGAGGATTGCCTCGACATGGGTATGGACCGTGCTCGGGGAGATCCGAAGATCGGCGGCCATCGCGAGTTCGGTCTTGTCGTCGAACGTGCCGCGGACGACCTGCAATTGCCGGCCGGAAAGCCCGAGGCTTCGCCCGATCTGCGTCCAGGCTTCCGGCGAGAACATGGACGAGCCGGCGCGACACGCGGACTCACGACGGCCGACCGAACCTGCTTCGGCGGGTGGAGAAGTCGGAGCTTTGCCCATGGCAACTCCCGTTCTGCCCGTTCCTGCCCGACCGGCGCCTCGACTGCCTCACCGCGCCGGCGGGTCCAAGGCCGACCCGGGATGTTCCCGATCGGCCCGGAAAGCTCCACTATATGCGCATTGACACGGCTATCCACCCGGATCGAGTCGAGAGCGTTTGAGCGCATTCCCGGCGTGCATCGCCGGGCAATGCCGCCCGAAGGATCCAGCCGGATCGTCCGGGGCGCATCGGCGCGGTCAACGCGCCTTCGTCAGCCACCCGTCGCGGCGAGGGGGCGTGCCCTGCGGAGGAGTGGGTCATCGACGCAGCAGGGCACGCCCCCTCGCCGCGACACCGCACGGCACGAGGTCGCCAGCCCCATCCGCGCCAAACCCAGCCCACCGTTCAAGCGATTCGTGCGATCAGCCCTTCGAGCGCCACCGCCACCGACTGCGACCGCACCCCCGCCCGGTCCCCGCCGAACTGCCGCGTGACCGCGTCGACGGCCCCGCCCCGCCGGCCCCACGCGAAGCAGACCGTCCCCACCGGCTTGCCCGCGCTGCCGCCGCCCGGCCCCGCGATGCCCGTCACCGCGACCACCAGATCCGCCTGGCTCCGCGCCAGCGCGCCTTCGGCCATGGCACGCGCGACCGCCTCGGACACTGCGCCCTCGCGCGCAATCAGCGCCGCCGGCACGCCGAGCAGTTCGCACTTCGCCTCGTTGGTGTAAGTCACGAACCCGCGGTCGAACCACGCCGAGCTGCCGGCGATTGCCGTGATCGCGCCGGCCACCAGCCCGCCGGTGCACGACTCGGCCGTGGCGATCCGCCGTCGCGCGCGGCGAGCGCCTTGCCCAGCGCGCCCGCCGATCGTCAGGATCCGCTCGTCGTCGGGCAGGATCATCGGCATTCGCCGCGCCTCCCGCGGTAGTGATACGTGTAGAGCGTCGTGAAGCCGAAGCGCCGGTAGACCGCGTGCGCCGGCCCGTTCTCCCCGTCGACCTGCAGGTACGCCGCGCGCGCGCCGCGCTGCCAGGCCCAGGCCAGGAGCCACGAACAGGCCAGCGTGGCGTGGCCGCGGCGGCGCGCGTCGGGCGCGGTCACCACGTCGTAGATGCCCGCGAGTCCGTCCTCCAGCGCGACCAGTCCGGTGCACACCGGGCGGCCCCCGGCGCGGACGACGACGAAGCGTCGCGGCATCGGCGCGTGCTCCAGTCGCTCGCGATGCGCGGCGCGCTGCTCCGGCGGCGAGCCGCGCAGGTCCCCGGCCGCCTCGACGAACACCGGCACGTCCGGTGCGGAAAGTTCGACGTCGTCGTCCGGCTCCGGCACGTCGGGTGGCCGATCCAGCGGCGCCGTCTGCACCCAGGTCTCCTCGAACGCGTCGTAGCCGCGCGTGGCGAGCGCGTCCCCGAGGTCCGGCGGCTGGACGAACGGCGTCATCCGGAACAGCACCGGCAGGCCGCGCTCCTCGTAGACGCGCTCGCAGTAGGCGATCTTCTCGGGCAGCGGCAACGACGAGGCGAAGTGCGGATTGACGCTGCGTGCGCGCTTCGCCTTGCCGGGCGACACGCGCAGCAGCCAGCCGTCGTAGAACAGCTGCTTCTGCGTCTGCAGCGCGTTGAGCCCCGCCTCCTCGACCCGGCGCGGATCGACGGTGTACGGCAGCGTCGGTGCGCCCATCACGCGCCCAGGGCCCGGATGCCGATCGCGAACGCGATCAACGCATAGCCGGCCGCGACGAAGTCGTCGAGCATGGTGCCGAACCCGCCCTTCACCGTGCGGTCCAGCCAGCCGATCGGCGGCGGCTTCACGATGTCGAACAGCCGGAACAGCAGGAACGCGAACGCGACGTGCATGCGGTCGTCGCCGACGAAGAACAGCACCAGCAGGAACGCGACGACCTCGTCCCAGACGATCGCGCCGTGGTCCGGCACGCCCAGGTCGCGGCCCGTCACGTCGGCCGCCCAGATGCCGATGACGGTGAAGGCGACGATCGCCGCGGCGAACACCGTGTCGCCCCAGGGACGCAGCACCACGGCGAACGGAATGGCGACCAGCGTGCCGAACGTCCCGGGAGCCACCGGCGAGAGTCCGGCACCGAAGCCCAGCGCCAGCACGTGCGCGGGATGCGCGAACAGGAATTTCCAGTCGGGCCGCACGTCGCTCATCGGGGACTCATCTCGGCACTCACGCCGGACCTGCGGCCGCGAAGTGGTCGAAGGCCGGCGGCAGCGAGGGCAGCGGCGTTCCGGTCGCGTCGCGGACGACGAGCCCCGGCGTCGGCGTGATCTTCCCGATACGCGTGACCGGCACCCCGCCCGCCGCGCCCGCGGCGGCGACGCGCTCGCGGTCGACGTTGCGTGCGGTGAACAGGAGCTCGTAGTCGTCGCCGCCGGCGAGCAGGCATTCGAGCGCCAGCGCGCGCTCCGGCCCGTCGCGCCGTGCGGCGAGCGCCGGGCACGCGGGAATGCGCGCGAGGTCGATGCGCGCGCCCACCTCGCTCGCGGCGAGCACGTGGCCCAGGTCGCCGGTCAGGCCGTCCGAGACGTCGAGCATCGCGGTCGCGATCCCGCGCAGCGCGAGGCCCAGCGCGACGCGCGGCTGCGGCCGGTCCAGCCGCAGGCGGCAGGCGGCGAGCGCCTCGGGATCGAGCGCGGTGCGCCCGGCGAGCGCCGCCAGCGCCAGCGCGGCATCGCCCAGCGTGCCCGAAACCCAGACGTCGTCGCCGGGCCGGGCGCCGCGGCGGCGAATCGCCTGCCCCGCCGGCACTTCGCCGATCACGGTGATGCAGAGGTTGCGCGGTCCCCGGGTCGTGTCGCCGCCGATGAGGTCCACGCCATGATCGTCCGCCAGCGCGAACAGTCCGCGCGCGAACGACTCCAGCCACGTCGGGTCGGCGTCCGGCAGTGCACCGGCGAGCAGCGCGTACCGCGGCAACGCACCCATCGCCGCCAGGTCCGACAGGTTGACCGCCAGCGCCTTGTGGCCCAGCGCCTCGGGCTCGGCGCCGGCGAGGAAATGCCGGCCCTCGACCAGCATGTCGACCGAGATCGCGAGCTCCATCCCCGGCGTCGGTGCGATCAGCGCGGCGTCGTCGCCGGGGCCGAGCACCACACCCGGCGCGCGCGGCGGCCGCCGGAAGTAGCGGTCGATCAGCGCGAACTCGGACAGGCCTTCGGACACGATCAGCGCCAGCGCGAATCGGCGATGTCGCGCGCGGCGCGCATCAGCCGGCGGCGCCGCCCGCTTCGCGTGTGCGGGCAGCGATCTCGGCGGCGCGCAGCGTGCCCGCGACCTTGTCCAGCACGCCGTTGACGAAGCGATGGCCGTCGGTGCCGCCGTAGCTCTTGGCCAGCTCGACGGCTTCGTTGATCACGACGCGATAGGGCACCTCGAGCCGGTGCTGCAGCTCCCAGGCGCCGATGACCAGGATCGCGCGCTCGATCGGCGACAGCTCGGCCGGCTTGCGGTCGAGATGCGGCGCCACCTGGGCGATCAGCGCGTCCCAGCCGTCGGTCACGCCACGCCAGAGGTCGTCGAAATACCCGGCGTCGGCCTCGTCCCAGCCCGGCGACTCGTGCAGCTGCAGCCGGATGGTGTCGGCGTCGTGGTGCGCGAGCTGGCGCTGGTAGAGCCCCTGCAGCGCGAGCGAGCGCGACCGGCGGCGGGCGGCGGCGCGCGTCATTCGAGGTCGTCGATCGCGACCAGCAGGTTGGCGAGCTCGAGCGCAGCCTGCGCGGCCTCGTAGCCCTTGGTCGCGGCGCGGGCCATCGCCTGCGTCTCGTTCTCGGTGGTGAGGATGCCGTTGCCGATCGGGACGCCGAATTCCAGCTGCACGCCGGCGACCCCCGCCGCCGACTGCTCGGCGACGATCTCGAAATGGTAGGTCTCGCCGCGGATCACCGCCCCCAGCGCGACCAGCGCGTCGAAATCGTCGCTCTGCGCAAGGCGCTGCAGCGCGAGCGGCGTCTCCAGCGCCCCCGGCACGGTGACGACCAGGATGTCGTTCTGGGCGACGCCGGCCTCGGCGAGCGCCTTCACCGCGCCGCCGAGCAGCACGTCGACGATGGGCGCGTTGAAGCGCGAGACGACGATGCCGACGCGGCGGCCCGCGCCGCGGAGGTCCGGGGAAATGCGCTTGACGCTCATGGCGCGGCCTTCACGTGGCGGCGCGCGGACGCGCCGGCTGGTCGATGTATCCGGCCACCTCGAGATCGAAGCCGGTCATGCTGGGCATCTTGCGCGGCTTGGCGAGCAGCCGCATGCGCCCGACGTTGAGGTCGCGCAGGATCTGCGCGCCGATGCCGTAGTTGCGCAGATCCATCTTGCTCGGCGCGACCGGCGCCGTCGACATCGCGCGCTGCCGCAGTTCGGTCGCGCTCTCGGGCCGGTGCAGCAGCACGATCACGCCGCGGCCAGCCTCCGCGACGGCTGCCATCGCCGCCGGAATGCTCCACGAGTGGGCGCCGTTGTCGGCGTCGAGCAGGTCCATCACCGACAGCGGCTCGTGCACGCGCACCAGCGTCTCGGCGTCCGGCGACAGCGGGCCGCGCGCCAGCGCGAGGTGCGTGGCGTCGGTGAGCTTGTCGCGGTAGACGACGAGCCGGAAGGCGCCGTACGGCGTGGCGAGCGGTCGCTCGCCGACGCGCTCGACCAGCCGCTCGGTGCGGCTGCGGTAGTGGATGAGGTCGGCGATCGCGCCGATCTTGAGGCCGTGCGTGCGCGCGAACTCGATCAGGTCCGGCAGCCGCGCCATGGTGCCGTCGTCCTTCATGATCTCGCAGATCACGCTGGCCGGCGTCAGTCCGGCGAGGTGCGCGAGGTCGCAGCCGGCCTCGGTGTGGCCGGCCCGCGACAGCACGCCGCCCGGCTCGGCCATCACCGGGAAGATGTGCCCGGGCTGGACGATGTCCTCGGGACGCGCGTCGGGGTTGATCGCCGCCTGGACGGTGCGCGCCCGGTCGGCCGCCGAAATCCCGGTCGACACGCCTTCGGCCGCCTCGATCGACGTCGTGAAGTTGGTGCCGTGGGCGCTCCGGTTGGCGCTGACCATCCGCGTCAGCTTGAGCTGGCGGCAGTGCTCCTCGGTCAGCGTCAGGCAGACGAGGCCGCGCGCGTGCCGGGCCATGAAGTTGATCGCCTCCGGGGTCACGAACTCGGCGGCGAGCACGAGATCGCCTTCGTTCTCGCGGTCTTCCTCGTCGACGAGCACGACCATGCGGCCGGCCTTGAGCTCGGCGACGATTTCGGTGATCGGGGACAGCGGGGAGGCGTTCATGGGCGAAGGTCGTGGGCGCCGGGAAAGGTGAGGGAAGCGACGGGGATGCAGGCAGCCCGAAGTCGTGCGGGAACGCGCGAGGGCATGGACGAACGGGGCATTTTACCCTGCCCCCGGACCCGCCGCACTCAGGCCGACACCGCCAGGTCGAACGGGACCGCCCGGCGCACCCGGAACCAGGCCGCGTACAGCGCCGGCAGGAACGCCAGGGTGAGCCCCGTCGCGACGACGATCCCGCCCATCATCGCCACCGCCATCGGGCCGAAGAAGTCGCTGCGGGCCAGCGGGATCAGCGCCAGCACGGCGGCCGCCGCGGTCAGCACGATCGGGCGGAACCGGCGGACCGTGGCGCCCACGATCGCATCCCAGGCGGGCACGCCGGCGGCGATGTCGGTGTCGATCTGGTCGACCAGGATCACCGAGTTGCGCATGATGATGCCGGACAGCGCGATCGTCCCCAGCATCGCCACGAAGCCGAACGGCTTGCCGAAGGCCAGCAGCGCGGCGACCACGCCGATCAGCCCCAGCGGCGCGGTGAGCACCACCATCGCCACCCGCGCGAAGCTCTGCAGCTGCAGCATCAGCAGCGTCAGCACGACGATGAGCATCAGCGGCACCCCGGCGGCGATCGAGCGCTGGCCACGCGCGGAGTCCTCGACCGCGCCGCCCATTTCCACCCGGTAGCCCAGCGGCAGCCCGGCGCGGATGGCGTCGAGCTGCGGGTTGATGCGGTTGGCGACGTCCGGGCCCTGGGCGTCGCCCTTGAGATCGCTGCGGACCGTGATCGTCGGCAGCCGGTCGCGGCGCCAGACGATGCCTTCCTCGAGCTCGTAGCGGATGTCGGCGATCTGCGTGATCGGAATCGCCTTGCCCGCGCGCGTCGGCAACGCGAGGTCGGGCAGCGACGACATGCGCGCCCGCTCCACGCCGGCGCCGCGCAGCACCACGTCGATCTGCTTGTCGCCTTCGCGGAACTGGGTGACGGTGAAGCCCGACACCGAGTTCTGCAGGAACGCCGCGATGTCCTGCGAGGTGAATCCCAGCACCCGCGCCTTGTTCTGGTCGATGACCAGCCGGATCGCCTTGGTCGGCTCGTCCCAGTCGAACTGGACGTCGAGCGTCGCCGGATCGGCGCGCATCACGTCGGCGACCTCGCGGGCGATCCGGCGCACCGTCGCCACGTCCTCGCCGCTGACGCGGAACTGCACCGGAAAGCCGACCGGCGGGCCGTTCTCCAGCCGCGACACGCGGCCGCGCAGCGCGGGGAACTCGGTCTCGAACAGGGCCAGCGCGCGGGACCGCAGCCGTTCGCGCTCCTCGTTGCTGGCGGCGACCACGACGAACTGCGCGAAGTTCGACTGCTGCAGCTGCTGGTCGAGCGGCAGGTAGAAGCGCGGACTGCCCGAGCCGACGTACGCGGTGAAGCTCTCGATGCCGGTCTCGCGTTCCAGGATCGCCTCCATCCGCTTCGCCTCGGCGAGCGTGGCGGCGAACGAGCTGCCTTCGTGCAGCCGCAGGTCGATCAGCAGCTCCGGCCGCGACGACGACGGGAAGAACTGCTGCGGCACGAAGCGGAAGGCGGCGATCGCGGCGGCGAACAGGCCCAGCGTGGCGAACAGCACCAGTTTCCGGTGGGCGACGCACCAGTCGACCTGGGCGCGGAAGCTCCGGTAGAACGGCGTCCGGTAGACGTGGTCCGGGTCGGTGTGCGCCGGCGGCACCGGGGCCGGCGGCGGCAGCCCGCGCAGCCGCGCCCACAGCCGCGCGGCGAGCGAAGCCGGTCGTTCCCGCGTGTAGTCCGGGAGCATCCGGTAGCCGAGGTACGGAATGACGACGACGGCGACCACCCACGACGCGATCAGCGCGATCGCCGAAACCTGGAAGATCGACCGCGTATACTCGCCGGTGCCGCTCTTCGCGGTCGCGATCGGCAGGAATCCGGCGACGGTGATCAGCGTGCCGGTCAGCATCGGGAACGCCGTCGACGTGTAGGCGAAGCTCGCCGCGCGGAACCGATCGTAGCCCTGCTCCAGCTTGATCGCCATCATCTCGACGGCGATGATCGCGTCGTCGACCAGCAGGCCCAGCGACAGGATCAGCGCGCCCAGCGAGATCTTGTGCAGGCCGATGTCCAGCAGCGCCATGAACAGGAAGGTGATCGCCAGGACCAGCGGGATCGACACCGCGACGACGAGGCCCGTGCGCAGGCCGAGGCTCAGCAGCGACACCGCCAGCACGATGATCACCGCCTCGGCGAGCGACCGGACGAACTGGTTGATGGAGCGCTGGACCGCGCGCGGCATGCTGGCCACCGCCGCGATCTCGACGCCGACCGGCAGCTGGGCGGAGATGCGGGCCATCTCGGCGTCGAGGTCGTGGCCGAGCTGGATCACGTCGCCGCCGGCGACCATGGTGACGCCGATGCCGAGCGCCTCGCGTCCCTGGTGGCGCATCTTCTGCTGCGGCGGGTCGACGTAACCGCGCTCGACGGTGGCGATGTCGCCGAGCCGGAACACCCGGTTGTTGGCGCGGATCGCGATGTCGCGGATGGCGTCCAGCGAGTCGAAGGCGCCGGTCGGCCGCAGGTAGATGCGATCGGTCGAGGTGTCGAACACCCCGGCGGCCGCGACGCTGTTCTGCGCCGACAGCGTGGCGAAGATCTGGGCCGGATCGACGCCGAGGGTGGCGAGCTTGGTGTTGGACATCTCGACGAAGATCTTCTCCTCCTGCTCGCCGATGAAATCCACCTTCGCCACGCCCTTCACCCGCAGCAGCTCGGCGCGGACCTTGTCGCCGAAGCGCTTGAGGTCGCGGTAGCCGAAGCCGTCGCCGCCGAGCGCGTAGATGTTGGTGTAGGTGTCGCCGAACTCGTCGTTGAAGAACGGGCCCTGGATCCCCGACGGCAGCGTGTTGCGCATGTCGGAGACCTTCTTGCGCACCTGGTAGAACGCGTCGGGCACGCTCGCCGGCGGCGCCGAGTCCTTCAGCGCGAAGAAGACCAGCGACTCGCCGGGCTTCGAGTAGCTGCGCACCCAGTCGACGTTGGGCACCTCCTGCAGCTTGCGCTCGATCTTGTCGGTGACCTGCAGCTCGACGTCGCGCGCGTTCGCGCCGGGCCAGTTGGTCCTGACCACCATCACCTTGAACGTGAACGGCGGGTCCTCCGACTGGCCGAGCCGGCCGTAGGCCAGGGTGCCGGCGACCGCGAACAGCAGGATCAGGTACAGGACGAGGACGCGGTGGTGCAGCGCCCATTCGGACAGGTTGAAGCCGCTGCGGGCGGCGCCTGGCGGCGTGACGGGGCTCATCGCGGCAGGCCCGGAGGCGTCAGGACTTCGGGGCCGGCGCGGCGGGGGCCGGCACTGCGGGCGCTGTGGGCGCTGCGGGCGCCGCGGGCGCGACGGCCCCGGCGGGCGCCGCGGGCGCGGTGGCCCCGGCGGGCGCCGCCGGCACGGTCGCCGGCACCGCGGCACCGCCGCCCTCGTAGGGCCGCACCGTCTGTCCGGGCTGCAGCTTCTGCACGCCGGCGGCGACCACCCACTCGCCGTTGGCGAGGCCGCGGACGACCACGCCGTCCTCGCGGTACTGCGCGACGGTGACGGGGTGCAGCGCCACCTGCCGCGTCGCCGGGTCGTAGACCCAGACCGCCGGCGTCGCACCCTGGCGATGCAGGCTCGACAGCGGCAGCAGCGCGGCGTCGGGCGGACCCTCGGCCGTCAGCGCGACGTTCGCCGTCATTCCCCATTGCAGCGCGGCGTCGCCGGACGGCACCGCGACGCGTACGGCGAAGGTCCGCGTGACCGGATCGACCGACGGCGCGATCTCGCGCACCGTCGCCGGATAGAGCTGCTGCGGGTTCGCCCAGAGGAACGCCACGATCCGGCGCGCCGACTTCAGTTCGGCCAGGCGGTTCTCCGGCACCGCGATCGCGATCTCGCGCTCGGACTCGTCGGCAAGCTTCATCACCACCTGGCCGGCCGTCACCACCTGTCCCGCCTCGACGCTGACCGCGGTGATCACGCCGTCGCCGGTCGCGACCAGCGTCGCGTACGCGGCCTGGTTCTGCGCCACGGCGAGCTGCGCCTTCGCCTGCTCGTAGCGCGCCAGCGTCGCGTCGCGCGCATTGCGCTTCTGGTCGAGCGCGCTGGCGCTGACGAAGTTCTGCGCGTGCAGGTTCCGGTAACGGTCGAACTCGGCCTGCGCGTACTTCCACTCGGTCTCGGTGGCGGCAACGCCCGCCTTGGCGCTCTCGGCCTGCAGCGCGACGTCGGACGGATCCAGGCTTGCCAGCACCTGGCCCCGGCGCACGCGCGCGCCGACGTCGACGCTGCGGCTCGTCACCTTGCCGCCGACGCGGAAGGCGAGGTCGGCTTCGCGGCGCGGCTTCACTTCGCCGGCGAAGACGGCGACCGGCGTTGCGCCGCCGGTCTGCACGGCGACGAGCTGCACCGGCCGCACCGGCGGCGGCGGCGGCTCGTGCTTGGCGCAGGCGCCGAGCGCGGCCAGCGCGGCCAGCGCCGCCACCCTCCCGAAGGCCCGGGCGGCGCTCAACCCGCTTCCTCCGCCCGCGCGGCCTCGCCCCCGACGCTGCCCTGCCACAACCGGCGCAGCGCGCGGTCGACCTCGGCGGCGTAGGACCAGGCGAACACCGGCGACGACCCCGGACCCGCCATCGCGCAGCCCTCGGCGCCGCCCGTCGTCGCCGACATCTGCCAGAGGCCGATGATCAGCGCGTAACTGCGGCGCAGCAGCGCGACGCCTTCGCCCGGTGCGAGGTCGCCGAAATGGCGTTCCAGGCCCGCGCCGGCGCGCTCCAGGCGTCCGGCCATGCGTCCCTTGAACGCCGCGGCGGCGGCGGGCGGGAGGCTGTGCGCCATCAGGCCGAAGCACCTGGCCGCCAGCGGCAGGAACAGCGGCGGCACGACCAGGTGGCGCTGCGTCAGCGCCAGCATGTCGTCGATGCGGACGGGGCCCTCGCCCTCGACCAGCGCGATCACCTGCCGGAAGAAGCCGTCGATGCCGCGCTCGTGGACGGCGAGCAGCAGCTCTTCCTTGCTGGCGAAATAGAGGTAGACGGTGCCCTTGGCGAGACCCGCCTCCTCGGCGACCTCGGCCACGCTGGCGACGCGCTCGGGCGAGCGCAGCAGCAGCCGCGCCGCCGCATCGAGGATGGCGTCGTGGCGTTCCTGCTTGTCTTCGGCCTGGATGGCCCGCTGGCGGATGACCATGTTGCTGCGCTCCCTGCCCGTAACTGACTTCGGGTCATTTCGCCGGCGAGCGTAAGTGACCCGAAGTCAGTTGTCAATCCCGCGGGCGGAACAGCGCGAGGACGGCGCGCGTGAGTTCGCTCTGCGCGTCGGCGTGGTCGGCGACGACGCTGAAGTGGTCCTTGCCGGCCAGCACCAGGGGCCCGGTCGAGTCCGGCGGCCGCTGCGCGGGCCACGCCTCCCACTGCAGCCGGGCCTGCCGCAGGAACTCCGAGGTTTCGCTGCCGCCGACCGCCACCAGCAGCGGCGCGTCGACCCGCGGCTCGAGCCGCGCCGGCGACAGTTGCGCCGCCCCCGCCGCATCGAGCCTGAAGTCGGCGTTGAACGAGAACTGCACCATCGGCGCGAGGTCGTGCACGCCCGACAGCGACAGTCCGGCCACGA
Organism: uncultured beta proteobacterium; assembly: GCA_963810815.1. Lineage (GTDB taxonomy): Bacteria > Pseudomonadota > Gammaproteobacteria > Burkholderiales > Casimicrobiaceae > CAVQWT01. Next base: position 227,996 of record CAWEPB010000007.1, on the reverse strand, counting down.
ACGGCGCCCGGCCGAATCCCGCCAGCGCCCAGTCGATCGTCCACAGCATCGCCGCGAGGTGTCCGCCCGCCGAATGTCCGCCGACGACCAGCGGGCCGACGGCACCGTGGACCGCGCCGTCGCGCGCGAGCCACGTCACCGCGCGGACGATCTGGCCGACGATGGTCGCGATCGACACGTCCGGGCAGAGGTCGTAGTTGACGTTCGCGACCGCGTAACCCTCGGCGACCAGCGGCGTGGCCACGAACGAGAAGTCCGCCTTGTCCAGCGCCCGCCAGTAGCCCCCGTGGATGAACGCGAACGTCCCCCGCGCCCGCGACGGCGGGACGAAGAGGTCGAGCGTTTCCTTCGGCCCCGGCCCGTACCGCAGGTCGCGTTGCGGCGCGAGCGCCGCGACCGCCGCCGCCGACAGCTCGGCGTAGCGGGCGAACCACCGCGGGTGGTCCGGCACCGCGGCCCGGTTGTTGTAGCCGCGCTCGACGAACTCCGGCGTGAACTCCATCCGCGGCCCGCTCAGGCTGCCGGCGGATCGACGACGATCGCCAGCGGCGAGAGCCCCGCGATCGACGCGTCGAGCCGGTCGCCGGGCACCACCGGCCCCACGCCCGACGGCGTGCCGGTGTAGACGAGGTCGCCCGGCAGCAGCTCGTACAGCTGCGACAGGAACGCAAGGGTGTGCGCGACGTCCCAGATCATGTCCGCGAGATCGCCGTGCTGCTTCACCACGCCGTTGACGGCCACCCGGATCTCGCCCTTCGCCGGATGCCCCGCGTCGGCGACCCGATGGATCGGGCCGATCGGCGCCGCCTGCGCGAACGACTTGCCGATGTCCCACGGCCGCTTCTTCTCGCGCATGTCGTTCTGCAGATCGCGCCGGGTCATGTCGAGGCCGGTCGCGTAGCCGTAGACGAGGTCGAGCGCGCGCTCGGCGGCGACCCGGACGCCGCGTTGGCCGATCGCGACGACGAGCTCGACCTCGTGGTGCAGGTTCTTCGTCGCCAGCGGATACGCGAGGCGCCCGACGGCGGGCGGGACCACCGGCACCACGGCGTCGGCCGGCTTGGTGAAGAAGAACGGCGGCTCCTTCGTCGCGTCGCCGCCCATTTCGGCGGCGTGCTCGGCGTAGTTGCGGCCGACGCAGTAGATGTGGCGAACGGGGAACAGCAGGTCGGTGCCCGCGACCGGCACGGCCGGCAGGTCCCAGGGTTTGAACGCGTAGGTCATCGGTGCGGCTCCGGTCAGGGTTCGGCGTCGGGTTGGCGCGACGGCGCGGCGGCGGCGAACGCCGGCAGCGCCTGGCAGGCGGCGTCGATGCGCAGCAGGGTCGGGAACGCCGCCACGTCGACCGCCATCCGCCGCGCGTTGGCCAGCTGCGGCACCAGGCACGCGTCGGCCAGCGTCGGCGCATCGCCGTGGCAGAACACGCCGGTCGCGGCGTCGGCGGCGAGCCGGCGCTCGAGCGCCTCGAGCCCGGTGTCGCACCAGTACCGATACCAGCCGTCCTTCTTCCCCTCGGGCACGCCGAGCGTGCCGGTCAGGTACTGCAGCACGCGCAGGTTGTTGAGCGGGTGGATGTCGCAGGCGATCGCCAGCGCGATGCTGCGCACCCGTGCGCGCCCGAGGGCGTCCGCGGGCAGCAGCGGCGGCGCCGGGTGCGTCTCGTCGAGGTACTCGATGATCGCCAGCGACTGCGTGATCACCACGCCGTCGTCGGTTTCCAGCGCCGGGACCAGGCCCTGCGGATTGAGCGCGCGGTAGTCGTCGGCGTGCTGTGCGCCGCGGCGCAGGTGGACGAAGGCGCGCTCGGCGGTCAGGCCCTTGAGATTCAGCGCGATGCGGACGCGGTATGCGGCCGACGAGCGGAAGTAATCGTGCAGCTTCATCGCCGCCGCCGTCAGAACGCCGCGATGCCGGTCTGGGCGCGACCGAGGATCAGCGCGTGGATGTCGTGCGTGCCCTCGTAGGTGTTGACCGTCTCGAGATTGAGCACGTGGCGGATGACGTGGAACTCGTCGACGATGCCGTTGCCGCCGTGCATGTCGCGCGCCATGCGCGCGATGTCGAGCGCCTTGCCGCAGGAATTGCGCTTCAGGATCGACGTGATCTCCGGCGCTGCCTTGCCTTCGTCCTTCAGGCGACCCAGCCGCAGGCAGGCCTGCAGCCCGAGCGTGATCTCGGTCTGCATGTCGGCGAGCTTCTTCTGCACCAGCTGGTTGGCGGCCAGCGGCCGGCCGAACTGCTTGCGGTCGAGCACGTACTGCCGCGCCGCGTGCCAGCAGAACTCGGCCGCGCCCAGCGCGCCCCAGGCGATGCCGTAGCGCGCGCTGTTGAGGCAGCCCATCGGCCCCTTCAGTCCCTCGACGTGCGGCAGCAGGTTTTCCTCGGGCACGAACACGTCGTTCATGACGATCTCGCCCGTGACCGACGAGCGCAGCGAGAACTTGCCCTCGATCTTCGGCGCCGACAGGCCCGCCATCCCCTTCTCCAGGATGTAGCCGCGGATCACGCCGTCGTCGTCCTTCGCCCAGACGACGAACACGTCGGCGATCGGCGAGTTGGAGATCCACATCTTGCTGCCGATGAGCCGGAACCCGCCGTCCACCGCGTGCGCGCGGGTGACCATCGACCCGGGGTCGGAACCGTGATCGGGCTCGGTCAGGCCGAAGCAGCCGATCCACTCGCCGGTCGCGAGCTTCGGCAGGTACTTCTTCCTCTGCTCCTCGCTGCCGTACGCGAAGATCGGGAACATCACCAGCGAACTCTGCACGCTCATCATCGAGCGGTAGCCCGAATCGACGCGCTCGACCTCGCGCGCGATGAGGCCGTAGCTGACGTAGTTGAGGCCGGCGCCGCCGTACTCGGCCGGAATGGTCGGGCCGAGGAGACCCAGCGCGCCCATTTCCGGAAACACCGAAGGATCGACGGTCTCGTGCCGGAACGCGTCGCGGATCCGCGGCAGCAGCTGCTCCTGCGCGTAGTCGTGCGCGGTGTCCCGCACCATCCGCTCCTCCTCGGTCAGCTGCTCGTCCAGCAGCAGCGGATCCTCCCAGACGAACTTCGGCTTGACGGAGTGCAGGCGGTCGGGAGCGTTCATGGGGTCACTCGTGCGAAGGCCCGGGACGGGGCGCGGGCGGGGTTGGGCCGGGTCGGGCAGGGAAATCGCGGGGCGGCCGGTGATTATCGCGCTCCGCGGCGCGTGCCGTCCATGCGGCGAATCAAGCAGACGCCGCCGCGGCGCGCACGGCCGGCCCCGCCTCGCGCACAGCCCGACCGGCGCCTCGCGCGGACGGTCCGCCGCCGAGGCGGCGCCGTGCCCGCACCCGCTCAATCGGGGATCACCGCCGTCGCCTCGATCTCGACCCGCGCCGCATCCTCGACCAGCGCCGCCACCGCGACCGCCGTCATCGCCGGGTAGTGGCGGCCGACGACCTCGCGGTAGACGGCGCCCAGCGCCTTCAGGCTGGCGAGGTACTCGTGCTTGTCGACGACGTACCAGGTCAGGCGGACGAGGTGCTCCGGCCGCGCGCCGGCGGCCGCCAGCACGGCGACGACGTTCTCCAGCGCGGCGCGCGCCTGGCCGACGAAATCGGTCGCCTCGAACTGCTGCCGGGCGTTCCACCCGATCTGGCCGCCGACGAACACCAGCGTGCCGCGGGCGGCGACGCCGTTGGAATAGCCCTTGGGTGCCGCCCAGCCCGGCGGCTGCAGCAGCGCGAGTCCGCCGTGGCGGAGCGCCGGCGCGGTCGACGTGTCGCTCACTGGATTACCTTCGTGCTGCGCACTCCGGTATTCGCCCTCGGGGCGGCCGGTCGGGCTCATGGCGCCTCGCCCCGCGCATCGGCCTCGGCCATCTGGCGCAGCCGGAAGCGCTGCAGCTTCCCGGTCTCCGTCCGCGGCAGCGCCTCGACGAACTCGACCGCCCGCGGATACTTGTACGGCGCGATCGTCGCCTTGACGTGGTCCTGCAGCGCGCGCACCAGCGCGGCGTCCGGCGTGCAGCCCTCCTTCAGCACCACGTAGGCCTTGACGATCGCGCCGCGCTCGTCGTCGGGTGCGGCGACGACGCCGCATTCGGCGACCGCCGGGTGCAGCAGCAGCGCACCCTCGACCTCGGGCCCGGCGATGTTGTAGCCCGCCGAGACGATCATGTCGTCGGTGCGGGCCTGGTAGACGAACCAGCCCTCCTCGTCGACGAGATAGGCGTCGCCGGTGTAGTTCCAGCCGCCCTGCACGTAATTCCGCTGCCGCTCGTCGTCGAGATAGCGGCAGCCGGTCGGACCCTTGACGGCCAGCCGGCCCACCTGCCCGGGAGGCAGCGGCCGGCCGGCGTCGTCCATCACGCAGGCGCGGTAGCCGGGCACCACCTTGCCGGTGGCGCCGGGCTTCGCATCGTCGTCCGGGTGCGAAATGAAGATGTGCAGCATCTCGGTCGCGCCGATGCCGTCGATGATCTCGATGCCGGTGGCCTGCTTCCACAGCGCGCGGGTCGCCGCGGGCAGCGCCTCGCCCGCCGCAACGCACTTGCGCAGCGACGACAGATCGCGACCGGCCGCGAGCTGCGCCATCGCGCGGTACGACGTCGGCGCGGTGAACAGCACCGTCGTCCGGTACGACTCGATCGCCGCGAGCAGCGCCTCCGGCCCGGGCCGCTCGACCAGCAGCGTCGCCGCGCCGATGCGCAGCGGAAAGAGCAGCAGCCCGCCCAGCCCGAAGGTGAACGCGAGCGGCGGGCTGCCGGTGAAGAGGTCGTCGGCCGTCGCCTTCAGCATCTCCGGCGGCCAGCAGTCGCAGGCGGCGAGCGCGTCGCGATGGAAGTGCATCGTGCCCTTCGGCGTGCCGGTGGTGCCCGAGGTGAAGGCGATGAACGCGACGTCGTCGGCCGCGGTGTCGACCGCCGGAAACCCCGGGGACTTGGCGGCGGCGCGCCGTTCGATCCCGTCGGCGGCGTCGGTCGCGAAATGCGCCACCGTCGCCAGCGTCGGGCAGGCGGCACGCGCGAGGTCGAGTTCCGCGGCGAGGCGCGAATCGCACAGGGCGTGCGTGATCCGCGCCTTGGTGACGACGTCGACCAGTTCCCGTGCGCGCAGCAGCGGCATCGTCGCGACGGCGATCGCGCCGGCCTTCATCACCGCGAACCAGCACGCGGCCATCGCCGGCGTGTTCGGCCCGCGCAGCAGCACGCGGTTGCCGGGAACGACGCCGAGGTCGTCGACCAGCACGCGCGCGATCCGGCTCGCCCGAGCGTCGAGTTCGGCGTAGGTCCAGCGCACGCCCTCCGGCGAGAGCACGGCCAGGCGCTCGCCGCGGCCCTCGCGCACCGCGCGCTCGAGCAGCTCGGCCGCGATGTTGAGCCGCTCGGGGTACCGGAGCCGAGGCAGGTCGAACACCAGCTCCGGCCACTGGTCGCGCGGCGGCAGGTGGTCGCGCGCGAAGCTGTCGACGTGCGCACTGGTCGTCATGTCCGGCCCTCCCTGATAACGTCGCGACCGATGATCAGCTGCTGCACCTCGGTCGCGCCTTCGTAGATGCGCAGCGCGCGGACGTCGCGGTAGAGCGTCTCGACGACGCTCCCGGACTGGACGCCCAGCCCCCCGTGCAGCTGCACCGCCCGGTCGACGATGCGCTGCGCCGCCTCGGTCGCCGCGTACTTGGCCATCGCCGCCTCGCGCGTCGTCGGCAGCCCCTGCACGTCGCGCCGCCACGCGGCCCGCGCCGTCAGCAGCGCCGCCGCGTCGAGCTCGGTCGCCATGTCGCCCAGCGCCGCCTGCGCCAGCGGCAGGTCGGCGAGCGTCGCGCCGAACATCCGGCGGTCGGCGGCGCGCTCGACCGCCGCGTCGAGCGCGCGCCGCGCGAAGCCCAGCGCCGCTGCCGCCACCGAGGCGCGGAAGATGTCCAGCGTCGCCAGCGCCAGCCGGAAGCCATGCCCCGGCGCGCCGAGCAGCGCGTCGCCCGGCAGCCGGCAGCCGTCGAACTCCAGCCGCGCCAGCGGGTGCGGCGCGATCGTGTGCAGCCGCTCGGCGACGGCCAGCCCCGGCGTGTCGGCCGGGACGACGAAGGCCGAAATTCCCCTGGCGCCCGGCGCTTCGCCGGTGCGCGCGAACACGCAGTAGAAGTCGGCGATGCCGCCGTTGGAGATCCAGGTCTTGGTCCCGTCGAGCACCCAGCCGTCGCCGTCGCGGCGCGCGGCCGTCGCCAGCGCGGCGGCGTCCGACCCGGCGCCGGGCTCGGACAGCGCGAACGCGGCGATCGCGTCGCCGCGCGCGACCGCGGGCAGCCAGCGCCGGCGCTGCGCCTCGCTGCCCGCCAGCGTGATCGCCCCGCTGCCGAGACCCTGCATCGCAAACGCGAAGTCGGCCAGGCCGTCGTGCTGCGCGAGCACCGCGCGCGCGATGCACAGCGAGCGCGAGTCCAGCGCCGGCAGCGCCCCGCCATGGGCCGCCGGCACGGTCCAGCGCAACCAGCCGGCGTCGCCGAGCGCGCGGACCCAGCCGCGGCAGACCGCGTCGACGTCCGCGCCCGCGTGGCCCGCGGTCGCCGGGATCGCGCCGGCGGGTGGCGTCGCGACGGTGGTCGCGGCACCGGCCGAACCCACCGGTCGCGGCAACCCGGCAAACGCCGCGAGACCGCGTGCGAACTCCGCGTGCTCCGGTCCGAAGAACGGCCAGTCGAGATCGAAGGCGCAGATGGGTTTCATCGGCTGCCGTTCAGTTGCCCTCGAAGCGCGGTGTGCGCTTCGCGGCGAACGCCTCGTAGGCGCGGCGGAAATCCGCCGTCTGCATGCACAGCGCCTGCGCCTGCGCCTCGGCCTCGATTTCCGCGTCGAGGTCCAGCGCCCAGGCCTGGTGCAGCAGCGTCTTGGTGACGGCGTGGGCGAAGGTCGGCCCGTCGGCCAGCGCGCGCGCCATCGCCGCGGCTTCGGCGGCCAGGGCATCGGCGGCGACGACCCGGTTGAAGAAGCCCCAGGCGCTGCCCTCGTCGGCGCTCATCGACCGACCGGTGAACAGCAGCTCGGCCGCGCGCCCCTGGCCGACGGTCCGCGGCAGCAGCGCGCAGGCGCCCATGTCGGCGCCGGCGAGCCCGACGCGGACGAACAGGAACGCCGTCTTCGCGGCCGGCGTGCCGAGCCGCAGGTCCGCCGCCAGTGCGATCATCGCCCCCGCGCCGGCGCACACACCGTCGACCGCGGCAACGACGGGCTGCGGGCAGTGGCGGATCGCCTTCACCAGGTCGCCGGTCATCCGCGTGAACGCCAGCAGCTCCGGCGCCGCCATCGTCGTCAGCGGGCCGATGATCTCGTGGACGTCGCCGCCGGAGCTGAAGTTGCCGCCGGCGCCGGTGACGACGACGGCCTTGACGTCGCTCGCGTACACGAGCCCGCGGAAGAGGTCGCGCAGTTCCGCGTACGAATCGAAGGTCAGCGGATTCTTCTTTCCGGGCCGGTCGAGCGTCACCGTCGCGACCTTGCCGTCGGCGGAGGCCTCGTAGCGGAAGTGCGTCGCCCGGTAGCCGGCGAACGGTCGGCGCTGCGCGGTCATCGCGTCCGGGGTGGGGTTCGTCATCGCAGGTCTCCGTTCAGGCGGCGGTCAGCGCGCGCTTGAGGCCGCCCAGCAGCTCGTGCAGGCGCTCGCGCTCGGCGGCGGGCAGGCCGCCCAGCATCTCGACGATCCAGCGCTCGTGCTCGCCGGCCATCGCTTCGAAGGTCTCCTTGCCGCGCGCAGTGAGCTTCACCACCAGCGCACGCCGGTCGCGCGAGGTCGCCGCCCGGGTCACCAGCCCTTCGGCGACCAGCTGGTCGACCAGCCCGGTGACGTTGCCGCCGGTCACCATCAGCCGCTGCGACAGCTCGCCCATCCGCAGCCCGTCGGGATGGCGTTCGAGCTGCGCCATCAGGTCGAAGCGCGGCAGCGTCGTCGCGAACTGCTCGCGCAGCTGCGAACGGATGCGCTTCTCGATCATCAGCGTGCAGGTCAGGAGCCGCAGCCACAGCCGCAGCGAATCGTGATCGTCGTCCGCCAGGCGCGACTCCGGATCCGGCGCCACGTCGGTCGGCCGCAGGGTGTCGAGGCGCTCGCTCATCGTTGGCTCATCGTTGGCCCATCGTCGGCTCACCCCGCCATGACTTCGCCGCCGGCCACCGGCAGCGCCTGCCCGGTGATCGCCTGCGCATCGGCGCGCGCGAGCCACGCGACCACGGCGGCGACTTCGTCCGGGGCGACCAGCCGGCCCTGCGGGTTGCGGGCCGCCAGCGCGGCGCGGGCGGCATCCTCGCTGCGTCCGGTCTTCGCGACGATGTTCGAAACGGCCTCGGCGACGATGTCGGTGTCGGTATAGCCCGGGCACACCGCGTTGACCGTCACCCGCGTCGCCGCCAGTTCCGCCGCCAGTGCGCGCGTGAGGCCGACCACGCCGTGCTTGGCGGCGCAGTAGGCGGCCACGTACGGGTACCCGGTCAGTCCGGCGGTGCTCGCGATGCTGACGATGCGACCGGCGGGCGCCGCCAGCAGCGCGGGCAGCGCCGCGCGCGTGCACAGGAAGACGCCGGTCAGGTTGACGCGCAGCGTCTCGGCCCACAGCGCGTCGTCGGTCGCGGCGAACTTCGCGCTCGCCGCGATGCCGGCGTTGTTGACCAGGATGTCGACGCCGCGCCCGGCGTCGGCGATGGCGTCGAACGTGGACCGCACCGCCGCGGGGTCGCCGACGTCGCAGACGGCCTGCGCGACACAGGCATCGCCCAGCCCGCGCGCCGCCGCGGCCAGCCGCGCGCCGTCGCGGCCCAGCAGCGTCAGCGTCGCGCCGTCGGCGGCGAGTCGTCGCGCGATCGCGAGGCCGATGCCGCGGCCGGCGCCGGTGACGACGGCGTGGCGACCGGCCAGCGGCGGCGCGCTGGCGCTCATCCGTTCGCCTCCGGCCGCACGTCCGCCTCGCGGGCGGCGCGGGCGAGGTTGCGTTCCAGCTGCGCCTTGCCGGCGAGATACTGGACCGGCCACACCGCGCCGTCGCAGCCCAGCATCGCCGCCGCGTGCAGCGTCCAGTACGGATCGGCGAGATGCGGCCGGCCGATCGCGCAGAGGTCGGCGCGTCCGGCCATCAGGATGCTGTTGACGTGGTCGGGCTCGAAGATCGCCCCGACCGCCATCGTGGCGATGCCGGCCTCGTTGCGCACGCGGTCGGCGAACGGGCGTCTGGTACATGCGGCCGTAGACCGGCCGCGCCGCGCGCGTCGTCTGCCCCGACGACACGTCGACGAGGTCGGCGCCGGCCGCCTTGAACGCGCGCGCCATCGCGACCGCGTCGTCCGGCGTGTTGCCGCCGGGCGCCCAGTCGTGCGCCGAGATGCGCACCGACATCGGGCGGTCCTGCGGCCACGCCGCGCGCAGGGCGGCCAGGACCTCCAGCGGCCAGCGCAGCCGGTTGGCGAGAGTGCCGCCGTAGTCGTCGTCGCGCCGGTTGGTCAGCGGGCACAGGAACGCCGACAGCAGGTAGCCGTGCGCGCAATGGAGTTCCAGCCAGTCGAAGCCGCAGTCGGCGCCGCGCCGCGCCGCCGCGACGAACTCGGCGGTCACGCGGTCCATGTCGTCGCGGGTCATCGCCCGCGGCACCTGGTTGCGCTCGCCGTACGGGATCGCCGACGGCGCGATCAGCGGCCAGTTGGCGACCGGCGACCCCGGCGGCAGCGGCTCCTCGGCGTCGGCCCAGCCGACCTGCGTCGAGCCCTTGGGGCCGGCGTGGCCGAGCTGCAGCGCGATCTTCGCCGGCGTGCGGCCATGGACGTAGTCGACGATGCGCTTCCAGCCCGCCGCCTGCGCGTCGTCCCAGAGGCCCGCGCAGCCCGGGGTGATCCGCGCGTCCGGCGCGACGCAGACCATCTCGGTGAACACGAGGCCCGCGCCGCCGTGCGCGCGGCTGCCGAGGTGGACCAGGTAGTAGTCGTCGGGCACGCCGTCGATGCAGGAGTACTGCGCCATCGGCGACACGACCACGCGGTTCGGCACCGTCACCCCGCGCAGCGTGAACGGCGTGAACATCGGCGGCGGCGCGCGATCGGCCGGCGCCGCGCCGGCGCGCGCGAACCAGCGTTCCATCCGCTCGACGAAGGCGCGGTCGCGCAGCCGCAGGTTCTCGTGCGAGATGCGCTGGCTGCGCGTGAGCAGGCTGTAGGCGAACTGCTCGGCCTCGAACGCCGTGTAGCGGTCGACGCGTTCGAACCACTCGGTCGAGTTGCGCGCGGCGTTCTGGATCTTGGCCACTTCGACGCTGCGCTCGGCTTCGTAGCCGGCGAGCGCGCGCCCGAGGTCCGCCGGCGCGGCCGTGGCGATCGCCCGCGACAGCGCGATCGCGTCCTCGAGCGCCAGCTTGGTGCCCGAGCCGATGGAAAAGTGCGCGGTGTGCGCCGCGTCGCCGGCCAGCACGATCGGGACCGACCGGCCGTCGAGGCGCGACCAGTGCACCCAGGTGCGGCAGAGCACGCGCGGGAACCGGATCCAGATCGCCGAGCCGCGCAGGTGCGAGGCGTTGCTCATCAGCCGGTGGCCGTCGAGCCACGGCGCGAACAGCCGCTCGCAGAACGCGATGCCCTCCTCCTGCGTCATCGCCTCGAGTCCGGCGCGCTGCCAGACCTCCTCGGGCGTCTCGACGATGAAGGTCGAGGTCTCGCCGTCGTACTGGTAGGCGTGCGCCTGGAACCAGCCGTGGGGGGTCTCGGCGAAGGCGAACGTGAACGCCTTGAATTTCTTCGTCGTGCCCAGCCAGACGAAGCGGCAACGGCGGACGTCGACGTCCGGCGCGTAGGTCTCGGCGTAGCGGGTGCGGATGCGGCTGTTGATGCCGTCGCTGGCGACGACGAGGTCGGCCCCGAACTCGCGCGCCGCGGCTTCGTCGTCGGCGACGTCCTGCTCGAACACCAGTTCGACGCCGAGCGCCTCGCACCGCCGCTGCAGGATGTTGAGCAGCCGCTTGCGGCCGATTCCGCAGAAGCCGTGGCCGCCCGAGGTGATCGTGCGGCCCTTGAAGTGGACGTCGATGTCGTCCCAGTGGTTGAACGCGCCGACGATCTCGCCGGCCGATTCCGGATCGGCCGCCTCGAGGTTGCCCAGCGTCTGGTCGGAGAACACGACGCCCCAGCCGAAGGTGTCGTAGGCGCGGTTGCGCTCGACCACCCGGACCACGTGCCGCGGATCCGCGCGCTTGAGCAGCAACGCCAGGTAAAGGCCGGCGGGACCCCCGCCAATGCAAAGCACGCGCATCGCGACCTTTCGTCACAGCCGGCGGCATGTCCGCGGGCAACTGTTTCTGTTTGAAATATATTAAACATAAAACAATTGTTGTCAAGCACCTGATTTGCCTTAATCAAGCGCCTCGATCCGGCAGCGTCGCGGCAACCCGGTTCAGCCATTCGGTCGATCGCACCGGATTCGCCGGCGGGGTAGGCTGGACCGGGCTGCCATCGGTCGCCGGGCACGGCCGTCGGCGGTCGGACGACCTGCCGCTGACCCACCGCTGACCCACCGCTGACCCACCGCTGACCCACCGTTCCCTGCCGTTGCCCCCCGGAGATGTCCGATGCCGCAACCTCCCACCCGACCCACCCGGCTTCCACCGGCCGGTCCGGTCCAAGCCCGGCCGGCGGGCTCCGCCCGCACTGGCATTTCGGCGGCCCCCGCCGCCGGGGCCCGTGGCTACAGCCTGGTCGAAACCGTGGTCGGCCTCGCGCTGACCGCGATCCTCGCCGGCGTCGCGATCCCGTCCTGGCGGGACTACCTGGAGGGCTACCGGCAGCTGGTCGACGCCCAGCACCTGGCGGGCAGCCTCACCCACGCCCGGTCGGAGGCCATCCGGCGCGGCTATCGGGTCAACGCCTGCGTGTCGGCCGACGGCACGACGTGCATGGACGCACCGGACTGGGACGCCGGCTGGATCGTGTTCGAGGACACCAACCGCAACGGCACGCGGGAAGCCGGGGAACCGGTGATCCGCCGGGAAGGCCCGGCCCACCGCGGCGTGTCGATCGCCGGCAACGGGCCGGTCGAGCACTACGTCTCGTACACCAGCCTCGGGCACGCGCGCCGCCCGGGTGGCGCCCTGCAGATGGGCACGTTCGTCGTCTGCAAGGCCGGACGGCAGCCGCTGCGTGTCATTCTTGCGCACAGCGGCCGGGTGCGCATCGAGCGCGGACCCGACCGCTGCCCCTGACCGAGCGCGCGTCCGGCCCGTGGCGACCAGGGCGACGGCGTGCACGCCGCCCATTCCCGCCCACGCGCCACTGGTCGGTTCCCGATGGCCCGCTGCGTGGCGGCGCCTACCATACGCCCATCAAAAGGAAGGGCTCGCGCCATGCGCATGCAACGCTGTCCGACGCGTCAACACGGCTTCACCCTGATCGAACTGCTGATCGTGGTCGCCATCATGGGCCTGATCGCGGCCTTCGCGCTGCCGTCGTACCGCGAGTACGTGCAGCGCAGCCGCATCATCGACGCGACGTCGCGGCTGTCCGACCTGCGCGTCCGGATGGAGCAGGCGTTCATGGACTTCCGCGCCTACGACAACGGCGGCGCCTGCCGCGTCGCGATGCCGGCCGTCACGGGCAACGACGCGTTCCAGCTGACCTGCGCGGCGACCCCGACGACGTACACGATCACCGCCACCGGCCTCGCCGCCAAGGGCATGAGCGGTTTCGTCTACACGGTCGACCAGGCCAACGTGCGCGCGACGACCGGCTTGCCGGGCGGCTGGACCACCAGCGCGACCTGCTGGGTCACGCGAAAGGACGGCTCGTGCAACTGAAGTCCGCCCCGCGCGCCCGCGGCTTCTCGCTGATCGAGCTCATGGTCGCGCTGACGATCATGGCGATCCTGGTCACGCTGGCGATGCCGCTGTACCGCGACTGGCTCGCCAACACCCAGATCCGCAACGCGACCGAATCGATCTCGTCCGGCATCCGGCTGACGCAGGCCGAGGCGATCAAGCGCAACGGCCAGGTCGAGTTCCGGCTCACCCCGGCGACCGGCTGGGAAGTGCGCGAACTGGTCGACGACACCGTCGTCCAGCAGCACCTGTTCACGTCGGGCTCGCGCAACGTGACCGTCGTGCCGACGCCGGTCGCCGCCACCGGCGTCCGCTTCACCGGCCTCGGCCGCATGATGGCCGACACCCAGGACGGCGCGGAGCGCCTCACCCAGGTCGACGTCACTTCCGGCAACGCGACCGAGCCCCGGCCGCTGCGCGTCGTCGTCGGCGCGGCCGGCGTGCGCATGTGCGACCCGCACTTCGCCTCCACCGACCCGACGGGGTGCCCATGAACCACCGCGTCCATCGCGCCCGACCGACCGCGCCCGCACGGCAGCGCGGCGGCTTCCTGCTGGAAGCGCTGGTCGGCATCCTCATCTTCTCGTTCGGCATCCTCGGCCTCGTCGGCCTGCAGGCCAACGCGATCCGCCACGTCAACGACGCGCAGTACCGCGGCGAGGCCGTCTACCTCGCCAGCACCATCGTCGGGCGGATGTGGACCGACAACCTGGCGCAGCTCGAGGCCAACTACGACACCGACCTCGGCGGCCCCGGCTACCTCGCGCTCAAGGAGCTGGTGAAGACGCTGCCCGGGGCCACGATCGCCGGCAACGAACCCGACATCCAGGTCGTCCCCGGCCCCTCGGCGAACAGCGCCGTGGTGACCGTCACGATCTTCTGGCAGCTTCCGGGCGAAGCCCAGCCGCACAACTATTCGACCACCGCCGTCGTCGGCAGCAACTGACGCGGCCACTCACCATGCTTCCGAAACGCCACCTCTCCTCCCCACGCCGCCACGCCCGCGGCGCCAGCATGATCGAGATCATGGTCGGCGTGCTGATCGGACTCGTCGCGGTGCTGGTCATCTACCAGATCTTCACCGTCGCCGAGGGCCTGAAGCGCAACACCACCGGCGCCGCCGACGCGCAGCAGAACGGCCTGCTGTCCACGTTCACGCTGGCGCTGGAACTCAACAGCGCGGGCAACGGCATTTCCGACGCCGCGGGCCGCCTGATCCGCTGCACGCCGGTCGCGGGCGCGCCCGACGAAGCGATCAAGGTGACGCGCAAGCCGATCCCGGCGCTGATCGAGCCGGGCGCTTCGGACGACCTCCCCGACGCGCTGGTCGTCATCTACGGGACCGCATCCTCGACCACCGACGCGGCCGAGGTTGCCAGCGTCGGCACGCTGGCGGCCGGGTCGGCGAGCCTCCCGGTTCGCAGTCCCAACGGCTTCCACCAGGGCGACCAGATCGTCCTCATCCAGGACGCCGGCGTGGCGCCCCCGGCCACGACGCCCTGCGCCTCCGATGTGGTCGGCGCGCCCGCCCACGTCGTGACCGCGGCGGTGCCGCCCCCGAACGCGAGCGGCATCGTCACGCTGACCATTTCGCCGGCCACGCCCTTCGACGTCACCAACAATTCGATGGTCGTCAACCTGGGGCCGTCGGCCCAGACGCAGCGCGTGCGCTATTCGGTCGCCAACGAGACGCTGCGTTCGCTCGACCTGGTGAATCCGGCCGCCGTTGCGGTGCCGCTGGCGTCGAACGTCGTCAACATGAAGGCGCAGTACGGCATCGACAACAACAACGACGGGATCATCGACACCTGGGTCAAGGCCGACGCCGCGCCGTTCACGCCCACCGACCTGCTCAATGCGATGTTCTCGCACGACAACGACTGCAACGTCAACCCGATCTCGTGCATCCGGGCGTTTCGCATCGGCCTCGTCGTCCGCAGCGACCAGTGGGATCGCGACCTCGCAGACACCCGCCGGCGACTTCGCCTGGACGCTGTTCGACTGCGAAGACCCGGTCAAGCTCAACTGTCCGGGCCGGATGACCGGCACCATCGCGCAGACTGCGGACGGCGGCTGGCGCTACCGCGTGTTCGAGACCGTCGTGCCCCTGCGCAACCAAGTGTGGATGTACGCCCCATGACGATGACCTCCCGTTTCCGCACCCGCCCGATGCCCGCCCGCCCCCGGCGGCAGCGCGGCATCGTCCTGATCATCGCGCTGGTCGTGATGGTCGCGATGGCGCTTGCCGGCGTCGCGCTCGTCCGCTCGGTCGACACGACGACGTCGGTCGTCGGCAACCTGGCGTTCCGGCAGGCCTCGATCCTGCCGTCGAATCTCGCGGTCGAGCACGCCGTCGCCGCGCTGTTCGAGTCCAATCTCGTCGCCGACCGGGAGTCCGACCTGCCCGCGCAGAGCTACTTCGCGAAACAGCAGCTCGGCGAGGACCCCAACACCGCCGTCCCGGCGGTGCTGCAATCGGTTTCTGCCTACTCGGCGTACGGCGGTCGGGTCGAGGACGCGGGCAACGGCAACACGGTGCGCTACGTCATCGAGCGCATGTGCCGCTCCGACGCGCCGGTTCCGTTCACGGGCGCCGGAGCGTCCGAGCAGCTCACCCAATACTGCAACCGCGTCCCGCCGAACCAGGCCGCGGCCGGCACCGCGACCGAACAGAAGCTCGAGCTCCCCCGCGTCCCGCTCTACCGGCTGACCATCCGCGTCGACAGCCCGTCCAATACCGTCACGTTCGCGCAGGCCATGCTGCGCTGAGTCGAGCGCACGAGAAGAAAGCACAGGGTAAACGCCATGACCACGACATCCGCCACCGAACGCACCGCCGGTTCCCATCCGGCACCGAGGCCCGCACCGAAGCGGCCACGGGCGCGTCCCCTCTGGCAGCGGCTGCTCGCCGCGACCCTGGCATGGCTCGTCGGCTTCGGGCCGATGACCCCGTCGGCGTTCGCCGCGCTGACCAAGCTTGCCGACGAACCCCTGAACGTCAAGAACTCGGCCGAGCCGAACATCGTGCTGACGCTCGACGACTCGACGTCGATGCTGTCCGACTTCCTGCCCGAACTCGTCGTCGACAACTACTGCCGCGACGGCAACGGGATCATGCAGGCGGCCTGCGGCAAGCGACCCGCCGTCGCCGCCGACGACTACCCGGCGTTCATCTACCACCAGAACGGCGTGCCGTACAACGCCTACGACACCGGCGCCGGCCGCACGCCGCTGCCCCCGTTCAACGCGCCCAACGTGCCGTCGACGGCGCAGCAGTGGCCGGCCCCCGCCCACAACGCGGCGATGAACCGGCTCTACTACAACCCGCGGATCACCTACGAGCCGCCGGCCAACGCCGACGGGACCTCCTGGCCGTCGATGAGCGCGGCCAACACGACCAGCTGGACCAAGGTCCCCGCCGACCCCTTCAAGACGCCGGCGGCCCCACTGACCGCCACGCCGCAGGTCAACCTGACCAGCGCGGTCAGCGTCGGCTTCTGGTGCAACACCGACTGGACCAACAACACCGGGCTGCAGAACGATCCGGCGTATTGCCGCACCAATGGTTCCGGCACGAGCTCGCTCGCGATCACCTCACCCGCCTACAGCGCGTCGCGGATGGGACCGCGCCCCGGCTCGGCGTACGCCGGCGATGCCACCGATGGCGATTACCTGTACCCGTGGCCGAAGCCGGCTGCGGCGGGAAACGACGCCAAGTACTACTACCGCACCGGGACGAACCCCCTGTGGTGCAACACCGCGTCGCCGAAGTGGCCGAAGTCCTGCACCAACACGACCTGCAACACCTACGGCACGCCCGTCGCCCAGACCTGCAATGCGGTGGCGGTCACCAACCAGACCTGCAACCTGCAGGCCAATCCCAACAACTGCTCGTGGTCCCCCAAGCGGTACGTTCCGTCGGGCTGCGACCCGACCTGCACCGGGGCGGAGTGCGGACTCTGCGTCGAGGACAAGTCGGCGCCCTGCCCGGATGCCTACAAGTGTTCGAGCACCGGCAACTCCTGCACGCCGGCGACCGCGGCCACGGCCTGCCCGCCGCAGGGTGGCGGCTACCAGTGCTCCGGCACCGGCAACTCCTGCACCCCGGCGACGGCCGCGACTGCCTGCCCCGTCATCACGCCGTGCACGCTCTGGAACCAGTCGTGCACCCCGGCGACCAGCGCGAACTGCACGACCAACATGTACGGCGTCTCGCCGGCGAAGACGCTTCGCCAGGACGCCGACACCCTGGGCGAAGTCTGCCGCCACAACAACGGCGGCAGCGGCTACACCGCCGGCCGCTGGGATTTCCCGTCCGGCCTCTACACGAAGCAGGTCACCGGCAGCTGCCCGACCACGCCGACCACCACCAACGTGCCCGCGGCACTACTGGAAGAGCAGCGTCGAGTGGTGCCAGACCCGGATCGCCACGACCGCGGGCACCGACCCGTGGCGCGGCTTCGGCGGCAGCGCGTGCAAGGCGTTCCGCGACACCTCGACCGGCCACATCTGGCCGCGCTACTACCGCTTCGGCAAGGACCCGGGCACCGACAACGTCGCCCAGCCCGCGTTCCAGCGCGTCGACCTGCATCCGCAGATCGCCGAGTATTACCACGAGTGGAAGGACGAGGCCGGCGACGTGGTTTCCGTGACGCGTTCGTATGCCGAGGAAATGGAGAACTACGCCAACTGGTTCGCGTACTACCGCACGCGGATCCAGGCGGTGAAGACCGCGACCTCGCTGGTCTTCAAGGAGCTCGACAACAAGTTCCGTGTCGGCTTCCACACGCTGGGGAACAACCCGACGTCGGACTTCGCCAACATCGACTACTTCGATGCCGCGCAGAAGACGACGTGGTTCCAGAAGCTCTACGGCATCTACATCAAGACCGGGCAGGAAACGCCGAACCTCGACGCCGTCGTGCGCGTCGGCGAGTGGTACGCGACCGGCGGCCACCCGCAGCTGGCCGCCGCGACCGATCCGATCGTGCCGACGCTGACCTGCCAGAAGAACTGGCACATGCTGTTCACCGACGGCATCACCAACCAGCCGGCGATCCCGACCACCGTCGTCGGCAACGTCGATCGGACCATCCCGGCGCTGCCCGAGGACCTGTCGGTGCAGGGGCTGATCCCCGGCAACGCGTGGCCGACGCAGTTCCGCGAGAACGCCACGGCCGTCAGCGATTCGCTGGCCGACTACGTCACGTACTACTGGGCGAAGGACTTCAAGCCGGCGATGACCAACAACGTGCCCGGCAGCGACCGCGATCCGGCGACCTGGCAGCACGGCAACTTCGCCGCGATGTCGCTCGGCACCGAAGGCAAGCTGCCGACCGGCAACCAGTCGGCGACCGAGGACCAGATCAAGGCCGGCACCGCGCAGTGGTCGCAGACGATTCCCACCGTCTACAAGCCCGACGCGTCGGGGGTCGACGACCTCTGGCACGCCGCCATCAACGGCCGCGGCCGCTTCGTCAACGCCCAGTCGGTCGACGAACTGCGCCTCGGCATGGGCCAGATCCTCAAGGACATCGAGAACCAGGCGGGCGCGCGCTCGGGTGTCACCTTCGACAGCGTCAACCTGTCGGCGGCGAACAAGTTCATCTACCGCGTCAAGTTCGAGCCGGGATGGGCCGGCTCGATGACCAAGGTCGAGATCGACCCCCTCACCGGCAACGAGGTGCTGGAGAAATGGCGCGCCGCCGATCGCCTGGCCGAGCAGCTGACCGTGCTGCCGGCGCCCGACGACCAGCCGTGGCTGACCAAGCGCAGGATCCTGACGATCAACGACTCGACCAACGCCAAGGTGCCTTTCCTCTGGGGCAACCTCTCGGCGACGCAGAAGGACTCGCTCGCCCCGGGCAAGCCGACGCGCGGCGCGCAGACCGTCGAGTTCCTGCGCGGCGACCGCAGCCGCGAAGGGGCCCGGCTGGGCCAGTTCCGCGTCCGTGCGGGGCCGCTCGGCGACATCGTCAACTCGCAGGCCGTGATCGTCGGTCCGGCGAAGGCGCTGGCCGGCACCACCAACACGCCGTTCTACGACCCGGGGCTCAACCCCGGTTACCAGGCCTTCTTCGACGCGCAGAAGACGCGCCAGAAGACGATCTTCGTCGGCGCCAACGACGGCATGGTCCACGCGTTCACCGATCCGGCGGCCGACGACAGCGACCCGCTGGAGCCTTCGAGCGGCTACGAGTCGTGGGCGTTCGTGCCCAAGGCGCTGTACCGGCCGGACAAGACCGGGCTCGGCGGACTCACGCTGCAGGACGGCGCGCTGCCGCCCTTCACGCACCACTATTACGTCGACGGGCCGATGCGCGTCGCCGACGTCGACTTCGGCGGCGAGGACTGGCGAACCCTCCTCGTCGGCGGCCTGGGCAAGGGCGGCAAGTCGTTCTACGCCCTCGACGTCACGACGCCCGTCGCGACCGCCGACACCGAGGCGGACATCGTCACCGCCAAGAAGGTGCTGTGGGAACGCTCGAACCTCGACGTCGGTTTCGAGGATCTGGGGTATTCGTACGGCAAGCCGCTGATGGTGAAGACGCACGCGCACGGCTGGGTCGTCATCCTGACCTCGGGCTACAACAATGCGACGGGCGACGGCAAGGTCTACTTCGTCAAGCCCGAAACCGGCGAGCTGCTGACCTCCGCCGGATTCCCCGGCTACCTGTCCACCGGCGCGGGCAGCGCCGCCACGCCGTCCGGACTCGCGCAGGTCGCCGGGTACGTGCTCAACTTCCGCAACCAGGTCGTCGAAGAGCTGTATGCCGGCGACCTGCTCGGCAACCTGTGGCGGTTCAACGTCCAGGATCCCGATCCGAAGAACTGGAGCGTCGACAAGCTCGCGGTGCTGACCGACCCCGGTGGCACGGTGCAGCCGATCACGACGCCGCCGCAGATCGAGATCGACCTCGCCACGGGCAGCGATCGCTGGGTCTTCATCGGCACCGGCCGCCTGCTGCACGACGACGACCTGGCCGACACCCAGGTGCAGTCGGTCTACGCGATCCGTGACGGCAACGTGCGCACGGCGTCGACCACGGGCCTGCCGCGCACCCGCGCCGACCTGCTCGAGGTGACCGACGCCGCGGGCCTGGCCAGCCGGCCGGCCTACGGGTGGTACGACGACCTGACGGACGCCGTCGGCCAGCGGGTCACCGTCCCGGTGCAGGCCGAGCTGTCGATCGTCGCGTACATCGCGACCCAGCCGCCAGGCCCCGACAAGTGCCTGACCGGCCAGCCGTCGCGGATCTACGCCCGCGAGTTCTCGCGCGGCAATTCGCGGCTGGACGGCGGTGGCGGCACGTTCACCGAGAGCATCTACGTCGCCGAGGGTCTCGTGGGCCTCGACTTCCTGACGCTGGACCCGTCGCTCGCCTCGGGCACCTATCCGGAAACCTCGCTGGGCGCCACCGGCGGTGGCGGCGCCTTGGCCGGCAAGCTGGTCCAGTTCAAGATCAAGCTGCCGGATTCGGTCGCGAAGCACCGGATGTCGTGGCGGCTCCTGGGCGAGATCTGACCTTCTGACCATGTCCACCGACGGCCGCCCCTGCACCCGCGGGGCGGCCGTTTTCACGCCGATGGCAACGCTGCCGGCGGGCCCGCGGGGCGTGCCATCATGATGCCGTGGACGCCGACCCTCCGATGACTGTCGCTGCCCTGACGTCCGGCCAAACGGCCCCGACGCTGCCGGAGTTGCGGACCCTGCTGTACGCGGTCCTGCTGTCGGTCGCCGCGCACGCGGCGCTGACGCTGCTGCCGCTCGCCGCGGGCAACGACGCGACGAAGGCGCGGTCCGGCGCCAGTCGCGCCGCGGTGGCGATCAGCGCGGTGCTGCTGCCCCCGCGCGTCGATCCGCCCGACCGGGACGCGGCGCTGGTCTCGCCACACGCGGCCGTCGTCGCGGCGCCGCCGGCGACCGCGGCGACGAGCGCGCCGACGCGCACCGGCGACCCCGCCCCCGCCGCGCAGGCGCGCGAGCGTCCGCCGTTGGCCGCCGCGGCGCTGGCCGCGCGCGCCGACCGCAGCCCGCCGATGCCGGTCGAGGGACGCGTCGTCATCCAGGACCTCGGGGCCATCGACGCCTTCGCGACCGGCGAAGCCAACGCCGACGCGATTCTGCCGTACCGCGCCGGCGCCGCGGACACGCCCCCGCGCCTGCCCGACACGTTCCTGGTCGGCTATCCGGCGGCGGCGTTCGACAGCGCGGTCGAGGGCGCCCAGCGGGTGCTGGTGCTGGTCAACGTCGAAGGCACCGTCGATTTCGTCGTGTTCGAGCAGGAGCACCCGTGGTTCGGGCCGACGATCGAGGCGGCCCTGCGCAGCGCGCCGTTCGCGCCCGCGCGGCGCAACGGCGACCCGGTGCCCGGCTGGCTGGCCCTGCAGTTCGAGTTCCAGATCGTCGGCGGCGGCCCCGAGGTGGCCGCCATGCGCGAACGCGCCGCCGTGCGCGTCACCCCATGAGCGGCATGTGGAAGCCCGGCGCGGCGCTGCCGTCGTCGGGCCAGCGGCCGGTGACGACCTTGGTGCGGGTGTAGAAGCGCACGCCGTCCATGCCGTGGACGTGCAGGTCGCCGAACAGCGAATTGCGCCAGCCGCCGAACGAGTAGAACGCCATCGGCACCGGGATCGGCACGTTGACGCCCGCCATGCCGACGTCGCAGTCCTGCTGGAAGCGGCGCGCGGCGTGCCCCGAGCGCGTGAACAGCGCCGCGCCGTTGGCGTAGGGGTTGGCGTTGACCAGCGCGATCGCGTCGGCGAGCGACGGCACCCGCACCACCACCAGCACCGGCCCGAAGATCTCCTCGCGGTAGACCGCCATCGCCGGCGTGACCCGGTCGAACAGCGTCGGCCCGACGAAGAATCCCTGCGCGTGACCCGGGATGTCGGGGGCCCGGCCGTCGACGACCAGCTTCGCGCCCTCGGCCACCCCGCCGTCGATCGCCGCGGCGATGCGGTCGCGCGCGGCCCGCGTGATCACCGGCCCCATCTCGACGCCCGGCGCGTTGCCGGGACCGGTCCGGATCCGTGCGGCGCGGGCGGCCAGCTCGGCGACCAGCGTGTCGGCGACCTCGCCGACCGCGACGACGGCCGAGATCGCCATGCAGCGCTCGCCGGCCGAGCCGTAGCCCGCGCCGACGATCGCGTCGGCGGCAAACGCCACGTCGGCGTCGGGCAGCACGATGGCGTGGTTCTTGGCGCCGCCCAGCGCCTGCACGCGCTTGCCGTGCGCGGCGCCGGTGGCGTAGATGTACTTGGCGATCGGCGTCGAGCCGACGAACGAAACCGCCTTCACCTCCGGGTGGACCAGCAGCGCGTCGACCGCCTCCTTGTCGCCGTGGACGACGTTGAACACGCCGTCCGGCAGCCCCGCGTCGCGCAGCAGCTCGGCCATGCGCAGCGACAGCGACGGCACGCGCTCGGAGGGCTTCAGCACGAAGGTGTTGCCGCAGGCGATCGCCACCGGGAACATCCACATCGGGACCATCGCCGGAAAGTTGAACGGCGTGATGCCGGCGCACACGCCCACCGGCAGCCGCAGCGACCAGCTGTCGACGCCGGTGCCGACGCTCTCGCTGAACTCGCCCTTGACGCAGGTGCGGCACGCCCATCGCGAATTCGATCACCTCGATGCCGCGCGTGACCGAGCCCTCGGCGTCGTCCAGCGTCTTGCCGTGTTCCTCGGTGACGATCTTCGCCAGGTCCCTCTTGTTCGCCTCCATCAGCTCGCGGAAGCGCATCAGGACGCGCGCGCGGCGCAGCGGCGGCGACGCGCGCCAGTCGGGCAGCGCCTTCGCCGCGGCCGACACCGCGGCGTCGACGTCGGCGGCGTTGGCGAGCGGCACGTGGCGGATGACGTCGCCGGTCGCGGGATTGGTGACCTCGCCGTAGCGGGTCGTCGAAGCCGCGACGGCCTTGCCGCCGATCCACAGCGGCAGCCGGTCAAGCGTGGTGAGATCCATGGCAAATCCTCCGTGCGGCCGCATTGGCCGACATTTCCTGCGTTGCCGAGCTCCGCCGGCGCGGCGGCATCGGTCGGCCCGGTCTTGCTCAGCCCTGCTCGTGCAGCCGCGCGACGTACCGCGCGACCAGATCTATCTCGAGGTTGACGCGCGCGCCGGGCGCCAGCGCGCGCAGGGTCGTCGCCTCGAGTGTATGCGGGATCAGGTTGACGTGAAAACGCGGTCCCTCGACGCCGTTGACGGTCAGGCTGACGCCCTGCACGGCGATCGAGCCCTTGGCGGCGATGAAGCGGGCCAGCGGCGCCGGTGCATCGATCGCGAGCCGCCAGCTGCCGTCGGCGCCGGCCGGTCCGTCGACCGCGGCGAAGGCGGCGACGGCGCCGACGCCGTCGACGTGGCCCGTCATCAGGTGCCCGCCCAGCCGGTCGGCGAGCCGCAGCGCCTTTTCCAGATTGACCTCGCCGGGGCCGTCCAGCCCGACCGTGCAGGCGAGCGTCTCGGCCGACACGTCGAATTCCAGGCGGCGCGCGTCGTCTGCCGGCGCCAGCGCGACCACCGTCAGGCAGCAGCCGTTGACCGCGATGCTGTCGCCGATCACCACGTCGCCGGTCGGCAGCGCCCCCGGGTCGACGACGAGGCGCGTCGCCGCGGGCCCCGGCCCCGCCGCCACGATCCTCCCGACCGCCTGCACGATGCCCGTGAACATCAGCCCTCCTCGCGGCGCACGCGCGCCAGTATCCGCAGGTCGGCGCCGATGCGCTCGACGCCGGTGAAGTCCAGCCGCACGCGCCGGTCGAGCGACACGAGCCCGTCGGCGAAGGTCGCGATGCCGCGCGCCGGGTCGCCCAGCAGCGACGGCGCGACGTAGACCAGGAACTCGTCGACCAGGCCGGCGGCGATCAGCGCGCCGTTGAGCCTCGCGCCCGCCTCGACGTGCACCTCGTTGCAGCCGGCGTGCGCCAGCGCCGCCATCAGTGCGGCGAGGTCGACGCGCCCGGCACCGTCCGGCAGCGCCAGCACCTCGGTCATCGGCGGCCAGTCCGGGTTGCGCGCGCCGGCGGTCACCAGCAGCGCCCCCGGGCCGGCCAGCACCTTCGCCGTCGGCGGCGTCTCGCCGTGCCGGTCGACGACGACCCGCCGCGGCTGGCGCGTCGTCGCGATCGCGCGGACCGTCAGCTCCGGGTCGTCGTCGCGCACCGTGCCGATGCCGGTGAGCACCGCGCAGGCACGCGCCCGCCAGGCGTGACCGTCGGCGCGCGCGGCCTCGCCGGTGATCCACTGGCTGGTGCCGTTCGCCAGCGCGGTGCGACCGTCGAGCGACACGGCCGCCTTGAGGCGCACCCAGGGCCGGCCCCGGGTGACGCGCGAGATCCAGCCGACGTTGAGCTCGCGCGCCTCCGACTCGAGCAGCCCGAGGTCGACCTCGATCCCGGCGGCGCGCAGCGTCGCCGCGCCCTGCGCCGCGACCGGATCGGGGTCGGCCATCGCCGCGACGACGCGCGCGACGCCGGCGTCGACCAGCGCCCTCGAGCAGGGCGGGGTGCGGCCCTGGTGGTTGCAGGGCTCCAGCGTCACGTAGGCGGTCGCGCCACGCGGGTCGCGTCCGCGCGCCTGCGCGTCGGCCAGCGCCGCGGCCTCGGCGTGCGGGCCGCCGGCGACCTCGTGCCAGCCCTCGCCGATGATCTCGCCGCCGCTGGCCAGCACGCAGCCGACGCGTGGATTGGGGGTGGTCGTGCGCAGGCCGCGGGCGGCCAGCAGCAGCGCCCGGCGCATCAACGTCTCGTCGGCCGCGGTGAACGGGGCGGTGGCGGTCATGGCGGGCCGAAGTGTGGTGGAGCGCGTTCGGCGCGCGGTCGCAACGCCGTCAGTCCGTGATCCGCGACGCCGACCGCACCACGGCCGCGCTCAGGGGCGGCGCGGGCGCTTGCCCGGCGTCTCGACTTCCTTCAGCGCGTCGCGGAAATCGGAGACGTCCTGGAACGAGCGGTACACCGACGCGAAGCGGATGTAGGCGACCTTGTCGAGCTTGTAGAGCTCCTGCATCACCATCTCGCCGATCTGCCGCGAGGCGATTTCCCGCTCGCCGAGCGACAGCACGTGGCCGACGATGCGATCGATCGCCTGGTCGACGAACTCGGTCGGCACCGGGCGCTTGTGCAGCGCGCGCTGGAAGCCGTTGCGAAGCTTGGCGACGTCGAAATCGGAGCGCGTGCCGTTGGTCTTGACCACCTGCGGCAGCCGCAGCTCGACCGTCTCGTAGGTGGTGAAGCGCTTCTGGCACGCCGTGCAGCGCCGGCGCCGGCGAATCGAGTCGCCGGGTTCGGAGACGCGCGAATCGACCACCTGGGTGTCGAGGCTGCCGCAGAACGGGCACTTCATCGCCTTGGACCCGACGCCATGTCGTCGCCTGTGCTCGTCGTCGGCCGTCAGCCGTAGACCGGGAACTTCGCCGTCAGTGCGGCGACGCCGGCGCTGACCCGCGCGACCGTCGTCGCGTCGCCCGGCGCGTCGAGGATGTCGGCGATCAGGTGGCCGAGTTCCTCGCTCTCGATCTCGGTGAAGCCGCGGGTCGTGATCGCCGGGCTGCCGATGCGGATGCCCGAGGTGACGAAGGGCTTTTCCGGATCGTTGGGAATCGAGTTCTTGTTCACCGTGATGTGCGCCTGCGACAGCGCCGCCTCGGCGTCCTTGCCGGTGATCTTCTTGGCGCGCAGGTCGACCAGGAACAGGTGCGAATCGGTGCCGCCCGACACGATGCGCAGGTCGCGCTCCTGCAGGACCTTGGCCAGCACCCGCGCGTTCTCGAGCACCTGCTCCTGGTAGCGGCGGAAGTCCTTGTGCAGCGCCTCGCCGAATGCCACGGCCTTCGCCGCGATCACGTGCATCAGCGGGCCGCCCTGCAGGCCCGGGAACACCGCCGAGTTGATCGCCTTCTCGTGCTCGGCGTCGGTCAGGATGATGCCGCCGCGCGGCCCCCGCAGCGTCTTGTGCGTCGTGCTGGTGACGAACTGGGCGATGCCGACCGGCGACGGATAGACGCCCGCGGCGACCAGCCCCGCGTAGTGCGCCATGTCGACCATCAGCTTGGCGCCGACCGCGTCGGCGATCGCGCGGAAGCGCTTCCAGTCGATGACGCGCGAGTACGCCGACGCGCCCGCGACGATCAGCTTCGGCCGGTGCTCGTGCGCCAGCCGCTCGGCGGCGTCGTAGTCGATGAGCTCGGTCTCCGGGTGCAGGCCGTAGGCGACGACCTTGAACCACTTGCCGCTCATGTTGACCGGCGACCCGTGGGTCAGGTGGCCGCCGTGCGGCAGGCTCATCCCGAGGATGGTGTCGCCCGGCTGCAGCGCGGCGAAGAACACCGCCTGGTTCGCCTGCGCACCGGAATGGGGCTGGACGTTCGCCGCCTCGGCGTGGAACAGCTTCTTCACCCGCTCGAGCGCG
The DNA here is from genome assembly GCA_963810815.1 of uncultured beta proteobacterium. GTDB lineage: Bacteria > Pseudomonadota > Gammaproteobacteria > Burkholderiales > Casimicrobiaceae > CAVQWT01. The sequence continues at coordinate 201,783 of CAWEPB010000007.1, read as the reverse complement.
ATCGTCTCGGCGACGTCGACGTGCTCGCAGCCGCCGTAGTAGCGCTTGCCCGGGTAGCCCTCGGCGTACTTGTTGGTGAGCTGCGAGCCCTGCGCCGCCATCACCGCAGGGCTGGCGTAGTTCTCCGAGGCGATGAGCTCGATATGGGCTTCCTGGCGGCGCGTCTCGGCGGCGATGGCCGCCCAGAGGTCGGGGTCGGACTGGGCGAGGGTCAGCGAGCGATGGAACATGGCGGGTAACGGTAGGGGTGGCGATCGGGCGCGACGGCGCGCGCAACGACGGATTCTAGCATCCGGGGCGCCGCGCCCCCGGCCACGGCTCCACCCCCGGCGCGCGAACCATTCGCCGCTCGCGGCCGCAGGCAAAACCCCCTTATAATCGCGCCGACACCGCGGGATGCAGCACACAACGAACGACGGGTCCCCCAGCCCGCCCCGCGCGCCGTCGTCGCCACCGCCGCAGCCGATCCTTACGGAGGAATCGTGAACGCCCTGCTTGCCTTTTCGCGTACGGTCGACTGGATCAACGAGGCCGTCGGCAAGACGACCACCTGGCTCATCCTCATCGTCGTCCTCATCAGCGCCGGCAACGCGGTATTCCGCTACGCCTTCGACTGGAGCTCCAACGGCCTTCTGGAAATCCAGTGGTACCTCTTCTCGGCCGTCTTCCTCCTCTGCGCCGGGTACGTGCTGAAGAAGAACGAGCACATCCGCATCGACGTGATCGCCGGGCGGCTGTCGGAGCGCGCGCAGAACTGGATCGACGTCTTCGGCATCATTGGGTTCCTGCTGCCGATGGTCCTGCTCACCATGTACCTGTCCTGGCACGTTTTCACCAATGCGTGGGTCAGCGGCGAGACGTCGCCCAATCCCGGCGGGCTGATCCGCTGGCCGGTGCGCCTGATGCTGCCGGTCGGATTCTTCTTCCTGCTGCTGCAGGGGCTCTCGGAGCTGGTCAAGCGGATCGCATTCCTGACCGGGCGCGGACCGAACGTGCTCGACAAGCACAAGGGCCCGACCGCCGAGGAGCTGCTGGCCGAGGAAATCAGGAAGCGCCAGGTCGCCGAGGAGGTCGTCGACGCCGTCGAGGCGAGCGCCGAAATGATCGACAACAAGCAAGGGGCGCGCAAATGACCGAGTTCCTCATCGCCAACATGGCGCCGGTCATCTTCGCGTCGCTGGTGTTCTTCCTGCTGCTGGGCTTCCCCGTCGCCTTCTCGCTCGCCGCCAACGGCATCATCTTCGGCTGGCTCGGCATCGAGCTGGGGCTCTTCCAGCCGACGTTCTTCCAGGCGCTGCCGGAGCGGATCTTCGGCGGCATCATGAACAACGACACGCTGCTCGCGATCCCCTTCTTCACTTTCATGGGGCTGATACTCGAGCGATCGGGGATGGCCGAGGACCTGCTCGACACCATCGGCCAGCTCTTCGGCCCGGTCCGCGGCGGCCTGGCGTACGCGGTGATCCTCGTCGGCGCGATGCTGGCCGCCACGACCGGCGTCGTCGCCGCGTCGGTGATCTCGATGGGCCTGATCTCGCTGCCGATCATGCTGCGCTACGGGTACGACCGGCGGCTCGCGTCGGGCGTGATCGCGGCGTCCGGCACGCTGGCGCAGATCATCCCGCCGTCGCTGGTGCTGATCATCATGGCCGACCAGCTCGGCAAGTCGGTCGGCGACATGTACAAGGGCGCGTTCGTGCCCGGGTTCGTGCTTTCGTCAATCTACTTTCTCTATGTGCTTGGCTGCACGGTGTTCAAGCCGAAGTGGGCACCGGCGCTGCCGCCGGAAGCGCGCGTCTTCCGCGAGCCGAGCGGCAAGATGGGCGGCACCTCGCTGCTGGTGCTGGCCGTGATCTCGGTCGCCGCGGCCATGGCGTACGAGCAGTTCGCCATGGCCCCCGACCGTGCGCTCGACGAGAAGATCGTCGTCACCATGCTGGTCGGCATCGGCGTCGCCTTCGTGCTGGCGATGATCAGCCGGGTGTTCAAGCTCAACCTGCTGTCGGGGATGGCGCAGAAGGTGACCTTCGTGCTGATCCCGCCGCTGGCGCTGATCTTCCTGGTGCTGGGAACGATCTTCCTCGGCGTCGCGACGCCGACGGAAGGCGGGGCGATGGGCGCCACCGGCGCGGTCATCATGGCGCTGGTGCGCAGGCGTCTGTCCTGGTCGCTGCTGAAGCAGGCGATGGACAGCACGGCCAAGCTGACGACGTTCGTCGTGTTCATCCTGGTCGGCGCGCGGATCTTCAGCCTGACGTTCTACGGCGTCGACGGTCACAAGTGGGTCGAGCACCTGCTCTCCGACCTGCCGGGCGGCCAGGTCGGCTTCCTGATCGTCGTCAACATCCTGGTGTTCGTGCTGGCGTTCTTCCTCGACTTCTTCGAGCTGTCGTTCATCATCGTGCCGCTGCTCGGCCCGGTGGCCGAGAAGCTCGGCATCGATCTCATCTGGTTCGGCATCCTGCTGGCCGTCAACATGCAGACGTCGTTCATGCACCCGCCGTTCGGCTTCGCGCTGTTCTACCTGCGGTCGGTGGCGCCCACCCAGCCGTACAAGGACCTGCACAGCGGCAAGATGACCGACCCGGTCACGACCGGGCAGATCTACTGGGGGGCGATCCCCTTCGTCGTGATCCAGATGATCATGGTCGCGCTGATCATCATGTTCCCGGCGCTGGTGAGCTACGACAAGCCCGACGCCGGGGCCGACAGCAACGCCCCGGTCATCGACATCCAGCAGATGCTGCAGGACGACGCCGGCAAGTCCGGGAACGGCGGCGCCGCCGCACCGCCGCCGCCGCCGACACCTACGCAGGACGACGACGCGCTGATGAAGTCGCTGGGGCAGCCGGGCAAATAGGCGCCAGGTCCCGGAGGAATCAAGGGTCGTCGACCCGGCGGCGGCGACCGGGCCGCATCCGGGCCGGAGCGATGCGACCCCGCCGGGTCGGCCGCGCGATCAGGAGCACCAACGAAAAAAGCCCCGCGGCATGCCGCGGGGCTTTTCGCTGGTGCGACTGGTCCGTTACTTGATGTGCTGCTGCAGGAACTGGTCCATCCGCAGCTCCGCGACGCCGAACCACTGGTTCTGCGTCTTCTGGTACACAAGGAACGGATCGTAGATCTTCTTGAACGCCGGGTTCTTGGCCGACTCGTCGGCGTACAGCTGCACCGCGGCCTTGTATGCGGCTTCCATGATCTCGGGCGAGAAGCTCTTCAGCTTCACGCCGGCCTGGACCAGGCGGCGCAGCGCCGGCGGGTTCTTGTCGTCGTACTCGGCCATCATCGTGACGTTGGCTTCGTACGCGGCGGCCTGGAAGGCCTCCTTGTACTCGGCCGGCAGCTTGGCCCACGCATCCTTGTTGACGAAGAAGTGGATGACCGGGCCCGGCTCCCACCAGCCCGGGAAGTAGTAGTTCTTGGCGACCTTGAAGAAGCCCAGCTTCTCGTCGTCGTAGGGGCCGACCCACTCGGCGGCGTCGATCGTGCCCTTTTCCAGCGCCGGGTAGATGTCGGAGCCGGGGATCTGCTGCGTCACCATGCCCAGCTGCGAGAACACCGCGCCGCCGAGACCGGCGATGCGCATCTTGATGCCCTTGACGTCGGCGACGGTGTTGATTTCCTTGCGGAACCAGCCGCCCATCTGCACGCCGGTGTTGCCGCCCGCGAAGGAGACGATGTTGTAGGCGCTGTAGAAGTCGTCGAGCAGCTTCTGGCCGCCGCCGTAGTAGATCCAGGCGTTCATCTGCCGGGCGTTCATGCCGAACGGGACCGCGGTGCCGAACGCGAACGTCCGGTCCTTGCCGACGTAGTAGTACGAGCAGGTGTGGCAGCATTCGACGGTGCCGTTCTGCACGACGTCGAGCGCCTGTCCGCCGGGGGCGATTTCGCCGGAGGCGAACACCTGGATCTGGAACTTGCCGCCGGTGATCGCGGCGACGCGCTTGGCCAGCACCTCCGCGCCGCCGTAGATCGTGTCGAGGCTCTTGGGGAAGCTCGACGTGAGGCGCCACTTCACCGCCGGCGCGCCCTGCGCGATCGCGGGGGCCGCGATCGCACCGGCGGCGACGCCGACACCGGCTTTCTTAAGGAAGGAACGACGTTCCATGGAAACTCCTCTCGAGGAAGATCGCCGGCGGGGTGCCGGCGGGATGCAAGCGGCGAGCGTTGAAGCCTCTGCGCGGGCGCGGTGGAACGCGTAACCGGTGCTTGTCTGCGCGCGATTCTAACCGAATTTTCACCGGTCGCCAGGCGGCCGCGACGCCGGAGTTTGACCCGGCGCAAAGATGCCCCGAAGCGGTGCGCGACAAATCGCCGGTCGGGGACCGGGGCCGCCGGATTCGGTTCAGCCGGCGAGCTTGCGCACCGCGGCGAAGAGCGACCAGGCCCAGCCGGGCTGGTGCTCGAGGGTCTGGGTGAACCGGATCAGGTAGCGGGCGCTGCCGGTGTCGAGCTCGACCATGCCCCCGGGCAGGAACCGGTCGTCCGGGCCGATCAGGCTGCGCTGCGTCGACTGCCGGTTCTCCGGATGCGCCGGCAGGTACAGCCCGAAGAACGGGCGGTCGCCGCCGGTCCGCGCGGCGGCCGTCGGCGTCGCCCAGGTCCGCAGCAGCACCCGCACCAGGCGCCGGGCGACGACCTCGACGCCGACCGTGACCTCGTCGACCTGGTGCCGCTGCATCCGCCGCACCACTCCCAGCGTCCACCCGTCGCCTTCCTTGATGCCGATGAGTTCGCCCAGCCGCGCCGGGGCCTCGCGCGACGGTGCGGTCAGCCGGCAGCCGGAGTCGCTGCGATCCTGCATCCGCCACATCGTGCCCTTGATCCGGCGTGCGACCGATTCCGGGTTGGTGACCGGGTTCACCATCTGCGTGACCTCGTCGAAGCTCGCGGCGACGCCGGGCGTGCGCGCCGCGTCCGGCAGGCGGTCGATCTCGGCGACCGCCCGGGTCAGCGCCTGCAGGCCCAGGACCACCCGCACCTCGGCGTCGGTCGCGTAGCGCGCCGCGCGCGGCGCATGGGCGATCGCATCCGGGCCGAACAGCGAGGCGAGCCGCATCAGCAGCAGGCGTTGCTCGCGCGCCGGCGGCTCCCCCGGCTTCGGCACCTCCTCATCCTGCTCGGGCAGCCAGCGCATCTGCTCGACCACCCGCGCGTAGACGGGGCTCGCGTCGAGGAACAGCACGCGGCCGCCGGCGGTCGCCCGTTCCTGCCGGCGCAGGCCCTGCGAGCCGGTCAGGTCGACGAAGAACGACGCCTGGTCGCCCGGCGGCGGCACCAGCGTCAGCGATGGCGACCAGTCCTCGAGCTGGCGCGCCACCCACTCGACCTGGTCCGGCGTGAAGTTGCCCGAGTCGAGCCGCATCAGCAGCAGCGTCTTGAGGTACTCGTGCTCGACGCAGACCCCCGGCCGCGCGAACGTGCCGGCGCCGAAGACCAGCTGCTCGCGCTGCCAGCCGCGCATGCGCGCGAATTCGTAGAGCTCGTGCAGCTCCCGCCACTGCGCCGGAATCCAGTGGCCGTAGCGGAACAGCCGGAACTTGCCGTCGAGCGCCTTGTAATACGCGAGCCGGACCAGGATCCACGGCAGCACGGCGCGCCAGCGCTTGATCTCCGCCTTCGGATACCCGGCCTTCAGCGCCAGCTGGTACGCCGCGGTGAACGCCTTGACCAGGTCGAACACCGCGTGCCAGAGCCGCGACTCGACCGCGGTGCTCTTCTGGTAATTGGCCGTGTACTGCTGCGTCAGGTGGGAGAGCACCGGCTCGACCCTGGCGTCGATCCGGAGCAGCGCCTCGACCTGGGCCGGGCCGACGTCCTTCCGCGCCCCGGGGAAGCCGACCAGCAGCTCCAGCGCCTCCTTCTGCAACGCGAGGGGATCGCCCTCCGGGAGCGCGGCGATCCACTGCTGCGCGGCGCCGGCGCTGCGCAGCGGATCGCGGAATCGGCGAAACCAGTTGACGACGGGGTCGATCATCGGGCGGCGCGGTGGTCGGATTGTGGCTCGGGGTCGGGTCGCGGCGCGGTCGAGGGTCAGCGACCGGCGACGATCATGCGACCGACGAGGATCGAACCGGTATGGCGGCTGCCGCGCCGGTCCACGTCGTTCCCGACCGCGACGATGTCGCGGAACATGTCCTTGAGGTTGCCGGCGATGGTGATTTCCTCGACCGGGTGCGCGATGACGCCGTCCTCGACCCAGAAGCCGGCGGCGCCGCGCGAGTAATCGCCCGTCACCGGATTGACGCCCTGCCCCAGCTGCTCGGTGACGAAGAGGCCGCGGCCCATGCGCCGGAGCAGCGCCGGCAGGTCGTCGTCCCCGTGGGCGACGACGAGATTGTGGTTGCCGCCGGCATTGCCGGTCGTGACCATGCCCAGCTTGCGTGCGGAATAGCTGCCGAGGAAGTAGCCGGCGACGACCCCGTCCTTCACCACGTCGCGGGGGACGGTCGCCACGCCTTCGTTGTCGAACGGAGTGCTCGCGCGCGCGCGGGGCAGGTGCGGCTCCTCGCGGATCGAGACCTGCGGCGCGAACACCTGCCGGCCCAGCGAATCGAGCAGGAACGACGACTTCCGGTACAGCACGCCGCCGGACACCGCGCCGACGAAGAAGCCGAGCAGGTCGCCCGCTTCGGGCGCCTCGAACAGCACCGGGCATTCGAGCGTCCCCAGCGGACGCGCGCCGAGTCGACGGAGGGTGCGCTCGCCGGCCCGGCGGCCGACGGCCGCGGCCGCCTCGAGGTCGCCGGGCGCGCGCGCCGCCGTGTACCAGAAGTCGCGCTGCATCCCGGCGTCGTCCTCGCCGATGACGGCGCAGTCGATGTGGTGGCGCGAGCTGCGAAACCCGCCGGCGAAGCCCAGCGAATTGGCGTAGACGAACTCGGACTCGCCGCGCCCGACCGTCGCGCCTTCGGTGTTGGTGATCCGCGGATCGACGTCCATCGCGGCGGCTTCGGCCGCGCGGCCGAGTTCGATCGCCGCTTCGACCGACAGATCCCACGGGTGATAGAGGTCGAGGTCCGGGAAGGTCCGCGCGAGCCGGTCGGGATCGGCGAGCCCGGCGGCGGGATCCTCGGCCGTGTAGCGCGCGATCGCCAGCGCCTTGTCGACGGCGGCCCGCACGGCCTCCGGCGCGAAGTCGGCCGTGCTCGCGTGGCCGCGCCGCTGGCCGACGTAGACGGTGAGGCTGATGCCCTTGTCGCGGTTGTAGGCGACGGTCTCGACCTCGCCCTTGCGCACGGTGACGCTCTGGCCGACGGCCTGCGACACGTCGGTCTCGGCCGCCGTCGCGCCGCCGGCCTTCGCGGCGGTCAGCACGGCCTCGGCGACCCGCGCCAGTTCGTCGGTGGGGAGCGGAAAGCGTGCGTCGCGCGCGGGGGCAGCGGTCATGGGCAGTGAGCGGGAAAGGGACGTGGCAAGTGGGCGCGCGCGGATTCTCAGCGGTCGTCGACGGACTCTCCCGACGGCGCCGGCAGGGCCGGCCGCCGTCGCGCGGCTGAAAGGCTCGGCTATCATAGCAAACGGTTCGCCCCGATCCCCGGATGCGCGCCGCCTTTCCGACCGACGATGCCCCTGCCCGACCGACCGTCGCGCCGCCGCCGCGGCGACACCCCCGCCGATCCCATCGACCCCGACGACATCGCTGTCGCGGCGGTGGCGAAGGCGTCCGTACCGACGGATGCCGACGACGCCGCCGACGCCGCGCCGCCGCCGTCGAAGACCCGCCGCAAGGCCGACATGCACGCGCTGCAGGACCTGGGCGAAGCACTGGTGGGCCTGGACGCGCGGCGGTTCGACGTCGTGGTCGAGGAGGCACAGCTGCCGGAGCGGCTGGTCGACGCGATCCGCGCGGCGCGCTCGATCACCGCCCACGGCGGCCGGCGCCGCCAGCTGCAGTACGTCGGCAAGCTGATGCGGGGCGTCGACCCCGCGCCGATCCGCGCCCGGCTCGATGCCTGGGCCGAAGGCCGCGATGCGGATGCCGCGAAGCTGCACGCGCTCGAACGGCTGCGCGAGCGGCTGCTGACCGAACCGGCGGCGCTCGACGACCTGGTCGCGACCCATCCGACGGTGGACCGGCCGCGGCTGCGCTCGCTGATCGCGAAGGCGAAGGACGAGCGCGCCCGCAGCGCGCCGCCCCACGCGTTCCGCGAGTTGTGGCGCGCGCTGCGCGAACTTCCGGAGTGACCCTCGGTGACCATGCCCCCGCCCCCCCAACGCCCGCTCGTCGTGGGCCTCGTCTCGATTTCCGACCGCGCGTCGACCGGCGTCTACGAGGACAAGGGCCTGCCGGCGCTGACCGAATGGCTGACCAGCGCGCTCAAGTCGCCGTGGCGCACCGAGACCCGGCTGATCCCCGACGAGCAGCCGGCGATCGAACGCGCGCTGGTCGACCTGGTCGACGTCGCCGGTTGCGATCTCGTGCTCACCACCGGCGGCACCGGCCCCGCGCCGCGCGACGTGACCCCGGAAGCCACGCTCGCCGTCGCGCACAAGGTGATGCCGGGCTTCGGCGAGCAGATGCGCCAGGTGTCGCTGCGCTTCGTGCCGACGGCCATCCTGTCGCGCCAGGTGGGCGTGATCCGCGGCCGCGCGCTCATCCTCAACCTGCCCGGGCAGCCGAAGGCGATCCGCGAGACGCTCGAGGGCGTGCGCGACGCGGCCGGGGAGGTCGTCGTACCCGGCATCTTTGCCGCGGTGCCCTACTGCCTCGACCTCATCGGCGGCCCGTACGTCGAGACGCACGACGCCGTGTGCAAGGCGTTCCGGCCGAAAAGCGCGCAGCGCCCCGCCGCACCGTGAGGCCGGGCAGGTGACCGCCACCGGCCGCACCGCGCGGCCCGCCGGTGACGACCCCGAAGCGGTCGCGTGCGGTCGTCGCGCGCCAGGGCTGGGGCATCGCCGCGGTCATCGCGTCGGCGCTGGCGTTCGGCGCCATGGCCATCTTCGCGCGGCGCGCCTATGCCGCGGGCGTCGACACGACGACGCTGCTCGCGCTGCGCTTCGGCATCGCGGCGGTCGCGATGGCGGCGCTGGTCGCGGCGCGCGGCGTCGCGTTGCCGCGCGGACGCGTGCTGGGCGGCCTCGTCCTGCTGGGCGCGGTGGGCTACGGCGGCCAGGCGTTCACGTTCTTCACCGCGCTGACGCTGGCGCCCGCCGGCCTGGTCGCACTGCTGCTGTATCTGCACCCGGCGCTGGTCGCGCTGCTCGCGGCGGCGTTCCTCCACGAGCGCCTGACGACGTGGAAACTTGCCGCCCTGGCGCTGGCGCTCGCCGGCATGACGCTGACCGTCGCCCCGGCGCTGGGCGGCGATGCCGGCGGGGCTTCGTCCGCCGGCATCGCCTTCGGTGTCGCCGCGGCGGCGATCTACGCCGTCTACATCGTCACCGGGACCCGCCTTGCGCGGCACGCTGCGCCGCTGGCTATGGCGGCGATCGTCATCGCCAGCGCGGCGGCGGTGTTCATCGTCGCCGCGGCCTGGCGAGGTCCGCGCTGGCCGCAGGACGCCGGCGGCTGGGCCGCGGTCGCGGCGATCGCACTGGTGTCGACGGTGGCCGCGATCACGCTGTTCTTCGCCGGCCTCGAGCGCATCGGACCGGTCCGCGCGTCGACGCTGTCGACCGTGGAGCCGCTGTTCACCGTCGCGCTCGCGGCGATCGTGCTCGGCGAGACGATCGCGCCGGTGCAGCTCGCCGGCGGCGTCCTGATCCTCGCCGCCGTCGTCGTGCTGGCGCGCGCGGCGCGCTGATGGGCTTACTTGATGTCGAGGATCTTCATCGCCTTGGCCAGCGTGTCGACCGACTCCTGATGCTTGCCGGCCTTGTGCAGCGTCTCGCCTTCGGCGCGGTACTTCTTCACTTCGTCCGCCTGCGCGGCGGTGAGCTTCGGGCTCTTCGACATCGCCTCGTCGATCTTCTTCATGTCCGCCGGACAGTGGAAGGCGAAGGCGGTCGAGGCCGCGAACATCGTCGCGGCGAACAGCGTCAATCGGCGCATGGGCGTCTCCTTGGTTTCCGGACAGGCGGTGCGCCTGCCTCGAGCGCGCCACTTTGCACCAAACCGGCGGGCGTGCAAAGCGGACACGAGCGAGGCCGCGGGCGATACCCGCTGCGCGAGCATGGCTATTCGTCGTGGAGCAGCAGCTCGCTGCGCGACGCCGGGTCCTGCCGGTAGAACCAGCGGAATTTTTCGTAGACATCGCCGTAGTCGTGCTTCAGCAGCGCGGGGTCCGCGAAGAAGACCTCGGACAGCACGGCGAAGAACTCGGCCGGCGACTCGGCCGCATACGGATCGATCGCCGTCTGCTCGCCGCGCTCGACCCGCCGGCGGAAGTCCTCGAACGCAGCGTTGAGCGCCTTCTGCCAGACGCGCGGCGGCATCTCCGCCGGCAGCGGCGGGCAGCCGTTGGCCTCGCCGTTGCGCATGTCGATCTTGTGCGCGAACTCGTGGATGACGAGGTTCATGCCCGCGGTCTCCCAGTCGTACGAGGCCTCGACGTCGGACCACGACAGCACCACGGGCCCGCCGGGCATCGCCTCGCCGGCGAGCGGGCCTTCGTGGCGGTGGACGACGCCGGCTTCGTCCTCCCATTCCCAGTCGGGGACGAATTCGCCGGGGTACACGACGACGTTCTCCCAGCCGTCGTAGTAGCCGAGGTCCAGGTTCAGCACCAGCACGCAGGCCTGGATGGCAATGACGACGCGCTGCAGCGGCGTCACCTCATACGACCCGGCGCCGACGATGTGCTTGGCGTCGAGGAAGATGACGACCGTCTCGCGCAGCCGGGTCAGCTCGTAATCCGTGTACATCGCGAGGAACGGCAGCGCCTCCTGCGCCTCGCGCCACATCGGTTCCGGGATCGCAGCGTGCCTCAGCACCCGCCGCCGGCGCCATTTCCTCAGCGCGTCGAACATCGTCGGCGTCAGGCGGCCGGCGTCGCGTCGCCGGCGTCGGCATCCGCGTCGTCGGGCCCGGGCAGCGACCCGGGGCCGACGGCCGCGACCTCGCCGTCGAGCGCCGCGCCCAGCAGCCGCGCCGCGTCGGGGCCGGGCAGCGCCTCGACCTTGCGCAGCTCGCGCGTGATGGCACGGCTGCGCACGCCGGCGCGGTCGAGCTCCTCGCTCGCCTTGTCGATGCGCTCCTTGGTCTTCGCGAGCACGTCGCCGAACTTGCCGAACTCGGTCTTCACCGCGCCCAGCAGCGTCCACACCTCGTTGGTCCGCTCCTCGATCGCCAGCGTGCGGAAGCCCATCTGCAGGCTGTTCAGCAGCGCGAGGAAGTTCGCCGGTCCGGCGAGCGTCACGCGGTAGTCGTGCTGCAGCTTCTCGGCGAAACCCGGCCGCGCCATCATCTCGGCGAACAGGCTCTCGACCGGCACGAACAGGATCGCGAAATCGGTGGTGTGCGGCGGCGCGACGTACAGCTCGCGGATGGTCTTCGCCTGCGCGCGCATGAAGTCGGCGAGGTCCTTGCGTGCGGTCTCCGCGGCCGGCGCATCGGCGCGCTCCAGCGCGTCCTGCAGCCGCTGCCAGTCCTCGAGCGGAAACTTGGCGTCGACCGGCAGCCAGCACGGCGCGCCGTCGGCGCTGCGCCCAGGCAGGCGGATCGCGTACTCGACGCGCTTGTTCGAGCCGGGCCGCGTCTCGACATTCGCCTCGTACTGCTGCGGCACCAGCACCTCGGCCAGCAGCATGCCGAGCTGGACCTCGCCCCAGGTGCCGCGCGACTTGACGTTGGTCAGCACGCGCTTCAGGTCGCCGACGCCGACCGCCAGCGTCTGCATCTCGCCGAGGCCCTTGTGCACCTGCTCCAGGCGGTCGGACACCTGCTTGAACGACGCCCCCAGGCGCTGGTCGAGCGTGGTCTGCAGCTTCTCGTCGACGGTCGCGCGCATCTGGTCGAGCTTGGCGGCATTTTCGTTGCGCAGCGTGTCGAGCCGCTGCTCGACGGTCGCCCGCACCGCCTCCAGCCGCTGCTCGTTGGACTTCGCGAGGTCGCCGATCCGCTCGGCCGTGACCTTGGCCTGTTCGGCCTGCGCCGCGGCGCCGGTGCCCAGCGCCTGCTGGGTCGTCTGCGTGAACTGCGCGAAGCGCTCGCCGAAGGCCTTGAGCTGGTCGCTCTGCGCCTGCGTCGAACCGGACAGCTGCTGCTGCGTGGCGAGGGTGAACTGCGCCAGGCGCTCGCCGAAAGCCTTGAGCTCGGCGCTCTGCGTGGCGGTCAGCGCGACGAACTGCTGCTGCGTGATCTGCGTGAACTGGGTCACGCGCTCGCCGACCTCCGCCCGCAGCGTCTGCGCGGCAGCCCCCTGCTCGCCGCGCGCGATGGCGAGGTCCTGCTTCAGGTCGCGCTCGAGGTCCTGGCCCTGCGCCTTCAGCACTGCGAGTTCGGTCGCCATGCCTCCCAGCCGGAAGAGCGCCACCACGGCGACCACCGCCGCGATGACGGCGGCGACGACGGCGACGATGAGCAGCGGTTCGTTCATGGCGGTCGATTCTAGCAGCGCCGCGCGACGGGCCGGGCGCCGGCGGTGGACGCCCGGCCCGCCGCTCCGGACCGCGGCCCGGCACGGGTGCCCGGGCCCGCAGCACGCGGACGTCGAGTCCGGGTCAGATCGATGGCGACAGCGATGGCGACAGCGCCAATGCCGCGAACGACGCCAGCCAATGGGCGCCGAGGAAGTCGTCGCTGTCGAGCCCCGCCATGCCGGCCTCGAGGTGCCGTGCCGCGGCGTCGGTCAGCACCGCGATCCGCGCGTCGCCCCGCGGCAGCGCGCGGGCGATCGCCCCGAAGCACCACGCGCGGGAGAGGTTGAGGCCGTCGAGGTGGACGATCTGCGGATCGCCGCGGTCGGAGACCGGCACCGGCGCAAACAGCGCGGCGGGCTCCGCGCGGGCGAGTCCCGGCAGGAACCCGTCGAGCCAGCGGGCGAGCGCCGGCGCGTCCAGGACGCGCCGCATCAGGTCGGCCTCGACCAGCACCGGCGAGAGGAAATCGGCGCCCGAGGGTTCCCACGCCGCCGCGCCGTCGCGGTCGGCGCCGTACCAGGCCAGCGCCTTGGCGACGATCGCCTGTTCCAGCGCCGTTGCCCCCGTGCCGCGCGCGTAGTCCAGCGCGAACGCGAGGCCGAAGGCGCTGTTGGGGTGATTGCCGTGGCGGATCGGAAACTGCGTGCGCGGCAGGAAGTCGAGCCAACGGGCGGCGAATGCCCGCGCCAGCGGTGCGAGCGCCGCCGACCAGCGCGCCGCATCCGGGTCGTCGGACGAGCCCTCGGCGAACTCGAGCGCGAGCTTCAGCAGCCACGCCCAGCCATAGGTGCGGACGAACGAGGCGTTGTGCGGGCCGGCGAGGTACGCGACCTCGCCCGCGATCGCGGCCGGCGCCAGGTTCCGGTCGAAGGTCGCGGCGATCGCCGGGCGCTGCGGGAGGTCGGGGAAACGGCGGACCAGATGCGCGAGCAGCCAGTGCATATGCACGCAGGAATGCCAGTCGTAGCTGCCGTGGAACGACGGATGCAGCGCGCGCGGCGCCTGCACGTCGCCCGGCCCGCCCAGAACGTGATCCAGCTTGTGCGGGTACGGGCGGCCGATGTTGTCCAGCGCGAGCCCGGCGAATCGCGCGGCGAGTGCCGGGGTCAGCGCGGGCGCGGTCATGGGCGGCGCCGCCGCCGCGGGAGCGCTGCCGCCGGGGTGCGGACGTCGACGGCCGCCGCCATGGGCGTGGTCTGCCGCGGCGTCCGTCAGCCGTTCGCGGCCTTCGCCTCGTCGGCGCCGGAGAGCTCGCGCGACGCGCGCTTGCGCTCGTGTTCCTTGAGGAAGCGCTTGCGGATGCGGATCGACTGCGGCGTCACCTCGACCAGCTCGTCGTCGGTGATGAACTCCACCGCGTATTCGAGCGTCAGTTCGATTGGCGGCACGAGGCGGACGGCCTCGTCGGTGCCCGACGAGCGGACGTTGGTGAGCTGCTTGCCCTTGATCGGGTTGACGACCAGGTCGTTGTCGCGGCTGTGGATGCCGATCACCATGCCTTCGTAGAGCTTCTCGCCGGGCGAGACGAACATGCGGCCGCGGTCCTGCAGCTTCCACAGCGCGTAGGCCACCGCTTCGCCGTCCTCCTGCGAGATCAGCACGCCGTTGCGGCGTTCGGGAATCTCGCCCTTGACCGGCGCGTAACCGTCGAAGACGTGGCTCATGATGCCGGTGCCGCGGGTCAGGTTCATGAACTCGCCCTGGAACCCGATCAGCCCGCGCGCGGGAATGCGGTAGTCGAGTCGCGTGCGCCCGCGGCCGTCGGCGACCATGTCGGTGAGGTCGCCGCGGCGGGGCCCCAGCGCCTCCATCACCGCACCCTGGTTGGCGTCCTCGACGTCGACCGTCAGCGCCTCGTAAGGCTCGCAGGTCACGCCGTCGATCTCGCGCAGCACGACCCGGGGCCGCGACACCGCGACTTCGTAGCCTTCGCGTCGCATGTTCTCGATCAGGATGGTGAGGTGCAGCTCGCCGCGCCCGGAGACCAGGAACACGTCGGTGTCGCTCGACTCCTCGACGCGCAGCGCCATGTTGGTCAGCAGTTCCTTCATCAGCCGGTCGCGGACGTTGCGCGAGGTGACGTACTTGCCCTCGCGCCCGGCGAGCGGCGAGGTGTTGACCTGGAAGTACATCGACAGCGTCGGCTCGTCGACGGCGATCGGCGGCAGCGCCTCGGGGGTGTCCAGCGCCGCCAGCGTCGTGCCGATGGTGAGGTCGTCGATGCCGGTGACCAGCACGATGTCGCCGGCCTCGGCCGCATCGACGGCGACGCGCTCCAGCCCGGCGAACTTGAACAGCTGTCCGACCTTGCCCTTCGGCGGCGTCTGACCTTCCGCGAGCGGGCCGTTGAGCACCGCCACCTCCTGGCCGGCGCGCAGCGTGCCGCGACGGATGCGGCCGATGCCCAGCCGGCCCACGTAGCTCGAGTAGTCGAGCGCGCTGACCTGGAACTGCAGCGGCGCTTCGGCATCGGCGCGCGGAGCGGGCACGTTGGCGAGGATCGTTTCGAAGAGGTCGCGCATCGACGCCCCGTCGCCGCCGGGCGCGCCGGTCTTGGCGACGGCGACGTCGAGGGTCGCCCATCCGTTCAGCGCCGACGCGTAGACCACCGGGAAGTCGAGCTGGTCCTCGCTGGCGCCGAGCCGGTCGAACAGGTCGAAGGTCTGGTTGACGACCCACTCCGGACGGGCGCCCGGACGGTCGACCTTGTTGATGACGACGATCGGCTTCAGGCCCTGCTGCAGCGCCTTCATGGTCACGAAGCGCGTCTGCGGCATCGGCCCTTCGACCGCGTCGACGAGCAGCAGCACGCCGTCGACCATGCCCAGCACGCGCTCGACCTCGCCGCCGAAGTCGGCGTGGCCCGGGGTGTCGACGATGTTGATCTGGGTGTCGAGGTACTGGATCGAGCAGTTCTTCGCGAGGATCGTGATCCCCCGCTCGCGCTCGATGTCGTTGCTGTCCATCATCCGCTCGGCGACGTGCTGGTGCTTGGCGAAGGTGCCGGCCTGCACCAGCAGCTTGTCGACGAGCGTCGTCTTGCCGTGGTCGACGTGGGCGATGATCGCGATGTTGCGCAGGGCGCGGGGAGCGACGGACATGGGTGGCTACCGGTTCGAAGGGCGCGCCGGCGACACACGGGGCACCCCGGGTTTGCTGCAGCGCGGGAGGGCCGCGCCGCCAAACCCGGAATTATAGCCTCCTTTCGGCGCTTCCGGCCACAAAAATTTTGTAAAATCCGCAAGTTAGGCTACAATGAGGGTTCGGGCGGCCGTTCCGGTCACCGCCCAACCCGGCGCGGGTTTCCGTGGCCGTGGTCGCCACCCTGGTGGTGCCCCGCCCGCCCGCCTCGCCTTGTTTCCAGACACACGCTGCCTGGACCGGAAGCCGCGTCACGCGGTGGGCCGCGACAGGAGTACTCCCTTGCACGCTACGAGCTTTGCCGAGCTCGGGTTGCGGCCCGAATTGCTGCGGGCCGTCGAAGAAGCCGGCTACACCACGCCCACGCCGATCCAGGCGCAGGCCATTCCCGTCATTCTCGCCGGCCACGACGTCATGGGCGGCGCCCAGACCGGCACCGGCAAGACCGCCGGTTTCGCGCTGCCGATCCTGCAGAAGCTGGCCCCGCTGGCCAACTCGAGCCCGTCGCCGGCGCGGCACCCGGTGCGCGCGCTGATCCTGACCCCGACCCGGGAACTCGCGATCCAGGTCGAGGACGCGATCAAGACCTACGGCCGGCACACCAAGCTGCGCTCGACCGTCGTCTACGGCGGCGTCGACATCAAGGCGCAGCTCGAGATCGTCCGCGCCGGCGTCGAGATCCTCGTCGCCACTCCGGGGCGGCTGCTCGACCACGTCGAACACAAGAGCGTTTACCTCGGGCAGGTCGAGGTGTTCGTGCTCGACGAAGCCGACCGCATGCTCGACATGGGCTTCATTCCCGACATCAAGCGGATCATGGCGCTGCTGCCGGTGACCGCCAAGCGGCAGAACCTGCTGTTCTCGGCAACGTTCTCGAACGAGATCAAGAAGCTCGCCGACCAGCTGCTCAACCAGCCGCAGCTGATCGAAGTGGCCAAGCGCAACACCGCCGCCGAAACGGTCGCGCAGAGCGCCTACAAGGTCGCGCAGGACGCCAAGCGCCCGCTGCTCGTGCACCTGGTGAAGTCCGGCAACCTGAACCAGGTGCTGTGCTTCATGCGCACCAAGCACGGCGCCTCGCGCCTCGCGCGCCAGCTCGAGCGCGATGGCCTGGCCGCGTCGTCGATCCACGGCGACAAGAGCCAGATCGCGCGGATGGAGGCGCTCGACGCGTTCAAGGAAGGCAAGCTGCAGGTGCTGGTCGCGACCGACGTCGCCGCGCGCGGACTCGACATCGACGACCTGCCGCTGGTCATCAACTACGAGCTGCCGTACGTGCCCGAGGACTACATCCACCGCATCGGACGCACCGGACGCGCCGGCGCGTCCGGGCTCGCCATCTCCTTCGTCGCCCCCGACGAGGAACGACTGCTCGACGAAATCGAAAAGCTGCTCAAGAAGTCGGTTCCGGTGGTCAGCGCCGACGGCTTCGATCCCTCGACCGCCACCGAGCGCCGTTCGCCGCGCGAACGCGGCGCCCGCGCCGAATCGGCCGGTCGTGCGGGTCCGGGCGCCTCCCGTGCCCCGCGTGCGCCGCGCGCGGATCGCCCGGCCCCGGCTCCGGGCGCGGATCGTCCCACCGCTGCGCCCCGCGCAGACGAGCTTCCGCCGCGCGGCGATCGTCGCGAGGAACGCGAGGCTGCGTACGCGCTCAATCCGGACCAGCCGATGCCGGCGAAATCCGCCACAGCAGTGGAGTCCGCCGGTGCGCCGGCCGGTACAGCGACCCGTGGCGGGTCGTCGGCGCGGCCCGGCTTCGGCCACAACCGGCCGGTTCCGGCGCTGCTGATGCGCCGGCCGCCGGCGACCCCGGCGGCCGAAGCGCGCGAATCCGCTTCCGCCCGCCGCCGCCGAAGTCCGCCCGCCTGCGCCCGCCGAGACCGCGGCTCCGATGTCGGCCGAAGCCGGCACCGAGGCCGCTCCGGCGGCGGCGCCGGTCGTCGACCGGACCGAGACCGCGCAGGCGTAAGCCGCGAGGTCCGCGGTGGGCACGGCCGCGCCATTCGCCGCGACGCTGGTCGCGCAGTGCCGCGCCGGCTTCGAGCCGGAGGTCGCCGCCGACCTTGCCGCGCTCGCCGCACGCGCCGGCGCGACGCTGGTCGTCGACGCGCCGCCGGACCGCGGGTTCGTCACCGCGGCGCTTTCCGGCGGCACCCCTTCCCGTCTGCACGCGGCGCTGGTCGCCGTGCCGCCCGTCTTCGTGCGCTCGCTGTTCTTCGGCACCGGCCCACACACGCTGTTCGATCCGGCCACCCCGGGCAAGCGCCGACCCGATCGCGTCGTGCCGCTCGCGGCGGCGATCGCCGGGCTGCGGGAGCGCGACTGGCCCGGCGTCGCGCGCGGCGCGGCGTTCGGCGAACTGCGGGTCGAGATGCCCGACACCAACGAGGGCAAGTCGCTCTCGGGCCTGTGCCGCGGCGTCGAGATGCCGCTCGCCGGCGCGTTGGTGGAAGTCGACGCGATGGCCGAGGTCGACGAGGACGCGACCGACGCGGAGCTGGCGCGCCACCCCGCCCTGCACGTGCTGTTCGCCGACGGCGCCACGGCCTACGTCGGCGTCAGCGCGGCGCCCTGGCGCAGCCGCTGGCCGCAGGGCATCCCGCGGCTGCACATGCCGCGCGGGGCGCCGTCGCGCTCGACGCTGAAGCTCGCCGAAGCGTTCCTGACCTTTCTGGGCGACGACGCGCCGACGCTGCTGCGGCCGGGCATGAAGGCCGTCGATCTCGGGGCCGCGCCCGGAGGGTGGACGTGGCAGCTCGCGGAGCGCGGGCTCAAGGTGACGGCGGTCGACAACGGTCCGCTCAAGGGCGCCGTGGCCGATGATCCGCTGGTCACGCACCTGCGGGTCGACGGCCTGACCTACGTGCCGAAGCGGCCCGTCGACTGGCTGGTCTGCGACATCGCCGAGCAGCCGGTGAAGATCGCCGCGCTGGTCGCGCGCTGGATCGCGCAGGGTGACGCGCGCCGCGCGATCTTCAACCTCAAGCTGCCGATGAAGAAGCGCCACGCCGAGGTCCTGCGCTGCGCCGCGCTGATCGACGACACGCTGCGCCGCGCCCGCGTCCCCGCCACCCTGATGCTGAAGCAGCTCTACCACGACCGCGAGGAAGTCACCGGCTACCTCGCCACCCCGGGGTCAGGTCGAATTTAGGTCAACGTGGTTCGTGGGGCCCCGAGCGCGACACCCGCGTCGCGCCATGTTGCCGCGAACCGTCGGGCACCGCCATCGGCCGTTCGACGGATGCGCGCCGCCTCGGCGCAGGCCTGCACCCTTCACGTCTCCGCGCGCTCGACCCACTTCGGCACCGCGGGGGCCTCGTACTGCGCGAACCGATCGAGCAGCCGTGCGGGATCGTCGTCTACCAGCAGCATGCCGCGGTGCACCGGCCGGACGAAACCGGCGTCGGCCGCGTGGTCGAGGAACGCGATCAGCCCGTCGTAGAAGCCGGCGACATTGATGACACCGCAGGGCTTGCGATGCCAGCCGAGCTGGCCCCAGGTCCAGATCTCGAACAGCTCCTCGAAGGTTCCGAGGCCCCCGGGCAGCGCCACGAACGCGTCGGCGCGCTCGGCCATCTGCGCCTTGCGCTCGTGCATCGACGTCGTGACGACCAGCTCGGTCAGCCCCGCGTGCGCGAGCTCCTTCTTCATCAGCGCCTGCGGGATGATCCCGACGACGCGTCCGCCTGCGGCCAGCGCCGCATCGGCGACCACGCCCATCAGCCCGACGCGCCCCCCGCCGTAGACGATGCCGAGTCCGCGCTCGGCCAGCGTTCGGCCCAGCAGCGCCGCGGCGGCCGTGTACGCCGGATCGCGTCCCGGATGGGCGCCGCAGTAGACGCAGACGCTGGCGAGCGCGATGGCCATCGCGCCACTACGCCAGGCGCGCGAGCTGTTCGCGCAGCTTGGCGAGCGTCGCGACGAATCCCGCGAGCCGCGCGCGCTCCTGGTCGACCACCGCCGCCGGCGCGCGGGCGACGAACCCCTCGTTGGCAAGCTTCGCCTCGGCCTTCACGGTCTCGCCTTCGAGCCGCGCGATCTCCTTGCCGATGCGCTCGCGCTCGGCGGCCTTGTCGATCTCGATGTGCAGCATCAGCCGCGAGTCGCCGACGATCTCGATCGGCGCGTCGGTCGCCGGCAGCGCCTCCTGCACCGTCACCTCTGACAGCCTCGCCAGCGGCGCGAGATACGGCGCGAAGGCGGTCAGCCGCGCCCGTTCGCCGGCTTCGACCGAAGCCGCGAACAGCGGCACCTTCTGCGCCGGCGACAGGTTCATCTCGCCGCGCAGCGCCCGACACGCGTTCACGACCGCCTTGAGCGCCGCCACCTCGGCGACCGCATGGGCGTCGCGATTCGCGTCCTGCGCCTGCGGGTACGGCTGCAGCTGCACCGAGTCGCCGGCCCTGCCGGCGAGCGGCGCCACGGATTGCCACAGTTCCTCGGTGATGAACGGAATGAACGGATGCGCGAGGCGCAGGATCGCCTCCAGCACGCGCACCAGCGTTCGCCGCGTGCCGCGCTGGACCTCCGGATCCGGGTTCGCGAGCTGCACCTTCGCGAGCTCGACGTACCAGTCGCAGTACTCGTCCCAGACGAACTCGTACAGCGCCTTCGCCGCGAGGTCGAAGCGGTACTCGGCGAGGTGGCCGTTGATCGCGGCTTCCGTCTGCTGCAGGGTCGAGATGATCCACCGGTCGACCGTCGTCAGCGGCGGCTTCGGGCCGTCGATGCCGCAGTCCCTGCCCTCGACGTTCATCAGCACGAAGCGCGTGGCGTTCCACAGCTTGTTGCAGAAGTTGCGGTAGCCCTCGCAGCGGTTGAGGTCGAAGTTCAGCGTCCGGCCGTAGGTGGCGAGGCTGGCGAAGGTGAAGCGCAGCGCGTCGGCGCCGAACGCCGGGATGCCGTCGGGGAACTGCCTGCGCGTGCGCTTCGCGATCGAATCCGCCTGCCGCGGATCCATCATGTTGGCGGTGCGCTTCGCCACCAGCGCCTCCAGCGACACGCCGTCGATGAGGTCGAGCGGGTCGAGGACGTTGCCCTTCGACTTCGACATCTTCTGGCCTTCCTCGTCGCGGACGATGGCGTTGATGTAGACGTCGCGGAACGGCACCTTGCCGGTGAAGTAGGTCGTCGTCATGATCATCCGCGCGACCCAGAAGAAGATGATGTCGAAGCCGGTGACCAGCACCGACGACGGCAGGAACGTCTTCAGCTCCCGCGTCGGCTCCGGCCAGCCCAGCGTCGAGTGGCACCACAGCGCCGAGCTGAACCAGGTGTCGAGCACGTCCTCGTCGCGACGGAACGCCGCCGGCTCGCGGCCGAGCTTCGCGCGCGCCTGCGCCCGCGCCTCGGCCTCGCTGCGCGCGACGTAGACGTTGCCGGACTCGTCGTACCAGGCCGGGATCTGGTGGCCCCACCAGAGCTGGCGGGAAATGCACCAGTCCTGGATGTTGTTCATCCAGTGCAGGTAGGTCGAGATCCAGTCGCCGGGGACGAAGCGCACGCGCTCCGCGCTGCCGGTTTCCGGATCGACGAGGCCGGCGTCGCTGACCGCGGCGAGGCACAGGTCCTGGATGCTCCGGCCCGGCCAGTACGGATGGGTCGCCGGCGCCGGCTTCGACATCGCCAGATACCACTGGTCGCTCAGCATCGGCTCGACCACTTCGCCGGTGCGGCCGCAGCGCGGCACCACCATCTTGTGCGGCTTTTCCGACACCAGCAGCCCCGCGGCCTCGAGGTCGGCCAGCACCGCCTTGCGTGCGACGTAGCGATCGAGCCCGCGGTACTTCTCCGGCGCGTTGGCGTTGACCTTCGCCTCGAGGTCCAGGATCGAGATGGCGGGGAGGTGGTGCCGCTGGCCGATCGCCCAGTCGTTGACGTCGTGCGCCGGCGTGATCTTGACGCAGCCGGTGCCGAACTCGCGGTCGACGTAGGCGTCGGCGATGATCGGGATCTCGCGGCCGGCGAGCGGCAGGCGGATCGTCTTGCCGACGAGATGGCGGTAGCGCTCGTCGTCGGGGTTCACCGCGACCGCGGTGTCGCCGAGCATCGTCTCCGGCCGCGTGGTCGCCACCACGAGGGAGTCCTCGCCGCCTTCACCCGGGTGAGCGAGCGGGTAGCGGATCTCCCACAGCTTGCCCATCTCCTCCTCGCTGTCGACCTCGAGATCGGACACCGCGGTGCCGAGCTTCGGGTCCCAGTTGACGAGGCGCTGGCCGCGGTAGATGAGGCCGTCCTCATGCAGGCGGACGAAGGTCTCGAGCACAGCCGCCGAGAGGCCCTGGTCCATGGTGAAGCGTTCGCGCGTCCAGTCGGCGGCGCTGCCGAGGCGGCGCATCTGGCGGGTGATCGCGCCGCCGGACTCCTCCTTCCACGCCCACACGCGCTCGACGAACGCGTCGCGCCCCAGGTCGTGGCGCGTCTTCCCTTCGGCCTTCAGTTGCTGCTCGACGACGATCTGCGTCGCGATGCCGGCGTGGTCGGTGCCGGCCTGCCACAGCGTGTTGTCGCCGCGCATCCGGTGCCAGCGGATCAGCACGTCCATCAGCGTGTGCTGGAACGCGTGTCCCATGTGCAGCGTGCCGGTGACATTGGGCGGCGGGAGCTGGATGCAGAACGGTGCGCCTTTCGCCGCGTAGTCGGGCTTGAAGTAGCCGCGCGTCTCCCACAGCGGATACCACTTGGTTTCGATCGACGACGGTTCGAAGCTCTTGGCGAGTTCCATGCGGGCAGGCGCTCGTGGCGCGCGAAGGTGGTGCAAAGCGTCGAATTATAGCCGTTGGGGGGACGTCTCCCCCCTGCGCCCTGGCGGGCGCCCCACGCCGCGTCAGCTCGCGTCGAGCCAGGCCGCGAGCGCGGCGGTCACGGCTTCGGGCCGTTCGAGCGGTGAGAGATGGCCGCTGCCGTCGACGAGGACCAGCCGTGCGCGCGGGATCGCCGCCGCCATCTCCTCGTGCACCTCTGGCGGCGTGAGCGCGTCCTCGCGGCCGCACAGCACCAGCGTCGGACAGGCGATCGTCGGCAGCAGCGGCCGGCTGTCGGCGCGCGAGATGATCGCCTCCTGCTGCCGCGCGAACGACGTCGGGTCGAACGCGCGGGCCATCGCGCGGACGACGCCCGCGATCGCCGGATCGGCGAGGTGCGCCGGCGCGAGGAGCTTCGGCAGCAGTTCGTCGACGACGCGGTCGAAGTCGTGCTCGGCCAGCTTCACCAGGCGCCGACGGTTGGCGGTTCCCTCGGGCGTGTCGGGCCGCGCCGAGGTGTCGAGCAGCGCCAGTGCGGCGACGCGCTCCGGCGCCTGGCGGACGATCTCCAGCGCGCAATACCCGCCCATCGACAGTCCCGCCAGCGCGAACCGTCCGGACGGCGCCCTGGCAAGGACGTCGGCCGCGAGCGCAGCCATCGTGGCACCGGCCGTCAGGTCGGCCACCTGCACCGTCGCGCGGGCGCCAAGGGCGCGGACCTGCGCCTCCCACAGGCGCGCGTCGCAGAGCAATCCGGGCAGGAAGACGACGTTCATGCAGCGATCATCCCATGCAGGGTGGCCGCCGCCAAGCGGATTCGCTCAGCAGCCATGTGTCACGAGCCTAGTATCACCAGCCTAGTGTCACCAGCCTGGTGTCACCAGCCCAGCGCCCGCGCCGATCGGTAGAACGCGAAACTGACCATCCAGGCCAACGCCAGCGACCACCCGACCGAGACCAGCGCGAAGCGGGTGCTTCGCGCCTCCGAGCGCATCGTCGCGATCGTCGACACGCAGGGCGTGTAGATGAGGGTGAACAGCATGAACGAGAGTCCCTGCACGACGTCGATGCGCGCGGCCAGTTCGCTCGCCAGGGCCTGCCCTTCGAGGCCGAAGATCACCGCCAGCGCGCCGATCAGGATTTCCTTGGCGACGAAGCCGAAGATCAGGGCCACGGTCAGCCGCTCGTCGATGCCGATCGGGGCCAGCACCGGTTCGGCGAAGCGGCCCAGCAAGCCGGCGAAGGTTTCCGGGCCGCCGGGTGCCACGCCGGCCGGCAGGTGCGTCAGCAGCCACACCAGCATCACGCCGGCGACGATGAAGCGCGTCGCGCGCCGCAGGAAATGACGCACCTCGTGCCAGGCGCGCAGCGCGATCTGCCGCAGCGTCGGCAGCCGGTAAGGCGGCAATTCGAGCACGAAAGGCTCGTCGTTGCGGTAACGGTCGCGGAACACGAAGGCGGTCAGCAGCGCCGCGGCGAAGCTCGCCAGATAGAGTCCGAAAATCACCCATGCTCCCTGCGCCGGCGCGAACAGCGCGGCGGCGAGGAACAGGAATACCTGCAGCCGGGCCGAGCACAGCGAGAACGGCACGATCATCATCGTCAGCAGCCGCAGCCCGCGCGAGCGCATGATCCGCGTGCCCATCAGCGCCGGCACGTTGCAGCCGAAGCCGAGCAGCAGCATCACGAAGCTGCGGCCGTCGAGCCCCATGCGCGCCATCAGCGCGTCGGTGAGGAACGCCGCGCGCGACAGGTAGCCCGAGTCCTCGACCAGCGCCATGAACAGGAAGAACAGCACCACCAGCGGCACGAACGCCGCGACGGTCGACACGCCGGCCCACACGCCGTCGAGCAGGAAGCCGCGGACGAGATCGGGCAGCGACGCGAGGGCCGGCGTCAGCAGGTTCGCGCGGGTGAAGTCGAATGTCGCCTGCAGCCCGTCCTGCAGCGGCTTGCCGAGCGTGAACACGCCCTGAAAGACGACGAACATCAGCGCGAAGAAGAGCGGCAGCCCGAACAGCGGGTGCAGCAGCACGCGATCGACGCGATCGGTCATGCCCTCGGGCAGCCGCGCGGGGATGTCGACCGCGGCAGCGAGCGCCGCGGCCACCGCGGCGTCCCGGGCGGCGGGGTCGAGCGGCAGCGGCGCTGAAGGCGCGGCCAGCACGCCGCGGGCGAGCGCGGCGAGCGCCTCCGCCTGGCCCTCCCCGCGCTTGGCGGCCATCGGGACCACCGGCATGCCGATCGCGCGACCGAGGCCCTCGGCGTCGACGCGGATGCCCAGCCGCCGCGCCTCGTCCGTCATGTTGAGCAGCAGCACGGTCGGCACGCCGCGCGCGCGCAGCGTCAGCGCCAGCGGCAGCTGTCGGTCGATCTGCGGCGCCGCGACGATGACCGCGACGAGGTCGACGTGGGTGTTCGCGAGGAACTCGCGAACGACCCGCTCGTCGTCGGCGGTGCCGTCGAGGTCGTACACCCCCGGCAGGTCGACGAGCTCGACCATCGAGCCGCCGAGCAGCACGCGCGCGGCGTAGAGATCCACCGTGATGCCGGGCCAGTTGCCGACCCGCGCCGAGGCGCCGGTCACCCGGTTGAAGAACGTCGACTTGCCGGTGTTCGGCATGCCGACGAGGGCGATCCGCTTCACCCCGGCCGCCGGTCAGCGATGAACGAGAATCGCGCGGGCGTGGCCCCGCCGGAGAACGATGTCGGTCGTGCCGACGCGCAGGTGCAGCGGCCCCGCCATCGCGCCGCGGCGCATCAGCCGCAGCGCGCGGCCGGGCCGGACTCCCAGAGCCGCCAGGCGCTGGCGCAGCGCGAGGTCGCCGTCGACGGTGGCGACGGTGGCCTCGTCGCCGGGACGGAGGTCGAGCAGTGGAGACATGGGTGCCGGGCCTGGGATCAAACGCGAATGATTCGCATTATGGCACAGTTTTCGAGTTCCGCCTTGATCTGCCGCAAGCCCCGGTGCGGTCGCTCGCCGGACGGCCCGGAAGGCCCCGGCCACGCCCTTTGCACCCGTCGCGACGGGGCGGCCGGCCCTGCGGAGGAGTGGGTCACCGACGCAGCAGGGCGGGCCGCTTCGGCGCGACCCCGCGTATGCCAGCGGTTTGGCCCGCCTCCCGCACCGCCCGTCGCGACGGAGCGGCCGGCCTTGCCAAGGAGTGGGTCACCGACGCAGCAGGGCGGGCCGCTTCGGCGCGACCCCGCGCACCGCAACGGTTTGGCCCGCCTCCGGCACCGCCCGTCGCGACGGAGCGGCCTGCCCTGCGGAGGAGTGGGCCATCGACGCAGCAGGGCGGGCCGCTTCGGCGCGACCCCGCGCATGCCAGCGGTTTGGCCCGCACCCGGCACCGCCCGTCGCGACGGAGCGGCCTGCCCTGCGGAGGAGTGGGCCATCGACGCAGCAGGGCGGGCCGCTTCGGCGCGACCCCGCGCACGGCAACGCGGCTACTGCGCGATCGCCGTCGCGCCCTTGCCCGCCGTCGCGCCCTTCGCTGCAGCCGCCGGCATTGCCGAGCCGATCATCTCCGCGTCGGTCAACCGGTACAGCATGCCGGCGGGGTCGTCCTTCAGCAATTCGAACTTGCCGGACACCACGATCGGCTCGAGGCTGTAACGCACCGGTGCCTTCGCGTGGACCTCGACCACGGCGTCCGGTCCGGCGGGCAGGCAGAAGCTGCAATGCGGCGGCACTGCCGCGATCAGGAAGCGCTTCTGCTTGTCGCCGATGTCGAGCGGGATCATGAAGCCCTGGACCCGTACGTCCTTCCGGTCGAGGCTCAGGATGTCGGCAGCGAACGACGGCACCATGCGGCCATCCTTCTTCACCGGCTCGACCTTGGCGAGCGTGCGCCAGGACACGACGCCCGCACGCTCGGGCAGCAGCCGCAGCCCGTAATCGCTCGCCGACGGCAGGCCGACCGCCGGGATGTCGCCGGTGACCGCGCGAGCCGGACCGGCGGTCAGAACGGCACCGGCGGCAGCGAGCACGACGGCTGCGGCGACACCGCGCAGGTTGTATGGGCTCATCGGGATCTGGTCCTTGGTCAGGCGTCGGCCAGCGTCGCGGCGACGTCCAGACGGTACGCGCGCCATGCCGGCCACGCAGCGGAAATTATACCCGCCCCCAGTGCCACCGCGACGAGCGCCCAACCGGCGGGCGGCCACGTCCACGCCGCGGCGGCGAGCGGCGCCGCCGCGGGAATCCACGCCCCGATCGACGCGACGACCAGGTTCGCCGCGAGCAGTCCCAGTACCAGCCCGGCGGCGGCGAGGAACAGGCTCTCGACCAGGATGACGGCGACCAGTTGCCAGCGCGACGCCCCCAGCGCGCGCATGATCGCGAGGTCGTACCGCCGCTCGTCCAGCGCCTGCGCCAGCGCGACGAACAGCCCCAGCGCCGAGGCGGCCATCAGCAGCAGCGCGAACGCGCGCAGGATGTCGGCGGCGAAGGCAAACACCGTGAGCAGCCGCGCGGATTCGTAGGCCGGGGACGCCGCCTGCATCGGCGTGTTCGCGTTGATCGCGCGCGGCAGGCTGGCCGCGGCCAGCGGACTGCGATACCGGACCAGCGCCAGCGTGACTTCGCGGCCGGGGTGGTCCGCGACGGGGCCGGCCTCGTTGGCGCGGCGCGACCCGGGGTCGGCTTCGGCGTGGGCACCGTGCTCCGCCGCGGCGTGCCCGGCGCCTTCATGCACGGCCCAGACCGAGGCGAG
This sequence comes from uncultured beta proteobacterium, assembly GCA_963810815.1. Taxonomy (GTDB): domain Bacteria; phylum Pseudomonadota; class Gammaproteobacteria; order Burkholderiales; family Casimicrobiaceae; genus CAVQWT01. Next base: position 174,656 of record CAWEPB010000007.1, on the reverse strand, counting down.
CCCGGTCAGCACCAGGCGGTCGATCGCGCGTCCGGTCGGCGCCAGGATCCCGACCACGCGGTACGGCGCGTCGCCGTGCTCCGCTCCGCCTTCGCCCAGCCCGTGCGCTCCGGCAAACGTCGCGCCGACCGCGAGCCCGGTCGCCCGCGCCACCTCGGCGCCCAGCACCGCCTCCATGGGCTCGTCCCAGAGCGCCCCTGCGGCCAGCCTCGCGCCGTAGTGCGCCACGAAGGCCGGCTCGACCCCGGCGATGCGGAAGCCGCGGACGCTGTCGCCGAGCGCCAGCGGCAGCACCTCGGCCACCAGCGGGTTCGCGCGCAGCTTCTCGATTTCGGCGAGCGCGATGTTTCCGGGTGGCACGTCGGCGTGATACACGCCGGCGAGGATCAGCTGCAGCGGGCTGCCCTTGGCGCCGACGACCAGGTCGATGCCCTCGGCGTCGCGCGTGAGCCGCGTCTCGAAGTCGCGCGCGAGCAGCAGCACCAGCGCGATCGTCGCGACGCCGACGGCGAGCAGCACCACGTTGAGCAGCGTCGCCAGCGGGCGGCGGCGCGCGTAGGCGAACGCCAGCGTGAAGGCGTTCATCGTCCGTTCTCCGCCGGCGCGGGCAGCGCGAACACGTGGGGCAGCAGCGGGCGCACGCGCGCGTCGTGCGAGGCGACGACCAGCGTCGCGCCGTTCGCCACCGCCTGCGCGCGCAGCAGCTCCAGCGCCGCAGCCGCGTGCGGGTCGTCGAGGCTGGCGGTGGGCTCGTCCGCCAGCAGCAGCCGCGGCCGGTTGACCACGGCACGGGCGATGGCGACACGCTGGGCCTGACCCTGCGACAGCGTGCGCGGCTCGCGGGCGGCGAGCTCGGCGACGCCGACCGCTTCGAGCAGCTCGCGGATCCGGGCGTCATCGACGCCCGCGCCGGCCAGGTACTGCGCGAGGCGCAGGTTGTCGCGCACCGACAGCGCGCCGACGAGATGCAGCCGCTGCGGCACCAGCCCGACGTGCAGCCCGCGCCAGCGATCGCGGGCGCCGCCGGACAGCGTCGCCAGATCGGTCCCGGCGACGATCACCTTGCCGCGCGTCGGGGTGATCAGCCCCGCGAGGATCGACAGCAGCGTCGACTTGCCGCCGCCCGATGGCCCGGACAGCAGCCAGTGCGACCCGGCGTCGGCGGTCCACGCCGCGACGCGGACGGCGCTGGCGGCGCCGTACCGGTGTTCGAGATCGGAGAGGACGAACATCTCCCGCGACTGTAGCGCAGCCCGCCGCATCGGGGGAACCGGTCCGGGGTCCACGGCACACGCTTCGCCGTGCGCCGGCCGTCGGCTACCGCGTCCCGGCGCCCGGTCGCGCTGCCGCGACCCTTCCTCAGCCGCGCGGCGCGCAGGCGTCGCAGCTGCCCTTGATCGTGATCTCGACTTCGCGGCGGCGATACCCGGCCGGCATCGCGATCGGCGGCACGCGCGCTTCGTCGAGACACACGACCTTGCCGCATCCGCTGCACTGGAAATGCGCGTGGGCGTGGCCGGGATGCGCATGACCGGCGGCGGAGAAGCGCCAGACGCGATCGTCGCCGGACACCTTGTGCGCCAGGCCTTCGGCGGTCAGCCATTCGAGGACGCGGTAGAGCGTGACGCGGTCGACGTCGCCGACCTTCGCCAACCGCTTCTCGACGTCGTGGTGGGTCAACGCCTCGCGCGCTTCGAGCAGGCAGGCGAGCGCGGCGATGCGGGCGCGGGTCGCGCGGGCGCCGCGCTCGGCCAGCAGCGTTTCGGCGGCGGCCGGCGGCGCGACACGCTTGCCCGCGGTCATCCGCCCTGGCGCCACTTTTCGATCTCGCGCTCGATCGCCTCGGCGACGTAGCTGCGCAGGATCTGGCCGACGTGCTGGTTGATTGCGGCAACGAGCTCGGCGCTCGCCCGGTCGACGATCGGCTGCAGCCGCGTCGTGAGTTCGCCCTGCAGCCCGCTGTCGGTGAAGATGTCCAGCCGCTGCAGCACCTGCATGCGGATGTCCTCGGCCAGCGTCGCCCATCGGGTGTCGTCGGTCCCGGCAGGCGCCGACTCCGCCGGCGGAAACACGGCGGGCGGAAGCGCCGCGACCAACGGCGGCTCGTCGGGCAATCCGCGCGCGGCGGACCACTCCGCATCGGCGGCCGCACCCGGCACGCCGATGTCGATCTCGACCACCGCGTCCGCCGGCGCGTCCTCGAGCAGGAACTCGGCCAGCGGCTCGACCACCGGCACGGCGGTCTCCGGCGCGAGCGGGACGGACACCGGCGGCATCGCGGTTCCCGATGCGATCGGGACGGACACCGGCGGCATCGCGGTCTCCGATGCGATCGGGACGGACACCGGCGGCATCGCGGCCAGGGCGTCCCCCATGGGTGCCGAGGCCGCCACCGCGACCGGCGCCGCCTCGGGCCGCGTCGCCGCAGGCACGACGACGATCGAATCGGGCGCCGGACCGGTCACGCTCTTCTCGCCCCGGTCGATCTCGAGCCAGCGCGAGAGGTCGTCGTCTTCGGTCGGCTCCAGGATCGACGGCGCCTCGATCTCCTCGACGGCGTCGGTCAGTTCGGGCACGTCGTCGAGGCTGGCAATCGCGCGGTAGGCGGACGCCGGGGACGCGGTTCCGGGTCCCGACCCGGCGGCGGGGGCCCGGGGCGCCGGTTCGACGGTCTCGGTGAGCTCCGGGACGTCCTCGTCCTCCGTCGCGGACCGGCTGGCCGCGGCCTCCGCGTCGGCGAGGGCACGATTGCGCCGCATCAGCGCGTCGGCCTGCTCCAGCAGTTCGCGCGCGGTGGGCAAGGCGTCAGCTCCGTCCGGACAGGTCGTGCGAGCGCAACTCGTAGCCGCGTTCGCGGTAGAACTTCCAGCGCTCGCGGCCCGCCGCGGCGGCGGAATCGTCGCCGGAAACGATCTCGGCCAGGCGCTCGAAGCGCGAGAAGAACGGTGGCGGCGACGGGTGCAGGTTGACCAGCACCGCGGCCGGCCCCTGGTGATCGAGCACGTGATCGACGATGACCGGCGTCTCGGCGGCGCAGGCGGCGCCCAGCCGGCAGTGCGGGACGAACCCGGTCGCCGGCACCAGCCACAGCTGGCGGTCGAGCGCCGCGGTCGCGGCAGCATCCGGGGTGAGCACACGGACCGCGCCGAACTGCCCCCAGGCCTTGACGACCAGCCGTGCCGCGACCGCGAGCGGATCGCTGCAGCGGGTGTAGAAATCGATGGTCGTCATGCGGGTGGCAGCGTCCGGGGCGCGGCGCGGTCAGTGCTGCACGCCTTCCTGGGCGAGCAGCCAGGTCGTGAGCAGCGCCACGGGTCGTCCGGTGCCGCCCTTTTCCTTGCCATCCTTCCATGCGGTGCCGGCGATGTCGAGGTGCGCCCAGTCGAACTTCTTGGCGAACTTCGACAGGAAGCACGCGGCGGTGATGCTGCCGCCGGCCCGGCCCGCGACGTTGGCGAAGTCGGCGAAATTGCTGGCGAGTCCCTCGTGGTAGTCGTCCCACAGCGGCAGCTGCCAGGCGCGATCGTAGGCGTCATCGCCAGCAGCGACCAGCGCCCTCGCCAGCGCGTCGTTGTTGCTGAACACCCCGGTGGCGACGTGCCCCAGCGCAATGACCATCGCGCCGGTGAGTGTCGCGATGTCGACGACCGCGGCGGGATCGAAGCGCTCGGCGTAGGTCAGCGCGTCGGCGAGGATGAGGCGCCCCTCGGCGTCGGTGTTGAGCACCTCGATCGTCTGCCCGGACATGCTCTTGACCACGTCGCCCGGCTTGGTCGCCCGTCCCGACGGCATGTTCTCGCAGGCGGCGACCAGCCCGATCACGTCGATCCTGGCCTTGAGCTCGGCGATCGCCCGCAGCGTCCCGAACACGCCGGCCGCGCCGCACATGTCGTATTTCATCTGGTCCATGTCGGTCGCGTGCTTGATCGAGATGCCGCCGGTGTCGAAAGTGATGCCCTTGCCCACCAGCACCAGCGGCCGTCCCGGCTTGGCCGCGGCGCGGTATTCGAACACGATGAACCGCGGCGGCTCGTCGCTGCCGTTGGCCACCGAGAGGAACGAGCCCATGCCGAGCTCCTCGAGCGCGGGTCGATCGAGCACCGTCACCTTGAGTTCGGGAAACTCCTGCGCCATCGCCAGTGCGCGCTCGCCCAGGTACGTCGGCGTGCAGACATTGCCAGGCAGGTTGCCGAGGTCCCGGGCGAGGTCCATGCCGTGGGCAATGGCCAGCCCGCGCGCGGCAGCGGTCTCGCCGTCGGTGAGGTCCGAGCGCTGCGGCACCGACAGCGTGAGCTTGCGCAGCGGCCGGCGGACCTCCGCTTTTTCGCTCTTCATGTCGTCGAAGCGGTAAACCGCCTCCATCGCGACGACCACGGCGTGCTCGACGCGCCACGCGACCTCGCGCCGCTTGACCTTTTCCTCGGTCAGGTAGACGACGGCCTCGTAGGAGCCCGTTTCGTTGAGCAGCTTGACCGCGGACTTCATCGCGGAGCGGAACTCCTTGTCGCGGAAATCGCGCTCCTTGCCCAGCCCGACCAGCAGCACGCGGTCGGCCAGCGTGCCGCGGACATTGTGCAGCAGCAGCGTCGCGCCGAGCTTGCCTTCCATGTCGCCGCGGCGGATGATTTCGCTGATGTAGCCATTGGACGCGCGATCGATCAGCTCCGCCGACAGCGAGAGCTTCCGGTTATCGAAAACGCCGACGACGACGCATGCGCTCCGCTGCTTCTCGGGGCTGCCGCTTTTTATGGTAAATTCCATCGAAATCCCCTGCCTCCTCGGTGGCGTTTCTTTGCCCTAGCGCGATGTTGCCCGCATTATCGGCAAAACAGCGCGAAAAAGTCAAAATTCTCCCGCTGTCATGATTTTCCGGCGCAGCCTGGTCCGCGAGCTGACGGCCACGGCGGTCGGCCTGTTCGTCGTCCTGCTGGCCATCCTGTTCACCAACCTGGTGCTGCGGCTGCTGGGGCGGGCGGCCGGCGGGAGCGTGGCGGTGGAGGGCATCCTGCCGCTGCTGGGCTTCAACGCCCTCTTCTACTTCAATATCCTGCTGTCGGTCGCATTGTTCATGACGGTGCTGCTGACCCTGTCCCGCTGGTACCGGGACAGCGAGATGATCGTCTGGTTCACCTCCGGCCAGGGGCTGACCGCCTGGCTCAGGCCGATCCTGCTGTTCGCGGCGCCGTTCCTGGTCGCGATCGTCGTGCTGTCGCTGTTCCTGTCGCCCTGGGCGGAGCGCCGCAAGCTGGAATACGAGCGCCAGCTGGAGTCGAAGGACGAGATCGCCCTGCTGACGCCCGGCCTGTTCCGCGAATTCCGCAGCGGCAAGCTGGTGGCCTTCGTCGAGAGCATCAACACCTTCGACGGCACGATCAACAACATCTTTCTGCACACCGTCGACGACGGCAAGGACGTCACCATCGTGGCGAAGTCCGGGACGCTGGAGACGGCCGCGAACGGCGACCGCTTCCTCGCGCTGTCGTCCGGCCGGATGGTCGAGACCACGCCCGGCATCGCGGACGCCCGCGTCGTCGAGTTCGACCGGCTGGCCCGGCGGATCGAGCCGGCGGAGGTCCGGGCGCTGCCGCTGTCGCGCAAGGCGATGCCGACGGCGACCCTGCTCCTCGTCGACGGCGACTACGAACGCAGCGAGATCTTCTGGCGCGTGTCGATCCCGCTGTCGGCGCTGGTGCTGACGATGCTCGCGATTCCGCTGGCGTACGTGAACCCCCGCGTCGGCAGGTCGTTCAACCTGCTCTCGGCGGTATTCCTGTACATGCTCTACAGCAACACGCTGAACGTCGTGCAGAGCCTGATCGCCCAGGGCAAGCTCAACTTCTGGGTCGGGCTCGCGCTGCCTCACCTCGTGGCGATCGCCATCGTGCTCCTGCTGTTCAGCCACCAGCTCTCGGTGCTGGGTCTCGTGCGCGACTCCCTTGCCCGGCGGGCCGCCGCGTGAAGACGCTGACCCGCTACATCGGCCGGGAGGTGCTGGCGTCGATCGCGCTGATCTTCGCCGCGCTGGTCCTGCTGTTTGCGTTCTTCGACCTCATCAACGAGCTCGGCGACGTGGGCCGCGACGGCTACACCACCAGCGCCGCGCTGCTGTTCGTCGCGCTGCAGCTCCCCTCGCGGATGTACGAGCTGTTCCCGATCGCGGCGCTGATCGGGACGCTGTTCGCCATCTCGCAGCTGGTTGCGAGCTCCGAGTACACGGTGATGCGCGCCTCCGGCGCGTCGCTGACGCAGGTGCTGTGGGCGCTCGTCCGCGTCGGCATCCCGCTCGCCGTCGTCACCTTTCTCGCCGGCGAGTTCGTCGCGCCGCCGGCCGAGCGGCTGGCGCAGGCCGTCCGCGCGTCGGCCAAGGGCGAGGCGCAGCGCTTCGCCGCGCGCCAGTTCCAGTCCGGCTTCTGGTTCAAGCAGGACCGGAACTTCGTCAACATCCGCGGCGTGCTCGGCGACAGCACGCTGACGGGAATCCGCATCTGGGAGTTCGACGCCGACCTGCGGCTGACCGCCGTGCGCGATGCCGCGACCGCGACCTACGCCGGTCCGGGCCAGTGGCGGCTGGCCGAGGTGCGGACGACCGAGCTCCTGCGCACCGGCACGCGGCTGACGACGCAGGATTCGCTGCTCTGGGACTCGGTGCTGCGGCCGTCGCTGCTGACGGTGTTCCAGGTCGCGCCGGAGCGCCTGGAGCTGGGAACGCTGTGGGACAACATGCGCGTGCTGGGCGGCGGCGCGCAGAAGACGACGCGCTTCGAGATCGCGTTCTGGCAGAAGCTGTTCAATCCCGCCGCCGTCGTCGTCATGATGGTGCTGGCGCTGCCGTTCGCGTATTTCCAGCGCCGGCAGGGAGGCATCGGCTTCCGCATCTTCGCCGGGACGATGCTGGGGCTGAGCTTCATCCTGCTGGGCCGCCTGTTCACCAATCTCGGCGTGCTCAACGACTGGCCCGCGCTGTTCTCGGCGGCGTTTCCGCTGGCGGCGTTCGTGACGGTCGCCGCGGCGCTGCTGTGGTGGCTGGAGCGGCGGTAGCGCGCGCTGACCCGCCCGGGACCGGACGAAAAAATCCCGGCGCGAAGGCCGGGATTCCTGTGCGGGGTCGGACAGGATTCCCTCGCGGGGATCCCCGATCCGGCGCCGGACGGCGCCAACCGTGTCAGGCTGCAGCCGCCGCCGCTGCCTCGACCGGCTTGACGCTGGCGAACTTGCGCTTCTTCGGGCCCTTGGTCGCGAACTCGACCGTGCCGGTGACCAGCGCGAACAGCGTGTGGTCCTTGCCCATGCCGACGTTCACGCCGGGATGCACCGTGGTGCCGCGCTGGCGGATGATGATGCTGCCGGCCGAGATCAGCTCCCCGCCGTAGCTCTTCACGCCGAGGCGCTTCGATTCCGAGTCGCGGCCGTTGCGCGAACTTCCGCCTGCCTTTTTGTGTGCCATGACATCGACTCCTTAAGCGACGATCGCTTCGATCTTGAGTTCGGTGTAGTTCTGCCGATGCCCCTGGTGCTTCTGGTAATGCTTGCGGCGGCGCATCTTGAAAATCTTCACCTTCTCGCCGCGCCCGTGCGCGACGACCGTGGCCTTGACCGTCGCACCGGCGACGATGGGCTGACCCAGACGGACGCTTTCGCCTTCCCCGACCATCAACACCTGGTCGAGAATCACAACTGCGCCCACGTCCGCCGGTATCTGTTCTACTTTGAGTTTTTCGCCGGGGGCAACCTTGTATTGCTTGCCGCCGGTTTTTACGACCGCGTACATGAGGGAACTCCTGCTAGGGCGATTTCCCGCGCCAATTCGCGGAAAAGCCTTGCATTTTAATCGCTTAGCCCCCCACCTGTCAACGCGTCCCGGCGGATGTCCCGGCGACGCCCCGGCGGCGGCGCTGGCCGGGGCGGCGAACCGGCCGTCGGCACGGGATCGGGCCGCGTCGGACGTCCCGGTCGGGCCGATGGGTCGCCCGGCGCCTTCGCCGGCGGGCCGGCTGACGCGCCCGCCATTGTCCCACCGCAAAGGCCCGCGGGCTTCATCGGGTACAATTCGCCCCCGTTCCGGCCGCATTTTCGACCGTGCCGGCGAGCTTCGCCCTCGGGCTGCAAGGTTGACGCCCGCGCCTCGCGCTCCCGCCCCGCTGCCCCGATCATCCTGCCCCGTGCCCTGATCCTGACCCTGTCCTCGCCCTCTTCCCCTTCCCTGCCGCGAAACCCCGCCGGACCACCCGTGACGATCGACCACCTGAAAACGCTGCTGGCCCCTGACTTGGTGGAGGTCGACCACGCGCTGCGCGCTGCGCTCGCCTCGGACGTCGCGCTGGTCCGGCAGGTCGCCGAGTACATCATCAACAACGGCGGCAAGCGGCTGCGTCCGGCGCTCACCGTGCTGACGGCGCGGGCCTGTGGCGTCGAGGGCGGGTCCAAGTACACGCTGGCCGCCGTGGTCGAGATGATCCACACGGCGACACTGCTGCACGACGACGTCGTCGACGAATCGTCGCTGCGGCGCGGCCACCTGACCGCCAACGCCACGTTCGGCAACGCCGCGGCGGTGCTGGTCGGCGACTTCCTCTATTCGCGCGCGTTCCAGCTGATGGTGGGACTGGGGCAGCCCCGCATCCTGCAGATACTGTCGGACGCGACCAACGTGATCGCCGCCGGCGAGGTGCTGCAGCTGATGAACGCCGGCAATCCGGACCTGGACGAGGCGAGCTACCTCGAAGTGATCCGCCGCAAGACGGCGAAGCTGTTCGAGGCCGCATCGCAGCTCGGCGCCGTGCTCGGCGGCGCCTCGCCGGAGGCCGAGGCCGCGCTGGCGCGCTATGGCATGCACCTGGGCACCGCGTTCCAGCTCGTCGACGACGTGCTCGACTACTCGGGCGACCTGGTCGCGATCGGCAAGAACCTGGGCGACGACCTCGCCGAAGGCAAGATGACGCTGCCGCTGATCCGCGCCGTCGCCGTGGGCGGCGACGAGGCCGGCGCGATCATCCGCGGCGCCATCACCGAGGGACGCCTCGACGACTTCGCCCCCATCGCCGGCCTGCTGGCGCGCACCGGCGCACTGGACTACACGCGGCGCCGCGCGCAGGAGGAAAGCGAGCTCGCCGCCGCGTGCCTCGCGCACCTGGAGCTTTCCCCGTACCGCGAAAGTCTGCTAGAATTGTCGGCCTTCGCTTCGCAGCGGTCGTTCTGACGCGATCTCCGGATCGCGAGCAACCGGAAGGACGGCACGTCGGGGCGGGACACAATTCGGGGTGTAGCTTAGCCTGGTAGAGCGCTACGTTCGGGACGTAGAGGCCGGAGGTTCAAATCCTCTCACCCCGACCAGACCAAAGAAAAAAGCCCGGGCGAACCCGGGCTTTTTCACGCGTGCACGACTGTCACGCACCGGACTCCCGTCAGCGACCGGCGCGCCGCCGCAGCGCGATCATGCCGAGCATCGCGGCGAGGATCGCCATCGCGGCCAGCGGGCCCGCCCCCATCGTCGGCACTTCCCGCTGCACCACCGGCGGTCCCGGCGGCGGTTGGAGGGCGGTCGGCAGGAAGCGGACCGCGCCGGCGCCACGGCCACCCGCGACCGGCAGCGCGCACGCGGTCGCGCCCGCGGTGGTGAACGGCGCGCGCACCATGCCCATCGCGGTGCCCGAGTTGCCGGTCATCAGCGCATACAGGCCGTCGGCGCTGATGCTGATGTCCTCGAACGTGCCGAGGCCCGTCGGAAGCTGGATCCGCTCGACCGCCGACGCGGCGGTGAACGGGGCGGCGATCGAGTGGATCTGATCCGCCGCGCCGATGCCGGTGGTCACCAGGGCGCGCGAGCCGTCCGGCGTGATCGCGATGCCGTCGAGCGAGCCGCCGGCCGGGATCGTCAGCACCGCCGGCGTCGAGGCCGCCGAGAACGGCGCGGTGAAAATGCTCACGTTGGCGTCCAGATTGGTCAGCAGCAGCGTGTTGCCGTCGGCGGAGATCGCGATCGCCTCGAAGTTGCCCGGAATCGTGAACGCCACCGCCGTGTACGGCGGATCGAGGACGCTCACGCCGGCCGAGTGCGCGATGAACGCACGCGACGCCGCGTTGAACGCGATGGCCTGCGTCTGGTAGCCCGCCACCGACCCCGGCAGCGCGAGGCTGGTCGCCGTCGGCGCGGTGAAGGGCGCCTGGAACACGTAGGCGGCCCCGCCCGTCGCCGCGATGGCGTAATTGAGGCTCGGCGCGACGGCGATGGTCCCCGTCCCGCTGTAGCCGATGGTGGCGGTCGAAATCGAGTTGAGCGTCGTCGCGGTGGACAGCTGGACGTTGCGGATCTCCGAGGCGCCGAAGTACGAAACCAGCGCAAAGTCGCTGCCGTAGAACCCGACGCCATGCGACGACCCCGCGCCGCCGGTGACCGTGTTCACCGGCACGCTCGCCGGACACGATCCCGCCGGAAAGCTGACCGACGGGTAGACCAGCACCTGCGGCGAAATTGCCCAGTACCGCCGTCTGCGCCATCGCCAGCGGCGACAGCGCGCAGGCGATGGCAACCGCCGCCGCCCGAGCCAGAAACGTACCCAGGACACTGCTTGTTCTTGTGTTCATTGGCTCCCCCGAACGTGAGACCGGATCGCCCGACGACTTCGACCTGGGCGATCGCTGCCGAATGCGCTTTTCCCCCGATGCCGGAACGGCGCTGCGAAGGACGCTATACCATTCGCCGGACGCCGGCAAGCGTTCCGGCCGGATTTGCAGCCCGAAATCCCGCCGGCTGTTGCATCGACGTCGGCGCAGACCGGCCGTCCGGGTCGGTTCGGGCCGGTCCAGCGCCGACGCAGGCCGGTGCGGCGCCCGTCAGCGGCCCAGCATCGGCAGGTTGAGGCCCTGCGCCCTCGCCACCTCGATCGCCTTGGCGTAGCCAGCGTCCGCGTGGCGCATCACGCCGGTGGCGGGGTCGTTCCACAGCACCCGTTCGATGCGCTTCGCCGCAGCGTCGCTGCCGTCGCAGACGATCACCACGCCGCTGTGCTGCGAGTAGCCCATGCCGACGCCGCCGCCGTGGTGCAGGCTGACCCAGGTGGCGCCGCCGGCGGTGTTGAGCAGCGCGTTGAGCAGCGGCCAGTCCGACACCGCGTCGGAGCCGTCGGCCATCGCCTCGGTCTCGCGGTTGGGGCTCGCGACGCTGCCGGTGTCGAGGTGATCGCGGCCGATGACGATCGGCGCCTTCAACTCGCCGCTTCTCACCATCTCGTTGAACGCGAGCCCGGCGCGGTGGCGCGCGCCCAGCCCCAGCCAGCAGATCCGCGCCGGCAGCCCCTGGAACGCGATGCGCTCGCCGGCCATGTCCAGCCACCGGTGCAGGTGCGCGTCGTCGGGAAAGAGCTCCTTCACCCTGCGGTCGGTCCGGCGGATGTCCTCGGGGTCGCCCGACAGCGCGACCCAGCGGAACGGCCCCTTCCCTTCGCAGAACAGCGGACGGACGTACGCAGGGACGAAGCCGGGAAACGCGAAGGCGTCGGCGACGCCTTCGTCCTTGGCCACCTGGCGCAGGTTGTTGCCGTAGTCGAAGGTCGGCACCCCCGTCCGGTGGAACGCCAGCATCGCCTCGACGTGCCGCGCGCAGGAGACCCGTGCCGCCTGCGTCAGCGCGGCGTGCTGCGCCGGGTCGGCCTGCGCGGCGCGCCAGCGCTCGACGCTCCACCCGATCGGCAGGTAGCCGTTGACGAGGTCGTGCGCCGACGTCTGGTCGGTCACCATGTGCGGCCGCACGCCGCGCCGGACGAGCTCCGGCAGGATCTCGGCGGCGTTGCCGAGGAGGCCGATCGACAGCGGCCTGCGCGCTGCGCACGCCGCGTCGATCCGCGCCAGCGCGTCGTCGAGGTCGCGCGCCTGCACGTCGAGATAGCGCGTGGCGAGCCGCATGTCGATGCGGCTCTGCTGGCATTCGACGGCGAGCATCGACGCGCCGGCCATCGTCGCGGCGAGCGGCTGCGCGCCGCCCATCCCGCCGAGCCCGGCGGTCAGGATCCACTTGTCGGCAAGCTCGCCGCCGTAGTGCTGCCGCCCCGCTTCGGCGAAGGTCTCGTAGGTTCCCTGGACGATGCCCTGCGAGCCGATGTAGATCCACGACCCGGCCGTCATCTGCCCGTACATCATCAGGCCCTTGCGGTCGAGCTCGTTGAAGTGCTCCCAGGTCGCCCACTTCGGCACCAGGTTGGAGTTGGCGAGCAGCACCCGGGGCGCGTCGGCGTGCGTGCGGAACACGCCGACCGGCTTGCCCGACTGGATCAGCAGCGTCTCGTCGTCGCCGAGCGCGCGCAGCGCGTCGACGATGGCGTCGTAGCAGGCCCAGTCGCGCGCCGCGCGGCCGATGCCGCCGTAGACCACCAGTTCCTTCGGATTCTCCGCGACCTCCGGATCGAGGTTGTTCATCAGCATCCGCAGCGGGGCCTCGGTCAGCCAGGACTTGGCGCTGAGCACGGTGCCGCGCGGCGCCCGGATGGTGCGATCGGCGTAGCGGGAGGGGCCGGCAAGCTTGGCGGGGTCGTCGCGGTGCATGGGGGAGGCTCCGGAGGTCGTCTGCGCGGCGGCGGACCCGGCCGCGCGATTCGCGGGATTCTGCGGGTCGCGTTCCCGCGGGGTCAAGCGAGCCGCGGTCAGGCCGTCGCCGCGGCCGGGACGAAGTCGAGGAAGTCGCCGGCCTCGACCCGTGCGCGCATCCGCGCGAGATCCGGCGCGAACGCGCGATCGCGGTCCCAGAACGCCGCCTGGGTCCGCACCGCGGCCAGCGCAGCGGCGAGACGCGGCGATGTCGTCAGCGGCGCGCGCAGCTCGACCCCCTGCGCGGCGGCGAGCAGCTCGACGGCGACGATCGCCGCCGTGTGCCCCGCCATCGGCAGCAGGCGCAGCGCCGCGTTGGTCGCCATGCTGACGTGGTCTTCCTGGTTGGCCGACGTCGGCAGCGAGTCGACGCTGCGCGGCGTCGCCAGCGCCCGGTTCTCGGCGACCAGCGCCGCCGCCGTCACCTGGGCGATCATGAACCCCGAATTGACGCCGCCGTCCCGGACCAGGAACGGCGGCAGCCCGGAGAGATTCGCATCCATCATCAGCGCGATGCGCCGCTCCGACAGCGCGCCGATCTCGGCGATCGCGAGCGCCAGGTGATCGGCGGCCAGCGCGACCGGCTCGGCGTGGAAGTTGCCGCCGGACAGCACCTCGTCGTCGGCGCCGTCCCGTCCGACGTAGACGAGCGGATTGTCGGACACCGCGTTCGCCTCGACCAGCAGCGTCCGGCCGGCGTCGCGCATCGCCGCGAGGCAGGCGCCCATCACCTGCGGCTGGCAGCGCAGGCTGTACGGGTCCTGCACCCGCGGGCAGTCCTTGTGCGAATCGCGGATGCCGCTGCCCACGAGGAGCCCCCGGTAGACCGCCGCCGCGTCGGCCTGTGCGGCATGGCCTCGCACGTCGTGGATCCGCGCGTCGAACGGCGTGTCGCTGCCGAGGCAGGCGTCGACCGCGAGCGCGCCCGCGACGAACGCCGCGGCGGCGACGCGCTCGGCGGCGAACAGGCCCGCCAGCGCGATCGCCGTCGACACCTGCGTGCCGTTGATCAGCGCGAGCCCTTCCTTCGGCGCCAGCACCAGCGGCGCGAGTCCGGCGTGCGCGAGGCCCTCCGCCGCCGATCGGACCATGCCGCCGACGCGCACCTCGCCCTCGCCGATCAGCACGGCGGACAGGTGCGCGAGCGGCGCGAGGTCGCCGGACGCGCCGACCGAGCCCTGCGCCGGCACGCAGGGCATCACCCCCGCGTTCGCCAGCGCGACCAGCGCCTCGATCACCTGCCAGCGCACGCCGGAAAAGCCGCGCGCCAGCGACGCGACCTTGAGCGCCAGGATCAGCCGGACGATCGCGTCGTCGAGCAGCGGCCCGGTGCCCGCACTGTGCGACAGCAGCAGCGCACGTTGCAGCTCGGCCAGCCGTGCGCTGTCGATGCGGGTCCGCGCCAGCAGGCCGAACCCGGTGTTGACGCCGTAGACGGTGCGCCCCGAGGCGAGCACGCGCGCGATGGCGGCGGCGGCGGCGTCGACGGCGGGCTTCGCGGAAGGGTCGACGGCAAGCCGGCGCGGCGCGGTCCACAGCGCGCGCAGGTCGGCCAGCGGGAGGCGCCCGGGAACGAGGATGAGGGGTTCGGTGGTCATGGCGGCAGGATCGGTGACGCGAGGCCGGGTGCGCCGGGCGCCGTCGGTGCCGGGCGACCCGCGTACGCCGGATGGTGGATGCGGGATTGTGCCGCAGTTCCCGCGTCGGCGGGCAGCCGGGCGCAGGCGGCGACCCCGACGATCGCCGCTATAATCGGCCCGATGTCGCCGTCCGCCGGTGCCCCAGACGGCACGCCCCCTTCCGCCCCCAGGTCAGCCGCGACCGCGGGCCCCGTGCCGACCGTCGGGGCGCCGACCGCCCCCGCCACCTCTGCCGCTGCCGCTGCCGCGCCCGCGGCGCCGCTGTCGGCCCATACGCCGATGATGCAGCAGTACCTGCGCGTCAAGGCGGAGCACCCGGACAAGCTGGTGTTCTACCGGATGGGCGACTTCTACGAACTCTTCTACGACGACGCCAAGCGTGCCGCGCGGCTGCTCGACATCACGCTGACCGCGCGCGGCCAGTCGGCCGGCGCGCCGATCCCGATGGCCGGCGTGCCTTTCCACGCCATCGAGCAGCACCTCGCGCGGCTGATGAAGACCGGCGAGTCGGTGGTCATCGTCGAGCAGTTCGGCGATCCCGCGACCAGCAAGGGCCCGGTCGAGCGCAAGGTCGCGCGCATCGTCACGCCGGGCACGGTCACCGATGCGAATCTGCTCGACGCGCGGCGCGACGCGCTGCTCGCGGCCGTCGCGCCGGGCCGCCACCGCACCGGCATCGCCTGGCTCAACCTCGCGTCCGGCGAATTCACGCTGGCCGAGGTGCCGGCCGCCGACGCTGCCGCCTTCCTCGACCGGCTCGATCTCGCCGAGTTGCTCGTCGCCCGACGGCACGCCGGCGCCCACGCTGCGTGGCGCGGCGCCGGTGCGCGCGCTGCCGCCGTGGCAGTTCGACGCCGCGGCGGCCACGCGCGCGCTGACGCGGCATTTCGGCACCCGGAACCTGGCCGCGTTCGGCATCGACGAAGCCGAGGCCGCGGTCGGCGCCGCCGGCGCGTTGTTCGCGTACGCCCAGTCGACGCAGCAGGCGACGCTGGCGCACGTGCGGGCGCTCGCCGTCCTGCGCCACGGCGAGTTCCTGGCGCTCGACGCGGCGACGCGGCGCAATCTCGAGATCGTCGCCACGCTGTCCGGCGAGCCGGCGCCGACGCTGCTGTCGCTGTTCGACGCCTGCGCCACCGCGGCGGGCAGCCGGCTGCTGCGGCAGTGGCTGACGCAGCCGTTGCGCGCGCAGGCCGCCGCCGCGGCCCGGCACGACGCCGTCGCCGCGCTGCAAGCCGACGCGGGCGCGCGACGAGCGCTGGTCGACGCACTCGGCCGCACCGCCGACGTCGGCCGCATCGCGGGGCGGGTCGCGCTGCTGTCGGCGCGGCCGCGCGACCTCGCCGCGCTGCGCGAGACGCTGGCCGCATTGCCGGCGCTGATCGCGGCGCTCGGCGCGGTCGCGCCGCACGCGGCCCGCGGCCCCGCCACCGCATCGTCCGTTACCTTTGCGTCTTCCGCTGCCAGCGCGTCCTCCGCCCCCTCCCCTCCGCCGCGCCGCCGGCGGTCCCGCTGCTGGCGGGCACGGCCGCCGATCTCGCGCTCGATCCCGCGTGGCACGCCCTGCTCGCGCGCGCGATCGCGCCGGAGCCGTCAGGGCAGGTCCGCGACGGCGGCGTCATCGCCGACGGCTTCGACGCCGGCCTCGACGAGCTGCGCGCGATCGACCGCGATTGCGGCAGTTTCCTGCTCGACCTCGAGCGGCGCGAGCGCGAGCGCACCGGCATCGCCAACCTCAAGGTGGAGTTCAACAAGGTGCACGGCTTCTACATCGAAGTCACGCACGCCAACACCGACAAGGTGCCCGCCGACTACCGCCGGCGGCAGACGCTGAAGAACGCCGAGCGCTACCTCACCCCGGAGCTCAAGGCGTTCGAGGACAAGGCGCTGTCGGCGCAGGAGCGCGCGCTCGCCCGCGAGAAGCTGCTGTTCGAGCGACTGCTTGCGGACCTCGGCCCGGCGATCGAGCCACTGCAGCGGGTCGCCGCGGCGCTGGCAACCCTCGACGTGCTGGCGACGTTCGCCGAGCGCGCCGACACGCTGGGGCTCGCGCGACCGGTCTTTCGTGCGGCGCCCGGGCTGTCGATCCGCGCGGGCCGCCACCCGGTGGTCGAGCGGCAGGTCGACACGTTCATCGCCAACGACCTCGTCCTCGAACCCTCGCGCCGGCTGCTGGTGATCACCGGCCCCAACATGGGCGGCAAGTCGACGTACATGCGACAGGCCGCGGTCATCGCGCTGCTCGCGCACTGCGGGTCGTTCGTCCCCGCGGCGGCGGCGGAGATCGGCCCGCTCGACGGCATCCACACCCGCATCGGTGCCGCCGACGACCTCGCCGGCGGCCGCTCGACGTTCATGGTGGAGATGACCGAGGCGGCCGCGATCCTGCACCGCGCGACGGCGCAGAGCCTGGTGCTGATCGACGAGATCGGCCGCGGGACGTCGACCTACGACGGGCTGGCGCTGGCGTGGGCGATCGCGCACCACCTGGCCGAGAAGAACCGCTGCCTGGCGCTGTTCGCCACGCACTACTTCGAGCTGACCGCGCTGCCGGCCGAGATCGAGGGCTGCGCCAACGTCCACTTCGACGCGGTCGAGCACGGCGACGGCATCGTGTTCATGCACGCGGTGGCGGACGGGCCGGCGAGCCGCAGCTACGGCGTGCAGGTGGCGAAGCTCGCCGGCGTGCCGGCCGAGACCATCCGTCGCGCGCGCGGCTATCTGGCACGGCTGGACAAGTTCAACGCCGGCGGATCACCGCAGCACGACCTCTTCGCCTCGGGCTCGGGCGTCGAATCGGGCGACCGATCCGCGGTGGTGGCGGCGGCGACCGGCTCCGACGACGCGGCGCTGCGCACCGCGCTGGACGCCCTCGATCCGGACGCGCTGACGCCGCGCGCCGCGCTCGACGCGCTGTACGAACTCAAGCGCCTCGCGCGCGCCGACGGCGCGGCCTAGTCGACGCGGCGCCGTAACGACGGAGTGCAGGCTGTGCGGTCCGGTGCGGCACGCCCGCACCGGTCCGGCCATCGCGACCCCTGTGTGCGGCGGCACCCGGTCCGGGGCCGGCCGGCTTCAGTGGTGATGGCCGCCGTGCCCGTGCACGTGGCCGTGCTCGATCTCCTCGGCGGTGGCCGGCCGCACTTCGACGATCCTGCAGTCGAAGCGCAGCGACTTGCCGGCCCAGGGATGGTTGCCGTCGAGCACGACCTTGCCGTCGGCGATGTCGGTGACGGTGAAGACGCTGCCGGGACCGCCCTCGTCCGCGCCCGCGTGCGCCTCGAACTGCATCCCGACTTCGATCTCGGCGGGGAAGCGGTCGGCGGACTCGATCTTGACCAGTTCGGCGTCGTAATCGCCGAACGCGTCGGCGGGCTCCAGGCTCACCGAGACCGCGTCGCCGGCCTGCTTGTGGTTGAGCGCTTCCTCGAGCTTGGGCAGCATGCCCGAGTAGCCGCCGTGCAGGTAGGTGATCGGCTCGGATGCGGATTCGAGGAGCGTGCCGTCGGCCTCGAACAGGTCGAACGTCAGCGTGACGACGGTGTTGGCAAAAATGTTCATGGTGGGGGCGACCCTCGCGTGCGACGGCCGATGGCTGGGAGTGGGGAGGGAGGTCGGAGGAAGGTGGGAAGGCGCGGCGGCGAAAGCCGCCCGTCACCGCGATCGACCCCGGAGACGACGGCGCCGATTCTAGCGCACCTGCGCCGTATAATTCCGGCATGACTGCGAAGACCGCGGGGGGTCGGCCGGACGCCCCGCCATCCCCGTCGCTGCGCACGCTGCTGGGCGGCCTGGCACCGGCGTCGTTCCTCCGCCGCCACTGGCACAAGGAGCCGCGGCTGGTCCGCGGCGCGATCCCGGGCTTCGCCGGGCTGGCGACGCGGGCGGAGCTGCGGACACTGGCCGAACGCGACGACGTCGAATCGCGGCTGCTGGTCCGTGACGGCGGGCGCTGGTCGCTGTCGCATGGCCCGTTCCGGCGTGCCGACTGGAAGACGCTGCCGGCGCGCGACTGGACGCTGCTGGTCCAGGGCGTGAACCTGCACCTGCCCGCCGCGGATCGCCTGCTGCGCCGCTTTTCCTTCGTGCCCTGGGCGCGGCTCGACGACCTGATGGTCAGCGACGCCGCCCCCGGCGGCGGCGTGGGTCCGCACTTCGATTCCTACGACGTGTTCCTGCTGCAGGGGAACGGCCGGCGCCGCTGGCGGTACGGCCGGCAGGACGACCTGTCGCTGAAGCCCGGCCTGCCGGTGAAGATCCTGCGGCGGTTCGCACCGTCCGCGGACGCCGTGCTCGGCCCCGGCGACATGCTGTACCTGCCGCCGCAGTACGCGCACGACGGCGTCGCCGTCGACGACTGCACGACCTGGTCGATCGGCTTTCGCGCGCCGGCGGCGACCGAGCTCGCGCAGGCTTTCCTCGACCACCTGCGCGACACCGTCGAGCTGCCCGGCCGCTACGCCGACCCCGACCTGAAGCCGACCGCCGAACCCGCGCGCATCGACGGCGCGATGCAGCGGCGCATGGCGACGCTGCTCGCTGCGATCCGCTGGCGCAACGAGGACGTCGCGCGCTTCCTCGGCGCCTGGCTGTCCGAGCCGAAGCCGTCGGTGTTCTTCACGCCACCGGCGCCGCCGCTCGCTCGGGCTGCGTTCGCGCGCCGCATCGCCACGCGGGGCGCCGTGCTGGACGCGCGCACGCAGATGCTGTTCGACGATGCGCACCTGTTCGTCAACGGCGAGACGCTGGCGTGGCCGGGACGCGGCCGCGCCGAGTTGGAGCGCCTCGCCAACCGGCGCGCGCTGGCGCCGCACGATGCCGCGGCGATTCCGGCCGAGGCCCTTGCCCTCCTCCACGACTGGTACCGCGATGGCTGGCTCCACCCCGCTTCCGCCTGATTCCCCCGCACCGGCGACACCCGCCGCGCCCGTGCCGCGGCACGAGACGCTGACCTCGCTCGCCGCGCAGGTCGCGGCGATCGACGAACTGGTCGGCTATGCGCGCGCATCGATCCGCGTGTTCGACGTCGACCTCGGCCAGACCGGCTGGAACTCCCCGGCCCGCACCGAAGCGCTGGCCGCGTTCCTGCGCGCGCGGAACGACGCGAAGCTCGACATCATCGTCCACGAGACCCGCTGGATCGAGGCGTCGGGCGCGCGGATCGTCGCGCTGCTGCGGCGCTACAGCCACGGGGTCACCATCCGTCGCACCGGCGCCGAGGCGCGGTCGGCGATGGACCCGCTGCTGATCGTCGACGGGCGCCATTACCTGCACCGCTTCCACATCGACCATCCGCGCGCGGCGCTGGGCGTCGAGGAACCGCTGGGTGCGAAGCCGCTGATCACGCGGTTCGAGGAAATCTGGGGCACCGGCGAACCGGGGCTCACGGCGACGGTGCTCGGGCTGTAGAGGATCGCCGCCATGCGGCGGCGTCCGGGCGGCGCGCTGCCGCGGCCCGGACCGGCGGGCCGGCCGCGTGCCCGACCCGCGCCTCGACGGCGGCGGCTACAGCGGTGCGCCGATCCGGCGGCCGACTTCGCGGTAGTGGTCGATCACGCTGCCCAGATCGCGGCGGAAGCGGTCCTTGTCCATCTTGTCGCCGGTCGCCGCGTCCCACAGCCGGCAGCCGTCGGGCGTGAACTCGTCGCCGAGCACCAGCGGGCCGTTGGGGTCGTCGAGCGGATGGCCGAACTCGAGCTTGTAGTCGACGAGGTCGATGCCGGCGGCGGCGAACAGCGGCTTCAGCACCGCGTTGACCTTGTGCGTCAGCGCCTTCATCTCGGCGATCTCGCGGTCGTTCGCCCACCCCAGCGCGCGGATGTGGTCTTCGTTGCACATCGGGTCGTGCAGCGCGTCGCTCTTGTAGAAGAACTCGAACACCGGTTGCGGCAGCCGCAGGCCCTCGGCGACGCCGAAGCGCTTGGCCATCGAGCCGGCGCAGACGTTGCGGACGACGCACTCGACCGGGATCATCTTCATCGCCTTCACCAGCGATTCGCGCTCGTTCAGCAGGCGCACGAAATGCGTCGGCACGCCGGCGGCGGCGAGCTTCTCCATCACGTAGGCGTTGATGCGGTTGTTGGTCTCGCCCTTGAGGTCGAGCTTGGCGAGCTTGGCGCCGTCGAACGCCGACACGTCGTCGCGGTAGTGCATCACGAGCCGCTGCGGGTCGTCGGTGGCGTACACGGTCTTGGCCTTGCCGC
Organism: uncultured beta proteobacterium; assembly: GCA_963810815.1. Taxonomy (GTDB): domain Bacteria; phylum Pseudomonadota; class Gammaproteobacteria; order Burkholderiales; family Casimicrobiaceae; genus CAVQWT01. The sequence goes on along the minus strand of CAWEPB010000007.1, from coordinate 154,237 downwards.
GATAGAGTTCCTGGCGCTTTTCCATGAGGGGTCCCGGGGTCTAGAGCTCGCGCCAGTCGAAGCCGGTGGCCTGGTCGGCGAGGCCGATCCAGTCCCCGGCGCAGCCGAGCGCGCCGGCGAGCGCGGCGCGGGCCTTCTGAGGGGTGTTGTTGTGCTGCGAGAGGTGCGCGGCGACGATGTGCCGCAGCCGCGAAGTGTCGAGCCGCGACAGCAGCGCCGCGGCGTCGTCGTTGCACAGGTGACCGAAGCGGCCGGCGATGCGGGCCTTGAGCGCCGGCGGATAGTCCGACGCCGCCAGCAGTTCGAGATCGTGGTTGCACTCGAGGACCAGTGCGTCGCAGCCCGACAGCGCCGCCTCGACGTGCGGCGTCGGCGTGCCGACGTCGGTGAGCACGCCCAGCCGCCAGGCGCCATCGGACAGGACGAACTGCACCGGCTCCCGCGCGTCGTGCGGCACCGGCACCGGCGTGATCGCAAGGTCGCCGATCGCGAACGCATCGTGGCTGTCGAAGCCGTAGACCCGCTCCATCGCGTCGAGGCGCCCGTTGGCGTTGGAGAGCGTGCCGAACGTCGCCCAGACGTCGATGCCGTGACGGCCGGCGAACGCGGCGACGCCGCCGATGTGGTCGGAATGCTCGTGGGTGACGAGGATCGCGTCGAGCGACGTCGGCTCGAGCCCGAGGCGCGCGAGCCGCGCCGCGGTGTCGCGCAGGCCGAACCCGCAGTCGATCATGACACGGGTGGCGCCGGCCTCGACGACGAGGCCGTTCCCTTCGCTGCCGCTGCCGATCGACGCGAAGCGCATCAGGCGCGGGGGAGCGCGGCGGAGGCGGCCATGGCGGCCGTGACGGTCACTTGAGCTGGTCGCGCAGAAGACCGAGGATGCGCTCGGCGCTCGGGGCCTTGTCGGGAACGCCCTTCGGGTCCTGCACGGTGACGAGGCTCGCCGGCGGACTTTCCTCGACCTTGATCCGGTACTGCTCCGGCTTCTCGGTGGTGTCCTTCCAGAACATCAGCTTCGACAGGAACCCGCTCTCGCGGTCCTTGCGCGCCATGTCGACCTCGGGGTCGGCGTAGCGCACGAAGTAGAGCCCGGTGCTGCGGTCGCGGTCGGTGACGGTGAAGCCGACCCGGTCGAGCGCCAGCCCGACCCGGCGCCAGGCCCGGTCGAACGAGTCGTCGACGACGAGCTGCGGCACGCCGTCCGCGCTCTTGGTCACGCGCGCGCGGTCCTGCTGCTGCGGCCCCGTCGACGCCGCGACCGCGGCTGCGGCCTGCAACTGAGGCGTGCCGAAGCGGACCAGCATCCGGGTGAGCATCTCGGCCTCGAGCTCGGGGTCGGGCGGCATCAGCGCCCAGGCAAACGCGGCCGGCGACGAGTTGTCGATCTTGGTGGTCGGCACCTGCTCCATGCCGCGGTGCGACAGGTAGATCTCCATCGTGCCCGGCTCGTTGCCGCGCTCGAGCCGCGTGCGGAACTTGTCGCGCTTGTACGTCGTGTAGAACAGGTCCATGACCTTGCCGGTCGTCCGGCGCAGCCAGTCCTGCGGAATGTCGGCGCGATTCTCCGCCCAGTCGGTCTCCATGATGCCCTGCGTCGGCTGCTCGACCGCCAGCACGAAGCCGGAGTCGATCCAGAACTGCCGCGTCGTGGTCCACGCCTGCTCGGGCGAGGCCCTCACCACCAGCCAGCGCTCGGTGCCGGCACGGACCACTCGCGCCTCGGGCGTCTGGTTCTGCGCGATCTGCGACTCCTGCGCCGGGCGGCTCGCGTCGCGCGCCGCGGCGCCGGAGGCCGTGGTGACGGTGTAGCGGTCGTCGAACTGCGGGCTGGTCAGGTCGGGCGGGATCTCGAGCGCCGGTCCCGAGGAGATGGACTTGTAGTCGATCTTCTTGCCGGCGGAGAGCGAGACCGTCTCGCACCCTGCCAGCAGGAGCGCGGCGCCGGCGAGCAGTGCCGTCGCGGCGATTCGGGAAAGACGCATGGGAGGAACTCCGATTCGAGACTAGAGACAGCCCGCCTCGCGCAGGGCGGCGCGGACGGTGTCGTGATGGGCGGCGGACAGCGGCGTCAACGGGAGCCGCAGCGTGTTCTCGATCAGGCCCATTTCGGCCAGCGCGAACTTCGTCGGGATCGGGTTGGCCTCGACGAACAGTTTGGTATTGAGCGGCATCAGGCGCTGGTTGAGGGCGCGGGCCGTGAAGAGGTCGCCGGCGAGCGCGGCGCGGCACATGTCGCTCATCAGCCTCGGGGCGACGTTGGCGGTGACCGAGATCACGCCGTGACCGCCGACCAGGATGTACGGCAGCGCGGTGTCGTCGTTCCCCGAGTACAGCGCGAAGTCCTTGTCGGCGGGGAGCCGCCGGATGAGGTCGAGGTGGCGCGCCAGGTCGGACGTCGCGTCCTTCAGTCCGACGATGCCGGGCAGCTGGGCAAGCCTGAGCACGGTGTCGTTGCCGAGGTCGGCGACCGTGCGGCCGGGCACGTTGTACAGCACCAGCGGCAGGTCGACCTTCTCGGCGATGGTGCGGAAATGCCGGTACAGGCCTTCCTGGGTCGGCTTGTTGTAGTACGGGACGACCGACAGCGCCATGTCGGCGCCGACGGACTTGGCGTAGGCGGTCTGCTCGATCGCCTCCGCGGTGGAGTTGGAGCCGGTGCCGGCGATGACGGGCACGCGCTTGGCGACCATCTCGACCGCGGTGCGGATGAGCAGGCAATGCTCGTCGAAGTCGACCGTCGGCGATTCGCCGGTGGTGCCGACGATGACGATCCCGGCCGTGCCGTTGGCGAGGTGGAACTCGATGAGCCGGCCGAGCGCGGGAAGATCCAGCGCCCCGCCTTCGTGCATCGGCGTCGCGATCGCGACGAGGCTTCCGGTGAGCATGGGAGGAATGTGCAGTAAAACCGCGATTTTACCGCATTCGACCCGCCCGGGCCGGCGGTGGTTCAGTTGGGCGCGGGAATCGCCGGGGGCCAGGGGTGCGCGGGGCCGACGGCGGCGAGGCGCTGGACGACGGCGGCGCGACCGGCGGCCTCGACGCGGCCCTGCTCGAACGCGACCACGCCGAGCCCGGCGCCGGCGGCGAAGCCCAGCAGTTCCCCGGGCGCGAGCAGGAAGTCCGGGTTCGACGGCCGCCCGTAGGCCTCGTTGCCGCGCGCGAACGTCTCGTAGAGCAGCACGCCGGCCGGGGCGAGCGCGGCGGCCAGCGGCGCCAGCAGCGGGCGGTGGAGGTAGTTGGCGACGACGATGACGTCGAAGCGCTCGCCCGCAAGTGGCCAGGGGCCGCCTTCGAGATCGGCCTCCAGGATCGCCACCCCGGGCACCCCGCGCAGCGCCGCCAACGCCGACGCATCGCGGTCGACGGCCGTGACCCGGGCGCCACGGGCGGCGAAGAAGCGCGCGTGCCGGCCGCGGCCGCAGGCGAGATCGAGCAGCCGCGCCTCCGGTTGCACCATCGCGGCGAAGCGGGTGAACCATGGTGACGGGGCGGAATCGGCGTGCATGACGTCTCCTTCGGATCGCGGGATCGCGGTCAGCGCAGCGACAGGCGGATGCCCGCATGCCGGCGCTCGGCCGCCGCCCAGGACGGTTCAGTGGACGACACGACCGTCCTTGGGCGCCTCCCCGGCGGCACAGCGGCGGAGCGCCTCCTGGCCGATGCCGTCCCAGCGGTCGGCCAGCCGGCGGCAGATCGTGCGGAGCTCGGGGGTGACGTCGCCGGCGCCGGCGGCACCGGCCCTTGCGCGCCTCGGCGGGGAATCCGCGCGGGCGACGATCAAATGATCATGATTCCTATTTGCCTGTCAAGCGCGCCGGTCGCAAGCGCCGTCCGGCAAAGCAAACGGCGCGGGGGATCGCTTCCCCCGCGCCGCCTCGTGACCGCCAGTCCGGTCGAGCCGCCGAAGTTACTTCTTCGGGCCGACCACTTCCATCAGCAGCGCCTCGACGAACGTCACTTCGACGCTGTCGCCGACCTTGACGTCCTTCAGCAGCGCGGCGTCCTTGACCTTCAGCGGCAGGTAACGGCCCTCGGGGCCCTGCAGCACGACGCTCTTCTTCGCGGCGTCGACCGACGTCACGTTGGCGACCAGCACGGTTTGCTGGGCCGTGACCATGCCGGGCCTGGCGCCGAGCGGAGCGGTCTGGGGCGGCAGCGTCGTGGTGACCGCGCTGCGGCCGCCGGAGCCCTTCTTGAGCGCGACCGCAACCGCTTCCGCGTGCTTGATCACGAGTTCGTCGCCCGCCTTCACCTGCGCGAGGTTCTTGACCGCGTCGCTGACCTTCATCGTGACGACCCGGCCCTCCGGCCCCTTCAGCGTCACCATCCGCTTGGCCTGGTCGACCGCCTCGATCCTGACGGTGACCGTGACGACGTCGCCGACCAGCGCCGCGTCGGCCGGCTGCGCCGTCTGGGCGACGGCGGTGGCAGTGACGGCAAACGCGAGCGCGCTCACGGCGAGGATCGACTTGATGTTCATGGACATGCACTTCTCCCTGTTTATTCGGCGAGGCCCGCCGGCACGGCGGGCTCGGTTTCGCCAGCGCAGCATTATACGCGGTCGGGGTGCCGCGCCGGCGACCTCCGCCCGCCCGCGTTCAACCCTTGCTGAACGCGATCTCGCCGCCGGTGGCGCCGACCTTCACCGTGTCCCCGGCGACGTACCTGCCGCCGAGGATTTCCTTCGCCAGCGGATTCTCGATCTGCTGCTGGATCGCGCGCTTCAGCGGCCGCGCGCCGTACACCGGATCGAAGCCGGCCGCGGCAACCGCCTTCAGCGCGGGCTCGGACACCGAGAGCCTGATCTCGAGCTTGGCCAGCCGCGCCTCGAGCGCCCGCATCTGGATGCGCGCGATGTCGGCGATCTGCGCCTCGCCCAGCGGATGGAACACGACGATCTCGTCGATCCGGTTCACGAATTCCGGCCGGAAGCTGGCCTTGACCTCGGCCATCACGGCGAGCTTCACCATGGCCGGCTCGGCGCCTTCCTCGGTCAGCTGCTGGATCTTGTTCGAGCCCAGGTTCGACGTCATCACGATGACCGTGTTCTTGAAGTCCACGGTGCGGCCCTGCCCGTCGGTCATCCGGCCGTCGTCGAGCACCTGCAGCAGCACGTTGAACACGTCCGGGTGCGCCTTCTCGACCTCGTCGAGCAGGATGACGCTGTAGGGCTTGCGGCGGACCAGCTCGGTCAGGTGCCCGCCCTCCTCGTAGCCGACGTAGCCCGGCGGCGCGCCGATCAGCCGCGCGACCGAATGGCGTTCCTGGAATTCCGACATGTCGATGCGGATGAGGTGCTGCTCCGAATCGAACAGGAACTCGGCCAGCGCCTTGCACAGCTCGGTCTTGCCGACGCCGGTCGGGCCGAGGAACAGGAACGATCCGTAGGGCCGGTTGGGGTCGGCGAGGCCGGAGCGCGAGCGGCGGATCGCGTCGGCGACCAGGCGCACCGCCTCGTCCTGGCCGACCACGCGCCGGTGCAGCGCATCCTCCATGTGCAGCAGCTTGTCGCGTTCGCCCTGCATCATCTTCGACACGGGGATGCCCGTCGCGCGCGAGACCACCTCGGCGATTTCCTCGGCGCCGACCTCGGTGCGCAGGAGCTTCGGCTTCTTCGAGCCCTGCTTCTGCTCCTTCGCGTCGGCCTTCTTCAGCTGCGCCTCGAGCTGCGGCAGCTTGCCGTACTGCAGCTCGGACACCGCCTGCCAGTCGCCGCGGCGCTTCGCCTCTTCCATCTGGAGCTTGATCTTGTCGATCTCCTCCTTGATGTGCTGCGTGCCGGCGACGTTGGCCTTCTCGGCCTGCCAGACCTCGTCGAGGTCGGCGTACTCGCGCTCGAGCCGGGCGATCTCCTCCTCGATGGCGGCGAACCGCTTCTTCGACGCCTCGTCGGACTCCTTCTTCACCGCCTCCCGCTCGATCTTGAGCTGGATCAGCCGGCGGTCGAGCTTGTCCATCGACTCGGGCTTGCTGTCGATCTCCATCTTGATCCGCGCCGCCGCCTCGTCGATGAGGTCGATCGCCTTGTCGGGCAGGAAGCGGTCGGTGATGTAGCGCTGCGACAGCTCGGCCGCGGCGACGATCGCCGGGTCGGTGATCTCGACGCCGTGGTGGATCTCGTAGCGCTCCTGCAGCCCGCGCAGGATCGCGATCGTCGACTCGACCGACGGCTCGTCGACCAGCACCTTCTGGAAGCGCCGCTCGAGCGCCGCATCCTTCTCGACGTACTTGCGGTACTCGTCGAGCGTCGTCGCGCCGACGCAGTGCAGCTCGCCGCGGGCGAGCGCGGGCTTGAGCATGTTGCCGGCGTCCATCGCGCCCTCGGCCTTGCCGGCGCCGACCATCGTGTGCAGCTCGTCGATGAAGACGATGGTCTGTCCGGCGTCCGCCGCGATGTCCTTGAGCACCGCCTTCAGCCGCTCCTCGAACTCGCCGCGGTACTTGGCGCCGGCCAGCATCGCCGCCATGTCGAGCGACAGCACGCGCTTGTTCTTCAGGGTTTCCGGCACCTCGCCGTTGACGATGCGCTGCGCGAGGCCCTCGACGATCGCCGTCTTGCCGACGCCGGGCTCGCCGATCAGCACCGGGTTGTTCTTGGTCCGGCGCTGCAGGATCTGGATGGTGCGGCGGATCTCGTCGTCGCGCCCGATCACCGGGTCGAGCTTGCCCTCGCGGGCGCGGTCGGTGAGGTCGATCGTGTACTTCTTGAGCGCCTCGCGCTGTCCCTCCGCCTCCTGCGAGTCGACGCCGGCGCCGCCGCGCACCGTATCGATGGCCGCCTCGAGCGCCTTGCGGTCGAGGCCGTGTTCGCGGGCGAGCCGTCCGGTGTCGGACTTGTCGCCGGCGAGCGCCAGCAGGAACAGTTCCGACGCGATGAACTGGTCGCCGCGCTTGGTGGCTTCCTTGTCGGTCAGGTTGAGCAGGTTGTTGAGGTCGCGCGAAACGCCGATCTCGCCGCCCGCGCCTTCGACCTTGGGCAACCGGCCGATCGCGGCCTTGAGGGCGGCCGACAGCCGCGGCACGGCGACGCCGGCGCGGGCGAGCAGCGACGACGTGCCGCCGTCCTCCTGCGCGAGCAGCGCGGCGAGCAGGTGCTGCGCCTCGATGAAGCCGTTGTCGTTGCCCAGGGCGAGGCTCTGGGCGTCGGCGAAGGCCTGCTGGAACTTGGTGGTGAGCTTGTCGAAACGCATGGGGACTCCCCCTCTCCGATCGGGACTGTTTCGAACATGGGGGGAGTCCGGGGCGTTTCAAGCCGAAAGCGCCGCGAGCGGCGCGCTTCGCCGGCCGACGCCGGGGTGGGCCCGCCGCCGCGAGCGGACCGGCCCCGGGCTCGGGACACCGACGCGTCCGGTAAGATGCGTTCCCGCCGACGAATCCGGATCGAACACCACGATGGCCGCCACCGACCCCACCCCGCCCCCGACCCCGGGCGCCGACCCGACCGGCTTGCCTCCGTCCCCGCCGCAGGCGCCGAGGACCGCGACGTTCTGGCAGGTCTGCGGCGCGGTGTTCTGGAGCTTCTTCGGCGTCCGCAAGGGCCGCGCGATGGCGCGCGACGCCGTGACCATCAGGCCGCTGCACATCGTCGTCGTCGGCGTGCTCGCCGGCGCGGCGTTCGTCGCGACGCTGCTGATCGTCGTGCGCCTGGTCCTCCGCGCCGCCGGGGCCTGACGCCGCCGGGTCCGGCGTCCGGCGCCGTCGCCGGCGAGCCGGGTTCAGCCGCGCATCACCTCGGCCAGGCATCCCGCCGCCGCCGCCAGTTCGGCGCCGGTCGACAGCACGTCGGGGCACAGCCGCAGCCATTCACCCCGCGCGTCGCAGGCGACGCCGCGCGCATTGGCCGCCTCCGCCAGCGCGGCGGCGCGCGGATCGCGGACCACGACGAAGGCGCCGCGATCCTCGGTGCCGCCGACCGCCGGGATGCCCTGCGCGGCGAGCCGGTCGACGAGCTCGCGCTGCCGCGCGAGCGAGTGCTCCCGCAGCCTCGCGACGCCGACGGACTGGACGAAGATCTGGCCCGCCCGCGCCTGGTAGAACGGCAGCACCGGCGGCGTCGACTCCAGCCAGCCGTCGCCGCCGGCGGCGAATGCGGGGGGATCGGGACGCGCATACCCGAACGGCGCCTCCTTCGCGAACCAGCCGGTGTCGAGCGTGCGCAATCCCGCGTCGAGATGTCGCGGGTGGACGTACAGGAAGCAGGCACCGGGACCGCCGCGCAGGTACTTGTAGCTGCCGCCGACGACGAAATCGACGCCGGTCGCCGCGTGTTCCTGCGGCAGGACGCCGAGCGAGTGGTAGACGTCGACCAGCACGCGGGCGCCCGCGGCATGGGCCGCGCCGATCAGTTCGGGCAGCCCGGCAAGGCGCTGGCCCGTCTGGAACATCACCTCGGACACGACGACCAGATCGCAGCCGGCGCGCACCGCGGCCAGCAGGTCGGCGGTGTCGAAGAGGCCGCCGGCACGGGGCTCGACCAGCGTCAGCCCGATGCGCCCGCGCCGCGCGTATTCGCGCAGCACGAGGTCGAGCGAATCGAACTCGCCGCGCGTGGCCACCACGCGCGGGCTGCGGTCGTGGCTGTTGAGCACGGCTCGCAGCCCCTGCGCGGCGCTGGTCTTCGGCACCACGCTGTCGGCGCGAGGCACGCCCAGCAGCGCCGCCAGGCGCGCCCGGTACGCGCGCATCTCGGCCTCCCACGGACCCCAGGCGTCGCCCATCGCGGCGTACCAGTGCGCGAGTCCCTCGGCGACGTCGTCGGCCGTTGCGTCGAGCGGCCGGCCGAGCGAGTGATTGGCGAGGTAGATGCGTCCGGCGAAGGCCTGGCGGTGCCGCGAGAACAGCGGCGCGACGTGCGCCGCGATCGCCGCGTCGTTGAGGTCGCGGCGGGCGAGCGCGGCGAGGGCGTGCTCGACCGGATGCGACGCGCGCGCACGGGCGCCGGCGGGACGCGGCTTGGACGAACGCGAGGGCATGGGGAAGGTCGGCGTCGAGGTGCGCCGGCGACGGCGCCGGCTGCACCACGGCATTGTAGCCGCCCGTCCGGTCAGCGCGCCCCGATCGCCGTGCGCACGTCGATCAGCTCGGGAAAGAACCGCAGCTCGAGCGCCTGCTTCAGGAAGCCGACGCCGGTCGATCCCCCGGTGCCGTGCTTGTGGCCGATGATGCGCTCGACCGTCTTCATGTGCCGGAACCGCCAGAGCTGGAACGCCTCCTCGACGTCGACCAGCTTTTCGCACATGTCGTAGGCGTCCCACCAGTGGCGCGGATCGTCGTAGATCGCCTTGAATACCGGCACCAGGTCGGGATGCCGTTCGTAGGGTTGCGACCAGTCGCGCTCGACGCAGGCCGCGGGCACCGGCAGGCCGCGTCCGGCGAGGTGCCGGAGGAACTCGTCGTAGAGCGACGGTGCGCGCAGCAGCGCCGCCAGCTCCGCGTGCGTCGCGGCATCGTACCGGAAGACGTCGAGCATCCGCGCCTGCTTGTTGCCGAGCAGGAACTCGATCGCGCGGTATTGCGCCGACTGGAATCCCGACGAGCTGCCCAGCGTCGGCCGGAACGCCTCGTACTCCGACGGCGTCAGGGTCTCCAGCACCGCCCACATCTCGAACAGCTGCTTCTGGATCAGCTTGACGCGCGCAAGGATCTTGAAGTTCGCGCCGAGCTCGCCGCGCTGCACGCAGGTGATCGCCGCCTTGAGCTCGTGGATCATCAGCTTCATCCACAGCTCCGACACCTGGTGCTGGACGATGAACAGCATCTCGTCGTGCCCGGCCGGGCTCGTCGCGTCGCCGGACAGCGGGTGCTGCGCGTCGAGCAGCCGGTCGAGCTGCAGGTACCCGGCGTAGGTGAGGCGGTTGGTGAGGTCGGTGACGATGCCGGGTTCGAGCGCGCGGGAGGTCATGGCGACGGGTCCGGAAAACAGGATCGATCGAGTATACGGTGCCCGTCGATCCGTCGTCGCGGGCAGCGATTGGGCCCGCATCCCGCTGCCTTCGTCGCAGCGGCCCGCCGCCCGGCCCGACCCTCTGCTACCATCCGCCGCCATGCCTGCATCCGGACTTCGATCCTTGCGCGTGCGACGGGCCCCGTCGGGTCCCACCGTGCGCGGCCGCCGGCCCTCGCCGTGGCGACTGACCGTCGCCGCGACTGCCGCGCTGGCGCTTTCGGCGCTCGTGGCCGGCTGCGGTGACGGCTCGGCCGGAAAGCGCACGCTGCAGCTGTCCGAGTGCCGGCTGCCCCGGCTGCCGATGGCGGCGCAGTGCGGCAACCTCGAGGTGCCCGAGGATCGCGCCCGGCCCGACGGCCGGCGCATCCGGCTGTTCGTCGCCGTCCTGCCGGCCAACACGCTGACCCCGAAGCGCGACCCGCTGTTCATCCTCGCCGGCGGCCCGGGCCAGGCGGCGTCGCACCTCGGCCCGTTCGCCGCCCAGCTCAACGGCGTGCGCAAGGACCGCGACATCGTGCTGGTCGACCAGCGCGGCACCGGCCGCAGCGCGCCGCTCACCTGCGACGCATTCAAGTTCGACGAACGCGACATCGACGCCGCGCTGGAGCTCGACCCCGTGCCGCGCGCCAGGGCCTGCGCCGCGGAACTCGCCGCGCAGGGCGTCGACGCGGCGCAGTACACGACCGCCGCGTGGATCGCCGACCTCGACGCCGTGCGCACCGCGCTGGGCTACGACCGGATCAACGTCTGGGGCGGTTCCTACGGCTCGCGCGCCGCGATGGAGTACGCGCGCCGCCATCCGGACCGCGTGCGCAGCCTGGTGCTCGACAGCGTCGCGCCGCCCGACATGCGGATCTCGCTGGACGTCTGGCCAACGCGCGATGCCGTGCTCGACGACGTGCTCGCCGCGTGCAGGGCGTCGGCCGCCTGCCGCGAGGCCCACCCCGATCTCGGCGGCGAACTCGCCGCGCTGAAGACCCGGCTGGGCGCGGGCCGCGAGGTCGCGCTCGCCGACCCGCGCACCGGCGAGGTCCGCACGCAGAGGCTCGGCTTCGACCACGTCGTCGGGGCGCTGCAGCCGCTGACCTACCTGCCCGAACTCCAGGTGCTGATCCCGGAGATCATCGGCCGCGCCGCGAAGGACGACTTCGGGCCGCTCTACGCCGCCGCGGCGCTGGTCACCGGCGACCTCGCCGACCAGATGAACGGCGCGCTCCATTACTCGGTGACCTGTGCCGAGGACGTTCCACGGATCGCCCCCGGCGAGGCCGATGCCGTGCTCGCGGGCGTACGCACGCGCGAGCTCGCGCAGCGGCTGCTGGCAGTGTGCGCCGTCTGGCCGAAGGGAACGCAGCCCGCCGACGCGACCGCGCCGCTCGTCGCCGACACGCCGACGCTCATCCTGTCCGGCGGCCTCGATCCGGTCACCCCGCCCGCCAACGGCGCGCGGGTCGCGAAGACGCTGCCGAACAGCCGCCACATCGTCGCCGGCGGCTACGCCCACATCGTGTCGCCGCATGCCTGCGCGCCGCGGCTCATCGCCTCGTTCATCGACCATCCCGACTTCTCCACGCTGTCGCAGGAGTGCGCCGACCACCTCGCGCACGGGCCGGCGCCCTCCGCTGTGGCCAAGTCGGCTGGGGCCGGCGCCATGATCGCCGTCGACGGGCTGGTCAAGCACTTCGGCCGCAAGCGCGAGGTGAAGGCGGTCGACGGCGTCACCTTCGCCGCGCCCGACGGCGCGATCACCGGCCTGCTCGGACCCAACGGCGCCGGCAAGACGACGGTGCTGCGGATGCTGGCGACGCTGGTCGTCCCCGACGCGGGGCAGGCAAACGTCGACGGCGCCGACGTCGTACGCGGGCGTGCGGCCGTCCGGCGGTCGATCGGGGTGCTGTCCGACGCTCGCGGGCTCTACCCGCGGCTGACCGCGCGCGAGAACATCCGCTACTACGGCGTGCTGCACGGCCTGGGCGGCGCCGCGCTCGATGCGCGGGTCGACGGGCTGATCGACACGCTGGGCATCCGCGCCATCGCCGACCGCCGCGCGCAGGGGTTCTCGCAGGGCGAGAAGATGAAGACGGCGATCGCCCGCGCGCTGGTCCACGATCCGCACACCATCCTGCTCGACGAGCCGACCAACGGCCTCGACATCATGAGCGTGCGCGCGCTGCGCGAGTTCCTGCGCACCCTGCGCGGCGAAGGGAAGTGCCTGCTGTTCAGCTCGCACGTGATGCAGGAGGTCACCGCGCTCTGCGACCGCATCGTGATCCTGGGCGCGGGCCGCATCGTCGCCGAGGGCACCGCGGAGGAACTCGTCGCGCGGGCGGGTGCCGCGACGCTCGAGGACGCCTTCGTCGCGCTGCTCGGCTCGGGAGAAGGCCTTGCTGCCTAGAACGGTGCTGGCCCGGGTCACCGCCGTCGCGCGGAAGGAGATCGTCGATCTCGCCCGCGACCGACGGACGATGCTGGTCACGCTGCTGACGGCGATCGCCGCCGGTCCCATCTTCCTGCTGCTGATCTTCAACCTCGTGGCCAGCCAGGCCGACAAGGCCCGCGACCTCACGCTGCCGGTGGTCGGGCGGGAGCACGCGCCGGCGCTGATCGCCTTTCTCGAGCGCCAGCAGGTCAAGCTGGTCGATGCCCCGAACGACTACGACGCGAAGGTGCGGAAGGGCGATCTCGACGTCGTGCTGGAGATCGGCCCGGGCTTCGGCGACGCGGTCGAGAAGGGCTCGCCGGCCAGGGTCCACCTCACCTACGACCGCTCGCGCGATCGCGCCCGCGCCGCGATCGACCAGACCGAATCGCTGCTGCGCGCGTTCAACCGCGAGTGGGGCCGCGGCCGCCTGCTGCTGCGCGGGGTCGCACCGGATGTCGCCGCGCCGCTCGAGGTCGAAGTGGTCAACGTCGCGACGCCGCAGAGCTCGGGTGCGCTGGTGCTGTTCCTCGTCGCGTACTACGGCCTGTTCGCGTCGGTGATCGGCGGCATGGCCGCGGCGCTGGACGCGACCGCCGGCGAGCGCGAGCGGCAGTCGCTGGAGCCGCTGCTGATGACGCCGGCGACCCCGCTGGAGCTGGCGTCGGGCAAGTGGCTCGCGGTGGTCGCGCAGAACGCGCTGGTGGTGGTGCTGACGCTCGCCGGCTTCTACATGACGCTGCGCTTCGCGCCGCTGCCCGCCGTGGGCATCCCGTTCCTGTTCGGCGAGCGCGAGTTCGCGCGCTTCGTCGCGATCCTGGTGCCGCTGATGACGCTGGCGCCGGCGGTGCTGCTGTGGGTCGGCGCGCGCGCGCGGACGTTCAAGGAGGCGCAGTCGAACCTGTCGCTGCTGCTGTTCGTGGTGTCGATCCTGCCGATGCTGCAGCTCTTCCTGCAGCGCAAGGAGCCGCCGTGGCTGACGCTGGTGCCGATCTCGGGCCAGTATTCGCTGCTGTCGCGGGCGCTGCGCGGCGAGACGATCGGCTCGGCCGAGCTGGCGCTGTCGTACCTGGTGCCAGCCGCGCTGACGCTCATCGCGCTGGCAGCGGTGGCCCGGCTGTGGTCGCGCGAAAGCGTTCTCGCGGGGAAGTGACGGCGCCGGGCCGGGACCGTTGCGCCGCCGGCGCGGAGCCGCTCATGGCGCAGAACCCGCATTCGGGGGTCGACTGGCCGTCTCGACGAGGCAGAACTCCACGACCCGCACGAGGACGCGCTCGAGGGCTGCATTGGCGGCCGCGACACCGCCGTAGGGATCCTCGCTCGGGGCGTTCTCGGTGTCCTCGAACAATCTCGTCGCGAGCACGCGCCTGGCGCGGACGTCGACCAGCTGGACGCGCAGCGCAAGCTCCGCGCGGCTCGGCCGCACGGTGAAATTCTGCTGCAACCGGATCAGCTCGGCATTGATTCGGACATCCGACGGAACGACCGTCGGCGCCTGCACGACCGTCCGGAAGCCTCCCGACTGCTCCAGCGCCCGGGTGAGCAGCGGGCCGAGCATCCGCGCCGGCGCGTCCGCCCATCGGTTGTCGGCAAAGTAGTCGAGCTCGTACGCCTTCTGCACGTACACCATCCGGGGCGTATCGAATCCGGGCGCGGCACGTGGCACCCCCACCTCCAGCACGAGGTCCCGCGGACCGGGCGCAGCCCTGGCGACCGGCCCCGGGGCCAGCACGTGCAGGTTGGGATCCGGGAGCGGCTTCGGCGCCAGCCCGGTGCATCCGCCGAGCAGGACCAGCAGGACGAGCGTTTGCCATCTACCGTGGGTGCCGCACCGGTTCGTCGTTGTGTTCATTGCGCGCTCGCTGGTTGGTCCGCTCGCCGTTCGATGGCGCCGCCGTCGGTGGGTGGTCTACTCGCCGGGTCCCCGCCTGGACGGCGGCTGGCTGAAGAGCAGCGTGCTGGGGCTGCGTTCCACCTTGTCGGCCGCGCGCTGCATGGTGGCGGTCAATTCGCGCAGCTCGCCGACCAGCTCGCGCAGCTCCGGCAGCGTCTCGCCGGTGAACCGCTGCAGATCGACGCGGGTGCCGTCGATCGTGCCGGTGGCACTCGCTCCGGCGGCGCCCAGCTGGCCCGTCATCCGGTCGAAGGCGTCCGCGCTGCGCTCCACGCGCTGGACGAGCTGCGGCAGCTGCTCGGTGAGTCGCGCGGTGTTCCTGGCGGTGCGGGCGGCATCGGCCAGGCCGGCGTCGATCGCCGCCGAGCGCGTCGCCAGCGTCCGCGACAGCAGCTCGAGATCGGCAAGCGTCCTTTTCAGCGCTCGCTGGTTGTCCTCGTCCAGCACGGCGTTCAGGTTGTCGCTGGCGCGGGCGAGCCCGGCGAGAAGAACGGGGACCGACGTCTCCAGGCGGCTGATGAGCGAGGCGCCCGACCGGATCACGGGAAACTCCTCGCCCGGCCTGGCCTGCAACGGCGCCGAGTCCCGACGTCCTGCCGTCAGATCGACGTAGGAAATGCCGGTCAGGCCCTGCGTTTCGAGCATCGCCACGGTGTCTTCCTTGACCGGCGTCCCCCGCTCGATCTGGAGCGTGACCTGCACCAGCTCGACATTGTCCGGCGCGAGCGCAATTGCGCGCACGCGGCCCACCTCGACCCCGCGGTAGCGCACCGGGGCGTTGAGATTGAGTCCCGACACCGACTCGGTCATGAAGGTCAGGTAGGTGTCGTAGCTCTTGCGCGAGTACATGCCGCCGCTAAGGTAAAGAACGCTGGCGATCGCCGTCACCATCAGGACGACGACGAACACGCCGACTGCGACGAGGTTCACTCGTTCTTCCATGCCTGTTCGCGCGCGGCCCGGCCGCGCGGTCCGTAGAAGTATTGTCTCAGGAGCGGGTCGTCGGACCGCGAGAGCTCGGTCATGGTGCCCACCCCGACGATGTGGTTCCTTCCCAGCACCGCGACCCGGTCCGCCGCCCGCCACAGCAGATCGAGATCGTGCGTGACCATCATGATCGTGAGGCCGAGCCCGTCGCGCAGGCTGCGCACGAGTTCGTCGATACCCGTCGCGCTCAACGGATCGAGCCCCGCCGTCGGCTCGTCGAGGAACAGCAGTTCCGGATCGAGCGCGAGCGCGCGGGCGAGCGAGGCGCGCTTGCGCATGCCGCCGCTCAATTCGCTCGGGTACTTGGGACCGGCGTCGGGTGGCAGGCCGGTGAGCGCGATCTTGACGGCGGCGATCTCGCGTATGGCCCGCTCGCCGAGCTTCGTATGCTCGTGCAGCACCATCCCGACGTTTTCCGCCACCGTGAGCGAGCCGAAGAGCGCCCCTCGCTCGAACATGACGCCCCAGCGGCGACGCAATGGCAACGCCGCGTCGTCGGACAGCCCGACGACCTCCTGGCCGAAAACTCGGATGGACCCCGAGACGGGGAGTTGCAGCAGGATGATTTCGCGCAGCAGCGTGGACTTGCCCGTGCCACTGCCTCCGATGAGCGCGAAGATCTCGCCTGGCTGGACCGACAGATTGACGTTCTCGTGGACGATGGCGGCGCCGAAACGGGTATTGAGGTCACGGACCTCGATGACAGGAGGACCGATCCCCGGCGTGTGCCCGGTCGCGCTCATCACAGATCGAGCCAGATAAAGACGATGGAGAACAGGGCGTCCATCGCGATCACGAGGAAGATCGCCTGCACGACGCTCATGGTGGTCTGCTCGCCCACGCTCTCGGCGCTCCCGGTGACGTGAAACCCGCGGTAGCATCCGACGAGGGCGATGATCATGGCGAATACCGGCGCCTTGGCGATGCCCGTCCAATACGACGAGATGGCGATTGCCTCGTCGAGGCGATCGAGGAATACCGGAAAGGTGATGTCGAGCTTGGCGCGGGCCATGACCATTCCGCCGAGAACCCCCGTGATGTCCGTATAGACCGTAAGCAGCGGCAGCACGATGACCAGCGCCACCATCTTGGGCAGCACCAGCTGTTCCTGCGCGCCCACGCCGATCGTCCGCAGCGCGTCGATCTCCTCGGTGACTTTCATCGTGCCGATCTGCGCCGTGTAGGCGGACCCGGACCTGCCGGCAACGATGATGGCCGTCAGCAGGGGCGACAGTTCCCGCAGCATCGCCAGGGCGACCAGGTCGACGACGAAGATGTTGGCGCCGAAACGCTGCAACTGGTCCGCACCCTGGTAGGCGATCACGAGTCCCAGCAGGAACGAGAGAAATCCGGTGATGGGAAGCGCGTCGATGCCGGCGCTCTGCATGTTGTGGAGAATCACCCGCCAGCGGAAGCGCTTGGGATGCGCGATTGAGTGCAGCAGCGCGACGAAGGTCTCGCCGACGAAGGCGAAATAGCCCGCTGCCCCGCGCAGGCCGGCCCACGCGTGCCCGCCCAACCGTTCGAGCCAGCCTGGCGTCGCCACGGCCGGAATCCCGGTCGCGATCTCCCGGGAAGCGATCAGCGCGAGCAGCGAGCCGAATTCCGGACGCAAGCCCTGGACGCGAACGGTGCACCCATGCTGCTCCAGCGTGCGCATGGTCCGATGGAGCATCCACGCCCCGGACGTGTCGAGTGACGACAGCGCCGAACCGTCGACCACCACGTCGCCCTTTTCCGGCCACGACAGGGTGTCGAAATGCCGGTCGAGTTCCGCGATTCCGTGTACGGTCCACGCGCCCGCGCAACGCACGTCGATCGCCGCCGCATCGCGTGCAGGCACCGCACCGATGGTCAGTTGCGCAGCGTTGTCGGAAGTCATCGCGCATTGTCCCGTCATGGAGCGCTGCGGATGACGCGGCATCCGAAGTTCGTCCGACGCGCAGGCGTCGGACGAAGTACCCCCTCCATTTCGGCGCGACCCCGGCAGTCGCCGTGTCCCGCCAAGGCGGACAACTTGTCGCGTTCGGCGGGCACCCAGTGCCGACGGCACTGCCCGCGCCCTCTTCGAGCCGATGCTAGCGGAAATCCCCGTCCCGGGCTTGACCCGGATCAACCGGCGCCGTATTGGGGCGCCGCCGCCACGGACCCGTCGCCCGCTCCTGCGAACAGCGACCGGCTGCCGTGGGAGGAACTCAGCCGCACGCGCCGGTATACCCGCAGGCGGTGCAGAAGTCGCAGCCGTCCTTGCGTATCAGCGCCTTGTTGCCGCACTCGGGACACTTCTTGCCCGGCAGCGTCCTGAGTTCGGTGCGGTGCGACTGCTCGGCAGGCGGCACCGCGAGGATGCCCGCGTGTTCCACCGGGTAGCCCTGCTCGGTGAGGATGCCCAGCATCGCGTAGCGGTGGATCATCAACTGGGCCAGGTAGGCGATCGTCGACGGATAGGTCTGCGCCTTGATCGAGCCCGGCGTGCGCGCCATGAAGGATCCATTCGGCTCGCCGTAGTTCAGCAGCTTGCGGAGCTTCATGCCGATCCACGCCGGGTCGTAGACGCGCATGTCGAGCGAGAGCGCCTTGCACAGTCCGTCCATCACCCGCGGATACTCGCCGGACAGCCACATCGAGTAGGGCCGGCGCTGCCCGTCGGGCATCACCAGCTCCTTCAGGAACAGCACGAAGTCGTCGCCGGTGGCGTGGTTCATCACGTCCACGGTCCAGCTGAGGGTGCCATCCGGACCGGCCTTGGGCTCCTTCGGCCCCATCAGCGCATCGACCACCGGGGTCTTGCCCGCGCCGTCGCCGGCGAAGGCGCCGAGCTCGTTGCAACGGTAGCGGATCAGCCTGGCGAACCCCGACACGAGACTCGGGACGCGAACCCGACGCCCGTCGGGAGGCATCGCCATCTCGAACCCGTCGTCGCCGCTCGCCTTCTGCAGGGCGGAAAGCTTCATGTCCAGCCAGGCGCGATCGTTAGTGCGCATGTCCATCGACAGCGTCTTGGCAATGGCGCCCAGGCCGCGCGGTTGCTCCGCGCCGTTGATCCACACTTCGAACGGATAGGATTGGCCGTCCTCGATGTGGCCGATGAAGACCGCGAAGTCGCCCAGCGGATGGCGCACCACGTACGTCCAGCACGGATTCCCGTTGGTCAGTTCGGGGCGGCCGGGCCACCGCAGGCTGGCCAGCGCCGGCTGCTGCGCGCGATCCAGGCGGATGCGACGGTCCGGGTCGGCCGTGTCGAAGTCCTGCGGCTCGCCCGCCGGCGCCGCAGGCGACGCGACCTCGAGCACCGCGCCAAGGATGCTGTTGGGGCGATAGGTCGCGATGCCCTTGAGCCCGCCCTGCCACGCCTCGAAGTAGAGGTTCTTGAAGTCCTCGAACGGGTAGTCGGCAGGAACGTTCACCGTCTTGCTGATCGCGGTGTCGACGAAGGGCTGTACCGCCGCGTTCATCAGCATGTGGTCCTGCGCGCTCATCTGCAGCGCACTGACGAACGCCGGTGGCAGCATCGCGCGGCGCTTGCCGTCGGGATCGACCCACACCGATCCCGCCGGCAGCTCCCGCGCCGGATCGAACGGCAGCAGCCCGACGGTGTCGTCGATGCCGTGCAGGTGCTTGTACAGGCGATACGCATGGTCCTCGACGAGGTATTCCTTCATCGTGTCGTCGGGCATGCGCTTCTTGCGCCGGTAGAACCAGCTGAACGCGGGCTCGATGCCGTTCGACGCGTTGTCGGCAAACGCGAGCGAGATGGTCCCCGTCGGCGCGATCGAAAGGGTGTGGCTGTTGCGGATGCCGCGGGTGCGGATCGCCGTCTTGACGGACTCGGGCAGACGCGACGCGAAGTGCGGCGCCGCGAGGTACTGCTCGGGGTCGAGGAGCGGGAACGAGCCTTTTTCCTCGGCGATCTCGACGGAAGCCGTGTAGGCGGCGTCGCGCATTGCCTCGGCGATGCGGGCGGCCATCGCCCGTCCGTCCGCGCTGTCGTAGCGCAGCCCCAGCTCGATCAGCGCATCGCCGAGCCCGGTGAAGCCCAGCCCGATGCGGCGCTTGTCCATGGCCTCCTTCCGCTGCTGCGGCAGCGGCCACGCGGTCACGTCGAGCACGTTGTCTAGCATCCGCACGCCGACGGCCACCGTGGCCCGGAAGGCGCGGAAATCGAAGCGCGCCCCGGATTCGAACGGCTCGTCCACGAAGCGGGTGAGATCGACGCTGCCCAGGTCGCAGCAGCCATAGGACGGGAGCGGCTGCTCGCCGCAGGGATTGCAGGCTTCGATCGTCTCGCAGTACGAGAGGTTGTTGTCGCGGTTCATCGCGTCGATGAACACGACGCCGGGCTCGGCATGGTCGTACGTCGACCGCATCATCTGGTCCCACAGCGCGCCGGCGCGCACGGTGCGATAGACCCACAGGTCGTCCTCACGCTGGTGCGCCCCCGCCGCGATCAGGTCGGGCGCCGGCGGCGCCTTGTGCACGAGCTGCCACGGCGCGTTGTCGCGCACCGCCGCGACGAAGGCGTCGGTCACGGCCACCGAAAGGTTGAAGTTGGTCAGCCTGCCGTCGTCCTTGGCGTGGATGAACGCCTCGATGTCGGGATGATCGCAGCGCAGGATGCCCATCTGCGCGCCGCGGCGCGAGCCCGCGGACTCCACCGTCGAGCAGCTCTGGTCGAACACCCGCATGTACGAAAGCGGTCCGCTGGCGCGGCTGTCCGTGCCGCGGACGTGCGCACCCTGCGGCCGGATGTGCGAGAAATCGTAGCCCACGCCGCCGCCCCGGCGCATCGTCTCGGCGGCTTCGTTGAGCGCCACATAGATGCCGACGCCGTTCTCGTCGCCGGAGATGCTGTCGCCGACCGGCTGGACGAAGCAATTGATCAGCGTGGCCTTGAGGTCCGTGCCGGCGGCGGAGTTGATTCGCCCGCCAAGGATGAAGCCGTCCTGCTGGGCCTGCAGGAACGCCCGCTCCCATCGTTCGCGCTGCGCGGGCGCCTCGACCGCCGCCAGCGCGCGCGCGACGCGTCGGCGCACGGCGTCGATGCTCTGCTCGGTCCCCTTGGCGTATTTCTCGAGCAGGACCTCCTCGGAGATCGATTGCGGGGGCATGGCGGCGCGCGCGGCCGAATGCAGGGTCCTGGGATCGTCGAGTTTCATGGGCTTTCTCGGGTGCGGCTGCCGCGGGTGCGGGCGCAGAATGCGGGTCTCGTTGAACCCGAGGGGTATTTTCTCACGAGCCGGCGCGCAGCGTGCCGCGATCACGCGCCGACCCGGCCGCCGACCCGGCTCGTCCTGGGAAAACCTGCCTCCATCGCGGTTCCCATCCCGGGGCGGGGCGACGGGCGCGGTCAACCTCTGGCGTGCCGGAATTGCAAGGTTCGGCGCCGTCAGATCTGGTAGCCTTACGCAGTTGCCCCCCAGCCCGGCTTTCCAGGAAGGAACCATCATGCGCACCCGCAGGACGTTGCTGTTTGCCGCAATCGCCGCAGGCATCCTGGGAGCGGGGCAATCCGCGGCCCAGCAGGTCACCGCCACGCTGGGCTCGCCCAGCGCCACCACGAGCCTCAGCGGGAAGCAACTGCCGCCGCCCGACCCGAAGTTCGGCGGCGTGATCAGGAACAATGCGCTGCAGTCGAAGCCTTGGTGGGCGCCCCGCGTCGTGCCGCCCAAGGGCGCGCCGAACGTGCTGCTGATCATCACCGACGACGCCGGCTTCGGCGTGCCCAGCACCTTCGGCGGCGTGATCCCGACGCCGACGATGGACCGCCTCGCGAACGAGGGGCTGCGCTACAACCGCATGTTCTCGACCGCGTTGTGCTCGCCCACGCGCGCCGCGCTGATCACCGGGCGCAACCACCACTCGGCCGGCTTCGGCGTGATCTCCGAGCAGTCGACGGGCTTCCCCGGCTACAACAGCATCATCGCCAGGGACAAGGCCACGATCGGCCGCATCCTGAAGGACAACGGCTACGCGACGTCCTGGTTCGGCAAGGACCACAACGTGCCGGCGTTCGCGGCCAGCCAGGCCGGGCCGTTCGACCAGTGGCCGGTCGGCATGGGCTTCGACTACTTCTACGGCTTCGTCGGCGGCGACGCCAACCAGTGGCAGCCGAACCTGTTCCGCAACACGACGCAGATCTTTCCATTCGAAGGCAAGCCGGGCTGGAACCTCGTCACCGGGATGGCCGACGACGCCATCGACTACATGACGCGGATGCACCAGATCCAGCCGGACAAGCCGATCTTCATCAAGTACGCCCCCGGCGCCACGCACGCGCCGCACCACCCGACCAAGGAGTGGGTCGACAAGATCAGCCAGATGAAGCTGTTCGACGAGGGCTGGAACAAGGTGCGCGAGCGCATCTTCGAGAACCAGAAGCGCCTCGGCGTGATCCCGAAGGACGCCAAGCTGCCGCCGTGGCCGAAGGACGTGCTGAAGGAATGGGACCAGTTGAAGGCGGAGGAGAAGAAGCTCTTCATCCGCCAGGTCGAGGTCTTCGCCGCCTACGCCGCGTACAACGACCACGAGATCGGTCGCGTGGTCCAGGCCTTCCAGGACCTGGGCAGGCTCGACAACACGCTGATCATCTACATCAACGGCGACAACGGCACCAGCGCCGAGGGCGGGCCGGACGGCACGCCCAACGAGGTCGCGTTCTTCAACGGCCTCAACCAGCTGCCGATCGAGGTCCAGATGAAGTTCTACGACGTCTGGGGCACCGAGCAGACCTACAACCACATGTCGGCAGGCTGGTCGTGGGCGTTCGACACGCCGTTCTCGTGGTTCAAGCAGAACGCATCGCAACTCGGCGGCGTCAACCAGAACATGGTGGTGTCGTGGCCGGCGCGCATCAAGGACAAGGGCGGCCTGCGCGAGCAGTTCGTCCACGTCATCGACGTCGTGCCGACGATCCTCGAGGCCGCCGGCATCAAGGCGCCCGAGATGGTGGACGGCATCAGGCAGGCGCCGATCGAGGGCACGAGCTTCGCGTACACGTTCGACGCGAAGAATGCGAAGACGCCGTCGCGGCACCGGACGCAGTACTTCGAGATGATGGGCCAGTGGGCGCTGTACCACGACGGCTGGTTCCTGAGCACCAAGGTGAATCGCGCGCCGTGGGAGGCATTCGGCCCCGCCAATGCGAACCCGCTGGACAACCAGGTCATCGAGCTCTTCAACCTGAACACCGACTTCAACCAGACGACCAACGTGGCGACCGGCAACCCGCAGAAGGTCAAGGAACTGAAGCAGATGTTCGTCGCGGAGGCGAAGAAGCATCAGGTCTTTCCGATGGATGCCTCGGTGGCGGCCCGAATCGTAGCGCCGCGGCCGAACATCACCGCCGGGCGCAGCGAGTTCGTCTACACGCGGCCGATGGTCGGGCTGCCGCAGGGCGACTCGCCGCTGCTGCTCAACACCTCGTACACGGTCACCGCCGACATCGAGGTGCCGCAGGCTGGCGCCGAGGGCATGATTCTCACCTCGGGCGGGCGCTTCGCCGGCTACGGCTTCTACCTGCTCAAGGGCAAGCCGGTGTGGCTGTGGAACATGGTCGACCTGGAGCGCATCAAGTGGGAAGGCCCCGACGCGCTGCCGCCGGGGCGGCACACGGTCGAGTTCGACTTCAAGTACGACGGCCTGGGCGCCGGCACCCTGGCGTTCAACAACTTCAGCGGTGTTGGGCGGCCAGGGGTCGGCACGCTGAAGGTCGATGGCAAGGTGGTCGACACCAAGCAGATGCCGAAGACGCTGCCGATGATCCTGCAGTGGGACGAGAGCTTCGACATCGGCTCGGACACGCTGACCGGCGTGAACGACGCCGACTACAGGCCGCCGTTCGCGCTGACCGCCAAGTTGAACCGGCTGACGATCAAGCTGGACCGGCCGCAACTGTCGCCTGCCGACATCGCGAAGTTCGAGGCGGCGATGACCGAGAAGGCGAAGCGGGACTGACGCGCGTCGATCGCGATGCGCGCAGACCGTGCACGTGGCGCGCGGTCTGCGTGCTTGCTTGCCCGAACCAACCGCCGCGCAGGCCGCGCGGCGGTTCAGTTCGCGACCTGCGGCTGCCGCCGGATCTCGCGCGCGCGCAGCTGCCCGCAGCCCCCGTCGACGTCCTGCCCCGCCGAATCGCGCAGCTTGGTGAGGACGCCGCGCTCGTTCAGGCGCCGCGCCATCGCCAGGACCCGCGCGGCCGCGGGCCGCCGCAACGACAGCCCCGGCAGCGTGTTGTACGGGATCAGGTTCATCACCGCGTAGCTGCCGGCGAGCAGCCGGACGATGCCTTCGATCTCCTCGTCGCCGTCGTTGACGCCGTCGAGCAGCGTCCACTGGTACTGGATCGGATAGTGCGTCGCCCGCGCATAGCGCTCCCCGAGCTCGACGAGCGCGGCCGGGTCGATGCGCGGCGCCCGCGGCAACAGCTTCGCGCGCAGCGCGGCCGACGTCGAATGCAGCGACAGCGCCAGCGCCGGCCGGACGCGCGCCTGCGGCAGCCGTTCGAACACGCGCGGGTCGCCCACCGTCGAGAAGACCAGGTTCTTGTGCCCGATCCCGCCCTCGGTCCCCAGCAGCTCGATCGCCTCGAGGACGTTTTCGAGGTTATGGGCGGGCTCGCCCATGCCCATGAACACGACCTTCCGCACCGGACGGTGCGAGCGGGCCAGTGCCACCTGCGCAACGATCTCGGCGCTGCCGAGGTGGCGGCTCAAGCCGTCGCGCCCGGTCATGCAGAAGACGCAACCCACCGCGCAGCCGACCTGGGTGGAAACGCAGACGCCGTCGCGCGGCAGCAGCACCGACTCGACCGCCTGCCCGTCGGCCAGTTCGACCAGCAGGCGCGCGGAGCCGTCGGCCGACGGGTGCTCCGAGCGCAGGCGCGCCAGTCCGGCAAGCTCGCGAGCCAGTTCCGGCAACGCGTCGCGGAGCGCGCGAGGCAGGAAATCCGCCGCCGGACGCGAGCCGCTGTGGAGCGGCTGCGCCTGCATCCACGCGCGCAGCACGGCCCGCTCGTGGCAGTGCCTGGCGCCCAGGGCGCGCAGCCGGAGGTGGAGATGTTCGAGCCGCATGAAGGTGGTGATGCGTGGACAGGCCCCGGGGGCGTGATGCGCGGGTGAGCCCGGGGTCGGGATTCCGCCGCGCTCATGGTACGCGAGCCGGCGAAAACCCGCGCTCAGTTCGCCGCCACCGGATGCGCGCTGGCCGACCAGCCGAGCCGGCCGCAGATCGCCGCGAAACAATCGCCGAGCGGCGCACGAATCGCGACTTCCTCGCCGGTCGACGGGTGCCGGAACTCCAGCGCGACGCAGGCCAGCAGCAGCCGATGGCAGCCGAACTCGCGTTGAAAGAAACGGTTGTGGACGCCCTTGCCATGCGTCGCGTCGCCGACGATCGGGTGGGCGATGTGCTTCATGTGCCGGCGCAGCTGGTGCCGGCGGCCGGTGCGCGGCGCGAGCTCCACCAGCGCGTAGCGCGAGGTCGGGTGGCGGTCGACGGCGCAGGGCAGCTCGACGGTCGCCAGCCGCCGGAAGTCGGTGCGCGCCGGCTGCGGCTCCGCTGCCGCGAGCGCGTGGCCGAAATCGTCGTGCGTCCGCGACAGCGCGTGCGTGACGCTGCCCGACTCGGGCGGCCAGCCGCGCACGATCGCCAGGTAGGTCTTGGCGACCTCGCTGCGCTCGAACTGCGCGCCCATGCGGCGGGTGGTTTCGGCATCGAACGCGAACAGCAGCACGCCGGACGTGCCCTTGTCGAGCCGATGCACCGGCTGCACGCGGGCACCGATCTGGTCGCGCAGCAGCTGCACGGCGAAGCGCGTCTCGTGGCGGTCGATGCCGCTGCGATGGACCAGCAGCCCGGCCGGCTTGTCGATGGCGATCAGCTGTTCGTCGCGATGCAGGATCGTCAGCACGGCACCGCCGCCCTACCCTTCGCGATTGCGCATCCAGTCGGCGGTGCCGAAGAACGCCTCCATCAGCTTCGCCGCCAGCGCGGGTTCGACCTCGGTGTCGATCAGCGCCTGTCGCATGCACGCCAGCCACTGGTCGCGCTCGCCGACCCCGATCGCGAACGGCAGGTGCCGCGCGCGCAGCCGCGGATGCCCGTAGCGGTCCATGTACAGCGGTGGCCCGCCCAGCCAGCCGGTGAGGAACAGGAACAGCTTCTCGCGCGCCGCGTCCAGCGACGGCGCGTGCAGCGCGCGGATGCCCGCGTAGGCCGGCTCGAGTTCCATCAGGTCGTAGAACCGGTCGACCAGCGCGCGCACGCCCGGCTCGCCGCCGATCGCCGCGAACGGCGTGACCGGATCCGCCGCGGTGCCCCCGGCCTCGCCCATCGTCGCCTCAGCCCAGTTGCCGGATCACCGCCAGCGGCGGATGGCGCGCCGTGCTGCGCGTGCCCAGCCAGCCGGCCAGCGTCACGGCGATCGCGCCGCCGCCGATGCCCCAGACCCACACCGTCCAGCTCGCCGCGAACGGGATCTGGAACACGCGGTCGGCGAGCACCTTGCCGGTGATCCACGCGCCGGTCGCCGCCAGCAGGCCGGCCAGCGCGCCCAGCACCACGAACTCGGCGACCTGCGCCGCCGAGAGCTGCCGCTGCGACGCGCCGAGCGTGCGCAGGATCGCGGCATCGAAGCGCCGCTCGTCCTGGGTCGCGGCGATCGCCGCCTGCAGCACCAGCAGGCCCGCAGCCAGCGTGAACAGGAACACGAACTCGACCGCTCGCGCCACCTGGTCCATGATCGACTGCACCTGCCGGATCACCTCGCCGACGTCGATCGCCAGCACGTTCGGGAACTGCTGGACGAATGCCGACAGCCAGGCGCCCCCGGCCGCGCTGTCCGGAACCCGCACCGCGCCGAGGTACGACGTGGGCATGCCGTCGAGCGCACCGGGCGGGAACAGCGTGAAGAAGTTCGGGCGGAAGCTGTCCCAGTCGACCTTGCGCAGGCTGGTGATCGGCGCCACCACCGGGGTGCCCGCGATGTCGAAGGTCAGCGTGTCGCCGAGCTTCAGCTTGAGCGACTCGGCGATGCCGTCCTCCATCGAGATCGCGGCCTCCGGCTTCGCCGCGCTCCCCCAGAACTTGCCGGCGGTCAGGCGGTTGGTCGACGGCAGCTCGGCCGCCGTCGACAGGTTGAACTCGCGCTCGGCGAGGCGGCGCGCGCGCGGATTGTCGAACTTGGTGCTGTCCAGCGGCGTGCCGTTCACCGCGACCAGGCGGCCGCGGACCATCGGGTAGAGCACGACGTCGCCGCCGGTCACCTGGGCGAGCGACGCGCGCACCGCGTCGACCTGGTCCGGCAGCACGTTGATGATGAAGTGGTTCGGCGCGTCGGCCGGCAGGCTCGCCCGCCAGTTCTTCATCAAGTCGCCGCGCACCACGGTGAGCAGCAGCAGCGCCATCAGCCCCAGCGCCAGCGCGCCCACCTGCAGGCTCGACGCCAGCGGCCGCCGGCGCAGGTTGGCGAGGCCGAAGCGCCACGTGACGCCGCGCTGCGGCAGGCGCTTCAACAGCAGGATCAGCAGCCACGCCGACACCGCCGACACCGCCAGCAGCCCGCCGATCGCGCCGACCATGATCGCGCCGGCGGTGGGATCCTTCGCCTGCCAGGCGATGAGCAGCCCGATCACCGCCGCGCCCAGCGCATAGACCAGCACCGACGACGGCCGCGGCCGCGGCAGGTCGCGGCGCAGCACGCGCAGCGGCGGTACGCCGGCCAGCGCCACCAGCGGCGGCAACGCGAATCCCAGCAGCAGCAGCATGCCGGCGGTGAACGCCGCGATCCCGGGCAGCGCGTCGGGCGGCGGCAGCGTCGTCTGCGCGATCGACGCCAGCAGCGCGACCAGCAGCGCCTGCCCGGCCAGCGCCAGCGCGACGCCGACGGCGCTGGCGACGACCCCGAGCACGACGAACTGGGTGACGAACAGCATCAGCGCCCGGCGCTGCGACGTACCGAGGCAGCGCAGCATCGCCGCGGTGTCGAGATGGCGGCGCAGGTAGCGCGACGCCGCGAGCGCGACCGCGACGGCCGCCAGCATCACCGCGACCAGCGCGGCGAGGCCGAGGAAACGCTCGGCGCGCTCCAGCGTCTGGCGCACCTCCGGCTGCACGTCGCGGACGTTCTCCAGCCGCTGGCCGGGCTTCAGCTCGCCCTGCGCCCAGGTCACGAAGCCGGCGAGCGTGTCGCGGTCGGCGCGGTCGGCGACCAGCAGCCGGTACGTCGCGCGATTGCCCGGCTGCAGCAGGTTGGTCGCCGCGACATCGTCCTGGTGCATCAGCAGCCGCGGACCGCTCGACAGGAGGCCGGTGGCGACTTCGGGTTCCTGCAGCATCACCGGGCCCACGGTGAGCACCGCCTCGCCGATCGACAGGCGGTCGCCGGACTTGAGGCCGAGGCGCTGCGCGAAGCGCGTGTCGGGCCACACCTGGCCGCGCTCGGGAATGCCCTCGGCGCGCCGGCCCTCGGGACGCTCGGGGTCGACCAGCGTGACCGCGCCGCGCAGCGGATACCCGGGACCGACCGCCTTCACCGTCGCCAGCACCAGGCCGCCCGCGCCGCCCTCGCGCTGGACCATGCTGTTGAAGCGCAGCACCGGCACCGTCACCAGGCCGCGCCTCGCAGCGTCCGCCGCCAGCGTGTCAGGCAGCGGCCGGTCGCTGGAAATGACGACGTCGGCGCCGAGCAGCAGGTTCGCCTGTCGCGTCAGCGCGTTCTTCACCCGGTCGGCGAAAAAGCCGACGGTGCCGATGCTGGCGACCGCGAGCACCAGCGCCGCCGCGAGCACCGTGAGCTCGCCGGCGCGCCAGTCGCGCAGCAGCATGCGCAGCGCCAGCCTGAGGGTCGCGCTCATCGCGCGCCCGCGCGGCGCCGGTGCGCGCCCGGCCGATGGAAGCTGCGCATGGCGTTCATGCGGCGGCGCGCTCGTCGCCGACCAGCCGGCCCGAGGCCAGCGACAGGCGCCGGCCGCAGCGCGCGGCCAGGGTCGCGTCGTGCGTCACCAGCACCAGCGTCGTGCCGCGCTCGCGATTCAGGCGAAACATGAGGTCGGCGACCTCGACCCCGGTGGCACCGTCGAGGTTGCCGGTCGGCTCGTCGGCCATCAGCAGCTTCGGTTCGCCGGCGAAGGCGCGGGCGATCGCCACCCGCTGCTGCTCGCCGCCCGACAGCTGCTTCGGATAATGCGTCGTGCGCTGCCCCAGGCCGACCTTGCCCAGCCACTCGCGCGCCACCGCCGCCGCGTCCGGCGCGCCGGCGAGCTCGAGCGGCAGCATCACGTTCTCCAGCGCGGTCAGCGCCGGGAGCAGCTGGAACGACTGGAACACGAATCCCAGCAGCCGCTGGCGCAGCGCGGCGCGCGCGTCCTCGTCGAGACCCGAGAGCGCGATGCCGTCGACGAACACGTCGCCCTGCGTCGGCCGGTCGAGGCCCGCCAGCAGACCCAGCAGCGTCGTCTTCCCCGACCCGGACGCGCCGACGATCGCGACGGTCGCCCCCGGCTCGACGTCGAAGGACACGCCGTCGAGGATGGTCAGCGGCGCATCGCCGCTGGTGACGATCTTGGTCAGGTTGTCGGCGCGCAGCAGGGAGGGGGGCATGGGCAAGGCACGGGTCGGGACTGCGGGCGGGGGCCCACAAAACTCTTACATGAGGGCGCCGGAGGCCCGCCGCAACCCTCGGCACGGACGAGCGCGGCACCGCGGTCGATGGCGTCGGCGGCGGCCGTCGCGGGCGCCGCCTAGAAGCGGCCGGGGTCCTCGTGATTGGGCCGCACACCGCTAAACGAGTACGGGATGCGATCGGTGTCCGGCGGCAGGCGCCAGTGGTCGGGGGCTTCGTACTGGTACGCCCGGTCCGGCAGGTTGAGCAGCAGCGCCGGCCCGGAACCCAGGTTGTGCACGCCGTGCCAGACCCCCGGCGGCACCACGATCAGTGCCGGCCTGATGGTGCCGCAGCGGAAGACGTTGACCCGGCCCTCGGTCGGCGACCCGGCCCGCGCGTCGAACAGCACGATCTTGACGAGGCCGTGATTGGCGAACAGCCGGTCGGTCGCCGTCCGGTGGACGTGCCACGCCGAGATTCCCGCCGACTCGATCAGCGCCTGGAAGACCTGCGCGACGCCGCCGGGGGAAAGTCCCCAGTCGTCGCGCCACATCTCGGTGAGGTGGCCGTTGTCCTTGGCGACGTGGCGCACCTCGCGCACCGCGACTCCGTCGATCAGCGACTGCAGCGGCTCCCAGTCGCGGGTGATGCTCTGGCTGTCGCGCGTGGCGCCTTCGAGCGCGCCCTCGCGGGGTGACAGGGCGGGGTCGGGCACGGTAGCTGGCAGCGGGGCGCTCATGAGGGTGATCCGGTGGCGGAATCGGTTCCGACCGCGCCGGGCGCCAGTTCGTTCCCGGACAGCCCGCGCCGGCGATAGAGTTCGGCGATGACGGCGCCGCGCACCGGCAGGATACCGTATCGCTTCGGAAACTTGGCGTAGCAGTAGACCGCCTCCGGATCGATGCCGAGCCATTGCGCCAGTCGACCGGCCGCGCGCATCGCCATTCCCCGCAGCAGCACGCGCGGCGCCAGCGCCCGCAGGTGCGTCTGCCTGGGCTGCGTCCAGGCGTCGACGAGGCAGCGCTCGCGGAATCCCGGGTCCCCGGTCATGCCCGCCCAGACGGCCGCGTGCTCGTGGTCGGGGCGCTCGCGATAGGTGTTGCGGCGGGTGGTGGCCGAGATCACGACGACGGTCGCGGCAGGAACCGCTTCCAGGCGGGCGCCCGCGCGCCACGCGCGCATCAGCCATTGCCGCGTCGGGTAGGTGTAGGTCTCGCCGCGACGCACCAGCGGACCCGTGCGGACGGCGAGCTCGCGGCGGAACACCCAGGCGCTGGCGTTGGGATGCAGCAGCGGGTCGAATCCATCGGGAAAGACGCTGTTCATCCGCCAGCGTCCGTCCGGATCCAGCTCGAGCTGCAGCGGGAACACGAGGTCGGCGTCGCCGCGCTCGAGTGCCTCGCCGGCACGCGCGAGGTGGTCGGGAAACCACAGGTCGTCGTGGTTGAGCAGCGCGAGGTAGCGGCCGCGGGCGAGCGTGAATCCCCGGTTGGTCGGCCCGGACTGGTCGCCGACGCGGGGATCGAGATTCTCGAAGCGGATGCGCGGATCGCGAAACCCCGCGACCACGGCCGCCGTGTCGTCGGTGCAGCCGTCGCCGACGACCAGGAGTTCGAAGTCGCCGCGCGTCTGCGCCAGCACCGACCGGATCGCGTACGCCAGGACGTTGCTGCGGTTGTGCGTGGCGACGATGACGCTGAACGTCGGCGCCGCCGCCGCGGCCACCCGCGACAGGGACGCGGCAGCGACGGCGGGCTGGGCGCTCATCGATGCAATTCTACCCGCCCCACCCGCCCCTGCCGGCCGAGGCTCTACAATCCCGACTTCACCGCTTGCCCGCGCCGGCTTGCGCCCCCATCCTCGAAAAGCGGCCGGCGCCCGGCCGAGCGTCGCTTCCTGCACCCACTCCATGTCCCCACCGGTTCGTTCACTGCGGTCGACTTCCCCCCGGACCGCGGCTGCCCGCGCCGGCCGCGCGTGGGCAGCCGCCTGCGGCAGGGTTCGTGCCGCCGCGGCGGCCGCGCTGGCGCTGCTCGTCGTCGGCGCGGCCATCGCGCCGCCGGTGCGGGCCGCGGAGGCCGAGGCCGCCGGGGCACCGGTGATCCTGGTCGTCGGCGATTCGATATCGGCCGCCTACGGGCTCCCCGGGGGCACCGGCTGGACCGACCTGCTCGCGAAGCGGCTCGCCGAACGGCGCTATCCGCACCGGGTCGTCAACGCCAGCATCAGCGGCGACACCACCGCCGGGGGCCGCAGCCGGCTGCCGGCGCTGCTGGCGCGCCACAAGCCCGCGGTCGTGGTCATCGAACTCGGCGGCAACGACGCGCTGCGCGGCGGCGACCTCGCCGCGACGCGCGCGAACCTCGACGCCATGGTCGTCGCGGCGCAGGCGGCCCGCGCCCGCGTGCTGATCGTCGGCATGCGGGTGCCGCCGAACTACGGCCCGGTCTACGGACGGGGCTTCGAGGCGCTGTTCGCCGACGTCGCCAAGGCGCGCAAGGCGGCGCTGGTCCCGTTCCTGTTCGAGGGTTTCGGCGAACGCAACGAGCTGTTCCAGCCCGACCGCATCCACCCCGCCGTCGAGGCACAACCGCTGCTGCTCGACAACCTGTGGCCGGCGCTCGAACCGCTGCTGAAACGGCGATGAGCGCGCCGCCGCCGCGCGAGCACGGCCACGAGCGCGACCGCAAGGTCGGGATCGATGCGCTCCCGCGCTACCCCGACCGGATCGACGTGCGCAGTCCGTCGGAGTTCGCCGAGGACCACCTGCCCGGCGCGTCCAGCCACCCGGTGCTCGACGACGCCGAGCGCGCGCGGATCGGCACGCTGCACGCCCAGGACTCGGCCTTCGCCGCCAAGAAGGCCGGCGCGGCCGTGGTGGCGCGCAACATCGCCCGGATGCTCGAGGTCGATTTCGCCGACAAGCCGCGCGACTGGGCGCCGCTGGTCTACTGCTGGCGCGGCGGCAAGCGCAGCGGCGCGCTTGCGCACATCCTCGCCGAAATCGGCTGGAAGGCGGTGCAGCTCGACGGCGGGTACCGGACCTACCGGCGCCACGTCGTGGCGACGCTCGAGACGCTGCCGGCGCGCTTTTCCTACCGCGTCATCTGCGGCCTCACCGGCTCGGGCAAGAGCCGGCTGCTCGCGGCGCTGGCGGCGATCGGGGCGCAGACGCTCGACCTCGAGGGCCTCGCGCGGCACCGCGGCTCGCTGCTCGGCGACCTGCCCGGCGACCCGCAGCCGTCGCAGAAGGGTTTCGACAGCGAACTGCTGGCGGCGCTGGAACGCCTCGACCCCGCACGCCCGGTGTACGTCGAGTCCGAGAGCAAGAAGATCGGCACCATCCAGGTTCCCGACGCGCTGCTCGCCGCGATGCGCGAATCGCCCTGCGTCCGCGTCGACACGCCGCAGCCGCTGCGCGTGGCGCTGCTGAAGGACGAGTACGCGCACTTTCTCGCCGACCCGCAGTCGCTGTCCGACCGTCTGGCGCACCTCGCGCCGCTGCACGGCAAGGCGATGCTCGACCGCTGGGCGGCCGCGGCCGCCGCCGGCGATTTCGACGCGCTGGTCGCCGAGCTGCTGGTACGCCACTACGACCCGACCTACACACGCTCGATGGCGCGCAATTTCCCGCGCCACGCCGACGCACGCGTCGCCGTTCCCGCGGCCACCGACGACGCGGCATTCCTCGCGCTCGCCCGCGCCGTCGACAGCGAGACCCCGTGACCACCTACGCGTTCCGACTCGTCAACGTCTTCGCCGAATCCCCGCTCGCCGGCAATCCGCTGTGCGTGTTCGAGGACGCGCGCGGGCTCGATGCGCCGACGATGCAGGCGCTGGCGCTGCAGTTCAACCTGTCGGAGACCACGTTCGTGCTGCCGTCGGCGACGGCGACCGCGCAGGTGCGCATCTTCACCCCGGCCTTCGAGATGCCCTTCGCCGGGCACCCGACGCTGGGGACCGCCCACGTCGTGCGCGCGCTGCTGCGGGCGGGCGACCCGACCGCGGCGGATCGCGCGCTGCGGGACGCCGGCGACGACGCCACGGGACGGCGGGCGACACCCGCCGACCTCGACCGGGTGACGCTGGAAATGAAGGCGGGCGTCATCCCGGTCGCCGCCGACGGCGACGTGTGGACGCTGGACGCCAACGCCCCGCGGCACCACGGGGTCGCCGCGAGCCGCGCCGAACTCGCGGCGATGCTCGGCCTCGACGAAGCCGACGTCGCGCCGGATTCCGCCGCGCCGCCGCTGTGGGTCGACACCGGTTCGCAGCAACTCGTCATCCCGCTGGCGTCGGCCGCCGCCGTGGCGCGCGCGGCGCCCCGCGCCGACCTGCTGCAGAGGCACGGCAGCAACGAGACCCGGGCGATGGCGTACGTGTTCGCCCCCTCCGGTCCCGGCGCGATGGACGCGCGCTTCTTCTTTCCCAAGCACGGCAGCGTGATCGAGGACCCGGGCACCGGCTCGGCCTGCGCGAACCTCGGCGGCTGGCTGCTCGCGACCGGGGCGGCGCTGCCGCAGCGGCTGTCGATCGCCCAGGGCGACGCGGTCGGCCGCCCCTGCCGGCTGGGCCTCGAGGTCACTGCCGACCGCCGGATCCGCGTGTCCGGGCGGGTGGTCGAACTGGGACGCGGGACCGTCACGCTGTAGCCGCCGGGCGGCGGTCGCGCGTTGCCGTCGCGCGCGCGGCCGGTCGCGTTCGGGCCGCCATGCGGTCGCGGCTCAGGCGCTCCAGGCGGCGAGGAATTCCTGCCAGTGCGCCGCGCCGGTCGCGGCGAGCTTCTCGCGCGCCGTCGACAGTTCCTGCGCGTACTCGCCGGCGGACAGTTCGCCGCGCATCAGCCGGAAGCGCTGGTACAGCAGGTAGGTGTTCATCACGTCGGTCTCGCAATAGGCGCGCACCTCGGCGAGCCGCCCATCGCGCACGGCACCCAGCACCTCGCTGCCGTCCATCCCCAGCTTCCCCGGAAAGCCCGAGAGCTTCGCCATCGCGTCCAGCGGTGCGCTGGCGCGCGGCTGGTACTGCGCGAGCACGTCCATCAGGTCGAGATGCCGCGTGTGGTAGCGCGACAGGTAGTTGTTGTACTTGAAGTCGCGATCGTCGTCGCCCCAGTCCCAGTACTTCGCCGCAGCGACCCCGTGGATCAGCGCGCGCTGCTGCAGCACCGGCAGGTCGAAGCCGCCGCCGTTCCAGCTGACGAGCTGCGGCGTGAAGCGCTCGATGCCCTCGAAGAAGCGGCGGATCAGCTCGGGTTCCGGGTCGTCGGGCTCGCCCAGCGACCACACCTGCAGCGTCTCGCGCGTGCGCAGCGCGCAGGCGATCGCGACCACGCGGTGCAGGTAGTGCGGCGGGAAATCGGTGCCGCTCTGCGCGCGCCGCTGCTGCATCCACGCGTCGAGGACGCCGGTGTCGTCGAGCGTCGCCGGCATCCCGTGGACGCGGCGGATGCCGTCGATGTCCGGAATCGTTTCGATGTCGAAGACGAGGATCGGATTCATGGTGGCCCTGGGCCCGGATCGGCCGGCGCTCAGTTGGAAAAGACGCCGGTGGAGAGGTAGCGGTCGCCGCGGTCGCAGACGATGAACACGATCGTGGCGTGCTCGACTTCACGTGCGATCCGCAGCGCGACCGCGCAGGCCCCGCCGGCGGACACGCCGCAGAAGATGCCTTCCTCGGTCGCCAGCCGGCGCGTCATGTCCTCGGCTTCCTGCTGCGTCACCGGCTCGATGCGGTCGACGCGCGCGCGGTCGTAGATCTTCGGCAGGTAGGCCTCGGGCCACTTGCGGATGCCGGGGATCGACGCGCCTTCGGCCGGCTGCGCGCCGACGACGGTCACCGCGGGGTTCTGCTCCTTGAGATGGCGCGACACCCCCATGATCGTGCCGGTGGTGCCCATCGCCGAGACGAAGTGCGTGATCCGCCCGCCGGTGTCGCGCCAGATCTCGGGGCCGGTGCCGCGGTAGTGCGCCAGCGGGTTGTCCGGATTCGCGAACTGGTCGAGGACGGTGCCGCGTCCTTCGGCGCGCATCCGGTCGGCGAGGTCGCGCGCGCCTTCCATGCCGTCCGCCTTGGGGACGAGGACGAGCTCGGCGCCATACGCCGTCATCGCCTGCCGCCGTTCGACCGACAGGTTGTCCGGCATGATCAGGACCATCCGGTAACCCTTCATCGCCGCGACCATGGCCAGCGCGATGCCGGTATTGCCCGACGTCGCTTCGATCAGCGTGTCCCCCGGCCTGATGTCGCCGCGCTTCTCGGCCTCGGCGATCATCGACAGCGCCGGCCGGTCCTTGACCGAGCCCGCCGGATTGTTGCCTTCGAGCTTGCCGAGGACGACGTTGGTCGACGCGCCCGGCAGGCGGGCGAGGCGGACCAGCGGCGTGTTGCCTATCGTCGATTCGAGCGTCGGGAACATCGGGCGGGAAACGGTGGGGGTCGGCCGCCATTGTAGCGAAGGCGACACCGCCGCAGGCATCGGCCTCGTGGATGAGCCCGCGCCGCCTGCCGCGCGACCCTCCGGAACCCGTCGCGCAGCATGGGACGGAAAGGCGCGCCGGGCCCGACCGCGCGCAGCGGGGCATAATCGTCGTCTTGCCGACGCGACGGACGCGCACCCCGCGCCGTCCGCGCCCGGCGCCCGCCGATCCGCCCATGCAGACGCCCGCCCCCGTCCCGATTCGTTCGAAGCTGCCCGCCGCGGGCACCACGATCTTCAGCGTGATGTCGGCGCTGGCCCAGAAGCACGGCGCGGTCAACCTCGGCCAGGGCTTTCCCGATTACCCGATCGACCCGGCGCTGATCGACCTCGTCTCCGAGGCGATGCGCGCCGGGCACAACCAGTACCCGCTGATGCCGGGCGTGCCGGCGCTGCGCGAGGCGATCGCGGCCAAGGTCCTGCGCCTGTACGGGCGCCGCTACGACCCGGTCGACGAGATCACCGTGACGACCGGCGCGACGCAGGCGATCTTCACGACCATCCAGGCGCTCGCGCATCCCGGCGACGAGGTCATCGTGTTCGAGCCGGCCTACGACAGCTACGTGCCGTCGGTGCAGCTCGCGGGCGCCACGCCGGTGCCGCTGCCGCTGAC
Organism: uncultured beta proteobacterium; assembly: GCA_963810815.1. Taxonomy (GTDB): domain Bacteria; phylum Pseudomonadota; class Gammaproteobacteria; order Burkholderiales; family Casimicrobiaceae; genus CAVQWT01. The sequence goes on along the minus strand of CAWEPB010000007.1, from coordinate 118,297 downwards.
GTTCCCGGATTACCGGATCGACTGGGACGCGGTCCGCGCGGCGATCACGCCGCGGACGCGGTTCATCCTGCTCAACACGCCCTGCAACCCCGGCACCAGCGTGCTGTCGGCAAGCGATCTCGACGAGCTCGCCGCGGTCGTCCGGGACACGCCGATCGTGGTGATCGGCGACGAGGTCTACGAGCACATGGTCTACGACGGCGCGCGGCACGAAAGCCTGGCGCGCCACGACGAGCTGGCCGCGCGCAGCGTCGTCATCGGCTCCTTCGGCAAGACGTTCCACGCGACCGGGTGGAAGGTGGGCTACGCGCTGGCGCCCGCGGCGCTGACCGCCGAGATCCGCCGCGTCCACCAGTTCACGGTGTTCACGGTCAACAGCCCGGTCCAGCACGCGCTGGCCGCCTTCCTGCAGGACCCGGCGCGCTACGAGGCGCTGCCGCAGTTCTTCCAGCGCAAGCGCGACCTCTTTCGCGAACTGCTCGCCGGGACGCCGCTCGACCTGCTGCCCTGCGCCGGCAGCTACTTCCAGCTCGCGCGCTACGGGCGGGTCAGCGACGAGCCGGCGGCGGCGTTCGCGCAGCGCCTGGTCGTCGACTACGGCGTGGCGACCATCCCGCTGTCGGCGTTCCACCGCGACGGCACCGACCACAGGGTGATCCGCTTCTGCTTCGCCAAGCGCGAGGAGACGCTGCGGGAAGGCGCCGCGCGGCTGGCGGGGCTCCGCGCGGTGATCAGATCAACGTCTTCGCGAGCTTCACCAGCAGTTCCTTGAGCGGGATCTGCAGCGCCGCCAGGGCGAGCAACGGCAGGGCCAGCGGCAGCAGTATGGCCATCAGCGAGTGCTTGCTCAACGGAAATCCGCGCATCGACTTGACGGCGTCGTACATCGCGTTTGCGTCGGCCACCGGGCCGATCTCCGGCGCGTCGAGCAGCGGCGTCGACTCGACCGGATCGCCCAGGATCCAGCGGCGATGGACCAGCCGTCCCTGCTCGCCGACGAGATTCGAATAGGCGACCAGCGCGGTGCGCTTGGCGGCCGCCAGCGCCGGCACCAGCGCCAGCAGCGGCGCCAGCAGCAGCAGCGACCAGAGCACGACGAAGCCGATCATCGGCAGCTTGAGCGAGCCGAGCGTGGCTCCGTGGTGGACGACGTCGTGCGCCCAGCGCGACGCCAGCACCGCGGACAGGGCGAACGAAAGCATCGAGAACGCGCCAGGCAGCTTCTCCAGGAAGCCCAGTCCGCCGACGTGGTCCGGGTGCGTCGGCACCAGCGACAGCTTCAGGCGACCGACCCGCGCCATCCACAGCGTCACCAGCCCCAGCCGCCACAGCCAGCCCAGCAGCAGCGCGAGGAAGACCGGCCGCGCGACGTACGCGAACCACCAGCCGCCGAAGCCCAGGCCGCCGTCGGGTTCGACCGCCCAGGCCATGGCGTCGGAGTGCGGCTCCGCCGAGGTGCCGATCGACCACGCGAGCGCGACCCCCAGCATGAAGATCCACGGCAGCGACGTGTTGCGCAGCTGGCGGACTCCCGCGAGCAGCTGCTCGAAGCGCGCGCGCTCGGCGGGCGGGACCACGCCGCCCTCGACGAACTGGGGCACGAACCGCAGCATCGCCTTGTGCAGCGCCGCTTCGGCGAAGATGAACAGGGGAATCGCGACCAGGCAGCGGACGTGGACGCCGTAATGCTGCAGCAGACGCTCGCCACTGTCGTCGGCGAGCAGGCGCCCCTGCAGGGCCGCCCAGATCGCGATCGGCAGCCAGGTGACGAGCGCGTAGAAGACGGCGCGCCGCCCGACGCCGAGACTCATCGGCTGGCACCAGGTGCAGCCGGCGGTGCCAGCGCAACGGCGGCTCGTTCTCGACCGGCGAGAAGTCGAGCGTGGAAGTGTCGGCGGATTCGGCTGGGCGCATGGCGTTTACCGGTAGAGGAAACCTTGCCGCCGGCTCCTGGGGGCAGCCGACGGCAGGGGGACGCGAGCAACGCGCCCGGTTGAAGCGAACGGCAAGGCCGTCCGTGTTCGCTGCGGATCTGACGTCCGCAATCGCTGTTACTGCAGCGGCGCCACGACGACGTATTGCACCGACGTGCCGACGTACTGGGGCTGGTACCAGGTGCCGCCGCAGTTGCTGTAGCCGATGCCGTTGACGATCACCGTCTGGCATTGAGGCGGCAGCGTATAGACCATCGACCCGATCACCGCCGACGTGATCGCGGCGGTCGCGCCGATTGCAACGCCGGTCGCGATCGGGTGGTGGTGGTCGTCCCAGTCGTTGTCCCAGCCGCCCCGGCGATCGACGTCGACGTCGATGTTGACGTCGCGATCCCGGTTGACGTTGACATTGGTGTTCTTGTTGACGTTGGTGTTGCGGTTGATGTTCGTATCGCGATTGACGTTGGTGTTGCGGTTGACGTCGGCGTCGCGCTTGGGAGCGGCGTCGCGCTTGGGAGCGGCGTCGCGCTTGGGAGCGGCGTCCCGATTGGCGCCGGCGCTCACGTTGTTGCGCGCGCCACCGCCACCCTTGACGTCGCGGGCGTCTGCGGGCGCCGATACGGAAAGCCCGATGGCAACGGCAAGGGCGGCAGCCGCGCCGGCGGGAAGGATTCGATTCGTCTTCATGGTGTCATTCCTGTCTTGGCCTGGGAGAGGGTCACTTGGCCGCTTCTTTGACGGCAATCCTGGTCGCGCCCTTCGGCGGCACGAAGGTGAACGCCGCCGCTTCCGGCGCCGTTCCCGCTTTCCAGGTGAGGATGGAGCGGCGCACCGGCTGCGCCGCGTCGCCGTCGGTGCCGGTGACGACCAGCTTGCGCGGCAGCGGCGCCTTGCCCCGCTCGATGCAGATCTGCCAGTCGACCCCGGGCTGGCGGAAGGCCAGCTGGTCGCACAGCACGCCGCCGATGAGCTGCGGTCCCACGTAGATGGCCTCGGTGATCGACTTGGTGTCGAAGTTGTCGGTGCCCATCAGGAACAGGTCGGCGAGCGGGATTTCGAGACCGTATTTCTTGGCCGCGAGCTCCGACCGTTTCGCCGATCGTCGCCCGGCGCGGTGAACGAGCCGTAGTACCTGAGCTTTTCCCCGAAGATCGTGACGGTCTTGCCGTCGAAGTAGATCTTCCGGCTGCGCTCGGCGGACGTCGTGTAGACCCGCAGCTTGTCGGGCCTGCGGGCGGCGATCTCGATCGCGAGTTCGCGTTCTCGACCTTCTGGCCGGAGTCCAGCACCTCCTCCGTCGTGACGTCGGCGGTGACGGTGAAGGTCTTGAGCGAGCGCAGGTGCGCGCCCATCGCGTTGAGGCGCTCGACCGCCTTCGCGTTGATGATCGCGGCCGCCGCGGGAGCGGGTGCGGCGGCAGCGGCTGGGTGGCGGCCGGCGCCGCCGGTTGCTGCGCCCATGCCGCGCCATGGACCGCCAGCAGCGGCAGCAGTGCACCGGCGGCCAACGCGGCGCCGGCACGCCGGAGCGAGCGTCCGGTCGATGTCGGGAATCCTTCGTGCTTGTTCATCATTACCTCTCTTGTTGTTCGGGGCGGGTGTTCCTGGCGCGTCGCTTCACGAGTTGCCGCATCGCCGATCCCGTTTCACCACACGAGACGGCGCGTCCGGTCAGTTCATTTCAGCTCAGTTCAGTTGATCTTCACGTTGACGGCGCCGATCTTGCCGTCGAAGCGGAAGGGCCTCCGGTCGAAATAGTCGATCGAGACCGTCGCGCCGAGGTCGACGCCGACGTCGAAGGTCTCGCTCGCCGAGAATGCGGCGGGTACGGTTCGCTTCACCGTCGTCCGCGCCACCTCCTGGCCGTCGACCTTCAGCACCACCTCGGCCGGCGAAAGCGGCTGGGCGCTCGCCAGGGTCGTCGTGACTTCGATGCGCCGCTTGCCGGCCGGCAATCCTTGGTCGCCGAGCGGGCGATGTAGCGCTCGATGATCATCATGTTGTACTCGTAGACCAGCTGGCCCTTGTCCATGTAGAGCGCGAGGCCGCCACCGGATCCGCCCAGCGCGTAGAGCACGCCGGAGGCGTTGTCGCCGATCTCCGCGTCGATCGGTCACCGTGCTGTTCTCGCGGCCGAGTCCCGGCGCCGTGAATTCCGGCATCCGCACGGTGGTCGTGTCGAACTGCCAGCTCGTGTAGGGCGACTTGATGCGGTCCTCCGGATGCAGGCGCAGCCAGATGCCCGCGCCGAGCGGGTAGACCTTGTTCGCGTCGGCGAGCTGATCGAACGGTCTTCTGCAGCTGCGCGAGCCGCTGCGGTTCCCTGGCGGCGAGATCGTCGGCCTCCGAGAAGTCCCTGGCGATGTTGTAGAGCTCCCACTTGTCCTTGGCGGAATCCCACTCGGCAAGGCCGGGCGCCCCGGGCAGCCACGGCGTCAGCGGGCCGAACGTCGCCGGCGACCCAGCCGTCCTGGTAGATCGCGCGGCTGCCGTTGTTGTCGAAGTACTGCACCTTCTTGCGTCCGGGCGCCCTGGCGTCGGCGAAGGTGTAGGCGAGGCTCACGCCGTCGATCGGGTCCTGCGCGACGCCGTCGACCACCTTCGGCGGCGTGATGCCGACGATCTCGTAGATCGTCGGCGCGATGTCGTTGACGTGGTGGAACTGCGCCCGCGGGGCGTCCGGTCGGCCTTGATGCCCTTCGGCCACGAGATCACCATCGGATTGCGCGTGCCGCCGAAGTGCGACGCGACCAGCTTGGTGTGGTGGAACGGCGTGTTGCCGGCCCAGGCCCAGCCGGCGTGGTACATGTTGTCGGTCTTGGGACCGCCCAGCGCGTCGAGGCCGCCGATGTTCGTCCAGCGCCGCGATCTGCTGCTCGACGGTGTTCGGGATGCCGTTCTGCGCCAGCAGCTCGCTGATGGTGCCGTTCTGGCCCTCGGCGCTGGCGCCGTTGTCGCCGAAGATGTAGAAGACGATGCGTGTTGTCGCGCACGCCGAGTCGCTCGAGCTCGTCGATCAGCCTGCCGGCCTGCGCGTCGGCGTGCTCGACGAAGCCGGCGAAGATCTCCATCAGCCGGAGCTGGAACGGCGCGCTGCGCCTCGGGGATGCTGTCCCAGGACGGCATGTTCGCCGCGCGCGGCGTGAGCTTCGGTATCGGCCGGGATCCAGCCCAGCTCCTTCTGGCGCGCGAACACGCGCTCGCGGTAGGCGTCCCAGCCGTCGTCGAACTTGCCCTTGTACTTGTCGGCCCATTCCTTGACGACCTGGTGCGGCCCGTGCGCCGCGCCGGGCGCCCAGTACATGAAGAACGGCTTGTCCGGCGAGAAGGCGCGGTGCTTGCGCAGCCAGTCGATGCCGCCTTGTCGCCATGTCCTCGGTGAGGTGGTAGTTCGGGTCGTGCGGCGGCTCGATGGCGGTGGTGTTCTCGACCAGCCGCGGTTCCCACTGCGACGTCTCGCCGGCGAGGAAGCCGTAGAAATAGTCGAAGCCGTAACCCGTCGGCCAGCGGTCGAACGGCCCCATCGCCGTCGTCTGGTCGCCGGCGTGTTGTGCCACTTGCCGAACGCCGCGGTCTTGTAGCCGTAGTGCCGCAGCACCTCGGCCATCGTCGCCGAACGTCTTCGGGATCACGCCGGTGTAGCCGTCCCAGTCCACCGCGCGCTCGGCGATCGTGCCGGTGCCGACGCGCTGGTGGTTGCGGCCGGTCAGCAGCGCCGCCCGCGTCGGCGAGCAGATCGCCGTGGTGTGGAAGGTGTTGTAGCTGATGCCCTGGCTCGCCAGCCTGGTCAGCGTCGGCGTGTTGCATCTCGCCGCCGAAGGTCGACGGCCTGGCCGAAGCCGACGTCGTCGAGCAGGATGATCAGGACGTTCGGCGCGTCCGGGCTTCAGGTGCTCGGGCTGCGCGCGGCGCTTGTGCACGGAATCCTGCAGGCGGGGCGCCGCCTTGCTCGCCGACGGCACCGGCGGGAAGGGCAGCACCGAGCCGTCGGAGGGCGTGGCGGCCGCGTGCGCCGTGCCGATCACCGCCCACAGCGCCGAAAGCGCGACCACGTGATTTCGCATCGAATTCTTCAATTCAGTCATCCTCGTTGCCCCGACTCGTCGCCTCGACTTCGGCGTTCTCTACTTCTTGAGATACGTGATCTTCGTCGTGCCGATGGTGCCGTTGAATGCGAACGGCGCCTGGTCGTAGTAGTCGAGCGACACCGGCGAATCCAGATCGGTGCCGATGTCGAAGGTCGCGTTCGACGTGAAGTGCAGCGACATGGCCGCCGGCACCCGGCCCTGCGCCCACGACTTCGCCGTTCGCCCTCAGCGTGACGTCCATCGGCCCGCCGATCGGGCCGGCCAGCTTCGACTCGACCTCGACCTTGACCTTGCCCAACGGCAGCTTGGCCTTGGACCTGATCTTCGTGCGCTGCACCTCGAACAGGTTGAACTCGTAGTTCAGGAAGCCGTCCTTCACGTAGCGTCGTGATGCCGCCGGAAAAGCCGGCCAGCGCGTACAGCACGCCGTTGGCGTTCGCCGGCACATCCACGTCCATGGTGACGAGGCTGCTGTTCTTGCCGAGCTTCGGCGCCGCCGACTCCGGCATCCGGGTGATGGGGAAGTCGAACGTCCATTCGGTGAGCGCCGAGGCAGGCGCATCCTCCGGATGGAACATCGCGGTGGACCACAAGCCGCCGCCGATGGGAAGGTTCTTGTTCTTCGTGGATTCGACGATGAACAGCGCCTTCATTTCCTCGAGCTTCTGCGGATTCGACGCGGCAAGGTCGATCGCCTGGCTCCAGTCCTTGTCGATGTCGTACAGCTCCCACTTGTCGGTCAGCGGCGACCATTCCTTGATGCCCTTCGGCAAGCCGCCGACCCATGGCTCGCGCGGCCCCGGGGCGCTGGCGAACCAGCCGTCGCTGTAGATCCCGCGGCTGGCCATGATGTCGAAGAACTGGGTCTTGCGCGTCCCCTTCGCCTTGGGATCGCCGAACGCGTACACCATGCTGACGCCTTCGATCGGATCCTGCTCGAAGCCGTTGACGACCCGGGGCGGCGTGATCGACGTCAGTTCGTAGATCGTCGGCACGATGTCGATCACGTGGTGGAACTGCGGCCGCGCCGCGGCGTCCGCCTGGATGCGCTTCGGCCAGGAGACGGCCATCGGCTGGCGCGTGCCGCCGAAATAGGCACCCATCAGCTTGGTGCCCTGGTAGGGCGTGCTGCCCGCCCAGGCCCACCCGGCGTGGAACATGTTGTCGGTCTTCGGGCCGCCGAGCGCATCCAGGCCGCCGAGTTCGTTCAGCGCCTCGATGTGCTGCGCGATCGTCGTCGGAATGCCGTTCTGCGCCAGCTGCTCGCTGATCGTGCCGTTGAGGCCCTCCGACGAGGAGCCGTTGTCGCCCCAGATGTAGAAGATCAGCGTGTTGTCGAGCTTGCCCTGACGTCTCGATCTCGGCGATGACCTTCCCCGCGTTGTAGTCGGCGTGCTCGGTGAACCCGGCGAAGACTTCCATCAGGCGGCGCTGGAACGGCTTCTCGGCGTCGGGGATCGAATCCCACGAGGCCATCGACGCCGGGCGCGGGCGTGAGTTGCGCGTCCTGCGGAATCCAGCCCTTGGCCTTGGCGCGCACGAAAACGCGCTCGCGATACTTGTCCCAGCCGTCGTCGAACTTTCCCTTGTACTTGTCGGCCCACTCCTTCATGACCTGGTGCGGCCCGTGCGATGCGCCCGGCGCCCAGTACATGAAGAACGGCTTGTCCGGCGCATAGGCCTTCTGTTCGCGCAGCCACTTGATCGCGTCCTCGGCGATGTCCTCGGAGAGGTGGTAGCCCTTCTTGGGCGTGTCGGTGACGACGTCGGTGGTGTTGCGCGTCAGGGTCGGCTCGTACTGCGAAGCCTCGCCGGCCAGGAAGCCGTAGAAATACTCGAAGCCGTACCCGGTCGGCCAATAGTCGAACGGTCCTTTGCTGCGTGATCTGTTCCTCGGGCGTGTTGTGCCACTTGCCCCAGGCGCCGGTGTTGTAGCCGTAGTTCTTGAGGACTTCCGCGACCGTCGCCGACGATTTCGGAATGATCCCGGAAAAGCCGTCGAAGTCGTTGGCGATCGCCGCGATCTGGCCGTTGCCGACGAAGGTGTGGTTGCGCCCGGTGAGGAGCGATGCCCGCGTGGGCGAGCACATCGCGGTGGAGTGGAACCGGTTGAAGGAGACCCCAAGCTTCGCCACCCGGTCGAGCGTGGGCGTATTGATCTCGCCGCCGTAGGTCGAGGGGGTGCCCGGCCCGACATCGTCCATCAGGATGATCAGGATGTTCGGCGCGCCGTCCTTGAGGCGCTTCGGCTCCACGCGCTTCTTGTACGTGGACGTCTCGATCGTCAGCCCCGCCTTGGAGGCCGACGGCGTGGGCGGGAACGGCAGGATCTCCTGCGCCGACGCCGCCGAGAAGGACAGCGCGCAGAACAGTGCGCTGATGGACGACCAGGTGGACTTGAGTTTCATTCCGTGCACTCCAATGCGGCAGTCAGTCTTTGTCAGCGGGTGTTGCGCCAAGGAACCAATCGTCACTTCATCCCGAACACGGTCACGTCGGCCTTGCCCTTGAGGAAGCCCTTGGTGTCGTACCAGAAGTCGATCCGGCGGACGCTGCGCTTGCCGATCCCGCGCAGGTCGATCGCCCGGCTCTCGCCGCCCTGCGGAATGTTCTGGCGGATGTCGATCTTGTCCGGCTGGCCGTTGTCGTAGGTGACGACCATGTGCTGCATGTTCAGCGGCGCATCCGTCACCTTGAATTTGATCTTGCGGAAGTTGTCGAACGGGCCCTTGACGACGATCGAGTCGTGGTCGGCCCCGTGATCGGCGTGCGTCTGGCCGATGAGGCGCCACTCTCCGGCCGCGCCCGCGTTCGGGCGGACGACCTGTTGGGCGAGCGCAGCGGCGGGGGCACAGAGCGCGACGGCAGCGAGCAGGGTCAGGACTGATATGCGAGCGCGTTGCATGATGTGGCTTTCCTGGATTGTCGTGAAGGATCAGGGTGGGAGTATCAGAACGTGTAGACCATCTTCAGCCAGATGTAGTCGCCGTTCAGGCGATTCTTGGTCTCCAGCTCCGGCAGCCACTTGAGCTCGAACAGCAGCTTCTCCTTGCCGATCGGGTGGATGTAGCCCAGCACCGGCCCGATGCCGGCGGTGCGTCCCTTGAAGCAGCCGAGCGTCGCGCCCGAACCGCTGTCGCAGGTCACCTGCTGGAAGTACCAGCCCTCGTAGGCCGACGTTGGCGAATCCTGAACCGAGCGGAAAGATCTGCTGCACCGACGCGTCGAGGTGCAGGATGTCGCCGCTCTTGTAGCTGGTGTCGTTGTTCTCGGTGTTGATCGCGTACCCGAGGTGCGCGGCCGCGCTGAGGCCCGACTTGGGGTTGCTGTACGCCGCGCCGAAGATCGGATCGAAGGTCCAGTAGTTGAGGCCCGTGTTGCCGAGCCGGCCGACCTCGTAGCTGCCCGTCGGCGCATAGACCGGCATCAGGAAGTCGTACTGCCATACGTCGGACTTCCAGGCGAGCATCACCGGCACCACCGTCAGGTCGCCGATGCCGGATACGCTGTTCTGGATCTGCTTTCCGCCCAAGGCCGCCGAGTTCCCGGAGATGGAGAGCCAGGTGTAGGGCAGGAAGGCGGCGACGCTGTAATGCGCGCCTCCGAGGACCGTCTGCTCGAAGCCGTATCCCCCGCCGAGCGCGAGCGTGTTGGCGTCCGCGTTCAGATTGGCGACGATCCCGGCCGCCGTGGGAACGCGCGCCGACGCGTCGCCCCGGTAGTTGATGTACATCGGCTTGAAGAACCCTCCGGGCGACGTCGGCGGCAGGTCCACCATCGTCGCATTGGCGCCCGGCATGATGTGCGACGTGCCGCCTTCGCCGGCGAGGGCGACGGGGGATGCGGCGACGAGGTGCCGAGAGCATCGTGGCCGTCAGCCAGGACTTGCGGCGGCGCGTGCCTCGATTCAGACTTCGTTGCGGCTTCGGCATTCTGCGGATTCTCCCGTTGGAATCAGGTCTGCGCGAGCGTTGCGTCACGGCCGCTCACGGTGTGGGCCCGAAGGGCGATGATGGACACCCGCTTCGCTTCATTGGGTCGGCAACAACAGCACGATGCCCGCCCCGAATCGTCGATGCCGCGGAAGTTCGCCGTGTACCAGTCGTTGAGCTGGAACGACATCAACGACGCCGTGGGGTCGGTGGCCTGCGCAGGCCAGATCCTCGACGCTGGTCGCCCGCTGGGCGACGACGGGGGCCGCGGAGCCGACCGCGCATGCGGCCACCACCAGCGCCCGCGCCAGCCGCTTCGGCAGTGCTGACCGCGATGGACGCTGCGACTCAAATCGCTTCTCCTGGGGCCGAAGTCGGGGAATGCCGTCTGCAGACGGCATGTTTGCTGGGGCCGTTTCGCTGCGCACGCCGCTTGCTGCTCCGTGCCGTGCAGCGCGGTTCGTCACGAGCGACGCCGCAGCCTACGCGGCCCAGCCACCGACGCCGATACCGGCGGCGCAATAACTCATGCGCCGGACGCATATCGACAAGCCCGCCCGGGAGCCACGAGACGACAGCGCGCAGGCCGCGTGATCGGAACGAATGCCGCTGGGCCGGTCAATCAGGCGTGATTGTGTAAGGCGTCGCCATGTGCTCCAATGACAAAAACGCACAAATCGATAACCTCGACACATGTCCCTGCTGAACCGGGAGTTGGATTATTTCCTCGCGATCTGCGAGACGCGCAACCTCGCTCGCGCCGCCGAGACGCTTGGCGTGAGCCAGCCGGCGCTCACCCGAAGCTTGCAGCGGCTGGAGGCGCGGTTCGGCGCCCAGCTATTCGTACGTGCGCCGCGCGGCGTCGAGTTGACGCCGATCGGGACGGCGCTTCGCGCCCGCGTCGACAGGGCCAGGATCACGCTCGACGATGCCGAACGGGAGGTGGAGCAACTGGGGGCCGGAAAGATCGGCAAGGTCCGGATTGGCGTGGGACACATGCTGGTTCGACTGGTCAGCCAGGCGCTCTTCCCGCGCTTCCTCGCGGAACGTCCCGCTGCCCAGGTTCAATTTCATGTGGGCTTCAACGCGGAGCTCTTCGGGCTCGTGCAGGCGGGCAATCTGGACTTCTCGGTGTGCGGCTTGCTCGAGACTGTGCCGAATCTGGTCTTCCGCGAACTGCTTGTCAGCGACCTGGTCGTGGTCGTACGCGAGGGCCACCCCCTGACGAAATTGGAGAGTCCGACGATCCGCGATCTCGCGGCGTTTCGCAGCGTGGCTCCCAGCGCCGGCGTACCTGCGCGGCAGTTGGTGGAAGCGCAGCTCGCCAAACATGGCTTCGGCAACCGGATGCACGCCGTCGAGACCAATTCCTGGGAGGCAATCCTCGACGCGGTCGCCACCACGGACCTGTTCAGCCTCGCGCCGCGCACGGAGGTGCTCCGCCAGGCCGCGACCCATCGCGTGGTGGCGATCTCCATTCCCGAACTCGACATCCACCCGCGAAACGGAGTCGTCACCCGCGACGACGCCTACCTGTCGCCGCTCGCCTTGCGGGCAATCGAGCTGATCGAACTCGCATTCGCGGACCACGCGCACGATCAAGGTGCGCGAAGTGCGCGCGTTCTGCAAAACCGCGGCGCGCTGACCCGCCGGCGCGTCTGCCTCGTCCCTCATGACCGTTGCCGCACCTGCGCCGGTCGCCACGGCGCGCCGCCCGCTGGCGTCGTGGATCGTCTACGACATGGCGGCGCACGGCTATACGTTGATGGTGTCCGGCGTCGCCTACCCGGTGTACTTCGCGACGGTGGTCGCCGCGGGTCGCGGCAACACGGACATGCTCTGGTCGATCGCGCTGGGGCTGCCGCTGGTAGTGGCCGGCGTCCTTGGGCCGTTGATTGGCGCGCTCGCCGATGCGACTGGACGACGGCGGGCGCTGCTTGCCGCGACGACACTCGCGTGCAGCGCAGCGACCGCGCTGCTCGTCTTTGTCGGCGCCGGCGACGTTGCACTCGGCGTCATCCTCTTTGCCGCGGCGCACCTCGCGCACCTGCTGGCGACCAGCCTTTACAACTCCTACCTGCCCCTGATCGCAGCACCGAAGCGCCTGGCGCGCATCTCCGGAATTGCCTGGGGCTTGTCCTATCTGGGAAGCGCTGCGGTTTTCGTGCTGTGCCTGCCCTTCACGCGCGATGGCCTCGCCCCGGCCAACGTGACGAATTTCACCACCACCTTCCTCGTGGCGGGCGGGTTCCTCGCGATCGTCGGCTTGCCCGCCGTCATCGGTCTGCCGCGATCCGCGCGGCAACACGCGGCGGATGGGGAGCCTGGCCCGTACCGCCGTATCGCGTCGACGATTCGCGGCTGGCGACGCGATCGGAATGTGCCGAAGCTTCTGCTCGCCTACTACCTCGTCAACGACGGCGTCGTCACCGCCGTCTTCTTCACCGCGTTGACCTTTCGCAAGACCTACGGAATGGGCGTGCAGGAGATTCTGGCGCTTGTCGCTGGTGCTGCAACTGGTCGCCATTCCCGCGACGATCTTCTTCGGGTGGCTGGGCGGGCGCTGGTCCCAGCGCGGCGCGCTCAACGTCGCGATCGTCCTCTGGATCGCGGTGCTGATGCTGATGGCCACGGCCGATGGCCTCAACGGCGCGATCGCGGTCACCGTGTCCCTGGGCGTCGTGCTCGGCTCGACGCAGAGCCTGTTCCGAAGTCTCTTCGCCGGGTTTGTCCCGGTCGACCGCGCATCCGAGTATTTCGGCTTCCACGCGCTGGTGGGTCGCGCGTCGGCGGCGCTGGGGCCGCTCAGCTTCGGCCTGGTCAGCGCCTGGACCGGCAGCCAGCGAATCGCGATGGCGTCGCTCGCGGTGTTCTTCATCGCCGGCGGCGTCGTGCTGGCTTTCGTGCGCACCCCGAGGCTGGTCGAACCCGGGCCGCACCGAAGCTGACGCCTGTCGGGGGGACGTTGCCGGAGCGGGGTGGCCGACGGCCGCCGCCGGAACCCGCGTCGCGCCCGAAACGCGATGTCGCCCTTGATGTTGTTGAAGGTCGCGTCACCGACGCCGCTTACGTCCTTGATCGCCTCGATCGACTTGAACGGGCCGTTGGCCTTGCGGTAATCGATGATCGCCTGCGCCTTGACGGGGCCAATGCCGTTCAGCGCCTCGAGTTCTTCCTTGGTCGCGGTGTTGATGTTGATGGCGGCGAGAGCTGCGCCGGAAAAGAACAGCGCGGCGATGAAAAACAGCAACTTCTTCATGAACTTCTCCATGGTTGTACGGTGTGCCGCCGCTCTCCTGTCGGCGGGTCGGGCGCGCAAAAACCCTACGCGCCCAAACCACCTGCGGCAAGCAAGGCATCAACGTACCGGGGCACGCCTTCGTTGACCGGTGTCGTCGGGATGCGGCATCCGGCCGCACGCAGCCGGGTCAGGTCCGCCTCGGTGAAGCTCTGGTACTTGCCGACCAGCGCCGGCGGGAACGGCACATAGCGGATCGCGCCGGAGGCGACCAGCGCCTCGAGGGTCTCCGGCGACTGTCCGGCCGCGGCACGCACGGCGTTGATCGTGGCGACCGCGACGTCGTTGAACGTGGCAGCGCGCCCGCTGCCCAGATTGAAGATGCCGCTGCGCTCCGGATGGTCGAGGAAGTCGAGGTTGACCTTGACGACGTCGTCGATGAACACGAAATCCCGGCGCTGCTCCCCTGCCGCGTAGCCGTCGGAGCCCTCGAACAGCCGCACGTGGCCCTCGTTGCGGTACTGGTGGAAGAAGTGGAACGCGACCGACGCCATCCGCCCCTTGTGCTGCTCGCGCGGACCGTAGACGTTGAAGTAGCGGAAGCCGACGATCGGCGCCATCCGATCCGGCAGCACACGCCGCACGTACTGGTCGAACAGGAACTTCGAGTAGCCGTAGACATTGAGCGGCGCCTCGTGCGCGCGTTCCTCGCGGAAGACCGAGCCGCCGCCGTAGACCGACGCGCTGGACGCGTACAGGAACGGGACGTCGTTGTTCTGGCACCACTCGAGCAGCGACACCGAGTAGCGGTAGTTGTTGCGCATCATGTAGCGCCCGTCGGTCTCCATCGTGTCCGAGCACGCGCCCTGATGCAGCACGGCGCCGATGTCGTCGTCGAAATCGCCGTCGAACAGCCGCGCGAGGAACTCGTCCTTGTCGACGTAGTCGGCGATCTCGCAATCGACGAGGTTGCGGAACTTGTCGGCGCGCGCGAGGTTGTCGACAGCGATGACGCTGTCACCGCGAGCGTTGAGCGCCTTGACCAGATTGGCGCCGATGAAGCCGGCGGCGCCGGTGACGACCGTGTACACGATGGGTTTCCCGTGGATGAAGTGTCGTTCAGACGTGCAGGTCGATGGCGCCGACCCGGGTGGTCACGCAGGGGACGCGCGGCGCCACCGCGCAGAGGAGTTCGTAGCCGACGGTGGCCGCCGCCGCGGCCACGTCGTCGACGGGGAGGCCTTCGCCCCACAGCACGACGGGGCTGCCGACCCGCGCCTCCGGCACCTCGGACAGGTCGACGGTGATCATGTCCATCGACACCCGGCCGGCAAGACGGACCTTGCGGCCGCAGACGAGCACCGGCGTACCGTTCGGCGCGTGGCGCGGGTAGCCGTCGGCGTACCCGCAGGCGACGACGCCGATCCGGTGCGCGCGCGACGCGACGTAGCCGTCGCCATAACCTACGGCGTCGTTGGGCTTGAGCTCCTGGACGGCGATGATCTCCGAGCGCAGCGTCATCACGGGCTGGACGCCGATCGTCTCGGCGCTGTCGTACGGGAACGGCGTCGCGCCGTAGAGCATGATCCCGGGCCGGACGAATTCGCCACCGACTTCGCCGTAGCGGATGACACCGGCGGAATTGGCCAGCGAGCGCGGGTACGGCAGCCCGCGGCAGGCCGCCTCGAACACCGCGAGCTGGTCCTTCAGTCCGTCGTCGTCCTCGGCGCGGGCGAAGTGCGTCATCAGGCGGACCGCGGCCACCGAATCGCAGTGCGCCATCCGCTCGGCAGCGCCGGCGACGGCACCGGGCTTGAGCCCCAGCCGGTTCATCCCGGTGTTCACCTTGAGGAAGACCTCGACCGGCCGCGGCAGGTGCGCCGACTCCAGCATCCGCAGCTGCGCCTCGTCGTGGACGACGATGGCGAGCCGGCGCGCGGCGATCTCCGGCAACTCGGCGGCCTCGAAGAACCCTTCGAGCAGCAGGATCCGGCGGCTGAAGCGGGCCTCGCGCAGCGACACCGCCGCGTCGAGCTCGAGCAGCGCCAGGCCGTCGGCGTCGACGAGCGCCGGCAGCACCCGCGCGAGTCCGTGCCCGTAGGCGTTGGCCTTGACCACGGCGAGCAGCTGCGTGCCGGGCGCGCAGGCGCGAACCCGCGCGACGTTGCCTTCCAGCGCCGCCAGGTTGATCTGTGCGTAGAGTGGTCGGCTCATCGGCGGCTCAACCGGCGGCGGTCCTGCACGGCTCCGCCACGGGTCCGGCGGCGGCAGGTGGCGGCGAAGCTCTGGCGGAGAGACAAGGTAGGATCCTGAAGGTGCGACATGCGTTCGCCGGACCGGCGGCCGACCGGGGCGGCGCGCCCGGGGGCCGGAACATGGTATAAAGCCGCGGGACGCGGACGCGCCGACAATGATTATAACCACGGCCCGTCCCCACCCCGCCCCCTTGCAGGCGCGCCTGCCGAACGCGAAGGTCCGATGAAGCCCGGCTTCTACACCATCATGGCGGCGCAGTTCTTCAGCTCGCTCGCCGACAACGCGCTGCTGGTCGCCGCGATCGCGCTGCTGCGCTCGCTGTCCGAGCCGGCGTGGATGGCGCCGGCGCTGAAGCAGAGCTTCGTCGTGTCCTACGTGCTGCTGGCCCCGCTGGTCGGCGCCTTCGCCGACTCGATGCCCAAGGGCCGCGTGATGCTGATCACCAACGGCATCAAGGTCGTCGGCTGCGCGCTGATGCTGTTCACCGTCCATCCGCTGCTCGCCTACGCCGTCGTCGGCTTCGGCGCGGCCGCGTATTCGCCCGCCAAGTACGGCATCCTGACCGAACTGCTGCCGCCGCAGCAGCTGGTCGTCGCCAACGGCTGGATCGAGGGCACGACGGTGACTTCGATCATCCTGGGGGTGCTCATGGGCGGCCTGCTGGTCAGCCCCCGGATCTCGACCGCGCTGCTGGGCTTCGACATCCCGCAGTTCGACAGCGGCATCGACACGCCGCCCGAGGCCGCGATCTGCGTGATCATGGTCTTCTACGTCGTCGCGGCGGTGTTCAACTGGTTCATCCCGGACACCGGGGTGGATCACCGGATGGTCAGCCGGAATCCGCTCCACCTCATCCGCGAGTTCGTCCACTGCAACGCGCTGCTGTGGAAGGACCGGCTGGGCCAGATCTCGCTCGCGACGACGACGCTGTTCTGGGGCGCCGGAGCGACGCTGCAGTTCATCGTCATCGACTGGGCGGCGAAGGCGCTGGGGTTCAGCCTGTCGCAGTCGTCGTACCTGCAGGGCGTCGTCGCCGTCGGCATTGCCGGCGGCGCGGTGCTCGCGGCGAAGCTGGTTTCGCTGCGCGGATCGGTCAGGGTGCTCCCGATCGGCATCGCGATGGGCCTGATCGTCATGTCGATGATCTTCGTGACCACGCTGCCCGTCACGATCGCCCTGATGATCGCCGTCGGCGCCTGCGCCGGGTTCTTCGTCGTGCCGATGAACGCGCTGCTGCAGCACCGCGGCCACGTGCTGATGGGCGCCGGCCACTCGATCGCGGTCCAGAACTTCAACGAGAACATCGGCGTCCTGGCCATGGTCGGCCTCTACGCGCTGATGGTGAAGACCGGCCTCGACGTGAACACCGCGATCGTGATCTTCGGGCTCACCGTCGCGGGGTGCATGACGCTGGTGCGGCTGCGCCACGCGATGAACCAGCGGCAGTTCGACTCGCTGCACCTGATCGGCATGGACAAGCCCGAGCACGTCCATGGTTCCGCCCCGGCCGCGCCGCCCGCCGGCCCCCGCAGGACCGCTGCCGGTCACGGACCGGACGAAGAAGGGCACTCCGATTAGACGGACCGCGGTCCGGGTCCCCCGCGCTCGCGCGACCGGACGCCGCTAGAGCACCAGCGGCCGGTCGGGCAGCTCGTTGGCGCCCTCGCCGGCGCCGCCGGCGAGCTTCGGATAGTGGCGCAGCAGCAGTGCGTTGATCGCGCGCACGCCGCCTTCGGCGCCGTCGCCGAAACGGCCGTCGCGAAACGCCGTTTCCATGCTCCGGCAGACGGCCTCCCAGGCGGCGGCACCGACCGCGCGATGGATCCCGCGGTCGGCGACGATCTCGACGTCCCGATCGGCCAGCAGCACGTAGACCAGGACACCGCAGTTGTCCTCGGTGTCCCAGACCCGAAGCTCCCCGAACACCTCCAGCGCCCGCTCGCGCGGCGGCACCTGGGCGAGCACCCGCGCGAGCGGCAGCGCCGGCTCGACGACGAAGCGGACCTGGCCGCGATGCGTCCGCTCGCCCTCGGCGACCGCGTGTTCCACGCGATCGAGCTCGGCATCGGGAAAGCGCCGACGCGCGGTGCCGCGGTCGGTCACGAGGTGGCGAAAAAAGCGCCAGGGTCGTCGCCAGGGCATCGCTGATCCTTGTCCGTGAGGCCGGCTCATCGCCTACCAGTCGCCCGACGCGCCGCCGCCGCCGAAGCCGCCGCCGCCGCCGGACCAGCCGCCGCCACCACCACTGCCGCCGCCGCCCCAGCCGCCACCACCGCCACCGGGCGGGATCCAGACTCCGCCGCCGCGGCGACCGCCGGACAGGAGCCCCGTACCGGCGCCGGCGAAGATCATGATGAAGAAGGAAACGATGGCCGCGATCACGCCGATGGCGATCGAGCCGGCGAACAGCCACGCCGCGGCGCCGACGACGCCCGACCCCACGGTCGAGCCGACGAGCCTGCCGAGCAGCTTCTTCAGCACGCCGCCGATGGCCGGCACGACGACGAACACCAGCAGCAGGACCATCACGGGGATGGAGCCGCCGCCGCTCGCGGGCGGCGAACGCGACTTCGCGGGCGGCAGCGGCTTGCCCTCGGCCAGCACGCTGATCACCCGATCGACGCCGGCGTCGATGCCGGCGCCGAACGCACCCTCGCGAAACTTCGGCGCGACGGTTTCGGCGATGATCCGCTTGGACGTCGCGTCGGTGAGGACGCCTTCGAAGCCGTAGCCGACTTCCAGGCGCAGCTTGCGGTCGTTCTTGGCGACGACGAACAGCACGCCGTCGTCGGACCCCTTGCGGCCGATCTTCCAGGCGTCGGCGACGCGGATCGCGTACGCCTCGATCGGCTCCGGCTGCGTCGACGGCACCAGCAGCACGGCGAACTGGCCGCCGGTGCGCGCCTCCCAGTCGGTCAGCTTCGCCTCCAGCGCCTGCCGCTCGGCCGCCGACAGCGTCTGCGTGATGTCGGTGACGTGCGCCGACAGCGGCGGGATCGGCACGAGGCCGTCGGTGCCCGCCTCCCAGGCCTGCGCCGAGGCGCCGCCGACCAGGACGAAGAGTGCGAGCAGCCCCGCCGCGAGGGCGCGTGTCATGGTCACCGCGAGGCCACGGCAACGGGGCTCAGTAGCCCTTCTTCAGCAGCTCGGATCCGGCGTCGCCGGCGGCCGCCTGCTTGGCGTCGGCGGGCGCCTCGGCCTTGGGCTGCGGCGCGGGCACCGCGGGCGCCGCCGGCGCCTTGTTGAAGTCGACCTTCGGCGGCGCGCTCACCGCGGCCTCGTCGGCGACGGCGAAGTTGGGCTTGACGTCCATCTTGAACACCATGGCCGTCAGGTTGGTCGGGAACTGGCGGACCGTCGTGTTGTAGTCCTGCACCGACTTGATGTAGCGGTTGCGGGCGACGGTGATCCGGTTCTCGGTGCCCTCGAGCTGCGACTGCAGGTCGCGGAAGAGCGCGTCCGACTTGAGCTGCGGATAGTTCTCGACCGTGACGAGGAGCCGCGACAGCGCCCCGCCCAGCTCGCTCTGCGCCTTGGTGAACTTGGCGAACGCGGCCGGGTCGTTGATCAGCTCGGGGGTGGCCTTCATGCCGGCGACGTTGGCGCGGGCGTTGGTCACCGCGGTCAGCACTTCCTGCTCCTGCGCCGCGTACCCCTTGACCGTGTTGACGAGGTTGGGCACGAGGTCGGAGCGCCGCTGGTATTGGTTCAGCACCTCCGACCACGCGGCCTTGATGCCTTCGTCCTGCCGTTGCAGGTCGTTGTAGCCGCAACCGGAAAGCGCCAGGACGGCGAGCGCGGCGAAAGCGGCGGCGAATGTACGGAACATGGTTCCTCCGAGGTTCATGCGAGGGCGCGCAATCCGCGCCGGTAGCGAAAGATAGGGCCAACCCGGGGGCGACGCAAGTCGGGGCGCGACGGATGGGGCGCGCCGGGGCACGGCGCGCGGCCGGACCGCGACGAACGGGGTGCCGCGGCCGCCGCTGTCCCGCCACGAACCGACGACCCGCGGCGGCAGCGAAGGTCCTTCCTGCAGGACTTCAGCCCGCCGCCGTCCGGCGCGCGAGCAGCAGGTCCTCCCACGCCTTCGCCTTGTCCGGCAGATTGCGCAGCAGATACGCCGGGTGATAGGTGACGATCAGCGGCACGCCGCGGTAGCGATGGACGCGGCCGCGCAGGCTGGCGATGGTCGCGTCGTTGGACAGCAGCGTGTTGGCGGCGCTCCGGCCCAGCGCCACGATCAGCTTCGGCCGCAGGAGTTCGATCTGCCGATCGAGGTACGGCCGGCACGCCTCGACCTCGGCCGGTTCCGGCGTGCGATTTCCCGGGGGACGGCATTTCAGCACGTTGGCGATGTAGACCTTGCGGCCGCGCGCGAGCGACAGCGCCGCGAGCATCGCGTCGAGCAGCTTGCCCGCCTGCCCGACGAAGGGCTCGCCGCGCTCGTCCTCCTCCGCGCCCGGTGCCTCGCCGACGAACAGCCATTCGGCCTCCGGGTCCCCGACCCCCGGCACGCTGCAGCGGCGCGTGCGCGCGAGCCCGCAGGCGGTGCAGCCGTCGACGTCGGCGGCGAACTCGCTCCACGCGAGCGCGGCGATGTGCCGGGCGCGCGGATCGGTGGCGGCCGGTGCGCCCTCCACCGTGGGCACTTCGGCGGCGGCCGGTGCGCCTTCCTCCGTGCGCGCGTCGGCGGCGGGCGGGGCGATCGCGGTGCCGGCGCTGGCGTCGATGCCGGCACCGGGAAACGCGGCGTCCGGACGCCGGCGCCAGATCGGCGCCAGGCCGAGCTCGACCAGGATGTCGTCGCGCGTCGGCATCAGCCGCCCGCCTCGGTGGGCGCCGGCGGCAGCGCGCGGCGCATCACCAGCGCGTCCTCGTGCACGCCCTGCGCGTCGGCGGGGTAATACGCGGTGCGCCGCCCGACGGCATCGAAGCCGGCGCCGCGATACAGTCCGATCGCCGCGGCGTTGCCGACGCGGACTTCCAGGAAGACCTGCTCGGCGCCGCGCCGCGCCGCGTCGCGCATGAAGCGCTCGAGCAGGGCGCGGCCGAGCCCCTCCCGCCGCGAATCGGGAACGACCGAGACGTTGAGGATCTGCGCCTCGCCGGGCGCCAGCATCAGCACGCCGTACGCGACGATGCGGCCCTCGCGCTCGCCGGCCTGGGCGAGGTAGCCGGCGGCCAGCGCATCGCGGAAGTTGCCGAGCGTCCACGGCGCGGCGTGGATCTGCGCTTCGAGCGCGGCGACGTACGCGAGGTCGTCGTCGGCCAGCGGCCGCCAGACGACGGGGGCGGCGTGGCGCGGGCGCGGCAGCGTGGCCATCGTCGTCGCCGCAATCAGAGGACCGCGCCGGCGCTGCGCTCGGCGGTCGTCAGCGCGACGCGATGCCGCACGTAGAACGGCAGCGCCGCCGCGGCGCGCACGGTCTCGCCCGCGGCGACGCGCGCGACCGCGAGGCGCCCCACCGCCCGCGCCGTCGGACGGGCCGTGGCGTCGACTGCGTCCAGATGCAGACGGGTGGCCAGATCCGGGTACGCGAGGAAGCCGTTGCCGGCACCGCGCCAGCCGCCCTGCCCCGGCCCCGCGACGGCGTCGGGAGCCAGCACCGCCGGGGCGACCACCTCGCGCAGCGCCTCGCCGTCGCGGGCGTAGGCGGCGACGTAGACCTCGCGCATCCGCGCGTCCAGGCAGGCGACGACGCGCGCGCCGCCGTCGGCGAGCGCCAGCGCGGCCAGCGTGCCGACCGGCACGACCGGCCGGTCCGAACCCAGTGCGAGGCCCTGCGCGACGCCGCAGCCGATGCGCAGACCGGTGAACGACCCGGGTCCCGCGCCGAAGGCGATGGCGTCGAGCGACGACAGCGGCCAGCCGGCGCCCGCCAGCGCGCGCCGGATCATCGGCAGCAGCAGCGTCGAGTGCGCATTGCCGGCGTCGACGGCGCGCTCGTGCCAGTCGCGACCGTCGCCGATCGCGACGCTGCACCAGGACGTCGACGTTTCCAGGGCCAGAATGCGCATCGGCCCGATTTTACCGGTTCGCCCACGGGTGCGCCGCCCGCGGGCGGTACAATCCGCGCCTTCCGCGTCGTCACCGCCACCGAATCGCAGGCCCCGCATGCCCGTCACCGCTTCCGCAGCTGCCCGCGCCGCGCCCGCCCCCGCCGTCGCGACGGACCGGCCGGCGGTCGCGATCGACTCGCTCGACCAGGAGGGCCGCGGTCTCGCGCGCGTCGACGGCAAGGCCGTCTTCGTCGAGGGCGGGCTGACCGGCGAGCTCGTCACCATCACCACGCTGCGGCGCAAGCCGACCTGGGAACTCGCCCGCGCCGAGACGATCCTGCGCGCGAGCTCGGTCCGGGTCGAGCCGCGCTGCCCGCATTTCGGCGTCTGCGGCGGCTGCTCGCTGCAGCACATGGACGCGGCGGCGCAGGTCGCCGCCAAGCAGCGCGCGCTCGAAGACGCGCTGTGGCACCTCGGGCGCGTGCGCCCCGGCCAGGTGCTGCCGGCGATCCACGGACCCGCCTGGGGTTACCGCCATCGCGCCAGGCTGTCGGTCCGGCACGTGATCAAGAAGGGCGGCGTGCTGGTCGGGTTCCACGAGAAGAAGTCGAGCTACGTCGCCGACATGACGTCGTGCGCGATCCTGCCGCCGGACATTTCCGCGCTGCTGCCGGCGCTGCGGCGGCTGGTCGAGAGCCTGACCATCCACGATCGCCTGCCGCAGATGGAGCTCGCGGTCGGCGACGCCGCCGGCGCCCAATCCGGCGACGCCGCGCGCGTGCTGGTGCTGCGCATCCTCGCGCCGCTGGCGCCGGCCGACGTCGAGGCCCTCGACGCGTTCGCAGAGCGGCATGGCGTCGATTTCTGGCTGCAGACCGCCGGGCCGGAAACCGCCGCGCCGATGCACGCCGACGCGCGACCGCTGTCCTACGCGCTGCCGGAGTTCGACCTCGTGTATCCCTACGGGCCGACCGAGTTCACGCAGGTCAACGCGTCGATCAATCGCGTGCTGGTCCGCCGCGCGATCGGCCTGCTCGATCCGCAGCCGGGCGAACGGATCGCGGACTTCTTCTGCGGGATCGGCAACTTCACTCTGCCGATCGCGCGCCGCGGCGCCAGCGTCGTCGGCGTCGAGGGCAGCGCCACGCTGGTCCGCCGCGCCGCCGAGAACGCCGCGCGCAACGGCCTCGCCGGACGAACCCGCTTCCAGACCGCGAACCTGTTCGAAGCCACGCCCGAGACCTTCGAGGCGCTGGGCCCGCTGGACAAGGTGCTGATCGACCCGCCCCGCGAGGGCGCGATCGCGCTGGTCAAGGCGCTGCCGGGCGACGGACCGCCGCGGCGCATCGTCTACGTCTCGTGCAGCCCCGCGACGCTGGCGCGGGACGCCAGCGTGCTGGTCCACGACCACGGCTACGCGTTGACGGCGGCCGGCGTGGTCAACATGTTCCCGCACACCGCGCACGTCGAGTCGATCGCGGTGTTCGGCCGCTGATCCCCGCGCGGCGGGGCGCGACGCAAAAGAAAAGGGCGACCCCGGAGGGCCGCCCTTCCCGTGCGCGGTCAGCCGGTCAGTCGCGCTGCCCGGTGAAGGCCAGCAGCAGATGCAGCAGGCTGGTGAAGATGTTGTAGAGGCTCAGGAACAGCGACAGCGTCGCCATCACGTAGTTGGTCTCGCCGCCGTTCACGATGCGGCTGACGTCGTGCAGGATGAAGGCCGAGAAGATCAGCACCGCGATCGCCGACACGGCCAGCGACACCGCCGGCACCTGGAAGAACAGGTTGGCGAGCGACGCCACGATCAGCAGGATCATGCCGATGAACAGGAACTTCCCCATGAAGGAGAAATCGCGCTTGGTCACCGTCGCGATCGCCGCCATCCCGAAGAAGATCGCCGCCGTCATGCCGCCCGCCAGCGCCACCAGTTGCCCGCCGTTGCTGAAGCCCGCGGCGACGGTGAGGATCGGCGTCAGGAACACGCCGGACACGAACGTGAAGCCGAACAGCGCTGCGATGCCCCAGACGCTGTTTCGCAGCAGGGTGACGACGAACAGCATGCCCATCATCGCGCCGAACATCAGCAGCGGCGTCATCAGCGGCGCCGTCTTGAACAGCGCGATGAAATTCATCTGCATGCCGACCAGCGCACCTGCGACCATGGGCAGCAGCGACAGCGCGAGCAGCCAGTAGGTGTTGCGCAGCACGCGATTGCGCGTGCCCGCCAGCGCGCCGCCCTGCGGGGGCAGCGTGGCGCCGCCTCGGCCGAGCGATACAGGCTGGAGTCTCGGATCCATGTTTCCTCCATCAGCGGCCCGAAGCGGGCCGGTTCGAGCGGTTAGACTAACAGAATGCGCCAAGGTTTCAACGGCCTAAACCCCTGAAGTCGTTGCGGTCTTGCGTGCTAACATGCGGCCGCGTCGCGGCCGTTGCAAGGGGCCGCCGGCAACGGCTACCGCGGCTCCGCGGTCGCCCCGGGGAAGGTTGGCAGAGTGGTCTAATGCACCGGACTTGAAATCCGGCGTGCCGGCAACGGCACCGTGAGTTCGAATCTCACACCTTCCGCCACTCGCACCCAGCCGGTTCCCCGCGCAACCGGGGCAGGGCAAGCACCCCGACGGCATTCCTGCCCGATCGTGGCGGGTTCGACGCTGGCGCCTGCCGCTCCACCATCGCCGCGCGGTGGCGCATGACCGGTCGCGTTCGTCCGGAAGTGCTAGTCCCCGGCAACGACCGCGATCCCGGCTCCGACTTTGTCGGTGCCATTCCCGCGGATCATGTTGTTCCCGATCGAGACAGCATCGCTGTATCCGGACAGGTTGATGCCGGTGGTGTTGTTGACGATCCTGTTTCCCGATAGCCGCACGTGCGAGGGACCAAAATTGTTCGTCAGGGCATGGAGCCCCGTGCCATTGCCGTCCAGCAGGCTGTCGAACACATCCAGCGTTGCGCCACCTGTGGCGGCCACACCGAAGATCAGCATCCCGGCACCCGAATTCTTCGAGGCAATCGAATTGCGAACCGTGAGGATGCCGGCCCCGTTCGAGATTCCATACTGGTTATTGGTGAACACGGAGCGGTCGACCACGCCAACGCTCGTCGGCGAGGCGGCATTGAACACCAGTCCGGCGTAGGAGAAGCCGGAAACCGAGCAGTCGATCACCAGCAGCGATGCACCGCTGTTGAAGGCTATGCCCGTGGTTCCGCCCTGCCCCGTGATCGACAATCCCTTGAGGGTCACCGAATCCGCGGCCCCTGCGGTGACCGCAATGCCATTGCCCGAGAAGACGGAAATCGCGGCGTGGATACCCGCCGGCGCCTGGATCGCGACTGCCTTGGTGATCGTGACCGGCCCGTAGCCCCCGGAGTCGAGGACCACGATCTCGCCCCCGGCGTCCGTATTCGCCAGCGCCGCGGCGAACCCGCGACAGGGGGCGGCAACGGTGCAGGGATTGGTGTCGTTCCCGGTTTGCGCACACCAACGTGCGAGCCGCGAAAGCGTGACCTCCATGTACAAGCGGTCCCGATTTCTGCAGCCCGAGTCCATCGATGCTCGCATCGACACTCGTCCCAACCGGGTGGTGAAGTCGTGGATTCCGACTCTGGCCCGGGGCCCGCGATCTTTCCAGGGACCATTTCGCAGCACGGCGCTAGGCGGAGCCTGCCAACGTCCTGCTGCCCGTGGCGGGCGTGGCTCGCCTCGCTTCCCGACCCCGGCGACCCGTGGAGCTCGCCCGGCACTACCCTCGCGTGGCCAATCGCTTCGCCACCGCCTGGAACGACAAGTCGAGCATCGCGTTAGGCTTCGACGATCTCCTGGGTGATCGCCGCGGAACCCGGCGAGGATTCCCGCCGCTGTCCAGGCAAATCGCCTGGCGCTGTGGCGCTCAACTCGAACGGCTGCACCGTCTGAACGCGTCACGGGGTCGACGATCACCAACAATACCAATAACGCGATAGCGTCGTTCAACACGGCGACGATCACCTCGCGCGGCGACAATACGGTCATCGGAAATTCTTCCGGCGAGACCTTTGACGGAAACTTCCTGCCCCAATGACCGGCCGTCCGGATCGCGCTTCCGGCGTGCCGCCTCGCGCGGCGACCGTCTACGCGCAGCCGGTCGACAGCTTGGCCGTCTCGTCCGCGATGTACCGGCAGTAGTCGCTGTCGGTGTTGACGACGTGCCCCACCGTCACGCCGAGGATGAAGTTGGAGAGCAGCAGGCCCGCGTAGCCGGCGTGAACGCCGGCGCGTCCATTCAGTTGCGCCCGGATGGACGCCAGGTCGTCCAGCATCTCGCGGTGCTCGGCGGCGTGCCTTGCCGGGTCCGGATAGCCGACCTCGGCGAGCATCCGCTCTTCGCAGCGGAAATGGACCTCCAGCACACGACTCGACGTGTCGGCGATGCGGCGCAGCTCCGCCGCGCTGGCGCCGCAGCGCCATAGCTCGTCGATCTCGTTGACCAGCCTGAAGATCGCCCGGTCCTGGGCATCGATCACGGGATTGCCGATCGAGAGATCGGTGTCCCATCGGACGAGGCTGGCCAGTGAGTGCTGCATCATCGGCACGTGGCCGAAAAAGCCGCTGTAGGTCTTCATGGTTTCCCCCAGGCTGGCGGGCAGTGCGCTCAGGTGTCCGGGCAGGGATCGTCAGGTGCCCATGCGCGCGAGGCAGGTCCGATAGCGACCCTCGACCCGTTGGGCGAACCAGTCGCTGGTGAGGTTGCGCGTGATCTTCGGGCTGTGCAGCGGAATCTGCGGGACCACCGCGCGCGGCACGGGCTTGCCGGACAGTCGATCGGCGAGCGCGAACACGCGGACGTAGACGCGGCTGTCGACCAGCGCGGGACCCTTGCCGAGCTCGAGGTCGTGGCGGATGTCCGCGTCGGTGAGATCGAGCCGCCGCGCCAGCACCCGGATGGCGAGCTCGGTGCTGCCGGGCTCGATCGCCGGTTCGCCGCGGTCGTAGCGCAGCAGGTCGCCGTCGAGCTCGAGCGGAATGCCGGACGCCTGGGTGACGCCGCTCTGGAACGCCGCATTCCGGCTCGCGTACTGTCCCGCGTTGAAATCGGCGAACCGGTAGAGCGGGCGATCGTACGGCGCGGGATAGTCGAGCAGGTGGGCAATCCCGAAGTACACGCCGCCGCGGCGCGTGAACACCTCGTGGCGGATCGTCCCCGTCACCGGATAGGGGTAGGGCCTGGCCTGCGCATAGGCTTCGGCGAAGGCCACGCTGACCTGCATCGGCCCGCCGGTCCGCACCGGGTTGCGATCCGCCAGGAACTTCCTGCCGAACGGCACCTTGTCGATGAAATCCTCGTAGATTTCGCTCAGTTGCCGTTCGGTCCTGGCGGCATCGAGCCGCTCGCCGTAGCTCCTGCCGTTGGACGACGGCAGCGCCAGCGCGGCGTCGAGCGCGAACCGCGGGATGCCGGCGCTCTCGCGGCGCCGGTCGATCTCCTTGCGGGCAATGCCCGCCAGCCCCGGAACCACGGGATCGACCTGAAAGCCCGACTCCTGTTCGGTCACCGCGACGGCGGCGCAGATGTTCTCGGGGGTCGGCGCGAGGTCAAGCACCGCGAAGGCGGCGTAGATGTCGGTTGCCCAGCCGTTGCGGTCCTTGACGTTTGCGGGCAGCAGGCGGGCGACGAGCGCGCGGCCCTCGGCGGCGGTGAGGGGACGGTAGCCCGGCGGTCGCGTCGGCTCCTCCACCGTGGCGCATCCCGACAGCATGGCGACCAGCCCGAGCAACAGCGTTGGCAGGAGTTTCGAATCCAAGGGACGGCGCTCTGACATGGCGGACTCAGGCTAACCCGGCACCGTGAGCGGGGCAAATGCTTCGGTCGGCGTTCGGACCGCGGCCCGAACATCGACCGGGCCCACCGGCCGGCAGCCATCGGACAAAGCAACGGGGCGGCCCCGTGGAGCCGCCCCGCCGCCGTACCGTGTGCCGCCGGTGCGTCTACTGCCTGGGAACCACGGTGATCGCACCGACGTTGCCGTCCGGGTTGCCCGCGGTCGGGTTGTTGCCCATCGACGTGATCGTGCCGCCGCTGTTGACCATGCCCCAGCGATTGCCGTGCATCTGCGTGCGGTCCGCCAGCGCCTGGCCGGCGGTGACGCGCAGTCCCGCGCCGAGGTTGGCGGACAGCGTCGCCCGGCGCACCACCGCCTGCGCCGCGGCACCGTCGACATTGACGCCGTCGCCGAGGTTGCGGGCGACCGGGCCGTTCTCGATCAGCGCGAATGCCGGGGCGATGGCGCTGCTGACCGCCACGCCATGGCGGACGTTCTCGGTCACCATCGATTGCCGCAGCATCAGCCGCCCGCCGCTGATCGAGATGCCGTCGCTGCCGCCCTGCTCGAAGCGCGTCTTGCTGACGTTGAGCGTGGCGCCGCCCGCACCGACCGCGACCGCAGCCTGCGGTCCCAGGTTGCTGCGGAACGACGAGTTCAGCACGAACACGCTGGCCGCCGCCTCGACCCGCAACCCGCTGCCGGCCATATTCGAGATCGTGACGTTCTCCAGATGCAGCACCGAGCCGGTGGCGGTCGGCAGCACGCGAACGCCGTGGGTACCGCCCGCGGAACCGTTGATCGCCACGTTGCGCAGGACCACGACGGTGTTGGGCGCGCCGATGGTCAGGCCGTCCTCGATGCCGGCGAACGACAGCGCCGCGTAGGTGCCCTTGGCCGCGATCACCGTCAGCGACTTGTTGATCGTCGCGTTGCCGTAGCCGCCGGAGCCGGACAGCACGACCTCGCCGCCCACCGCCGCGGCGTTGACGCCGGCCTGCAGCGTCCGGCACTGCGCCCCCGCCGTGCAGGGATTGGCATCGTTGCCTTCGGGCGAGACGAACACGCGCGCCGCACCGCCGCCGACGACGCCGTTGAGCGTGGCGGTCTGCGGCGAGCCGAGCGCGTCCGACGTCACCGTCAGCGTCCCGGCCGACGGCACCGCGCTCGGCGCGGTGTACGTGACCAGGACCGTGCAGGTGGCGCCGGCGGCCAGCACGGCCGGGAACGCGGCAGCGCAGGTGCCGCCGCTGCGCGCGAAGCCCGCGCCGCCGACGGCGATCGAGGACACCGACATCGCGACGTTGCCGTTGTTCGACAGCGCGAAGGTCATGGCGCCGCTCGCCGCGCCGATCGACGGCGAGGTCAGCGTCGCCGTCGCGGGCAGCAGCGTCTGCACCGGCGCCTGCGCCAGCACCGACAGCGGCACGTTGATCAGCTGCGTCTTCGGTCCCTGCGTCGCGGTCAGCGCCATCCTGCGCCGCCTTGGCGCCGATGGGCGCGACCGGGTTGGCCTGCGCCGACGTCGAGCAGTTGGCGCCGCCGGCGAGCGACGCGCACGCCGGGACGGTGATGCCGAAGCTCGCGACGTCGGTGCCCGCCAGCGCCTGCGCGAGGTTCACCGTCGCCGCCGTCGCGTTGGTGATCGAGAACGCCTGCGCGGCGCTGTTCTGGCCGACGCGGGTCGGCGCGAACGCGAACGACGCCGGGGCCACGGTGACCAGCGGCGTCTCGCAGACCTTGTAGGTGACCGCGACGGTATCGAGGACGTAGCCCAGGGTGGCCACGACCGAGCTGTCCGACGCCACGCGCCACCGCAACTGGACGGTCTTGCCCTGCGCCGCGACCGGCAGGTTGACCTGCACCGTGGCGAATGCCGCCGACGAATTGGCGCTCCACGCCTGGCGGCCGGCGATCGGGCTGCTGAAGCTGGCCGAGATCGTCTGATTGTAGCCACCGGAAACGAAGCTGCCGCCCGCGACCAGGATGTCCTGGAACACGCCACCGGCGACACCCGGAATCGCGATCTCCAGCACCGCGCCGTCGAACCCCGGTTCGAGGTTGTACTTGTGGCGGAACGTCAATTGCGCGGGCACGCCGGCAGCGATGGCGATCCCCGGCGAAACCAGGACCTGGTCGGATACGGCGGCTGCAGGCGTTCCCTGGGCGCCGTTGGCGACGTCGCCACCGGCAACCGTCTGGAACAGCAGCGTGGGCGCTCCGATCAGGGTCGCCTGCGTCCAGCCGGCCGGCAGGGCCGGTGGCGTCACGCCGTCGAAATTCTGGCTACCGGCAGTGATCACGGGCAGCGTGGCGAGATCCGAAAGATTGACGACCGCGGTACCTGCGGATGCACCGTCGACGCTGAGATTGAGCACCACCGGCGCGACCGTGCAGTTCAACGACGGCGTCTGCACGGTGAAGCTGCGCGCCGCCTGGGCGCCTGCCGCCAGCGTGCCGAAACTGGCCGCAGCCGACAGCGGCACCGTCGGGCCGGCGACGACGTCGGCGACCACGTTGACGGCGTTCGCCGTCCCGACGTTCCGGATCGTCGGCGCGAAGTCGACGGTCTCGTAGGGATCGGCGAAGTTGTTGGCCGGCGAATAGCTCTCCGCGAGGATCGGCGCCGAGACGACCTGCAGCACCGGCGCGGCGGCCGCGTAGGCGTTGCTGACGACGAGCGCGAAGTCCTGGTCGAGCGCGTCGGCGTTGTTGGGCACGCCGTCGGCGACGATGTTGGTCGCCTTCACCCGGACCAGCACCGGCGTGCCCGGCGCCACGTTGGGCACGAACACGCTCTCGGCGTTGTTGCGGAAGTCGGCCACGCCGGCGGGCACCGAGTTGGCGCCGAAGAAGTTGTTGCCGCGATAGACGTCGCCCAGCACCACGACCTCGAGGTCGAGGTCGTTCAGGTACGCGTTGCCCGCCGTCGGGCCCGGCGCGTCGGTCCACGTCAGCGTCACCCGCAGCGGCTCGAGCGAGTTCTGCACGACGGCGATGAACGTCCGGCTCTGGCCGGTCGCGGTGAAGCGATCGCCGGCGACCTGGTCGCGCAGCAGCAGCGGCCGGGTGCCGAAGGCGCGCTCGAGGTCCATGTTGCCCATGCCCTGGGCGTTCGACGGCAGCGTGTCGTTGGCGCTGGCGCCGGTCAGGTAGCGCGTCGAGTTCATCAGGAAGCCGCGCGTCATCGCGGGACTGGGCACCGGCTTGCCCGTGTTGATGAACCACTGGCGCACCAGCGCCCCGCCGCCCGCGACCATCGGCGTCGAATGGCTGGTGCCCGACGACGACGTGTACCACTGCTGGCTGGGCGGATAGAAGCGGTTGCCCGGGGCGACGCCGATCCCGCCGCAGACGCCCGACCCGTCGTACAGCGCGCCGGCGAGACCGGTGCCGGACACCGGGTTGACGACGGCGGCCTGCCAGACGCCGCCCGTCACGTGCGTGCCGGGGGCGACGATGTCGGGCTTGACCCGGCCGTCGTCGGCGGGGCCGCGCGAGCTGAAGCCGATGATGTCGTTGAAGCTGTCGGAGCCGGCGTTGTCGATGCCGCACTGGTCGGGCGCGCCGAAGGGCCGCGGGCCCTCGGTGGCGCCGACGGTGACGACGTTCTTGGCCGTGCCCGGCGAGCCGATGGTGTTGGCACCCGGCCCGTCGTTGCCGGCCGAGAAGAAGACCACCATTTCCTGGTTGCC
This sequence comes from uncultured beta proteobacterium, assembly GCA_963810815.1. Lineage (GTDB taxonomy): Bacteria > Pseudomonadota > Gammaproteobacteria > Burkholderiales > Casimicrobiaceae > CAVQWT01. Next base: position 87,362 of record CAWEPB010000007.1, on the reverse strand, counting down.
GGCGACCGGGAACACCGACGTTGCGGGCTGTGCGTCGCGGACGAGCGCGTCGTAGGCTTGCGAGAAGCTGTCGTAGGCGCCGGCGACCGCCGCGCCCCAGCTGTTGGTCGTCAGCCGCGCGCCGTTGTTGTAGGCGCGCGACGTGTGGTCGGATGGGACGATACCGGTGAAGTTCGGGTCGAAGATCACCGACGAGCCGACGCGCGCGAACGGCGCGACGCCCATGCCGTAGCGGAAGCCCTGCGCGTCGGCGTGCGGGAAGGCGTTGAACGGCGCGCCGTTCGGCACGTAGCCGGCGACGATGTGCGTGTTGAGGTTGCCGTGGCCGTCGACGCCCCGGCCGAGGGACGTTCCCGGCGTGCCCAGGGGCTGGATGTAGCTGACGCGGCTGGGGCCGACCGGCACGCCGAGACTGCGCAGGCCGAAGTGGTTCGGCGTGACGGTGCCGTTGTCGATGCCGCTGTCGCCGACGTCGACGGTGATCAGCGACGCGTCGAACTGCGCCTGCGTGAACCCCTTGCCGGCCAGCCAGGTCAGCCAGTTGCCCGGCGCCGCGACGTTGCCGGCCACGTTGCCGATGACCACCATGTTCTGCAGCTCGTCGTTCTTCTGCGGCGTGACGAAGCGCTCGATGAACACCACCTCGGGGCGCTGCGCCAGCGCGTCGATCGCCTGCGCGCGCACCTTCGCCGTCAGGTTGACGTAGCCCGCCGACCGCCACTCGTGCGCGGTCGCGCCGGGGGCCAGCATGCTGGCGAGCATCGCCTTGGTCGCGGCGTTCTCGGTGGCGTCGTCGACCAGCTGGACCGTGACCTCGGCCTCGCCGTCGATCGGCAGCTTGGTGTCGATGCGCCAGGCCGGATCGTAGGGCGCATCCCACTGCACCTGCGCCTGGGTGCGGATCTGCGCGACCATGCCGCCGAGCGCGGTCGCCGTGCCGTAGACGAGGTACGCGTTGTGGGGGATCGCCGTGACGATCTGGACGCCGGTCGCCTCGAGTCCCTTCACCCACTCGGGCTTGACCGGACCGGCGAACTGCACGAGGTGCAGGCCCTTGCCGCCCTTCGTCGCCTCGGTGCGCAGCGCCTGCGCCTGCGGCAGCGTCGTGTCGATCGCGCCGACGCGCAGGGCGACGACGTTGTACTGGTCGCGCACCGCGGCGGCCGGCAGTTTCTGCGCGGCCAGCGCCTGCTGGCCGATCCGGTACAGCGTGAACGTGCCGTAGTCGATTGCCGACGACACGCCATCGGGCGCCTCGGTGCCGGCGTCGGTGACGATCTTGTGATCGCCGGTGGCGGACCGGTAGCCGCCGTACAGGTTGGACCAGCCCGGCGCGAGGCCGATGCCGACGCGGCCCTTGTCCGGCGCGACCTGTGGCTGCGGCAGCGCGGCGCCCTGCGCGAGCGTCGCCGCGGCGAGAAGGATGGCGCCGGCGAACGGCGCGAGGCGTGCAACGAACGGCGAAACGGCGCGGTTCAAGGTGGTTCCCCTGCTATGGTGCCCCGGGTGCGCGGAGCCGACGGGTTCGTGTTGTGCCGGGTCGTCGCGGCAGGCCAAGGCGGCCCGCCGCAACGGAGAGCGATCGACCGGGTCAGTTCGGCGCGAACGGCGCCAGCGCGCCGCTGATGTCCGTGGTGTTGCGCCGGATCGCGTTGTTCTGCGCGGACTGGACGACCCCGCCGCTGACAGAAACGCCGATCGCGAAGTTGGTGATCGTGTTGCCGTCGAGGACCACCGTGCCGCCGGCGGCGCCGATGACCCCCGTCGTGCCGGCGGCGCCGGGTCCGGCGAGCGTGGTATTGCGCACGGTCAGCGAGACGTTGCTGGAGCCGAAGCCGCCGCCCTGGACCGCGAGCCCGGCGGTGGGAGAGAAGGTGGAATCCTGGATCGACAGCTGCCCGACCATTCCGGTGTCGCCGAGCAGAATGCCCCCGCTGGTCGTGCCCGTGAACACGCTGCGGCTGACGGTGCCGCTCATCGCCGCCCCGTACAGGTCCAGCCCGATGAACATCCGTTCGAAGAACGTCCCGTCGACGGAGAACTCGGATCCACTCGCCGAGGCGCTGACCTGCAGCCCTCTGCTGCCGATATCCCGGACGATCGAATCCTTGACCGACAGCTTGGTCGGGCCCTCGATCAGGATGCCGTAGGTGCCGAGGTTCGACAGCGTCACGCGCTCGACGTGCAGCTCGGTGCCCGTCGACGTCGCCGGGACCAGGATCCCGATCGTGCCACCCTGCCCGTTGATCTGCAGGTTGCGCAGCACGACGCGCAGGTTGTTCCCGGAAATGCGCACGCCGACGTTGGCGCCGGGCGACACCGGCGCCGGCGGCACGGTGCCGAACACCGAAACGCCGGCGTAGACGCCGTCGGGCGAGATGATCGACACCGACTTGTTGACGTCGACGGCGCCGTAGCCGCCGGAGTCCAGCGCGATGATCTCGCCGTTGTTCAGGGTCTGCACGATCGCGCGGGCGAACGACCGGCACGGCGACGCCAGCGAGCAGTCGTTGGCATCGTTGCCGGTCGGCGCGACGAAGGTCCGCTGCGCCTGCGCCGCGGCGTCCTGCGCCGACATCGTTCCGACCGCCACCAGCGCGACGACCCCCAACAACGCACGAATCGACTTCATCGCAACCCCCCTGACCAGATCACATGTTCGACGGAAAAACAGCGTGACGCGCAATGTAGACCGCGGCCCCCGATTTCGCAAGCGAATATTCAGGTGTCATGGGGTGATCCGCGGTATCCGCGCGGCTCCGCGGTGCAACTCGTGCACGACAACGCGCGCTCGACGCACCTTCCACGCCAACCGCAGGTCACCCCAGCGGGGCGACCTTCACGACCTCCTCCGCCGTGGTGACGCCCGCCGCGACCTTCATCGCGCCGGACACGCGGAGCGGCTTCATCCCGTCCTTGAACGCCTGCTCGCGCAGCCGCGCGTCGTCGCAGCCGGGGGCGATCAGCCGGCGGAGCGCCGGGGTCATGGTCATGATCTCGTACAGGCCGACGCGACCGAAATACCCGGTCATCCGGCACTCGAGGCAACCGACGGCCCCCATCACCTGCTCCGGCTTGTCGGCGCGCCACGGCGCGGTGATCGCCCGCCAGGTCTCGTCGTCCGGCGGCTCGGTCGGCTTCTTGCAGTGCGGGCATAGGGTGCGCACCAGTCGCTGCGCCATCACGCCGAGCACCGTCGACTGGATCAGGTACGACGGCACCCCCAGGTCGAGCAGCCGGGTGACGGCCGTCGGCGCGTCGTTGGTGTGCAGCGACGACAGCACGAGGTGCCCGGTCAGCGCCGCCTGCACCGCCATGTCGGCGGTGTCGCGGTCGCGGATCTCGCCGACCATGATGATGTCCGGATCCTGCCGCAGCAGCGTCCGCACGCCGGTCGCGAAATCGACGCCGATCACCGGCTGCACCTGCATCTGGTTGAACGCGGGCTCGATCATCTCGATCGGGTCCTCGATGGTGCAGACGTTGACCTCGGGCGTCGCCAGCTGCTTCAGCGACGAATAGAGCGTCGTCGTCTTGCCGGAGCCGGTGGGACCGCTGACCAGGATGATGCCGTTGGGCTCCCGGATCATCGACTCCCAGCGGACGCGGTCGTCGGCGGTCAGGCCCAGCTCGACGAAGTCGCGCACCAGCACCTCGGGCGTGAAGATCCGCATCACCAGCTTCTCGCCGAACGCCGTCGGCATGGTCGAGATCCGCAGCTCGACTTCCTGGCCCGTCGTCGACACCGTCTTGATCCGGCCGTCCTGCGGCCGCCGCTTCTCGACGATCTCCATCCGCGCCAGCAGCTTGATCCGCGACGTCATCGCGTTGAGCACCGGGATCGGGATCGCATAGACCTGGTGCAGCACGCCGTCGATGCGGAAGCGGACCAGGCCTGCGTCGCGCCGCGGCTCGACGTGGATGTCCGACGCGCGCTGCTCGAACGCGTACTGCCACAGCCAGTCGACGATGTGGACGACGTGCTGGTCGTTGGCGTCGAGATTGCCGCGCTGGCCCAGCTCGACCAGCTGCTCGAAGTTGCGGGCCAGCGACAGCTCGCCCTTGCTGGTCTCCGACGCCTTCTTCATCGACCGGGCGAGGTTGTAGAACTCGACCAGGTAGCGGCGGATGTCCTGCGGGTTGGCGAACACCAGCTTCACGTCGAGCTTCAGGATCTGGCCCAGCTCCGCCGCCCACGAGCGCACGAACGGCTCGGCGGTGGCGACGGTCAGCGTCATCCGGTCGACGGCGACCGGCAGGATGCGGAAACGCTCCGCGTAGGCGTTGGACATCGTCGCGGTCACCGCGGCGAGGTCGATCTTCAGCGGGTCGATGTGGTGGTACGGAACGCCCAGCTTGCCGGCGAGCCACTCGACCAGGAATTCGAGCGTCAGCAGCTGCGGATTGGCGCCGGGGGTCCGCCAGCGCTGCAGCGCGACCAGTTCCAGCGGGTGATCGACGCGCGTCGCGCGGTTCTGCCGCAGCTTCTCGGCGTCCGGGGCGGCGACCAGCCCGTCGGCGACCAGCAGCTTGAGGATGTCCTCGAGGTGCAGCCGGCGGTCCGCGGCGCGCGGGTCGGCGGCGGCGGCCCTGGCGGAAGGTTTGGATCCGCCCGGAGGCGGCGCGGGACGGGGACCGGAAGCAGCTGTGACCATGCGCGAACTCTACACCGAAGGCCCGGCCGCCGGCGACGGCCCTGCTCCCCTAAGCGGGCGGCGCCGGCACCTGGAAGACCTCGCGCAGATACGCGACGTACGACGGATCGTAGTCCATCGACTTCGACGGCTCGTCGCTGATCTTGGCCACCGGCTGGCCGTTGCAGCGGGTCATCTTGATGACGATCTGCAGCGGCTCGTAGCCCAGGTCGTTGGTCAGGTTGGTGCCGATGCCGAAGGCCGTCTGCGTGCGCCCCCGGAAATACTCGTACAGCCGGATCGCCAGCGGAACGTTGAGGCTGTCGGAGAAGATCATGGTCTTGCTGCGCGGATCGATCCGCATGTGCCGGTAGTGCTCGATCATCTTGTCGCCCCACTCGAACGGATTGCCCGAGTCGTGGCGCACGCCGTCGAACAGCTTGCAGAAGAAGAGGTCGAAGTCGCGCATGAACGCGTCCATGCCGCAGACATCGGACAGCGCGATGCCGAGGTCGCCCCGGTACTCCTTCGCCCAGGTGTCGAACGCGAACTTCTGCGAATCGCGCAGCCGCGGGCCGACCGCCTGGCAGGCCTGCAGGTACTCGTGCGCCATCGTGCCCAGCGGCGTCAGGCCGGCGCCGCGCGCGAGGTCGACGTTGCTGGTGCCGACGAAATGCGTCGGCATGTCGCGCTTGAGCGTCGCGACCACCTCCTCGTGCCACCGCCGCGAGAACCGGCGCCGGGTCCCGTAGTCGGCGATGCGGAACTCGGGGTCGCCCACCTCGTTGGCCCGCGCGATCTTGGCGGCGAGGCGGCGGCGCCCCTCGGCGAAATCGGGCTCCCGCACGGTGTTCCGGTAATAGACCTCGGCGACGATCGCGAGCACCGGCACCTCGAACAGGATCGTGTGCAGCCACGGCCCCTTGATCGTGATGTCGATCTCGCGCGTCGATCCCCCGAGCGGGGCCACCGTGATGAACCGCTCGTCCAGCCGGAACACGCCGAGCAGGTCGACGAAGTCGCTCTTGAGGAAGCGCAGCGACCGGAGGTAGTCGAGCTCGTCGCCGGTGAACGTCAGCGAGGTCAGCGCGCGGATCTCCTCCCGTATCTCGTCGACGAAGGGAACGAGATCGATGCCCGGATTGCGGCACTTGAAGCGGTACTCGACGTGCGCGCCGGGGAAATGATGCAGGACGACCTGCATCATCGTGAACTTGTAGAGGTCGGTGTCGAGCAGCGACGGGATGATCATGGCAATCGGGGTGCCGGCCAAGGGGCCGGCTCGCAGGGTGCCGCCGATATTACCCTGCGCCGGCGGGCCGCGAAACCGACGCCGCCGAGTTGGCGCCGTGCCAATGCTAGTATCGCGCCGCTGATGCCGGACACGGGCTACGGTAGACCGGTGTTCCGGTGCCAACGTGTCTGGGGTCGGGAATCGGAGGCCCTGCGGCCGCGACCGACGCCCGGTCGTCGCGGGTCGAGCCGATCGAGTGGATCAATGACCACGTTGCAGCACGCGTTCACGCAGGCGTTCGCACTCGAAGCGGCAGGGCGGCGTGCCGAGGCCGCGTCGATCTATCGCCAGATCCTCGCCGTCGTGCCGGACCATCCTGGCGCCCTGCTCAAACTGGCCGAGGTGGACTTGGCCGAGAACCGCGTCGAATCCGCGCGTGCGCGCCTCGTCGTCGCGCTGGAGGCGGCGCAGCGGGCGGGCCTGCCCGCCGGCAGGATCTGGCTGGCGCTGGGTGAGGTCGAGATGGCACGGCACGACGCGACAGCGGCCGAGGTCGCCTTCGCGCACGCGCTGGAGCTCGCCCCGAACGATGTCCGGACACTGATTGCGCACGGCCGGTTTCTGATGGGAGAGCACCGGCCCGCGGCGGCCGAGTCCAGCTTCCGTCGGGCTGCGCTCCAGGATTCCGGCAGCGCTCCCGCACGCTCCAACCTGGCCTTGGCCCTCGCGGCCCAGCAGCGCTGGGACGAGGCCAACGCGGCGGCGACGGAAGGCGTTGCCGTCCCCGCCGCGCCTGCCCACGCCTTCCAGGTTGCGGCTTACGTCGCGCAGAAATGCGGGGACGCTGCGCAGGCCCTCGCGATCACGGACGACGGCCTCCAGCGCTTTCCCGACGACCCTGACCTCGTGCTGCGCGCCGCCGACTGCCTGATCGCGGCGAGACGTCCGGCCGCCGCCCTCGGGTTGCTGGAGGCGTCCCTGATGCGCGCTCCCGACGACGCCGGCCTGCGTGCCGGCTTGGGCGCCGTGCTGCTCCGGGCCGGCGATCCGGCACGCGCTCGCGAGCAGCTGAGACTGGCGACGCGATCGGGTCTCGCACCCGCGACGGCCTGGGACAACCTGGGGGTCGCCGAGCGGGCATTGGGGAACCACGAGGCCGCGATCCGAGCGTTCGAGTCGGCCCTGAGGGCGGATCCCCGGCTCGTGCCGGCTGCGACCAACCTCATGCGGGCGCAGCAGGAGGCCTGCGCATGGCCCATCGTCGAGTCAGAGTGGGCCCGCTGGCAAACATTGCTGGACGCGCCGGACGCGGGACTGCGATGCGATCCATTCGTCGGCCTTGGTCTGCCCACATCGCCCGCGCAGCAACTGGCGATCGCGCGCCGCTGGTCGCGGGATACCCTGCCGCCGGTGGCGCCCGCGGTGATCGCCGCGCGCGGCGATCGGCTGCGGCTCGGTTACCTCGGTGGCGATTTCCATGCCCATGCGACAGCGTATCTAATGGCAGGTCTCTTCGGGTGCCACGACCGACGCCGGCTCGACGTCCGCGTGTACAGCTACGGCCCTGACGACGACAGCCCGGTGCGCCGCCGCATCCGGGCCGCCGTCAATTCGTGGACGGAGGTTGCCGCGCTCGACGATGCCGCCGCGGCCCGACGGATACGCGACGATCGCATCGACGTCCTGGTCGACCTGAAGGGGCACACGGAGGGTGCGCGCCTGGGCATCCTCGCGCATCGCCCGGCACCGCTGCAACTGCACTACCTCGGCTTTCCCGGGACGCTGGGAAGCGACGCGATCGACGGCATTGTCGCCGACGACATCGTCGTTCCGGAGTCCGACGAGCAGCACTTTCACGAGCGGGTGCTGCGCCTGCCACGCTGCTACCAGGTCAACGACCACCACCGGGAACTTCCGGAACCGCTGCCGCGGTCCGCGCTCGGGTTGCCGGAGCGCGCCGTCGTGCTCGCGTGCTTCAACCAGAGCTACAAGCTGACGCGCGAGTTCTTCGGCATCTGGCTCGAGGCCCTGCGAGCGGCACCGGAGGCGGTACTCTGGTTGTACGTGCCGCTGCCGCTGGCGCGCCGCAATCTGCTGGAGGAAACCGAGCGTGCCGGCATCGCTTCCTCGCGGATCGTGTTTGCGGAACGCGTTGACCAGGCGACGCACATTGCCCGCCTTCGCGCCGCGGATCTGGCGCTTGACGTGCTTCCGTATGGCTCCCATACGTCCGGGAGCGATGCGCTCTGGGCCGGCGTTCCACTGCTGAGCTGCCGCGGGACGACGTTCGCCGGACGAGTGGGCGCCAGCTTGCTGAACGGCGTCGGGCTGGACGAACTCGTCACCGAGTCCCCCGCCGCGTATCGCTCCGCGCTGATCGCCCTCGCCGGTGACCGCGACCGGTTGCGCGCACTATCGCGATCACCTGCACCGCGGGCGGCGGGATCTTCCGCTGTTCGATACCCCCGGCTTCACGCGCGACTGGGAGCACTTGCTCCTCGCTGCGTACGACGCGGCGGCGCAACGCGGCAGCTGATGCCGCTGCGCGGTCGCGGGACGCCCGGCTCCCCGCATCGCGTCGTTGCCGGGGCGCGCGTCGCGGCGCCGGACCCGGCACCGTCGGCAGTCGTGTCTACCGCGCGTCGACCGTGCCGGCCCCGGCCCTTCGCGACGGGCGTGTCGTCGACGACCCGGATGCGGCGCGCGAGCACGATGGTGAGCAGGGTGAAGGCGACGGCGAGCCAGCCCACCCAGCCGAAGTGCGTCAGCGAGCCGTCCGGAGCGCGGCCGATGATCAGGCCCGAGGTCAGCACCGCGAGTCCCGAGCCCACCTGCTGCACCGATGCATTGAAGCTCATGAAGCTGCCGCGGAGCCGCGGCTCGACCGAGCCGGTGATCAGTGCCATCGCGGGGCCGAAGCGTCCGGTGACGAGGATGAAGAAGAGGGTCGAGAACGGGAGGACCGCCGCGAGCGGCAGCGGGGGCAGGTGCGTCGTGATCAGGATCGGCACGATCGACAGCGCCGCCAGCAGCGTGAACATCCGCGCCTTGCCGTGGCGATCGGCGAGCCAGCCGAAGACCTGGGCGGTCACCAGCGTCGCCAGGCCGCCGGCGAAGTAGATCACCGACAGGTCGTGCTCGGCCAGCCCCACGTTGGCGACGTTGTACGGCGCGATGAACGGGATGACGGTGAAGCCCGCGAACGTCAGCGTGATCATCAGCGCGAACGCGCGCCGGTGGTTGCGGACGCCGAAGATGACGCGCAGCTGCTCGACCGGATGCCTCCGGTGCCCGGGCACGACGTGCGTGCCCATCGTCGGCAGCACGCGCGCGGCGACCAGTCCGACGACGACGCTGGCCAGGGCCACGGCGAGGAACGGCGCGCGCCAGGAATAGCGTGCGGCGAGCCACAGCCCGAGCGGCACGCCGGCGATCGACGACAGCGCGAACGCCGCCCCGACGAGCGCGGTGGCCTGGGCCCGGCGCGCATAGGGCACGGCGTCCGCGACGATCGCCAGCACCAGCGCGCCGATCAACCCGCCGAATGCGCCGGCAGCGACCCGCGCCGCGAGCAGTGCCTCGTAGTTGGGCGCGATCCCGCACAGCGCCGTCGCGACGACGAAGCCGGCGTAGAGCACCAGCAACGAGCGCTTGCGGTCGAAGCGGTCGATCCAGAACGCGGCGACGAAGCCGCTCGCGGCGGCCGCGAAGGTGTACGCCGAAACCAGCGTCGAGAATCCGGTCGGGCCGATGTCGAACAGCCGCATCAGCTGCGGTCCCAGCGGCATCATGATCATGAAGTCCACGACGTGCGTGAACTGGATCGTCGCCAGCGTGAGCAGCAGCGCCAGCTCGCGCGGCGGGCGCTTCGTCGGCGCCCGGGCGTGGTCCGGGGACGGCCCGGTGGAGGAAGGCGATTCGGCTGGCAAGAGAGGTCGTTCGGAACGGGCCCGGCAGGCCCACGCGGCCGGGAATCCGCACCGCCATCGCGGTCGGCCCGACAACTGACCCGAAGTCAGTTCAGTCTATCACGCCGGTTCCACCCGCCCGCCGCGCCTGCGGCCCGCCGTCCGGCCGCGGTGCGCGCAGCGGCGACCTGCACCTTCCCCGCGGCGTCAAAGCGACAGGCGGCCCACCAGCTCGAACCCTGCAACCTGCCGCGATGCCGGCGCCGGGGCGAGCACCAGCGCCTCCCCCATCGCCGCGGACGCCCCGGTGATCGCCGCGATGTTGACCATGTGCGTGACCAGGACCAGCGTACCGGGGCCGCGCCACGCCGCGATCCGGGCCCGCACCGCCGCCGTCTGCGCCGGCTCGGTTCGCCGGTCGTCGAAAAACGAATCGAGCGGCGGCCAGCGCTCGGCGCGGCCGAAGGCCAGCGTCGCGGTGTCGAGGCAGCGGCACCAGCCCGACGACAGCACCGGCCCGATCGAAACTCCCGCCGCGGCGAGGCGTGCGCCGAGCGCCCGCGCCGCGTCCCGGCCCGCGTCCGACAGGTTGCGCTGCGTCGCGCAGTCGCCCAGGCGAAACCCGGCCGGATCGCCGATCCCCGCGGTCGTCGCCGCGTGCCGGAGCAGCAGCACGCGGCCGCCGGCCGCGAGTTCGACCAGCGCGGGCTCGGGCGTCGCGGCCAGCGAACCGCGCGGCACGGCCGCGGTCAGCGCCCACGTCGCACCGAGCTTCAGCCACCGTCTGCGTCCGTCGATCACGTCCCGCCTCCCTCGTTGCGCGTCGCCTCCGGCTCCAGCCCGGCCGGCCCCGCGCCGCCGATGTTCCCATGTGCGCACCACCTGCGCCGCGCGCATGGCGCCTTGCGTCGGACGCCGCTATCATCCGAAACGTTCCCGCCGCCGGCCACTGTCCATGCTCCTGAACTGCGTCGTCTACCGCGACGGCCACAAGCTCGCCGAGATCCCGAAGGAGGACATCAGCGAGTACGTGGTCCAGCCCGACTGCCTCATCTGGGTCGCGCTCCACGACGCCACCCCGACCGAGCTGGCCGAGATCGCCGAGGAATTCGGCCTGCATCCGCTGGCGGTCGAGGACGCGCGCAAGGGCCACCAGCGTCCCAAGATCGAGGAGTTCGACGATTCGCTGTTCGCGGTGCTGAAGACCGTCGAGTCGATCAGCGAAGGCGACGAATCGGGCGACGCGTACCTGATCGGCGAGGTCGACATCTTCGTCGGCCGCAACTACGTATTGTCGGTGCGCCACCACACGCAGAAGGGCTTCGCCGACGTGCGCGCGCGCTGCGAGCGCGAGCCCGAGCTGCTGCGCCACGGCTCCGGCTTCGTGTTCTACGCGCTGATGGACGCCGTCGTCGACCGCTACTTCCCCATCCTCGACGAACTCGAGGAGGCGCTGCAGGAGGCCGAGGACCGGATGTTCGACAGCGCGTCGTCGCGCGCCAAGATCGAGGACCTCTACGCGCTGAAGCGCCGGCTGATGGTGCTGCGCCACGCGGTGACGCCGCTGCTGGAAGCGGTCGGCAAGCTGACCGGAGGCCGCGTGCCCGCGGTCTGCGCGGGCCTGGTCGACTATTTCCGCGACGTCTACGACCACCTGTCGCGGATCCAGGCGGTGATCGACGGCATGCGCGAAATGCTGCAGACCGCGGTCCAGGTCAATCTCGCGCTGATCAACCTGTCCGACTCCGAGGTCACCAAGCGGCTCGCCGCCTGGGGTGCGCTGATCACCGTGCCGACGCTGATCGCCGGCATCTACGGCATGAACTTCCAGCACATGCCGGAGTTGAGCTGGGTGATCGGGTACCCGGCCGCGCTGGTGCTGATGTTCGGCGTCGACACGGTGCTGTACTTCAAGTTCCGCCAGGCGAAGGTGGCTGTAGGCTGCCGGCCGTCAGTCGCGGGGTCCGCCCGCTGCTCCGACCGGCGCGCCTGACTGCGCTCCGGCGGCCGCGCGAACCGCCACCGGCACCACGCGCCCCGCGGGCGCCCCGACCGGCCACGACGGCTGCAGCGTCACGTGGTCGATGCCGAACTCGCGCATCAGCCGTCCCCGGGCCGTCGCCAGCACGCGTGGCCACGCGGCCGCATCGTCGAGGGCGAGGTGCGCCGACAGCGCGACCCGTTCCGCCGACAGGTGCCAGACGTGGAGGTCGTGCACGCCGGTGACGCCCGGAAGCCCCGCCAGCGCGCGCCCGATGGCGTCGAAATCGAGGTGCGCGGGAACGCGCTCCAGCAGCACGCCTGACGATTCGCCCAGCAGGCGCCAGGTCGAGCGCAGGATCAGCACCACCACCAGCAGCGACAGCAGCGGATCGACCGGCGTCCAGCCCGTGTAGTGGATGACGGCGCCGGCGACCAGCGCCGCGACCGAGCCCAGCAGGTCGCCGAAGACGTGCAGCAGCGCGCCGCGGGCGTTGATGCTGTCGGTGGCCCGGGAGAGCACCCACGCGGCGGCGACGTTCACGGCCATGCCGGCGAGCGCGATGACCATCACCACGCCCCCGGCGACCGGGACCGGATCGAGCAGCCGTCGCACCGCCTCGACCGCGATGAAGACGATCAGCACCAGCATCGCCAGCGCATTGATGAAGGCCGCCAGCACCTCCGCCCGCGCATGGCCGTACGAAGCACGCGCCGACGCCGGCCGGCGCGCGACCGCGTTGGCGAACAGCGCGACGGCGAACGCCGCGGCGTCGGTGACCATGTGCCCGGCATCCGAGACCAGCGCCAGCGACCCGGCGAGCCAGCCGCCGATCGCCTCCACGACCGCGAAGCCCGCGGTCAGGCCGAGGGCGATCCACAGCGCGCGCCGCGTCGCGTCGCCGTGGTGGTGGCCGGCATGGACGTGCGGATGAACCTGCGGGTGGTCCGGCGGATGACCGGGCGCTTCCGGCAACGCGGGCGAATGCGCTGGCGCGGGCCGGGCCCGGTCGTGGCGATCGTGCGGCATGCCCCGATTGTCCGGCGGCAGCGCCTCGCCGCGCAACCCGGCGCGGGCGGTCGGCCCGTTACGCCGGCGGTCGTTCCTTCAAGCGGATCGGCCCCTGCAGCTCGGGCCACCGGCCGGTCGCGCCGGCGTAGCGCGCCGCGATCCGCGCGAGATCGGCGGTGCGGTCGCCGGTGAGTTCGACGAAGCCGCCCACCCCGACCCGCCGGGTCGGATAGTCGATGAAGGCCAGCGCCACCGGCACGCCGGCGGCGAGGGCCAGGTGATAGAAGCCCGAGCGCCAGTGGTCGGTCCGGCTGCGCGTCCCCTCCGGCGCGATGACGATCCGGCAATCCGACTCCCGCCGGATCAGTTCGGCCAGCTGGTCGATGAAGCCCGTGCTCATCCGGCGATTGACGGGGATGCCGCCCCAGCGCTCGAACACCCGACGCCACGGCCCGCGAAACAGCGTGTCCTTGCCGACCCACCGGAAGTGGATGCCGACCGTCCACTTGCCGAGCAGCCCGATCGGGAAATCCCAGTTCGACGTGTGCGGGTAGAAGACCACCACGCAGCGCGCCGGCACCGGCTGCGCCAGCACGACGCGCCAGCCGATCCGCCGCAGCATCCAGGCGGCCACGGCCGGCAGCCGCCCCGGCGCCGGGTCGGACGTGGCATCCGGCGCGGCGGCGAAGGCGGCGGCGGGAGGAGGCGCGGCGGGCATCACGATGGCGACACGGACAGGGTCCTCGTGGCGGGCCCGGCTCGGGCGGGAACCTGCCGCGGCAGCAGGCGTCGCCGCCGCGTTGGCGAAGATCAGTCTAGCAAACCGGCGGCACGCCGCCGCGCGAAGCTAGAATGACCCGGTGTCTCATGCTCCGATCACACCGGCGCCGTCTCCGCCCGCGGTCCCGGCCGTTGCCCCCGCGACGGCGCGCACGGCGGCCACGCCACCGCAGCTGCGGCCGTCGGTCGACGCCGTCGATGCCGCGCTGCCGCAGACGCAGTGCACACGCTGCGGCTACGCCGGCTGCCGTCCGTATGCCGAGGCGATCGTCGCCGGCGACGCGATCAACCGCTGCCCGCCGGGTGGCGACGCCACCATCGCCGCGCTCGCCCGGCTCACCGGGACGGCGGTCGTCGCGCTCGACCCGGCGCACGGCGAGGCGGCGCCGCTCCAGGTCGCGCGCATCGACGAGCGCTGGTGCATCGGCTGCACGCTGTGCATCGACGCCTGCCCGGTCGACGCCATCGCCGGGGGGCCCAAGCGGATGCACACGGTGCTGCCCGCACTGTGCAGCGGCTGCGCGCTGTGCCTGCCGCCGTGCCCGGTCGACTGCATCGACATGGTCGCCGCCGGACGTGCGTGGTCGCCGGCGGACGCGGCCGCCGCGCGCGACCGGTTCGCCATCCGCAACGCGCGCAAGGCGAACGCAGGAGCGGTCGAGCCGGACGGAAGACGCGAGCGGCAGGCTGCCGTGGCGGCGGCGCTGCAACGGGCGCGGATGCGGCGCAGCGGCGTATCCGGGGGGGCGTCGTGAGGATGCACGCGTCGCTGGCGCTGCTCGCGACCCTTGCGCTGTCCGCGACCCTCGCGCTGTCCGCCCCTCAGTTCGCCCATGCCGGCGACTTCTCCGCCACGCTCGACGCGAAGTGGGACTTCGCCGACCCCGCGGCGTCGGAGGCGCGCTTCCGCGCCGAGCGCGCGCAGTGGCCCGCCGGCACGCGCGAGGCGCTCGAGGCGGAAACGCAGATCGCGCGCACGCAGAGCCTGCGCCGCCGCTTCGCGGAAGCGCATGCGACGCTCGACGCGGTCGAGCCGGCGCTGCCGAAGGCGGCACCGCGCGTGCAGGTCCGCTACCTGCTCGAGCGCGGCCGCACGTTCAACTCGAGCGGGGACAAGGCGCGGGCCGTGGCGCTGTTCCACGAGGCGGCCGCCCGGTCCGCCGCCGACGCGACCGAAGGCGCCGCGTTCTATCGGATCGACGCGCTGCACATGCTGGGCATCGCGTCTCCGCCCGCGGAACAGCTCGACTGGAATCTCGAGGCGCTCGCCGCCGCCGACGCCGCGACCGATCCGCGCGCCCGCGGCTGGCGCGGCTCGCTGCTGCACAACATCGGCTGGACCTGGTTCGACCGCGGGGATCCGCAGCGCGCGATCGGGTACTGGCAGCAGACCCTCGCGGTGCGCGAAGCGTCGGGCGACGCCGCGCGCATCCGCGTCGCCCGCTGGACGCTGGCGCGCGGCTATCGCGCCGCCGGCCGGCTGGACGAGGCGGAAGCGATCCAGCGCGCGCTGGTCGTCGAACTCGACCGCGCCGGCACGCCGGACGGCTTCGTCTACGAGGAACTCGCCGAGATCGCGCTCGCCCGCGGCGACGCGAGTGCCGCGCAGCCGTGGGCGGCGAAGGCGCACGCGCTGCTCAAGGACGACGCGGGCCTGCGTGCGAACGAGGCGGCGCGCCTTGGTCGTCTCGCGGGCATCGCCGCCGGCAGTCCGGCCCTTGGACCCACCGCCGCCCCGGCGGGTGCGCGATGAGCGCGCGCCGTCCGCCCACCGGCAAGTCCGCGGCGCGCAAGCCGGCCAAGCCGGCGGCGCGCCCACCGACGACCTCGGCCGCACGCAAGCCGGCAAAGGCGGCGGCCGACGACACCCGGTGCGCGATGCCCCCCGCCGCGCGCGAGACGCTGTTCGCCCGGCTGGCCGCGGCCAACCCGGAGCCGCGGTCGGAGCTGGACTGGACCACGCCGTTCGAGCTGCTGGTCGCGGTGGTGCTGTCGGCGCAGGCGACCGACAAGGGCGTCAACAAGGCGACGGCGAAGCTGTTCCCGGTCGCCAACACGCCCGCCGCCATCGCGGCGCTGGGCGTCGACGGGCTCATTCCCTACGTGCAGACGATCGGGCTCTTCCGCAACAAGGCGAAGAACGTCATCGCGCTGTCGCGGCAGCTCATCGACCGGCACGGCGGCGCGGTGCCGCGCGACGCCGCCGCGCTCGAGGCGCTGCCCGGGGTCGGCCGCAAGACCGCCAACGTCGTGCGCAACGTCGCCTTCGGCGAGCCGACGATCGCCGTCGACACGCACGTGTTCCGCGTCGCCAACCGCACGGGGCTCGCCGCCGGGAAGACGCCGGATGCGGTCGAGGCCCAGCTGCTGAAGGCGGTGCCCGAGCAGTATCGGCAGCATGCGCACCACTGGCTGATCCTGCACGGGCGCTACGTTTGCGTCGCGCGCAACCCGAAGTGCGTCGAGTGCCCGATCGCCGACCTCTGCCGGTGGCCGGACAAGCCGCTGCCCGCGACGGCAGCGAAGCCGTCACGGAGTACGCCCTGCCAGGGCGCGGGGTCGCTGACGATGTTCAGCCCGTCGCGCGACGAGGCGCGCCGCTTCCTCATCGACGCCTGGCGCAAATTCCGCGCCGGGGCCCCGCTGACGCCGCTGGAATCGATGGCCGCGCGGCTCGTCGCCCTGCATCCGGAGTACCACGCGCTGCTCGAGGCGGGCGACGAGCATCTCGACCGCGACTGGCGGCCCGAGCACGGCGAGACCAATCCGTTCCTGCACCTGTCGCTGCACCTCGCGGTGGCCGAGCAGTTGTCGATCGACCAGCCGCGCGGCCTCGTCGCGCACTTCGAGCGCCTGAAGGCGACGCGCGGCGACGAGCACGCGGCACTGCACGCGGTGCTGGACTGCCTCGGCGAGACGGTGTGGCATGCGCAGCGCCACGGAACGCCGCCGGACGCGACGGTCTACCTCGGCTGCCTCGAGCGGCAGCGCTGATTCGACGGCAGGCACCGCGACGCGCGGCACCGGAGCGCCGGACGCGTCCTTGCCGCGCACTCCGACGCCGCGAGCTGTGGCATGATCCCGTCAACATGCGCCAGCTCAACCAGCACGATGCGCGCTTCCTCGCCTCGGAGAGCGCCCATTCCAATTCGAACGTCAGCCTCATCCAGATCTACGATCCGTCGACGGCGCCCGGCGGCCGGCTCCGGTTCAAGAGCGTCCTGGCCCTCGTGGAAAGCCGGCTGCATCGCTCGCCGATCTTCCGCCAGAAGCTTCGCCAGGTGCCGTTCGGCCTCGACGACCCGTACTGGATCGACGACGAGAACTTCGACCTCGAGTACCACGTGCGCAACATCGCCCTGCCGAAGCCGGGCGACTGGCGCCAGTTCTGCATCCAGGCGTCGCGCATCCACGCGCGCCCGCTCGATCTCGACCGTCCGCCCTGGGAGATCTACGTCATCGAGGGCCTCGACAGCCTCCTCGACCTCCCGAAAGACAGCTTCGCGCTGCTGACCAAGCTCCACCACGCGGCGATCGACGTCGAGCAGGGCACCGAGATCATCACGCTGCTGCACGACACGACGCCGCATCCGCCGAAGGCCGAGCCGGCTGCGCCCTGGTTTCCCGAGTCGCCGCCGAACGACCTCGAGCTCGTCTGCCGCGGCGTGATGCACACGGCGACGTCGCCGCTGCGCCTGGCGCGCCCGATCGTCAATACGTTCGCTCGCGTCGTCCCGACGGCCCGCGCGTTCGCGAGCGAGCTGCTGCAGCGGCAGGATGCGATCCCGGTGACCCGGTTCAATACGGTCGTGTCGCCCTACCGGGTGTTCGAGACGCGACGCTTCCTGCTCGACGAATTCCGCGAGATCCGGCGGCTCGTCCCCGGGGCGACGATCAACGACGCCGTGCTGGCGGTCTGCGCGGGGGGGTTGCGCAAGTACCTCGAGGCGAACGACGAGCTGCCGGACCGGGATCTCTCGACGATGACCCCCGTCTATGTGCCGGATTCCGGCGGGAAGCCGCAGGTGGAGTGGGTGAACCTCGGGCTCGGCGTGACCATCGCGGACCCGGTCAGGCGGCTCGCCTTCGTCAAGGCGCAGACGGCGGCGTCCGCGCTCATGTCGCGCGCGATCGGCGCGCGCGAACTCACCGACATCGGCACGCACGCCCCGGCCGCGACGCTGGCGCTCACCGGCAAGATGCTGGGTCGCGCGCTGCTCGGAGCCGGTCGCCGCGCGCCGCTCGCGAACTGCGCGATCACCAACGTGCCCGGGCCGACGGTTCCGCTCTACCTCGACGGCGCCCGCATGACCTATTTCTCCGCGATCATGCCGATCAACGACGGTCTGGGCCTCGTCTTCGCGATCACGAGCTACGACGGGAAGATCATCGTGTCGCCGACGTCGTGCCGCGAGCAGATGCCCGATCCGGAAGTCTTTGCGCAGTGCGTGCGCGACTGCTTCCAGGATTACGTGGCCATCGCGCGTGCACGGACGAGGGCCAGGACGAAGGCCGGGACAAAGGCCATCCGCCGGCAGGGGACTAGGGCGGCCCGAACCCCGAGGTCATCAGCCGGTACAGCTGCCCGGTGACGCCCGCCGGCGCGAACGGCCGCCACCGGCCCTCGGGCTGCGCGAGGCGGTCCGCGACGATCCAGAGCGCGAGGGAGTTGAACCCCAGCCCGAGATGGCTGCCTGGCACGCGGATGTTTTCGTGCAGCGCCGCATTGCCGTCGATGGTCGCCTCCTGCGGTGGCACGACGCCGTCGGTCAGCGAGTAGAGGCACGAGATCGGCACCGGAAGCACCTTCGGCCGGCGCAGATTCTTCGCGCGCAGGTGTGTCACATGCGCCGCCGTCCCCATCGGGTGGGCAATCAGCCGGTAGAGCGCCTTGACCAGCGGCGGCGACTGGCTGCCGGCCGGATCGAAGGTCACCGGACTGCCGAGCGTGATGACCGAACGGATGCACTCCGGGGCCTCGTGTGCCCCGTACATGGCGAACATGCCGCCGAGGCTCCACCCGACGAGGCTCACCTTGCGGCCGGTCTTGTGGTGCATGTAGCGGATCTTCTGCTGCAGCGCCGCGGCGTGCCGGCTGCTGAAGCCGACGTTGCGCCCGAAGCCCCAGGTCTGGACTTCGTAGCCCCGGTTCTCCAGGAAGAGCCTGAGCACGACCAGCGTCCCCTCGTCCGCCATGAATCCCGGAAGCAGCAGCACCGGGTGGCCATCGCCGCGCGCCGCACCGGCGAGCACGGGCAGCAGCCACGGCAGCGCGGCCATCTCGAGGAGGGCCCGCGGCTCGATCAGCTGGTGCAGCAGCAGGGGCTTGCCGACGTGCGGTACTCGCGTGGCCATCTGGAATCCGGTCGTTGTTCCACCAGCGCCGCGACCAACCCATCGCGATCCGCCGGGTCTCCTGCCCGAGGATGCCACAAAGGAGCCGCTGGCCACGCGGCCACCACGAAACGCGACGTTGATCGCCGTCAAGGCCGGGGCTACGATTTGAACTGCCGAGCGCGTCCGGGGTGATAGCGTGGTCCCGATCGACCGCCCGTGACGGCCATCGCATGAGCAACAGGAATCCCGCATGAAGCCCCTCTCCGGGCTCGACGCACTCTTCCTGCACCTGGAGACGCCCGAGACGCCGATGCACGTGGGTGCACTGCACCTGCTCGCGGCGCCGCCGGGGGATGCGCGCGCGTACGTCGCTGAGGTGCGCCGGCACGTGGCGGGACGCCTGCATCTGTCGCCCGTGTTCACGCGCCGTCTTGCGCCCATGCCCCTCGCGGTTGCCAACCCGGTCTGGGTCCATGCCGGCGCCGTCGATCCCCGAATGCACGTGCGTCACGTCAGGCTGCCTGCGCCGGGCAGCTTCGCGCAGCTGGAAGCGACGGTCGCGCGGCTGCACGCGCGGCTGCTCGAGCGCGACCGCCCGTTCTGGCGCCTGTACGTGATCGAGGGTCTCGCCTCGGGCGAGCTCGCGCTCTACACCAAGGTCCATCACGCGACGCTGGACGGGGCGGCGAGCGTGGCCTTCGCGCACGCGCTGCTCGACACCACTGCCCTGCCCCGCGCGGTGCCGCCGAGCGGGATCCCGGCGGATGGCGGCGAGCAGCCGGGACTCGCGCAGCTGCTGGGAACCGCCGCCAGGACCACGGCCGCGCAGGCCCTGCGCGCGTTCAGGCAACTGCCCGAACTCGCCCGCGTGATGACCGCGCTGGTCGCGCGCACCGATGCAACGCCGGCGCGCAACCTGCGCGGAGCCTCGTTCCGGTTCGCCCCGAGGACGCCGCTCAACGTCACGATCGGCCGCGCTCGTGCGATCGCGACGCTGTCCATTCCCCTGCCAGCCGTGGTGCGCGTCGCCGAACGTCACCAGGTGACGGTCAACGACGTGGTGCTCGCGGTGGTGAGCGGCGCGCTGCGGCGCCATTTCGCCGACCGGGGCGAACTGCCGGCGGAGCCGATGGTCGCGGCCGTCCCCGTTTCGCTGCGCGATGCCGGCAACACCGACGCCACGACGCTGGCGACGATGAGCCGCATGGGCCTCGCCACCGACATCCCCGGCCCGCTCGCCCGCCTGCACGCCATTCACGCGGGCTCGGGCCGGACCAAGTCGCTGGCCCGGGAACTGCGCTCCGTCATTCCGACCGATTTTCCCTCGCTCGGCATGCCGTGGCTGTTCGGCGCCGCCGCCGCGCTGTACGGTCGCGCGCGGCTCGCCGAGCGGATCCCTCCGCTCGCCAACCTGGTCGTGTCGAACTTTGCCGGCGCGGGCACGCCGCTGTACCTGGCGGGGGCGCGGCTCCTTACCTGGTGGCCACTGTCGATCGTCGAGCACGGTCTCGGCCTGAACGTCACCGCGCAGAGCTACGCGGGCTCGCTCGACTTCGGCGTGGTCGCCGCCCGCGACGCGCTGCGCGACCCCGACGCGTTCGCCGGCGCGATGCGCGAGGCGTTCACGCAGCTGCAGGCCCTGCGCGGGCGGGCCGGGAGAGCGACGTGACGACCGCGGCGGTGCGGGGCCTCGAGCTCGACTACGAAAGCCGCGGGGACGTCGGCGCGCCGGCGATCCTGCTGATCATGGGCCTCGGGATGCCTGGCATCGCGTGGCCGGACCCCTTCGTCGACGGGCTCGTCGCCGCCGGCTTCCGGGTGATCCGCTTCGACAATCGCGACTGCGGCCATTCCAGCAAGGTTGCCGGGGGACGCCCGCCCGATCTGCGGATGGCAATCGTGCGCGCCCTGCTGAGGCGGAGGGTGACCGCGCCGTACACGCTGGACGACATGGCCGCCGACGCCGTCGGCCTGCTCGACGCACTCGGCATCGGGCGCGCGCACCTGGTCGGCGTGTCGATGGGCGGGATGATCGCGCAGAACGTCGCGGCGCTGTACCCGCAACGCGTCGCGAGCCTCACGTCGATCATGTCGTCGACGGGCAACCCGAGCGTGCGCGTCACCATGGGCAAGCCGCGCGCGCTGCGCGCGATCCTCTCGCGCCCCGCGAGCACCGGCGACGCCGAGGTGCTGGTCGAGCACTTCGCCCGCGTGTTCGGCGTGATCGGCAGCCCAGGGTTCGCCGTCGACGCGGACCTGCTGCGGCACAACCTCAGGCGGATCGTGGACCGCGGCGTCCATCCTGCAGGCACCGCGCGGCAGCTGCTGGCGATACTCGCGTCCGGCGATCGCCGCCCGCTGCTGCATCGCATCGTCGCACCGACGCTGGTGGTCCACGGCAGCGACGACCCCCTGGTTCCCGTCGCGGCGGGGCGCGACACGGCCCTCCACATCCAGGGCAGCCACCTGGAGATCATCGGGGGGATGGGTCACGATCTGCCACCGGGCGCACAGCCGTTGCTCGTGCAGCTCATCGTCGGGCATTGCCGCGGCGCCCGGTGCGCGACAGCAGCGCCGGTGACCGACTGCTGCTGACCCGCAGTTGACAACGATCAAGGCCCCCGCCGGCGCCGGATCTAGTATGGGTCGTATCGACGCTGCGGCGGCCGGATTCGATCGCGACGACGGCAGCCGCGCGCCGGACGAGAGGCAACCGATGTCCACCCACCCGATGAGCCCCGTGGATGCGGCCTGGTACCACATGGACGGGCCGGCGAATCTGGCCATGGTCACGGGCATCGTGCTCACGAAGGAGCGCCTCGACTTCAGGAAAGTCCGGGCCGTCTACAAACGCCGGATGGCCGGGTTCGACCGGTTCCGCCAGCGCGTGGTCGAGCGCGGATTTCCGATGACGACTCCGCAGTGGGAGGACATGCCGAATTTCGACATCGACCAGCACGTCCATCAGGTCGGACTGCCCGCTCCGCACGACCAGGCCGCCCTTACGGCGCTGATCAACGACATCGCGAGCTCGCCGCTCGACCGCGAACAGCCCCTCTGGCAAGTGCACGTCGTCGACGACTTCGACGGCGGCGGTGCGCTGATCATGCGCTACCACCACTGCATCGGCGATGGCACCGCAATGATGACCGTGATCAAGCGGCTCTTCGACACGACGCCGGACGCCTCGCTGCGCGCCGTTCGGGCGAGCGCGGCGAACATCGGGCGCGGGCGCACCGGACGCGCGCTGACGCCGTCCCTCGATGCCATCGAGCGTGCGGCCAGGAAGGCGCTCGCGACCGCCGGTGCCGCGGTCGATGCGGCCACGCATCCGCAACAGGTGATCGACCGGGCCGCGTCCGTGCTCGAAGGCGCGGGAATGCTGGCGGCCGAGCTTCTGAAGACATCCGATCCGCAATCCCCCCTCAAGGGCGACTTCGGAATGAGAAAGCACGTCGCCTGGTCGAAGCCGATCGCGATCAAGGACATCAAGGCGATCGGCGCTCCGTCGGGTGCCAAGGTGAACGACGTGCTCGTGGCCGGCATGACCGGCGCGTTGCGGACGTACCTGAAGCGGCGCGGCGTCGATGTGGAACACACCACCGTCCGGGCGATGGTTCCCGTCGACCTGAGGCCACCCGAGCGGGCCGGCGAACTGGGCAACGAGTTCGGGTTGGTGGTGCTCGACCTGGCGGTGGCGGGCGCGGATTCGATGGACCGCCTGGCGACGACGAAGGCGCGCATGGACGCGCTCAAGCGCTCGCCGGAGGCGGTGGCGATGCTGGTCCTCTTCAACATCTTCGGCCGTGCGCCGAAACCGCTCGGGGATCTCGCGAACGAGATCTTCGGCAGCAAGGCGAGCGTCGTCATGACCAATGTCGTCGGGCCGTCGAAGGCGCTCCATCTGGCCGGCGTCCCGATCGATCGCATGATGTTCTGGGTACCGCATCCGGGCAAACAGCTCGGGATGGGGATCAGCATCCTGAGCTACAAGGAGACGGCTACGCTTGCGGTGATCGCCGATGCGCACCTGGTGCCGGACCCGGAGGCGATCACTTCCCGGTTCAACCGCGAGTTCGCGCAGATGCTGCGCCGGGTGAAGGCGGACGCCGTCGGGGCGCAGGCAAGGAAGCCCTCGGTGCGGACGGGCGCCGGCAACGCGGCGGCAGGCTCGACGGCGGCGGCGCAACGGACGTCCCGCGACCGGCGGCGACCCCGGGCGCGGCGCCCCGGAACCGGCTAGGCAGGCAACGCCTCAAGCAGTCGAATCGTCGTCCCTGCCGCCCTCCTGCGCGGCGTGTCCCTACCAGCTGCCGGAGGCCCCACCTCCGCCGGAGCTGCCGCCTCCGCCCGAGAATCCGCCGCCCGAGCTACCGCCCGAGCTGCTGCTGGCGCTGCCGCCGCGGGTGATCACCATGCCGCCGAACGTCGCATGGCCGGTCCGCTTCAGGTCCGCGGCCGCCTTGACGTACCCGGGACGCGACCGCATGAAGAGCTTGGCGATCGGAAAACCGACCACGTAGATCCCGAGGATGATGAGCGCACCTCTCACGCCGACGACGATGATGGGGAACATCGCCCAGAACGGGATGAGGAACACGTAGAGAAACCAGCCCATGCCCGGCGTCACCACGCCGATGACGGTGAAGAGGCCGATGACGCCGAAGATGAACGCGCCGAGCAGGATGCGCATGGGCCAGGGCGGCAGCTGGTCCTCGAAATCGGCAACCTCGGGCGAGTCGAAGATGCCCTTGGCGGTCGAAGGTGACGTCTTGCCGCCGCCATCCGCGATCGCGCCACCGCGACCTTCGAGCCGGGCGACGATCGCATCCACGCCGTCGGTCACCCCGCCGTCGAAGTCGCCGGCCTTGAACCGTGGCGCGATCCGGTTGCGGATGATCCGCGCGGCGTCGACGTCGGGCAACGCAGCCTCGAGCCCGTAGCCGACCTCGATGCGCAGCTTGCGGTCGTTCGGCACCACCACCAGCAGCACGCCGTTGTCCTTGCCCTTCTGGCCGAGTTTCCAGGTGCCGAAGACGCGATTCGCGTATTCCTCGATGCTTTCGCCGCCGATGGTAGGCACGGTCAGCACGACCACCTGGTTGGTGGTCTTGTCCTCGTGCGCCCTGGACGTGACGGTCAGCCTTTCCCGCGCCGCCGGCGACAGGATGTCGGCGTCGTCGACGACCCGCCCCGACAGATACGGGACATCGGCGGCCGATGCCGCCGCGGCAGCAAGCGAGAGCGCGGCGACCAGGGTTGCACGCCAGAGCATGCCCGCGAATGTGACGGTATTACCTTCGTGCTGCGCACTCCGGTATTCGCCCTTGGGGCGGCCCGGCGGGCTCACTGGACTACCTTCGTGCTGCGCACTCCGGTATTCGCCCTTGGGGCG
Organism: uncultured beta proteobacterium; assembly: GCA_963810815.1. Taxonomy (GTDB): domain Bacteria; phylum Pseudomonadota; class Gammaproteobacteria; order Burkholderiales; family Casimicrobiaceae; genus CAVQWT01. The sequence goes on along the minus strand of CAWEPB010000007.1, from coordinate 63,082 downwards.
GCCCGGCGGGCTCACTGGACTACCTTCGTGCTGCGCACTCCGGTATTCGCCCTTGGGGCGGCCCGGCGGGCTCACTGGACTACCTTCGTGCTGCGCACTCCGGTATTCGCCCTTGGGGCGGCCCGGCGGGCTCATGCGCCGCGTTCCTCGATCGGTCGGTCGGGCAGGCTGCCGGCGCCCGCGCCGGCGAAACCGCTGCGCACGAGGAGCGACTGCAGCGCGTCGAGCCCCGCCTGCACTGCGCCGGCCCGGTCGCCCGACCGCAGCGCAACCGTCATCGGTGCGACGACGGCCTCCCATTCGGACGTCGCGACCCGGTCGGTGAAGCCGCGGTCGGCGTGGACGACAACGGTGCGCTCGAACAGGCCGACGACGATCAGCACCGCCGTGCGTGCCGGCGTCGCGAACAGCTCGCGCGCGAGGAAGAGCCCCTCGGCGTATTGCCGCACCTCGACCGCGGCGCGGTTGTCCCGCACGAACACGCGCTGATAGCCCCGGAGATACGTCGCGACCAGCGCGTTCGCGATTCCTGCGGCGAGAACTGCAATGATGTCGCCGAAGGTCGAGCCTCACCATGGTCCATTCGGGGCGGACGAACCCCATGCAGCCGATGATCAGCGCGCTTGCGGAGACCGCGAGTGCAAACGCCTTCCAGCGGGCTTCGGGGTAGCGCGCGGCGCGACCGACGACGGCCACGACGACCTGCACGCCCGTACGAGCCTCGACGTCGGCGATCCGGCCGGCAATGCTGTCCGCTTCGGTGGAAGAAAGGAACATCGATGATCGCGTCGGTTGGTGATCGAGCCCCGCCGGCATTCGCCCGCGCTCACCGCTTCCCGGCACGCCCCTATCCGCCCAGCGCCGGCCGCCGGGCCGCCCACGGCCGCGCGGACTCGAAAGCGGCCGCTGCGGTGAACACGTCTTCCTCGCGATAAGGCCGCGCCACGATCTGCAGTCCGACCGGCAATCCTGCGGCGGTGAATCCCGCCGGCACCGACGCGGCGGGCTGACCCGTGAGATTGAACGGATAGGTGTAGCAGACCCAGGTGACGATGTTCCGGTCGGCGAGTCCCGGAGGAATGGCGACGCCGGCGTCGACGCCGGCCACCGGAAGCGTGGGCGACAGCAGCAGGTCGTAGGTCTCGAAGAACCGGCGCACCCGCTCGCGGAACTCGTAGCGGCCGAAGACGGCGCGATAGTAGTCCTCGGCCCGCACGGCCGTCGCGCCCTCGACGACCGCGGCCACCTCGGGGTCCAGCAGGCCGGGGCGCTCCCGGAGCACGGGCCCCAGGCGCGCGCCGATGCCGGCGTAGAACTCCGCGGTCCACAGGTCCGCCGAGTCCGCGCCGAACGGCGCCTCGACCTCGTCCACGGGGCAGCCGAAGTCAGCGAACGCGCGCGCCGCACGCTCGGCGATCGCGCGCACCTCGGGGTCCACCGGCGCGTAGCCGTAGGTCGGCGACCACGCTACGCGCAGCGGCCGGGGATCCCGCTCGCACGCGGCCATCACGTCCGGCGCGGGCAGCGGAACCGAAGACGGATCGCGTGCGTCGTACCCGGCCAGCGCGGTCAGCAGCCGTGCGGCGTCGCGAACGGTGCGCGCGATCGGGCAGACGTGGGCCAGCGTGGGCGTCGCGGCCGTCGGGAACACCGGCACGCGGCCGAACTGCGCCTTGACGCCCACCAGCCCGGTGAGCGCGGCGGGGATGCGGATCGACCCGCCGCCGTCGGTGCCGACGGCGATGGCGGTCACCCCTGCCGCGACGCTGGCCGCGGCCCCGGCGCTCGACCCGCCTGCGGTTTTCGACAGGTCCCACGGATTGCGGGTGCTTCCGGTCAGCGGCGAATCGCCCACCGCCTTGCAGCCGTACTCGCTGGTCGTGGTCTTGCCGATGATCACTGCGCCCGCCTGCCGCAGGCGCTCGATCGACGCGGCGTCGGCGGTTGCCACGTTGTGCGCCATGCTCCGCGAGCCCAGGGTGTAGGGCGCGCCGCCCACCGCAATCAGGTCCTTCACCGAAACGGGTACGCCGTGCAGCGGTCCGAGGGGCTCGCCCTGCCGACGCCGGACATCGGCGGCCTGCGCATCGCGCCTTGCCTCGGCTTCGAGCACGGTGACGAACGCGTTCAGTCGAGGCTCCGTCGCGTTCAGGCGCGCGAGACTGGCTTCGAGCGCTTCGACCGCGGAAACCTCGCCGGCGGCGATGAGGCGGGCGACGTCGGTGGCGTCGCGGAAAGTGAGGTCGATCATCGTGCCTCGCCGGTCGGGAATCGTTGCGCTTCATGCGCGCATCGTCGCGCCAAGCATATCGCATCGACCTGGGTGCCGCCACGGACCGGGGGACGCTTCCGGGTAAGATGTTTCCTCCGCCTCGCCGTTCCGGGTGCAGCCCCCAGCGCGACCGCGGACGCACAACCTCACCAGGACAACGACCATGGCAAACATCGCCTTTCTCGGCACCGGATTGCTCGGCAGCGCCTTCGCGGAGGCTGCCGCCACGCGCGGCGATACGGTCACCGCGTGGAATCGCTCACCGGACAAGGTCCTGGCGCTCGCCCCGTTCGGGATCAGGGCCGCAGCGACGCCAGCCGAAGCGGTTCGGGGCGCGTCGCGAGTGCACCTGGTACTCAGGGACGATGCGGTGGTCGAGGACGTCATCGCGGCCGCGCGCCCCGGGCTTTCCGCCGATGCGATCCTGGTCGATCACACCACGACCCTGCCGCGGCTCACCGCCGAACGGGCCGCGCGCCTTCGGGCCCAGGGCATCAGGTATCTGCACTGCCCCGTCTTCATGGGGCCGCCGGCGGCGCGCAACGCGCAGGGCCTGATGCTGGCCACGGGGCCGAAGGCGCTGTTCGAAAGCGTCGCGACCGAACTCGCCCGCATGACGGGGCGCCTCGAGTACATGGGCGAGCGCCCCGACCTCGCCGCCGTCAACAAACTGCTGGGCAATGCGATGCTCATCGGCCTGTGGGCGGTGATGGCCGACGTCCTGACGCTGGCGAAGGCCTGCGGCGTCGACGCCGGCGACGCCATCACCCTGCTCGGGAATCTCGATCTGAACGCGGCGGTCTCACGCCGCGGCGCGAGCATGGCGAAGCGCGACTTCACCCCGACCTTCGAGCTGGCCATGGCGCGCAAGGACGTGCGACTGATGCTCGAGACGTCGGGCGATCGGCCGATGGCGGCGCTGCCGGCAGTCGCGGCGCGGATGGACCAGCTCATTGCCGCCGGGCACGGCGCCGACGACGCCAGCGTGCTGGCCATCGACGCGGTGGCTCAACGCTGACCGCCGGCGCATCGCGGACAGGCCGCCTCACTGCTTCGCCGGGACTGCCTGCTCCCCGAGCTTCGCGGCGTTCGCCTTCGCTTCGACAATGAGCTTGTACGAGACGTAATACCTGAAGATGTTGCGCACGCAGGTCGTGGTCTCGATGCCGATCTTCTCGGCGATGACCGGCTTGACGTTGTTGAACCACCGGTCGGGGTCGAGGCCGCGCGGCTCGGCTTCCTTGCGCATCTTCGGGCGGAAAAACGGGCGCCCATCCGGGGCGCCCCTTGCCGACGCCGGCCGCGAACGCGGCCACGCCGGTCGTCAGTACTTGGTCACGAGCACCGGCGCCTGCGCGGCGAAATACGCCGACAGGTTCTCGATGTCCTTCGGGGTCAGCGTGGTCGCGAACGCCGCCATGATCGCGTTCTTGCGCGCGCCCGACTTGTAGTCGCGCAGCGCCTTCGCGAGGTAGTCGGCGTACTGGCCGGCCAAGCGTGGATTCGCGGGATCGGTGCTGTTGCCGTCCTGGCCATGACAGGCGGCGCAGACTTCCTTCACCTTGGCCCTGGCGGCTTCCATGTCGGCGGCGCCGGCCGCCGGCGCGATCAGCAAGGCGCCGGCGAGGCCCAGCGCGACGAGTGCGTTGTTGGTCTTCATCATTTCACCGCCACGGCGAGGCCCGCCTGCGCGTAGTACGCGGCAAGGTCGGCCATGTCCTTGTCCGACAGCGTCCCCGCGATCGCCTTCATCGACGGGTGGCTGCGCTCGCCGCTCTTGTACGCCTGCAGCGCCTTGACCATGTAGGCCGGGTGCTGGCCGGCGATCTTCGGCACGCGGTAGACCTCGGGGAAGGCGGTGCGCCAGCCGACGATGCCGTGGCATCCCTGGCACATCTGCACCAACTGGCTGCCCCGCGCCGGGTCTCCGGCCGGTGCGGCGCCCGCGGTTGCCGGCGCCGCGGCCTGCGCTGCGGCGTTGCCGGCCGCGAGCACGGCCAACGCGGCCGCGAACATCGTCATTCGCTTCATCTGCGTGCTTTCGTGTGAATCCGTCGGATCGGGGGCCTAAGCCGTCGCGCCGCAGGGCTACGGCCCGGCGGCCGCGACCGCGTCGGCCGGAACAAAACGCCCGCAATTCTAGGTGCTGGCGCGTCGGGAGGTCAAACGTCACCATGCCGGGACGTCGGACCGGAGTCGGCGGGCGGGTCGCCGGATCGGTCCCCGGGGAGCTGGAATGCCGCGCCACCTCGTCGGTGACCCCGGGGCCGCCGCGCCCGGATTTCAGCGCTCGAGGAACTCGCGCTTGGCCCGGACGTCCTTCCACTGGTCGGCGTCGGTCGGGGCCGGCTTGCGCTCGATGATCGGTTTCCACACCTTGGCGAGCTCGGCGTTGATCGCCTTGAACGCCTCCTGGTCGGCGGGCACGTCGTCCTCGGCGAATATCGCCTCCACCGGGCACTCGGCGACGCACAGCGTGCAGTCGATGCACTCGTCCGGGTCGATGACCAGGAAATTCGGCCCTTCGCGAAAACAGTCGACGGGACAGACATCGACACAATCCGTGTATTTGCAGCGGATGCAGGATTCGGTGACGACGTAGGTCATGGCTGGGCCCGTTGCGGCAAAACTTGAATTCTACCAAACCGGACCCCATTCTCCCGCCCGTGGACCAACGAGCCCGGCTTGCGCCTCCCCGGAGCTTCCGTTACCGTTGAACCGAACGCCCGGCCGACCCGGGCTCCCGCCGCCGCCCGCCCGGCTGCCCCCCTGCCGGCGCGAAGCCCCAGAAAGGAACCTCCATGAGCGACCACATCAAGCACGTCACCGACGCCACCTTCGAGAAGGAAGTCCTGCAGTCGACCACCCCCGTCCTCGTCGACTACTGGGCCGAGTGGTGCGGACCCTGCAAGATGATCGCGCCGGTGCTCGAGGACGTCGCCAAGTCGTACGCCGGCCGCCTGACCGTGGCGAAGCTCGATATCGACGCCAATCCGGGCATCACCGGTCAGTTCGGCATCCGCGGCATCCCGACGCTGATCGTGTTCAAGGACGGCAAGCCGGCGGCGACCAAGATGGGCGCGCTGTCGAAATCGCAGCTGACCGCCTTTGTTGACAGCGTGCTCTGAACCCGTTAGTCTGATTTTCGCGCGGAGGGTGGCTGCCGGTTCTTGATGCCGGAAGCACCCCCGCAGCGATGAGCGGCGCCGCCCCCGTCAGCGGGGTTCCTGCAGCGGCCCCGCCGGTTCCCCGACCCGAATCCCGTCACCCGCGTCCGATCCGCGCCCCGGGTGCGCCAAACCGGAATGCCCGCGGCCCGAAGTTTCGCCGGCCGCCCCGCGCAGCACCCCCCTTCCGTACTGCCGCTTTCCATCCCCTGCTTTCATCCCCCGCGTTCCATACCTCCAAGCCCCGCCATGCACCTGTCAGAACTCAAAGCCAAGCACGTTTCCGAACTGCTGGAACTCGCCAACTCGATGGAGCTGGAGGGCGCCAACCGGATGCGCAAGCACGACCTCATCTTCGCGATGCTGCGCACGCACGCGAAGAAGGGCGAGAGCATCTTCGGCGACGGCACGCTCGAGGTGCTGCCGGACGGCTTCGGCTTCCTGCGCTCGCCCGACACCAGCTATCTCGCCGGCACCGACGACATCTACATCTCGCCGTCGCAGATCCGCCGCTTCAATCTGCACACCGGCGACACCATCGAAGGCGAGATCCGGACCCCGAAGGACGGCGAGCGCTACTTCGCCCTGGTCAAGGTCGACAAGGTCAACGGCGAGCCGCCCGAGGCGGCCAAGAACAAGATCCTGTTCGAGAACCTGACGCCGCTGTTCCCGGACGAACCGATGGTCCTGGAGCGCGACATCAAGGCCGAGGAAAACCTCACCGGCCGCATCATCGACATCGTCGCGCCGATCGGCAAGGGCCAGCGCGGCCTGCTGGTCGCCTCGCCGAAGTCCGGCAAGACCGTGATGCTGCAGCACATCGCGCACTCGATCGCCGCCAACCACCCGGAATGCGTGCTGATCGTGCTGCTGATCGACGAGCGGCCCGAGGAAGTCACCGAGATGCAGCGCACCGTGCGCGGCGAGGTCGTCGCGTCGACCTTCGACGAGCCGGCGACGCGCCACGTCCAGGTCGCCGAGATGGTGATCGAGAAGGCCAAGCGCCTGGTCGAGCACAAGAAGGACGTCGTGATCCTGCTCGACTCGATCACCCGCCTCGCCCGCGCCTACAACACCGTGGTCCCGGCGTCGGGCAAGGTGCTGACCGGCGGCGTCGACGCCAACGCGCTGCAGCGCCCCAAGCGCTTCTTCGGCGCCGCGCGGAACATCGAGGAAGGCGGCTCGCTGACCATCATCGCCACCGCGCTGATCGACACCGGGTCGCGGATGGACGACGTGATCTACGAGGAGTTCAAGGGCACCGGCAACATGGAAATCCACATGGATCGCCGGATGGCCGAGAAGCGGATCTATCCCGCGATCAACGTCAACCGCTCGGGCACCCGCAAGGAAGAGCTGCTGCTCAAGCCCGAGGTCCTGCAGAAGGTGTGGGTGCTGCGCAAGCTCCTCTACCCGATGGACGATCTCGAGGCGACGGAATTCCTGGTCGACAAGATCAAGCAGACGAAGAACAACGCCGAGTTCTTCGACTCGATGCGGCGGCAGTGACGCCGGGGCCGGCGGCGCGATTCGTGCCAAGTCACTGACCGGGAAGCGATTTTTCGGCGGCCCCCGTGCCGATTCCGGGCCTGCCGGCGCTTGCGGAGGAAGTGCTATCCGGGCATAATGCTCGTTTTCCGTCAGTCGGCGCCCGACGAGGGCTTGGAAACCGGGGTTTCCGCCGGCATGTGACGACGCCGACCCGGCGCGCCAGCGGGGCAATCAAGCCCCGGCGCGTGGGCCGCACGAGAGGACACCATGAAGGCCGACATCCATCCGAAGTACGCCGAAATCCAGGTCACCTGCAGCTGCGGGAACACGTTCACCACGCGGTCGAGCGTCGTCAAGCCGCTGCGGCTCGAAGTCTGCTCGGCGTGCCATCCGTTCTACACCGGCAAGCAGAAGGTGATGGACACCGCGGGTCGCATCGACAAGTTCCGCCAGCGTTACGGCGCGAAGGCCGGCGGCGGCGTCGCCGCGAAGGCCTGATCGCGGCCGTCGACGCGGGAAACCGCCCGGAATGAAGGCAGCTTCGGCTGCCTTTGTTTTTTCCCGCGCCGCCTGTTCTCCGCGCCCCGTCACCGCCCTGCCCATCCATCGTGGCCCGTTCCCTGCCCGCCTCCGCGCACACCGACCCCTCCGACCTGTCGCCATCGGCGCCCTACCGCCGCTGGAAGGAGGCGGGGCTCGTCGCGCTGTTCGCGGCCTGGGTGCTGCTGGGGCTGGTCGGCCACGACCCGTGGAAGACCGAGGACGCGACCGCGTTCGGCGTCGCCTGGGACATGATGAACGGCGGCAGCGCCCTCGCGCCCTCCCTCGCCGGCGAGCCGTACGTCGATCGGCCGCCGCTCGTGCACGGGCTCGCCGCGCTGTTCGGCGCCGCGCTCGCTCCCCCGCTCGCGCCGCACGACGCCGCCCGGCTCGCGACCGGGCTGCTGCTGGCGCTGACGCTGCTGTTCTCGTCGCTGGCAACGACCGAGCTGGGCGGCCGGTCGCTGCGCTGGCTGCCGATGCTGCTGCTGGCGGGGTCGGTCGGCATGTGGGACCGCGCCCACCAGCTGGCGCCGGAGCTGGGGCTGCTGGCCGCGGTCGCCGCGGGCATGTACGGCCTGGCGCTGGCGCTGCGGCGCCCGGTGGCCGGTGGCGTGACCCTCGGGCTGGCGACGGGCCTCGGCTTCCTCGCCTGCGGCATCGCCGGACCGCTCTGGCTGGTCGCGACCGCCGCACTGCTGCCGGTGTTCGGCGCGGCCTGGCGCACGCGTCGCCACGCGCTCACGGCGGCGGTCGCGCTGGCGATCGCCGCCATGCTCGTCGCCGCCTGGCTGCTGGCGCTGGCCGCGAAGTCCCCGGCGCATCTCGCCGCCTGGTGGGCCGATCAGGAGCTCGCCGACTGGCTGGGCCCGCTGCTGCGGCCGGCCGACAGCAACGTGTTCTGGCACCTGCGCAACCTCGCGTGGTTCGCGTTCCCTGCGCTGCCGCTCGCGCTGTGGACGCTGTGGACGCGCGGCCGCGGGTTCAACGGCGGCCTCGCCGTTCCCGCGGTCCAGCTGCCGGCGACGCTGGCGACGGTGATCTTCGTCAGCGTCAGCCTGATGGCGGAGCCGCGCGCGATCATCGCGCTGCCGCTGCTGGTGCCGCTGGCGATGCTGGCCTCGCTCGAGATCGACACGCTGAAGCGGGGATTCTCCGGCGCGCTCGACTGGTTCGGCATCCTCACCTTCGGACTCGTGGCGGCGCTGGTCTGGATCCTGTGGTTCGACACCTTCCTGAACGGAACGTCGTTGCGCATCGCGCGGCTGTTCCGCGACACCGAGATCGGCTTCAAGCCGCCGTTCGAGCCGCTGGCCATGGGCATCTCCGTGTTCCTGACCGCGCTGTGGATCGCGCTGGTGCGGCCGGCGCGGCGGTCGAACCGCCGCGCGCTGCTGAACTGGACCGCGGGCGTCGTGCTGGTCTGGGGGCTGTACTCGACGCTGTGGCTGCCGTACCTCGACTCGCGGCGCAGCTATCGGAGCGTCGCCACCGACGCGGCGAGGCACCTGCCCGCGCAGGGCTGCATCGCGAGCCGCAACCTCGGCGACCCGCAGCGCGCGCTGTTCGCCTACTTCGGCGGCATCGCCACCGTTCGCGAAGAGCGCAACCCCGCGCACGGATGCACCACGCTGCTGGTCCAGTACGGCCGTGACGGCGAGGTCAACCCCCCGCCCGGCTGGAACGCCGCGTGGCAGGGTCGTCGCCGCGGCGACGACACCGAGCTGTTCGTCATCTACCGGAAGGCGGGAAAGTGAAATTCGTCGATGAAGCAACGATCGAGGTTCTGGCCGGCGACGGCGGCAACGGCTCGGCGAGCTTCCGCCGCGAGAAGTTCGTGCCGCGCGGCGGACCCGACGGCGGCGACGGCGGCCGCGGCGGCAGCATCTGGGTCGAGGCGGATCGCAACATCAACACGCTGATCGACTATCGCTATGCGCGCATCCACCGCGCGAAGCGGGGCGAGAACGGCCGCGGCGCGGAGTGCTACGGCAAGGGCGCCGAAGACATCCTGCTGCGGGTTCCGGTCGGCACCGTGCTCACCGATGCCGACAGCGGCGAGTTCATCGCCGACCTCGCGACGCACGGCGCCAGGACGCTCGCGGCCAAGGGCGGCAAGGGCGGCCTCGGCAACATCCACTTCAAGTCGTCGACCAACCGCGCGCCTCGCCAGTGCACGCCGGGAGAGAAGGGCGAGCAGCGACGGATCCGCTTCGAGCTCAAGGTGCTCGCCGACGTCGGCTTGCTGGGCATGCCCAACGCGGGCAAGAGCACGCTCATCCGCGCGATCTCGGCGGCCAAGCCGAAGGTCGCCGACTATCCGTTCACGACGCTCGCGCCCAACCTCGGCGTCGTGCGCACCGACGAGGGCCGCAGCTTCGTCGTCGCCGACATTCCGGGGCTGATCGAGGGCGCCGCCGAGGGCGCCGGCCTCGGCCATCGCTTCCTGCGGCACCTCGCCCGCACGCGGATCCTGCTGCACCTCGTCGACATCGTGCCCCTCGATCCCGAAGCCGATCCGGTGAAGGACGCGAAGGCGATCGTCATGGAACTCAAGCACTACGACGAGGCGCTCTTCGCCAAGCCGCGCTGGCTGGTGCTGAACAAGCTGGACCTCGTGCCGGAGGACGAGCGTGCCGCGCGGGTCAAGGCCTTCGTCAAGGCCTTCAAGTGGAAGGGGCCGGTATTCGCCATCGCCGCCGTCAACGGCACCGGCTGCCGTGAGCTGGTGTGGAAGCTGCAGGATTGGCTCGACGCTCACCCCGCGGCGCCGTCGGTCGCCCCGGACGCCGGAAGCGACACCGGGGCGCAGCAGCTGGCGCCCGCCGAGGCCGCGCCGGTGCCGGCCGGGGACGGTGCCGCCGGTGCGGCGGAATGAGGGCCGCCGCGCCGTGACTTCCCCCGTCGCCTCCGCGCGCCGCCTCGTCGTCAAGGTCGGCTCGAGCCTCGTCACCGACGAAGGCCGCGGCCTCGATCACGCCGCCGTGGCGCGCTGGGCCGCGCAGATCGCCGCGCTCGCCGCTGCCGGCAAGGAGGTGGTGCTGGTGTCGTCGGGCGCGATCGCCGAGGGCATCAAGCGGCTGGGCTGGTCCGTCAGGCCGTCGTCGATGCACGAACTGCAGGCGGCCGCCGCCGTCGGCCAGATGGGCCTGGTGCAGGCGTACGAGCAGGCGTTCGCCGAACACGGCCTCAAGACCGCGCAGATCCTGCTGACGCACGAGGACCTCGCCGACCGGCGCCGCTACCTCAACGCCCGCTCGACGCTGACCACGCTGATCGGGTTGTCGGTGATCGCCATCATCAACGAAAACGACACCGTCACCACCGACGAGATCAAGGTCGGCGACAACGACACCCTCGGCGCGCTGGTCACCAACCTCATCGACGCCGACGTGCTGGTGCTGCTCACCGACCAGTCGGGCCTGTACACCGCCGATCCGCGCAAGGACCCTGCCGCAAAGCTCGTCGGCGAGGCCCGCGCCGGCGACCCGGCACTGGAGGCGATGGCGGGCGGGGCAGGCAGCACGCTCGGACGCGGCGGCATGCTGACCAAGGTGCTGGCCGCCAAGCGGGCCGCGCGCTCCGGCGCGTCGACGGTGATCGCCAGCGGCCGCGAACCCGGCGTGCTCACGCGCCTGGCGGCCGGCGAGGCGATCGGCACCGCGCTGATCGCGGAAACCCAGCCGCTGGCGGCGCGCAAGCAGTGGCTCGCGGACCACGTCCAGCTGGCCGGCCGCCTGACGCTCGACGCCGGTGCCGTCCGCGCGCTGCTCCGCGAGGGCAAGAGCCTGCTGCCGATCGGCGTCGTCGCCGTCGACGGCGTGTTCGAGCGCGGCGAGGTCGTCGGCTGCTTCGACGCCGACGGCCGCGAGCTCGCCCGCGGACTCGTCAACTACGGCGCCGCCGAAACCGCGCGCATCCTCCGCAAGCCCTCGTCGGAGATCGAACCGGTCCTGGGATATGTCGACGAGCCCGAGCTAATCCACCGCGACAACCTGGTGCTGCTGGGCTGACGGGCGCCGGCGGCCGCTGGGCGCCGTCGACGGAACCGGCATGGCGAACGTTCTTGCCCTCGTCAGCCCGCGGCGAGGCGGCCTGCCCTGCGCGGATGACTCATCCTCCGCAGGGCAGCCCGCCTCGCCGCGACCGCCCCCGTGGCGGCATTCGATTCACCTGCCTGCCCGCCACCGACGCCACGGCGCGGAAAAGTTGAGCGGCTGCGCGCCGATCGCCTACACTGGCTCCGTCAACGCCACCGGAAGGAAACCGAAATGGGCATCGTCGATCGCGTCCGGAACATGCTGTTCTCGCCGAAGGAAGAATGGCCGCACATCGCCGCCGAGCCCGCAACCATTGCCTCGATCTACTCCGGCTACGTGTTGCTGCTGGCCGCGGTGCCGGCGATCGGCATCCTGGTCGGATTTCGAAGCATCACCTTTGCCGTCGCGAACTACCTGATCGCGCTCGTCATGACGTACGTGATCGCGCTGGTGGTCGACGCGCTGGCGCCCAGATTCGGCGGCCAGTCCGATTTCGTCGCGGCGCTGAAGCTTTCCGCGTACAGCTACACGGCCGCGTTCGTCGGCGGTATCGCGCACATCCTCGGCAGCATCGGCGGGCCGCTGGCGATCGCGGCGACGATCTACGCGTACTACACGTTCTACCTGGGGGCGCCGGTGCTGAAGAAGTGCACGCCGGACAAGGCGGTCGTGTTCACCATCGTCGTCGTCATCATCGGCATGGCGATCGGCATCACGGTCGGCCTCGCCCTAGGCCGCGTCGGCCTGGCGCCGGCGATCGGCTGATGTGACACAGCTTCGCCGCGACCGTTCGGTGGCTGGCAAGGGCAAACACGTGGGCGATGCGGGTCCCGTCGACGACGCGGCCCGCCGTGCGGACGACTGAACACCCGGAGGTAGCACGGCGGGCCGCGTTGGCGGCGGGACACTCCCCATCGGAGGCGCGGGTCATTGTCGCCGCAGGGCACGCCGTCTCGCCGCGGCCCCGCGGCCCCATCCCCGCACGCGGCGGCAGACCGCTCAATCGCCGGTCGGTGAACCCGGGTCGGCGTGCGCGACGGGGCCGGACTCGGCGTAGCCGGTCGATCCCGGCTCCGAATACGACTGTGGCCGCTCCGGGGGCGGCGGCCGGAACAGCCGGTCGCGCCGTGTCTGCGGCTTGAGGTGCAGATAGCGCTCGAGTTCGGCCAGCGCGCGGCGGTAGACGTCGCGCTTGAATTCGATGACCGTCTCCAGCGGAATCCAGTACTCGTGCCAGCGCCAGGCGTCGAACTCGGGGCGATCCGAGGCGCGCAGGCTCACGTCGGAGTCGCGGCCGACGAGCCGCAACAGGTACCAGATCTGCTTCTGCCCGCGGTAACTGCCACGCCATTCACGCCGGACCCAGTGCTGGGGCACCTCGTAGCGCATCCACTCGCGCGTGCGGCCGAGGATCCGGACGTGATCGGGCTCCAGCCCGACCTCCTCACGGAGCTCCCGGTACATCGCCTGTTCGGGCGTCTCACCGGGATTGATGCCGCCTTGCGGAAACTGCCACGAGTGTTCGCGTATCCTCTTGCCCCAAAAGACCTGGTTTCTTGCGTTGACGATGACGATGGCGACGTTCGGGCGATAACCGTCGCGGTCCAGCATCGCGGTCACCCCTGCAACGATAAGTTACCGACGATTGTTCCACAGTTCGCGGCGGCTGCCTAGTTGCCCCGCCCGCCCCGCACCGCCCGGACCCGGGCTCTACCGGGGCTGGAGCGCGTCCGGCGTGGCGCCGTCGCCGGGAGGCGGAATGTCGGTCGCCTCGAAGCGGCCGTTCGCCACGTCGAGCACCAGCACCTGCCCGTCCTCGATCACGTAGTACCACCCGTGCAGGTGGAGTTCCCCGCGCTCGACGCGCTGCCGCACCATCGGGTAGTCGACGAGGCGCTCCAGTTGCAGCACGATCGACCGCTGCTCGGTGCGCCGCAGCGCATCCGCGGACTCGGTCACCGGCAGCACGGCGTCGCGGGCGAGGTCGAGCCACCGGTTCATGTGCGGCGCGTCCGGCAGCGGGTCGGCGTACAGCGCCTGGATGGCGCCACAGTGGGTGTGGCCGCAGACGACGATGTCGCGTACGCCCAGCCGCTGCACCGCGTACTCGATCGCCGCCGTGGTGCCGTGGTAGCCGTGGGACGCGTCCCACGGGGGAATCAGGTTGCCCACGTTCCGGACGATGAAGAGTTCGCCGGGGCCGGTGCCGGTGAGCAGATACGGCACCAGCCGCGAATCGGAACAGCCGATGAACAGCGTGCTGGGACGCTGGCCCTCGGCGACCAGCCGCCGGTATTCGCGGCGGTAGCGCGGGAAGACCCCCTGCTGGAAGCGCCGCAGACGATCGACGAGCTCTTCGGTCATTGCACCAGCGGCGTCGCCGCGGCGTCGAGGTCGACCCCGGCCAGTTCGGCGCGTCCGGCGAGCACCTGCACGTACTGGCGCAGCGCGCGCTCCTGGACGCGGGCGGTCAGCGACGCGGCGATCCGGTCGCGCACCGCATCGAAGGGCAGCGCCCGGCCCGGGATCCGCCGGTCGACGACGACGATGTGAAAGCCGTACCGCGTATGGACGAGCTCCGGCAGCACGCCGGTGGCCGCGGTGCCGAAGACCGCCCGGTCGAACTCCGGGACCATCTGTCCGCGTCCGAACTGACCGAGGCTGCCGCCGGTCTCGCCCGACGGGCAGTTCGACCACGCGCGGGCCTCGCCGGCGAACGCCGCCGGATCGGCCAGCAACGCGGCGAGCATCGATTCGGCCCGCGCCCGCAGCGGGGACACCGGCGTGCCGGGGGTCACCGCGAACAGGATGTGCCTCGCCTCGACCAGTTCGCCGGTCGTCCAGCGATCGGGCTGGGCGTCGAACACCCGCCGGCACTCGTCGTCGCCGGGCTCCGGCGTCGTCACTTCGACGTCGAGGACCCGACCGATGAGCTCCTCCTCGGCTTCCCGGCTGGCGAACGTCACCTTCGCGCGGGGTGCGCCGTCCTCGAGCATCCCCAGTTCGCCGGCCCGCTGCAGCAGCAGTTCGCGGATCGCCAGCATCCGGCGCGCCGCCACCTCGGCGCCGGGCGCGTCGTCGAGCTCGGCCGCCGCGCGCTCGATCGCCGCCGGGGGAATCGTGATGCCATTCACCGAGAGTTCCATGGGGTCCCCCTCAGCGCGGCCGCGAGATCTGGTACGCGCGGGAGAGATACGCCACCGCGCCGAAGCCGCTCCAGATGTGGACCAGTCGCGAGAACGGGAACACGACGAAGATCGTCATGCCCAGAACGAGGTGCAGCTTGAACACCGGCGAAGCGCCGGCGACGAAATTGGCGGCGTCGCCCTGGAAGGTCACGATGTGCTGCGCCCACGCCATGAACTTGAGCATCTCCTCGCCGCCGCGGTGCTCCCACGACAGCGGCAGCGTGGCGAGGCCCAGCAGCAGCTGCGCGATCAGCAGCCACAGCACCGCCCAGTCCATCGTCCGCGTCGTCGCGCGGATCCGCGGCTCGGACAGGCGCCGCGAGATCAGCAGCACGAGCCCGGCCAGCGTCAGCAGCCCGAAGATGCCGCCGGCGACGATCGCGAGCATCTGCTTGGCGCCCGCCGACACGCCGAGCACGTGCCAGACCGGCAGCGGCGTCAGCAGCCCGACCAGGTGGCCGCCGAAGATGCCGAGGATGCCGATGTGGAACAGGTTCGACCCCAGCCGCAGCCGGCGCCGCGACAGCAGCTGCGACGAGTCGCTCTTCCACGTGTACTGCCCGGTGTCGAAGCGGGCGAGGCTGCCGACGAAGAACACGGTCAGCGCGATGTACGGATACATCCCGAACAGGAATTCGTTGAGCCAGGACGACATGGATGACTCCTTCAGAGCGGCGCGGCCGGCCGCGGCATGAACTGGATGACGGACGACGCGGGCGTGCCCGCGCCGCAGGACGGCGCGGCGCCGGGACCGAAGATCACCGGCTCCTCCGCCCACTCCTCGTCGAGTGTCTTCTCGGGTGTCCGGGGCGCGCGCTTCGCCTGCTTCGGCGACAGGCCGTCGGCACCGATCGCCGCCAGCAGCGCCGCGAACACCGCCGCGTACGGACTGTCGCGCTCGGCCAGCGCCTCGCCGATCCGGCGCAGGATGTGCGCGCACTCTCCGAGCAGCTCCCCCGCCGCGGCGGCGGGCTGCGTGGAGAGGAACTCGAGCACCGCCGGCACGTAATCGGGCAGTTCGTTGCCGACGAACGCGTAGCCGGCGCGCTCGTAGACGCCCTTGAGGTCGAGCATCGCCGTGCCGCGGTCGCGCGAATCGCCGTGGACGTGCTCGAACAGGTTGAGCGAGGTCGCGCGTCCGCGGTCGAACGTGTCGACGTAGCGCTCCTGCGCGTCGAACAGGTCGGCTGCCGCCAGCGTCGCGCAGAGCGCGTCCAGCGCCGCCGCGTCGCGCCGCGGCAGGCGGCGCTCGGCGGCGAAGATCGCGCGGATCTCGGGCAGCGCGGCAACGAGCTCGGGCGTCGGGTACGACAGCAGCGCCGACAGCGCCCGGTAGGTGGTTTGCATCTTCGTTCTCCCTAGGAGGTGACCTTGAGCGGGATCACCTTGCGCCCGGCATTGCCGCCGAACAGGTTCTTGACGGTCCCGGTCGAGTCGCAGCCCTCGTTGAAGCTGAAGCCGCAGCCGCCGCGCAGCGCGTAGGCGTCCTCGGCGTACTCGCGGTGCGTCGTCGGAATGACGAAGCGGTCCTCGTAGTTGGCGATCGCCATGTAGCGGTACATGTCCTCGACCTGCGCCCTGCTGAGGCCGACCTGCTGCAGGACCGCGGCGTTCTCGCGCTGCTCGACGTGGCGGTCGCGCATGTAGGCGCGCATCGCCAGCATCCGCTCCAGCGCAGCGACCACCGGGGCCTCGTCGCCGGCCGTCAGCAGGTTGGCGAGGTACTTGAGCGGGATGCGCAGGCTCCGCAGGTCCGGCAACTCGCCGAACGAGCCGATCTGCCCGGAGTTCGCCGCGGCCTGGATCGGCGACAGCGGCGGGACGTACCAGACCATCGGCAGCGTCCGGTACTCGGGGTGCAGCGGCAGCGCCACCTTCCAGTCGACCGCCATCTTGTAGACCGGCGATTCCTTCGCCGCCTTGAGCCAGGCCTCGGGCACGCCGTCGGCCCGCGCCTGCGCGATCACCGCCGGATCGTTCGGATCGAGGAACACGTCGAGCTGCGCCCGGTACAGGTCCTGCGGATTCTCGACGCTCGCCGCCGCCTCGATGCGGTCGGCGTCGTACAGCAGGACGCCGAGGTAGCGGATCCGGCCGACGCAGGTTTCCGAGCACACCGTCGGCTGGCCCGCCTCGATGCGCGGGTAGCAGAAGATGCATTTCTCGGCCTTGCCCGACGACCAGTTGTAGTAGATCTTCTTGTACGGGCAGCCCGACACGCACATGCGCCAGCCGCGGCACTTGTTCTGGTCGATGAGGACGATGCCGTCCTCCTCCCGCTTGTAGATCGAGCCCGACGGGCAGCTCGCGACGCAGGCCGGGTTGAGGCAGTGCTCGCACAGCCGCGGCAGGTACATCATGAAGGTGTTCTCGAACTGGCCGTAGATGTCCTTCTGGATGCCGTCGAAGTTGGCGTCCACCGAGCGCTTGGCGAATTCGCCGCCGAGGATTTCCTCCCAGTTGGGGCCCCAGACGATCTTCTCCATCCGCTCGCCGGTGAGCAGCGACCGCGGCCGGGCAACCGGCGTCGCCTTCATTTCCGGCGCCGTGTGCAGGTGCTGGTAGTCGAAGGTGAACGGCTCGTAGTAGTCGTCGATCTCCGGCAGGTTGGGGTTGCCGAATATCTTCATCAGGATCGACAGCCGGCCGCCCTGCTTCGGCTCGATGCGGCCGTTGCTCTTGCGTTCCCAGCCGCCCTGCCAGCGGTCCTGGTTCTCCCACTCCTTCGGGTAGCCGATGCCCGGCTTGGTCTCGACGTTGTTGAACCACGCGTACTCCATGCCCTCGCGATTGGTCCAGACGTTCTTGCAGGTCACCGAGCAGGTGTGGCAGCCGATGCACTTGTCGAGATTCAGGACCATCCCGATCTGCGCGCGAATCTTCATGTTCCGGTCTCCTTGGGATGGTCGGTCAGGCGGCAGGCGCGGTCGTCGCGTCGGCCGGCGTGTCGAGCCAGTCGACGGTCTTCATCTTGCGCACGACGACGAACTCGTCCCGGTTCGTCCCGATGGTCCCGTAGTAGTTGAAGCCGTAGGACTGCTGCGCGTAGCCGCCGATCATGTGCGTCGGCTTCAGCACGATTCGCGTGACCGAATTGTGGATGCCGCCTCGGGCGCCGGTGATCTCCGACCCCGGCGTGTTCACGATCTTCTCCTGGGCGTGGTACATCATCACCATGCCGGGATTGACGCGCTGCGACACCACCGCGCGCGCCGAGATCGCGCCGTTGACGTTGAACAGCTCGACCCAGTCGTTGTCCTCGATGCCGACGCTCTTCGCGTCGGTCTCCGACAGCCACACGATCGGTCCGCCGCGCGACAGCGTCAGCATCATCAGGTTGTCGGTGTAGGTCGAGTGGATGCCCCACTTCTGGTGCGGCGTGATGAAGTTGAGCAGGATCTCCGGGTTGCCGTTGGAGCGGGTGCCCGACATCGGCCCGACGGCGCGCATGTCGACCGGCGGCCGGTACACGCACAGGCCCTCGCCGAAGCCCAGCATCCACTTGTGGTCCTGGTAGAACTGCTGGCGGCCGGTCAGCGTCCGCCACGGAATCAGCTCGTTGACGTTGGTCCAGCCCGCGTTGTAGCTGACGTGCTCGGACTCGATGCCGCTCCAGGTCGGGCTGGAGATGATCTTGCGCGGCTGCGCCTGGATGTCGCGGAAGCGGATCTTCTCGTCCTCCTTCGTTCGCGCGAGGTGCGCGTGCTCGCGGCCGGTCGCCTTCGACAGCGCGTCCCAGGCCTTGACCGCGACCTCGCCGTTCGTCTCGGGGGCGAGCATCAGGATCACCTCGGCGGCGTCGATGTCGGTCTCGATCCGCGGCAGGCCCTTGCTGACGCCCTCCTCGGTCACCGTGTAGTTGAGCGCGCCGAGGTTCTTCACCTCGGACTCGGTGTTCCAGGCGATGCCCTTGCCGCCGTTGCCGACCTTGGTCATCAACGGTCCCAGCGACGTGAACTTCTTGTACGTGCTGGGGAAGTCGCGCTCGACCACCGTCATCACCGGCGCGGTCTTGCCGGGCACGAGGTCGCACTGGCCCTTGCGCCACTCCTTGACCTCGAACGGCTGGCCGAGCTCGGCCGGCGCGTCGTGCATCAGCGGTGTCAGCACCAGCTCCTTCTCGACGCCGAGGTGGCCGACGCAGACTTCCGAGAACTTCTTCGCGATGCCCTTGTAGATCTCCCAGTCCGAGCGCGCCTCCCACACCGGGTCGATCGCCGCCGACAGCGGGTGGATGAACGGGTGCATGTCCGAGGTGTTGAGGTCGTTCTTCTCGTACCAGGTCGCCGTGGGCAGCACGATGTCGGAGTAGAGGCAGGTCGTCGACATGCGGAAGTCGAGCGTGACCAGCAGGTCGAGCTTGCCTTCGGGCGCCCGGTCGTGCCACTGCACTTCCTCGGGCTTGCGGCCGCCGTCCTCGCCCAGATCCTTGCCCTGGACACCGTTCTGGGTGCCGAGCAGGTGCTTGAGGAAGTACTCGTGGCCCTTGCCCGAGCTGCCGAGCAGGTTCGACCGCCAGACGAAGAGGTTGCGCGGGTAATTGGCCGGATTGTCGGGATCCTCGCAGGACATCCGCAGGCCGCCCTCCTTGAGCGCCTTGACCGCGTAGTCCTTCGGGTCGACGCCCGCCGCGGCGGCGTCGCGGCACACCTGCAGCGGGTTGGTCTGCAGCGCCGGCGCCGACGGCAGCCAGCCCATCCGCTCGGCGCGGACGTTGAAGTCGATGAACGAGCCCGTGTAGTCGTTGGGGTCGGCCAGCGGGGACACGATCTCCGACACCCCCAGCTTCTCGTAGCGCCACTGGTCGGTGTGCGCATAGAAGAACGACGTCGAGTTCTGCTGCCTGGGCGGCCGGTGCCAGTCGAGCGCGAACGCGAGCGGCGTCCAGCCGGTCTGCGGCCGCAGCTTCTCCTGGCCGACGTAGTGCGCCCAGCCGCCGCCCGACACGCCGACGCAGCCGCACATCATCAGCATGTTGATGACGCCGCGGTAGTTCATGTCGGAGTGGTACCAGTGGTTCATCGCCGCGCCGATGATGATCATCGACTTGCCCCTGGTCT
The DNA here is from genome assembly GCA_963810815.1 of uncultured beta proteobacterium. GTDB lineage: Bacteria > Pseudomonadota > Gammaproteobacteria > Burkholderiales > Casimicrobiaceae > CAVQWT01. Next base: position 43,324 of record CAWEPB010000007.1, on the reverse strand, counting down.
TGTCGGCGTTGTCGGCGAACTGGCGCGCCACGGTGATGATGTCGGCGGCCTTGACGCCGGTGATCGTCTCCTGCCACTTCGGGGTGTACGCGACGTCGTCGTCGTAGCTCTTCGCCACGCCGTCGCCGCCGAGCCCCCGGTCGATGCCGTAGTTGGCGGCGGCGAGGTCGAACACCGTCGCCACCATCGTCTCGCCGTCACGCGTCGCGAGCTTGCGGACCGGGACGTTGCGCACCAGGATATCGGAGCCCTGGTCGTTGGCGCGGAACTGGTCCGGGGCGACGCCGGCGAAGTACGGGAACGCGACCGGCAGCACCTCGTCGCGGCGGTCGAGCAGCGACAGCGTCAGCTTCACCTCGGCGCCGTTCTTCCCGTCCTTCGGCTCGAGGTTCCACTTGCCCTTGTCCTCGCCGTCTTTCTGGCCCCAGCGATAGCCGATCGCGCCCTGGTGCGAAACCGGCGTGCCGGTGCCCTCGTCCAGGGCGACGGTCTTCCAGTCGGGGTTGTTGGCCTGCCCCAGTCCGTCGGCGAAGTCCGACGCGCGCAGGTAGCGGTCCGGCACCCAGCGATCGCCGCGCCTGACCAGCTTCACCAGCAGCGGCATGTCGGTGTAGCGGCGGACGTAGTCGGTGAAGTACGCCGACGGCCGCTCCAGGTGGAACTCCTTCATGATCACGTGGCCCATCGCCATCGCGAGCGCGGCGTCGGTGCCCTGCTTCGGGTGCAGCCACAGGTCGGCCAGCTTGGACACCTCGGCGTAGTCGGGCGTCACCGCGACGATCTTGGCGCCCTTGTAGCGGACCTCGGTGAAGAAGTGCGCGTCGGGCGTGCGCGTCTGCGGCACGTTGCTGCCCCAGGCCATGATGAACGTCGAGTTGTACCAGTCGGCGGACTCGGGCACGTCGGTCTGCTCGCCCCAGACCTGCGGGCTGGCCGGCGGCAGGTCGCAGTACCAGTCGTAGAAGCTCATGCAGACGCCGCCGATCAGCGACAGGTAGCGCGAGCCGGCGGCGTACGACACCATCGACATCGCCGGGATCGGGGAAAAGCCGACGACGCGGTCCGGACCCCAGCGCTTGATCGTGTACGTGTTCGCGGCGGCGATCATCTCGTTCGCCTCGTCCCAGGTCGCCCGCACGAAGCCGCCGAGCCCGCGGATCGACCGGTAGCTCTTCACCTTGGCGGCGTCCTCGACGATCGACGCCCAGGCCTCGACCGGTCCCAGCGTCTTGCGCGCCTCGCGCCAGAACTTGGCGAGGCGGCCGCGCACCATCGGGTACTTCACCCGGTTGGCGCTGTACAGGTACCAGGAGTACGACGCGCCGCGCGAGCAGCCCCGCGGCTCGTGGTTCGGCATGTCGGGGCGCGTGCGCGGGTAGTCGGTCTGCTGCGTCTCCCAGGTGACGATGCCGCCCTTGACGTAGATCTTCCAGCTGCACGAGCCGGTGCAGTTGGTGCCGTGGGTCGACCGGACGATCTTGTCGTGCTGCCAGCGCTTGCGGTAGGCGTCCTCCCAGCCGCGGTCCTCGGCGCGCGACACGCCGTGGCCGTCGGAGAACGGCTCCTGCGCCCTGGAGAAGTACGTCAGACGATCGAGAAAGTGACCCATGTGCGGCTCCTGGTTGGAGATGATTCGATCAGCGTTGCGACGCCCGTTGCGCCGCCGGCACGACCGGCGATGCCGGCCGCAGGTAATGACGCCACGTGACGGCGGCGCAGGAAACGTAGAACAGGAGGAACAGCCACAGCGCGGCAGTCGTCGCGCCGGTCAGATCGACGGCCGTCCCGTAGGCCTTGGGAATCACGAAGGCGCCCAGCGCGGCGATCGCCGATGCGAAGCCCAGCGCCGCCGCCCCCTCGACCGCGGCGGCGCGCGCGTCGTCGCCGCCGGCGTCGACGCCGGGCGCCCGCGCGCGACGACGTGCGGCGAACACCGCCGGTATCAGCTGGAACACCGCCCCGTTGCCGATGCCGCTGGCGACGAACAGCACTGCGAACAGCAACAGGAACGGCGCGAGCGCGGCCCCGGGACCGGCGAGCACGATCAGCCCGGCGACGGCCGCCGCCATCGCGACGAAGCAGGCCAGCGCGACGCGTGCGCCGCCGGCGCGGTCGGCAAGCCAGCCGCCCAGCGGGCGGATCAGCGCCGCGAGGAGCGGGCCGGCGAACGCATAGCCCGCCGCGTCCAGCCCGGCGAATTCGGTGGCGACCAGCAGCGGAAAGCCGGCGGCGAAGCCGATGAACGACCCGAAGCTGCCGAGATAAAGCCACGCCAGTCGCCAGGTGTCGGGACGGGCGACGACCGCGACCTGCTCGTCGATCGACGCGCGCACCGGTGCAAGGTCGTCCATCCAGCGCCAGGCCAAGGCCGCGATGACCAGAATGGGGGGCACGAACACCAGCCCGGCGTTCTGCAGCCACATCGAGTGCGTCGCCGACCCGTCCTGCCACGGCTGCGGCGGTCCGCCGAGGGCGCCGAACACCGCCGTCGCGACCACCAGCGGCAGCGCGAACTGCGCCAGCGGGACGCCGAGATTGCCCAGCCCCGCATTGGTGCCGAGCGCGATCCCCTTGCGCTCCGCCGGATAGAAGAAGCTGATGTTCGCCATGCTCGAAGCGAAGTTCCCCCCGCCGATGCCGCAGGCGAGCGCCAGCAGCAGGAACGTCGGGTAGCCGGTCGCCGGGTCGCGCACGGCGATCGCGAACCCGAGCGCGGGCACCAGCAGCAGCAGCGTCGACAGGACCGTCCAGGTCCGCCCGCCGACCAGCGGCACCGCGAACGCGAACAGGAAGCGCAGCGTCGCGCCGGCGAGCCCCGGCGCCGCGACCAGCCAGAACAGCTGGCTGGTGGTGAAGCGGAAGCCCGCATGCGGCAGCATCGTCGCCAGCGTGCTCCACATCATCCAGACGGCGAACGCGAGCACCAGCGCCGCCACCGACAGCCCGAGGTTGCGTCGCGCGACCCGCTGCCCTTCCGTCTGCCAGAAGAAGGGGTTGTCGGGTTCCCAGCGGGCGAGCTGCACGATCATGGAGACGGCTGCGTGGTCCGGCTCAGGGATTCTTCACGTACGCGTTGCGGCGCAGGTAGAACCACCAGTTGAGGATCAGGCACAGCGCGTAGAAGATCGCGAATCCGTACATCGCGTACTGCGGCGTCCCGGCCTTGATCTGCTCGCCGATGACGATCGGTGCGACGAACGCACCATAGGCGGCGACCGCGGATGTCCATCCGAGCACCGGCCCGGCCTGCACGCGGTCGAAAATCACGCCGATCGTGCGGAACGTCGAGCCATTGCCGATGCCCGAGGCGGCGAACAGAACCATGAACAGGACCAGGAACGCGAAGAAATACTGCTCCGGCGTGGCCGAGTTGTACGCGAGCATCATCACGTAGCCCACGGCGATCGAGGCGGCGACCATCACCACGGAGATGATCTGGGTCACGATCGAGCCGCCGACCTTGTCCGAGATCCAGCCGCCGACCGGCCGGATCGCCGCGCCGACGAACGGGCCGATCCAGGCATAAGCCAGCACCGTCGGCGCGTTCGGGTTGTTCGCCGTGTGCTGCATCACACCCGCCGCATCCGGCACGTGGCTGACGCCGAAGATCACCTTCATTGCGAGCGGCAGCGCCATCGAGAAGCCGATGAACGAACCGAAGGTCACGATGTACAGCAGCGTCATCGACCACGTGTGCTTGTCCTTGAAGATCGCGAACTGCTTGGCGACGTTCTCCTTCATCGGGCCAAACGCCGCGAGCTTCATCACGAGCAGCGCGGCGACTACGTCGAGAGGTATGGCGACCCACATGCTGATCAGGCCGAGACCGGTGGGCTTAGGCAGATACAGGTACAGGCCGAGGATCGACGGGATGAACGCGAGCGTGTACAGCCAAGTGATCTTGGCGAAAGCGACGATCGGGTTGCCCGTTTCGGGCGACACGGTCTTCAGGTTATTCATCCCCCACCAGCACAGGATCGACAGCGGCACCAGCGAGGTCACCCAGGCGAAGCCGGCGTTCTGGATCCACGTCGGCGTGCCCGCGGCGATCTTGCCGAAAATCCAGCCGCTGTCCTTCAGCAGCGTCATCGGTTCGCCGCCGAAGCTGCCGAAGATGCCCAGCGTCATCACCAGGGGGATGACGACCTGCATCGTCGTCACGCCGAAGTTGCCGATGCCGGCGTTGATGCCGAGCGCCGTGCCCTGCAGCCGCTTCGGGAAGAACGTGCTGATGTTCGACATCGAGCTCGCGAAGTTGCCTCCGCCCACACCCGACCAGAGCGCCATCAGCTGGAACGCCCACAGGGGCCAGTCCTTGTGCTGCAGCACGATGCCGGTGCCTATCGCCGGCGCCAGCAGCATCGCGGTGGTCAGGAAGATCGTGTTGCGGCCGCCGGCCACGCGAATCAGGAACGACGCCGGAATGCGCATCGTCGCGCCGGCGATCCCGGCGATTGCGGTAAGCGTGAAGAGCTCCGCCTGCGTGAACGGGAAGCCCAGGTTGAGCATCTGGACGGTGATGATTCCCCACATGCCCCAGACGGCGAAGCCGCACAGCAGCGCCGGCACCGAGATCGCGAGGTTGCGGTACGCGATCCGCTTCCCGGTCGTTTCCCAGAACTCGGCGTCCTCGGGCCGCCAGTCGGCGATGTCGCGCCGGCCAGCGGGTGTCGCGAGCGGCGCGGCTGCGGGTTGCGTCGTGTTCATCGTGATCTCCGTGATTGCAGCGATGGTGGCGACCGAGCCGCCTGAACGTCGTGGCCTGGTCTTCCCGTCCTACGGCGATTCTGAACGGTGGCCGCTCGCAGCGGCATTCCCTGATGGTGTGTGCCCGCCGCGGCAAGAGACGGATCCGGGGATAGTTCGGAAGAACTATGTGGCGCGCCTACGCCTCATGATTCAATCGCGGTGTTGACTTCGGTCGACCTGCGCATGCAGCGACAGGTTTCGAGCGCCTGCCGATGCGAAGGCGATCGATCGGAAAAAATTGGAGGGCATTGTGACGACAGCCGCAACGGGCAAGCCGGGTCTCAGCCGCGAGCAGATTTCCGCATTGACGATGAGCACGCTCGCCTTCGCGGTGAACTTCGCCGTCTGGGTGATGTTCTCGGTCATCGGAATCAAGATCAAGGCGGAGCTCAATCTCAACGAGACCGAGTTCGGCCTGCTGGTGGCGACGCCCATCCTCACCGGTTCGCTGGTCCGCCTGCCGCTGGGCATCCTGACCGATCGCTACGGTGGACGGATCGTGTACTTCGTGCAGATGCTCACCGTGGTGGTTCCCACCTGGATACTCTCCTACGCGACCGAGTACTGGCAGTACCTGGTGCTGGGGTTGTTCATCGGGATGGCCGGCGGCTCGTTCGCGGTCGGCATCGCCTACACGTCGGCCTGGTTCAGCAAGGAGCGGCAGGGCACGGCGATGGGCATCTTCGGCGCCGGCAATGCGGGGTCGTCGCTCACCAAGTTCATCGCCCCGCTGATCATCGCGGCCTCGGCCACCGCATCGTGGCGGATGGTGCCCAAGGTCTACGCCGTCGCCATGCTGGTGATGGCGGTGCTGTTCTGGTTCCTGACCACCGAGGATCCGCTGCACCGCAAGGACGCAGCCGCCCGCAAGCGCGTCCCGCTGGGCGACCAGCTGAAGCCGCTGCTCGACCTGCGCGTCTGGCGCTTCGGGCTCGCCTACTACTTCGTGTTCGGCGCGTTCGTGGCACTGGCGCTGTGGCTGCCCAAGTACTACGTCGGCGAGTTCGGGCTGCCGCTGGCCACCGCCGCGTTCCTGACCATCCTGTTCGACCTGCCGTCCGGGGCGATCCGCGCTCTCGGCGGCTGGGCGTCCGACAAGTGGGGCGGCAACACCGTCACCTGGTGGGTGCTGTGGGTCAGCTTCGCCTGCATGTTCCTCCTGAGCTACCCGCCCACGACGATGATCGTCCACGCGATCAAGGGCGATGTCGCCTTCAACATCGGTTTGGGCGTCACTATGTTCACGGTGCTGATCTTCATCGTCGGCCTGGCGCAGGGCTTCGGGAAGGCCAGCGTCTACCGCAGCCTGGCCGACCACTATCCGAGCCAGATGGGCGTGGTGGGCGGCATCGTCGGCGTCATCGGCGGCCTGGGCGGGTTCACGCTGCCGATCATGTTCGGCATCGCCGCCGACGTGATCGGCGTGCGCAGCAGCTGCTTCATGCTGATGACCCTCGTGATCGTCGTCACCATGATCTGGACGTGGGTCGCGGAACGCAACGAGCGCGAAGGCATCCTGGCGGAACACTCCGACGCGCGCGCAGCGCTTGCCGGCGCCGACCTGATCGAGCGGAAGCGCCCGCGCCGTCGCGTGCTCGTCGACTGGCGCCCGGACGACGAGACCTTCTGGGCGACGACGGGCCGGCGCATCGCCAACCGCAACCTCTGGCTGTCGATGCCAGCGCTGCTGCTGGCGTTCGCGGTCTGGGTGGTCTGGAGCGTGATCGTCGTCGAACTTCCGCACATCGGGTTCGAGTTCACGACCAACCAACTGTTCTGGCTGGCGGCGCTGCCGGGGCTCTCCGGCGCGGTGTTCCGCGCGCTGTATTCGTTCGTCGTCCCGATCTTCGGCGGTCGCAATTTCACGGTGTGGAGCACGACGATGCTGCTGCTGCCCACGCTCTGGATCGGCTTCGCCGTGCAGGACCCGACCACCAACTATGCGGTGTTCGCGGCGATCGCGCTGCTGTGCGGCCTGGGCGCAGGCAACTTCTCCTCCAGCATGGCCAACATCAGCTTCTTCTACCCGAAGCGGCTGCAGGGCACGGCGCTCGGCCTCAATGCGGGCGTGGGCAACCTCGGCGTCGGGCTGGCGCAACTGATCGCCCCGATCGCGATGTACGGCGGCGCGCTGCTGATCCTGGGCGGACATGCGGAGACCCGCGTGGCCCAGGGTGCGACGGTGCAGATCTGGGTGCAGAACGCCGGCTTCATCTGGGTGCCGCTGATCGTCATGTCGGTGATCGCCGCGTGGTTCGGCATGGACAACATCGCCACGGTGCGCGCCGGATTCGCCGAGCAGGTGGCGATCCTCCACCACAAGCAGCAGTGGCGGATGAGCTGGCTGTACACGGGCACCTTCGGCTCGTTTATCGGCCTGGCGGCCGGATTCCCGATGCTGGTCAACACCGTGTTCCCGGCCGCGAACGCGTTCCAGTTCGCGTTCATCGGACCCGTGCTGGCCGCGCTGGTGCGTCCGGTGGGCGGCTGGCTCTCCGACCGCGTGGGCGGCGCGATGATCACCTTCTGGATCTTCGTGGTCATGGCCGCGGCGCCGCTGGCAGCGGTGTTCTTCCTTCCCGGGGCGGGTGGCGAAGGCAGCCTGACCGGTTTCGTGCTGGCGTTCATGGCCCTGTTCGTCGCCGCCGGCATCGGGAACGGCTCGACGTTCCGGATGATCCCGATCATCTTCCGCACATTGCGCGAACGCGAGGTGCGCGATCAGAACGATCAGGCGGCTCTGGAGCAGGCCAGGCGGGTGGGCAGCACCGAGGGCGCGGCGACGCTGGGTTTCAGCTCGGCGGTCGCGGCGCTCGGCGGCTTCTTCATCCCGATCGCCTACGGCACCTCGATCAAGCTGACGGGCAGCCCGCAGGGCGCGCTGGTCTTCTTCAGCGTGTTCTACCTGAGCTGCGTGCTGGGAACATGGCGCTGGTACGCGCGGCGCAGCGCCGAGGTGGCGTGCTGATCGCGCCGGATTGAGCCGCGGCGCCCGGGCGACACGCCGGCCACGCCGCGGGACAGGCAGTCAGGGCTTGGCGGCGAGGCCGTGCTCGACCGCCCAGACGGCGGCCTGGACGCGGCTCGTCAGCTCCAGCTTGCGCAGGATGTGCTGGACGTGGATCTTGACCGTGCTCTCGGCGACGTCGAGTTCGCGCGCGATTTCCTTGTTGCTGCCCCCCCGGGCGAGGAAGACCAGGATCTCGCGTTCGCGCGGAGACAGCGCCGGCTGGGCCGCCGCGGTGCTGCCCGCGCGCACCTGCCGCAGCAGCTTGGACGTCATCTCCGGCGACATCACCGAGTCGCCGTCGGCCGCCCTGCGGATCGAGTCGACGAGGAAATCGCTGTCGATGTTCTTGAGCAGGTAGCCCAGCGCGCCGGCGCGCAGGCAGGCCATCAGGTCCTCCGGCTCCTCGGACACCGTCAGCATGACGACGTGCGCGCCCGGCGCTTCCTTCAGGATCGCCTTGGTCGCCTCGACGCCGGTGATGCCGGGCATGTGCAGGTCGAGCAATGCCACGTCGGGTCGCGCCGACGCGACGACCCGGATCCCCTCGAAGCCGTCGGCTGCCTCGCCGACGACGTCGAAGTCCGGCACTCGGGCCAGCAAAGCGGTGATGCCGCGGCGGAACAGCGTGTGGTCGTCGACGACGACGATCCGGATGCGGCGGTCGGCGCCTGCGGGTACAGGCGACGTTTCGGGTGGCGGGCTGGCAGCGGTCATCGCGTCAGGCCGCCTCGCGCTGTGCCACCGGCAGCGTCAGCACGACCTCCGTTCCGCCTCCCGGCTGGGAGCGCACGTGCACCTCGCCGCCGATCCGCTCGGCTCGCTCGCGCATGATGCGCAGACCCACGTGGTCCGCGGTGTCCGTCGGCGAGGCCGCCTGGTCGAATCCGCGACCGTCGTCACGGACGACGAACCGGTAGCCGGGACCGCGTACCAGCTCCACGTCGACGCGCGACGCGCCGGCGTGCTTGCGGACGTTGGACAGCGCCTCCTGCAGGATGTGCATCGCCTGCAGCTGGGTGTCGGGCGCGAGCGGCACCGTCGACCCGCTGGCGGAGAGATCCGCCTGGATCCCGGTCTGGTGCTGGAACTTGGCGAGCATCGTGCGAATGCCGTGCTCGACGTCGCCCTCGCCGGTCCGCGTGCGGAAATGCACCAGCAGCTCGCGGACGTCGGCGTAGGACTCCTGCACGCCCGCCTGGATTTCCTCGAGCACGCGCGCCGCCTCGTCGGCCTCCTTCGCCGTGAGCGCCTTGCGCAGCATCTGGACCTGCAGGTTCAGGAAGGCGAGCGCCTGCGCGATCGAATCGTGCAGCTCCTGCGCGAGCAGGTTGCGCTCGCCGGCGATCGCCAGTTCGCGCTCGCTGGAAACGAGGCGCAGGCTCTCGATGGCCACGCCGAGGTGCTGGCCGAGGCTGTCGAGCATGTGCCGCTCCTCGCTGCCGATTTCGCGCAGCTCGCGATGGAACAGGTTGTAGACGCCCAGCACCTGTTGCTGCGCGGCGATCGGATACGCCGAAACCAGCGCGAATCCCGCCTCGCGGCAGTGCGGCAGCGTCATCGTGATCGGATTGCGCTTGCCGCCGAGGACATGGACGATTCCCGCCCCCTTGGCGGCGGCCTCGCCGCACGCGCACTCGCCGCGCTGCAGGCAGTGTTCCCTGGCGGCGAAGCTCGCCGGCAGGCCTTCCTCGACGAACAGGTGCAGCGTCTCGCCGTCGCGCGACACCAGCCGCACGGCGCCGGCCGCCGCACCGGTCGTCACGAGCAGCCGCCGCAGGAAGCCGCGACACAGCTCCTCCTGCGTGTTCGGCGCGTTGAGGAAGGCGGTCATGTCGTACAGCGTGGCCAGCCGCGCGTTCTGCGCCGCGAGCGAGCGCGTCTTCTCGGCGACGCGGCCTTCGAGCAGCCGGTACGACTCCTCCAGATGCGCCGCCATGTGATTGAATCCCTCGGCCAGCGCGCCGAACTCGTCCTTCGACTCGACCGGAACCCGGGCGGAGAAATCCCCCTCGCCCATCCTCCGCAAGCCGTCCTCGATCTGGTGCACCGGCCGGATGATGAACAGGAACGACAGGTAGATCAGCGCCACCGCGCCGACGATGGCCAGCGCGACCAGCGCGAGCTGGATCGTGCGCAGCAGCGCCGTCGTCCGCGTGATGTCCTGCTCGAGCGTCGCGACGAAGGCGTTGACCTCCCCGACGAAGCGCTCGATGCCCGGGCGGGAAAGCGCCTTCGGGTCGCCGGCCGCAGCGCGTTCCAGCGCCGGCTTCAGCACCGCCCATTCGCGGTCGAACACGGCGAACTGCGCGGCGATCGCGTCGGTCTTGGGCACGAACAGCGGCCGGCCCGGATCGCCGTGGCGCAGGGTCGCCACGACTTCCTCGAAGGCCGCAATGTCGCTGGCAATCGACGGTCCGTTCGCCGTGGACGCCGAGGTGCGCGCGAGTTCCTCGGTGAGATACGCGAGCCGGTACGTCCGCATTCGCAGGCTGCCCGCGTCGTTGATCGCCGCGGCGCTGCCCTCGAGCCGCCAGGACACGACCAGCGTGAGGCCGATCGAGATCAGCGCGACCGCGAGGAATACGACCTGGATGCCGACCAGCTTGGCCGAGAGTTTCTGGGGCGGGCGGATGGCGGGAGGCATGGCGGTAGAACGGACCGCGGGGGGCGAGCGGCGGGCCGTGAGACAGAATGCCGCATTCGGCGGGTCAACGGGGTTGATCCCCGTCAAGCCGACACGTCGTGGCCGGCGACGAGCGCCAGGAGTGCCTCGCCGTAGCGCTCGAGCTTGGCCGCGCCGATGCCGCCGACCGCGCCCAATGCATCGCGGCCGGCCGGCCGGGTGTGCGCGATCGTCGCCAGCGTCTTGTCGTGGAGAATGACGTACGCGGGGACCCCCTGCGTGCGCGCCTCGGCGACGCGCCAGGCCTTCAGCCGCTCGAGCAGCACGCGGTCGGCGGCCGAGAGATCGCCGGCGGCGTCGACCTTCACCTTCGCCGCGCGCCCCGGCCGCGCCACGACGCGGCGCAGCGCCACCCGCTGGGCACCCTTCAGCACCGGGCGGCTCGCCTCGGTCAGCGCCAGGGCGCCGTGGTGCTCGTGCTCGACGCGCGCGTAACCCAGCGCGACCAGCTGGCGGAACACGCCACGCCACGAGACCTCGTCGAGATCGGCGCCGACGCCGAACACCGAGAGGCGGTCGTGCCCCCAGCGCGCGACGCGCTCGCCCGACTTGCCGCGCAACACGTCGATCAGGTGCACGGCACCGAAGCGCTGGCCGGTCCGGTAGATCGCCGACAGCGCCTTTCGCGCCGCCTCCGTCGCGTCCCAGGTGTCCGGCGGCTCGAGGCAGGTGTCGCAGTTGCCGCAGGGCGCGCTGTCCTCGCCGAAGTAGGCGAGCAGCCGCACCCGGCGACAGCCCGCCGTCTCGCACAGGCCGAGCAGCGCGTCGAGCTTGGCGGTGGCGACGCGCTTGAAGGCTTCGTCGCCCTCCGACTGGTCGATGAGCCGCCGCTGCTGGACGACGTCGGCGAGCCCGTAGGTCATCCACGCGTCGGCCGGCAACCCGTCGCGGCCGGCGCGTCCCGTCTCCTGGTAGTAGCCCTCGATGCTCTTCGGCAGGTCGAGATGCGCGACGAAGCGGACATCGGGCTTGTCGATGCCCATGCCGAAGGCGATGGTGGCGACCATCACCACCGCGTCGTCACGCTGGAACCGCGCCTGGTTGGCCGCGCGGTCGGCGGTGTCCATGCCGGCGTGGTAAGGCAGCGCGTCGATCCCCTGCGTCGCCAGCCACGCCGCGGTTTCGTCGACTTTCCGCCGCGACAGGCAGTAGACGATGCCCGCCTCACCGGCGTGCTCGTCGAGGATGAAGCGCAGGAGCTGCACCCGCGGCTCGTCCTTGTCGACGATCGTGTAGCGGATGTTCGGCCGGTCGAAGCTCGACACGAACACGCGGGCACGGTCGAGCGCCAGCCGCTCGACGATTTCGGCGCGGGTCTGCGGGTCGGCAGTCGCCGTGAGCGCGACGCGCGGGACCCCCGGCCACCGTTCGTGCAGCACCGACAGGCCCAGGTACTCGGGCCGGAAGTCGTGCCCCCACTGCGACACGCAATGCGCCTCGTCGATCGCGAACAGCGCGATCTTCGCGCGGTCGAGCAGGTCGAGGCAGCGCGGCGTCAGCAGGCGTTCGGGCGCTACGTAGAGCAGATCGAGGCCGCCGTCGAGCAGCGCGCGCTCGACCGCCGCGGCGGTGCGCGCATCCTGCGTCGAGTTGAGGAATGCCGCCCGCACCCCCGCCTGCTCCAGCGCCGCCACCTGGTCCTGCATCAGCGCGATCAGCGGCGACACGACGACGCCGGTGCCCTCACGCAGCAGCGAAGGGATCTGGTAGCAGACGGACTTCCCGCCGCCCGTGGGCATCAGCACCAGCGCGTCGCCGCCGCCGGCGACATGCGCGACGATGTCGGCCTGCGCGCCACGGAAGGCGTCGTGGCCGAAGACGCGGCGCAGCGCGGCCAGCGCCGCGTCGGGCCGGGTGCCGGGATTCAGCGGGACGGTCATCGGCGGCGGGTGCAAGCTGGGGCGTGGGCGATCGAACGGCCGTCGAACGCCGCGCGCGCGCAGAAAGACCAACGGGCGCCGGTTGGGCGCCCGTCGTCGCGACCGACGGCCTGGCGGATCAGGCGCGCCGGCGGCGCAGCACCGCCATGCCCAGGCCGGCCAGCGCCAGCACCAGCGCGCCGCCGACCAGCGGCCCACCCACCGGCACCTGCGCCGCCACCGCCGCGGTGGGCACGAAGTTGCGCCGCGCGAGCACCGCACCGGTCGTGCAGTTGAAGTCCATCTCGGAAACGAACGAGCCCGGACCGGTGCGCGTGTTGTTCGGGTAGGTCGTGATCCGGTAGGTGATCGTCGTGTTGGCCGCGACCGTGTACGACGTCGAGAGCATCGACTGGTTGACGCCGTAGGTCGCCGCGACGTTGGTGGCCGGCGACCCATAGCCGACGTTGCTCTCGACGTATGCGGAGACGTCGCCAAAGCCCGGCACCATCACGTCGAACGAGTCGGAATCGGAGTCGGCGGGGAGGCTGCTCGTCCACAGCGTGGTGATCGAGTGCGATCCGATCGGGGTTGCGCACAAATTGGGCGGCGTTCCGCTGAAGCCGGTGATCTCGATCGAAGGATTGACCAGCGAATTGGGCGCGATCCCCGGGGCGCCGCTGGCACCGGATGAGCCGGACGATTGCGCGAGCGCGGCGGGGGCCGCGACCATTCCGAACGCGGCGAGTGCCACGGCGACGAGCGAGCGGGTATGCATGTAATCCCCTTGGGTGCAGACGCGTACGGTGGGCAAGCCGGCTTCGCCCGGATACGATGCCCGAGCGGCCACCTGGAAATCCACGCGATCCTACCCGCCGGTCTGCCGGGACTGTCAAAGTCCCGCACCGGGGGCTTTCAAAGCCCCGCACCGGGGGGAATGTCATAGTCCCGCACCGGGGGACTGTCAAAGCCCCGCACGGGGCAATAGGCCGACGCCCCTTCCCTGTGCCCATCGGCGCAACACGCCGCGGACCGCGTCGCTGCACCGGGTACGCCGGCTGGCTCCCCGAACGACGGGGCGCCGCTACGATTCAGTGGAACCGGCCCAGCAGCGGCACGTCGCCCGTCGCGCCGTAGCCGAAGACAACCTGCGCCACGCCATCGCGCTTGGTGCTGACGTACCACATGCCGGCGCGGTAGATGCAGAGGTCCGCCTTCCCGTCGCCATCCCAGTCGAACAGCAGCGGGACGTCGCCGGCAACGCCGCCGAAGACCAGGGTCTGGTCGACGACACCGTCGCGATTGAGGTCGACGTACCACCGGCCGCTGCGGTAGATCGCGAGGTCGGCGATGCCGTCCCCGTTCACGTCTCCCGCCACCGGCACGTCGCCCGCCGCGCCGCCGAAACGATAGACCTGATCGGCGACGCCGTTGAGGCCCCGGTCCACGTACCAGGTGCCGGCACGGTAGATCACGAGGTCGTCCAGCGCACCGGGGCCGGAGAAGTTCGCGGTCAGCGGCACATCGCCCGCCATGCCGCCGAATGCGACGACGGTGTCGGCGGCTCCATCGCGGTTCGTATCGACGTACCAGACGCCATTGCGGTAAACGATGAAGCTCGACTTCCCTCCCGGGCTGATGTAGCCCACGAGCGGTACGTCGCCCGCCATGCCGTAGGCCGTCTTTGCGTCGGCCTTCTGGTCGAAGTTGAAATCGAGCAGGTAGCGGTACGAAACGCCGCCGGGCGGCGCCTGCTTCCGGTACACGCCGGCATCGGGAATCGACGCGACGTTGACGTAGTTCGTCCGGGTCTGCGTGTTGCTGCCACCGGGGCCGGTCACCTTGAGACTGACGGTGTAGGTCCCCGCCGTCGAGTAGACCTTGCTCGGGTTCTGCATGGTGCTGGTGGTGCCGTCGCCGAAGGTCCAGGCGTAGCTGGTGATGCTGCCGGTCGAGGTGCTGGTGAAGTTCACCGTCAGCGGCGCGACGCCGGTCGTGGTGGCGGCGCTGAACTGCGCCACCGGCGCCGGGGTTGCGCTGACGGTGATGTACCCGGTGCGCGTCCGGGTGTTGCTGCCACCGGGACCGGTCACCTTGAGGCTGACGGTGTAGGTCCCCGCCGTCGAGTAGACCTTGCTCGGGTTCTGCACGGTGCTGGTGGTGCCGTCGCCGAAGGTCCAGGCGTAGCTGGTGATGCTGCCGGTCGAGGTGCTGGTGAAGTTCACCGTCAAGCGGCGCGACGCCGGACGTGGTGGCGGCGCTGAACTGCGCCACCGGCGCCGGGGTTGCGCTGACGGTGATGTACCCGGTGCGCGTCTGGGTGTTGCTGCCGCCGGGACCGGTCACCTTCAGGCTGACGGTGTAGGTCCCCGCCGTCGAGTAGACCTTGCTCGGGTTCTGCACGGTGCTGGTGGTGCCGTCGCCGAAGGTCCAGGCGTAGCTGGTGATGCTGCCGGTCGAGGTGCTGGTGAAGTTCACCGTCAGCGGCGCGACGCCGGTCGTGGTGGCGGCGCTGAACTGCGCCACCGGCGCCGGGGTTGCGCTGACGGTGATGTAACCGGTGCGCGTCTGCGTGTTACTGCCGCCCGGACCGGTCACCTTCAGGCTCACCGTGTAGGTGCCCGCCGCCGAGTAGACCTTGCTCGGATTCTGCACGGTGCTGGTGGTGCCGTCGCCGAAGGTCCAGGCGTAGCTGGTGATGCTGCCGGTCGAGGTGCTGGTGAAGTTCACCGTCAACGGCGCGACGCCGGACGTGGTGGCGGCGCTGAACTGCGCCACCGGCGCGACCGCCGGCACGGCGAAGGTCACTTCGTTGGAATAGCCACTCTCGTTGAGCGCCGCATCGTAGACGGTGACCGCGAAGTAATACGTCGCGCCATCCGTCAGATTGGGAACCGTGTACGAGGTCGCGTTGCCGACGTCGATCTTGGTCGGGTAGCTGCCCGGAACCGTTCCGTAGTGAAGCTTGTAGCCCGTCACCGGGACGGTCGTCACCGGATCCCACGCCAGGGTCACGGTGCCGGCAAACGCCGGCAGCGCCAACAGCGTGAGCAATGCGGCCAGGATGCCGCGCCTGACCCATGCCAGCGCAGCGCTCGATCCGAAACACGACACAAATTTCGCCACCATGCCTCCTCGAAAAAGTTCCAAGAGGCACGAGGCCCAGTCTTGGCAACCTGGCTGCCTTGTCCCGTTCGGGATTTAGGCCCATGGCTTTGCGTCCCGCCCTTTCGAGCGGTTTGCCTTTTTCAAAATTGGAAATGAATCTCTGGGGTCAGCTGTTCCGGCGCTCCGTCAGATCGACGTTCTTCGACGTGCCGCAGGTACCGCGAACCACGCCGTCAATCGACTCACCGCGCACGATCCGCGGCAATGACAATAGCATAGAACTATGCCATGGGCATAGCAAGGGGCGTTGCCGAATCATTGTGTTTTCTTGCGTCGGGAGACGTGGACCGAAGGTCGCGCCATCGGGATCCCTGACGGATGCACCGAGTTGGTGCGCCGCCATGCCGAGCCGCTGGAATGATTCGGGAAGGAATCCCCGCACCACGCCATCGACGTGCGTTGAGGCAGTTCAGGAAGGCCCGCCGGATGAGCGGCGGGCCGTTCGAAGTCGCGGGGAAGATGAACTACGCGGCGCGGGGAGGACCCGCTTGGCTGAGGCCGCCCTCACCCGAAGGCAGCCGGTCCCGGGTCAGCGGAACCTGCCCACCACCGGCACGTCACCGGCCGCACCGTAGCCGAAGGTCGAATTGGCCACGCCGTCGCGGTTGGTGCTGATGTACCACATCCCGTTGCGGTAGATGCAGAGATCGGCCTTGCCGTCGTTGTCCCAATCGAACAGCAGCGGAACGTCGCCGGTCACGCCACCGAAGCTGACCACGAGATCGGCGTTACCGTCCCGGTTGGTGTCGATGTACCAGATGCCTTTGCGGTAGATCGCGAGGTCGGCGATGCCGTCCCCGTTGACGTCGGCCGCCAGCGGCACGTCGCCGGCAACGCCTCCGAAGCGGTAGATCAGGTCCACCACGCCGTTGAGCCCCCGGTCGACGTACCAGCTTCCGCTGCGGTAGATGACCAGGTCGTCGAGGCCACCGGCACCGGAGAAGTTGGCCGTCAGCGGGATGTCGCCGGCCAGACCACCGAAGCTGACTGCTGCGTCGGAGGTGCCGTCGCGATTCGTGTCGATGTACCACGCGCCGTTCCGGTAGACGATCAGGCTCGACTTGCCGCCGGGGCTGATGTAGCCCATGAGCGGCACGTCGCCCGCCGTTCCGAATCGCGTCTTCGCATCGACGACGTGATCGAAGTCGTAGTCGAGCAGGTAACTGTAGAGTCCCGTCCCGGCCCCCGGAACCAGCTTCCGGTAAAGCGCGACATCCGGCGAACCGACGTCGTTCGAATAACCGCTTTCCTGGCCGGCCGCATTGTAGGCGGTGACGGCGAAGTGGTAAGGGGCGCCATTGACGAGGTTGGTAACGGTGTAGGTCGTGACGTTGCCGACGTTGACTGTCGTCGTGTATTCGCCGGAGGCCGACCCGTAGTGCACCTTGTAGCCGGCAATCGGAACACCGACGACCGGATCCCACGCCAGCTTCATCGAAGCGGCACTCGCAGGCACCGCGGTCAGGAGCAGCAGGACGAACAGCGTGCGCGGACCGGCGAGCGCGAAGAGCGCTCCAGCCCATCCCCGCATTGATATTGGAATCATGATGGTATCTCCGCGACCGACCCGATCCATCCGACGAATCGGTCGAAGCCTGCAAGCCCAAGACCTTGTGTACTGCCGCCGCACCGATCCAAGATCTGGTCCGCGGCAACGCTGCCCGCTGCGTACCCGGGCGTCATGACAAACGCATAATACAGACCGGGCAACGACCTGTCTACAATTTCTAGCCTACAACCTCGAATGCCCTCGAATTCGATCCCGGTGGTGTACCGGGAGTCATCCGGCGTGCCTGAACGGCTGCGGTCCATCCCGCGCCCCGAATTCGTTTCCTTCTTCAGGCAGCTACCGTGCTGAAGCAGGGAGCATGCCATCGACCCGCCCCTGCGGACCCTGACGGACCGCAAGGCCCCCCGCTCGCGGCCATGCGGCCACGGCGCGAAATGCAACGAATCATGCAATCGGCATGGGCGCCGCCGGGACGACCCGCCCGCCCCTTCGCCCTCCAGCCCCGGCCTGCCGCGACGATCGCGACGCAGACCGAGCGGACCGACGCCCTACGGATACGGCGAGCCAACCCACGGGCGAAGTGTCCGGGCCCGACGTTGCCGCGGAAGATCGGCGTCGAACCCGCGCGTGGCGTCACCGGGACGCCCCCCGAGGCGACAACGGCAACCACCACCCGGGGCCGCAGGTCCATTTCGGTGCCCTGCCGCCCGGGACCTACCCCCAAATCCCGCCGGTCATCGTACGCGCCAGATGCCGCCGCTTGCGCGCCAAACCGGTGCGCAAACGGCTCCGCATTTTCCTGCTGATGCGCTCGTGGTCACATGATCCAGCACAAGGAATCGGACCGCCGGCGGGCGTCGCGTCGCGGCCGGACCGCCCGGCGGGAGGCACCCGCGGGACCGGTCATGACCTGACCTTGGCGGAGAGGGCGGGATTCGAACCCGCGGAAGGCTATTAACCTTCGCACGCTTTCCAGGCGTGTGACTTAAACCGCTCATCCACCTCTCCGTGGAGGCGGGATTTTACCGTAACCCGGGGCCGGGCGCCGGCCGGCGGGCGCCTGCCACGAGCCGTGGCCCGCGATGCCCGGATCCGGCCCTACCCTCCCGCCTGCGAACCGCGGTGCGCCCAGCCGGTCGTCCGGCGCTCGACGATGGCGAAGAGCTCGTACATCAACATCGCCATCACGCCGATGACGAACAATCCGGCGAACACCAGCGGCATGCGCATCGACGAACCGGCCGACATCATCAGGTAGCCGATGCCCTCGTTGGCCGCCACGGTTTCGGACACCACGGTGCCGACGAAGGCCAGCGTGATCGCGACCTTCAGCGACGCGAAGAAATAGGGCAGCGAACGCGGCAGGCCGACCTTGAGCAGCACGTCCCTGCGGGTGGCGCCCAGCGAGCGCAGCACGTCCTCGAGCTCGGGCTCCAGCGTGGCGAGCCCCGTCGCGACGTTGACCATGATCGGGAAGAAGCAGATCAGGAACGCCGTCAGGATCGCCGGCGCCGCGCCGATGCCGAACCAGACGACGAGGATCGGCACGAACGCCGCCTTGGGGATGCTGTTGAACGCGACCAGCAGCGGGTAGAGCGCGCTGTAGATGACGCGCGAGCTGCCGACGAGGAAGCCCAGCAGCAGGCCTACGGTGACGCCGAGGGCGAAGCCGGCCATCGTCGTCCAGAAGGTCCGCCACGCGTGCCCGGCGATCGGCCCGGCGAATTCGACCAGCGCCCTCGCGATCGCCGTCGGCGCCGGGAAGATGAAGTCCGACACCGCGAACACGCGGCAGACGGCCTCCCAGACCAGCAGGATCAGCACCGAAAGGATCCACGGCCCCATCCGCTCCAGGCGGCGTTCGCGCTCGGTCATCGCTCAGGTCTTGCGGATGAGCCCGATGCGCTCGCGCAGCTCGTGCACGACGCCGGTGAATTCGTCGCCATAGGTCACGTCGAGGTCCCGGGGGCGGGCGAGGCCGATCTCGCGCCTGGCGAGGATGCGCCCGGGCCGCTTGCTCATCACGTAGACGGTGTCGGCGAGGAAGACCGCCTCGCGCAGGTCGTGCGTGACCAGGATGACGGTGAATCGCTGCAGCTGCCAGAGGTCGCGCAGCACGCACCACAGCTCCTCGCGCGTGAACGCGTCGAGCGCGCCGAACGGCTCGTCGAGCAGCAGCAATTCCGGCTGGTGGATCAGCGCGCGGCAGATCGAAGCGCGCTGCTGCATGCCGCCGGAGAGCTGCCAGGGGAACTTGTCCTCGTAACCCGCGAGGCCCACGGTGGCGAGCAGTGCGCGGGCGCGCTCGGCGAACCGCGCGCGGTCGCGCTTGAACGTACGCCGGAACGGTTCGACGATTTCCAGCGGCAGCAGCACGTTGTCCAGCGTCGTGCGCCACGGCAACAGCGTGGGCGCCTGGAACGCCATCCCGACGATCTTGAGCGGCCCCGCGACCTCGCGGCCGTCGACGACGACGGTGCCCCGGGTCGGCGGCTTGAGGCCCGTCGCGAGCTTCATGAACGTCGACTTGCCGCAACCCGACGGCCCGACGATGGCGACGAATTCGCCGGGCCGGATCGTCAGCGTGACGTCCTCGACCGCGAATTCGTCGTGTCCCTCGTACGCGAGGAACACGTTGGTGAACTCGACCCGACCGCGGCCGCCGACCGGCGGCGCGAGGTCTGGCGCCGGCGCGTCCGGCGCCACCCGCATGCCGACCTCGCTCACCGGACTACCGTCGTGCTGCGCACTTCGGTATTCGCGCTCGGGGCGGCCCGGCGGCGCGCCCGGCACCGGATACCGCCCGGGTGGTTCGCGCCGTGTCACCTGGGGAATACCATGCGGTCCGCCTTCGCGGGCAGGAAGCTCGGGTTGAACACCTGCTCCGGCTTGACCGGGCTCTTGAGCTCGAACGCCGACGACACCTGCGTCACCATCTCGGCCAGGCGCGCCGGCTGCACGGCGCCGATGCCGTCGGCCCTGGCGGTGGGTGTCGCGATCACGCTGTCGATCGCGAGCTTCATCCGGCGTTTCTCCAGAACTTCGTCGACCAGGGCGTCGCGCTCCTTCACGTACCGGATCGCACCGTCCGGGTCGGCCAGCACGTCCTTCATGCCCCTGGTGAACGCGCGAAGGAACGCCTTCACCGCCTCGGGCTTCTCCTTCAGGAACTGCTCGGAGACGATGATCGCGTTGCCGTAGAGGTTGACGCCGTACTTCGGATACATCATCACGTCGACGTCCTCGTCCTTGATGCCGCGGGCATTGAGGTTGAGCAGGCTCGTGAAATAGAAACCCGTGATGGCGTCGACGTCGCCGCGCACGAGCATGGTCTCGCGCAACGGAGGATCCATCGCGGTCCAGGCGATCTTGCTGCCGTCGAGCTTGTTGGCCCGGACGAAGATCGGGAAGGCGCGGCGACCGGCGTCGAACACCGGGGCGCCCATCTTCTTTCCCTGCAGGTCGGCCGGCGTCCGGATGCCGGACTTCCTGAGCGAGAACACGGCAGCGGGCGTCGAGTCGTAGACCATCATCACCGCCACCGGCTTGTTCGGAGCCGTCGGGTTGTTGCCGACGAACTCGATCAGCGCGGCGAGGTCGGCGAAGCCCATGTGGTAGGTGCCGGAGGCCACGCGGTTGACCGCGTTGCCCGAGCCGTTGCCGGCATCGACGGTGACATCGAGCTTCTCCGCGGCGAAGTAGCCCTTCGCCTTCGGCAGCAGGAAGAGCGCGGACGGGCCTTCGAAGCGCCAGTCGAGCTGGAAGGCGATCCTGGTGTCCTGCGCGGCGGCGGCGTTGGCTCCGAGTGCGAGGGCCGCGGCCAGCGCGGCGCCAGCGAGGCGGCACAGACGGATGAGCATCGTGGATCTCCGGAAAAACGGTTGGGACGAAGCGAACGGGTGACGGGCGAACGGCGGCGACGAGGCGGTGTGCACGGAAAGCGGGCGGCAATCGGGTGGCACGACCCCCTTGCGCACCGTTCCGGCGCACGCCGTCCGGCCCCGCGGGGGAACAGCACAAGCTTAGCGAAATCCGTGCCGTTCGATCATGGGCGGCACCGCCTTCCGGACATCCCGGCGCGATCGGCGTCAGAGCAGTTGCGGCTGCCGCTGGACGTTCGCGTCGACGACCGTCAGCGCGGTCATGTTGACGATGCGCCGCACCGTGGCCGAAGGGGTCAGGATGTGCGCCGGCTTGGCCACGCCGAGCAGCATCGGGCCGATGGTCACGCCACCGCCGGCGGACACCTTGAGCAGGTTGAATGCGATGTTCGCGGCGTCGACCGTCGGCATGACCAGCAGGTTCGCCGGGCCCTTCAGCCGGGAGCCGGGAAACGCCTCCATCCGCACCGCCGGGTCGAGTGCCGCATCGCCGTGCATCTCGCCCTCGACCTCGAGGTCCGGATCGAGCGCGTTGATCAGCGCCAGCGCATATTGCATCTTCTTCGCCTGCGGGTGCTCGCTCGAACCGAAGCTCGAGTGCGACAGCAGCGCCACCTTGGGCGTGATGCCGAAGCGGCGGACTTCCTCGGCCGCGAGGATGGTGATGCTCGCGATCTCGTCGGCGGTACGGATCGGGATTGACGTAGGTGTCGGCGATGAACACCGTGTGTCCGGGGAGCACGACCGCGTTCATCGCGGCGTACACCTTGGCGCCGCGGCGCTTGCCTAGCACCTGGTCGATGTACTGCAGGTGCAGCGCGTGCGTGCCGAAGGTGCCGCACAGCATGCCGTCGGCATCGCCGCGATGCATCATCATCGCGCCGATCAGCGTGAGGCGACGGCGCATCTCGATCTTGGCGTACTGCTGCGACACGCCCTTGCGCTCGGTCAGCCGGTAGTACTCCATCCAGTAGTCGCGGTAGCGCGGGTCGTGCTCGGGGTTGGTCACCTCGAAGTCGACGCCCGGCCTGATCCCCAGCCCGAACTGCTCGACGCGCCGCTCGATGACCTGCGGCCGGCCGACGAGGATCGGCTTGGCGATGCCCTCGTCGATGACCACCTGCGCGGCGCGCAGCACGCGCTCGTCCTCGCCCTCCGCGTAGACGATCCGCTTCGGCGACTTCTTGGCCGCCTGGAAGATCGGCTTCATCAGCAGTCCCGAGTGGTAGACGAACTGCGTCAGCCGCTCGCGGTACGCCGCGAAATCGTCGATGGGCTGCGTGGCGACCCCCGAGTCCATCGCCGCCTTCGCCACCGCCGGCGCGATGGTCACGATCAGCCTCGGGTCGAACGGCTTCGGGATCAGGTACTCGGGGCCGAAGCGCAGGTTCTCCACGTTGTAAGCCTGCGCGACGATGTCCGACTGCTCGGCCATTGCCAGGTCCGCAAGCGCACGCACCGCAGCCACCTTCATCGGCTCGTTGATGCGCGTTGCCGCCACGTCGAGCGTGCCGCGGAAGATGAACGGGAACACCAGCACGTTGTTGACCTGGTTCGGATAGTCGGACCGCCCGGTCGCGATGATCGCGTCGGGCCGCGCCGCCTTCGCGAGGTCGGGCATGATCTCGGGCTCCGGGTTGGCGAGCGCCATGATCAGCGGCCGGTCGGCCATCTGCGGCAGCCACTCGGGCTTGAGCACCCGCGCCGCCGACAGGCCGAGGAAGATGTCGGCGCCGGGGAGGATGTCGTTGAGCGTGCGCGCGTCGGTGGGCTGCGCGTAGCGCGCCTTGTTGTCGTCCATCTCCTCGGTGCGCCCGGCGTAGACGACGCCCTTGATGTCCGACACCCAGATGTTCTTCTGCGGGATGCCCAGCGACACCAGCAGGTCGAGGCAGGCAAGCGCCGCCGCGCCGGCGCCCGAGCAGACGAGCTTGACGTCGGCGGGATCCTTGCCGACCACGCGCAGGCCATTCAGGATTGCCGCGCCGACGACGATCGCGGTGCCGTGCTGGTCGTCGTGGAACACGGGGATCTTCATCCGCTCGCGCAGCTTGCGCTCGACGTAGAAGCACTCCGGCGCCTTGATGTCCTCGAGGTTGATGCCGCCGAACGTGGGTTCCATCGAGGCGATGATCTCGACCAGCTTGTCCGGGTCGCGCTCGTCGATCTCGATGTCGAAGCAGTCGATGCCGGCGAACTTCTTGAACAGCACCGCCTTGCCCTCCATCACCGGCTTGGCCGCCAGCGGACCGATCGGCCCCAGCCCCAGCACCGCCGTGCCGTTGGTCACGACGCCGATCAGGTTGCCGCGCGCGGTCAGCGTGCGCGCCTCGGTGGGGTCGCGGACGATCTCGTCGCAGGCCGCGGCCACGCCCGGGGAATAGGCGAGCGCCAGGTCGCGCTGATTGGTGAGTTGCTTGGTCGGCGTGACCG
Organism: uncultured beta proteobacterium; assembly: GCA_963810815.1. Lineage (GTDB taxonomy): Bacteria > Pseudomonadota > Gammaproteobacteria > Burkholderiales > Casimicrobiaceae > CAVQWT01. Next base: position 20,031 of record CAWEPB010000007.1, on the reverse strand, counting down.
AGATCTTGCCCGGCGGGGATTGGCGGTGGTATTCGAGCGACGCGGTGCGAATATCCGAGTCCGACATGGGGTTTTTCCGTGGAGGAAGGGCGTGGATCGTCGATCATAGCCGATCGGCGGGGCGGCCCGCGCCCCGCCGGAATGCCCCCTCCCGGTCGCCGCGGACCGCCACCGTCCTGTCCATTGACGCGGCGCAAGGTCGCAGGGTGGTCGTTCGCTATAATCCCCCCTTTCCTGCGCGGCCCCGTCACCGGCACCGCCCCGATCCGCCTTATTTTCCCGCGACCATCCCTCCGATGCTGGAAGCCCGCGACCTCGCCGCCCGCCGCGGCCACGCCCGACTTTTTTCGGGGGTGGGCTTTCGCGTCGACCGCGGCCAGGTGCTGATCGTGACCGGCGCCAACGGCACGGGCAAGACCACGCTGCTGCGGATGCTGGCGGGCTTCTCCGTCCCGGACCACGGCGAAATCCGCTGGGACGGCGAGGCGATGGCGCCGTTCGATCCCCGGCTGCGGGCCGCGATCGCCTTTGCCGGCCACGCGCCGGCGCTGAAGGACGAATTGACCGCCGAGGAGAACCTCGCGTCGCTGACGGCCCTGGCCGGCGAAACCGTCTCGAGCGCCGACCTGCGCCGCGCGCTCGCCGACGTCGCCCTCGAGCGCAAGCGCGCGCTGCCGGCCCGGGTGCTGTCGCAGGGCCAGCGACGCCGCATCGGTCTGGCGCGGCTGGCGCTGCTGCGGCGGCGCCTGTGGGTGCTCGACGAGCCGGTCACCGCCCTGGACGCCGCCGGCACCGCGCTGCTCGCCGACATGGTCCGCCGGCACCTGGAGGCCGGCGGCGTGGCCGTCGCCGCGACCCATGCACCGCTCGGGCTGCCTGACGCCCGGGTCCAGCCGCTGGCGCTGGCCTGACGATGGAACCCGCGGTGCTCGCCCCCGCCGGCTCCCCGGCTGCCGCCGCGGGCGCCGTGCTCCCGGGCTTCGGCTGGGCGCTGGCCCGCGACCTGAAGCTCGCGCTGCGCTCGCGCGCGGAACTCGGCGTGCAGGTGCTGTTCTACGTCATCGTGGTCTCGCTCTTTCCCCTGTCGACATCGCCCGAGCGCAACCTGCTCGCAACCATGGGTCCGGGCGTGCTATGGGTCGCCGCGCTGCTCGCGTCGCTGCTGTCGCTGGTGCGGCTGTTCGCGTCCGACTGGGCCGACGGCACGCTGGAGCAGATCGCCCTGTCGCCGTACCCGCTGGCCGCCATCGTCAGCGGCAAGATCGCCGCGCACTGGCTCACCACCGGCCTCCCCGTCGTGCTGCTGGCGCCGGTGCTGGGCATACAATACGCGCTGGACGGCGAGTCGATCCTGGTGCTGATGGCGGGGCTGCTGCTCGGCACGCCGATACTGTCGCTGCTGGGGGCGATCGGCGCGGCGCTGACCCTGGGGCTGCGCAGCGGCGGCGGCAGCCTGCTGGCGCTGCTGATCCTTCCGCTCTACGTGCCGGTGCTCATCTTCGGCGCCGGTGCCGTCGACGCGGTGCGCGCCGGACTGGGCGCCACCGCGAACCTTTCACTGCTGGGCGCGGGACTGCTCGTCGCCATCGTCGGGGCGCCGTTCGCGGCCGCGGCCGCGGTGCGCATCGCCCTCGACTGAACCCTCACGATGAACCTATTCAAGTACAGTTCGCCCGCCACCTTCTATCCCCTCGCCGGGAAGATGATCCCGTGGTTCGCGATTGCCGCGGCGATCCTCGCCGCGATCGGACTCTACGTCGGGCTCATCGTCGCGCCGACCGATGCCCAGCAGGGCGAGGCGTACCGGATCATCTTCATCCACGTGCCGACCGCGTGGATGAGCATGTTCATCTACGTCGTGATGGCGTTCTGGAGCGCGCTGGCGCTGGGGTTCAACACCCGGCTGTCGGCGATGATGGCGCAGTCGCTGGCCCCCACCGGGGCGATCATGACCTTCGTGGCGCTCTGGACCGGCGCGTTCTGGGGGCGGCCGACCTGGGGCACGTACTGGGCATGGGACGCGCGGATGACGTCGGAGCTGATCCTGCTGTTCCTGTACTTCGGCATCATCGCGCTGCGCAATGCGATCGAGGACACGCGCCGCGCCGACCGCGCCTGCGCGGTGCTCACGCTGGTCGGCGTCGTGAACATCCCGATCATCTACTTCTCGGTCCACTGGTGGAATTCGCTGCACCAGGGGGCGACGGTCAGCCTCACCAGGGCGCCGAAGATGGCGTCGATGATGCTGACCGGCATGGCGATCATGGCGCTCGCCGCGTGGTTCTACACCATCGCGGTGTCGTTCGCGCGCGTGCGTTCGATCATGATCGAGCGGGAGCGGGACGCGGGCTGGGTGGCGGCGCTGCCCGAAGTGCGCCACGGATGAGCGGCCGGCGGGCGGACCCCCGCGCGCGGCAGGAAACACCGGACGAAACTGGACGAAACAACGAGGTGATTGACGATGGCTGAGTTTTTCGCGATGGGCGGTTACGGATTCTATGTGTGGTGGTCGTATGGGGTGGCGGCGGTTGCGGTGATCGCGGAGATCCTCGCCGTGCGCGCCCACAAGCGGAGCACCCTCGAGGAAGCCCGGCTGCTGCAGCCCGAGGGTTTCACGGCCGCGGCCACGGGAGGTGCGCGATGAAGCCCCGCCACAAGCGTTTCGCGTGGATCGGCGCCGGGCTGGTCGTGCTTGCCGGCGCCGTCGGCCTCGTGCTGCAGGCGTTCCAGTCGAACCTGGTGTTCTTCTTCTCGCCGTCGCAGGTCGCCGCCAACGAGGCCCCGCAGGGACGCGCCTTCCGCATCGGCGGGCTGGTCGAGGAGAAGAGCCTCAAGCGCGAGACGGACGGCCTCACCGTGCGATTCAACGTGACCGACACCGCGAAGACGATTCCGGTTTCGTACACGGGGATCCTTCCCGACCTGTTCAAGGAAGGGAAGGGCGTCGTCGCGCAGGGCAAGCTGGGACCGGACGGCGTGTTCCGCGCGTCCGAGGTTCTGGCCAAGCACGACGAGAACTACATGCCCCCGGAGGCCGCGGACGCGGTCAACAAGGCGCATGGCAAGGCGGCGATGGAAAAGACCGCAAAGACGCTGAGCCAATGAGTCCGCTGCGACCCCACCGCGTGCCACGGAGACCCGGATGATTCCCGAGATCGGCCATTTCGCACTCATACTCGCGCTGCTCCTCGGCGCGGTGCTGGGCTCGCTGCCCCTCGCCGGCGCCGCGAAGCGCATCCCGGCGTGGACCGGGCTTGCCCGTCCCGTCGCGCAGGGCCAGTTCCTGTTCGTCGCCATCGCCTGGGCCTGCCTCGCCTGGTCGTTCGCCAGCAGCGACTTCAGCGTCGCCAACGTCGCGACCAACTCCAATTCGCAGCTGCCGCTGCAGTACCGGATCGCGGCGTCCTGGGGCTCGCACGAGGGCTCGATGCTGCTGTGGGTGCTGATGCTCTCCGGCTGGACCGTCGCGGTCAGCTTCTTCTCGCGCCACCTGCCCGAGGAGATGGTCGCGCGCGTGCTGGGCGTGATGGGACTGGTGTCGGTCGGCTTCCTGCTGTTCATGCTGACGACCTCGGACCCGTTCGACCGCCTGTTCCCCGCGCCGGCCGACGGGCGCGACCTGAACCCGCTGCTGCAGGACCCGGGCATGGTGTTCCATCCGCCGCTGCTCTACATGGGCTACGTCGGGTTCTCGGTCGCCTTCGCGTTCTCGATCGCCGCACTGCTCGGTGGACGGCTCGACGCCACCTGGGCACGCTGGTCGCGCCCGTGGACGACGATGGCGTGGTGCTTCCTCACGCTCGGCATCATGCTGGGCAGCTGGTGGGCGTACTACGAGCTCGGCTGGGGCGGCTGGTGGTTCTGGGATCCGGTGGAGAACGCCTCGTTCATGCCCTGGCTGCTCGGCACCGCCCTGATCCACTCGCTGGCCGTCACCGAGAAGCGCGGAACCTTCAAGGCGTGGACGGTGCTGCTGGCGATCGGCGCATTCTCGCTGTCGCTGCTCGGCACGTTCCTGGTCCGCTCCGGCGTGCTGACGTCGGTGCACGCGTTCGCCACCGACCCTCGCCGCGGCGTGTTCATCCTAGCGTTCCTCATCGTCGTCATCGGCGGCTCGCTGCTGCTGTTCGCGCTGCGCGCACCCAGGGTCAATTCCGGCGGCAGCTTCGACGCGGTCTCGCGCGAATCGGCGCTGCTCGCGAACAACGCGCTGCTGGTGGTCGCCTGCGCGTCGGTGCTGCTGGGAACGCTCTACCCGCTGTTCCTCGACGCGCTCAACCTCGGCAAGATCTCGGTCGGCCCCCCGTTCTTCGACGCCACCTTCGTGCCGATCATGACGCCGCTGGTGTTCCTGATGGGCATCGGCCCGCTGGCGAAGTGGAAGCGCGCCGAGCTGCCCGACATCGTGCAGCGGCTCAAGTGGGCTGCGGTCGTCTCGGTGGCGACGGCGCTGCTGCTGCCGCTCGTCGCCGGCGAGTTCCGCCTCGCCACCAGTTTCGGGCTGCTGCTGGCGCTGTGGATCGTCACCACGTCGGTGGTCGTCGTCCGCGAGCGCGTCCGCGGCGTTCGCAGCGGCGTGCTCGCGCAGCTCGCGCGGCAGCCGCGCGGCTTCTGGGGCATGATCGCCGCGCACCTCGGCGTCGCCGTGTTCATCGTCGGCGTCACGCTGGTGAAGAGCTACGAAGTCGAGCGCGACGTGAAGATGAACGTCGGCGACACCGTGTCGATCAGCGGCTGGACCTTCAAGTTCGAAGGCACGACGGAGACCGTCGGCCCGAACTATCGCGCCGCGCGCGGCAACTTCGACGTCTCGAAGGACGGCCGCTTCCTCGAGAAGATGCATCCGGAAAAGCGCGTCTACAACGCGCAGGGCATGCCGATGACCGAGGCCGACATCGACAGCGGCGTCTTCGGCGACCTGTACGTCTCGCTCGGCGACCCGGTCGGCGACACCGGCGCCTGGGCCGTGCGCGTGTACCGGAAGCCGTTCGTCACCTGGATCTGGGGCGGCTGCATCCTGATGGCGCTGGGCGGTTTCCTCGCGCTGTCGGACCGTCGCTACCGGACACGGCGCGAAGCCGAGGTGCCGCAGGCGGTTGGCCGGGCGGCGGCGTGACGGAGATCGCATGAACAAGAAGCTCCTCATACCGCTCGCGCTGTTCGTCGTCCTCGCGGGCTTCCTCTTCGTCGGACTGTTTCGGGATCCGCGCGAGGTGCCGTCGCCGCTGATCGACAAGCCGGCGCCCGACTTCACGCTGCGGCAGCTGCACGCGCCGGAGCGGACGCTCGGCACCGCCGACATGAAGGGTCAGGTGTGGCTGCTCAACGTCTGGGCGTCGTGGTGCGTGTCCTGCCGCGTCGAGCACCCGCTGCTGGTCGAGCTGGCGAAGACCAAGGTCGTCCCGATCGTCGGCCTCAACTACAAGGACGAACCCGCCGCCGGCATGACCTGGCTGCGGCAGAACGGCGACCCGTACAACCTGTCGGTCGTGGATCGCGACGGCCGGGTCGGCATCGACTGGGGCGTGTACGGCGTGCCCGAGACCTTCGTCGTCGACAAGGCGGGCATCATCCGCTACAAGCAGATCGGTCCGGTGACGGCCGAGGCCCTCGAACAGAAGATCCTACCGCTCGTGCGCGAGCTGCAGAAAAGCTGATGCGAAACCACACCTCCCTGCTCTGCGTCGCCGCGTTCGCGCTGGCCGCGCTCCTGACTCCCCCGGCGTTCGGCGCCGACGCGGTCCCGACCGATCAGGACAAGGTCGCCGCCGCGCGCGCAGTCAAGCTGGCCGAGCAGCTGCGCTGCCTGGTCTGCCAGAACCAGACCATCGCCGAGTCGAACGCCGAACTCGCGGTCGACCTGCGCCGCCAGGTCAAGGAGCAGATCGCCGCCGGCAGGACCGACGCCGAGATCGTCGACTTCATGACCGCCCGCTACGGCGACTTCGTTCTCTACAAGCCGCCGTTCAAGGCGACCACCGCGCTGCTGTGGCTGGGGCCGGTGCTGCTGCTCGCGATCGGCGCACTGGTGCTGCTGTCGGTCGTGCGCCGCCGCCGCGGTCCGGCCACGGAGGCCGAGCTGACGCCCGAGCAGCGCGCGCGCGCGGCGAAGCTGCTCGACGGCGGCGACGCGGGAGGTTCGCGATGACCGCCTTTGCCGTGGTGGCCGCGGCGATGCTGATCGTCGCGCTTGCCTTCCTGCTGGTTCCGCTGCTGTCCCGGCGGTCCGCCGCCGTCGCCATCGAGCGCGACGCGTCCAACGTCGCGCTGCTGCGCGAGCAAGTGCGCGAACTCGACGCCGACCTCGCTGCGGGCACGTTGTCGACCGAGCAGCACCGGCAGTCGAAGCGCGAACTCGAGGCGCGGGTCCTCGAGGAATCGGTGCCGGCGCCGGGCGCGGCTGCCAGCGCGCCGCGTGCGGGCGTCATCACCGCCGCGGTGCTGGGGGCGTCGATTCCGGTGCTCGCGGTCGCGGGTTACCTCGCCTGGGGCGGGCTGGAGGCGTTCTCGCCGCACCCGGGCGGCGGCGCGACCGCCGCCGCCGACGGCCAGCACGACCTGTCGCCGGCCAAGGTCGAGGAAATGGTCGGCCGGCTCGCCGCGCGGCTGGAGCAGGAACCGGGAAACGCCGAAGGCTGGGTAGTGCTGGCGCGGACGTACTACTCGATGAACCGCTTCCCCGACGCGGTCAGGGCCTTCGAGCGCGCAGTTGCGCTGCTTCCCGGCGACGCTTCGCTGCTGGCCGACTACGCCGACGCGCTGGGCGCCACGCAGAACGGCCTCGCCGGCAAGCCCACGCAGATCATCGAACAGGCGCTGAAGGCCGACCCCACGCAGTGGAAGGCGCTGGCGCTTGCCGGTACGGCGGCATTCGACCGCAAGGACTTCGCGGCCGCCGTCGCCTACTGGGAGCGGCTGAAGACGACGGTGCCGCCCGACGCGCCGATCGCGAAGTCGATCGACAACAGCATCGCCGAGGCGCGTGCGCTGGGCGGACTCAAGGGCCCCGTCGCCGCAGCGATTCCGCCGGCATCGAGCACCGCCGCGCTCGCGTCCGCCCCAGCCCCTGCCCCTGCCGCGCCGGTCAAGATGCCACCGGGCAACGGTGCACCGCTGGCCGGCACGTCGGTCGCCGGCACCGTCGCGCTTGAGCCCGTCGGTGGTCGCCAAGGTCGCGCCGAACGACGTCGTGTTCGTGTTCGCGCGGCCGGCCGACGGGTCGCGCATGCCGGTCGCGATCCTGCGCAAGGAGGTCAAGGATCTCCCGCTGAAGTTCACGCTCGACGACTCGCTCGCGATGAACCCGACGACGGCGATCTCCCGGTTCGGCGAGGTCATCGTCGGTGCACGCGTCTCGAAGTCCGGCAACGCCGTCCCCCAGAGCGGCGATCTCGAGGGCTTCACCGCGCCGGTCAAGGTCGGCAGCTCCGGCCTGACCGTGACCATCGACCGCATCCTGCCCTGACCCGGTCGGCCGCGACGCTGCGTCGCGGTGCACGGGGCGCGCCGTCGCGGCATCGCCCTCCCCTGCCGCGGCTGCGCGCGATTCCTTGATGACCATCAAGGTCGCGGCGGCGCAGCATGATCCCGGTGCGCGTGGCGCTGCTAGACTTGATGCGTCGACCGAGCAGCCCGGGGAGGGGTTCATGTCGTACTTCGCGCACCATGCATACTCGCAGTTCGCCAGGGCCGCCATCGTCGCCACCGCCCTCGCGCTCGCCACCGGCGCGGGAACCGCAACGGCGCAGGCCAAGAAGACCTCGACCGCCGGCAGCGCGGACAACGCGACCTGCCTCGCGTGCCACCAGCCGATCAAGGCGTTCCACGACGCCGGCAAGCACAAGGGCCTCCCCTGCGCGTCGTGCCACAGCGGCACGGAAAATCACCTCAAGGACTCGAAGGCGCGGCCGGTCACCCAGACCGACCCGGCGGTCTGCGGCGGCTGCCACAAGAACCAGTTCGAGTCGATGTTCAAGATGAACTTCGAGAAGACGGCCCGCAAGGAGAAGGTTCTGGCCACCGGTCCGGCGCCCGATCCGGCGTTCGACAAGCTGATGCTGCCGCACGGCTTCACCCGCGAGCACAACGAGCCGCGCTCGCACTCGTTCATGCTGTACGACCAGCTCGTCGTCGACCGCGCGTTCGGCGGCCGCTTCGAGAACAAGGAAGGCTGGCGCGGCCTCGCCAAGGCCGGCGGCAACTTCAAGATCTGGGACGTGCTCGAGGACAAGTACCCTGGCCAGGACCACAAGGTGTTCAAGCCGGGCACCGCGGCGGCGGCCAACCCCGTCTGCATGTCCTGCAAGACGCAGGACCACATCCTCGACTGGGCGTACATGGGCGACCCGGTTCCCGGCGCCAAGTGGAGCCGGACGTCGAAGGTCAACGAGTTCGTCAAGGACGTCAACCACTCGCTCAACTGCTTCTTCTGCCACGACCCGCACTCGACGCAGCCGCGGGTCGTCCGCGACGCGCTGATCCAGGCGGTCACGCGGCCGGAGAAGGACACGCTGTGGCACCGGGACCCGCGGGCGGCGAAGGTCGACGTCAAGGACCTGGGACTGCGCGGCTACACGCGCAAGATCGGCATCCTCGACCGCTACGACATGAACCTGCAGTGCGGGCAATGCCACGTCGAGTACAACTGCAACCCCGGCACCGATCCGACGACGGGCCAGCCGGTGACGATGGCCGATCAGCGCACCAACCACTTCCCGTTCAAGCCGGTGGACGAGATCGGCAAGCACTACACCGACCTCAAGTTCCGCGACTTCAAGCACGGCATCACCGGCGCGCTGCTGTGGAAGGGCCAGCACCCGGACGTCGAGGTGTACTACGGCTCCAGGCACCAGAAGGCCGGGGTCGAGTGCAGCTCGTGCCACATGCCGAAGGTCAAGGACGCCAAGACCGGCAAGACGTACACCTCGCACTGGCAGACCAGCCCGAAGCACTACCTCAAGGAAACCTGCCTCACCTGCCACACCGAGTGGACCGAGAAGCAGGCGGCCTACACGATCGATTCGCTGAAGAGCCGGTACGAAGGCAAGAAGCGCAAGGCCGAGTTCTGGCTGACCCGATTCATCGACAAGTTCGAGGAGGCGAAGAACCTCGGCGTCGACGAACCGACGCTGAACAAGGCGCGTGACCTTCACTACGACGCCCACATCAACTGGGAATGGTGGACGGCCGCCAACGGCGCGCACTTCCACAATCCCGACCAGGCGACCGCGTCGCTGAACAAGTCGATGGCGATTTCGCAGGACGGCATCAAGCTGCTGGACGACGCGATGGCGGCGAAGCGCGGCGCGACCCGGACCGCGGCGGCGCCGGCGACCCCGGCCGCACCCGCGACCCCGGCGCCTGCGGCAGCGAAGTAGCGCGACACGCCGCGCGCGTTTGCGCTGGAACAAGGCGGGGCCATTGCGTCCCGCCTTGTCCATTCCGGAGCCGTCGGCGCACGGTAAAGTAACGGGATGGAAGGCGCCGCCTCATCCGTCGTGTTCTGGGCACTCGCGGCCGCGATGACCGCTGCGGCGCTGGCGTTCGTGCTGCCGCGACTGCTGGCGCGACGCGAGCCCACGGCCGGACCCTCGGCGAGCGCGTCGAACCTCGAGGCTCATCGCCGGGCACTGGCCGAACTCGACCGCGAGCTCGCCGAAGGCAGGCTGGACCCGGTCCAGCACGAGGGTGCCCGCCACGACCTCGAGCGGAGCCTCCTCGACGACGTCGACCGCGTCGACGCCCGTACCGGCAACCGCGTGACCGTCCCGGGGCGGCGCGCGTCCCGCGCGCTGGCCTGGACCCTCGCCCTGGCGGTGCCGCTGACCGCGTTCGGCCTCTACGCGCGCTTCGGCAGCCCGGACGCGCTCCAGGCGCCGGCCGGCGACGAATCGCTGATGCTGCGTGCCGCCGATCCGGTCGTGCAGCGCGCCGAGCTCGAGCGCCAGGTCGCGCGCAATCCCCGCGACGGGCGCGCGCTGGTCCTGCTGGCGCGCCTGGAGATGGACGAGAGCCGTTTCGCCGATGCGGCGCGGCACTACGAGCGCGCCCTTGCGGTGGCGCCGAAGGTCGCCGCCGATGCCGCGGTCTGGTGCGAGTACGCCGACGCGCTGGGGATGCTGCAGGGACGCTCGCTGATCGGCAAGCCGGCGGAACTGATCCAGCGCGCGCTGGCGCTCGATGCCGCGCACCCGCGGGCACTGGAAATGGCCGGCAGCGCCGCATACGAACAGCGCGACTATGCCGCCGCGGCCCGCTGGTGGGACCAGCTGCTGGCGCAGCTGCCGCCGGGGTCGCCCGCGCACGACGAACTGTCGGCGGCCCTGGAACGAGCGCGGCAGCGCGCGCAGTTCGCGCTACCCGGCGAGGTTCCGCCACCGGTCCCGCCATCCGCCACCCGACAACCACCGACATGACCGACGCCAACCTCCCCGCTTCCCCGTCCACGCTCGACGTCATCGTCGTCGGCGCGGGCATCTCCGGCCTCACCGCGGCCTTTCGACTGCACAAGGCCGGCCGGCGCATCGCCGTGCTCGACGCCGGTGCGCGACCCGGCGGCGTCATCGGCACGGTCCGACGCGACGGTGCGATGTACGAGTGCGGCCCGAACAGCACCCTGGACACGACGCCGTTGATCAACGCCATGCTCGACGACCTCGGCATTCGCGGCGAGCGGCTCGACGCGGACGAGGTGGCCTCGACGCGCTACGTCGTGCGCGACGGCAAGGCCACGGCGCTGCCGACCTCGCCCGCCGCATTCTTCACCACCCCGGCGTTCAGCCTCGGCGCCAAGCTGATGCTGCTGCGCGAACCCTTCGTCCGTCGTGCGCCGGCGGAGCTCGAGGAGTCGATCGCGCAGTTCGTGCGCCGGCGGCTCGGGCAGGAGTTCCTCGACTACGCGATCGATCCCTTCGTCGCCGGCATCTACGCCGGCGATCCCGAACGAATCTCGGTGCCTGCCGCGTTCCCGCGATTGCACGCGCTCGAGCAGAAGTACGGCAGCCTGATCAAGGGCCAGATCCTCGGCGCGCGCGAACGCCGGAAGAATCCCGAGCAGTCGAAGAACGCGGCGAAGAGCTTCAGCTTCAGGGCCGGCATGCAGACGCTGCCCGACGCGCTCGCACGGGCGATCGGCGGCGTGACCTCGAACGCGCGCGTCACCCGGGTCGCCCTTGGCGACGACGGCCAGTGGACCGTCGACGGCACCCGCGCGGGCGAACCGTTCACGCTGCGTGCGCGCGCGGTGGTCCTGGCCACCCCGGCGCCCGCCGCCGCGGCCCTGATCGCGCCGTTCGCGCCCGCCGCCGCGCGCGGCCTCGCGGCGATCGACTACGCGCCGGTGGCGATCGTCGCGACCGCGTACCGTCGCGCCGACGTCGCGCATTCACTGGCGGGCTTCGGCTTCCTGGTGCCGAGGAAGGAGCACCGGCGCGTACTCGGCACGTTGTTCTCCAGCAGCATGTTCGCGGGTCGTGCGCCCGAGGGCACGGTGCTGCTGACGACCTTCGCCGGAGGCCGCCGCAATCCCGAAGTCGCCGCGCTGGCCGACGAAGCGGTCGTCGACGTCGTCACCCGCGAGCACCGGGAACTGCTCGGCGCGAGCGCCGCGCCGCAGTGGTCGGCGGTCACCCGCTGGCCGCAGGCGATCCCGCAATACGATCTCGGCCACCTCGATCGTCTGCTGCCCGCCGCCGAAGCGGAAACCGAATGGCCCGGACTCGCGTTCTGCGCCAACTGGCGCGGCGGCGTGTCGGTCAGCGATTGCGTCAAGAACGGCCACGCGACGGCCGAGCGGCTGCACGCGCTGCTGGGCTGAACCCGCGGGGCGCCGGTGTCACGCCGGCAGCGCGGCCCCGCATTTCCAGCACAGGTCGAACGCCGGCGGCGAGGCCTCGCCGCAGCCGGGACAGACGCGCTCCTCGCGCGACGCACCGTCGCGTTCGATCGCGGCGAGCAGCAGCGCCGCGCGCTCGCGATCCTCGTCGCGCTCCAGCCAGACCTGCGGCTGCGCCACATCCGGCGGCACGTCGCCGACGATGCTCGACGCGTTCTGGTTGAAGACGTGGGCGCGGATTCCCGCCTGATTGAGGCGGTCGGCGACCAGGAAGGCGTCGAAGCGATGTCGCGCGGTGTAGAAGCGCAGCATCGCGTCAGCGCGGCCGCCAGCCGGCGAGCGCCTGCGCCAGCCGCTCGAGCACCGCGACGAGCGCCGCGGCGCGCGCCGGATCCCAGGGGTACGGGGGCGCCTCGTCCATGTAGCAGGATTGCGCCACCTCGAGCTGCAACGCGTGCACGCCGGCATCGGGGCGGCCGTGGTGGCGGGTGATCCAGCCGCCCTTGAAGCGACCGTCGACGACGTGGGTGAACCCGGCCGCCGACGCCAGCACCGTTGCCGCGGCCTCGCGCAGCGACGGCGCGCAGGCGCCGCCCCCGACGGTCCCGAGGTTCAGGTCGGGCAGCCGTCCCGCGAAGAACCGGGGCACCTCGGCCCGGATCGAATGGCCGTCGAGCACGACGGCCCAGCCGTGGCGCGCGCGGACCCGCGCGATCTCCGCCGCCAGCACCGCATGGTAGGGATCCCAGTACGCGGCACGGCGCGCGACGACTTCCGCCTCGTCGGGCGGCGCGCCCGCGTAGATCGCCGCGTTGTCGAAGGTGCGCGTCGGGCACAGCTCGGTGTTGTCCGCGCCGGGGTAGAGCGCCGCGCCGGACGGGTCGCGGTTGAGGTCGACGACGTAGCGCGAATGCGTCGCGGCGACCAGCGTGACCCCGGCGTGCGCGGCGAAGGCGTAGAGCCTGTCGACGTGCCAGTCGGTGTCGGGAACCGCGCGCGCCGCGGGCGTGAAGCGCGCCGCGAGGTCCGCGGGCACGAACGTGCCCGCATGCGGAACGTCGATGACCAGCGGCGCGTCGCCGCGGACGAGGGTGTGGAGATTCATTCGACGCTCCAGCGCAGGACGTCGCCGCCGCGGACGACGCCGACGCAGGGATTGCCGCCGATCCGGTAGGCGAGCTCGGCGGGTGAGGCGACCGCGTACAGCGCCAGGTCGGCGCGGTGGCCGGGCGCGACGACGCCGCGATCGGCGAGCCCCAGCGCGCGCGCGGCGTGCACGGTGGCGCCGGCGAGCGCCTCGGCGGGTGTCAGGCGGAACAGCGTGCAAGCCATGTTCAGCATCAGCAGCAGCGAGGTCGCCGGCGACGTGCCCGGGTTGCAGTCGGTGGCCACCGCCATCGGCACCCCCGCCGCGCGCAGCGCGTCGACCGGCGGCAGGCGGGTCTCGCGCAGCGCGTAGAAGGCCCCGGGCAGCAGCACGGCGACGGTCCCGGCCCGGGCCATCGCGGCAACGCCGGCCGCGCCGGTGTACTCGAGGTGGTCGGCCGAAAGCGCCGAACAGTCGGCAGCGAGCGCCGCGCCGCCCGAATCGGACAACTGGTCGGCGTGCAGCTTCACCGGCAAGCCGTGCGCGCGGGCCGCGTCGAATACGCGGCGCGTCTGCGCGGGAGTGAACCCGATCGTTTCGCAGAAGGCGTCGACCGCGTCGGCGAGTCCCGCGCGCGCCGCGGCCGGGATGATGTCGTGGCATACGACGTCGACGTACGCATCGGCACGACCGGCGAACTCCGGCGGCACCGCGTGCGCCGCCAGCAGCGTCGTGCGCACGTCGACGCCGACCGCCGCCGCGACGCGCCTCGCCGCCATCAGCTGCTTGAGCTCGTTTGCGGCGTCGAGTCCGTAGCCGGACTTGATCTCGACGGTGGTCACGCCCTCGGCGGCGAGCGCCGCGAGGCGCGGCCGGCTCGCCGCGACCAGCGCGTCGGGAGACGCCGCACGCGTCGCACGCACCGTCGCGTTGATCCCGCCGCCGGCTCGCGCGATGTCGGCGTAGCTCGCGCCCTCGAGTCGCGCGGCGAACTCGTCGGCGCGGTCGCCGGCCCAGACGAGGTGCGTGTGGCAGTCGACGAGTCCGGGCGTCAGCCAGCCCCCCCCGCCGTCGAGCTCGAGCTTCGCCGCCGCGTCGCCCGGCAGCGCGTCGCGCCTGCCCACCCAGGCGATGGTCCCGTCGGCGATGCCGACGGCGCCGTCGCGAATCGCGCCGTACGCGTCCGTGCCCGTCATCGTCGCGACGTGCACGCCGGTGACCAGCACGTCGAACTGCAGCGCGGTCGACGTCATCGCCGCTCCGTCGTCGCCAGGGCATCGGGGCGGGCGCGCGAAGTCATGCCGACATCATCCGCGCCAACGCATCGCGGAAGCGCGCCAGCACCGCCTCCTGCCGGGGATGGCGGCCCTCGCAGACGACGAAGCGGCCGCCGACCAGGACGTCGCGGACCGGCCGCCGGCACGGACCGAAGATCGCCGCATCCAGCACGTCCTCGGCCGCCACCCCCGCCAGCGCGGGGTCGTCGGGGTCGAGCACGACCAGGTCGGCGCGGTGGCCGGCCGCGATCACGCCCGTCGCCCGCCCGCAGGCCCGCGCGCCGCCGCGCGCCGCCGCGGCCCACAGTGTCGTGCCGACGCTCGCCCCGCCGTCGGCCAGCACGTTGCGCCGGCCCAGCTGGAGCCGCTGCGACCATTCGAGCTGCCGCAGCTCGGCGAACGGGTCGATCACCGTGTTCGAATCGCTGCCCACGCCGAAGCGACCGCCGGAGGCGAAGAAGGATTCGCCGGGGAACGTCCCGTCGCCGAGGTCCGCTTCGGTGGTCGGGGCGAGGCCGACGGCGGCGCCCGTCGCCGCCAGACCGCGCACCTCGTCCGCCGTCATGTGCGTCGCATGGACGAGGCACCAGCGTGGATCGACACGGGCGTGGTCCAGCAGCCACCCGACCGGCCGCTGCCCGCTCCAGGCGACGCAATCGTCGACCTCGCGCGCCTGCTCGGCGACGTGGATGTGCACCGGAGCGCCCGCGGGCGCGACGGCGACGACCTCGCGGAGCTCGTCCGGAGTCACCGCGCGGAGGCTGTGCGGCGCGACGCCGACGACGACATCGTCGCCGGCGGTCCCCGCGACCAGTCGCTCGACGAGGCGTGCGAACGACGGCGTCGTGTGCAGGAAACGGCGCTGGCCGGCCGCCGCCGGCGTGCCGCCGAACCCGGCGTGAGCGTAGAAGACCGGGAGCAACGTCAGCGCGAGCCCAGCGTCCCGGGCCGCCGCGACCACGCCCAGCGCGAGCTCGCCGGGGTCCGCGTACGGCCGGCCCGCCGGATCGTGATGGACGTAGTGGAACTCGGCGACCGAACCATAGCCGGCCCTGGCCATCTCGACGTACGCCTGGGCCGTGACCGCCGCGAATCCATCGGCGTCGAGTCGTTCCAGCATCCGGTACATCGCCTGCCGCCACGTCCAGAAGCTGTCGCCGCCGGACGCGGCGGCGCGGCCGGTGCGCCCCGCAAGCGCGCGCTGGAACGCATGCGAATGCAGGTTCGGCATCGCCGGCACCACCGGACCGGCAAGGCGCAGCGCATCGGCTGCCGGCGCCGCCGGCACGTCGCGCGCGACTGCGGCGATGACCCCGTCCGGCCCGACGTCGATCCTGACGTCGCGCGACCAGCCGTCGGGCAGCAATGCGGCGGCGGCGATGTACGAGGTCATCGCAGCGGATCCGCGGCGTCGATCGTCACCACCAGCGCGACGGCGCCGGCGGAGAGCGGCTGGACCGACATCATCGCCGCGGCATCGGGACCGTCCTGCCACAGGGCGTGCCCCGTCGGCAATGCGAACGGCGCGTGGCCCGGCACCAGGCATTCGACCGCCCCGGCGGCGGTCCAGCACAGCCGATGCCGGGCGCCGGTCACGCGCGCGGCCCCGTCACGAACGACGGCGACCTCGCCGCGCGCATCCGCGCGCCGCGTCATCAGGTTGAAGTCGCGCACCGCGCCGCCGACGAGTCGGCAGGCGACCGGCTCGTCGCCGGAAAACGTCCACGGCTCGTACGGCACCGCGAGCGTCACGCTGCCGTGCGCGTCGCTGAGTTCCATTCCCCCGCCCTCGAGCAGCACGATGGTTCGGTCGACGCCGGGAAATGCGGAGAACGGGCCGTCGCGCTCGACGTCGGCGATCGACACCCGCCACGCGAACCGGTCGAGCGCGGATCCGGGCGGCTCGGCGGCGAGTTCCGTCGTGCGCCCGCCGCCGTTCTTCCACGGCATCGGTCGGGCGTCACCGGGTGCGATGAGGCGGTGCATGGCGGCGGGGCGGCGTGGCGGACGCTGCGGTAACGGTCGCCGACGAGCGCAACCGTCGACGATGGCCGATTGTATGCCAACTGCACCGCCCGATTGACAGGACCCGCAGCGCACGCCTAGATTCTCTGGTTTCCCACCCACGCTCCGGAGCAACGCATGCGCAACGCCCTCCAGCTCGTCGCCGCGGCCCTGTCGGCGACGGCACTCGCCCTGCCGGTCGCAGCCCAGGAAACCAAGGTCGCCGTCGGGCTATCCGGCTGGACCGGCTTCGCGCCGCTGACGCTCGCGAAGGAGGCGGGGATCTTCAGGAAGAACGGCCTCGACGTCTCGCTGAAGAAGATCCCGCAGAAGGACCGGCACCTCGCGATCGCGTCGGGCGACGTCCAGTGCGCGGCGACGACGGTCGAGACCTGGATCGTATGGAACGCCAACGGCGTGGCCACCACGCAGATCTTCCAGCTCGACAAGAGCTACGGCGCCGACGGCATGGCCGTGCGCAACGGCATCGCGAAGATCGCCGACCTCAAGGGAAAGACCGTCGCCGCGTCGGCGCCCGGTACGGCGCCGTACTTCACCCTCGCCTGGTTCCTGAAGAAGAACGGCCTGTCGGTCAGGGACGTCACCGTCGTAAATCTCGAGCCCGGCCCGGCGGCGCAGGCGTTCGTCGCCGGCCAGAACGACGCCGCGATGAGCTACGAGCCGTACCTGTCGACGATCCGCACCAATCCGCAGGCCGGCAAGATCATCGCCACGACCCTCGACTACCCGATGATCATGGACACCTTCGGCTGCACGCCGAAATTCCTGGCCGACAACCCGAAGGCAGCGAAGGCGCTCGCCGACAGCTACTTCGAAGCCATCGACATGATCGCCAGGGAGCCGAAGAAGAGCTTCGAGATCATGGGCGCCGACGTCAAGCAGACGGGCGAACAGTTCGAGGCCTCGCAGCGGTACCTGCGGTGGCAGGACCGGGCGGCGAACCGGGCGTTCTTCGCCGGCCCGCACGCACAGTTCAGCAAGGAGGCAGCCGAACTCCTGCTCGAGATCGGGATCATCAGGCAGATCCCCGATCTCTCCACCCTTGCCGACACCCGGTTCATCCAGTAGCCGGCGTGCGCCGCGCGGCGAGCGACCCCGGGCGCGCCGCGCCTCGGGCTCGACGCCGCGGTGCATCGCTGAATCGGCCAACGAGGTCGCCGCAGGGCGGGTCCCGTGAAGCCCCTCGTCCCCGTCCCCCGCTCGCACCGGATCGCGCTGGGCATCGCGTTCTTCGTGGTGTTCGTCGCCGCATGGAGCGTCGCGACGCTCGGCGGCTTCGTCTCGAGGACCTTTCTCGCCGACCCGATGACGATGCTGCGCGAAGGGTACGCGCTGTTTGCCCGGCACGGCTTCGCGATCGACGTCGGCATGACGGTCTGGCGCGTCCTCGGCGGTTTCGTGCTGGCGGCCATCCTCGGCGTTCCGCTGGGCATCGCGATGGGCGCGTGGAAGCCGATCGAGGCGTTCTTCGAGCCGTTCGTGTCCTTCGCCCGCTACCTGCCGGCGTCGGCGTTCATCCCGCTGCTGATCCTGTGGGCCGGCATCGGCGAGGCGCAGAAGCTGCTGGTGATCTTCATCGGCGTGTTCTTCCAGATCGTGCTGATGGTCGCCGTGATCGTCGGCTCGACCCGTCGCGACCTCGTCGAGGCGGCCTACACGCTCGGGGCCTCGCATCGGGGCATCGTGCGGCGCGTGCTGCTGCCCTCCGCCGCGCCGCAGATCGCCGAGACGCTGCGGCTGGTGCTCGGCTGGGCCTGGACCTACGTCATCGTCGCCGAGCTGATCGGCGCCTCGTCGGGGATCGGACACATGATCACCGACAGCCAGGCGCTGCTCAACACGGGGCAGATCATCTTCGGCATCATCGTCATCGGCGTCATCGGCCTCGTGTCCGACTTCCTGTTCAAGGCGGTCAACCAGAAGACGTACGCCTGGGCACTGGCCGATCGATGACCCAGCTCGTCCTCGAAGGCGTGGGCCGCAGCTTTCCCGGCGTGCGCGGCGGCGCGCCGACCGTTGCGCTGCAGCCCACTTCGCTGGGCGTCGCGCACAACGATTTCATCACCATCCTCGGTCCCTCCGGATGCGGCAAGTCCACGCTGCTGCGGATCATCGCGGGGCTGGATTCGCCGACCACCGGGCGCGTGGTGCTCGACGGCACGCCGGTGACCGGTCCGGGCGCCGACCGCGGCATGGTGTTCCAGTCGTACACGCTGTTCCCGTGGCTGACCGTGCGCGAGAACATCTCGTTCGGGCTGCGCGAGAAGGGGGTGCCGCAGGCGGAAATGGACCGCATCGTCGCGCACTATGTCGAGCGGGTCGGGCTGGTCGGATTCGAGCACCATCATCCGAGGATGCTGTCCGGCGGCATGCAGCAGCGCACCGCGATCGCGCGCGCGCTGGCCAACGATCCCAAGATCCTGCTGCTCGACGAGCCGTTCGGCGCGCTCGACAACCAGACGCGCGCGCTGATGCAGGAACTGCTGCTCGGCATCTGGGAAAGCGAGAAGAAGACCGTGCTCTTCGTCACCCACGACATCGAGGAGGCGATCTTCATGGCCGGCCGCGTGTGCGTGATGAGCGCGCGGCCGGGTCGGATCAAGGCCGAGGTCAGGGTCGACCTGCCGCACCCCCGGCACTACACGGTCAAGACCACGCCGGAATTCTCGGCGCTCAAGGCCCAGCTCACCGAGGAGATCCGCGTCGAGGCGATCCGCGCGGCGGCAGTCACCTGACCCCGGCCTACGGCCGCTACGAGGGACGTCAGTACTTACCGCCGTTGCACTGCCAGCGCCATGCGTCGGTGCAGATCGCATCCAGCCCGCGCGTGGCGCGCCACTGCAGCAGCTCCTGCGCCCGGGTGGCATCCGCCCAGCAGCAGGCGACGTCGCCGGGGCGGCGCGGCGCCAGCGTGCGCGTGATCCGCCGCCCGCAGGCCCGTTCGAACTCGGCGACGACCTCGAGCACCGAATGGCCGCGCCCGAGGCCCAGGTTCAGCGTCGTCGCGCCGGGATGCGCCGCGAGGTGACGCAGGGCGGCGACGTGCCCCGCCGCGAGGTCCTGGACATGGAGGTAGTCGCGCACCCCGGTGCCGTCGGGCGTCGGCCAGTCGGTCCCGTGGATCGGGAGGCTCGAACGCTCGCCGGCGGCGACGCGGCACAGGATCGGCACCAGATTATTGGGGTGGGCGGTCGGCGCCTCGCCGATCTGCCCCGAGGGATGCGCGCCGGCGGGGTTGAAGTAGCGGAGCACCGCGATGCGCCAGTTGGGATTGCCGTGCGCAAGGTCGCGCAGGAAGTCTTCGACGATCCGCTTGGTGCGCCCGTACACGCTTTGCGGCTTCAGCGGTGCGTCCTCGTTGACCGGCAGCGCGTCGGGTTGGCCGTAGACGGTCGCCGACGAACTGAAGACGCAGGTCGCAACCCCCGCCTCGCCCATCACTTCGGCCAGCGCCAGGATGCCGCCGACGTTGACGTCGTAGTATGCGAGCGGTCGCACCTCGGACTCGCCGACCGCCTTCAGCCCCGCGCAGTGGATGACGCCGGCGATCGGGTGGTCGCGGAACGCACGACGGAGCGCCTCGGCGTCGCGGACGTCGGCCTCGATGCACGGCACCGGTGCGCCGGCGAGCGCCTCGAGGCGCGGCACGACGCCGGGCGAGCTGGTGGCGAAGCTGTCGAGCACGACGGGCGCGTAGCCCGCCTGCGCGAGCTCGACGATCACGTGCGAGCCGACGTAACCGGCGCCTCCGGTGACGAGGATGCAATCCGCCATCGGACGATGCTACCGCAGCGTCGGGCGGATGGGTG